>NZ_CP051204.2:2590833-5181666 GCF_012516375.2 Chitinophaga oryzae
CGGCATCGCCTTCTTTGACGAGGATGTTGTGAATGATGCCGTTGGTTTTGAAAGAGAGGTTGACTTCATCATCCGTGGTGAACTGGCCGGATGCGTGGATGGACAAGGCGCTGCCGCTTTTTTCCAGCGGCATCACTTTTACCGGGATCACATCGGTGCTGTCTGCGTTGCTGGCAGCAGGCTTTTTATCGCCGCAGGCGAAAAGCAGCAGGGAGAGCGGAAGCAAAAGAAAACTATTTTTCATGGAAGTATTTTTATGGTTGTACGGATTCAATATTGTAAGAGGCCTGGGCACGTTCCACACCGGCATAAGCGGTTTGCACGGCTGCCTGTGATACGGCCATTTGCAGCTGTGCCTGCGTAAGCTGGTTCTGTGCATCTACCAGTTCGATGTATAGCAGCTGCCCCTCCTTGTATACTTTCAGCTGATCGCGGTAGTAACGTTGCGCAAAAGACAGCTGGCTTTCTGCGGTGACCAGGTTGCGCAGCGCGGTGCGATAGTTGTTTCCAGCCTGGTATAGTTGCAGCTGCAGCGCGTCCGTCGTTTGCGCGGTGGCGTTTTCGATGGCCTGCACGTCCAGCGTGGCCTGCCGGATACGGTGTTTGTATTTATGCGCGCCAAACAACGTCCATTCGAGATTGACACCAAAAAGGTAGTAGCGGGATTTATCATCGAAATGCAGGCCCATGGACTGGTTGCCGAGATCGAGGAAAGTACTGAGGCGGGGAATGAGATAGGCTTTCTCCAGTTTTTCGTTCAACCGGTAAGCGGTAGCCGCACTTTTGTATTGCTGCAGCTCCTCGCGGGCGCTGATGCTGGCATCGGCGGTAAGGGCCGGCGGCAGATGAGCCAGCAGATTACTGTCCAGCGCGATGTCTGTTTGTAAATCACGGTTAAGCAGGAAGTTGAAATATGCCCGGGCATTCTGTTGTTCGTTCAATGCCTTGCTGATGGAGGCATCCGTCTTCTCTTTCTCCGTCTGCGAGCGGTACAGGGCGGTATTGTTGCGGACGCCGTTGCGCACCATGCTCTCGTTGATCCGGATACTCTCCTGTATGAGTGACAGCGCGTTGCGGTAAATAGCCACAGCCTGCGACGCCTGGTAATACTGGAAGTAGGCGGTTTTGATATCCTGCACCAGTTGGCGCTTGTATACGTTCAGCGCTGCCTGCTGCCGTGTCAGGTGCTCCTTTTTGATCTTCTGGTTGTAGTAGATTTCCGCGTTGATCAAAGGGAGACTGGTTCTGAACTTAGCATCGAAAAAGTTGTCCGGGTTCAGCAGCACAGACACGTTGTCTACCTGCGGAAACTGGTGGCTGTTGGTCAGTTGGTTGAGGCTGGAATATACAGGATTCAGCAGGTCGCCAATGGGCATATCGATGGTGCGGCCGCCGCCGGCTTTGGTATAACTGCCAAGGAAGGTGACATTCGGCCCAAAAAGGCTTCGGGCTTCCTGCAGCGCTGCAAGGGATTTGTCCAGCTGAAAGCGCTGGTCCTTCAGGCCTTTATTGTTGGTGAATGCCTGTTGGATATAGCTATCGAGCAGGTTGACGCCCTGGTCATTCCGGACAGCGGGAGAGGGTGCGGCTGCGGCGCCGTCATACCGGGCCATCACGGTTCCGGACGGCGTCTGACGCAGTATGCCGGATGCAGCCATCAGCGCATTTTCAGGCGGAGTACCCTTAGCCGTATATTGGGCCATCACGCTGAATCCCGCTGCCAGCAATGGGATTAACATTGCTCCTTTTGTGATGATTGTTGACATAATGAACGGTGTTTATTTGTATTGAAAAAAATAAGCCCGAAGGGCTTGTAATTGTCAATGTTTATATACTAAATAGTGTTTAATGCTGTTGCTTTAAAAAGGCCCACAGGCCTTTATTGGTTATGCTTTTGTTCTCACTGGCGTATTTTCCACCACGTCACCGCTTCTCACTTCCTCGCCGCTTCTCGCTCCCTCGCCGCTTCTCACTTCCTCGCCGCTTCTCACTTCCTCGCCGCTTCTCACTTCCTCGTGCTTCTCACTTCCTCGTTGCTTCTCGCTCCTCGTTGCTTCTCGTTCCCTCGTTGCTTCTCGCTCCCTCGTTGCTTCTCGCTCCCTCGTTGCTTCTCACTCCCTCGTTGCTTCTCATTCCCCGTTGCTTCCCACTTCTTCACCGCTTCTCACTCCCTCACCGCTTGATCACCTCCAGATACGCTTTGATCGAATCATCCATACCTATGTTCAGCTCGTTGTCATGCAACTTGCATACCTTCAGCCGCGAACGGAGGTCCAGGGCAATCAGGCCATGCGCAAAAGCCCAGATAGACATCGCCGCAACTGTCGCATCCGTAAAGCGTATCTTTTTCGCTTTCACGCACTCTGCTACCAGGTTATACAACGCATCATATGCACGGTCGCCATTCTCCCATTTCTCTTTCTCATGCTCGGCATTCATCGGCGCCTTGATGATAAACATCAGGTCGTACAGCTCCGGATTTTCCCGGTAAAAACCGACATACGCCCAGGCCAGCTGCTCCAGCCGCTCCAGCGGGTCGGCCGCCGTCAGATTACGCGCAAAATGGTCCGCCAGCGTGAGGAAAGCCTCCTTCTGAACGTCGTATAACAGCTCGTCTTTATCTTTGTAATACAGGTAAATAGTGGCAGGGCTGTATTCTATCCTGTCCGCAATGTTCCGGATAGATACCTTCTCGTAACCCTCTTCCACAAACATTTTGATCGCTGCGTCCACAATGCGCCTGCGCATATCTGCCCGCTCACGCTCTTTTCTTTCTGCAATGCCCATGTCGGAATGTTTACGCTGCAAATATACTGAACGGTGTTTATTTTCCAAATCAAAATGTAGAAATTTGTTGGGTGTATGCGTAAGTGGCTGGTTGTGAATGTACTATGTATACTGGTTTTGTTTGTAAAACATAGCGGCTACGCGCGCGGTGCCACCGAAACAGTGGAAGTGAATATTCTCATTATCGATATTGCCGGCTGCTGTTCGCGCTTCCTGATATCCGCATTGCAACGGAAGGGCAGCTGCCGGTGATTACGGCCAACAGGCTGAAGCTGCAATGGATATTGCAGAACCTCATTTCAATGTCATCAAATAGATGGACGGATTGCCGTAGAGGCCACAGACCGTGGTGAGTTTTACGAATTTTATGTGAAAGGTAATGGCACGGGCATGCAACAGCGGGACACAGACCGTGTGTTACGCCTGTTTGAGCGGTTGGACTACCATGGTAAGGAAGAGGGCTCCGGTATCGGCCTGAATATTTTTAAAATGCTGGTGGAAGAGCTGGGGGCAAGATGTGGGCCGAATCAGCATCTTTTACTTCCTGTGGCGTAAAGTCTGAACCGCTATTCTTCAAAGATCCAGAGCCGGCCGCTGATGCGCTGGGAGGCCACCGGCAGGCAGGACACCCGGTACGTTTTCGGCGATTCGCCATCTATTTTCCATTCCCATCCGCTAACCGTGTTCTCCGGCGATGCAAACAGCTGTATGGCGGTATTATAAATATCTTCCGTATTCACGGCTTTGTTGCGCAGATGAGTCATCGCATCTGAAAGTATGGCCGGCAGCTGTTCTCCCGGGCCTGCCAGCTCCAGTATATCCGCCGCTTTCTGATTCACCCAGCCCGCATAGCCGTCATTGTTGATAAATATCACCGCGTGGGGCAGGCTGTGCAGAATGGCGGCAAACCTCACGGCGATGCCCTGGAAATACAAGCGTTCCTGTGTTTGGGTAAGTATTTCCTTCAGCCGCAGGCGGATCGTTTCAATGCAATCCTGGAAACCGGCGTCAAAGTCCTGTGGGTCTGACCATCCCAGGAGTAACAGGCTGTTGTGCGGCTCTGTATTGATCGGGATGATCACAGCGCAAAGCAGGTCTTGCAGCTGGTCCTTCAGTGGATTGTCGGCCGGAAGCTCAGGCCAGTAAATTGTTTTGAAAGCATTGTGGTACAGCAGTTTCCGTACAGGGTCCGGGTTCACCACGGAGCCGTTATGGAAATTAGGAGAGGCGTTTTTTACTTTGGCGGAGTGTTCGTTTTCAAATTCCAGCTGCAGCGCCACATCTGCCAGCAGGAGATTTTTGACCAGGGAGATACTGAAAGCCAGAAAGGAGGAAATGTGTTTCTCCTTGTCCCAGCGGCTGGTCTGGTTGATAAAATCGAGTGCTTTACTTTCCCATTTAATCACGGTATAAAGATTAAAGACTGAATAAGCTATACAAATGATCGCAGCGCAGTGATGATTTCTCCTGGTGCGCTGATCTGCGGAAAATGCCCCTGTGCGTTTATTTTGATTCTTTTGCTGCCGGGGATATGTTGCTCCATGTATTCACTGACAACCGCAGGAACAACAATGTCGTTGGCCGTTTGGATGATAAGCGTTGGCCGTGTTACCCGTGGCAGTTCCATCCGGTGGTCCAGGAAAAAAATAGCCCTGGCCACCGCCAGCGCAATGTCCGGCCTTAATGCCTGCAGGGAACGGGCAAACTGCTCTGCCAGTTCCGGTCTGTCCTCATTGCGCATCGCCAGTGGGGAAAAACCGATTACCCATGCTTCGTAGTTGGTCTGCATGGCGTCAAACAATGCCTGGAGGGCCGCTTCGTCGAACCCGCCGGTATAGGAGGCGGGCGCGTCGTCGAGATAGCGCGGGCTGGAACCTATCAGCACCAGTTTGTCAAAAAGATGCGGCTGTCGGTTGGCTGCCATCATTCCTATCATACCGCTCACAGAATGCCCGATGAAAGTGGCCGGCGTTCCCTGGGCTAACGCCATGATGGCTGTCAGATCTGTTACATAACCTTCCAGCGTTTCATAACGCTCATAGCTATACGAAGAAAGATCGGACTGGCCGCCGCCTGCATTGTCATACAGGATAATGCGGTAGTCGTGTTCAAAAGCGGGAACGATCTGCGAAAAAGACTGCTGGTCTACGCCGAAACCGTGACCAAATACGAGTGTTTTACCGGCTTGAGGGTTACCGGTGAAATGGATATTATGTTTCTTGCTGAGGTCCATTTGTGAATTAGCGCTTGTCTTTTACGATGCCTCGCGGCAGCAGCTTTCATAACAATGGTCTGTCACCTTTTCAAATATAAGTAAATAGTTCCGTTTGGAACTATTATTATCTTTGCGGCCATGAAAGCGTTTATTTTCGATCTCAACGGGACCATGATCAACGACATGGAGTTTCACCTGGACGGCTGGCACAGTATGTTAAACAAGCTGGGCGCCGGGATGAGCCGGGAAGAAGTAAGAGGCCATATGTATGGCAAGAATGAAGAACTGCTGGTGCGCATTTTCGGAAAAGACCGTTTTACCCTGCCCGAAATGCTCGACATCGCCCATCAGAAAGAGGTCGCCTACCAGGAGGCTTTCCGCCCTCACCTGGAGCTGATAGCCGGACTGCCGGATTTTCTCCGGGAAGCCGCCGCCAAAGGCATCTCTATGGGAATCGGTTCTGCAGCCAACAACTTTAACATCAGCTACGTACTCGATAACCTGCACCTGCGCCATTTTTTCAAAGCCGTTGTCAGCGCGGAAGACGTAACGACCAGCAAACCTGATCCGGAAGTGTTCCTGAAATGTGCTGCAGCGCTAAACGTTGCCCCGGCGGACTGCATCGTGTTCGAAGATGCGCCCAAAGGCGTGGAAGCTGCACTGAATGCGGGAATGGAGGCCATCGCGTTAACCACTATGCACACCCGGGATGAGTTTGCCCGTTACAACAATATCCGGGCTTTTGTGGCTGACTATCACGATCCGGTACTGCAGCAACTGCTGACGGTATAATCCAATGATTTTTTTTAATATCATCAGGGTGCCATAAATTGCCGCCGACAACTGCTAAACTGTTATGAAACATCCTACCGGGAGGTCTTCCCTGTTGGTGACCGTCGTGCATATTATCCTGGGCTTCGATGGTCAGGACCTGAAACTACTGCTGGTAAAGCACCCTGATGGTCCGCCGAAAAACAGGTGGTGTCTGCCCGGCGACCGGCTGCAAGCCTCCGAGTATTTTGACCAGACGGCTGCCCGCATTCAGCAGACACTCACCGGCCGCGGGAAAGTCCACCGGCAACAGCTGGGCGCCTTCGGCCCATCCGGACATACAGCCGGTGAACGTACTGCATCCGTCGTATTTTTTTCACTGATGCATATCCGCGGGGAAAAATTGTTTCCCCTGCACAACTGCCACCCCCAATGGCATCTCTTCCGCGAATTACCGGTTCTTCCCGCGGAACATCGCAGCATGCTGCAGGAAGCCTTACAATATATCCGGTACCACTCATCCGTTCCTCCCTTATTGTTTAAACTGCTGCCGCCGAAATTCACCATCCCGCAACTGCAACACCTGTACGAAACCGTACACGGACAGGTCTTCGACAAACGGAACTTCAGCCGTAAAATGCTCACCACCGGCCTGCTGGTGAAACAAGCGGATAAAGAGAAACTGAGCTCGAAGCGGGGCGCGTATTACTACACGCAAAGGGAGAAAGTAAGCAAAGAGCGCTAAGGCAATATAAGGGAGCAGAGCAAACAAAGGAGGGGGAGATCAACGACGATCTCCCCTCCTTTGTTTGCTTATTTTATCTTAAAAATCTTTGCTTACTTAGTCGCTTGGCGAGAAACCTCCATGGCTTTTAGTATCTTCCTGAAGATTTCATTATTCTCATATACACCCTGGAAATCCTGGCTGTTAGGCCCGTAAGCAAACACCATCACCGGAATACCGGTATGGTCGTTGGTAGCGAAGTGGCCGCGCAGCGTACCGTCGGCAATGCTGCCGTCCATCAGCGCAAGGCCGCCGGTTTCATGGTCTGCCGTTACAACGATGGTGGTCTGTTTGTCTTTATCCGCGAAACGCAGCGCCTCTCCGATGGTATCGTCGAAATCGAGCATTTCACGCACGAGATAGTCAAGATCGTTGTGGTGACCGCCATGATCGATGCGGGAACCTTCCACCATCAGGAAAAAACCTTTGCCGGACGCGCTGAGCTGTTGCAACGCTTTTTTCAGTGCGTCTTTGAGATATGAACCGCGGCCGTCGCGCATAGAGGTAACGGTTTTGTCGGAAAGGATGACCAGGGTACGGCCTTGTGTGGCAGTGTCCCAGGCGCTAAGATCATCGTAGAAGCGGATGCCGGACTGGGCAAGCGTCTGCCGCAGGTCGCCCTTTACATCGCGGGCGAAGTCCTCTTTGCCACCGCCGACAGCCAGATGCAGCTTACTGTCGATCAGCTGCTGATGAAGCACCTGCGTGTTGTCACGGTCGGCAGTGTGACCGTAAAAGCCGGCCGGCGTGGCGCCGGTGATTTCTTCGGTCACAATCACGCCGCTGGGAATGCCTTTGGCAGCCAGGATCTCCGGTAACACCGGAATGGCGTGGTAGGTATTGTCCATACCGATTTCCCGGTTATTGGTTTTGCTGCCGGAGCTCAGCGCCGTGGCGCCTGCAGCGGAATCCGTATGGTAATTATCGGTGGAAGCAGTTTTGGATAAGCCCAGCTGCCGCATCCGGAATAAATTCAGATCGCCTTTGTTGGCGGTGTAACCGGCGAACATCTCGGCCAGGCCGGTACCGTCACCGATGAACAGGATCACGTTTTTGGATCTCACACGGGTGGCGTCCGACGCATAGGTCGGCGTATATACAGGATGGGCGGGCAGGTGGCCGGTGCTGGTACGGTCAGTGTTGCGCAACACGTCCGCCAATTCTTCGGGATAGTCGGTGCCAATCACATCTGCGCCCAGGTCCATCAGCTTATAGTAGCATGTTTTCGCCGATGGCGCGCCCCAGAAGCGGAAAGGAAAGCCCTGCTGGTGTACCCTGGAGATAACGCCTTTCACTTTTTCCAGTTCTGCCGGCAGGAAAGTGCCTTTACCGTTCCATTTGCTGTACAGGTGAAAGTCGGTGCTCACCAGCGCCACGCGCTGTTTTGCAGCTGCGGGATAGGTGCTGTCCGGACGGCCGTCGAAGTAAAAGAGTTTGTCAAAGTCTCCCCAGGCGCTCACCGGCGGGATGTTGCCGGAAAGAATCACCTGTACGGCATTGGGATTGACAGACGGATCGAAGTACTGACGATAGGGCTGCAGTAAGGTCTGCAACGCCTGCAATGTAGGAACGCCGGCGGTTTTAAGGTCTATCAGCAGCCGCAGCGGAGTGCCGTCTGCATAAGCTTTACCGTCGTTCAGCATAAACTGCCGGACCACCGGTTCAAGGTACAGTGTTTTAAATGTGCGGTTGGCCCTGATGTCTCTGCTGTCATGGGCTACATACAGTTCGCCGTCTTTCAGGTGAATGTCGGCCTCGATATAGCCAAATTGCAGGGCCGCAGCCTGGTAAAAAGGCGTTTTACGTTCATAGTCGTTATGGGAGTGGGCGTTAGCCAGGGTGTAGGTTTTCGTTTGGGCGTAGGTGTTAACCGACAACCACGCGCTGCATAAAAGAAGAATTTTTTTCAATTGTCTGAATTTTAACGGCTTAACCAGGAAAAAAGAAGGGGCAAAGGTAGTTGCTGAAAGGGTTTCTGCAGGGCCCCCTGTTTTATGTTTATGTTAATTGTCCACCTTGATTGCCTGTAGAAAATCGATTTAGGAGATAGCGGTAAAAAAACAGGCTACAGGGTAGGCCAGTTTTGTACCAGTTCTTTCAGCAGCCGCTGGCCCTCCAGCCATTCGCCCAGGTTGGAAACGGCGTTGATGTGGCCTTTGGCTCCGGCATTGACAAACCGGCTGTCCCATTGTGAAGCGAAAAAGGAAGCCCGGGTAATAGTGCAATACTCGTCATCCGTACTGGCCACCACAATGCTGCGGAAAGGCAGCTTTTGCAAGGGGATAGGCGCGAAACCGGTCGCTTCCGGCGGGAAGCCGGGCCTCTCCGCATCTGCCGGCGCCACCAGCAAAGCGCCGGTGATGTGCAGACGGGTCTGCTGCGCCCAGTGCGCCATAGCGATACAGGCGAGGCTATGTGCCGCAACCACCACCTGCGGGCCGGCTTTCGCCACGGCAGCTTCAATGGCCGCCACCCAGTCGGCACAGACGGGATGGTCCCAGGAACGCTGCTCTATCCGCTGCGTACCGGGTATGGACTGCTCCCACAGGGACTGCCAGTGCAACGGACCAGAACTGCCCAGGCCGGGAGCTGTCAATACTTTTATTTCCATGGTAAAACGGTTGAGAAGTGTTTAAGTTGGTTGCTGAAGATAGCGCTTTTGCATCATTTCCGGAAATACTCCCCATCGGAAAACTTCTTCCGGCGCGTATAGCCGCTATGGTTATATCCCGAAAAAGAAAAAAGGTCGAAAGAATTCGACCTTTATCGCTAAAATTCCACGTTATGGCACTCAGGTCCATAAAAAGCTGAATCAGTTACCTTCCGGCAAAGCCGGGTTATATATAATTGATTAAAAGCGTTTACCGGGTACAAAAGTAGGTGATGCTAAATCCATTGTCAAGTATTTAGCAGATATTATTTTGTTAAAAGATAAATGAATCTTGTTAACAATATATGGGGATAATTTAATACGATACTATCACGCTTTACAGAAATATGCTGTATTTTATCGCCCAATTCCATGTTAATGATGAAACGTTTTCTTTTCCTCACAGCAGGCTGCCTGCTCTCCGTTTTCGCCGCCAATGCCCAGCGGCAGCCGGTGGTGACGCTTGATTACCACTATAACTACGAACACAAAAAGGACAAAGCGGGCAACACCAACCGCTGGCACTATATCTGGGATGAAGATGACAGCGGCGGACTGTCCCTGTGGGGCCATATTTTCGATTCGCTCGGCATCCGCCGGGATACCCTTCATGAGGCACCTACAGCCGTCAACCTCCGGCACTCTGATATCTATATGATCATCGACCCGGACACGGACAAAGAATCGCCTGACCCTCACTACATGACCCCCGCAGCGGCTAAAGTTATCTACAACTGGGTAAAAGCCGGCGGCGTACTGGTGCTGCTGCAGAACGACTCCCTCAATGCGGAGTTTGATCACTTCAACATACTCAGTGAACAGTTTGGTATTCGTTTTAACGGCGACAGCCGCAACCGCGTACAGGGCCGCAACTGGGAACAGGGCGCTTTCGTGTTGCCGCAGGACCATGAAATTTTCCCCGGCGTCGGGAAAGTATACATTAAGGAACTCTCTACACTGACGCTGAAAGCCCCGGCCAGAGCGGTATTTAAGGATAATGGCTACAATATTATGGCGGTGGCCAAAGTAGGGAAGGGAACCGTCTTCGCCGTCGGAGATCCCTGGTTCTACAACGAATATGTGGATGGTAAAAGACTGTCGGCAGACTACCGCAACTACGCCGCGGCGGCTGCCCTCACCGCCTGGCTTAAAAAACAGGTACCGGCAAAACGTTAGGGTTTGGTGTTCAGAAACTGAAGGTTCCGGCGGATACCGGCGTACTTACTGCGTTTTAACGGGGAATGCCGGAAGATCTCCCGGAAAGCCTCTTCGGTCATGTCTTCCCAGTCCTGCGTACTGAAGTTGAGGATAGCCGGCACCGGGGTGAAAGCAGCCTCGGAATGCGCTTGGGAAAAACGGTTCCACGGACAAACGTCCTGGCAGGTGTCACACCCGAACATCCAGCCGTCAAACTGCCCCTGCATGTTGTCGGGGATCAGCTGCTCTTTCAGCTCTATCGTAAAATAAGAGATACAACGGCTGCCATCTACCACGCCGGGGGATACCAGCGCCCCGGTGGGACAGGCGTCGAGGCAACGGGTACAGGTACCGCAGTAATCACCTACCGGGCTGTCATATTCCAGGGGGATGTCCGTGATCAGGGTGGCAATAAAAAAGAAAGAGCCGGCCTGCTTGTGGATCAGGTTGCCGTTCTTGCCGATCCAGCCAAGGCCGCTACGCCGCGCCCAGCTTCGCTCCAGCACCGGAGCGGAGTCCACAAAGCCGCGTCCCTGTACCGGCCCGATATGCTCCTGCATCCGCAGTAACATCGTCTTAAGCCGCGCCCGTATCACTTCGTGGTAATCCTGCCCGTAAGCATACTTGGAAACTTGAGGAGCGTCGGGCCGCTGCCGCTCCGAAGGAAAATAATTAAATAAGAGGGTAATCACTGACTGCGCACCTTCTACCAGTTTCCGGGGATCTATCCGCTTGTCGAAATGGTTCTCCATATACTGCATGTTGCCATGCATCCCCTTATTGAGCCAGCGCTCCAGCCGTCGGGCGTCGTCGTCCAATTGCTCCGCCCGCGCTATGCCGCAATGGTCAAAGCCCAGTTCTGCCGCCAGCTGTTTGATATATAAGGTGTTGTTCATTGCTGCAAAATTACGGATAACATAAACGCGAGCGGTAATTTCCATTATCTTCGTGCCCAAATCCCCTTATCCCTGTATGAACTTTAAATCCGGTTTATTAACCTTTGTTCTGGGTTGTCTGTGTACCATTGGAACCCTGGCGCAGGATGCTGCCAAAATCAAATATGGTAAAATTTCCAAAGAAGACTTTAATGTGGCTGCTGTCGCCGGAGATTCCGGAGCACATGCGATCGTCCTCTCAAAGATCGGGTCCTCCCGCTTTGAATCGGATGGAAGCGGGCTTCGCCTGGTCTATAAAGTGCATACCCGCATTAAAATCATCGATAAAAACGCCTACGACCTGGCTACGGTCAAAATCGGGCTGTATAAAGGAAGCTCCGATGAGGAAAAACTGCAGAACCTGAAAGCCGCCGCTTATAGCCTCGAAAACGGGGAAGTAGTGGAAACGAAGATGGATAGCAAAAACATCTTCACCGACAAACAGGATAAAAATATGGTGGTGAAGAAATTTGCCATACCGGCAGTAAAGGAAGGTTCTATCATCGAATACTCCTATACCGTGCTCTCTCCTTATTTCCAGTACCTGCGGGCCTGGGACTTCCAGGGAGAATACCCCGTGCGCTACAGCGAATACAGCGTAGGCATCCCCGAATACTTCGATTACATGCAGATCCCCCAGGGATATGAAAAGTTCGTCTTCTCCAAAGAACAGAGCCGCACTACCATGAGCTTCCGGACAAACAGCCACAACGCGGGCCAGTCAGAGGTAATCACCGTAACGCCCTCCGTCACCATTTATAAATGGTACCTGAAAGATGTGCCGGCTATCCGTGATGAAGATTACATCACCACCACCGATAACTATATCAACCGGATGGAGTTCCAGCTGTCTTCCATCAACTGGCCCAACGAGCCGTCCAAGCCGGTGAGAAGCACCTGGCCCAAACTGATGGAGGAACTGATGAAAGATGAAAACTTCGGCTCCGCCCTCGGTAATAACAACGGCTTCCTCGGCGACGTGGTAGACGGTCTTACGAAAGACGCTAAAACAGACGCTGAAAAAGCCGCCGCCATTTATCACTGGGTAAGAAGCAATTTCACCTGCACAGAACAATCCGGCGTATGGATCTTCAGAAGCCTGAAAACCATCTTCAACAGCAAAAACGGTACGACCGCGGAAATCAACCTGCTGTTGACTGCCATGCTGAAACGGGCCAAACTGGATGCCTACCCGGTACTCCTCAGTACCCGGGACAATGGTCACATCTACCCGTTCTATCCGTTGCTGTCCCGCTTTAACTATACCATCACCGGTGTAAAGCTGGACGAGAAGTTCGTCAGCCTCGACGCGTCTGATCCGCTGCTGGGATTTGCCCGCCTCTCTCCGCGTTGCTACAACGGGCCCGCCCGTATCGTGGACGAAAACGCTAACGGCGTGTCTTACGAAGCCGATTCCCTGCGCGAACAGAAATTTACCAGCGTGATGTTTGGCAAGATCGAAAATGGCATGTTGGAAGGCTCTTTCCAGCAAAGACCCACCTACTTTGAATCTTACAAAGTCCGCAAAATAGTACAGGAAAAGAACCAGGATGAGTTCTTCGATAAAGTACGTAAAGGTTTTGTTGGGGAAGTAGAGCTGGCCAACAAGGAAGTGGAAGACCTGAAAACACTGGAGTCCCCGGTAATGCTGAAGTTCGATTTTAAAATCAAACTGGATAATGACGAGATGATCTATCTCAACCCCATGCTCACCGAAAACAACCGCACGAATGTCTTCAAATCGGCGGAACGCAAATTCCCGGTGGAAATGGAAGCGGTATATGACGAAATTTATTCCATGAACATGGACGTGCCGGAAGGCTATGAGGTGGAGGAACTGCCTAAATCCGCCATGGCCAAATACAATGAAGACGAGGGACTCTTCCAGTACCTGGTCCAGCAGCAGGATGGCCACATACAGCTGCGCTCCCGGGTGAAACTGAATAAAGCCAACTTCGCCCCGGAAGATTATCCTTCGTTGCGTGAGTTCTTTGACCTGGTAGTGAAAAAACAGGCAGAACAGATTGTATTAAAAAAGAAAAAATAACCCATGAAATTATTGTCATCCCTTGCAGCCGCTTTATTCTGCTGTACCAGGCTGATGGCCGGCGACCCGGTGTATCCCGCAAAGGCTATCCCGGACTCCATGCAGCAAAACGCCCACCTGGTGAAACGGTTTGAGGAAATTACCCAAACCATCTCCGGACCCAGGGAAGTGAACGTGGTAACCCGGTATGTGCTGACGGTACTGGACCAGGAAGGGGCCGATGCCACTATGCTCGTCAGAAGCTATAGTAAACAGGTCGATGTAAGGTCCATCAGCGGGGCGTTGTATGACGCCGACGGTAAACTGATAAAAAAACTGAAACAGTCAGATATCAAAGACCTGAGCGTAGATGGCGACGGCAGCCTCATGACTGACACCCGCTACAAAGTACACCGGTTCTATCATAACGTCTACCCCTATACGGTGGAGTATGAAGTGGAGGAGCGGCTACATAACACCTACAACCTCCGCTCATGGATGCCGCAGGCAAAAAAAGACTGTACCGTAGAGTCTTCCCGCTTCACAGTGGTAACGCCGGCGGACTATCAGTTGCGTTACCTGGCTTCCGGTGTGGGCGACAAACCGGCGGTGACCGAGAAAGGGAAACTGGTGTACACCTGGGAAGTAAAGAACGTGCCTGCACTGGCAGACGAGCCTTATTCCAAAGAGTTCGTGGAACTGAGCGCCAATGTGCTCATATCGCCCTCCGCTTTCAAAATTGATGATTACGAAGGCAACGGCGCCACCTGGGAAGGGCTGGGCAAATTCGGTTACACCATCAATGCCGGACGCGACGAGCTGCCGGACAATATCAAACAGAAGGTGCATGAACTGATTGCCGGGCAGTCCTCCAAAGCACAGCAGATACAGACGCTCTATAAATGGTTGCAGCAAAACTACCGTTACATCAGCATCCAGCTGGGAATCGGCGGACTACAGACCTTCGACGCCAAAACCGTGGCCGCCAAAGGTTATGGCGATTGTAAGGCTTTGTCCAATTATATGATGGCGCTGCTGAAAGAAGCCGGTATTAAATCGTATTGCGCCTGGGTGAAAGCCGGGGATGGTGAGAAATATCTCAACGAAAAATTCCCGGACGACGACTTCAACCACGTAATCCTGTGTGTGCCGGATAAAGACACTACCTGGCTGGAATGTACCAGCGGTACGCTCCCCGCAGGATACCTCGGCGGCTTTACGTCAGACAGGGCCGTGCTGCTCCTCACGGAAGAAGGCGGAAAACTGGTGCATACCCCGGCGATGGGTATGCAGGACAACCGCCAGGTGCGTACGGTCAATGCCGTGATGCAGGACAACGGTAATTTGAAGGTTTCTTCCGTAACTCTGCGCAGCGGGGAAGAACAGGAAGACCTGCATCATATCCTGCATGTGCTCAGTAAAGACAAGCAGCTGGAGGTAATGCGTAAATCCCTGGACCTGTCCAGTTATGATGTTGGTAAGTACGAATGCAGGGAGAAGCCTGCGCTCGTTCCCGAGATAGAAGAGCAGCTGGACCTTAGCTGTAACGCTTATGCAACGGTAACGGGTAAACGGATTTTTGTGGTGCCTAATATCCTGAACCGGAGCATCCGTAAACTGGATGCCGATAGCAACAGGGTTTCCGACCTGGTGTTGAAATACGCGTTCATGCATACAGACTCTGTTACCATCACGGTGCCGGAAGGATATAGAGCAGAAGCGCTGCCCGCGCCGGTGGCGCTGCAGACCAAATTCGGCAGCTACAGCGCCGTGGCCACAATGAAGGGGAATACTATCACCTACATCCGTAAACTGCAAAGGAAAGCCGGTACTTTTCCCAAGACAGACTATAATGAGTTCGCAAAGTTCTATACCACCATTTACCGGGCAGACCGCAACCGGATGGTGCTGGTAAAACAGGAATAGACAATTACGAATTACGAATTACGAATTGAGGGCTGCTTTACAAAGCGGTTATTTAGTAACCGTCCTATAAAGCAGCCCTCAATTCGTAATTCGTAATTCGTAATTATTTCTCCCGTACGCTCACGGAAATATGCCTGTCTTTTTTCCTTTCTTCATCAGGTGCGGTGGCGGCAGCTTTGGCGAACTGAGAACCATAGCCTTCTGCGCCGAGCAGCTGTTTCATATCAGCCTTTTCGTTTTTGAGCGCATTTTCCACCGCGGCGGCGCGTTCCTGTGACAGTCTCAGGTTCTGCGTACTATCGCCGGTGCGGTCGGTATAACCACCGATTTTTATTTTGGATTTAGGGAAAGCTTTGAGAATCGCGGCGATGTTTTTTACCTGCGTCATACTTTCTTCTGTGATCACGGCGCTGCCGGTTTTGAAATTGAGGTTGTCAAAGTCAAACCAAACATCCTTGCCGGCGGGGCGGGTGTCGTCTTTCAGGAAAGTCACCAGCTGGTCTTCGATGCCGCCTTTGTAAGCCTGCAGTACAGTGCCGTCGGGCAGGGTCACCTGTATGCTTTCACGGGCAGAGTTCATCGGTTCTACGTTAGTGACATGTGTTGCTGCCGAATCAGCGAGCTGGCTGGTGGTGATACTATCAGTGACAGTAGTGCCTTCCGGGTTCTTGCCGCCGCAGCCTTTCATCAGATACCACAGCAGGATAATGGCGACCAGCAACAGGAGCAGTGACCATATCCAGCGGCCGCCACCGCTTTGTTTAACCGTGTTAACGGCCGCATTGGCAGCACCGATACCCACTCCGCCAATTCCGGCGGCGATGCCGCCCAGTTTTTTACCGAGATCGCCCAGGCTGGAAAGACCGAGGACACCGGCGAGGTTGAGGCCGCCCGGTACGGCGTTCAATATGCTGTCTTTCTGTGTGTTCAGGAAAGAGAGGAATGAATTGGGAGTAAGGTTGTTTTGTGCCGCATATTGTCCCGCCGCGCCCAGCGTGGCAGGAGTGGCTGTTTGCAGCAGGGTGCTGGCAGATGATTCCTTGATGCCTGCAAAAGAAGATAACATGCCAGTAATGGAGCTGATCTTATCGCCAAAAAGGCTGCGCAGCAGATCGCCTCCTTTGGCCAGCAGGCCGCCGCCGCCACTTTGCAGGGCGCCCGCCACGGCAGATGGATTGGCGTCGCCGGCTACCCCTTTGATCATATTCAGTAAACCACCGGCATCTCCACCAGAACCGGCTTTGTTCAGCAGCCCCGTTAATACAACCGGTATGATCCCACTTAATGCTTTTTGAATGCCGCCTTCGCTCTCTCCCAGTTGTGAGGAAGCCTGACTAACGACACTACTGTTAAAAATACTTTTTGCACTTTCAAGTAAGTCAAATGACATAATTGTAGGGTTTAATGATGAAGAAATTTGCTGGAACAGATTGGAATTCAACTGCCCTTATAACAATCTCTTCTGCCGGGTTGTTTGATGTTTTTCAAAAAATGCTTGGCAACTGAGCCTTTTTTTCGTATTTTTGCAAAGCTTAACGCAAAATCCGACTGTTTAAAGTGCCTTCCGAGCACACCGCATTACGCTATAACGGTCAATATTTATTGGAAATTTGATCATTTGTCGGGCCGTTTCGCGCCCGGTTTTCCTTTTACGCTCGCTGTCAACAGTACAGTGGCATGCTCATAGGTCCCCTATGTCGCCCAGGAACAGATCAGCTTAAACATATTAAATAATTAATGGCTATGATGAGATCATTGCATTGGTTGTTGCTATGCTTATTGCTTCTCTTGCCTAGTTTGGTCATTGTTGCACAGGATAGTACGGATACCAGAAATACGGACAAACCCACTTTTCACATCGGCGGAGCGCTGCGCTTCAACTATAACCTCTCCTCGTGGAAAAAGGAACAGATGAAAAGAGGCGGTGACTTCGGCTTCGATATGTTCCGCGTCAACGCGGACGCCTCCTGGAAAAAATTGTCCCTCCACGCGGAATACCGCTTCTACTCGAAAGATTTTGGCGGTAGCTTCCTCAAGGAAGGATATGTACGGTATAACTTCAACGATAGTACGCATGTGGACATCGGTCTCACACAAGTACCCTTCGGCAATGTGACCTACAACTCCCACAGCTGGTTTTTTAACCTGCCATATTATGTGGGCAAGGAAGATGATTATGATATGGGTATCAAGTTCCAACGCCGCGCCAACCGCTGGCTTTACCAGCTGGCGTTCTTTAAAAATGCGGAAGAACTCAATTTCGGCGATAAATCAGCCACCGACCCCGGCCGCTACTCCTACGACGCCGCAGGCCGTAACAAAGAAGTCAACCAGGGAAACGCCCGTGCGGAATATTTCCTGGACAGGGATAATAGTATAGGCGCTTCCGTTATGCTGGGCGGATTGTACAACATCCCCTCAGGAAACATGGGAAGCCACTGGGCGGCCGCGGTACACGGTAATCTTAACAAAGGCCGCTGGAACCTCAAGTTGCAGTCCATGTACTACCGTTACAACGTTGCCGACTCCGCACAGCTGGCAGGATATGTTGACATGGCGGCCTATGGCGCGTCTTACCAGGTAGCGTCAGAAGCATTCCTGCACACTGCCTCGCTGTCATATACACAACCCGTACACTGGGGCCCCGTCAGTGCACTGACGTTTTATAACGACTACTCCTATATGCAGAAACAGGTCAAAGGCGCCCACGACTCCCGGATGAATGTACTGGGATGTATGATCACCGCCGGCCACGTCTTTACCTATGTCGACTGGGCCGCCGGTAAAAACCATCCCTGGCTGGGGCCTGTGTGGAATGAGGCTTTGGCCGCCGGCACACCCGATGCCCGCTGGCACAGCCGCCTGAACCTGAACATCGGGTACTATTTCTAAACGTTAAAATCACGATGATGCCTAAACTTAAAATAGATAACCTTACGCTGATCTTCGGCCGCGAACAACAGGAAGCGCTGCAGCTGCTCCAACAGGGTAAGTCAAAAGCGGAAATACTGGAACGCACCGGCGCTACGGTGGGAGTGAAAAACGCTTCCTTCGAAATTGAAAAGGGAGAATTTTTTGTCATCATGGGGCTCTCCGGCAGCGGTAAATCCAGCCTGCTCCGTTGTCTCAACCGCCTCATAGAACCGAGCGCCGGCAAGGTGTTGCTCAACAACGTGGACATCACGGCCCTCCCGGACGCGGACCTGCAAAAGGTACGCCGTAAGGAAATTGCCATGGTATTCCAGAAGTTCGGCCTCCTGCCACACCGCTCTGTTCTGGAGAACGTGGCGTTCGGACTTGAACTGCAAGGCATGCCGGCGGCTGAACGGCTGGAGAAAGCACGTAACGTTATCGAACTGGTAGGCCTCAAAGGATACGAAAATATGCTGCCGGCAGAACTGTCGGGTGGTATGCAGCAACGCGTGGGGCTGGCCCGTGCGCTGGCCAACGAGCCGGAAGTACTGCTCATGGACGAAGCCTTCTCGGCACTTGATCCGCTGATCCGCACACAGATGCAGGACGAACTGCTGGACCTCCAGGAGAAAATGCATAAGACCATTGTTTTTATCACCCATGACCTGGATGAAGCCATCCGCCTGGGCGACCGTATCGCCATCATGAAAGACGGAGAAGTCATCCAGATCGGTACCCCGGAAGAAATCCTTACCGCGCCCGCTAACGAATACGTTAGCTCGTTCGTGGAAAAAGTGGACCGCAAGGCGATCATCACTGCCTCTTCCCTGATGGACACCAAGCCTACCACGGCGGTGTTCCGCAAAGACGGCCCGGAAGGCAGCCTGCGTAAGATGAGGGCCACCGGCCTGAAAATTCTGCCGGCGGTAACGGTTGATAAACACTTCCTCGGCTTCGTATACCTCCACGAAGTACTGGAAGTAAAACAACGGGGCGATAAAACAATTGAAGCGGTGATCCATCGGGATGTGCCGGTGGCGCATCCCGATACGACCGTGGAACAAATGCTGCCTTTCATTGCAGAAACAGATAAACCGGTAGCGGTGGTGAACCCCGCCAATAACAAGCTGCTGGGGCTGATATCCCAAACTTCCCTGATTATTGAAACCACGGGTAGCCAGGCTAACCCGCAAGCATAAACGAATTTTGTATGATTAGAATCGGAAAATATATTGAACAATTTATCAATTGGCTCACGCACAATTTCAGCCCCTTCTTTAAGATGGTGAAAGCGGGCGTGGAAACAATGGTAGATGGCGTAGTTGGGTTGTTCACCATCCTGCCGTTCTACGTGGTGATCGCGCTGCTGGCCATTCTTGCCTGGAGAAGGGCCGGATGGGGCATTGGGGTGGTGACTTCGCTGGGCCTGACGCTCATCTACATGATGGGCTACTGGGCGCCTACCATGGAAACGCTCTCCCTGATACTGGTGTCTGCTTTTATAGCCCTGATCATCGGCATCCCGCTGGGCATATGGGCGGCAAGAAGCAAAACAGCCGGCCGCGTTATGCGCCCGCTGCTCGACTTCATGCAGACTATGCCGGCTTTCGTATACCTCATCCCGGCAGTGCTCTTCTTCGGACTGGGGAAAGTGCCAGGCGTGTTCGCGACCATTATCTTTGCTATGCCGCCTGCAGTAAGACTGACTACCCTGGGTATCAGCCAGGTGCCGGAAGATATTGTGGAAGCTACCCGCTCTTTTGGCGCCACGCCACGGCAGCTGCTCTTTAAGGTGGAACTGCCTTTGGCGCTGCCTACCATCCTGGCGGGTGTTAACCAGACCATCATGATGTCACTGTCTATGGTGGTGGTATCTGCAATGATCGCTGCCGGCGGTCTTGGGGAAATAGTGCTGAAAGGGATCACCCAGCTCAAGATAGGGCTCGGCTTCGAAGGCGGTATCGCCGTAGTGATACTGGCCATCATTCTCGACCGCATTACACAATCATTCGGTAAAAAGAAACAAAAGAAAAACGCTAAATAAATATACGTATGAAAAAGATTTTCCTCGTTGCCCTGGCGGCGGTAACGCTGACCTTCGCTGCCTGCCAGCAGGGCGATAAAAAAAGCGGTAAGAAAATTACCATCGGATATGTCAACTGGGCGGAAGGTGTAGCCATGACCAACCTGGCCAAGGTGCTCCTGGAACAGCAAGGATACACGGTAACACTTAAAAATGCAGACGTGGCGCCCATCTTTGCGGCCGTAGCCGGCGGCGACGCAGACGTGTTCATGGACACCTGGATGCCCGTTACCCATAAAACTTATATGGAAACCTTCGGCGATAAAGTCACCGTGCTCGGTACCAGCTTCGACAGCGCCCGGATAGGCCTGGTAGTGCCTGACTACGTAGACGCCCGTACGATCGGGGACCTGGATAAATACAAGACGGCTTTTGACGGTAAAGTAGTCGGTATCGACGCCGGCGCCGGTATCATGGCCAAAGCAGAAGACGCCATCCGCGCGTACGGACTGGACTACGAGCTGCAATCCTCCTCCGAAGCCGCCATGATGGCCACACTGAAGAAAAATATCGATGAAAAAACGCCGGTGGTGGTTACCGGTTGGGCGCCCCACCATATGTTCGCCCGTTATAAGCTCCGTTTCCTGGAAGACCCTAAAATGGTGTTCGGTGAAATGGAGAAAATCATGACGATCGCTAACAACGAATTCACCGTAAAAGACACGGCAGCAGTCAACTTCTTCCGTAAATTCAAACTCAACAGCGAAGCGTTAAGCTCCCTCATGAATGCAATGGCGGATGCTGACGGCAGGGAAGAAATGGCCGTGAAACAATGGATCAGCGAACACGAAGCGCTGGTGAAAGAATGGATGTGAATTTTTTGATTTAGGATTTTTTGATTTTGAGATTTTTGGAATAATAAAAGCGAAGAACAAAGCGTATTAATTTACTCACTTTGTTCTTCGCTTTTATTATTCCAAAAATTCCAAAATACGTAAATCAAAAAATCTCAAAATCCCAAAATGATTTGCCGCTGGTCCCTGAAAATAGTCAGTGTCGCGGGCTTATCACCTTCACGGGTATACGCTTTTAGAAGATCTTCCACATTTTTTACAACTGTATTTCCTGCTTTTAAGATAACATCTCCCGCCTGTAGCCGGTAAGGAAAATTATCCGGTATGCTGATAAGATATACGCCGTTATTGTCCGGTAAGCCCGCTGCGGAGCGTTCTCCCAGTGTTTCGATGTTTTTGACGCGGGCGCCCAGCCAGGTGGTTTCGGAGGTGCCGATCAGGTGCTGTTGCTGTAGTACCGGCAACGGCGCTTTTTTCGCCAGCAAACGCAGCGCAGGCGATACTACGCCGAAGCTGTCCATCGGGAAATTGTTGAATACCATCCGCAGGGCGGGAGACGCGGCTTTTACGCGGTAATCGCCACCTATCGGGTTAACGAACCCGGGATCACCGGCAACGGAGTGCCGGTCCGTTTCCGCCGGAAGGGCGGCTTTGTCCGGGAAAAGATTAAAGTCCAGCTCATCGCCCCAGTAACGGATGCCGATGGGCTTGTAGGGCCCCGTTACGATATTATGCCGGAAGACATCATGGCTGTTTTTAAACCATACATGCGGGTGGAAGGAGTTGTTGAGGATGACATTGTTCTCCACGGTCCTGTAAAAACCTTCTCGCAGTTTAAGGCCGCCGTTGAGGCACACATTGTTGTAGATATAATAATTGGAGGACCCGTCGTCCAGGTCGATGTCCCAGCCATGATCGCAGCGGAAGCGGTTGTGATGCAGCCGCGTGGTGTGGACAGCGTCCAGCAGGATCAGTTCCGGATGGGCTTCTGTAAGGTCGTTCATGACGCTGCGGTCCGGATGCCAGTACCGGTCCCGCCCCAGGAATTAAAGGCGCCATGGTCGCCGGTTTCCAGCACGGTATTAAATACATCGTTGTACGCAATATCGTGGCCGCCGAAAGTGCCTTCGCTCACGTTGATGCCTGCACGCGGTACGTCATAGATGCTATTGTGCAGCACGCTGATGTTCATGGCCATAGACAGCTGAATGCCGGCGGTCTGCTTTTCGATGGTGCCGGTGCGGTAAATCAGGTTGTCATAGGCGGTACAGGAATCAGGATAGTGACTGGTTTTGGGGCCGCGTACGGTGTCGATGGCTGCCAGGGGCTGCGATTCGTTGTATTCAAATAACGGGGAACGGACAGCGTCCGGGCTGCCGACAAAACAGATGCCGCTGCCGCCGGCGTCGTGGATATGGCACCCGCTGATGGTAGCGTGACGGTTATAATTGCTCACGAATACGGCGTTACCGCCGTTATGGTCAAATTCGCAATCCCGGACGGTGCAGTTTTCGGTGCCGTCCAGCAGGATAGTGCCGCCCCGGTAGATGGTCCAGTCGCTGCGCAGCAGCGGTTCGCGTGTATCCATAAACGTGGGGGCGGTATGTGCAAGGCGCAGGCCCGCGATCGTCACATTCCGGACAGGGTTGTCGGCGGTGCCTTTCAGCGCGATGACCTGCGGCAGCCTGGACACCACCACGCTGGCCCCGGACAGCCGCGTGCCCGGCGCGGGTTTATAATACAGCGTTTGGGCCGGTTGGTCGTAGTACCATTCCCGTGCAGTGTCCAGTTCTTCGAAGATATTCTCCACGAAACGGCGGGAAGCATGCATTCCCATCGGCCGGTTGTTCTGGTAGCCGCCTTCCATTTGCAGGCTGTAGTCCGGGTTCACCCCGGTGATGCGGTAATGATAGCCGCCCCATTCTCCCTTGTGCAAGGCATGTACATAGCCGCCCTGCGGATGTTTCCACGTCTTTACCCTTTCGGGGCTGACAGCGTCGGCGGCGCTGCCGTTGTAATGCTGTGCGCTGCTGTCGTAGTTGGGATAACGGGCGCGTATCTGCTGTATGTCGTTGATATATAAGTGATCAAACGTATAGGGCAGCGCCAGTTTGGCTTTATAGATGCCGTTTTTCCAGCGGCGCCATTTTACTTTAACAGGCTGGCCGCCACTCAGCGTAACCATGTCTCCCGGGTGGGCGGGCATGATCACCACCGCACCGTTACCGTTAGCCAGCTCCGGGGTAATGACCAGCGTGCTGTCGGGGTAATAGGCGCCGGGTTCCATAAATACTACGGCCAGCGTTTTTCCGGGGTAACGTTGCCGGTTCTCCCGAAGAACGCCCTGCAACCGGGCTGCCGTGTATACGTTGCCGTACAGCTTCGTGCTGTGGCGGTTTTGGGTGCCTACCGGGATATAAACGGTGTCGTTAGACAGGCGTTCCTGTGCCGTGGCGCCCGGTGTGCCCGTCAGGGCCGCTAACAGAAGGACATAGAGGCGGATTACTTTCATCGCTCACATATTAGATAAACGCTAATATACGGCGTTGATTCGATGGCGTTAATGCTATTTTAGCAGTTAATAACCTTATCTTCTGCTAAAAATGCAGAAAATTTATAGCTAATATGACATAATTTCCGGAAAACAACATTGGTGCAGGCTTTGTTAATACTACAGCACGTTTGTAAATCACTAAAAAAGGAGCAAAATATCAGTATATGAATCTGAATAATTTCACTATAAAATCGCAGGAAATACTGCAACATGCTCAGCAACTGGCATTCAACAATCAAAACCAGGCGATCGAAACAGGGCACATCTTAAAAGCGCTGCTGGAAGATAATGACAGCCCGGTGGAATACCTGCTGAAAAAGAACGCTGTTAATACCACGTTGCTCAATACCAAACTCAATGAGCAACTGCAGAAATATCCCAAAATGGTAGGCGGTGAAGCCGGACAGGTACTGAGCCGCGACGCCAACAACGCATTACTGCGTGCCGGCGCTACCATCAAGGAATTCAAAGACGAGTTTGTAAGCGTGGAACATCTGCTGCTGGCCATCCTGGGCGGTAGCGATGATACTTCCAAACTGCTGAAAGACGCCGGTCTCACCGAGAAAGGCCTGAAAGCAGCCATCAAAGAATTACGAAAGGGCGAAACCGTGAGCTCCCAATCCGGCGGCACCCAATTCAACACCTTACAGAAATACGCCAAAAACCTGAACGAGCTGGCCCGCGAAGGCAAGCTGGACCCGGTGATCGGCCGCGATGAGGAAATCCGCAGAACGCTGCACATCCTCTCCCGCAGGTCTAAAAACAACCCGATACTGGTAGGGGAGCCCGGCGTAGGTAAGACCGCTATCGTAGAAGGACTGGCACACCGCATCCTCAATGGGGACGTGCCGGAAAACCTGAAATCAAAAACCATTTACGGCCTCGACATGGGCGCACTCATGGCCGGCGCCAAATACCGCGGTGAATTCGAAGAGCGACTGAAAGCAGTGGTAAAGGAAGTGACGGACAGCGACGGCGACATCATCCTCTTTATCGATGAGATCCATACCCTGATCGGCGCTGGCGCCATGGAAGGAGCAATGGACGCCGCCAACATCCTGAAACCGGCCCTGGCCCGCGGTGAACTCCGTGCCATCGGCGCTACCACGCTCAATGAATACCAGAAATATTTCGAGAAAGACAAGGCGCTGGAACGCCGCTTCCAGAAAGTACTGGTGGACGAGCCCAGCGTAGAAGACGCCATCTCCATCCTTCGCGGCCTGAAAGAAAGATATGAAAGCCATCACCATGTGCTGATCAAAGACGAAGCGATCATCGCAGCCGTGGAACTGTCTCACCGTTATATCACCGACCGCTTCCTGCCCGACAAGGCCATTGACCTGATCGATGAGAGCGCAGCTAAACTGCGCCTGGAAATGAACTCCATGCCGGAAGAACTGGATGAACTGGAAAGAAGGATCCGTCAGCTGGAAATTGAAAAAGAAGCGATCAAAAGAGAAAATGATGAAGATAAACTCAGGGAACTGAGTGAAGAGATAGCCCGCCTCGGCGAAGAACGGAATACGTTCAAAGCCAAATGGCAGGCAGAAAAAGAAGTAGTGGACAAAATCCAGGCGGCTAAATCAGCGATCGAAAACCTGAAACTGGAAGCCGAACAGGCGGAACGTAACGGCGACTTCGGACGCGTGGCAGAGATACGCTACGGTAAAGTCAAAGAACAGGAGAAGCTGGTCCAGGACCTGACCGATGAACTGAGTAAAATATCCGAACACAATAAACGTCTTCTTAAAGAGGAAGTAGATGCGGAAGACATCGCGGAAAATGTGGCCAAAGCTACAGGCATCCCGGTGGCGAAAATGATGCAGAGCGAAAAAGACAAACTGCTGCACCTCGAAGAAGAACTGCACCGCAGGGTGGTAGGACAGGAAGAAGCGATCATCGCCGTGTCCGACGCCATCCGCCGCAGCCGCGCCGGTCTGCAGGACCCGCGTCGTCCGATCGGCTCCTTTATCTTCCTGGGTACCACCGGTGTGGGTAAAACAGAGCTGGCCAAAGCACTGGCGGAATACCTGTTCGATGATGATCAGATGATGACCCGCATCGACATGAGCGAATACCAGGAGAAACATTCCGTAAGCCGCCTCGTGGGCGCGCCTCCGGGATATGTGGGATACGATGAAGGCGGTCAGCTGACCGAAGCCGTACGCCGTAAACCCTACTCCGTAGTACTGCTCGATGAAATCGAAAAAGCACACCCGGATACCTTTAACATTTTGTTACAGGTGCTCGATGATGGCCGTCTGACAGACAACAAAGGCCGCGTGGTGAACTTCAAGAACACCATCATCATTATGACCAGCAATATGGGCAGCCATATTATCCAGGAGAATTTTGAAAACATTAACGATTCCAACAGAGAGGAAGTAGTAGATAAAACCAAAGAAGAAGTAATGGCACTGCTGAGGACCACCATACGGCCGGAATTCCTCAACAGGGTGGATGAAGTGATCATGTTTCAGCCACTGATGCGCGATGAAATTAAAGGAATAATTAACATTCAGTTACAACAACTGAAAGACATGGTGGCAAAAAATGGCATGATATTGGAATTTTCTGACTATGCAATGGAATATCTTTCTGTACAGGGTTATGACCCGCAGTTCGGTGCAAGGCCGCTGAAAAGATTAATCCAGAAAGAAATCATCAACCTGCTCAGCAAAAAGATACTGGCAGGGGACATTGATAAATCCAAACCCGTACTGATCGATGTGTTCGACGGTGTGGTAGTGATCAGAAACAAATAATACAAGCAATTCTAAATACGACGATACATAGTTAACGATAAACCCCGCGATTCTTCGCGGGGTTTTTTTATGCCTTCTTTTCGGTAAATTTGAATGAACCAATATTGTTGTCCTATGATAGGGGAAAGAGAACGGAAATTCATGCAATACGCGGTGTCGTTATCCCGCAGGGGAATGGAGCAGGGCGACGGCGGCCCTTTCGGGTCTATCGTAGTAAAAGGAGAGGAGATCGTAGGAGAAGGATGGAACCAGGTGCTGTGCGAAAATGATCCTACCGCCCACGCGGAAGTAATGGCTATCCGCAATGCCTGCAAAAAGTTAGGTACCTTCCAGCTCACAGACTGCGAAATCTACACTTCCTGCGAACCTTGCCCGATGTGCCTGGGCGCGATCTACTGGGCGCGGCCTTCAAAAGTGTATTACGCCAATACCAAGGAAGACGCTGCCGCTATTAACTTCGACGACTCCTTCATTTACCGGGAAATCACCGTGCCGCATGATGAAAAAAAAATCCCGCTGATTGAACTGCGGGATCTTGATGCGCTGAAAGTATTTCAGGAATGGAAAGCGATGAATAATAAAACACTCTATTGAAATTTTGAGATTTCGGGATTTTGGGATTTTGAGATTTTTGATGTTGGAATCTATCCACTGTCATCACTCGCTGCATTTCAAATCTCTACATCCCTAAATCCAAAAATCCCTCAATGAGAAAAGTGGTAAGCCCAGAATAACGCCAGTACCAGGAAAATGATACAGAGAATGATAACGGTAAGGGATATATAATTTTCTGTTTTCCGGCGGGTGCGGTATTTCTTCCGTAATTTTTTCAGGACTTCCCATCTCATTTCGCTGAGCCAGCCGGGAATCTTTTCTTTGTCTTTGATATCAGACAGGCCTTCCAGTGCTTCACTGCAAAATTCACAATCCGTCAGGTGCATTTCCACCTCGTGCCGCTCTTCAGCAGACAGCTTGCCCTGCACATAGTCCAGTAGCTGCTGTTGTGTAGGACAGCCCGTAGTGACAAAGATATCATTGAAATGCTCGTTCATATCGCTATTGATGCAAATTAACGCTTGTTTGCGCGTTGTTGTTTTTCCAGTATTAATTTAAGATTACGCTTGCCGTTCTGGATGTAGCTTTTTACCTGCAACAGGCTGAAGCTGGTCTGGTCAGCTATTTCCTGGTAGGATTTTTTTTGCAGGTAGAAGAGTTCTACACAGACTTTCTGTTCCGGGTTCAGGAAATTAAGGGCCTGCTCCATGCTGTTGAGCAGCACATCCTTTTCCTGGTGTGACCGCTGGTCTTCCGGATCAGCGGCTAGCTCCCCCGCATGTTTATCGGTAATCTCTTCCCGGTATTTCAGATGCTGCTGCCGCAACTGCATCAGGCAATAGTTCTTGGCGACCTGGTATATCCAGGCGCGAAAAAACTGTATCTCATGTTTGTTGACGTCAGACAACACCTTGAGAAAGATCTGTTGCACGGCATCGCGCGCATCTTCTTCGTTTTTCAGGTATTTCATGCACATACCCAGTAATAACAGGGCATAGCGGTCAAAAAGCACACCTATCCATTCACTGTTCTGATCAGTTTTGAACCGTTGCAGTAACTCCTGGTCCGTCAGTTGTTGTATCGCTGAATTATTCACAGGCTAAAAAGAATGCTGTCTGTAAGATGCAGACAGCCATAAATTCCACAAAATCAATTACGAATTACGAATTACGAATTACGTGAATTGCCAGGTTATCAGGCAACCAAGTTACTAAATAACCCCAAATTCGTAATTCGTAATTCGTAATTGATTTTACATGCTGTCCAGTGCTTGTTGCGCGCTGTTTTTAAGGGAGCCGTCCATCCGGATGACTTCGCGGAACATACGGCGGGCCCTGGCCATCTGGCCTTTACTGCGGTAGCAGATCGCCAGTTGATAGGTGGCCATTTCCGCGTATTTGCCGGAGCTGTTGGAGGCAATTCTTTTGTACCTGTCAATCGCCTCGCTGAGGTTGCCCTGTTGCTGATAGACCATGGCAGCTTTATAAAGGTATTCGTCGCTGTTGATGGGCTCGCCGGGCTGCTGGCTTTCTTTTTTCGGTTGGGGGGCCGGTTCTTTCGGCTCCTGTTTGGGGGCTGGCGCCGGTTCCGGTTTTTTATCGTTGTTTTCTTTTTCCTTTTCTTTCTCTTTTTTCAGAGAGTCCTGTTGTTTCTGTAGCGCTTGCGCTTTACGGATGCTGTCGGCGGCCAGCTTTTTCTGCTGCGCTTTCAGTGCAGCGGCTTTAGCTTTGGCGATGGAATCTGCTGTGGCGGCCGGTACCGGTACCGGCGTTGGTTTGGCCGACGCGAGGGTATTAGGTGTCGTGGTAGCTGCGGGCTTCGCGGAAACCGGTGTGGCGGCCGTTTGATGGCCGGGGGCCGGTGCGGGCTGTTCCGTGGTCACAATAGGCTGACTGGCCACTTCCCCGGCAGGGGCGGTGGCGGAATCGGCGGCCGGTGGCTGGGCAGACGCCAGCATGCGGGGTGGCGGCGGCGGCTGGTTGCGGAGGTGGCCGCGTAAAACATATACGCTGGCTACCCCGATCACGAGAAAGGCGACCAGCCAGAAATACACCAGCAGGCTTTCCTTG
Source organism: Chitinophaga oryzae (assembly GCF_012516375.2). Classification (NCBI taxonomy): domain Bacteria; kingdom Pseudomonadati; phylum Bacteroidota; class Chitinophagia; order Chitinophagales; family Chitinophagaceae; genus Chitinophaga; species Chitinophaga oryzae. Next base: position 2,619,858 of record NZ_CP051204.2, read on the forward strand.
GTCTTTTCCTTTTTGGTGTATTGAGCTACCTTATGGACATGCGATACCGGTTGTATACTATCCTGTATATAACGCTGAAGTTTTCCGGTCAGGTCCTGGTACTGCTCATTACCGGCTTCCTGTTCCAGTGCCTGCAAGGCGCCAAAGCACAGGTCGCAATCAGTAAGGTGCTGTTCCACGAGATGTTTTTCAACGTCTGTCAGTCTCCCTTCCATATAACGGGGCAACTGATCTTTGCTGAGACAACGGATACCGGAAAATACCTTTAAAATTTTTTCATTGTTTGGCTTACTACTAAACATAACCCTGATTCATATATAGCTTGGCAAGTTTCCCTTTGGCTGCTTTCAGCTGGTTCCTGAGTTTTTCACGTGTTAATCCCCTGGCAGCGGTCAGATCGGCAAAGCTTTTATTATCAATATAGAACTGCGTTATCAGATCACGGTCGTCGGCATTCATGCGTCCGAGGGCCTGTTCGAGCCTTACGGCCAGGTCCTGGCGGTCGATGATGTTGGTACCTGCTTTTTCGACTTTGTTCTCAATATGCAACAGGTCCCTGCCATCCCGTGACGGGTAGAAGGGAATATTTTTGTCCGGACTATTGAAATATGTTTGCTGAATATGCAATATCCATTCGTTGGCTTTGTAGATCGTTTGGGTTTTAAGACTGGCGCTGAGCCGCTGCAACAGGGTGGGAAAGACTACGTTGGGGTCTGGCTTCGGGGCTTTATTCAGATAAGGCAGTGTAATGGCGACCAGTAAATGACTGTACCTGTCCATTAGTACACCTTCTGCTTCCCGGTCTTGTTTCCGGGCACGGGATATAAGTTCCTTATCTGATAAATTGGTTAACTGTTGGTGCATAAACTTATTACTCTATATTTACGTATAAAAGCGGAAAAAGTTCATTCAGACGCGAGAATATTGGATTATAAAACGGAATTATACAATTAATATGCCATACGCGATCGTTGTGGTGCCTGTAGCGCCGCTCAGGGCTACCGCCGCACACAGAAGTGAGATGATTTCCCAGCTGCTCTGGGGCGAAGGAGTGGAAATCATCAACACCGCCCCCGACGGATGGGTGGAGGTGATAAACCAGTACGACGGCTATACCGGCTGGGCTTCTCTCTCTCACCTCGAAGAGGTATCCGAAGACATTTATCACGCGCCGGCTACTCACTACCTGCCGGAATGGAGCAATGAAATACTGCTCAACGGCCAACCTATGATCTTACCCTTTGGCTGCCTCCTGAAAGGGTATACCAACCTTTCCGCAAAATGGGGAAATGTACAGGTGACCTTACTGGAAAAACCCCATGTATTGCCCGCTGCAGGAAGTCCGGTAAATGCGAAACATCTGCTGGCAGATGCAATGAAATTTCTGAATACGGCTTATCTCTGGGGCGGCAGGAATGTCTTTGGGGTGGATTGCTCCGGGTTTGTACAAAATGTTTTCAAACTGTCGGGGATACCATTGCTCCGGGATGCATCACAACAAGCCACGCAAGGTACCACGGTCGACTTTCTGCAGGAAGCACGGCTGGGGGATCTCGCATTTTTCGATAACCCCGAAGGAAGGATCACCCACGTGGGCCTGTTGCTCAACGATCACGAAATCCTCCATTCTTCCGGCAAGGTACGCATAGATCCGATCGATAACCAGGGCATCATTAACGCCGATACCCACATCAGAACGCATCAGCTGCGGATTATAAAAAGATTCTTCTAAAATTTTCTGATTTTCGATTTTTTGATTTTGGAATTTGGAGGAGACATCCGGCAAAATCTCAAAATCAAAAAATCGAAAATCAGAAAATGATTTATTTAGCTCTGTTTAAAGATCTTTCTGTAGTCTTCAAAGCTCTGGATAATGATCTTTTCAGCTTTTTCCTTGTTCTGGAACTCTTCCACGATCACTGATTTCTTTTCCAGTCTTTTGTACTCTTCGAAAAAGTGTCTCATTTCGTCGATAAAATGAGGGGGCAGTTCGGAGATATCGTTGATGTGGTTTACGCTCATATCATTGGCTGCCACCGCGATGATTTTGTCATCCGCTTCGCCGCCGTCAACCATCTGCATCACACCGATCACTTTCGCTTCGATGATACACATAGGTACGCACTCCACCTGAGACAGCACCAGGATGTCCAGCGGATCATGGTCGTCGCAATAAGACTGTGGAATGAAACCGTAGTTGGCAGGATAATATACAGAGGAATATAAAACGCGGTCCAGTTTCAGCAGGCCGCTCTCTTTGTCCAGTTCATATTTGGCACGGCATCCCTTTGGAATCTCGATAATGGCATTTACAATGTGTGGCACCTCTGATCCGGGACTCACACTGTGCCAGGGATTTGTCATCATAATAATCTACTTTTCTGCTTTTAAGGTTTATTGTTCAATATTGTATTAGTGTTAGAAAAGTGAATGCCTTATTCACTTCACTTTTCATGAAGATATGGTCAGCGGTTTCCGTTGTTGGCCTTTGGAAATCAATCACCCCTGCCCATTCTTGCATCGGCAAATTTAAGGCAACTGATGATCAATAGCTAAAAATTATCCCTTTACTGCACAAAAAAGCGCAGTGAAGCGGCAAAAATCATTTAACTGCAGGAACTGCCACGCCGCCGGCAGTAGTGTCCGGCGTTAGTACAGTAGTGGAGTCCAGGCCCTGGCTGGCCGGCGGAATATAGTTAGGTATGATACTTTCAAATGTCAGTGAAATCTTCCATTGACCGCCTTCTTTCACCAGTTGCAACACCTCCTGCTGGTTGGCGGAAGAGTTCTGGATGGTCACGGAAGCTTTGTTGTCGTTTTCTTCCACCGCGACAACCTTTATTTGGGCTTTACGGATCTTATCCCGTTCCGCATCGCTGCGGCGCCCGTCAAAAATAGAGTAAATCTGTATTACCTGCTGAGACTCTTTGGTGGCATAGTCCCTTGCCTGGTCGAAGTTCGAATCCTGTATAGCGTGCATAAATGCCAGCGCTACCTCTTGAGGGGTGGCCCGTTTCTTACAGCTGCTCAGCAGCAGCATTCCCATCACTGCCAGTGTCAGAATTCGACGATAATTGGTCATGCGGTCGATAATTATTATATCACAACAAAAATAGGGTTAAACATTCAAATCTGCAAAGTACTATCACCGCAATGCTGTATCACAGGCTTCCGGACTGAATTATCCCCTTGAAAAAACAGGTAACTTACTGCAAAGACCGTTAAAAAAGCGTTAATATTAAAATATTTTTTGATTTTCGATTTAGGGATTTGATGATTTTGTGTTCAAATCAAAAAATCCCTAAATCAAAAAATCGTAAATTTTTTAATCTCTTTCTTTATCCGCATCATATGCCCGGATAATGGCTTTCACCAGGCGGTGACGCACCACATCCTCTTCATCCAGCTCCACAGAGCCAATGCCGTCGATATTACGCAGGATGCGGTTGGCTTTTTCAAGGCCCGACTTCTGGTTTTTCGGCAGGTCGATCTGTGTAAGGTCGCCGGTGATGATGGCTTTGGCAGAAGCGCCAATACGGGTCAGGAACATTTTGAGCTGCAGGTCAGTGGCGTTCTGCGCTTCGTCGAGGATAATAAAGGAATTATCCAGCGTACGTCCGCGCATATAAGCCAGCGGCGCTATTTCTATGATGCGGTTGGTCATATAATAACTTAGCTTCTCCGCAGGGATCATATCATCCAGCGCATCGTACAATGGCCGCAGATAGGGATCGATCTTCTCTTTCAGATCGCCGGGAAGGAAGCCCAGGCTTTCACCTGCCTCCACCGCCGGACGGGTGAGGATGATTTTCTTCACAGCTTTGTTTTTTAATGCACGTACCGCCAATGCTACCGCCGTATAGGTTTTACCCGTACCCGCCGGACCGATCGCAAATACAATGTCATTTTTGTCCGCCAGCGCTACCATCTTTTTTTGGTTGGCAGTACGGGCCCGTACCGTACGGGCGTTCGGACCAAATACCAGTACCTCGTTGGGATTACGGTCGCTGAAATGATCTACCGCCGTTCCCTCTTCATCCCCAAGAATCTGCTCAAAGTAATTCTCTGTCAGATTACCATTACGTTCGAGATATTTTACGATTTGACTGATTTTTTCCTCCGCAGTGGCCACTTCTTCCGGTGCCCCACTCAATTTTAACTGGGTACCCCTGGACAGGATCTTCAACAGCGGGAATTTTTTCTTCAGCAAATCCAGTTTTCCGTTGTTAACGCCGAAAAACTCAATGGGATTAATACTATCTAAATTAATGATGGATTCAGTCAATGATTCAATGATTTAAAGTCCAGGAAAATTCTGAATTCTCACTCCGAATATATGAATTTAACCACAACCTGGAGAGCAGTATTGTTAAGCAATCACTAAATTCTGTAGCCATTCTGTTTGAAGGCTTCCACTTTGGCGGCAATCGCGTCGTTGGTCAGTGCAAACATACGCGCTGCCAGCACCGCAGCATTACGCGCACCTGCTTTGCCTACGGCCAAAGTGCCTACCGGTACGCCTGACGGCATCTGAACAATGGAATACAGTGCATCAATGCCTCCGGGCAAACCCCCTTCCAAAGGTACCCCCAATACGGGTAAAGAAGTGAACGCAGATACTACGCCGGGTAAATGAGCCGCCATACCAGCTGCCGCAATCACCACGCCAAAACCTTTCTCCTTCGCAGTTATACACAACTCACGTACCTGCTCAGGGTGACGGTGCGCAGATGCTACAACCATTTCCCCTTCAATGCCAAAGTATTGAAGATATTTTTGTGATTCTTCCATTATTGGTTTGTCACTCTCGGATCCCATGATAATCAGAACCTTCATTAATTGATGTTTTATTTTTATTTGAAAATTTGTTTATTTGTGGCCCTGCTCTACCGGGAAATGAACGCGAAGATATTGATCAATCAACAAAATCAGAAAACTGAAAATCCACAATGGGTGGATAATTCCCTGGAGAACAAACACTACCGAAAGATAAATCGGTTTAAAAAAGGAAAAATAAAGCCGGAAATCGTACCTTTTACTACTGTAATGGCGCTTTTTTGTCATATAATGCCTATTTTGAGCTTATTAAATACACAACGATCTTAGAATCCCGCTAGTAATAATGAAGGATGTTATGCTGGAACAGCATTACCGGCATCTGCAGCATCTGGAGGCTGCCATCAATGCCTGCGCATTGTCTGTGAATCTGGATGCCGCTGAATGCATTACTACCCTGAACCCGCGAATGGCCAACGCCCTACAGCAACCGCCGGAACTCGTCTCCGGACGCTACTTCAGGGAACTACTCCTGCCCGCCGACGAAGCACAGTGGGCCCGCATCTGGCAACAGCTGCGGACCGGCCAGTCCATACAGGAACAAATCTGTTTTCTGCTGCACGGAAATACCCAGCTGTGGCTGGAATCAGCTATCCATCCGGTCATGGACAACGACGGTCACCTCACCGAATGCCTCCTCATCGGCATCGATATCACCGACCGTAAACTGCCCGAACTCCGGCTCATGGAAGATGAACAATATTTCCGCCAGATACTCGAAAACCTCCCTATCGGCCTGCAACAGTTCACACCCGAAGGCATCAGCGTGGAAATGAACAGTCGCCAGCGACAGATATGGGGCGCCCAGCACGCCTTCCTCGGCAATACGGAATATAAATGGCTGCAAGACCCGTTCTACCGGCTCAACGGCCTCGCCCGCATGTTCGAAGAAGCCCGCGATACCGGCAAAACACTGAAACGGGAAATACTGCTTAACTACGCGGAAAAAAACTACGGCAACGTCACCCGCCTTTTCCCGCTGTACTATGAAGCCACCATCTTCCCCGTGACAGACCGCCACAGCAGAATGGCCAACTACTTCCTGATCCTCGACGATATCACCGAAAAGAAAGTGGCGGAAATAAGCCTCCAGAAAAGCGAAAGACTGCTCGACAATATCATCGAAAACCTGCCCATCGGCTACATCCAGTTTGATAACTTCGGCTTTATCCGCCGCATCAATCAAACACAACGTTTCTTCTTCAACTCCCCGCATCCCGCTGCCCGCCGGAATTTCAACGTGATGAACGATGAACTGGCCACCCGCTTCGAACTGGACAAACTGTTCCTCCGGGCACTCGAAGAAGGCAACCCGCTGCGCGTGGAAAAGAAAATAGACTTCAGCCAGGATGAACGCTGGACCACCGTCGGCCGCGAAGTATACCTCGACCTCACCATCTTTCCCGTTATTGAACCGGTGGACAAAGAGATGATCGTAGTAGCCCTCGTGAACGATATCACCGATAAAAAAATGCAGGAACTGGAAAATGTCAAAAACCAGGAATTCCTCCTGCAAACAGGAGATATCGGGAAAATCGGCGGATGGGAGATGGACCTCGAAACAGAAAGGGTCCGCTGGTCTTACCAGTCCTATAAAATACATGACTGTGAACCGGATACGCCCATCAATTACGAAATAGCCATGCGCTTTTTCTCCCCGGAATCAAAACCCGTGCTGGAAGGACTGGTCAAACAATGCATTGAGAACGGTAAAACATTCGATGCACAGCTGACACTGATCTCCGCCAAACAACAAACCAAAAGAGTGCGTTGTATTGGCCAGCCGGGATATGTCAACGGCAAACGGACGCGCATCTTCGGCGTGGTACAGGATGTGACGGAACAATCGGCCATCGAGGAAGCGCTTACCCGCAACACGGAACTGATGCGCCTCTTCTTCGATACGGTGGACATGGGCTATGCAGCCATGGAAAAAGACGGCAAACTCAATTTTCTCAACCAGAAAGCGGAGAAAATGATCGGCCAGAAAGTGGAAATGGGCAGCAATATTTTCGAAGTGTTCCCCCGGCTGTCAGGTACCGTTTTCTATGCCAGGCTGCAGGAGTGCATACAGCAGCGGCAGTCACAGTCTTTCGGTATCTATTTCTCCAAACCGGACAAATGGTACGACTTCCTGCTCACACCCATGCAGGACGGCGGTATCTCGGTCTTCATGCGCGACATCACGGAAAGCCGTAAAATGCAGAAGGAGCTGCGCAAAGCAAATGACCAGCTGTCTAACCTGAACAAAAACCTGGTCAACCAGAACAAACAGCTGGAAGATTTCGCCCACATCACTTCCCACAACCTGCGGGCGCCCATCGCCAACCTGCGCGCGCTGATGCAGATGCATAACGAGGCGTCGTCCCAGCAGGAGCGGGAACTGTACCTGGGCATGCTGCATGAGGTGATCAAAAAGATAGATGAAACCCTCAACGATCTCGTGGAAGTGGTACAGATACGGAAAGACGTGAATGTGGAAAAAGAAAAGCTGCTCTTTGCCGAACGGGTACAAAAGGTGAAGGATATCCTGCTGGTAGATATAGAAACCAGTAATATCAAAATTACCTATGATTTTGAACAGGCGCCGCAAATAGAGTATCCGCGGGTATATCTCGACAGTATCCTCCAGAATTTTATCACCAATGCGATCCGCTACCGTTCACCGGAAAGGGAGCCGGAACTGCATTTACAGACATGGCGAGAAAACGACAACATTGTACTTACGGTGCAGGACAACGGCATCGGTATTGATATGGAACGCTTCGGTAACAAGCTGTTCGGTTTCCGGAAAACATTTCACCGTAACAAAGATGCGAAAGGTATCGGGTTGTTTATCACCAAAACTCAGGTGGAAGCAATGGGTGGAAGTATCAGGGCTGAAAGCAGGCCGGGGCAGGGTACCAAATTTATTATTACATTTAGGCCGGAATAATCCCTTTTATGAAGCTGATCAATATGATTTTTATAGTTGACGACGACCCAATTCACCAGCAAATTGCTAAAATCATGATAGAACGGCAGGGGATATGCACCAATATTAGGGTGTTCTCAGATGCGCAGGATGTATTGGACCATATCCGGCAGCATGCAGACAAGGTGGACGAACTGCCCGACCTTATTCTGCTGGACCTCAATATGCCGATTATGGATGGCTGGGAGTTTTTGGATGAATACAGCGTCTTTCACGACCAGCTGCCCAAGCAGATCCGCATCTTCGTGCTGACTTCTTCTATCGATGAGAAAGACAAAGAGCGTGTCCGTCACTACCCGGTGGTAAATGGCTATCTTACCAAACCCCTGTCCAAAGAGATCATAGAGAACCTCGCTTAAGAGCGGCAATTGTTTTCTCGGGATCTGCTGAAGCAAAGATGGAGCTGCCTGCCACCAGCACATTCGCGCCTGCCTGCACCAGCTGGCCGGCATTTTCTGCACTGATACCGCCATCTACTTCTATCAGGGCGCTCGCCTGGTTGTCTTTGATCAGCTGACGCACCTGTCTTATTTTCTGGTAAGTTTGTTCTATGAAGGTCTGTCCGCCAAACCCCGGGTTGACGCTCATTACCAGTACCACATCGATATCACGGATCACGTTTTCCAGCACTACCACCGGGGTATGCGGATTGAGCGCTACGCCGGCTTTCATGCCCAGGCTTTTAATTTGCTGAATGTTGCGGTGCAGGTGCACACACGCTTCTGCATGTACGGTGAGGATATCGGCGCCGGCTTTTTTAAAGTCTGCTGCATATTTCTCCGGTTCCTCTATCATCAGGTGTACGTCACAGGGTTTACGGGCCAGCTTTTTGATCTGCGCGATCACCGGCAGGCCATAGCTGATATTGGGCACAAAACGGCCGTCCATCACATCCAGGTGAAACCAGTCAGCTTCGCTGCGGTTTACCATTTCCACTTCTTTCCCCAGTTCAAGGAAATTGGCCGCCAGTAAGGACGGCGCTATCATTACAGGAGCGTTTTCCAATAGTAATCAGTTTTATGTATTAAAAGTAAGCAATGCGGTTGATATAAACACGGGCAGCGCTTTAGCGGCTCAACCGTTGCATGGCTTCCTTTGCTTCTTTATAGTCTTTTCTGAAAGAGGCGGCTTTGGCGTAGTCGGCTATCGCCTCTTTTTTATTGCCCAGCTGTTCCTGCGCCCTGCCGCGCTGGAAATAGGCCAGTGCATCGGTGGGAGCGGCTTTGGCGGCAAGATTGTAGAAGTTGTACGCCTCCTGCCACTGGCGCCGGCTGCTGTGGATGTTGCCCAGCGCCATATAGGCCGGCTCAAACCCGGGATCGGCCACGATGCACTTCCGGTAGGTGTTCATGGCGGCGTTAATATCGCCCAGTTCTTCCTGTACCTGTCCCGCGTCATAGAGAGGCGCGGCGTTGAGCGAGTCCTGGTGCCATGCGGCCGTATAATAGCGGACGGCTTCCGGTGCTTTGCGGGCGCGCAGCAGGTCGGCCAGTTCCATGACGGCTTCGTATTCAGCGTGCGGACCGGCAGCGGCAACGGCCGTTTTCAGATGTTCAATGGCTGCGGCGGTATCCAGTCGGTCTTCCGCCATGCGCGCCTTCAGGTAAAATGCTTTATCACGTCCGTCGGCGGTGGCGGCCAGCACATTGGCGAGGCTGTCTGCCTGTGCGGTATGTTTGTTCTCCAGCATGGCGGTGGCCAGTTTGTACTGCAGGTACGTATAGGTGGGAGCGTTAGCCAGCGCTTTGCTGAAATAAAGCTCCGCTTCGTTGTAACGGCTGTCTACCAGCGCGGCTTCACCGGCGCCGGCCCAATAGTCGGGGTTGGCCGGCTTCAGGCTGGCGGCTTTTTCAAAATCCTGCTGCGCGAGGCGGGGATTGGTATTGAAGAGCAACAGCGCCCGGCGATAGTACAGCGCGTCCTGGTCCGGATACTGCTGGATAGAGTCTGTGACCGGCCGTATGATATCGCTGTACAGCGCGGAATCAGCGCCGTTCTGCCGGCCGGGCTTTTTATGGTCATTGTTGCAGGCCACGACACCTGCCATGGCCACCAGGATAGGTAAATATTTCATACGCCGCCAAAACTAAGCAATCCTTATCGCATTAACCAGTTTTTGAACGCATCATAATCTGCCGGCAGCAGCGTAGCGTCTTTTTCTTTACCGTAGAGCGACATGACGCGGGGCGGCGTGTGAATGGCATCGCGTACGCTTTTGGGGGCGGTGTCTTCAAACTTCACGGGGTGGGCGGTTTCCAGGAATACGCCGGTCAGATCGGGCGCTTCGGCGAGGAACTGCTGCAGTCCGAGATAGCCTACCGCTCCGTGCGGGTCCAGCATATAGTGATGTTCTTTCCATACCTGTTCCATCGTGCGCGCGGTGTCCTTGTCCGTATAGGCGTAGGCGGTAAATTTCTCTTTCAGTGCCGGCAGGCTGTTGCCGAATAACTGTAACACCCGTACGAAGTTGCTGGGGTCGGCCACGTCCATGGCGTTGGACAGGGTAGGCACCGCTTTGCCCGGTTCGTATTTGCCGTTTTGCATGAAGCGAGGCACGGTGTCGTTGACATTGGTGGCGGCCACAAAATGTGCTACGGGCAAGCCAATGGCAGCAGCCATCATACCGGCGCAGATGTTGCCGAAATTGCCGCTGGGCACGGCAAACACCAGCTTTGGATGAGCGGCCTTCATCTGTTTGTAGGCGAGGAAATAATAAAACATCTGCGGCAGCCAGCGGGCCACGTTGATGGAATTGGCGGAGGTAAGCTGCCGGCGTGATTGTATCTCGGCGTCGAGGAAGGCGCTTTTTACCATACGCTGACAGTCGTCGAACGTGCCCTGTACCTCCAGCGCGCGGATATTGCCGCCGAGGGTGGTCAGCTGTTTTTCCTGTAAGGTGCTCACCTTTTGGGAAGGGTAGAGAATCACGACGTCTACGCCGGGAACGTTATAAAAGCCGCTGGCCACGGCGCCGCCGGTATCGCCGGAGGTGGCCACCAGCACGGTTACCGGCCGGTCGCTGTTGCGCCGGAAATAACCGAGGCATCCGGCCATGAAACGGGCGCCCACGTCTTTAAAGGCGAGGGTGGGGCCGTGGAAGAGCTCCAGCGCATAGGTGTGACCGGTGACTTTCTGTATCGGAAAAGGGAAATGCAGCGTATCGTTTACGATCTTTTGCAAAGCGGCTGCCGGGATCTCATCACCGATAAAGGGACGGATCACCTCATAGCCGATCTCCTGGTCTGAATAGTTGTGCAGGTGTGCGATAAAATCAGGGTCGAGGGACGGGATCTGCTCCGGGAAGTACAGGCCCCTGTCCGGCGCGATACCTTGTATGACGGCGGTTTCAAAAGATGTTTTATGCTGTGGATCTTGTAAACTGTAGTACTGCATGCGGATGGATTGGTAAAAATTAGTCAATGATTTTAACGCCTTCGGTGTTAACGCGGGACACGTATATTTTATAGTCCACTCCCAGTGGCGCATATACGCTGTTCATGGTTTCAGCGACTTTGCGGGCGTTCGTTTCGCCTTTACTGAGCATGAATACAGACGGGCCGGAGCCGGAGATGCCGCCGCCGAGAGCGCCGGCCTCTTTGCATCTGAGCTTCAGTTCCTGGAAGGCGGGGATGAGGATGGAACGTATCGGTTCCACGATCACGTCTTCCAGTGAGCGGCTGATCAGGTCATAGTCCTCCTGGTAGAGCGCGGCCACCATGGCGCCTACATTGCCCCACTGGCGGATGGCGTCGGTCATCAGCACTTTCTGTTTCAGTATCTCGCGGGCGTCGGATGTTTTGACTTCTATCTGCGGATGGATAACGGTCACCCACAGTTCTGCCGGCGTATGCAGCGTGGTGATGTCCAGCGGGCGATAGCTGCGCACCAGCGTGAAGCCTCCGAGGATGGCGGGCGCCACGTTGTCGGCATGTGCCGACCCGCAGGCCAGTCTTTCTCCTTCCATGGCGAAGCGGACCAGTTGTTTTTTGGTGAAGGGTTCGCCCAGCAGGTGGTTGACCGCTACCACGGCGCCGGCACTGCTGGCGGCGCTGGAACCGATGCCGCTGCCGGGGTGGATATGTTTGAAGATCTCTATCTCGATGCCGGTATCGGGCTGGTCGTATTTCTGCAACAGCGCCTGCACCGCCACGCTGGCCACGTTCCTGGCGGGGTCGGTGGGCAGGTCGGCGCCGTGGATGGCTTTGATACGGATGCCGGGCTGGCTGGTGCGGCGTACGACCATTTCATCGCCGGGCGCGTTCATGGCGAGGCCGATAACGTCAAAACCACAGGCTACGTTGGCAACAGTGCCGGGGGCGAATACTTTTATGCTGTCCATACTGGAAGGGTTATGTTCATTAATTTAATCATTTGGTGTCGTCTCCGCAACGAGGTTACAAGGATTTAACAGCCGGTCATAAACGGGCTGACCGGATAATGTCGGCGAAAATGCCGGAGGCGGTCACGTCTGCGCCGGCTCCGGCTCCTTTTACGATCAGCGGTTGCTCCTGGTACCTGTTGGTGGTATAAAGCACGATGTTGTCTTTGCCTTCCAGCTGGTAGAAAGGATGGTCCGGCGCTACGCACTGCAGGCCTACAGAGGCCTGGCCATCTGCGTAGCGGGCCACGAACTTCAGTCTCTTGCCGGCGCTGGCCGCCTCCTGGTACAGCTGCTGGAAATGGCCGGCATGTTCATCCAGCGTTTCGTAGAAATCGGCCACGGAGGGTGCATTCAGACAGGCTTCCGGCAGGAAGGAGTGGTTGGTGATGTCGTTCATTTCGATAGCGGCGCCGCTTTCACGGGCCAGGATCAGGATTTTACGCATCACGTCTTTGCCGCTGAGGTCAATACGCGGGTCCGGTTCGGTGTAACCTTCGTCCTGCGCGGCCTGGACCACGCTGCGGAAACTGTTGCCGTTCACAAAATGATTGAACACAAAGTTCAGGCTGCCGGAAAGTACCGCCTCGATGCTCTGTACCCTGTCGCCGCTCCTGACAAGGTCATTGAGGGTATTGATGACCGGCAGTCCGGCGCCTACATTGGTTTCAAAAAGGAAAGAGGCGTTGTATTTACGGGCCAGGTCTTTTAATTGTTTGTAGTAGGCATAGTCAGATGAACAGGCGATTTTATTACAGGTCACCACCGAAATGCCATGCTGCAGGAACTCATGGTAAACGGCGGCCACTTCGCTGCTGGCGGTATTGTCCACGAATACGCTGTTGCGCAGGTTTAAGGATTTGATGTTGTCCACGAAAGCCGGCAGGTCCATCGCGTCGCCCTGCGCCAGTTGGTTTTTCCAGTCGTGCAGACCGATGCCGTAGGGGCTGAACAGGGCGTTTTTACTGTTGGCCAGGCCGGCTACCCTTATCTGCAGTCCCAGTTCTTCCTGCAGGTAGGTTTGCTGTTGCTGCAGCTGTTCCAGCAGTTTGCCGCCTACGTTGCCTACGCCGGCAATGAACAGGTTGACCTGTTTCAGCGGCGCTTCAAAAAAGGTTTCGTGTATCAGGTTGAGCGCCTTTTTCAGGTCGGCTTTATTAATCACGGCGGAAATGTTTTTCTCCGTAGAGCCTTGTGCGATGGCCCTCACATTGACGCCGTTGCGGCCGAGGGTGCCGAACAGTTTGCCGCTGGTGCCGTGGTGGTTTTTCATTTTGTCGCCCACAACAGCCACAATGCAGAGGTCTTTCTCCACCTGCAGGGGGTCGATGCGTTTCTCCTGTATCTCCTGTGCAAACTCACTGTCGACCGCCGTTTTGGCTTTCAGCATGTCTGCTTCGTGGATGCCGACGGTGATAGAGTGTTCCGAAGAGCTCTGGGTGATGAAAATAACGTTGATGCGTTCCTGTAAGAGCGATTCAAACAGTCTTTTGGAGAAGCCGGGGATGCCTACCATGCCGCTTCCTTCGAGAGTGAGCAGGGATATATGCTGGATGCCGGAGATGCCGGTCACCGGGAAAGCGCGTTCCACGCTGTCCTGTATGAGGGTGCCGTAATCATCCGGGGCAAAAGTGTTTTTGATCCAGATGGGGATGCGTTTATCCATGACCGGTTGTATGGTAGGTGGATAAATGACTTTGGCGCCGAAGTGGGACAGTTCCATCGCTTCTTCATAAGAGATGTGGGCGATGGGAATGGCCTGGGACACCAGGCGGGGATCGGCGGTCATCATGCCGCTTACGTCCGTCCATATATCGAGCAGCTCCGCGTGTACGGCGGCGGCGATGATGGCGGCAGTGTAGTCCGAGCCGCCACGCCCGAGGGTGGTGGTGTCGCCGTTGGGAGCGGCCGCCACAAAGCCGGGCAGCACCACGTAATCCGCCGGATGCTGTGCGAAATATTCTGTAATAAGGTGGTTGGTGGCCTGAAAGTTAACAGTCGCATGGCCGTAGTTATTGTCGGTCACAATCAGTTCCCGGCTGTCTTTGCAGGTGGCGAAGAAACCCAGTTGTTTGAGCTTTTCCGCAACGATAACGCAGGAGATCAGTTCACCATAGCTCATGATTTTATCGAGCGAGCGGGCGCTCAGTTCTCCTACCTGAAAGATGCCGTCACACAGGTTTTCGAGGGCGTTGAGTTTTTTCTTCAGCTGGCTGATCATGCTGCTTTGCGCAGTGATAGGGAATAATTCGCGGATAGTGTCCAGGTGTCTGTTTTCTATTTCCTGTAGTACGGACTTGTATTGTTCCTGGCCTTCGCCGGCCAGTTGACCGCAACGTATAAGCTTGTCCGTAGTGCCGCCGAGCGCTGATACAATGATGGCATAACGGCCGGCTGGTTTATTGTTTTTGAGGATTTGACAAACCTGTTCTATGGCTTTGGCGCTTCCGACAGAAGTGCCGCCAAACTTAAGTACTTGCATAGTGAATAATGTTTATACGAATGGATGTTCCGGGTTCCCGGTGGTTACCACGGCTGTGGTCGCTGGATGATATGTGTATACTAACCCCGCAGTGGGGTTGTAATGGTGGTGGTCGTAATAATAGTGCTCAGGCATTTCCCCTGGAAGGAGGAAGTGGAGGAGGAGAGATGATATGTAGCTACTGCTTGCACTATTGTTTTATGACGATTGTGTAACAAAAGTCTGGATTTCTGCCGGTAAATAAAAGCCTGAGGTGGATATTTTCAAATAATTTAATAAATGTTGTTTGTTTTTGAAAATGTCTAACAATCATTGTTTTTATTAAAATTATGATTGGTTTACTGCGATTTTCTTTGATGTGGATGACGGTGTTGCAGCATTCTGGTTTTAATAAAAAACTATTTTTAAAGACATTTTCATGACAAAAAGATGTCAAAAAGCGGCAAAACAAGGCAAATGGATTGTCATGAAACTAATGACAAATAACGGGCTCCCGGAGTGTTATTACCAATGGGAACATAGCAGCCTGGATAACATCATGGCACGGGCCGTATGCCCCGGGAGGTATCCCGGGAGGATGGATGATGTTGCTTCCGGGAGGATGAAATACTAACGCCGGGATGAATACGGATCAATAATAGATTGTCTCCTTGCAACCTGGGATCTTCAGGCTGTTCTCCCCGAATTTCAGTTGGTCTAACAGGGGAAGGGTGGTAAACGTATGTTTGTATTGCCGGCGGCTTTTGGCCGGTTGCGGGTTATCCTCTCCGTCACAACCGCCATCAGGCTCGAACGCAACGACCACATCTCCCGTGGAAAAGTTGACTTCGGAGATCTGCGCACCATAGCAGTTGGTGTTCAGCGAGGTTTTTGAACCGATCAGGTACCAGTCATTTTGCTGGAAACGGAAAATATGAGTGTACAATGTCAGGTTCCGGCCGCCGGGAAATTCTTCCTGTTTGAGTATAATACAATTGCGTCTGATCTTCAGGTCTTGCAGCCTGGTGTATTGGGGCATGGAATGGGCAGGCAGAACGGACAACACTTTTTTACGCCAGAGGCCCGGTTTTCCGTCCGTATACCGGCAGATATAAAGAATCCTCTCAAAGTCATCATTCTTATCAGGTTCGGTGTCGTAAACCAATACCAGCTCGTCTTTTCCGTCTTTGTCAAGATCGCCGGCGGCTTCGGCTATTTTTTGATAGCCGGCCGGAATGAACGGCGGCCGGGTGTCTGCAGTCTGTGCATGAACAGCGATGGGTAACAAAATCAATAGCAGCAGATATTTCATAGTATATATATGTTGCCGCTAAGATAGTTTTTTTGGGATAACTGCCGTTAAAATGCCGTATACGGTTTCAGGTCCCTATATTTTCCTGCTAAAACAATAATTTGCTTGGAAGGAAACAAAATATCCTTAACTTTAGCTGACTAAATTATTTGCCACTTGTCCGTTTCACTGAAATATACAAGCAACAGTCAGCTTAACTACTACTTTCTCATGGCTACCCTCGCCATGGATTCGGCTTTGGCATAACCCTTCCGAAACAGCCCCTTCCGGCTGCTTTTCCTGTTTATATCGCGTAACTTTGTAATGGCATTTCTTTATCGCTATTGCTGCATGTGCGCACTTCGTTTTACCGGCAATTTGTCTTTTAGCATCAGCCTTCAATTGCGCTGCGTGATAATTTCCAATACAGCAAATTTTTTGCAGGATCATACACCAATTCAGCTTACATACACCAAAACAATCTTTTAATTCATACGCGTTATGCCACATTATCATCAACTAGGACAAATCCCGCATAAACGACATACCCAGTTC
This sequence comes from Chitinophaga oryzae, assembly GCF_012516375.2. Classification (NCBI taxonomy): domain Bacteria; kingdom Pseudomonadati; phylum Bacteroidota; class Chitinophagia; order Chitinophagales; family Chitinophagaceae; genus Chitinophaga; species Chitinophaga oryzae. Next base: position 2,636,353 of record NZ_CP051204.2, read on the forward strand.
CGCAAACCGGACGGGGGACTGTATTCGGAACAATTGTTTTCCACCGAAGGGTTTTCTTCTCATTCCAGCCTCCTGTACCACTGTCACCCGCCAACCGAAATCGTAAAAGTGGATGAACCGTACTCCGTGGCCCCCAAAGTGGCGGAAGAAAAAATGCTGAAACACCGCAGCTTTCAGGGGTTTAACATCCAGCCGGAAGATGATTTTCTGAAAAGCCGTAAAGCAGTGCTGGTCAACAGCGACCTGCATATCGTGCTGGCCGCGCCGCGTAAAAGCATGGAGACCTACTTCTACAAAAATGCAGACGCTGATGAGATGATCTTTGTGCATGAAGGCAGCGGCTTGCTCAGAACACAATACGGGCAACTGGAATTCGGTTACGGCGACTATCTCGTGATTCCCCGTGGTACCATTTACCAGATCGCTTTCACAACGGAAAATAACCGCCTCTTTATCGTAGAATCTTTCAGCCCGCTCCGGTACCCAAAAAGATACCTGAGCAAATACGGGCAACTGCTGGAACACGCGCCTTATTGCGAACGCGATATCCGCCAGCCGAAAAACCTGGAGACCATCGACCAGGAGGGGGATTTCGTGATCAACGCAAAAAAGAAAGGGGTAATTTACCCGCTTCATTATAAACACCACCCGTTTGATGTGATCGGATGGGATGGCTGCGAATATCCTTTCGCTTTCTCCATCCACGATTTTGAGCCTATTACCGGTCGCGTACACCAGCCACCGCCGGTGCACCAGACCTTTGAAGGCAACAATTTCGTCGTGTGCTCCTTCTGCCCGCGGTTATTCGACTATCACCCGCTGGCGATCCCGGCGCCTTATAACCACAGCAATATCGACAGCGATGAAGTGCTTTATTATGTGGATGGCGACTTTATGAGCCGTAAGCATGTTACCCGCGGCATGATCACCCTGCATCCGGCCGGTATCCCGCATGGCCCGCATCCCGGAGCCGTGGAAAAAAGCATTGGCGCCAAGGAAACCAAAGAGCTGGCTGTGATGGTGGACACTTTCCATCCGCTGCAGATCACCGAAGCAGCACTGGGCATCGAAGATGAAGGATATGTGATGAGCTGGGCAGAATAAACAATGTACAATAGAACAATCAACAGATAAACACCAAAACAACTTAAACAACAAAAATCTAAAACACTGAATTATGGAAACCGCAGTAGTAAACGCTTCCAACCTGACCGGTCAGGACTTTCTGCCATTGAATGGTACCGATTATGTTGAGTTTTATGTGGGCAACGCAAAACAGGCGGCCCACTATTACAAGACCGCTTTTGGTTTTCAGTCAGTGGCCTACGCCGGCCCTGAAACCGGCGTAAAAGACCGGGCTTCCTACGTGCTGGTACAGAACAAACTGCGCTTCGTACTTACCACCTCCCTGTTGCCCGATACCGACATCGCGCGTCACGTAGCCAAACACGGCGATGGCGTAAAAGTGCTGGCGCTCTGGGTAGACGACGCCCGCTCTGCGTTCGAGGAAACCGTTAAACGTGGCGCCACTCCTTACCTGGAGCCCGTAGTGGAAAAAGATGAATTCGGTGAAGTGGTACGCAGCGGTATCCGGACGTATGGCGATACCGTGCACCTTTTCATTGAACGCAAAAACTATAACGGTCCGTTCCTGCCCGGCTATAAAGAATGGAAAACCGTCTATAACCCGGCAGATACCGGTTTGCAATATGTGGACCACTGCGTGGGCAATGTAGGCTGGAACGAAATGAATACCTGGGTATCTTTCTATGAGCGCACCATGGGCTTTAAAAACCTTATCTCGTTCGACGACAGCGATATCTCCACCGAATATTCGGCACTCATGAGTAAAGTTATGAGTAACGGTAACGGCCGTGTGAAATTTCCGATCAACGAACCGGCAGAAGGAAAGAAAAAATCCCAGATCGAAGAATACCTGGATTTCTACGGTGGCCCGGGCGTACAGCACGTAGCCATCGCTACCAACGATATTATCCAGACCGTTTCTGATTTACAGGCCCGCGGCGTTGAGTTCCTGACAGTACCTGGTTCTTACTACGACACGCTGCTGGAAAGGGTAGGAAAGATCGACGAATCTATTGAACCCCTGCGCAAGCTCGGTATCCTGGTAGACCGTGACGACGAAGGATATCTGTTGCAGATTTTCACCAAGCCTATCCAGGACAGGCCTACCGTATTTTTTGAAATTATCCAGCGTAAAGGCGCCCAGTCTTTCGGTAAAGGCAATTTCAAAGCCTTGTTTGAATCTATCGAAAGAGAACAGGCCCTGCGCGGAAATTTATAAGTTCTAAAGGGCTCGGCCCACTTGCCCGGCTTTGGTTACAACCCGCTATGGAGCACTGTTAAATTGCTGAAAGCAACAACACATTCAGCCACCTGTACCGCACCGCGTTTTTCGCGGTGCGGTTTTTTTATGGCCCCTGGTGAACACAGCAGAGCTATTCCTTTTTGTTAACCTATTAATAATATTTTGTTTACCTGCCGCTTCTGGCGGTTTTGAAAAATTAAACCAACGGCTGTTGTCGAGTGGTTTCCCATTCCTATAAATAGATGGTTGTGTATTGGATTATACAATGTTATTCTTTATTACCTTAAAACATATATAATATTTAATTATTTATTTTATTTTTAATGTGAATTACTGATTCCATGAAAAATAAATTATTAATTTTTATTATGTAAATATATAGACAATGATACAGTATGTAAAAACACAAATGACCACCTGCGCCTTACTGGTTGCATCAGTAGTGCTGGCCTCCGCTTTCCGGGCAGATAAAGACATCCCGGGCGGTACTTATCTCTCTAAGATATCCTCTCCGGCGGGCAAAACCACGCTGGAATACAATTCGGACAAAACGCTCCGTAAAATCACGCAGGTACACCAGTCAGGAGGGGAATCCTGGCTGAGCATACAACTGCCGGTATATGAAAACGGCCGTCTTGTTAAAACGCTCTCCACGGATGATGCTACTGCGCAGACAGGCGACCTGGACGCTACCTACAGTTATGCTCCCGGCGGTAATCAGCTGCAACTGATTCACTATTACCGCAACAACGCGGTGTACACGACCGATTCCATAGTATACAGTGCGGAAGGAAAGATCACCGCCCGGTACCACCAGACAGTCAACCCTGTAAAAAGACAGCTGGAAACCAGCGGCTATCAGCTGTATACATGGGATAATGAGGGAAATGTGACACAAATGGAGAACTATGGTAAAGTACCGGGATACGGCAGCTTCCGGCTGACCTCTGCCGTCACCTACACCTATGACCGCCGGCAGAACCCGCAACAGCTTTGCCCGGACCTGGCCTACCTGATGGACATCACCCCGGCGAACCTGTCCGCCCACAACGTGCTGTCCGAAACCATCAGCACAACAAACGCGTCCCGCAGCTATACCCATACCTATACCTACGCCTACAACGCCAGCAAGTATCCGGTACGGGGCACCTTCCGCAACGGAATGGACGAAGGAACTGTTAAACTGGAATGGACGAAGCTCTGAGGATAACAATATTCGCGTAACTTTACGGGAACAATATTCTTATTAACTGTTTCGTTTTTTATGAGCATACAAACGCTGTTTGGCATACTGTTTCTATTGGGTGGGATTTTTCAGGCATTCACGGCCATATTGATTTACCAGGGACATAAGCACTATATACTGAAGATCGCCAACAGGAAAATAAGCATAGTGATATATTTCATTTTATCGCTCTTATTGTTTTATCTTGCCTATATAAATCTGGTGTAATTCTTAAAATTTTGTGAAATCTGATATGAAGAGACTTGTTGTTTTGGCTATGTTGTTGCTGGGGGCAGGTACCCTCTCTGCGCAACAGTCTTTCCTGGATAATCAGAAAATGTTCCCCAAAGTAGGGGAGGCTTACCGGGAAAAAGAAGAATTGCTGAAAAAGGAGTTTGAGAAAAAAGGACTCACTTATCCCGCCAAATACATTTTTGTCCGTTCTTTCAAGCTGGACAGTGAAATGGAAGTCTGGGTGAAAAACAGTGTGACCGATACCTTCCGCCTGTTTAAATCGTACCGGGTATGTACCCTGTCCGGGAAAATGGGACCTAAGAGAAAAGAGGGCGACCGCCAGGTGCCGGAAGGGTTCTATTATATCAACGACTTTAACCCGAACAGCAATTATCACCTGTCGCTCGGTATCAACTACCCTAACTTTTCCGACCGCATCCTGAGCGATCCGAAGAAGCCGGGTGGCGAAATCTATATCCATGGCGACTGTATCACGGTAGGGTGTATACCGCTGACCAACGAATTTATCGATGAAGTGTACATCCTGGCCGTAAATGCCAAAAATGCAGGGCAGGACTTTATACCTGTACACGTATTCCCCGTAAAATTCGGCAACAACCGGTCTATGGAGTACCTCGGCAACTTCTCCCTGACAGATAACTCCTCCAAACAGTTCTGGACGGAGCTGAAAACAGCGTACGACTATTTTGAGCGGCACCACCGTCTGCCCGTAGTAATGGTAGACGACAGAGGCAAATATATTATGTAGGCCGGGAAGCTATCCTGACCATTGATCCATAAAACGAAGATCCGGGCATATAATAAATTGCCCGGATCTTCGTTTTTTTCAACGATCCGCTATCTGTCACGCGTATTTCATCATTATTCTATTTGTTTTTTAGATTTTTTTTTTGAAACTTGTCCGAAGGTCAAATCAATATACTATTTTATGCACAGAAGAGACGCAATCAGGAATGTGGCGATTTTGTTGGGGACTGCCATTTCCGCTTCCACGTTATCAGCATTAGAAAGCTGCACCGGTTCCGCACCGAAAAACTATGATTTGCACAAGCCTGAAACGAAAGCGTTACTGGCTGAAATAGCGGAAACCATTATACCCACTACCAGTACTCCTGGTGCCAAAGCCGCCAAGGTCGACGAATTCATTGTGGTCATGATGAATGACTGCTACAAGAAAAGCGACCAGGACGTATTCCTGGATGGCCTGAAGAAAATCGATGCCGCCAGCCAGAAACAGTTCAAAAAGAACTTTATGGACATCACCCCTGAGCAGCGCACCGAATTACTGACCCAGATCGACAAGGAGCGGGTGGAGTACAACAAACGGAAAGACAAGAAAGAAGGCGATCCTACCCATTATTTCCAGTACCTGAAGGAGCTGACCCTGCTGGGTTACTTTACTTCCAAAGAAGGCGCTACACAGGCATTGCGCTATGTGCCGGTACCCGGTAAATATGAAGGCTGCATCCCCTATAAAAAAGGCGACAAAGCCTGGGCCGTTTAAGCGACGGTTGCAGACAAACGGAATGGCTGGCAGGTGCCGGCCTGTATCTTTCTTTTCAAACCCATAACGATTTACCATGAACTTAAATATCAAAGCACAGGAGCAGAACACCTACGATGCTATCGTCATCGGCTCCGGTGTAAGCGGTGGCTGGGCTGCCAAAGAGCTGACAGAAAAAGGACTGAAGGTATTGATGCTGGACCGTGGCAAGAAACTGGAACACGTGAAGGACTATGAAACGGCCACTAAAGATCCCTGGGAATTTACCCACCGGGGCCGCATTACCGTAGACCAGCGCGAAACCCATCCCAAACTCAGCCGCGATTACCCTTATAGCGAACACAACGAAAAATACTGGATCAACGATTCCCAAAGTCCGTACAACGAGGTAAAACGCTTCGACTGGTACCGTCCGGACATCGTAGGCGGTAAATCCATCATGTGGGGCCGTCAGTCCTATCGCCTGAGCGACATCGACTTTGAAGCCAACCTGAAAGACGGCATCGCTGTCGACTGGCCGATCCGTTATAAAGAGATTGCCCCCTGGTACGACTATGTAGAGAAATTCGCTGGTATCAGCGGTACGAAAGAAGGGCTGCCCCAGCTGCCCGACGGCCAGTTCATGCCCGCCATGGAAATGAACTGCGTGGAAAAAGACGTGAAAGCGGCCGTTGAAAGCAAATACAAAGGCCGTATCATCACTATGGGCCGTGTGGCCAACATCACCAAGCCGCTGCCCGGCCGCGAAAGCTGCCAGTTCCGTAACCTGTGCAGCCGCGGATGTCCGTTCGGCGCTTACTTCAGCACCCAGTCGTCAACTTTGCCGGCTGCCATGGCTACCGGTAACCTGACGCTTCGTCCTGATTCGATCGTCAACTCCGTGATCTACGACGAAAAACAAGGCAAAGCCACCGGCGTAAGAGTGATCGACAAACACACCAAAGAAATGGTGGAATACTACGCGAAGATCATCTTCATCAACGGTTCTACCCTCGGTTCCACCTTTGTGATGCTCAACTCCACCTCTTCCCGCTTCCCGAACGGACTCGGCAACGACAGTGGCGTACTGGGCAAATACCTGATGGACCATCACTTCCGTACAGGCGCCTCCGGTACCGCGGAAGGCTACGAAGACAAATACTTCTTCGGCCGCCGCGCCAACGGTATCTATGTGCCCCGCTACCGCAACATCGGTAACGACAAACGCGACTATCTCCGCGGTTTCGGTTACCAGGGCGGCGCCGGCCGTGGCGGATGGAGCCGTGGCATCGCCGAAATGGGCGTGGGTAAAGACTTCAAGGAAATGCTCACCGAACCGGGCCAATGGAGCATGGGACTCGGAGGCTTCGGCGAATGTCTGCCATACGAAGACAACGTAGTGACCCTCGATACCTCCGTGAAAGACGCATGGGGACAACCAGTCTTGAAATTCGATGCCGAATTCAAGGAAAACGAAAAGAAAATGCGCGTGGACATGATGAACGACGCTGCCGAAATGCTGGAAGCGGCCGGTCTCAAAAACGTGAAAACATACGATAACGGCTCTTATCCGGGTATGGCTATCCATGAAATGGGCACCGCCCGTATGGGTCACGATCCGAAAACTTCCGTGCTCAATGGCTTCAACCAGATGCACGCAGTGAAAAACGTGTTCGTAACAGACGGCTCCTGCATGACCTCTGCGGCCTGCGTAAACCCGTCCCTCACTTACATGGCGCTCACCGCCCGTGCTGCTGACTATGCCGTAAAAGAACTGAAGAAAGGCAACATCTAGGAACCATTTAGTTATTTAGATATTTGGTTATTTTTTGATTTAGTAAAATTTAGGGAAAATTGAAATGCAGCGGTGTCACTCGCTGCATTTCAGTTTTTAATTCCGTACTACACCCAACATTATCATGAATCTCAATATTAAAGCGACAAAGGAAAATACCTACGATGCCATCGTGGTAGGCTCCGGCATCAGCGGTGGCTGGGCCGCCAAAGAGCTCACTGAGAAAGGCCTAAAGACGCTGGTGCTGGAAAGAGGCCGCAACGTGGAGCATATCAAGGATTACACCACCGCTACCATGGACCCCTGGGAATTTAAACACCACCTGCAGACCAGCAACGAGATGCGGGAAAACCACCCGATCCAAAGCCGGTGTTATGCATTTGACGAAGCTACCCAGCAATTCTGGGTGAACGATAAAGAAAATCCGTACAACGAGGTAAAGCCGTTCAACTGGCTGCGCGGTTACCACGTAGGAGGCCGCTCCATCATGTGGGGCCGCCAGGTATACCGCTGGAGCGATCTTGATTTTGAAGCCAATGCCAAAGACGGTCACGGCGTCGACTGGCCGATCCGCTACAAAGACATCGCTCCCTGGTACAGCTACGTAGAGAAATACATCGGCGTAAGCGGACAGGCGGAAGGCCTGCCGCAACTGCCCGACGGCGTTTTCCTGCCTCCCATGGAGATGAACTGCCTGGAAAAACACGTAGCCGCCCGTATCAAAGAGAAATATAACGACCGCATCATGACCATCGGTCGTGCCGCCCACCTCACCAAAGGGCTGAATAACCGCGGCCCCTGCCAGTACCGCAGCATGTGCGCCCGCGGATGCCCTTTTACCGGCTACTTCAGCAGCAACGGCGTTACCCTGCCGGCTGCCGCCGCTACCGGCAACCTTACCCTGCGCCCGGACTCCATCGTACTGGAAGTGCTGTACGATAAGGACAAAAGCAAAGCGACCGGTGTAAGGGTCATGGACGCCCATACATTGCAAACAGTGGAATACTACGCTAATATCATCTTCCTGAACGCTTCTACGCTGGGTACCACCTGGGTCATGCTCAACTCCGTCTCCGACCGCTTCCCGAACGGTTTCGGCAACGACAGCGGACAACTGGGCCACAACCTGATGGACCACCACTTCGGTGTAGGCGCCGGTGGTGAATTCGACGGCTTCGAAGACCAATACCATGGCGCCGGCCGCAGACCCAACGGTATTTATATCCCCCGCTTCCGTAACGTAAACGAGCAAACGAAGCAGAAAGACTATGTCCGCGGTTTCGGTTACCAGGGCGGCGCCGGCAGAGGCAGAGGCGAAAGCTTCGAGGGCATCGGCGTGGCACTGAAGGAAGCACAGACAGGCCTCGGCAAATGGAGTATGGGCATCGGTTCCTGGGGCGAACACCTGCCTTATTTCGAAAACAAAGTATCGCTCAATAAAGAGAAAAAAGATAAATACGGTCTGGCTACCCTCGATATCGACTGCGAATTCAAAGAGAACGAAAAAGCTATGCGTAAAGACATGCAGGAGAGCGCCAAAGAAATGCTGGAAGCAGCCGGACTGAAAAATGTTCACGGCTACGACTCGGCACCGCCCCCGGGCCACTGTATCCACGAAATGGGCACCGCCAGGATGGGGAAAGACCCTAAAACGTCCGTGCTCAATGGTTTTAACCAGGTACATGCCGCCAAAAATGTGTTCATCTCCGATGGCGCCTGTATGGCATCCTCTTCCTGTGTAAACCCGTCCATCACCTACATGGCGCTGACAGCAAGAGCCTGCGACCATGCGGTGAGTGAACTGAAGAAAGGAAATATTTAATAGAATTACGAATTACGAATTACGAATTACGAATTACGAGGTTACTAGTATGCCAGGCAGCGAATTAACTCCCAATTCGTAATTCGTAATTCGTAATTGATATAAGTGAACCATGAAAAAAACAATACTTGCACTCGCTTTGTCCTGTTGCATAGGACAGGCCGTTTCAGCACAACAAAAACACACTTTTGCGCTCAGCAAATCGGAATTCCTCCTCGATGGTAAACCCTATCAGATGATCAGCGGGGAGATGCATCCGGCACGTATCCCGCAGGAATACTGGCGTCATCGCATTAAAATGACCAAAGCGATGGGCTGTAATACTATTGCCGCCTATGTGTTCTGGAACTACCATGAGCCGGTAAAAGGGCAGTTCGATTTCAGTAGCGGCAATCACAACATTGCTGAATTTATCCGTATCGCGCAGCAGGAAGGGATGTGGGTGATCCTGCGCCCCGGTCCGTACGTATGTGCGGAGTGGGAATTCGGCGGGCTGCCGCCGTATCTGCTGCAGACGCCCGATATCAAAGTACGGTGCATGGACCCGCGCTATATGGAAGCGGTGGACCGGTATGTGACGCGCCTTGCCGCCGAAGTGAAGCCGTTGCTCGTAACACAGGGCGGCCCGGTGGTGATGATGCAGATTGAGAACGAATACGGCAGCTATGGTAACGACAAAAACTACCTGAACGCACTTAAAGATCTGTGGGTAAAGAATGGCATCGATATCCCCTTTTATACGGCTGACGGTCCTACCGCTTACATGCTGGAAGCCGGCACCGTAGACGGCGCCGCTATAGGCCTGGACTCCGGCGGCTCGGAAGCTGACTTTGCGGCGGCCAGGAAACAAAATCCGGACGTACCGGCCTTCAGCAGCGAATCTTATCCCGGCTGGCTGACGCACTGGGGCGAAGGCTGGCAGCGCCCGGGGACGGAAGGTATTGTGAAAGAGGTGAAGTTCCTGATGGACACCAAACGGTCCTTTAACCTCTACGTGATCCATGGGGGGACCAATTTCGGTTACACCGCCGGCGCCAATTCCGGTGGCAAAGGATATGAACCGGACGTGACCAGTTACGATTATGATGCGCCCATCAACGAGCAGGGGAGGGCCACCCCCAAATACGAAGCATTGCGCCAGCTGCTGGCGTCTTATCTCCCGAAGGGAAAAAAATTACCTCCTGTGCCGGCCCCCATTCCGGCGATCAGTTTCCCGGAAGTGACTTTAACGCCCTTTACCAGCGTGTGGGACCATCTTCCGCAGGCGGTACATGACGTACAGCCCCGTCCTTTCGAGGCTTATGGCCAGGACTATGGCTTTATGCTGTATAAAACCACCCTCATCGGCCATAAAAGCGGAAAACTCTTGATCAGGGACCTGCATGACTATGCCACGGTGTTCCTCAACGGTCAGTACGTTGGTAAAATAGACCGCAGGCTGGGGGAGAAGTCCATTGATCTGCCCAAAACCAGCGTGGCCAATCCGGTACTGGAAGTGCTGGTGGAAGGCATGGGCCGTATCAATTTTGCCGACGGTATTATTGACCGGAAAGGCATTACAGAAAGGGTGACGCTCAACGGTATGACGCTGATGAACTGGGACGTGTACGGGCTGCCGCTGACCGAAAAGGACATAGCCGGGCTTACCGCCTCGTCCGGCAATACCGGCAAAGCCGGACAGTTTTTTAAAGGCACCTTCTCCCTGGACCAAACCGGCGACACGTACATTGACGTATCCGCCTGGAAAAAAGGGCTCGTATGGGTGAACGGGCATAACCTGGGCCGTTATTGGGAAATAGGCCCTCAGCACCGCCTCTATTGCCCGGCTTCCTGGCTGAAGAAAGGGAATAATGAGATTGTGGTGATGGACCTGCACCAGGATAAACCAGCAATAGTAAAAGGGCTGGAAACACTATATTAACAATATACCGAATGGTTGTAGCAAGGCCCGGGCTATTTTATGGTCCGGGCCTTGCCATGAAACATTCACGCCTCCATTCCTCTGAAAAAACAAACATACCTCCATTTCCCTTTTCCCCAAAAACAGCCTGAATAACATCGTTGCCCCGGGCGTGAGCCCGGGGAACCCTGGAATGCTGGAAAGAACCCTTTGGACCCTTTGCCCCCCGGAAAGCGCTACCCCCTTTGCCCCCGAGAGCGCAGGCATATTTCATCCTTTCGGCTGCAATCCGGTACTACGGCCCTGTGAGAATTCTCCCTTGATTTTACCGGTTAAATTGCTTAACTTAGGTAAAGTTGGTTTTTCACATTTTCTAACTTTCTAAATTAGGCTTGCCATGGGAAAAGTACGCAATATCCTGCAGGGCAAGGGTCATGCAGTTTACTCCATCCGACCAGACAACACTGTTTTTGAAGCCCTGCAGATGCTGGTTGACCGTAACGTAGGCGCACTCACCGTAGTAGATGAAGATGACAGGTTCCTGGGGATTTTTTCTGAAAGGGATTATGCCCGCAGGGTGATTTTAAAAGGTCGCGCTTCCAAGGAAACACTGATCCGTGAAATCATGACGGAACGCCCGATCACTGTTACAGAAGAAGATTCCATCGAAGACTGTATGGTGAAGATGACAGACAAACGTATCCGTCACCTGCCTGTTACCGATGCGCAGGGAAGACTGATCGGCCTTATTTCTATTGGAGACGTGGTGAAATTTATTATAGACGATCAGCGCCATATCATCACCAGTCTTGAATGTTATATTACCGGCACACATACATGATCAGGCAAAATCATTTTTGTTTTATTGCCGGATTGTTTGTAATTTCAGATAAACATATAGCCTATACCGTTATGAGGTTTCTGACGTTATGATAACTAACTATGAAACAATATTTTCTTCCTGCCCCAAAACGGTTTTGATTAAAGACACAATTCTTCAGAAGCAGACTCAAAAGATTGGTAATAAACGGAACTTTAAAGTCAATCGCTCGGGAGGGCGAACACCTTGCAAAGCGCTGTTAATGATACCATCCCTGTTTGGCCATTTGTAGCATATGGCGGCATAGTATTGATACTGGTAAGTCTCATACTGGCATTGTCGTATGTGCTTGGACAACGTCATAAAGACCGTGCTACCGGTGAAGCATATGAATCCGGTATCGTTTCCACGGGCTCCGCACGACTTCGCTTCCCCTCTCAATTCTACCTGATAGCCATGCTGTTTGTCATTTTTGACATTGAAACAGTATTGATCATTTCCTGGGCCATCGCCTACCAGGAAGTGGGATGGGTAGGCTTCGCAGGCGTATCTGTATTTATGCTCATCCTACTGGCCGTGTTGATATACGAGTGGCGGAATGGTGCGCTGGACTTCGGTCCGGATGGCCGGAAAATTTTACGCGCATACAAGAAACGCAAAAAGGAAAGCCAGGCACACAACGATGCTTTTACGCCGCTCCAACAGCAACAGGCCATGACCTAACACCGTATGCTCCGTGCTCATTGTTCAACAGTAACACCTGCATGATATGAAATGGTGGTTAACAAAAGCCGGGGACCCCGCTGGAAAAGTAGCTGGTAACACCTCCATGGAAGACGTGGTGCAGCAAAGCGTAGTATTTACCAGTGTAGAACGCCTCCTCGGCTGGGGACGGCAAAATTCCATGTGGCCCTTTCACTTCGGATTATCCTGTTGTTTTGTGGAGATGGCCACCGCCATGACACCCAAATACGACCTCGCCCGCTTCGGCGCGGAAGTGATCCGCGGTACCCCCCGCGAAGCGGACGTTATGATCATTGCAGGCACCGTATTCATCAAAATGGCGCCCGTTATCAAACGCCTTTATGAACAAATGATGGAACCCCGCTGGGTCATCTCTATGGGCTCCTGCGCCAACTCCGGCGGTATGTACGATATCTACAGCGTAGTGCAGGGCGTGGATAAATTCCTGCCGGTAGATGTGTATGTGCCCGGATGCCCGCCAAGGCCGGACGCTTTCATGCAGGGCCTGCTCCTGCTGCGCGACAGTGTAGGCAAAGAACAACGGCCGCTCAGCTGGGTCATCGGCGACCAGGGCGTGATACGCCCGGAAAAAACATCTCAACGGGAACGGCTGCACGATCAAAGACAACAAATGACACAATTTAAAACACCTGACGAAATATAAAATCTATTTACTAACAGTAACGGATATATGAATAATACTTAAAGTAACGGATCAATAATCACCTGTCCCCTCACAGTCAAACTTAATACGCCATGCCAGAGAGCATTGTAGCGGAATTAAGCTCCCGTTTCGGCGAAGATACCATCAAGCCGCTAACCACACGGGATGAGACGCCCACCCTCAGGACGCCACAGGAGAAGATTGTGGCCATACTACAATACCTTAAGTCGGAAATAAAAATGCCTTTTCGTATGCTCTATGACCTTACGGCCATCGATGAGCGTGCGTACAAAAAAGAGCAGAACGGCCACAAGCCCTACGATTTCACACTGGTATACACGCTCTTCTCCTTCGACAGAAATCAGTTTCTGCGCCTGAAAGTCGGCCTCCACGGCGAATTCCCTTCCCAGGACACCATCACCCACCTATGGCCTGCCGCCAACTGGTATGAAAGGGAAGTGTACGACATGTTTGGCATCCGGTTCAATGGCCATCCCCATCTGCAACGTATCCTGATGCCCCGCACCTGGCAGGGCCACCCCCTCCGCAAAGAGCATCCCGCCCGTGCTACCGAAATGGGACCTTTCAAACTTTTCGATGAAAAAGTGGACCAGGAACAGCACGCACTGCAGTTCAGCCCCGAAGAATGGGGACTGAAGCGGCACAGCGACGACGCCGACTTTATGTTCCTCAATATCGGCCCTCAGCACCCCGGCACACATGGCGTATTACGTATCATCCTGCAGCTGGACGGTGAAAATATCATCGACGCGGTACCCGATATCGGCTTCCACCACCGCGGCGCCGAAAAAATGGGCGAACGGCAGTCCTGGCATACCTATATCCCTTATACCGACCGTATTGACTATCTCGGCGGGGTCAACAACAACCTCGCTTACCTGCTGGCCGTGGAAAAACTCGCCGGCATCGAAGTGCCGCTGCGCGCCCAGGTGATCCGTATTATGCTCTGCGAACTGTTCCGTATCGCCAGCCACCTTGTATGGTATGGCACCTTTGCCCAGGACCTCGGCCAGCTGTCGCCTGTATTCTACATGTTCACCGACAGGGAACGGGTATTCGAGATCATCGAAGCCATTTGCGGCGGCCGCATGCATCCCAACTGGTTCCGCATAGGAGGCGTAGCACAGGACCTGCCCAAAGGCTGGGACACGCTGGTCAGAAATTTTGTGGACTACTTCCCGCGCAAACTGCGGGAGTACGACAAAATGGTCATGAAAAACTACCTGTTTAAAGTACGCACTAAAGGTATTGGTATCTATACGCTCGAAGAAGCCATAGAGTGGGGCGTTACAGGACCGGGGCTGCGCGCCTGCGGCCTCGAATGGGACCTGCGCAAGAAAAGACCCTATGGCGGCTACGAAAACTTCGCTTTCGAGATCCCGGTCGCTCACAATGGTGATTGTTACGACCGCGCGGTAGTACGGGTGGAAGAAATGAGGCAGAGCCTCCGCATTGTACAGCAGTGCCTGGAATATATGCCTGCCGGCGATTTTAAATCGCACCACCCGTTGGCTACCCCGCCGGTGAAACAACATACCATGCACGACATCGAAACACTCATACACCATTTCCTCAACGTCAGCTGGGGACCGGTCATCCCGCCGGGCGAAGCCATGGTATGCACCGAAGCCACCAAAGGCTGGAACAGCTATTATCTCGTCAGCGACGGAAATACCGGTTCCTACCGCACCCGTATCCGCACGCCGTCATTCCCTCATATGCAGATGATACCGCTCATCAGTAAAGGGTATACCGTGGCCGACCTGCTGTCGATACTGGGAGGGATGGACTATGTGCTGGCGGATATAGACCGGTGAGATTTAGAGATTTTGGGATTTTGGAATTTTGGGATTTTGGAATTTTGGGATTTGGGGGAGCGGGACTTGGCGATGAAGCTATCTGCTTACCGGAATATGACTGTTCGGCTATAGAAATATTGTATTAGAACTACAAAATGCACACGCAATAAAATATCAAAATAACAAAATTTCAAAATCCGTAAATGATATGTTGTCCGCCATCGAAATAGAGAAAATCTCACACGAGCTCCGGCATGTACCGGTGAAGAAGGCTGCCTGCATCGAAGCGCTCAAAATAGTGCAGCAGGAGCGGCGCTGGGTATCTGACGAAAGTGTGGCCGATATCGCTGCGATGCTGGAGATGAGCGCCGCGGAGGTGGACAGCGTGGCGACTTTTTACAATCTCATCTTCCGCAAACCGGTAGGCCGGCACATCATCCTGCTGTGCGACAGTATCAGCTGCTACGTGATGGGATATACGGCGCTACGGCAGCGGTTGCACGAAATACTGCTGATCGGCTACGGACAGACAACGGCCGACGAACGGTTTACCCTGCTGCCCAACGCCTGCCTCGGCACCTGCGATCACGCGCCGGCACTGATGATAGACGAAGACTTATACCGGGACCTCCAACCGGAAGATCTCGAACAAATACTGGAAAAATATCATTAAAACCAATCTGGTATACAATGGAAAGACCACTCACACAACATATTCCTGATAACGGCGCTGCCCTGCATCTCCGGGAGTACGAAGCCGTGGGTGGTTATTCCGCCCTGCGTAAAGCATTGCGGGATATGGAACCGGCGCAGGTCAGCACGCTGGTCAAAGAGGCCAACCTCAAAGGCCGCGGCGGCGCCGGTTTTGCTACCGGGATGAAATGGAGCTTTGTGCCCATGAATGTGCCCGGCCCGAAATACCTGATCGCCAACGCAGACGAAATGGAGCCAGGTACCTTTAAAGACCGCTGGCTGCTGGAGGGCAACCCCCACCAGCTGCTGGAAGGCATGATCCTGGCATCTTATGCCATCCAGGCTACCGACGCTTTCGTTTTCCTCCGCTGGGCTTATAAAGATGCAGCCCGCGAAATGCGCCGGGCTATCGCCGACGCCTATACGGCAGGGTACCTGGGAAAAAATATCCTCGGCAGCGCTTTCAGCCTCGAGATGCAGCTGCACACCGGTGTGGGCAGATATATGTGCGGTGAAGAAACCGCCCTGCTCAACTCACTGGAAGGCAAACGCGCCACCCCCCGCGCCAAGCCGCCGTTTCCGCAGGTAAGCGGACTGTTTGGAAAACCTACCATCGTCAACAATGTTGAAACCCTCAGCTGGATTTCCCACATCGTCAATAACGGCGAAGCGTGGTTTAAATCCCTGAGTTATACCGCCGACGGGGGTACGAAAATTTATGGCGTCAGTGGCAGGGTCAATAAGCCCGGTGCATGGGAGCTGCCAATGGGTATTACTATGCGCGAACTGTTGGAAGAACATGCAGGCGGTATGCGGAACGGCTACCGCTTCCGTGGGGCCCTGCCCGGTGGCGCATCCACTGATTTTCTGACGGATGCCCATCTGGATGTGAAAATGGATTTCGCCGGCGTGGCTGCCGCAGGCAGCAGGCTGGGTACCGGCACGATGGTCGTGCTCGACGATCGCACGTGCCCCGTCGGCTTTGTACATAACCTCGAACATTTTTTCGCACAGGAGTCGTGCGGCTTCTGTACACCTTGCCGGGAGGGACTGCCCTGGACGGAAAAAATATTATGGTCGCTGGAAAACGGTACCGGTGAGCCATCGGATCTGGAACTGCTGGAAAGGCATGCCAGACTGCTGGGGCCCGGCAACACCTTCTGCGCCCTTGCGCCGGGGGCCATGGAGCCCCTGCAGAGTGCCCTGAAGTACTTCAGGGAGGATTTCGAACAACATATCAAAGAAAAAAAATGCCCGTATGCCCATCATCAACATTGATAATATCCCATATGAGGTGAAGGAAGGCAAAAACCTGCTGGAAGCATGTTTGTCGCTCGGCCTCAACCTGCCGTACTTCTGCTGGCACCCGGCCCTCGGATCGGTAGGGGCCTGCCGCCAGTGCGCTGTCAAAATCTTTAAAGATGAACAGGATACCCGTGGCAGGCTGATGATGGCCTGCATGGAGCCGGTGAGAGAGGGTATGCGTTTATCCGTCAACGATAGTGACGCGGTCGCTTTCCGGGGTCATGTGATCGGCTGGCTCATGACCAACCATCCGCATGACTGCGCCGTATGCGACGAAGGTGGCTCCTGTCACCTGCAGGATATGACGGTAATGACCGGCCACGTATACCGTGACTACCATTTCTCCAAAAGGACGTACCGCAAT
Source organism: Chitinophaga oryzae (assembly GCF_012516375.2). Lineage (NCBI taxonomy): Bacteria > Pseudomonadati > Bacteroidota > Chitinophagia > Chitinophagales > Chitinophagaceae > Chitinophaga > Chitinophaga oryzae. The sequence goes on from NZ_CP051204.2 coordinate 2,653,572, forward strand.
CAGCAACTGGGACCTTTTATCAACCACGAAATGAACCGCTGCATCCAGTGCTATCGCTGCGTACGGTTCTATAAGGACTTTGCCGGCGGTAAAGACCTTGATGTTTTTGCTGCGCATAACCACGTTTATTTTGGCCGTCAGCAGGACGGTACGCTGGAAAGTGAGTTCAGCGGCAACCTGGTGGAAGTATGCCCTACCGGCGTATTCACCGATAAAACACTCAAACAGCATTATACCCGCAAGTGGGACCTGACCACGGCGCCATCCATCTGCCAGGGATGCGGCCTTGGTTGCAATATCATTGCGGGCGAACGTTACGGCTCCCTGCGGCAGATCACCAACCGCTACAACGGGGCGGTGAACGGTTATTTCCTTTGTGACCGTGGCCGTTATGGTTATGAGTTCGTCAACAGTAAAGACCGTATCCGTGAGCCGCTGGTGGTTCATTCACCGGACGACAGGGCCAACGGGCTGCCGGTGCTGCAACATGTGCGGAACCGAATGAAGCCGGGTAAGGTGATCGGCATCGGTTCCCCGCGGGCCTCTGTGGAATCCAACTATGTGCTGAAGGAACTGGTAGGAGCGGACAATTTTTATATCGGTATCGGGGAGACGGAACATGAGCTGGTCCGCCTGATGCTGGAACTGCTGCAGGAAGGCCCGGTACGGTCAGCCTCCATGCAGGAAGCCGCTGCCGCTGACGCGGTGGTGATCCTGGGCGAAGACCTCACCAATACGGCCCCTATGCTGGCGCTCTCTGTACGCCAGGCCATCCGGCGTATGCCGGTGGACCATGCCATCAGCAATATCCATATGCCTGCCTGGCAGGATGCGGCCGTGCGGGAGGCGGTACAGGACGACAAAGGGCCGCTCTTTATCCTGAACGTGGTGGAAACCAAACTGGACGAACTGGCTACCGGCGCCTATCATACCGCGCCTGATAATATTGCGCGTATAGCCTTTGCTGTTAGTCATCTGTTGGACGGTACCTTACCGGAAGTAACCGGCATGTCGGAAGAAGGGAGACAGGCGGCTGCTACCATCGCTGCTGCGCTCAGGGGGGCGAAGCGGCCGCTGGTAATAGCCGGCTATGGGGGCGGTAGCGAACAGGTGATCAGGGCTGCGGCCAACCTGGCCTGGGCCCTGAAACAGCAAGGCGCTGACGCCATGCTCTCTTTTACCGTACCGGAATGCAACAGCATGGGCCTCGAAATGCTGGGCGGCCATCGCCTGGAATCAGCGGTAGATGCAGTACTCAACGGTAACGCAGAGACAGTGCTGATACTGGAAAATGACCTGTACCGCCGGCTGGACCTGCATACGGCCAACCAGTTCTTCAACCACTGCAGAGAAGTGATCGTGCTCGATCATCTGCATAATCCTACTACCGAAAGAGCCAATATCGTACTGCCCGCCGGTACTTTTGCAGAGGCGGACGGCACGCTGGTCAACAATGAAGGCCGTGCACAGCGCTTCCTGCAGGTGTTTAACCCGCAGGGCGCCATACAGGAAAGCTGGCGCTGGCTGTTGCAGCTGGCGGACGTGTGCGGGCATACCTTCCTTCGCTCCCTGCTGCACTATGACGATCTGCTTAGGGCCATCGCAGCCCGATATCCGGTATTTTCCGGCATCGATACCATCACGCCGCCGGCAGATTTCCGCATCGCCGGTCAGAAGATACCCAGGGAGCCGCACCGTTACAGCGGGCGTACCGCCATGCTGGCCAATGTGAACGTCAGCGAACCCAAACCCGCGGAAGATGCTGACACCGCCCTGTCTTTCACCATGGAAGGATACCGGGGCGAACCACCTTCCTCCGTGATCCCCTTCTTCTGGGCGCCGGGCTGGAACTCGGTGCAGTCGGTCAACAAATACCAGGTAGAAACAGGCGGCCCCCTGCACGGCGGCAACCCCGGCAAACGCCTGCTGGAACCTAACGTAAACGGTCAAACGAAATTTTATACCAACATACCCGATCCTTTCATCCCGGTAGGGGGCCATCTGCTGCTGGTGCCGCTCTACCACATTTTCGGATCGGAAGAACTGAGCATTCATACGCCGGGCATCGCCCAGCGGATGCCTGCTCCCTATATTATGCTGCACAGCGAAGACGCGCATCGTTTTCAGGTGGCGGCAGGACATCTGCTTTATTTTATGGATAACGGACACCAGTACGCGCTGCCGGTCGTGATCAACGACACCCTGCAGAAAGGAGCCGCCGGCATCCCGGTAGGGCTGCCGCATATGCAGGTGGCGGAAGCGCCGCAGCTGGTTAAAATTTAAAGCTATGATAAACGCCTGGTGGATTATCGGAGGAGTACTCTTCGTACTGTTAAATACAGCCGCAGGACTGATATGGCTGGAACGCAGGATGCTGGCCCTGTGGCAGGACCGCTACGGCCCTAACAGGGCGGGGCCCTTCGGCCTGTTTATCGTATTGGCAGACACGCTGAAGCTGTTCTTTAAAGAAGACTGGATCCCTCCGTTTGCCGATAAAGTGGTGTTTGTATTTGCGCCGGCCGTAGTGGTGGCCAGTGTATTGATGAGTTTTGTGATCGTGCCGTTTGCCCCCAATATTGTGGTGGCGGACCTTAATATCGGCATTCTCTTTTTCCTCGCCATGTCGTCGCTAGGCGTGTACAGCATCGTGCTGGGCGGCTGGGCTTCCAACAACAAATACGCCCTGCTGGGCGCCATGCGTGGCGCTTCGCAGATGATCAGCTATGAAGTGTTCATGGGACTGGCGCTCATGGGCGTAGTGGTGCTCAGCGGCAGTTTTAACCTGCAGCAGATCGTGGAGGCGCAGCGTACGGTATGGTTCATCGTCCCGCAACTGCTGGGGTTCCTCATTTTTATGGTAGCGGGTATTGCCGAAACACACCGGCTGCCGTTTGATATTCCCGAAGCGGAAAGTGAGCTGGTGGCGGGCTTTCACTCAGAATATTCCGGGATGAAATTCGGGATGTTTTTCATCGGTGAATACCTGGGCGTGACACTTATCTCCGCCATGGTGGTAACGCTCTACTTCGGAGGCTGGCTCGGCCCCGCCTTCCTGCCGCCAGTGGTGTGGTTTGCCATTAAAACGTTTGCTTTCATCTCCCTGTTCATCCTGCTGCGGGCATCCATGCCACGGCCGCGGTATGACCAGCTGATGGAATACGGATGGAAAGTGTTGTTTCCGTTATCGTTGCTCAACCTGTGGGTGACGGCAGCGATCAAGCTCTGGTTAATATCCAAATAATTAAATAACTAAATATCAAAATATATGTTTAGTCTATTGCGCAGTATGTGGCTCGTGTTTCTGCATATGTTCCATAAGCGGGACACTTACCAGTATCCCGAACAGAAGGCGCCGCTGCCGGCGCGGTGGAGAGGGCGTATCGCTCTCACACGGGACCCTGACGGTGAAGAACGTTGTGTTGGCTGTTATCTCTGCGCAGCCGCCTGTCCGGTGGACTGCATCTCTTTACAAGCCACGGAAGATGAACACGGGCGCCGCTACCCGGAATTTTTCCGGATCAATTTTTCCCGCTGCATCTTCTGCGGGTTCTGTGAAGAGGCTTGCCCTACCTACGCTATACAGCTGCTACCTGATTTTGAAATGGCGGAATATAATCGTCAGAACCTGGTATATGAAAAGCATGACCTGCTGATACCGGGCCAGGGCAAGTACCCTGGATACAACTATTACAAGGTCGCCGGTTTGGCTATTAAGAACAAAGACAAAGGAGAAGCGGAACAGGAAGAACCACCGGTAGATATCAAAAGCCTGTTACCATAAAACAGCAATATCATGGACATCGCATTTATCGTAGCGGCATTAATAGCCGTGGCGGCTACGGTGAGGGTCGTCACCTGCTATAATATCATGCACGCGTTGTTATATCTCGTGGTATCGCTGCTGGCGGTGTCGGTGGTATTATATACGTATGGTGCGCCGTTTATGGCAGTGCTGGAGATCATCATTTATGCCGGCGCTATCATGGTGCTCATTATCTTTTTTGTAATGATGCTGAACCTCGGGCTGGAAACCGCCGAGCACGAGAAAGCCTGGCTACGGCCACGGATATGGATTGTGCCGGGGGTGTTTTGCCTCGTGCTGCTGGGGGAACTGCTGTACCTGATCGTGCAGAACAAACAGCCAGCCGCAGGTATACAGGTGGTGCCACCCAAACAGGTAGGCATGGCCTTGTTCGGCCCTTACCTGATAGCTGTGGAACTGACGGGCATTCTGTTGATGGCCGGCATAGTGGGAGCTTATCATCTCGGACGGCAACATAAGAAAACCTTACATCGATTTCTTGAAAATAATCTGAACACATGAACCTGCATCCTACAACAGCGGGCCTGTTACTGGCCGGTATCCTGTTTGTGCTGGGGCTGATCAGCGTATTGATCCGGCGCAATATCATCTTTATGTTGCTGTCAGTGGAGATCATGCTCAACGCAGCCGGACTCGCTTTTGTGGTGGCCGCTTCCCACTGGGGGCAGGCCGACGGGCAGGTGATGTTTATGTTCATCCTCGCGATGGCTGCTGCGGAAGTGTCGGTGGGGCTGGCGCTGATATTACAGTTATATCATCAGCTCCGCACGCTGGATAGTGACGAAGCCAGCAGGATGAACGGTTAATTAATCCTTATCACCATTAAAACTTTGCCAGATGCTGCCTGCACTCATACCTGCCATTCCTTTTCTCGGCGCATGTATACTCATGCTTTGCTGGAAACGTGTAAGCCGTACTGCCGTTACCGTGATCGGCTGCGGCAGCGTGGCGCTGTCGGCGTTAGTAGCGCTGGCAGTGGCGGCGGCGGTGGCTGCTGCCGGCAAAGAGCCGGTGGTGCAGCATGTATGGCAGTGGGTACAGGTGCCGGGCTTCGCTGCGGGCATCGATTTCCGCATGGATGCTTTGTCGGTGGTGTTTGTACTGGTGATTACCATTGTTGGCTTTTTAATTCATGTATATGCTACCGGTTACATGCAGGATGATGAAGACTATGGCCGTTTTTTCGCCTGCATGAACCTGTTTGTCGGCTCCATGCTGGTACTGGTGATGGCAGACAATCTCCTGTTATTATACCTCGGCTGGGAAGGCGTGGGGCTCTGCAGTTACCTGCTGATCGGCTTCTGGTATAAAGACCCTGCCAATAACTACGCGGCGCGCAAAGCCTTTATTGTGACCAGAGTAGGGGATACGGCGATGGCCATCGCCCTGTTCCTGCTGTTTGAGCACATGGGCACGCTCAATATACAGCGGCTGTTACAGGAGGCGCCGGTATTGTGGGCGAAGGGTGATCCGATGGTGACGCTGATCGCGTTGCTGTTGCTTGGCGGCGCCGTGGGCAAGTCGGCACAGCTGCCGCTGCAAACATGGCTGCCCGATGCCATGGCAGGCCCCACACCGGTGAGCGCACTGATACATGCCGCTACCATGGTGACGGCCGGCGTATACCTGATCGCACGTATGCATGTGGTCTTTGAACTGTCTCCCGCCGCACAAACGGCGACGGCGGTGATAGGCGCCCTCACGCTGCTGATGGCGGGCGTCAGCGCGCTGGTGCAGACAGACATCAAACGAGTGCTGGCTTATTCCACCATCAGCCAGATAGGATATATGTTCCTCGCACTGGGATGCGGCGCCTGGTCGGCCGCCATCTTCCATTTTGTGACGCATGCGTTTTTCAAAGCGTTGTTGTTCATGGGAGCGGGCGCGGTGATTGTGGCATTGCATCATGAGCAGGACATGTTTAAAATGGGCGGACTGAAAAAGCTGCTGCCCGGTGTTTTCTGGGTGTTCCTTATCGGTTGCGCATCGCTGACAGCCGTCCCTTTTGTTACGGCAGGTTTTTACAGCAAAGACCAGATCATCTGGCTGTCACTCGCGGCAGCCGGCGGGCATAAAGCCTATTGGCTGGCGGGTATGCTGGGGGCTTTGCTGACAGGCATGTACACTTTCCGTATGTTTTTCCTGGTCTTCTACGGGGAAGCCAAAACGAAAGTACATCATATACCCGGCCCCGTGATGATGGTGCCATTGTATATCCTCGCGGTATTGTCTACCGTTGCCGGGTTTATAGAACTGCCGCACACGCTGGGGCATGTGGCCCTGTTCAGCCACTGGTTGCTGCCGGTGTTGCCGGCGGTGCAGCTGGCAACAGACAGCGTGGCCCTGGAATGGATGTCGCAGCTAATATCGGCTGTGCTGGCGCTGGGGGGTATCTGGCTGGCTTATATGTGGGTGATCAGAAGGCCGCAGGGTATGGTGGACTTCCTCAGCATGCCGGGGCAGGTATGGCTGCAGGGCTGCTGGCGGCGCGGCTGGGACATGGACGCGCTGTATGACGCGCTGATCGTGCAACCATTTGTTTATCTCTCTAATGTCAATCGAAAAGACCTGATCGATAAAATATATACCGGAACGGCGCAACTGATGGAGGCTTGTCATAACCTGATGGCGCGTACGCAAAGCGGTATTCTCCGCTGGTATATCATGGGCGTGGTATTGGGCGCGGTAGCCATCCTGTCGGTATTGATATGGCGGCTGCATATGGTCTCCTAACGTTAACGGTTAAATGTAGAAACAAATGATTCTCCTGTTACTGATCATCATCCCGTTGGCCGGAGGGCTGCTGTCCTGGATAGCGGCGGCACGGAACACGTTGTGGCCGAGATATATAGCGCTGGCCTGCCTGCTGGCGGACCTGGCGGTAACGGCGCAGATATGGGCTACCTATCCTGCATCCGGCGGCCAGTGGTTGTACCAGTACAAAACGGATTGGGTGCCGCATTTTGGCATCAGCCTGAACCTGGCCATGGATGGCCTGTCTTTGCTGATGCTGGTGCTCACCTTTTTTCTCGGGGCGCTGGCCGTGCTGATCTCCTGGAAAGAAATCAACCAGCGGGTAGGTTTCTTTCATTTTAATCTGCTGTTTGTGCTGGCAGGTATCACCGGTGTGTTTCTTACCATGGATCTTTTTCTCTTTTATTTTTTCTGGGAGATGATGCTGATACCGATGTATTTCCTGATCGGTATCTGGGGACATGAGAACAGGGAATATGCGGCCAATAAGTTCTTCATTTTTACACAGGCCGGCGGCTTGTTGATGTTGCTGGCTATCCTGGCGCTGTATTTTATTCACGGTGCTAACACCGGCGTATATACGTACGATTATTTCTCCCTGCTGAACACACCTATGCAGCAGGAAACGGCCCGCTGGCTGATGTTGGGCTTCCTCATCGCTTTTATGGTGAAGCTGCCGGCCGTTCCTTTTCATACCTGGCTGCCGGATGCACACACCGAGGCGCCTACGGCCGGCAGCGTAATTCTGGCGGGGCTGCTGCTAAAGACAGGGGCCTATGGTATCCTGCGGCTGGTATTGCCGCTGTTCCCGGAAGCATCGGCCTACTTTGCGCCGTGGATCATGTTCCTCGGGGTGCTGGGCATCATTTACGGCGGTATGCTGGCTTATGCGCAGACAGACCTGAAGCGGCTCATCGCCTATACGAGCGTGAGCCACATGGGGTTTGTACTGGTAGGGGCATTTTCTTTTAATGCGCTGGCTTACGAAGGGGTGGTGATGCAGATGATCGCGCACGGTATAAGCACCGGCGCCTTGTTTATCATCGCCGGCGCGCTGTATGAGCGTATCCATACCCGCAACATCCTGGAGATGGGCGGACTATGGTCCAAAATGCCGGTAATGGGCAGCGCGACAATGATCTTCGTGATGGCGTCGCTGGGGCTGCCGGGGCTGGGCAATTTTGTGGCGGAATTCCTTATCCTAATGGGCAGCTGGCAGGCCAACCGCTGGATCACGGTGTTTGCGGCCATCGGCCTCGTGGTGGCCACTGCCTATTCACTGCGCATCATGCAGAAAGTATTCTTCGGACAGGGAACCCGGCAGTACACTTTGTCCGATCTCAACAAACGGGAGCTGGTGATCATCGTAGCACTGGTGATGGCCATTCTTTTACTGGGATTACATCCGCAACCGGTTTTGAAAACTTCACAAAAAACAGATTATGTCGTTCGCTGATTTCATAAGCCTTGGGCCATTGATCACCCTGTTCACGGCAGTGGTGATCTCCATGCTGCTGATCGCCATTAAACGTAATCACCGCATCACGTATGCCTTTTCCTTGCTGGCCTACCTGATGGCGCTGACGGCTATCATCCCGGCGGCGTTGTATATCCCGCATACCGTGCCGCCGCTGCTGGTTGTGGACGAGTTTTCACTCTTTAATACCGGGCTGGGGCTCACGTCGGGTTTCATCATCCTGCTGTTATCCTACAATTATTTTGAAGAAAGGGAAGAACGCAAGGAGGAGTATTATCTCCTGTTGCCGCTGGCCACCACCGGGGCTTTGGTATTGGTGGTAAGCCGGCATTTTATGTCACTGTTCCTGGGCCTGGAAATACTCAGTATCAGCCTGTATGGACTGATCGCATATCTCCGGGCCCGCGAACGCTCAGATGAGGCAGGCATCAAATATCTTATCCTGGCGGCATTGTCCTCTGCTTTCCTGTTATTTGGTATGGCGCTCGTGTATGCGTTCACGGGGCATATGGATTTTCCGGGTATCGGCGCTGCGCTGCGGCAGGCAGGATATATACCGGTGACTGTGCTGGCGGGCTTCGGCATGATGCTGATCGGCATCGGCTTCAAACTGGGCGTAGTGCCGTTCCACATGTGGGCGCCGGATATCTACGAAGGCGCGCCGCTGCCGGTATCGGCCTTTATCGCTACTATTTCAAAGGGGGGAATGCTGGTGGTGCTGATCCGTTTTTATGTGGATATTCACGGCAACGACTACTCGATGATATGGTGGATGCTGGCTATTGTGGCGGTGGCTTCCATGTTTGCGGGCAACTGGCTGGCGCTGACGCAGCAGAATATCAAACGTATCCTGGCTTATTCTTCTATCGCCCATATGGGCTACATTCTGGTTGCTTTTCTTTCAGGTGTGCAAACGGGGCTGGAAGCGATTTCTTTCTACCTGGTGGCCTATTTTATTACCAGCATCGGCGCCTTCGGAGTGCTGATCGTAATGAGCAGCAGCGTACAGGACGCGGAAACGCTGGACGATTACCGTGGTATGTTCTGGCGCTATCCCTGGGTGGCGACGGTATTTACCGCAATGTTGCTGTCGCTGGCGGGCATACCGCTGACGGCGGGCTTTATCGGCAAGTTCTATATCGTGATGGCCGGGGTGAACGGGCACATGTGGTTCCTGTTGTTTATGCTGGTCATCAACAGTGTGATCGGCCTGTATTATTATATCCGCATTATTGCCATGATGTTTAAAGCACCGGCTACAGGGGAGGTGACGTATATCAAGCCCTCGCTGCCTGTAGCCGGTAATATCACGCTGATGTTGCTGACGCTGGTACTGATAGGATTGGGGGTATATCCCACCGCGATGATGCAACTGATCCAGCAGATGATGAAAATGATCGTTTAACCTGCCCTTTTCTGTTCGTCGCTGGTACCGGTTTTCCTTTCGCGGGCTGCTTTAATGCTGCTGTTGCCGAAGCGGTAGCTGAAGTAGATGCTGGCGGTCCTGAACTGCCACGTGTTAAAGATGTGCAGTGCCAGGTTGCTGTATTGTGCAATACCCCTGTAGGATTCATTCCGAAGGATATTGTTGTAGTTGAATTTAATGGTGGCTTTTTTGTCCCAGAATGTTTTCTGTATGCCCAGGTTCAGGTTGTACTCATTATAACCTTTAAAGATGGCGTACACAAAAGGGGAGTTATAATACCCGGCCACCTCCAGCTTAAAGTCTTTCGGCAGCGTAATGGTGTTGGTGCTGTTGAAGCTGTAAGTGAAGCTGCTGGTCATCTCCGGCTGGTTCTTGTTATTGGTGAAGTAGTAATCGTTGTAAGCGGCGTTCAGGTTGTTGTCGCTCATCCACCACTTGGTGACCTGGAAAGGCAATGTTACGGCGAGGCTGTACACGTGGCTTTTCTTGTAGTTCATCAGCGTGCTGGTGGATGTTTTGGCGCTGTCGTCCTGGTACAGGAACTCGTTGATCACGTCGGTGGTGCGGTTGTATCCCAGCGTAGCGATGTATTTGTCTTTGAAGGTATATGCCAGTTCTACGTTGTTGGTGTACTGCGGTTGCAGGTAGGGGTTGCCCCTGAAAAACGTGTACCGGTCGAGATAGAACATGAACGGGTTCAGCTGCCCGTATTCCGGGCGTTCGATACGGCGGGAGTAGGCGAGGCTGATTTTGTTGTTGTCGTTCAGCTTCTGATCGATGGTAAGGTTGGGAAAGAAGTCGGTATAATGGCGCTTTACCTGGCTTTTCAGGGTTACGGAGTAACCGTCCGATTGTGTGTTTTCCACTCGTAAGCCTGCCTGGATGCCGGTTTTTGGCGTCAGTTGTTTTTTATAGCTGGCGTAGGCGGCGTACACGTCTTCCTGGTATTTGAATTCATTGCTCTGGCTGGGCGCGAAGATATATTCGCCGTTTTTGAGGGAATCATAGGCCAGTCTGTTGGCAGTGGTCACCAGGCTGGCTTTTACGCCGGCTTCCACTTTCCCGTTTTTGCCCAGCGGCCAGGCGAAATCGCCTTTCAGGCTTTTGATGGTGATCTGCGTGCCGCCCTGGTTGCGGATGCCGTTTGGATTGCGTACCCGCTGGCTTTTTACATCCAGCATACTGTCATTCAGCACCAGTGCCCTTTCGGAGTTAAAGCGCGCATAATCTGCGTCTACGCTGTATTCCCGGCCTGCGGTGTCCAGCACGGCTTTATAGTTCAGGTTGATGGCGATATTATTGAAGCGGTTGTTGTTGGTCGTGTAGGAGTTCACCAGGGAATCAGCCGGGGCGCCCGGTTTGTTCATAAAATAGGTGTTGCTGTAGATCTGGTTGCTGAAGCGGTTTTTAAACCCGTTCACGATGAAGCCTACGGTATGTTTGTCGTTGAGGAAATAATCAAAACCGATTTTGGCGGCGTTGCGCTGAAAACGGTTGCGTTGAAAGATATCCTGTGTTTGTTCGGTCACCACTCCTTTATCGTTGAAGGCCCTGCTGTATTTGCGGGTGATCTGGAAGGGGCGGTCTGTGCGGCCGAGATCGCCGAACAGGTTGAATTTGGTGGTGCGCCAGTTGAAGGTGCCATTGGCGCTGTAGGTACCGTAGCGGGACTGGGAAAGGGTGGCATTCACGGTACCGTTGATACCGGTGAGTTTGCCTTTTTTTGTTTTTATGTTGATAATACCGCCGTTACCGGAGGCATCGTACTTAGCGGAGGGGCTGGTGAGAATTTCTATCTGGGAGATCGATTCGCCGGGAGTGTTTTTCAGGAGGTTGGTCAGGTCTTCCCCGCTGAGGTAGGTAAGTTTTCCGTCAATCATCACGGTGACGGTCTGCCCTTTCATTTTCACATTTTCATTATTGTCGATCTGCACGCCTGGGGCTCTTTTCAGGATGTCGAGGGCGCTGTTGCCGACGGCGGTCACGCTGCTTTCCACGTTGAGCACCGTTTTGCCGGCGCTTTTCTCTATGAAGGGCCGGGTGGCGGTCACATTCACCGTTTGCAGGCTTTTAGACAGCGGCTGCAGGGCGATGGCCGGTACGGCTATGTTGGTATGGGAGGCGTCTATGGTAAAATTGGCGGCATATTGTGTGGTAAAACCCATCTGGGATACCTGCAGGAAGTACTGGCCGAAAGCTATTTTCTCGAAACGGCCTTCGCCTGATTCGGAAGACATCTCGCCTTTCACCTGCGCAGAGTCCTGCGTTTTACGCAAAAGTACGCTGGCAAAGGGAAGCGGCTTGCCGGCGGCGTCTGTTATTTTAAAGGAAATGGTGCCGGTAGGGTTTTTTTGTGCAAAAGCGTACATGACAGCGGACATAAGTATCCCCAGCACGATGATGAATTTTTTCATACGACCGTTTAGATTTTCTCAGAAGCGATTCCAATAAGTTGATTAGGAGGACAGTCTATTGATTACTGCCGGATCTGGTTTTGTGAATGGTATATATCGACAATAGTTTTTACAGCGTCCTGAATAGGTTTCGGCCGCAACTGCGCGTTATCGGGGTTAACATCGGCATCAGCCTGGCGGGTGGGTAATGCGCCGGGCCAATTGGCATCTGTTATCACAAATAAAGGCAGTATATCCGGAGAACTGCTCTGCATCGGGGCCATATCTTTCAGCAGGCCTTTGGAGGCGAGAACTAACGCGATACAGCTGGTAACTATCAGTAACAGGGCGGCTTTTTTCATCTTATAGTACTTTTTACATCTTAAAGACGACCCTTCTGAAAAAAGGTTGCACCTCCGGTCAAAAAAAAATTTCCATTTGGGGCAGGAGGGCGCCTGTTCCGATCTCAAAGCAGTGGAAACCAATGTAAAATTAAGCCGGGAATTGATTTAAAAACGGGGAATGGTATGGTTGTTAAAATCCGGGGATAAGCGGTTTTTTCTCGCAAAGCTTGCTAAGGTTTTAAGGAAGAGCGCAAAGAGCGATTGATCGCCGAAACAACTATTGGGAAAACCCGATCATGCACCAACCCGGTTAAGTAAATCGGTTGATAATATAATACAGTTGGCAAAAGGTGACCTTCCGGTCTTTGCGCTCTTAATTACCTGAAAACGCGGGCAAAACCTTAGCGCGCTTTGCGAGAAGCTACTTTTTGAGCAGCCTTTGCACGGTCACTTTGGAACGTTGTTCCAGCAGCACCGTATGGTGGTTGCTGAGGTCCTCGAGGAGGCCGTCCTGGTAGTAGCGTACGGTCAGCAGTTCCAGCGCTTCGTTATAGGAAATTTTAAAGTCATTATGCAGCGCCTTGATCAGCAGCTCAATCTTTTCCGGGTTGTGGTCGATGCAGCAGGAGAAGGTGATGGCCCCGTTCTGCATCAGGTTGATCTTTACTTTCAGGCGATGGAACGTTTCGTAGATGTCGCTGATCTTATCTTCTGTGATAAACGCATAGTCTTTGGACGTCAGCGTCAGCAGTACCTGGTTTCTTTTCAGTACGATGATGGGCGGCAGCTGGCGGACGTCTGCCTGTTCCCTGATGACGGTGCCGGGCAGGTTTTTGTCGAGAAAACATTTCACCAGCAGCGGGATCTGTTTGTTCTGCAGTGGTTTGATGGTTTTCGGGTGGATCACCTGCGCACCGTAGTAAGCCATTTCAATCACTTCTCCGTAGCTGATCTCCGGAATATTGACCGTATTGGGGAACAGTTTCGGGTCGGCGTTTTTCAGGCCTTCCACGTCTTTCCAGATGGTCTGGCTTTCGGCGTCGAGCATATTGGCGAATACGGCGGCGGAATAGTCGGAGCCTTCCCGGCCCAGCGTCACGCTCTCGTTCTGGTCGGTACTGCCAATGAAGCCCTGTGCAATGACGATATTGGTCTGGTTAAACAGCGGCACTACCTTTTCCGTTACCTGTTTCTGGGTAAACGCCCAGTCGATATTGGCGTCCCGGAAGTTATCGTCTGTGCGGAACACGTCCCGGACATCCACCCAGGTATTGGATAAGCCGATGGTGTTAAAGAAGGCGCTGACGATGGCGGTGCTGAGCAATTCGCCCATGCTTACCAGCTGATCGTAATAGTAGTCATACGCCCGCAGCGGTTTTTCGCCCAGCGTCCATTCCGCTTCGGTAAAGAACTGCTGCAGCTGCTGAAAGAGCGGATGCTCACGGTTGCCCAGCAGGGACTCGGCCACCTGGATATGCTGCTGTTCCACATTGTACAACAACTGGGCGGCTATTTCCCTTTTACGCATGTAAAAGTTCTGCGCCACCTTTTCCAGTTCATTGGTCGTTTTTCCCATGGCAGAGATAACGATCAGGAGTTTGTCGTCCGGAAATGACTGGACGATCTGTGCTACTTGCTTAATGCGTTCAACACTTTCTAAACTTGCGCCGCCAAACTTGAAAACCTTCATATGATAGTTTGTCCTTTTAAAAATTATTTGGCAAAGTAAGGCAAGTTTAGAATTGTTTTAAAATCTGTTTACAGAGAAATGACATTTCCTTTAAAATAAGCGCTTATTCCGTTAATTTCGTCCCGGAAAACTGAAATAACGTTATGAATCACAAGCAAAAGGTAATGACCCTGGATGAATTCACCATCCAGGAATTACGTAACTATCCCGGTGCCACCGGCCAGTTGTCAGGTTTACTGCGTGATATCGGTCTGGCGGCTAAAAGGGTAAATGTGGAGGTAAACAAGGCCGGTATCGCCGATATCCTGGGCGAAGCCGGAAAAACCAATGTTCAGGGGGAATCCGTAAAGAAACTCGACGAATTTGCCAACGAACAGTTTATCAACTCACTGCGCACCAGTATTTACTGCTGCGGTGTTGCTTCTGAAGAGGAAGAACACTTTATCGCCTTTAACGACGAACACTCCAAAAAATCCAAATATGTTGTATTGCTCGATCCGTTGGACGGCTCCAGCAATATTGACGTGAATGTGTCTATCGGCACTATCTTCTCCGTGTACCGCCGCCTGTCGGCAGAAGGAGAGGAGTGCAACCTGGAGGATTTCCTGCAGCCGGGCACCCAGCAGATTGCCGCCGGTTATATCATCTACGGATCTTCCACCATGATGGTCTATGCTACCCGCCGCAGCGTGCAGGGCTTTACCCTTGATCCTTCCATCGGGGAGTTCTGCCTCTCGCACCCCAACCTGAAATGCCCGCCGGAAAGCGATATTTTCTCCGTCAACGTAGGTTACTATCACCTGTATGAAGATAAGGTACGCCAATCCATCGATCATTTTATGGCGAGAAATGAAAACGACCGTATCTACCGTCACCGTTTTGTAGGATGCATGGTAGCGGAAATACACCGTACGCTTATACAGGGAGGTATCTTCATGTACCCTGCCTTCGGCAAGTATAAATCAGGCCGTCTGCGGCTCTGCTACGAGTGTAACCCCATGTCTTTCCTCATGGAAAAAGCCGGCGGGATGTCTATGGCCAATAGCCGCCAACGCCTGCTGGAACTGAAACCGGTACAATTGCACCAGCGGGTGCCCATTTTTATCGGTTCCAAAAACATGATGGAGACCTGGAAAGACATTATGAATAAGTAATTACGAATTACGAATTGAGGGCTGTCTTAGGGAAGGTTACTTAGTAACTGCCTCATAAGACAGCCCTCAATTCGTAATTCGTAATTCGTAATTCGTAATTTTGGTACAGCGCTTGCTTACAGGCTGTTAGTTATCATTATTAACCATCAATTTTATGTCCATTTTGAAAAGCCGCAGTGTCCTTGTATTACTGCTCGCCATGTTTGCCGCATTCCAGGTAAGCGCGTGTTCACGTGCCACCAGCCGCGCAGACAGCACCGCAACAGGAGGAAGTCTCGACGAACAGATCCTCTATTACACCAACAAATTCCGTCAATCCAAAGGACTGAAACCGTTGCAGCTGGATGAAACCATCAGCCAGCAGGCGCGCCGCCACAGCCGCGATATGGCTAACGGCAGCACCGGTTTCGGGCACGAAGGTTTTGAAGACCGTGTGGCCTACATCACCAAAAAAATGGGCCGGGTAGGCGCCGCCGCTGAAAACGTGGCCTATGGCACCCTCGACGCCCAGGCCGTGGTGGATGGCTGGATCAAAAGCCCAGGCCACCGGCGCAATATGCTGGGGGACTATAACATGATCGGCATAGGCACCGCCGGTAAAGGAAGAATTACCTTCTTTACACAAGTGTTTATTAAACACTAACTGAATTACAGATTTTGGGATTTATGGATTTTCGAATTTTTGGATTTCGGGATTGAAAGCGCGGAATCCGATTTTTATTTTAATAATCAAATATTTAGATATTTAAATATTAAATAAAAAGCGATTTCCGGGTGTTTATGATCCAAACCCCAAAATTCGAAAATCCGTAAATCCCAAAATCCGTAAATCTTTTATAATTTGGTGGCATGGAAAAGAACAAGATCATTGAGGTGAGGAACCTGGTGAAAAAATACGGGGAATTCACCGCAGTAAAGGGAATCAGCTTTGACGTGTACGAACATGAGATATTCGGCCTGTTGGGCCCTAACGGCGCCGGGAAGTCCACCACCCTTGAGATCATTGAAACATTACGCGAAAAAACGGAAGGCCAGGTGACCGTCGGCGGATTCGACCTGGACACCGCTCCCAACGATATTAAGAAAATCATCGGCGTACAGCTGCAAAGCTCCGGCTACTATCCCGGGCTGAACCTCGTGGAACTCATCGAGATGTTCGGCGGCCTGTACAACCAGCCGGTGCAACCCATCGAACTGCTGCGCCTCTTCAACCTGGAAGACAAAGCAAAAGCAAAATACAAGGAACTCTCCGGTGGCCAGAAACAACGTTTTTCTATCGCCACTACCCTGATCAATAAGCCACGCATCATCTTCCTCGACGAGCCCACTACCGGCCTCGATCCGCAGGCAAGACGCAATCTGTGGGACCTGATCCTGCAGGTACGGGCACAGGGCACCACCGTAGTGATCACCACCCACTATATGGATGAAGCTGAATTCCTGTGCGACCGCTGCGCCATCGTGGACAGCGGACAGGTGATCGCCATCGATTCGCCCGACGCCCTCATCGATAACCTCGTATCCAAAGGGTTCGAGCGTAGCAAAGAAGTGAAGAAAGCCAACCTGGAAGATGTGTTTATCCATCTTACGGGAAAAGATCTTCGCGAGTCTTAATAAACCCGCTTATGGAAGCATTACAATATCCTATTGGTCGTTTTGAACCGCTGCCGGATTATAGTCCCGCTATGCTGCGGGAATATATCAACGATATCCGCGACCTGCCCACCCTGGTGGAAATGGCCGTGCAAAACCTGGACGCTTTCCAGCTGCAGAAGCCCTACCGGCCCGGCGGCTGGAATATAACTCAGGTGGTACATCACCTGGCAGACAGCCATATCAATGCTATTACCCGCATGAAAATGGCGCTGACAGAAGAAAAACCTATTATTAAACCATACGATGAAGCCGCATGGGCCGAACTGGAAGACGTGAAAAACACACCCATCAATGTGTCCATCACGCTGCTGCACGCCCTGCACACCCGTTGGGCCAACCTCATGGAACGCCTGACACCCGAACAATGGGAACGTTCTTTCATCCACCCGGAACATGGCCGGCGCTTTAATATGAAAACCGTGGCCGCCAATTATGCCTGGCACGGAAAGCACCACCTCGGCCATATACAGGGACTGAAGGAACGCATGAACTGGTAAAGTATTATTATGAATATGGACTGGAAACTGCTGTCGTCTGAATATCTTTTCAAAGACGATTGGTTAACCGCGCGTAAAGACAAATGCATTACCCCGCAGGGGACCATTGTAGAGCCTTACTACGTACTGGAATACAACGACTGGGTAAATGCCGTAGCCCTCACGGAAGACGGGCAGGTGATCATGATCCGCCAGTACCGGCAGGGGATCGGTCAAACGCTGCTGGAAATTCCCGGTGGCACTATGGACGCTACCGACCCCTCTCCGGAATTTGCCATGGAACGTGAACTGCTGGAAGAAACCGGCTATGAATTCAGTGAATTGATATCGCTGGGAAAGGTGGCTGCCAATACGGCCTCCAGTAACAACTACACGCATATGTTCCTCGCTACCGGCGGCCGTAAAGTGAAAGAACAACAGCTGGACCACAACGAAGAAATTGAAGTGGTGCTGATGTCTGTTCCCGAAGTGCAGCAGCTGATACTGGACAACAAAATTGTCCACAGCCTGCATGTGACCGGCCTCTGTTACGCGCTGATGCACATGGGACGTATGGAAATGAAATAATTACATCGCTTCTGCCACGATAAAGAAACTGCCGCATACCAGGATCATGTCTTCCGGTCTGGCATGTTGCCGCGCCGCCTGCAACGCCGCCTGTACGGACTCGTAGGGGCGGCCCTGCAGTCCGTGCCGCGCCGCCATCTCTGCCAGCGCTACTTCGTCCAGCGCCCGCGGTATCTGGGCCCGGCAGAAATAATAGATAGCCGTGGCCGGGAACAGCGGCAACACATTATCCACCTCTTTATCTTTTACAAAACCGGTGACAATATGCAGCTGCTGGTAGTTGACATGCTCCAGCTGCTGTACCACTTCGCGGATGCCGGCTTCATTATGCCCTACATCCATTACCGTGAGCGGCTTTTCGCCGACTACTTCCCAGCGGCCCCGCAGCCCTGTCAGCTTGCGCACATGCGATAACGCCGCCAGCACATGGTCCCACGTAATATGCCAGCCCTGCTGCTGCAGCACCTTTACGGCCGACAACACGCCCATCACATTTTTTTCCTGGTATTGCCCGCTTAGGTCCAGCCGGATATGATGCATGGCCCCTTTTCGTGTATCCAGTAACGTTAGCTCAAGATGATTGTCTTTGATGATACTGCCGTCCACCATCCATTCCTGGTCAGCAAAGTGGACAGGGGAGCCGGTTTCGGCAGCCTTTTCGCGGAACACCCATTGTATTTCGGATTGTGTCTCGCTGATCACTACCGGTACGCCGGGTTTGATAATGCCGGCTTTTTCGGATGCGATCAGGGGAAGGGTATCGCCTAGGATATTTTTATGGTCAAAGCTGATATTGGTGATGACAGACAGCTCCGGCGTAATTACGTTCGTGCTGTCGAGCCGGCCGCCCAGTCCTACTTCTATGACCGCGATGTCCACTTTCTCCTGGGCGAAATACTGGAAGGCCATGGCTACAGTCAGCTCGAAAAAGGAAGGCGAAATGCTTTCAATGAACGGCCGCATGTTGTTGGTGAAGTTCACCACAAAGTCCTCCGGCGCTACCTGCCCGTTGATCCGGATACGCTCGCGGAAGTCCAGCAGGTGAGGGGAAGTGTACAGGCCGGTCTTATAACCCGCCTGTTGCAGGATGGCGGCCAGCATGTGGCTGGTAGAGCCTTTGCCGTTAGTCCCGGCAACGTGTATGGTTTTAAAAGTATGCTGCGGATGGTTGAGCTGTTGTAATAAAGCGACCGTATTATGCAGGTCTGTTTTATAAGCGCTGGCCCCTACTTTGGTAAACATGGGCAGTTGCCCGTAGAGATAGTCCAGTGCTTCCTGATATGCATTCATAAAGGTAAATTAAAAATTTACCGGGCATCCCAGCTGGCCTTTGTTTTTGTTGCCTTTACCCAACATGCCCGGATTGATCCGCAAAGCTACGAAAGCATCCGTATGGTTGATGCGATGTTGGAAAAGCGTGGTAAAAAGGCTGTAAGATCCCAGTACCAACGGGCCGATACGAAAGCCTGCCCCTACATCCGCCTGTCCGTTGTGGTTCACTACAAACGGCATATAGGCGCCGAACAGTTCGGTTTCGTACCGTGGTGTAATTAACACCTGGGTCATGGCATATGTTCTCGCCAGCCCGTTTTTTCCTGCGTTCAGTGCAATGATGGCGTTGGCGCTTACAAAAAAGCGGCCGTTGATATTATAATCGCCCATCAGCTGAAGAGAGGCGGGCAAGGCCATCACGAAGCTGCTGTCATCGCCGGGGATAGGCGTGAAATAGCGGTTTAACCGTGTAGAGTATTGTTTCAGGCTCTCGTTGTCTTTGTAGGTGATCTCATTGGGGTTGATGTCCTGTTTCCGGAGATCGAGATCGGTGTTATTGGCGCCTTTCCGGTATTTAATCCTGCCGATATCGTTGAGCGATAAGCCGAGACGGAATTTATACTCATCGGCATCGGTGCCTTCGAACTGGCCGAAGCCGCCGTTGTCGGGACGGTACTCATAGATAACGCCGAGGTCGAAGCCTGCGCCGTTGTTATGAAAGAGCTGGAGGTTGCGGGTGTATGGTTTCTGCCAGTGGTCCAGTTCTTCACTGTAGGCATACCGCAGGGTGCCGCTGGTGATATCTCCGTTGCGTCTGTCGTTGAGGACAAAGCTGGCGTTGGCCACCTGGGCGTAGCCGGCGGCGATGCCGCTCAGCAGTTTTACCGTTACGCCGGCTTTCCAGCGGCTGGTATAACCTTCATGGATGGTACGGGCGTAGCTGAAGCCCAGCTCATTCCAGATATGTGCGCCTACGCCCACTTTTTCAATATTGAGATTTTTACCACGGTATTGGATGTTGGGATAGTCGTTGCCGAAGAAGTTGGCCAGCGGCGTGGGCAGATTGCCGCCGCTGGCGCTGGCGCGCACGCGCCATATAAAAGACACGGATTGTTTTTCGTCGATAGCGTATAACACGGAAGGCATCACTATTTCAGCCATGCCCCATCCGTTCTGGCGGCGGTTGGCGGCGGTGTCCAGGAAATAGTCCTGGTTGCGCACCCATTTGTTGCGGGGAGGCGGATTAAACAGGATGGACTTGGGTACCTTCATGTAGGTGTTGCCCCCTTTCACATCGGCGCCGATAATGTTTACGTCCCATTTGTAACGATAGCCTGCCGCGCTGGCAGGATTGGAAATTACTCCGTGGATACCGGCATAGTTGCTGGTATTGTAGCCGGGAAATGTCTGGGCCACGGCGGCGTATGCCGGCCATAAAAACAAAACAGTGCTGAACAGGATTCGGTGCATTCTCATCGTTGGCTAATAAAAAAAGACAGGTTTCTCAAAAAGATTTATGGACTTACGGATTTATGGATTTATGGATTTGCTGATTGTAACTACATGGGAAATTCTTTTTTGATCATGTCACAGCTCCAATCAAAAAATTCACAAATCAGAAAATCCGTAAATCTTTTTTGATCTCGTGACAGCTCCAATCAAAAAATTCACTAATCAAAAATCACAAAATCCGTAAATCCGTAAATGGTCGCTATTCTGCTTTAAAATAAAAACGGATAGTACCGAACTGCACTTCAGGCGCGTCCGGATTGGCATTGTATTTCAACTGACCGTTGAGTGCAGCTTTCCGCGCAATGTCTATCAGCTGCGGGTTGCTAAGGGTGGAGCCTTTCATGCTGAAGGTAGCGGCGATCACGTTCCCTTTCTGGTCTACTTTGATGTTGACAGCTATATAACCGGACTCGGTGCCGTCGTAGGTAACGCTCGGCCGGCTGATAAGATTACGTCCATTAAGGCGGAAGTCTGAACGTCCGCCACCGAGGCCACCGCCCGTATAGCCTTTGGCGTTAGGGTCGCCATTAAGCTGGCCCCTGTCGCCGGGTTTGCCGGTGTTACCCTCGCCGGTGGAATTATTGGAGCCCTGTGCGCCATTGCCGCTATTGGCATTGGTGCTGCTACCGCCGGAATAAACCGCCTTGGGCTGTGGTTTGGGCGCCGGAGGCGTAGGTTTGGGCTCTGCGGCCGGTTTCTTCACCGGTTTAGCGACCGGCTTGGGCTCCAGCTTTTTAGGCAGTTCTTTGGGTTTTTCAACCGGTTTTTCCGGTTTTTTTATCTCCGGTGCTTCTTCATCTTCCTGGGTAGCTACTTCCTGTGGTGCGCTGTTATCTTTTTCAGTGGCGGCGGGTTCACTTTCTGCGGGGGCAGGTGTGGATGCTGCTGCACTGGGAGGGTTCGGGTTGAGCGGCTGTTCGTCGCCCATTCCATCATCGGAGGTGCCCAGGTTGACTTCCATCCCCAGGTCCTGGTCGGGCAGGGGCGGAGGCGCCGAGAAACCGGCAAATACCAGTGCTACTAACAGCAGCGCATGTACGCCGATAGTTACTCCTAATGCCTGAATATTTTTTTTACGGTTGTTTTCCTCCATGATAGCTGATTAAGCGCCAGTAAGCGTCAAAGTTAAACTTTTGAATGAAAAAAAATATAGATACAGCGATCTGAATTTATCATCTTTGCAAAAACTATGCTGTTAATCCTATTTGTTGCATTTTATTTTGCGGCCGTTGTATGAATTTGCTCAAACAAACTATCCGTCTTTACCAGAACGCCTACACCGGACTTTCGGCAGCTACCTGGTGGTTGTCGCTGGTACTGCTGATCAACCGCAGCGGCGCCATGGTGGTTCCTTTCCTCACCGTTTACCTGACGGCACATCTGCATTTTTCCATCGCACAGGCCGGGCTGGTCATGGCCTGCTTCGGCACCGGCGCTATTGTGGGTGCTTTACTGGGTGGCTGGCTGTCTGACCGTATCGGCTTTTACCAGGTCCAGTTCTGGAGCCTCCTCTTTAACGGCGTATTGCTTATTTTATTGGGACAGATGCGCACCTTTCCGCAGATATGCATCTGCGTATTTGTGCTGAGCTCCGTGGGAGACGCCTTCCGGCCGGCCAACAGTATCGCTATTGCCGCCTACAGCGCGCCGCAGAACCGTACCCGCTCTTATTCGCTCAACAGGCTGGCGGTCAACCTCGGCTGGTCCGTTGGACCGGCATTAGGAGGCTTTCTGGCCAGCATCAGCTACCAGTGGTTGTTCTGGGTGGATGGCGGCACCTGTATCGTAGCAGCGCTGCTGATGCGGATTTTCCTGCCGCCGGTGCCGGCGCCGGCCAAACCGGAAAAAGCCGTGGCCACGGGGCAGACAGAGAACGTTTGGAAAGACAGCCTGTACCTCTGGTTCCTGCTGTTCGGCATGATCAACGCGATCTGCCTCTTTCAGTTTTCGAGCATGGTGCCCCTGTATTTCAAGGAGGTGGTGCAAATGAAGGAATGGGCCATCGGACTGAATATGTCGCTCAACGGCCTGCTGATAGTGATGGTGGAAATGGTGATGATCCATCACCTGGACGGTAAACTGCCCAACCTGGTATACGTGTCCAGGGGCGCCATGATGGTGTGCCTGGCCTATGTGCTGCTTTGTGTGCTGCCGCCGGTATGGGGCATAGCGGCCGTGTTTATGATAGTGGTCACCTTTGGGGAAATGCTCTGCCTGCCTTTCATGAACAGTTTCTGGATCAGCCGCAGCCAGGACCATAACCGCGGACAATATGCCGCATTGTATACGATCTCTTATTCGCTGGCCACCGTGGTGTCGCCCACCAGCGGGGCTTTTGTGGTGCAACATCTCGGCTTTACCTCCTGGTGGGCCATTACGGCCGGCGGCTGCGTGCTGTCCGCGGCAGGTTTCCGCTGGCTGCAACAGAAGCGGGCGCGGGCGGAGAAAGTGATAGCAGCGTAATTGTTCAAGACTTAACGGATATTGTCCGGAAATAGCTAAATTTGCCCGAAAAGGAGTAAAATTGGTAAATGAAAGTAATTCAATTTACTGTTCCGGTAGCGGAGGAAGGGTCTGTGGTTATCCAGGAGGACATACTTCCTTATTTTTATAATTACCTGCACCGTCATAAAGAGGCGCAGCTCACCCTCATCATCAAAGGGGAGGGTACCCTGATTGCGGGCAGTTACACCCAGCCGTTCAAAGCCGGCGATATTTACGTGATCGGCGCCAACCAGCCGCATATGTTCAAAGGCGATGCCCGCTACTTTGAGAACCTGAAAGAAAAGAACATCCACGCCATCCATATTTTCTTCGACCACGACAATGCGCTGAAAGGTATGCTGGCGCTGCCGGAGCTGGAATCCGTCCGCAAGTTCCTGCAGCAAACCCGCTCCAGCCTGCAACTGCCGCCAGCTTACGAAGAAAAAACGGCCGCCGAAATCATGCGGCTCTGCAAACTTACCGGGGCGGAGCGGTTATTCGCCTTCATGTCGCTGCTGACTTACTTCTCCCGGCAGGTGAAGGACTGGAAATCACTGTCCACCGGCTTCCTGCGTCACGCCTACAGCGAGTCGGAAGGGCTGCGGATGAATGATATCTACCAGTATACGCTGGAACACTACGCGGAAAACATCTCCCTGGCAAGGATCGCTTCTGTAGCGCATCTGACCACCTACGCCTTCTGTAAATACTTTAAGAAGCACACCCGCAAAACCTATCTCGAATTCCTCAACGAAATCCGTATCAACGCGGCCTGCAAAAAAATCATCAACGGCGACGCGGAAAGCATTGCGTCGGTAGCTTACGCAACAGGGTATAACAATCCTATCACCTTTAACCGGGTATTCCGGAAAGTGACAGGGATGTCGCCGTCTGCCTATGCGCGTCAATACCGTTTCGGGCAAGAGAACGCGCAGAGGAGCGGCTTTATCAGTGAGTGGGAGGAAGTAGCGCTTTAGTGAGCGAAATCTGCCATGTAATCGCCTTTGATACGCTCTATCGGCGGATTGAAATAACCAAACTTCACGTCCGGAAATTCTTCATGGATCATTTCCTGTAACTGTTTAATGCCCATGCAGGGACCGGGCTCGGTAATGCCCAGTTTGCCCAGGTACCAGTCGGGATCGATATTGAAATTGCGCCACTGGATCATGTTCAGGCCGGTTTCCCGGATCAGCGTGCGCAGGGCTTCATATTCCTCTTCGGTATCGGTCATCCCCGGAAAAACAAAATAGTTGATGGAAGTCCATCCGTTAAATTCCCGTACCACCTTCAGGCTTTCGATGATGTCCTCGAACTTGTAGTTGTTGGGACGGTAATACGGCGTGTAATACTTTTCCTGGGCAGAATTGAGGCTCACCCGGATGCTGTTGAGCCCTGCTTCACAGAGGGCGCGTACCGCGTCGGGCTTGCTGCCGTTGGTGTTGATATTGATGCTGCCTTTAGGCGTATGTTTACGTATTTCGAGGATAGACTCGCGGATGGTTTCCCACATCAGCAGCGGTTCGCCTTCGCAGCCCTGGCCGAAGCTGACGATCGGGAAGGGGGCCGTTTCCAGGTGCGGCACGGTATATTCCACAATTTCTTCCGCCGTAGGTTTGAAACGGAGACGGTCCTGTGTGGACACGATGGTTTCGTCTTCCGGCTGGAAAGAGATGCAGCCCACGCAGTTGGCGTTACAGGCCGGAGAGGAAGGGATCGGGCATTCCCATCTGCCCATAAAATAATTACGGGCGGCAGGACATTCGTAAGTGAGGGCGCAGTTCTCTGCGAGATGCTTCACCAGCCTGTTATGCGGGTAAGCGTCCATCAATTGTTTAACGCCTTGTTTTACTTTTTTGGCGTCGAAGCCGGCGCATTCCTGGCGGATATCGGCTTCAATGCGGGTGGCGGGCACATAAAACTTGCCATCGAGCCAGCCTACTGCCGTGTAACAAAACAGCGGCAGAGTAGGGGCGTCAGGCATGGTTTCATAGGCTGCCAGGTAAAAGCCGGTGTGGGCAGGCGGAATGAATGCCGCTACGGCCCAACCTTTATCACACAGGCCCATTTCGCCGGAAGCGACATCGATACCGATACCGCGGCGGCCGGGCAGTTCATACAGATTACCGCCTTCAGGAAGTTCGATCCACTCTTCCGGATCAATAGGAAAGGCATCCCAGCCGCTACGGCCTACCACCTGCATGGAGGTGTCTTCAAAGATGTTTCCTTTCCCGTCAGAGTATAATATGTAAGGTGTTTGTTTCAGCATATAATAAATTTACGATTTAGGGATTTAGGGATTTACGATTTTGGGACTAAGAAATGCTGCTTCTTTCTCCCAATCAAAAAATCGTAAATCAAAAAATTCCCAAATCTATCCAAGTCTTTCCCGGAAAAATCCGTTCATTTTTTCACGTTGTTCCTGTCCGGGCTCGTCCAGCACTTCCAGCTGAATGATTTTATTGGATTTGAAGTCCATGGTGAACAGGTCGTTGCGCAAAATTACGTTATTCAGCTCGTTCCAGCCAATCCGTCTCTCGGAGAACGTCGTGGGCAGTACAATGCCGGTATTGTCCATCTTTACATGTACCGGCTGGAATATCTTGTATTCCATCCAGCCGATGTAGGCCATGCCCACGCCTACGGCGAACATCAGCAGGCCGGTGACAGGCTGCTGATGCCCGAGAAAATATAAGCTGCCGCTGATGCAGATGAAAGCCTGTATCAGCCGGGCAATGCTGTTGATTTCGCTGAATTTCCGCGTGCGCTTCACCACAAAGGGGAAGGCCAGGGAAACAAGGCCTACGACCATAAAAAAGCCTACCAGCAGCCAGTTCGGCTGAGGACCTTTATAAATGCCGATGGCATCAAACAGGAACAGGATGCCCACCAGTCCGTGCATGACGGGCAGGAGCCGCAGCCTGCTGGCTGTATTCGGGTGCAGGATACGCAGACTATACATGGCTTATGAATTAGCGCTTACCAACAGGTTACACAGTTTGAACAATACGCGTGCTCCTACGTTGGCATCCCAGTCGTCATGGGAAGCGCTCACCTCGTTAAGATCGAAGCCAATCAGCTGGCGGCCGCTGGCGATCAAACGTTTGAAAAGATAATAGATCTGCTCTGCTTCGAAGCCGCCGGCTACCGGCGTACCGGTGTGCGGGCACAGTTTGGGATCGAGCCCGTCGATATCGAAGCTGATATATACCTGCTGCGGCAGTGTTTCTATGATACTGTCGCAGATAGCTTTCCAGGTTTCGCCTTCGAACTGGCGTTCTTTGATGTTTTTATCGAAGAATGTTACCACCCGGCCATTGCTGTTGTTGATGTAGTCCACTTCTTCCTCGCAATAATCACGGATGCCGACCTGTACCAGTTTGGTCAGTTGCGGCACTTCTGCCAGCGCATTGTACATAATGGAGGCATGGGAGTATTGGAATCCTTCATAGGCGTCGCGCAGGTCGCAGTGAGCATCTATCTGGAGAATGCCGAAATCGCCCTTTTGCTCGCCGATGGCTTTGAAGAAACCCAGCGGGGTGCTGTGGTCGCCACCGATCAATGCCACCAGCTTGCCTTTTTCCAGCAGCTGTTTGGTCTGGTTGTACACCCATTCATTCATGGCGCGGGTGCCGTTGTTAACGTCCACCAGCGTTTTCTTCAGAAATTCATTTTCAGAGATATCTCCGCCTTCGGTGAGGAATTTCAGGTACAGCTCCGCTTCCTTGCGCAGGTAGTCGCTGCGCAGCAACAGGTGCTTGTCCGGCTCACGCATGAAAAAGCCCTGTTTCCAGCCATCCTTTACGTCGGCATCATAAAGGTCTACCTGGAAGGAAGCCCGGAAAATATGTTCCGGTCCGCGTGCGGTACCATTGCTGTAAGAAACAGTCACTTCCCAGGGCACAGGCAGCAATACCAGTCGGGCCTCTTCTTCTGAAAAAGGTAAACCAAAAATGTTGTTGGACAACAGCCCCACCGAGTTAGGGTCAAATTGAGATAAATCAGCCATGATATAATCTTACTTTTCAAAATTCCGCGCAAAGATAGGATTATGTTTACTTACAGCCCCCCTTCCCACAAAAAGAATTGCCTTTTATATAAATTTTGTCGGAAGACGGTCATTTTGCGTTAATTTTGCCCCGTGAATTGGAAAGAGATAAATGCAGGTAGGGTAAGATAAATGAAGAAGCGTTGCTGGTAGCGGATTTTACAGCCTGTGTCACAACAATAGGGAAGATAATTTTCATATGAAAAAAACAAATATTATTCTGCTGGTGGTAATTGCGGTTGCAATAGGTGTAATTGTAACCATGGTAGGCGATTTCAGCACCTATGAAACATTTGCCACCGCACGTGAGAAAGAGGGAAAGGAGTTCCATGTGATCGGCAAGCTGGACACCTTACAGGCCATGCAATACGATCCGTTGAAGGATGCCAACTTATTCAGCTTCTACGTACACGATAAATCAGGCGAAACCCGCAAAGTCGTTTTCTACGGCGCCAAACCTACAGATTTTGAAAAAGCGGAATCCGTGGTCCTCACCGGAAAAATGCAGGGTAATGAATTCCACTGCAGCAAAATACTCATGAAATGCCCGTCTAAATATAAAGACGATCAGGTAGTCGTGGGCAACAAACAGCTTTAAAAATTTTCAGATTTAGATATTTTATTATTTAGTTATTTGATGGATGTCAAAGCGTGAAATGGCTGGATAGTAAAATATTTAAATTCTTCAATCTATATACCATTTCTCATGAAATTTGAAGGGGAACACTTATTGCCGGGCCAGCTGGGCCATTTCTTCGCCATTCTGGCATTTGTAGCATCATTGGTAGCCACGATCTCTTATTACAACGCTGTTAAAGTCAAAGAGCCGCTCGTTCGCGATTCATGGAAAAAACTGGCCCGCTGGTCTTTTGTGATCCAGTCAGCCTCCGTGATCGCTGTATTCAGTTGCCTTTTCTTTATTCTCAATAATCACTATTTCGAATATAAATACGCCTGGCGTAATACTTCCCGGGACCTGCCGACCCAGTACCTCTTTTCCAGCCTCTGGTCCGACCAGGAAGGAAGCTTCCTGCTCTGGAGCATCTGGAACAGCGTGCTCGGTATTATCCTGATCCGTACTTCCAAAAACCTGGAAGCGCCGGTAATGACAGTGTTCTCCCTGGCACAGGTGATCTTCGCCAGCATGCTGCTCGGTATCTTCATCCTGGGGTATAAAGTGGGCAGCAATCCGTTCATGTTACTGAGACAGGCGCCTGAAAACCAGGCTGCGCCCATCTTCCAGCAGGCGGACTATATGCAGCATATCCACGATGGTAACGGCCTCAACGTCACCCTGCAGAACTACTGGATGGTGATCCACCCGCCCATCCTGTTCCTCGGCTTCGCTTCCATGATCATCCCGTTCGCTTTTGCTTTCGCCGGCCTCTGGACCCGCGATTATACCGGCTGGGTAAAACCTGTGCTGCCATGGACCCTCTTCGCGGTAGCGCTGCTGGGAACCGGTATCATGATGGGCGCCGCCTGGGCTTATGAATCGCTCAATTTCGGCGGTTACTGGGGTTGGGACCCGGTGGAAAACGCTTCCCTGGTGCCCTGGCTGACGATGGTGGCAGGCCTGCATACCCTGCTGGCCTACAAACACACCGGCCACGCCCTTAAATCGACGGTATTCTTTTTCTTTATCTCCTACGTCCTCATCCTCTACTCTTCCTTCCTGACGAAGAGCGGCGTTCTGGGCGACACTTCCGTGCACTCCTTCACCGATATGGGTATGACCGCCCAGCTGCTGTTTACCATATTCGTGTTTACCGTGCCTTCCATCTTCCTGCTGATCGCACGCCGGAAAGAGATCCCGGGCAACAACAAAGAGGAAAGCACCTATTCCCGTGAATTCTGGCTGTTCGTCGGTTCGCTGATCCTGCTGATCGCCGCCATCCAGATCACCTTCACCACTTCCATCCCGGTATGGAACCAGCTGCTGGCTTTCACCGGCCTGAAAGGACTGTTTAAAATGGACGACATCGCACCGCCGTCAGATGTAATGTTCCACTACAACAAAATCCAGATCTGGATTGCGATAGTACTGGGCGTACTGACAGCCGTGGTGCAGTTCCTGAAATATAAAGATACCCCCAAAGGGTTCTTTACCCGCAAAATCTGGCTGCCGACAGCGCTGGCGGTACTGTTCACCGCCCTGATCGCCTGGAAAGGCCCCATCACTTATGATAACTACGGTGCAGGTTTCCTCACCGCTATTTATATCATGCTGTTCACCAGCATCTATGCCATTGTCGGCAACTTCACCTACATCTTCAGTGGCCTGAAAGGCAAGCTGAAAAACGCCGGCGCTTCTGTGGCCCACATCGGCTTCGGTATGGTGCTGCTGGGTGCGCTGATCTCTTCTTCCAAAATGGAAGTGATCTCCATCGACCGGATGAAGATGCTCAACGATGGCTTCTTCCGCAAGGAGAGCAAACAGAACCCGCGCGAAAACATTATGCTGCCCAAAGACGTGCAGGTACAGATGGGCGACTATCACGTGACCTACGTAGGCGATTCTACCGCTCAGGGGGATCCGAAAACCTACTACGTGATGCACTATGAGCGTAAAGACAAAACCACCGGCGAAGTGAAGGAAAGATTTACCCTTTATCCCGATGCGTTCGTAAACCGTAAAGAAAATGCGTTGTCTTCCAACCCGGCATCCAAACATTATCTCACCAGGGACATCTTCACCTACGTATCTGCCGCGCCGAACAAAGCAGAAGCCGCTGCTGCCGATACCACGGCTTATACCGCGCATGAAGTGAAAGTGGGCGACTCCATTTTCTTCTCCAAAGGTTTTATGGTGCTGAAAGGATTGGAGCCCGCACCTAAAAACAAAAACTATATCGCAGAACCCAATGACCTGGCGGTAGGTGCGAAACTGGAAGTACATACACAAACGGACGACCACTTCAACCTCCAGCCTATCTACTTCATCCGCGACAGCAGCTATCAGTACAGCGTGGAAGACACACTGGCGCCGCTCAACCTGAATGTGCGCTTTACGAAGATCATGCCGGCAGAAAATAAAATCGAGCTGAAAGTGAAAGAAGCTGCCGGCTTCAGTGACTACGTGGTGATGAAAGCGCTGGTATTCCCATACATCAACGTGCTGTGGCTGGGTGTGATTATTACTATCGTGGGTACCGGTATGAGCATTGTACAGCGTACCAGGAGAACAGAGAAGAACGCCAAAGCAGGTACGAAAAAGACGCCGGTAAATATTTAAGGATTTTTTGATTTATTAATAACGGGGATCTGAATTGCTTGAAAATTTTACGTAGATTTTCGGGTAATTCAGATCCCCTGGTTTTTTATCTCAATCCGTCCCGCTATGAAGCGATCGCTGCGCATATTCCTGGTCCTCATCGCCGTACTGGCCGTTGTATTCCTTGTCGGCCCGCATCCTGCCTCCCCGGTGTATTCCCTCACGCTGCCGGTGGTGCCTTCCGATGGCCGTGCGCTGGAGCGGTATATTCATGACAGGGAAGCCCGTCACCGGTTGAAACCTGATAACGAAGCCCGTATTATATGGGCCGATTCCCTCGCCCAGCCGACGCCCTACGCGGTGGTATACCTGCACGGCTTTTCTGCCAGCCAGGAAGAAGGAGATCCCATTCACCACGATTTTGCCCGTCGTTACGGCTGTAACCTCTACCTCAGCCGGCTGGACGGCCACGGCATTGACACCACGGAGCCCTTGCTCACCATGACAGCCGACGGGCTGTGGGAAGACGCCAAAGAAGCCCTGCAGATCGGAAAAGCGCTGGGACGGAAGGTGATCCTCATCGGCACCTCCACCGGAGGTACGCTGGCCCTGAAGCTGGCCGCCACCTACCCGCAGGACGTGTACGCCGTGATCAATATGTCGCCCAATATCGCCATCAACGACGATCTGGCTTTCCTGGCCAATGATCCGTGGGGGCTGCAGTTGGCGCGGCTGGTGAAAGGCGGTAAATACAAGGAATCTTCAGACACCAATGCGGTGAGAGCTCAGTACTGGAACAACAAATACCGCCTCGAAGCCGTAGTGCAACTGCAAAACCTGCTGGAAACTTCCATGACGCCTGCTACCTTCGGCAAAATAAAACAGCCGGTACTGAACCTGTATTATTATAAAGACGAATTACACCAGGACCCGACTGTTCGTGTATCCGCTATTCTGAAAATGGAGCAGGAGCTGGGCACGCCCGGCAATCTGAAGGCGGCGGTCCCTATTCCGGGCGCAGGCGCGCATGTGATGGGCAGCAGGCTGACCGGCCATGATCTGCCCGCTGTGGCCAATGCCATCAACCAGTTTGCCGATTCGGTATTGAGGTTGAAGCCCGTGCGATGACCGCTTTTTCAAGCCCTTTTTAGTTGTTATTTAATCTGAAATGTTTTTTAACTTGTGGTAACATTTATCCATCAGCACCGTTAAAAATAGTATGCACTGCCGCCGTAAAATCATTTTATCCGCCATCCTGATCACGGGCATTTCCCTTTGCCGGCAGGAAGCCAGCGCGCAGTCACAGGCGCCGCACGGCGTGGATACGGTGGCCCTGCATGCGGTCGTGGTCGGAAACGATACCATCCCGGTGATTACCCTGGCTATTTTTGATGTGGTGGATAAAATGCCCAGGGCCCTGCGAAAAGAAAAGGAACGGTACAACCGCTTGCGCAACGCGGTATATGTGACCTATCCTTACGCCCGCACGGCCGCAAGGTTGCTGAAAGATGTGAACAGCCGCCTGTCGGCCATGTCTTCCAAAAAAGAGCGCAAGGCTTTCCTCGCTTCCAAGGAAAAGGAAATGAAGGAACAGTTCGGCGATAAACTGCAAAACCTCTCCGTATACCAGGGTAAAGTCCTCATGAAACTGATTGACCGCGAAACCGGCCAAAACTGCTATGAGATCATCAAAGAGCTCAAAGGTGGTTTTAACGCCCGGGTATGGCAAACCGTGGCTTTCTTTTTCGGCGGTAACCTGAAGAGCGATTATGACAAGCAGGAAGACCGCGATATTGAAGTCATTGTCCAGGAGCTGGAAATGTACCAGCGGTACCGCGCTTATAATTAATATGGCTATCTTAGCTGTATGAAGAAAACTCGGATATTGTTATGCAGCCTGTTGTTAACCTCGTTGGGGGCGCTGGCCCAGCATGAAGGCGAGATCTATGTGATAGACAGCGTGGAGGCGACATCAGCCCTGATGGAAAATCTCTCTCCGGACCAGATCGGTCTGATCTCTATTGTAAAAGGACAGAAAGCAGTTGAGAAATATGGCAGCCGGGCTGCCAACGCCGTGATATATGTGGAAACGAAACCCTTTGCCCGTAAAAGAGTGCGCCGGCTGCTCAGCGCCGCGGCGCCGGCATACGACAGCCTGTTGCGCCGGTATGGCAGCGACAGCAGCTTTCAGTACATTGTCAACGACTATCCTGTTACCCCCACGGACGAAACCCGGCTGATGACGCTGGACAAAAAGACTTTTGTATCGCTGGAGATTGTGTCTCCCAGGGTGCTGGAAGAGCGGTATCATATCAAAAACCGGCAGGCCGGCGTGCTGATCGTCAGCACCGAAAAGTGATGTGGTAACCAATTATTTCCCATCTTTGCACCTCAATTTATTTACAGCATGAAACTGGATATACTCGCAATCGCTGTACACCCGGACGATGTGGAACTGGGTTGTGCAGGTACTTTGATGATACACGCGCAGCAAGGCATGAAGGTTGGCGTTGTTGACCTTACCCGCGGAGAGTTGGGTACCCGTGGCACGCCGGCGCTGCGTGAGCAGGAAGCACAGGCAGCAGCGAAGATCATGGGACTGGAGGTAAGGGAAAACCTCGGACTGGCCGATGGCTTCTTCAGAAACGATACGATGGAACAAATGGCGATCATCACCGCCATCCGTAAATACCAGCCGGATATTGTGCTGGCCAACGCTATGGATGACCGGCATCCGGACCATGGCCGCGCGGGCAAACTGATTGCCGACAGCTGTTTCCTCGCCGGGCTGCGGAAGATAGAAACCACGGTGGATGGCATAGCACAGCAGGCATGGCGCCCCAGGCAGGTGTTTCATTTCCTGCAGGACCGCTATCACGAGCCTGATTTTGTCGTGGACATCACCCCGGTGATGGAGCGGAAACTGGATGCCATCAAGGCTTTCAGCTCCCAGTTCCTTACACAGAAAGACAACGAGCCGCAAACGTATATTTCCGGCGCCGGTTTCTTCGACAGTGTTGTTTACCGCGCCAAAATGCTCGGCAAAATGGTAGGGGTGGACTACGCCGAAGGCTATACGTCTGCCAAAATGATCGGTGTCCGTAATTTTGCAGATCTGATCAATGAAGTAACCTGATAATTACGAATTACGAATTGAGGGCTGTTTTATGGAAAGGTTACAAACTAAACCTCCCATAAAACAGCCCTCAATTCGTAATTCGTAAGTCGTAATTTCAATCATGCAAAAGATCCTCTTTTTCCTCTTACTGATGTGCGTTCAATCTGTCACTGCGCAACGGACAGACAAGCAGTTGTATGACAAGCTGGCGCCCCTGCTGGCCGCCCATCACGGGCAGGCAGGCGTGTATGTGCACCACCTGAAGACCGGCAGGACGGTAGCTATCAACGCGGATACGGTGTTTCCTACGGCCAGTATGATCAAAATGGCCATACAGGTGGGCGTGTTCCATCAATTGCAGGAAGGGACGTTGCAATACCGGCAGTTGCTGACCTACCGTGATTCCCTTTTGTATCCCGGGGAAGATATTTTGGGTGCTTTCCGTGACAGTCAGCAGATAACGCTGGACAAGGTGGTGATGCTGATGCTGACCATGAGCGACAATACCGCCAGTCTGTGGCTGCAGGCGCTGGCCGGGGGAGGGGCGCAGATCAATACGTGGCTGGAGGGCCATGGTTTTGTGCATACAAGGGTGAATTCCCGGACGCCGGGCAGGGCAGGGGACTGGAAATTATATGGCTGGGGGCAGACGACACCGCGGGAGATGGCTACGCTGATGGAGCAGATCTATAAAGGAGAAGTGGTGAGCCGTGCGGCGAGTGAACGGATGTACCGTAACCTGACCCGTAATTTCTGGGATGCTGAAGGATTGCGGATGGTGCCTCCGGATATCCGTACCGCCTCTAAAAACGGTGCGGTGGACGCGTCCAGGTCTGAGGTGGTCCTGGTAAATGCGCCGCACGGCGACTATGTGTATTGCATCATTACAAAAAACAACGCAGATGAGCGTTGGGACCGGGATAACGAGGCTTGGGAACTGTTAAGGAAAGTGGGGAGTGCAATATGGCAGCATTACGAACCAAACAGCAAATGGAGGCCTGACCCCGGCCTGGGGCAGTTTTGATCGGCACAATGGGACCGGCTAAACACTAGATGAACAGATCTTTGGTAGCGTCAAATTCATCCTGTTTGATGATGCTGTTTTTGATAAACGGAATCAAAGCTAGTCCAATCGTTATAATCACCAGTAGTACGTATTTCTTTTTCATTTCCATGCTGTTGTTAAATTTAAAAATCTCTGCTTATATAACTAAATAACGTGCCAAAAAGTTACATAAATCCCATTAAAATGTTAAGTCCCGGAAAATTTTTTTAATTATAAGGGGAATCCCTGCGGTGGACCTTCCAGAGGCTGCTAAAAGGAACATATATAGACAAACTCAATGTCACATTTTAAAAATCTATTTGACTAATAATGAATGTAAAGTGATCTTTGCGCCCGGTAATTTGATAGAATGCCTGTTTGTAAATCAAAAATCGATATAGAATATGAAAAATGTTATCTTATCCGTAGGGTCTGAGTTTCCCGAATTCAAAAAAACGGCCGTTGTTTCCATCGAAAAAGGCAAAGAATTTTATGAACTGTCTTCTGACGAACTGAAAGCTTCAGGCAAATGGATGGTGATGTTCTGGTGGCCTAAAGACTTTACGTTTGTTTGTCCTACTGAAATCGCCGAGTTCAACAAGCACGCCCAGGATTTCGTTGACCGCGATGCGATCCTGATCGGCGCCTCTACCGACAGCGAGTTTGTGCACGCTGCCTGGAGAAGGGACCACGAAGATCTGCGTGATCTGAAATTCCCGATGCTGGCTGACACTTCCAAATCCCTGGCTGATGAACTGGGTATCCTGGAAGCCAACGAAAAAGTGGCTTACCGTGCTACTTACATCGTGGACCCTCAGGGTATTGTACGCTGGGTATCCCTGTACGACCTGTCTGTAGGCCGCAGCGTGAAAGAAGTACTGCGTGTGCTGGACGCACTGCAGACAGATGAGCTGTGCCCTTGCAACTGGAACAAAGGCGAAGCTACGCTGACCGCTTAATTTTATTTTTATAAGATACGCAAAGCAGCAAAGAGATCTTTGCTGCTTTGTTTTAAATAGAAGGAGAAAATTATGTTTGCAACAACCAATCAGGATACCGCCGTACAGCTGCTGGAAGCAGTGGGACTGGCAGGCACCGCGCCTTCCGCGAGCCTGCAGGCGCTGGTGAATGCCGACGCGCGTTACCTGAAAGATCTGAAGATAAACGTGACCAACGCTTTGAATGCGGGCACGCTGACCAAAAAAGAAGCTTACCTGATCGGGGTGGCAGTGGCGGTGAATGATAAACAGCCCGCGCTGCAGGCCTCCTTCGAAAAAATGGCCACCGCAGAAGGCGCTACCGAAAAGGAAATCGCCGAAGTGATCAGCTGTACTTCCCTGATGAGCGCCAATAACGTGTATTACCGTTTCCGCCACTTCGTGAACAAGGAATTCTATACCGCTACGCCCGCAGGTATCCGGATGAGCATTATGGCCAACCCGGTGATCGGCAAAGAGTTTTTTGAACTGTTGAGTTTGGTGGTATCTGCGCTCAACGGATGCGAAATGTGCGTAACTTCGCACGAAGAAGCCGTACTGAAACAGGGTACAGAACAGCTCCGGGTACTGGAAGCCGTTCGCCTTGGCGCCGTACTGCGCAGCCTGGTCGTATTGTTATAAAATTTATATAAAAAATAATGACCTCGTCCGGACAGATGTAAATTCGTCCTGCAGCCATTGATTATCAATAGTTTGCACTGTGTTTATTTTTTAAGTGGACACCTGGGATTACACGGATTTAGACGGATTGTGAATAAATTCATCTAATAATATTTGCAAAATCGACAAAAAAGTTTGACTTTTGCATTCCTAAATTTTTTAAATCATGGCAAGAGTATGTCAGGTGACAGGAAAGAAGCCGATTACAGGTCACCATGTTTCCTTCTCCAACATTAAGACAAAGAGAAGGTTTCTGCCTAACCTGCAGAAAAAGCGCTTTTTCCTCGCGGAAGAAGACAAATGGATATCTTTAAAGGTGTCTGCTGACGGTTTAAGAACCATCAACAAAAGAGGTTTGTATGCAGTAGTCAAAGAATTGCGTGCAGCTGGTACGGAAATCTAATTCTAAGGACTCACTTAATTTGTATACACAATGGCAAAAAAAGGTAACAGAGTACAGGTAATTCTGGAATGCACAGAGCACAAAAACTCTGGTCAGCCCGGAACTTCCCGTTATATCTCCAACAAGAACAAGAAGAACACTCCTGAGCGTCTGGAGTTGAAAAAGTACAATCCTATTCTGAGGAAAGTGACTGTACACAAAGAAATTAAATAAGTAATTGTTAAATGGTGAATGGCTGTTCTGGATAGCCATAGCGCCATCAGACCATAAAAACAATCAATACAATGGCAAAAGCAGCTTCAAAGAACGCGAAAGTAAAAGATGCTAAGGCAGCAGCTGAATCTAAAGTGTGGACTAAGGTAATCAGAGCAGTACGTTCTCCTAAAACCGGTGCATATACTTTCAAAGAAGCAATTGTGCACAAAGACAAAGTTCAGGAGCACATTAATCAAAAGTAATTCGGCTTTACTAATAATACTGAAAGCTGTCCCGATAAAGGACAGCTTTTTGTGTTGTAGGCAGTCCAGCCCTCATTATTACCATAAGATTGTCTCTTTATACCCCTGGGTGCGATTGTTAACACAAAAGCTGTATTTTAGCAGCCTGTTTGGAACAGTTCGAATGCTGCCTGCCAGCACCCGGATAATGCAGATAAAGGGACCCGCGGTCCCAGCCCAATTAAACTAAACTATGAGCTTTTTCAATAAACTATTTTCCAGGGAGAAGAAGGAAAGCCTTGATCAGGGATTACAGAAAACCAAAGAAAGCTTTCTCAGTAAGATAGGACGCGCCATCGCCGGTAAGTCGACCGTAGACACCGAAGTGCTGGACAACCTGGAAGAAGCCTTGGTTTCTGCCGATGTGGGCGTTGATACAACGGTTAAAATCATTGACAGGATCGAGCAACGGGTGTCTAAAGACAAGTACCTGGGAACCAGCGAGTTAAATAGAATACTCAAGGAAGAAATTGCAGCCATTCTCGTGGATGCGCCCGATAGCGGTTTCCGCGAATTTGATGTGCCCGCCGGTAAAAAGCCCTATGTGATCATGGTGGTAGGCGTCAACGGGGTAGGGAAAACGACGACCATCGGTAAGCTGGCCTACAATTTTAAGAAAGCCGGCAAATCCGTCCTCCTGGGCGCTGCCGATACCTTCCGTGCTGCGGCGGTGGACCAGCTGACCATCTGGAGCGAACGCGCAGATGTGCCTATCGTGAAACAACAAATGGGTTCAGATCCCGGGGCAGTCGCTTTCGACACTGTACAAAGCGGCGCCGCCCGCGAGGTAGACGTGATCATCGTGGACACCGCCGGCCGTTTGCATAACAAGGCCCACCTGATGGAGGAATTGGGGAAGATTAAACGCGTGATGAAGAAAGTTATTCCCGACGCTCCCCATGAAGTACTGCTGGTGCTCGATGGATCTACCGGGCAGAATGCCGTGGAACAGGCCCGCCAGTTCACCGCGGCCACTGAAGTGACCGCCCTGGCCATCACCAAACTGGATGGTACGGCAAAAGGCGGGGTCGTACTGGCCATCGCCAACCAATTTAAAATCCCGGTAAAATATATCGGTATCGGGGAAAAAATGGAAGATTTACAAGTCTTTGATAAAGAAGCGTTTGTAGAAACACTCTTTAGTCTAAATGATTGATTATAATAGTTTTGTGTGTGCTGTTTTGAATATAGAATCAAGCCCACTTAGCATTTTACTTTAGGTAAATATATATCCGGGCTGATTGTTATGCCCGGATATTTATTTTTTGGCCACGTTTTCGCTCTTTACAATTTGTCCGTTTATAAATCTGCATTTGTTACATTTGAATTATAGTATTTTTTTGTAATCCTACTTAACAATTCGTAGTTATGATCATAAACAACATAGACCGAGTTGACGACATCACACCTGAGGAGTTTCGCAAAAATTATTATTTACCCCGTAAACCTGTAGTGATCTCAGCAGCAGGGCTGAGTAAACAATCGCCGGCCTATACCAAATGGACCTGGGACTACTTTAAGAGTATTGTCGGGGACAAGAAGGTGGGCGTTTACAATAACGAGCGTGCCGGCGCCAATACCCTGGTAAACGGAGCAGACGATTACATTACTTTCGGAGAATATATTGATATGGTAAAAAAGGGCCCGGTACAACTGCGGATATTCCTGTTCAATATTTTCCAACATGCTCCCCAACTCGTACAGGATGTTGTTTGGCCCGATCAGTACGCTAAAGGTTTCCTGAAAAAATACCCTATGTTGTTTGTCGGTGGCGCCGGATCAGTGGCGCATATGCACTACGACATCGACATGTCACACATCTTCCATACCCAGTTCATCGGCCGCAAAAGGGTATTGCTGCTGGAGAACAAACAATCGCCCTACATTTACCGCATGCCTTTTACCGTAGAGAGCGCCGCCTCTTTTGTCAACTGGCATGAAAAACTGGATGAAGAACATTACCCGGCCCTGGCCCACGCCAGGGGGCTGACGGCCATCCTGAACCATGGAGATACGCTCTTCATGCCGGGTGGCTACTGGCATCATATGGAGTATATGGACGGCGGTTTCGCCATGAGCCTCCGGGCATTGGACGCTTCGCTGACCGGCAAGCTCAACGGGCTGTATCATATTGTAGGGCTGCGCGGCATCAACAACCTGCTGATTAAACTGGCCCCGCAGTGGTGGTATCATAAGAAGCGGGAACTGGCCCGCCAGCGTGCTGATAAAACGCTTTCTCATTTAGCTATTTAAACATTTTAATATTTGGTTATTTTTATTTGCGGATTTTGAAATTTTTTGATTTTGGGATTTCCGGGAGATTGAAAATCAAGGTCGATTTTTAAAAACTTATTATAATAACGACAATCTCCCCGATATCCCAAAATCAAAAAATTCCAAAATCCGTAAATCAGCATCCAAAATCCGTAAATCCAATATTCAAATAGCCAAATAGCCAAATAACCAAATATTTTCCGTACCTTTGCAACTTCCTTACTCAACCCCCACTAAGGCTCAAAGTCACGTACAGTAAGTCTGCTGTTTTATACAATTAGTGTCTGTGTGTCTTCGTGGCGGTAGCTGGCCGGTAAAAAGCGGCCACAGGCTCTAAAACATTCGCCCTTGAAGACGAAAACTTTAAAGAAAGACAAGGTTAACATTATTACGCTTGGTTGTTCGAAGAACATGGTTGACTCAGAAGTGCTGAGCGGGCAACTGCTGGCCAATGAGATCGATGTGGTGCATGAAAGCACCAAACGCGATCATAATATCGTGGTCGTGAATACCTGCGGATTTATTGACAAAGCCAAAGAAGAATCCATCAATACCATCCTGGAACAGGTAGAACTGAAGCAACGCGGAAAGCTGGACAAAGTATATGTGACCGGCTGTCTGAGTGAGCGTTACCGGGGCGACCTGGAATCGGAGATTGGCGGCGTGGACGCCTGGTTTGGCACCATGGAACTGCCGTTGCTGCTGAAGAAATTCGATGCGGATTACAAATCAGAACTGATCGGCGAACGTTTGCTGAGCACTCCTTCCCACTATGCTTACCTGAAGATTGCAGAAGGTTGCAACCGTACCTGCTCTTTCTGTGCCATTCCGCTGATGCGCGGTGGTCACGTATCCCGTCCTATAGAGGAACTGGTGAAAGAAGCGGAGAAACTGGTCCGTTCCGGTGTGAAGGAAATTATGCTGATTGCACAGGAGCTGACCTATTATGGCCTGGACCTGTACAAACAGCGCCGTCTGGCTGACCTGATGCGCGCACTGGCCGGCGTGGAAGGCCTGGAATGGATACGCCTTCACTATGCTTATCCGACTAAGTTCCCGATGGAAGTGCTCGACGTCATGAACGAGTTCCCCAACATCTGCAACTACCTCGATATGCCTTTGCAGCATGCTTCCAACGCTATGCTCAAAGCCATGAAACGCCAGATCACCCGGGAAGAAATCGAAGAACTGGTCCACCAGATCCGCGCCAAAGTGCCCGGTATCTGTCTGCGTACTACCCTGATCGCCGGTTTCCCCGGTGAAACGGAAGACGACGTGGAAGAACTGAAAGGTTTCCTCGAAAGAATGCGTTTTGACAGAGTGGGTGTATTTACCTACAGTCATGAAGAGGGTACCAGCGCCTACGAGCTGGAAGACAACATCCCTGCTGAAGAGAAAGAGCGGAGAGCACAGGAGATCATGGAAGTACAGCAGGAAATCTCCCTGGAGAAAAACCAGGAAAGGGTAGGAAAAGTATTGAAAGTCATCGTTGACAAAAAAGAGGCCGGCAGATATCTGGCCCGCACGGAGTTCGACTCTGTGGAAGTGGACAATGAGGTGATCATCAATACCACCAAACGCCTGAAACCCGGCGAATTTGTGAATGTACGTATCACTAAGGCGTTTGATTACGACCTTGAAGGTGAACTGGTATAGAAAATATTTCAACAGCCCGCCGCCCGCAGGCGAAGGGCCTTACATGGCTCCCGACGGAGCCCGATTAATGCAAATCAATGACAACATTTGAATCACTGGGCTTACAAGAGCCTATTTTGAAGGGAATTACGGACCTGGGTTTCGTTTCCCCAACACCGATCCAGGAACAGGCTATTCCCGTTCTTTTAAGTGGAGACCGCGATTTTGTGGGACTGGCCCAGACGGGCACCGGTAAAACTGCTGCCTTTGGCTTACCCTTGCTGCAGCAACTGGACCTGAAAATCAACAAACCACAAGGACTGATCCTCTGCCCCACGCGTGAACTGTGTCTGCAGATCACCAACGACCTCAAGAATTTCAGCAAATACCTCGGCGAAGTAAACATTGTAGCGGTATATGGCGGTTCCAGCATCGTGCAGCAGCTGCGTGAACTGAAGAGAGGCGTACACATCGTGGTGGCCACTCCCGGCCGTTTGCTGGATATCATCGAACGCGGCGCCATTAACTTCGACAATGTGCGTTATGCCGTACTGGACGAAGCTGATGAGATGCTGAACATGGGATTCCAGGAAGACATCAACAACATCCTGTCCAACACCCCGGAATCCAAAACTACCTGGCTGTTTTCCGCTACGATGCCACAGGAAGTGCGCCGTATAGCGAAAAAGTACATGGAAGATCCGTTTGAGCTCACCGTGGGCACTAAAAACAGCGGTAACGCCAACATCGAGCACGAATATTACGTGGTACGCCCACGCGATAAATATGCTGCCCTGAAACGTATCGTGGACTATAACCCCGATATCTTCGGCATCATCTTCACCCGTACCAAAATTGAATCCCAGGAGATCGCTGAATCCCTGATCAAGGACGGTTACAATGCCGACGCCCTGCACGGCGATCTGACCCAGCAGCAGCGCGACAAGGTGATGAAACGTTTCCGTGAAAAAGCCCTGCAGGTACTGGTAGCTACCGACGTAGCCGCCCGTGGTATCGACGTGGACAATGTGACCCACGTGATCAACTACGACCTGCCGGATGACGTGGAAAACTACACCCACCGTAGCGGCCGTACCGGCCGTGCCGGTAAATCCGGTGTCTCCATCGCCATTATCGGCGGCCGTGACACCGGAAAAATCCGCCAGATCGAAAGAGTGATCGGCAAAAAATTCGTGAAAGCAGAAGTGCCCGACGGGTTCGCCGTTTGCGAAAAACAACTGTTCGGCCTCGTACATAAAGTACACAACGTTACTGTCAACGAAGAACAGATCGAACCGTACCTGGAACGTATATACGAAGAGTTCTCCTCCATGACGAAGGAAGAGCTGATCAAACGTTTTGCGTCCCTCGAGTTCAACCAGTTCCTGGAATACTACCAGGATGCTCCGGACCTGAACACGAAAGATGACAAACGCTTCGGTGACGACAGCCGTGGCAGCCGTGGCAGTGGCAAATACACCCGCCTGTTCATCAACCTCGGCTCTGTGGACGATTTCAACCGCGGCGACATGCTCCGTTACCTGTGCGACAACACCGGCGTACGTGGCAACAAAATCGGCCGTATCGATCTGAAAGGTGTTTACTCGTTCTTTGAAGTGGAAAATGACGAGCTGGAAAAAGTGACCCAGAGCTTTAAGAAAGTGGAATACAACGGTCGCGCTGTACGCATCGAAATGTCGCAGGATGGCGACAAACGTGGCGGCGGTGGCGGTGGCCGCTTCAGTGGCAACCGCGGCGAAGGCGGTCCGCGCAAAAGGACCTGGACACCTGGCGGTCCCCGTTCCGGCGAAAAACGCGAACACTCCGGCGGCGGTAAACCTCCGTTTAAACGTAAATACTAAGCTGATTTAGCTTTCTAATATTTGGGTATTTTGATATCAGGACAGCCCTGCGCATCCGGATATTGAGATACCCAAATTCATTTTGTTATTTTAATATTTTGTTGCCTCCCGGGGCGCCTTTTTTTACCCCCGGTGACTTCCTCTTCCCAAAAATCCCTAAATTTCAAAATTTTAAAATTTCGAAATTTCGAAATTCCCTGATTCTCAAATAACCAAACGACTAAATGTCAAAATAGCCAAATTTAGACTATCTTGTTTATGCAGACACCCAATTCACACGTTACTATGACCGGAGTTATCAATCGCCCTTTGCAGTCAGTAGAACCATTTTCGCTTTTTTCATCCGGAGATATTGCCCTGTTCCAGGCAGGGTCACATTACCGGCTATACGAAAAATTTGGCGCACATACGCTCGAATATGAGGGCGTACAGGGCACCTATTTTGCCGTATGGGCTCCGGACGCTGCCTTTGTGGCCGTCATGGGTGATTTTAACCAGTGGGACCATTACAGTCATACCCTTTTGCCGCGCTGGGACAGCTCCGGCATATGGGAAGGATTTATTCCGGGCGTGGAAGCCGGCTGCCTGTACAAATACTTTATCCGTGCCAACAGCGGAGAAGAGCTTTTTAAAGGAGATCCTTTTGCCACCCGTTGGGAGGTACGCCCTAAAACAGCTTCCGTGGTGCATCCGCTGGACCATACCTGGCACGACAAAAAATGGATGCAGCAGAGGAAGAAACATAACAGCCTGAGCAGCCCTTTCTCCGTGTATGAAGTGCACCTCGGCTCCTGGCGCAGGCCAGACCCCAACGACGAAAAAAGCGTTTACTCCTACGGAGAAATTGCCGCTATGCTGGTGCCCTATGTGAAAGAAATGGGCTTCACGCATGTGGAACTGATGCCGGTAATGGAACACCCGTTTGACGGCTCCTGGGGGTACCAGCTGACCGGTTACTTCGCCGCCACATCCCGCTACGGCACGCCGCAGGATTTTATGGCCATGGTGGAAGCCTTTCACGCAGCCGGCATCGGCGTGATACTCGACTGGGTGCCTTCCCATTTTCCGCATGACGCGCATGGTCTGTACCGGTTCGACGGTTCACATGTGTACGAATACGCCGATATGCGCAAAGGGTACCATCCTGACTGGAACAGCTATATTTTCAATTATTCCCGCAATGAAGTGCGGTCGTTTCTGCTCAGCAATGCTATTTACTGGCTGGACAAATTCCATATCGACGGCCTGCGGGTAGATGCCGTGGCCTCCATGATACACCTGGATTATTCCCGGGAGCGCGGCGCCTGGGAACCCAACGAACTGGGCGGCAATGAAAACCTGGAAGCCATCAGTTTCCTAAAAAAGCTGAATGAAACAGTGTATGCGCTGTTCCCCGATGTACAGACCATTGCCGAAGACTCCACCAATCATTATGGCGTGTCCAGGCCTACCTTTATGGGAGGACTGGGTTTCGGCATGAAGTGGATGATGGGCTGGATGAATGATACGCTGGATTATTTCCAAAAAGATCCCATTCACCGTAAATGGTACCAGAACGATTTGACTTTTAGCCTTGTATATGCTTTCAGCGAGAACTATATGCTGCCGTTGAGCCATGACGAGGTCGTGCATGGTAAATCTCCTTTGCTGTACAAGATGCCGGGCGACGACTGGCAGAAATGCGCCAACCTGCGCCTGTTGTACGGTTATATGTATACTCATCCCGGCACTAAGTTGCTGTTTATGGGGGGCGAGCTGGGGCAGACTTCCGAATGGAATTACAAACGGGAGCTGGACTGGCACCTATTAAAACACGCTACCCATAAGGGGATACAGGATTTCGTAAAAGACATTAACCGGTTGTACCGCGAGTCTACTGCTTTGTACGAGCAACAGTTTGAAGGAGAGGGCTTTGAATG
This sequence comes from Chitinophaga oryzae, assembly GCF_012516375.2. NCBI lineage: Bacteria > Pseudomonadati > Bacteroidota > Chitinophagia > Chitinophagales > Chitinophagaceae > Chitinophaga > Chitinophaga oryzae. The sequence goes on from NZ_CP051204.2 coordinate 2,698,294, forward strand.
GATGATCGTCAACGATTATGACAATTGTGTGCTGGCCTACCTGCGTAAAGGCAAAGCGGCGGGCGATGTAATGCTGGTGGTGCTGAATATGACGCCGGTGCCCCGTGAGCAGTACCCGGTGGGCATCCCGCTGGGAGGCGTATGGGAAGAGGTGTTAAACAGTGATCATCCCCGGTATTATGGAAGCGGGGTGATAAATACCGGTCCGCTGCAGGCGGCAAAACAATTTTACAATGGCCGCGAATATACCCTGTCGCTCCGTATCCCGCCATTGGGGGTAACCATACTGAAACCCGTTACAGCGTAATTGTTTGACATACATGTTATTTGAATCCGGTATCCGGCGTTGCCCGGTTACCGGATTTTTCTTTGCTGCCGTTAAACCTTTTTCTTTTTGCCCCATCTATTATCAGGACGTTTGCGCAGCTGCAATAAGAGGAGAGATACAGACGTTTTTTTATAGCATATAGTCATTAGTCAGCGTGCCTGGTAAGCGGAGTACAGACGAAGCCAACAACACCAACAATCCAGCCAGGACCAACAGCCGGCCTTATCTGCTAAGTGCTATCTGCATCAGCCATATTTTTTTTATTGTATAAAAAACCTACAAAGTATGAAAAGTGCTCTCCTGAAGCGGGGTTTGCTGGCCGTATCGATTCCTTTGCTGGCCGCCATCCTGTTGTACTCCTGTAAAAAAGATCAATCATCCTCCGCTGATCCGATTCCCCGGAACCAGCAAAAAGTCAGCTTGTTTCTTTCCGATGATCCAGGGCTGTTCGACAAGGTATTGCTGGACATCCGCAAGGTAGAGATATTGATAGACACCTGCGGAAAAACCGACGACGACAACTGGAATGACCGCGACCGTTGCTGGTGGGACGAAGACCGCGACCACGACCGTCAGGGCCGTGATACCTGCCAGGTATGGGATTCACTGAGCATCCGTCCCGGCGTGTATGACCTGCTGACGCTTCGTAATGGCGCCGATACCCTGCTGGCCGGTGGCCTGGTAAAGAAGGGCGTGATGAAGCGGATCCGTATCACCATTGGAGACAACAATTCCCTCGTGAAAAACAACGTGACTTATCCGGTTACCTCTGTGGCCGGCCAGTCAAAGATTATTGTAAGGATCAGGCATAACGAATGGGACGAAGTGTCTACCGACAACCTGCAGCTGTGGCTGGATTTCGATGTACAACGTTCCATCATCCGTACCTGGAACGGCAAGTTCATCCTGCGTCCGTACATCAACGTATTCACTATCCTGAAAATGGGCAGCCTCTCCGGCCGTGTTACGCCCTGGGACGCCTACCCGGTGATCTCTGTTTACAACAGCAACAAAGACACACTGTACGCATTGCCCTGGAGAAGCGGTGAGTTTAAAGTGCGCGGGTTGAAACCGGGTACCTGGAATGTATTTGTGAATACATCCAACGGGTATAAAGACACTACCATTACCAATGTGACCGTTGAGCGGGGCAGGGATACAAAGCTGGGAGATATTAAACTACATAAATAGTAACGCTGCTAAAAAACAACCGGGCCGGTGTACTGGAAAGTACGCCGGCTTTTTATTACAGGTGCAAATACATGTCGGAATTATTTAACTTGTGATAAAATCACAGCATATGCGAAAAATAATAGCGGGGACAATCATCGGGTTAATGCTGGCGACAGCAGGCCAGGTGCAGGGACAGGCCGGGCAGCCCAGGAATCAGAAAGATGCCCAACAGCGTAAACAGGGTTACTGGATAGAACAGGTGGAAGAGCTGCGTGGCGAGCCTGGGTATATCTGGGAGGGAACGTATAAAAACGGCCGTAAGGAAGGGATCTGGAAGAAGACTTCGCTCGGCGGCAATATTATCGCAGAAGAGACCTACCGGAATAATGTGCTGGATGGTTATTGTAAATACTTTTATCCGAACGGAAAGCGTGCGGAAGAAGGCGCTTACCTGGCGACCGAAATAGAAGGGCAGAAGGACACCGTGATGGCCGTGGACCCGGTAACGCAACAGGAAACGCCGGTGGTGATCGTGCGGCAGGGCAATTCCGTGCGCAACGGTGTATGGAAATTATATGATGAAGATACCGGTAAAATGGCGAAAGCATATTACAAAAGAGGAGAGCTGGTGACGCCTGAAGATATGGGGGAAGATAGTACTACTGTCGCAACGCCCCCTACGGCACCTGCGCCTGCGACTTTGCCCCACCAGGACGCCGGAAAGCGAAAAAAGCAACACTGAGAAGGTTGAACAAAATGAACGGGTTTTTATGCCAAAATGAAGGAGAAAAGTTGTCCGTTTTAGCTTTTTATTTTGTACTTTCATTAGAGAAGTAAATGAGGAACAAAGCTCTGATGGCAATGTGTACGCTATTTTATTGTGAATCCTTTAATTTGTTTGTATGAAAAACCTGATAATCAACCATGGAGATGGACCTCATGAATTAAATGGACTGGAATCCACTCCTGACAGAACTGAGATTTTGTTCCGCGCAATTTTTGTATTGCTGGTTTTCTGCGCGTTGATCTCTATTTTCTTTTTGTCGATTTTTTACTAAGCAGTATATACCGGATATTTTAGTATACAGCTATGATCGGGGACCATCTCTATATTCCCGCTGACGTATTTGTATAACAGGATATCCGGTTTTTTTGCCGCTTTTGCTAAATGGATTTTGTTGATGAAACGCTTTGTCGGAGAGTATTGGGGGTGAATGACTTATCTACTGCTGTTTGGTCGCATCCGGGAAAAGGCCCGATGAGCGTGCGTTTAGGCTTTCTGTGATAAACCGGTACTAACCTTGGTATAATGCCGATTTCTTAATTCAATGTTAACGAATCTGTTCATTTTGTTCATTGTGCTTTTGACAGCTGTCAGAATTTTGCGCATCGCATTTAAGCTGTTATTTTTAGGATCTCTAAAGTTGGCATAGGTTAGGAACCCGGCGGCAGATCTCTATCTGAGAGCCTTTTTTCTTCTGAACCTTCTTTCTCCTTTTTCTTTTTTTACAGATGGTTTTGTTTCATTAGCAAACACGCGTTATAGCGGGCACAGGTATCAGGGTGTTTCTATGGACGCTTTTACCTGCAGCAGAAACCTGCATATAAGCGGCTGCGGATGTGCCGCGGTAGAGCCCGGGTGCCCGCCTGGGGATTGTAATTTCAGATAATGGCAATTTTCATACGGGTAGTTATTGGTCTTCCGGAAAAAGAAAAACCGGTCATGCTTTCCCTGCGGGATGCACATGACCGGTCTGACAACAAATTATCTTACACTTTGTGGATCGTAATATTTTCGAACCCACGGTCAGCTATAAACGAAATAGTGCCGTCAGGTAAGTGATGTTCGGCAGTCAGCATCAGCGGTACGCCGTCTACCAGCACGGCGCCTGCTTCAAATGGCAGGCCATGCAGGATAATACGGTGATGGCTATACGCTGTTTCATAGTTGACGAAATATTTTTTCTTCAGCATAAACTGTTCTGCCGAAGAGACCTGTTTGAAAGTGATGACATTGTACTGGCCGTTCTTGTAACCGTAATGATCACCGGCATCTTCATACAGTGTGCTTTGTGTAACGGTATCGCCGTAGTAAACATGCAGCAGCATTTCCGTGATGGGTGTTTCATAGGTATGCTGCATAACAGGGTAGCGGGGAACGACAGCGCCGGCCTTTACAAACAACGGCATTTCTTCCAGTGGCGTGGCCACAGTCACCTGTTGGCCGCCATTGTACACCTTATCATTCCAGAAATAGTACCATTGACCCTGTGGCAGGTATACGGCTTTCTCTTTCATCCCTTCTTCGCTCACATGGCTGATCAGCAGGGCATCGCCTGCCATGAACTCGTGTGTGCAGTTATGGGTAGCCGGATCATGCTGTGCCACGAAGGCGATGGGCCGCAGCATGGGCGTGCCGTGGGTGGCGTATTGCCAGAAGGTGGTATACAGATAGGGCAGCAGTTCATACCGCAGGGAAATGAACCTGGCGACAATTTTTTCATAGTCCGGCCCGAAGCTCCACGGTTCCTGGTTGAAGCCGGTTTCGTTGCTGGCGGAGTGGGTGCGCATCAACGGGTGGAAGGTGCCCAGCTGGATCCAGCGGGTATAGAGTTCTCCGTCGGGCTCTCCGATAAAGCCGCCGATATCGCTGCCGGCGAAGGAGAGGCCGGACACTGCGAGGCGCTGGCACTGAACAGAGGCCAGCCAGAGGTGTTCCCAGCTGGAGACGTTGTCGCCGGTCCATACGGAAGACCAGCGTTGTGCGCCCGCATAGCAGGAGCGTGTAATGAGGAAGGGCCTGTTGGGCAGCAGGTATTTTTTCATACCGGCGGCGGTGGCCTTGCTCATCAGGTGACCATATACGTTGTGGGCTTTACGGTGGCTTACCTCTTCGCCGTCATAGTCGTGCCGTACGTCTTCCGGGAAAGTACCCATTTCAAAAACAGCCGGTTCGTTCATATCGTTCCATACGCCGCGGACGCCGGTTTCTGCGAGTCCTTTAAAAAGGCTGCTCCACCATTCTCTTACTTCCGGGTTGGTGAAATCGGGGAACACGCATTTACCCGGCCATACGTCGCCTTCCATGAGTGCGCCGTCTGCCCGTTTGCAGAAGTAGTTGTTTTTCACGCCTTCCTGGTAGATGCTGTACTCCGGGTCTACTTTAATGCCCGGGTCGATGATCACTACTACTTTAAAACCCTGTGCGGCGAGGTCCCTGATGAGGCCTGCCGGATCGGGAAAGTATTCTTTGCTCCAGGTAAAACAGCGGAAGCCTTCCATGTAATCGATGTCAAGGTAGATGACATCGCAGGGAATCCGGCGTTTTCTGAATTCGGCGGCTATTTCCCGGACACGGCTGTCGGGGTAGTAGCTCCAGCGGCACTGGTGATAGCCGAGCGTCCACAGGGGCGGCAGTTCCGGCGTGCCGGTAATACGGGTATATGAAGCAGCCACATCCAGAAGTTCAGGACCGTAGATGAAGTAGTAGTTCATTTCCCCGCCGCGGGCCCAGAAGCTGCAGGCGTCTTCCCGTTCTTTACCGAAATCGAAAATGGTACGGAAAGTATTATCGAAGAAGATGCCATAGCCGATGCCGTTGTGCAGCCCGTAATAAAAGGGGATGTTGCGGTATAGCGGGTCGGTGTCTTTCTGGTAGCCGTAGGCGTCGGTGCCGTAGTTTTCGAGGCGTTTGCCGCGCAGGTTCAGCTCCGTCGGCTTGTCGCCCAGGCCGTAGAAACACTCGTCTTCCTGCACGAGTTTGCTGCAATAGACGATTTTACCGCCTTTTTGCAGGTAGTGCTGCCAGTGGAAGCCCATTTCGTCCTGGTTGATCACTTTCCCGTCTTTATCGGTAATGGTGATACGCAGGTTGTCCCTGGCAATGAACACTTTAAGAACGTCGGTATATATTTCAAAAGTCTCCTCCCATTCTTTAATGCCGAAAGTAATAGGGGATTCTTCGAGGGTGTCGCTGGTGGCGTAGGAAAAGTCACGCTGGAAAGTGCCGTCGGCAGCGTAGCGGAAACGGATGATCTTGTCTGCGATCACCCTTACTTCCAAAATGGTTTCGGTAGTGTAAAAACAAAAATAGTTTCCTTCTTTCTTCCATTCCCGGATAGCGTCCGGATAATGTTTAATACCGTATTTACTGGACGAGGTTTCAACTTGCATAATCTCTTTTTGTGAATCACGGACAACAGCCTGTATTTTACCGGGTTAGTTCCCGGCTGTTGCATGGTCTTAAATTACATAAAAAAATCAGAGTAGTACAGACATTCGCGTTAGAAGCGGATATTCCCGCGTTTACGATTTAAATCACTCTTTTGACAAAAAAGAGTGAAAATTGACTTGATTAGTTAGTAACTTCATATTGTAAATGTACTTTTTGCTTTAACCTATTTTTCGGTGCGCCTTTCCAGGAGCACCTTTTTCATTTAGGGATTTTTTGATTTACGATTTTTTGATTGGAAGTGTGCCTGGTTTCTTTCAAATCCCCCAATCCCCAATCCCCAATCCCCCAATCCCCAATCCCCCAATCCCCAATCCCTAATCCCACAATCCCCAATCCCACAATCGCCCAAATCTCAATTCCCCAAAATCCCAAAATTTCTAAATATCTAAATTTCTAAATATCCAATGGATTTTCCCGCCAAAAATAGGCGTTTTCCTTTTCTTGCTTTAACAGCGCAATGAAATCCTGCGCCTATCTTCTGCCAGTCTTTGCCCCCGTTGACAGAAATATCTGTGCCGGAAGTGCCGGTGGCGACCAGTATTTTAGCTGTGAGCCAGGTGACGGCGGATTTGAATCCGCCGGGCGCCGTGCGTGGGCTGGTCCAGGTACGGCCGCCATCGCTGGTCAGCAGACAGTTTTGTTGACGAAGGGTGTCGTTGCGGTAATCGCCGCCAACCACGATGCCGCTGCGGTTGTCCAGGAATGCCACAGAGAAGGCGCCCATACTGGGTTGTCCCTGTAACAGGGGCAAGGGCCTGCTGCTCCATTGGTGGCCGGACAGCGTATGGATGCGGGATACGGTACCCCCGGTCACGAAGGTGGTGAGGCCTTTGCGGCCTATGAGGCTGGTACCGCTGGCCGCGAAGATGGACTCGCCGGTAGCGGCTTCGGGGGATTGTGCCGGCGTATCCAATTGCCAGGTGCGGCCGCCGTCATGCGTACGGAGCACTGCAAAATGTTGTTGCAGCGGATCGCCGATAGCGATACCTTCCTGTTCATTATAAAAGGCAACAGCATCAAAGAAAATGCCGGGAGTAGCGTTGAAGTATACCCGCTGCCAGGACTGTCCGCCGTCTTCCGTCAGGAACACATGCGCCGGTTCGCCGGCGTTGATCACCACCGCTTTACGATCGTTAAACGCGTAGAGCGAGCGCCAGTCGCAGCTGTCGCATGCCTTTACCTGATGCCATTCCCAGTCCGCGCCGCCGTTGATGCTGCGGCCTACCATGCCGCCGGTACCGGATGCCCATACCACGTCGTCGCTCACAGCACTAAGGCCGCGTATGCTTTTCAGGGGTGGTTGCGCTTCCAGCGTGTGAAGCTGATAAGTATTTTGTGCGGACACCTGAATATAGGCGGTGGTGAGCATCAGCAAAAGCAGGCTTTGACTGAGCAGGCGCTTCAGGAAAATCATCTGCCGGAAAGCACCGGTAGCAGGACGTTGAATGTAACGGGCAAGTATGGTCATTAATTATAATATTTATTTCCAATCGGTTAAACCGCAAGAAAATTACAAAATAGCTTTAAAGTGTGGCGCAGAATTATATATTTGCAAAAACAGCCTAAACCAGCTTACTGTCAATAACTAAATCAGCGTGCTTCATTCCCGCCAATTGAAAAGACTTTTCTGCCTGAGCCTATGCGCCCTACTAATGGGTACCGGTATATTATATGCGCAGGAGAAGCCGTATATTTTTGACAGCTACAGTGTAAATGACGGGCTTTCCCAAAGCACCATTTTTGATATCACGCAGGACGACCAGGGCTTTCTCTGGATCGCCACCCGCGATGGCATTAACCGTTTTGACGGCTATACTTTCAACGAATACCGCTACAAACCCAGCTCCCAGGCGAGGGCAGGGGAAGGGAAAGGCGAGCTGGTGCCCCGTGGCAGCAACGGCAACCGGGCGGTGATCAACCGGTTTGACCTGAAAGGTTACAAAGGATATTCTTTCTATCACGACCGTCATCACCAGCTGCTGCTGGTCCATAACAATGGGATCAGCCTATACGACAAGTATCGTAATAATTTCCGCAACGTACTGATAGACACCTCTAATGTAAATGCCCAGGAGCGGGACGCCAACGTGAAATTCCGCATACTGGGGGAAGATGCCGCTACCCGGAGCCTGTGGGTATGGCGCCCTATGAAAGGGCTGTACGTGCTGGACGACAGTTCGTATGTGACCCGCCGTATTATCCTGTATCCGCCGCAGTTTCAGCGGATGGGCATTATTCCTTCCGCCTTGCTGAAGGATGGCAACACCATCTGGATGAGTGGCGACGAAGGGGAACTGCTGGCGCTCGATATTCAGACGCTGCAGCTGCAAACCTACTGCCTGCCCGGTGTTGGCAGGAATGCTATTATGCGTAACCTGAATGCGGATTCCATCCTGATCGTCAGCGAAGGGCATATTGTCGTGTTCAACAAACGCCGCAACAAATTCAGCGATCTCAGTTATGATTACCGGAATGAATGGGGAGATGCTTTCACTCCCAATGTGATGGAGATCGATCATGAAGGCAACGCCTGGATTGGCGGGACCGACGGCATACTGATTTACAGTATCGCCCGCAACGAAATTATCCGGCATATCGTCAGCTTCAATACATTTGAAACCCGCTCCTACAACCTCGTCAGCTACCTTTATCGCGACGGTTCCGATAACATGTGGGTGGGCACTGATGGTGACGGCGTAAAAAAATATTCCCCGCATAAAAAGGTGTTCAACCTCTACCGCTCTCCTTATATCTCCCACAATATGGTGCAGGCGGTATACAAGCACGATGACGGCAAATTGTATGTGGGCCTGATGCGCGACGGACTGAACATCTATGGCGAAGGCGGTAAGTTCCTGGAGCGTATCAGTAACGAACTGTATCCGCATAAGTTCCCGGGCAATGACCTGGGGGCTATCTGCCGGGAGAATTTTGAACACCTGTGGCTGCATTTCGCCGGTATGCATATCGGCCTGTTCAATGTGCAGACCAAAGCTTTCCGGGACCTGACAGCCAAAGTGGACGCACTGCAGCTGCCGCCGCAGAAAGACCCGTTCCCCTTTCTCTTCAAACGGGCCAACGGTGAACTGTATTTTAATTATGGCCGTTACCTGCTGCGTTTCGAAGAACATGGCGGTTATGATTATACCGTGTCTGTGGTGCATGATTTCCAGGATGAACTACTGACCACTTACTTCGAGGACCATATGGGCAATCAGTATGTGGGCACCAAGTCGGCCCTGTATATCAAACACCTGGCCGATTCCCACTGGCGGTATGTGAAGTTGCCGGAAGGCACTACGGTAAAAGGCATCAACAAAACACCACACAAAGAGTTGCTGGTGGCCACCAATAAAGGGTTGTTCGTGTATGACGCTTCAGGGCGGCTGAAAACGCACTATAACAGTTACGACTATCCGAAACTGATCAACGATTACATGTACGGAGTGTTGCTGGATGACAAAGACCGTATCTGGGTGAGCCACAACAAAGGAGTAACACAGATCAACCCGGTTACCCGCGAGATCACCACGTTTAATCATGAAGACGGGCTACAGTCCAATGAGTTTAATACCGGCGCTTTTTATAAGTCTATCGACGGGGAATTGTTTTTCGGTGGTACCCGCGGGGTAAATGGTTTTTATCCGAAGAATTTCCGGAAGAACCCGTTCAATTCCAAGGTGATTATCAGGAGGATGGAAGTGCTGGACAAGCCTTATGAGTCAGACACCGCCATTTCGTTGCTGAAGCGGGTAGAGCTGCCTTACAACCAGAACACGATCGCAATTGAGTTTGTGCCGCTGGAGTATACCAACCCTTTGAAAAACAAGGTACAGTACAAGCTGGAAGGAGCTGATGAAGACTGGGTGGAGGCCGGTGCTTTCCGGATGGCGCGCTATACGAACCTGCATCCCGGCAGTTATATTTTTAAAGTGAAAGCTTCCAACAATGATGACAGCTGGAACACAACGCCCACGATGCTGGAGATACAGATCCGGATACCGTTCTGGCAATCGCTGTGGTTCAGATTTTTATTACTGTTGTTGCTGTTAGGCATTGCATATTATTTCTCTACGTTGTATCTTGATTATAAAATACGGCATGAGAAACTAAAACTGGAAAAAGAGCAGGCGGTAGACCAGGAGCGGGCGCGTATTTCCAGCGATATGCACGATGATCTGGGGTCTGGTTTGTCCACGATCAGGCTGCTGAGCGAAATAGCCAAAAGAAAGATACCGGACACATCGCAAACGAAAGAGATTGAGCGCATTAGTGAAACAGCCGGGGAGATGATCGACAAGATGAGTGAAATCATCTGGGCGATGAATTCCTCCAATGATTCCCTGGCCAATCTGATCGCGTATATGCGCAGTTTTGCTGCCGATTTCCTGGAGCACGCGCACATCTCGCATCAGTTTTTCTTCCCTGAAGTTATTCCGGATATTAAGCTGAGCGGCGGCACACGCCGGAACATTTACCTGGCGGTGAAGGAATCGCTGCATAATGTGGTGAAACATGCGAAGGCAACAGAGGTAATCATTGAAGTGAAAATGCATAAAAACATGACGATCATGATCAAAGACAACGGCAAAGGGTTTGACCAGGAGAAGGTGCGTTTGTTTGGCAATGGCTTGAAAAATATACAGAAGCGGATGATGGCCGTAGGCGGCAATGCAGACATCACTTCCAACAACGGCACAATAGTTTTTCTCGATATCCCACTAAATTAACATACATTTGTTTTAAGTAACATTTAAGTGTTATAATTCCTATAAACATGACGGTATACTCAAAGAAGAAGGCCCAGGATAACATGGACATCATTTCTATTGCGATAGTAGAAGATAACCATGATATCCGCACGGCTATGGAATTGCTGATTAATGGTTCTGACGGTTATGCCTGTGTTGGCACCTTCAATAATGCAGAAACCGCACTGGAGCAAATCCCTCACCTGCTGCCCAACGTAGTCCTGATGGATTTTAATCTTCCCGGTGGGATGAATGGTATTGAATGTATTGCCCGGTTGAAAGCGGAGTACCAGGATATGCAGTTTATGATGCTCACTGTATATGAAGATGACGACAAAATTTTCATGGCACTGGAAGCCGGCGCCAGTGGGTACATCCTCAAAAAAACCTCTCCCGGTGAACTGCTGGAAGCCATCAGGGATCTGCACGAAGGCGGTTCGCCGATGAGTTCTCAGATTGCCAGAAGGGTGGTGGCCTTTTTCCAGAAACAGGCAAAACCTAACCCGGCGCTGGAAGCATTGACCACGCGCGAAAAAGAAATTCTCGATCAGTTATCGAAAGGATTCCTCTACAAGGAAATTGCCAGCAACCTGTTTATCAGTATCGAAACAGTGAGACGGCACGTTCATAATATTTATGAGAAACTGCACGTCCGCAGCAGGACGGACGCGGTAAACAAATACTACAACCGCTAAACGCATTAAAAGCAGAAGGAGTTGCAGATCATCTGCAACTCCTTCTGCTTTTTTATAGTTCTTTTACTTCATTGCGTGTTTACGCAACAAGTGAGCACAAAGTACCAAGGTGGCAATGAGCATGCATGCCAGTTTGAATAACAGACCAGTTTTCATAGGATGGGGATTGTATGGTTAAATAATTTTTCCCTGTGTACAAATACATGACACTCCTCTGAAGGCGATAGCCGTACTGATGCTCTTTTGCTGATAGTAATGTATGAAGACCCCGCTGTGTGTGAAAGATTACCGCATCATCTGCCAGGAATCAAATTTCCGGATGAGACGGAGAAATTTATTACCGATGTTGTTTTCCTGTTCGCGGCGGATAATAAAAGTTGCAATAACTGCGGCGAGCAGGGCCATTAAAATGAGAATGATAAAAAGCGTTTTCATAAGGACATAGGTTTAGGATGTTTTCGATAAATGTGTCTTTCGTAAATATAATTAATTATTTGAATAAAAAATATTTTTCATAGAATTTTGTGAATCCGGAGAGGCAAATAGAAAGATATTCGGTGGTCCCCCCGGCTACTCCCCAAAATTTAACACGACCAATACATTGATAATTAATTGATAATTAATATTCCATACATATTGTATAACTAATACTTGGGATGATTCAATGAATCCTTTATTTTTGCCAGCAATCGGATTTTGCTAAAAGATTTAGTATCCTTGCAGCAGCCTTTTAAACCCTAGGAAAATAAATATTTAGGAAACTTTAATATAATATGGCAAACACGGATAAGACGGATAACAAAGATCTATTTGCTTCCTATACGGAAGACTCCATACGGTCACTGGACTGGCGGGAGCACATCCGCCTCCGTCCCGGTATGTACATCGGTAAGCTGGGCGATGGTTCCAGCATGGACGACGGCATTTACATCCTGCTCAAGGAGGTGGCCGACAACTGTATCGATGAACACACCATGGGATTCGGCAAGCAGATAGACCTGAAAGTAACCGAGCACAGTGTGACGGTGCGCGACTTTGGTCGTGGTATTCCGCTGGGCAAGGTAGTAGATGTGGTGAGTAAGATCAATACCGGCGCCAAATATGACAGCAAGGCCTTTCAGAAATCTGTCGGCCTCAACGGGGTGGGTACCAAAGCGGTGAACGCCCTCTCCAGTTATTTCCGCGTGCAGTCGGTGCGCGATGGCCGCATGAAAGTGGCGGAGTTTGAACGCGGCGTACTGGTCAAGGAACATAAAGAAACCGCTACTTCCGAACCGAACGGCACCCTCGTGACCTTCACGCCGGATGATACCGTTTTCAAAAACTATCGTTACATCCCGGAATTCCTCGAAAACCAGATCTGGAACTACTGCTTCCTGAACGCCGGTCTGACAGTGAATTTCAACGGTAAAAAATACCTCTCCAAAAATGGTCTGCTGGACCTGCTGCAGCGTAAAACCAACGAGGAAGACCTGCGCTATCCCATCATCCACCTGAAAGGAGAAGATATAGAAGTGGCCATCACCCACGAAAACCAATACGGTGAGGAGTACTATTCCTTCGTGAACGGCCAGCATACCACCCAGGGCGGTACGCACCTCGCGGCTTTCCGGGAGGCTTTCGTGAAAACCGTACGCGACTTCTACAAAAAAGATTATGAAGCCACCGACATCCGTTCTTCCATCTGCGCGGCCATCTCCGTACGGGTACAGGAACCGGTGTTCGAATCCCAGACCAAAACCAAACTGGGCTCACAGGTGGTATTCGAAGGCGGTCCTTCTGTAAAAGCATTTGTGCTGGACTTCCTCTCCAAACACCTCGACGATTTCCTGCATCGTAACCCGGCGATAGCCGACGCGATGAAGAAACGCATCGAACAGAGCGAACGCGAAAGAAAAGAACTGGCAGGCATTAAAAAGCTGGCCAACGAAAGAGCAAAGAAAGCCAACCTGCACAACCGTAAACTGCGCGATTGCCGCATCCACCTCAATGAAGAGTTTACCGGCAAAGACAAAGCTGAACAGGAAGCCAAACGGCTGGAAACGACCATCTTCATTACGGAAGGTGATTCCGCCAGCGGCTCCATCACCAAGTCCCGCAACGTGGAAACACAGGCGGTGTTCAGTCTGCGCGGTAAACCCCTGAACAGCTTCGGCCTCACTAAAAAGATCGTGTACGAAAATGAGGAATTTAACCTCCTCCAACACGCGCTTAATATTGAAGAAGGATTGGAAGGGCTGCGCTACAACAACATTGTAGTGGCAACCGATGCCGATGTGGACGGTATGCACATCCGTCTGCTGATCCTCACGTTCTTCCTGCAGTTCTTCCCCGACCTGGTGAAAAACGGGCACGTATATATCCTGGAAACGCCGCTGTTCCGCGTACGTAACAAGCAGCAGACCATCTACTGTTACTCCGAAGAGGAGAAACAGAAAGCAGTGAAGAAACTGGGCAACAAACCGGAGATCACCCGCTTTAAAGGATTGGGAGAGATTTCCCCGGAAGAATTCGGCCGCTTTATCGGCGATGACATCCGTATCGAGCCGATCATCCTGTCGAAAGACATTCATATCCAGAAACTGCTGGAATATTATATGGGCAAAAACACCCAGACCAGACAGGAGTTCATTATCAACAACCTGCGGTACGAAAAAGACCTGATTGAAGAGTAATTACGAATTACGAATTACGAATTATGAATGTGGAGTTTTCAAGGCATTGGTAGTTCGTAATTAATAATTCGTAAACTATAATTCGTAATTCGTAATTGAATGTTACACATCGTGTTTGGCGAGGCTGCAATACCGGTAATGACCGAAGCCATCAGCATGGACGAAAAAATGCAGGGCGAACTGCTTTGCTTTGAAGACGACCTGTCTGTTGGCCCGTTGTTTATCCTCGATACCAAAGAAGGGCAGGCCAACCGCCGCCAGTGGTGGCAGCAGATCAGCGCTACGGCTTCACAGCCGCAGCTGCAGCCGGAATTACTGCCGGAAACGCCTGCTACGGAAACCGTTGCTCCGGCCGCGGAAGAAACGCCGGGCGATGCAGAAGCGCTGAAAGCCCTGAAAACACGCCTGAAAGAGGACCAGGAGCTGGAAGTATGGATATGGGCCGGCCAGAACGCCCGCGACGTATGCGGCTACTACTGGCTGGTAAGCCAGCTGTATGACTTTGCAGGCCGCATCCATATCATCTACCTCAATAACCTGCCTTTCCTGAATGAAAAAGGCGCTATTTTTTATCCTACCCACCTGCACCAGATACTGCCCAGGGAATTCCTGAAAGCGAAGAAACTGGCCAGGCCCATCTCCCTTGCGGAGTTTGAACTGGATGGAGATGAATGGCACCGCCTCATGAATGAGAACGCCGGTATCCGGATGCTGGAAGGCGGTAAAAAAATCAAAGGAGAGCCCACCCTGTTTTATGACAAGGAACTGCTGGCACAAACCGGTAAGGAGTTTGTCAAGGCATGGCGGGTGGTACAACAGGTGACCGGCAAGCTGAAATACCCGGTGCTGGACCTGTTTCTCGGATGGCGTCTGAAAGAGCTGGTGAAAGAAGGTAAAGTGGAAAGTAAAGGCGACCTGAAAACCATCCGTGACTTTGAAGTGAAACTGCCGGGAGAAACGAACACCGAAAATCCTGTATCGGAATGATAAAAGTAACTACCCTGTCTCTGGCAGGAGAAGATGACCGGGGAAGCAACTATCTCTGGGACTGTACCCGGACCGGGGAATTTATGCTGTGCTACCGGCACGCCGGCAGCAGCAGCGGTCAGCACTACCATACCGGTATCAGCGACAATAAAAACCCGGAGATCATGTTCCTGCTTACCGGTAAAGCGCTGATACACTGGTGCCCGGTAGGAGGTAACGAGATCCATACCACGGAAGTTACCGCGCCGGCGCGGGTGGAAGTGCCCGTTAATCTGTGGCACCAGCTGATCGCCGAAACGGATTGCTGCTTTATAGAGCTGAACTCCATGGCCGACGTGCAGAAAGACAGCGTACGCGTATGGCGGGCAGACCTTGAAAAAATGATTATCGAAAAACAGTAAGAGTATTTATACATGGATATGGAAAATATAACATCAGACGAATCGCTGCATAATATCACCCATGTGGGCGGTATGTATGAGAGCTGGTTTCTGGACTATGCATCCTATGTAATCCTGGAGCGCGCCGTACCCAGCGTGGAAGACGGGCTGAAACCCGTACAGCGTCGTATCCTCCACGCCATGAAAGAGATGGATGACGGCCGTTTTAATAAGGTGGCCAATGTGATCGGGCAAACGATGCAGTACCATCCGCATGGCGACGCTTCCATCAGCGACGCTATCGTAAACCTCGGCCAGAAAGATCTCCTGATAGAAACACAGGGTAACTGGGGCGATGTGCGCACCGGCGACGATGCAGCGGCGGCCCGGTACATTGAGGCCCGTCTCTCCAAATTTGCGCTGGACGTGGCGTTCAATCCTAAAACCACTACCTGGCAGCTCAGCTACGATGGCCGTAAAAACGAACCGCTGTCACTGCCCATGAAGTTCCCGCTGCTGCTGGCACAAGGGGCGGAAGGTATCGCGGTGGGACTGTCCACCAAAATATTACCCCACAACTTCAACGAGCTGATAGACGCTTCCATCAAATATCTCAAAGGGAAAAAATTTGAGCTGTTCCCCGATTTCGCTACCGGCGGTATGGTGGACGTAGGCGCTTACAACGATGGTAAACGCGGCGGCAAAGTAAGAGTGCGCGCCCATATCGAAGAGAAAGATAAAAAGACGCTCCTCATCAAAGACGTGCCTTACGGCGTCACCACCACCCAGGTGATGGAGTCTATCGTAAAAGCAAATGACAGCGGTAAGATCAAGATCCGTAAAGTGGTGGACAATACCGCCGCTGAAGTGGAAATTGAAGTGCAGCTGGCGCCCGGCATCTCTCCGGACATCACCATCGACGCACTGTACGCGTTCACGGATTGCGAAATTTCGATTTCACCCAACGCCTGCGTGATCGTGAACGATAAACCGCAGTTCCTCACTGCCTCCGAGTTACTGAGAGCGTCCGCCGACTTTACCAAAGAACTGCTGAGACAGGAACTGGAAATCAAACTGGCGGAATTACAGGACAAATGGCACTACACCTCTCTTGAAAAAATCTTCTTCGAAAAAGGGATCTACAAGGAACTGGAACAGAAGCACAAAGATTGGGAAACAGTGCTGGCTGCCATCGATAAAGGTTTTACGCCGTATAAGAAACAACTGAAACGCGAGATTACCCGCGAAGACATTGTGAAACTCACGGAGAAGCCTGTACGCCGTATTTACCGCCTCGATATCAACGAGCTGAACGAGCAGATCAAAGGACTGGAAGCCGATATCAAGCAGGTGAAAAATGACCTGCAAAACCTGGTGGATTACGCAGTGGCGTATTACGAAGGGCTACAGAAGAAATATGGTAAAGGCCGCGAACGTAAAACAGAAATCAAAACCTTTGATACCATCCAGGTGCAACAGGTAGCGATCGCCAATACCAAAATATATGTAAACCGTGCAGACGGCTTCATCGGCACTTCTCTGAAGAAAGACGAGTTTGTGGCCGACTGTTCCGACCTGGACAATATCATCGTGTTCCGCAGGGATGGCAAAATGCTGGTGACCAAAGTAGCCGATAAAACCTTCGTGGGTAAAGACATCATTCATGTGGACGTGTTCCGTAAAAACGATGAACGTACTACCTACAACATGATCTATGTGGAAGGTAAAACCGGCGTGAGCTACGCCAAACGCTTCAACGTAACCGGCGTTACCCGCGACAAAGAATATGACCTGGCCCATAAAGGAGAGAAAAATTCCAAAGTGCACTACTTCTCTGCCAACCCCAACGGAGAAGCAGAAGTAGTGACCATCAAGCTGAGCCCCAACTGCTCCGCCCGTAACAAGGAGTTTGACCTGTTCTTTGAAACCATCGCTATCAAAGGCCGTATCTCTATGGGTAACCAGGTAACGAAGTACCCGATCCGCAGCGTGAAATTCAAGGAAAAAGGCGTATCCACCCTCGCCGGCCAGAAAATCTGGTACGATTCCGAAACAGGCCGCCTGAACACGGAAGAAAGAGGCGTATACATCGGCAGCTTTGAAGGAGAAGACAAGATCTTCGTGGCGTTCAAGAACGGTACCTACGAGCTGACCAACTATGAGCTCACCAACCGCTATGAATCCAACGATGTGGTTTATATCGAGAAGTTCAATCCGGAAAAAATAGTAACGGCCATCTATTTCGACGCCGATAAAAAGCAGTTCAACGTAAAACGTTTCCGTATCGAAACACAAACGCTGAACAATAAATTCCTCTTCATTAAAGAAGGCAGCGGCAACTACCTGGAGATGGTGACCACCCACACCCAACCGGTGGTGTTACTGAAAACAGGTAAGAAACGCAGTCCTGAAGAAGAAGAGATCGATCTCTCCGAATTCGTGGAAGTAACCGGCTGGAGGACAGTAGGTACCCGTATTGCAGGAGATGACCTGATCAGTGCCGAGTTGTTGTCTGAAGATGAAGATCCGGACCCTAACGAGGATACACAGGTACAGGGAGAGCTGTTCTGATTTGGAGATTTTTTGATTTGCGATTTTTTGATTTTACGAATAAAAGAGCGAAGACCAAAGCGATTTAATTTAGTCGCTTCGGTCTTCGCTTTTATCATCTTATGAAATCAATAAATCGTAAATCAAAAAATCCGTAAATCCCTATTGTTTCTTTTTGCCTTGTTTGTTGGTACTCTCTGCTTCAAAGTCCTCCATTGACCGCGGGTTGGTCATACTTTTCTTTTTCTGGTCCAGCGGTTGCGGTACAGGAGCGCCTTTACCCTGGGGAATAGCGTCATGGAATACTTTGTTGACATGCATCCATTTGCCGCCTTTCCATTTAAAACCTTCATAGTCCATGTCGGACACATAGGTGTATTTTTTTGCCGGCTCGTTGGTTTCGGACACGAGGTGATCAAACACGATCATATCCAGTTCCTTGTTGTAGTTGAGCGTAGCGGTACTTTCTTTTTTGTACTCCATAATAAAACGGTTCCGGGTGGGTTTGGGGACGGAGTCCTCCGCGTAGCTGAAGAATGCGCCGCCAAAAACCGGTGCGCCGTTTTTAAAGGTAAGCATATCCACAATTTTTTTCTGGCTGCGGGGATTATTGGCATCCCAGCCGAAGAGGGTGTAGTACTCCTGGTTGAAGTAGTGGCGTTGCACGATGTTGTAATACAAACAGCCGTACCAGGCTTTGTTACCGGCGATGGTATCCGTATTGGTGATATAGTCGGACACATCAAACAGCGGGAACAGTTTCAGCTGGCCATCGGGCGTGTTCATCTGGATAGCGCCATAGTGGCGGTAAAAGCCGGTTTCCCTTTCCAGTGCCCAGCTGAAGATGCGGAAGCTGCTGTCTTGCGGATATTGTATAGAGACGGTATGCAGGGAGTCGAACGGGAACCGGAAAGACCAGGGTGTTTTAAGGGCCCGTACCAGCGCGGGGATAAACTGTTCTGTGGCAGCTTCCCGGCCGGCATCGCCTTTTCCGGCGAAGATCTCCCGGCTGAGCTGCTGCAGGGTGTCCTGATCTTTCCGCAGGCGTGCGTAGCCGGCGGCGTCAGGTCGTTGCGCCCAAATACCAGCGACGGGTACGAGGAATAGCAGTGACAGTATTATTTTTTTTATCATATCTATAATACGGTTCAGGCTTTAAATTATTGTATGTCTTGTGCAAACCGCAGCAGGTCGGGATATTTTTTATCGATCAGCGGGTGGGGGAAAGGAGTGTCCGGCAGGGTGGTGGCAATGAATACGGTTTGCATGCCCGCATTACGGCCAAACTGCATATCGCTCAGTGTATTCCCGGCCATAAGGGCTTTGCTGAAATCAATGTCCGGGAAATCGTTTTTTGCCCGGTGGGCCATACCGGCGTTGGGTTTGCGGCATGGGCTATTGCTTTCCACGTCGGGACAGAAATAGATTTTGTCGATGCGTCCGCCGGCTTGCCGGATGGTATCCAGCATTTGTGCGTGGATTTCCTGTAAGCCCTCTACGGTGAGCAGCCCGCGTCCGATGCAGCGCTGGTTGGTGACCACAAAGATGCGTTCAAAGCGTTGGGCCAGCAGGGGCATGGCTTCGAGCACTCCTTCACTGAAGCGGAACATACCGGGGTGAAGCACATACCCGTCTTTAATTTCATCGTTGATAACACCGTCCCGGTCAAGAAAGAGATACATATCTATATTTTGGAAAAATGAGCGATAGCCTTGTTATAGTCCTCCGGGATACCGATATCGATGAAATAGGTATCGCTGATATAGCCGTTGAGGTTACCCTGTGCGGCCTGTGGTTCCAGGACGGTTTGTTCAAAGGAGAATTTCACCGGGAGGGACAGGCTTTGGAGGAAGGAGGCGCTGGTAAGGTAGATGCCGCCGTTGATCAGGCCGTTATCGCAATATTGTTTTTCGCGGAAGGCGGCTATTTTGTTTTCAGCGCCCAGCACGATGCTGCCATAGCGGTCGAATTGCTGCATGGGCTTCAGCGCCAGGGTTACCGGGCAGGGAGCGTTGCGGTTGAACCGCACCATTTGCAGCAGGTCCACATCGAAGAAGGTGTCACCGTTAACGATGAACAGCTGATCGCCTTCCAGCAGGGGGAGGGCGTGCAGGATGCCGCCGCCGGTGCCGAGGGGTTCCTGTTCCACGCTGAAAGACACCCTTAGTGGCAGCGGTGTTTGCCGGCACCAGGCGATCACCTGTTCAGACAGGTAGCCGAGCGACAGCACCACATGGCGTATGCCTTGCTGGTGCAGGTATTGTAAAAGGAAATACAGAAAAGGTTTATCGCCGATGGGCGCCATGCATTTGGGTTTGTCTGCTACGGCGCTGCGCAGGCGGGTTCCCAGGCCTCCGGCCAGTACAATACATTCCATACTCATTCGCCGAAGAGGTTGTTTTCCACGATTTCGCAGATGATATGTCCTACGGTGATATGGGCTTCCTGGATACGGGGCGTATCAGTGGAAGGTATATTGATCAGGTAGTCGCATGCATCTTTCATTTTGCCGCCGGTGGCGCCTGTCATTCCCACGATGGTCATGCCTTTTTCCCGGGCCACTTTCATGGCTTCGAGGATGTTGGCGGAGTTGCCGGAAGTGGAAAGGGCTACCAGCACATCGCCGGGTTGTCCCATGCCGCGCAGCATGCGGGCGTATACGTGTTCATAGCCATAGTCGTTGCCTACAGCGGTCATATAGGAAGTATTGCAGTGCAGGGCTTCTGCATAGAGCGGCTCACGGTCTTTATAGAAGCGGCCGGAGAATTCCGCAGCGAGGTGCTGCGCATCGGCAGCGCTGCCGCCGTTGCCGCAGAACAGTACTTTATGGCCCTGTTTCAGGCTGAGGCCGATCGTTTCCGCTACCTGCTGGATGGTATGTAACAGCCGTTCATCCTGACAGATAGCCTCTTTCACAGCGATGCTTTCACGGATGGTCCGGGCGATTTTCGTTTTCATATCGGAATGTTTTAAGGTCAGATACTCCAGGTTTGAATACCATGATGGGTGAAGGTATAACGTTTTACATCGCCGCCAAAGCTGTTGAGGGCGTCTACTACTTTAAAACGGGTGTTTTTAGGACAGTAGAAGATCATGAAGCCGCCACCGCCGGCGCCGGAGATTTTACCGCCGCTGGCGCCTGCTTTGCGGGCCGCTTCGTAGATCTCGTCGAGCTGTGGGTTGGTGATCCCTTTGGCCATCTGTTTTTTGTATTCGAAGCCGTAATTGAGGATGTCTCCTATTTTATCGATGGTACCGCGCAGCAGGGCTTCTTTCATCATCACGGCCTGTTCCTTGAGGTGGTGCATGGCAGCGATAGAGTCGTCCTTTTTGTCGGTCACATTTTTCTGTTGTTCGGAGATGATGGTGGAAGACAGCCTGCTGGTAGATGTATAAAACAACACAAGATTGTTTTCCAGTTCATGCAGGTGTACTTCTTTGATGCGCAGCGGGTTGACGATGACTTTATCGCCGCCGTAGAACTCCATGAAGTTAACGCCGCCGAAGGTGGCAGCGTACTGGTCCTGCTTGCCGCCTGCCTGTTGCAGGTCTTCCCGCTCAATAGAGTAGGCGAGGTGGGCCATGTCATATTCTCCCAGCGGCAGTTTGAGCCATTCGGCGAAAGCGCCGAGCACGGCTACCACGAGGGTGGAGGAGGTGCCGAGGCCGGAGCCGGGGGGCGCGTCCACGTAGGTGGTGAGCCGGAAGCCGCAGGAGGGCAGGCCGCCATAGTCTTTATGTATCCTGTTGATAACGCCTTTGAGGATATCCAGCTTGCCGTCTAACGGCAGCGGGTATACGGCGTCGTAACTGAGTTGTTCTCTTCTGTCGGCAGATTCAAAAACAATTTTGCCGTCGGTCAGCGGTTCTATGGAAGCGCGGGCATACAACGAGATGGTGGCGTTGAGGATGGCGCCGCCATACAGGTCGGAATACGGGCTTACATCGGTGCCGCCACCGGCCAGGCCTATACGTAATGGTGCTTTACTTCTGTAGATCAATGGTTTAAATTTTTAGGCTGATGATCAGCTTTCTGCTAATGTATGAATTTCCCGGGCGAGGCGTGACCAGGAATATTGTTGTTTTTCCTGTTGCAGGGCCGCAGTCATATCTGCCTCGCGGTTGTCCAAGAAATATTTTTCGATGGCGGCGGCGATAGCGGCAGGTTCCGGATCGCACTGGAAGCCTACAACGCCGTCGGGCACCATTTCCACGAGGCCGCCCACGCGGGTGACTACCATTGGTTTTTCAAAATGGTAGGCGATCTGTGAGATACCGCTCTGGGTGGCGCTTTTATAGGGCTGTACCACCAGGTCGGCGGCGCAGAAATAGTTTTTTACGGCATCTGTCGGGATAAAGTCGGTATGCATCAGCACACGGTCGCCCAGTTGCAGTTCCTGCAGCAGTTGCTGGTAGGGGGCGGCGTCTTCATAATATTCACCGGCCACGATAGCGTGGACGTCCAGCTTTTTCATGCGTTCGTCGGCCATTGCTTTCAGCAGCAGGTCGAGGCCTTTATACTGGCGGATAAAGCCGAAGAAAAGGATGTAGCGTTTGCCGGGCTGCAGCTGCAGCCGCTGGCGTGCTTCCGCTTTGGAGATGGGGGTGCCGTAGTTATCGTAGATCGGGTGGGGGATGAGCGATGCCTTTTTGGTGGGCTCAAATACCCGCAGATCATCGAGTACGGACTGGCTCATGGCGATGAAAGCATCTACCGGCTTCAGGAAGTATTTGGTAAAAGCCACGTCGCCGGGGCGTTTTTCGTGCGGCACCACGTTGTCCAGTACGGCAATCACCTTGGTATTGCGGCTTTTGCCCAGCCGGAGCAGTGTGCCCAGCGAGGGGCCCATGACGGGCAACCAGTATTTGGAGATGATGATGTCTGGTTTCATTTTCCGGATCTTGCGCCCAACGATCAGCCAGTTGAGGGGATTCACGGAATTGATGAGCCTTTTTATCCGCAGGTGTTGCGGCGGCGGGTCGGTGGAATACTGGCTTTTGCCGGGAAACAGGAAGCCGGGATATTGCACGGTGAAAGTGAATATTTCCACGTCGTCTGTCAGCTGCAGCTCTTCTGCCAGTCTTTCATTATAAGCAGCCAGCCCACCCCGGAAGGGATAGGCTGTGCCGAGTATGAGCACTTTCATAAAATTACGAATTACGAATTACGAATTACGAATTAGGATTTTCGAATGATGAAGGGGCTGTAACAAAAAACAGGCCCTTAATTCGTAACTCGTAATTCGTAATTCGTAATTTACTTTGATTTGTCCATTCTTGCCTCCACGAGGTAGCTGTTTCTTTCGGGAGCGTTACGGGTGACCAGTTCGCCGATAAATCCGGTAAGGAACAGCTGTGAACCGATGATCATAAACAGGAGGGCGAGGTAAAATACCGGCCTGTCTGTCATGTTATATTTATCATAGAATATTTTGGCGAAGGCAAGGTAGAAGGCGATCACAAAACCGAAGAAGAAGAACAGGGTGCCCAATGCGCCGAAGAGGTGCATGGGACGTTTGCCGAACTTGCCGATGAACATGATGGAGGCGAGGTCGAGGAAGCCGTTGATAAAACGTTCCAGCCCGAACTTGCTGACGCCGTATTTACGGGCGCGGTGTTCCACTACTTTTTCGCCGATGTTGCGGAAGCCGTTCCATTTGGCGATCACTGGGATGTAGCGGTGCATTTCGCCATATACTTCGATGGATTTGATGACTTTCCTGCGGTAGGACTTGAGGCCGCAGTTCATATCGTGCAATTTTACGCCACTCATGCGGGTGGTGGTGTAGTTGTACAGTTTGGACGGCAGGTTTTTGGTGAAAGCATTATCGTAACGTTTCTTTTTCCAGCCGCTGACCAGGTCATAACCATCTTCCACGATCATGCGGTACAGTTCCGGTATTTCATCCGGGCTGTCCTGCAGGTCGGCGTCCATGGTGATCACCACATCGCCCTGGGCGGCATTGAAGCCTTCGTTGAGGGCGGCGGACTTACCATAGTTGCGCTGGAATTTGATGCCTTTGATACAGTGGTTTTGCATAGCCAGTTGCTGGATCACTTCCCAGGAACCATCGGTGCTGCCATCGTCCACCATCCATACTTCGTAGGTGAAACGATGTTCCTGCATGACCCGGTCTATCCAGGCGGCCAGTTCAGGAAGTGATTCTTCTTCGTTTTTTAAAGGAACGATTACGGATATGTTCATTTTTATAGAATAGTATTATGAATGTTTTTGCTCCGGCGCTTTTTTACGCAGGATCAGCGCAATGATAGCGGATACAGCAAAATAAAAGATCACGTTTCTCAGGTAATCGAGGAAGGACTTGGAAAAGCTTACTGAAAAGTCAGTGCTGTTGATGCTGTCCAGTTGGCTTTCCAGCTGGTCCTGTGGCGCCCCGAAAGTCCGCAATACACGTTCCGTTGTAGCGAGCGTGTGTTGTTTGAATGCCTCGGAGAGATTCGGATCGATATACTTATACAATACAAACTGATAGACTGTTATCATTAGTGTGCTGATAATAAAAGTGGTGTACACTGGTTTTATCATGGTTTTAAAACCGACGTAAGGGCCCACCTGTCTTTTACGCTCTTTGCCTGCCAGGACAGCGAAAACGATCAGCAGTATCATCTGGGCGATGCCGTTCAGGAAGGAAAACAATACTTCATGGCCGGCTATCCATGACCCCACATTCAACAAAATAAGAACGACGCCGGCGATGATACCCCATTTCACCCCGGGATTGGAAGACTGCAGCATATAGGTTTATTTGTTGATGTGAAAAATAGGACCATTCACTGTAGCAATAACCTTGCCTTTCAGTGAGGTGCCAATATAAGCCGAATTTTTCGATCTGGAGGCGATATGGCCGGCAGTGAATTCCCAGGTGGCTGCCGGATCGAAGATGGTGAGGTTGGCGGCGGCGCCGTCCCGGATCTCAGGTTGCGGCTGTTTGAAGATGGCGCGCGGTTTCTCTGTCAGCATCGCGATATGTTGTTCCAGCGGCAATTGCGGCAGGTAGTGGCGGATGACGCCGAAGCTGCTTTCCAGGCCGATCATGCCGTTTTTCGCATATTCGAACTCTACTTGTTTGGCGTCCCATTCCTGGGGCACGTGGTGAGTGGCGAAGCAGTCCACCGTGCCGTGTACGATGGCCTCCTGGATGGCTTTCACGTCGTCTGCGCTGCGCAGCGGCGGGTTTACCTTCAGGTTGGAATCATAATTGACCAGTTGCCCGTCGGTGAGCGACAGGTGGTAGGGGGTGACAGAGCAGGTAACCTTGATGCCGTCTGCTTTGGCGGCGGCGATCAGTTCTATGGATTTGCGGGTGCTTACGCCCGTGATATGAATGCGGGAATCGGTGTACTTAGCCAGTTCCAGGTCACGCTGAATGATCAGTTCTTCTGCCAGCGCAGGTTTGCCGGGCATGCCGAGTTGCGTGGAGTAGATACCTTCGTGCATGAGGCCATGGGCGGAGATGCTCTGGTCGTCCGGCAGCTGGATCAGTGTGCCGTCGAATGCTTTGATGTACTGTAATGCTTTGAGCATCAGTCCGGGGGACTGCAGCGGTTTGAGGCCGTCGGAGAAAGCTACTGCGCCGTTTTGCTGCATTTCATACATTTCGGCGAGGCCGGTGCCTTCCAGGTTTTTGGTGACCGCGCCGATGGGCAGTACGGTGGCTGCGGCATGGCGGGTTTTGCTCAGCACGTACTCGATCTGCGGTTTGGTATGCAGGGCCGGTTGGGTGTTGGGCACCACCATTACGGTAGTGTAACCGCCTGTTGCCGCAGCTTTTACGCCGGTATAGAGGTCTTCCTTGTGTTCCAGCCCTGGATCGCAGAAATGGGCGAAAATGTCCATCCAGCCTGCAGACACGTGCAGGTTCTCTCCGGAGATCACCGTCGCCCGTGCATCTTCCAGGTGGTCGCCTACCTGTTGGATAATGCCGTTCTGTATGGAAATGTCTTTTTGCTGCCCGTGGAAGGGAGAGGAAGGCGCTATAACCTTTACGTTTTTGAGTAGTATGTGCATGCTTTTCGTTCTATTCAGTATCAAAACCTGTCCAAAAATACAGGGGCAAATGTAACATAAAACTGTTAATTGATAAAGCCCTCCCGTAGCCCTTTTCCCGCTTTTTGTTCAGGTTGGTATGATAATTGAAAACAGAGGGTAGCAGATCAAAATAACTCAGGATGAATGATTATCTCATTAACCTTGTCACACGTATATGCGACCGCTCGGAACAGTTGAATGACTCCCAAACCATCAGCTGGCAGGCGCTCCGCGAGGCCGAACAGCTGGCCAACCACGCGTATGTGCCGATTCTGTACCAATATATCGCAACAGAACCTGATAAGGAAAAACGAAGAGCCGCCGGCTTTATTATTATTCAGCTCTCCAGGAACACCAATGACCCGGAAGTGATCCGGTTTATGCTGGACCGCCTGCGGGTGGAACAGGAACCGGACATGATCACCGCTATCCAGCAGGACCTGGAACGCGGCCCGCAGATCCCCGGTTATATGAACCTCGACCCGCTGCTGAACAATACCCTGTCGCTCAATAATAATGTGCGCCGCTCCGCACTTTTCGCCCTCCGCGGCACCAACAACCCACAGGTAGAAGAATGGGCGCTAAACTTGTTGAAACGGACTGTAAATGAATATGATATATATTATATAGTCTTATTGCTGCACAAGGTGGCCACAAAAAAAAGCCTGCCTGCGCTCAAGCGCCTGCTGGAGCACCCGCGCCAGGATGTGAAAGGGCTGGCATTTGCCACCATCGCGGACATTGAGAAAGAGAAAGAAGCGCTGTTCTACGCCCGCTGCCTGCTCCGCGGCCAGTTGAAATCAGAGGCGATGGAGGCGATCTATAAATATGCAGATGAAAGCGCCATACAGGCGGTCATCACCCGCATTACCGAGATGCTTTCCAAAAGACGCAGCAGTGGCCGGCTTTCACTGGAAACATTTAAAAACGGCTTTACTGACCTGATGCTGGGCATGGAGTTCCTGTTCCGCTTCCGTACTGTTAAAAGCGAAGTAAAAAAGACTTTCTCCTGGATCACCGAAAAAAGAGCAGAATACCTGCTGCCAGAAGAACGCGAATGGATACAACGCAACCTTGTCATGAATAAAGGTTGATACCCCGTCAGCCCCGCATCTTCCCCCTCCTTTTATCCTGATATTTGCCCGCATAGCTTCCCTAACGGTGGTGCATACCTCGTAATTCTTTACATTTGGAACCTTAAAATGTAAGGATGAAAAGAGGACTGATACTGCTTTTGGCAGGTGCTATGGCCGGCGGCATCCAAAATGCCCGCGCCCAGCAGCAAATGTACACCATGACACAGGCCACCAATGGGCTCCGTGCCGACCTGGCGCCTGAAAGACTGAAACAATTCGAATGGCTGCCCGGCGAAAACGCCTACACCAGGGCGGTAATGGCCGGTAATCAGCAGGTATGGGTGAAATACACCGTATTAGGCGGCAGAGCCTTACCCAAAACAGATACCCTGCTGGCACTGAATACGCTCAACCAGCAACTTTTTTCCCAACGACCTTTACGCGCTTTACCCGTCCTGCACTGGCTGGACAATACCCATGCATGGTTTGCCATGGGCAACGACCTGTATAACGGTACCCTGGAAAACAGAACGATCACTTTCAGCAAATGGTGCTCCCTGCCGCAGGAGGCTGAAAACGTAACCGTCAACCCCAAAAGCCGCCACATTGCCTATACGGTAAAAAACAATCTCCTGCTGCGTACCGCCGATGGCCAGGAATTGCCCGTCACACAGGATGCGGACATCAATATAGTAAACGGTAAAAGCGTGCACCGCGACGAATTCGGTATCGACAGAGGCATCTTTTTCTCTCCGCAGGGCGACCTGGTAGCGTTCTACCGGATGGACCAGCGGATGGTCAACGATTACCCGGTCATCGACTGGTCGGTGGTGCCTGCACATGCCAATATCATCAAATATCCCATGGCCGGTGGTAAATCCCACGAGGTAACCCTGGGCATCTATCAGCCATCTACCCGCAAAACCGTCTTCCTGAAAACAACCGGAGAAGCAGATCACTACCTGACCTGTGTTACCTGGGCGCCTGACCAGCAGTCCGTTTATGTGGCGCTGCTCAACAGGGACCAGAACCACCTGTCGCTCAACCAGTACAGCGCTGCTACCGGAGAACTGATCAAAACACTTTTTGAAGAGAAAGATCCCAAATATGTACATCCGTCACACCCGCTCACTTTCCTGCCGGGCAAGCCAGACCAGTTTATCTGGTGGAGTGACCGTGACGGCTATACGCACCTGTATCTGTACAATACTGCCGGGCAACTGCAAAAGCAACTGACCAAAGGCGACTGGGTAGTCAATGAATTGCAGGGTTTTCATAACGCCGCCAATGAAATGATCATCACGGCTGCGAAAGAAAGCCCGATGGAAAAGCACGGTTATGCCGTGAACCTGAAAACCGGCGCCCTGCGTCGTCTGGACCAGGCGGCAGGCTGGCATGATATACAGGTGAGCAGCACCGGCGACTATGTGCTGGACAGCTATACTTCCGGAAATGTGCCTTCTATGGCAGTTATCACGGGGCTGAACGGCAAGTATGCAGAAACCATCCTGAAAGCCGAAGATCCGCTGAAAAATTTCAAACGGCCGGAGATCAGGCAGGTGACGCTGAAAGCCGACGATGGCACGCCGCTTTACGGTAAACTGATATTGCCGGTAGATTTCGACAGCACCCGTCAGTACCCGGTGATCGTATACCTGTATAACGGGCCTAACGTACAGTTGATCCGCAATACTTTCCCTTACAGCG
This sequence comes from Chitinophaga oryzae, assembly GCF_012516375.2. NCBI lineage: Bacteria > Pseudomonadati > Bacteroidota > Chitinophagia > Chitinophagales > Chitinophagaceae > Chitinophaga > Chitinophaga oryzae. The sequence continues at coordinate 2,726,900 of NZ_CP051204.2, forward strand.
GCAACCTGTGGTATGAGTACATGGCGCAGCGCGGGTATGTAGTATTTACCATGGACGGCCGCGGCAGCGCCAACAGGGGCATGGCTTTCGAACAGGCTACTTTCCGCCGGCTGGGCACTGTGGAAATGAACGATCAGTTGCAGGGCGTATCTTATCTGAAATCACTGCCTTATGTAAATCAGCAGAAAATGGGCGTCCATGGCTGGAGCTTCGGTGGTTTTATGACCACTTCGCTGATGCTGCGCCATCCCGACGTGTTTAAAGTTGGCGTAGCCGGTGGTCCGGTGATTGACTGGAGCATGTATGAAGTGATGTATACAGAGCGTTACATGGACACGCCGCAGCAGAATCCCGAAGGCTATGCCAACGCCAACCTGCTCACCCAAACAAAAAACCTGAAAGGTAAACTGATGCTGATCCATGGCACCAACGATGACGTGGTGGTATGGCAGCATTCCGTGAACTTCCTGAGAGCCTGTGTGGACAATGGCGTCCAGGTGGATTACTTTGTATATCCCGGTCACCTGCACAACGTGCTGGGCAAAGACAGGGTTCATCTGATGCAGAAGATCACGGATTATTTCGACGCGCATCTTGCACGCAAAGACGCAGAGCAGCAAAGCGCGCAAAGAGATAAATAAGAAAATAAAGAAAGCAAAGAAAGCAAAGAAGACAAGAAAGTAAAGACTATAGAGGAGCGACTAAAGAAAAGCAAAGAGGCGGGGACCAAATTTGATCTCCGCCCCTTTGCTTTCTTATTTTAATCTTAAAAAAATCTTTGCGTGCTTTGCTGCTTTGCGCCTTTGCGAGACTACATACCGCCTGTTTTAGCATCTTTAAATACGCCCGGCGTGTATACGATCTCGGAGAAAGTGCTGGTGCATGTTTCTCCCAGTGGGGACTGGGAAGAAAAACCCACCCGGATGGGCGCTTTGGGTACAAAGTTGACGAGTCGTACTGCTTCCCAGGTTTTACCTTCAAGCGAATAAAAAAGCCCGAACATATTGCCTGATTTCGCCAGCCGGAAATACACTTCATTTTTAGTCGTGATGGCGTTGTTGCTGTCATCCGTATAGGTGTTGGTCACGCCGGAGCAAACGGCCAGTTTGCCATAGTGGCTGTTTTCAAAGAGGAATTTGATGTACTGGGTAGAGTCCACCATGACATAGATGGCGCCGCCGTCGTACGTTTTTTTGAAGTCCACTTTGATTTTGGCGGTCAGCACAAAGTTCTCATCCGGTTTGAACGCCAGGATGGGAGCGGTGGCAATGTTGTAGTTGCCGCCGGGGTAGTTGTAAAAATCAGAGCCTTGTCCGGCGGTGATGGAGAGGCTGTCTGCGGTGGCAGAAAAATTTTTCGGTGTGTTGATCCAGCTACAGGGATAGGGTATGCCTTTGATCCGGACGCTGTCTGCCGGGTTGGCCACAGCGCTGAAGAAAGCCAGGACCAGGCTGCCGAGTACAAAAAGTTTCTTTTTCACTATCGTGGTTTTAAATAAATACTGGCGAACAATATATAAACTAAAAAATGAAGAAACGATAAATTTCCCGGGGTGGTAGTCCCGGGATAATGATGTGCGTGATATTCAGGTGTTTGAAGTGTTTACAGCCCTTTGGTCAGTTTGCGCAGGGTAGGGAGGATGTGGGCCGCGAAGCGTTCCATGCCTACGTCGTTGGGATGTACGCCGTCTACCGTGCCTTCGTGATCGGCGCCGAGGAAGCCGTCGCCGCTGATGTAGTGAAGGTTTTTAACGCCTGCTTTTTTCAGGTCGTTGTATGCTTTTTTCAGCTCCGCTCTTTTGCGGAAAACGATATCGTGAATATCTTTTTCAAAATAAGCATGTTCATACATGTAGTTCTCCACCAGCAGCACCGGTGTTTGCGGTTTACAGGCGCGTATTTGTTCCACCAGTTTCACGGCGCGTTCATGGATGAGTTCCGGTGCCGTATTCGGATTACAATCGATGACAATAAGCGAAGGATCTGTTTCACAGATGGCTTCGCCTACAGCGGTTTCAAACATGCCGTTGCCGCTGAAGCCGAGGTTGATAAAGGGGCGTTGCAGCTGGCGGACGAGGATATTGGTATACGCCATGCCGGGGCGGGTAGCGCATCCGCCCTGGGCGATGCTGCTGCCATAGTAAACAATTGGTTTTTTGTCTATCAGCAGGGATTGCTGTGGTTTCTCTATAACAGCGCCAGTATTCACGCCGATGGAGAGGGAGTCTACGCCGTCATACAAAGGAAGGAAGAGCACATATTCCCGCCAGGAGCCGTCGCCCTTTTTGAGAATGGTTTTTTCGGAACGGGCATCATTGCCGGGGATGGCACTGTTAACGAACTGCCATTGATGATTGACCAGGGCATAGAGGTCGAGCCCTCTTATGCCGGTAGCGGTCATATGGTTCATGGCGTTGTTGTTGAGTACTTTCCAGCGGGCGCCGATGGTGGTGGCATTGGTACGGAACCGGATGGCGACGCCGGCGCTGTTGCGGCTCAGCGCCCATACAGCGGGCCGGACTGTTTTTTCATATTTCGCAGGAAGCCGGTTGTAATTGGTTTCTGTGTGGTACTTACCGATCACCGGGAATGTCATGGCATCGTGGTAAACAAGGGCAGGCGTTTGTGCAAAGAGGCTGCCGCAGCAGATCAGCAGTGCCACCAGGGATAGCATCGTTTTGTTCATCATACGTGATTATTGATTAGCACCGGACAATATACAGGAAAAGAGAGAGAAATACACGTTTTAACGCCTTTACGCAAACGCTTGCGCGGATAACGCAAGCGTTTGCGTACACGGAATATGAAAAGAATTCTCTAAAATAGTGGTGCAATTACAGAAAATAGATTAGCTCCAAGCAGCAATAACAGAACAGCGAACAATGAGGTCGATAAGCCTGTGCCACGGTGTCCTACTGTGGCAGGGTTATCGCCAAAGCGGGCTGGTTTTTACCGGTCATGAATCACCAGGCGTGACTCCATAATGGTATTGGTATAGTCGTTGAGCGGGTGTTCTCCATTCAGCAGCGACAGCAGCATATTAGTAGCAGCCTGCCCCTGTTCATAGGGGAACTGTTCTACCGAAGCTGCCGGGGGAAAGGCCGTATACCCGCTGACCGGCGTGTTGGCGTAAGATACAAAAGTAATGTCTTTATTTATTTCCAGTTTTCTTTTCAGTGCATATTGTACCGCATCCATGGCCACGTAGTCGTTGAACGTGACGATGGCGGTGACTTTCCGTTTCAGCGACAGGAGGTATTCCATGGCGCTGTCGGTGCCGGCGGCGGTGAGATCGGCGTTGACTATCAGTTCGGGGTCGTACTTGAGCCGGTGCTTGCGCAGTGCCTTGATATAGCCGGTAGCCCTTTCTTTGCTGGCCACCAGCTGTTCCGGGCCGTTGATCATCCCGATGACGCGGTGCCCTTTTTTCAGCAGGAAATCCACTGCCTGTATGGTGCCCGATTCCAGGTTACAGGAAACGGCATGGATGTCATGCAGGTCCGGCACACGGTCGAAGAATACTACCGGAATGCGTGCCTGGCGCAGCATTTCGAAGTGATCGTAGTTACGGGTGTTTTTCCCGATAGACACGATACAGCCATCCACCCGGTGCTGTTTCATGCTCTGGATGATCTGCTTTTCCCGGGCTTCGTCGTCGTGCGACTGGCCCAGCAGTACGGTGTAGTTGTTGCTGTAGGCGGTATCTTCAATACCGCTGATGGCGCTGGAGAAAAAGGCTTCAGACAGTTCGGGCAACAGGATGCCGATGGTGAAAGTTTTTCCCTGCTGAAAATAAACCGCGGTCTGGTTGCGCTCATAATTCAGTTCCGCCGCCAGCGCTTTCACGCGGGCTTTGGTCCTCAATCCTATACTGTGATGGTCATGCAATGCCCTTGATACAGTAGATACAGAGATATTCAGCCTTTTTGCAATTTCCTTTATTGTTGGTTGACCCGAAGAAACCACCTTTCTCATACATTTTACAGCAATTAATGGAAAATAGATGCAGCAATATGCGCCTCGTTGCCAAGTTACTTAGTTATTGAATAATATTAACTTTTTTTTATGGGTTCGATTAACGAATTGAATTTACACGGATTAAATGAAGATATGAAAAAGTAGTTTAATGCAATCGGATGCGAATTTTTTCCCCCTTGTACTCTTCGGCTTGTTATTTGTTACTTTCGTGCATCCTCCATTGTACCTCTGCCATTTTTTATATATTTTATTTGTTAGATTAGTTTTATTTAAAATCTATTTTATGAGGATAGGATACTTAGCCTTACCTGTGGCACTGATTACCATTATGGCCTCCTGCTCAGCACCCAGAAAACTGAGAGAATCTGAAGCAAGATATGCCCGGCTGGACAGTTTATACAGGTCAACAGAGAACCAGCGTAAAAAATGTGAAGAAGACGCCGCGAGGGCAGCAGCTGCCTACAAAGACAAGATGGAAAACTTGCAGGAACAACAGACACAATTGAAGGCCAACAACTCACAGATGCTGGACCACCTGAAAGAGCTGTCCGTTATATCCAATGCCCAGGCGGAAAGCATCAAGAAGTCACTCGACAACATCGGTGCGAAAGACGCCTATATCAAAGACCTGCAGTCTGCCATTGCCCGTAAAGACTCCCTCAACATGCAGCTGGTGATGAACCTGAAAGGCGCCATCGGTAACATGGATGACAAAGACATCAACATCAAGGTAGAAAAAGGAGTAGTATATATCGATATTTCCGATAAACTGCTGTTTAAGAGCGGTAGCTACGACGTAACAGAACGTGCGAAAGAAGTACTGGGTAAAGTAGCCAAGGTGCTCATCGCCCAGCCTGATATCGAGTTTATGGTGGAAGGCCATACCGACAATGTGCCTTACCGTCCGAATGTATTGCTCGACAACTGGGACCTGAGCGTGAAGAGAGCAACATCCGTGGTGCGTATTCTGCAGAACCAGTACCAGATACCGGCTGCCCGTATGACTGCCGCAGGCCGCAGCGAATACCAACCGGTAGCTTCCAACGATACGCCGGAAGGACGTGGCGCTAACCGCAGAACAAGGATCGTGATCCTGCCGCAGCTGGACCAGTTCTTCAAATTACTGGAAAAACCAGCAGGCAACTAATTTGGATATTTTGATATTTGGTTATTTTTTTATTTGATTTACGGATTTTGGAATTTACGGATGTTGGAATTTTCTGAATTAACCGGGAAGATCATATCAGTCGATCTTCGCTATATTAATTCAGGAAATTCCAAAATCCGTAAATTCCAAAATCCGTAAATATTTTCACTGTATGAAAGAGCCTTTATTCTGTGACCCGGAAACCGGCGTGTGCGAGATCCCGGGCGCCACAGGTGCCGCCCCGGGCGCGAGACCTGACACCTTGCCTACTGACAAACCGTTGCAGCTTGTTTATTTTACGGACCCGATCTGCTCCACCTGCTGGGGTATAGAACCACAATGGCGCCGGTTAAAACTGGAGTACGGCCATCTGCTGGACATCCGTTACCATATGGGAGGGCTGCTGCCATCGTGGGACGTCTACAACTCCGGAGGTATCAGCGGTCCGTCCGATGTGGCCCATCACTGGGAAGAGGTGAGCGGGCATTACCAGATGCCGATAGATGGCAACGTATGGCTGGAAGACCCGTTGCCGTCCTCCTATCCGCCTTCTATCTGGTTTAAAGCAGCACAGCTGCAGGATGAGCACAAAGCCGTGATTTTCCTGCGCCGCCTGCGCGAAATGTTATTCCTGCAGAAAAAGAATATCTGCCGGCCGGAGCCTGTACTGGCTGCTGCCGCATATGCTCAGCTGGATGCAGCAAGATTACAGCAGGGCTTCGAAAGCACCGCACCGGCGTTGTTTGAGCAGGACCTGCAGCTGCGGGCGCAGATGGGCGTACGTGGCTTCCCTTCGGTGTTTATGATCAATGCCGCCGGCAATAAAGAACTGGTGTATGGCGCCAAACCCTATACGGTATTTACGACCACCCTGCATAAACTTTTCCCCGGGGCGCAGGCGCGCACCTATCTGCGCGGGCTGGATACTTTCTCTTATTTCCCCACGCTGACTACCAAAGAATATGCAGTGCTGAATGACCTGAGCATGGAAGCGGCCTATGACCAGCTGGACGCCTTCCGCCGGGACGGACACCTGGAGGTGACCATCGCCGGTGGCGGAGCCTTATGGCTGCGTTGTCAGTGAGCCGGCGGTAGCGGATGTTTACCACCCTTACGGCCATAGGAATAGGTGAGGCTGAGCATAAAATACCGGGAGAGGTTGGTGGTTTCCAGCCTTTCCCGGTAGGTTGCGCCATAGAAGGCCACCACGCTTTTATTCTGTCTTAACAGGTCAAAGGCATAAAATTTCGCTGCCAGCGCTTTGCTGGCCAGGAAACTTTTGCCGATCCACCCGTTGAGCAGGGTAAACTGTGCACCGGCATCTGTGTTTTTAGTGTACTGGACGCTGGAGCCGATATTGAAATCCAGCGGCAGCCATGCGTTGACATTGAATGTGAGCCGGTACTGGATATAGTCTGTGTAATAATCGCCCTGCAGGGAAAGCATGTTTCCCTGGTAATCCATGCCCAGCTTGGCCGTTAACTCCAGCGTTTTTCTCCAGTTATAGGAAGCGGCAATGTATTGCAGGAAAGAGATTTTTTTACTGATGTTGCTGAGATGATTGATTTGCGACAGCACCCTGTTGTAGTCAAAAGCGACGTTGTAATTGACAGTGATGCCGGGATGTTTGATCCGGAAGCCCAGCATGTTGTTATCAACAATGCCCCAGTTGCCGGACACATTGATCGGTTTGGTTACCTGTCTGCCCAGGGAATCGGTAAACACAGCGTTGGAGAAAGAATTCTGGAAGTAGCGTCCTTCCAGGTTATGCGCAAATGCCACTCCTTTAATGCTGTTGGAGAAATAGGAGACAGACAGTGTATTGATGAACGCATTCACCAGGTCGGGGTTGCCGAGTTGTACATACAGCGGGTTACTGTTGTTGTTCACCGGCCATAACATCTGGGCTGGCAGGGGCATGGTCATCCCGTTTGTATTAATCATAATGGTCTTATAGGGGTCCAGCTTGATAGCGATATTCAGCGCCCGGTCTATGTAAGTGGTGTGCCTGACGAATTTTTCCCCTGACGTGTGGTTGTTACTGTTCAGGGTACTGAGAGATAAACCGGCGGAGCCGACAATCATCAGTTTGCCCTTGTTGTAGGTGATGGAAGGTTTCACCGTATGATTGACAACCCTGCTGTCGAAACGATAGGTCAGCGAGTCATTGGGGACATAATCGTGAGAGAAGATATCAAAGTCTGATGTGTTTTGCCGGTTATTGGTAAGGAGGTTTTCGTAGGCATAGTTGATGGCCAATGCCCAGTACTTTCCCACCGGCTCGCTGTAACTGGTGCTCAGCATCAGGTCCCTGACGTTGTTTTTAGGGTCTACGTGCTGATGGATGGTATCGGCGCTGATCAGCGGATGGAAGACGTAGTTCTCGCTGAGGTTAAGCTGATAATTGTCCTGCCAGCCATTTTTCATGCCGGCATTCAGAGACAGTATCCTGCCTGTTTTTCCGAATTTATGGGAGTAGCTGATATTGGCATCCAGGGTTTTGTTGACGGCGCTGTCATTGGTGTTGAGCATGCCGCTGTTGAGCGTGTCCATACGGCCGCTGGTGGTATTGTACAGCCGTTTTTTGTTTACTTCCTTCGTTTCCCTGATCACATTGGCCGCTACGATAATTTTGTTATTGATATCAGGTTGTATCTCCATAAACATGATACCGCCGTTCAGTTTGTTGACCTGGTGGTTCTGTGTATTGCTGTGATAGAAGGTGCTGTTGCCGGACAGGATGTTTTCCCGCTCCTGTACGTCATTGCTGGTCATGTCCTGTTCCTGGTGCCGCAGGTTGACGGTCAGCTTGATTTTTTTGCTGACCTCCATGGTGGTATAGGTGCTGAAGTTGAATATTTTATTGGTCCCCTGTTGATTGAAGCCGTTGAAACTGATAGCATAGTTGGTGCCGGCGTCGCTTTGGGTATTGTTGTTGTTGGCGAGAACATCGCCGAGCACGGTGATTTTTTTGCGGAGGAGGTTGAAGGTGGTACCGGCATTGTAGCGGTCGTGCGTGCCGTAGCCGGCGGTAACGGTGCCGCGGACGCCTTTTTTCATTTCATCTTTCACGACGATGTTGAGTACTTTTTCATTTTTACCGGGTTCTGTGATACCGGAGATATTCTTTTTGTCTGATATCTGGATTTTATCTGCGAGGTCGGCCTTCAGTATTTCCATGACCCTTTTGGCGCTGGACATGTTCTGCAGCAGTGAGCGGCCGTCGATGAACAGTTCTTTGATGGGGGCGCCGAGGTAAAAGAGGTTCCCGTTTTCGTCCATGGTAAGGCCCGGGATTTTTTCGATGAGTTCGTGCATATTGGCATTGGGCAGTGAGGGCAGTTCGCCGGCGTTAAATTCGATGGTATCCTTGCGGATGGACATCAGGGGCCGGTCTGCTTTTACTTCCACCCTGCTGAGACTGATGCTGGGAGACAGCTGGATATAGCTAAAGGTCAGTGTTTTTATCCTGCCGTTGATTTCTACGGGGATCATTTCTGTACGGTTGCCCATGAAGCTGACCAGTAGCCGGTAGAACCCTGGCTGTATATTGTTAATGGCGAAATTGCCTTTTTCATCTGACTGTGTCTGTGCTTTTATACGGGCTTTCTCATCGTAAAGCAATACGGCGGCGCCGGTAAGCGTTTTCCTGGTGTCTTTCTGATAGACGGTCCCTTTAATGGTATGTTGAGCGTAAAGCTTCGAGCAGGCACAACACCCCCATAAAAGGATGAAGAGACACCGCTTGATCTGGTTGGATCCGGTTGTAGTGACCTGCATTAGATTTTTCTGTACATGTAGGAGTGAATATATTGGGTTATAAGATTTTGGTGTCAGCCGCACTAAGCTGGCGGCCGGAGATGCTTGCATTGCGTCTAAGTTCGCATTTGTGCAGATGATTGGCGAAATACAATTTCGTAAACAGTTGTTAAGCGATTGTTATCGATGGCCGGTTAACAAAGTTAAGTTTCTGGATTTACAAATGGTTGTTTGTCTAAATTCGCGTAGCAGCAGTGAGGTGTGGGCAAAGGTGATAAAAATTTTTTAGGAATGAGAAAGTATTTTGAGGACCGGCGTATAGCGAAGATAGCAGACAGGGAAAGGACATTGCAGCGGATATGGGCCATCGGGGGAAAGCGTGGCTGGTATTATGGTAACTGGATGTGGCGGTTGCGTGGTTATATGGACGAGCTGGCGGGAGGGCCGGGGCTCCGGCGGGGCCGCAGGCATCCGTTGGACCTGCAGCCGGGGGACTACCTGGATGTATGGCGGGTGGCGGTAGCGGACCGGGAAGCCGGGCGGTTATTGCTGGTGGCCGAGATGAAGTTGCCGGGAGAAGCCTGGCTGGAGTTTAAAATAGCCGGGGAGGAACTGGTGCAAACGGCCTCTTTCAGGGCCCGGGGTTTAGCAGGAAAATTGTATTGGTATAGCATGTTACCCTTTCATGGGTTTATATTTCCGGGAATGATCCGTCAACTCATTTAAACTATGTTTTCTATGGACATCAAAAAGGAGATCGTTAAAACGCTGAAAGACCTGTTATTAAAAGCGCATGCGCATGTCAGCTTTGCCGAAGCGGTAAAGGGCCTGCCGGCGGAACTGCGCGGCGTGGTGCCGGAGGGGCTGCCTTACAGTATCTGGCAACTGGTGGAGCATATCCGGATCACACAGGCGGATATCCTGGAGTTCAGCCGGGATGCCGATTATAAATCGCCCCGCTGGCCGGAAGGCTACTGGCCCAAATCACCGGCGCCGGCCAATGATCATGTCTGGCAAAAGAGCCTCGAGCAGATAAAGGCCGACACCCATGCTTTTATTGAATTGCTGGAGGCGCCGGAAGCGGATTTGTTTACCCCTTTCCCTTATGGCGACGGGCAGCATCTGTTCCGCGAGGCGGTGCTGATAGCGGACCATACCAGTTACCATACCGGTGAGATCATCGCTGTTCGCCGGTTGCTGAACGCCTGGAAATAATTATAGTCTTTTCCAGAGGGAGTCCACGAACCATTTCCTGTTATCAAAGAAACGGGCGACGGGCTGGAAGCCTGTTTCCAGTGCCAGCTGGTCTGTTTCTTCCAGCGTATATTTCTGTGATATTTCCATGTACAGCGGTTCGTAGGCTTCGAAGCTGACCTCTGCGTCCTGGCCGATTTTTACCTGTTGTTTTTCCTGGCTGATCAGGTAACTTTTGCAGGCGCCGGTACCCGGGTCGTAGGTGGGGTAGTGTTCGAATTTGCTGATGTCGAAGTTGGCGCCCAGCTCCCTGTTGATGCGGGTCAGCAGGTTGAAGTTAAAGGCGCGGGTAATACCTGCGTCGTCATTATAGGCACTGAGGATCACCTGTGGATCCTTTTTAAGGTCGAAGCCGGTCAGCAGCAGATCGCCGGGCGACAGGTAGTCCCTGAGTTCCAGGCAGAAATCATGCGCTGCGGCAGTGTTGAAATTGCCGATATTGCCCCCCATAAACAGCACTACTTTCTTTTTGCGGCTGTAGGTGTTGGCCTGCTGCAGCATATCGAAATATTCCCCGTTCAGTCCTTTCATCCGCAGGTCCGGGAGCCTGGCGGGCAGTTGTTGTTCGAGGTGCCGGATCACGTTGGCGGAGATATCGATGGGGAAGTAGGTGAAATCTGTTCCGTTGGCCAGCAGCTGCCGCAGCAGGTGGATGGACTTGGTCGCGTCGCCGGCGCCGAGTTCCACCACATCGAAGGTGGTGGCCTGCAGGGCAAGGGTGGCGGCTATTTCGGAAGAGCGGGAGGTGAGGATGTCCATTTCGCAGCCGGTGAGGTAGTACTCAGGGCATTGCATAATCTGTTGAAACAGCCGGTCGCCTTCTGCATCATAAAAATATTTGGAGTCCAGATATTTCTGCGGTGCGCTGAGCCCCTTTATTACTTCCTGATAAAATGTGCCGGTCACCGGTTTCCTTTTACAAAGGACGGTATTGCCTGGAATTACAGTGGTTTGCATACGCAGTCTTTTTAGATGAAAGCCTATTTTGCCAGCCTGATACCGGTAAACTGCCATCGTAGCGAAGGATGGAAGAAGTTGCGGTAAGTGATGCGGCTATGATGAGGGGGCGTTACTTCTGAGCCGCCCCTGAGTACCATCTGATTGATCATGAATTTACCGTTGTATTCGCCGATGGCGCCGGGTGCTTTGGTAAAGCCGGGATAGGGGAGATAGGCGCTTTCCGTCCATTCCCAGCGCTGTCCCCACGGTAAGCGGGGGGCGGCGGCTTCCCATTCGAATTCCGTCGGCAGGCGCATGCCTTTCCAGGCTGCAAAGGCGGCGGCTTCATAGTAGCTGACGTGGCACAGCGGCGCATCGGGGAGGAGGGGTTGCAACCCCTGCCAGTTGTAATGCATCCACTGGCCGTTGATGTTGTACCAGTACATCGGCATTTCCACGTTGTTTTTCTTTACCCAGTCCCATCCTTCCGCGTGCCAGTAGCGGAAATCGTGGTAGCCGCCGGCCTGGATAAAATCGAGATATTCCGCGTTGGAGACCAGCGCTTCGCTGAGGCTGTAGTCACCCAGGTATACTTTATGCCGGCCCAGTTCATTGTCAAAACAGAACCCGTTTCCCGAAAAGCCGATCTCATAAACACCTTCCTGCATCTCTAACCATGAACCGGCCGGTTTTGTTGTGGCAGGTGATGTTTTACCGGGATCATAAGCCGGGAAAAGCGGATTATGGCCCAGTATGTATTTGATGTCGGTGTACAACAATTCCTGGTGTTGTTCTTCATGATGAAGCCCGAGGGTAATGAGCGACTGCAGTTCCGGCCCGTGTTCCGTGTCGAGGAATGTCTCCATGGCTTCATCCACATGGCGGCGGTAGCGCATAATGTCTTCCACGGCGGGCCTGCTCAGGTTGCCGCGGTCTGTGCGGATCACGCGGGCGCCTACCGATTCGTAGTAGCTGTTGAACACAAAATTATATTGCGGATCAAACTCCGTGTAACCTTTAGCGTTAGGTACCAGGATAAAGGTCTCGAAGAACCAGGTGGTATGACCGAGGTGCCATTTAGGCGGACTGACATCCACTACGGGTTGTACTACATAGTCTTCCGTTTTGAGTGGTGCGCAGATATCTTCCGTTCTTTTACGTACTGTGAAATAATCTTTTTTCAACTGCATGACTACTGGTGGTTAGTGATGATGCACATATGTTGCCAAATCGGATATACTGCTGATGTGCAGCCGGGTCGCCTGTTCCCGACGCATCATCAGCGCGTAGGTATTGTTAAAGCCAATGGGTTGCAGCCATCGGAGCTGGTATTGTGTTGCAAATCCATTCTTTACATAGTCGTATACTTTCCTGCTGTCACTTATGATGCTGTCGACCGTTGGCTGTGGCGCCTGCAGGATGACCAGCAGGCCGGTGCCGGTATATTCCGGGTACATGTCTATCTGATCGTTGACCAGTGCGTCGAAGACGATTTTAGTGCCGCCGAGTCCTGTTTTGGTGGTGGCGCTCAGATCGGTGTGGCCTTCGATCAGCATTTTGTACATATTGGCCAGAATATAACCATCGCCAAAAATTTTCGCGCCGATACGGATATTGCCTTTGCTGCCGTTCCGTGCCGGTTTCCATAGCCCGGCCGACGTGAGGAAATCTTTTGCCACCTGTTGCGGATTTTGTTTGAGGTAATCCACCCGGTAGTTGAGTTCCGTCATGATGCTATCATTAATTGTACCAGAGAGTTGGTCCAGTGCCGGCGCCAGTTCAGGGTATTTGTCCAGAACGGCCTGCCGTACCACCGGAGCAGCGTAATATGGCGGGAAGATGTGTTTGTCATCTTTGAGCACCACGAGGTCAAATGCTTTCACGCGGCCGTCGGTGCTGCTGCCGCTGATCACATCCAGTTTTTTTTCATAGGCTGCTTTATACATGATCATATCACTGATCACGAGGGTGCGCAGCTGAAGGCCGTATACTTCCCGCAGGCCCACAGCGCCGTCTTTGCGGCCCATGAATTCCGGGGTGAAGCCGGCTTTGAGGCGGCTGCTGTAAGTTTCCGGAAGAAGATAGAAAGAAGACAGCAGCACGAGGATAACGGGCAGTGCCAGCGCTGTTTTCCGAGCCTTGCGCATATTGAGGCGTTGCAGGCGTGACAGCATCCAGTCGAACAGGATGGCCAGCAAGGCCGCCGGGATGGCGCCTGCCAGCATCATATTGGTATTGTTGAGTGCGATGCCGCCGAAAATGAATTCACCCAGGCCGCCGGCGGCGATATAGGCTGCCAGCGTGGCCACGCCCACATTAATAACGGTGGCCGTGCGGATGCCCGCCAGTATGACGGGCATGGCCAGCGGCAGTTGTACTTTCAGCAGCAGTTGCCGGGTATTCATACCCATGCCCGTGGCTGCTTCTGTAATATTAGGATCTACGCCAAGAATACCGGTGTAGGTGTTGCGCACCACCGGCAGCAGGGCATAGAGAAACAGTGCTACAATAGCCGGTTTGGGACCGATGCCGAGCAAGGGGATCATAAACCCCAGCAGGGCGATGCTGGGAATGGTTTGCAGAACGCCGGTAATGCCAAGCAGAGGGCCGGCCAGCCTTTTATGGCGGGATATCAGGATGCCTGCAGGCACGCCAATGCAGACGGCTATCAATACAGAGATAAACGTAAGGCCGGTATGGGTAAGGGTTTGCTCCAGCAGTTTACCGGACTGCTGCCGGACAAAATCAATAAACGTTTCAGGCGTGTCCATGCTGGCTGACAGTTTTTTTATAAGCGTTAATGGCGTTCATCAGGATGTTTCCGTCGAGGTGTTTGTCTTGTCCCTCCCAGGTGCTGCGGGCTTTATCCTCCGTGAGCTGTTCGAGTGTGTCCCAGCAGCTGGTGTCGGCAGGGAGAACGGCGCCTGTGCTGCCGCCGGCGCTATCCAGGTAAGGCCATATGTCGCGCAGCCGGAGCGATTTCAGTTCCAGCTCCAGCCGTTGTTTATCGAGGAAATGCCGCACAAAATCATTGGAGGGGTTAAACAGCAGTTCCGTGGCGGTGCCCAGTTGCTGAATACGCCCTTCATTCATGATGCAGATACGGTTGCCCAGTTCAAATGCTTCTTCCACATCATGCGTAACAAGAATGATGGTCTTGCTGTTCAGTTCATCGAGCAGTTTAAATTCTTTGCGGACGCTGATACGGGTGAGCGGGTCCAGGGCACCAAAGGGTTCATCCATCAGGAGGATGGGCGGATCTGCGGCGAGGGCGCGTGCCAGTCCTACCCGTTGCTGTTGCCCGCCGCTGAGTTGTTGCGGGTATACGTCGGCGTAGGAGGCAGGGGACAGCCGCAGTTTTTCCAGGAGGGCCAGCGCCCGGGACCGGATGCGGGCTTTGTCCCACCCCAGCAGTTGAGGTACCACACCGATATTTTCCAGTACGGTATAGTGGGGGAACAAGCCGGTGTTTTGCAGTACATACCCCATGCTGCGGCGCAGGGTCTCCGGTGTTTCTGCGCTGATATTTTTTTCGCCGATAAAGATGTCGCCTTTGTCCGGTACCAGCAACCGGTTGATCATGCGGAGGGTCGTGGTTTTACCGCAGCCGCTGGTGCCCAGGAGCACAAGCGTTTCTCCGGGCAGCACTTCGAAGGAGAGATCATTCACTGCATTTTTGCCGTGGCTGAAACTTTTTGAGACATGGGATACTTTGATCATAAAAAATACAGACGGTAGTGGGGAAAATAATACTCAGATTGACCTTTATTTTTCCAGCGTCATGAACAGGTTATTGATGGATTCTGCATACAGGGGATGTGCGAAGATCATATCCCGTAGCTGCGTTGCCGTTATACCTCCGAGCATCGCCATTTGCAGTATGGTCATGATTTCCCCGCCTTCCGTACCGATAACGGCAGCGCCCAGCAGTTGACCGGTATGTTCATGTACTATCGCTTTCATGAAGCCGGCCGTCTCTCCGGTTTCGATGGCCCTCGCTGCTTTGTCCATGCTGAGATGCGCTACTTTCACCGGGTATCCTTCCTGGCGGGCGCGCGTTTCAGAGAGACCGATGCGGCCGAGTTGCGGATCGGTGAACATGCAATAGGGCAGTTGCCGCGTATTGATGCTGAGTTCTGCTTCTTCGAACAGGTTTTTGTACAACAGGAGATGATCGTTGTAAGAGATATGGGTAAAAGCGGGACCGGGTTTTACGTCGCCTATGGCGTAGATGCCGGGGCAGCTGGTTTCCAGCTGTTCATTTACCTGTACATATCCTTTTTCGTCCAGGGTGACGTTGGTATTTCCCAGTTGCAGCGCCGCTGTCTGCGGCAGGCGCCCGGTGGCCACCAACAGATGGGTACCGGTGATGGTAGCGGACTTGCCGCCCGTCTGTACCTGAACCTGTATGTTATCTTTGCTGCCGGTAATTTTTTCCGTGGTAGCGGAGGTAAGCACCTGTATGTCTTCCGCTTCCAGGATTTTTTTGATGACGGCCGCCACGTCGGGATCTTCCTTTGACATCAGCTGCGGGCTTTTCTCCACAATGGTCACGGTGCTGCCCAAACGCCGGTACAACTGTCCCATTTCCAGCGCTATGTAGCTGCCGCCGAGGATAATCAGTTCGGGCGGCACTTTCACTTCATCCTGCAGGGTGGTGGAAGTAAAATACGGCACGTCCCGCAGACCGGGTATTTCCGGGATGTAAGGGGCTGCGCCGGTGTTGAGAAAAATATGTTCCGCAGCGAGTTCCTGTGTACCGCCATCATTCAGTTCCACGGAGAGGGTCTTTACTCCCGTGAAGGCTGCCGTGCCATACAGGACAGTAACGCCGGCCTTTTCCAGGCTTTTGGCGGTGCTGTTCCTGAACTGCTCTACCACATTGTTTTTCCGGGCTACAATAGCGGGGAGGTCAATGGTATAACCCAGATTAGGCACGCCCCATGCTTCGCTGCGGGATAACAGGTGGGCTATCCGTGCACTGGCAATCATCGTTTTGGTAGGCGTACAGCCATCGTTGATACAGGTGCCCCCCAGCTGCCGCTGTTCTATCAATGCGGTTTTCCATCCTTTTTCCGCCATTTTCCTTGCCAGGGGATTGCCGCCCTGTCCGGACCCGATTACAATTGCGTCGAATTTCTGCATGAGCTTCGTTGTTTTATCACGTTTCGTTGCGTTTTCGTTCCCAGGGTCCCGGGGCTCACGCCCCGGGCTACGATGTTGTTCAGGTTAGTTAGTGGAAAGATGTGATATGTATGGTTTGTCTGTTTTCATGGATTATGCTTCCACAGAAATGACTATAAATGATTCATTCTTAGTGCTTCATTCTTAATTCTTGTTTTTGGATGATGTTGCAGTTACCCAGGCTTTGTGAGGTTCCTCCATTAGTTAGTAATTTTCATTCACAGGACCTGAACAACATCGTAGCCCGGGGCGTGAGCCCCGGGACCGGAAAATGCGGATCAATATTCGTTCCCAAAAATGGGGTGATAAGGCGTGTTTTTGACAAACATTTGAATCCGTGGCTTGCTGTGCCCGGGGTAAATGCTGTATCTTTGCGCTCCTGAAAATACAGATTTTGGTTAAGATTGACAACATAACACTGCCCGATTTCCCTTTGTTGCTGGCTCCCATGGAGGATGTAAGCGACCCGCCTTTCCGTGCTGTCTGTAAAGACGCGGGGGCGGACCTGATGTATACTGAATTTATATCAAGTGAAGGACTGATCCGGGATGCGATCAAGTGTCGCCGCAAGCTGGATATTTTCGAATATGAAAGGCCGGTGGGCATCCAGATTTTCGGTGGTGACGAGGACAGCCTGGCTTTGGCTGCCAAAATTGTGGATGTGACCAATCCCGATTTGCTGGACATCAATTTCGGCTGTCCGGTGAAAAAGGTAGCGGGCCGTGGCGCCGGGGCAGGGGTGTTGAAGGACCTCGACCTGATGGTGCGTCTCACCGATGCCGTGGTAAAGGCCACTAAGCTGCCCGTAACGGTTAAAACACGCCTCGGGTGGGATGATGGTACCAAAAACATCGAAGAGGTGGCAGAAAGGCTTCAGGATGTCGGTATTAAAGCATTAGCAATTCACGGCCGCACCCGTTGTCAGATGTACAAAGGGGAAGCTGACTGGACGCTGATTGGAAAAGTAAAGAACAACCCCCGCATCCACATTCCGATTTTTGGTAACGGCGATATCAATTCGCCCCAGAAAGCGGTGGAATACAAAAACCGCTACGGAGTGGACGGTATCATGATCGGAAGAGCGGTTATCGGTTACCCGTGGCTGTTCCGCGAAATCAAACACTACGTGAAAACCGGTGAATTGCTGGCAGGACCTACCCTGGAAGAACGCATTGCTGTCAGTAAAAAGCACCTGCGCCTCTCCGTGGAATGGAAAGGCCCTGTGACAGGCATCAACGAAATGCGCGGCTGTTATGCCAACTATCTCAAAGGACTGCCTAACATCAAAGAATTCCGCAGCCGGCTGGTAACGTTAAAAACCGTGGAAGAAGTGGAAGCAGTGCTGGATGAAATAGAAGCGTACTACAAAGGCATCGAAATTGAAAAAGCACCCATTGAGATGATCGATTATCATCAGAAGTGCCCGTTATAAGGATGTAGGAAGAAACGTTAGCATAGGGAAGCTGTCTCATTACGAGGCAGCTTCTTCATTTGATGCCTCCGGTAAAAATAGCATTGAATTTTGTCAAATTTATTGTTGCTGCACTACCACTATTTGGTCATCTTTACGATGTCTGCCCAAGGCAGGATAGATAAAGCAACTACGATGCACAAACGAATTTTTCTGACTTTACTGGCAGTCCTGTATGCCGGCTGTTTATCGGCCCAATGGGATTTTCAGACCCGCTATTTTAAGGTCCGTGTCGATAAACGCGGGTTTATTACCAGTATGAAGAACATCACGGGGAAGACAGCCCGGGAATTCAGCCCGGCTGACAAACCTTCGCCGCTGATGCAGCTGTACGACGGGCAAAAGAAGATGTATTACGAGCCGGTAAAAGCCACCTGGCAGCCAGCCGGAAAGACGCTACTGCTGGCCTATTCCAACGGATCGGAGGCGAGGATACGCCTTACGCAGCATGCAAAATACCTGAAACTGACACTGTTGTCGCTAACTCCCGCAACCAGCATCGAGGGGATTCAATGGGGAGCATATTATACCAACATCAATAACCTTTTGGGAGAGATCATTGGCGTTGCCAGGGATACCAGCGCCGCTGTCAATTATGCGATAGGAATGCTGGCGCTGGATGACAATACGCTGGGCGGAACTTCGGCGACAACGGGGGATGCCGCGCCTTTTCAATACATCATCCATACGCCTGACGCCGGGCGGTTTCCATTGCCGGACAGCCTGCATGAAGGCCAGGTATTCAGCCTGGGTGGCGATGGCATCAGCGACGTAGCATTTTATGCGCATAAAGAGCCCTGGTACCGTATTATGTATGGCGATGCGGCTCAGGTGGATTCACTGGGGCGCATTGCGGTTTCCTATCATTCGAGGGACCGGTCCGGCAGGCGGGAAATTTTATTTTCGCTGATACCGCATATGAAGGCTAACAAGCCCAATCATATTGATGTGCAACCATTGCCCGGCGTAGGTTATATCGGATCTTCGGTGGCGTTTTGGGGGAGCCCGGACAGTACAGCGCTCCTGGATGTGCTTCGGGAGATAGTGGTGAAGGAGAAGCTACCTTATCCGACCATTAATGGCAAATGGGTAAAAGACCCCGCTGCTTTTGTTCCGGATGCTTTAACCGGCGGCGGTTTATACGATAGTATCATCTCCTATACTTCCAGGATGGGGTTTAAGACCATCAGTTTATACGATCAGGGATTTCTCAGGCCCAATCGTGGTAATGACGGATATATCGACGGAAAGCATTTTGAAAATAAACCGATAAAAATGACAGCCGGAAATATGTCACACAAGGAATTTGCCTTGCTGGCGGCCCGGCAGGGGATCGTGATCGGAAGAACACCTATCACCAACTCTTTGGCGCCCGGTACCAGGGATGCCAGCCCCGTTCCGAGCGACAGCCTTTGTTGCCAGCAAAAAAGACTGCTTGTTGGAAAGATTGGTCCGGCTGATACCATCATTACGGTAAACGATCCGGCGTACCTGGAAGAAATAGCCAGCTGGGAGGGGCATTGTGAGAACCTGAATATGATAAAGATCGGTAAAGAGCTTATTCATTACCTCGGTGTATCGGCCGCTCCGCCGTACCGGTTGTTAAACGTAAAGCGGGGATACTGGAATACGGCTCCGGCAGCCCATGCCGCGGGCGATACCATCTGCAAGCTGCAGGTGACGGTCAACTATGGTTATGACGGCGTGATCCCCAATATGCAGCTGCAGGATGAAATAGCGAAACATTATGCGGACATCTGCAAGGTCAATGGCCTGGCTTATTATGATTTTGACGGGCAGGAGTTCCTGTTTAACAACGGCCACGGCTATTACTCGGTGAAACGTTTCTTCCGCCGGATGTTTGAACATGCCGCAT
This sequence comes from Chitinophaga oryzae, assembly GCF_012516375.2. Taxonomy (NCBI): domain Bacteria; kingdom Pseudomonadati; phylum Bacteroidota; class Chitinophagia; order Chitinophagales; family Chitinophagaceae; genus Chitinophaga; species Chitinophaga oryzae. The sequence goes on from NZ_CP051204.2 coordinate 2,746,507, forward strand.
CCCTGGGGGTACCGTATATCCGTTTTACCGGATCTACTTTATCGGAAGGCTCATGGCATTACCAGAGCATCTGGAATGTTGGCGGAGGAAAAAACCTGTATGATGTGGATACGAGGGAATGGGGAAGTACTACCAGCCAGGGAAAAGATCTTCGTGATGTAACCTATGCCAATTTTTTCCCGGTGGGAATGGGAGGAAACTTTCCGATAACGGCAACGTCTACGCCGGCGCAGTATGAGCATATACAAGCTATCTCCGTAGGTGTGGGAACAACTTACAGCCTGAAGCTGAACCAGAAAGATGTGGAAGGCTGTCCGCAAAAGGACGCCATTTTCAAAGTGATCCGTACCTGGGAAGATGCACGCGCCGCCAATGCTTTTCCCCGCTGGGTAAAAACGATGCTGGCAGATCCGGCCAGGAACTGGAGGCTGGAGCCCGGGACGATAGCTGATACCTGGAATTTATACGACGTAACACATGGAGGCAGCCCCCGGCCAATAGTGCTGAGAAGGGCGCCGGGATATTGAAAGGGTGCCCCCGGACGGGGGCACCCTTTTTATTTGAGGCAGGCATCAGCGGCTGACCGGTTGATAGGCTTCGAAAGTGACAGAGGCATTGGCTCTTCCGGAGGAGAGCGTACGCAGGGTGGTCACATATCCGAAGAGGTCGGCCAGCGGCACACTGGCAGTGATGTCCTGCACATTGTTTTTGATTTCCATGTGACGGATCACGCCACGGCGCCTGTTAAGATCGCCGGCGAGCGCACCGGTATATTCTTCCGGTGTGGTGACTTCCACGGACATGACCGGTTCCAGCATACGCGGGCCCGCCTGGGCCGCGATATTGCGGAAAGCAATCATGGCCACCTGTTCAAAGTCCTGCGCGTGGGAGTCGTTGGGATGTATTTTACCATCGAGCAGCCGGATACGCATGGCATGAAGGGGATACCCTTTGAGCGGGCCGGTTTTCATCGCAGCTTCAAAGCCTTTGCTGATGGAAGGAATGAACTCCTTCGGTATGGCGCCGCCTTTGATGTCGTTGATAAATTCCAGTCCCGGCTGACCGTCTTCCCGGGGCGACATTTCAAACGTGATGTCTGCAAAGTTGCCCGAGCCGCCGGTTTGTTTTTTAAACACCTCATGATGGGTGACCGCCTGCGTGAGTATTTCCTTGTACGCAATCTGCGGCGCCCCTTTGTTGATCTGCAGCTGGTATTCCGTGGCCAGTTTTTCCAGCACCACTTCCAGGTGCAGTTCACCCATGCCTTTGAGGATAGTTTGGCCGGAGGCCTTGTCTACCTCTACTGACAAGGTGGGATCTTCATCCAGCAGTCCTGCCAGCGCTTCGCCCAGCCTGTCGGCATCTTTGGCTGCTTTGGCTTCCACGGCGTAACCGATCATGGGTTCGGGGAAGCTGATACGTTCCAGCAATACCGGATGGTCCGGATGGGACAGCGTGTCGCCGGTTTTAACGTCTTTCAGTCCTACTACTGCGCCGATGTCGCCGGCGCCTATTTCGTTCACCGGTTCAAACTTATCGGACATGATGCGCAGCAGGCGGCTGATGCGGACGGTACGGCCGGAGCGGCTGTTCCACAGCATGTCGCCCGTGCGTAAAATGCCGGCATATACGCGTACTAACGTCAACCTGCCTACGTAGTCGTCGACCATAATTTTGAAGGCCAGTCCGGCTACCTTCGATTCAGGGGTGGCCGGTATGGTAATGGCTTCGCCGGAATCAGGATCGGCGGCATGTACCACCGGAATATCTTCCGGCGAGGGCAGGTAGGCCGCCACCGCGTTGAGCAGGGGCTGTATGCCTTTATTCCTGTAGGCGGCGCCTGCGAAGGCCGGTACGGCCAGCATGTTGAGCGTGGCATAGCGCATGGCGGCTATGATGGTTGCTTCGCTGACGTTGTCCGGTGTGCCGGTGTATTGTTCCAGCAGTGGTTCGTACAACAGCGACAGTTCTTCCAGCATATTCCTGCGGGCCTGCATGGCCGCTTCCAGCAGCTCGTCCGGGATGGCTGTTTCTTCAAACAGTTTACCGTCGTCGTCATGCCAGAGCAGCGCTTTCATGCGGACAAGGTCTATTACGCCGGTGAAGCTGTCTTCCTGCCCGATGGGCAGCTGCAGCGGAATAACGTTAGCGTGCAGTCGTTCCCGTATTTCGGCCACAACCCGCTGGAAGTCGGCGCCCTGCCGGTCCATTTTATTGATCATCACAATGCGCGGCACGTTGTAGTGGTTGGCCTGGCGCCATACTGTTTCTGATTGCGGCTGCACGCCCGAGCGGGCGCAGAATACCGCGACGGCGCCGTCGAGCACGCGCAGAGAACGTTCTACTTCGGCCGTAAAATCCACGTGGCCGGGCGTATCAATAATATTGACCTGGTATTTTTCATCCGCATAATTCCAGTACGTGGTGATCGCTGCGGAAGAGATGGTGATGCCCCGTTTTTCTTCCTGCGGATCGGTGTCCATGATGGTATTACCGTCATCTACATTACCCAGTTTATGTGTAAGGCCGGTGTAATACAGCATTCTTTCCGTGAGTGTTGTTTTACCGGCGTCGATATGCGCCATGATGCCTATATTTCTGAATCGGGACAGTTGTCTCATATAATATCTTCTTTAAAAATCGGAATAAAAAAGCCTCTCATACGGTAATGAGAGGCATTGCGTTATGGCAACAGCATGCCAGACATTACCGGTGTGGCCGGATGTATACAGTCATTGTTGTGATCAATACTTTCATAAGGCAGTGATCATTTACAGTATGTAAAAAGGGAGCCGGAACGGCAGGGGAGACAAAATAAAAAGGCCTCTTCGGATGAAGAGGCCTCCAATATGATAATGGGAGTTATTTCACTTGATGATACCTCTTATATCCGGGTTGGATCTGCCTCCCCGTCTTGAATAAAGACAATACGAGTACTTGCAATTACCGCTCTGATAACGGAATCGTTTTTCCTGTTTGCCTGATATTTAAAGGTGTTTTTCATCTCTTTAATGTGAGTGATTTTTTGCGATGCAAAGATAATGATATTTCTGATGTGAACAAAATGCGGTACGGATTGTCTTCTATTTGTACAGAAAATTCGCAGGATTGTACCGATGACGATCGGCCGGTTGGGTGTACTTTTGCATCATCCTTTTATGATAAAATTTAAACGAATGAATATTACAGATCTTACAGGCACTGTGCAATTGGCTAACGGCGTAAAGATGCCTTATTTCGGATTAGGTGTGTGGCAGACCAATGAAGGACAGGAAGTGATAGATGCCGTGACTTATGCGCTGGACGCTGGTTACCGGCACATTGATACCGCGGCGGTTTACGAAAATGAAGACGGCGTAGGCACCGCTGTCGCCAATAACAAAACAGACAGAAAAGATATTTTTATTACCAGTAAAGTCTGGAATGCTGATCAGGGTTACGATAGTACGCTGAAGGCGTTTGACACTTCCCTGGAAAAACTGAAAACCGACTACCTGGACCTTTACCTGATCCACTGGCCGGTAAAAGGAAAGTACAAAGAAACCTGGCGCGCGCTGGAAAAACTGTATGCAGACGGCCGGGTAAAAGCCATCGGCGTCAGCAATTTCCTCCAACATCACCTGGAAGACCTGTTCCAGAGCGCTAACATATTGCCGATGGTAGACCAGCTGGAGTTCCATCCTTACCTCGTGCAACAACCGCTGCTCGATTTCTGTCGTCAGCACCACATTCAATACCAGGCCTGGAGCCCGCTGATGCAGGGCAAAGCGTTTAAAGTGCCTGAACTGCAGCAGCTGGCGGAAAAGTACGGTGTGACCGTAGCTCAACTGGTGCTGCGCTGGGATTTGCAGAAAGGGGTGGTGACTATCCCGAAAAGCGTTCAGCAGCAACGTATCATTTCCAATGCAGAGATTTTCGATTTCGAGATCACCGCTGAAGATGTGGCGGCAATGGATGCACTGGACCGGGGCGAAAGAATGGGGCCCGACCCGGACAACTTTAATTTCTAAGATCTTCATCGATTGTAAGCATACGGATCATGCTTGTATTAAGCCGTCTCTCCACAGCAGAGGCGGCTTTTTTATTTTTTTCCTTAAAACATCAGATGTTTAATTTAAACATCATACCTTTGTTGAAATTTCTGAATTTTAAATTTTCAAATTTTGAAATAGATGGACCAGACATCGAAACTTTCCAACCGCGTTATCAACGCTATACAGAAAGACATCTCACAGGGCATTTATAAACCCGGACAGAAGATACCGACAGAACCTGAGCTGATGGTGCAGTACGCGGTAGGGCGTTCCACCATCCGGGAGGCGATAAAGACGCTCGCCATGTCGGGCGTATTGCGTGTGCAGCAGGGATCGGGCACCTATGTGAGTGAGACGGTGCAGACAGAATCGCTGGACCAGCGGCTGCGGCGTGCGGATTTTGAAGAGATCAACCAGGTGCGGCGCATGCTGGACTATGAAATTGTGAAGCTGGCGGCGCAGCATCATACCAAAGCGTCGCTGGCAGAGATGAAGAAATACCTCGACCTGCGTAAAAAAGCGATCCTGGAGCAGCGGTACCAGGACTGCATGGAGGCGGACATCGCGTTTCATACAACCATTGCCAAAGCCAGCGGCAATCATGTGCTGGCGGACCTCTATCGCAGTTTTACCGCTGTGATCCGTGACTTCTTTGCCAAAAGGGACACCGAGAGCATCAGTCATTTTGCGATCAGTCATCATCTGCATGAACAGTTGTATGAAGCTGTTAAAAGCGGTAATGTGAAGTTATCCCGGCAGGCGATGGAAGATATCCTGGACAACAACTACTAAAATTCTGACAGATGAACATACTTATTTTCAGCCTGATACTCCTGGCAGGCGCTTATGTGGCGGGTCTTCTAGGTTCGCTGACAGGCCTGGGCGGAGGAGTGGTCGTTATCCCGTTACTGACGCTGGTGTTTCATGTAGATATCCGTTACGCTATCGGGGCGGCGCTGCTGGCTTCCATCGCCAATTCGTCCGGTGCGGCATCGGCTTACATCAAAGAGGGGATCACCAACGTGCGGCTGGGCATGTTCCTGGAAATAGCGACCACGGTGGGAGCGGTAGGAGGGGCGCTGATAGCGGTCTTTACGCCGACAAATACCATCGCTATCCTCTTTGGCGTGGTATTGATTTTTTCCGCACTGATGACTGTCCGCAAGAAACATGAACATGCCCTGCAGGAAGGCAGCCGCTTGTCCTACATCTTAAAACTGAACAGCAATTACCCTACGCCGCAGGGTGAAGTATCCTACAAACTGCAGAACATTGGCGGCGGTTTTTCCATCATGTTGCTGGCGGGCGTCTTATCCGGACTGCTGGGCATTGGCTCCGGTGCGTTGAAAGTGCTGGCGATGGATGGGGCCATGAAGATACCTTTTAAGGTCAGCACCACGACCAGCAATTTTATGATCGGCGTTACGGCGGCCGCCAGCGCAGTTGTGTATTTACAACGCGGTTACATTGATCCGGGCATCGCTTTCCCGGTGGTGCTGGGCGTGCTGGGCGGCGCCTTTACCGGCGCACGGTTGCTTACCGTGATGAACCCGAAAACGTTGCGGTACATTTTCTGCGCAGCCATTTCTTTTGTAGCGCTGGAAATGATCTACAACGGATTACATCATCAGTTTTAAATACCGGCCATGAAACTTATTAAAACACTCACCGGCGACAGAGATATTGCTTTACTGGTAGGACAGGTGCTGCGTACCGGCGTGATCACCGCCAGCGCCATTGCTTTTGTGGGAGGCGTCTTATACCTGGCCAAACATGGGGCAGACAGTATCCCCGATTACAGCACATTTACCGGCGAAGGAAAAGAGTACACGACGTTCAGCGGTATCTTCCGCGGGCTGACAACATTCAAACCTTCAGCCGTCATCCAGTTCGGGGCATTGATACTGCTGGCCACGCCTATACTCCGCATCTGCTTTTCCCTCATTGGATTTGCTGTGGAGAAAGACAGGATGTACGTGGTGATCACGCTGATCGTGTTGGGCATCATTCTCTTCAGCATGTTCGGCGGCCTGAAAGTATAGTTATTGCAGCACGGCGAAAAGGGCGTCGATATCAGTTTTGTTGTTGTAGAAGTTGAGCGCCACTGTGAGCGTATTGTTTTTATAACGGGCCATCACGTTGTGTTGTACCAGCCGCTGATTTTGTTCCGGTGATATTTTCAGTCGCTGTATCGACGAAAGATGTGGCTGTTCAAAGTCAGAGAGTACTTCGACCTGGTGCGCCGCTGCCTGTTCATGCAGGTAGTTAATCAGCAGGTGTATGTAAGCGTCGATGTCTGCAATGCCGATGGCTTCCAGGTACCGCAGGGCTTCACCGAGCAGCAGGATATTGAGAAAAGCCGGTGTGCCCTGTTCAAATACGGTAGCGTCCTTTTTCGGCGTAAACTGGGTATAGTCCTGCGTCGTATCAAAGTCGGGGTTGGGATAGGTGACATTGTACCATCCCATGGTTTGGGGCGGATATTTTTCCAGTATTTGCTGAGACACGTACATGCCACCGGCGCCGTAGCCCGCGGCTGCCCATTTGTAGGTATGGAAAATGAGGATGTCGATGTTGGCGGTTTTCACATCTATTTCATTGATGCCGAAAGACTGCGTGGCGTCTACGATCAGTATCAATCCATGTTTTTTACATAACGAGCCTATGGCCGCGAGGTCGTGACGGTAGCCGGAGCGGAACATGACATGGCTGAGGATCAGGATACGGGTATCGGAAGTGATTTGCTGTTCTATGGCGGTGACAGGTATGGCGCCGTTTGCCTCCGGCTGTACCAGTCGCACGGGATGTCCGTGATGTATCCAGGGCACGAAGCTGGTAGGGAAATCATCTTTCATGGTAAGAATTTCAAACGTTCGGGGGAACATGCCCGTCAGCAGTCCCATCGCCTGTGCGGTATTGGTGATAAAAGCCATCTCCGAAGGGGATGCGTTCACGGTACGGGCCAGAGCAGCGCGGACCTGTTGCACTTCGGGATCCCAGGCGGGCATCACCCCGCGGCCCTGTTCACTCAGGTCAGTCAGTAGTTTTGTTGCTTTGGCCACCAGCGGCTTGCTCACCGGACCGCCGCCATTGGTAAAGAGGTAAGTGTATTTACTGAAGACCGGGAAATCGGCTCTTATCTGTTCCCATTTGCGATTGCTGGCTTCCATCTTTCTATACTATTTTATTAATTGCTGATTCTTACTAAACAAACCGCCCGCACCCGTTTTATTTACAATATAAACACGATAACTTGCGATGTACGACGGGAATTAATTCATATACAATTTAAGGCTTTTAGCATGTTGAAAAAAAGAAAACTGCTGGCATATGCGATGGCGCTGCTACCGGTAGGAACATTGTGTGCACAGGAACAGCCGTTGTTCCGAAAGGCAGGCGCGCCGCTGGACCAGCGTGTGAGTGATCTGCTGCATACGCTGACGTTATCCGAAAAAATCTCCCTGCTGGGGTATAACAGTCCCGCTATAGAGCGGCTGCATATTCCGGCGTATAACTGGTGGAATGAAGCACTGCACGGCATCGCCCGTGGCGGCGAGGCGACCGTTTTTCCGCAGGCCGTCGGTCTGTCGGCTTCGTTTAACGCACCGCTGGCGAAGGCAGTAGCGGCATCCATCTCCACGGAAGCGCGTGCCAAATACAACCTGGCGGTGGCCGCAGGGCGTCATGTGCAATATATGGGGCTCAATTTCTGGACACCTAATATCAACATTTTCCGCGATCCACGCTGGGGCCGGGGCCAGGAGACCTATGGAGAAGACCCATACCTGACGGGTGTTATGGCCGGCGCATTTGTGCAGGGCTTACAAGGCGACGAACCGGGAGCGCTGAAAACGGCTGCCTGCGCCAAACATTTTGCGGTGCATAGCGGACCGGAAGCGGACCGTCACAGTTTTAACGCTGTGGTGGATGAAAAAGACCTGCGGGAAACCTACCTGTATGCTTTTAAGAAGATGGTGGATGGTCATGTGGAATCCATTATGTGCGCCTATAACCGGGTGAACAGTCAGCCTTGCTGCACCGGAAACACACTGTTGCAGGACATCCTGCGGAAGGAATGGAAGTTTGGCGGGCAGGTGGTGACCGACTGCTGGGCGCTGGATGATATCTGGTTGCGCCATAAGGCCATCCCTACGCGCGAAGAGGTGGCTGCGGCCGCGATCAAAGCCGGTGTTAACCTGGATTGCGCCAATATCTTACAGGACGATGTGTTAAAAGCGATCGATAAGGGCTGGCTGAAACCGGCGGAGGTAGACAGTGCGCTGAGCGCCAGTCTGCGTACCCAGATGAAGCTTGGGCTGTACGATGCGCCGGGAGCCAGCCGTTACAGCGGTTACGGCGCCGACAGCGTTAACAACGCCTGGCATACCGCACTGGCCTTACAGGCCGCCAGAGAGAGTATGGTACTGCTGAAAAATAACGGCGTATTGCCGCTGCGTGCCGACAAATACGCCTCCATGCTGGTCACCGGTTCCAATTCCGCTTCGCTGGAAGCCCTGATGGGCAACTATCACGGCGTATCCGGCAATATGGTGACTTTTACCGCCGGCCTCAGTAAAGCCGCGGGGCCCGGTATGGCGCTGCAATACGACCAGGGGTGCGACTTTACCGACACGCTGCATTTTGGCGGTATCTGGGCTTCCCAGAACTGTGATGTGACCGTTGCCGTGATAGGACTGACGCCACTGCTGGAAGGAGAAGAGGGGGATGCCTTCCTGTCTGCTTCCGGAGGAGATAAAAATTCGTTGAGCCTTCCCCGTTCGCAGGTGGTTTTTATGCAGAAACTAAGGGCTGCGCACAAAAAGCCGATCATCGCCGTGGTAACGGCCGGCAGCGCGGTAGATGTTTCCGCTATTGAACCGTATGCAGATGCGATCATCTTCGCGTGGTACCCGGGAGAACAAGGGGGGAATGCACTCGCGGATATCATCTTCGGAAAGTATTCGCCCGCAGGGCGCCTCCCGGTCACCTTTTACCAGTCGCTCCAAGACCTGCCGGATTATAAGGACTATAGCATGAAAAACCGCACTTACCGTTATTTTACCGGTAAGGTGGCCTATCCTTTCGGTTTCGGTCTGAGCTATACCACGTTTGCCTATGACTGGCAACAGGCGCCGGCAGCAGGTTACAAGGCGAATGACACTATTCGTATGTCCGTTCAGGTACGTAATACCGGCAGCATGGATGGCGATGAGGTGTTGCAGGCGTATATCACTTATCCCAATCAGGAGAGGATGCCGCTGAAAGAGCTGAAAGCGTTTAAGCGGGTGCATGTAAAGCAAGGCGGCACAACTGCCGTAACGCTGGAAATACCGATGGCGGAATTGCAGAAGTGGGACCTGCAGCAGCAGCGCTGGAAATTGTATAAAGGGACGTATGGTGTGCATATCGGGTCATCATCCGCAGATTTCAGACTGACGCGCAACATCGTTGTGAAATAAAAAGAAAAATGCCAGGACGAAAGCCCTGGCATTTTTTTTTGGTTTATGCGGCGACCATCCTGTTGACCACCCGTTTGAGGGTAAGGCCCTGGACAATGATGGAGAACAGTACCACGAAATAGCTTCCTGAAAGGATGATTTCCTTATAGGGGGATTCGGGCAGCGACATAGCGAGTGCCACGGAGATACCCCCGCGAAGACCGGCCCATACCAGTATGGTGATGCCTTTGTAGGTTGTTTTCAGCGACTTTTTCAGCAGCAATGAAGGGAGATAGATGCTCAGGGCCCTGGCCACCAGTACGAAGGCCACGGCAAAGAGGCCGGTGAGCCAGTAGTTTTTAAGGAATGGCATGAGCACGATCTGCAGGCCGATCATCACGAAGAGGATGGTGTTGAGCAGTTCGTCTATCAGGTGCCACACGTTATGAAAGTAACGTTGCATGTCTTCGGACTGTTTGGTACCCAATGAGGTGTTGCCGAGGATGAGACCTGCGGACACCGCAGCCAGCGGGATAGAAACGTGCAGCATGGCGCCTGTAACGGAAATGACCATCACCATGGATAGAGACACCATGACGATGATCTGGAAGTCATCCACCCGTTTCATGGTGCGGTAAGCCACCAGGCCGGATATGACGCCTAACAGGATACCGCCGAATACTTCCTGGGAGAAGAGGGCGACGGTGTGGGAAAAGGAGACGTGCGCATCAGCGCTGGCCGCCAGTTCTTTCAGGATCACGAAGAGCAGGATGCCGGTACCGTCATTCAGCAGGGATTCGCCCCCGATGATGGTCTCCAGCGAAGAGGGTACTTTGGATTTTTTCAGCACGGACATCACCGCCACCGGGTCGGTAGGGGAAATGAGCGCGCCGAACAACAGGCAGTACAGCAGCGGCAGTTCAACATTTAACATGCCGGTAGCCCAATACAGCAGGTAGCCGAAGATGAAGGTAGACCCGATAACGCCGACGGTACTGAGTACCAGTACTGGATAGCGCTGTTCTTTCAGTTTCTGAAAATCAAATTGCAGGGCACTCGCAAACAGGAGGAAACCTAACATAATATCCAGCAGTGTTTGTGTAAAGTCGATGCTGCTGGTGAGTTCCTTGATGAACGCATAGGCATCGGGAAAAATTTTACCGGTAAACAGGATCAATAAGGACAATAGCAGTGAAACCACGATCACGCCTATGGTTCCGGGCAGTTTGATAAACCGGTTGTTGATGTACGAAATCAGCGCACTGATAGTGATTAAAGCCGTAATAATTGTAAAAGTGTTCATAGCCTCCAGATAATGCCAGTTAAAGAATACAGATTTAAAAATGATAATGCTATCACTATAGGGGGCGCTAAAGATAGAAAAACATTTGTAAATCGGCCTGCTGGCGGCCCGGAATGGCTACTTTTTTAGCAGAAGGAAAGGAGAAGATATTCCGCTTGCCGCCTGAAAGACTTCAGGCGGCAGCGGATAGATGCAAAGGACATGGTCATTGTGCGTTCCGTATGTATACGGGATCGCAATGGAAATAGTTGATGAATGCGATGGTGAATACGTTTTCGTCCGGCAGGCCGATGCTCTGTGCGATGTCGGAGAGGGAAATATTTTCATATACCAGCCGTTGGTAGGCTTTGAGCATTTTCTGCTGAAAGGCAAAGTCTTCCAGTGGAATGTAGAACATGTTTTCGAAGGCGCCTGCCAGCACGGCGCTGGGCAGGTTGAAGAGAAAGGCGGTATGCATCAGGGGTGATTCCAGGTGCACATTGTCTTTCAGGTAGTCAAAGACTTTGATCAGCGTGTCGTCGTCTACCGGGCGGCGGATACCTTCAGGCGTGGCGTCCTGGCAGAGGTAGTTGCTGAAGATCGCTACGCAGCAGCGGCGCAGGAGGCATTCAGCCTGGTCTTCTATCAGGCGGCAATCCTTGATCACATCCAGCAACAGCTGGATGGCGATGTTGGTAGTGCAGTCGCGCTGGTTCAGCGGTTCGCTCTGGTCGGTAATTTTTTTCGAGAGGAGGCCTTTCAGTTCCGGGAATTCCCGTACCAGCGCGCCCATACAACCGGGGATGATGTTGATATGGAAACTGCTGATCTGTATGCCGGGAATCACCGGAACGGTATGCATTTGTTCCGGCAGGTTGAACAGGCAGATCTGCCGGCCTACCATGTTGAAGTCGCCTCTCCCGTGAATGTTCGCCACCACGGCGTCTGCCTGGTTAAAATGCAGCGCCAGGATATGACGGGGTGAATAAGGCGTAAGCAGGATATTCTTTTTCGCCAGCACCTCGTGATGCCAGATGGAAAAATCTCTCACTTTAATGTTCTGACAGAACATATCGCAATCATTATCCTGTTTGAAGTACTGACGGGCAAAGGGAATTACCGTATCGTTGAAATCGTCAGGGATCAGTTCCAAAGGGGTAAAATACTGGTCATCTCGTTCTATCAGGAGTATTTTGCGTTCCGGAATGGGCTTGATAGTATTTTGATCATCCATAAATTAAATGAATAAAAATGCGATTAAACTAAATCGATCAATACATAATCCTTACTTTCAGGAATAGGTCAGTTGAAAAATCAATGGTTATTTGTGCCGGTGATAATTGTTTTGTCATTATTTAAAACAGTGTATCACGCAGAAAAGTACTATGTCAAAATTGGGTTTTTTTCAAACAAAATAGAAGACTATTTATCCAGTCTTTAAATATGTTTATAAATTAACATCTTTCTTTCATCCGGAGAAATTTTTTTCCGGCAGAGATTGGGTTGATAGCTACAGTTACTTTACCTGTTGCAAAGATCGGGGAAAACGGTGTATATGCATCTCCCTGTTTACAAGGAGATGCACATTTTTTTCTAATGGGACAGTACGGCGCTGCCTTTTTCGGCGGCGACGGTCGTTTTAATCTGCCGGCGGCCGGTGAATAGCACGGCTATCGCGAGAAGTGAAGCGCTGCACATGGTGAAGGCGAGCGGAACGGCGTTATGGGTGTCATAGAGGCTCACTACGGTCGCAGCCAGTGCGCCGATACCCATCTGCAGTGCGCCCATCAGGGCAGAAGCCGTGCCTGCGTTCCTGGTAAACGGCGCAAGACACAATGCAGCGGTATTGGGATTGATGAAGCCCATACAGCAGAGGAAAAAAAACAGCAGCGCCAGCAGGCCGGTAAGGCCGAGCCATTCGTTCCACGCGCTGACCGCCATGATTACGGCTATCAGGCCCTGGAGCGTGAGCGCAACGGGCACGATCTGTTTGCTTTCATACCGTTTGAGCAGCACGCTGTTGACCTGGCTGCAGCCGATGAAACCGATGGACAGGCCGGCGAAGATCCAGCCGTAGGTCTTGCCGTCGAGATGATATACATCCATAAACACCTGCGGTGAGCCGGATACGTAGGCAAACAGCCCGGAGAATGCGATGGCGCCGGTGAAGGCGTACGTATAGAACTGCGGCGTGGTTGCCACTGTCCAGAAGCTCTGAATGATAGGGCCCGGTTTGAGAGAGAGGGCCGTGTCTGGTTTGTAGCTTTCCGGCAGCCACAGGACAGTGGCCAGCAGGAGCAGCAGGCCGATACCGCCCAGCACCACAAACACCGCATGCCAGTGAAATGCAGCGGACACATAGCCGCCAATGGTGGGGGCCAGCATAGGGGAGGCGCCCACCACCAGCATCAGCAATGCAAACACCCGCGCATTTTCCTTTACGGGAAACAGGTCTCGCACCATTGCCACAGAGGCCACCGTAGCGGCACAACTGCCGAGCGCCTGTATAAAACGAAGGACCACGAGGCTATTCAACGTGCCCGCATATACGCAGCCCAGAGAGGCCGCGATATATACCAGCAGTCCCAGTATCAGCGGCGTTTTACGGCCAAAGCGGTCCAGCAATGGCCCGTACAGCAGCTGGCCGGCCGAAATGCCAATGAAGAAACTGGAGAGGGACAGCCCCACCCGCGCCTGCTCTACGCCAAAATCTTTGGCGATCGCAGGAAAACTCGGCAGGTACATATCTATGGAAAAAGGCGCCAACGCCGTCATAGCGCCCAGGATCAATATCAGGAAAAAATAGCCGGATCGGGTATGTTCTTGTGTCACAGTCTGTTGGTTTAGCGTCAAACAACAAAAGTAGAACATCAGTTTTACACCTGCATCCCCTTAGCAGAATGATAATATTGATAGCAACATAGACGAAAATGATAACTACCGGTTGAAAATTAATTATAATTAATTTATATATATTTGCGCTTCCTATAATTGTCGAGATGAGCACTTCCATATTGAAAAGCCTGGCCGCCGCTTTATTGCTGGCGCTGGGCCCTCTCCTGACCTATGCCCAGGAGGGAATGCCGGCCACGGTACGGCCCTGCGGCACTGATCTTTTACTACAGCAATGGCGGCAGGATCCGTCTTTTCTGGCGCGGGAGCAAGCCATCAACCAGGCGTTGCTCCAACGTCATTACGTAAAAGCGCCGGGCGCACCGGCAGCAGATCCGGCCATCATCACCCTGCCGGTAGTGGTGCACATCCTGAATGAAAACCTCAACGCCTATACGGACCTGGACGTGGCCAACGCCATCCGGCAACTGAATGAAGCTTACAGCGCCACAGGGGCTTTTACCGGCGGCCGTACGGACACTAAAATCCGTTTCTGCCTCGCCCAAACAGCCCCCGACGGCGGCCGCACCAGCGGTATCCTCCGCAGCTACTCCTATCTGAACGATTTTGACGTAGACATGGAAGGGGGAGAAGTAACGGATATGGGCGCGTGGGACCGTGCCCGTTATATTAACATCTGGGTGGTATCCTCCATCCGCTCTGACTATATGCAGGACTTTAGCTGCGGTAAATGGAGCCGGCTGACCATGGGCGGTTATGCCAGCGCCGGCGGAGATATTGTGGTCGCCGGACTGGGCACAGGCGTGCTGGCCCACGAAATGGGGCACTACCTCAGCCTGCTGCATACCTTCGCGGCGCGGGATTGTAAAAACAATGACTGTCTCACCGACGGGGATATGGTCTGCGATACCCCGCCCGAAAAAACCATCACCGGCGGCTACGCCTGCAGCGCCCCGCAAAACTCCTGCAGCTCGGATACCTTGTCCGGCTTCACCGTCGACGTGCCCGACCTGCCGGACAATTTCATGGACTATGGCCAGGGCACCGGCTGTATCCTGGGCTTCACGCCGGGGCAGACAGAACGCATGCGTAATTTCATCGCTGCCGCGCTGCCACTGATGCAAGCCAGCACCGTCTGCAACGATCCCTGCGCCGGCTCACTCACCGCCGCCTTCACCCGCGACATCGCCTATCCCGTGGTAGGGGAAGTGGTGACCTTTACGGCTGCCGTAGCTGCAGGACAATCCGTACAGTGGCTGGTAGACGGCGCACCTGCCGGAACGGGCGTTACCCTGGCGCTGCCGGTCACCACACAGAAAACCTACCAGCTGGCATTGCGTGTAACCGATAACGTGACCGGCTGCCAGGCTTCCACGACAGACGCCATGCCGGTGAGCTGCGGCGTAGTGGCCCGATTCTATCCTGATAAACGCAAAATCGCTTCCAAACTGGGCATACAGACTGACCATGTAGTGTTTACCAACCGCTCCCGCAATGCGACCGCCTGGAAATGGCTGGTCAGCAACGACAAAGGCATGGCCGAAACAGTGGTGAGTACGGACGAACAACTGGATTATGTTTTCAATTCGCCCGGCAACTATAAAGTACGCCTGTACGCTACCGACGGACACTGTGAAGACTATACCAACCCGGTGACCATCGTGGTGGACGATCCCACTGCCGACGGGGTGGTGTACGTATCGGGGGTGGAATGTTATCAGCAGAACAAGCTGCGCGTGAAACTTTATTTTGAAAACAAGGGATACCAGACCATCCCTAAAAATACCCCTGTCTCTTTTTATGACGATGATCCGCGGCCGGGCAAAGGCAGGCGGTTAGGCACACCTTTCCTGCTGCCGGCAGACCTGCCCGGTAAATGCGTATCCGTATTGTATACCACCATTGTGGATGCTGGCCGTGAAGGCATAGATACGCTGGTGACGGTGATGAACGACAACGGCGCTGTTTTCCCGGTAGTGCTGCCCAATACCAGCGTGGAAGAAAGCAATTATGGCAACAACTTCAGCTTTAAAAAAGGCTTCCGCTTTCATGTGTCTCTTGCGCCGGGCGACTATACGCTCACGCCACAGCAGCAGCTGGTGCTGAAGCCTTCTTCCAGGGGAGGTACCCTCACCAGCGCGGTATGGGAAACATCTCCCTATCTGGATTGCAGCACCTGCATCAACGCTACTTTTACCGCACCCTATCGCAAAGACACGGTTACTGCCGTGAAGGTGCGCGGCTATAGCCAGTACGCGTGTTATGCCGATACCATGGCCACTTTGCACATCCCCCCGGTAGATGATTATACCGTCAAGCTGGACAAGGTGACCTGTTCCCGCGGCGACAGCCTGCATGTGGACTTTTCCCTGTGCAACGCCTATGCTCCGGGCAATATTCCTGCTACCTTGCAGGTCGACTTTTACGACCGTGCGCCGGGAAATCCTGCCGCGGTGAAGCTGGGCAACACCTTTCTTACACCAATGGCTTCCGCAGGCACCTGTAGCAGTTACGGGCAGTATCTCCGGAATACAGCCACGGGGCAGGTGGTGGCGGTGGTGAATAAAGATCACCGGCCCTTCCCGCCCACTACGGGTTTGAATGAGACAGATTATACCAACAATACGCATACGCTGGGTTATGTGCCGCCGGTGTTGACAGTCTTCCCGCAGGATACGACCGTATTCCGCAAGGCGCCTTTTCATTTTTATTACAAAGTGACCGGTTTTGATCCGGCTGCGGTCCGATGGGATAACAGTGACGCTTATACGATGGACTGCAATGACTGTCCCGCGCCATCCGTCCGGATGCTGGATAGCAGCCGGATAGGGCTAACGTTGACAAACCGTTACGGGTGTGTGCTTAAAGGAGAGGAGTATGTGCACCTTGTTCCGCCGGACCTGACGGTTAGTTTATTATCGGCGCGTTGTTATGATAATGAGCATATCCTTGTGAAGTTTAAGGTATGTGTGGCGAACGGTTACGACAGCATTTTCAGGAAGCTGCCGGTTTCTTTTTACAACGGTGATCCCGGTAATGAACGTACGAAAGTACTGGAGCCGTTGTTTTATACGCCTGCGCCGCAGGAGGGCGATTGCCGTGAGTTTACGCATGTGGTCAGCGCTCCGGTCACGGCAGAAGTAGTAGCGGTGGTTAATGACAAAAGCGGCGTTGTATGGAAAGAAACAGATTATACCAATAACCGGAGTGCATTGGATTATGAACGGTTTGCCATTCGCGCCACACCGGTGCTGATATCGTTGCCGAGACCGGCCAGCGTGCCTTTGCGTACGGCGGTCACCGGTGGCGCTGCCGCCGCTTATGCCTGGGAGCCCCGTTCGGGCCTGTCCTGTGCGACCTGTCCGTCCCCGGTAGCTGCCGCCACATCCTCCATGCGTTATGTTGTGACAGCCAGGAATGATTACTGGTGTACAGATACGGCGAGCGTGCAGATACAGACCTTTGTCAATGCAGGTATCAGTATGCCGAATGCTTTTTCGCCCAATGGCGACGGGCAGAACGATTACTTCTATGTGATTGGCAGCTGGGATATCCGGCAGGTAAGGAATTTGTCGGTGTTTAACCGTTCCGGCAACAAGGTGTTTGAGGCGGTGAATACGCCGGCCAACGACCGTGCCTATGGCTGGGACGGTATGGTAAAAGGACAGAAGGCGGATATGGGCACCTATGTTTATTTTGCTACGGTGGAATATACAGACGGTTCCGTAAAACTGATTAAAGGCGCGGTGACGCTTATCCGGTAAAAGAAGGACTTGTTATAAAAAAAGGAAAACCGGCTCGCAGTGAAGAGCCGGTTTCTTTTTTTCATCCTTTCACACACACTATACATGAACAGTTTTAAGCATGGTCCCGTTTTCGATAAAGCGGTTATGCCAGCTAAGGGCCTCCTGCAGCAGGTGAGGCGTGTGGCCTCCGCGGTTGCAGGCGTTGGTAAAATAGTTGTTCAGTTCGTCTTTGTAGCTGGCATGCGCGCATTTGGATATGATCAGTCTTGCCCGTTCCCGGGGCGCAAGTCCCCGTAAATCAGCCAGGCCGTTCTCTGTTACTATAATGTCGACATCATGTTCAGTATTGTCTATATGAGAAGCCATTGGAACAATGTGCGAAATACCGCCGGCTTTGGAAGATGACTGTGTGACGAATATGCCCAGGTAGGCGTTGCGGGCGAAATCGTTGGAGCCGCCGATACCGTTCATCATGGCGGTGCCGCCAATGTGAGTGGAGTTGACGTTGCCGTAGATATCGCATTCGATGGCCGTATTGATGCTGATGACGCCCAGGCGGCGTATGACTTCCGCTGCGTTGCTGATATCCTGCGGCCGCAGGACGATATGCGGTTTATATTTTTCGAAGTTGCTGAAGACCCTGTTGTAGCAGGCCTGGGAGACGGTGATGGAAGAGGCGGAGGCTATCTCCAGTTTCCCGGCGTCTATCAGGTTAAAAGCGCTGTCCTGTATTACTTCCGAATACATGGTGAGGTGATGGAAGTCGCCGTCCATAAAGCCTTCCATGACAGCGTTGGCTACTTTGCCGATACCGGATTGCAGCGGCCGCAGCGACTGTGGCAGGCGGCCTTTTCTGACTTCGTGGGAGAAGAAATCCAGCAGGTGGGCGGCGATGGCCGTGGTTTTTTCGTCTCTTTCGTTGATAGCGGCCGGGCTGTCGGTCGTGGTGGTGATCACTACCGCGACAATCTTTTCCGGGTCTACCGGGATGGACGTTCGCCCGATGCGTGCGCCTGATGCTGTGATCGGGATGATTTGTTTTTCCGGCCATATACCGGCGGAGAAAATATCGTGTACACCGTATAGCGAAAGAGGTACAGAGAGGTTGATCTCTACGATGATCCTGTCTGCAGCGGCGGCGAAAGCGGCGGAGTTGCCCACAGAAGTAGTAGGTACGATGCTGCCGTCTTCTTCAATCAGCAAGGCTTCGATAACGGCGATGTCCAGGCGGGGAATGATTTTTTCTTCCACGAGGGTGGCACTTTCACCGAGATGCTGGTCTGTAAAGAGCACTTCGCCATTGTTGATTTTCTTACGTAATGCAGGATCTACCTGGAAAGGCATGCGTTTATACAATATGCCTGCTTCAGCCAGGGCCCCGTCTGTGTCGTGACCCAGTGAGGCGCCTGTGAGCAGCGTTATTCTGAGAGGGGTAGCAGGAGCTGATGATGCCAGTGCCTTTAATACTGCTTTACTGTCGCCTGCCTTGGTAAAGCCGCTGGAGGCGACGACCATCTGGTCTTTAAACAACGTGGCGGCTTGTTCGGCGCTGGTGATCTTCTGTAGTAAATCTCTTCTTTTGATGCGTTCTTCGTACATGGTGCAGGAATGTGGCAAAGGCAAATGTTGCTTGCGAATTGCGGATACAATATTAGGACGGTTTCCGGTGGCCGGTTAGTGTATCCGGGACAAATTTTTATTCATTCCGGCCAATCCGGCGGACAGTTTTTATTGTTATATTTATAGTACACAGGCTGTCACTTTCATTTCCATCACCTAAATTAACCTGCAACATGAAAAAAGTGTTTATCCCCATGTTATGTGTGTGTATTTTTAGTACCGCGTCTGTACCAGCACAGAGCATTCTGGACCAGGCAAAGAAAACGGCAGGTACGGTGCAGAATCCTCTTGCCAATTACAGCGGAGTGGCCAGCAGTATTCTGTCGAAGCTGACGCCGGCCCTGGGACTTACAGCAGCGCAGCAACCCAAGGTAACCGACCTGGTGACCGGTTTCCTGAAACAAAAAGCGGGTATTATGCCATTGCAGCAGAGCAATCCCGCAGCTTATGCTTCTAAGTTCAGTGGTCTGCAGAGCGGACTTTTCTCCAGGCTCAAACTGCTGTTGACGGCTGCGCAGTACACTAAATTCCTGGGACTGAAACCAAAGGCCAATGATGCCGGGAATGTTTTGTCGCAGTTGTTCTACTAGATCACGCAAAGACGTCTTTGCGTGATATCTTTGCGTGAAAACATCTTCTTTACTATCTTCGCGACCCTATGCCAAAGCCAAAGAAGAAGACTCAGAAGAAGACGAAGAAGAAATCGAATAATAGTTTAGTCGTAGCCGTTATACTGATCCTTGTCACGTTCGCTGTAACTACCTGTTCAAGGAAGATCGCCGGCAGAAAAGAAAAGGAGCCTCCGCAAAAGACTGCTGCCAAATCGCACTCAAAAAAGAAGACCACTAAGTACCTCTTACAGGAAGATTTTGAGAAAGGCAGTAAAACCAATTACAATACGGAAAGTGTGAGCTTCTCCAGCGGCAGCTGGGAGTTGAAAGACGCCGTGACCGGGCGCCTGGAGGATGACCATAAAGCGGGTGCGCAGGCGTTGCGTCTTCGTGATAACGGGATGGCCACCATGGAATTTGATATTGCTGTGAAAGGCACGGTGACGGTTACACTAAAATATGCGCTTTACGGAAGAGATGAGACAGGATCGTGGGAGTTGTGGGCATCGGTGAACCGTGGGCAGCGTTTTACCCGGGTAGGTAATACGGTGGAAGTAACCTCCGGCAGCTTGCAGACGGCCACTTTTACCGTTACGACTTCTTCCACGGTCCGGTTGCGGATACGGAAGACGGACAAAAGCGGCAGCCGCCTCAATATTGATGCGATCAGGGTGAGTGCCGGCGGAAAGGAGATGCCTGCCGTGAAGCCGGAGAAAGGAGAGGAGGCTGTACGTGGTGATGATGACAACCTGTTGCTGGGCAATCCCAGCAATGCGGCGGCTGCGGTGGTGATGTCCAACAACTACCTGATGGACAAAGGATATTATACGTTGTCTTACAACCGGGATAACGGCACGCCGAATTGGGTAAGCTGGCATATTTCCTCCCGGGACCTGGGGCGTATGGCGAGGGGCAATGACTTCCGGCCGGATGCCGATGTGCCGGAGGGGTGGTTCCAGGTCACCCAGTTCAGCTATAATGGCAGCGGGTTTGACCGGGGGCATAACTGTCCGTCGGGCGACCGTACCGCTACGCGCGACGCCAATGAGGCTACTTTCCTGATGACCAATATGATCCCGCAGGCGCCTAATCACAACCAGCATTTATGGTCCAACCTGGAGAATTACACCCGTTCGCTGGTGAAGAACGGTAATGAGGTGTATGTGATCATGGGTAATTACGGCAGTGGTGGAAAGGGTAGTAAGGGGATGTCTAAAAAGATTGGCAATAACCGGGTGAATGTGCCGGCGAGGATCTGGAAGGTGATTGTGGTGTTACCGGAGGGGAATAATGATCTGAAGCGGGTTTCCCGGCAAACGCGGGTGATTGCTGTTAATACGCCTAATAACAATGACGTGAACACAAAGTGGTCAGCCTATCTTACTTCCATTGAAGAAATAGAAAAAGCCACGGGATATAAGTTATTGTCCAATGTGCCGGCAGCTGTGCGGGAGGAGTTGGTGAAGAAGATAGATACCGGCGATTGACGAGGTTAGCATGAAAGTTGCAGCGATAAACTTTTCCTGTAACAGGAAACAGGCAGCGCTTGTAGGGTAAAAAATTATTATGTCATTGTAATAATTAATTATAAATTGCATAAAATTGCCATATTTTTAATAGCGTAAAGTTTTTTTCCTGGTAGATAATAAATGTAAGAAATACGCTAATTGTCATACAGACCATATTAGTTATTTTTGCTTTATTGAAGAATTTAACCTTTTGTATTAATGTATGTGTAACATATGAAGACCTTAATTCGTTAGCTTACAATAGAGAATGGCTGGTATTGTAATGAGACGAGCGGAATGTGAAACTGACATAAGACCTACAATTTTCGCTGATAGCAGCATCCATGCACCCAATACCGCCGGGTAAGCGGGTATGCAGCCGTAATAAACAGCAGAAGGCAGGCGTTATACCAGACAGTATCAGTCGCGCGCGGTGAAACAAAAATTAAAAAATAATATAAGATTCAGATTATATGGGTGATAGCATGTCCGTGGCCTTATTAGTAACTACCTACAATTGGCCAGAAGCGTTAAAACTTGTTCTGGAGAGTGTGCTGCGGCAAACTGTTTTGCCGAACGAGGTGATTATCGCGGATGATGGGTCAGGCGACGCAACCAGATATGTTATTGATGCGTTCAAGCGGAGTACTACTATTCCGGTAAAACATTTCTGGCATCCGGATGAAGGTTTCAGGAAGACCATCATCATCAACCAGGCTATTACCGGGACAGAGTCTGATTATATTATCCAGATTGACGGCGATATCGTACTGCACGAGAACTTCATCAAGGACCACATCAGTGAAGCGGAAGAGGGGTATTATATCCGCGGCAGCCGTGTGTTGCTGCCGGAAGACAAGACCCGTTATTTTCTGCGTTCCGGCGAGTTTGAGAATGTGACTGCATTTGACCGCGGTGTGAAGAACCGGTTCAATGCGCTGCGTATTCCGTTCCTGGCGCCGCTACTGATCAAAAAAAGCAAGCGTTCCCGTAATCTTATCGGTGCCAATTGCGCGTTCTGGAAAAAGGATTTCCTGCGTGTAAACGGGTACAATAATGAGTTGAAAGGGTGGGGCCATGAAGATATTGAGCTGGCTGCCCGTTTTATCAACTCCGGCCTTAGCCAGAAGAAGGTAAAGATGAAGGCTGTTTGTTATCACCTGCATCATCCCTTCAATGACCGGGTGCATGAGAATGTCAATTACCGGGTTTACCTGGATACGTTAAAAAGAGGCATTACTTACTGTACAAACGGCTACCACCACTAAAATCACCAACAACAGGGTTTTTACGATTTTCCACCGGTTAGTGCGAAAAGAGCTGGGATTTTCTTTCGCGAAGCCCATATCGATTCTTTTCGCAAAGCCCCCCGGGCGGCCGCCCATAATAGCGTCGTACAGATAACCTGCTTCCCAGCAATTTTTTACCCACATCAGTTGAAAGGCTACGGCCGGCGAACCTGTTTTGCCGACGCTGATAGCCTTGAGCCAGTTGGTCAGGTATTCGGCCAGCGGCACGGCGACTATCAGGCATAACCATATTTTGAGGGTTCCTGTGAACAGCGCTGCCGGAAAAAGGACCAGCAGCAGCAGCAGGGTTTCCGGCGTATTGGTAAAATCGCGGTAGGTATATCTTTTCTCCGGTTCTTTATGGGCGAGTTGATTGGCGGCGATGCCGTAGCGGAACATCCGCCGGGTCTGCACGGCGCCGTTGTCATGCCAGGGGTGTGTGACCACAGCATTGGGCACCGACTGGTATTTTTCGTTGAATTGCAGCCAGTGGCGCACAAAAAAGTCTACGTCTTCTCCTCCCGCTTTCAGATTGATATCAAATAGTGCCGGGTCAAGTTTCTCCCGGTTGATCATCATATTGGTGGTAGGCGCCCAGGTGATCTCCGGATAATACAGCGCCAGTTTAAAGTGATGTACGGAACCGTTTATTTGCAGTGCGCGGGTAGCGGCGTTGATAGCTTCGGGGAAGTAGGTGACGCCTGCAAAGCCCAGCGCATTGTTATTCCGGGCGATGGCTGCTGCGTATGCCTTCAGGAGGTCGGGTTGCGGTACGATATCGTCGTCCAGCAGGAGGACCCATTTGGCATGTCCTGCCCGTATGCCTTTGTTGCGGGTGCCGGAGAAGCCCAGGTTCACTTCGTTGACCAGCAGGTGTATTTCGCCTGCCTGGTGCAGTTCTTTTAATTTTTCCGGAATAACAGCCGCAGGGTTGTCGGCCACGATGTAGGTATTCACCTCAAAGCCGGCAGGTTTTTCCAGCCGGATAATATTCAGCAGCAGTGCTTCCGTCAGCCTGAACGAAGGCACCACAATATCGATCGCATCGGGTTTAATCATGGCCGTAAATATACATACAGTTATATTAATATATAGATCCTTGTTAATCTATCTATTCTGTTACCGATTCTTCCTTGTTGGAAGCGAAGGTCTGCATGTCGATGAGTTTTTTGTAGAGGCCGTTATTCGCCAGCAGTTCGAGGTGCGAGCCTTGCTCTACTATTTGTCCGTTTTCCAGCACAATGATGATGTCGGCATTCTGGATGGTGCTGAGGCGGTGTGCAATAACCAGGGAGGTACGGTGCTTCATCAGGTTATTGAGCGCGTCCTGCACCATTTTTTCGGATTCGGTATCCAGTGCGGAGGTCGCTTCATCCAGCAGCATCAGCGGCGGGTTGTTAAGTACCGCGCGGGCGATGCAGAGCCTTTGTCTTTGTCCGCCGGAGAGCCGGGAGCCTTTATCACCGATATTGGTCTGATAGCCTTCAGCGGTACCCATGATGAATTCGTGGGCATTGGCGATGCGGGCGGCTGCTTCCACTGCTTCGGGGGAGGCGTCGGGCTTACCGAAAGCGATGTTATTGTAGATGCTGTCGTTGAAAAGAATGGATTCCTGGTTCACCATGCCGATCTGGGAGCGCAGGGATTCCATGGTTACTTGTTGCAGGTTGCGGCCATCGATGAGGATTTCGCCGGACTGCGGCTGGATAAAGCGGGGGATAAGGTCCATCATAGTGGATTTGCCACCGCCGGAAGGCCCTACCAGCGCTATTGTTTTGCCTTTGGGGATCGTCAGGTTGATATTGCGGAGGATGGGTTTTTCGCCGTAGGCGAAAGACACGTTCCTGAATTCAATTTCTTTTTCGAAGCCGGTGATGTTTACCGCATCGGGGGCATCCACGATGGCGGGTCTTTCATCGATCAGTTCCAGTACGCGCTCACCGGCGGCTACTCCCGAGTGGATACTGCTGAAAGAGGCGGAGATGGCTTTAGCGGGCCGCATTATCTGGGAGAACAGGGCGATATAGGCGATGAAAGCAGCAGCGCTGAGGTCGCCCTGGTTAGACAGGACCAGCGTACCGCCATACAGTACGATACCGGCCACCATGATTACGCCCAGTGTTTCAGACACCGGAGAAGCCAGCTGTTGTCTTCTGGCCATGGCACGGCCGATTTTGGAATAGCGGAGGTTTTCGTTATTGAAGCGGTCGGTAGTGAATTTCACGGCATTAAAAGCCTTGATGATACGGATACCGTGCAGCGCTTCGTCGAGGTAGCTGATCATCAGGCCGTAGGTACGGTGGGCTTCTACTGCATGTTCTTTCAGCTTTTTAACAATTTTGGAGATGATAAAACCCGCAACAGGTATTACCAGCATAGAGGCCAGCGTCAGTTTATAGGAGATGATGAACAGCATCACCAGGTAAAACAGGAGGGTAACCGGTTCCTTGAAGATCACCTGCAGGGTGCCGGTCACGGAATATTGTACGGTCTGGACGTCGCTGGCGATTTTGGAGATAATATCGCCTTTGCGTTCATTGCTGAAGTAGCCCAGGTGGAGGTCCATCACGTTATTGAAAACAGCCCTTCTGAGGTTCAGCAGGGTATGGATACGGAGGCTTTCCATGGTTTTTTCGGCAAAATAGCGGAACAGGTTGCCGAGCAATACAGAAGCCACAATACAGCCGCAGACAAAGCGGAGCGTTTGTACGGCGCCATATTTGTTAAAAACGAGAGCGGTGTAATAGTTGAACACTGCGAAGATGTCTATCCAGTTATCCGGTTTCGGTGGTATATCTTTTACGTTACTGAAGATGGTAGCCAGCAGGGGAGCCAGCAACGCCAGGTTCAGTGTGCTGAAAATAATTGACAACAACGTGCAGAGGATATAGGGAATAGCAAACTTGTTAATCGGTTTGGCGAAAGCTAAAAGTCGGAAGTATGTCTTCATATCACTGTATAATAACTATCTATAAAAAAGCCGCATCAAAGCAAAGCTGATGCGGCTTCTCTCACAGCGGGCAAAATTAAGTCTTTTGCCGGGAATTGTCAAAGAAATTAAGGCCAATTCGGTATCTTTATAGCAGTCATCTTCCCCCAAAATACCCCATATGGAAAAACCATCTTCCACTTCCTTCGAATTCCGTCACCAGGCGCTGGATGTCGCCTATCTGCAAAGACTCTATCAGCATGAGCCCTCGTATGCTTTTGATATGTTCGACGGATTTCTCCGGGAGATCGGCGCCCGGATAACACAACTGGGTAATGCCATTGCGGCGAATAACCGGGAGCAGGTCAAATACTATGCGCATCAGCTGCGGGCGTTCACCGGTATTGTGGGCCTCACGAGGGTCCAGTCGGCCTCCGGGCGGCTGGAATCCTGTAGCATGGCCGGCAGTCCGGACACCATCGCGCAGCTTTTCGGGGAGATCAGCACGGGGGTGCGGCTGTCGATGCAGCCGGTGTGGCTGGAACGCGAGCGGCTCCGGGCCTTTTTGCAATCGCGGGACCTTTAAATCCGGGTGATCCTGAAAGTAATCGTGTCTACCTTGTTTCGATGCAGCAGTTTATTGAGCGTGATCACCGCTTCCGTGAAAGCCATTTCATTCATGCCTTGCTTTACTTTGCCGGTCATATAAAAGCGGAAGGAGGGATGCAGCCTGATCTGGCTGAGCATCATGGAGATGCCGGGGATGCTCCTGTCTATGGCGTACAGCATATGGGAGGTGTCCTTCAGTGTAACAGTCCAGCTGACATCCAGCACGGGATCGTTATACTGCCCGGTGGTATCACCCCACGGCTTTCCCGCCGGACGGATATGTTGCCGGGGATCGTATGCCCGGAAGAAAAACTGCCGCTCTGAAGTATCGGACCT
This sequence comes from Chitinophaga oryzae, assembly GCF_012516375.2. Classification (NCBI taxonomy): domain Bacteria; kingdom Pseudomonadati; phylum Bacteroidota; class Chitinophagia; order Chitinophagales; family Chitinophagaceae; genus Chitinophaga; species Chitinophaga oryzae. The sequence continues at coordinate 2,772,762 of NZ_CP051204.2, forward strand.
CATCCTGCGGATGGCGGAATCACCGGCGATGATGTAGATGTCCAGTTGCGCAGAGTCCGGGTTGGCGAGGATCGCCTCTATATCCCTGCTGGCTTCTGTGTATTGAAACAGTTCTATGTTCAGCGGATTGCCGGTGCTGATTTCAGGCAGCAATTTTATCGTAGCTGCGTGATCGTTAGTATAGAGAAAAGCGCCGCCTTCTTTTTCCATTCTTCGTGCCACCAGCTCGTCCAGCTTTTGTTTGTTACTGTAGAAACGTTCCTGCGAAGCGGCTTTCATACGGGCGAGATCGGGCTTCCTCCCGCGGGTGGCACACATGGCCACTACCATCGTTATCAGCAGGATAAACGTTGCGCCGACAATGAGGCTTGTGTTATCATTAGGATGGTTGTTGATCTGGCTCAGTTGAGCGGCCGGAGATGGATGGGTGTCTTCGGTTTTGACGTCACTGGTTTTAAACTGTTTTTGTTCCTGTTTGCTGAGCGCTGCTTCGAGGTGACGGAGGAAGTCTCCGAAGATGGCCACTTCTTCCGGTGTGTTCTGCCTGACCGCGCGGCTGCTGCGGGTCATATACCAGGAAATACGTCTATTGGCCAGCCGCAGTTTGACTCCCGGTGCGTTGGCGCCCCAGGGACGGGTTATTTTCCGGATGTCGGAGAAGTAAACAGTACCGTACAAAGCAGACTCCATACGATCATGATAAAGGGTGATGGTTTCCTGCCGCCAGGACCACGTCATCATAAAATACATGAGGGGGAGCGTCACCAGCAGTACGGCGCCAATGACTATTCCAACACTAAAGTTTAATACCAAACCAGGGATGCAGGTGCCGAGAAAGCCGGCCATGACTGCTGCAGCGCCCCATAAGCTTCGTTGCCTGTCTAACACGGTAAACTGCCAGGTCGCGGAATTCTTCATAGGCCGAAGATAAGGTTTTTCAGCGGGAGGGACCAGTCACGCAACGTATGGCCGTTTGCGTGACCGGCAAGGTATCAGTGTGACTCCAGTATTTTCAGTGCTTCCTGGTCGTTGTACTGAAGGATCAGTTTTTTCAGCGTGGCTTTCAGTGCTGCGGTAATTTTTTCTGTGCCTTTACCACCGTAGATGTTATTGATCTGCTGCGGATCCTTTTTCAGGTCATACAGTTCCCAGCTGTCGCCCGCGCCATAGAAGCGTACCAGCGTGTATTGTTCGGTACGTACGCCGAAGTGGGGATATACATGGTGCGGTTCGGGAAACTCATAATAGTGATAATATGCCGCTTTTCTCCAGTTCGATTTGTCTCCGCCGGATTGCAGCAGCGGCAGGAAGGAAGTGCCCTGTATGTCCGACGGTACCGTTACGCCGGCCATCTGCAGGATCGTAGGCGCCCAGTCGATGTTCAGCATCAGCTCATTAACGGTGGTGCCGGGTTTGGTTACGCCGGGGTATTTGATGACAAACGGGGTACGGAGTGATTCTTCGTACATAAAACGTTTATCGAACCAGCCGTGTTCGCCCATATAGAAGCCCTGGTCAGACGCGTAGATAACGACCGTATTGTCTGCCAGCCCGTTTTTATCGAGGTAGTCCAGCAGTTCGCCGATGTTGCGGTCGAGGGAGCGGGCGGTAGCGAGGTAGTCTTTGAGGTAGCGCTGATATTTCCATTCCACGAGCGCGTCGCCGGTCAGTTTTTTCTCATCGAATTCTTTGCTGACTTTCCCTTCGTAATACGCTTTGAAAGCGGCTTTCTGTTCAGGCGTAAACCTACCATAGATGCCTTTTTCGTAGTTGGCGTGCACTTTCAGGTCTTCCTTCAGGCGCATGGTCTTGTCGATCGTCATGTCCTGGTTCTGTGCAGCGATGCGGTTTTTATAGCTGTCGCGGAACGTGGCCGGCAGCGGGAAGGTTTTGTCATCGTAAGCACCGAGGTCCTGGATGTCTGGCAGCCATTCGCGGTGGGTGGCTTTTTCCCCTACCACGAGGAAGAAAGGTTTGGAGGTATCGCGGCGATTAAGCCAGTCTACCGAGAACTGTGTGATCAGGTTGGTCACATAACCTTCCACACGGGTGGTATCGCGGGGACCGATGAAGTCCGGGTTGTAGTATTGTCCCTGGTTGTTGAGGATACGCCAGAAGTCGAACCCTTCGGGCAGGTTGCCCAGGTGCCATTTGCCGATCCATGCGGTCTGGTAGCCGTGCTGCTGCAGCAGTTTGGGAAACAGTTGCTGGCCGACATTAAATTTCTTTTCATTCAGCGTATAGCCGTTGATGTGGCTGTACTTGCCTGTCAGCAGCGTTGCTCGGCTGGGGCCGCAGATAGAGTTGGTGACCAGCGCATTGCGGAACAGCGCTCCCTGACGGGCGATCCGGTCGATGTTGGGTGTTTGCGCCAGTTTGCTGCCATAGGCGCTGATAGCCTGATAAGCATGGTCATCTGAGAAAATAAAGATAATGTTCGGTTGTTTCTGCTGGCTGAAACCGGTGTGGCTAAGGAAAGCCAGTAACAGCCAGGAGAGGCGTTTCATTGTTTTCATATCTGTTCTGGTTATAAAGGAACGGTGGCGGATAAAGATATCTATTATTTGAACTGCTAGGTAATATTATAAAAATTTGATATTTTAGGGTAGATGGAGGGGATTATTATCATAGCAACAAGCTGTATCTATGGAATATTGGGTATTTACTGCGGACTGCGCGGCGAGGAGCTGCGTAACCGGTGGGTGATCAGGACGCACAAGAGAATTTCCCTGCGGGTATTCAGGGAAAGCGAACCATTTGCCCGTACGCCGGAAGACATACGTTACCTGAGAATAACGAAACGGCTATACGTAGTGGCGATTTGTTGTTTCTGGATGTATATATTGATGGTGGTTTTTTTGTTGGTACAGAAAATATGGATGTGATGAAAGTACGGTGAGTAGCATGGTTACAATATCAGCTTTTCATCTTTTCATCTTTTTATCACGGTACGTACGGCCCGCCGGTTTCTCCCCATCCCCATTTAGGCATGGGCTGTTCCTTGTCCATTTCCAGCTGCTCTTCCCGGGAATTGATCACTGCGATGCGCGTACCCCATTCCAGGTAGCCCACAAAGGCCGAGCGGAATTCGGGATCTGCCGGTAATCCCAGCTCGTCTGCAGTTTCGAGTAGCAGCGCCACCCACCGCTGACGGTGCTGTTCCGTCAGATGTTTGCCGAGATGTTTATGCACCATCCGGTGATGAGATCCTTCCTCCTGACTGTAAGTAGTCGGCCCCCCAAATACTTCGGCGATAAAATGCGCCACATGCTGCTGGTGTTCCGGGCTCATATGCTTGAAGATCGGCTCCAGTAAAGGATCTTTTAATACCTTTTTATAAAAAGCATCTGTCAGTTTTTCAAACACCGGCATACCGCCGGCCCATTCGTATAAAGTAGGAATTTTTTTATCGGTCGTCATCTTGTTAATTTAGTGAAAATTGCTTTCAAATGTATACAAGATGCATTCCGGGAGCAAGAACTTACCAAAAAGTAGGGAACTATGATCACACTAAACGATAAAACATATACCTGCCCGGTGGACGTCACCCTGGGGTTCATTGGCGGTAAATGGAAACTGCTGATACTGTCGCACCTGCACTGGCAGGAGCAGAGCAGTTATACAAAGTTGAAAGAGAACCTGCCGGGGATATCGGAGAAGATGCTCAGCCAGCAGTTGAAAGAGCTGGAACGCGACTTGCTGGTCACCAAAACTGTTCTTTCAAAAAAACCTTATCGGGTCAGTTACTCCCTGTCAGCCGAAGGCAAATCACTGGCACCACTATACGAATTTGCGAGCAGCTGGGGTGTCCGGTATCTGAAACAACACGGCATCGATTATGTCCAGGACCAGCACTTGTATAAATAGGTGTTAACCATCAATAAGACCTTTTACCAGGCTGCCCCACTGTGCCTTGGACATCCCCAGGATGGCGCCGATGGCGGTGAATAAATTCCTGATTTTGTCCAGAAATCCCCGCACACCCGTATTCGGGACCTCATTTCTGCCATAAACGCTGGCTTTTACTTCCAGCCCGTTTTTCTCTACGATAAAAGAACTGGTGGCGTAACGTTTAAAAAAGTGCGCTGTCTCCCGGTCAGCCGAATGCGGCAACGGTAACGGTCGCACGCGCATGCCCGTATACACCTGTTCCTGGCTGCCCACCTGTTCCACCTGTACCCAGTCGAACCCTCTGCCGGCGTGGGTGCCGGGCCCGGGTAGATTGATACGGATATAATCTCCCTCCCGGACGGAGCGGTACACAGGCTCGCCCTGCTGGTCCACCAGCTGGAAGCGGGCGCTGAGCGGCCCGCTCAGCAGGTGCCACTGATTTACATCGAGCAGTCTGCGCCGGGCTACTTCATATAACACCACCGCTGCTTCAGGATCTGCCGCACGCCGGCAGTAGCTGGTGTTGGATTGCCCTCCTTCGTGTTGCGCGGGAATGAGCCCGCTTGCTGCCAATGACGGATGCATAATTCCACAAATTGGTACACCGGAAACGCTTCAACAATTATGCCCCCGCATGTTTTTTTAACCGCCTCAGCATGGGACAGGATAGTTGCCCGGTATTTTTGCCCTAATTTACCTTTTGTATTACTGCATGATAAAATTCCACGTTATGCCGGAGGGGCCATTGAGTATATCAACCAGCGGGCTGTGACAGCCAGATTCCATAATGAATAATATGCCGTATAACCGTTGCTGTTACACGGGACTATAGCCCGTGCCAGGACAGTTGTGCCTGAAATTTTCCAATAGTCAACATTTATTGTTCAACAAAAGATTTCACGTTATGTCTAAACGTTATGCACGTTTATGGCTATGGCACCGCCATGCCTGGCTATGTGGGTTGTTGCCATTGCTATGTTCCCAGCTCGTGCTGGCCCAGCAAAAACAAATTACCGGTATCGTTTCGGATTCCACCTCCGGTGCACTGACCGGCGTCACCGTTCAGGTTGCGGGTAAAGCTATCGGTACCCAAACGGACGCCAAAGGCGTCTATCACATTACGGCAGCACCTGGTGAAACGCTGTCTTTCCGCTTTATCGGTTATGAAGAAAAAAAGGTGGTGGTAGGTACACAGGCAGTCATCAATGTTCTGCTAACAGCCAATACCGCCGGCCTGAGCGAGGTGGTCGTTATCGGTTACGGCGCCCGGCAGAAAAAGGACCTCACCGGCGCTGTAGCGACGCTCAGCAGCAAACAAATGCAGGACCTACCGGTAGCAGGGGTAGATCAGAAACTCACCGGGCAGATACCCGGCGTACAGGTGAGCGCCGTGTCGGGAACACCGGGTGGCGGAGCGGCCATTAAAATCAGGGGTTCCGGCTCCTTCGGCGCCAGCAGCGATCCCCTTTTTGTGATAGACGGATTTCCCATTGCCGCCAGTTTCGGTCAACAGGCAAGCCCGCTGGGCTTCATCAATCCCGATGATATTGAGAATATCACTATCCTGAAAGATGCCTCTTCCACCGCCATCTACGGCAGCCGCGGGTCCAACGGCGTCGCCATCGTGACCACCAAAAGAGGACAGAAAGGCGTACCGCTGGTGCAGGTCAACAGCTACTATGGTATGCAGGAGGTGCCGCAAAAAGGCCGCCCGCAGATGCTCAACGCACGCGAGTTTGCCCAGTTCAGAAAAGACATCATCGTAGATGATTTCGCCTCCCGCGGCCAGACAGCCACCGATGCAGATATCCCCGAAGAGTACCGCCATCCGGAACAGTACGGAGAAGGCACCAACTGGTACAACACCGTATTACGCAAAGCGCCTCAGCATAATACGACCGTCAGCGTAAGCGGCGGCTCAGAAAACACCCGCTACTATTTTTCTTTCGGTTATTTCAAACAGGATGGCGTACTGCGCTACACGGGCTATGATCGTTATACCGTCAGGGCTAACATCGAAAGCAATATCGGCCGCAAAATCAAAATAGGACTGAACCTTGCGCCAACTTATCATACACAGGCGGTCAACGATTTTGAAAATGGTTTTACAGACGTGCTGACCCGCAGCCTGTGGTTAAGTCCTCTCATCCCGGTGACGGACAAAAACGGCGCCCGCACGCCTTACATCAGTTCCCCGGGGATGTTCAGCGCTGCCAATCCGCTGAACTCCCTCGAGTATGGCGCCACCAAAATTAAATCGCTCACAGGGCTGGCCACGGCTTATGCGGAATATGAAGTCATCCCGGGACTGAAAGCCAAAGGCAGTTTTAATGTCAGCTACGGTAACGGATCAACGTTTGTCTTCAATCCGTCTTTTCTCGGAGGCGTCAACAACCCGCCGCCCAGCATCCCCAACTCTTCGCAGTCCAAGGCCAATGGCCTCAACTGGCTGGGAGAGATGCTGCTGACTTACGACCGGACCTTTCATAAAGACCATTCGCTCAACCTGGTGCTGGGCTACACTGCCCAGAAATCCCGCGAAGACGTGCTGGTGATCAACGCCAGCAACTACCCTGATGATCTCATCAAGCCCATAGGCGCCGCAGCCACCATTCCTTCCTATACGCAGGACGTGCAGGAATGGGCCATCCTGTCATATCTCGGCAGGGTCAACTATGCGTTCAAAGATAAATACCTGTTCACCGCAACAGTCCGTTCCGATGGCTCCTCCCGTTTTGGCTACAATACCCGCTACGGTACCTTTCCTTCCGCCGCCATCGCCTGGAGGGCTTCAGAAGAGCCGTTCCTGAAGCAGGTTTCATGGCTGAGCGATCTGAAAGCAAGAGTGAGCTACGGCCTCTCCGGTAACTATAACATCGGCAACTATACGTACATGTCCAATGTGATCACCAACAACTATGTGCTGGGCAATCAGATTGCCAGCGGCCGCGCCACCTCGTCACTCAGTAACCCGGACCTCACCTGGGAGGAGTCTTCGCAGCTGGACGCCGGCGTGGACGTAGGTCTTTTCCGTAATCGTATTACCGTGACCGTAGACTATTACAAACGTCTCACCAAAGGGATGTTGTACAATTCAGAGATCCCGCTCTCTTCCGGATACACCAACGTGATCATCAACGCCGGCAAAGTGCAGAACCACGGGCTGGAAGTGGGTGTGAGCAGCGAAAATATCAGCGGAGCTTTCACCTGGACCACCAACGCCAATATAGCCTTCAACCGGAACAAAGTCCTGGCGCTCAACGATCGTAACGATCCTATCTACAGCGGCAGAAGCGGAGAAGGCTCTTTTACCCATATTACCGAAGTCGGTAAACCTGTTGGGCTTTTCTATGGTTACGTAGTGGAAGGCATTTATAAAGACCAGGCAGACCTGGACAAATCGCCGAAGCATGTTACATCCGTGGTAGGTTCCATCAAATACAAAGACGTGGATGGCAACGGCGTGATAGAGCCGGTCAACGATTTTGCCATCATCGGAGATCCTAATCCTAAGTTTGTATGGGGGCTGACCAACAATTTCTCTTTTAAAGGCATCGACCTGGGCATTGTGCTGACAGGCGCCCAGGGCGGCCAGGTGATGAAAGCGGCCAACCAGTACCTCGAGAACATCGATGGTATTTTCAATACCGACAGGAGTGTGCTGAACCGCTGGCGCTCTTCCCAGAATCCTGGAGATGGTAAAACGCCCACCACCAACGGCGCCCGGGTAATTTACCGCGATGTCAACTCGTCGTGGATTGAAAATGGTTCTTTTATGCGCATTCAGAATATCACTTTAGGTTATAACCTGAACAAGGACTGGCTGCAACGTACCCGGTTCATTTCACGGGCACGCATATACGCCAGTGTGCAGAACCTGCATACGTTCACCCGCTATTCCGGCGCTAATCCGGAAGTAAGCCGCAAAACGGTGTCCGGTAACGCCACCAGTACGGCGCTGACGCCGGGCGAGGATTTTACTAATTATCCGCTGGCGAGGACTTACACACTGGGTATTAACCTGTCATTTTAAAAGGAAAAAATGTGTCTTATGAAAAGGGTATGTTATTTTTTAAGTATCAGTATCTGTTTATGCAGCTGCGGTAAAAGTTTCCTTGACCTCAACCCGGAGACATCCATCAACGGCGCTGCTTTCTATAAAACCGAAGGAGAGATAGAACAGGCGGTCAATGGCGCATATAACATCCTGCAGCCTTTAGGGACAGAGAGCTACTGGATTTTCGGGGAGATGCGCTCCGATAACACCGCTTTTCAGTACAATACCGCAGACAGGGGCCACGAACAGTGGGAGTTTGTGGACGAGTTCCTGGCAGGCGCCACGGCGGAGTGTATCACCAATTTCTGGAAGAACAGCTATGTTGGAATTTCAAGGGCCAACGATGTGCTGGATAATATTCCCAATGTAAAATCGGGATTCGCCGCAGGAAAGCAGGACCAATATACCGGCGAAGCTGAATTTCTCCGGGCTTTTCACTATTTTAACCTCGTGCGTCAGTTTGGCGGCGTGCCGCTGCGGGACCATTCCGTGGTGGCGCCCGGAGGAGCGTTGTCGAAAGGGCGCGCCACGGTGGACGAAGTATATGCACGCATTATCGCAGACCTGACCGATGCGGCGGCGAAACTGCCGGCATCCTATACCGGCGCTTCCGTCGGCAGGGCTACATCCGGCGCCGCCTATACGTTGCTCGGCAAGGTATACCTGACCCGCCGTCAATACAGTGAGGCGCTGACGGCGCTCAAAAAAGCGGCCGCCATGGGATACGGCCTGGTGCCCAATTATGCGGACAACTTTGATCCGGGAAAGAAGAACGGGCCGGAGTCCATTTTTGAAATACAATACCTGGGCTCGCAGACAGGCCTGTTCAGTACGTTCATGTACATATTTGCGCCATATACTTCCGGCAGCGCCGTGACAGGCGACAGCAAGACAAGTATCAACGGCAGCGGCTCCGGATGGAATATTCCTACAACGGATATGATCAGCGCCTATGAGCCGAATGACAAACGGAAGGACGTTTCGCTGGCGGAAGGCTATAAAGCGGCCAACGGTAGTTTTGTGGCGATACCCTATGTGAAGAAATACAATCACGGCTATACGGAGGTAGGCCGCACGAACGATAACTTCCCGGTGCTTCGTTATGCTGACGTGCTCCTGATGATCGCGGAATGCCTGAATGAGCAGTCTTTTGTGCCTAACGGAGAGGCGTTTGACTTGCTGAACCAGGTGCGTCTCCGAGCGGGCCTGCCGAAGAAAACGGCAGGGAACCCCGATCCTGGCCTGAATATCGCCGGTCAGGAGGACTTCAGAAAAGCCGTGTACCACGAACGGCAGGTGGAGCTGGCCTTTGAAAATCACCGCTGGTACGACCTGGTGCGTACCGGTAAAGCCGTGGAAACCATGAATGCACATGGTGTCCGGGAGAAACAACAGAAAAACTATATACCCGGCAACGCTTACCAGGTGACCACGAACCGGTTGCTGTTGCCCATTCCGCAAACGGACATCAACCTCGATAACCTGACTCAAAACCCGCAATAGTATTCAAAACCTTTTATCATGATCAGACAGATTGTTCTTTTGTTATTGTTTATCACGGTGGCCTGTACTGCACAAACAGGTCAGACGGCGTTGACCCGTCTGCGTTGTGAATACCGTGAAAACCCGCTTGGCATCGATGCTACCGTGCCCCGGCTGAGCTGGGAGATCACCAGTAATAAGCGGAATGTGATGCAGCAGGCTTATCAGATTATGGTCGCCTCTTCGCTGGAAAGCCTGAAAGCCGATAAGGCGGATTTGTGGAACTCCGGCAAAGTCAGCTCGGACCAGTCGCTCGGCGTAACCTATGCCGGTAAACCGCTGGAGACGGGCAATGCCTGTTTCTGGAAAGTTAAAGTATGGACAAGCGACGGCAAAGAGTCTGCTTGGAGCGAACCTGGGTCCTGGACGATGGGGTTGTTGCAGCCGTCCGACTGGCAGGCGGTATGGATCGGCCTGGACAGCGCTTTCGCCGGCGACAGGCCCACGGATACTTTTACCCGCTTGTCGGCAAGATACCTGAGAAAAGATTTCCGTCTCCCTAAAAAAGTAAAAAAAGCGACCGCTTATATCAGCGGGGTAGGATTGTATGAATTGTATCTCAACGGCAGCAAGACCGGTAAGGACGTACTGGCGCCGGGTCCTACGGAATACAACAAAAGGACTTTTTACAATACGTATGACGTTACTTCGCAGCTGCAGCAGGGCGATAATGCCATTGGCGCTATCCTTGGCAACGGCCGCTATTTCTCCATGAGGGGCAACGGCTCCGGCCTGCCGCCGGTCACCAATTTCGGTTATCCGAAAATGATCTGCCAGTTGAATGTGGTGTACGAAGACGGGTCGACTGACAGGATCGTTACCGATAACAGCTGGAAGGTGACGGCTGCCGGCCCTGTAGGCGCCAATAATGAGTATGACGGTGAGGAATATGACGCCACTAAAGAAATGCCCGGATGGAGCAAGCCTGGTTTTAACGCTGCTTCCTGGCTGCCGGTGCAGCTGGTGTCCAAACCGGGTGAACTGCTCGTAGCGCAGATGAACAACAATATCCGTGTAATGGATACCGTTAAGGCGCTGCAGGTGAAGGAAATAAAGCCCGGTGTATTTATCTACGACATGGGACAGAACTTTGTGGGATGGGTAAGGCTGAAAGTGAAAGGCGCCAGCGGAACGCAGGTGGCGCTACGGTTTGCAGAAAGGCTGAACGACGATGGTTCGCTCTATATGGCTAACCTGCGATCCGCGAAGGTAACGGACAAGTATACACTGAGCGGAAAGGATACAGAAGAATGGGAGCCGCGGTTCACCTACCATGGTTTCCGTTATGTAGAGGTGACGGGGTACCCCGGGAAGCCGGACCTGTCGGCCATCGAGGGAAGGGTGGTGTATGACGATATGGCTACTACCGGCCATTTTGAAACGTCCAATGAGGTGATCAACCAGATTTACAAGAATGCTTACTGGGGCATCCGTGGCAATTACCGTGGGATGCCTACTGATTGCCCGCAGCGTGACGAGCGGATGGGATGGCTGGGAGACCGTGCCGTGGGCGCCCGTGGAGAGAGTTTTATTTTCGATAACCACCTGCTGTACGCCAAATGGCTGCAGGACATCGAAGATGCACAAACACCGGCGGGCAGCGTTCCGGACGTGGCGCCCACTTACTGGCGGATGTACTCCGATAACATGACGTGGCCTGCCGCGTACCTGATCATTGCCAACCTGCTCTATGAACAATATGGGGACGACCAGCCTATTCGTAAGCATTACGCTTCCATGAAAAAGTGGATGGCCTATATGAAGGACAAATACATGAAAGAGTATATCCTCACCAAAGATACTTACGGCGACTGGTGCATGCCACCAGAGTCACCAGAGCTGATACATTCCAAAGATCCGGCCCGCAAGACTGCCGGCGATTTCCTGGGCACTGCTTTTTATTATCACCTGCTGACGCTCATGGAACGTTTTGCCACTATTACCGGTAATACCGCTGATGTGGCGTCTTTTAAAGCGCTGGGCGAAAATGTAAAAATGGCCTTCAATAAAAAATTCCTGAACCAGGAAGGGGGGTACTATGCGAATAATACGCCTACTGCCAATATCTTCTCGCTGGCTTATCAGCTGGCGCCGGAAGACAAACAAAAGCAGGTGTTCCAGCATATCGCCGACAAAACGCTCAACGACTATAAAGGTCATATCAGTACCGGTCTGGTAGGAGCGGAGTGGCTGATGCGCACGCTGACCAACTATGGCCGTGGCGATATCGCTTATCAGCTGGCAACCAACACTACCTATCCCAGCTGGGGATATATGGCGAAGGAAGGTGCTACTACTATCTGGGAGCTATGGAACGGCAATACTGCCGATCCGGCTATGAACTCCGGTAACCACGTGATGTTGCTGGGTGACCTGGTGGTGTGGTATTACCAGCATCTCGGCGCCATCCAGCCGGACCCTGATGCGCCCGGATTCAAGAAGATTATCATGAAACCGCTGATAGCAGGAGACCTGAAAAAAGCAGATGCTTCTTATCATTCGGGTTACGGCATGATACGCAGCAACTGGGAAAAGACAGACAAGTCTTTTAAATGGCGTATAAGCGTTCCCGTTAATACGCATGCAACAGTGTATGTGCCGGCAAAAGACAATAAAAATATAAAAGAGGGCGGAAAGCCGCTTGCAGACAATAAGGACGTAAAATTCCTCCGGATGGAGGATGGATATGCGGTGTATGAGATTCCGTCAGGGGATTATGAGATCCTGCAGGATAATTGATGGTGGATGATGATGAATGCGGCCCCCATAGGCGAATGCCTGTGGGGGCTGTTTTTTATGGATGGATGCGCAGGGCGTCTTCCCATTTTAATCTGCCGGGGAATCCCCAGCTTTTTTTTGCAGGATCGCAGAAGTCGCCATAGGCGTGCATGTCTGCATAAAGCTGCGCACGTAAAGCAGCGACTTTTTTCTGATAGGATTTTTCCGGCGCCAGGTTGTGTTTTTCCAATGGATCTTTAGAGAGATTAAAAAGCTGTACCGGGTGTGCACCGTCAACGTTATATATGATCAGTTTCATGTTGTCTTTTACAATGGCCCGCTGCAAATTGGCGTAGCTCATAAAAAGCCGGGGACGTCCTTTGAATGCCGGCTGCGTAAAGGCTTTATTCAGGGACTGGCCGCTCACCGTAGCGGGTTGCGGTATGCCGGTGATATCGCACAATGTAGAGAAGACATCGCTCAGATAACAATAAGCATCCGTTTGCCGGTTGGCCGGAATGCCGGGGCCGCAGAAGATCAGCGGTACCCGCATGGAATGATCGTAGAGGTTTTGTTTGCCCAGCAGGCCGTGCTGCCCTACTGCGAGGCCGTTGTCTCCCGCAAATACAATAATGGTATTGTCATACTGGCCGCTTTCGCGCAAGGCTTGCAGCACTCTGCCTATTTCGTGGTCCACTTCACTGATCATCGCATAGTATTTGGCAATCTCCTGTTTTACGCTGCCGGGCTCGCGGGGAACGGGCAACAACTGTTCGTCGCGCACGGTAAGTTCACCATTGTCGAACGGATGACGCGGCAGGAAGTTACCGGGTAACGAGATGCGGGAGGTATCATAACGTGACAGGTATTCCGCCGGCGGCGTACGGGGATCGTGCGGCGCGGTAAAAGACACGTACATCAGGAATGGCTGCTGTTGCGGTTCCTGTAGGAAACGGATGGCGGCGTCGGCATAATATACAGAGGAGAACTGATTGCCCGTGAAAGCGTTGTTGTATTTCCCGCTGCTATCATAGTGGTGGAGGCGGGGCGTCAGGTGGCCGCCTGTTTTCTCCTGGTGCATGCCACCCATGAAGATGTTGTCTCCATTGGCGAAGGAGCGGTTAAAAGACGCGAAATCGCTGTGCCATTTACCGGTGGCAAAAGTGCGGTAGCCCTGTTCCCGGAACATTTCCGGAAAGGTCTTCTCGGTAGCAGGGATAAGCCCTCCGTCTCTATGTACCTGGAATACGGTGCGGCCGGTCAGTAACATAGCGCGGCTGGGCGCACAGACGGCGCCGCCCAGGGAGCCCATGATGTGCGCCTGGGTGAAGGTAGTGCCACTCTTGACCAGCTGGTCGATGTTGGGGGTGTGAATTTCCTGGTTGCCCAGCGCGCGGATGGTGTTGAAACGCTGGTCATCTGTAAAAAGCACCAGTACGTTGTACCGTTTGGGTGATTGTGCATGAACAAGCATGTTGACCGGCAAAAGGCATAACATACACCACCATCTTACTACATGAAATCGCATCAGCAATAGTTTTGCATGAAAATACACCGGTATTCCGAGGCGGGGTTGTATTATTTTCTCAAAAGCCGATGGCTAAATGCTGCGGGCGGGTTTTCGTTTGTAGGGCAGTCTTACCCGGAAGGCTCTCAACTCGGTGCGTGGAGCATCTGCTATGATGCGTCCTGTAATGATCAGATGTTCCAGCCGGGAGCAGAGGAATGCGTCATTGACATTGTTGCGGGTATTGCTCAGTCCCAGCACCTGTCCAATCACCCTGATTGCGGATTTCCAGCGCTGGTTACATTCTGCCAGCAGCCGGTCGTCATAAGCTGAAAGTTTCAGAAACTGCAACATTCCGTTCTTATCACATTCTCTGAGTAATTCCGGCCGGGATACGATGGTATCGTATTCACGGGCGAGCGCGTGCCGCTTCATGTCGTCCAAAGGTACAGCCTGATGGGCCATCGGCGCCAGTTCTTCATCGGAATATATATAAAGGCTATAGTGGTTTTGTTTCGGTGGTACTTTTACCACCATAACATTAACGGGTATGTTTTCCAGCCAGCGGCAAGCCATCCTGAGGAATACATAGTCGTCTCCATCGCCCGCGGCCCATATAATCAACTGTGTCGGCGGTAGGTGCCACAATCGTTGCTGTAACCGCAACCAGGGCGCAAAGGCGTTCGGTTCGGCATCCGACCAGTTAACACCTTCTTTCCGGAAATTCAGGCTCCGGAGAAATGCTTTCCTTTTAATACCGTCGTCCAACGGGCCGGTGCCGGGTATATCGTTGACCGCATACGCTTCCCCTGCCAATAGCCCTTTCCTGATAGCAGCTGACAGTATGTCGAAGGCAATGATAGAGGCCGTGAGGTGTAAGTCTGACATACAATGAAAATAGTCAAATCGTCCCGGTTGAAAACTTTTATTTTTTTGTAACCGATCGGTTACCTATATTTGTAACTGAACGGTTACAAATACAACTTTTATGCGCAGAGATGTTTTCCAGGCGATAGCAGACCCTACGAGAAGGGAAATTATTCACTTGCTGGCCGACAGGTCATTGAGCTTAAACATGGTGGCGGACCATTTTGATATCAGTCGTCCCGCGATATCCAAACATGTGAAGATACTCACGGAATGTGGCCTGATAGTTATTCAGCAGCAGGGCAGGGAGCGTCACTGCAGGGCGGATTTGCATCAGCTAAAGGAAGTGGCGGAATGGGTGGAGCGCTACCGCCGGTTCTGGAATAAAAAACTGGATGCCCTGGAGGCTTTCCTGGAAGAGGATAGTAAAAAGAAAAGAAAGAAGAAATAAATATTCACGCTATAAATCACGCTTTATGAAACATCAACCGCTGGTCGTTGAACGGTTACTGAATGCACCTGTCAATAAAGTTTGGGAGGCATTGACAGTAAAAGAAAAAATGAAAGTATGGTACTTTGAGGTATCTGATTTTAAACCTGAAGTAGGGTTTGCGTTTAGTTTTACAGGCGCAGACGAGGGTGTTGAATACATCCATCATTGTGTGGTGACGGCCGTAGTTCCCGCAAGGAAACTGTCCTACACCTGGAAGTATGAAAATTATGAAGGCGAATCCCTGCTGACGTTTGAACTACAGCCGGAGGGGGATAAAACACGATTGATATTGACACACGAAGGACTGGAGACGTTCCCGCAACATCTGAAATCCTTTACGAGAGAAAGTTTCACCGGTGGCTGGAATTACTTTATCAACAATGCGCTGCCGAAGTACCTCGATCCGGAATTTATACCGGCGCCTGAGAGTGAAACCCGTTGCTAGGGCTAAAGCAGGGGCCATGTGTTGCTTTTCGGATGAAGGGCTTACATTTGAATTATGAAGCAGGAGACATTAGACAAAATAGAAAAGCTGGGTGGCAACATTCAACGGGCGAATGGTGCCACCTTTCAGGAAATATGGGAGGGCATTACCTTCGGTCATCCGCTTTGGAACAAAGACTGGGAAGGGTATGGGCTGGATAAATTTTATGAAGAACATCAGGTATTATATAACAGCGATCCGGAGATGTTCTACAGCCGGCTGCTGGCGCATTATTTCTCGGACCATGAAATTCCTTACGGGCAGGATTTCTTTCGTTCATGGCTCTTTACACCTTTTAAGGCCGGCTCCCGCGATGAAGGGGAGCTGGACGGGCTGGTGGAAGAAGATGAGGTCCGGGAAACTGTACAGGGCAGTGATATGGACTTTATCTGTGTCTTCTCTTCCTATGGCTATCCGGACCATTACTTTGTGTGCCTGACGGACCCTCATCCGGAAAATCCGACGGTATATGGCACGGACCATGAAGTGTATTTCAGTGAGATCCGTAACTACGGGACACTGGAGGATTTTTTGGACAACTATATGACAAAAGAAGAGTTTTTACAGGTAGCGAAAGCGTATTTCAAAAACCGTTGACCGGATTTCACCAACATCATTGATATCACATCCCGGGGCGCTCCATGGCCCTGGGATTTTTATTATCTTGCCCTTTATGCGCCGATCTTCTTTTTCTGTATCCAATGTTATTTACACCTTGTTGTTAGGTGGATTGCTGGCCATTTTGTTCATCCCCGGAGGGAAGGTGTGGTTCCTGCAACAGCTGATGAAAGTGGGTTTGTTCCAGCCGGCAGTCCCAAAAACGGCGGACGATGCCTGGCCGGCGCCGGAGATGCTTTTCCGTAATGCCGCCACAGGAGAACCGGTAGCATTGTCTTCCCTGAAAGGAAAGGTGGTGTTTATTAATTTCTGGGCTACCTGGTGCCCGCCCTGCCGGGCGGAGATGCCTTCTGTTGACCGGTTGTACCGGCAATGGAAAGATAATCCCGGCATGGCGTTCCTGATCGTGGATGCCGACGGTCAGCCGGAAAAAGCAGCTGCGTTCATGCGGGACAACGGTTATGTGTTGCCCGTTGTTATGCTGACAGGAAATGTGCCTCAAAACGTATACGATGGTACGCTGCCCACCACGCTGATCATAGATAAGGCGGGCCGGATCGTATTCCGGGAAACCGGTGCGGCAGATTACAGCAGCCGCAGGCTGGAAAAATATATCCAGCGGTTGCTGGCCGAAAAACCGTAGTTTTTGTAAATTTTGTGGGCGTTGACCGCTAAAAGCACATAGCTATCTCCAAAATTGTTTACTTTTGAATAAATATTTAGTTTACATTATTTTACTATGAAAACAGATTCATTAGCCAATAAAGTGTATGTTGAGTTGCGTCGCAAAATCCTGTCCAACCAGCTGGTGCCGGGTATGCGGCTGAAAGAAGACGTGTGGGCCAAGAAGACGGAGGTTAGCCGGATGGCGGTGCGGGAAGCGCTGACCAGGCTGTTGGGCGAGAATCTGGTCGTGTTTGGGGAGAAGGGTGGTTACTTTGTAAAGTCCATGACGGCCGAAGATATCCGCCAGATCCGCGAGTTGCGCGAACTGCTGGAGCTGGGCGCCATCCGTATGGCCGTTCCGAAGCTCGGTAAAGCAGATATTACCGCACTGGAAAAGATCTGCGACGACTTTAGCAATATGGTGAAGAGTGGCTATATGAGCGGCGCCTGCGAGGCGGACATGAAATTCCATGAAACCCTGATCGCGCTCTCCGGCAATAACAAACTGATGGAGATCTACCAGTCCAGCAATATTCCCCTGTTTCATATGAAGCTGGGCAAGATGCTGGTGCAGATGGACGACTACGAACAAACCGATGAAGAGCATCGCGCCATCCTCCAGGCCCTGAAAAATAAAGATGTGAAGAAGGCAGAAGAAGCGCTGGTAAAGCATTTGCTGCGCGGAGAAGTCACCACCCTGGAAGAAGAATAGCCCCTCCTTATTTTCCCTTTTACTCCCGGATTTCCCCTTCCGGGATTTTTTCGCAAATATTTTTTTGTTTACAAAATTTGAATATATTTGTAAACAGAGTGGCGAGCAACTGACCGATCCCGGCCGGTACCAAAGCCAACGTTATGTGAAACTTGCGGGCAGTGCCGACGCATCGTGTAGCCGCGCCCGTATCATCAACCTGTAATGCCGGCATATGTTCTTATCAATCTGACGGAACAGTGAACGGTCCATAAAGTAAATCGCGAAAAAATCATCCTCCACTGAAGCGGATGAGATGTCAACAGCACCGGCGCATGACTTATCATGCGCACGGGATTATCTAACCATTTTTATCTAACCAGAATTATGAAAGGAACACACCTTTACCTGTTTGCAACCCTGCTGTCGCTCGCCGCAGGTCTTTGCAAGCCACAAAAGCTGGTAGCACAGGAGGTCAGGGAAATCAAAGGGACAGTACTCGACAGTGCTACCCAGGCTGCGCTTCCGGGTGTCACTGTATTTATCAAAGGCACCCAAACCGGTGCATCTACCAACGCGGAAGGCCGTTTTACCATCCGCGCCACCAGCAACGATGTGCTCTCCTTCACCTACATCGGTTATGATAAAAAAGAAACGGCTGTTGGCAACCGTAATACTGTTTTTATCTCCCTGCCTCAGAGCAAAACAACATTAAATGAAACAGTGGTTATCGGTTATGGTGCAGTAAAGAAAAGTTCGGTAACTGCCGCTGTAGCCAAAGTGGAAAATAAAATACTCGACCAGGTACCTGCCGGCCGGCCGGAAGCGGCGCTGGTAGGCCGCATGGCCGGCGTAAACATTTCACAGTCACGCGGTCAGGCGGGCTCCGCACCCACCATCCGTATCCGTGGCATCGGCTCCATCAGCGCGGGCAACGATCCGCTGATAGTCATCGATGGTATCCCCGGCGGTAACCTCGGCATGATCAACATGAATGATGTGCAATCCGTGGAAGTGCTGAAAGATGCGTCTTCCGCAGCGATCTACGGCTCGCGTGCAGCCGGCGGGGTTATCCTCGTCACCATGAAAAAAGGCGTGGCCGGTAAACCCAAATTTAACTTCAACGGCTATGCAGGCCTCGGTAAAGCCATTGTGCACAACGACTGGATCACCGGCGATGAATACTACAACTACGCTGTTAAATACCAGAACCGCGAATACGGCTGGGTAGGCGGCGACGTTAGTCTCCCGGTATGGGGCGACGCCAGAAGGCCCGCCGCCTACCAGGTAAGCGACGTATTGAAAACCGGTCACGTAATATGGCAGGACGCTGTCATGCGCACCGCCCCCATCCAGAGCTATAACATCTCCGCCAGCGGCGGTACCGACAAAGCCACTTACTATGTGGCGGCCACTTATAAAGATGAACAAGGCTCCATGGTCAACACATGGTTTAAAACCTACGGCCTCAGAGCCAATGTAGATGTGCAGGCCAGCAAAGTGGTGAGTGTAGGCTTTATGCTGAATCCCACCTATTCCAAACGCCGCTATAACCCTTCAGAGATTCCTAACTATTCCAAATATCCTTCTTTTGTAGACGTGCAGCGTCCCAACGGTACCTATCCCACAGCCCGCGAATACTGGGGCGCTGTAGTCACCGGACAGGTAAACCCGATGGCTACACTGCAGGGCTCTGAATACTATGGCAGCAGCTTCAGCAACATCGGTGAAGCCTATCTGAAACTAAACCTGGCCAAAGGCCTGAGCTTCCGCTCTTCCGTGGGTACCACCATGGACTTCAGCAACCGCGATGAGTTCCAGGCTTCCTGGGCCACCAGCGCCGCCAAAAATTCAGGTACCGATATTACGACCAACAATATCAATATCCTCAACGAAAACGTGTTGAGCTACAACACCACCTTCAAGGGGGGCCACGACCTGTCTGCCATCGCCGGCGCTTCCTATCAGCGTAACGACAGCAAGGCGGTAAACCTCTACGCTGTCGCCGGCAGCTATAATAACGATATCGTACATACGATGGGCAACGCTACCCTGGCGCCCAACAGCAATACCGTGAAAAGCAAATGGGGACTTATTTCCTACTTCACCCGCGTGAACTATGGTTATAAAGATAAATACCTCCTGTCAGCCTCCATCCGTACAGACGCCAGCTCCCGCTTCGGTCCGGACAACCGCTGGGGTTACTTCCCCTCCGTATCCGCCGCCTGGCGCGTAAAACAGGAGAGTTTCCTGAAAGACTTCCAACCGATCAGTGACCTGAAGCTGAGAGCCAGCTGGGGCGTGACGGGCAATTTCAACATCGGCGACTTCCAGTACCTCGGACTGATGGGCAACACGTTCTATTCTCCCGGTAACGTGGTGTCCAAAGGACAGGCGGCCATCAGCTACGGTAACAGCCAGCTCGGCTGGGAGAAAACCAAAGGCATCGATATCGGCGGTGAACTGTCTGTCCTGGACAACCGTATCAGCATCGTCTTCGATTACTACGACAAACGCACCACCGACCTGCTGTACAGCATGCCTGTACCGGCAACCACCGGTTTCGGTACTACCATGACCAACATCGGGGAGATACGCAACCGCGGGATAGAGTTTGAAGTGAATACCCGTAACATCGTCGGCAAATTCAACTGGCAAACATCGTTCAACTATTCCCGTAACCGCAATACGGTAGAAGACCTCGGCGGCGTCAACAATGTGATCATCGCAGACCCTTCTTCCAATATGAACTGGATCCTCCGCGTAGGGGAGCCCATGTTCTCCTACTATGGTTATAAGATCAACGGTATCTATAAAGATGCCGCCGATGTGGCGGCCAACCCGGGCATCGCCGGCTCCCGCCCGGGCAATCCGAAATTTGAAGATACCGATGGCAATAAAAAAATCGATGCCAACGACAAACAGCTGCTGGGCAACTTTCAGCCCAAAGCCATCCTTGGAATGGTGAACAATTTCTCCTACAACAATTTTGACCTGAGCATCGCCATGCAGGCATCCCTTGGCGCCAAAATGTACAACTACGAAAACCAGTTTTACCAGGGCGCCCTGCTCGGCGCAATGCGCCGCTCGCTGGTGGAAAACCAGTGGTGGTCGCCATCGGACCCGGGCAACGGGAAAGTGCCTGCCAGCGCCCTCAATACATTGGGATTCCAGACAATGTCTGACGCTTATATAGAAGACGCCTCCTTCCTCGCCATTCGTAACGTAAACCTCGGGTATACCCTGCCGGAAACACTTATCCGCAAACTGCGGGTGACCAACTTCAGGGTATACCTTTCTGCCAGCAACCTGTTCATCTTCACCAAAAAAGAATTCCATGGATATAACCCCGAAGGTTATACGAAAGGAGAAGTGAACGGGGTGGCCAGCATGCCGGGCGCCAACTACGGAGCAGAACCTATCAGCCGCATCTATGCGCTGGGATTCAACTTTAACTTCTAATCAGCAAAAGCGTATTCCATGAAAAAGAACAAACTATATATACCGGTACTCCTCCTGGCACTCGCCGGCAGCAGCTGTACCAACAGCCTGCTGAACATGACGCCGGATTCCTCCCTGACGACCAACAACTTCTATAAAACGTCCAACGATATGGACCAGGCAGTCATCGGTATCTACAGCAGTATGCAGGACCGTAAGCCGAAAGACTACCTGCTGATGGAGATGCCCGGCGACAACCTCTACATGGGCACTGCCATGCCCGGCGTAAATGATCTCGACTATCTCACCGTAAACGCGGAAAATACTGCTGTCGCTGATTTCTGGGAGAAATGTTTTTACGGCATCGGCCGCGCTAATGCTGTGCTGGAAAATATTGACCGCCCCACAGATTACGCCTCCGGTAAAAAGGAGCAGTTCGCCGGTGAAGCGAAATTCATGCGCGCCCTCTTTTATTTCGACCTGGTGAAACTGTTTGGTGGCGTACCCATGGTGACCAAAACACCGTCTATCAGCGAAGCGAAGAATATGCCGCGGGAATCGGCCGATAAAATCTATGAGTTGATTATCTCCGATTTAAAAGCAGCGATCGATCTGCTGCCGGCTCCCGCCACCGCGGCCAGGGGTCGCGCCAGCAAAGGCGCTGCCACAGGGCTTCTTGGCAAGGTGTACGTATACCGGAAAGATTGGGCCAATGCCAAAACTTACCTGGAAAAAGCCATCCGTGATTTTGGCTACCAGCTGGAACCCGGCTTTGCCACCCTGTGGAGCCTGGCTTCAGAAGACAACAAAGAAATCATCCTCGCCATTAAATATACCGATGGGTCCAATGGCCATTCATTGGGTATCGACTATGCACCGATCGGCGGCATCGCCGGTGTCGTAGGCTCGGGCAACCAGTACGCATTTCCTGCCTGGAGCCTGAACAAAAAATACGCGGACGGCGACAGTCGCAAGGCGTCCACCATCTCCGACTACGTGGTGAAAGCCACTTCTCCCAATGATCCGCCGGCATGGGGCCCTTATGTGAAAAAGTACGCGACCAAATTCACCGGCGCTACTTCCGGTCAGGACCTGCCCGTGCTGCGCCTTGCCGATGTCATCCTGCTTTATGCGGAAGCGCTGTACAACAGCGGTGACAAAGCCAATGCACTGATACAGCTGAATATGATCAGGGAAAGGGCTTTCGGAGATGCTGCGCACAACTACACTGCTGCTGACATTGCGGGGGCCGACAGCTTCCTGGATAAGCTGCTGCTGGAAAGACAACTGGAACTGGCCTACGAAAACGAACGCTGGCCCGACCTGGTGCGTACCGGCCGTTTCATGACGGTGATGACAGAAGAGGAGCGGGACTATAACCCGGCCACGGGCACGGCCACCAAAGCGACGCTGTCGCCCAGGGCTACGATGGCGGTTTTCCCGGTGCCGCAGCGCCAGATCGATCAGTATGCGCCCGGCGTACTGAAACAGAACGAAGGATATTAAAATCATCAGTAACCAACCATACGCTTAATTGTACGGGATGTTATACCAGGAAGGAATTGTTAAACGGATCATACTTGCCGGCATGGTAATGCTGGGTGGTATAATGTCCCATGCACAGCATGTGACCAGCGTGCGCGCTCATGGTGCCCTGGCGGACGGTAAAACGGACGACAGCAGAGCTTTTCAACGGGCAATTGCCAAAGCACAGAAGAACGGTACACGGAAAATATTTGTTCCGAAAGGGCACTATCTGATCGCGCAGCCCATCAGGCTACCATCCTATTTTACGCTGGAAGCCAGCCCGGACGCCTACATCGAACTGAAGCCATCCTGCAACCAATACCTGTTGCAGAATGAAGACCTGGTCAACGGCAACGCACATATTAAAGTGACCGGCGGCAAATGGAACGGCAACGGCTGGACGCAGACGCGCAGTATCCGCAGTACGGTCGACAGCTCTGAATTTTGTTTTGGCATGTTCTTCTACAAAGTACGGCAGCTGGAAGTCAGTAACCTGCAGGTAGACAGTACCCGCAGCTGGGGCATTGCTTACATGGAATGCGATACCGTACACATACACGACATCCGTTTTCAGCAAAACCCATTCAAAGATGCGCGGCATACCAGCGCCCTCGGCCAAAACGGTGACGGGGTGACCGGCGGCGGCAATCATGTCCGCATCGAAAATATCTCCGGTTTTACCAACGACGACCTGGTGGCATTTGCTGCGGGAGGCGCCTGTTTTCAGGGGAGAATGGCCCCCTTTCCCGCGGTGGATTACCGGGACGTCACCGTACGGAATATTACCCCTGAGAATAGCTGCGATTCCATTCCTGCACTGAAGGCGGTGGCTTTTTATACGTTTGAAAACAGGAAGGTGAGTGATATCACCATCGAAAATGTGCATGGTAATACAGCGATGGCTTCTGTCCTGTTTTACAGCCTTTTCGACAAGACCGGCTACTTCTCCAACGTAACCGTCAGGGATGTGTCGGGTGCCAATGTATACGGCCGCTCCACCCAGGCATGGTATCCCACGGAGTACGGCATTATCTGCGTGAGACAATCGGTGATAGACCGGCTGAATATCAGCCGCGTGAGCCGGGAGGAAAGGCGCTACGCCAATCCGCAGTTTTCGTTCGATAAACATACGATTATCGATTCTCTTAACATCGATCAGGTAGACATCCGGCATCAGCAAATACAGGGCGACCTGCTGTGGCAGGCTGCCGGTGCGGTCATTAAAAACAGCCGCATCACCGGGGTGTCTGTCCGGAACATGAAATAGGTGAGATTTTACATAAAATTTTAACAGCATCGCTATTATGAACGCATGGCCCAAATCATCTTCGCTTTTAAAGAGCAATGAACAATGGATACCCGGTGGCGTGGTATCACTGAACCGTAAGTCAGATCCCAATATTTGTTTTGTCAGCGGGCAAGGCAGCCGGGTGAAAGACCTGGAAGGAAATGAATACATCGATTACCAGGCAGGTTTCGCAGCGTCTTTCCTGGGACACAACGACCCGGACGTAAACAGGGCGGTACGCGCTGCGCTGGATAACGAAACACTCCTGATGGGCGCCGGTCCTACCAACCTCGAAGGTGAGTTTGCACAGCTTTTCTGTGACAGCGTACCTTCGGCGGAAAGCATCGAAATCACCACGACGGGGTCTGAAGCGACCTATCACGCGATACGTATAGCCCGCGCCGTTACCGGCAAAAATCATATCATCGTTATGCAGGGAGGTTATAACGGCTGGCATAACGACGTGGCCTGTAACGTGATCAGCAGCCTCGCGGATGTGGGCGAACGGGTAAGCCCGGGAGAGTATCCGTTCGATTCCCTTTCTGCCGGCATTCCGGAGGGCCATTCTACATTGGTGCATGTGATCAACTATAACGACATCGCCTCTGTGGAATATGTCCTGCGACGTTACCCGGTAGCAGCTATCCTGCTGGAGCCTGTCTTACAGAACATCGGCGTGGTAAAACCACAGGCGGGCTACCTGGAAGCATTACGCCGGCTGGCCGACGAACATGGCTTCCTGCTGATCTTCGACGAGGTGAAGACAGGTTTCCGGCATGCATTGGGCGGCTATCAGCAGCTGTGTGGCGTGACGCCGGACCTCAGCACTTTTGGCAAAGCGGTGGCCAACGGTTACCCTGTAGGCGTGATCGCCGGGAAGAAAAAATACATGGATTACTTCATTCATCCCGATAAAAGCAAAAAAGTACTGATCGCGGGTACCTTCAATGCACACCCGCTGACCACGGCGGCGGCCATCGCTACCGTACGGAAGCTGGCTGCTGCTGAATTTAAAGTGTACGATCATGTGAACGCCCTGGGACAAATGCTGGAAGAGGGCTTAAACGATATCTTCAGCACTTCCGGCCGGCCTTTTCATATTGCCCGCCAGGGTTCCGCTTTTTGTGTGTATTTTATGGACCACAACCCGGTGGATTATCATGACATATTGAAACACCATGATTTTACGTTTGATAAAACATACCGGTTGAAACTGATTGAAAAAGGAATTTTTAATTTCCCTTTACCGATCAAACAGGGTAGTATCTCTTATGCGCATACCACCAAAGACATCGAAGAAACATTAGATAAAACCAAATCAATACTGGCAGCGCTATGAAAATAACGGCGATAGAAACACAGGTTTGTCACGCGCGGATGCGCAACTGGATCTTTATCAAAATCGTCACCGACCAGCCCGGCCTGTGGGGATGGGGCGAAGCGACGCTGGAGTGGCACACGAGAGCGGTAGTAGGCGCTGTGGAAGATATCAGCCAGCTGCTGATCGGCGAAGATCCGCGCCGTATTGAATACCTGTGGCAGATGATGTACCGCCAGCATTTCTGGCATGGCAACGGTATCGTTCGCGGTACGGCCATCAGCGGTATCGACATCGCCCTGTGGGATATCCTCGGAAAAATTCACGGCGTGCCCTGTCATGAGCTGTGGGGCGGCCGCGTAAGAGATTATATCCGCCTGTATTGTCATCTGGGCGGCGGCAAAATGGAGGACTTCTATGAAACTCGCCCGGATGATGCCGGCCGTTTTGGTGAACTGGCGGCACGCGCTGTGGAGGACGGTTTTACCGCGTTCAAATCCATGGCCGTGCCGGAAACCATGCCGCTGGAAGGACTGAAGCCTGTCCGTTATGCGGAAGCTTGTGTGAGGGCTATGCGGGAAGCGGTGGGAGAGGACATCGATATCATGGTGGACTGTCACGCTCGTCCCAGCCCGCTGATGGGACTTCAATTTGCGAAGGCGCTGGAGCCGTACGGCTTGTATTTCTTTGAAGAGCCCTGCTGGCCGGAGACGATGGAAGACATCGCCCGGATACAACGGGCCGTGAAAACACCTATTGCCAGTGGAGAAAGGCTGGTGGGGGTACATGCTTTCAGAGATATGCTGGAGAAACGCGCTGTTAGCGTGATCCAGCCGGATATCACCCATTGTGGCGGACTGAGTGAAGTAAGACGGATAGCCGCGCTGGCAGAAGCCTACCGGGTGGCGGTAGCGCCGCACAACCCACAGGGGCCGGTAAGCACCGCGGCATCGATTGAGCTGGGCTTTGCCACGCCGTCTTATGCTATCTGTGAGAGTGTGCACAACGATGTGCCGTGGCGGGAAGAAGTGGTGAGCGAAGGCTTTACGGTAGAAAAAAAAGGAAGAATCGTAAAACCCAATCACCGTCCGGGATTGGGCATAGAGATCAACGAAGCGGCCGTGAAAAAACACCCTTTCCAACAGGAGGTGTTACAGCGGACGTTCTATAAAGATGGCAGTGTTGGTGACTGGTAAAACAGCAGTTATGGAAAAACTATTGGAGAAGAAAACAGTCCTGGTCAGTGGCGCCCTTGGCGACATCGGCAGGGCAGTGGCCCTGGCGTTTGCGGCGCAGGGCGCCGGCGTGGCGCTGGGGGACCTGCAGCCCGAGGCAGCAGCCCGGCCGTTGCTGGAGGAACTGATGGCGATGGGCGCACCCTGTCACTATACGCAGGTAGACGTGTCCGACGCAGCGGCGGTTGACCGCTGGCTGCAGGCTGCAGAAGCGGCGTTGGGACTGGTGAGTATCACCGTTGCCAACGCTGCTACCGTCACTATCGCCGGCCTGTACCAGATATCGGCGGAACAGTGGAGCCAGGAGCTGCGGGTGAACCTCGACGGCGCTTTTTATGTAGCGCGGGCGGTCACGGCGCGTATGCTGGAACAACGTATAACCGGCAGCGTTGTCTTCGTAGGCAGCTGGGCGGCGGAAGTGGCGCATAGCCATATCCCGGCGTACTCGGTGTCCAAAGCCGGTCTGCGCATGTTATCCAAATGTATGGCGCTGGAACTGGCGCCGCACGGCATTATGGTCAACGAGATCGCACCGGGCTATGTAGATGCCGGCCTTAGCCGCGTAGTATGGGAGCAGGCGCCGGAACAGAAAGAAAATGCGCGCCTGAAAACACCTGTTCGGCAGCTGATCACACCCCGGCAGGTGGCCCGCGAAGTAGTGCGCCTCTGTGATCCGGAAAACAGGCATATCACCGGCAGCGTGCTGCTGATGGATGGCGGCCTGTCTCTCTTGTAACAAACCAACGACATGACCAACTACCACGGAATCATAGGCATTGCCAGAAAAGACATCACGCCGCCGGTGGGCATCTTTGCCCGCAACTGGGGCGCTGCCACCCACGATGTGGCCGCCGGGGTGCATATGCCGCTGACCCTCACCTGTATTACCTTTCAGACAGCCGCTGCTACAGCGCCGCTGGTACTCATTTCCGCTGATCTCGGATGGTGGAAAAGCGCCGCGGACGAAAGAAATTTAAGGCACGGCATCCTGACAGCTTTGTCGCTGCCGGAAGAACGGTTGATGTTCTGTCTGACCCATACCCACGCGGGCCCCAGCACCTTCAGTGAAGATGCCGGTAAGCCCGGTGGTCATTTCATTATCCCGTACCTGCAGCAGGTGCAGCAGGCAGCCATCGATGCTGCCAGGGAAGCCATGGCCTCCGCGCAACCGGCCACGCTGACGTGGCAGTACGGCCGCTGCGGCCTGGCGGTCAACCGCGACTTTCCCGAACCGGGCGGCAGCCGGCTGGTGGTAGGATATAATCCCGCTGCCGCCGCCGATGATACGCTGCTGGCAGGCCGTATCACAGATGCCGCCGGCCGTATCATCGGTACGATCGTCAATTATGCATGTCATCCTACCACGCTGGCATGGGACAACCAGCTGCTGTCGCCCGATTACATTGGCGGCATGCGTAGCGTGGTGGAACCGGCTACCGGTGCGTTCTGTTTGTTTTTACAGGGCGCTTCCGGCGAGCTCTCGCCGGCGGAGCAATACAGCGGTGACACATCGCTGGCAGACGGCTACGGGCGGCAACTGGGGTTTGCAGTATTGTCCGTGCTGGAAGGCATGCTGCCGCCTGATACGGAACTGACTTACACCGGTGTAGTGGAATCCGGCGCCTCGCTGGCTATCTGGAAAAAAACACCTGTGCCGGCAGCGACTACGCTCATGGCGGAAATGACGGAAGTGGAAATGGTGCTGAAGCCAATGCCCTCGCTCGCAGAGATAGAAGCTTCCTGGGAAGCTTGTGAAGACCACGTCATCAAAGAACGGTTATGGCGGCAGCGGGGTATCCGCAAAACGGTGGGAGAAGGGACTGTCGCCAGGATGCCGCTGTGGATATGGCGGCTGGGCAATTCCATGCTGGCCGGCCAGCCCAATGAGGCCTACTCCGGCTTCCAGCTGGCGCTGCGGCAGGAGCTGTTTCCCGCAACTGTTGCCGTGATGAATATCGTCAATGGTTACGCCGGTTATCTGCCGCCGGAGGAATCGTTTAACCATCAGAGTTATGCGGTATGGCAAACGCCTTTTGAGAAAGGCTCCCTGGAGCGGCTGATACGCTCCGCCACCACTATTTCCCAACGAATGATTCAAACTGCATGAACCTGAACCTCACTTTGCCGGACGCTATTATATTCGGCGTATATATTCTCGGCGTTATCGGCCTTGGCATCTATGCCTCGCGTAAGGCACAGCAGACCAAACGCGACTATTTTCTGGCAGGCGATAAGCTGCCCTGGTGGATGATCGGTGGTAGTATTATTGCTGCCAATATCAGCAGCCATCACCTGGTAGGAGCGATGGGAGTGGCTTACAGCAGGGGCTTTGTAGCCATCGCCATGGAGTGGGGCGCTATCCTGATGGGTTTTAATGCGCTGCTATGGATATTTCTGCCTTTCTATATCCGCAACGGCTTTTATACCGTACCCGAATTTCTTGAGAAACGTTTTGGCACCGCCGCCCGTACTACCTACGCCGGCCTTATCCTGCTAACCTATGTGCTTGTGGAAATCAGTGCGGTACTGTATCTGGGCGCGTTGTCATTACATTCCCTGCTGGGCATCTCCGTGATGACCAGCGTTGTGATACTGGCAGCTATCACCGGTGTATACACGATCGCCGGAGGATTGCGGGCGGTGATATATACGGAGATGTTGCAGCTGATAGTACTCGTGATGGGTGGTATTGCGCTCACCATCGCGACGGTGAACGCCGCCGGTGGCGTGAGCGCCATTACCGATACGGTTAAGGATTGGGACCTGATCCTTCCGGCGAATGACCCCGATTTCCCGTGGACGATGTATCTCGGCGGGGTGCTTTGTATCAGTGTGTTTTACTGCGCTACCAACCAGTTTATCGTGCAACGGGTACTGGCTGCTAAAAACGAATGGCATGCCCGTATGGGAGTGGTCTTTGGCGATTATCTGAAGTTCCTGGTGCCCGTAATCATTACCGTGCCAGCGCTGGTGGCGCCTAAACTGTTTCCTGACCTGGAAAAACCCGATCTGCTGTTTCCTACGCTGGTGGAGAAGTTGCTGCCTGCCGGTCTCGTCGGGTTGGTCATGGCCGGCCTTATCGCCGCTGTGATGTCACATCTTTCCGGCGCCATCAATTCCTGCACCACCATCCTGACGGTTGACATCTACCTGCCTTATTTCCGTAAGAAAGCGACCGAGGCAGAGGCGGTGCGTTTTGGACGTATAGCCGGCGCCGTGATTATTGTCATCGGTATCCTGTGCACAGGACTGTTCCTGACCCATTCCAAAAAGCCGATCTTCCTGTACCTGATGAATGCCTACGGGTTGTTTACCCCTGGCATTGCAACGATGTTCCTGCTGGGCATCCTGTGGAAACGCACCACACACGCGGGTGCGCTGGCAGCCGGTATCCTCACGATCCCGATGTCGGTGGCCATGGAAATCATTTTCCCCGCCATGCCTTTTTTTAACAGGACAGGCATTGTTTTCTGGAGCTGTGTGCTGCTGTGCATTGTTGTGAGCCTGCTGACCAAACCGGTACCGGAAGCCGAACTGAAAGGACTGATCTGGAACCGGGAAAGCCTGAAGCTGCCGGCAGACCTGTTGCAGCAGTCGCGAGGGTTACGTAACCCAACCTTATGGTGGGCATTGATTACAGCGGTTGTGTTATACTTCTATATCGTATACGCATAAGCGTTACGGCTGGATATAAAAAGCATGGTTTTCTTTCGTGATAATATCGATCGGCATAAAATGCGTTTTCTCTACCGGCACTTTCATAACAAGATGCTGGTAAAGCGTCATAATACCGCGATATCCCTGTTCCTGGGGCTGTTGGCAGATCAGGAAATCAATATGTCCCTGGTCGAGGCGTGAAACATTTTCTTTGGTAAAGTCGTAGCCGATGAGCAGGAGGTCTTTACCGGGACTGTGTTTCTCCAGGTAGCGGGAAACGGCGGCAACCCTGGAGTTGGTAACGAAAACGGCGCGAACGTCGGGATACTGCTGAAACGCTTTCGAGAGTTCTTTTTCAATAGAGGCCTGATCTGTTTGACGGACGTCTTTTTTGATGATAGGCCGTTTGGTGTCTTTAAAGTAGGCGCGTAGCCCTTCTTCTTTGCGAAGCAGGTGGTGATGGTCTTCTATCTCATGGGAGATGTTGAGCACCAGCACACGTGCGTTGCGGGGCGTGCAGTAGTGTATCAGCTGTCCTGCCTGATAGCCGCTGCGGAACAGGTCAGGCCCGATGTAACAGAGGCTCTCCTGCTGAGGAATATCAGAGTTGATAAAAACGTAGGGGATATTGCGCTCTCTGCAGGAACGGATAAACGAAACAGATTCTTCGATAAAGGAAGGCGCCAGCAGGATACCGTCCACCGGATTTTTAAGTACCTGTCTGGTGACTTTTACAAAAGACTTCCGGTCGTTGAGGTCGAAGTAATAAGGATCTACCTTCACACCGAACTGTTTGATTTCCTCTTCTGCTTTCTGTATGCCGGCCACCGGCAATGTCCAGAAGTCGGTTTCCTGCGATGATACTTTGGGCAGCACGGTAGCCAGCCGGAGTACATGGCGGGATGCCAGCCGTCTGGCCAGTATATTGGGCTGATAGTTCAGCTCCTGTATGATGGCTTCTATTTTACTTTTTGTTTTTGGGGAGACGCCGGGCCTGTTATGGATAACCCTGTCCACCGTGGCGATGGCCACATTGGCCCTTCGGGCGATCTCCTTCACACCGAGGGGTTGTTCGGCCGTTTTTTTCTTCATATCGGTTGATGGTTATAATTTTTCCAAATATACTATAATCCGGGGTTACTGTTTTTTTGCCAGCGCCAGCGCCTGCGTGGTAGTGTAGTATTTGGCCAGCATATTGGGCACTTCCCAGGCGGGCATGTTGTTGTTCCGGATGTATTCGAGGAATTGCTGCATCACCCTGCCGAAGAGCGCTTCGTGCTTTTTGGACAGCGCTTCGGGGATGACAACTTCCCAGCCTTTGTTATTTTCTTTCAGCGAAAGTCCCGGATACTGCTGCGCCAATTTGGCGATATGCGCCGCGACAGTTTTCGCATAGGCGCTATCGTGATGCCGGGCAGACTCGATGTACAGTACGGGTTTGTACTGCTGTTCCGCTCCCTGGCGGATGATCAGCGACGCTTTTGTGCCCCGCAGCAGCGAATAATGCGTGTCACCGGTGCCTTCCGGCGCCTGGTAGTTCCAGGTAACGGATATATTGGCATGGATGCCTTTGATCGTATAGTCAAAAGAGCCGTTGGCATATACCTGCAGCAGACTGTCTTTACCGACGTTTTTCGCCAGGTAAGGCGGGAAAGCGGTCTGCCCGGTGATGTCTGCATATTGCTGCAGGCTCATGGTGGTGGCCCAGCGGCGGGCGCTGTCTACCTGTATGTCATGCTGAAAGTCGATCGTCTGACCCGGAAAGCAGGTCCATTGCACGAGGTCCACCAGGTGAGTAGTGACGTCTACGATACCTTCTCCCTGCTGGGTCTCATCCATATACCAGGCAGGGCGTACCATCGTTTTGCCGGCGACCAGCTTTTTGAAATGATGGACGCTGTTCTTGACAACGGCCGGGTTGCCGGGAGTACCGGTTTCCAGGGTGCCAAAAACATCCTGCAACTGCGAGAGTTCCCGCTGCAGGGTATTTCTGATTTCATACCGTTCGGTCATGATATCATAGAGCTGTACTTTTTTCGCTGCTGCTTCCCGGAAAGCTGCCTGCAGGGAGTCGAAGCCTGCGGCGTCGATAGCCATGGGTTTATCTGCCAGCACATGCTGACCGGCATTGACGGAGCGGCGGATGTAGGTGGCTTTGAGCCGGTTGTTGCCGGCAATTACCACGATATTGCCTGCGGGCTGCTGCAGCATTTTCTCCAGGTAGTCCGGGCCGGTGTATACGTCGGTTGCCCAGTGTACGGGCGGGTCGGTCTGTTGATTGAACCGTCCGATGCTGGCGAGGTACTGTTTTACTTCCGGTCCTTCGGGTGCAAACACACGGATAGTGGAATCTATGCCGGGGTACATCTGTTGCTGTACCAGTGAAGCATGGAAGTGCCCGGGATCTAACGCGATCAGTTGCATAGACGATTGTTTTTGTTGAGTAGTGCCGCATGACAGCAGGGCCGCTGCCATGCCGGCAAAGATAATATTTTGCTTCATGATGTCAGGGTTGTCTTTCCTGGGTGATAGTTACGGCGCTGATGCTGTCGGCATGGTTGCCCCAGCTGTTACGGATATACGTAGTAATGGCGGCGATCTCTCCGTCTTTCAGGAAGTTGAAAGCCGGCATCTGTTCGCCATAGCTGCTGTTCTTGCTTTTGGAGTCGCCGGTGCGGCCGTGCAGGATGGTTTGTACCAGCGGTGCGGCTTTGCCGGTAACGAGCGGGTTTCCTGCGAGCGGGGGGAAGGACGCCGGTACACCTTTGCCGTCAGGCTTGTGACAGGCTTCGCAATAATTTTTGTACAGCGTGGCGCCGCTGTTGGCGGCAGCCGTTACTGTTGCCGGTTGTGCATTTTCCCGTGTAGCCGTGGCAGGTACCGCCTGGCCGGGCTTCAGTGCCGCGATGCGCAGGATACGGTCGTCATGCGGTAAAGGAAAACCTTTGCCGGGATTCCAGTCGCGGTTGCTGGTGGCGATATATACGTCGCCCTCCGGAGAAACGCAGAGGTCCCGCAGCCTGCCGTATTTGCCGGCGAGAATGATCTCTTCCGCGGTGGCGGCGTCCTGTGCGTTGTTCAGGTGTATTACGTGAAGACTCGCCGCTTTGAGTGTTCCCAGCAGCAGGCTGTTTTTCCATTCGGGGATTTTACCGGAAGAATAGTAATCGATGCCGGCAGGTGCGATGGTCGGCGTCCAGGCTTTGAGTGGCGCGATGAAGGGGAAAGAGTCTGCATGGGCTTTCTCGTCCGGTCGGTCCGCGTATCCTTCGATGCGCGCCCATCCATAGTAGCCGCCTTTCCCGATGCGGTTCAGTTCATCGTCGGTGGCATCGCCATGTTCGGAGGCAAAGAGCAGGCCTTTGTCCGTGAATACCAATCCCTGGATGTTACGATGGCCACGGGACCACATGTAGTTGCCGGGATAGGGATTGTCGGCGGGCACGGTGCCGTCGGTATTGAGGCGTAACACTTTACCGTTGAGCGACGCGGTGTCGGGAGCGTTCTGATCGCGGGCGGCGTCGCCGGTGGAGAGCAGCACTTTGCCATCGGGGGAGATGGCCACCCGGGAACCGTTATGCCCGGTGTTGCCGGGCAGTTCGAGCAGCAGCAGCGGATCTTTCAGCGTATCGGCCGTATAGGTATACCGTACCAGTCTTGACACGATGGAGGAGTCTTTGTTCAGATGCGTGTAGTCTATAAACACGTAAGGTTTGTCCTTGTCGGGATGAATGGCCATGCCCAGCAGCCCGAGTGTACGATGACGGTATACTTCCGGAATGGTCAGCAAAAGTTTTTTGATACCGGTATGCGGATCAACTTTGCTGATGCTGCCGCTTTGTTCGGTGTACCAGATCTGATTGTCAGGTCCCCAGACGATTTCCCAGGGAACATTGAGATCGGAGGCGATGGTGCTGATACCCAGGATGGTTTTATCGAGTTGCAGCGTGGCTTCGATGGGCTGGGTAAACTCCGCCGGTTTTGCGGGCCGCAGCAGCCAGTAAGCGCCGGCGGCCACTATCAGGACTATCAAAAGAAGAATGCCGGTACGTTTCATACGGTGGTAACAGGTAGTTGGTTTAAGAAAAGAAGAGCGTAATGGCGTTGCTCACCGCCAGCAGCAGCATGATGATCAGGCCCGCGGCGCCTGCAATATTGGTAAAGGTGTTGTTTTTCATTTTGCCCATGATGGCGGCATCGTTGGCTACCAGGTACAAGGCGATACCGATGAACGGTACGATGAAGATGGTGACTGCCTGTGCCAGCACAATAAGCTCCAGCGGCAGTTTGCCAAAGGTGATGGCTACGCCGGCGCCGATCAGCATGATAACGGCGATAAACGTGCGTACCATGCGGGAACTAAGCTGACCGCCATATCCCAGCGCATCGCCCAGCAGGGTGCCTCCCAGCGCGGCATTGCCGAGGAGAGAGGAAAAAGAGGCGCCGAAAAGGCCGACGAGGAAAAGGGCGGAAGCAGCATTGCCAAATACCGGTTCCAGTGCGATCGCCATGTCGGTGGCGGTGGTGATGTTGATGCCGGCCGGATGTAATACGGTAGCGGCGCATATCATAACGGTAGCGCTCATAAAGCCGAGTATCAGCATGCCGGGCAGCGTTTCCCTGCCGGTCTGCACCACATCCGGACGAATGCGTTTACGCTCCTGTACCAGGTAGGACTGGTAGATGGCGCCCACAATCGAAAAGCACGAAGCCATGAAGGCGATGATCAGTTTCTGTGAGCCGGCCGGCACCGTAGGCACGAAGCCGGATGCGATGCCCGCTGCCGGCGGATGGGAGAGGACCATGGTCACGATAAAGGCAAACAACATCATGATGATGAGCGCTATCATGATCTTTTCCAGCATCCTGTAGAAAGTACGGAAGAACAGGATGCTGATGCCCGCTATGTTACAGGCGATGATCCAGACAGTTTTATTGGTATGGGTGGCTTCTGCCAGCGTAATGCCCGAACCGATGGAGTTGCCTGCCTGAAAGGAAGCGGTCACCAGGAAAACGCCTACGCCAATGGCGATGCGCGCTGGTCGGCCCCATTTACGGCTGATGGTGCTCAGCAATGATTCGTTGGTGGCAATACCTACCCGCGCTGCCATAGTGGTGAAGATGATCATGAAGAAGATAGCTACCGCTACAATCCATAACAGGGAAAAGCCATAGCCGGCGCCCATAATGGAGGCGATGGTGACCTTGCTGGGACCAAATACCAGCGCGGCCGTGATCAATCCCGGCCCGAGGGACTGCAGCCATGCCTTGTATTGACTGCCTTTTTGTGCGCTGCCCCCGGCGGTAACGGGAGCTTTTTCCATTGTAGATCCGGTTGATGACATCAGGTTGACTTTTTAACGTTTTTCGAATGTGTTGCTGATATTGGCTGAAGAGGTGTGAAATCCTCTGCGGTATTGACTTTGGATGAAGGCCGGTGTTTTTACGGGTACGTTACCGAAAGATAGGTACATTCTTCGGGAAAGAAAAGAATTTTTTCATACGGTCGTCAAAAAAAGATGGAAAAGTGATACTTTTAAATCTTAACCCTTCAGTGAGGCGTGAATAATACCGATTGCCCGCTGATCAATTTATAGAAAATGAAAAAAAATGTACTGTACCTTTTGTTGTGTGTAATGATGTTATCTTGTCAACAGAATGATTTTGATTTGTCGGCCTTCTCCCTGCCCGCTGATACCAGCATAATCAGTAAACACCATTTGAAAAAAGAACTGGAGTTGAATGAGTGTATCGGGTACTCGTCCAAACAGCCGGAACTGCTGCGGTTGTATGGCCAGTCTTTTTCCGGAAGCATGGCGGCCGGCAACGATGAAGGCAATGGCTTTTCCAACTACGCCCTCTTTTTCGTAACCCCTGAAAATAACAAGGTAGGCGCTTATACCCTCCATACGGAAACAAAAGACAAGACAGCGGCATTGGTCAAACTGATGAACGAAAAACTGGGTAAAACCGATTATCACTATCGCAGTAAGGAGTTTACCAACCAGGTGTGGTATAAAGATGGCTTGTATTATTTTTTCAATACGAACAATACGATCGTCAATATGGGAGAGAAAACCACCACCGGCGATTTGACGGTTATCAGTGAAAAAAGCCCGGTTTTCCTGGAGTGGCATAGCTCCGGCGGCGGATTCTCTTATTATGGCGAATACCTGAAGGAAAAGAAGAAACCGGAACATCAGGGTAAAAACTTCTCTTACAGGGATTTTATAGAAGCGGAAAAAGAGAACGGTTCGTTTTTGGGCAATACGTATTTTGATAACTACGTTCAATAAACATGTTTAACGGACGCGGGCTCCGCCTTTTATCCGGAGCGCCGCTGTCCATCCCGCAACTCCCCATCCCGTAGCTTCATCCCCGCAGCTCCCGGCTTTCAGTAACCGCTGTCCATCCCGCAACTCCCCATCCCGCAGCCTCATCCCCGCAGCTCTCATTTTCTGTAACAGCTTATCCCCCGCAGCTCCCGTTCCCCGGAAAACATTCCGTCATCTCCTCTTGTACAAAAAAAACATTGTGCGTTTTCAAAAAAATAACTATTTTTCGGGTACGTACCCGGAAATTGAAAAACGAATACTTCCGGCGGCGCAGCAATCAACTGAAATTTTCGATAACAGGCCAACTGTTATACTATATAAAAGGACATTCATCAGCTCGTCCAGATCAATTAAAGCAACCGTAAAAATTCCAACATGAAAAGCAGTCGCCGCAATTTTATCCGTAATACCGCATTGGCAGGCATAGGAACAGGACTATTGGGAGGCATCCGGCCTTTGTACGGCAGGAGCGGGGTGCAGCAAACAAACGGGATACGTATCGGTATCATCGGACTGGACACCTCTCACGCTATCGCCTTTACCAAAGGCTTCAATAACCCGGCGACGGTCCCCGGGCTGGAAGGCATGCGGGTGGTGGCCGCTTTACCGCAAACAAGCCCGGACATCGAACTGAATAAAAAAAGACTGCCGGGATATACGGAACAGATAAAAGCCATGGGTGTGGAAATCGTAGATTCCATGCAGGCGCTGCTTGATAAGTCGGACGTAATACTGGTGGAATCCAATGACGGCCGTCCGCACCTGGCGCAGGCCATGCCGGCTATAAAAGCCGGTAAAAAAGTGTTTATCGATAAGCCGTTGGCGGCCTCTCTGGCAGATGGCATCGCCATCGCCAAAGCGGCAAAAAAATATAACGCCCCTATTTTCTCTTCTTCCGCGCTGCGCTTTATGGACAGCGTAAAACAGGTACAACAGGGCGCTATCGGGAAAGTAACCGGCGCCGACACTTTTAGTCCGGCAGCCCTGGAAAAAACACACCCCGACCTTTTCTGGTACGGCATCCACGGCATAGAAACACTCTTTGCCGTGATGGGCAGCGGGTGTAAGACGGTGACCCGCTTCAGTACCCCCGGC
Source organism: Chitinophaga oryzae (assembly GCF_012516375.2). Classification (NCBI taxonomy): domain Bacteria; kingdom Pseudomonadati; phylum Bacteroidota; class Chitinophagia; order Chitinophagales; family Chitinophagaceae; genus Chitinophaga; species Chitinophaga oryzae. Next base: position 2,810,192 of record NZ_CP051204.2, read on the forward strand.
AGCGACGTGGTTGTGGGACAATGGGCAGATGACCGCATCGGTACTTTCAGGGGTACGCGCAACAGCCCGGATGAATTCGGCGGCCGCGTTTTCGGCGAGAAAGGCAACCTGCTGCTCGGTCCCTTTAAAGGCTACGAAGCGCTGTTGCAGGAGATAGCTGTTTTCTTCCGTACCGGCGTGGCGCCGGTAAAACCGGAAGAGACACTGGAGATACTGGCCTTTATGGAAGCTGCGCAGGAAAGCAAACGTAATGGCGGTAAACCGGTAGCGCTGGCGAATATCAATATTATATAAACCTGTAATTCCAATACCAAAAAACCTGATAGCTTATGAAGGCGTCCCGTAGAGACTTCCTGAAGAAAACAACCAAAGGCACGGCAGCTGTTGTGCTGGGTAGCATGCTGCCCGGTATCAGCGCCGCAAGTTATGCCCGCATCATAGGCGCCAACGAGCGGATGCGGGTAGGCATGATGGGCGTGAACTCCCGCGGGCTGGCGCTGGCCAACAACTATGCCCGTCAGCAGAACTGTGAAGTGGTATCAGTGTCTGATGTGGATACCCGCGCGGCGGCAAAGTGCATCGACAGTGTGTTTAAGATCTCCCAAAGGAAACCAAAAGATGTTCCGGACTTCCGGAAAGCCCTCGAGAATAAAAACATGGACGCTCTCATCGTGGCGGCGCCGGACCACTGGCATGCACCGGCGGCCATCCTCGCGGCAAAGGCAGGCAAACATGTATACCTCGAAAAGCCCTGCAGTCATAACCCGCATGAAGGGGAACTGCTGGTAAAAGTGGCGGATAAATACAAAAGTGTTATCCAGATGGGCAACCAGCGACGCTCCTGGCCCAATGTGGAAGAAGCTGTCCGCGAGGTGCACCAGGGTACCATCGGCCGCGCCTATTTCGCTAAAGGGTGGTATACCAATAACCGTAAATCCATTGGCCACGGCAAGGAAATGGCTGTTCCGGAATGGCTCGACTACGACCTGTGGCAGGGCCCCGCTCCGCGCCGCGCGCTGAAAGATAACCTGATACATTATAACTGGCACTGGTTCTGGAACTGGGGCACCGGCGAAGCGCTCAACAATGGTACTCATATGATAGACCTGATGCGCTGGGGGCTTGGAGCAGACTATCCGAGCCGCGTTGTCTCCGCCGGGGGCCGGTACCGTTATTCAGACGACTGGGAAACGCCGGATACACAGGTCATCACGCTGGAATTTCCCAACAATACCAGCATGACCTGGGAAGGCCGCAGCTGCAACGGGCGCACCGTGGAAGGCAACTCCGTAGGCGTCATCTTCTACGGCGAAAAAGGCTCGCTGGTGATTGACGGTAACGCCTATACGATTTATGACCTGGACAACAAAGTAGTGAAGGAAGTAAAGAACCAGGCGATCATCGATCCGCGCAACCTGATGAATCCTGCGGAAAGCCTCGATGCGCTGCATATCCGGAATTTCTTTGACGGTATCCGGAAAGGTGCAAAGCTGAACGCAGATATCCTCAGCGGTTATCAAAGCACCCTGCTGTGCCAGCTGGGAAATATTTCCCTTCGCTCCGGTAACGCCCTGCATATCGACACCAGCAATGGTCACATCCTGAATGATGCGGTTGCGCAACAGTATTGGAAACGCGAGTACGAAAAAGGATGGGAACCTACTTTATAATTAATTACGAATTACGAATTACGAATGGGTAGTTCTATAGGGAACTATTCTGTCAGTAAGCGCTTAATTCGTAATTCGTAATTCGTAATTCGTAATTTATGCAAAACACTAACCGGGTAGATCCGGGACAGCTAAGCCGCAGGGATACTGTTATCTCCATCCTCATTATCGGGATGCTGTTTTTTATCTTCGGCTTTGTTACCTGGGTGAACGCCATTCTGATACCGTACTTCAAGATCGCCTGCGAGCTGACGAACTTTCAGTCTTATCTCGTGGCCTTCGCTTTTTATATTTCCTACTTCATCATGTCGGTGCCTTCCTCTTACCTGCTGAAAGCAGTAGGCTTCAAGAAGGGGATTATGCTGGGGTTCTGGACCATGGCGCTGGGCGCTGCTATCTTTGTCCCGGCAGCGTTCACCCGTACGTACGAAGTATTCCTGCTGGGACTCTTCACAATCGGGCTGGGACTGGCTGTGCTGCAGACGGCCGCCAATCCCTATATCACCATCCTGGGCCCGAAAGAAAGCGCGGCACAGCGTATCAGTATCATGGGCATCTGCAATAAAGGCGCAGGTATTATCGCGCCGCTGATTTTTGCCGCCGTGATCCTGAAGCCTACAGACAGCACGTTGTTTGCCCAACTGCAGCATATGGCCGGCGATGCGAAAGAAGCGGCGCTGGACGAACTGATACGCCGGGTGATCACACCTTACAGTGTGGTGGCCATCGTGTTGTTTTTGTTAGGATTACTGGTCCGGTATTCTCCGCTGCCGGATATCGATACCGAGAAAGAAGAAGGGGCGGTGGCTGCTGCCAACGCCGGTAAGAAGACCATCTTCGGTTTTCCGCACCTGATCCTCGGCGCCGTCGCTATATTTCTCCACGTGGGCACACAGGTGGTGGCCATCGATACTATTATCGGTTATGCCACGTCTATGCATATACCGTTGATGGAAGCCAAGACTTTTCCTTCCTACACCTTGTTCGTAACGATCTGCGGTTATATGCTGGGAATTGTCACCATTCCTAAACTCCTCAGCCAGGTGAATGCGTTGCGTATCTGTACTTTATTGGGCGCGCTGTTCACCGTCGGTATTATTTATATGCGGGGAGAAGTCCGGCTGCTGGGACATACGGCGGATGTCTCCATCTGGTTTGTAGTGCTGCTGGGCTTTGCCAATTCACTGGTATGGGCCGGTATCTGGCCGCTGGCACTGGATGGACTGGGCCGCTTTACGAAGCTGGGCGGTTCACTGATGATCATGGGATTAAGCGGTAACGCCATGCTGCCGCCGTTATACGGTTATTTCGCGGACCATTACGATGTGCGTCATGCGTACTGGGTATTGTTTCCCTGTTACCTGTACCTGATATTTTACGCTTTCTATGGGCATAAGATCAGGCACTGGACGCCGGTGGCCCGTTCGTTGAAAGTTTACCCTGAAAAAGAATTACATGGAACAGAGAAAGTATAAGATTGTCAACGGGCACATTATCACCCCTTACCGGATCATCCGCAATGGTACGCTGGTCACGGAAGGAGGGCGCATCCTCGCCATCAGCGGCCGTGATGTGGAGATGCCGGATGCCGTTGTCGTGGATGCGAAAGGACAGTATGTGTCTCCGGGTTTTATAGACCTGCACGTGCACGGCGGCGGCGGTCATGATTTTATGGACGGCACGGTAGAAGCTTTTCTGGCAGTAGCGGAAAAGCACCGGGAATTTGGCACTACATCCATTGTGCCGACAACATTGAGCAGCGACAAAGCCAGTCTGCTGAAGGCCGTTGAAGTATATGAAGCGGCAGCGGCACATAATACTTCCGGCGCCCGGTTTGCGGGGTTGCACCTGGAAGGACCTTATGTTTCCATGAACCAACGGGGCGCGCAGGACCCGAAATACATCCGTCATCCGGATGCGGAGGAGTACATGGAAGTGTTGTCCGCTTCCAAAGTGGTGACGCGCTGGAGTGCTGCGCCGGAACTACCGGGAGCCCTGCCTTTCGGCCGCTACCTGCGCTCCAGGGGTATCCTTGCTGCAGCTGCTCATACCGACGCCATCTACGAAGAAATGCTGGAAGCATACGAGAACGGCTATACGCATATCACCCACATGTATTCGGCGATGTCGGGGGTAACGCGGCGCAATGCTTTCCGTTACGCCGGCGCTATCGAAGCGGCCTACCTGATCGATGAAATGACGGTGGAGATTATCGCCGACGGCGTACATCTGCCGGCGCCATTGTTGAAACTGGTCTATAAAATAAAAGGCCCGGGAAAAACGGCCCTCATCACCGACGCGATGCGCGCTGCCGGAATGGGGCCGGGAGAAAGCATCCTCGGCGGACTGGACAACGGTATCCCCGTGATCGTGGAAGATGGCGTGGCCAAACTACCGGACCGCAGCTCTTTTGCAGGCAGTGTGGCTACGGCAGACCAGCTGGTGCGCACGATGGTTAACCTCGCAGAAGTACCGCTGGTGGAGGCGGTGCGCATGGCTACCGCCACACCCGCGGCCATCGCCGGCATCGCTGGCCATACAGGGACGCTGGTGGAAGGAAAGGCCGCAGATATTATTTTCTTTGATGAACAAATCAGGGTAAGCACCGTCTTCATCGGAGGCGAATGCTAACCTAAACGGCTATACGGTTTAGAACGCTTTATCATCTTTCAACATAAAACCATCCATCATATGACAGGTAACATACAGGCAACGGTAGCATCGCTGCTGCAACCATCGCACGAGCTGGTGGCGGCGATGGCTGCGCTGGAAGGCGATATCCTTCTGCTAGGCGTAGGCGGGAAAATTGGTCCCAGCCTGGCGAAGCTGGCCAAACAGGCCGTCGACCAGTCCGGCGTGCCCCGCAGGATCATCGGCGTGTCGCGGTTAACAGAACCGGGACTGAAAGAACAACTGGAACAGGACGGCATCGAAACCATCGCCGCCGACCTGCTGAATGAAGACGAGCTGTCCGCACTGCCGGACGTTAAAAACGTATTGTACCTCGCCGGCACCAAATTCGGGACAACCGGCAAAGAAGCCTTTACCTGGGCCATGAACGCCTACCTGCCCGGACGGGTGGCGGAAAAGTACCGCAACTCCCGCATTGTGGTATATTCTACCGGTAACGTATATCCGCTCACGCCGGTATTTCAGGGTGGTGCAGACGAGTCGGTAGCGCCCGCGCCGGTAGGGGAGTATGGCCAGTCATGCCTCGGCAGGGAACGTATCTTTCAGCATTTCTCCCGGCAATACGGTACGCCGGTGCTGATATACCGGCTGAACTATGCCAACGATCTGCAGTACGGCGTACTGCTGGAAATAGCAAAGTCTGTACGCGACGGCAAACCGATCGACCTGCGCATGGGACATGTGAACGTTATCTGGCAGGGCGATGCCAACGAGATGGCGCTGCGTGCCTTCGCACATTGCTCCGCGCCGGCAAAACTGCTCAATATCACCGGCCCTGAAACAGCGCCTGTACGCTGGATCGCGAAGGAGTTCGGCCTGCATTTCGGGAAAGAGCCCGTTTTCGTGAATGAAGAACAATCCACTGCCTTACTAAGCAATGCAGCGGAGAGCTTCCGGCTGTTCGGCTATCCGAAAGTGTCCCTGAAGCAGATGATCGGGCTCACGGCAGCCTGGCTGGAACAGGGCGGCCGCACCATCTCCAAGGCCACCCACTTCCAGGAAAGGGAAGGCCAGTTTTAATTTTCTCCATCATTTACTACAATCAACCGAATCATGATACCGGATTTATTATACAGCGGTACCGTTATCCCGGCGCACCCGCTGGCGCTGGATGCTGACCGCCGGCTCGATGAGTACCGCCAGCGGCGGCTCACCCGTTATTACATCGCCAGCGGCGTGGGTGGCGTGGCGGTAGGCGTACACACCACCCAGTTTGCCATCCGCGATCCCAAAGTGGGGTTATATGAAACCGTACTCCGCCTGGCATCGGAAGAAATAGCTGCCGCACAGCTGAAACGTCCGTTTATAAAAGTGGCTGGCCTCTGTGGTCCTACCGCACAGGCCGCCGATGAAGCGCGGGTGGCACTGAAATACGGTTACCATCTGGGTTTACTAAGTTTGGGTGGCTTAAACCATTTGTCGGAAGGCGAGCTGATAGCCCATGTGCGGACGGTATCTGAAATAATTCCCATCTTCGGCTTTTACCTGCAACCCTCTGTGGGAGGCCGTATCCTGAGTTATAGTTTTTGGGAACAGCTGGTGGAGATACCCGGCGTGAAGGCGATCAAAACTGCGCCGTTCAACCGTTACCAGACCCTCGATGTGGTAAGAGCGGTCTGCCACTCTTCCCGCTGTGAGGATATAGCGCTGTATACCGGTAACGACGACAATATTGTGGCCGACCTCCTCACGACGTATCGCTTTACTGTCAACGGCCGAGAGGTGACCAAAGGGTTTGCCGGCGGACTGTTGGGGCACTGGTCTGTTTGGAGCAGTCAGGTAGTGCCGCTCTTCGATCGCGTAAAAAAGTGTATACTTGAGGATTATTCAGGCGCAGGAAAACTGTTGACGGAAGGAATAGCAGTCACCGATATGAATGCGGCGCTGTTCGATCCATCCAATGCTTTCCACGGCTCTATCGCCGGTATCCACGAGGTATTGCGGCGGCAGGGGCTACTGGAAGGTATCTGGTGCCTGGATGAAGCTGAAACTTTATCCCCCGGGCAACTGGAAGAAATTGACCGTGTGACGGCTGCTTATCCGCAGCTGACAGACGACAGTTTCGTGAAAGCTTTCCTGGAAAAGGAAAAAAATATTGTCAATGCTTAAAGAAAAAATCCGGCAGCTGGCCGGCAGTATCCAGGAAGAAACGATCGCCAACCGGCGCCATCTTCATGCACATCCGGAACTTTCCTACCAGGAAGTGAATACGGCTGCTTTTATTGCCGGCAAACTGAAGGACCTCGGCATCCCTTTTGAACCCATGGCCAACACCGGACTGGTGGCCCTGTTGCAGGGCGGCAAGCCGGGAAACGGCCAGGTGGTGGCGCTGCGGGCGGATATTGACGCCCTGCCCATCCGGGAGCTCAATGAGGTGCCTTATAAATCCCGGCATGATGGGGTGATGCATGCCTGCGGCCATGACGTGCATACGTCCTCTTTATTGGGCACCGCTACCATCCTCAGCAGGATGAAGGAAGATTTTGCGGGCACCGTGAAATTCATTTTTCAGCCGGCGGAAGAACTGATTCCCGGCGGCGCCAGTATGATGATCAAAGAGGGCGTGCTGGAAAATCCCCGTCCGCATCATGTGCTGGGGCAGCATACCATGCCTGAACTGCCGGCCGGCAAGGTAGGATTCAGAGGGGGCCGTTATATGGCCAGCAACGACGAAATTTTTATAACAGTGAAAGGTAAAGGCGGCCACGGCGCTATGCCTCACCTGGGGATAGACCCGGTGGTGGTGGCCTGCCATATCGTGATCGCCCTGCAACAGATCGTGAGCCGTCGTGTAAACCCGCTGTTGCCGTCTGTGCTGTCTTTCGGCAAAATGCTGGCGAATGGCGCTACCAACGTGATCCCCGACCAGGTAAGGCTGGAAGGCACTTTCCGCTCTCTCGACGAAAAATGGCGGCGCGAAGCGCACGCTAAAATCAAAAAGATGGCCATCTCCATTGCGAAAGGCATGGAAGCTACGTGTGACATCGAAATACATCAGGGATACCCGGTGCTGATCAACAATGAAAAATTAACCAGCATTACCCGTACCCATGCGGAAGAATTCCTGGGCACGGATAATGTGGTGGACCTGGATATCTGGATGGCGGCAGAAGATTTTGCCTACTACTCCCAGCAGGCGGACGCCTGCTTTTACCGCCTGGGCGTGCGCAACGAGGCCCGCGGCATCGTCTCCGGCCTGCACACCGCCACTTTTGATGCCGATGAACATGCGCTGGAAACCGGCGCGGGCCTGATGGCTTACCTCGCCCTGAAAACACTGGGCAATTGAAATTTTAAAATTTAAAAATTTTAAAACTATAGCTGTAGTATTTCCGTGACGCCCGTTTCTTCCAGGAAGCGGGCGTCGTGCGATACCACGACCAGCGTACCCTGGTACGCGGCGAATATCTGTGTCAGCATCCGGATGTTGGTCAGGTCCAGGTTGTTGGTCGGTTCGTCGAGGATGATCATGTCGGGCGACTGGCTGCGGAGCGTCATACAGCACAGGGCCAGCCGGAGCGTTTCTCCGCCGCTCAGCGCGCTGCAGGGTTTGTCCCAGTCGTCGGGCCCGAAAAGGAACCGCACCAGCATAGTATTCAGTTTCCCTTCGTCCAATTTGATATCGTTGCTGGCGGCCGCCTGTTGCCTCACGGTCTTGCTGCGGTCTATACTGCTGTAGTCCTGGTCCAGCACAAGGCTGCTGAATGGTGCTACGTACAGGCGTCCCTGTTGGGCCGGCAGCTGGCCGGTGATAAGTTTGATGAGGGTAGACTTACCGCTGCCATTGTTGCCGGCAATAGCCAGCCGGTCGCCGCTTTTGATAATAAAATCCAGTGGCTGCGGCCATAAGGGCGCTCCATCGGGCCAGGCGTAGTTCAACTGTTCTGCCTGTACCAGTATTTTGCCTTTATGTCCCGGCGGCGTGGCGAAATGCCCCTTCATGATACGCGCCACCTGGTCGTTGGCCGAAGCGGCGTCCAGCGTGGCCTGCAAGCCGGCTACTTTTTCCGCATGCACCTCCTGGGTGCGGGCGGTGGTTTTGGCGGCCTGGTCCCTGCGTCCGTTCATCAGGATCTTTGGAATGTTCCCTTCGCTGCGGCTTTTGTTTCCGCGGGCATTTTCCCGCTGTTGTCTTTCAAAGGCCTGTTGCTGCGCAGCCCGCGCCTCTTTCAGCGATTTCTCCGCATGCGCGATCTGTTGCTGCAGCGCTGCTGTTTCTTCGGCTTTTTTCTTCTCGTAGAAGGCGTAGTTGCCGCCATACACCTGCAGCCGTGCGTTGTTCAGCTCCCAGATGGGGCTGCACAGCTCCAGCAATTGCCGGTCGTGGCTCACGATCAGCAGCGATTTGCTGTTGCGGGCCACCCAGTCGTATAGCTGTGCCCGTGCGGTCTTGTCAAGGTGATTGGTGGGCTCGTCCAGCAGGATGGCTGCCGGTACAGTGAGGTCGCTGCCGGCGAGGAACGCCCGCGTTTTTTCACCGCCGCTAAGCTGTGAAAAGGCGGCCGTTAGCGGAATATGGGCGATGTTCCACCGGGCGAACAGCTGTTCGCAGCGCTCCATAATATCCCAGTCGTCACCCAGGGCGTCGAAATGGGCTTCCTGCGTGTCGCCGGCCAGGATGGCCTGCAGCGCGTGTATTTTGGCGTCGATGCCCAATACCTGCGCTACGGTACGGTCGTTGAACTGCCCAAAATGCTGTGGTACATAATACAACGGTGCATTCCGCACAATCGATCCGCTTTGCGGCGCCAGCTGGCCTGCCAGTATTTTCAGCAGGGTGGACTTGCCGGCGCCGTTATCGCCGGTGATGGCGGCATGTTCGTTCTTGTCCAGTGTGAAATGCAGGTCATCAAATAATACCCTGTTGGGCGGCAGTTGAAAATGGATATGTTGTGCGGTCAGTAGCATGCGTGTCGTTTGTCTTGTAAACAATAAGGTTCCGGGCGGCGTTGAGAGCTACTTGTTTCATGGGTGTAAATTTTAGATAAGAAAATAATCACCGGCCATGCCGTATGATTTATTAAAATCAGTAAATAAACTAAATGACTAAATGGAAAAATGACCTGATGGCCAGGGTTCCGGAGCGGAACAAAAGGTTATATGTGTGTGGGTAATTCTCACATGATGGAGCAAAGGTACAATTTTTTCGGATCAGGCCAAAGGAAATGACAGAAAAAACGAGCAACCCTTGTCTGGATTGTTCTGGAACCATATACGGCCATGCTGCGCTGCGGTATATTCTCCGCACAGGTAGAGGCCCAGGCCGATGCCTTTTTCGTTGCCTGTACCAAAAGTAGAGCGGGCTTTCAGTGAGAAGATCTCCGGCACCCGTTTGGGGTCTATGCCGGTGCCGGTATCGCGGATGGTGATCAGGCACTGCCGGTTTTCCGGCCGCGCTTCGAGGATGATCTGGCCGCCGGGGGCGGTGAACTTAATGGCATTGCCTACCAGGTTGCGGATAATGAGCTGCAGCATGTTGAGGTCGGCCATGGCAGTGAGGTTTTTATCAATATCCGTGGTCAGGTGTAATCGTTTGTTGGTGATAAAGGTGGTGTGGATGTCGAGCACCGGCATCACGGCCTTGAACACGTTGACAGGCGCGAGATGTACGGTAAGGCCCTGCAGCTGGCCTTTAGACCACAGCAGCATATTGTACAGCATGTCCTGCGTGGTATTGACCATGGCCAGCAGTTCCGCTTCCATCTGCAGCTTTTGCTCCGGCGGCAGCTGGATGTCTTTCATCAGTTCAAGATAAGATTGTATGGAAGCCATCGGGCTGCGAAGGTCGTGGGAGATAATGGAAAACAGCTTGTTCTTTTCCGTGTTCAGCATTTCGAGCACCCGCGTCTTTTCTTCTCCCTGCTGCTTTTCGCGGTTATACGCATTTTTCAGGTAGATGGTACCGAAGAAAATGACCAGTACGCTGGTCAGATAAGTGGCGGAGAGGTCCACGATTTTCGATGCGCGGCTGACATACATGTCAGGCACCAGCTCAGGATGATAGTACTCGATAAGAATGATGGTCGTCACCAGCAGCAGGTTAAACACCAGCCATATCACGTATTGCCCGGGGGGCGCCACGATCATCACCAGGAAGAAAGTAAGGGTGAAGGTCAACAGGCTGGCGCCGGAAATGCCGGAACTTACAAAATAGATCCAGGCAAACAGGAGGTTGACCAGCACTACGGAGACGGCTATACTGAGTGCTGACCGGTTTTTGAAACGGGACAGATAATACAGGCCCGCCAGGGCCAGCAGCAGGATAATGAAGATCAGTCCTGTTGTCCGGAGGCCGGTAAAATAATTGAAAGGCGCCTGTACGATGCTCACCACCATTGCTAGGAGGCACATAGAATTAAAAATGCGGTTTTCCAGGGTTACTTCAGCAGGAGGGCCCACAAGGTACAGGAGTTTCGCTTGTAGCTGCTTTCTAAAGTCAATTCTCATAGATGATGGCATATAGCAAAGCTAAAAAAATAGGAAGATTAGAACTGGTCTACCTGAAATTTGCAAACTGGACTAATTAAAAATAACTACATAATGTGAAATTTACATACTAAAAAGCGTACCATATTTTTTTAAAGGGTCCGACGAATCACATAAAGAAACAACGAAAGGAGAATGATAGCGAAGATTACGCAGACCTACCGGTCTTCCTTCAGTGGCCTGAGCAGAGAGACATGGTTACTGAGCCTGGTGATATTGATTAACCGTACGGGCACCATGGTGGCGCCGTTTCTGAGCATCTATCTCACGAAAAACCTGCACCGCGACATTGCAGATGCGGGCCTCATCATCACCCTGTTTGGCGTAGGCGCTGTACTGGGATCGCTGGCCAGCGGTTATTTTATTGACAAACTGGGCTTCCGGGCCGTTCAGATTTTTACTTCCGTCACCGGCGGTGTTTTGTTCATCGCCTTTGGTTATATCACTCATTTCCCGGCGCTGTGTGTGATGACGGTCATCCTGAGTTTTGTGGCGGAAGCCTTCCGGCCTGCCAATGGGGCAGCTATTGCCGCTTATTCCAAACCGGAGAACCTGACCCGTTCCTATTCGCTTAACCGGTTTGCCATGAACCTGGGCTGGGCGTTGGGCAGTTCCCTCGGCGGCATACTGGCAGCCATCAATTATCACCTGCTGTTCTGGGTGGAAGGCGGTGTATACATCACCGTCGGCCTGTTAATTACCTTTTTATTGCCTGCTTATAAAGGCGTTCCGCGCAAGTCCGCTGTCAGCGGCATCGCCCGCGATCTGCCTATCTGGAAAGATCCTTTCCTGTTCCGGTTCCTTATCTGGGTAACGGTGTATACCGCTTCTTTCGGGCTCATTTTCCGCCTGGTGCCTATCTATTGGAAAGAAGACTGGCATATCAACGAATCGGTGATCGGGTTGCTGCTGGGGGTGAACGGCGTTATTATCGCGCTGTTTGAAATGGTGCTGGTAAGACGCTGGGAGAGCCGTAAATCAGCTATGTACTATATTATAGGCGGCGTGGTGGTAACAGCGGCGGGTTACCTGTTTTTCATTATTCCCCCGGTAGTGCCGATTGCACTGGCTTTCCTGGGAGTGGTGTTTTTTACGGTGGGGGAGATGATGGCGTTTCCTTTTATCAATGCGGTGATCATGGGCCGTTCCAACGATACTAACAGGGGCCGTTATGCGGCGGCCTATGCGCTGACCTGGTCGGTAGCGCAGGTGGTAGGTCCCGGCGGCGGCGCCCTGGTGGCGGAGCGTTGGGGCTTTGGTATGCTGTGGTCTATATTGATAGGGGTTTGTCTTATCTGTGCGGCGGGATTGTGGCGCCTCTCCCTGAAAAAGGCCGTGGCGGCTTGATCCATAACCATTTCGTGTGAGCCGGACCATTTAAATCCTTATATTTATAGCGGATTTAAATGAAATATCGCTGATGGCCATTGTTGATACAGTTAATACAGACAGGTATCCCTTTCTTGCCGGCGGAGGAGAAACGGGTGCGCTGATCCGGAATTATCCCTGGGAGAAGACGTCGATAGGTCCGGCAGATGGATGGCCACAGAGTTTGAAAACCTGTCTGAGGATCATTCTCACTTCCAGCCAGCCCATGTTCGTATGGTGGGGCCCGGAGCTGATCAATTTTTACAACGACGCTTACCGTGCCATCGTGGGCGGTAAACACCCGGCCAGCCTCGGACAACCGGCCCATAAAGTATGGACGGAAATCTGGGGCCATATCGTGCCGCGCGTGGAGCAATGCCTGCACAACAATGAAGGCACCTACGACGAGGCCATGCTGCTGATCATGGAACGCAACGGCTACCCGGAAGAAACCTATTATACATTTTCGTACAGTCCCATCCCCGGCGACGACGGCGTGCCGGCAGGTATCCTCTGCGCCAATACTGACGATACCGATCGTATCTTATCGGCACGGCAGATGCGCACGCTCAAAGACCTGGCGAGGTATAATCTCAACAGCAAACGGGTACAGGACGTTTATACCAACAGCCTGCTCGCGCTGCAGGAGAATGAACACGATTTTCCTTTCGCTTTTTTCTATGCCATCGATCATGCCGTTCCTCATCTGAAGGGTTATACGGTCCATGACCTGCCGGAGAACGTATTTCCCCGGGAGGCGAACGCGGATGACAGTACGCTGATCTGGCCGCTGGCAGAGGTGCTCCGGCGCAACAGTCCCCTGTTGACGGAGCAGCTGCAGCTCAAGGCCGGTCCGCTGCCCTCCGGCTCCTGGAAGTTATCGCCGGACAAGGCGCTGGTGCTGCCGGTACAGCATAACAATTCCGGTGCGCATTATGGAGTGCTGATCATCGGGTTAAACCCGCACCGGAAGCCGGACGAAAAATACCTTGCATTCTTTCAGCTGGTTGCCGATCAAATCGGTGGCGCCATTGCCAGTACCAAAGCGTATGAAGAAGAACAACGGCGGGTTAATTCGCTGATGGAGATAGATCGGGCCAAAACCATTTTCTTCAGTAACATCAGCCACGAATTCCGGACGCCGCTGTCCCTCATGCTGGGACCCCTGGAAGATATGCTGGCCCGTGCCGGCGAACTACCGGAGGGAATGAAGGAGGAGTTGCAACTGGCACAGCGTAATACGCGGCGGCTGCTGAAACTGGTCAATTCCCTGCTGGACTTCTCCAGCATAGAAGCCGGCAGGATGCAGGCCAGCTATGCTCCTGTGGATATAGCGGCGCTCACCCGCGACCTGGTGAGCAACTTCGAACCTGCCATCAAAAAAGCGGGGGTAACGCTGGTCGCTGATTATGAACATCTTTCCCAGCCCGTGTATGTGGACAGGGACATGTGGGAGAAAATAGTGCTGAACCTCGTCTCCAACGCTTTTAAATACACCCTGGAAGGACGGATCACTATCAGCCTGCGTGAATACGCTGAAAACGTGGAGCTGACCGTGGAAGATACCGGTGTGGGCATTCCGGAAGCGGAACTGCCCCAGATGTTCCAGCGTTTTCACCGGGTGCAGAATAAAAACGGCCGCAGCCAGGAAGGCACCGGTATCGGGCTGTCGCTGGTCAACGAGCTGGTAAAGCTTCATGGCGGTACCATACAGGTGAACAGCCGGGAAGGAGAAGGAACGGTGTTTACCGTCAGCCTGCCGTTGGGACATGTCCATCTGCCCGCCGACAAGGTAATACATACTGCCGGCCATGCCGGCACGGATAGCCGCTATGCCTTTATGGAAGAAGCTTCCCGCTGGGACGATCCCGCACATCCTAAAACAACCGGTCCGGATGAAGGCAGACCTTACGTGCTGCTGGCAGATGATAATGCCGACATGCGGGAATATATCCGGAGATTGCTGGGCGATCATTTTGAAGTGATTGCCGTCAGGGATGGTGCCGCCGCGCTGGAGGCCATTGCCCGCCGTCCGCCCGACCTGGTGATCAGTGACGTGATGATGCCGCTGATAGATGGTTTCGCGCTGGTGAAGCTGTTGAAACAGAACCCTCTCACCATGCACCTGCCCGTGCTGCTGCTGTCTGCCCGCGCAGGCGAAGATGCCACGGTAGAAGGACTGGGGGCCGGCGCGGACGATTACCTGGCCAAACCTTTCTCTTCCCGCGAACTGATGTCCCGGGTGGATGCCAATATTAACACTGCCAAAGCCCGCAACCATGCGGCCAGCCAGTTGCGCGACCTGTTCAGGCAGGCGCCGGTGGCCATCCTGCTGTTGCATGGCCCTGATCATGTGGTGGAACTGGCCAACAGCCGCTACCTGGAGACGGTAAACATGGAAGAAGAGGAGCTTATCGGCAAGTCCCTGCTGGACATTGCGCCGGTACTGCATACCAACGGGTACCGGGAGCTGCTCGACAAGGTATTGCAAACCGGTGAGCCTTATGAAGCCCAGGCGCAGGAATTAACGTTTATCCGTCAGCGTAATCCCGTCAAACAGTATTTCAATTATGTGCTGCATCCCGTGCGTAGCTACAGCGGGAGCATCACCGGTATCATGATGGTAGCGGTGGACGTGACGGAAACGATCAACGCGCTGCAGCGGGTGGAGAGCAGCGAAAAATACTATCGCCATCTTTTACAGGGGCTTCCGGCCGCTATCTACACCTGCGATGCGGAAGGCCGCATCCTCTGGTATAATGAAGCGGCAGTGGCGCTGTGGGGCCGCACGCCGGTGGTCGGACAAGATCTGTGGTGCGGCTCCTGGAAGATATTTGATGTTGACGGTAAAACGCCCGTTCCACTGGAGACCTGCCCGATGGCGCAGGCGCTAAAGACGGGAGAAGCGGTCCGGGATGCAGAGATTGTCGTGGAAAGACCCGACGGCTCCCGCAGGCACGTGCAGCCTTACCCTGACCCGATCCTGGATGACCAGGGGCGTGTAACCGGCGCCGTTAATATGCTGATCGATATCACGGAATTAAGAGCTGCACAGATACACATGGCCCGGCTGGCCGCTATTGTGCAAGGCTCTGACGACGCCATTATCAGTAAAACGCTCGACGGTACCATCACGACGTGGAACCCCGGTGCGGAAAAACTTTTCGGATATACCAGCGAAGAAGCCATCGGGCAGTCGATCATGATGTTGATACCGGAAGAGCGGGCATCGGAAGAAACGGAAATTATAGACCGTTTAAGAAAAGGCATCGTGGTCGACCATTTTGAAACCAAACGCAGAACCAAAGACGGCCGGCTGCTGGATATTTCTTTAACCGTATCTCCGCTCAGGGACGCCAGGGGCTATATTGTAGGCGCTTCCAAAATAGCACGCGATATCACCGAACAGAAAAAGCTGTTCTCCGCGCTCCAGGAAAGCGAAGCCCGTTATATGAAGGTGGCGCAGGAAATGGAGGAAATAGTAGCACAACGCACGCTTGAGCTGACGGAAGCCAATTATTACCTGGAAAAATCCAACAAAGAACTCGAACAGTTTGCCTTTGTGACCAGTCATGACCTGCAGGAGCCTTTGCGTAAAATCCATACGTTCGCAGGCCTGCTCTGTGATTCCAGGCAGGACACGCTCAGCGACACCGGAAAGCTATACATCGAAAAGATGATGATCAGCGCCCGGCGGATGTCGCAGCTGATCCATGACCTGCTCAACTTCTCCCGGCTTAACCGTACAGACGATCCCTTTGTGCCTACTGATCTCAACGAGGTGATGGTCCACGTGCTGAACGATTTCGAAGTAACAGTAGGACAGAAAAAAGCTTCCGTGACGATCGATCCGTTGCCAACCATACCGGCGATACCTTTGCAGATGAACCAGCTGCTGTACAACCTGCTGGGCAACGCGCTGAAGTTTACATCAGAAGACCGTGACCCGGAAATCCGTGTCAGCGCACGGCTGCTTACGCCGGAAGATTTCGTGACCTATACTGAGCTGGATGTCAACCGCAGCTATTATGAAATTGCTGTAAAAGACAACGGTATCGGTTTTAACCAGATATATGAAAACAAGATCTTCCAGATTTTTCAACGGCTCAATAACCGCACGGCTTATGAAGGCACCGGTATAGGACTGGCCCTGTGCAACAAGATCGCTATCAACCACAAGGGATGTATCCGTGCGTTGGGCGTTCCGGGCGAAGGCGCTGTCTTTAACGTTGTTTTGCCTGCCATGTAAATATTAAACCCAGACTCCTTCGATTGGTATTTTTTTTGATCGATGCAGCTGTCCGCCTATTTATCTCTTTTATCGTTGACCAGGTTAATTGCGTATTCATGATTATAAAAGAGCTGCATGTGGTGATTGAAACACCCAAAGGGAGCAGTGAAAAATATGATTTCGACCCCGTGTCGCGCTTCTTTGTAATGAGCCAGTCATTGCCTGCGGGCATGATGTTCCCGTTTGATATGGGCTTTATTCCCGGGACAAGGGCGGAAGACGGAAACCCGCTTGATGTCATGGTGTTGTCCGAGTTTAAAACATTTACCGGTTGTATGATTAAATGCCGGTTGATCGGCGCTATTAAAGCGATCGTTCATGAGCCTGACGGTATGCAGGTGCGCTGGGACAGGTACATTGCAGTGCCTTTTCTCTCCCGCGTGTACAAGGAACTGGACGTGGTGCCGGATAAACTGGTGCGGGAATTGGAGGGTTTCTTTGCGGCTTACCACGGACTGGAGGGCAGGTTGTTTAAGCCTGCCGGTTACCTGGATGCCGCTCCCGCCTACGAGCAGATAAAATTTGTTTGATATGGATATCGCTGGTGTCTTTTGGGGTGACGGAGAGAAACTGGACCTTCTGCAGATGTCTGTACGCGCCCTTTCCATGTTCTTCATCGCCCTTGTCCTGATCCGGCTGGGCGGCATGCGTATTTTCGGCAAACGTTCCGCCTTCGACACGATCATCATTATCATGCTGGGCGCTATCCTGGCACGAGGAGTGATCGGCGCGTCGCCGTTCTGGTCCACCGTAGCGGCATCAGCTACGATGGTGCTGGTCAACCGGCTGGTGGCATGGTTATGCGCCGCCAATGACACGGTCAATGACGTGATAAAAGGAAAACATTTACTGCTCTGCGAAAACGGGCAGATTCACTGGGACAATATGAAAGTGGCTTCTTTAAGTAAATCGGACCTGATGGAAAGTCTCCGGCTCGAAACAAAACAGGATTCACTGGAAAAGATAGAGAAGGCTTATATGGAAACCAACGGAAGGATCAGTTTTTTGCTGAAGAAGACTATCTGAAGCATTTCTGCCATTTTTCTTCCAGCACATCTTTCAAAATACGGCAAAGGGCATCGAAGGAATCCGGTTTGGTGAGGAAGAGGCGGGCGCCCAGCGCCATGGATTCCTGTACGTCTTCCACCATGTCGGAAGTACTGAGGATCACTACTTTGGTGATGCTCCTGTGAATGAGTTTCCCCAACTCACGCAAACATTCCTTGCCATTCATCATCGGCATGTTCATGTCCAGAAAAATATAATCCGGATCGACAAGTTTTTTGGTGAAGAGCAAATCAATAGCCTGGATACCGTTTTCGCAGTAGTGGGTCTCTACCTCAGGCGAGACTTTTTTAATGGCTTCACTGAAGAAAATCCTGTCATCAGCGTCGTCATCGATGACCAGGACGGTGTGTGGCTTCATGTTATATGGTTAATTCAGGTTTACAAATGAAAAATTCCAATCTAAATTTCTCAGTTTGATGTTTTCATAGGTTTATAAATATCGCTCAATAAAAAGATAAAATCAAATAATAATATAATTAATATATTGTTGTGACAGCTAAAGCTGGTTGGAGTTGTATTTGCAGGGATAATCAGGAATCCTGTAAATCATATCTTATGAAGATCTGTTATGGCTTGCTGATGCTGTTAACAGCCTGTCACGCAGCAAAAATGAACCCGGGCTCTTACGGTGGTTCTGTTACTACCAAAGGTTATCAGGCCGACTCCCTGGCGAAACCGTATGCTACCCCTTCTGTTACCAACTACAGCAGGGTGGTCGGGTGGGCTGAAGGTCAAACGCCGGTAGCGCCTGCCGGTTTCACCGTCACCAAATTCGCCGATGGGCTGGACCACCCCCGCTGGCTCTACGTCGGCGATAACGGGGATGTGTTTGTCGCTGAATCCAACACGGTACTAAAGGGCGTCAAAAAAGTCGGCGCTAAAATCTCCCGTAAAATCAAGACACAGCATTATGGTGAAAGCGCCAACCGCATCACCCTGTTGCGTGACGGGAATAAAGACGGCTACGCAGAGCAGCATTATGTGTTCAAAAAAGACCTCAACCAGCCCTTCGGGATGCTGATATCCGGCGCGCACTTTTACGTGGGTAATACCGACGGTTTAATGCGTTTTCCTTATCGCGCCGGCGATACGGCTATCCACGACAGCGGCGTGCAGCTGCTGCCGCTGCCCGCAGGGGAGCATAACCAGCACTGGACCCGTTCTTTATTGCCGGACCCTTCGGGAAAGAAACTGTATATCGGCGTAGGATCGGGCAGCAACGTGGCGGAAAAAGGGCTCGGCAATGAAGTCCGCAGGGCCAACATCCTTGAAGTGAACATGGACGGAAGCGGTGAACGCGTCTATGCATCGGGGTTGCGCAATCCTGTGGGAATGGACTGGGCCCCCGGTACACGGCAGCTGTGGGTGGCGGTCAACGAGCGTGACGGGCTGGGCGACGAATTGGTGCCCGATTACCTGACGGCTGTGAAAGAAGGCGGTTTCTACGGCTGGCCTTTTTATTACTACGGATCGCATCCTGACCCACGCATGGAAAAAGAACTGGCGCTGGCGCCGAAACAGCCGGTCATTACACCGGACATACCGCTGGGCAACCATACGGCCTCGCTGGGGCTGCTGTTTTACAGGGGCAAAACATTCCCTTCAAAGTACCACCAGGGAGCATTTATCACGCAGCATGGCTCGTGGAACCGCTCCGTCATCTCCGGTTACAAGGTCATTTTTATACCTTTCCGTAACGGCAGCCCCGCCGGGCCCCCGGAAGATTTCCTGACCGGTTTTGTGGCAAATCAGACTCAAAGTGAGGTCTACGGCCGTCCGGTAGGGATCGCTGAACTGGCCAACGGAGATCTGCTGATCACGGATGACGTGAGCAATGTGATTTGGAGGGTACACCGTAACCGGTAGTATTTCCGGATTTTTTGATTTACGATTTTTTGATTTCGTCCAATGATTAAATAGGAGAACCGAAGCGGGTGCTTTGACCCGCTTCGGTTCTCCTATAATTTTCGTCTACAAAATCAAAAAATCGTAAATCAAAAAATCCCTAAATGATTATTGTTCTTTCACTACTCTTTTAACCGTGGCGCTGCCTTCCTGTACCAGTTTGATGATATACACGCCTGCTGCATGTTTACCGCCATGGAATGTAGCCTGGTGGGTACCGGCTGCCTGCTGCCCGTTGACCAGCACCGCTACGGGTTGACCGGCGAGGTTATACACGATCAGGCTGGTCACGCCTGCTTTATCAAGGGTGTAGGTCACGCGGAGATCTTCCCGGAAGGGAATGGGGTAGGCGTCTACGTTGAGTTTGCCGGCTTTCGACGGCGCATCATTTACAGGGTTGAAAGTGGCGGAAGCCGCACCTGCCAGTGATGTTTGTGTTTTGACTTTCACTTCGGTGTAGCTGTTCCACGCATTAACATCATTGCCGTGTCCTGCAATTCGTACATACTTGGCCGTTACTGCCGTAAAGTTGAATGCTTCGAAGGCGGTGGAAGTGCCGCTGCTCAGTTTATTGGCGGCTACGGTGGTCCAGCTGGTGCCGTTGCTGCTGACGAGGATATCGAATTTTGCCCTGCGGGTATCGCCTTTATAGAAGGCGATGTCTACGCCGGTAACGGTTTGGGTGGTGCCGAGGCAGAACTGGATGTATTGTTCACCGCTGGCAGACCAGCGTGTATTGAAATCGTTGTCCAGTACGTTGGCCGCTACGTTGCCGTCATCGCCGCTGGCTTCTACAGGGTTGCAGCCCGGAGTGGCGGCCACGGTAATGTTGACAGCGGCAGAAGTGGTGCTGCTGTTACCGTTGTCTGTGGCTTTGGCGGTAAGGCTGTAGCTGCCGGCGGCCACGTTGTTCCAGGTATAGGAATAGGGACTGGTGGTATCTTCTCCCAGTTTGGTGCTGCCGTTGAAGAATTCTACTTTTTTCACTGTACCGTCGCTGTCGGCGGCAGTAACGTTGATGGTTACACTGGCAGGCGCCGTATAGCCGGTATTGTTAGCCGGTGCGGTGATGCTCACGGTAGGGGCTTGGTTCACCGGTCCGGAATTGCCGGGTATCCACCAGTTGCCCGAGATAAAGAGTTGGCAAAGCAGGCCATAGGAATCGCTGTAGTAGCCGCTTTTGGCAGTCTTCAGCCAGTTCCAGCCGGCGTTAAGGAATGCCTGGTTATTGCTGCTGACAACAGATGCGGCCACGAAAGGACCGATGAATACGGCTTCCTGGCCGGAGCCGCGGTTATTGCCGTTCAGTTGATAGCCGTCTACGATAGCAGTAGGATTGTTGTTGGTTTTGTTTTTTACCCAGTTCACCATCTTGTTGGTAATGGCGAGGGCGTTGCTGCTGCCGTGCATAGCGTAGTCCATAACCATGCGGAGGGGTACGCGGCAGGCGTTGTAGTTGTATTCGTTGGTTTCGTCATATTCGTCGAGGAAGCCGGGAGGACAGGGCTCCGGCGGGTTCTTCACCACGAAGTCGGAGATAAGGCCGGTATTGGGGGTGTAGGTGGCGGAGAACTGGGAGTATACGCCATAGAGCGTGTTGATCACGCTGGTCCAGGTGGCGTCGCCGGTTTCCTGGTAGAAGGCCCGCATGTGGTCCATCATCCAGTCGGACGGCCGGGTGTCGAGCGTGGATTTGGAGTCGGAGTCACTGAGACTGAGACGTTTGCTGTTGGTCACATAGCTCACTTTGAGGCCATTGTTGATCATGTCTTTGGCTTCCGCGAGATAGTTGATGGCGCCGTTGGAACCCCACTGATAGTGGGCGAGGATGAGCGCGTAGGCGATGTCCATGTCACCGTCTGTTGCGGAACCGAAATGTCCCTGCGCGCTGGAGGCGTCGGCTACCACCCAGCCCATCAGCTTGGGGTTTTCGGAGCTGTGGTAGGCCCGGGCGGTTTTAAACAGGCCGTTAAAAATCGTTTGGGCGTTGGGGTCATGGCCGGCCATCAGGGCCACGATCACCATTCCGTACCCTTGTCCTTCGGAAGAACCCAGTGCTTTATAGCCGTCGGGGTTACCGGTAATTTCGCCTTTTACATAGTAGCCGCCCGGTAGTGAAGTCAGGTTGTTCTTCAGGTAGGTGGCTTTCCAGTAATCGTAATAGCTGGCCACGCTGGCGTTCATGGAAGCCTGGGTAACGTTGTTGGGCTTGATACAGTTAGGATAGCTGATGGCTTGCGGGAAAGGCTTGTTCTGCGCCTGCACGCAAAAACCGGCTACGTTCAGCAGACCGGCCAACAAAAACAATAAATGTTTAATCATAAGGGTTTGTTTTAGGGGTGAATTATTAAAGATGTAGGTTTTGTTTCCGTTTGTCTGAAATGTCCGGGCACGTGGTCTCCGTTTGCTACAGGTATTCCCGGGTTTTAACAGTCATCGTCTCCGTTTCGGTACAGTAGGTTTTCGTTTGTTTTCAGGCACTGCGCCGGCTTCATTGCCAGGCTCGTTGTTCGTTCAGATGTAATAGGTCTTCGTTGGGTTTCACTCCGCTGCAACAGGTCTTCGTTGGGTCGCTGCTCTCTGCTACAGTGGCTGTGCTGGTGCGATCGTTCCGTATGGTTATTTCCTTTCGCTGGTTTCCTGTTTGAATGCAATCGTTTGCATTCTACTGTGAAAATAAGTGATTTTTTTTGAATTTGTCAAGTGAAAGACAGAAATAATGCGGCTTTCAGGTGGATGGGACTGATAATGACGTGGTTATGCGAAAAAATATTTCTGCGAAAACGAAAAGGGGCTGACCAATATTGGTCAGCCCGTTCTCTCAAGACAGATTGTAAACAGGGGCATCAGGGCGTATACGTTACGCTGCTGCCATAGAGGATGTTGGACACACCGGAGAAATACACATGTTTGTCGGTGCTGGTGAGGTTGTACCACAGGTAAATACCATAGCCGTTGTTTTTGGTCTGGGTGGCCAGCCAGTTGGCGGTGCTTTGACTGGTAGCCTGAATATCCACAGCTGCGGGGCCGAGGTTGGCCTTGGTGAGGCCGGCCACATTGGGCACGGAATACGTGCCATACATGGCATTCCAGCTATAGTTGATAAAGTCGCCTGCTTTTTTGCCGCCCCAGGACAAACGGGAAGCCGCCGGACCGTAATAATAGAACGATATTATTTTGGTGGGCATCAGCTTCCGCAGCTCATCGAGGAGCATGACAAAGGAGCTGTCATTGGGTTGTGGCAGCCCATTGTTACCATAGTCGGCATATTCGTCGTCGAAATCAATGCCATCCAGCCCGTAGTAATTGGCGGTATCGGCCAGCTGCTGGGCGAAGGCTTTGGCAGCAGCACGGCTGGTGAAGTTACAGAAGCCGGCACCCTGATGGTTTCCAAGGATAGACAATAATACTTTCATGCCTTTGTTCTGCAGCGGCACAATCTGTGTGTTTTTGTTCACCAGCACGTTGGTCACGTTCGGATTGTTGTACAATACGGCCTTACCGGTGGTGGTGTTGTAATTGATGTTCGCTGCGAAAATGATGGCGATGTCAAACAGTTGTTGACCGCCGGTGGTCAGGGTGTACTTACCGGTATTCAGGAGGCTGTTGCTGTTGACTTCAACATAACAGACAGATTTACCACCTGCTTTGGTAACGGTTTCCACCCTGGGTTCAGATTTGGTTTGCGGGTTGTCGGGCCTGGCTTCGTCTTTTTTACAGGAAGCCACAAACAGAAGGGTTGAACAGGAGGTCAGCATCAGGAAGGATGACCATACGCGGAATTGTTTTTTCATACGTAAATTTTAACGGTGATTGATATGATGATAACTGATGCTCCTGATGAGCGGTGAGCTGCGCGGATCATAAGAGGGGCGGGCGCGGAACAGGTCCGGCGCTAAGCAGAAAATGCTTTTTTGTATGAAGGCGCTTTGCTCATCAGGAGCATCAAATTTTTAGATTGTACGATGATGATTACATCATGACCAAACTACACTGTTATCCTGCGATATCATTACCACGTCGCTAGTCGCCTCAGCGTTTGTCCCACCAGAGCGGGGTGCCGCCGTTGTCTTCCGGTTTGCTGAGCAAACCGACGGCTTTGGTGACCGCTGCGTTGTTGGTGTTGTATTCA
Source organism: Chitinophaga oryzae (assembly GCF_012516375.2). Lineage (NCBI taxonomy): Bacteria > Pseudomonadati > Bacteroidota > Chitinophagia > Chitinophagales > Chitinophagaceae > Chitinophaga > Chitinophaga oryzae. The sequence goes on from NZ_CP051204.2 coordinate 2,833,803, forward strand.
TTCTGCGGGAAGGGAAGTCTTCTTACCTGCAGGGTGGTGCTAATGGTCCCACCGCTGTTGTTGTTCACTACCGGGAACAGTTTAGGATAACCGGTGCGGCGGAACTCCGTCCACGCTTCCTGACCTTCGGGGAACATGGCCAGCCATTTCTGGGTGCTGATACGTTCCTGTTTCTGGGCAGGGGTAGCGCTTTCCACCCATTTCACCGTGATATGGGTAGGGGTGTCGATGTTGTTCTGCGCATTTTTCGGGTCTACATATTTGTCCGGGGTGTTCACGCTGTTGTTGACATAGTTGGCGTCTGCCACGTGCCACTGTTCCAGGGAGGTGTTGATGCCTTTCTCATACAATGACTGTACGGTACCGCCGGCATTGGCAAAATTGTTCAGTGCCGCTTCTGCACGGAGGAAGTACACTTCCGCGGCGGTCATCAGCTGTACCGGTGTATTCAGCGTAAAGATATCGTCCTGGTAGTTGAGGGCGGAATAACCCACGTAATCATCTTTGGCATTATTGCCTGTGATGCTGCCCAGGCGGATACCAACGTACTGTGCCGGGAATTTAGTATCAGTAGACTTGGATATGTACTTAGCGAGACGGGGATCTTTATAACCGGTCAGATAACATTGCAGGGACGCATTGATCTGAATATCATTCCAGTTTTTAGCCACGAACACCAGCGGGTTCGTATAGCCTGCGCCGGGAATCCTTACGGTCATGTTGCCGTTGTTGGTGGTGATCACACCGCCTTTGGCAGGGTCCAGGGCTTTTTCGGCTTCCGTTTTGGCGAGCGCGGGATCAGCCTTGATAACGTGCATGGCTAAACGTAAGCGCAACGAGTTGCTGAACTGCAGCCATTTGGTGAAGTCAGCATTGTATACCAGGTCAAAGTCGCCGAATTTGAAGGGCAGTGTTTTACCGCTGGCAATGAAATCGCGGAGGGTATTCCCTGCAGTGTCCAGTTCTTTGAACAGGCGGGTGTATACTTCCTGCTGGCTGTCATAGTCGATGTTGGTCTTGCTGGTGCCGGCCTTGCTGTAGGGAATAGGGCCGTAAATGTCGGTAACGCGGCTCATGGCAGTTACCTGTACGATCTGGGCCACGGCCCACACGGCGGGGAAGTCTTTTGGAATATTGGACTGCCGCAGTTTGGCCAGCTGTCCCATGACGCTCAGGTAACCTACTTTGAAGGCTTCTCCGTTCCAGCCGGTCATCATAAAATAGCTCAGGTTATTCCTGCCGCCGTTGAACGGATTGGCAGAAGCCATGTAGCCTGAAAAGCAGTCGGCATTCAGGTTTTGTTGTAACTGGAAAGAGTTGGGATCGCCGCCGCCGGAGAAGTTATAAATAGCCATAGTAGCCGTCTTCAGATAACTGAGGTTATAGAAGTCCGCTTCCAGCATTCCGTTGGGGATACCGGTGTTATCGGTATTGTACAGCTCAAAATTTTTGGTGCAGGCGCTCATCGCCAGCAGCAGTCCCGCTGCGATAGCGGGAAGGCGATATTTACCGGAGAATATGTTGATACGTTTCATGTTTTTCTGTTTTACGGTGGACATAGATTAGAAAGTAGCGTTCAGCGTCAGGCCATAATTGCGGGTAGCGGGCGGCATGAAGATATCTACACCGGACAGGCCGTTGGCGGTAGACATGGTCATTTCCGGATCGTAGGGCGCTTTTTTATGGAAGTAGATCAGGTTACGGCCGGTGAGGGAGAAACGCAGCGCTTTCATCCAGCTGTTTTTCACCGGAACGGTGTATCCGAGTGACAGTTCACGCAACCTTACCACGGTAGCGCTGTACATATACTCACCGGATACCGCTTCGCGGCCACCGATGGTGCTGTACCATTTCTGCGGGTCCACGCTGGTAACAGCTTTCTGGTCAGGGCCCACACCGTTGATCGCTACACCGCCGGCATCACGGGCATCGCCGGTTGCTTTGGATACGCCATACTGGTCTAATACCGACTGGGTCACAGACATCACCTGGCCGCCGAATTTGCCATCGATGAGGAAAGACAGGGTGAAGTCGCCGTAGGAGAGATTGTTGTTCCAGCCCAGTTGCCATTTCGGATTGGCATTGCCAAGGTAAACCACATCTCCGCCTTGTTTGATGGGAGATCCTTTGTCATCAATTTTAATACGGCCCTGTTCATCGCGTTGCAGCACTGTGCCGTAGATGTCGCCGAAAGAACCGCCCACTTTGAATTTGGACACAAAGTTGGCGCCGGAAGCGCCGCTCAGCACAAACTCAGGGTTGGTTTCTGCCAGTTCCACAATACGGTTGTCATTCACGGAATAGTTGACACCGGTATTCCACTGGAACTTACCGCCGCGGAACACGTCATAGCGGAACACTGCTTCGATCCCTTTGTTCTGGATGTTGCCGGCATTGAAGTAGAAGAGGTCATAGAAAGATGCCTGCGGAGACTGGATGCTGAGCGTCTGGTTGTGGGTATTGGTTTTATAGTAGGTAACGTCTGCTGTCAGCCTGTTATCGAAGAAACGCCATTCCATACCAAATTCCATCGATTTTGTTTTCTCCGGTTTCAGGTCGGTGAAAGGCGCCTGTACATTGCTGATAGCGCTGCCTACGCCAAAAGTATTGTCAGCAACGTGGCTTTTGTAAGGATCGGGGGAGTTGCCTACTTCTGCATAAGAGCCTCTTACCTTTAGGAAGGAGATGGCTTGCGGCAGCTGCATCATCTGGCTGAGGATCAGGTTGAGGCCTACGGAAGGGTAGAAGTAGGAACCGTTGGGCGTATAGGCGAGGTTGGAAGACCAGTCGTTACGGGCGGTCACGTCCAGGTAAGCCATTTCTTTAAAGGAGAGGCTGGCGCTGCCAAAGGCGGACTGGAACTGTCCGTGGTTTTCAGGCAGGGTACCGGAGTTGAGCGCGTTCAACGTGTTAAAGTTCTGGATGACGAAGATGTTGGCGATCTTCAGCCCATCCTGGCCGGAGTTGAATTTTACGCCGGTAGTCTTCACATCGCGGAGGCTCCCGCCTAGTACGCCGGTGAGACGGAAGTCTTTGCCAACGGGAATATTATAGTTCAGTAACAGGTCACCGTATTGTTGAGTGGTAGTGGCGTTGTTGTAGTTGTAGACGCCATTGGCGGGGGCCAGTACTTTATAGGTGCCGGCATACATCTTCTGCTCATATACGTCATTGATGCGGTCAATGCTGCCACGGGCCTGTACATTCAGCCAGGAGTTGATTTCATATTTCACACTGGCGTTGAGCAGCAGCCGGTTCCTGTTCAGGGTGTTGGGACTGCGTTTGGTGATCCACCAGGGATTTTGCTGGATATCTTCCAGGTTGGTCCAGTTCTGGACCGGCAGGAAGTTGCGGGACGGGTCGGGTATCTCAAACTGGTTTTTGAAAGGCCGGATGTCCTGACCGCGGGGGAAAAGGTATAAGCCAATCAACGGATTCAAATACAAACCGGAGAGCGGCGTATTGTCGATCTTCTGGGTCATATAATTCACGTCAGCTTCCGCGGTGAGTTTATTATTCAGGAAGTGACCTGTTTCCTTGAAATTGATATTGTGGCGGCCCAGTTTATTACCGGGTTCTATACCGGTAGCGGCGGTATTGGCGTAGGAGAAATACGTCTGCAGTTGTTCCGTGCCGGCAGACAGGCTTAGGGCGTTGGTATAGGTCTGACCGGTTTGAAAGAACGATGACATATTGTTAACCGCAGGACTGCTGAGCTTATCGCCCCAGCTTTGGGGAGAAGTGGCGTTGGTCCTGCCATAATTATCCTGCAGTTCCGGTTTGTAGGCTGCCTGTGCGAGGTTTACGCCGGAAGAGAAGTTGATCTGCGCTTTACCGGTTTTGCCGCTTTTGGTGGTGACCAGGATCACCCCGTTGGCGCCCTGGCTGCCGTAAAGGGCGGCTGCGGAAGCGCCTTTCAGCACGGAGATGCTTTCGATGTCTTCCGGGTTCATGTTGGAGATGGGGTCGCCGCCGTCGTAGGCGTTGCTGCCGCCATAGGCGCTGGTAGGCTGATTGGTGAGGTTGTTGTTCATGGGCACCCCGTCAATCACGTACAGCGCCTGGTTGTTACCGATGCCGGACTTGTTGCCGCGCAGTACCACTTTAGCCGAACCGCCCACGCCGGAGGCGCTGGGGAGATGGAGAGGCCGGCTACTTTACCGTTGAGGGTATTGATCAGGTTCGGGTCTTTGGCTTTTGTCAGCTCGCCGCCGCTCACCTGTTGCATAGCATAGGTGATGGCTTTTTCGGAGCGTTTGATACCAAGGGCGGTGACCATTACACCGGTCAGCTGGGTGTTGGACATATTGAGCACTACCGCCAGGGTGGTATTGCTGCCGATGGTGATTTCTTTCGTTTCATAGCCGATGGAGCTGAACACCAGTATTTCTTTGGCGTTTGCCTGGATGGAGAAGCCGCCCTGTTCGTTGGTGATGGCGCCCCGGGTGGTGCCTTTCACCTGTACGCTGACGTTGAACAGTGGTTTCCCGTCGGCGCCGGTGACAGTACCTTTGATGGGCGCTGCCTGGAGTACGCTTTCCGGCGCCGGTTTAGGGCTGATCACGATGATCTTGTTGACGATCGAGTATTCCAGGGGCTTGCCTTTCAGGCATTTGTCGAGTACGTCCGTCAGCGGGGCGTTATTGACATTCATATTAACAGGGCCGGAGCCTTGCAATAACTTTTCATCGTACACAAACTCATAGCCGGTTTGTTTGCTGATGTTATTGAACACGTCGTACAGGGCTAGCCGTTTACCCTTCAGGGTAACCGTTTGGGAAAACGATTTAGCACTTATGTGCAGGGTGACGGCCAATAGCAGGGTGGCAGTTAATTTCATAACCAACAGAAATTTTCGGAGCAAAGGCCGTTCTGGCCGGCAGGCTTTGCCAGTAGTAAGTTGTTGCATACTTTTGTGTTCGTGGCTTTTTAAAAAATTCAGTTTCTAATCCTCAAGTGAAATTGGGTAGCCATTTATTGCCGGGCCCTGACTGCAATCGGGGTCCGGTTTTTTCTACCGCTAATGGTGGTTGATGTTGTTCATTACGTGTTCATACCATGAAATCTTTTAAACGTTACATAATTTTTACTACAGGTATAAGTGCTAGTGGGGCGTCACCGGTCTCGCGGTGATGGTACGTCCTTCCACTGTGAATTTGACGCGTTGGGTAGTTTCGAGGGCTTTGAGCAGGGCGCCTGCATCTTCGCGGCGGGAGATCACCCCCGTAAGGTCGATATCGGACACATTGCCGTCATAAGCCACTTCTATATCGTACCAGCGGGCCAGCTGCCGCATGATGGTACGGATGTTGGTATTGCGGAAGCGGAACTTGCCTTCTTTCCAGGCAAGGGTTTGTTCCACATCGGCCACGCTGGTTTCAAAAGTGCCGCCGTTAGGGGATATGGTCGCCTGGTAACCGGGTTTGAGCAGGCTTTGCTGACCGCCACGGGCCACCTGTACGGCGCCGTCTACCAGGGTGGTGCGGATGGCCTGTTCGTCGGCATAAGCCATCACGTTGAAACTGGTGCCCAGCACCGTAACGGTCATCTCTTCCACGCCGGGAGTGTTGACTTTTACCCGGAAAGGCATCTGTGCGTTCTGGCTTACTTCAAAATATACTTCCCCTGTTACCTCCACCAGCCGCTCTTTGCCGGTGAAAGCTGCCGGGAAACGGATACTGCTGGCGGCATTCAGCCATATCTTACTGCCATCGGCCAGGGTAAGCTGGTATTGCCCTCCTCTGGGCGTGGCTACCGTATTATAAAGTGGTTGTTTATTATCGCCATTGCCTTTGTAGGTCAGCGCCCCGTTGGTGTTGCTGATCTGCGTACTGCCCTGTACGGCCAGTGCGCCGTTGCTGCTGCTGTCCAGGGTAATGGTGCTGTTGTCCGCCAGTATGAGCATGGCTTTGTTGCTACCGGGCGCCAGCGGGTGGGATTTGACCGTAACGGCCACGGGTACCGGCGCTGCCGGCCGGCGCATCAGCAATAAGCCACTGGTCATGATACCTGCCGCCAATATTGCCGCCGCGGCATACATCCAGCGTCTCCGGACTGTGTTGCGCACCGGCCGTAGCGGCATTGCCTGCAATACCTGTTGCAATACCGCGTTTTTCTCCGCTGCTGCCCATTCGGCTTCGGGGGCCGACCGGGTATACAACGTATGAAGGATATCAGCCTTGATCTCCTCTTCAAATGCTCCGCTGGCAACCGCTTCCTGCAGTTGTGCCAGCTCATCCGGGCTCAGCGGCTGATACTTATATTTATCCAGTAGTTGCCTGATTTCAGCGATAGTCATTATAGCGACTTTAGAATGGTGACAGGGGTAAAGACGAACGACGGAAAGAAAAGGAGTATCCCCCGGAAAAAAATTTTGAAATTTTTTGATGTACGATTTTTTGATTTTGGGGATTGGGAAATAAAGCCCCAAAATCAAAAAATCGTACATCAAAAAATCCAAAAATGATTGAGCTGTTGTTTGATGATGGACCGTAAAGAGCGGAGGGCCAGCTGCAGTTGTTTTTTTACGGTGTGTACGGAGATATTCAGTTGATGGGAGATTTCTTCATTGCTCAGCCCCTGCTTGCGGGCGAGGTAGATTTTTTTGCGCGCCGGCGGCAACGAGTCGATGGCGTCATGCAATATCTGCTGGTATTGGTGGTCCTGCACCACATGGTCCGTGTCGTTGGCATAACCCGGTTCCTGCATGCCGAGGTAAGCCATGGCTTTTTGTTTTACCTGCTGTTTGCGGAAGCTGTCATATATATGGTTGCGGGTTAATATAAAGAGGTAGTCGGAAAAATCATCGATGGCGTTCAGGGCTTCGCGCTTCAGCCACACCCGCATAAAAATCTCCTGTACCACTTCCCTGGCCGCTGCGGGGTCTTTCAGATACAGCATAGCGGCATTGAACACCTGTTGGCTGTAGGTGTTGAACATGCGCGTGTAGGCGGCCTCGTTACCTGCTGCTATCGCTAGCAGTTGCTCTCTTTCATCCGGGATAGATGACCTTGACAATATGTACCTGATTTTCTTCCGCCTAAATATAGGAAACAATTCGGAATCGGTGCTTCAGGGGCCTTCCAACGCAGGGGATAAGTCTCCGCCTTTACCGTGCAGGTACATCGTGATGCCATGAAAAGCCGCGCTGAACCTGATTCTGAAAAAAATAACCTAATTTGGGCCGTCCTTAACAGGATAACAACTATTATGTCAGGTATCAACAATCATCAATATTCACTCAGGACCGTGCAGGTGACCCGCTACGTGACCCCGTTGCGGGAAGGTGGTTCGCTGCCTGCGCTGACGGAAGCCGACGACGGTTTCCTGTATGTGCTGAAATTCAGGGGCGCCGGCCAGGGCGTGAAAGCCCTGATCGCTGAACTGATCGGCGGAGAAACAGCCCGGGCGCTGGGCCTCAAAGTGCCGGAAATCGTCTTTGCCACGCTGGACCAGGATTATGGCCGCAACGAGGGCGACGAAGAAATACAGGACCTGCTCAAATCCAGCGTGGGCCTCAACCTGGCGTTACATTACCTCTCCGGGTCCATTACCTACGATCCGGTGGTGACCACCATCGACGAAAACCTGGCCTCGAAGATCGTATGGCTCGACTGCCTGCTCACCAATGTGGACCGTACCGTGCGGAATACCAATATGCTGATGTGGCACCAGGAGCTGTGGCTGATAGACCACGGCGCTTCGCTGTACTTTCATCACTCGTGGGACAACTGGGAGGAACAGGCCACCCGGCCTTTCGCCAAAATAAAAGACCATGTATTGCTGCCGCAGGCTACACAGATAGCGGAGGTGGACAGCGCTTTCCGCGCCATCCTGACGCCGGAGCGCATCCGCGCCATCGTGGACCTGGTGCCGGAAGAATGGCTGACCGGCCATGAAGGCGTGTCACCCGCGGAAAGACGCGAAGTATATGCACAGTTTTTAACCAGGCGGGTTGCCTCCTCAGAAATTTTTGTAAAAGAAGCAGTATATGCAAGATCAACACTTATATGAGTACGCCGTTATACGCGTAGTGCCACGGGTAGAGCGGGAAGAGTTTCTCAATGCAGGTGTCATGCTCTACTGTAAAAAACAGCAATTCCTGCAGATGCGGTACACGCTGGACGAAGCCCGGCTGCGCGCGCTGTGCCCGGCCATCGACATTTCAGAGCTGGCCGCTTACCTCTGCGCCATCGAAAAAATATGTAACGGCGGCCGGCAGGGCGGACCTATCGGCATGCTGGACCTCGCTTCCCGTTTCCGTTGGCTTACCGCCACGAGAAGTACTATCGTACAAACTTCCAGAACGCATGGCGGACTGTGTACAGACGCGGCGGCCACGCTGCAACGCCTGTACGAACAACTTGTTCTTTTATAAATTACGAATTACGGATTACGAATTACGAATGGAGGGCTCCATTATGGAGCGGTTCATTAATAACCTTTCCAAAAGGGAGCCCTCCATTCGTAATTCGTAATTCGTAATTGATTCAGGTCTGATTATTGATGCCATCTTGCTAAACTCAATACGATGGCAGCAACCAGAGCGGTTACCGCGCCTTCCCGTAAAAAGGCGGCCAAACCTGCGGCACCGAAGAAAAAGGCAGCGGCAAAGAAGAATGTGCCTGTTGCCGGCAGCTACAACGCATGGAAACAGTTTGAAGGAAAACAGTATACCGGCATGAAAATCGGCCGGAGCCATAAATGGAACTATGACGCCGGCGTATGGCGTGAAACCAAGATCACGCCCGACCTGTGGGAAATTTCCTATGAGGTGGTCAAACGCCGCGCAGGCCACGCCCCCGAAGGTTCCGGCGTCCCTGTAGGCACCGGCTATCACTGGTATATCCTCGCCAATCAGCAGGTGGATAAAATTAACGCCGACGACTATACGACTAAAATGTCCGGCTTTAAATTTAAGCTCGCGCATAAACGTGCTTCCAAAAACAAATGGAACGCTTCTTTCGGCATTCAGCGGAAACGTATGATCAGTTTCCTCCAGGACATGATCACCCAGCTGAAAAGCGCTTCCGTGCCATTGGAGTTTTCTTACAGGGACATTGCCTATGAGGGAGAAGCCATTCCCGTGATGGAGACCTGTGAGGAAGGGGATTGTGTGGAGTGGGACATCTACCTGAATGATGAAAGCAAAGGCATCATCCGGAAAATGAAGAGCGGCTGGAAAATGAATGGGGTAACAGACAAGGGACTGATCAAAGCGATTGCCGGCATACTGGCATCAGAAGGAAGCTGATTCCACCAGTTGCAGTTGCAGCTTTAGTTTGGCAGCTACCTCGGCGCCTTCGAACCCGATGTTGGCAAAACGGATATTGCCTTTGGGATCGATGACATAGGTGGCCGGAATAATATTAAAACGGAATTTCTCTCCCACATCAGGATCGGTATTGTAATACACCGGGAAGGTGTATTTCTTGTGGCCGAACCATCCCTGCGCATCGGCGAGGGTGTTGCGCGCACCGCTGTTGACCACCATAAACACTACTTTGGGATTGTCTTTATAAGCCTCGTACAACTGTTGCAGGTAAGGCATTTCCTGCATACAGGGAACGCACCAGGTGGCCCAGAAATCAATCAGTATAATTTTACCTTTCAGTGCGTCGGGCGATACCGGCTTACCTTTCATATCTACAAAAGACTGCAGCGATGGTGCCGGCCGGCTGATAAGCTGACGGCGTACTTTGTCCAGCAGTATTTTTTCCCGCAGCTGTTGCACTGCTTTCAGCTTTTCCGTATTGTGGGTGCGGGTATAGAAGTCGGTGGCGTTGTTGAGTGTTTCGTGGTCGGGGGAGATAGCGAGGGCACTGTCCATTTGCAGGCCGCCTTCGTGCAGGCGTGCCTGTTGGAGGTCTATTAACGCCAGCAGTGAATGCAGGTTGGCCTGTGCTTTACGGGTGACAGCCTTGCGGGTGCTATCGTCTACAAACGGGTAGATGTAGCCTGTTTCCGGGAAGTGCCGGATAACGCCGGCAGGGAAGCTGTCGGCCTGGGCCAGCGCCAGTTGCGCATAGTAGCGGGCGGTGTCCGGCGCGAGCCGGTTGACCTGCAGGGTGGTGGCGAGGTCTTTTAAGGTCTCGGCCGTCCAGGGATTGCGGCGTTGGCCGGCTACCTTACGGGCATGGTACAACGTTTTTTCGGTGTTACGCTGTGCGGCGTATAACGCAAACAGCTGGTCGTGCATGCCCGTATAGTCGTCCGCGTTTTTTGCGTTCTCCTTTTGCAGGGCTTGTTCCAGCAGCCTTATCCGGGTGGCGGTATCTTTTTCTTTACGGAGGTTGGAAGACAGTTGTTCAATGGCCGGACCGCTGCCGGGGAAACGTTTCAGCACCACCTGGCGGATGGAGTCTACCCGGCTTTTTTCACCGATGATCAGGTAGCCCATGGTGACTTTATTCAGGTTGCCGGCGACGGTGGGGGCGCTGTTGAATTTCCGGGCGATCACCTGCAATGCCTGCTGACGGGCGGTTTCGCGGGCTTTGGCGTCGGCAGCGTGTTGCATTTTGTATTGCAGCAGCCGTATTTTGGCTTCATAGTTTCCGGGGTAGTGGTCCAGCTCCTGTTGGTACAGGGCGGCCTGTTCCGCGGCGAGCCCGGGTGACTTGCCTCTTTGTGCAGACAGACTGTAAGCCTTGTACAGCAGGCCGTTTTCCACCGGCTGTTTGCCGGTGTATACGGGTACCGGGTAGTGGCTGTCTGCTGCGGGCTTGTCGATGAGCTCACCGCTTTCCAGGTAAAAGGTAGCATAGGTGGCAAAACCTGCCAGGCGGAAGGAGGTCGTCCACTTTGTTCCCTGCCGGTGCAAGGGTATTCTGGTCGCTACATCATAAAAATTGGAGTAGGAGAACACCAGTGTGATGCCGGATACGCTGTCAGGGATTACAGCTCCCGGTGACCGTGGATCGTAGGTCACCGTAACGAGATCACCACGCTGCGGGTATTGCGGCGTGATGGTTACCCGCTGCTGCGACCGGGCGTTGATAGCAACGCCGGTCAGCAACAACAGTAACAATATGGCAAATGAAAAACGGTACGTCATTAGTATCCCGGGTTTTGGGTGAGGTTGGGGTTGGTGCTGGTAGCGTCTACCGGGATGGGGTACAGGGTGTCTGTATCCTGCCAGTTGGCGCCTTTGATAGGTTTCAGTACGGCGGTGGACTGTTTGGTCCGTTTCAGGTCAAACCAGCGGTGTCCCCATTCGGTGAACAGTTCCAGGTGTCTTTCTTTGGCCACGGCTTTCAGCAGGTCGTCTTTGCTGAGGGACGCAGACAGTTTGGGAAGGCCGGCGCGGACGCGGATGGCGTCGATATCAGCGCGGCCGTCGTCCAGTTTTCCTTGCTGCAGGCGGGCTTCAGCGCGGATGAGGTATTGTTCGGCGAGGCGGAGCACCATGGAGTATTCGTTGACTACGCCGAGTGTGCCTAACCTGATTTTGTACTTATACGGGAAATAGTAAGTTGCGCCGGCGGTAGTTTTGCGGAAGCCGGTCCAGTTGGCCAGCCGCAGGTCATTGGCTTCAAAGCGGGAGATAAAATGCAGGGTATCCAGCCGGAACACTGCAGTGGCCGTAGGGGTGGCGGGAGTGGCGGTAAAGCCTTCCCAGGTATTGCGGCCATTGGCCACGTTCACCGGTTGCAGCTGGAAGATGGCTTCTCCGCTGTTGGCCAGGAATACTTTGTTCAGGTCCTGCAGCAGGGAGTATTTGCTGTCGGCGATCACTTTGCCGGCGGTTGCTTCTGCCAGCGCCCATTGTTGATTGTAAAGGTACACCCTGGCCAGCAGTGCGTTGGCGGCTGCCCGGTTGGGACGTACCCGCGTACCTGTTGGGTAGTCGTCGCTCATCAGCGATACCGCTTCGTTCAGGTCTTTGATGATCGTATCATATACGACCGACCTGGCAGCGCGCGGTTTGAGGCCATTCTCTTCGTAGTTGGTGGAAGTGATCAGGGGCACATCGCCGTACATATTCACCAGGTAGAAATTAAAGAAAGAGCGCATGAAATAAGATTCGCCCAGCAGTTGTTTTTTAACGTTGGGAGAAAGGGCCGTGGTTTTCTTCAGTCCTTCCAGGCAGGCGTTGGTATGATAGATAAAGGCATACTGGTCGGCAAACATGCTTGTTACATACTGGCTGCTGGGTACGAGCCTGTTCTGCCGGAAAACGTCGTAGTTCTCAAAGGTGGAGAAATAGTACATTTCGTCGGCCTGCATCGAAGACAGGAAGCTGGCCAGCACATTGGCAAACTGGTAGTTATAGGCGTTCATGCTGGTGTACAGGCCTGTTACTGCAGCGGTAGCAGTCTTGTCATCGGTGAACACCAGTTCAGACACCAGCTCATTTTTAGGGAGTGGTGTGTCTACATATTTATTACAAGCCACCGTCGCGGAAACAGCCAGTAAAGTGAAGTATATATAAATGCGTTTCATGTCTGTGTTTTTTATCAGAGTGACAATTGTAATCCTATGGTATATGTTTTCACCGGAGGCATCATCCTGCCCTGCGTTTCAGGGTCGTATCCTTCGTACCCCGTGATGGTGAACAGGTTCTGGGCGAGACCGTAAACGCTGGCGCCGGCCAGTTTCCATTTCTGTACATATCTGGAGAGATCATAGCGCAGGGAGAGGTTTTTCAACCGGATAAAGGAAGCGTCGCCCCACTGTGCGCTGGAGATAGAATAGCTGCGGAAGTTAGCCGCGCCGGAACCGACAGTGGCTTTTGGCACGCCGGCATTATCGCCGGGGGCGGTCCAGCGGTCGAGGGCATACAGGCTCTGGTTGGAACCGGAGCCAGGGTAAGGTATGCCATAGCCATAGTTAAAGGAGGTGCCTTCCTGTTTTACGAACTGGAACAGGAACTCGAGGCTGATGCCTTTATAGGAGAAACTGTTTTGCAGACCGCCATAGAACTCCGGCATGTGATTGCCCAGGATGACAAAATCATCGGGGTCGGAGGGGGTGCTGGTGGTGCCGCCTTTGGCACTCTGGAAAAGGGCGAGGCCGGTTTGCGGGTCAATGCCGGCAAACTGGAAGCCTTTCTGAATGGTGATCGGTTTGCCTACCACCATCAAATTTTTATAGGAGGAAGCTTCGATATTGGGAAACTCCTTCAGTTCATTTTTGTTGATGGACATATTGAAGGAGGTACGCCAGGTGAAGTCTTTCCGTTGGATGTTGGTAGCGTTGATTTCAAATTCCCATCCGCTGTTGAGCACTTTGGCGGGGAAGTTACGGGTAACGGAAGGGAACCCTGTCTGCGGTGATAATTTATAATCCAGCAGCTGGTTGTCTGAAATATTATGGTAGTAGTTGGTGGTGATGAGCAAACGATCTTTGAAGAAACCCAGTTCGAGGGCGGCCTCTTTCTTGCGGCTCACTTCCCAGTGATAATTGAGGTTGGCCAGCCGGGCGGGGGTAAGGCCGGTGATACCGTCGTAAGGGAAAGAGGTTGACTGCCATGCGTCGAGGTAAGCATAATCGCCGATATTGTCGTTGCCGGAGGAACCGATGCTGGCGCGCAGTTTACCATAGCTGAGTATGGACCCTTCGGGGATGAAGGACTCTTTGCTGAAGATCCATGCTGCGCCTACCGCGCCGAAGTTACCGAAGCGGTTGCCGGGTCCGAAGCGGGTGGAGCCGTCGCGGCGGAACGTAGCGTTGAGCAGGTATTTTTCTTCCCAGTTATAGTTCACTTTACCGAATACCGCATTATAACGGTAGAGGGCATACGTCGTAGTTTTAGCGGTGAGTTTGGCAGCGGCGTTCATGTTTTCCAGCATCGCGTCGCTGGAATAGCCTTCCCCGATCACCCAGCTGCCTTTGCGGAGCGCTTCCTGCCAGCTGCCGCCCACCAGTACCTGCAGGGTGCCTTTGGAGATGGTGGTGGTGTAATCGATCTGCGGTTCTATGATGTAGGTATTGGCTTGCGTGTTGCCGTAGTTGGCGGTGCTGGTGGCGGTGGTGTTAGGGTTGTTGCTTTTCAGCGGCACCAGTTGTGTTTGTTGCATATCGCTGCGGGTATAACCTACATTGGCTTTCAGGTTAAGGCCCGGCAGCAGCGTATAGCGGATGTCTGTTTGTGCCACCAGGTTGTTGGTACGGGCATCCGAGCTGCGGAGCAGGAAGGCCATGGGATTCATGCCGGCAGGCATCCAATAGTAGTTGCCGGTGGAGTCATATATCGGGTAGTTGGGCGCCATATCGGTGAAGCCCGCGAGGCTGGCGGCGATGGAGTTGTCGCGCAGGGAAGAGTAGTTAACGACGGCGCCTATATGAAAACGACCGTCTTTGTTACTGTGGTCTGCGCTGATGCTGCCCGCGCCTTTGGTAAAGCCGAGATTATTGGGCATCACGGTGGTTTCCTTACGGAAAGTGCCGCTTAATCTGAACTGTGTCTGGGCATTACCGCTGGATACGCTACCCTGTGCTTCCGTTACGTGGCCGGTATTGCCGATCATCAGCTTTTGCCAGTCGGTGGTTTTCTGCTGGTCCCAGATAGTCAGGTCAGGAGCTGTTTCATCAGTATACGTTTGATTGTCATTCCGGAAGGCTTCTTTGCGCATCTGGATGAACTGCGGAGTAGAGAGCATGTCTACCATGTTCACCACTTTGCTGCCGCCGGTATACACGTTGAATGTCGTCTGTGTTTTACCGGCTTTCCCGCGTTTGGTGGTAATGAGCACCACGCCGTTAGCGCCTCTGGACCCGTAGATAGAGGTAGCATCTGCATCTTTCAGTACATCGATCCGCTCTATGTCGGCCGGGTTGATAGATGCCAGGGGGCTTTGATTGCCGTTGGCGGAGGTGAAAGCATTGAGCGGGTCTGAGATGAAAGGCACGCCGTCGACAATATATAGTGGCTGGTTGGCTTTTAATACAGAGTTCTGGCCTCTGATGCTCACATTAAAGGCGGATCCCGGCAGGCCATTGCTGGAGGTGACCAGCAGGCCGGGAACGTTTGCCTGCAACGCGGACAGCGGGTCCATCACAGGATTAGACGCGATGTTGCTGGCTTTTACACTGCTGACGGAGCCGGTATTGAGTCTTTTGCTGGTGGTGCCGTAGGCGATGACCACGGTTTCGTTGAGCGCGCTTACTGCGGCCTGTAATATAACGGGAACGTTGGTATCGCTGCCTACGGTGATTTCTTTCGGTTCAAAGCCCACATAGGAGATCACGAGCACATCGCCGGGATGGGCTTTGATGCTGAAGTTGCCTTCCGGGTCGGTGATGGCGCCGTTACTGGTACCTTTCACCTTTACCGTTACGCCTGGCAGCGGCACGCCGGCGGCATCCTTCACGGTGCCGGTCACCGGTTGCTGTACCGGAGCGGCAACAGGAAGGTCGCGCCGTTTGATGAAAACGGTTTTGTCTTTGATGGTGTAGTCCAGTGGCTGGTCCTTAAATACGTCCGCCAGGAAGTCCTGCAGCGGCTGCTGTTGCGCCTGTACGCTGACAGGCCGCGTGCTGCGCAGGAGCGCGCGGTCATAAAAGAACAGGTAGCCGGTCTGTTTTTTAACAGCCGTAAACACATTTTCCATGGAGATGTTGCGCGCAGAAAGCGACACTGTCTGCGCAGAAGCGCCGGCAGAAACCTTTAGTGTGGCCGCAATCAGTAACATCACTGTTAATCTCATTGTTAACGCAATTTTGGTTGGTAAAGACCCTGGTATAGAAAGAGTCTTTGCATAAAGATTCAATTGCATAGATTTGCATTGTTTGGATGTAAATAATCAGTATTTAAGTGCGTCAAAAGCTTAATGACTGTCTTCGTCCGGACATTCGCCGGGGGTGGGTCCAATCACCTCCGGTTTTTTATGGGCGGACAGCCATTGTTGTGTTTAGTTGTGCATATAGGTGATAGATGGCTGGTTTCGCTCGTTGTGAATCATGACAATTTATGGTTGTACAATAATGTTTCTTCCTTTCATATGAAAACGGATGCCTGTTGACTGCAGGCCTTCCAGTACGTCTTCCAGCGGCAGGTTGCGTTGTATCTCGCCCTGGAAGGTGCGGGAGGGGATATTGCCCTCGTATACCGCATGTACATCGTACCATCTTTCCAGTTGCCGCATGATGGCCGGTATATCGGCGTTGTTGAAATAGAATTCCCCGTTTTTCCAGGCGATGGCGGCAGCGGTGTCTGTCTGGCTGACAGTTATGCTGCCGTTGCTGATCTGTGCCTGCTGGCCGGGGGCCAGTACGCGGGAAGTGTTGCCGGTATTGACTTTTACCGCACCGCTCACCAGTGTGGCGTTGATGGTGTTTTCGTTGGCATAGGCGCTGATGCAGAAGCTGGTGCCTAGTACGTCTACGGTTGTCTGGTCGTTGATGGTGACCCGGAACGGATGGTTGGCTTTTGATGTTACTTCCAGGTACGCTTCACCGGTGATGCTTACCTGTCTGGCGCCTTCGCGGAAGGCGGTGGGGTAGGTGATGGAAGAAGCGGCGTTGAGCCATACGGCGGTGCCGTCCGGGAGTATTACCCGGAACTGGCCGCCACGGGGAGTAGTCAGTGTATTCAGTGCCGGCGCTGCGTCCGGATTTTGGAGATCATAGCGAAGCTGTCCCTGCTGTTGCAGGATGTTGGAGGCCCCTTGTGCGATCACCTGGTTGCCGGCGCTGTCCAGCTGTATGGTGGAGCCGTCGGCCAGGGTGAGCACGGCTTTGCTGGTGCCCGGCCGTACGGGCGTCTGTTCCTGCTGCTGCGCGATAGGCGCAGCGGGGCGGGAGTGCTGGATGTACCAGGCAGTACCGGCCAGCAGCACAACTGCTGCTGCTGCGCTCCAGTGCCACCGGGACAGCCGGAATGTTTTCCGGGGAACTTCTGTGGGATGGGCATTGGTCAGGTGTTTGGCCCGAAAGGCCTCCCAGGCGGTGTTGACATCGGGTTGGGTAAACCGCTGCAGTTTGTCTGCCAGCAAACGGGTATCGCTCCACTGTTCCAGGAAACGGCGGTTCTCCGGCGCGGCATCCAGCCAGGCGCGCAGTTCTTCGGCTTCGCCGGCAGTCAGCTGGTCCTGCTGGTGCCGCGCGATCAGATAGGCGACCCGCTGTAAAAATGTATCCGGTTGTTGGCTGTCAGGAACTCCCACTATTGCTGTTTTTATAGAAACAACAACTTGTCGAGTTCGATGAAAAGAAAACGAAAGAAATTTTAAATTTTTTTTAAATCAATAGGTAACTGACTGAATATAAAGATGTAGGAATCCGGTGCGCCGCCGGGCGCATCAGCTGTCAACCGCATTAACGACCAGGGGCAGAAGGCCTGAAACTCCGCTGTGACGTCGGGCGCATCGCCTGCCCCTGCATCAGGGTCGGGGACCCCACGGCCTAAAACTCCACTGTAACGTCGAGCGCATCTGCCAGTTGTTTCAGCTGCGGAATAGCGGCCACCGGCATACAAGCCAGCAGGTAGTTGCGCATGCCGGCATTGAGCCGTATGAGCATAGCGCCCTGCGGTTGCATCTCTGTATTTACGAAATGCATGTACTCCTCGCTGACAGGGTCTTCGTCATACGGTGGCGGTGTTTTCAGGAGCGTATTCCAATAGAGCATGGTCACCTCGTTCAGCGTCTCCATTTCCCCTGAGAGGGGTTTATTGTAGGAAAGCTCGGCGATCAGTCCGCGGTCCAGCAGCCCGTCCAGCAAAGCGACGGGCACCGTGGCGCCGGGGACTTCATCCAGGCCACGGCGCAGGCTGTCTTCCGGATAACGGCTATGGATGTACGTGTAAGGGTAATCAGCTGCCAGTGCCACGCGGTGGAAGAGCTCAGTGGCAACAGGGAGGAAAAAGTCGGTGTTGTCGCCGGGATTGAATAACCAGATCAGTTGCCACAGTTGCTCTTCGTCGATCTCTTTCCGGTAATAGCGGTTCCAGTTGACTTTCGCGTTGACAATGGCGCATGCCCTGGTGAAATAGCGGAGCAGCAGTTGCCCCGGCTCCGATGTAAGATCAGTCACTTCTTCAAACCGGTCGTCCGCAACCTGATACCCGAAAAAGAGTGGTTTGCCGGGAGCGGTGGAGATAACAAAGGACCGCCCTTCTTCGGCGTTCAGGATATACAGGGTATCGTTTTCCCAGCCGCCCGGTTGATCGCTATGTTGTGTGAGACGCAGCTCCCACGGTTTTTGGGTCACCGTCAGGCTGTCCAGCCCCGGGGCAAACAATTCATTGTATAACAGCTGCCGGAATTCATCGGAACTGATGCCGGTGCGCAGGAGGTCCTGTTTGAAAACCGGCTGGCCATCTTCGATCAGGCGGAGCAGGTCTGCATTGCCGGCAAAGAGGTAATCTTCTTTCAGCAGCTGCGTGGCCACTTCCGGCAGCAGCACATCGTGCCAGTCGGTATAGTCAGGAGTGGCGGTCCAGTCCTTCGGGGCGAAGGTTACAGCATGTACAGTGCCTTTTACCGTTGTCTGGTGATCGTCTTCGATCCAGAGGCGGGCGTGCAGGTCGCCGTCGATGGTGACCTCGCCGTGGTTGTAGTAACCGATAAAGGTTTCCCGGACATATACATTCCCTTTTACGTGTATGGGAACGCAGCCGGCAACAAGGTTGCGGCAGGTGAGGTTGCCCTCTATCAACAGGAAGCAGGCGTAGGTGTCCGGTTCATAGTCAATGATGGAATTGTCTACCTGCAGGTTGCCCCGGAAGATCATCCCGGCGATATCCTGCTCCACATAGATGTTGTGCAGGTCCAGCAATTGGTCGGTGTGTACATCTTCCGAGAAGATCAGCACTTTCTGTCCGGGCACATCTTCGGCCAGGAATTCAAAATCGTAGGAGAGATGGTCTGTCAGCCCTTGTTCAATGGCTTCTTCCAGCGTCAGTGTCGTAGTGGGATTAACGTTTTGGAACATAGGTTTTATCCTTTATAGTCATAGTATCGCAGCAGGGTGAGATAAAGCGGCAGGAGCGGGAGCACCTGTTTTTTCAGTACGCTGCTGCGCAGCAGTTTGATGGCGCGCAGTTTCTGGGTGCGAACGGTATTGTAGGAGATATTGAGCGCGGTGGCAATCTCTTCATTTTTCCGGCCTTCCAGGTAGCCCATTTTAAATACCCGCTTGCATTGGGCGGGTAATTGTTCTATGGCGGCGTACAGGTGTTGCAGCAGTTCGGTTTCTGCCAGCAGCGGATCGAAACCGGCAGCAACAGGGGCTGTCTGCCCGTCCTGGTGGTACAGGAATTCCTGCTCCCTTTCGGTCAACCTGTTTTGTTGTTTCAGATAATTCAGGCAGGCGTTACGGGTGGAAATAAACAGGAAAGCCTTGATACTGGCGGTACTCTGAAAATCGCCGCGTTTGTCCCATAGTTTGGAAAAAGCTTCCTGTACGAGGTCTTCCGCCGCATGGGTATGGGAGACAATGGAGCCGGCAAAATAACACAGGGCTTTATAATGCCAGTCGAACAGCTGCCGGAATACCTGTTGGTCTCCTGCCGCCAGTTGCTGTATAAATGCATCCTCTGTGTACTTATTGTGCTGATCACTCATCCCTGTTGCCGCTGAAATAATTGAATCATAAAAATACTAAAATCAATTACGAATTACGAATTACGAATGGGGAGCTATATCTTTATCCGATTCGTTCCAAATTCGTAATTCGTAATTTCCCTGTGATGCGTTATCTGCTCTTATGCTGTCTCATGGCCTGTGTGGCCTGTGCTTCCCGACCCTATACCGTGATCAACAAAGGGGTAGGGGGTAATAGTACCTCCGATCTGCTGAGGAGGGTAGAGCAGGATGTGGTGGCCTTGCGGCCTGACCTGGTGGTGCTGATGGCCGGAACAAACGATATGGTCAATTCCGGCAAGCTGGTGCCATACGGACAATATACCGCGCAGTACAGGCAGCTGGTACAGCGTATCCGGCAGACCGGCGCCAAAGTAGTGCTGATGACTTCTCTGCCGGTAGATACGGGGTATCTCTTTCAGCGCCACCGGCGTGCGTTATACGATACAGATCCCAACGTCAGGATAGACAGTGCCTGTGCCATTGTCCGGGAAATCGCCGCTTCGGAACAGGTTTATTGCCTTGATCTCCATGAGGTATTTGTTCGCCGCGGGGAGCCGAACAGAACGGCTGCTTCGCTGATTGTCAATGCCGCTAATATGGGCAGGGAAGATGGTATTCATCCCACAGCCGCAGGCTACCGGTTCATGGCCGCACAGTTGTATGACTATCTTAAAAAACACCGGCTGTTGCGCCGTTATCGCCGTATTCTTTGTTTTGGCGACAGTATTACCTATGGCGCATTTATGGATGGCGCAGGTACCGACACCGGCGATACTTATCCTGCGGGGTTAAAGCGTTTGTTAAGTACTAGATAATTTAAAATTCTCTTCCAGCCTGTATTTCCATATTGTTTTTAAAAAATTTAATTAATTATACGGATATTATTTAAAAGAATTACTATTTTAGCCCTAGCCGAGGCATATTTGTTATAAAGTAGGCTTTTTGTAGCCACATATTTTATAAACACAACTACAAATTCTACACGCGTTCTGATGAAACTAAAGCTACTTGTCACCAGCTGCCGGCTGTTGCTATGCCTTATTGCCTATGCCGGTCAGAATCATACAGAAATCTGTTTCGGGGCCGGCTGTCCCCGCCTGTGTCCTGTGCCTAAAAGCGAGGTTGGGCCGCTGCGGCATTTCAGCATCCCTGCAGAAAGGATAAAAAGTGAAGGGCTGTCAATCACCCGGACACACATAATATCATTGATCAACTTTATGCCCGGACCATCAACCAACATGCAATACCTGTAATTACTGCCGCCGGCAGGAAGGCCGGTTATGCGACTGCTATTTATTTATATCAAGCTATTATCAATCAAAATTTTTTTTGTATGGGAAAATCTACCCGTCACTGGCGACTGGGCAGCTTTCTGCTCCTGCTCCTCGTCATCCTGCAACAGCCATATGCCTTCGGGCAAAAGAACTACCTGTTCAAAGGCAGTGTAAAAGATAAAGACGGCACACCGCTGATCGGTGTCAGCGTAGTGATGAAAGGTACTGCCAAAGGAGGCACCACCAACGCTAACGGCGACTTCCAGTTTGCCGGTACAACGGAAACGGCTACACTCGTTTTTTCTTTCGTAGGATATAAAACACAGGAACTGGCAGCTACCAGCCAGCAGAAGGTCAACATCTACCTGGAACCGTCTAACAAACAAATCGGCGAAGTAGTGGTGGTCGGTTACGGCACCCAGAAAAAAGTCAACCTCACCGGCGCGGTCTCTGTCATTGAAGGTAAAACCATGACAACCCGCTCGGTGGCCTCCGCCTCCCTGGCTTTACAGGGCGCCGCCCCCGGCGTTACCGTTACCCAGCAGTCCGGCGTACCCGGCGGCGATGCAGGCACCATCCGCATCCGCGGCATCGGCTCCATCAACGCCGGCCAGAACCCGCTGGTGCTCATCGACAACATCGAAATGAGCCTCGACGCCATCGATCCCAACAACATCGCCAGCATCTCTGTACTCAAAGACGCGGCTGCCGCTGCCATCTACGGCTCCCGCGCGGCCAACGGCGTTATCCTCATTACCACCAAACGCGGTATCAGCGGCGTCAGCGTCAGCTACAACGGCTACGTCGCCCAACAATCACCGACCAACCTGCCCAAAAAGGTAGATGGACTGGACCACATGAAACTGTGGGACATCGCACAGGTGAATGCAGGACTGCCACCGGCTTTCACACAGCAGATCGCCGACTATGAAAAAATGGGACCGGATAATTTCAATCGTTTCAACACCGACTGGAAAGACCTCATCCTGGTCAACAACGGTATCATGCACAACCATAACCTGAGCCTGTCTGCCGGCAGTGAGAAGATCAAAGTGTTCGGCTCCGGCGGTTATCTGGGGCAGAACGGCCTTACCGCCAACACCAACTTCAAACGCCTCGACCTGCGTTTTAATACCGACATCGCGATCACCAGCAAACTGTCTGCCGCCGCAGATATCGTGGTGAACAGAACAGAACGTAACTGGCCCGGACAATCTTCGCCGCAAGGCATCATCCGCGCTATGATAGGCCTGCCGGCCATCGCGCCTGGCCGGTTCAATACCGGCGAGTGGGGCGAAGGATGGTCCAATATGAACCCTGCCGCACAGGCAAAAGACGGCGGCTGGGACAAACGTGTTACCGACTCCCGTATCCTCACCGGTACGCTTACCTATAAACCCGTCAAAGGCATGGAACTGCTGGCCAGCTACAGCTCCAACACCGCCAACGGACATGCCCGCGTGTTCACCGATCAATACAAAATCTATACGCCGGATGTCGCCAATAACAAACTGCTCTTTGCCCGCAAATGGCCGGCAAATAATTCCCTGATCGATAACAACACGCAAACCACCCGCAACGTGTTCCGCTCACAGGCCAGCTATAACCGGAATATAGGCCAGCACGCCTTCACCGTGCTGGGCGGCTTCACCACCGAACTTTTTAAAACCAGCTACGTCAACACACAACGTCAGAACCTGATCTCTCCTTCACTGCCATACCTGGATGCGGCAGATCCGCTGGGACAAACCATGTCAGGTGCACAAAGCGAATATGCGATGGCATCTGCCTATTCCAGGATCAACTACAATTACAAAGAGAAATACTTGCTGGAAATTAACGGCCGTTTCGACGCGTCCTCCCGTTTCCGCAAGGAAAACTGGTGGAAATTGTTTCCCTCCGTGTCCGCCGGCTGGCGCATCTCGGAAGAGAACTTCTGGAAATCCATCAGTCACGTGATCAACAGCGCGAAAATCAGGGGATCTTACGGCGCCCTGGGTAACCAGGACCTGGTAGTGAACGGCGTAGCCAACTATTATCCTACCTACGCCATGTACAGCACCGGCGGCTCTTTTGATTACTACTTCAACAACGTAGTGAATGCAGGTTACGCGCTCACTACCGCCGCCAACCCGTTCATCCGCTGGGAGACCTCCAAAATACTGGACGCCGGTAT
This sequence comes from Chitinophaga oryzae, assembly GCF_012516375.2. Lineage (NCBI taxonomy): Bacteria > Pseudomonadati > Bacteroidota > Chitinophagia > Chitinophagales > Chitinophagaceae > Chitinophaga > Chitinophaga oryzae. Next base: position 2,856,779 of record NZ_CP051204.2, read on the forward strand.
CGACTTTACCGCCCTCAACGATCACCTGACCGTTACCGCTGATTACTTCAGGCGTAACATCACCGACATGCTGCAGCTGGATGGCGTGCCTGCCTACGTAGGCCTGGGCGCCCCGTTCGTGAACATCGGCTCCATGCGCAACACCGGATGGGAGCTGGGCGTCGGCTGGAAGGACCGCGCCGGTGATTTCACCTATTCCGTACAAGCCAATCTCTCCGATGTGAAAAATGAGGTAGTAAGCCTTGGTGGCAAAGAATACATCAACGGCGCCCTCATTATGCGCGAAGGCCATCCGCTGAATTCCTACTACGGCTACCAGGCCCAGGGCTTCTTCCAGTCACAGGAAGAAATAGACAAAGCGCCTTTCCATTTCGCCAATACCAAACCGGGAGATATCCGTTATGCCGACGTGAGCGGCGCCAACGGAAAACCGGATGGTAAAATCGACGCCTATGACCGCGTAGTGCTGGGCAACTCTTTCCCCCGCTATGAATACAGCCTGTCCCTCAACGGGCAGTATAAAGGTTTTGACCTGAACATCTTCTTCCAGGGCGTAGGTAAACGGAACAACTATTTGTCCGGCACCGGTGCGCAGCCTTTCTATTCCGCCAACTTCCAGGGCACCATCTTCGAACATCAGAAAGATGCATGGTCTCCCGATAATACCGATGCCGCTTATCCGAGGCTGACGCCCAACAGCATCGCCAACAACTACGTAACATCTTCTTTCTGGATGCGCTCCGGCGCCTACCTGCGCCTGAAGAACGTGGTGCTCGGCTATACGCTCCCCAAAACAGTGACCAGCAACGCCAAGCTGCGCTCCGTAAGGATTTACGCCAGTGGCCAGAACCTGCTCACCTTCGATAAGTTCTTCCCCGGTTTCGATGTGGAACAGACAAATACCGCCGGGGAATTTTACCCGATCATGAGAACCTTCACTATCGGTCTTAACGCAAACTTTTAAGCCATGAGAAAACTTTTTTATAGCATCATTGGGTGCACTTTTTTCCTGACAGGTATGTCAGGATGTAATAAATTCCTGGACAGGGCGCCACTCAGCGCGCCGGCTACCGGCACTTTCCTGAACAATGAGAATGAGATCAATGTGTCGCTGACAGCAGTGTATGCGTCCATCAAATGGGAGTTCGGGCTGGTGCCTTACCAGTCGGGCTCCGAAGGGTGGACAGACATCGCCATCCTTCGCGCCAACGAGCTGGGAGAAGGCACTTTTGATACGTACAACGCACATCCGGCCGCCATCTGGTCATTTGCCTACGCCACCATTCAGCGCGCCAATACAATGCTGGACGGGATGGTGAACGCGAAGGCCAATGTGGCCCCGGCCAACTACAGCCGCATGGAAGCGGAAGCCCGGGTATTACGGGCGTGGGCATACTTCTATCTCTCCGCCATGTTCGGCGATGCGCCGCTGATCACCAAACCATTGCAGCCGAATGAATTCTACAATCAAAAACGCGCGCCCAAACAGGATGTGATAAAGTTTATCTACGCCGAACTGGACGAAGCGGCAAAGTCCCTCGACTGGCTGCCTGGCGTAAGAGGGCGGGTCAGCAAATCCGTGGCCCTCGGCCTGAAAGCCCGTACGGCGCTTTATAACAAGGACTATGCAATCGCCGCCGATGCTGCCAAACAGGTGATCGACAAAGCGGGACTGTCGCTCAATCCGCGTTTCCAGGACCTGTTCACCCGTAGCGGACAGAAACCCAATGCCGGTAATGAAATCATGCTGGAAGTATTGTATACCGATGCCCTCGCGGGATCTATCACTTACCTGCCGCTGGGCAACTGCTCCCGCGCCGCCGGCGGCCAGTCGGGCCGTTTCCCGAACCAGCGCCTGGTAGATCAGTTCGAATGCACCGATGGGAAAAGGATTGATGAATCGTCCAGTTATGATCCGCAGCATCCGTCCAAAAACAGGGACCTGCGACTGAAATATACGGTCGCATTGCCGGGAGACACGGTGACCATGAACAATACCACCTTTGTATATGATATTTACAAATCGTCCACGTCCTTCAGAAATGCAGACGGCAGCTGGTCTGTAAAAGGAAATGCAGACTATGATAATGCTTTCGGTCCGGCTAAAAGCGGCGTCGGATACCTGTGGACCAAATACACCATGACCGATGAAAATGTGTTCCTCTCCAAAGTGAGCTTCATCCTGATGCGGTATGCTGAAGTATTGCTGACCTATGCCGAAGCGAAGATAGAACTGGGACAAATGGACGCGACAGTGACGGCCGCTATCAACAAAGTAAGGCAACGCGCCGGTCAGCCGGCAGTACCTGCTGCTATTGAAACAGACCAGTACGAATTGCGGAAACTGGTCCGCCGCGAACGTACCGTAGAACTGGCTGTAGAAGGTTTCCGCTGGTTTGACATTCGTCGCTGGGGGATTGCAGACCTGGTGATGCCGGGCAAAGTGGTGGGCATTGCCAAAAGTCCTGCCGCCATGCCGCCTGTGCCCAATTTCAAAAAGACCGCTGCACACGACCTTAACAGCATCCCGGATTATACCGGCCAGCTGGATGTGCGTTATACCCGCGAAACCCGCTTCTGGACGCCGAAGCTGATGCTGCTGCCGGTACCGCAGGCAGAAAGGGACATCAACCCGGGTCTAACGCAGAACGAAGGCTGGTAACTATGATATGATTACCGCTGATTATGCTGATGTGGGGAGATGGGTGCTGTTGGACAGTGTTTGGTTGATATTGTGCTATAGCCTTTATCAGAGAGATGATCAAGGGAAACAGCCCAATAAAATATCAAAATATTAAAATATTGAAATAATGAAACGGAGGAATTTTTTAGAGATGCTCGCATTGAGCAGCGGCGCTGTGATCGCGCAGCCTGCACTAGCCATGACGCAGGATAAAAAGCAGCAGGGGAGTGCCAAAGGAAAGAAAAAGGCAAAGCCGGAGACGCTGACAGCCGACCTGGTGATTGCCGGCGGCGGCCTGGGAGGTGTAGCGGCAGCGCTGGCGGCGCTGCACAACCAGCAAACGGTGGTGCTGACGGAAGAAACAGACTGGATCGGCGGTCAGCTCACCCAGCAGGGCGTGCCGCCGGACGAACATCCGTGGATTGAAACACATGGCGCGCCTGCGCGCTATCGCGAACTGAGAAACCGTATCCGGGAATACTATACACGTCATTATCCGCTCACTGCCGATGCCCGCCAACGGACGCATTTGAATCCGGGCGACGGCTCCGTGTCCCGGCTCTGTCACGAGCCTAAAGTGGCATTGGCCGTGATGCTGGATATGCTGGCTCCTTTCATCAGTACAGGTCAACTGGTACTGCTGACCGATACCAAAGTGGTGCGCGCTAATGTATCGGGCAGCAAGGTATTGTCGCTCACCGCAGAGGACCAACGTAACCACCGGGAACTGATTTTACAGGGTTCCTACTTTGCAGATGCCACCGAAATGGGCGACCTGTTGCCTTTGACAGGCACCGAGTTTGTGACCGGCACCGAATCGAAGCAACAGACCGGCGAGCTGCATGCGCCGGAAAAAGGCAACCCGGAAAATAACCAGGCTTTTACTGTTTGTTTTGCGCTGGACTATGTGCCAGGCGGCAACTTCGTCATCGAAAAGCCCGCAAGGTACGAGTTCTGGCGGAACCATGTGCCGGCGCTTACGCCCGCCTGGTCGGGCCGGCAGCTGGACCTGCACTATTCCGATCCGCGCACGCTGAAGCCCAAGCTGCTTGGTTTCCACCCCGAAGGCATCGCCACCGGCGATGCGCTCAACCTGTGGAACTACCGGCGCATTATCAACAAAGGCAATTTTGCGGAAGGCGCCTATAAGGGCGACGTGACCATCGTTAACTGGCCGCAGAACGATTATATGCTGGGCAACGTGATTGGTGTCAGCCCCGAAAAGTTCCATCACCATGTAGCGCAGGCCAAGCAGCTCAACCTGTCACTCATCTACTGGCTGCAGACCGAGGCGCCCCGTCCTGATGGCGGCAAAGGGTGGCCCGGCATCCGTTTCCGTAAAGACATCATGGGTACTGCCGACGGTATGGCCAAATATCCCTATATCCGCGAGTCGCGGCGTATCAAAGCAGTGTTTACGGTCCTCGAAGAACATGTGGGTGCAGAGCAACGTGCGCAGAAAGCCGGCCAGCCGCAGAAAAAAGCGGCCGAGTTTTACGACAGCGTAGGCGTAGGCTATTATCATATCGACCTTCATCCCAGTTGCGCCGGCGTCAATTATGTTGACTTTGGGTCGCTGCCTTACCAGATCCCGCTGGGCGCCCTGTTGCCACAAAGGATGGAGAACCTGCTGCCTGCCAATAAAAATATCGGCACTACCCATATCACCAATGGCTGTTACCGCCTTCATCCCACTGAATGGGGTATTGGCGAAGCAGTGGGCAACCTCGTGGCTTTTGCCCGCAGCAAGAACGTAACGCCCCGCGCCGTGCGGGAACAGGCCCCGCTGCTGAAGGAGTTCCAGGATTATATCCGAGCCCGCGGCGTGGAGACATCGTGGCCGTGACATTTAGGGATTTTTTGATGTAGTGATTTTTTTGATTTGACCTTTTGTGTCCAAAGCTGCCTCCTTACCAGGAGGCAGCTTTGCTTTTTAAATGGCTTTTATTTTCGTAAACCCAATCCCCGAAATCCCAAAATCCCCAAATTCCGAAATCTCTAAATTTTTTTATCTTGTGCACTGTGAAAATACTCGAGGACAGGTTACTTTTTTCGCGGATTGCAGCGGGGGATGAGGCAGCGTTTCGTATACTGTATCATCGTTACAATGCAGTGCTGTCCGTCTCTGTACGCAAGATGCTCCGTTCAGAGGAAGCCACCGCCGAAGTGTTACAGGAGGTGTTCCTGAAAGTATGGCAGCTACGGCATACGCTGGGTGGTATCGACAATCCGGCCGGCTGGATGTACACAATCGCCTCCAACTATTCTCTTTCCGCTCTCAGGAAAATAGCCCGCGAAAAGATACGGGTAGAAGCTATCACACACGATGATATAGAAGATAATGAAGATGTGACCGCGGCTTTCCGCGTCAAGGAATTACAGTTACACATCAGGAATGCCATTGACCAGCTGCCGGCTTCCCGCCGCGAGGTGTTTATCCTGAACACGCAGGAGGGAAAGTCCCGCAGGGAAATAGCGGAAGCGCTGGATATTTCAGAGCATACGGTAAAAAATCAGCTTGTCACCGCCCGGAAATTTATCCGGGAATACCTGGAGAAGCACACCGGTGACTACCTCCCTGTCTTCCTGATAGGGATGCTGTTAAGAATTTTTTAATTTTTTTTCAGACGGCATAGTACACCATTAATTTTTCAGCGTCTGATGAGTAAAAGCGGGGGCCTACAGTGGAAGCAAAAGAGTATTACAGGTTTTTGTTGCAGCGTTATTACGCTGGCGTTGCCGCACCGGCAGAGGAGGCGGAGCTGTTTGCCGAACTGGGCAAACAGGCGGACGACGAGGAATGGGTGGCGATGCTGAATGAGCTGCACGCACATACCCCGGCAGACCCGCACTACCATCCGGCGGAATATGAACCGCTGCTGCAGCGTATTCTGCAGCAGGAGCCTGCCGCCCGTGTCCGCCGGCTTAGCCGTGTGCGCCGCTGGGTGGCCGCTGCAGCCGTTATCGTATTGCTGACGGCCGCCGGTGGTTACTGGTTGCTGCACACGCGTCAGGCAGCACCGGCTGGTCCGGTCGTAGCGGCGGCAGACGTACAGCCCGGTAAAAACGGCGCTGTACTCACACTGGCCAACGGTCAGCAGGTGGTGCTCGACAACCGGGAGGATGGCCTCATCTCCAGCGCTCAGGGCACGCAGGTAATATTAAAAAACGGGCAGGTGGAATATCAGCCGTCCGGCACAGGGGAAGCTGTCGCCAATACCCTGCATACGCCCAGGGGGCGCAAGTTCCGAATGCAATTGCCCGATGGTACGCTGGTATGGCTTAATGCCGCCAGCGCCCTTACTTTCCCTACCGCTTTTACCGGCACGGAAAGGAAAGTGGAGCTGACCGGGGAAGCCTACTTTGAAGTGGCCAAAGGTAAAACGCCTTTTGTAGTGGCCCTGAGTAATCAGGCCTCCGTAACAGTGCTGGGAACACATTTTAATATCAGCTCCTATGCCGACGACCCGGGTATCAGCACCACATTGCTGGAAGGGGCCGTGCGGGTGGACATACCGGAGTATCCCAGTGTGTTGAAGCCTGGCCAGCAGCTGCTGTTCAATAAACAAGCCGGCACCGTGGCGTTAAACAGACAGGTAGATACTGCCGCTGTCATGGCCTGGAAAAACGGTATCCTGAATTTTCAGGATAAAAAATTAACGGCCGTTATCGCCATGATCGGGCGTTGGTACGACATAGAAGTCACTTATGCCGGCACGCCGCCTGATATCACTTTTGTGGGTGAAATAGGCAGTGATGTCAATCTTTCGAGCGTATTGAATTTTTTAAAGGAGTCAGGAGTGGCCTTCAGGCTGGAGAACAGAACATTGATCATCGGGAAACAGTAAACAATCCGAAAAGTCGTCCGTATAAAAACAGTAAACAATCGTAATGCCGTGAACAAATCAACCAGTAATCGCACCCCGTAGCGGGGCGTTATGGAAAAAACAGTGAACAACAATTTCAAATATCAACTTCGTGTCTGCCTGTAATAGAAAACCGAAAGTGCTTCGACCCACTTCCGGCTGGATGGTTACAGTCATGCAAAAATGTTGAGTGTTCCAGAACACCATTTTTTACAAGCCAAACCACTGCAAAGTTATGCAAAAAACTGCTCTTTGCAACCGGGCGTGCTATGCCCCTGTGTCAACGGGGAGCCGTGTCCGCCAATGGTTGCCAACCAAAATGCTGTTAGTCATGAAGCTGACTTCTTTATTCCTTACCGTTGTGATGTTGCAAGCCAGTGCTACCGGATATGCCCAGCTGATCACCTGGTCCGGCAGGAATGTACCGGTGGAAAAGATCTTTGGCATCATCCGGCAACAGTCCGGTTATACGATCGTCGCCAGCAGGGATGTGCTGCAGAAGGCTCGCCCGGTGACCGTTTCGGCCGAGAACATGCCGGTGGCCGAGTTCCTTGAGTTAGTGCTGAAAGACCAGCCGCTGAAGTATGTGATCGAAAACAAATCCATCTTTATTTCTCCTAAAACAACCAACCACGCTGCATCCGCCATTAACACGGAAGCTGCAGCACCGCTGGACATTAAAGGCAAGGTTACCGACGAAAGCGGTGACCCCCTGCCCGGCGTGTCCGTGAGGGTGAAAGGAACAGCACTGGGCACTTCTACCGGCGCAGATGGCGGCTTCGCCCTGCGCGTGCCCGGCGACGGCCCGGCGGTATTACAGTTCACCTACCTCGGCATGGAGCCGCAGGAGGTAACGGTGACAACAAGCACCACGCTCAGCATCACCATGAAAATGGCCGTGGAACAACAGAACGAAGTCGTAGTGGTGGGCTATGGCACCAAAAAAAGAAGCGATGTGACCGGCTCTATTTCTTCCGTACCTACCGAACGTCTTAAAAATCTGCCGGTGACCAACGTGCTGCAGGCAGTACAGGGCTCCGCCGCCGGTATCAATATCGTGAGCAACACCAGCAAACCGGGCAGCTCTCCCGCTTTCTATCTCCGTGGCATGAAATCCATTACGGCCAGCAACGCGCCGCTGATCGTGCTGGACGGCGTGCCTTTCGGAGGCACCTACAACGACATCAACCCGAATGATATCGCTTCCATCGATGTGCTGAAAGACGTCTCCGCTACCGCTATCTACGGCGCCCGCGGCGCCAACGGCGTGATCATGATCACCACTAAAAGAGGCAAGTCCGGTAAACCGGTGATCTCCTATAACGGATATGGCGGCCCGGAATTTCAATCGAATGTAATGAAGAATATGAACGGGGAACAATACCGTACCAAAAACCACTGGTACAATATCCAGGCTGGCCGTCCCACTGCGCCCGACCTGCCTTATCTCTCCGAACAGACCAACTATGCCAACGGCGTTCCGGAAGTGAACTGGCAAAAGGAAATCGGTCAGCAGGGCTATATCCAGAGCCATGAGCTGAGTATTTCCGGCGGCACCGACAACGTGAAATACTATGTGTCCGGCACCTACCTCAAACAGGAAGGCACCATTAAAGGATACCAGTTCAACCGCAGCAGCATCCGCGCCAATATAGACGCGAACGTTACCCCGTGGCTGAAAACGGGATTGAACATGTTCCTGGTAAACAATAACAACGACGGCGGTAAAGCCACGCTGTTCGATGCCAACTCCCTGAGCCCTTACGGTACGCTCTACAACGCCAAAGGAGATTACGAAATATATCCCATCGCGCCGCAGACATTGTACCAAAGCCCGCTCGTAAACCTGTACGACCCCGGTCTGAACCGTACTAAAAACACGTCGGCCAGCGGTTACGCGGAAGCATCACCCGGTTTTATCAAAGGATTAAAATACCGCGTCAACGGTTCCTATAGCTACAGACCGGTGCGCACAGCCAACTACACCGGCCGCAAAGCCGGCGACCAGCTGGGCTCTGCGGAGGTGTACAATGAAGAGACCAAACAGTGGATCGTGGAGAACCTGTTGACCTATGCGACCAGTTTCAACAAACACGGGCTGGACTTCACCGCCCTGTACAGCGCCCAGCGCGATGAACTGTTCACCACTAAGCTTAAAGCCAATTCCTTCATCAACGATAACCTCGATTTCAACAACCTTACTGCCGGACAGGTACAGAAAACAGAATCCAACTATACCAGCAGCAGCCTGCTGTCGCAGATGTTCCGCGCCAACTACACCTACGACAGCCGTTACCTCGTTACCGCTACCATCCGCCGTGACGGCTTCTCCGGCTTCGGTAAAAACAATAAGTACGGGGTATTCCCTTCCGTAGCAGTAGGCTGGAATGTGCACAACGAGAAATTTTTGGCAGCCGCCGCGCCGGTGATCTCCCAGCTGAAACTGCGCGCCTCCTACGGCAAATCCGGCAACCAGGCCATCGGCGCCTATCAGACACTGACAAGGATGAATACCGCGCAATATATCTATGACGGCGTGACCACCATCGGCGTAATACCGGACGTTCTTGGCAATGCCAACCTGAAATGGGAAACCACCAAAGGCCTTAACGTTGGGGTCGACTTCGGGCTGTGGAACAACCGATTAAGCGGTACCATCGAGGCTTACAACACCAATACCTACGATCTGCTGCTCAGCCGGAAAATCCCCGCCGTCAGCGGTTACACCTCCGTGTTCGACAACATCGGCAAAACAGCCAACAAAGGCATTGAAGTACTGCTCAACAGCCGCAACATCGAATCGGACAACTTCACCTGGCAAACATCTTTTAATATCTCCTTTAACAAGAACAAAGTGGTATCACTGTATGGAGACAATAAAGATGATATCGGCAATAACCTGTTCATCGGTAAACCACTGTTAGGCATATACGATTATACCATGACCGGTATCTGGCAGGAAGGAGAAGATATGAAAATAGATCCTGGCGCCAAACCCGGCTACATCAGGTTCCTGGACCGCGACGGCAGTGGTAAAATTGATGCGGCAGACCGCTCTTACCTGGGGTCGCAACTGCCCAAATACATCGCCGGTCTTACCAATACCTTCACCTATAAAAATTTCTCCCTGAATATCTTTATTCAGAATGTACACGGCCAGCTTCGCCCTAATTATATCCTGGACAACCGCGATCAGGGCGGCACCGTGAATTTACCGGCTGAAATACCGTACTGGACTTCAGAGAATAAGATCAACACCAATCCGTCTCTCATCTATAATAACCCCAAAGGGTACAAATATGCACAGGATGCTTCCTTTGTCCGCATTAAAGATGTCACGCTCAGTTACACCTTCGATAAAAATATGCTCGAACGCTACAAGATCGGTCATCTGATGATGTACCTCAGCGGCCGTAACCTCGGCACTTTCACCAAATGGACCGGATGGGACCCGGAAACAGCGCCTACCTCTTCCACTTCTTCCGCTACCCGTTTAAACAACGGTCAGGGTGGAGGCTCACAGAGCTCCGATTTTTATCCGTTGACGGCCACTATCGTGTTTGGCGTTAACATCAGTCTGTAATTTTAAAAATGTAAGGTCATGAAGAAATCATCTTATATACACAGCATTTTGCTCGCAGGGCTGGTGATCGCCGGTAGCACCTCCTGCAGCAAACATTTCCTCGATGAAGAGCTGAAATCCAAATACGCACCGGACAACACGCTGGTGGATGAACTGGGCTTCGAAGCCGCCAGCACAGGACTGCAGAGTATTGTGCGTAACGACTACGGCAATACGCAGGGACTGCTGGCCACCTTTTACGTAGGTACGGACCTGGCCATTACCGGCCAGCCCAACGCTGTGCAGGCGCCCTACGAAGACTACCGCAATCTTAACCCGCAAACGGGTTCCCTCTCTACCGTCTGGAACTGGAACTACCGCGTGATCAACGCCGCCAACAATATCATCTTCAATGCAGACAACCCGAAGGCTACCCTCACGCCGCAACAGCGCGCTTTCTATAAAGCAGAGGCCAGCTTCTTCAGGGCATATGCCTACAACCAGTTGTCTATCCTGTTCGGCGGCGTACCCATCATCAAAGAACCGGTAGCCGTGCCGCGTACGGACTATACCCGCGCTTCGGAAGCAGACGTGATACAGTTTATTGTTAACGACCTCACTTTTGCAGAAGCAAATCTGCCTGACCCGGCCGGTGTGAAAAAACAGGGCCGCATCAATAAATTCGCGGCCGCGCAGCTGTTGGCCGAAGCGTTGCTGCGCGCCAACAAACCCGCCGAAGCAGAAGCCGCCGCCAAACGCGTGATCGACAGTAAATTTTTCACGCTCATCACTGCCCGTTACGGCACTAAAGCATCACTGCCCGGCGATCCTTTTGCAGACATGTTCACCTATGGCAACATGCGCCGCAGCCAGGGCAATACAGAAGCCATCTGGGTGATTGAACAGCAGTATAACATTCCTGGTGGCGGCTCCGATTTTGACCAGCGCCGCCGCGAATGGGGACCTTTCTATGTAAACGTGCAGGGCATGAAAGTGGCCGACAGCCTCGGCGGCCGCGGTATCGGCAGGATCAGGCCCACCAACTGGTGGACGTACGAGCTGTTCGAGAAAACAGACATGCGCAATTCTCCTTACAATATCCGCCGTACCTACTACTACAACGACCCCGCTTCTCCTAAATTCGGTCAGCAGGTAATGCCTACCGGCTTCGATACCATCCAGAACATGTACGCGCATACTACAAAATGGTACGAGTTCCAGCCACAGGACATACAGGGTGCCCAGTCTTATAAAGACCGTATACAGATGCGCCTCGGTGAAACCTACCTGTTGCTGGCGGAAGCCCAGCTCTTGCAGGGCCGTAACGCCGACGCAGCAGCCAGCATCAACGTAGTGCGCGGCCGTGCCCATGCAACACCGGTACAACCCGCCGAGGTGACCATGGACTACCTGCTGGATGAACGCGCCCGCGAACTGACGGCCGAAGAGCTGAGAAGACTGACGCTGATCCGCACCAAAAAACTGGTGGAAAGAGTACGCAAATTCAACCCGAAAGTGGCGCCTACCATCAGCGATTTTAACATACACCTGCCCATCCCGCAGTCAGAGATCGATGTGAATAAAGATGCTGTGCTGACGCAGAACGATGGTTATCAGAAATAATTATTATGAAGAAATTTTCTTTAGCCGGCGTGCTGTGCGTATCCCTGTTCCTGCGGGGATACGCGCAGGAAGGCCGCAGCGTACTGCCTTTCAACGATGGCTGGTCTTTCCGCAAAGGCGCGCTGACGACTGACAAAAATCAGCCGGACACCGGCTGGACGAATGTAACGGTGCCGCATACCTGGAACAACAAGGACATGCAGGAAGGTAAAGACTTTTATGCCGGAGAAGCCTGTTACCGCAAAGTGTTTGCCGTAGATCCGCAATGGAAAGGCAAACGGCTGTTCCTGCGTTTTGAAGGCGTAGGTGCTGTTGCCGGCCTGTATGTCAACAACCGGTTGATAGGAGAGCACAAAGGTTCTTATTCCGCTTTTTGTTATGAGATCACCCATTCCGTGAAATATGGTGAGGAAAACACTTTCGTGGTAAAAGCGAACAACAGCGCCCGCGAAGATGTACTGCCCATCAATCATTTCCTGTTTGGCATCTTCGGCGGTATCTACCGGCCGGTAAGCCTGATCGTTACCAATGATATCAATATCACTACCACGGACTATGCTTCGCCGGGGATCTATATCCGTCAAAGTAACGTGAGCGCCCAAAAGGCGGCTATCCACGTCACCGCCAAGATTGAGAACAAACAGCTGCATCATAAAGACATCGTGGTGCAGACGGTGATCAAAGACCGGCAGGGCAGACCGGTAGCTGTTCAGCGTAAGAACGTGCAGGTGAGCCCGCAAGGCATCAATATCATCCGGCAGGACCTGCAGGTAGACCGGCCGCATTTATGGAACGGCCGCAAAGATCCGTACCTGTACTCGCTGACGACTACGGTCATGGCTGATGGAAAAATGCTGGACGCGGTGACACAGCCGCTGGGCATCCGTCGCTTTGAGGTGGTGCCGGGTAAAGGTTTTTTCCTCAACGGACAACCTTATGCCATGCACGGCGTTACCCGTCACCAGGAATGGCAGGACTACGGCAATGCGCTTTCCAATACGCAGCACAAGGCAGACCTGGACCTGATCAAAGAGATAGGCGCCACCACTATCCGCTTTGCGCACTATCAGCAGGCGGAGTACCTCTATTCGCAGTGTGATAGCATGGGTTTTGTGATATGGGCGGAAATACCTTTCGTCAATAAAGCTTCCGGAAAGGAGGGCGACAATGCCAAACAACAACTGACAGAATTGATCCGGCAGAACTTCAACCATCCGGCTATTTATGTTTGGGGGCTGCATAACGAAGTATACGCCAAAACGCCTGACGAGCATGTGGCCGTACTGACCCGTCAGTTGAACGACCTGGCCAAAACAGAAGATCCCGATCGTTATACCACCGCCGTTAGCGGGTATGGCGAGATGGACCGGCCGGCCAACCTGGCGGCCGATATACAAGGTATGAACCGTTATTACGGCTGGTACGAGGGAAAGATAGAAGATATTGAAGGCTGGGTGAAGGGGCTGGAGCAAAAATACCCGGATTATAAACTCATGCTGACAGAATACGGTGCGGACGGTAATATCAACCAGCATACCGATTCGTTGTCCACCGGTTTCGATCCGGTCAGCGGACAATTTTTTCCCGAGACATACCAGACGGCCACCCATGTAAAACAGTGGGCTGTTATAGAGCAGCATCCTTATATTGCCGCTTCCTATCTGTGGAACACGTTCGAGTTTGCCGTGCCCATGTGGAACAGGGGAGGGGTGAACGCCCGCAACCTGAAAGGGCTGATCACCTACGACCGTCAGCAGAAGAAAGACGCTTTTTTCTGGTACAAGGCCAACTGGAACCCGGAGCCTATGATCTATATCGCTGAACGCCGCAACAACGTGCGTAAGCAGGCAAAGGTACAGGTGGAAGTATTCAGCAACATGGAGAACGTGACCGTCTCCGTGAATAATGGAAAACCGCTGACCGCCAGGCAGGGCGCTAATAAGAGAGATTTTCTTTTTGAGAACATTATCCTGCGGCCCGGCGCGAATACCATCACCGCCACCGGTGTACAGCAGGGAAAGATATTGACAGACACGATCACCTGGCAGTTGCAGGTATCGGAATAAAAAGAGTAGCATCATGAGGAATAAAATGATTACCGGCATATTCGCCGCCGCCTGTTGCACATTGCTGCTGCAGGCCACGGTGCAGGGCCAGCAGCCCAGGCAGGACACCATTGCATTGAAACACGGCGCACATCGTATGGGTAACCGCACCGATGCCGATATGGTCCGCTGGCGGTCTCTCCGCTTTGGACAGTTCATACACTGGGGGCTGTATGCCATCCCCGCCGGGGAATGGAACGGCAAGACGTACAACGGCGCTGCCGAATGGATACGCTCGTGGAAAGAGATGCCGCATAAGGCGTATGATCAGCTGTACAGGCAGTTCAACCCGGTGAATTTTAACCCGCAGCAGTGGGCAGCGCAGGCCAAAGCGATGGGCGCGAAGTATATGATCATCACCACCAAGCACCATGATGGTTTCTGTCTCTGGCCCAGCAAGTATTCAAAATATACCATCGCCGCTTCTCCGTGGAAAAAAGATTTACTGGGGCCGATGATCGATGCGTACAATAAAGCAGGGATCGATGTACACCTGTATTTTTCTATTATCGACTGGAACCATCCGGACTACCGGGCTTCGTTAAAGAATGCTGCGGATTCCGCGGCGGGTAAACGTTTCCAGGTGTTTGTCAAAAATCAGCTGGCGGAACTGTTGCAGCGTTATCCCACTATCAAAGGTTTCTGGTTTGACGGTACGTGGGACGATTCCTGGAAAAACGACGGCGCTTTCAGCGATGAACTGGAGCAGTACCTGCAAGCGCTGCATCCCGGCCTGGTGATGGGCAGCCGCCTGCGTGCCGATGAAAAAGGGGCCCGTCACTTCGATTCCAACGGCCGCCTGATGGGCGATTATGAGCAGGGCTGGGAGAGAAAGCTTCCTGCCACCATCGCGGACGTGCATGGCAACGACTGGGAAGCGGTGATGACGGTACCTGAAAACCAGTGGGGCTACCATGCGAAGTGGATGGGGCATGTGAAGACAGTGAACGAGATCCTGGAAATGCTGGTGAAAAGTGTTTCGCTCAATGGTAATTTTGTGCTCAATTTCGGACCAAAAGCAGACGGTACTTACCGCGCCGAAGAGCAGCAGCTGGCCGCAGGTATTGGCGAGTGGATGAAAGTCAACGGCGCTGCTGTTTACGACGGTACCTATGCCGGTTTCGAGAAACAGGACTGGGGGTATTATATCCGTAAATCCGGAACAGACAGTGTGTACATGGTGGTTTTTAATATGCCCGTATCCGGTAGTTTAAGGGTAAAGCTGCCGGCGCGTACGGAGCTGACAGGCGTATCTATGATGCAGGGTAATGTCGCTCTTGCGCCGGAATGGATTGGCCGCAACGAATACTTTATTCATCTGCCGAATAAACAGCAGGAATCGCCGATGGTCATCTTGCTAAAAACGGTGAAAGGGGAGAATAAAGACAAAGGAAATGTCGAGAAAGCAAGAACGTGATCATTTTGGGATTTTTTGATTTTGGGATTTTTTGATTTCGGGGATGATAAAAGCGAATAACAAAGCGGATCATTAAATCGCTTTTTTATTCGCTTTTTTATTCGCTTTTATCTTCCCCCGAAATTCCAACATCAAAAAATTCCAAAATTTCAAAATCTCTAAATCCCGGCTGGTCCGGGGATAACGGTAACGGTCATCTTGTGGCCGCCGCGGAGCAGGTCTACCGGCACTTTGCGGCCGATTTGTTTTTCCGTGAGTTGCTGATGCATATCATCCACGGTGGCTACGGGCACATTGTCGAAAGCGACGATGATATCGCCGGTGTGTAAGCGGCTGTTATCGTAATTGCCGTCGGGGATGGTTTCCACCACATACACGCCGCTTTGGGTGGTGAGTTTATTGGCGGCGATCATGCGGGCGGTGAGTTTTACCGGTTGAGCCGCGATGCCGAGTTGGGCGCGTCTGACTTTCCCGTGGAGGATAAGCTGGCCGGCTATCTGGGCGGCGAGGTTAGACGAGATGGCGAAACAAAGTCCCTGTGCAGCCGGGATCATGGCGGTATTTACGCCGATGATCTGGCCGAGGGAGTTGACCAGCGGTCCACCGCTGTTGCCCGGATTGAGGGCTGCGTCGGTTTGGATGACGTTGTCTATCAGCCTGCCGTTACTGGCGCGGAGGGTGCGGCCCAACGCACTGACCACGCCGGCAGTAACGGTATATTGCAGGCCCATGGGGTTACCGATGGCGATAGCGATCTGTCCTACCTGTAAGGCAGATGAATCCGCGAAAGACATCGCTTTCAGCCCGGTTTCATCGATCTTGAGTACGGCGATATCCGTGGAGGGGTCGGCGCCTTTGATTTCTGCGTTGACTTTCCTGCCGTCAACGAAAGAAACGCGGATGCTTTCCGCCTTTTCTATCACGTGATTATTGGTGATGATAAAGCCGTCAGAAGAAATGATGAAGCCCGATCCGGCGCCGTTCTGCGTTTTCTTTTCAGGATTGCGCCTGTCGTTGACAGGGCGTTGTACTTCAATGTGTACAACGGATTCGGCGACCGTGCCTACCACACCGGTGACCGTTTGAGAATATGCATCCAGTAAACCGGCGTCGTTTACCGGATGATGTGCTAAGAAGGTGAGTGCATTTTCCATAGTGGCATAAGCGCTCAAATATGTATCCAGAATAAATTTCCGCCTTTTTGTCAAAGCATGGCCGCTCTGGCTGCCAGATTGGTCAGGACTACTGTCAACTTTACTGTTGACCGTTATGGGAATAGAGCATCCAGTAGAACCCGTACTTATCTTTCAGCGCGCCTATTTTGCCGGCAAAAAAATCATGTACGGGGCGGGTCTTTTCTCCGCCGGCAGACAGTTTTTCGAAGGCATCGATCAGCTCTTCGGCCGTATCACAGGTGAGGCTGATGGAGATGTTGTTGCCGGCGGGATTTTCGCCCATGTCGGAGGCCAGCAGCAGCAGCGGTCCTTTGGTAAGGCTGCTATGCAGCACATGTTCCTGTTTATGGGCGGGCCAGTCGCCGGCCATGGGAGAGTCTTTTACAGTTTGCAAAGACAGGTCGCCGCCGAGGCAGGACTGGTAAAACTTCATGGCTTCAGCACAGTTGCCGTCAAAGTTGAGGTATACGTTGATCTGTGACATACAATGGTTTTCAGCAAAACTAAAGTATGTGCGGGGATGGCGCCGGGGGGCGTTGCGACAAATTTGGGGGACATTACGACGGCGCCCGCCTGTTTCCCCCGGGGGCTGAGGCATACCGTTCCTCTCCGTTTGCACGGGCGCCCGTTTGGCTGATGCGCAGCGCCGGCCGGCATTTCCAATGCTTCCGGCACCGCCGATTGTTTTGTTCCCGGAAAAAATATATCTTCCGTTTATGGCTGTCTCGATTTATTATACTGTTTTTGATGCACCGCTGCCGGAGGACCGGTTCGAGCGGTTGCTGGGTGTACTACCCGAACAGGCACGCAGAAAGGTATTGCGGTTTCACCGCTGGCAGGACGCACATGCCTCCCTGCTGGGAAAACATTTGCTGTTGCACGCCTTTGCACAGCTGGACCGTCAGGTGGACCTGGAAGCGGTGTTGTATACGCCGTCGGGCCGGCCGTATTGGCCGGGCGGGCCGGATTTTAATATCTCTCATTCCGGCAATATAGCCGTCTGCGCTGTGGATACCAGCGGCAGAGTGGGCATCGACATAGAACAAAACGGAGGTATCGAAATCGGAGATTTTCGCGAGCAGTTTACACCCGGTGAGTGGCAGCAGGTGATGGGGGCGCCGGACCCGGTATGGCAGTTTTACCGGTACTGGACCATGAAGGAAGCGACGGCCAAAGCCAATGGCATCGGCATCGTAGAGCTACCGGCGGTGCATATCCTGTCTGATACCGCAGTGGCGCTGCAGGGCTTTACCTGGACGCTGACACCTGTGGCGCTGCAGGATACCTATGCGGGCCATCTGGCGACAGAAACGACGCCGGCAGCTGTCAATATTGAAGAAGTCCGCTTCTGAAGATGAGTTTCTTCAGTAACAGGGCTACATGTGGAAGACATTGAATTTGTGGCCGTCAGGATCGGCAAACACAAACCCGTAATACCCCTCTCCAAACTCCACCGGCTGTGACACGATGGTACCGCCGGCTTCCCGTATTTCTTTTTCCCAGTTATCTACCTCTTCTTTTGTGTCGGCAGAAAGGGTGAAGATGATTTCATTTCCCGCCTTTGTATCAATGACAGGACCCATCATAGCAGGTTCCAGAACGTCTTTCAAAAAGAAATGGATGATAAAGTTATCGTCGCCAAAGAAAAAGCTGGTCAGCTGCGCTGACGCTCCGTTGTGTTTAAAGCCGAGACGTTGGTAAAAGGCGGTAGTGCGTTCTAAATTCTGTACGCTGAAATTAGCCCAGATCTTTTTTGTTTTCATTATAAAAGGGTTTTTATGGTCTGCCTCAAAGATAGTCCATAACCTATTAAACCAGGAGGTGGTTTGCGAATTTTTGCGGGGTGCTTTCCGTCGTTGGGGAAGCATAAAAAGGTTGCGTTACAGGCGTAACGCAACCCCTGCATGATCAGCAATCAAATGTCCGTATCACCGTGGTGGTGGGGTGTGTTGCGCCTGCGGCGCTTTGTTCCCGCTGTGCTGTCAGCCTGGCCACTTTAATAGCGGTAAGCTTCATTTTTTTCTCACTTTTCTTTTTCATACTGTATTGTTTTTTTGTGATGAACAGTGCCGGATGTGTTTTGCTGCTTCCGGATGGCGGCTTGCGAAGCATAGTATTTGCTCAGGAAGTGATAGAGCACCAGTTCCTGCTTGCGTTGATTGGCAAGGAACAGGCGGTTGAGGAACATGTGGATATAGCTGGGCAGCAGCGCGGTCTTGTCGGCTAACGGTCCGTGTTGCTGCAGCAACCGGTGTGTTTTTTCTGAACGCTGCCGGAAGAACGCCACCGCTTCTTCAATGTCATTTTGCTCGTCGTCATGCGGGTTCAGTATGCTTTGTACTTTTCGCATCTCCTTGCGGTACTTATCGTTGAGCTGAAGCAGCAGCGCTTTTTCGCCGCCATGCTCCCGGAAAAATCCCTGTTGCAGTTTTTCCATGAAAGCGGGTTTCTCCGTGGCGGCGAGACTGAAGTCCTGTATCAGCATGTCTGTGCCGCGGAGCGCCAGTTGCCAGCGATAATCTTCTCCCTGCTCTTCGTCCAGCAGTGCTATGGTTTGTACTACCGCCTCGCTGTCGTAACAGAAGAGGCTTTCACTGAACTCCATGGTGTTGTCGCCGTAACGTTCCGTTTCCCGTTCATACGTATCCGTTTGCACGCGGTATACCAGGTCTTTACCGGAAAATTCCTGCAGGGCTGCGTAAAACCTTTCCAGCACCGTCTTCCAGAAATCGGGACGGGTTCCGTGATGAAAGCGGATGCGCAGGTGGTGGTCCGGATCGGTATAGCGGATAAAGAACCATTTGTCGATGAGCGCTGCGTCTGTGAGTTGCTGCGCCAGCGGTTGCAATGTCTCTTTCAGGAAGTCTTCCGCTGTGCGGGTACCGCAATACACTTTTACGTATAGCCATTCACTGCCGGGCATAAACTGCCGGGGCAGGGTAACGGTTGCCGTGCGGGTAGTATCGGCTGTGGCATTCTTTTGCGCCGATATGCTGTCATGCACGGGGATGATAAACTGATTGGTATGCCTGCCATCGGGACCTTCTATCCAGCAGTTTTCAGCGGTGCTGAGGAACTCCTGGATGGTGAGCGTACCACTTTTGCGCAGTTGCCGGAAAAGCAGGTGCAGTGCGGCTTCCTGCGTGGTGTCGATCAGCAGTTCGTTGTCGCCTTCCACGATCACTACGTGAGAGGGGAGTTGCCACCGGGTTTTGAAGGGCTGGAAAACAGCGAGACAGGATTTGCCGCTGTCGAGATCGGGAAAGTCTTTTTTATCCAGCGTCCAGGAGCATTTGCTGAGAATGATATTGCGATAGCGCACGCGGGGGAGGAATGTTTCGCCGCCCGGCAGTTGCCATGCCCAGCCCAGGTTACCGGGATAGTCCTGGTGTTGCAGTTCACAAAGGAATTTATAGACCGGCAGGCCGTTGCGGTAATTGTGCGCGGTGCTCATCCGGGGGACGACGATCTTGTTCAGCTTGCGGGACCGCAGCACAATACGGCCCTGTTGCACGCTGATCATCAGGTCTGACAGCGGCAGCTGCTGATCTGCGGGGGCGGCTGAATTGGCCAGGTATACGATTTCATGATCACGCAGCTGCGGACGCAGGAGAACGTTGCCTGTGCGGGCTTCCGGCAGGTGCACAACTTCTGCGAATATTTTATCCGGTTCCTGTGCCGCTTCACGGTCGAGGCAGGCTTTCAGCCGGGCCGTCAGCTGTTCGTCGCCATGACAGAAACGTCCCAGCAGGTTGGCGGCGGAGGGTCCGGCGCAACCGTTCAGCTCAAACAGGTAATCGCCGGCATCTACGGCGGCGGCGCTGGCGCCGAGTATGCTGCCCATCAGGTACATGCTGTAAGGCAGGGTGGCGGTGTCTTTTTCCTCCAGCGTGTCGAGGTCTGCATCCGTCAGCAGTATTTCGGTGCTGTTCTCCCGGAGGCAGCGGTACAGCTGCTGTTGCTGAAATTGTTGCAGTTTGCCGGCGGGGCGCGGTGATGGTGTTTCCGCGCCGGCTACCACGATATCGTCGGCCAGCGGGGTATGATCGGTATGGCGGCCGAGGTGGTGTCCGTAGCCGATGCCTGCTTCCGGATCGAGGGCGAGGCTGAGCGGTATTTCCTGTTCTTCGTATCGTTTGCTGAAAGCCTGGGCGAAATTCTCCAGGTCTGTATGCGGCCGGTGGCGCATCAGTTTCCGCAGCTGGTTCACCTGTGTGGTGATATCTTCCACGAGGGTGCGGCTCAGGGTGTTTTGCACCGTAGCCATGAAGAGGTCTGTCTGGATAAGGTCTTTTTCGCTGGTATCCGGCATGAGTGATTTCACGAGGGAATGCAGCTGCCGGTATTCGGAAATACTGCTTTGCTGGTCCTGCAGCAGCGATTGTATCCGGCGGAGCACCGGCGGCCATTCGCCGTCGGGCTGCAGGGCTGCCGCTTTTTCGAGGAAGCGCTGAAAGAACTGTTCCCCTGTGACGGTTGGTTCCAGCTCGCTGACCAGCAGCTGGCTTTGCAGCAGTTCTTCCGTAAAATCAGCCGCATCCGCTTCGGTGATACCGTTGGCCTCATCGATGAGGCAATGGCGTATATCCTTCAGCGTAGCCCCGCGGGCAGCCGTGTCCAGCACAGCATCGAGATAGCCGCTGGTGTTGACGGCCGTCAGGAAGTAGTGGCGGAACTTATTGGACAACTGGTAGGCGGCATAACGGTAACGGCTACCTGATTTGTACAGGGAGTTGTTGGGATAGAAGCGGAGTTGTTCCCGCACGGCAGGGATAGCCGTGAATGCGGTCACCAGCTCCGCTACATAGTTCATATCGAGGCGGCTCTGTTTCACATGCTGCGCGTAATGGTGCAGGCGGATACCGGATTGATCGCTCACTGCGCCGGTAGCGCAGCCGGCAAACAGGCCATAGGGCGTGCAGCGGCTGCTCATGCGCAGCAGGTAGCGGTAGAGGGAATACACCAGTTTGTCGTCCTGGCTTCCCTGTTCCCATTTTTCCAGTTCCCCGAACAGCTCCGGGGAAGCGATATAGATAGCTTCGCGCAGAAAAGGTGTTTGCAGTATTTGTCGGATATGTTCGGCAAGATGAGGGTGGGCCAGACTGGCGGAGGTGTTTACCGGTAAAAGCGGTGTTCTGACAACGTAGAAATTTTCAGCCTTGATCATGGTTTTCGGTGTACACTTAAAACTACTGAAGGTAACAGAAACGGCAGCGAAAGGCTATCCCGTAAAACCGGTAAATTTCATGTTTAAACAGCTAAATTTTAAAAATCACGTTTTTCCGTGAGCTATGGTTTCGTGGTTTCTGCTTACATTTATCACTATCCTGTAATCCGTAGAAATCCTGATTTAATCACCCTCAAAGTAGAATGTCTGTCCAAAATCCATTTATCTGTTTATCAATCTTCTTTATTATTTAAACCTATAAAAATTGTTTTATGAGAAAAACATTTGAAAAAAAGCTGGTGCTCAACAAGATTAAAGTAGCTAAACTGAATGCTTCCCAACCGGGTAATATCGACGTGAAAGCGCCTACTTACACAGGATGCAGCCTGATGGCCAAATGTACTCCTCCTTCCACTAAAGGTTGTTAATCAAAAAAAAACGGTAGCTGATGAAAAAGCAAGCTGAAAAAAAACTCACCCTCGGTAAGATCAAAGTATCTGACCTGAGCAAGCATATGCCGACTGCTGATGCAGATAACCGTTCTGCGGCCTGTAATTCTCACCCGCTCTCCTGCCTGAGCCAGGGAGCGCCTATCTGCAGCATCGACTCCTGCCGGTATTAAGCGGACATTGACGGACTACAGTTTCCTCCGGGTTAAAGTACTCCGGTATTACCATACTTGTCACCTAAAACGTTAGCTGATGAAAAAGCAAACTGAAAAAAAACTCAGCTTAGGCAAGATCAAAGTATCAGACCTGAGCAAAAACACGCAGACAGCCGGTGCAGATAACCGTGCAGGATCCATGAAGTGCATCAGCACAGGTGCTCCTATCTGCAGTGTAGACTCCTGCTTGTATTAAACAGATTTTACGGATTACAGCCTGCCCCGGGTGAAAGCCCGGGGCTATTATGTTTTAGGGTATGCATAACATTGCTGTTTAACACATTCTTCGCCCGGGGTTTTAGCCCCGGAATCATTATATTTCAGGAACGATGGATTATAAAGACGACATTACCGCCGCGCTGGAAAATATCAGCCGGGAATTAGACCATTTTACTGCCAACGATAACAATGCCGGGCTTTTGGGAGGATTTACCGGTTGTGCTTTATTTTATGCCTATTATTACCAGCATACTTCCCGCGAAGAACATGTAGACAAGGTTTTAGCTATTATAGAAAAAAGCCTGCAGGCTTTGTCCGAGCAGCCGCTGAACGGATCTTTCTGTGGCGGCGTTTCAGGGGTGGCCTGGTGCGTGCAGCATCTCACACAGATGGGATTCATTGAGGAAGACGAGATCGAAGATGCTTTCGGGGAGATAGATCAGATGGTGGCCGCTTTTATGGAAGAATCCTTAGTGGCCGGCAAAAATGACTTTCTGCACGAAGGGCTGGGCACCGCCCTGTATTTCCTGGAACGGCCCCTGCCGGTGGGGAAGCCGGTGCTGGAACGGCTCGTCGCCGGTCTCGACCAGTCGGCGCACCATCTTCCTTCCGGCATCGCCTGGAAAGATATGTTTTCTTCTGCGAGCGAACGTTACCAGGGCCGTGATCTGTACAACCTGGGCCTGGCCCATGGGGTGCCGGCTATCATTGCCGTGCTGGGACGGATATACGAAAAAGGTATCGCCCGCGATACCGTGCTCCGCCTCATGGAAGGCAGTATCAGCTGGGTTTTGTCCCACAAAAAAGCGCAGGGTGGCGGGGGAGAGTCCTTGTTCCCTGTACTGGTCGACACTACAGGTGTGAGCATAGGAGATACCCACAGC
Source organism: Chitinophaga oryzae (assembly GCF_012516375.2). Taxonomy (NCBI): domain Bacteria; kingdom Pseudomonadati; phylum Bacteroidota; class Chitinophagia; order Chitinophagales; family Chitinophagaceae; genus Chitinophaga; species Chitinophaga oryzae. The sequence continues at coordinate 2,880,144 of NZ_CP051204.2, forward strand.
CGGCTGGGCTGGTGTTACGGCGATCTGGGAATTGCGACCATGCTGTCAGGGGCCGGAAAACGCCTGCAACGGGCAGATTACAACGAGGCCGCGCTCACTATCCTGCGGGACATTGCGCAGCATCGTAATACGCAAAACGGCGCGGTGCACGACGCCTGCATCTGCCACGGCAGCGCAGGTATCGCTCATATGCTGCAACAGGCGGCCATGGCTGCCGGAGACCCTGTCCTCAATAAAGCGGCCGGAGAATGGCTGCAAACAACACTTCGTATGAATACCTGGAAGGATGGGCCTGCCGGTTACAAGTTTTATCATCATCCCGATTATCACAACAGTCACAATGTACTCGAAGGCATCGCCGGCATTGGCCTGTCATTGCTGGGCTTCCTGCAGCCGGAAATAAAACCGGGGTGGAATAACAGCCTGCTGATATCGTGAACTTTTCATGATACGCTTCATCTTCTTTTTTTTTATATATTACGGGTAGTAAATGAAATCTAAACAGCAGGTTTACCCGGAGATGCCATGCCGATGCATGCCGACGTTACAGCAAATATGAAAAACCATGATCAGATTATATTTTGTGGATGATCATCCATTGATACTAGAGGGACTACGCGCATTACTCAGCTATGAAAAAGATATAGAACTGACAGGGGAAACAAGAACGGGCGAGTCTTGCCTGAATTTCCTGCTGCACCACCAGACCGACGTTGTGTTGCTGGACACCATGCTCCCCGATATTGCCGGGGCCGAGCTGTGTCATCTCATCAAAAAAAATCATCCCGACACTATGGTGCTGGGACTCAGTTACCATAAAGACGGCCGGGAAATACAGGATATGATGGACAGCGGCGCCAGCGGCTGCCTGATGAAAAACGCCGATAAGGAAGAACTGCTCAAAGCGATCCATGATGTCTACAGCGGTCACACTTATCTCTCCCCGGAACTGGCCGCCGGGCTGCAAACCGCTGCCGGCGCCGCCCGCACGCGGGAGCTCCATATCACCAAAAGAGAAAAAGAAGTACTGTGGCTCATCGCCAACGGACATACGAACCATGAAATAGCCGAGAAACTGTTTATCAGCAGCGATACGGTTGACAGCCATCGCCGCAACCTGCTGGGCAAACTTAAAGCCCGCAACACCGCCATGCTCATCAAATGTGCCATCGATCACAAGCTGCTGACAACTTTTTGAAGAAATAAATTAAAGCACTACCTTCGCACCGCAATGGTTTACCCCCTCCGTTGCGGTGCGGGGGTAATTAAAAGGGAACACGGGTGTAAATCCCGGACAGTCCCGCTGCTGTAATTCTCCATAAAACGCCAGGGCATTTGTCCGGCCACTGTTGAACATTCAATGGGAAGGCCGCCCTGAGCTGAGATAAGTCAGAATACCTGCCATGCATTTGTTTTTTAAGCCTTCGTGGAATGAGGCTTGGAAGTGAATCATGTGGCAGTACTGATCCTGCCGTTATTTACCTTGATTTGATTTCCTGTTACGAAGGCCGTTGGATGAACTATCAAAACGGTGAATTAACATGCGTATCCCATTACTGAGGAGTACCCTGTACCTGGTGCTCGCAGGATGCCCTGCTATGTCCCTGAAGGCGCAACAGCAGCCGGACAGCAGCCGGACCAAAGACCTGCGCGAGGTGTCTGTCACTGCACCCCGCAGCAACAGGGAGGTGTCCCCGGGGCAGCAACTGAAAGGGGCTGAACTGCAACGGCTGAACTCCCAGTCCGTAGCCGATGCGCTGCGCTATTTCTCCGGTATCCAGATAAAAGACTATGGCGGTATCGGCGGACTGAAAACGGTGGACGTGCGCAGTATGGGTTCCAACCATACCGGCGTGTTCTACGACGGTATCCAGCTGGGCAACGCTCAAAACGGCGTCATCGATCTGGGCCGGTTCTCCCTGGACAACATGGAGGAAATAGCCCTGTACAACGGTCAGAAAAGCAATATCCTCCAGCCGGCCAAAGACTATTCCTCCGCGGCGGCCATCTATCTCACCTCGCTCAAGCCCCGCTTCGCGGAAGGAGAACAAAGACATGTGAAAGGAACTGTCAAAACCGGTTCCTTCGGCCTCTTTAATCCTTCCTTACTGTGGCAGGAGAAAATCAGCCGGCGTGTAGGCGCCTCCCTCAGCGCGGAATGGGTAAATGCCAACGGCCAATACAAATTCCGCTACCAGAAACAAAAAGGCTACGATACCACCGCTGTCCGCAAAAACACCGATATCAACGCTATCCGCCTCGAAGGCGCCCTGCACGGCGTGATCAACGGCGGCGAATGGAACGGCAAGGTCTATTTCTACGATTCGGAACGCGGCCTTCCCGGTTTCGTGGTCAATAACGTTTTCGGGCATATCGACCGGCAATGGGACCGTAACTTCTTCGTACAGTCGTCCTGGCGCAAAGACTTCTCACCCCGTTATACGCTGCTACTGAACGGAAAATACGCTTACGACTATACGCACTATCTCGCGCCGGACACCGTTCGGTACGTAGATAACCGCTACCATCAGCAGGAAGCTTACTTCTCGGCGGCCAACCAGTTTGTGCTCACCAACTGGTGGCACCTCGGCCTCTCCGGCGACTTCCAGTGGAACAAGATGACGGCGGATATGACCAATTTCTCCTATCCCCAACGTTTCACCACCCTGGTGGCGCTGGCTTCTTCGGTCAACTTCAAACGTTTCAGCGCACAGGCCAGCCTGCTGAACACGATCATGAACGAAGAAACGAAGAAGAACGCCGCCGCCCCTTTTAAGCGGGAGCTGACACCCGCCGTTTTTGTATCCTGGCAGCCCTTCGGCAGCGTGCCTTTTACCTGGCGGTCTTTCTACAAACGTATCTTCCGGATGCCCACCTTCAACGATCTCTATTACACCGATCTCGGGAACTCCAACCTGAAACCGGAGTATACCACGCAATACAATACCGGCCTCACCTTCAATCATACATTCCCCGGCCAAACACTGCAGGAGCTGGGGCTGGAAACAGACGCCTACTACATCGAAGTGACGGACAAGATCGTGGCGGTACCGGCTGCCAGCCAGTTCCGGTGGACCATGATGAACCTCGGTTTCGTGAAAATAAAAGGCGTGGATGTAAAAGCCAAAGCCGTATGGAAAGTGCTGGATGATCTCCTGCTGAGCACCAGAGCGACCTACACCTTCCAGGAAGCGCGCGACTTTACCGACAAGTCGGAGCTTTTTTACGGAGACCAGATTCCTTACATTCCCAAACACAGCGGCTCGCTGATATTCGGTGCTGACTACGGCGCATGGGACCTGAACTACAGCTTCATCTACACCGGGGAACGTTACAACGCCAAGAAAAACAATCCTGAAAACTACATGCAGCCCTGGTATACCAGCGACATTACGCTGACGTATAACCGCAGGGTGCGGCAGGCGAAATGGCGGCTGAGCGCACAGGTGAATAACCTGTTCAACCAATACTACGATGTAGTGCTCAGCTACCCGATGCCGGGAAGGAATTTCAAATTCATTGTATCTGTAAATATTTAACGAGGATGATAAAACAATTGCGTTTTGCAGGAGTAGCTGCAGCATTGACATCGCTGGGGATTGCCGGCTGCCGCACGGGCAACGACATCGTGCCACCGGTGATAACACCGGTAGATACGCCCGTGGCTCACCAACAATACAAAGGCTTTTACCTGTTGAACGAGGGGAACATGGGCAGCAACAAGGCTACCCTGGATTTCTTTGACTTCAGTGCAGGCGTGTACAAAAAAAATATCTATGCAGAGGCTAATCCCACGGTAGTAAAAGAGCTGGGCGATGTGGGCAACGATATCCGTATTTACGGCAGCAAGCTGTATGCCGTGATCAATGTGTCCAACAAGGTGGAGGTGATGGATGCCGCTACTGCTAAACGTATCAGGCAGATAGACCTGCTCAACTGCCGGTATATCACCTTCGCTAACGGGAAAGCCTATATCAGTTCCTATGCGGGCCCGGTGGTGATAGATCCCCGTTCACCCCTTGGCATCGTGGCGGAAGTGGATACGGCCACGCTGCAGATTACCCGTAAGATCGAAGTAGGTTATCAGCCGGAGGAGATGGCCGTAGTTGGCAACAAGTTATATGTGGCCAATTCCGGTGGCTACCGGCCGCCGGGCTACGACAGCACCGTGTCCGTGATCGACCTGGCCACTTTTAAAGAGATCAAAAAAATCCATGTGGACATCAACCTGCACCGGCTGAAGGCCGACAGCGAAGGCGATCTGTATGTGACCAGCAGGGGAGACTACTACCAGCGGCCCTCCGCCTTGTATGTGGTGGACACCAAAACCGATGCAGTGAAAAAACGGTTTGCCGTTGCAGCCAGCAATATCTGCATCTCCGGCGATACCTGTTACCTGTATGGCTCTGAATACAGCTATATCAGCGCCTCCTGGAAAATCAACTACGGGATGATCAACGTAAAAACAGAGACGATGTTACCGGGTAATTTTATCACCGATGGCACGGAAAAAAATATAAAAATGCCTTATGGCATCATGGTGGACCCGGAGACAAAAGACATCTACGTAACAGATGCCCGTGATTATGTATCTCCCGGTATCCTGTATTGTTTTGATAAAAGTGGTAAAAAGAAGTGGTCGGTAGTTACCGGCGATATTCCTGCGCACTTTGCCTTCCTTCCTGCAAACAAATAAAAACCAACCATTATGAAACATACACTTTTACCCGTTTCCGTGCTGGCTGTCCTCCTGGCCGGCAGCTGTTCCAAATCTGAAGACACACCGGCCACTGCGCCGGATGTAACGGTCAACACACCACAGGGTGGCGTGTCTACGGCTAACATGAAAATCGTACGCCTCACCGCTACCGTGAAAAACGAAAGCGCGGGTACCACCTTCCTCTGGAAAACAGGTAACGATACGATCGCCTCCACCAAAGAGCTGGTACATGCCTTTACGAAAGCAGGCGAGTATACCCTGACATTCATCGCAAAAAATGCCGCCGGCGAAAAGCGTGTAGATGTTCCCGTTAAAGTCACTGCGGGCACCTACACCAACGGCGTGGCGCGCGTGTTTGATTACCTGCCGGCTCCCGGGCAGTTCGTGCATGACCTGCCGAAATGGGAAACGGGCGATGATCAGGCGAAAATGACCGCCAAAGCGGAAGAGTCGCTGAAAAGCGGTAACATGATACACCTCGGCGGATTCGGCGGTTATGTGGTGATGGGTTTTGACCATACCATCGTGAACGTACCGGATTCTTTCAGCTTCACCATCCTGGGCAATGCCTTCGCCAACTGGGCAGAGCCGGGAATTATCCAGGTGGCGTACGATGCCAACGGGAACGGACAACCCGACGACGAATGGTTTGAAATTGCCGGTTCTGAATACAACAGCCCTAAAACTATCCGTGACTATAAAATCACTTATTACAAGCCGGATGAAAATAAAGTCAGGACTCCGAATAATGACTATCAATACCTGACCGACACTACCTATATCCGCTGGAAAGACAACCAGGGCAAGTCCGGTTACCTCTCCCGCAATTCCTTCCACAACCAGCCTTATTATCCGCAGTGGAAAGGAGACAGCATCAGCTTCACCGGCACACGGCTGACGGATGAAAACTTCATCGATAAGTCAGGCTCCGGTACTTATTTTGTAAGCCCTGCGTTTCCTTTTGGTTATGCTGACAATTGGTGCAACGCCGATGACAGAGCGCGCATTAAGATCAGCTGGGCAGTAGATAAAAAAGGCACTTCCGTACGTTTGCCGGGCGTGGATTTTATCCGCGTACACACCGGTATGCGTGCTGAAGGCGGCTGGCTGGGCGAGATTTCCACGGAAGTTTCCGGTGTGAAGGACCTCAACCTGTAAGCAGGATTTTTCCAAAAAATATTTTAATCCCGGAGCTATTTCTCCGGGATTTTTTATTGGTTATACGGGGAAGTTAACGTACGTTTGTAACCACAATTGGTTGTTCTGTTCATGCAGAACATTAAAAGGGAATCCGGTGCGAGACCGGAGCTATCCCCGTAGCTGTAATCCTGCCGCCGGCCAATACCGGCAACGTTTTTCCGGAGTGCGCTCCATACCACTGTCTGCTGTCGCAGATGGGAAGGTTTCCGGAAAAGCAGGAGAGCCAGAAGACCTGCCAGCTGTGATCACCATTCGTCGCTTTCGGGTGAAAGGCTCAAGAATGTAGGCCCTGCCGGCTTTATATTCACGTATTTGTTTTTTTTGTTTCACCTGCGTGCAGGTACAGGAGAAGAAACCTGTACTGTTTCTTAGGCTGTCACAAGAGCAGCAATAGCAGCAAATTGTTTTTAAGTTGAAAACAAAATAGAAAACCCTTGCCATGTTTGAAGGCCCGGATGCCCTATGATGTGTTTTTTTTTATTAAAAATAACCACACAATTTGTAAACTATGAAATCAATCAAGTGTTTGGCCCTGGCGGCCTCGCTGCTAACCCTGTTTGCCGCCTGTAAAAAAGAAAATGCAGATTCCGGATTAGGACTGCACCCCAAAGAAAACGCTGTGACCGCGCAGGCTGGCATGAACGCATTCGGGAAATATGAAAACGGTTTCCTGATGGTACATGAAGGACAGTACGGTGTCAACAACGGCGATCTCTGGTACTATAGCTATGACAGTAACAAGGTGGCAAAAGACATCTACAAAAAGGAAAACCCCACGAAGAACCTGGGACCTACTACCTCCACACTGCAGTTTGCCTCCATCTTTAACAACAAGGTATATATGGTGGTGAAAGTAGGAGGGCCGCTGGTAGCAACGGATGCGCATACACTCGTGGAAACGGGCAGGATTGCCAATCTGCCGCAGAGCGAAGGCTATGCTTTTGTAGGGGTGGATGCATCGAGAGGCTTGCTGAGCGCGGTAGACGGCGTGTACCGCATCAGTCTTTCCGGTCCCACGCTGGGCACTAAAGTGGCGGGCATCAACGGTCCTGCAGGTGATATGCTGCTGGCGGGCAACTATGTATTTGTAATGACCAAAGACGACGGGGTAGTGGCGCTGAATGCTTCCGACTACAGCATCGCAAAAAAATTCGGTATCGGCGACGCCGGCTTCGCCCGCACCAACGACGGCACTGTATGGGTAACCGGTAAGGATTCGCTCGTAGCGATTAATCCCACTTCGCTGGCGGTGTCCCGCGTGAAGCTGCCTTTCGCTACCACCAACCCGTGGGCTTACCTGTCCTGGCGCTCCGGTTCACTGACTTCCAACGGCACCGCTGTGTTTATCGCTGAGCGTAAGTCAACCGCCGGTATCGGTGGCAACATCGAATATGGCGGCACAAAATTATACCGTTATGTGCCCGGCAATGCAGCGTCCCTGTCAGCGCCCTTCCTGACGGTACCTTCCGGCCAGTATTTTTACGGTTCTGCCGTACGGTATAACGCGGCGCGTAATGAACTGCTCGTGATCACGCTCACTGACGAATTTGGCGCCAGTAACGATAACCGCTGGCTGATGTACGACCCCGGCACTGCTGCGCTGAAAGAAACAGTGAGGTATTCCGGATACTATTTTCCGGCATTACCGGTATTCTATTGATCTGCTTTTTCTTCTCCCTCAAACCTTAAATCATATGAAAAATTTCTATTGGCAGGCATTAACCCTGGCCACCCTGTTGTTCTCGGCTTCCTGCCGTAAAGATGCTTTGACCGATGAGTGGAAGACCTCCGAAGTCTCCCGTACCGCTCTTGTCAGCCATGTGACGGTCAGACCGGCCACGCTGACCAGCAGTCCGCTGATCAGTACCGTATACACATATATGCCGGCACCGGGGCAGTTCATCAATGAATCCGGCCTGGGCTCCGTTACCGCCGCGCAGGCGCTGGTGGGCAGCACTACCAACATGGTGTCGCTGGGCAACTACGGTGGTTACATCGTTTTCGGTTTTGACCATTCCGTAGTAAACGGCGCAGGGGCAGATATCGGCATCTATGGCAATCCGTCAGGCCCTACGTACCAATGGTCTGAGCCGGGTATTGTAATGGTGAGCCAGGACCTCAACGCCAACGGCATCCCCGACGACCCCTGGTATGAACTGGCAGGCAGCGAATACAGCGCTTCCGGTACCGTTAAAAATTACAGCGTCACGTATTATAACCCTCATGCCGCCGGTACCAATGTTAACTGGAAAGACAACCAGGGCAACAGCGGTTATGTACAGGCCAACGCCTGGCATACGGCCAACAACTACTATCCGGCTATGGCGCCTAACCAGGACTCCGTGACTTTTACCGGCACCAAACTGGTAAACACGCTGACGTCCGGCGGTATCCTTACCAACCTGGCTTTCGCCTGGGGGTATAGTGACAGCTATTCCGGTGAGTACGCCACGCTGGGGTACAATACGGTGGATATTGCCAACGCTGTGAATGCGAGCGGTCAGGCGGTGACGCTGAACGCCATTGATTTTGTAAAGGTATATACCGGCCAGAACTGCAATGCAGGCGCTATGTTGGGAGAGATTTCCACAGAAGTGAGAGGAGCGCGTGATTTACATTTATAATCTCCGCTTTGAAACAACGGCTACCTTGCTTATAGCACAACAAAGCCCGGGGCACTAGCCCCGGGCTTTCAATAATTCCTCGATGAACGCCGCCTGTTGCGGATAAATCATTTTTTTAGCGGTCTCCGCATCGAACCATGCAGCCCTGTCTATTTCGGGGAACTGTTTCTTTTTGCCGGAACGGGGTGGCCATTCTATTTCAAACAGGTTGCTGACAATTTTTTCCGGATCGAGATCGCCTTCGGTGGCCCAGCAGAGCACTTGTTTACCGCTCTTCTGCCGGATGGGCTGCAGGGGCACGAACGTTCCCTCCGGGCGGTAGCCGGTTTCCTCTTCAAACTCCCGGATAGCCGCCTGCAGGGGCGCTTCACCGGGCCCTATTTCTCCTTTGGGTATGCTCCACCAGCCGGCATCTTTTGTCCGGAAGAAAGGACCGCCGGGATGTACCAGGAAGTACTCCGTTATTTTTTTGTTTTTCCTGTAGAGCAGAATGCCCGCACTTTGTTTCATGGGCTTACTTTTTTCCCGAAAGAGGGGAGCGGTTTACCGCCGGGTGGCAGCCTGGTATTTTATGGCGGCGATTTTTTCCTGCACCCGCTGCAGTCTTTCTGCCAACGGAAAATCCCCGTTTATCTCCAGGACGGGTATTTTCAGTTGAGCGATCTGTTTTTTATGCAGGGTAAGGCTGCGGCCGGAGAAGCCGGGCTCGTCGTAGCGGGCGGCCCAGGCGATAAAAGCGGCGCTTTCTTTTTTGAGCCACGGGTCGGATTCCAGCAGGGAGCCATAGCGTTGTTTTTCCCGGAGGATGAGCCGCTGCATCCGGATGTCGGGGGGCAGCCACAGGAAAACGGCGAGGTCAAACAGGCCGGGGATGGTGGGGTCCCAGTTGAGCACAGAACCGGCCACTACCACTTTATCGTGCTGGTGAAGGGCTTCCAGGAACAGTTTGTTCCGTTCGGCCGGGTCGCGTTTGGTTTCGTACGGACGTTCAGTCTTAAGCCAGTAGTAATGGTCCGCGTCCAGCTGCTCGTAGCCGTTTTCTCTGGCAAATGCTTTGGCCAGGGTGCTGGCGCCGGCGCCGGAAGCTCCGAAAATAATGATCTTCATGTTGGTGGATTGCTTTGGGTGTTACGATCGGATATAACAAATATACTCATATCTTTTTTTTATCATGACAAGGATCATGATAAGCTGGTGAAAATAAAAATGGCGGGACCGAAGTCCCGCCAAACTGCTTCACAATTGAAAAAAAGTGGGATTAACAAATCGGGGGTAATTCAACAGTCAAAAAAATCATGACAACCTTAACACAAAATCAATAACTTTTAGGGTCAACGGTTGGGGGCAGTACAGGCATGGACCCGGATGGAACCGGCCCATGCTCCGTAGCTGTATCCCCTTTGGGGACATTGCATCAATGAGGATGGGGTTTTTTCTAACAAACTTTTCCTCGGTTTTTAACACATTCCTTTAAGTCAACTTCCGGGTTGTAACCAATCCCTGCTGTAGCCTCCGGCTATTGCCTCCTTGCCTGGCTTCAGCCGGGTGAATAAGCTGGATAAAAGGCCTCCTGAGCGGTTTTTCCTGCCAATCCCTTTCGGATGGTTTACAGGCGCAAAATTACCAGTAGGTTCATAATCAGTCAACTGTGTAATTACGCAGGTTGTGATATTATTTTTATTTTTATGCCAAAAAACGAATGGATTCTGATAAGCCAGGGCACTATTCCAAAACATTTATTACCGACGTACCGGCTGACCTGAGCAGTCCGGAGGCACAGCATTTCAAGAAAACCATCCGGCGGTTCCCGGATGAGGCGATTTATATCTATTCATTCAAGGAAAACCGCATGATGTACGCCGATGGCTGGGAGCCGCTCCTGGGCTACCGGGATGATGAAATCACCATGATGACCATCGTCAACATCACGGCGCCGGAATACGCGCCTTTCTCCAATGAGCTGAACGATAAGGCGCTGATGTTTTTACACAACAAAACAAAAGACCTCGAGCAATACAGCTTTACCATTGAGCTGAAAAAGATCCATAAAGACGGTACGCATGTACCGCTGATTTCCAAAGTAGGGGTGTTTGCCACGGAAGAAGGGCGGGTAACAGCCATCATCGGGCATTCCCAGAAAAATGAGAGTATCCAGCTGGGCAATGTGATGCGCTACGCGGCCTATGGCCCCGAAAAATCGGCCTTTGAGGAAGAGCTGAATAAACAGCTGTTCCGCCACTACGCCATCTCCGAAAAGGAAAAAGAGGCTTTATCGCTTGTAGCGGAAGGGTTTTCCTTCAAAGAGATCGCCGCCCGCTTCGGGGTGTCCCAATCGGCCATCGAAAAACGGATCATCCCGATGTATAAGCGTTTTGAAGTGAAGAGCCTGACGCACCTGATCAGCTTTGCATACGCAAATCATATTCTGCCTTAGCAGGGGCTTCGTTGTATAACTGGAGATTGAGAGACAGCAGTTTCTCTTTCTCCACACCGATACCGGTGAGCATGTCCTGCCATCTTTCCGACAGTTTCCGGGAGGCGTCGTCATCGCCCAGTACCCAGATCACATTGGTCTGCCGCAGCACCGTGCGGTTAATATCGTTGGTGGAGAAGGTATCGACAAAGCTCAGGAACCGTTCGGGGCTGATGATATCTTCCTTGATCGGGTCTCCCGGATTAATATCATCGATGACAAGAATGGAAGCTTTGCGCCAGGTCCACAGTACGTTGGCCGCGCTGTCGTCGTCATGTTCAAAGAACATGCAGTACAGTTTCATGGCGGAGGTATATACGGCGGAGCGGTGGCGGATAGACATTTCTGTAGCGATAGCCACGCTCAGGCTTGTTTTGCCGCTGCGTTTAGGGCCAAAGAGGAACAGGTGCATGCCCTGTTCCTTGTTGTCCAGGAAACGGCGCACCAGCGCGATGTTTTCTTCCGGGATATGTTTGGTGCTCCACTGGCTCAGCCTGAACTGGAAAGGATAGGAGGGCACCTGCAGGTACATTTTAGTGAGATACCAGTAATAGGCCGGGTAAAGCACCAGCAGGGTAAGCACTGCCAGCACCGCCATCGCAATTGTCGTATAGGCGCAAAGGATAGAGGCCATAAAGGCGCCTGACCAGAAATACATCAGGTCGGTGACGGTATCAAAGGCAATGTTGCCCCAGGCGGGCTGAAAGATATAGCTGCTCCTGGACTTGCCGGACAGCAGCGGGCCGAGGAAGTTAAAGATTTCGAAGGTCAGCCAGAACAGGCTCACTGCCAGTGCGGCGTAGAGGGAGGCCTGTTGCTCCGGAAGGTGTCTTTTCAGGACCAGGTATCCCACAAAGGTGGGGATGAAGCCCAGGGAGAAGTGCCCGAACTGGTTGGCCAGCCAGGTATAGGTCAGCGTCACTCCGCGGTAGGAGTCTTTGCCGATCAGATCTGCTTTCAGTTGGCGGACGATATCTTTGCCTGTAATCACTTTTTTCATGAGTAGCCTTGGGTATTAGGGTTCCGCATTATGAATGGCAAATATAATGTGTTCCCGGAAAATGAATCTTTGAAAGAATGCTGTAGCTTTGGTTTCCTATGACAAAAAAATATAGTCAGCTCAGGGCCGGCCTGGTGATGGCCCGGGCAAGCCTGATCGCTACCCTTCGAAGCCCTACTTCGGTTGTATTCGCCCTGTTGTTTCCCATCATTTTTGTGACGGTGTTCGGCGCCATGGTAGATAATACTGCGGTGAAAATCCCTGTAGCCATCGCTCCCGGCAGCGATACCAGCAGTCCTGTATACCATGCTTTAAAAGAGATCAGTATTTTCAGCCTGTCGAAAGAAACCGACTCGCTGGCGCAACTTAATGCCCTGAAGAAAGGACGCATAGCCGGTATCATTCATGTGCCGGCGCCGGTGCTCACTTCGCCGGTACCTCAATATGGACTTACCCTGTTCAGCTCCGGTGCTGTGGCTGATAAACGCCCGCTGATACAGGCAGCGCTGCAGGAAGTAACCAGCCGCATCAACCAGCAGGTGCTGCAGGGGCAGCCCGTCGCCGCAAAGCTCGACGTGGTAACGGTCCCCGGCCGCGTATACCGCCAGATCGATTTTATCCTTCCGGGACAGCTGGGCTTCTCCCTGTTAATGGCGGGCGTATTCGGTTCCGCCTTCCTGCTGTTCAACCTGCGGCATACGCTGGTGTTGAAACGCATTTTCGTAACACCTGTCAGCCGCGCCTCCCTGCTGTTTGGAGAGATGATGAGCCGCCTCGTGTTTCAGATCATTTGTTTTATCATCATCACTGCATTGGGTTATTTCGCGTTTGACTTCACGCTGGTCAACGGTATCCTCACTTTCCTGGAGATGCTGCTGCTGTCGGTGTTCGGACTGGTGATCTTTACCGGCATCGGTTTTATGATCAGCGGCGTTATCCGCAACGAAAGCTCCATCGCCCCGGTGGCCAATACCATCACGGTACCGCAGATATTGCTGTGCGGCCTCTTTTTCCCGGTAGAAAACTACCCGGTATGGCTGCGCACTTTCTGTGAATACCTGCCCCTCACTTTCTTTGTGGACGGCCTGCGGAAGATCGCCTTTGAAGGCGCGCATATCTGGCAGGTGCCCGTGCAGCTGGGCGGACTGACCGTATGGGCAGCTATTGTTGCTGTGTTGTCTGTAAAGATGTTTAAATGGGAATAACGCAGGGAATTACGAATTACGAATTACGAATTACGAATTACGAATTGAGGGTTCTTTCCTGGAGCGGTTACTTAATAACCTTCCTGAAAAAGAACCCTCAATTCGTAATTCGTAATTCGTAATTCGTAATTCTCAATTGACTTCCAGGTCGTTCATCGCCGGGAGTTTCGGGAACGGTGCATGTGGCTCGCGCTGGTACCAGTACACAACGCTGCTGATATCGGACTGTTGCGGCAGATAGCGGCCGCCACTGCGCCAGCCCAGGTCCTGAATAGTCACTTTCAGCTCTTTTTCAAAGCGGACAGGGTCCATGATATGCCAGCGGTACAACCCAAAGCGCTGCTGTGATTTATACAGCCCGTCAGGACGTATCACCTGCGGTAACCCGGCATAGGGCGTGGAGAACTCCTGGTATTTTCCTTTGAGGTCGAAATTATACGACCCGCAGAAATAATCTTCTGTGCCTGTGCCGCAGATGGTAGGATATTTATTGTCGCCGTCCATGAAGAACTTGATCTCTCCTTCTCCCCACCAGCCGTTGTTATTGACACCCCAGGCAAGATAAGTGCCTACGTACTGGCCTTTGCCGCGGATACCGTCTACCAGGGTGTAAACGGCGTCTTTCACCGGGTTGTTGCGCCGGAACTGCGCATGGAAATAACCCGCATCTTCCGGAACAGTGGTCAGCGTATAGTCGACCTGGTAGTACAGCGTCATTTTTTCCGTGTTGATATTTTCCATGGTGATCCGGCATTTTTTCCGGAAGGGCATAGACCAATAGCAGTTGAAAGCGCTGCCGGGGTTGACGCACACCGCGAGCGAATTGATGTGGGCATATTCTCCCCATCCCATGCCGAAGAAATCGCCTACGGGCACTTCCACGGAAGGGGTGGTCTCGTCGTCCCAATAGAAGCGGAGAATAGAGTAGCGCCAGTTGCCGGTAGGTGTCATCCAGATGTGCTGGATAGCGCCAGGGCCGGTGATCTCGGCCAGGGTAACGGTTTTACCAGGTTCTATGAAGATGTAGGGATTTACCTTCCAGCCCTGTCCCAGCTCCCTGGCGGCATGACGGGCATTGCCCTGTTCCGGCGTGGCCATACCGCCTTTGCCGGCTTCGCCGGTGATGTTCTCCGGGCTGATGGAGCGGGTTTTGGCGTCCGACAACCGGGAGAGGTTGCCCATGTTCATATCAAGACCGTTGAAAGGTTGTTGAGCGTAGGCCGACAGCTGTATGCAGGCTGCAGCTATCGCCAGGAGGAACTTTTTCATGTCGTGGAATTTAGAAGTTTGCAGCAGTCTGTTTAAAAATAAGGTTAAACGTTTTAGTATGCAAGCGCTGCCCGTACTTTTTTACAAGCGGTATGCGATACTGCTACCACAGGGATAAACCTATTTCCTGCCACAGATACTGCTGCATTGGACAAAGCGGCCCGTACGCTGAAGAAACATACATGTTCGGTCAGCGGTGTGCAATGAACACCGGCACCTGGTGGGCGCGCAGGGTGTCTTCCACGAAGCTGCGCCGGAACACGCGTGACAGCAGTGAACGGCCGTAAGCGCCGCTTACCACGATAGGGTTGGGAATTTCACTCAGCCAGGTGTTGAAATAATCTTCGGGGATCGTCTGGATAGGTTCCATGGTCAGATGCGGAAAGTGGTGCTGTACCAGTTCCTGTATGCCGGATGCATCCGGTGGAAGGGAGTCTCCCGTGCCGCCATAGAGCAGTGTCGTTTTCAGTTCACACAACTGTGGGAACAAACTGGCAAAACTCTTGATGGCAAAGACGGAAGAAGCGCTGCCATCATAGGTGAGGATCACGCTTTCGGGGAAAGCCGCATTTTCAGGAACGGCGATCACGGGGCAGGCCGTTTCATGAAGCGCGTTGCCCAGAAAACCTCCGGGACCGTATAACAAATCCGCGTAAAACTTTTCGCTGCTGAACAGCAGCAGGTCTGCAAAGAGCGATTCTTTCCGCAGCACTTTCAGCGGCGTTTCCGTAACATCATGATGTTCGAGGTAGTGGATATCGTCCCTGTTGCAATACTCACGGAAAGTTTGCATGCTTTGCTGAATGGAGCCCATGGCATAGGTTTCCGTCAGGGGTATCAGGACGGGCGCATAACTGATGCTGGTGGCATAGTCCAGGTCGGGCAGGAATACCCCGCACAGGGTAATAGCTTCCATCTCATTGAATTTCCGGGCGAAACGGAAAGCGCCTTCAGGGAAATGGCCATTGTCAACGGCCAGTAATATCTTTTTCATAATCTGGTATTTATAAGACACTGCAAATAACCTCTGCCAAATGTCGTATGGCCGGTGGGACGGCGCAATGACGGATATCAGGACACGGTGTGATTCAGGTCATGGATCAGGAAGCCGGCCTGTTTTAATTTGTGCCGGATTACTATAAACAACGGAGGATGAAGGACAAATTGGAAGAACTGCGGGCGCAACATGAATCGCGTAAATATCTGCTGAAGGTCCTGGAAGATGAGAATATTCATTTCAAGCTGAAGCTGGCCCGGATTTTATCAACGGACTTTGACCGGCGGGAGTTGGGGCGGCTGGAGTATTTCCAGAGCCGGTTTCTGAAAATGGATGAGCAGATTGCCCTGCTGCGCCACGAGATCAGTGAGCAGCAGGGGATATTGGCGTCTGTGCCTGCCAAAGAAAGTCTGAAAGAGGCTATCGCGTCGGAACAGATGATAGACAGGCGGTTTACCATGGTACAACAGCATTTTGACGTGCTGGATGTTGACTTTCACCACTACCTGCGACAGGCTTTTCCCCAGGTCTAGGCAAGCAGGTTGGCCAGTTTTTTTTCGTTCAGGATAACCACCGCCCCTTCTTTGATCTCTATCATTTGCTCATCCCGGAAATCACTCAGGGTACGGATCAGCGATTCGGTGGCTGTACCGGCGATATTGGCGAGGTTCTCCCGGCTGATATTAATCACCAGCGGGGTATCCTTGGGAGGGTTGTATTTTTTCAGCAGGTTCAGCAAGGCTTCTGCTACCTTTTTGCGCAGGGAGTTGTAGGCCAGCCCCAATAACTGCTGTTCTTTGTCGCTGACATTTTTTGCCAGCATTTTAATGAGCTGGGAAGCTACTTCATGATTGTTGTTCAACAGTTCCTGGAAATCGGTAGCGGGGATCAGAGCGATCTCGCTGTCTTCCATGGCGATGGCCGTTTCCTTGTACAGGGAACCTTCCAGCAGGGCGTTGTAGCCGAGAAAATCGCCTGCTGTATAAATATCCAACACCAATTCCTTGCCCTGGTCGTTGGTCTTACTGGTTTTTACTTTTCCTTTCTGTACAAAAAAGAGGCGGGTGGGATGGTTCCCTTCTGTATAGATCACCTGTTTTTTGCGGTATTTGTCGATGTTACGTCCTTCGGCCAGGGACTGCAGCGTGGCTTTGCCGGTAGCCTCATACATCAGCTTGCTCATGCCCTCGAGGTTAGGCGCGAATTCTTTCTTCCGGATGGCGGCTTTACGCAACCTGTTAGCGACAGTTTCCCATAGTTCCGTGCCACTGAAAGGTTTGGTCAGATAGTCGTCGGCGCCCATGCCCATCCCTTTACGGAAGTCGGCCCGCTCTGTTTTGGCGGTCAGGAAGATGAAAGGCGTATCCCTGAGGGTTTCGTGCTGTTGCATCAGGTGCAGTACGCCAAAGCCATCCAGCACCGGCATCATAATGTCACAAATGACGAGGTCGGGCTTGTGTTCCAGCAGTTTCTCGAAGCCGGTCATCCCGTTCTCTGCGGTCAGTACGTGATAGCCGGCGATGGCCAGGATGTCTGCCGTGTTATCTCTCAGTTCTTCGTTGTCTTCTATTAGCAGGATCGTTTTCATATGCTTACGGAATATTTATAGGATCAGCAGGAAAAGTGATGGTGAACACGGTGCCTTTACCCAGCTCGCTGGCACAGGAAATGGCGCCGTTCATCAGTTCACTGTATTTTTGAACGATATGCAGTCCAAGGCCGGTGCCCTGGATATTGCTCACATTGGTGCCGCGATAGAACCGTTCATAGAGATGCTGCTGGTCTTCCTGTGACATCCCGATGCCATAATCTTTGATCATGAGGGTAAACAGGTTGTCTTCCATGCGGGTGTCCATCTCGATGGTACTGTCGGGGGCGGAAAATTTAATGGCGTTGCCCAGCAGGTTCATGGCGATATGCCGCAGCAGCGAGGTGTCCAGCCAGCAAATGTCTTCACCGGTATGCTCATAACGGATCGTTTGTTTTTCTTTGATGATGCCCTGCATCTCCTGTATGATGGTCTGGAAATACTCTCTGATCTGGAACATGGAGTACCGCGCCTGCAGCTTGCCTTCCTCAATTTTTCCGACAGACAGGAAATCGTTGAGGGTATCCGTGAGGAAGCTTACGGCGTTTACAATGCGCTGGATATGTTTGTTGCGTACCGGTTGCTCGGTTTCTGCAGCGTAGTGTTTTACGAGAAATGCGGAGGAAAGGATGGTGCTCAGCGGCGTGCGGAATTCATGAGATGCCATCGACACGAAACGGGACTTAAGGTCGCCCAATTCTTTTTCCTTGCTGAGGGCGATGGTGAGGTCTTCTTTGGATGCTTCCAGGTCGGCCAGCGCTTTTACCAGTTGCTGGGTACGTTCCTCCACCATGCTTTCCAGCTCGTCATTGAGCCGTTCTATACGCTCTTCCGCTTTTTTTCTTTCCGTGATATTGTTGATATACGCGATCACAAAATGCCCTTCTTCGTTGGAATAGTGGCTTAGGCTGATTTCTACCGGAAACTCCGATCCGTCATGCCGTACGGCAAAAAGATCGAGCCCGATGCCCATCGGCCGGCTCTGGGGGTGGGCGTTGTATCTTTCGCGGTGGCCGATATGTTTGTGATGCAGGCGTCGGGGGATCAGTTTCTCCACTTTTTGCCCTATAAGCTCTTCCCGCCGGTAATCGAACTGGTTGAGCGCAAAATCATTGATCAGTATGATATCGCCCTCCTGGTTGGTGACAATAATGCCAATGCTGGCGTAGTTGAACAATGCGCCAAAACGCTGTAGTTCCCTGCTCAGCTGTAGCTTATACCGGCGGTCGGACTGGCTGTCGGTGATGCGGAAAAAACAGTACTGGTCTTTTTTGTGTTTCAGTACCATTTCTTCATACAAACCAATGAACGTTTCTCCCTGGATATTTTTCCAGGGCCGTTCCTGTAACAGGGATTCTTCCTGTGGCAGCTGGTTGCTTAACACTGCTGTACCGGTACCCAGCTGGTTTTGTTCCAGCAGCAGCTCCAGCGAAGGAAAATCGTCGGTACCCAACATTTGGATGCCGGTTTCATTGATATATTTCAATTTCCCGGAAGCCATCTCCCTGACGGCCACCAGGCCCGGGGTCCGCTCCATCACGGCGGCGAAAATGCTGAGCTGCAGATCAATGTCCAGATCGCTGACATGTAGGTTCATGATCGTTGAGTCTTAATGGTAAAGATGCGGTAATGCCGGAAAGTTAAGCATTTATACGATGGTGGCAAAGTATATGACCACTGTCATCTGCTGTGCTGACTGATCTCATTTCCGGGAAAACGAGGCTGGCGTAATATTGTATCAGCATTTAAAGCTATGGGTTATGCAAATCTATATAAGTGAAGAAGCGATCATCGGGGACATCCAGGAACGATTTCATCGCCTGTATCCGCGGCTGAAACTGGAGTTTTTCCGCAAGCCCCATGCCCCGGGCGCCTGCTCTCCCGAAAAAGACAAGCTGCCTGCCAATACTCCCATCGAAAAGGTCCGGATGCAGCACAGCTTCGGCTGGCTGGATGTAAGTCACTACCGTACGGCGGTGGCGGTGGAGCATGACCTGAAGAGCCTTTTTGGCCTGCATGCGCAGGTGCTGCACAAAGCCGGCGCACTCTGGCTGCAAACCACGGGCACCGGCCACCTTACGCTGGAAGAACTGAATGCCGGCGACGCGGAAAAAGCCGTGTTCGAACTGCCGGAAGAACCTGAAAACGAATAATCTGCCTGTTATGGAAAAGATATTATTTGTAACGGATGCTGTATGCATGAGCAAAAGTTGTCTTGATTTCGCCTGTTACCTGGGTAATCTTACCCATTCCAGGCTGACCGGCGTATTCCTGGAAAACCAGGCGATGGAGCTGCGCGGGGTGGAAGATATCCGTGAGAAAGGAGTGATAGCGCCTGTGCCGGGCGCACCGATTGAACAGCAAAAAGAGCTGTACCGCGATGAGAACATTAAACGCTTTAAAGACCATTGCGAGAACAACGGCGTGAACTGTACTATCCATCAGCATACCGGTATTCCGCTGACGGCGGTATTAAGGGAAAGCAGGTACGCTGACCTGCTGGTGGTGGACGCGGCCACATCATTCTCCTGGCGGCCGGAATCTGCGCCTTCCTCGTTTGTGAAAGAGATACTGGAGCGGTCTGAATGCCCGGTGGTGATTGCACCGGAGAATTTTGAGGGAATAGACGAGATTATTTTCACCTACAATGGCAGTAACGCCTCCATGTACGCGATCAAACAGTTCACCTATCTGCTGCCGCAGTTATTTGGCGTAAAAGCGACGGTGCTCAGTGTAACACCCGAAGGGCAACCGGTGAAGGGAGACACGGAAAAACTGAAAGAATGGCTGGGGATGCACTATCCGGACAGTTCCCTGATGGTTTTGGAGGATGATAACGTACAGGCGCGGTTGCTGGAACATCTCTTTATGAAAGAAAGGGTCATGATCGTCATGGGCGCTTTTGGCAGAAACCAGTTATCCAACCTGTTCGTGCCCAACCCCATGAAACCAGTGGTAAAACTGGTCAGTCAGCCTGTATTTGTCGCTCACCATTAACATCATAAAAGCTGTTACCATGAAAAAGATGATTGCTGCGGTAGATGCACTGCATTTTTCCCCTTCCCAGGTAGCTACCTTCCGTTATTTCGCCCGTGAACAGAATGCCCGGCTGACGATCATATGCCTGGACAATTTCACTGCGGAACTGGAACCAATGACCACCATGTACCCGGAGTCGTATGCCGTCAATTACGCGCAGATTACGGCCGAAAGCAGGGCTTCGCTGGAATGGCAACGGAACGACAATATCCGCAAGCTGAAGGAGGTTTGTGAGGACGGCGCTATCTGTCTCAGGATAGTGGAAACAAATGGTAACCCAGTCCAGGAAATTGTAAAAGAGAGTCGCTTTGCAGACCTGTTGCTGTTAAGCGCCGACACTTCCTTTGGCAGCCTGCCTGACAGCGTGCCTACGCGCTTTGTAAAGGAAACGCTGGCCACCGCGGAATGCCCGGTGATGGTGCTTCCCAATTCATTGTCTGCCATCCGGGAAATTATATTTTCCTACAACGGCACTTTCTCTTCCACCTATGCTATCCGGACTTTTACGGCGCTCTTTCCGGAGTGTTACAGTATACCGGTAAAACTGTTGTATGTCGAGGAAAAAAACAACCCTCACATTCCTTATGAAGATAAGATCATCAGCTATTTATCCCTTCATTATGACCAGGTGACGACCGAGGTGCTTAAAGGGGATCCTGCCAGGGCTTTCCTGGCATACCTGATCCGCCGCAATGATTGTATCGTTACCTACGGCGCCTATGGCCGCAGCGGCATGTCCCGCTTCTTTCACCGCAGTGATGCGGAGAATGTGCTGCGTACCGTAGACATTCCCGTTTTCATCACACACCCTTAGCGGTAGGACAAAATTAATGTATAGCCATTCCCGTTATAGTCTGCTGCCCTTCGGGCAGGATGTACAGGAAGATGCTGACCAGCGCGAGGAACCCGATGTTGATGCCGGTGGCGATCTGGTACGCATTCATATACGCCGGCAGGGAAGGGGCATCGCCCAGGAGACTGAAGAAAATGCCGCCCGTAACGCCGATGCCCAGCGCCACCGCTGTCTGCTGGAAAGTGGAGAACGTGCCGGATGCGGCGCCGGCAAAATGCACCGGGATGCTCTTTAAAGCCATTGTCAGGAGGGACGGTAGTACCGATCCGCAACCGGTTCCGTAAAAAAAGAGCGTAGCCAGCAATATGCTTCCCGGCATGCCGGCGGAACGAAAAAAGACCAGGTGCATGATCAGCGACACTATCATGATCAGCACGCCGCCCTGCAATACCCGCTTACCGTAACGCTTCACCAGCGGAATAGATAACAGTGACGCCACTACGTAGCCCACGCCCTGGAACACAAACAGGACGCCCGTTGCTGAGGAACTATATCCCAGCCCTGTCTGCATGAAAATGGCGTTGATCAGGAAGTAGGAGTCCTGCACCATAAAATAAAACAGTACCGCACAAAGCCCGATATTAAAATCCTTGTAGGAAAACAACCGGATGTTGATCAGCGGGTTTTGCTGCGCCGCCAGTTTACGCTGCTGGTCATAGCCGAACAGCAACAGCGCCATCACGGCGCCCGAGAGTGACAATAGGCTCCACAACGGCCAGCCTAACTCACGGCCACGGATCAACGGATATACCAGTGCAAAGAGCGCCACGGTGAGCAACGCTACGCCGCTGATATCGAAACGGCCTTCGCGGTGCTGCTCCGTATCGGTAAGGTAACGGCCGGCCAGCGCCGCCGCTGCCAGCCCCAGCGGCAGGTTGATCAAAAACAACAGCCGCCAGCCCGCCACGGTCCAGTGGATATCCGGTAGCAACCCTCCCAGGAACTGCCCGATCACCGATGCCGAACCGGCAATACTCCCGTAAACGCCCAGCGCCTTGATCCTCTCTTTATGTTCGGGAAACAGGATATGTATATAGCTGATGCCCTGCGGTATCATGAAAGCCGCGCTGGTACCCTGGACAAAGCGCGCGGTATTCAGTTGCCACGCGGTTTGCGCCATGCCGCACAACAGGGAGCTGAACGTAAATACCAGCATAGACACCATGAACACCCGCTTTCTGCCGTAATGGTCGCCCAGGCGCCCGCCGGTGATCAGAAAGGCGGCATACCCCAGCAGGTACAGCGCGATGATCAGCTGCATATCCGATTCGCTGCCTTGTATGCCCTGCCGGATGGAAGGCAGCGCCACATTCACTATAAAAATATCGATGACCGCCAGAAATACGGACGCGGATACGATCAGCAACGATAGCCATTTCAATTGTAGTCGGTTCATAATAGCCAATTTGTTAACTTTATTGCCGCCAAAGGTGCAGCCGGTAACGGATTGTAACAAGTAGTTTAAAGAATAATACCTGGTATGAAAAAAAATACTATTGATGATATTCAGGCAGATACACAGTCTGAGAAAGATGTATGGGAGGAGGAAAATAACTGTGCCATGACAAAAGCGATGAAGGTGATCGGCGGAAAGTGGAAGCTGCTCCTGCTGAACGCCATCCGCAAAGAGTGCCCCATGCGCTTTGGGGAGCTGCGTAAGAAAATGAAGGACATCACGCACGCTACGCTGACGCTGCAGCTGCGGGAGCTGGAGCGCGACGGTATCATCGAAAGAAAAGTATATGCCGAAACACCGCCCCGTGTGGAATATAAACTCACAACTATCGGTAAGAAACTGGTGCCCACCATCCAGGCGCTGTGCGACTGGGGCGATGAATACCATGCTTTACAAGGCCCCAAAAGCTGCTAGATGACAGCGTTTGAACAGTACAGGCCCACGCTGTTTGCGGTGGCTTACAAGATGACCAAAAATGCCATGGATGCGGAAGATATCCTGCAGGACGTATTCCTTGCGTATTCCCGGCAGGACGCCGCAACGATCGTTCATCCGGAAAACTATCTCGTCAAAGCGGTGATGCATCGCTGCCTTTCCCTGCTGGAAGCCCGTAAAAAGACCGTCTATCCCGGCATCGACCTGCCTTCGCCGCTCTTTCGGGAACGTTTTTCGTATATACATGATAGTGATATCTCCTTCGCCCTGCTGATCCTGCTGCAGACGCTGAACCCATGGGAACGCGCCGTGTTTATCCTGCGGGAGACCTTCAGCTATTCCTATGCGGAAATGGCCGCCATACTCGGCCTGGAGCAGGACCACTGCCGGCAGCTGTTTCATAGGGCCAAAGTAAAGATTGCAGCCGGTAAGCTGCGGTACATACCCGGCGGAGAACAACGCAGCACCCTGTTCCAGGCTTTTGCAGAAGCCTGCTCCACCGGTGATACCGCCCGGCTGATGGCCTGCCTGAAAGAAGATATTACCATCTATTCAGACGGCGGCGGCAAGGTTTCTGCCGCAAGAGCGCCACTGACAGGCCGCACGGCCGCCGCAGCTTTCCTGCTGGGCATCTACGCCAAACGAGGTGTGGAGCTCTCTTTGGAAGTGACTACCATCAACGGGGAAACAGGCGTGATCTTCCGCGATGCCACCGGCGCCGTGGATACCGTCATGATCCTGTCTATGGACACAGACGGCATCCACACAGTGTATTTCGTCCGTAACCCGGACAAGCTCCGCTAAACGCCAAAAGACTGCCGGATGAACTGCTCGTTGGCCGGTGGCATCGGCCGCCACCGGAAACCGTTCGTGAAGCCGCTGATGATCAGTATCGCCGCCAGCAAACCTGCCAGCGCTATGGCACGCGACCAGCGTAACGAACCTGTTTTGCGGTAATGGATGGCGGCTACGTGCAGCGAGACAGCGCATACGGCCAGCAGGTAATAGGGAATGAAAAAGAAAGTCACCGGATATACATTCAACCCCGCCGCGGCGAAGTAAAAATTGGTATCCAGCCCCAGCGAACGGCCATATAGTACGGCGCCCACATGGACCAGCAAAAAAAAGGAAAGGTATAACCCGGAATAAACCTGTATTTTCTCTGCCCCGGTACTTCGTTGCTGCTTAAAAATCATCAGCAGCCCTGTCGTGATCTGGAACACCACCGCCGCCAGCAGAACGGTTTCTACCACCGGGTGGCGGTATACGGCGCGCAACCCCTGCATCACGGCAATGTGCGCATCTGCCCCCATAAGCGCCGTGAGCTGGTTAAAAAGATGAAACCCGATAAAGACGGACAGGGTAAGACCCGACCAGTAGTGCCCGGTCCGGGTGAATGCTGATATCTCGCTTTTAGTCATAAAAAATCCATTTCAGCATAGACAGGCAACCCGGATTTTTTGTGACAGCATTCAAAAAAAATAAATCATCTCCCGAAGGGCAACAAAAATAATGGGTGGTTATTTTTTGAGTAATTGCAGTTTGGCGGCTTTAAACGCTTCAATGTCTTCCCAGCTGCCGGTATTGAGAATGTCCTTTTTGCAACAGGCGCCGCGCCGTGCCATAGACACGCCCAGTTTCACAAAATCGAAGTGGGCAAGCGTACGGGCATCGCTGTCAATAACCAACTTAACGCCTTTGGCGACGGCCTGGCGTACCAGCTCATCGTTCAGGTCGAGCCGGTTGGGCCTGGAATTGATCTCCATGGCAGTGCCGGTCCGGGCGGCTGCTTCAAATACTGCCTCCCAGTTCACCGGATAAGGCGGGCGGATACCGATCAGCCTTCCGCTCGGATGGCCGATGCAATGCACGAACGGATTTTCACAGGCCCTGATTAACCGGTCGGTGTTATCCCTTGTAAAATCGGTATGAATAGAAGCTACCACCCAGTCGAACTGTTGCAGGATATCATTTGAGAGTTCCGGTTCTCCGTTTTCGAGGATGTCTGTTTCCATACCCTTCCTGATATAATCAAATCCCATCAGGCCGTTGACGCGGTTTATTTCTGCGGTTTGCCTGAAAATATCTTCCGGCGGCAGTACATGGTTGGGGCGCCTGGAGGAAATGTGGTCGGTGATGACAATGTACTGGTACTGGGGAAAGGTGTGGGAAAGGTATTTGGAGATGGCGGCGATACTATCCGTGCCATCGCTCCAGTTGGTATGTATTTGCATGTCGCCTTTGAGCTGATTGAAAGAGATCAGCGGCGGAAGTGCCTGCAATGCCGTCATGGACTGGTGGTCTTCCCGCAGTTCCGGTTCCAGGAAGGATAAGCCCAGCCGTTGGTAGACGTCTGTTTCCTGCGCCCCGGCCACATATTCGCCGGTTTGGTTGTCTACCAGTCCCTGTGGCCCAAAGCGGAACCCTTTCTCTGTCGCCAGGTTTTTCAGGTTGTCGCCATATTGTGCAGATCCTGTATAATACAACAGGCTTGCGCCATAGTCTTTATGTGTAGCCAGCCGGATGTCGGCCTGGAGCTGGTTGCGCAGTACGATACAAACGTGATGGGGGCCGATCGCGATGATACGGTCCGTCTGCGCCATCCTGGCGAGTTTGTAAAGCAGTTTCCGGTGGTCTGCTTCGCTGACCTGCAGCAGTATGTCGATGTCGCCAATGGTGTCTTTGCCTCTTCGCAGGCTGCCGGTGAGCGCTGCCCTTTCCACTTCGGGAAACTGGGAGAGCGCGCGCAGCAGTTCTTCTCCGGCGAGGCGGGCGTCCCAAAGCGGAACACGGCTGCCCGCCGTTTTATAAAGTTTGAAGGCGCGTTTGATGTTTTTTATCTGTACCGGTTTGAGACCGTCTACGGTTTCCAGCTGCCCGTTGTTTATAGCGGCCACCAGGTCCCGTATACTTTTGACACCCAGTTGTTGCTGTATGGCCTGTACTTCCCGCGGGGTAATGTCCCGGATACGGCCCAACGGGGCTAGTGACGCCGGGATAGGCGGACTGTTTTTAAGCGGTGATTTCATATATAGCCCGGTTTTGATCTCTACTAAATTAGGAGGATTAATAGCGGCATCATATGACGTGTATTACCTGCAGGGGTGATTATGGTCAGGATAGCAGGCAACTGACCAGTGTCAACATTTGTTATGAGTAGTGTCATTGGGGAGGTCCGGAAAACCGGGTAGTTTCGGACCATAAAAACAGGGAGATGAGATACATAGGTAAACTGGCGTTGGAAACAGTGGTGGCGATATTGCTGGTATGGATACTGTGGACGCCGTCCCGTCATTTTAAGATCGAACATCCGGAGACTTATGGTAAAGGGGCTTTTCCGGAAAGAGAGGCGGTCGTTCGCCAGCCGGCGCCTGGAGGCACTGCCACCGATACGTTGGCTTACCGGCAAAAGATGCTGCAGCTGTTGCATGACTCCGCCGTAGCTGCCTGGCCGTACCAGCGGGACTACCCGGCGCCCGGTGCGTTACTGCCGTTTCATCGTATCGTGGCTTACTATGGAAATTTTTACACGCCTAAACTGGGGGTCTTAGGGAGCGTGCCTGTGGATTCCATGCTGGCGCGGCTGTCCGCCACGGTCGCCATGTGGCAGGCGGCAGATACGGCTACACCGGTGCTGCCCGCATTTCATTACATCGCGGTAACGGCGCAGCGTAGCCCCGGTAAAGACGGCAAATACAGGCTCCGTATGCCGGAAGCTGCTATCAATAAAGTTTTGGAGCTGGCGGCGCAGGCGCATGCGCTGGTTTTCCTGGACATACAACCCGGTCACAGTACGTTACAGGAGGAACTGCCGCAGCTGGAGAAATACCTGGTACGGCCGGAAGTGCACCTGGGCATAGATCCGGAGTACTCCATGAAAGGAGGACAGGTGCCCTGCTCCGTGATCGGCACTCTCGATGCGGAAGACATCAATTACGCCGCCACCTGGCTGGCCGGCCTGGTGAAACAGCACCGGCTGCCGCCTAAAATACTGGTAATACATCGTTTTACGCAGGGCATGGTGACGAACTACAAAAATATCCGCCTGCGGCCCGAAGTACAGATCGTGATGGACATGGACGGTTTTGGCGGGGTGGCTAAAAAGAAAGACACCTACCGCAGCTGGATTGCCCGGCAACCGGTACAGTTCACCGGTTTTAAATTGTTTTACCAGGTAGATGTCGCGACCGGCGGCCACCTGATGGGGCCGGACGAAGTGCTGGCCCTGTTTCCCCGTCCCATTTACATTCAATATCAATAGCTATGAAAAAGCTCCTTGCGCTCTGGGGCTGTTGCCTGTCCCTCGCTACAGCCGCGCAGCAGCTGCCGGTGTTGTGTTACCACAATATCACCACCCCGGGACAACATCAGAACGACCTGTTGCATGTTGACAGCCGTCAGTTTGAGCAGCAGCTGAAAACACTGGCCGACAGCGGTTACCATACCATCCTGCCGGATGAGATGGTGGCGTTGCTGCAACAGCATAAGCCGTTCCCCGCACGCGCCGTAATGATCACTTTCGATGATTCCCACGATGTCCATTATTCGATAGCGGCGCCCTTGTTGCAGCGCTACCATTTTAAAGGCGTGTTTTTTGTGATGACAGTTACCCTGAACAAGCCGCATTACCTTTCTTCGGCCAATATAAAAGCGTTGTCAGACGAAGGGCATACAGTCGCCAGCCATACGTGGGACCATCCCCGTCCGGATGGATATCAGGACTGGGATAAAGAGCTGCTGCTGCCACGGCGGCAGCTGGAAAAAATCACGGGCAGGCCGGTATGGTATATCGCTTATCCTTTTGGAGCGTATAACGACAGCATTATTGCGCATGTAAAACAGGCGGGCTATAAGGCGGCATTCCAGCTCAACCGGCGGCCGGAGGCGTCAAATGAGCTGTATACGCTGCGCCGTATGCTGGTCGACGGCCGCTGGTCCGGTACGCAGCTGTTGCGTGAAATCAGCAGGTATGTAACACCGTAAAATGTTGGTATAATGAACAGTATACCTTCCACCATGCGTGCTATGGTGATGGAAAAGAAAGGGCAGCCGCTGACGCTGCAAACAGTGCCGGTGCCTGTACCGGGAGCGGGACAGGTATTAATAAAGGTGATCGCCTGCGGCGTATGCAGGACAGACCTGCATATTCTGGACGGGGAGTTGCCGTCTCCGGCATTGCCGCTGATTCCGGGACATGAGATCATCGGCGAAGTGGTGGCTGCGGGAGAAGGGGTGACCACCCTGCCGGTAGGGGTGAAAGTGGGCGTGCCCTGGCTGGCCTATACCTGCGGCCATTGCAAATATTGTTCGCTGGGCCAGGAGAACCTGTGTGAGCAGGCGCTCTTTACCGGTTACAGTGTTAATGGCGGCTATGCAGATTATGTGGTGGCGCTGGCAGATTATTGTCTGCGCGTGCCGGAGCAATATGCGCACCCCGGCGGAGCACCGCTGATGTGCGCCGGCCTGATCGGGTACCGTTCCTGGCGCATGGTGCCGGAACATGCGCAACATATCGGGTTGTATGGATTTGGCGCTGCTGCGCATATCCTTGTACAGATAGCGCGGTATCATTACAAATCCGTTTATGCTTTCACGCGTCCGGATGATAAAGCGGGAGAGAGTTTTGCGCTGAAAATGGGCGCCACCTGGGCCGGCAGCTCGCTGGACGCGCCGCCGGTATTGCTGGATGCCGCCATTATTTTTGCTCCCGACGGATCATTGGTGCCGCAGGCGTTATCGCAATTGGACAGAGGCGGTGTTGTCGTTTGCGGCGGTATTCACATGAGCGATATTCCCGGGTTTCCCTATCAATTGTTATGGGAAGAGCGTTCCATACATTCGGTGGCCAATCTCACCCGGGAAGACGGAGCGTTGCTGATGGAGACGATTCAACACGTGCCGGTGTCTGCTATGGTACAAGCCTTTCCGCTGGAGCAGGCCAACGAAGCCTTGCAGGCGTTACGGAAGGGTGAAATAAAAGGGGCCGCCGTATTGGTGATGTGAGCATGGGGCGAATGTTATAACTGCAGGGACAGGCTATGGTTGATTTAAATCATTCGGTATACTGACAGATCTCATTTTTCTCCTGTAGCTGCTGCTGTAAGTTTGTTAAAAAAAAGGAGGTACTTATGGCCACACAAACACTCACCAAACGTACAGGATTACCATCAGTATTTGATGATTTTTTCCGCCCCTGGAAAGATTGGGCAAGCGATTTTTATGGGGTACATGCACTGACTGTGCCCGCTGTTAACGTCACAGAAGATAAAGACAGTTATAAGCTGTCTATGGCTGCGCCGGGTTTAAAGAAATCGGATTTTAAAATCGAGCTGGACGGCGCTATGCTGACCATCAGCGCGGAATCTGAAAGCAGGAAAGAAGAAAAGGACGAAAAATACAGCCGGCAGGAATATAACTACAACAGCTTTTCCCGGAGCTTCCATCTGCCGGAAGGCGTCAGCAAAGACAAAATTGAAGCGCAATACGATGATGGCGTATTAAAAATCAAATTGCCTAAGAGTGAAGATGCGAAAAAGAACGGTAGAAACCTGGAAATACCTGTGAAGTAACCCCACCTTACTATAACGGACACACGAAACATGAACAGCGTGCCGCCTTTCATTTGGAGGGCGGCACTTTTGTGTCTGTATATCATTGTTGCTGCCCGGTTTTCTCCACGTGCTGGAAGTAGCTGTTGAGATACTCGCTGGGTGATTTGCCGGTCACGGATTTAAACACCCGGTTGAAATTGGTGATGCTGTTAAACCCACTGGTATAGGCTACGGTAGCAATATTATCATAATTGCCGTCGGTCAGTTTTTTGCAGGCTTCGTTGATACGTACTTCATTGAGAAACGAGACGAAAGTATGCAGCGTATGTTTTTTGAAGAAGCGGCAGAAGGCGTGCGGTGTCATGTGTACCTGGCTGGCCGCGTCTTCCAGCGTGATGGGATGTTCGTAATTGTGCATGATATAGTTGTAGATATTGCCGATGCGGATACCGTCATGGTCACTGACGGTAACCTTTTTGTTGACGGCAGCCAGCGGGCTAATATCCGGGTATCCGGACAGGAGGCGGAGCAGTTCCACGAAATGCATCAGTTGCTCGGGGCCGTTGCTGTTGGCGATCCGGAGCATCTGTGCGGAGACGTCCGGCGTTTGCAGGGAAGGTACTTTAAAGCCGCATTGCTGTTGTTGTATAAAGTTTTTCAGCGGTTTCATTTCCGGCAGGTTAAACAGGGCAGACAGGTTGCCGTCGGGGTTGAAGAAGATGACCAGCGCCATGATCTTTTTGCGGCTTCTCGGTGCAAAATAAGACGGGTCGCTTTTGAAGATATGCGGCTGGTTGGCTCCAAGCCAGAAGATGTCGCTCGGCCGGAAAGCATGCATATTATTGTCTGCCACGAGGGTGCCCTCTCCCTGTTGCACCCAGGTGAGCTGTACTTCCTGGTGCCGGTGCAGGTGTGGATAAAAGTAGGGCAGCACGTCCCTTTGCACGATGATGGTTTTATCGAGGGGTACAGGTACGGTAAACTG
This sequence comes from Chitinophaga oryzae, assembly GCF_012516375.2. Taxonomy (NCBI): domain Bacteria; kingdom Pseudomonadati; phylum Bacteroidota; class Chitinophagia; order Chitinophagales; family Chitinophagaceae; genus Chitinophaga; species Chitinophaga oryzae. The sequence continues at coordinate 2,910,539 of NZ_CP051204.2, forward strand.
TAAGACTTTCATAACATTGCCTGGTTAATGTTGAACGGGATCAATATTACGAATATTAACCGTATTGTAACTTCATATGGGGTGAACTGGTTAAAAAACGGTAAGGTAACCCCGTTTTTTTCAAAACTGGTTAATATCGGGCTATAATTGATTACAATCGGGAAAGCCAACTGCGGGTGTCCGGGATATTTTTGAGGAAAAAAGAGAATATCATGTCTATCGAATGGAAAGGCGTATTTCCCGCCATCACTACCAAATTCACTGCAGCCGACGAACTGGACCTGCCTTTGTTTGAGAAAAACCTGCAGGCGCAGCTGGCGGCGGGTATTGATGGTATTATCCTGGGAGGCTCCCTCGGAGAGGCCAGCACGCTGACGACTGCTGAAAAAGAAACGCTGACAAAGTTCACCGTAGAGAAAGTGGCCGGTAAAATACCCGTGGTCGTGAATATCGCGGAAGGCGCCACCCGCGACGCCATACAACAGGCGGCGCTGGTGAAGAAATGGGGCGCGGCCGGAATTATGCTGTTGCCGCCCATGCGCTATAAAAGTGACGAACGCGAAACGGCCACCTGGTTCAAAACAGTGGCTGGTTCCACAGACCTGCCGGTGATGGTGTATAACAACCCGGTGGATTACAAGATAGAAGTAACGCTGAATATCTTCGATCAGCTGCAGGAGCTGCCTAATATACAGGCGGTGAAGGAATCCACCCGCGACGTGTCCAACGTTACCCGTATGATCAACCGTTTCGGCGACCGGTTTAAAATATTATGCGGCCTTGATACGTTAGCACTGGAAGAGATGGTGCTGGGCGCTCATGGATGGGTAGGCGGACTGGTAGATGCTTTCCCGGCGGAGACAGTAGCTGTTTACCGGTTAATTAAAGCCGGCCGGATAAAAGAAGCGGTGGAGATTTACCGCTGGTTCCTGCCGTTGCTGGAGCTGGACCTGTATCCCAAGCTGGTGCAGTTTATTAAACTGGCCGAAGCGGAAGTAGGGCTGGGCAGCGAATACGTGCGGGCGCCGCGCCTGACGCTCGAAGGGGCAGAAAGGGAAAGCGTGCTGCAGGTGATCCGTACCGCAGTGGCCAACCGTCCCGTATTGCCGGATTATCTTTCTTTATAATTCTCCCGTATGACGCAGATAGATCAGATTATGCAGCAGGCTGCCACAGCCTGCGAACAATACAAGAAGATTCCGCCGGCGCAGCGCGCCGCTTTTCTCGAAGCCATCGGGGCGGAGATCACGGCGCGCCGTGAGGTGCTGGTGAAAACGGCAGGCGAGGAGACGAACCTGCCCATGGCGCGGCTGAACGGTGAGATCGTGCGCACCACTACCCAGCTGCAGAAGTTTGCCGACCTGGTAAAAGAAGGCAGCTGGGTAGAAGCGGTGATAGACACTAAGCCTAATATCCGCCGGATGCTGGTGCCGGTAGGGCCCGTGGTGGTGTTCGGCGCCAGTAACTTTCCTTTTGCCTTTTCCACGGCGGGCGGCGATACCGCCAGCGCGCTGGCGGCCGGCGCTACAGTAGTGGTAAAAGCGCACCCGGCACACCCGCGTACTTCCCAAACGATGTTTGAAGCCATACAGGCTGCTATTGTACAAAGCGGTATGCCTGCGCATACCGTGCAGCATGTTACGGGCGATTATCATACCGGCAAAGCGCTGGTCATCCATCCTTTTACCACAGGTGTGGGCTTTACCGGCTCGCTGCAGGGGGGGAAAGCCCTCTGCGCCTATGCGGCCGAAAGGGAGGTGCCTATCCCTGTCTTTGCCGAAATGAGCAGCGTCAACCCGGTGGTGTTCCTGCCGCAGGCGCTGGAGACACGCGGCGCTGAACTGGCAGAGACGTTTGCCGCCTCCATCACCCTCGGAGCGGGACAGTTCTGTACCAATCCCGGGTTGCTGATAGGGCTGGAAAGTCCCGCGTTTACAGCATTTCAGCAGCAGCTGGGCGCTGCGCTGGAGAAAACACCTCCCCAGAAAATGTTGCACCCCGGCATTCATACCGCTTTCCTGGAAGGACGCACCCGTATGCTGGCCCACCAGGAAGTGAGCCTGTCGCCCAAGCCGGTGCCGGATTTTGACACCAATGCCGTACGCCCCTCGCTGGCGCTCACTTCCGGCGCTGCCCTCCTGGCTAACCCGGCACTAAAAGAAGAGGTGTTCGGGCCGCATGCCCTTGTGGTAGCCTGTAAAGACAAAGCAGAGCTGCTGGCGGTGCTCAAAGGGCTGAAAGGGCAGCTCACCACCAGTTTGATGGCTACCGAAGAAGACCTCGCCCAATGGCGGGAGGTGATCGATATACAGGTTACGCTTGCCGGCCGTATCATCCTGAACGGAGCGCCTACCGGCGTGGAAGTATGTGCGGCCATGGTGCATGGCGGTCCGTTTCCCGCTACTACCGACGCGCGTTTTACTTCCGTAGGTACTGCTGCCATCCGGCGCTGGGTAAGGCCTGTATGCTACCAGCAGTTTCCCGATGCACTGCTGCCCGATGAACTCAAAGACGGTAACCCGCGCGGCATATGGCGGTTGACCGATAACCAGTATGCCCGTTAACGTTAGGCGCCACCATTTTATTAACCAGCAAATATAACCATCGTGAAGCATACTTTTTTTTGCATCGATGCACATACCTGTGGCAATCCCGTCAGGCTCGTGGCCGGCGGCGGCCCCGTCCTGCAGGGCGCCAATATGAGCGAAAAACGCGACCATTTTCTCCGGGAATATGACTGGATCCGTAAAGGCCTGATGTTCGAACCCCGCGGGCATGACATGATGAGCGGCAGTATTCTCTACCCGCCTCATGACCCTGCCAATGATGTGGCGGTGCTCTTTATCGAAACCAGCGGCTGCCTGCCTATGTGCGGCCACGGTACCATCGGTACCATCACCATCGCCATCGAAGAAGGGCTGATCAACCCGAAGGTACGCGGCAGGGTGAGAATGGAAACGCCTGCCGGGCTGGTAGAGGTAAAATACCAGCAGCAGGGCAACAAGGTGAAAAGCGTGAAGCTCACCAACGTACCGTCTTACCTGGCTGCCACCGGTATCGTGGTGGACTGCCCCGACCTGGGCCCGCTCACCGTAGATGTGGCCTATGGCGGCAACTACTATGCCATCGTGGATGTACAGGACCGTTTCCCCGGACTGGAACATTTTACGGCCTCCCAGCTGATAGAATGGGCGAGGGTATTACGTAAACGGGTAAACGAAAACAGGAGCTTCGTGCATCCTGACAATCCGAATATCAATAGCTGCTCCCATGTGCTGTGGACAGGCGCGGTCATGGACTCCACGTCCACCGCGCGTAATGCGGTGTTTTACGGTGACAAGGCCATCGACCGCTCTCCCTGTGGTACAGGCACTTCCGCTCGCATGGCGCAATGGTATGCCAAAGGCAAACTGAAAAGTGGTGACGCTTTTGTACATGAAAGCATCATCGGTTCGCGCTTTACCGGCAGGATAGAAGAAGAAACCACCGTGGGCGGCATGCCGGCCATCCGCCCCAGCATAGAAGGATGGGCAAGAGTATACGGCTACAACACTATTTCCATCGATCCGGAAGACGATCCTTACGCTTACGGACTACAGGTAATCTGATAACAGACTATGAAAGTAATCATCATCGGCGGCGGTATTATCGGGTTGGGCAGCGCCTATTACCTGCAACAGGCAGGCTACAGCGTGACGGTGGTAGACCGGACAGATATGTTGCAGGGCTGTTCCTACGGCAACGCAGGATATGTGTGCCCAGCCACTTTGTGCCGCTCGCTACTCCCGGCATTGTACGGCAGGGCCTCAAATGGATGCTGAACGCGTCCAGCCCTTTTTATATACAGCCTTCGCTTAACCGCGACCTGGTCAACTGGGGCCTGAAATTTATGAAGAGCGCCACACGGCAGCATGTAGCGCGTTCGGCAGCTCCGCTGCGCGATATCGCCCTGCTCAGCAAACAGCTGTATGAGTCGTGGAACACTGTGCCCGGCCTGGATTTCGCTTATGCGCCTATCGGTATGATGGAACTGTTCCAGACAGAACAGAACGCCCACCATGCCCATGAAACAGTGAAAGAGGCGGCGGAGTTGGGCATTGAAGCCCGCGTGCTGAACAGGGAACAGGTGTCGCAAATGGAACCGGATATGCCGCTGGAAGCGCTGGGCGCAGTGTATTTTCCCGGCGACTCGCAGTTGTATCCCAACCTGCTGATGCGCAACCTGCTGGCTTACCTGGAGCAACAGGGCGTACAGTTCATGCCGCACCAGGAGGTGACCGGCTTCACAGCCACCGGCAACCGGATCACCGGTGTACGTACTGCCGCCGCCACACTGGAAGCGGACCATGTGGTGCTGGCCGCCGGTGTGTGGAGCACCGCCCTCGCCAGGGAATTGAAACTCAATATCCCCATGGTAGGCGGCAGAGGATATTCTGTTACGTTTGAAAATACGCCGTTCAAAGTACATCATTCCATCATCCTCAGCGAAGCAAGGGTGGCTATCTCTCCCATGGATGGCAACAAAATCCGCTTCGGAGGAACGATGGAAATCACCCCGTTGCATACCCCTCCGCGGATGCGGCGCGTGCAGGGCATCTTCGACTCGGTGAAACGGTACTTCCCCGGCTTTGATATGGCAGTTCCGCCGGCAGACAAGGTATGGTACGGCTACCGGCCCTGCAGCGCCGACGGTCTGCCTTATATCGGGAACCTGTCCCGCTATCCCAATGTAACAGTTGCCACAGGTCATTCCATGCTGGGCATCAGCCTCGGCGCGGCTACCGGGAAACTGGTGGCCGAACTGGTGGCCGGACAGCCGGCATCGATGGACCTGCGGCCTTTCCATCCCGAAAGGTTTGGGCGGTGAAAGCCCGCATAAAATGAAACAACAAAAGAAGCCTTTAAACTACCCCGTTTAAAGGCTTTTTTGTGCTTATAAGGACTCCTGCTGATTGATGGGGCCGTCATGATGAAGATCACCTGTTTTGCCGGTGAATAGGGCATTTGAAGGAATGAGAAGAGCAGGTAGTGCATGTATACCGTTTTAAAATGGAACCACCCTATACGAAAACGGCTTTCGACGCTTTTAATAACAGGTAAAACACCCCGGCGCAGCAACGCCGGGGCGCGAGATATTATCCCAGTATCTCCACTTCTTCCGGGATCACAAAGAAGAGTGTGCATCCGGAAGGACTGCTAACGGAATGTTTAAATCCCGGCGGCGTATACAGGTAGTCGCCGGCCGACAAAGTAACCTGCTCCAGTACCGCTTCCCCGCTTAAGACAAAAATTTCTTCTCCCGCAGGATGATTATGATACGGGTAGACAGCGCCCGGCTCAAATTTCAGCAGGATCGTTTTCGACCGCTGACTGGCTTCGTCATACCGCAATGACTTAACAAAAATACCTTTGTAGTGAATGCCTTTTTCGATGAGCGGCAGCCAGTCTTGCTGGTTACTGTGCGTAATGTAGTGTTGGATGTCTGTATGCATGATTATGAATTTAATAATTGATCAATACTCCAGCGATAGGAGGGGAGGGTGGCCAGCAAAAAAGCGCCGGCGCTGAAGGCGAATACGGAATAGTCCAGCGGCTCTTTAATTCCGTAGGAGTATGTCATGGCCGCGGCGAACAACAGGGTGAGCGCTGCCGCAATGCAGGCGGCCAGCTGGGTTTTGAATCCCGTCAGCAGCATAATGCCCAGTGATGCTTCCAGGAAGGTGGCCACTACAGCGATAGCGGGTATTATTCGGGAAGGGGCGAAGGAGTTGACCTGTGCCGTGTATTGCAGAAAGTTATTCCAGCCGGAAGAGTGGCTTCCCCAGAGGTTTAACCGGCTGGCCACGGCCGACAGGAAGCCGGCTCCCAGTGAGAGCCGCAGCAGCAAAGCGGCGATGTCCTGATATGATTTCATGTACTGTTTGTTTTTGACAGTACAAAGTTGGCTTTTCGGGAGGGGTTAGAGAATAGAGAATCCTGTAAAAAACATGTAACATTTACAGGGCGTATTGTTCTTTATACTGTTTGGGAGATAACTGAGCCTGTTTTTTAAAGAAATTGGAGAAATAGAAAGGGTCGTTAAAGCCCAGTTTATAGGCGACTTCTTTTACCGTAAGGCTGCCATAGGTCAGCAGCCGCTTGGCTTCCGAAGTAACGAGGCTATAGATCACGTTCTGGGCGGTTTTGCCGGCATGCAGGCGGGCCAGCTCGTTGAGTTTGGCTTCAGTAGTGCCCAGGAGAACGGCCAGTTGTTTCAGGGTGTAATTATGCTCAAAATTGTTTCTCACAGCTTCCAGGAACCGGAGGAAAAGCGCGTCGGGTTTCCAGATCTCATCGCCCCGTTGTACCTTGGCCCGGTTGATGGCCACCAGTATCAGTGTTATGCGGCTATGTACGGAGATCAGGTATTGATAGGGCTGTTGGGCCACTTCTTCCTGTATCAGCGCCAGCTGCCTGTCTGCCACGCCACTGCCGACGGATATCACTTCGTTCATCGCAAAATGACAGAAAAGGCCGTTGTGGAAAATCAGTTCTATGTCGTTATCATCCTTACAGAAAAAATCGAGGGTGAATTCCAGCAGGTAGCCTGTAGCCTGGTGGTTTTCCCGGATATGATGTATCTGCCCGGAGGTGATGGTGATCACATCGCCGGCCCCCAAAGGGAAGTCACGGTGATCGACGGAGACCACCAGCGAGCCGGTATGGCAATACAGCAACACATACCGCATGATGCGGCGTGGTTTGTCCGGAAGCGGGTACTGGTCGAGTGGTGTAATGGTGATCATCGGCATAAAATGAAATTATTTAACCTGTATGGAGGCGGCCATTTTTTTAAAATGCTGAAGGTCGCCGGTGGTATCTTTTTTACTGATGGCCTGCAATACAATGGCCTGGTCGCCTTTTACCACCACGCAGCAATAGGCGGTCACGGGTTTGTTTTTGAGCTGTCCCTGTATCTCAACCTGGTAAGCTTCGTTGTTATTGATACGGTCGCTGCTTTCCTGTTTTGTCTCCGGGTCGGTAAGGCCATACTCGCGGAATTTTCCCACCATCATCGCGGCAATTTCTTTCGGAGGCGCGGTGTTGTCATTGGGAAACTGGGCCACCATCACAAACGGGCCGTCGGGATCTTCTTTGGTGTCTGCCCCGTTGACGGTGTAAATATAGAGGCTGGCGGCATATTTAAAGAAACGGAAAGGTGTTTCTTTGGTGTCCATGGTAAAATTGGCCGTTTCAAAAGGATCTATTATCTGCTGCGGGTCGTACCAGATGCTGCGGAGGCAGGCCAGCATTTCCTTCCGGGCGGTTTCGTTGCCCGTGGGGTATACCGCCATGACAGAGGTGGAAAAGGTGGTGTCTCCGAAAACAAGTCCGAGGGTGATGTGGGTAGGAGCGCCCTGTGCCGCCACGAATTTGGCAGGGTAGCCATCGATATTAAGTTCCTGGTAATCGTACACCGTGGCGCCTTTTTCAACGAAAGCGGCTTTGCTGAAGGAGGCGGCGTTGGTATAGAAGTTACCGCCCGGCAGGTCGTACACATTGATCATGCCCCTCTCTTTGTGATGGAGGCCGATAAAGTTTTTGGCGATAGTATACTGCGCCGGCGGTATCATATACAGATGCGTACCGGGGATACGTACATGCCGGGCCGTTTTGGTATTGCGGATGATACTGTCCAGCTTGTACTGGGAGCGGGCGCCGGCTGCCATGCATAATAACAGACAAAGCGACAGGAATGGTTTCATGTGTGATCGTTTACTATCGGAAATGGTTGACAGGCGGGAGAAAAATGCCTTCCGCCCGCAGGTGGGACTGGGATCATGCTCCGGCGGTGTAAATGTCGGGTTTTATTTTGATTTTCTTATCGTGGTGTTATGGAGGGGTAAAAAGCCTTACAACCGCGTTGCAAGGCTCACTGTTTTACCAGCCAAAGCGGATGTAAAAAGTACCGTCATGGAAATCGATTCGTTCGGACAGGAATTTCTTCTTCTTCCACTGTTTCTTGTTTTTAGATACCAGCTTCCAGTTGGGATGAAACCTGTATTTCAGCTTTTCGGGCTTGTCTATGCCATCTTCATAGTATCGCATCCCTTCGTAAGGAAAGTCAGGGCAGCTCTTCTGGAAGATAGCGTGCCACCTGCAACGCGGACATGCGGCGTACATTTCTTTTCTTACGAGATTGTACGTTCTCCGATGGTCAGTTGTTTTCAGGATTTTAAGTTTGCTCACTTGTAAACACATTTGGTGCTACAAGGCGTCGAATGTTTTTTTCATGACATAGGTTTGGAGCGAAGATAGGAAAAGCGGTACAATCTCCGGAAAATAGTATTTTCATATAGCCTATGCTGCCCGGCAGCTTTGACGATTGCTATTATACGTAAACTTGTTCCACTATATGAAGCTCGTTCCCCTTTTGTTGCTGACCACCGCCGTATGCGGCGTTGCCACCGCCCAGTCCCGGCAGGCGGCCATGATCGATTCTATGGTCCGCAGGGCGCACCGCCTCGGCGTGTTTAATGGCAACTTGCTGGTGGCCGATCGTCACAAAGTGCTGTATAAAACGGCGATCGGCGCGGCAGATGTCACGGGCAACGTACCGCTGACGGTACAGCACCGTTTTCATATCGGCTCCATCGCAAAAGAATTTAACGCCGTGGGTATCATGATGCTGAAAGCACAAGGGAAGTTAAGCCTCGGGGATAAAGTGTCGCGGTATGTACCGGGACTGCCTTCCTGGGCGGATAGTATCACCATACAGCACCTGTTGCAGTATACCAGCGGATTGCCGGATATCAACTGGAAAACGGCAAAATCCGATGCCGACATCCTGCAGGACCTGAAAGATCTGCCACAGCTGATGTTCCGGCCGGGAAGCAACTATGCCTATAACAATGCGAACGTATTCCTGCAGCGGCGGATCATTGAAAAGGTCACCGGTATGCCGTTTAATATGTTCGTGGAAAAGCAGCAATTGCAACCCTGCGGGATGACCGCCTCGCTGATAGACCCGACAGAAAAAGACAGCCTGGTGGCCATCGCTTTTAGTGATGACCGCAAACCGGACGCGTTGTTTTATCCGATCTCCGGCTGGACGGCCGTTACGCTGGATGATTTCTATAAATGGTCGCAGAGCATCGACGGTTTCCGGCTGCTGTCTCCGGAAGATACCCGCACCATCCTGTATCCCGCAGGGCCGAACAAACAGGCGGGACTCGGTGGAGGAGAGATGAAAGGCGATCGCATCGTCCGGCATATGCACGATGGCTCCAGCCTGCACTTCAATGCATTACTGGTCAGCGATCCGCCCAAAGGCCGTACCATCATCCTGATGACCAATAACAAACAGGGGAATTTATATGAGCTGAATGCCGCTATCCAGGCTATTCTCGACGGAAAACCCTGGCAACAGCCCAAAAAGCCGGCGGAACTTCTCTTTAAAGGAATGCTGGACACGCTGAACGCACAGCAGTGCCTCGCACTGTATCAACAGTTGAAAAAACAACACACGGACCAGTACAACTTTGACAGCGAAGCGCCGCTTAATAACATCGGCTATTATTACCTTGGTCACGACAGAACAGATGATGCCATTGCCATTTTTGAATACAATACCCGGCTGTTCCCTTCTTCCGGTAATGTCTTCGATAGCCTGGGAGAGGCCTACTACAAAAAAGGGGACAAGCAAAAAGCGCTGGCGAATTATAAGCGCTCGTTGGCGCTGGACCCGGGGAATACCAATGCGAAAAACCTGGTAGCGGAGATGGAGAAATAGCAACCTGTGTTATTCGTTAAAATATTTCGTGATAATCTTACTGATGATATCAGCCTTATTAAAAACCATGATGTGCCCGCCGCCTTTAATGCGGTAGTCGGGATGTACCAGCCTGCTGGCAATCACCCTGTCGGCCGTTCCATGTATCTGGATGGTGCGTTCGGGCATCTGTTTATTATCCCAGTAGGCAATGCTCTTCAGCGCCCAGCGGAAAAAAGAGACGTCTGTTGCCTGCAGCAGTTTCTTTAGCGTTTTTTTGTCCACCCGGGTTTTGGCGCCAAAATAACTGTTCGTCAGGAAATTGGTGCCTCTCAGCAGCGAGCCCGGAATGATCCGGTACAGGCCCAGTTTCATGAAAAAGAACTGGAATTTGTTCAACTCATCTTTTGTTCTGACAGAGGAGATCAATACCATTTTTTCTATCCTGATTTGTTTGGAAACCTCTACGGCCACAATGCCACCGAAGGACAGCCCGATGATATAGGGATGTTCCGCCGTGATCTGGCTTTTGATCCGTCCTGCGTACTGTGCAATCGTTTCGTCGGGCAATGCCGGTATCCAGGAAATATAGACCCTGCGGTAACCCGGCAGCTGCAGGTTCATAAAAGCTGTGGAATCCGCTCCGATACCACTGAAAAAATAAATCGTCTTTTGTGCTTCTTTAACAGTGTCGGCAGGGTTTTGAGAAAACCCGTGGAAACTGATGAACAGGAATAAAACAGCAAAAACCACTTTCACACGTTGCGCCATAACCTCTTTTAATTTTACCTGAATTCACCGGAACGCTGTGCGCAGAAAATTCAGGAAACGGCCTAAAAAAGAGAGACTTATGAATTTTTACATTCATAAGTCTCTCTTTTTTATTTTTTAATATATTATATTTTTTGTCGGGAATTAAATTTAAACAGATTTTAAAAAGAACCGGCACAAAAATACCTAAATAATCTGAGAAGGGCGGCTACAAAGTGTCGTAATTTATCCTGATATGACTGCTTTGCGGGCTGGCCACACAGGTTAGGATCAAGCCGCTTTCCAGGTGGGTTGCTGACAGCACATAGTTCCTTCTCAGGCGGACTTCCCCTTCCTGCAGTTGGCATACACAGGTGCCGCACTGCCCCCGGCAGCAGGAATATGGTACGGCTATCCCGGCGCTGAGCAGGGCATCGAGGAGGGGAATCTGTTCGTCCCACGTCACCTGGCTTGTCACGCCTCCCAGCGTCACGGTCACCGTGATACCGGCCGTAGCGCTGTCCGGTCCGTCCGTTTTCAACGTATCGGTGTTCATGGTCGTCTGCTTTAAGCCGTCACGGCGCCTTTTACCTCGTCAAGGATGTGGCTGAGTTCAGTTATTTCTTCCGGTGACAACGGTTGCAGCGGGCTTCTGAACTCGCCGCCTTCCACGCCGAGCAGTGTCAGTCCGGCTTTGACCGATCTGGGAAGGCCTTTGGCGACAATGAATTTTAACAGGTTGACCTGCCGGTAGAACAGTCTTTGAGCTTCGTGCAGATCGCCGCTTTGCACCGCTTCGTACAGCGCTATGTTCAGTTCCGGGACCAGGTTGGCCGCAGCGGTGCACCACCCCGTCGCTCCGGCGGCAAAGGCTGCCAGGGCCAAAGGATTGGAACCGTTATAAAACGCGACCTCTTCTCCCAGCGTCTTTCTTAAAAAATGCATGCGCTGCACGTCGCCGGTACTTTCCTTTATCATCGTTACGTTGGGTATTTCCAGCAATCGCTTCAACAACGCTGGCGACATGTCCACCCCGCTGGTGGCCGGGTTATTGTACACCATAATGGGAATGGAGATTTTCGACGCAACGGCATCATAGTGTCTGATGATTTCGTTGTCGGTCAGTTTCCAGTAACTCATGGGAATGATCATGACCGCCGTGGCGCCCACCCGTTCTGCAAACTGCGCATGGTGAATGGTCTTCTGCGTGGTGAGGTTGGAAACACCCACCAGCGTTGGGGCACGGAACGCTACCTGTTCTATGGCGGCAACGGTGACCGCCTCCTTCTCTTCATCGGTAAGATAGGGGAGCACGCCGGTACTTCCCAGGGGTGCAATGCCGTGGCAGCCGGCGACTACCAGGCGTTCCACCTGTTTTTTAAACAGCGGGATGTCCACTTTTTCTTCTTTGTCGAACGGCGTAACAGGATACGCGATCACCCCTTTAAATGGTGTTTTATTCATAGTGTTTTGTTTTAAAGAAAGCGTCTTCCGGGGAAGACGCCGGATGAATCATTAGAAATCCCTGCCTTCTTCCTCGCGGAGGGCTACGCCCAGGTTCTGCAGCTGCGGTGCGTTTTCGCAGGCAATGTATTTAGCGGGTTCGCTGTCGCTCAGGTTCTGGTGCTGATGCCACGCCCACGAGGGAATGTACACGGCGTCGCCGGCTTCCCATTCCACGCGCTCATCTTCCACCAGCGTCCAGCCTTTGCCTTCCAGCACATACAGCAGGGTTTCGTAAGTATGGCGGTGGCGATGGGTTTTCTGGCCGGGAAGTAAACCGCCGATCGTAAGGCTTACGTTTTTGCTCGGCAGGTCCACAAAAAATACCGGATGTTTCCTTTCGGCGGAAAACTGGCTGTGTACGCCCGCCCGCTCCACATTCTTGTGGATAACATGGGAGGGTTTGACGTAGGTTGGCCTGGCGAAGGTTTGATGAAAATCTTTTGAACTGAATTGTTTTTGTGCTGCTTCCGTTTTTGACATAGCTGAAAGTTTTTTGTAATTGCACGATTGCAAAACAAAAGTACAGGGCATCCGGCAGGGCCAACTGGTACAGTTTCTATAAAGACCGGTAGTCCAGGCACAGGATGCGGAGGCAGGCCAACAAATTGTGTTTGTCTGCTGTTATTCTGCTGATGGGTTAACCCTGGTAAGCCCTGCTGCCCTATACCCGGATGGACGCTATCCCGATGAAAAAGGCAAGCTGTACCATTTTCGCGGGCCCTGTCACCTTATTGCTTATAAAAAAATATGTTTACGTCGTTTATGGAAGGAGGAAAATTATATGTACAGTATGGCAGCGGACCTTTTTCCGCGCCTGCGGGCTGGAAGAACTTTGACGCTTCGCCTACCCTGCGGCTGCAGCAGTTGCCGCTCATCGGATCTTTACTGAAAAAGCGGATGCATGTTACCTTCCATCCGGACGTGCAGCGGGGAGATATTCTTGAAGGGTTGCCAGGGGTCAGGGACAATTCCTGTGATGGCGTGTATTGTTCGCATGTGCTGGAACATTTGTCATATGAGGACTGTCTTACGGCTATCCGTAATACCTACGCCATGCTGAAGCCCGGTGGCCGTTTCCGCTGTGTGTTGCCCGACCTGGAAACAGCTGCGCGGAACTACCTCCATAACCTGCATGTGGAAGACAGCGAAGCCAATATGAAGTTCATGGAGGAAACCCTGCTGGGAAGACTGCAGCGGCAGCGCGGTATACGGCAGCTGGTGCAGTCAGCTTTCGGTAATAGGGAACACCTTTACATGTGGGACCATATTTCGCTGGCACACCAGTTGCAGAAGGCGGGCTTCCGGGAGGTGCGCCGTTGCGCGTTCAACGACGCCGCTGATAAAATGTTCCGGCTGGTAGAAGAAGAAATACGGTTTAAAAACGCCGTCGCGCTGGAGGCGACAAAATAATCTCACCCATATCATCAAATAATTAATTTATGCCCGGAATATCCGTTCCTGGTTAGGAATACTTATATTTATATACCATAAACTGTCCGAATCCATTTTGTTTAATCCGGTCAACTGAAAGACCCCCAAACCATATCGATGCTGGTAACCAATAAACACTTTACGCCTGTCCTGGGACTGGATATTCACATTGTGATCCTCCTTGGTTTCCCGGTGCCGCTGCCACATCCCTACATCGGGCTGGTAATAGATCCGATGGACTATATCCCTTTCATGGGCGCTACCACGCGCATCAACCACGTGCCACGGGGGAAAAGCGACACCAGCGGCATGCTGGTATTTCTTTTTCACATCCCGATGGGAGGCCCGTTCCTGCTGGCGCCGATGATCGGGCACGACTCCGTGAACTTCTTCGGCAGTAAAAAAGTAAAAGTGGAAGGTAACCTGATGAGTCCTTCCGGGCACATGCTGATGACCTGCAATGATATCGGCATGCCGCTGTCTTTGCAGCCCGGTAAGAAATTTATTCCCATCCCCAGCCTGTACCTGCCTACTTCGTATTCCATCCCGCTGTCTTTTGGCAAACCGGTGATGGTTGGCGGCCCTTTTGTGCCGGACTGGGCCGGTGTGTTGCTAAACCTTATCATGTCGTTCGGGTTCGGAGCGCTGCTGAAAGGCGCCGGTAAACTGGGGAAGAAAGCACTGACCAAGTTCAATCACAAACTGCAAAAGAAGATAGGCAGCAATAAGCTGAGCAGCATGCTCTGTAAGAAAGGACTGGAACCGGTGGACCTGGTGCAGGGCATCGTTATCTACGATTATACGGACTTTGAATTGCCGGGGCCTGTTCCACTCAAATGGGAGCGTTCCTGGAACAGCGACAGTCCCTTTGAAGGGCTGCTGGGCCGCGGTAATCACCTGAAGTACGATATGCGGCTGGAAGAGCTGCCACAGGAAGGCGTTACGGCAGTATTGCTGGGAGACGGCCGTACGGCTGTCTTTGATGCACTGCCTTTTGCCGGCAACACCGACTACAACCGGCATGAGAAGCTACAGCTTACCCGCACCCATCATGACGAATTTGCACTGTTTCAGCAGGACAACCGCTACACCTGTATTTTCCGTAAAGTACATCCGCAGGATGAGCAGTACCGTTTGATGAGCATCAGCACGGAATCCGATTTCCTGGTCACTTTCCATTACAATGCGGAGGGGCACCTGCTGCGGGTGACCGACAGCGCCGGCCGGCATCTGCTGATCACCAGCGATCCCCGGGGACGTATCCTCCGTGTCACCGGCCGCCATCGGGGAGAAGAAAAGATGCTGGTGCAATACGCCTACAGCGAAGAGGGTGACCTGGTAGCGGTGACAGACGCGCTCGACCAGACAACGCATATCGCCTACGAAGACCACCTGATGGTAAAAAAGACCGGACGTGACGGGGTGTCTTTCTATTGGGAATACGACAAGCAGCGCCGCTGCGTGCATTCTTATGGCGATGGCGGCGTTATGGAGGGCTTCATCGCCTATCATCCCAAAGAAGGCTATAATGAAGTGACCAACGCACAGGGACATACGACCACTTACTACTATACACCGGACTTTGTTGTGCACCAGGTAAAAAATCCGCTTGGCAATTCCGTTTTCTATGATTACACGGACGACATGGAAATTTACCGGGTGATTGATGCCGAAGGTAACGTTACCGGTTACACGTATGACGAAAGAGGCAATAAAACAGGCATGGTAAAACCGGATGGCAGTGAAACAAGGGCCATCTACGACGAGCAGGGAAGACTGATCAGCGTCACCGACGCGGAGGGAAACAGCCGCACCTTTATCTACTACGCCGGCTCCGGGCTGCTGCATACCATTACGGAAGGTGACGGCCGCATACGGATCTACCGGTATAATGAACATCAGCTGATAAGCCGGGTGGAAGAGGAGAATGACAGCTATACCGCCATCTCCTATGATGAAGATTACAACGTGCAAAGCGTCACCATGGCGGACGGCACCCATAGCGAATGGCGTTATGACGCCTGGGGACAGTGCCTGAAGGTGACCAATCCATTCCGGGAGCAGCAGCAGTTCCGCTATGATCTGCTGGGCCGCACCACCGATATCTGGCTGCCTGACGGTAATCATATACAGCTGGAATATAACGCCTACAGCGAAGTAGTAACGGCGAAGGACAAACAACATGAGATACGTTACGAATACACCGCGCTGGGCAGCCTGAAAAAGCGGGATGAAAACGGCCGGAAAACACATTACGTTTATAATACCGACGAGCAGCTGACCGCTATCGTGAACCCGCTGGGAGAGACTTATCGCTTCGTCCGCAACGCAGCAGGCCAGATCGTTTCCGAGACAGGGTTCGACGGGCTGGTGCGGCATTTTGAGCGCGACGGTACCGGGCGCGTGGTCCGGGTACACCGCCCCGGTAACCAGTGGACCCATTTCGAATACAGCACCAACGGGGAGCTTTCCCGGGTGGAATGGAACGACGGCAGCTTTGAAACATTCAACTACAACCGCAACGGCCAGATCATAGAAGCGACCAACAATCACAGCCAGGTGCGGTTTGAAAGAGATGGGGCCGGCAATATCCTCACGGAATGGCAGGACGGTTGCGTGATCAACAGCCGGTACAATTCCGATGGTAAACGTACAGCGCTGAAAAGCAGCCTGGGCGCGGACATCAAAATGCAATGGGACAGCTTCAGTGCGCTGACCGGCATTACCGCCGCCACAGGAGAGCAGGACCCCTGGACAGCCCATATCCAGCGCAACCTGTTGGGACTGGAGATAGAACGTACTTTGCCGGGCGGCGTGAAAAGCAACTGGAACTACCTTCCCGGCTCGTCTGCTGCCGGTACGCCGGATGCGCATCAGGTATACAGCAACGGCAGGACCACCCGCCATCGCCTCTATCACTGGGATGCCAACCAACGGCTGCGGCAGGCCACCGATGCGCTTACACGCGGCACCGTCAACTACGGTTACGATGAATGGAGCCAGCTGGCATGGGCGCAATACGAAGATGGCAGCTACGATTACCGTTTGCCCGATAAAGGAGGGAATCTCTATAAAACACAAACCCGGAAAGACCGCAAATACGGGGAAGGGGGCCGCCTGGTGGAAACAGACAAAGCCCGCTTCCAGTATGACGAAGAGGGCCGTCTGCGCAAAAAGATCGTGACGACAGGCGGCACGCCGCAGCTATGGGAGTATGAATGGTATGCCAACGGCATGCTGAAGGCCGTGCTGCGCCCCGACCAGAAAACGGTGTCTTTCCGTTATGATGCGCTGGCCCGGAGGACAGAGAAGGTCTTCAACGGCCGCGTTACCCGCTATGTTTGGGATACCAACAAACTATTGCACGAATGGTCATACCCGTTAACCGAAAAACCGGTGACGGCCGTCAATGAATATGGCGAGCTGGTGATGGACCGGCCCGAGCCGGTGCCGCCGGAAAGCCTCGTCACCTGGGTATTTGACGAAGGTACGATGTGCCCGGCCGCCAAGCTCACTGCCACAGACCAGTATGCTATCATCACCGATCATATCGGCAGCCCCTGTGAAGCGTATAACCGTGAAGGTGAGAAAATATGGAGCGCCGAATTGGATATTTATGGAAATGTGCGTAAGTTCGAAGGAAGCAAAGACTTCGTGCCGTTCCGTTTCCAGGGGCAGTATGAAGATGTGGAGACCGGTTTGTACTATAACCGTTTCCGTTACTACAGCCCTGAAGAAGGACAGTATATCAGCCAGGACCCTATCGGCCTGGTGGGCAACGGTACTACCTTGTACGCTTATGTGAAAGACCCCAATGCCTATATTGACCCGTTCGGACTGGAATGCCGCAAGGCGCAGTTAAGGGAACTGGGCGTGCCGGAAGGACCGGGCGTATATCATATCGAACATGACGGTAAAGTATATACGGGCTCTGCGGATAATCTGCTGGAAAGGCTGGCCAGCGGTGAGAAAAAACACAAAAAGGCGACAGAAATGCTCTTCGACGCGGAAGGTAAGCTGAGAGATGACGTGACCCTCACCATCAAAAAAGTGGATATGGGAGATGTCAGCAAGGTGCCCATCTCGGAAAAAAGAGCTAAAAACCACGTGCTGCGCAGCTTTGAACAGGAAGTAATGGATGACCAGGGCAACGTGCCGAAGATGAACGGATCACAGAACTCTATCCGGGCAGCTTCAGAAAACAGGGTGGACGAGTTCCTGGGAGAACGTAATACGGCCGGCGCAGACTGGATTGAATAACGCATTTATATTTAAAAGCATCAGGAATGTCTATCAGCTATATCGGTAAAATCATCCCATCGGGCGCTCCCCGGTGGCTTATGGGGCAAACACTGCACACCGCAGACAAAGAAAAGTTTAAAGGGTACAAGGACAGAGGACTGGAATGGGGCGTCATCGAAAAAAGCAAACTGGCGGACATCGATTTCCTGGAGCTATGGCCCGATGATAACAGCACCACCGCCATACCACCCGTAGTGGCCACGTTGCCCAACCTGAAAACACTGATCATCCCTTCCTGGTTTGTGCCGCACCTCAAAGCGGAAGACCTGCCACGCGGCCTGGAAGCATTGCAGATAGGCGTCAACAGCGAGAACAAACCAAAGGTGAACTGGAATAAGGACCTGGTACTGCCGGATATCACCCTGCTGGATATGGGCCGCGTGATGTCTGACTTCCATGCCGGCAACTTCCCCGGGCTTTCCAATACGCTCACGATTACCCTGGGCAATAAAAAACTGGACCCTTCTGAAATCGGAAAATGCAAACAACTGAAAAATCTCTTCCTGCATAAGGCAGATACCGTGGAGACGCTCAGCCAGGCAGGCGCCGCCTCCCTGCGTTTCGCCGGCTGGATGGAAGGCAAGCATGAAGATTTCAAAGGACTGAAAGGTTATGGTGAGGTGCGCGACGCAGAAATAAAATGGAACAAAAAACTCACCTCGCTGGAAGGGCTGGAGCACCTCTCCAAACTGGAACAACTGGATATTTCAGACTGTTCCAAACTGGAGCACCTCGGGAATATTATGCATATCAAAACCCTGCAGTGGTTCCGTATTATGGAGAGCGGCAAAGCCTGGACCACGCACATCGATGACATCAGGGCAAAATTTACCAAAGCCGGATTTGAAAAAATACGGTTTGAGCCGGATGGCAACTACTCGCTGCTGGAGATATGGAGAAAAGCATAAGCAGAAACACTGCTTTTAAAGATAAAAAGTACCGCTTCCCTGGACAGGGAGGCGGTTTCTCTTTTAGCCTAATCCTTTTATCATCTAGAAAACCAAAAAAATATAATGTGGTCGATTGTCGTCTTTCTAATAAAGACAGCCAAATTGTTTGACAGGTGCAGTGGGATTAAAAAAAAATATTGGTGAACGCCCAAAAGCCTTACAGCAACACATTGCTGTAAGGCTTTTATCATTTAGATAGCTTGCGGGGAGATCAGCGGCCCTGTCGGGAAAATCAGGGTAAATAGTCGGCAGCCGGTAATAACGTTAGTGCAGCATGCTGCCCGTTCATTTTTCTATGCGCCTTGTCCAAAGGTTAGCAGGTTGTTGTCGGGATCAAGGAGGGAGAACTCTTTCTGCCCCCAGGGCCTAACCTGTAGTTTCCCATTTGGATGAATGTTTGTCCCATTATCCAGCAGTGACTGGTATAAAGCATCTATGTCATTGGTCCGGATATAAATTTGTCCGTAGTTCTCTTTGGGGTCAAGTTCTTTGAACTCAAAAAAATGAATTTGCAGACCGTCTTTTATGATCATCAGATAACCTGTGTAATCGACGTCTCCGAATAGCTGAAAGCCTAATTGGCCGACGTAGAAATCCTTTGTCAGGGCTTTGCTGCGCATGGGCAGCTTCGGATGAATGGCAGTAAGCATATTTTTCGTTTTAGGTTGTTACGAATGTAAGTATTACAGTGCCGTATATACGTAAATTCGTAAATATTTTGAACTATTCAGCCTGAAAAGCGTTATTGCTTCATCAGTTCTCCCGGGCATGACCCTGAGATGAACAGTTTACCCTTCAAAAAAACCATCGCATATGGAAAACCCGATCACAGCAGAAGTCATTAACGTTATCAGCAGTTCTGCCGGCATTCCCCAGGAATCTATCACTGCCGACCGGTCATTGGACGACCTGGGGCTGAACTCCATTATGGCAGTTCAGCTGTGCTCAAAATTACAACAGCAGTTTGGCGTAGAGGCTGCCCCGGAAGAGATTTTCCGGATGGGAACAGTGGGGAAGATCGTTGATTACGTTGAAAGCAGGGCTAAGTAAAGAAACGTATCAGGTAAATTTCACCAACATGAAAAGCATTATACGGGAAGGTATAATGCTTTTTTCGTTTGTGCCGGGTCGGCCTGCAATGCCCCTATGACAGAAAAAAAACCTGTATTCGTGGATATGCCCTCCGAACGGGGTGGTTATCTTTACAGCCATCGATGAGCAGACAAAACAGCGGAGGTAGTATTTCTTGCGGCATTGGAACATATACGCTATGTTTGTAATTCGAGAATAACGTTCTGTATTAAGGGCATAACCCCCAACCGGCTATTATGGACCGCTTTAGGAATGGCAGTTTTGAAAAAATTATCTGGTAAAATAGTGAGGAGCAGGAAAAGAAGGTATGAAGGCAGGCCTTTACGTATGACCTGCCGGCTGCTGATCATGTTGCTGATGGCTGCTTTTGTCTCTGCCCAAACACGGGAGGATTCGCTGCGCGGCGTGCTGGCGCAAAAAGGCCCGCCATTGGAGCAACGGATAAATTGATATAACCCCTGCAGCAAAAAGAATCGCTGTTTCCGGGGATATCGCAGATGACGACCGACACTAATTTTGTATTACAATCAATCGTATTTTTCAATCCAATTAAGCAATATTCATTATGCAAAGAATCGGCTCCTTTTTAGTTATTATCGGCCTGGTGGCTATAGTCCTCGATTTCTTTAACCGCGTGCCCCGTATCCTGGCCTGGATCTACGAATGGGGAAATGGTCCGGCCTGGGCTATCAAGATTGGCCTTATCGTCCTGGGAGCCATCCTATACCTTATGGGCGGTAAGAACCTGCAGAAAGATTAAAGAATAGCCCCCCGGCCTTTCGCCGTTGTCTTGTGAGGTACTTTAAAAACCCGTGAGGTTTCAACGCCTTACGGGTTTTGTCTTTGATGAGTGTTATACTTATCTAGTTATGGCGTGCCGGATGTTGTCCTGCCAATTTGCCGGAAATCGTTTATTTTTGTCCATTCAGAAAGGACTTAAATATAAGTTATAATTATAATTGGTAAGAAAATAAGGACTTCATGCAAATTCCATTGAAATCTGTTCTGCTGCTGTTATTGCCATTTGCCAGCTTTGCGCAGAAAACTGTTGTACCCGGTAGCCCAGACATTAATACCAGCCGTTTGCAACCCGGAAAGTCATTGTTCACCATTTACTATGTGAAAGACAATAACTGGACAAAGAAGGGAACGTTTACCCATGAACTATCGGTTTCAGATAATCAGCTGAGATTTGTGGCCGATTACATCGATGAAAAAGGAGAGTGGTACAGGAAAAGGACTTCTGTAGCAGATGCTAAAACGCTTAGCCCCGTGAGCTATAAGTCTGAAGGACTCAAAAACTCGCTGGACCTTACTTTCGGAAGCACCGTTACCGGTAAGTACCGCGAGAAAGGTGGCAAGGATAAGCAGCTGACGATAAAGCCGGCGGGTAAGTTCGTTGACTTTAACGTGTCCGAGCTTCTTTTTACCACGTTACCACTGGATGTAGGTTATAAAGCCATTGTTCCGGAGTTTTACTATGGCTCCAGTCCGGACAGCGTGTTATCCAATTACGTGATAAAAGACGTAAAAAGCTACATACAGCGTTCTCCTAAAACCGGAAACCATGAAAGCTGGCTGGTGAATGTGCTGGAAGAAGAGTCCGGCGCTATTTACACGTATATCATCGATAAAAAAGATCACCGGATCTGGCAGCGGGAGATGCCGGTAGGCAAAGGGACCATAGAGATCTGCGTGAACGAGGAGCTGGATTACCAGCCGATAGCGGCGAAGTTTGACAAAGAGGAAAACCTGCGCATGCTGGAGAAAGGCAACAGTGTTATCACTGGTACCGCTTTCGCCAGGGACCGCGGCGGAAGTAAATTACAGGTGGTGAATATCAACAGGGCCCAATACGCTCCCAAAGGCACTGTGGTGAGCATTCTTCCTAATTCGGCCTATATCGAAGAATGGAAAGAAGTAAACCGGAAAATCCGGAAACGTAAAAAAATCCCCGAAGTGCCGATCGATCCTAACGTTGCCGCCTGTATTAAGAAAACGACCGTGTATGATGACAAAGGCCATTTCGAGTTTACTAACCTGATGCCGGGTGAATATATATTGCTCACTACTTTTGGCTATACGCACCGTTATTCTTACAGCTACCAGTCAGGCACCTCCAACCTGGTGCACCCGAGTGGAGCGGTGCTGTCATCCAGCCCTGTTTACAGCCATGGAAGCGGTGCTACGGGCGCCACGGCAGAGATTGAAATGAAAGTGACTATCAGGAAAGATGGTGATAAAGTAGATGTTAATCTGAAAGATGTGCGGTAAGAACTGTTGAGGAACATCTTTCCAAAAAGGAATAAATAAGGAAGCCTTCCGTCTGTTACAGCGGAAGGCTTCCTTATTATGGAGAAGGGAGAGGTCTTACTGATCATATCTTCCTGAATGAAGGTGCCATAAATGATTGCCTTTGCACATGTGCAGGAGGTGGCCGGCATACTCCCTGAAAAGCCCGTTATAGGGCCCAAAATCCGGCGGGTTTTCTTTGAGCTGTAAAAATGTCTTCACCGTTTCAATATGGATACGTGCGGCTTCGGCATAGGCGTCTTCCAGGCTGCATTGATACGCCTGCCTGATCACCAGTACCAGGTTCATCATCTGTCCCGCGGCCAATTCCCTTTTGGCGGAATAATAATCGTGGCACCAGGATATTATAAGCGCGGCGTGCCGCCTGAGTTCCCTGACATGCGGATGGGACAGCAAAGCATAAGGCATAAAGGATGACATATAGAGCTCCACGATGTCCTGGTAAATATATATGCCGATCAAATGCTCGCGCAGGAACATATAATGCGGGACGGAGGGATAATGGTCAGGCGTAAAACAACGCTCCATGATCATCCCTTCATAAAAATAATTGAGGTTACAGCACCAGCGTTGCATCCATGCTGCCGGCG
Source organism: Chitinophaga oryzae (assembly GCF_012516375.2). Taxonomy (NCBI): domain Bacteria; kingdom Pseudomonadati; phylum Bacteroidota; class Chitinophagia; order Chitinophagales; family Chitinophagaceae; genus Chitinophaga; species Chitinophaga oryzae. The sequence goes on from NZ_CP051204.2 coordinate 2,933,224, forward strand.
CCAGCGGCAGCAGCGCATCTCTGAACAGTTTAAACTGGTAAAGCAGGTCCCCTCTCTGGCAGGGGACATCCTGCCCCGCCATGATGGCTTCGCTTTTAAGCAGGTAAGGCCGCAGTTGATAGATATCGATGTTGTCAGTATAATCATCGTGAATGAATAACAGCAATACCAGTCTGGCGCCTATCGTTAATGCCTTACTGGTGGCCTGGGGATAAAAGCAGGAGGAAATCATCCCAAAACGGCATTGTTTGTAGAATGTCCGCTGCGTATCTGTGAGAAACAGGTATTCATGGTCTATCCAATTGCTGGTTTCTTCCTCTGTTTGCGCTTCCAGCGGATGGCGAAGCGGTTCCCCGTCCGTATCATAAGGATACTGTAAGGGGGCAGTGATACGGTAGACATAGGCTTTAGTTAAATTCAACGTCACAAATAAAAATACATTGTCTCACCGCGGGGAAAATTCATTGACGTGGTATCCGTCTTTTATAATTATCATTGGCTACCTTTATATGAAGGCAGCGGTCGGTTATCGTTGCCCGTTGATTTTATGTAAACTATGATGATAGATTTATCCGGTGGTGAACAACATATTCGCTGTGTAGGGAGTTTTCAGGACCTGGTCGCCACGCCGTTTAGTGGAGAAATAAATGCAATTTGCTGGGCGCGTGAACTAACCGGCGATTTTTCTGAGATCGTCAGTAAGGTAACGCAGAGCGGAAATATAACGGAGATTGAACCTGCGGAACTTCTTGGACTTCAGTTGAGCGAAGAGGGAGCGCTTGCCCGTGACATGCTGTTACAAGATATGGCGCTATTGAAAGTACATGGGGCATTGCCCGTTCTAAATGTGATCAACTACTATGACAGGGATGATGCCTACCCGTTTTTTCCGACCGATGTTTATTCCTTTCACGTAGATCGCTCTCCGATACCTACCGATACCTTTTTATGCACCTACTATGGCGCGGCGAGTGATATATTGCCTAATGCACAAGGCGAAAAAAAAGTGCTTATCCCGGAAATACGCGCGCAGCTCAGGAAGCTGTATCATGGAGCTGAGGAAGGTTTTGAATCGTTCCTGAGTGATAATTTTTTCGATCTGCATTATCAGGCTAAGCCTGAGGCGCGTCCCATAAACTTAGGGGTTGGTAACCTGTGGCGGCTGGCGGTGGACCATCCTGAAAGCAAGGTGCCACCCTGCCTGCATCGTGCGCCAAAGGAAAGGCCCGGGGAGAGCAGGTTATTGTTGATTTGCTGACTTTAAATGTTATATTAAGATGGCAGAATGGCAAAAATTCAGTCACCTGTTCAAGCGGGAGGAAATACCTGCAAAAACGGTCTTATTACAGGAAGGAGAGATTGCCAGAAAAGTTTATTTTATTGAAAAGGGATGTTGCAGGCTTTCTTTCAACAACGATGGTAAAGATATTACTTTCCAGTTTTTCTTTGAGGGGGAAGGTGTTTCCTCTGCCGAAAGTTTCCGGTACGATAAACCCAGTCTCTATTCCATAGAGAGCCTTGAGCCATCTGTCGTCCATTCCCTCACGAAAGCAGATTATCTTACAATCGTTGAAAGCTCACCCGTTATTAAACAAGACATGGAAGAACAGACTTTTCAGCGGCTTGCCTATGTGGAGAAGCTTTTTCTGTCCAGGATCAAAAACAGTCCCGAAGAACGATACAGGGAACTGCTGCAGCAATATCCCCGGATCCTTCAAAGAGTACCGCAACACTATATTGCTTCCTTCCTGGGCATCACTTCTGTTTCACTCAGCCGGATCAGGAACAGGCGTTAGATTAATTAACAATTGTTATCGTCCTCCATTTGTATAATGATGAATTTTGACCTAAGAAATTAAACAATCAAAATTTGAAAGCTATGCAAAAGTTCACGATCCGGATTCCTGACAAGGACCTTGAATATCTTCATCAAAGACTCTCCAATGCCCGTTGGTTTGACTCCGCAATTGAAAGCGGCTGGGAAAAAGGTGTACCTGCCGGCTATCTGAAAGAAATGACTGGCTATTGGCTGAATAAATTTGACTGGAAAAAACAAGAGGCTATTCTCAATCAGTTCCCACAGTTCATAACAACCATTGATGGACAGAATATCCATTATCTGCATGTTAAATCACCGAAGCCGGGGGCTGTTCCTTTGATGCTTATTCATGGCTGGCCGGGTTCTTTTGCAGATTTTATCAAAGTTATCCGGCCGCTTACCGATCCGCAGGACGGCCAAATAGCTTTTGACCTGGTTATTCCATCTATCCCGGGTTTTGGTTTTTCCACGCCTGTAAAAGAAAAGGGGTGGAATATGATAAAAATTGCGACTGCTTTCACTACTTTAATGACGCAGCTGGGTTACGAAAAGTTTGCAGTTCATGGGGGTGATATGGGAGCCGGCATTGCAGGTATCATGTCTGGTGTGGCCGCATACAACCTGATCGGCACGCATATAAATACTGATTTCTTTGCGGTAGCAGGACTGGGAATGTTCCCTTCCGACACATCGTCTTTTACAAAGGAAGAAAACGTGCGGCTCGACCGAATGAAAGCCTACAAAAAAGATGGAACGGCCTATTTGGACATCCAGGCTACAAGACCTCATACTATTGGCTCCGCATTGTCGGACAGCCCGGTTGGGCAGCTGGCCTGGATGGTGGAGAAATATAAAGAATGGACAGATGCGGACAAAAAACTGCCCGAGGACGCCATCGATACAGATCAGCTATTGACAAACGTTTCCCTGTACTGGTTCAATCAAACAGGAGCGTCCGCCGCAGAGGTCCTTGCCGAAAATATGAGCATGGCTTTTGACTGGTGTGGTGACAGTTCACAGAAAACCAGTCAATGGGCACCGCCGAAGATTCCGTCGGCCATCGCCTGCTTTGGTAAAAAGGAAGATGAGTCTCTGCTGAAAAAATTGACGTCGCTGATGGGAGTGCCGGATAGATGGGCCTTCTATGGCAGCGGTTGTCATTTTCCGGCCATGGAGGCGCCGGAATTACTGGTTCAGGATATCAGGCAATTTTATTCGGGTGTTGCAGGCAAATAATGAAAGATAACGTTATTGAGCGGTCCAGCCGCCGTCAACCGGGAGGGCAGTGCCTGTAACAAATGATGCGGCATCGGAGCAAAGCCATACTACGGCTGCCGCCACTTCTGCAGGTTCCCCCATACGTCCCACCGGTTCCATTTCCCGAAAATGCTGTTCTACTTGTTTGTCATTCCCGGTAAAGCGGTCTATCATAGGTGTTTTTATAACGCCCGGGCAAACAGCATTTACACGGATACCGGATTTAGCATACTCCAGCGCGGCCGTCCTGGTAAGCCCTACAACACCGTGTTTACTGGCTACGTAGGCAGGGAGTAAAGGAAAGCCGACCAGTCCGGCTACAGATGCGCAATTAACGATGGCGCCGCTACCTTGTTGTAACATATGATAGAGCTCATGTTTCATACATAACCAAATGCCGGTCAGGTTCACAGCCAGCGTTCTTTGCCAGTTCTCCTGTGTGCACTCCTGTGTAGTGGCGGAAACCCCCTCGATGCCTGCGTTGTTGAACGCGAAGTCGACCCTGCCGTATATGCCAACGGATTTGCCGACCATCGCCGCAACGTCAGAATCCTTGCTCACATCACATTTAATAAACGTGGCCTCGCCACCATTCGCTTCTATTTGGCGGAGCGTCTCCCTGTCCGGATCTTCCACGCAATCTGCAATGACCACTGCCGCACCCTCTTGAGCAAAGGCGATGGCTGCAGCGCGGCCAATACCGAAACTCCCGCCCGTAATAATGGCCACTTTATTATGAAATATTGCCATGGTTTAAGATTTTATATTCTGGTACAATGCAAATATCATCATCATTCATTGTCATTGTCCGATGCATCCGGTAATTGAAATGGGCGGCTTTTTGCCGGTTTGCCTGCATTGTTCAACTCTTCCAGGGTCCAGTTATCTGTCCTGATGGTTTCCAGCCATAACGTTCCTGCTTTACGCAGTATTTGCACGTTCAGCCCGAAGATGTGGCTAAAGTCATATTCTACTGCAGCAGCTGTGCGATAGTAGCTGATATCGATCCAACCGCAGGCATACCGCGTTCGTATTTTTTCGATAAGCGTGTCCGGCGATATTTTCTCGTCCTCAGGCGAGTATTCACCTTCGGCATGTGGTTTCCTGAAAAACTCCAGTTTCAGGAACGGATATATGGTTTGGAACCTGTCCTGTATGTCCGCTACAACCGCTTCTTCGCTAATATATATCTGCATAAAAACGGGTTTGTTTTAATACAATTATAGCATCGTTTTGGGTATAGGAAAATGAGGGTAATCACACTGTTTCATGATAGCGGTCATAATATCGGGGATGCAATTGTGGTAAATTGATTTCTTAATGTTTAACCTATGATTATAAATAGCGAAGCACCGCAACTTGCGGTTAAGAAGGAACTACCCGGGTATGAAGAGAAGTACTTTTTGGAAGGCCCGCGCTCGAGACTAAAAGAATTGTTCTTTTCTATTAAAGTGTTGTTTGAATTTATACGTGGGTTCAGGGTATTGCATTTTGCCGGACCTTGTATCGCTGTATTTGGATCAGCAAGGGTAAAACCGGGATCAGACTATTACGAATTGGGGCGAAAAACAGGAGCGGGTATTGCAGGACTTGGTTTTACCGTCATGACAGGTGGCGGCCCGGGGATTATGGAGGCTGCTAACAGAGGCGCCAAAGAAGCTGGTGGTAAATCGGTGGGTTGTAATATTAGTCTGCCGAAGGAACAGATGGCTAATGACTACCTGGACCTGCGTTATAATTGCAAGTATTTTTTTGTGCGTAAAGTGCTTATGTTCAAATATTCTTACGGGTTCGTTATCCTGCCAGGAGGAGTAGGTACCCTGGATGAGTTTTCTGAGGCGCTTACCTTGATTCAAACCCATAAAATTCTCAATTTCCCATTGGTGTTGATGAATCGCGGATATTGGGAACCATTGATGCCATTGTTTCATAAAATGATCGAAAATTATATGATATCACCCGATGATTTAAAGTATATCCTGATAACGGATTCCATTGACGATGCGATGAAACATCTTCAGCAATATGCTGTCGAGCAGTATCATGCAAAACGGGTAAAGGAATTCCGCCGGATTGCGCTTTTCGGAGAATAGGCAACTGCCGGCATGCGCTATTTCGGAAAATTGCACAAAGCGCCGGAGAATACTGAAAAGAAAGAAGCACTTACCATTATATGTAAGTGCTTCTTTTTATGTTACTGCCCTTTCCCGAAGTCGGGAGCGGCTTTATCATACCAGATGCGCTGTGAACTCAGGGTAGGCAAGTCCTGCGCATTGGGGGTGAATCCCTGTTGCTGCATGGCGGCCGACCAGTTGGCCCTGTTCACTTCTCCGGGATCTATCAGCCAGAAACGGCGTGGGACCAGCTCGTGGAATGGTTCCCTGCCATAGTAGGCCGAACCGGTTTTCGGGTATCCGGTACGTCTGCAAAATACGTATGCCTCATTAGGCTGCCGGTACATTCCCAGGTATTGCTGGATATAGATCTTTTCCAGGTTATTGACGCCATTGAATTTCACCAGCGGATTAGCCAGGTAGTTGTTGATCTCTGTTGCTCCATCGCCGGAATAAGCGGTGGTGGAGCCTGCGGCTACTGCTATGGCGTTCATGGTCTGTATCGAGGAGGCGACTCCTTTTTTGTACCAGTCTTCCGCGCTGCCTTTGGTATCCACTCCGCCGGCATAACCTTTCTGGATAAACTCAGCGATATAAAAACAGGTTTCTGCATGGGTAACGGCAACATCCAGGAACTTACCGGTTGCCTGGTTTAGTTGAGGAGAGAAAAACCTGCGGTTGATAGGGGAGATCAGGGAGTATTTTGTGAACTGGCTCACAGGCAGCGGGTTCCCGATATAGGACGCCACGTCGGGATTGGTGGTCCAGTCGGCAGGTCCTCCCTGGTACATGATCAGCGGATCGTTCGGATCAATGAATGCAGGAAGCGACACCTGGTATTTAGCCAATGAATCTTTATAACTGCCCACCAGGTCATTTTTTTCGAAATATACCGGTAACCGGGGATCATTGGTTTTCTTAAGGAAATTCATGATAGACGTACTGGCGTACCTGCGGCTACGGTAGTCGATATCTCCCCCGGTGCCGAAAGGAACATAGGTGGCATTCACATACCTGACCTGCGAGTCATAGTCGCTAATGGGGCCGATAGCATCTTTCATTACTTCCTGGAAGATGGCCTGGCATTTTGCCTTGTCTGCGTTCTCTAACCTGGCGGCTATACGAAGTTTAAGCGTATTGGCCAGTTTCACCCATTTTACCCAGTCGCTCTGGTAAAAAATATCAGATGGTCCGTACACCATTTGCGTTACCATGGAATTGTCAGACAGTACTTTAATAGCCTCATCGAGCTGCCCCAGCCAGTTGGCGAAAAGGGCCGGCTGTTCATCATAAACCGGGTTGTATTTCTGTTCATACCGTCCTCTTACTGCCTCGCTAAAGGGCACAGACCCGTTCATGTCTGTTACTTTGATGCCGTGCAGCACCATCAGGATGTTGGTCACTACCTTTATTTTCTGGTACTTTTCCTTGTCGGGCATAGCGTCCACCTGTCGCCTGATTTCGTTCAGATTGGGTAATACCTGGAGGTAGTAATTATTGTACCGTGTATTTACGTTGTTGGTAATTTCATACGGGCTGGAAGTCACATGTTGCGTAAAGCGCATCAGCTGTTCCATGCTTTCCCATACCCATTCGGTACCCTGGTAGGTAAAGATTTTGTCTTCCGAATAGCTGAGCAGGAATTTTACATCCGGTTTGCTCACCAGGCTTGGGTCGGTGTTGATATCGCCAAAATTTTTGGAACAGGATGCGGCGCCCAGCAGGGCCAGTGCTATGCAAACCTTTATATATCGGTGTTTTATATTTTTCATGATCTTGTTTTTTGATGTTGCCATAAACCATTCATCAGAATCCTACCCTGATAGTACCTGCAATCGAGCGGATCATAGGTAAAAATCCTTCTTCACCAGCGTAAGCGGTGTTGTTGGAGTTGTTGGAAGCGGGGTTGTAGTTGTAGGGAAGGCTGTTATAGAGGTACAACAGGTCGCGGCCTACAACAGCCACGCTCAGGTTATTCAGCATCAGTTTTTTGCAGATATTGGCCGGGAACTGATAGGCCAGCGATACCTGCCGTAATGATACCCAGGTATTCTTTTTGATCCAGTAATCGGCTACACCTGTGGAGGAAGAACCATAGCGGTAGTAGAACTGCGGCGCATGGGTAGGCTCTACATATCCTTTTTCGTAGGCCTGTGCATAGGTCATGCCGCCTACGTCCACCTGTGATCCGTCAGGCTGTGTTATCATCTGGCCTTTCGGGAATACGCCATCCGGGATCAGGCCATCGTCGTAGGTCTGGCCATCGTATTTGCTGGTCCAGGTAATACCGCCGGTGGCGGCATCGCGCCCTGCCAGTGTGTTGGGGAACACGCCGGTGTGGGTGCCGTAGCGGTAGGTAAGGAGCACGAAATCGCCTCCTATTTTAGCATCCAGCAGCACATTCAGGGAGAAACCTTTATAACGGAAGGTATTGCCCCAGCCGGCCCTGAATTTGGCATTGATATCGCCTACGTCCTGCCAGGTATTGCTGCGGGCCGGGAATGCGGCGCGGGCATCAGAGCGCCAGGCCAGTACCGGTTTGCCGTTGTTGGGGTCATCTACCGGGTTGCCATTGGCATCTTTGGCCTGGTACGGGCTGGAATGGATCAATGTGCGTAACACGCCATATGACTTGCCTACTACCGCCCAGGTGCTTATTTCGCCGATATTGGCTCCCAGCTCGTATTCTGTCCGCCCGGGGTATAAGTCCTTAATAAGGTTGCGGTTGAAGGAGTAGTTTAGATTGGTGCTCCATTCAAAGTTTTTTGTTTTAACCGGTGTCCCGTCGATCATCAGTTCAAGTCCCCTGTTCTGGATATTACCTGCATTGATGATAATCCCTTCCTGTCCGCTTTCGGGAGGGGTGGCCACATCCAGGATCTGGTCCCTGGTATTGTCCTGGTAAACGGATATATCAAAACCAATCCTGTTTTGCAGGAAACGCACTTCGGCGCCTAATTCCTTGGCTACTTTCCGTTGCGGCCTCAGGTTAGGCTGTATGACCATGAACTTACCGGTGAGCGGGTCGCGGTAGCGGCTATACGTCGACATAGGAATATCGGTTCCGTTGGACGAAGTGAAGCCGTTGAAGGTGAATCCCGGGTTGATGGTGAACGGGTCGGTGTCGTTACCCAGTGCAGCAAGGTTTCCTCTCAGCTTACCATAACTGATCCATGAAGGCAGTTTAAATGTTTCGGAGAATAGCCACGACAAGCTGACGGCCGGGTAGTTGTAAAAAAAGTTACCGCCACCGTTGGTGTAGGCCAGGGCAGAGGACCAGTCGCCCCGGAAGGTGGCCTGCAGGAACAGCTGATTTTTCCAGGCCAGGTCGGCGCTGGCATAAAGGGAATTAAAAGCTTTTTTGGTTTTAAGTCCACCTTTGGGTTCCATTTTTTGTGCAGAATTGCCCAGGAAGAACTGCCCCGGGTAGTTCAGTCCGCCGACGGTTTCGCTGTAGTTAAAGGTCGTCTGGAAACGCTGGGTTTCGCCGCCTATGTAACCGCTCAGGTCCAGGTCTTTCATAAGGGTTTTATTGATCATCAGCATCCATTTGAGGAAATAGCTTTCCTTGCTGGTATGTCCGAGGCCATAAAGACCGCCTTTGAAATCGGGGCTTTGCCCAAGTTCCTTGTTTTCATTTTTAGTATACAGGTTATTGACGTTGCCTTCCAGTAACAGTTTAGCCCAGGGGGTTATAGTAGCGGTAAGGGCTATACGTCCGCGGATGGTTTGTTCATTCTGCAGGTATTCGTTTTCGAAGAGGCTGAACCAGAAACGGGATTCCGGCGCCTTGTTGGGCTCATTAGGGTCTGCCGGATTGGGAGCTCCCCCGAGCACGCTGGTGTAGTGGGCTTTCTGCATCCAGTATTTCGTATCGTAGTTACGGGGAAGGACCCACGAAAACAGTTTCCCGAAGTTATAGGAAGCGAAGGCATCCAGTCCGCCGAGCCGGGGAGGGTTTTTGCCGGCAAAGTCGGTGTAGTTGGCGCTGATGTCGGCACTGAGGAATCTGTTGATGGTATGGGTAACCCGTACGTCGAAGCTGTTTTTTAACAGGCTGTTTTTGGCGACGATCCCCTGGCTTTGATCGCGGGTATAGGATACCCTGAAGGTTGATCTGTCATTACCGCCATCCAGGGCTATATTGGTCGCGGAGCCATTCCCGTTCTGGAATGCATCCATGAAGTTATCGGGCTGGGCTACATATTTAGTGGGAGTGCCATCGTAATTCAGGACATCCTGCCCGGCGAAACGGGGGCCCCAGTTTTCCAGCTCACGGCCTATCTGTTTATCGATATAAGGTTTGCCGGTAGTGGGGTCTGTGGGAAATACCTTGGTCCTCCAGCGTTCATTCGATTTATAATTGGGGTCGCGGTTGTCGGTAAAGAAGTAACCTACGGTGCCGCCCCCGAATTCGTTCTGGAAGTCCGGGCCGGCGTAGGGACGGAAGGTGTTGAACGTCTGGCTAACGTTAACGCCTATTCCTTTTCGTTCCCGTCCTTTTTTACTGGTGATGAGGATCACGCCGTTGATGGCCCTGGAGCCATACAAAGCCGCTGCGGAAGAGCCTTTCAGTACGGTAACGGACTCAAAGTCTTCCATGTTCAGGTTTTTCAGGTCGTTACCAAAGTCACGGCCCGTGCCGCTGAAGGTATTGTTTTCCACGATCACCCCATCTATCACAAATATGGGCTGGTTGTTGGTGCCCAGTGTGGAGTTACCGCGGATCACAATTTTGGAGCTGCCGAAGAGTCCTCCGCCGCCCTGGTCAATCTGTACCCCGGCCACCTTACCCTGTAAGGCATTTACCGGGTTTACCTCGTTGGTAACGGCGAGGTCGGCGCCTTTGATCTCCGTGGTGGCATATCCCAGGCTTTTCTTCGTCTTGGTTACACCGAGGGCTGTTACAACGACCTCTCCGAGTTGTTTGTTATCTTCCGTAACCGTTACATTCACGATGCTCCGGTTGTTGATAGGTACTTCCTGTTTAAGATAGCCAATGGCATTAAACACCAGGATGCCGCTACCAGGCGCGGTGATAATGTAATTACCCTGGGCGTCCGTTACAGCCCCGGTTTTTGAATCCTTCAGCATAATGGATACTCCCGGAATGGGTTCGCCCCTGACGGAGCTGACTTTCCCGATGATTTTGCCGGTTTGTGCCATTACTGTGCTCCAGTAGAGTAACAGATACAATACTATTGCCCCGGATCTGCAGGGGCGTGAACATGTCCACATACATTTTATTTTGATGGTTGATAATAAAAAAACTATAAGTGTCCTGATTTGCGTGCTATTGATTCACTGCGTTCATAAGGGAGATTTACGGTAATGTTTTGTGTATAGGAAAATGCAGGATAACATTACGCCGGAGGAAAGAAGGTATTATTATTTGCTTTTCACGAGTCTTGTCGTCGTACTATATAACAAACGGCATCCATTAATGTTCGTGGTCATTGTCACTGATGAAGCGACAGCAATTGCAGCATTTTTTTTGAAAATAAATAAAACAATCCGGAATTAATAATTATCTTTAAGGCGGATGCCTGTATCTGCAACAGGTGTATCTGTCTTTCTGCCTTTATTCATTCCATCCTGCCTTTATTTATTCCATTTTTTTCTGATAGCGTTCGCTTATTTATTTATTGAATATAATTAACCAAACATCTGATTGCTATGAAAAAAAAGGGATTTCTAATTGACATGGATGGCGTAATCTATAAAGGCAGTGAGCCCATTCCCGGGGCGGTAGATTTTATCAACGGTCTCAGAGACAAAGGGTTGCCTTTCCTCTTCCTCACCAACAACAGCCAGAGAACCAGCAGGGATGTTTGTTACAAGCTGAATAAAATGGGCTTTAGGGTCAATGATACAGATATTTTCACCTGTGCCATGGCCACAGCCAGGTACCTGGCATCCCGGAAGGAAAACGGTACCGCCTATGTGATAGGTGAGGGGGGCTTGCTGACAGAATTGCACAATGCGGGTTATTCCATTGTAGATGACCAGCCGGATTATGTGATTATCGGCGAAGGCAGAACGATCATGCTGGAATCTGTGGATAAGGCTATTAATATGATCATGAAGGGCTCTAAGCTCATTGCCACCAACCTGGACCCCAATTGCCCGATGGGAGGCGGCAAGTACCGGGTTGGCTGTGGCGCACTGGTAGCCATGCTCGAATTTGCCACTGGTATCAAAGCTTTCAGCGTAGGAAAACCAAGCCCGGTGATGATGCGCATGGCAAGAAAAGCGCTGCAGCTCACCACAGATGAAACAGTGATGATAGGAGATACCATGGGAACGGATATCCTGGGGGCAGGCTCCATGGGTTTCACTACCGTACTTACATTAACAGGGGTGACCCGGGAAGAAGACCTGGAACATTTCGGCTATGCTCCTGATTTTGTTATCCGGTCTATTAAAGACTTGCTGGACGAAGAACTGTTTATGCGGGTGATGGGAGCATCTGCACTCGTTACAAATGAATATTAAACGGATTAGAGGAACTTGTAACCATCAGGCTTCGGTATGATGGTTACAAGTTGTTCCCAGCCAGGCATGCCCCTTGATTAGGTCTTTCCTTCCGCTTCCTAAACCGAAGCGGAGAGGCAGGGAACAACGGGTAGTTGCCCTGGAAATTCCTTTATGATAATGATATGTTAATGTTTTTTTTAACTAAAAAAAAACATTAACCTTTGTGATAGAATTGAGAGCCAAATGACTTTAAGCGACATTTTGTTCCGAGAGCAAATTGGTGTCGGTTTTAAGATTGTCTTTTATTTGATTGTTATTTAAGCTATATCTCCTATAGCTCCCCCTTTTTAGCTATATTCTTGAATCTCCTAACTATTTAACGCACCGCGTCCGGCGAATAATATACCTATGTGGTTATACTGTGTTTTTCAACAGTACAGCCGGTTGCGGTATTTACTCTCCTCTCGGAATACATGTTCTTTACAGCACGGAGTATTTTTTTGTTCACAAAAAAAATCGATGTTTATGAACGCAGTATCTCTAACCAATTATCTTTTTCTTACTCCACGTTTACATCTGAGATGCCTAATCCTTCTCTTATCCGTCATTTTCTTCAACTGAACTATCTCACAGATCAACGCTCAATCAGCCAATTTAGATCAGGGTGCCAATGGCAAACTAACAGCTCCTGTATCACCTGTAGATTGGGTAAATGGTAATCTGAACGACCAGCAGGCGCATTTCCTGGAGGGGTATTCTGTTCCCTACCGGGCGGTATTAACGAACCTGGTGGTTAATAAAACCTATACACTGGTTATTGGACTAGACGTCATGAATAGTGGGAAACATGCCCTGGATTACATTACCCATTTTCAGCGGCTGGAGCCTCATGGAGTATTCCTGCATGCGGCAGAAACTGTAAATCCGTTGTTGAATATTACCGGCTTTCCTCCCGGTTATTTTACCTCCACGGATGTTGAACCTATTCCGGCGCCATCCAGTGCGGGTTCGCCCGTTGCCGGACAGCCCACTGCCAGTTTCAATTCCCTGCCGGCTGCCGAAAGGGTGATGACAGGGTACAACGCAAATATAACCAGCGTTGTGTATGCGTCTGAAGGCAGCCTTACCGCTTCGCAATCTGAAACTGTGGTCAATATTACTTTTATAGCATTAAAAGAAACCGTTGTATTGGCATGGGGAGGCCATATTGCCAGCGTGATCGACTGGGGGAAAGATCCGGTTACCGGTGAAACCAACTCTGCTTCCGCTATCAATGGTTCCCCTTACCACATGCGGTTGAAAAACTGGATCATTGATGGTAATGTCGTCAGCATCGGTAATCAGGACAGATCCCTGAAAACCAATGCTGTTTTCATTCCGCCCCAATGCACTGTCAGCGGGCCCACTACCGGTTGCGTAGAGACAACTTCACTCAGCTACACATCAACCGTAGATGATGCGTCAGGGCTCACCTACCTGTGGAGTATTACCGGAAGTAATACTGCCAACGCCAAGATTGTCAATAACACCGTTGCCAATATACAGGTGGTGCCTGTGGGTGCTGCATTTACAGCAGGAACATTCACACTTCGGTTGATTGTTACCCGCAACGGGCTTTCCGATACCTGTTATCTGAACTCGCATGTTTCCCCGGGTGATATTGTCACTATCTCGAAAGTGATGGTGAATGCCGGTACAGATCAGACTATCACCAATCTTGATACCGCTTTCCTGAGTGCATCAGCAAGCGGGGGCACAACTCCTTATGCATTCAGCTGGAGCCCTGTTACAGGCCTTTCCGATCCAAATATTTTCAACCCCGAATTTGTGCCACCGTCTACAGGAACATTCCAGTTTGTGGTAACTGCTACTGACAAGAATGGCTGCTCCGGCAAAGACACCGTAGTAATAACTGTTGTCCAGCATCCGGAAGCGCCGTGCTTAATTGATGGCCCGGATCCGGTTTGTCCGGGTTCAGTGAACGTTTATCAGGGTCCTCTGTCCGGGGTAGGTTCCTATAAATGGAGCATCACCGGTAATGGAAGCATCACCGGTGCTACCACTAAAGATACTGTAACCGTAATGGCCGGAAATACCTGCGGTGCATACACGCTGCAATTGATGACCACCTCTCCCGATGGCAAGGTAACCAAGACCTGCGAACATACATTTTATGTAAAAGACACCATCGCACCGGTTTTGTCCGGTACTGCAGCGGACGTGAATATCAGCTGTTCTAAAGATCTGCCGGCTGCACCGGTAATAACAGCTTCTGATAATTGCCTGGCAAATGTGCAGGTGCAGATGAGCCAGCATACAATAGACAGTACTTGCGTGAACAAGTATACACTGGTACGCAAATGGTGGGCGGTAGATGCCTGCGGCAACACCTCTGATACGCTTAAACAAACGATCACTGTAAATGACAACGTCAAACCTGTGATCACTGCGGACTTTGATAAAGAAGTGAGCGTACAGTGTCTGGGCGACATACCGGCATTGCCTGCACCTACGGCAACAGACAATTGTGATGCCACCGTTACACCGGTTTATAGTGAAACCGGTAGTGGCAGCGCCTGTGATTCAACGATTGTCCGCACCTGGGTATTCACAGACGTTTGCGGCAACAGCGACTCTGTCAAACAAACTATTCATATAAAAGACAATACCGCACCGGTACTCTCCGGTGAAGTAACAGATTTGCAACTGAGTTGTGCCAAAGACATACCCGGCCCGCAAACAATAACCGCCAAAGATAATTGCGGTAATGCGACTGTTTATTACAGTGCGGAAACAACCGACAGCACCTGTGTGAACAAGTTTACACTGGTACGCAAATGGTGGGCGGTAGATGCCTGCGGCAACACCTCTGATACGCTTAAACAAACGATCACTGTAAATGACAACGTCAAACCTGTGATCACTGCGGACTTTGATAAAGAAGTGAGCGTACAGTGTCTGGGCGACATACCGGCATTGCCTGCGCCTACGGCAACAGACAATTGTGATGCAACCCTTACACCGGTGTATAGTGAAATCGGTAGCGGCAGCGCCTGTGATTCAACGATTGTCCGTACCTGGATATTCACAGACGTTTGCGGTAACAGCGACTCCGTCAAACAAACTGTCCATATAAAGGACAATACCGCACCGGTACTCTCCGGTGAAGTAACAGATTTACAACTGAGTTGCGCCAAAGACATACCCGGCCCGCAAACAATAACCGCCAAAGATAATTGCGGTAATGCGACTGTTTATTACAGTGCGGAAACAACCGACAGCACCTGTGTGAACAAGTTTACACTGTCACGCAAATGGTGGGCGGTAGATGCCTGTGGCAATAAGTCTGATACGCTTAGACAAACCATTGTGGTGAATGATAACACTGCTCCGGTAGTGGTAACTAAGGGAGATGATAAACTGATAAATTGCGGAGCGGCTGTCATATTTGATACACCAACCTTTAGCGATAATTGTGGTGGTCAGGTATATGTAACTACCAACGACAGGAAAGAAGGAAGCAATTGTCCGTTCACCTATATCCGGCGCTGGACAGCTACAGATGAATGCGGCAATGCTACCTATGTAGAACAGGCTATTACCGTTAGCTGCTGCGCCAGCTATTGCACCTATACACAGGGATTTTATGGTAACAAGAATGGACTGGGTTGCACTCCGGGAGGCGGAAGCTTCACAGCTAAACAAATGATGACGCAGGTATTGGATGCACAGGCGGGTGATTCTGTATTCTTCGGACTGAAAACAACAGGTAAATTCTTTACCCTTTTCCTGAGCGACATCACCAGTGATAACATATTCTACATGTTGCCGGGCGGTAGTACACCGCTTGCACTGAAAGGATATGCTACTTACAGCAAACCTTCCACCTGGAGTAATGTGCCGATTTCAACTGCTAAGTCTACCTTCGGTAAGATTAACAATGCATTACTGGCACAGACAATGGCCCTGTTCTTTAATATGGGCGTTACTCCGACACTGTCAGGGTTAACGATCCAGGGAGACACCTTGTTCACCGCCAAGCTCACCGCTTGCGGCAGCACTACACCGGTATCCAAAATAGATACCTTCAGGTTGCCTAAAAATGTGGTAAACTATCTGGGGTCTATAGGACAGTCTACCGTACAGGGCTTGTATGTATTGGCTAACCAGTACCTGGGAGGCCAAACCGTCACCGGAATCAGTGTTTCAGATGTAAACGCGGCGGTAGATGCAATCAATAATGGATTTGATAAATGTGCCGTATTGGTAGGATGGGGTAAATCTGTAACAACGCTTAATAATGCTGCCGTTGTTATGGCCGTCAATCAGGAGCAGGCAATAATCAATGAGAAACCGGCAGTATCGAAGCTGACTGTTAGTGTATTCCCGAATCCGTACTCAGATGTGATCACGTTCCGTTATGTAGCGCCGGAAGCCGGTAAGGTACAGCTGGAACTGTATGATCTCCAGGGACGATTGTTGGCTGTTGCCTTCAGGGGTGAAGTTAGCAAGGGCGGTATGCAGCAGATAGAGTACCGTGTGCCGGACAATAACAGGGTGGTATTAATTTATAAATTAACCGTGGGACAATCTACCACTACAGGAAAAATTGTTCCTTTTAAATAAGTTGACTCCGGGATAAATAGACAGGTTACCAGGAAGCTCCGCCCTAAAGCGGGGCTTCCTGGTTTGTAAGCCTGCGGTAGGAGGGTACTGAAAAGTAGGGAAGTATGGATGAGGCTGTAGTGTAAGTCAATGGACGGCAGGCCGTAGCCACAAAGCACATTAGCGCAACCCCAAAAGCTGTCATTTCTGCTACGCCGACAAAAAGTATGGTTTCGGCTAAACCAAACATGGATTTGGATAAATTTTTCTCCCTTTTCCAGCGGTACTTTGTGTCAATAAAAGCAATCAACACATGAAAGTATTTGTTACGGGAGCGTCCGGGTTCGTAGGTACCGCTGTTGTGCAGGAATTAATAAAGGCCGGCCACCAGGTACTGGGGCTGGCACGTTCAAAAGCATCAGCAGACAAATTGGAAGCGGCGGGCGCTCAGGCTCATCTCGGCGACCTGGAAGACCTGGACAGTCTTCGACAAGGCGCAGCCGAAAGCGATGGTGTGGCCCATTGCGGTTTTGTCCACGATTTTACCCGCTTTGCCGAAATTTGCGCCATCGATGAGCGGGCCATAGAAACGATAGCCAGCGTACTGGCGGGTACAGACCGTCCATTAATTGTCACTTCAGGGACCGCATTGGTAAGGCCTGGGGCCGTGGCGACTGAAGACATGCCTTCACCGTTCAACCCCGCCTGGCCCCGTGCTTCCGAACGGGCAGCGGAAGCAGCTGCGGCTGCAGGCGTGCGTGCGGCTATACTGCGTTTGCCGCCTTCGGTACATGGGAAGGAAGATAAACACGGCTTTATCCCCATCCTGGTGAACCTGGCACGGGAAAAAGGTTTCTCAGCCTACATCGGCGAAGGCCAGAACCGCTGGAATGCCGGGCACCGGTTGGACGCTGCGCTACTGTACCGTTTAGCTTTGGAGCAAGCGGCGCCCGGAGCACGTTTCCACGCCAATACAGAGGAAGGTGTAACCGTTAAAAGCATTGCCGCAGCCATTGGCCGACAATTGAACCTGCCAGTAAAGTCCATCCCCGCTGAACAAGCCGCCGAGCATTTTGGCTGGTTTGCCCAAATGGCAGCGATCGACTGTCCATCTTCCAGCAAGTGGACACAGGAGCACCTGAACTGGCGCCCGTCAAACCCGCTCCTGTTAAATGATATCGATAACGGCATTTATACTCAATAAAATGAAGCTTATTGTAACTGGCTCTTTGGGTAATATCAGCAAACCGCTGACGGAAATATTGGTAGCCCAGGGACACGACGTAACCGTAGTGAGCAGTGACAGGAATAAACAGGCAGCCATTGAAGCCCTGGGGGCTTCGGCTGCCATCGGCTCCATTGCCGATGTTGATTTCCTTACAGCCATATTCCGGGACGCGGATGCGGTTTATGCTATGATCCCGCTCAGCTTTACAGAACCGGACCTGGGCGATTATTTACGCCGGATGGCGCGGAACTATGTCCAGGCGTTAAAGATAGCAAAGACGAAGCGCGTAGTCGTAATGAGTGGTTGGGTAGCCGATCTGATAAAAGCCGAAAGTGTGGAAAGCGAGTTTGAAGGCCTGGAGGCTTCTATGACCATTATGCGTCCCGGATCATTTTACACAAACTTTTATCAGAGCATCGACCTGATCAAAGGGAAAGGGCTGATGGGCAAACTGCTTACGCTGCGCTATTCCGGCCTTTGGGCATTGCTGACCGGAAAGACCGGCCTGCTGATGGGCAACTATGGCGGAGATGACCGGATCATTTTTGTCTCGCCAAAAGACATTGCCGATGCAGTGGCCGAAGAACTTGTGTTGATACCAGCGCAAAACACTATCCGGTATGTGGGCAGTGAGGAACTGACCTGTAACGAAGCGGCCCGCATCATTGGAACGGCCATTAACAAGCCCTGGCTGAAATGGGTGTTGCTGACAGATAAAGCCATGCTGCAGGGGTTAAAAATGGCTAACGTGCCCGGAAAGCTAGCCGAAACTTTAGTGGAGATGCAGGCTGCCATGCACAGTGGCAAACCACTGGAAAATTTTCATCGGAATCAACCGAAAATGGGCAAAGTTAAACTTTCAGCATTCGCAAAGGAGTTTGCCCAGGCATACCAGCAAAAATGATTACCTTGTATCATGAGCAATACATCGCTTCTTCGTTTCAGCGCAATCAGTGAGTATCATTGTGCCGCCGGCCTGCCCAAACCGGCGCACCCGCTGATCAGTGTTGTCCGCTTGGAAAATGTCAATATGCCCATTGCCGAGATCCCCTTCCGCCTGGTCGGTGATTTTTACTGGATCTCGATGAAAAGGAAGCAGCATATTAAATTCCGGTACGGTCAGCAAACCGGCGGATTTGATGAAGGCGTGTTGTTCTTCATGTCACCCGGTCAGTTGTTTGGCGTGGAAAGTGTGGAGCATGCGGCGGATTTTCAAAAGCCCGAAGGCTGGATGATCCTGATCCACCCTGATTTTTTATGGAATACATCGCTTGCCAAAAATATCAAGCAGTACGAGTTCTTCAGCTATTCAGTGAACGAAGCGCTGTATCTTTCCGAAAAGGAAGAATTGATGCTTACCGCGATCGTGAATCAGATCGAACACGAATACAGCACGGCTATTGACCACTTCAGCCAGGATGTGATCATTGCACAATTGGAGTTATTGTTAACCTATTCTCAACGGTTCTATCAGCGGCAATTTATTACCCATAAAAAAGCCAATCATGAACTGCTGACACGCCTGGAAAATTACCTGAGCAGTTATTTTAACAGCGGTGCTTTAGCAAGCCAGGGCTTGCCAAGCGTAACGCGTATCGCCGAAACATTGAACATTTCGCCAGGTTACCTGAGCAGCATCCTCAAAACGCTAACCGGGCAAAACATGCAGCAACACCTGCACCATAAACTGATAGAGCTGGCCAAGGAAAAACTCACCACCACCAACCTCAGCATCAGCGAGATAGCTTATGAACTCGGATTTGAGCACCTGCAGTCCTTCAGCAAATTGTTTAAAACGAAGACCAACCTGTCGCCGCTGGAATTTCGGACGTCATTCAATTGAAGTGGCCCGGATACGCTGCAGGACTGCCTGGAATACCCCCAATCGATTAACTTGCCAATAAGTCGGGCTGTAATAGCGCAACAGGTCCATGGCCGGGGAAACATTTATAGTCGCTTCATCATTTAAAGCGCAGCTGACTAAACTATCTGTTACATCATTATAACTACAGTTGTAGTCCGTCTTGAATACACCATCACATTCCACAGCGCCATCCGGCTTGCCCGTTTTCTCTAATTTTAAACTGCCCGATTTTTCGGTACAAGGTCATAAGTGCTTGATTTTGCTCGTCGGGACGACTAGATTCGAACTCGCGACCCCTTGCACCCCATGCAAATGGATATAGAATATAAATAGCTCAAGTTGAATATATTTATATTGATAAATAGCTAATTAAATATTATAATTTATGTAATTTAAATCTGGCTAAATTATTTTGGCCTATCTGTAGAGGATATTGGGAGGATACTGGGGCGATACTGAGAGTGATTATGGGGGATTTGGGTTGACGAGCAACGGTATTTATCAACCACAAACCTTTTCTTACAATCATATAATGTAAAAAATCTATTTATTGAAAGAGTCGAAGCTTCGCTGATGCCTATATATCCTTTTGCTCACAGGTTAACCACTTACCGGGGAACTCAACAGTTCATTAATTGCGGATTATTGTATTACTCCGGAATTATAATTATCATTGCTGATCAATCAAGGTTTTTATTAGCGAAATCGATGGCAATGGGTGGTTCCCCTAAAGACAATGGAAAGCTTTTAGCTGATATTGCTCGGCGAGATCAAAAAGCTTTCCGTATGATCTATGATACTTACGGCAAGAAGGTATACACCTACGCTTTACAGTTGCTGCACTCGGAGACAGAAGCGGAAGAAATGGTGCAGGATGTTTTTTTGAAGCTCTGGCTCATGGGCGATCGCATCCTTGAAATAGGAAACCTGGAATCCTATCTGCGGACAACAACGAAACACCGGTCTTTAAACGTGCTGCGCAGGCTCGTGCTCGAAGGGAGAATGGAAAAAGCCCTTGGCCAGGAATGGAAGGAGGAAAATACTGAGATGGAAGATGAAATTCTTATTCAGGATGTACGCGATATACTCAACCGTGCCATCGAATCTTTACCCAAACAACAGAAGGAGGCCTATATATTATGTCAACAACGGGGATTAAAATATGAGGAGGCCGCTCAACAACTGAACCTTTCCCCTTTGACTGTACAAACCCATGTTAAACGTGCGCTGAGGTCCGTGCGCGCTTTCGTCAAAGCTAATACCGACATAGCGGCCATTTTGATTATATTAAAGCTGGTCTGATTATTTTCCGGGTTTATTCCTTCTCTGACGGGCTTTTATCCAGGCAAATGCGGCTTTTTAAACCGGCCATAAATATTTTAAAAAAAATCTTCGAACGCTGTACCTCGAACTTAGGTGCTCAGGTGTCTATATATGAAATAAGCCGCCAAACGGTTCTTCTATCATATGGATACCAATAACATTGACGCACTGTATAAGCGATATTTGGAAAAAAACATGTCTCCACAGGAGCTGGAGGAGTTTCGGCTGCTCATACTCGATACCGGTAGAGAAGATATGCTGGACGAGCGAATGGAAAGACATTGGAATGAATTAACCGAGGATGCGATGGTTTTTTTGCCGGGAAATAAGGCGGATCAGCTATTCGGCAGGATTATCAGTCAGCCGCTGCCCAAGGCACGGAAGGTAAGGCTCTTGCCGCGCATCGCCATTGCCGCCGCCGCCGTCGGTATCATCGCTCTGGGCATTTCTCTGTTCTTTACTCCCCATAAATTTAAAGCTGCTATGGAGCCGGGAAATCAGACACTTGGCGCACCCGGCACGAACAGCGCGACGCTTACCCTTTCTAATGGCAGGGCCATCAGGCTTTCTGATGCGGCCAGTGGCAAACTGGCAGCGGATGCCGGTGTAGTGATCAGTAAGTCGCCCACAGGGCAGCTTATATATGAGATCAAAGGAAATTCCGGACACGGAGGGATCAATAAACTATCCACCGCCAACGGCGAAACTTACCAGGTCCGCCTGCCGGATGGATCCGATGTCTGGCTGAATGCTGCTTCCAGTCTTAGCTACGCGCCAGACCTGTTACGTGATGGGAAGCGCTCCGTTCAACTTGAAGGAGAAGCCTATTTCAGCATCACCAAAGACCAGGCGCACCCGTTCATTGTTCAAAGCAAAGATCAGCAGATTGAAGTGCTCGGCACCCAGTTCAATGTCAATGCGTATGCGGATGAGCCTGTGGTGGCCACGACACTACTTAAAGGGTCTGTGAGCATCACTGCAGGTGGGCAGAAGAAAAAGATCCATCCGGGTGAGCAGGCGCAATCAAGCGCCGGGCGGCTGGCCGTACAGAAAGTTGAAGTTGACAATATTATTGACTGGAAAAACGGTGACTTTGCACTGAATCACGTCGAGTTTAAAACAGCCATGAGAAAGATTGCCAGATGGTACGATATGGAAGTTGTCTATGACCAGGGTGTTCCGGACAACCTGGAGTCTGGTGGCTGGATATCCAGACAACAGCCGCTATCAGCCGTGCTTAAGTCTATCGAAGCGTCAGGATTGGTAAAGTTCAGGGTTGAAGGCCGAAAAATTTATGTAATGCAATAATTTAATAGAATAATATGAAGCGACTTCTTTTTTTTATAATCATCTTTCTGGCGGCCATTTCAACCTTTGCTCAGGAAAATCATCCGGTTTCCTGGAAATTCAGTAGTACAAAGATAGCGCCCTTAACTTATCAAATCAAATTGCACGCTTCTGTTCGGGAGCCCTATCACATTTACCCACAAGGTTCAGCAGGTGGTATGGGAATGCCTACAGAATTTTTGTTTGATGAGGATAACCATGTAGAATTTGTTGGAGAGATGGAAGAGAAAGGAGATGAGCAGAAAGGTACGGAGAGTCTGACTTATTACGCAAAAGGAGTAACCTTTACACAGATACTCAAACTGAAGTCTGAGAGGAAGACCACTTTAGCCTTTGCCATTAAATATATGGCCTGTACCAATCAGATGTGTCTTCCGCCGTCAAAAAAGCACTTTACGTTGGAATTGGATGATCAGGGCAAAGAAGCTGTAATAGTTAAAAAAGAAGAGGCTGGACCATCTAAAGAGACGGTGGCTTTTGAATATGAGGATTTCAAGATGGCTGACATGGAAGGGAAAACGATAGCTTCTAAAAATATTACTTCAAAAAATAAGTATACGTTTATTGACTTTTGGGCAAGCTGGTGTGCTCCATGCAGGGCGCAAGGCCGGGAATTGATCCCGATATACAACAACTATAAATCTAAAGGTTTTGATGTAATTGCGATATCCCTGGATACTGACGTCAAAGCCTGGAAGAAAGCAACGCAGGCTGATGGCTATACCTGGACGAATTTGAGTGATCTGAAGGGCTTTGAATCGCCGATCAGTAAAAAATATAACATTATTGCGATCCCCAGAAACCTATTGATTGATCGGAAGGGGAATATTATTGCCATGGACTTGCATGGTAAGGCGCTGGAAGCCAAACTCGCCGAATTATTTAAGATATAATATAGAGAATGCCTAAGCCTGACTATAAACATAAACCAACCATACATGCAGGGAAATTACCATAAACCCTAAAAAGAACCAGTCCCACTTAGTTGGGACTGGTATAGCCTGGAATCAACTAAAAATGTAACTACAGCAGCCTGGTCCGTGGAAAGTCAAGGCACGCTGTGATCAACCAAACTAAACGAATGTACAAAAATTCTAACAGCTACCTGGGAGCACGCAATCCTCTCAGGTTTAAAATCATGTGGATAATGCGATTTACCACCGTCATACTAATAGCATCTATTATGCAGGTCAGTGCTTCCACATTCGGCCAGCAAATCACCATCGACCGGAAAAATGCTTCTTTAGAGTCGCTGATAAAAGAAATACGGGCGCAAAGCAGCTATGATTTCTTTTATGACGGGAAAATAATTCCTAAAAACAAGCTGGTTGACATCAGCTTGAAAAATGCTGACATCAACGAAGCACTCAAAAAGATTTTGGCTGGCTCTTCACTCAGCTATACCATAGAAGGTAAAATCGTGACCATCCGGAAAAGTATGCCTTCAATTATTGATAAGGTCACTACTCTGTTTGCTAAGATAGATATAAAGGGAATAGTGGCTGATGAGCAAGGCAAACCTTTACCGGGAGCCTCTGTGTTTATCAAGGATTCCGAGATCAGAACGACCACGAATAAAGATGGTGAATTTTTCTTGCAAAATGTGGAAGACAGTGCCACTGTACTGATTGGTTATGTTGGCTACCAGCCGGTCCAGCGTACCGCTTCACGCGATATGGGAACAATTCAAATGACGCCTTCAACCAGCAACCTGAAGGAAGTAGAAATTAAATTCAATACGGGTTACCAGGAAATATCCCGGGAGCGCGCCGCTGGATCGTTTGCGAAGCCAGATCTTAAAGTGATGCTTAACCGGACCAGTACTCCAAATATTTTAACGCGTTTGGAAGGATTGGTTCCGGGCTTGACTACCCGTGGCCCGGGCGGTTTACTTGTACGCGGCCAGAGCTCTCTGCCAACCGGCGACAACCCCTTAACTACTACCAGACCCTTAATTGTAATTGATGGGATTGAATTTGAAGGAAACATTGAACAGGTGAACCAGCAGGATGTTGAAGATATCACCATCTTGAAGGATGCAACTTCAGCCTCCATCTGGGGTGCAAAAGCAGCAAACGGCGTCATCGTAATTACCACAAAAAAAGGAAAAGCAGGTGATCGGCTGACGTTCAATTACGACGGCTATTACGCCTTTCAGGGGCGTCCGGACCTTGATTATGTAAAGCGAATGAATTCGCAGCAGTTTATCGCCCTCTCCAGGGAACTGTTTCCACAATTTTTTCCATCTTTCCCGGACTGGGAAACTGTTAACACTACCTTTGGAAACCTGCCTCATCTGCAGATACAATATGACCGCGCCCGAAACCTGATTACCCAGGCGCAGGCGGATTTTAAACTGGACAGTCTGGCCAAACTCTCCAATACCGGTCAGATTGCAGATTTTTTTGTTAGAAACGCAGGCACGATAAACCAGACATTATCGGTTTCCGGAGGAGGAAAGGTGCATACCTTTTATGGTTCATTAAATCACATTGGTACGCAGAGCAATACACCGGGAGAACAATACAATCAGTACAAAATCAATCTGAACAACAACCTGATCATCAATAAGAGAATAACGGCTTTCATCAATGCAGACCTGACCAACACAGTGACCAGAAACAGTAATACCTATAAGGCCGACCGTAACATTGTTCCTTATCAAATGTTCAAGGATGCAAATGGCAATCCTCTGAACATTAATTATTTAGGCAACTATAAAAATATTCCCCTTCCGGATTCCATCAGGGCCCTCTACCAGTCACTAAGCCGCATCAACCTCGACTATAATCCAGTGCTTGAACAGGACAGGGCTTACAGTAGCAGCAATGGGATTTTTGCCAGACTGGTCGGGGGAGTCAAGGTAAACCTTTTGAAGGGACTGGATTTCCAGGGTACTTATGGTTATAACCTGGGCAACACCAATACACGGACAGTGAGGCTGCAAGACAATTATGAAATGAGGACCCAGGTGGTGGAATTTACGCAAGCAGAAGACGCTACAGCCACTCCCGTTTACAACCTTCCACAAATAGGCGGCAGCTTGATTACCACGACCAGCTCCACCAGGGCCTGGACAATAAGAAACCAATTGGTGTTTAACCGCGATTGGAAGCAGCATCAGTTCACCCTCATGGCAGGACAACAAGCCACCAGCAGCACGCCGGTTACTACAACAGCAACTTATTATGGCTGGGAAGATCAGCTGCAAACTTCAAGACCAGTAGATCTGGCACGTTTAGGTGAAGGAATTAATGGGGTCAGCGGACTGGCAACATTACCCAACAACGTTGGTGGTTCAGAGGGACGCATTGCCAGGACCACTTCCTATTTTGCTAACCTGGGTTATACTTTCGATAGAAAATATACTTTGAACGCCAGTTGGAGAATCGATGAGAGTAATTTGTTCGGGCGGGATAAATCTGCACAGAACAGGCCAGTTTACAGCATTGGCGGTAAATGGGCTTTAGGTAGTGAAGGATTTATGGAAACGGCGACCTGGCTCAGTCAACTGGATGTTCGTATGACCTATGGAATTACCGGTAATGCCCCTTTTGTGGGAGCGGCAGCGTCTTACGATATCCTGACTGCTCAAAGTGCTCCTAATTATGTGACGGGAGCAGGCTATTTATTAAGTTCCCCTCGCAACACCAGACTGACCTGGGAAGGCACAAAGGTTTACAATGTTGGTGTGGACTTTTCCATATTTGAAGATCGGTTGAGCGGATCAATTGATGGATATATTAAGAAAACAGAAGACCTGATTGGTCAACTGGCCACTTCGCCGCTGTCTGGTTATGACAATGTCATTGGCAATTACGGTAATTTAGATAATAAAGGGATAGACATTGGATTGAATTCCATAAACATCAGCACTAGTGATTTTAGCTGGACTACAGGGCTGACCTTTAGCTACAATAAAAACAAATTGACGCTTCTGCGTCAGAATCCGCCGGTTACAGGAGATGAACTGACTTTGCGGGAAAGGATGGTAGGTTATCCTTTATATACACTCTTCATTTACAATTATGGAGGCTTAAATGCTAATGGGGATCCGCAAGTTAGACTTGCAGATGGTACAGTAACCTCCGAAATCAATGTAACTAAACCAGAAGATATTCTTTACGCAGGTACTACCCAACCCGTCTGGTCAGGTGGGCTTCAGAATAATTTTCGGTATAAATCCTTCAATCTGAGTGCAAGCATAATTTACAGCGGAGGTTATACCATCACCAACAACAGCAATCCCGCAACAAATGAATCCATTCTCGGTACCAATGGGCTGCCATTGGAATTTTTGAACCGCTGGAAGGTCCCGGGTGATGAGCAAAGAACCGATATACCAAGATATGTACCTTCGGGTGACCTGGCAAGTGCCCGCAATATCGGTTACTTTAATCAGTCTCAGCGATACGCCTTAAACGGAGCATATATCAAACTCCGCGACATCACTTTGTCCTATAGCCTTCCACAAACGTTGGTAAAATCAATTCTTGCACAGGGTGTTTCCTTCCGGTTCCAGGTGAATAATTTATTGTTATGGACAGCCAATAAAAACGGCATAGATCCGGAATTTTTAGGAACGACACGGGACGCTCAGGGAACAATCAGTCTGGGTGCACACATTAGTTTTTAATTATCAAATAAAGTCAGATATGAAAATTTTTGGAAAATACATTTTCGGTTCATTCGCGGTGACGGTACTGCTAATTTCGGTATCCTGTAAACGTGAGTTCCTGGAAATTGTACCTAAAGGTCAGGCGATTGCTATCACCACAGCCGACTATGAGAAACTATTGAATGCCAATTATTTGGCAACCGAGTTCACGGCAGGTGTATATCAGGGCGATGAGATGGCAGCATTGCAACCTGATTTTAATAACCTGAATGGCACTGATTTGCTTCGGCAGCAACGTTTGTTCAGGTATGAAGCGCGGGTATATAATGCTGCTGACTTGCCCAGCGAGATTACAGGGGAAACAAACTATATCAGGAAACTTTATCTTTTTAATAAAGTCATTAATGAAGTTATGGATTCTAAAGGCGGAAGCGAAGGACAGAAACGTGCATTGCTCGCTGAAGCCAGGGTGGGGCGGGCAATATGTAACTTCATGTTCTTATCCGATTTCACCAAACCCTATAATGCTGCTACTGCAGGCACCGATTTGGGTATCCCAAACCTTACTGTAGCAGATGTAAATCAAAAGGATTTTAAAAGAGGTACTTTGCAGGCAGGATATGATCTGGTAATAAGTGATTTAACTGAATCTTTGCCTGATTTGGGTGCGCTTACCCATCGCCGCAAGATCTCCAGATTGGCTGCAGAATTTTACCTCTCAAGGGTTTATATGACGATGAATAATTTCGCCGCAGCCAAGACACATCTTGACGCCGCGTTTGTAGAGGTTCAAAAGGCTCAGATTCCTATGAAACTGTATGATTATACAGTGGTTCTGGACCCCAAAAATCCAGGTGCAGCAGGATCCTGGTTTCCGGAAGGCCCTTTAGGTCTGTCCAATGTCCCTATTGCAGCCAACAATACAGAAATTATTTATAATATCAATGCAGGTTGGTTTCAATTTCAAGCTGTTAATGCATTTGTTTTTAGTCCGCAAACCGCTGCCTTATATGCTCCAACTGACAGCCGTCTAAACTTGTATTCTCCTTACAAGTTGTCTACGACTACAGCATATCCACTGGGAATGAGACGCCGGAATACAAATTTCTTTGACGGAATAAATGTAGGCCCCTCGCTACCTGATTTATATTTAATGCGTGCAGAGTGTAAGGCTAGGTCAAATGACCTGGCCGGGGCAGTAACCGATTTGGAGGTTTTGCGCACCAAACGAATTGCTGGCCCAGCCGCCGTTGTTCCTTCCGGCATTGCTGCAAGCCAACAAGCGCTTGTAAAATTTATTTTGGATGAACGCATTCGCGAATTCGCCATCACTGGTTTACGCTGGCTGGATATGCGTCGTCTTTCTGTCGACCCGGTATACAGCAATCACATTGATTTTACACACCGGATTTACGGTCCGAACGGCGTAGTGACGGCTACGTATCAACTTAAGCCTGAAAGGTTCGCCCTTAAATTTGGAGAGCGGATGCTTAATGAAAACAAAGGTTTAGAAGAAAATCCATAGCATAAAATAACAATAAACAAATTGCTGCCGACATAGGCAGCAATTTGAAATTCAACAGCGATATGAATAGACTAATGATCTGGGCAGCAGTTTGTATGTTGCCAGTGTTGTCAAATGCACAAACCACTTATCATATTGAAGGACAGTTGCCAACTGGCCATCAGGCAGTTAAAGCGGTCATGTCTTACCCGCCTGATGATAAAGGAGGGGAATATAAATCGGACACCGCGCTGATCACAAATGGACAATTTGGGTTCAGCGGTAAGATCGGAAGGCCTCAACTTGCTGAGCTCAACTTAATCATGCCGCGTTCTAAGGCGAAGCCGGATCGGCAAAAATCATCAGACGAAGGTGGAAACATGAAAAATGTGGGCTTATTTTACCTTGACGGGGACATCAATGTAACCTTCGATCGTGAAGGAATGGCGTCCTATGCGGGTGGGGGAAATGAACAAAAAGCATGGCAGTATTATGGGAGTGAGGTTAGCAAACGATCAAAAGCTGCAGATGAAAACACGGACGGTATAGCGCTTGTTGCGGATGCAGCCAGGGATGTGATCCGTAACTATCCCGACAGTTACGTCAGCGTTGATCTATTAGATATTTTTACCCAGGCAGCTATTAATCCTGACCTTGTCGGACCGATGTATGATGGATTGAGCAAGCGCATGCAGCAATCTGAGAAGGTGCTGAAATGGAAACCGAAATTGGACAAGGCAAGAGATCTTGTAAGCGGTAATGTCGAGGCTCCTGACTTTACCATTAATGATACACAAGGTAAGCCAGTTTCCTTAAGTGCTTACAGGGGCAACTATGTTTTGGTTGATTTTTGGGCCAGCTGGTGCGTGCCTTGTCGTCAGGAGAACCCCAATGTTTTAGCCGCCTACGAAAAGTATAAGGACAAGGGGTTTAAAGTATTGGGTATTTCGCTGGATACTGACAGAAAGTTGTGGTTAAAAGCCATCAAGGAAGATAAGTTGCCCTGGAGGCAGGTTTGCGACTTTAAGGCTGACCAAGGTAAGGCTGCAAAGGCCTACGAGATCTCTAGTATACCCTCCAATGTATTGATCGATCCCAACGGCAAAATTGTGGGTAAAGACCTTAGAGGCGGTGAGCTCCATGACCGCCTGGCAGCATTAATCAAATAAATATGAAACCATCATAGGCATACCAGCTTACAAACGGCAATGAATATGCCTATGATGTCTTCATAATAATTTAAAAAAATATATACTGATGAAAAAAATAGTCTTTTTGCTTTTGATGATTTCCAGCACTGGCTGGGCACAACAGACTGCAAAAAAAAACAAATACGGGATCAATGAGTTCATGTTGATAGAGAGGGTTGAAGACCAGGAAAAAAAATACAATGAAGTTCTTAAAGAGCCTGCTGAAAACCTGACACCTACTGCCTTAAATGATCTTCGGGCGGAACTGGCTTATATGTGGTTGGCGAAAGGGAATGTAGAACGTTATAGGTTTTATAAAGCGACCAAGCCGAAATTTTCTTTCCGCCAGGCGCTTTATCTATCTTACGCCGTAGAGAAACTGCTTGATGAAAAACGGCAGTATGAGGACGCCGCGCAAATTTCCCAGGAACTATTAAACGACGCCGGCACAGAAAGGACTTGCGTATTGTTGGAGGTAAACGCGGCTGCCAATGCCAGGCTGGGCCATGTAGATGTGGCCAAAAAACAGATAGCCAGGTCAGATGCTGATAAAGGAAGTGCGGACCGGCTAATTAAGTATTTCAAGGATTCTCAATCGAATTATTTGAATCGCCTGGCTATCGTAAAGTTGGCTGCGGGAGAGGATCAACAAGCCTACGATATCCTCGTCAAAGCTTTTAGAGAGGCCGAGAGCAACCCGTATATGGTGGATACATTTAAAGAAGCATTTAAAAAAGTAAAAGGAACGGAGGACGGATTTGAAGATGAGCTCCAATCACTGAAAAGGGAAGCTTACCAAAAATACTATAAAGAAGTTGAGAAGTCCTATGTGACGTCTGCACGACAGACCCTGGATGGAATCATTCCTGATCCAAACGATGCCAGAAAAAAATTGACCACCTTCCGTGCTACAAAACCCGTTCACGGGGTCACTATGAATAACCTCGAGGGAAAAATGGTTGATCTCGGCGATCAAAAGGGAAAGATCCTTGCGCTGGATTTTTGGACCACCCTGTGTACGCCCTGCGTTGCGGCTTTCGCCGGATTTGAGAAAGTGGTTGCTGATTACAGGAAAGATGAATTCCAGTTGTTCGTTGTGAACTTGTTTGAGAACGACCAGACCGTTAAGGCTTTTGCTGCACAGAAACCCGTCAGACTTGACGTCTTAAGGGATGAAGAGAATAAGGGATACGATGTTCGCGCAACGCCAACTAAAATCGTGTTTGATCCGATGGGGAATATCAGGTTCTTCGCCACCGGTTATGCCGGGTCTACCGACCGGGAATACTATAAGCTGAAAGCCATGGTCGAAATCATAAAAGCACGTAGTTAGTCGAAAGGATATGAGAATATTAGTTGTAATGATGATACTGATGTCCACGTATGTATACGGGCAGAAGTCGCAAAAGGAGAATGCTAAAAAATTTAATGCCCTTGTAAACGTTGAGGACCAGGAACGGTTCTATAATGAACTCCGCTCAAAATATCCTGCTGACCCGGCAAAGCCAGCGTCGTATGGTGAATATCGTGCGCAGTTGGCAGTCGACTGGCTGAGGAAAGGGAATATAGATAAATATCATTTCTACAAGAACACCAATCCCAAATTTACGAGCATTCAATTGTTTGAACTTTCTAACCTGCTTGAATCCTGGGTCGACGATGATCAGCATATTGAATGGGTACAGCAAATCTCAGAACAGGTTTTGGGCGAAATCGCGCTCAAAAGACACGATGATAACTTTGACCGACAGGAGATTTTGCTTGAAGTGAATGCCCTGGCCAATGCCAAACTTGGCAACTTGGCTATCGCGATGGAGAATATCAAAAAGTCGGATAAAAATGCCATGTTCAGGAAAATGCCTTACTTCAGAAATTCCAATGCCAATTACCTGAACCGTCTGAGTTTAATCTTAATGGCAGCTGGCCAACATCAACAGGCATTTGATACCTTGTCTAACGCGGTGCGTACGGCCGTCTCCACGCCAAAAACAATTACCAGTTTAAAGTTGGCCTACCAGAAGGTAAAAGGCAGCACAGCCGGGATGGACAAATTTATCAGTTCACTACAGGAGGAAGCCTATCAAAAAATTGCAAAGGAAGTCGCCGAAGCCTGGATGGCCGATACTAAACCTGTACCGGATGTCTCTTTAACAGATTTGAATGGCAAGACCATTAAGTTAACTGATTACAAGGGTAAAATTGTGGTAATTGATTTTTGGAGTACAGCTTGCAAACCATGCGTTGCCGCATTTCCGGCATTCGAGCGTGTGATCGACTTGTATGGTGAGGGACCTTTCCAGTTGTTTGTGATCAATGAGGGGGAAAGCCCGGAGATCGTGAAACCCTTTATGGAAAAGAAAGGGTACAAACTGGATGTGTTATTTGATCAGGATGAAACAATTTTCAAAGCGCTGGGCGCATTGGGTACTCCTCAGAAATTTATCATTGATGCGAAGGGAAACATCACTCAAACAGGAATAGGTTATGCCGGTTCGGATGACAAGGAATTTTATAAGTTGAAAGCTATGGTGGAACTTGCCAAAGCAAAATCTTGATGGATGATGTTAAAGGGTTTACAACTGAGTTTAATCAGCCTGTTTTGTTTTGTTCTCACAAGCTGTAGCGCGCAACCTAATCCAGCAGCTGGAAACATTGAAAAGCTCATAGCGAATGTGGTTGACAAGGCAATGGCAAGCAGCGTTTACATCATCGAATGGGACACGTTAAAAAATCAGGTTCAAAAGGACATTGATGAGACAAGTGGCTTCACAGGAGTAGTGGTTTCTGCTGAAGGGCACATTCTGACTGTATCACATGCCGCAATGCCCAACCAAATTTATAGGGTATCATTTCCGGATGGGAGCAAACATATCGCCGTTGGCCTGGGCCGGATCGGATTACAGGATGGGGAAAAAGATTATGATATGGCAATGGTCAAAATCCTGAAGCCTGGAAAATGGCCTTTCTCCAGGATGGCGCCCAGCCAGGAGTTAAAAATAAACCAGCCGGTAGTGAGCATCTCCTATCCAGGTGCGTTTTTTAAGCAAACGCCAAATGTCCGCTTCGGGCGAATCTCTGATATAGATATGAGCGACGGTTTTATTGAGTCTTCAGCTAAAATGGAACCTGGTGATTCCGGCGGTCCTTTGTTTGATGCGCAAGGACGGGTGGTGGGGGTACACAGCTGGATCAAGGAAAAGGAGGATCAAAATTATGATGTTCCGGCTGATCATTTTCTTAAATACTGGACAGCACTGAATGTTGCCAAAGATTATACAGAATTTCCTGCCGCCGACGAGTTTCCAGCCGCAGCGTCTTCCATACTGATACCAACCGTTCCTTCATTGGAAGAGGTGGCCGGAATTTCAGTGCAAAACCGAAAAAGCGTGGTGATGCTGAGGAGTAGCCGTGGGACGCAACAATTATCGATTCAGGGGACCCTGCTTGGTTTCAACGGGGCTACCTATATTGTCAGTAAGAGTTCTATGGTTGGAAACAACCCCAGGGTTAAAACAGGCAATAGCACCGTGGTCGCTCAGATTCTAAAAAGAGATAAAGAGAATGACCTTGTACTGTTAAGTGTATCCGGAAAGGTGGGAGGTGGGATCAGGTTAGCAACTGACGCTAAAGATCCGGTCCTGAAGCAAGGCGATCTGGGTAAGATACTCCTCTCGGCTATAGCTAACGATTCAATTAAAATTGGGGTGCTCAGCGCCACCTATGTTGATGTGCCTTTAAATGCGAGTCAGGGTTATCTGGGTGCGCGTGCAGCTTATCAGGATGGAAAAATAACCATCAGGCGAATTGACAAAAATAGTGCAGGCGGGGCTTCATTGCTGAGGCAAAAGGACCAGGTTATTAAAATCAATGGTGTTGCGGTGAATACGGCGGCAGATTATGATCGGGAATTTGCTAAGTATCTGGCGGCCGATTCAATTTCTATGAACATCGTCAGAAAAGGTAAGCCCATGCAGTTGAGCGTTTACCTTGAAGGTCAGCCGACAGAGAGCCATGCTTCTTACGCATATCCAGGCGGAAGGAGTGCCCGTTCAGACGGTTTCAGGAATGTATTGGTCCATGATGCAGCCATTAAAGCAACTGAATGCGGGAGTCCGGTATTTGACAGCGAAGGCAATTTCTATGGTGTAAATATTGCCCGGCGAAGTCGCACTTCAACGCTGCTAATGCCCGTAGCCACACTCTCACAATTTTTAAAAACATTAACAAATAGCAAATGAAAAAAATAGTTTTTACTGTACTGATGCTCAGCTGCTTGAGCACAGTGGCACAACAAAGCAAAAAAGATACAAATTCTGCATTAGCCTCATTAAAGCATACAAAAGATAAGACGCTCCTTAACCAGAAGATAAAAGCGTTGGAAAATGGTTCCGATCAGGACTTGTGGACATTGATCCAGTATTATGATAAAAATGAAGTTAAAAAAGATGCGGTCACCAGGATGCTGCTTCAAAAGTATCCCCAAAGTAAAAACGCCCAAATGGCGAGAATCACTTCCTTTCTTAAGTTCAAAGGAGTGGAGGACATAGAAGCTCATCTGCAAAACATGATCAAAGATTACCCTAATGTCAATTTAGATTTGGAGAAAAGCTTTGTGGCCAATATGTACGCTAATGAGATGAATACTGCGAAAATACTGCAATATCTGAACTCCATTGACGATCCGGGATTTCGGTTACAGGCCTTACTAGCGGCCACTGAGGAAATGGCTGCAATAAATAATACAAAGGCCCTGGAGTTTGCCTCCGGCGAATTGGAAAGTGCCAAAAAAATGAAAGATATGACAGCCTTAAATGGGCCGCGGAAAATAGATCCCAAATCTGCGTATGATAATTTTATTAACCTCTATGGTAAGCTACTCTTTAAAGCCGGAAAAAATGAAGAAGCCTTCCGTTATACTGCGGAAGCTTATCATAACATTAAGAAAAAGGACGAGGAACTGATTGAAAACTATGCTTTTCTGTCCAGCCTGAAAGGTGACTACGTACAGGCTTTACCCATATTGGCAAAAGCGGTAGAGGGAGGGAAGTTCGAGCAGAAGTACATCGACCAGGTCAAAAAAGGTTATACAAAGCTAAACCCCGATAAGGATGCGGATGCCTACGTCGAGGGGTTGAAAAATACATTTATCAAAAAAATCAGGGCAAATATTTCTTCAATGATGGTTCATGAAGCGGCACCTGATTTTACGGTAACAGATGTGAACGGGAAAAAAGTTTCGCTGGCGGATTTTAAAGGCAAAACCATTGTGTTGGATTTTTGGGCAACCTGGTGTGGTCCATGTGTGGAGTCATTCCCGGCTATGCAGATGGCTGCAAACCGCTATATTAATGACCCGGATGTAAAATTTCTTTTCATTTATACCTGGAATAACGTACCGGATTTGTTGAATGACGGCAAAAAATTTCTGGCCAGTCGCAACTATACCTTCGATTTGTATTTGGATCCAAGAAATCCAGACACCAAGCAGAGTGCAGCTGCAGATGCTTTCAAAATTGATGGGATCCCAGCCAAATTTATCATTGATGGTAAGGGAAGGATCAGGTTTAAAGTATCAGGATTTGACGGGAAGGCTGAGGTCGCGGCAGAAGAAGTTGTACAGATGGTTGAAATGGCCCGCAAATAGCTATGACCAAACTTAATACAGTCGGCGAAAAAGAGATAGCTCATCCGCTCCGGAAAAAGCGCCATAAAATGAGCAGGAGGGTACTAAAAACAAAAAAGCACTTACAATTATATGTAAGTGCTTTTTTGTGAAGTCGGGACGACTAGATTCGAACTAGCGACCCTTGCACCCCATGCGAACTGTAATGAATTTAAAATAAGCCAATTTAGCAATAATATTCTTATATTATAGCTGTTTACATAATATTTAATTTGTTAATTTAAGTTGTTTTAAACTACTTTGGCCTATCTTTGGAGGGTACTGAGAGGGTACTGGAGGAATGACAAAAGGATAGAGTAGTATAGCCTGGATAGTCTAACTGTGATTGATTGGATCTAAAATTATCTTGAATATAGATAATAATAGCGTTTGCTTAACGGAAACAACAGACTGCGGCTAGAATGTTATTTAAGCAATTCGACAGACGGTCCAACATCTGCCTGTGTACTTAGTAGCTCCAGGACCTGGGCGGGTTATGCAACCGGCCTTTGGATCATCATAGGTAGGGTCACCATTGGATGGGCGACATGCTGCTGTTACCCCGTCAGCTGCCGCAGTTTGCTGTTGATTTTCAAGCTGGCAATGGTTTCTCTTTACCTATAAACAACTTTCTGCCGAATTCCTCAGCATAATTGGCTTAATCTCTGATTTATTTAAAGTCTTTGCAATTAGATCAATTATTATCAGTAGACTGGCATTTACTAATTTCGCATCCGGAATAATAAAGCGCATGACAACACAAGAATTCATTGCCGCAGCATTGCTGGAAGATGTGGGCAGCGGCGATTACTCTACGCTGGCATCCATCCCGGCCGATGCAAAAGGCAAAGCTGCACTCAAAATAAAGGAAAAGGGCATACTGGCAGGTATGCAGTTGGCACAGGAAATTTTCCATCACCTGGAAGAAAGCGCAAAATTTACCCTTTTTAAAAAGGACGGCGATGCGGTGGACAACGGCGAAACCGCATTTACCGTTGAATCGAGTGTGCACACCATACTAAAGGCCGAACGCCTGGTGCTGAATTGCATGCAGCGCATGAGCGGTATTGCCACCCTTACCAATAGGTATGCTGATAAGATAAATGGCTACAAAACCAAAATACTCGATACCCGCAAAACTACCCCGCTGTTCCGCGAATACGAGAAGCAGGCGGTGCGCATTGGTGGTGGTTACAACCTCCGCATGGGACTGTACGATATGATCATGCTGAAAGACAATCATATCGATTTCTGCGGAGGCATTGAGCCAGCCATACAAAAAACCAACGAGTACCTGGCGGCCAACAATCTCGACCTGAAAATAGAAGTGGAAACCCGCAACCTGGATGATGTGCGCCGTGTGCTTGCCGTAGGCAATGTACACCGCATCATGCTCGATAACTACTCGCCCGAGATGGTAGAAGAAGCAATTAAGCTGATCAGCGGCAGGTACGAAACAGAAGCATCGGGCGGCATCAATCTCGACAATATTATTTCATACGCCCGTACTGGTGTAGACTATGTATCTTGCGGCGCTATTATAAATCATGCCGTGAGCATGGACCTCAGTTTAAAAGCTCAATTGGTATGATGAAGAAGCTCCTTGTATTCACCATCAACCCAAAATTGGGCATACACAGGCAGAAGTGGTAATTATACCCTTTAATTGTCGCATCATTGTAATATAAATAGCATGGTAAAAAAATGTTTTCTTGGAGGAAATTCATCCATTATGACTAGCATGTTGAAGGCTGGCCTTATAGCATTGCTGATTTTCTCTTGTAAGGTTAGTGCTGTGGGGCAGGTAGACAGTATTGATTCTTTTCTTCAAAACCAGATGCAGGAGCGCAGAATTCCCGGATTACAACTAGCGATTGTAAAACATGGAAAAATTATTAAAACGGGTAATTATGGACTGGCAAATCTGCAGGACTCAATCCCGGTAAGCGACAAAACTGTTTTTACTATTAATTCAATCACGAAGGCATTTACGGGTGTTGCTATTATCCAATTGCTGGAAGCCGGGAAACTAAAATTGGATGCACCCATTTCTGAATACCTTACTGACCTGCCTGACACATGGAAGTCATTAACGGTTCAGCAACTCTTGTCGCATATTTCGGGCATCCCGGATATTGTAAATGAAGAAGAATCCGTTTTAATAAGCGGCGATCCGGAAGAAGCCTGGAATGCCATACTTCGAATGCCCAATGAGTTTAAGGCTGGAGAGAAATTTAGCTATAACCAAACCAATTATTTACTTCTCGGCCGCATTATCGATAAATTAAGCGGTATGTCGTTCCAGGAGTTCATTACCAAAGAACAATTGGAAAAAGTAGGTATGCCGAAGACCATACAATCAGGTTTTGGTGCTACAAAGAACATTGTAGCCCATGCAGCTTGTAGTTACCAATATCAAAAAGGTCAACTCAGGAATATGTTCTTTTCGTTTCCGCCTTTCTTGCAAACTGCTGCCGGAATGAGCTCAACAGCAAAAGAACTGGCAGATTGGATCATTGCTTTACAAAGTATGCAGTTATTAAAAAAAACGGAAAGCCTTCGGACACTCTGGACACCTGCAGTACTGAATACAGGCGAAACAGCTGGTTTTAGCAGCTTGCTTAATGGATATGCCGCAGGCTGGCCGGTTGTTAAAAGAACAGATCATCCGGCTCTGGCACCCGTTGGTGGTAATCGTTCGGCTGTATTTGTATACCCCAATGATAATCTTTCCATTATCGTGCTTACAAATCTATCTGGGGCGACGCCGGATGTATTCATTGACGAACTCGCCGGATTGTTTATTCCGGATATGAAAGAAGCGAATGGTTTTGGCCTTTCAGCATCCCTAAGATCGTTAAAAGTTACCTTGGATAAGGTGGGATACAAAAATGCCATAGAAGAAGTAAAGAAACTGAAGAAAACAAAGAGTGGCTTTACTGCAATGGAGAAAGAAATAAATAGCTGGGGATATAAGTTGATCTCACAAAAAAGGATCGCTGAGGCGCTGGAAATATTTAAGCTGAATGTTTATTTGTATCCCGCAAGCGCCAATGCATTTGATAGCCTGGGCGAGATCTGTGAAGAGCTGGGCGATTCTCAACTCGCTATTAAAAATTATGAACAGTCTCTGAAACTGGATCCTCAAAATAAGAATGCAGACCAACATATAAAAAAGCTCAGATCTGGTGAATAAGCCATTTGTCCAGCCGCCCTTTCAACAAAGCACCTAACTCAGCGACAAGCCGCAGATCGCCTAGTGCCTGTTGATAGCTCAGAATTAATTGGTGAATGACGTTTAGGGGTTTCTCATATCGCCTTCCGCAAATTGAAGCGCTGAGTAGTATCCAGATAAAAGATGTTACGGAAATATATACACTGATTGGATTGCTTCACATGTAGGTCTGCCAATGATTTCCCATCCAATTATACTGAAAACTACTCTCATAAGGCTTCCAAAATGGGCTGGAGGTTACTGGGAGGGTACTGAAAACAAAAAAAAGCACTTACAATAATATGTAAGTGCTTCATTTGTATAGTCGGGACGACTAGATTCGAACTAGCGACCCCTTGCACCCCATGCAAGTGCGCTACCGGGCTGCGCTACGTCCCGAAACTTTTTTCCGGTGTGTTTCCCGTTTGACGGGGATGCAAAAGTAGGTAATTATTTGAATTAAAAAAATATTGCCACACTTTTTTTCAAAAAAAGTTGGTTTAACTACTTGGTTGTCTTTGCAAAACAATGTAGGAATAACGAATATTAAACGCAGATTTATTCATTCCTGACTGATAATCAGTCTCTCCGCGAACCCCTCGTGATGAAATAAATAATTAATCCTACTACCAGCGCCACGATAAAGATACCGGTCCATACGCCGGCCTTAAAGATACCACCAACCACTTCACAGCTGGCCATCGATATGGCGATCATTACTAACAGAAGATAAGAGAGCTTTTTCATGGATGTATTTTTAAATGAACGCGATACACATCCCGTACCAAAAAATATTTGTATTTGTCAGAATAATTGCACAGCTTTATCCAACTCAACCAAAATTGTTATGAACACAGGGAAAGCAGTACGAACAGACCTCAAAGTGGTGCCTTCCCATTCCTCACTTTGGGGACGACTACTGGAGGGAGATCGCCACGCCTTCGCCGAAATATATGAAACCCATGTTGACCACCTCTATCATTACGGCATGCATTTCTGCCGCGATCATGAAAGGGTGAACGACAACATCCAGGACCTGTTCCAGGACCTCTGGCTTACCAGGGAACACCTGAGCCCGCAGGTACAGCATATCCGCTATTACCTGATCAGCAGCCTGCGCCGCCGCCTGCTTCGTTCCCTGCAGCGCGACCGCCGATGGCAATACCGCGACTCCTGGGAGGGATTCGAATTCGAGTTCACCACTCCGCAGGAGAATAAACTGATACTCGAAGAGACTGCGGCTGAACAAAAAAAATTACTCCAGGCCGCCCTGGGCAACCTTACCCGCCGGCAACGGGAGGCCATCTATCTCCGCTTCTACCAGAACCTCGGTTATAATGAAGTCGCCGGTATCATGTCCATGCAGGTGGATTCCGTGTACAACACCATCTCCAAAGCCATCGCTATCCTCAAAAAGAACCTCCCTTTCCCGCTGCTGTTGCTGTTTTTAGGAAGATGAAAAAAATCTTTCCAAAAAATGATGAGAAAAGACCCGTTACCTGCTCTTTAGTAAAAAGACCGCTACTTGGCCCGTAAAGATTATTCATCCTACACCGCCCGTGACTTTGCCCTGGACGAAGATTTCCAGCAATGGGTACTGCAACCGGCCACCCGGAACGTGTTCTGGGAACGATGGCTCGAACAGCACCCTGAAAAGGAAAACGATGTCCGCGAAGCGCGGCAACTGCTG
Organism: Chitinophaga oryzae; assembly: GCF_012516375.2. Classification (NCBI taxonomy): domain Bacteria; kingdom Pseudomonadati; phylum Bacteroidota; class Chitinophagia; order Chitinophagales; family Chitinophagaceae; genus Chitinophaga; species Chitinophaga oryzae. The sequence goes on from NZ_CP051204.2 coordinate 2,973,136, forward strand.
CAAGGCATCAGTTTCACATCGTTTCAGCTCTCAACAGGGCAGAAGGAAGCGCTGTGGGAGGCTATCTGCGGCGGGCTGGAAGGGGAGGCGCCATCCTCACAGGAGCCCGCCCGCACCAACTGGCGGCAACTGTGGAAATACGCGGCCGCCCTGCTGCTGGGCATGCTGATCGCCGGCGGATGGTACTGGTGGAAAGCTGCGCCGAAAAATACCATTCTCAGCTCCCATACCCGCCTCGGAGAGGTGAAAACATTCCTGCTGCCCGACAGTTCGGAAGTAACGCTCAACGCCAATTCCCGCCTGTTATACGCCTCCACGGGCAAACACCGGGAAGTATGGATCGACGGTGAAGCTTTTTTTCATGTAAAACACACGGCGTCCCACCGGAAATTTATTGTGCATACCTATGACAACGTTCATGTGGAAGTACTGGGCACACAGTTTAATGTCAACAGCGCCGGAAAAGAAGTGGTGGTGGTATTGCAACAAGGGAAAATACAGCTTAGCATTGAAGGCCGTAATACGTCTCTCGCCCTGCAACCGGGAGACATCGTACGGTACAACAAACAGGACGGCGATTTCACCAAAAGCAGCGTCAATGCCGATCAGTATGTGTCCTGGCATACCGGCCGCCTCGTCATGGAAGACTATTCCCTCGCCGATGCCGCTACCTTCATGCAACAGGTGTTCGGTAAAACCATCATCGTTCCGGATACCCAGCTGCTGAAATATAAAGTGTCGGGCTCCATGCCCATCATCTATAATGCTGATACCATGCTGGTTCAGCTGGAGAAGGTTTTCCGAATGAAATTCAACCAAAAAGGCGACGAAGTCTGGATTCAAAAGAAATAATACCCGCGTAAAAGGCAGGCCACCTTTTACAGCAACCAAAGTCTCATAATTATATTAATCGTCAAAACCTGTTCACATGAAGAGAGGTTTACGTGTGGCGCTACTGCCCTCTTTAGCCCTGTATTTCCTGTTTCAATCGGTTGCGGCCCCGGCTCTGGCCGCAGGAAGCAACCGGACGGTCCCCCTGCATCCCGGGAACATGGACCAACCCGACGAATCTTCCCTGAAAGATGTGCTGCACCTGATAGAAGAACGTTTTAATGTATCTATCGCTTACAAAAGCAACCTGGTAAAAAGTAAACGGGTACAACTGTCCGTCACCAGCTGCCAGACACCGGAAGAAGCGCTGCATAAAGCACTGGCGCCATTTAACCTGCATTTCGAAAAGCTGAGGGAACACTTTTACATGATCACCGAAAAGCCGGCGGCCACCGCACCCGCCGCCTCCTCAGCCCCTGTGCAGCAGCGCCCGGTGAAAGGCACGGTGAAAGATGAAAAGGGAAACCCCATCGCCGGCGTTACCGTAAAAGTACCCGGCACCAGCATCGGCACCGTCACCAACGCTGACGGCGTCTATTCCATTTCCGTCCCCGGCAGAAGCGACGATCAGCTGGAAGTGACTTTCATCGGCTTTGAGTCACAGCGTGTAGCCGTCGGCGATAGGCAGCTGGTGAACTTCGTCCTCAAAGAAGGCGCCAGCGCGCTCAATGAAATTGTGGTCACCGGCTACACCACCCAGAAGAAAAAAGACCTCACCGGCGCGGTAGCAGTGGTCAACATCGAACAACTGAACCGCCAGCCCACCGCACAGGTAACAGAACAGCTGCAGGGACAGGCCTCCGGGGTAACGGTCATCGGCTCCGGTCAACCAGGGGAAGCACCCCAGATCCGGATCCGCGGTATAAACACCTTCGGCTCCAACTCCCCGCTGTATGTGGTAGACGGCGTTCCTACGACAGACATCGCCGACCTCAACCCCAACGATGTGGCCAGCCTGCAGGTACTGAAAGATGCAGGCGCCGCCTCCATCTACGGCGCCCGGGCTTCCAACGGCGTGATCGTCATCACCACCCGCAGAGGCTCCGGTAAAATATCTGTCCACTACGACGGATACTACGGCCGCCAATACCCGAAAAAAGGCAACGTCTGGAACACCCTCAATCCCACCGAACAGGCTCAGCTCCGCTGGATGGCCTACACCAACTCCGGCCTTAATCCGCATACCCCTCAATATGGTAACGGCAACGCACCGGTCATCCCGGACTATATCACGCCCGACGGCGGCATGGAAGGAGATCCCGACACCGACCCCTCCAAATATTATGTGAATCCCAACTTTACTGATCAAAACGATTATAACAACTTTCACCGTATTGTACGTGCCAACAAGGCCGGGACTGACTGGTATCACGAAGTCTTCCGCCCGGCCCCCATCACCAGCCACAACGTCGCGGTAAGCGGTGGCGGGGATCGCGGCAATTACCTCTTTTCCCTCAATTATTTTAATCAACAGGGTACGCTGCTGAACACCTATCTGAAAAGATATACGATCCGCTCCAATACCCAGTACAACATCACTGATCACATCAGAGTGGGGGAAAATCTCGCTTTTTCGATGACGGAAAACCCTGCTGTGGAAATTAACAGCTCCGACGCGGCCATCGGCCACGCCATGCGCGAACAAAGCATCATACCGGTGTACGACATTATGGGCAATTTTGCTGGCTCCTGGGGCGATGCCCTCGGAGACGCCCAGAACCCGGTAGCAATGCAGGCTCGCACCAGAAACAACAAAGGCCTTAACACCCGTTTGTTTGGTAACATCTACGGAGAAGTGGACTTCCTGAAATACCTCACCTTCCGCACCAGCTTCGGTGGTGAGATCTATTCCGGGTGGTCCCACTCCTTCACCTACCCGCAGTACGAGAACAAAGAGAACAACACCTCCAACTCCTACTCGGAAGGCTCCAACAACGGTCACAGCTGGACCTGGACCAATACGCTCACCTATCATCAGCGCTTCAACAATACCCACGACCTGAAAATACTGGCCGGCACGGAAGCATTCGACAGCCGTAGCCGCTCCGTTGGCGGGACCACCAAAGACTACTTTACGTTCGATCCCAACTTCCCGGACCTCAGCACCGGTACCGGCACGCAAACCAACTACAGCAGCCGCGCACAGGAAGGGCTCTACTCGCTCCTCGGCAGGGTAGACTACTCCTTCCGCGATAAATACCTCGTCAGCGCTACCATACGCCGCGACGGTTCCTCCAAATTCATCAACAACCGCTTCGGCTGGTTCCCGGCAATAACCGCCGGCTGGCGCCTCTCCGAAGAAGCCTTCATGAAACAGCTCACCTGGATCACCGACCTCAAAATCCGCGGCGGCTGGGGTATCATGGGCAACCAGCTCAATCTCAGCGTCAACAACGGTTACTTCCTCTACGGCGGCAAACGCAGCGCCACCTACTACGATCTCGCAGGCACCAACAACGGCCTTAACGCGGGTTTCGCAGGTATGCAGATCGGCAACCCCGACGCTAAATGGGAGAGCGACGTCAACGCCAACATCGGCCTGGACGCTTCCCTGTTCAAAGGTGAACTGGACTTCTCATTCGACTATTACCGCAAGGATATCAAAGACCTGCTCTACGATCCCGAACTGCCGGGCCTCGCCGGCACCGCCGCACAGCCCTTTGTCAACATCGCGCAGATGAAAAATCATGGCTTCGATTTTTCCGTCGGTTGGCATAAACAGTTCAGCAAAAAACTGAAACTGAACGTCACCGGTACACTCACCACCTACAAAAACGAAATCATGAAAATCGCCGACGGAGTAGACTACTTCGACGGCGACAGCCGCCGCTTCGATGGCAGCAACATCATCCGCAATGCGGTAGGACAGCCGGTTTCCTCCTTCTTCGGCTACCAGATCGATGGCTTCTGGAACAGCGCCAAAGAAGTGACCGACGCCGATGATAAAGTGAAAAAAGCCACCAACGATCCGGAAGCTTTCTACCAGGAAGGCGCCGGTATGGGCCGCTTCCGCTATAAAGATGTCAACGGCGACGGCCGCATCACGCCGGATGACCGCACCTTCCTCGGTAATCCCAACCCGGACTTCACCTACGGTATCAACATCGGCGTAAACTACCAGCACTTCGATTTCAATATCTTCCTCTTCGGTACCCACGGCAACCAGATCTGGAATAACGTACGCTGGTGGCGCGATTTCTATTCATCTTTTGAAAGCGCCAAAAGCAAAACTGCCCTGTATGACTCCTGGCGTCCCGACCACCAGAACGCTAAAGCGCCTATCCAGGAAGTGGACGGCTCTGTCAGCACACAAGGCGTCCCCAACTCTTACATGGTGGAAAATGGCGCCTACCTGCGTGCTAAAAACGTAACACTCGGTTATACATTGCCCGCTGGTTCACTGTCACGGCTACACGTACAGAAGTTCCGGGTATATGTCCAGGCGGCCAACCTGTTCACCATCACCAAATACTCCGGTATAGATCCTGAAATCGGTGGTTCCAATATCACCGACTTCGGCGTGGATGAAGGCGCTTATCCCAACCAGCGCCAGTTCCTCATCGGGGTGAACCTGGCCTTTTAATCGTTGCTCATTCTAAAAAAACAGGACCATGAAAACATTGTATCATATAGCACTGGGCGCTTCTTTCACCGTACTGCTACTAGCAGGCTGCAGCAAGAGTTTCCTCGAGCGTCAGCCACAATCTACCTTACAGGAAGAAGCCCTGACCAATAAAAAAGGCGTCAACACCCTGCTCATAGGCGCTTATGCCGCGCTCGACGGACAGGATTACAACGATGACATGATCAACCTCTCCGGCGGCAGCGGTTATGCTGTATCTCCGGACAACTGGATCTACGGCAGCGTGGCCGGCGGCGATGCCCACAAAGGCAGCGACCCCAGCGACGCCGCTTCCATCCTCCAGATCGTCACCTTCGCCGCCAACTCGAGCAACGGCTTCTTCAACGATAAATGGCGGGTAAACTATGAAGGTATCCGCCGCTGTAACTTCACGCTGCACGTACTCGCCAACGTAAAAGACATGACAGATGCGGAAAAACAGGTGATAGCCGGGGAAGCCCGCTTCCTGCGCGGACATTACTACTCCGACCTGAAGAAACTGTTCAATAACGTACCCTGGGTGGATGAAAACTCCACCAGCTACCAGAAACTGATCGTAGACGATTTTAAACTGCCGAATGATAAAGATATCTGGCCGATGATTGAGGCGGATTTTAAGTATGCCGCTGATCATCTGCCTGAAACACAGAAGGAGATAGGACGTGCCAATAAATGGGCTGCAGTGGCTTACCTCGCTAAAACATTGCTCTACCAAAGCAAGTTTGCCGCAGCCATGCCGCTGCTGGAAGACGTGATCAGCTCCGGCGTCACCGCCAAAGGCGTGAAGTTCGGCCTCATGGAACATTTCCATGATAACTTCGACGCTTTCACGGAAAACAACAAAGAGGCCGTATTCTCCATACAATACAGCGCCAACGACGGTTCCGGCGGTACCGGCAACGCCAACCAGGGACAGATGCTGAACTATCCGTACAACGGCCCCTTCAGCTGCTGCGGCTTCTATCAGCCTTCCCAGGACCTGGTGAACTCTTTCCGCACCACCGATAAAGGCCTGCCTTATCTCGATGATTTTAACCTGCATCCGGTTAAAAATGATATGGGCGTGCCTGATACCGTTGCCTTCACACCGGATAACGGCTACCTGGACCCGCGCCTCGACTGGACCGTAGGCCGCAGAGGCATTCCTTTCCTCGACTGGGGCCTGCATCCCGGTATGGCATGGGTACGTAACCAGCAATCCGCCGGTCCGTACGCCGCACTCAAAAACGTATACATGCAGGTGAACCAGGACAAATTCTACGACGGCAACTCCTGGGCGCCCGGTAATGCGATCAACTACGTGCTGATACGCTATGCTGACGTACTGCTGATGGCCGCCGAATGCCAGGCCAATGCCGGTAGCCTCGAAAAAGCGCAGACATACGTAAATATGGTCAGAGAACGGGCCGCCAACCCGGTAGGGTGGGTGAAGCAATATATCGATCCTGAAGACCCGATGGGAGGCAATACCGAAGAACCTGCGGCTAATTACCACGTCAGCCCGTACCCCGCCGGAGCCTTTGCCGGCGGCGGGAAAGACTATGCCCTGAAAGCCATCCGGTTCGAACGTAAACTGGAGCTGGCCATGGAAGGACATCGTTTCTTCGACCTGGTAAGATGGGGACTGGCACAGACCGAAATTAACCGCTACTTCGCTTATGAGAAAACGGTTACCTCAGATATTGCCACCGGCAACTTCTCGGCAAGGAACAAATACTATCCGATCCCACAGCGCCAGATAGACCTGAGCGTGAAAAACGGCATATCACAACTGCAACAAAATCCCGGATATTGATTTGCGGATTTTTTGATTTACGGATTTTGGAATTTCCGGAATTAAAAGGCGCATAAAACAAACAAAGGTCGAAGCGATACACATTGCTTCGACCTTTTGTTTTTATCTTTTTTTCAGGTATCCCTGAAATCCCGAAATCCGTAAATCAAAGAATTCCTAAATATTTTCTGACCAGCTTAGCCCGCCGGGCAGACTACGATTGGAAAATTCCATATGTACCACGCGGCGGTTGGAGCCGCTGGTGCTGCGGGAAGACGCATGCATCAGCAATGGCCGCATGATCATGATCCCGCCGCTTTTAACGCCGCAGCTGACTTCCGGTGTTTCCTGCGGGGAAAGGGTATCCGGACGGACAATGCCCTGTAAATGCGTGCCCGGGATTACTTTCAGCGCACCGTTCTGCGCGTCGGTATCATCGAGATGAAGACGGATGGTATAGATATTCTCCAGCAGCCACAACGGAGGCTGTACGGCAAACTGGTTTTGTTTGACGGTCCACGGTCCGAAACCTTCCACCGGTAGCCGTTCCTTCACAGAAATGGTGAGGTCCTGATGCCAGGCCACAAACCAGTTGGATTGTCCGGGTTTATCAAAGTAGATGGATTTCACCGGCACATAATCCTCTCCGAACAACGTATGAATAAGGTAGGTCAGCGCTGGTGTAAAGATAGCAGGCCGCACATGCGGCACCGATTGCAGGAACTGCCGGATGGCAAACAGGTCGGCCGTTTTGCGGAATACGGCCTGGCTCATATCTGCCTGTGATATCAGGTGCAGGATGGCCTGTACTTCATCGCCGGAAAACACGTTTTCCAGCACAGTGTATCCCTGTGTGGCGAGCTGTTGCCGGTGCATTTCGATATTCGGTATCATCTTCAAATGTAGGCGTTATTTGTTGAATGTTGCTTCATTTGCCCGGTGAATTAGCCATACCTGGTAAGATGGCTGTTCGGGAAGAATACCTTATTTTTAAATTGTTAAATCGAGAGCCCATGGCGCATTTATTTAGTCCGTTGCAGCTGAGGACCGTTACGCTGCGTAACCGCATCGCTGTTTCTCCCATGTGTGAGTATTCTTCGGAGGATGGCTTTGCCAACGACTGGCACCTGGTACATCTGGGCAGCCGGGCGGTAGGCGGTGCCGGCCTGGTGCTGACAGAAGCAGCGGCCGTATCTCCTGAAGGCCGTATTTCCCCCCAGGACCTTGGCATCTGGAAAGATGAACATATTTCCATGCTGCAGCGCATCACAACATTTGTAGCTGCGCAGGGCGCCGTGCCGGGCATACAACTGGCGCATGCCGGCAGAAAAGCCAGCACATTAAGGCCATGGGAGGGAAGCGGTAAAGTGGCGCCGGAGAATGGCGGATGGGAAGTATACGGCCCCAGTGCTATTCCGTTCAACGACGTATATCCGATGCCGGTAGCCCTCACGCAGGAAGGAATACTGGATGTGCTGAACGACTTCAGGAAAGCGGCCGCCAGGGCGCTGCAGGCCGGTTTTAAAGTTGTGGAGATACATGCGGCGCATGGTTACCTGCTGCACAGTTTTCTGTCGCCGCTGAGCAACCAGCGGACCGACGAATATGGCGGAAGTTTTGAAAACAGGATACGGTTGCTGTTACAGACAGTAGAATCGGTGCGGGCGGTGTGGCCTGCGGAACTGCCGCTGCTGGTGCGCATTTCTGCAACTGACTGGGCGCCCGGCGGCTGGGACCCGGAGCAGTCTGCCCGGTTGGCGGCCTTGCTCAGAGAGGAGGAAGTGGACCTGATCGATTGTTCGTCCGGCGGACTGGTGCCGCATCAGAAAATTAGCGTCGGACCGTTATACCAGGTGCCTTTCGCGGAGAAAATCAAAAAAGAAGCAAAGATAGCGACCGGCGCGGTAGGGCTGATTACCACGGCGCAGGAAGCAGAATCTGTTATTGAACAGGGACGGGCAGACATAGTGCTGCTGGCGCGTGAACTGCTGCGCGATCCTTATTTTCCTTTACGGGCGGCACATCAGCTGGGCGATACCAGCGTGAAATGGCCGGTACAATATGAAAGAGCAAAACCCCGCGGGTAAGGCCTGCGGCCCGGGGCGTTAGCCCCGGCCGTGCAGGATATTTTCGATTTTCTCCAGTTCTTCAGCGGTGAAAGACACGTTCTTCAGCGTATCCAGGTTGTTGTCCAGCTGGGCGACGGAACTCGCGCCGATCAATACCGTGGTGATACGTTTGTCTTTCAGTATCCAGGCCAGCGCCATCTGGGCAAGGGACTGTCCGCGCTCCTGCGCGAGGCTGTTGAGCTGGCTGATTTTAGCGATCTTCTCCTCAGATACTTCATTTTCCTGCAGGAAGCCACTGGGCTTGCTGGCGCGTGACCCTGCAGGAATACCGTTCAGATAGCGGTCGGTGAGCAGGCCCTGTGCCAGCGGAGAGAACGGAATACAGCCGATACCGTTAGTCTCCAGCACATCAAGCAGACCGTTTTCTACCCACCTTTCAAACATGCTGTATTTAGGTTGATGGATCAGGCAGGGCGTACCCAGTGATTTCAGTACGGCGACGGCCTCTTTTGTCTGTTCTGCGGTGTAGTTGGAAAGGCCCACATAGAGCGCTTTCCCTTGTTGCACGATGCTGTGCAGCGCGCCCATGGTTTCTTCTATGGGTGTTTCCGGATCGGGGCGGTGGGAATAGAAAATGTCTACATATTCCAGCCCCATACGACGGAGGCTCTGGTCTAAGCTGGAGACGAGATATTTACGGGAGCCTTTGTCGCCATATGGGCCGGGCCACATCAGGTAGCCCGCCTTGGTGGAGATCACCAGCTCGTCGCGCAGATGCCCGGTGAAATCCTGCCGTAGGATACGTCCGAAGTTCTCTTCAGCACTGCCTGGCACCGGGCCATAGTTGTTGGCAAGGTCAAAATGGGTGATTCCTTTGTCAAAAGCCCGGCGGATGATGCTGCGGCCATTTTCATAGTTGTCGATGGAGCCGAAGTTGTGCCACAGGCCAAGTGATATGGCCGGCAGTTGCAGGCCGCTTTTGCCGCAACGGTTGTACGTCATGGCGTCATATCTGTCAGTAGCGGGTGTATATTGCATGGAGGGTGATTTTTTTCCGGCAAACAAGATAATAAATCAGGAATGAATTACGAATTACGAATTAATATGGGAGATTAATTTCTGAACCATAAAAGCGAAGACCTGAGCCGATGATTCGCTCAGGTCTTCGCTTAAGAAATTCGTAATTCGTAATTAATCCTGCAATTGTGCTTCGGGCACGGCTACACGTCCTTCTTTGATATCTTTCAGCTTATTGCTGTTCTGTACTTTGGACGGTACAGGACGGATATCCCATACAATGCCCAGCCAGCCCAGTGTTTTGATCACATAGTAGCTGATGTCGATTTCCCACCAGTAGAAGCCCTGGCGGGCAGCGCTCTGGTAGTAGTGGTGGTTGTTATGCCATCCTTCTCCCAGGGTGATCAGCGCCAGAATGAGGCTGTTGCGGGACTGGTCGCCGGTATAATAACGCTGGTTGCCGATTTTGTGCATCAGGGAGTTGATGGTGAAAGTACCGTGATACAGGATAACGGTGCTCAGGAAGAAACCGATCAGCAGGGTAGAAAGACCCGCTGTCCAGTCGAACCATCCGGTGCCGTTTACTTTGTTGCCCACGAAATATACCGCGATCGCCAGTATAACGGCAGGCACCATATGCCATTTGTTGAGCCAGAACAATTCTTTCGCTTTGTGGTCTTTGATCAGGTCAAAACGGGTAGGTTTGTATTCAGGGCCCATGATCCAGCCGATGTGGGCGTACCAGATACCATAGATGTTGGCAGAGTGAGGGTCGTCCGGCGTATCACTGTGTTTGTGGTGAATACGGTGATTGGCTGACCACCAGAGCGCACCTTTCTGTAAGCTGCTCTGTGCTCCGCCCGCAAGGATGAATTGAAAAAATCGCGACGTTTTAAAAGCGCGATGAGAAAAATACCGGTGATAACCGGCCGTCACAAAAAACATGCGCACTACGTACAATACGCCGCACAGTATCCAGTCAAAAGCAGTGGTGCCGGTAAAGAAAGCCAGCAGGGGAACCGCGTGAATTCCCAGAAAGTCCACTTGATGCCACCAGTTTGGTGATTTTCTGTCTTGCTTGATCGCCTTATTCATTCTGCAAATATAGTTTCCGTGGTCTATTAAAATTATGATTTAAATCATTTTGACAAAGTTAGGGCATTTCACCGGCGATTCCTTCCTTCCTCATCCTGAACTTTTTAGGCAGATAACTGTTAACCAACTTATACATACTCATTGTGTTATAAGTATTTTACACCATTTAAATAAAACTAATATATGTCACAGGTCCTGTCAGCTATCCGCAGCAATGTAAAGTATTGGTGGCTTTATCTGCTCAACGGCATCATCTTTATCATTGCGGGCTTCATTGTTTTCAGTAATCCATTCAGCAGCTACGTGTTGCTCAGTATCTTTTTCAGTGTAACCCTGTTTGTGACAGGCATTTTTGAGATCATTTTCGCTACCGGTAACCGAAGGTCCATGCATGGCTGGGGATGGTCGCTGGCCTCCGGTATTATCGACCTCGTAGTGGGCTTTATCCTCATGTTGTATCCCGCCATCAGTATGGCCGTCATCCCTATTTTCCTGGGCTTCTGGTTCATGTTCAAAGGCATCAGCCTGATTGTGTTCGCCATAGCGCTCAGCACAGACAAGGTCCCCAACTGGGGCTGGGTATTGTTGGGCGGTATCCTGCTGATTATGATCTCCATTGTGATCCTCGACAATCCCGCATTGGGCGTGGCTACCATTCTGGGTGTAATGGCCGCCGCCTTCTGGGTGACCGGCGTATTGAGCATTATTTTCGCTTTCCGGTTGAAACATGTAAAGAAATTATTTCAGTAGCTGTTTCCTGACAGCAACGAAAAGTACGGGGGCCGGATATCCGGCAGTATAGCCGTTTCCGTTAATTCCGTGAAACGAAAAGACGGGGGCCTGGTTCTCCGCCTGCGTTTGCTCATGTGCCGACGCGGCCATAACCTGCTTTGTTTTCCTGGTAAAAGGCTGGCGATGACGGATATACCGCTCTGCCGGCCTGATTTAATTGGATAATGGTCAAAATCCGTAAAGGTTAAACCCGGTAAAACGCTGTATATTTAGAGACCACAAAATCTAATTTATCGCTACCAGATGAAACTACGCAAGCTTTATTCGCTGGCTTCCCTGTTACTGTGCGGGATAGCACAGTCAGGCCTGTCACAGAACACACCGGTTTCCCGGTATGACCATCACGAGGCATTTTCCCCTTTATTTTATCCGGCCAACGGAAATGAGTATAGGAGCGCGGGCGGGCAACCCGGGCCTAAATACTGGCAAAATGCGGCTGACTACAAGATAGCGGTCACCCTCGATACCCTGCAACACCGGGTATCCGGCACCGTAGTAATCACCTATAAAAACAACAGCCCCGACCGTCTGCCTTTCCTTTGGTTGCAGATGGACCAGAACGTGTACCGTAAGGATTCCCGCGGCACGGCTACGGTAGCCGCTACCGGCGATCGCTTTGCCAACCGCAGCTATTCCAATGGGTTTGAGCTGAAGTCAGTTGAGGTGGTGAGCAACGGAAAAAGCAGTGCGGCCAATTACCTGGTAGACGATACCCGTATGCAGGTACGGCTGACAGACGCCATGAAACCCGGCGGCAGCCTGCAGCTTAAAATAGACTACAGCTACACCATACCCGAATACGGCACCGATCGTACCGGCAGGCTGAACACCCGTCACGGATGGATATACGAAATTGCCCAGTGGTACCCCCGGATGGCGGTATATGACGATGTGCTGGGCTGGAACAATATTCCTTACCTGGGCGCGTCAGAGTTTTACCTGGAATATGGCAACTTCGACTACACCATTACCGCGCCGGCCAACATGGTGGTAGCAGGTTCCGGCTCGCTGGTCAATGAAGCACAGGTGCTCAACGCCACGGAAGCGGCAAGGATAGCGAAGGCGCGCAACAGCGACGCTACTGTAATGATCCGCGACACTACCGAGTTTCATCATGCAGCCGTGAAAGGTAACCGCACCTGGCATTTTGTGTGCAAAGAATCCCGCGATGTGGCCTGGGCTGCATCCGGCGCCTTTATCTGGGACGCCGCCCGCATGAACCTGCCCGGCGGAAAAACAGCGCTCGCGCAGTCGGTATATCCGGCGGAATCATCTGCTCCCAACGCATGGCGCCGCTCCACCGAGTTTGTCAAAGGAAGCATCGAACACTATTCCCGGCAATGGTATCCCTACACCTATCCTGTAGCTACCAACGTGGCCGGCATAGTAGGCGGCATGGAATATCCCGGTATCGTGTTCTGCTCCTGGAAATCTTCCAAAGGCGGACTGTGGGGCGTTACCAGCCACGAATTCGGACATAACTGGTTCCCCATGATCGTGGGTTCCAACGAACGTAAGTATGCCTGGATGGATGAAGGCTTCAACACCTTTATCAATGGTATCGCCGCGGCAGCATTCAACAAAGGAGAATTCAACTCCGATCAATCGGCACAACGTGCAGCACCCATGATATTCGGCTCCAATGCGGAAGCTATCATGAATACGCCGGACGTGATCGGCCTCCGTTACAACGGCATCGCTGCCTATTATAAGCCGGCCATGGGCCTGAAATTGCTGCGGGACCACATACTGGGCCCCGAGCGTTTTGACTACGCCTTCAAAGAATATATTAAACGCTGGGCCTTTAAACATCCCACGCCGTGGGACTTTTTCCGCTCCATGGAGAACGCGGCAGGAGAGGACCTGGCGTGGTTCTGGCGCGGATGGTTCTTCAACACCTGGAAACTGGACCAGGCGGTTAAAAGTGTGAGCTATAAAGGCAACGATCCGGCGAATGGAGCTATCATCACGCTGCAGAACCTGGAGCAGCTGCCCATGCCGGTGGTACTGGCCATCCGCGATGAAAACGGTCAGCGCGATACCGTACGCCTGCCGGTGGAAATCTGGCAGCGTGGGTCTACCTGGGCCTATCACCACCCGTCCACAGTAAAACTGGCCAGCGTTGTGATCGATCCCCAGGGCGAAATGCCGGACGTAAACCCCGCCAATAACAGCTGGAAAGCAGAAACCGGTAAACCGGTGCCGGCAGGAACGACCGCCACTACTGTCCTGAGCCGTTACGTGGACGCGATCGGCGGCAAAGAAAAACTGAAGGACGTCAAAGATCTGTCTGTGGATGCACAGGGAGAAGCACAGGGCACTGAAGTGGAACTTAAACTGATCAATAAAATGCCCGGCAAGGTCTGGCAGGCGGTAAATGTACCGGCTATCAACGGCGTAGTGCATAAACTGATCATCAACGGCGACTCCGTAAGGCTGTGGCAGATGGGCCGCGAAACACCCCTGACAGCCCCGGAAAAAAGCATGCTGAAAGAAAGAAACCTGCTCTTCCCCGAACTCACTTTCCTGGAATCGCCGGATGCCGTAAAGATGGAACTGGCGCCCCTGACAGAACAGGTCAATGATGAAGAGACCTACGTGCTGACCATCGCCACGCCCGATGGCAGCCTGCTCAAAAACTACTACAGCATCAAAACAGGTCTGAAAGTACGTGCTGCCACGCTCAGCGGGCAGGAAGGATCTCCTGGCAAAAACGCTGTTATTGACTACCTCGAATACCGCGATGTCAGCGGCGTACAGATACCGTTCCGGTACCGTACCACCGCCGGCGGCTTCGATACCGATGTAAAAGTGGTGAAAGCGGTGATCAACAGCAACGTCAGCGACGACGTATTTAAACAATAAACGCGCTGCTTACAAGATAAGGTCCGGTAACGGGCATAGGGGAACGCTTTTTTCCTTATGTTTGTTGCCGGATTTTTATTGTAGTAACCCAATATGCAGGAACACTATACCTACAGCCGCGGTTTCCGCATCTTTGTTTTTTGTTTGATGGCACCGGTTGCCGCGATGCCCCTGATGGCCTTCTATGCTATTATCATCTATGGTATTAAGTCTTTGCAGGAGGCTTTTATTGCGTTTGTTAGCATCCTGCCCGGTGTCCTTTTAGTGCTTTACTGTATCAACGAGATGTTGTCTGTGGTAACGTCGGATGGTGACGGCATACGCTACCGGTCTTTTTTATATAAGCGGGAACTTTTGTGGGATGAGATAAGAGGGTACCGGTGGAAAGAAGGGACACTGATACTCATGCCCGCTTTTAAAGGTAAAAAGAAGGTAAGGGTATCCGGCCAGCGCCGTCATTGCTACAAAATAAGCGACTGGATCATGGCCCGTTATCCTGATCTGAGCGATAAAGTAACGGACGCCGTCCGCCTGGCGGCGTACCAGGCAGATCCTGACTATCCCCATAAAATAAGAATGGCCAGGTATACAGCCAGAGGATTTAACTTCGCGGCTTTCGCATTAATGGTAGCCTGTTTGCCTTTTTTTCGTCCTTTACCCTTTACCACTACGCTGCCCTGGGTACCGTTACTGCTGATTGTGGTGCTGACGGCCATACCGGCAGCGTTGGTATATCACAAAGGGTGGCTCATCGTTTCGGAAAACAAAAAGGACGGAACACTGCCTGCCGTTTTACTGGCGGTGTTGTTTGCAGCAGCGGGACTGTTTGCTGTTGGTGCCCATGTCTACAGCCTCCGGCTGCACACATTATGGCTGGACGCTTTGGGGGTTACTGCGGTATTCACTTTACTGGTTGTTTTCTCTTCGCGGCGTATGAAAATCTCTGTCGGCAATAAGATCTGGGGGATCATCAGCTTTTTGATTTTTTTTATCCCGGCCTCCTTCGGGTCAATCGTATATCTGAATACGTTCTTCGATCGTAGTACGCCACAGTTTTTTGAAACAACTGTTTCCGGGAAAAGGATCAGCACAGGGGAATTCACCAGTTACTACCTGGTGGTGTTACCATGGGGGCCGGAAAAATCAGGGAGGTCAATTTCTGTCGGGAAGAGAAAATACGATGCGGCCGCGATCAACGATACGATAAGGATGGAACTGCACCAGGGGGCTTTGGGGCTGCCATGGTACCGGCCATTGATGCCGTCACATTATTGATCGTTGCTGCCGTATAACAGCACTTATTCGTCTTTTTTGCTTATGTTTGCCGTCAGTTTTTATTGTATTAACCCTTTATGCAGCAAGTATATACCTACAGCCGCGGCTTCCGCATCTTTATTTTGTGTTTGATATCCCCGTTTGCCCTGATACCCCTGACGACGATTGGCGTAACCATCGTGGCCGGAGTCCAGTCGCGGGAAGATACCCTCTGGGGATTTATCGGTATGATACCTTGTATCGCGGTGGTGTTCTATGTTATCAGTGAAATATTGTCTGTAGTTTCTTCCGATGAAAAAGGTCTCCGTTACCGGTCTTTTCTGTTTCGCCGGGAACTGCTGTGGCAGGAGGTGAGAGGCTACCGGTTGGAAGCAGGTCGCTTGGTGCTGCTGCCTGCAGGCAGCGCTAAACGAAAATTCAAAATTGCCACCAGGCGGGTGAACTATGATAGCCTGGCACGATGGATCATGGCCCGTTATCCCGACCTGACGGAACAATCGAAGGAGGAGGAGGTATTGCCGACAGATGTTTATCTTCAGCATGAGCTGAGGATGGCCAGAAATACTGCATGGCTGTTGAACGGAACTGCTTTCGTGCTGATGTTGCTGAGTATCTTTATGGGCCGATATCTGCCGTGGTTGCCTTTGCTGCTTATGCTTTTGTTGCCGGTCACGGTAGCGGCGCTGGAATATCATAAAGGCTTGCTGATTATTCTGGATGAACGGAAAAGAACAACCCTGCCCAGTGTTGCATTGACCATTGCATTTTGTGCCATCGGTTTATTTGTATTTGGCGTACCGGTATTCAGCCTGGAGCAATGGGTTTTGCTCAAAGTTGCCTTGATCATCACCGGTGTGTTTACCTTAGTTGTTGTTTTCGCTATCCGGCACTGGAAAACGATCTTCTTGAGGAAATTATGGGCCGTCATTGGCTTTCTGGTTTTCTTTATCCCGGCATCTTATAGTTCGCTTGTTTACCTGAATACTTTCTTCGATCATAGCCCTCCGCAAGTATTTGAAACAACCGTTTACGACAAAAGAATCAGCAAACGAAGGATGACCAGCTATTTTTTGATGGTGAGGCCGTGGGGGCCGGTGAAATCCGCGGTGTCTATTGCGGTTAAAAAGAAGAAGTACGAGGCAACTGCCGTCGGTGAAGTGGTAAAAATGGAATTGCACCAGGGGGCGTTGGGAGTGCCCTGGTATACGCCGGGGGTATTGAAAAGAGAATAATCATCCGGGTAATCCCAGCACCCGTTGTAACCCTGCCACATTATCTCCCCAATAAAAATGCATATAGCCTGCCAGTAAACGCGGCGTGTGAAACACTGTTCCCGGAATGACTTCCTGCCGCGCGTTCCATACGCGTATAGCCGGATCGGTGATGTCTGGCGCCTTCACATAATGAGAATAGTGAAATTCATGCCCCTTGAAAATGACGTCTCCGATATGGACCTCGCGGTAGCCGATTGTGAGTGCCGGCTGTTGCATACTGGTGCTGACGGGCAACAGGCCCGCCATGTTCCAGGGGTGTCCGGTTTCATCGACGATATTTTCGCCGAGATACATCATGCCGCCGCATTCGGCCAGTATCCGTCCTTCGTACTGCCGTAGCTGTTGTAATAAGCCGGTGTTGGCAGCCAGTTGCGGGAGGTGCAGCTCCGGGTAGCCGCCGGGAAAGTACAGGAGGTCGGCGGGAGGCAGCGTAGTATCGGTGAGCGGACTGAAATAATGAATAACGCCCAGCTGTGATAATGCGGCGATATTTTCCCGGTAGGTAAAATTAAAAGCCTCGTCTTTTGCGATCGCGATCCGTAGCACGCCGGAGGAGCCGGCAGCCCCGGTCACCGGTGTGGCTACCGGGCGCAGCGTCTGTTGCAGTAACCGTTCTATATCGATATGCGCACTGAGATGACCGGCTGCCGCGTCGATAATAGCGTTGTAATCCGTTTCCGCGGAAATGTGTAATCCGAGATGGCGGGAGGGAATCCGGATATCCGCCCGTTCCGGCAGGTAGCCCAGTACCGGCACACCGGCATCGGCGGCGGCTTCTTCCAGTATACGATAGTGGGCAGGAGCATTCACGAAATTGAAAATGACGCCGGCCAGCGTGATGTCCGGGAAAAAGTGTTTGTAGCCGTATAACAGGGCGGCGGCAGAGTAAGCCATCGCCTGCGCATCGACCACCAGTATCACCGGAACATCCAGCAGAGCGGCGAGCGCGGCGCTGCTGCCTTCCATCTTCCGGGCGCCGTCGAACAGTCCCATCACCCCTTCGATAATGCTGACGTCTGCCTGCTGCGTGTACCGCTGGTACACCTCCGGCAGGTGCTGCGCCGTCATCATAAAGGCGTCGAGGTTGACGCTCTCCTGCCCGGCAGCCAGCGTATGATGTTTCGGGTCCAGGTAATCCGGACCGCATTTGAAAGGTTGTACCCGTCGGCCGCTGCGCTCCAACGCCCGCAGCAAAGCAAGGGTGACGGTCGTTTTACCGGCGCCGCTGTGAGGCGCGGCAATGAGGAACTGTGGTTTCATGCCCGACAAAGATAAGTTTGTGAAAGTTAATATCTTCGTTGCCACTTGATGTTATGGATACCAGGAAACAACTCCGGCCGGTGATGTTCGTCGGCACTGCTTCTGATGTGGGGAAAAGCGTGATCGCGGCAGGGTTCTGCCGTATCTTCAAACAGGATGGATACCACCCTGCGCCTTTTAAAGCACAGAATATGTCGCTCAACAGCTATGCTACGCCCGATGGCCTCGAGATAGGCCGTGCGCAGGCGGTGCAGGCTGAAGCGGCAGGCGTGCCCTGTCATACCGATATGAACCCGGTGCTGCTGAAACCGACCAATGACCAGACTTCCCAGCTGGTGCTGCATGGCAGGCCGGCAGGGAATCAAACGGCATGGGAGTATTTCATGCAGGACGACAAAAGGCAGTTGTTCGAAGAAATAAAAGCATCCTTCGACCGCCTGTCGGCACGCTACCACCCGGTAGTGATGGAAGGGGCCGGCAGTATCTCTGAACTGAACCTGCGCCAGCGCGACATCACCAATATGCGGATAGCGCTGCACGCCGGCGCGGCGGTATACCTCATCGCGGACATCGACAGAGGCGGCGTGTTCGGCAGCGTATATGGCACCCTCGCGTTACTGCCGCCGGAAGAGAAAGCGCTCGTCAAAGGCATTATCGTCAACAAATTCCGTGGCGATATCCGTCTTTTTGAAGATGGCCGCCGGCAACTGGAAGCTATTACTGGCGTGCCGGTAACAGGGGTATTGCCCTATTATCACGATATTCATATCGAAGAAGAAGATTCGGTGGCCCTGTCCCTCAAACAAAAAAGGCTCACGGAAGGACGGATCAATGTCGCCGTGGTGCTGCTCCGGCATATGTCGAATTTTACCGATTTTAATGTGCTGGAGAAAGATGAGCGGGTCAACCTGTTTTATACCGATAACCCGGCGGAGATAATGGAAGCGGATATTGTGATCATCCCCGGCAGCAAGAACACGCTGGCCGACCTGGTGGCGATCAAAAACAACGGAACAGCCCGGGCTATCACGGAAGCGCATAAACGGGGTAAAGTGGTGATCGGCATCTGCGGCGGCTATCAGATGATGGGAAGTTCCATTGCAGACCCATACGGGGTGGAAGGGGAGCCGGGCAGTATGCCGGGCCTGGGAATACTCCCGGTGTCGACGGTCCTTACCCGCGAAAAAGTCACCCGGCAACGCCGCTTCACTTACCGGCAGCATACCGGTACCGGTGAAGGCTACGAGATACACATGGGCGTGACGGAATGCGAAACACCGTCGCCCCTCACGATACTGGACGATGGCACACCCGACGGTTACCTGTTGCACGACAAATGCTGGGGCACTTACCTGCACGGCATCCTGGACAATACCACCGTACTGGACGACCTGTTGTCGGCGTGCGGTAAGCAACTCAGCGCGGCAGCAGGTTTCGACTATAAGGCCTTCCGGTCAGCCCAATACGATAAACTGGCCGCCCATATCCGGCAACACCTGGACATGGACGCGGTCTACAACGCTATTCGCTTATGATACAAGGACACGGAGATGATGCTTATCTGTTTGACCGCCCCATTGTGGCTGATTTCAGCTCCAATGTATATTATGGCGGCATGCAGGAGAAACTGGCGCAGCATGTTGCAGCCCATATCCGCGACGCCGGCCATTATCCGGACCCGGAAGGGGGCAAGCTTCAACGGCAGATTGAGCAGCGTACGGAACTGACGCCGGGGATGGTGATGGTCACCAACGGCGGCACGGAAGCCATCTACCTGGTGGCACAGGCTTTCCGCGGCGCCACTACTACGGTGGTAGTGCCCACATTCGCCGAATACACTGATGCCTGTAAACTGCACGGGCACGAGGTGAGTTATTTTTTCCGGGAGAAACTGGAGCCGGATACCCGTTTTATCACAGACCTGGTATTTCTCTGTAATCCCAACAATCCTACCGCCCAGGCGATGAACGAAGAAACATTGCTGCAGCTGGTACAGTTCAACAGCCGCAGCACTTTTATCATCGATGAAGCTTATATAGAATTTACCCGCAACGCCGACAGCCTGTTGCCGCATCTGCACCGGCTGCCCAACGTGCTGGTCCTGCGGTCGCTGACAAAGTCCTGCTGCATCCCCGGACTGCGGCTGGGTTACCTGGCAGGGCAGAAAGCATTGCTCGACAAGGTAAGGGCCTTCCGTATGCCCTGGTCGGTCAACAGCCTGGCGCTGGAAGCCGGGCATTATATCATGGACCATCCGGCGGAGTTTGAGGTGCCCGTGGATGCGTTGCTGGCGGATACTTACCAGCTGTGGGAAGGCGTGCGGAAAATGCCTGAGTTCAGGGTGTATCCTACGCATACCCACTATTTTCTGTTTGAAACGCTGACAGGGACCGCTGCGGCGCTGAAGTTGTGGCTGGTCAACAACTACGGCATCCTTATCCGGGATGCGTCCAATTTCTACGGGCTGGAACAGGGACATTGCCGGATCGCCTGCCGCAACCGGGAAGATAATACGTTATTATTAACAGCGCTCCGTAAATGGACCCTTTCGTAAGATTCGTGTTGCCGTTATGGTTAGGCTATATGCTGGACCTGCTGCTGGGAGATCCCAGAAGCTGGCCGCATCCGGTAAAATATTACGGGAGGCTGATTGCTTTCTTCACCCATCGGCTTAATCACGGAAAAGGACGGCTGTGGAAAGGAGCGCTGATGACTGCCGGCTTATGCATCGCTGTCTTTTTCTTTTTTTATGCCGCGCAACATCTGTTGGCGCCATGGCCATGGATGCAGGTACTGTTTGCATCGGGGATGGTATTTTTTGCATTGGCCAACAGGAGCCTGTTGCAGGAGGGCGGCGAAGTATTTGATACGCTGCAGCAGCAGGGCGTGGAAGCCGGGCGTAAACGTCTTTCCTGGATCGTAGGGCGTGATACCTCCGCCTTGTCGCCCGGACAAATACGCACCGCCGTAATGGAGTCGATGTCTGAAAACCTGAGCGACGGCGTCATTGCTCCGTTATTTTATTATGCATTGCTGGGAGTGCCGGGGATGATGTTGTACAAAATGATCAACACCCTCGATTCCATGATCGGCTATAAGAATGACCAGTACCTGTATTTCGGCAGGGTGGCTGCCCGGCTGGACGATGTGGCCAATTTTATCCCGGCAAGGCTGACCGCATTGCTGATGGTCATGGTGACGGGCAGCGGCCGGGCGGTATGGTATGTGCTGCGTTTTGGCCACGCGCATGCCAGTCCCAATGCAGGATATCCGGAAGCCGCACTGGCCGGTATCCTTGATTGCCGTTTCGGTGGCCCCAATACCTACCACGGCCGTGTGGTAGTGAAGCCTTACATTGGCGAACAGGCCCGTGATATTGCGCATACCGACTTCCGGAAAGTCCGGTATGTTAACCATGCAGCTACGCTGTTGATGGTATTGATGACAGGTCTGATAGCCTTTTTTATTATCTAAAGCTGATATGAAGCAACCTTTTCAGAAAATAAGCATTTTAAGCTGCGGCTGGTTGGGCAAGCCGCTGGCACTGGAGCTGCAACGCAGGGGACATGCCGTGAAGGGCGCCCGTACATCTGCCGGAGGCGTGGAAGAGTTGAAGGCAGCAGGAATTGAGGGGTATGTGGTGGTGTTAAACGAGGTACGCCCGGAAGCGCCTGATGCCTTCTGGGATGCCGATGTGCTGGTTGTCAATGTACCGCCGCGTAACAGGGAGAGGGAGGTACAGGCACATATACAGGAGGTCCGTGCGCTGCGGGAAAAGCTGGAGACCACCGCCGTTAAAAAGGTACTTTTCGTAAGTTCCACATCGGTATATGCCGATGTCAACGGGGAAGTCACAGAAACGAATTCGGTCATGCCCGATACACCTAATGGCGCTGCTTTGCGGGAGGTGGAGCAAGTGCTGCTGCAATCCCCGGTTTTCCGTACTACCATACTGCGCTTTGGTGGCCTGATCGGTTACGACCGCGTGCCCACAGCGGAAATATTACAGTCCCCGCGCCGTAACAACGATGTGCCGATGAACGTCACACACCGGGACGATGCTATCGCCATCATTTGCCGGCTCATAGAAGAAGATGTCTGGGGCGAAGTCTTTAACGCCTGCGCCACCGGTCATCCGTTCCGCTACGAGTATTACAGCGCCGCTGCCCGGGCGTTTGGCCTGCCGCTGCCGGAGAAACAACCGGTTGCCGCACTGCCCTTCAAAACGGTGAATTCCGACAAGCTGAAACAACGGCTCGGCTATACGTTTATCTACGATGATCCGTTGAGGATATTTGATGTGTGGGGAATGGGAAAATGAGTATTTTAGACAGATGAAAAAATCCCTGTACCTGCTCTGCTATTGTCTGGCGGCAAGTTGCGGTCACCCGCCGGTTCCAGTTCAGACAAAGTCTGCTGCTGACAGCGTGGCGCCTGTTTCTCCGGATAGCTTATCTTTCTCTTACAACGGATTGTGGCTTACTGCGACCGCAGGAAAAGACAGTATAACGTTAACGTACCAACTACCCACAGATACGATGCACCGTCATGTGGGGTTCCGGTATCCGTTGTACACCGGTGTGGCATTTCCTGCGGAGGGAATAGCGGTTTTGCATAAGAACGGATATACCGCTGCCCCGGCCGGTCTGATAGGGGATAGCTTGTTACTGCTGCCCCTGATCAATCATGTATCCAATGGATTATCATTATATATCATTAACCTCCGAAGCGGAAAGGTGTCCGAAAGAGACTACAGGACTGCCTTGCCACATGTCTGGCTTAATGAGGACAATCATACTTTGTTGCTTTCTGATAGCCGTCAGCTATATCATGACAGTATGAGCCTTTACCGCTCTTACCGATGTGTTGTTGTCGAAAACGAACTCGAAAAGCAGGCCGTCGGTCGGCTGCTTTTTCCACCCGGCAAGGACGCCGATATGATGATAACGAGGACGGCCGCACAAAAACTCCTGCAATAACATGGTATCATTAGTCAGAAAAATATGTTGCTCAGGCGTGATCGCCGTGTTCCCGCTGTTCGTGACGGCATTGCTGACGTTCAGCTTTCAGGACCCCATTCCCTTGCTGCATAACTGGTGGCTGGGAGCTTCGCTCCTCTGGAGCGCTTTCTTTTATGCGATGATCAGTCCCCTTTTTTACCGGAAATATCCCTTGATTTTTCGTTGTCTGATTTCGGTAGGACTCCTTTCTTTTTTATTGGGTGGTGTTGCGTTTGGGTATTATTATCTGTTGGGATAATCTTTGGAAATGCTGCTGTGTAAGGGGTTTTGATAGATTTATTATCAGCGTGATCGGATTTCTGTCATTTGATGGTTGGTGTAAAAAGATGCTTTAATTTAGCGAAACAATAATAATTTTTTGATCATGGAGTTACAGCTGATTTTAACCAAACTGGATGTCCTGGATGAAAAATTCGATCGCAGGTTTAACGCATTGGAAACGCAGATCGGCACGCTGGAGACTAACGTCAGCTCACTGGAGACTAACGTCAGTTCACTGGCAGCTCACGTCAACTCACTGGAGACTAACGTCAGTTCACTGGCAGCTCACGTCAACTCACTGGAGACTAACGTCAGTTCACTGGAAGTCCGTATGTGCTCACTGGAAGGGCATATGGGTTCACTGGAAAATCGCATGGGAACGATGGAGCTTCGCATGAATTCACTGGAAAAGAAAGTGGGTTCACTGGAAGCCAAAGTAGACATGCGCTTTAGCGTGGTAGATCTTCGTTTTGAGGCGTTGGACAGTGTCTTGTGCATCATCCGGGAAGACATCGGGAAAATCGCGGAATGGGTACCCTTCCGCACGCCGCCGCTAACACCGGTAAGGCGCGGTTAATAAGCTGCGAACATTGTCCACATTGTTACATGGAATCAATCGGGCCTGCTGCTTTTCGCAGTGGGCTTTTTTATTTTGCCGTTCGTCCCGGCCGCGTGTTTTTTTGTCAGCTAAAAACATTAAATTGTATAGCTGTTTAATGCCAACGACAGCCATTTCTCTGATTTACCTAAACTCTAAACCTAAACGTAGCCGTGAACCTGCTATTCATAGGCATTATCGCCTTGTCCCTATGGTTGCTGTACCTCCAGTACAAAAGCAATGCCCGCAAAAGAAGCCGTATGCTGACCCCGGTGCGGCCAGCCAGCATCCTGAAAATAAACAGTTATACCTCTTTCGGCATTATGGCCACCGTACAGTTCAAAGACGACGGTTGTCCGCAGCCGGGCGACCGTATCCAGCGCGAAGAGGGAAGCCTGTACAAGATTACCGGCGTTTTGCCCGAAAAAAGCACCGAAAAAGAAACCGGGCAGTTGGAGCCTGCCAAAAGAGTGTGGGACTGCCGTCTTGAAAAGCTATAATCCTGTCCATTACAGTTCGAAGGCGGTAAGATACTTATCTACATACGTCTCCTTTGTCTTACTCTTATACTGCATCACAAACCTGGGATGCTCCAGTGGGACCACCTTTTCGAAGAACTGTTCTTTTTTGTTCAGGGCTTCGAAGAAAGCGGCATTTTTGCCGGTGCCCATCACGTAGCATATGGAAGTGTCGATGTCCCAGGCAAGCTGTGTGCGGAGGTTTTCTATAATGAAAGGGGTGACGGCTTTCGTCAGTGCCGGGCTGTCGTAATAGTTGTAGTTGATCTCTTTACCGCCGGGTTGCAGTTTGGTGAAGCCGAGCGGGCATACGGCGCTGATGTAAAACTGATGATAGAACTTTTTCACGCCGCCATAGGCGTCTATCACGTCGTAAACAAATACCGATGAAGGCTCATGGCTTTTAAACCCCTGTATGTTGATGCCGCATTTTTCGGCCATCCGTTTGGTGTCGGTGAAGGGCACGCCCGTAGCGCCGGAGCCAAGGCGGCCGGGATTAATGCCCAGTATCATCCGGCGGCGGGAATGATCGTCGTAATATTTCTTATAAAACTGCTCCATGATCCCGTTGATCTCCGGGTTTTCGCGGAACGGGTTCATAATGCGGATACCGGCGGGCAGGCGTCCGCTGAATACAAGGTTTTTATTAAAATCGATGATCTGGTCTGCAAATGTCATTCGCTCAAGATATAACAGAAACCGGGAATATCCTGAAGTTTATACCAGCAGGCCGTGTGCGGCGATTTTTTCAAGGATGTCCTCTTCGCGGTATGGTTTCATGATGTAGTCATTCAGACCGCTGTTCATATAGCTGGCCACATCATCGTCCAGTATATTACCGGTGATAGCGATGATGGTGACGCCGGCCTTTTTCTTGTCCGGCAGCTGCCGTATCTGTTGTGTCAGCGCGATACCGTCCATCCCGGGAAGATCGATGTCTGTCAGGACCATATCGAAAGATTCGCGGGAATAGATGGTCAGCGCCTCTTCGGCGGAACCGGTGATGACATGTGAGATCCCAAGCCTGTCCAGCAGCAAGGCCAGCAGTTTTTGGTTCAGCACACTGTCTTCCACCACCAGCAGTTTGATCTGTGCAGGTGTGGCTGGGGTGTCAGGGGATTCGGTAGTGTTGTTCACGGGCATGGTAATTTTTATGGTACCGGGTGTTTGTACAACAGCGGGATACCTTATTTCAAAATTGAACGTAGTGCCTTTTCCGGGAGTACTCTTCACTTCAATTTTTCCGTCATGAAGATCGATAATTTTTTTGGCAATATACAGCCCGAGGCCGCTGCCTTTGGCAATACCGTTGCTGCCTTGCGTAAACGCGTCAAACAGGGTAGGGAGGACGTCTGCAGGGATACCGCTGCCGGTATCTTTGACAGACACCTGCAACAGCTCGCCGTCACGCAGGTAAGCCGTAACCGTCACTTCCCCCTTGCTGGTGTATTTAATGGCATTGGCGACCAGGTTGATCAGCACCTGCTTCAGCCGGAACGCATCTCCGTACACCATTTGTGTGGTGGGGAAGTAAATACACGGCTGCAATCGGAGCGATTTGATATTGGCCTGCACCTGCAAACTTCTGCAGACCTCTTCGATGGCGATACGGGGTGAGAATTTCTCCTGCTTCAGCGAAGGTTTGCCGCTCTCCATCTGTGTGTAATCCAGTACATTATTAACCACCGACAACAGCATCTCTGCGGAATTGCGGATAGCGGCGGAAGTCTCCCCGGGCTGCTCCCGCTCCAGCTGGCTGGTATAACCCAGCAGGGAGTGGATCGGCGTCCGTATTTCGTGGCTCATGGTAGAGGCAAATTCACTCTTCTGCCGCGCGAATTTCTCCGCCTGCTGCTTGGAACGAAGCAGGGCGAGATCATACCGGTACAACCGGATGATACCATAAATGATGATACCGGTCAATAATAACAATAAAGGAATTTCCCAATAGGTGTGCCGGTCCATGGTGTAAAGGGAGTTGCCGATGTTCTGGCTCAACAGGGACCGTTTCTTGTCCGTTTCCGCCACCATGTTTTTCCGCAGATTGGCCAGCACCTGCTGAAGGGCGTTGAATAACCTTTGATTGGCCATTACCAGCGCATATTCTTTACGGTTAAGATTGGCATGACTCTGCGCCGCCTGCCGCATGAACTGCTGGTAACTCTGTTGCATCCGCTTCAGGTCTGCCGCAGAAATCACGGTGCCCTGGCTGTCGCCGCCGGCATCCCGTTTGATGACCTTTATTTCCTGGTTGGTCTGCACCGCCGCCTTGTTGGAAATGGCGTCCTTGATGCGGCCCAGCAGTTTCTTTTTAGGTTTTACCGTGGAAGACGAGGAAGTGATAATGGTATCTATCTGTTCCCGCTGCGGCAGTTTTATCTTTTTCAGTTCCTGTATCACGACCGGCGTGGCGGTAGTATCCCATTGCTGCGACAGTTGCAGCAGGGAGTCCACATACAGCCGGGTATGGAGAAACAACTGTGTCTTCGCTTCCTTGTCTGCCAGCAGCTCCTGCACTTGTTTCTGTTTGGAGACTGTGCCGATAGCAGTATCAATATGAGAACTCACCGCCTCCAGGGAAGCTACGTACGAGTGGAGATAAGCCGGATCGTAAGTAAGGGTGTAAAAACGGAAATCATTGTCAGCTGCATATAACAATTGCACGGCCTGGTCAATATGCCCCGCGTCCGTTTTGGTGGCCACAAGGTCCCTCACACCCGCACTCAACTGGTCGGAAGCCCGCTTGCGCAGCACAATAATCATAAAGAAAGTAACCAGGATGATTACCATCAGGATGACGACTGCGAACCGGAAAAAACTTTTTCTTTCGTGGGCGTTGTACATTATTGCATGGATTGGTAGTTGGCACGAAAGAGTCAATGTCACTCTCCGGCGATGTGAAATTAACTCATTTTCCGTATCGCTGGTAAAAGCCACTTATAGTGAATATGTTGATGGGTATGTGTTTTGAATACAAATGTTATATATATTATTATTATGTATGTATTATTCGTTTTTTAAATTCTATATTCAAGTAAATGTTATTTAAAGGTAATTTGTACATTGCCCTCTATTCTGCATCAATAACACTTTCGTGGACGATATGAAGTACTATCTCTGGATCATAGCCCTGATTTGCTCCGGCATACTGACTGCTGCTGCTCAATCCCCTGCACCGGATCCCGGTTACCGCCAGCTGAATGCAAAGAACATCATCGTAAACAGGAACTTTTACCTGTTTACCCTGTTGGAACAACTGCCGGCGGTCAGTGACCTCCTGGTGAAAGACACTGTCCAGCAACGCTGGAACAATATCTTCCGCGGAAAGCTCCGGTCGTCCCGCACACCGGAAGACCTCCGGTTTGACGACGCAACGGTCGCCCGGTTCAGCACCCGCTGGACGCAATTGCTGCAGCAACACCCCCGGGAAATGGGTGTCCTCCTGCAGCACATGCGCCGCTCCGGTTTTTTCCAACTGTATGCCGCCAGCCCCGACAGCACGCTGCTGACAAAAGCCTGGCAGGATGCCGCCCGTGGCGTGAACTATATCCTCAACGCCTATACGACCAATAAAGGGTTCCGGTACCCTAAAATAGATTCAGCCGCCTTTTACGTAGAAAGCCCGGCTTATAAGGACTCGCTGACGCAGCTGTTGAGCACCCGGAAAAAAACACGTGCCCCGTTGTTTTTCCAGTCGTCGCTGGAGGTGGCGATCGGGCTGCTGCTGCTCAACAAACACGATGAGTGCGCCCGGTACATGCCCCTGGAAGAAACTAACGCCGGCGCCTATGCGAAAGTGAAGTCGGTCAACTGGGACAAATACACCTACTCTGCATTGCTCATCCCCGGCGCCGGTCCGGGTAACAACGATCCTATCAGCGACGCCGGCAAAAACCGCTGCCGTATCGGGGCGGAGATGTACCGGAAAGGGAGCGCGCCGTTTATCATCGTCTCCGGAGGACATGTGCATCCGTTCGGAACGCCTTATGCAGAAGCCGTAGAGATGAAGAAATATATGGTCGATGAACTGAAAGTACCGGCAAACGCCATCATCGTGGAACCCCATGCCCGGCATACCACCACCAATGTGCGCAATGCCGTCCGCATCGCCTGGAAAAGCGGCATGCCCCTGCAAAAACGGATGCTGTGCGTTTCAGATGCGATGCAACTCTATTATGTGAGCAGCCCGGTGTTCGGCAAACGCTGTGAAGAGGAACTGAACTACCAGCCGGCGGTTGACATACAGCAGGCCGACCTGTACTATCTCTCTTTTATGCCGGACCTGCAATCGCTGCAGGCCAATTCCATGGATCCCCTCGATCCGTGATCGTGATATACAATATGTGCTATGGTAAATCGTCTTTCTTCCTGTTCATAAAACACACAACATGTACACTATCCTCGGCGCCGGTGGCGTAATCGCTAACGAACTGGCAAAAGAACTGGTAAAAAACGGAAAACAGGTACGCCTGGTAAGCCGCTCCCCGCAAGCTGTTGCCGGTATCACCGACCTGGTGGCTGCCGATATTACGGACGCCGCCCAAACCCGCCGCGCCGTAACCGGCGCCAAAGTAGTCTTCCTCACCGCCGGCCTGAAATATGACCATAAGGTTTGGGGCGCCCTTTGGCCCCGCATCATGACCAACGTCATCGATGCCTGCAAAGCGGAAGGCGCGAAACTGATTTTCTTCGATAACGTATACCCCTACGGGTTAGTCAACGGGCCCATGAAAGAATCTGAGTCCTATCACCCCGTCAGCAAAAAAGGAAAGATCCGCGCCGCCATCGCTACCCAGCTGATGGACGAGGTAAAAGCCGGCCGCCTTACCGCTACCATCGCAAGGGCAGCGGATTTCTACGGCCCCGGCGCGGATAAGACCGGCTTCCTCAACCTGCTGATCATCGATAAATTCCGCAAAAACAGTTCCGCCATGTGGCTCGGGAAAGATAACGTCACGCACAGCTACACCTTCACCCCAGATGCAGGCAGAGGACTTTACCTGCTTTCCCAGGATGAATCCTCGTTCAACCAGGTATGGCACCTGCCCACCAGCAATCCGGCTCCGGACGGGAAAGGGTATATGGCGCTCATCGCTGCACAGATGGGCGTAAAGCCGAAGTATATGAAGCTGAACGGATTCCTGATCGGCCTTACCGGTTTGTTCGATACCACCATCCGGGAACTGGGAGAGATGCTGTATCAAAATAACTACCCCTATATCTTTGATTCATCCAAATTCGAACAACACTTTAATGTAAAACCCACTTCATACGAAGAAGGGGTGAGGCTCACCCTGGAATATCAATAGTCTACAAAATTTGTAGGAAATAAATTTGGCAGTTTGAATTTGTGTCCTATCTTTGCACCAGTTCTTTCAATCGCTTATCAAGAAAGGAGGAGGGAAATGGCCCGACGATACCTTAGCAACCTTCATCAGGGCACTGATGAAAGGTGCTGCATCCATCCCGGCGAAACCGGGAAAGATAAGTATCTACATTTAGAGATTTATTGATTTTCATATTTAGATATTTAAAATGCAGCGAAGAGTACCATTTCTTCGCTGCATTTTTTTTAAATCCCTAAATTCCAAAATACCCAAATCCCGAAATTGATTGGCGCTGCATAAGAA
Source organism: Chitinophaga oryzae (assembly GCF_012516375.2). Lineage (NCBI taxonomy): Bacteria > Pseudomonadati > Bacteroidota > Chitinophagia > Chitinophagales > Chitinophagaceae > Chitinophaga > Chitinophaga oryzae. Next base: position 3,003,098 of record NZ_CP051204.2, read on the forward strand.
CTTGTTTATTCATTTTTTCATCAAATTAAAAAACAAGTAAAGATGAGCACCATCACATCACTGATCCATTCTATTCCCGTAGATCCGCAAACAGGCGCTATCGCTGTTCCCATCTACCAGACATCCACTTTTGTACAGGATGCTCCCGGCGTTAACAAAGGATATGACTATGCCCGGTCCAACAACCCCACCCGCGAAACAGCAGAAAAAATCATTGCCGGCCTTGAAGGCGGAGCGGCCGCATCTGCGTTTGCCAGCGGTCTGGCAGCCATAGACGCAGTTATCAAACTGCTGAAAGCCGGAGATGAAATTGTTGCGGTAGATGATATCTATGGCGGCGCTTTCCGTCTCTTTCATAAGGTGTACGAGAAATTCGGTATTAAAGTACACTATGTGGACACCTCCGATACACAGGCGGTATTCCAGGCCATTACGCCCAATACCCGCCTGATATGGCTGGAAACGCCCACCAATCCTACGCTGAAGATCTCCGATATCGCGGCTATCAGCCGCATCGCCAAAGCGAGCAACTGTCTGCTTTGTGTGGACAATACCTTCGCATCGCCTGTATTGCAGCAGCCGCTGGCCCTCGGCGCAGATCTGGTGGTCCACAGCGCCACCAAATACCTCGGCGGGCACAGTGACCTGATTGCCGGCGTAGTAGTCTCCAAAACACCGCAACTGGGAGAGGAGATTAAGTTCTATCAGAATGCCTGTGGCGCCATCCTGTCGCCATTCGACAGCTTCCTGCTGATACGCGGCATCGAAACATTGCATCTGCGCATCCGCCAGCATGTGGCCACGGCGCAGGTGATCGCTGAATACCTGGAACAGCATCCGGCGGTGGACAGGGTGTTTTATCCCGGCCTGCCTTCACATCCTGGTCACGCACTGGCGAAACAGCAAAGCAAAGGTTTCGGCGGCATCATCTCTTTTACCCTGAAAGACGACAACGCGGAAGCCGCCACGGCTTTTGTCACCCACACCCGTTACTTTAAGCTGGCGGAGAGCCTGGGCGGTATTAAAAGCCTGCTTAGTCATCCCGCTACCATGACGCATAAATCCATTCCGGCGGAAAAAAGAAAAGCTGCCGGTGTGAGCGACAGCCTGATACGTTTATCGATAGGTCTTGAAGAAGCGAACGACCTGCTCGCCGATCTGGAGCAGGCCTTCAAACACTTACCGCAGGCCGCTTTGGCAGAAACCGGTTTACCAGCATAGCGGCCACGTTGTCTCCCGTCGCGTTCAGGATGGTGGCCAGCGGGTCTACCAGCGTGCCGATGACCATCAGCGGCGGGAGCGCTTCCGGTGGAAAACCATATACAGACATCACCAGCAGTTCACCGATGTAACCGCCATTGGGAATACCGCCTTCCACGATGCTGACAATGACGGTAATGCCCAGCGCCATGACGATGACGTTGACACTGTCGAACCCTTTGCCGAACATAGCGAAAACCACCGCCATCTTGATGATGGAACTGATGCTGGAGCCATCTTTGTGCAACGTGGCGCCTAACGGCACCACCACATTGCCTACAGACGCAGGCACGCCCATTTTGTGTACCGCTTCGAGGTTGGCCGGGATAGTAGCGATACTGCTGCCGGTGCCCACAGCGGTAAGGGTGGGAATGATGTTGTTTTTCCAGAAGATCTTTATTCCTTTGAAACCACCGGCTACAAAGGCGTAGAAGCTGAAACCGACCAGGAAATAAATAGTACCGAAACCATAATAGATACCCAGTGAATGGGCGTAGGTACCGAACAGTTGTGGTCCCACAGTGCCCACCTGGTAGGCGAAATAAGCGCCGAGCCCCAGCGGGGCCGCCTTCATGAGTAATGTCAGCAGGTCTTTCATTACCTCGTTGCCCGAATGCAGGAACCGCCGGAAAGAGGCACCCCGTTCTCCCGCCCGCATGGCGGCCATCCCGGTTAATACAGAAAAGATAATAAACGGCAGCATGTTCCTGCGGGAAAGCAATTCATAAAACTCGCTGACAGTGAGCAGGCGGGTGAGCTGGTCCCCGAAAGTTCCGGTGCTGCCGGGTTCGGCAATCGGTGCCAGCACCACTTTTTGATGAATAGGAAATACCCATACGGCAACGATAGTCAGGAAAGCGGCGATAAGCAGCGTACTCAGAAATACGAGCGACATCACGCCCAACACCCTGCCCAGCCGGTGCGATGCGTCGATATGCGCGATAGCGGAGGCAATGGCAAAAAATACCAGCGGTATGACAGCGGTAAACAAAAGGTTCAGAAAAATATCACCGACAGGTTTGATGATCTCCACACGGGGACCCAATAGCAGTCCGGCGACGGAACCGGCGATAATTCCGCCCAGCAGCCAGAATATACCACGGTAGTTTTTGAGGACTTCCATAAAAGGAAATTTATTACCCCCGAAAGCTAGTACATTTCACTCATATTATTTAAATATGAATTTCAGCAGTTTGTCACAACGCCGGCGCCTATACGTGTAACCTTTTCTCCCTTTTGATTGTTACACTATCAAACCAACATCGACCATATGAAATGTTTGTTACTGGGTTTATTATTACCGTTGTGTTTTTCGGCGCAGAAAAAATACTATACCGTAGGAGAAGTCCTGAAATATGCGCGCCAGCTGACGACAGACAGCGTAACGGTAAAGATCCGGGGATATATTACCGGCAAGGTCGGTAAGTCCACTTATCTGCTGGAAGACCGCACGGCGGAGATACGGGTGGACATCGCCGATAAGTACCTGCCGGGCAAGCCTTTCAGCGACCGGGAAGAGGTGATCGTGGAAGCGCTGGTGCAATATGAAATAAACAGGCCGGTCACCCTGACGGCTAACCGGCCTGTAACGCATGATTAGACAGATGCTGATTACAATATCTTAAATACAAAGGTGTAGATACTCTTGATGCTGGCGGCGATCACGATAAGCGATACGGCCATCATAATGGTTTTGGCAGAAATTTTATTGGACACCCTGGCTGCGATAGGCGATGCCACCGCGCTGCCGATCACCAGTCCAAGCACCGCATCCCAGTGAACATGGGAGAGGGCCGCCACAAAGGTGAGAGAGCTGAGCATGGCGATAAAAAAACGGGTAGCCTTTACCGTGCCGAGTGAAAAACGCGGATGCCTGCCGCCGGCAATCAGCGAAGACAACACGATGGACCCCCATCCGCCGCCGCCGATGGCGTCGATGAAGCCACCGCCAAAGCCCAGTAACCCGATACGCTTTATTTTCTTCCCGGTTTTCCGCGCACGCTGCGCCTGAATCGCCCTTTTGAAGATCACGGAGCCCAGGATCAGGGTGTACAGCGACACTACCGGTTTGGTATACATCGAATAATGCTCGAGGGAGGAGAGGAGGTAGGCGCCGATCACAGCACCGGTGATACCGGGAATGATCAGGATTTTAAACAGCTTTTTGTTGACATTGCCCATTTTGAAGTGCATCCATCCGGCGATGCCGTTGCTGAGGATCTCCGAAATATGCACCGCCGTGCTGGCTGAAGCAGGCGGGATGCCCATGCTGAGGGAGAAGGTGGTGGAGGTAATACCGTACGACATGCCGATCGCCCCATCGATCATGGCAAACAGGAAGCCTGCTGCCAGGAAATAATAAAAGGTGGGCGGCACATCTTCCACATGCACCCTGAACTCCGGCACCAGGTACCATACCAGGACCAGTGTGACCACCAGGAGCAGAATGCCCGTTAACCAGTAAATCCATCGCTGCTTTTTAACCGCGGCGGCAGTATCGCCGCCTGTCACCGCCCCGCCAACCAGCAAGGGCTTCAATGCCGCTTCTTCCGCAGGCACCGTGGTGACCAGTGAAGTTGTTTCTTTCTCCATTTAAAAAAAATATGCCAGCCAAATTCTTCACAAAATACATAAACTCTATGAAATTAGTAGACTATTTCGAAAATTTTTTTGCCACCGGTTCTCGTCAGTTCCCGCCAGTTCTCGCAAAGCACGCAAAGGAGCAAAGAGCGCAAAGAACAATATAAGCGAGCAGAGAAAGCAAAGGAGCGAAGACCAAAGAGACCAAAGCAAGATAGACCAAAGCAATATAGACTAAAGCAAGATAGACCAAATTTGATCTCCGCTCCTTTGCTTTCTTATTTAATCTTAAAAAATCTTTGCGCTCTTTGCTCCTTTGCGTGCTTTGCGAGAACTGGCGGGAACTCCATGCTTTGCGAGAAAAACAGACGCATAAAAATTGATTTACCTATATTTGGGGTTGCGAACCAATTACCACATTCATGCTTTTGCAGGTTTTTCTGACTTGTTTTCTAGTTTTATTAAATGGATTTTTTGTAGCGGCGGAATTTGCCATCGTGAAAGTACGTTCTTCACAGATCAACAGCAAAGGCGGCCTGAACAGGGCCACAGCAGCGGCCAAACACATCCTGGGCAATCTCGACGGCTATCTGGCGGCCACACAGCTGGGCATTACCCTCGCCTCCCTCGGCCTCGGCTGGGTGGGAGAGTCTGTGGTAACTACCCTGATACTCCGCCTGATGGACACCCTCCATATCCGGATGGCGGAAAGTACGGCGCATAATATCGCCGTTCCGGTCGCTTTTCTCACCATCACCATACTGCACATCGTTTTCGGTGAACTGGCCCCCAAATCGATGGCCATCCGCAAACCGCTGCCTACCACGCTGACGGTAGCCCTGCCGCTGCGGTTCTTTTTCGTGATTTTCCGGCCGTTTATCTGGCTGCTCAACGGCCTGGCCAACAGTATCCTCCGGCTGATCGGCCTGGCGCCGGCAGGCGAGTCAGAAATCCATTCTGAAGAGGAACTGAAACTCATCATCTCGGAGAGCCAGGAAGGAGGCGCCATCGAGGAAACCGAACGCGAACTTATCCAGAACGTGTTTGAATTCGACGACAGCCGCGTAAAAGAAATTCTGACCCACCGGAAAGACATTTCTGCGCTCGATATCACCAAACCCTTCGAGGAACTGATAGACCAGGTGATCAAAGACGGCTATTCCCGTTACCCGGTATACAGCAATACCCTCGATGAACTGAAAGGGGTTATTTATACCAAAGACCTCGTTAAAGGCGTCCTCGAAAAAACGCTGACCAACATACAGGATATCCTCAAACCCTGCTTCTACGTGCCGGATAGCATGAAAATCAAGGACCTGCTCCGTACTTTCCAGAGCCAGCGCCTGCAAATGGCCGTGGTGACCAACGAATTCGGCGATACGGAAGGTATCGTGACCATGGAAGACATCCTGGAGGAACTGGTAGGCGATATCCAGGACGAACATGACCAGGAAACGCCCATCGTAGAGAAAAAGGACGAAAACACCTACCTGGTGGATGCCCACGAATACATCGCAGATATTAATGAACTGCTGCCGGTACCGCTGCCGGAAAGCGAACATTATGAGACGCTCTCCGGTTTAATCAACTATATCCACGGTAACATCCCTAAAGAAGGCGAAGTATTGGTAATGGAAGATTATGAAGTGTTGATTCTCAAGATGTTCCGTAGCTCAGTTGAAAAAGCGCGTTTAAAGTTGATCCGATAAAAGATTGCCATATGGAAAAGAAAATCCTGCACGTCATCGAAGGCCGGGAAAAACACATCACCGACACCGAAGTAGTAAGACAACCGCTGCCTTCCATGCAGTTCCGCTTTGCCAGCCCTTTTATTGTGCTGCACCATATGCCGGCAAAATACTATGAGCCGGGCGCTCCGGCGGAACGGCTGCACCCGCATCCGCATCGCGGGTTTGCGCCGGTGACCTTCATGCTGCAGGGACAGGGCTATCATCGCGACAACGCAGGCAACGCCATGACCGTTACCGCCGGCGATGTGCAGTGGATGTTCGCCGGTAAAGGCATCCTCCACAGCGAAGGCCCCTCCGAAGATTTTCTCCGTAAAGGCGGCAACTATGAACTGCTGCAGTTATGGTTCAATGCACCCGCCGCCCGCAAAGGCGACGATCCCTACTATCAATATGTAAAAGGCGCAGATATGCCGCCCGTGGCGCAGGCCGACGGGGTGCAGCTGTCGCTCGTCAGCGGTGACTACGAAGGTAAAACCGGTCCGCTGCAAAACTTCACCCCCATCATCGCCATCTGGGGCAACATTAACGCCGGGAAGACTGTCACCCTCAAAGCTACGCCGGGATACTGGACACTGCTGTACGTGGTGGACGGACAACTCACGGTCAACGGCACGGCGGTTAATGGTTATCACCTCGTGATCTTCGACAAAGAAGACGCCGCTGAAGACATACAGATCTCCTGCAGTGAAACGGCCCGCATCCTTTATCTCTGCGCTGAACCGATCAACGAGCCGGTGGCGGCGAAAGACAACTTTGTCATGAACACGGCCACAGAAGTGGACCAGGCGATCGCGGATTATAAAAATGGGCTCTTCGGTACCCTGGAAGCGTAATTAACGTACAGCCATTCTCGTTACAGAATAATGCACTAACTTTAACAGTATGATCCCATGGACGGAAATACTGTTAAGGCTTGCGCTTGCCGCAGTGTTCGGCGGTATGATAGGGCTGGAACGGGAACGTAAAGACTGGGCTGCCGGTTTACGTACCCATATGATGGTGTGCGTAGGCGCTGCTCTCACCATGATGGTGTCCGCCTATGGTTTTGAAGATATTCTTGGCAGGCCGGACGTAGTACTGGACCCCTCCAGGGTAGCGGCGCAGGTCATCAGCGGCATCGGCTTCATCGGCGCAGGCACTATCCTATTTCTGAAAGAAGGGGTCATCAGGGGGCTTACCACTGCCGCAGGGCTCTGGACGGTAGCCGCTATCGGACTGGCCACCGGCGGCGGGATGTATTTCGCGGCACTGATCGCCACCATGATCGCACTGATTATCCTTTGGGCATTGCAACCCATCGAAAAAAGATTTCTCTCCCGCTTTGAACACAAAAGCATCCGCATCGTCACCTACGAAAGAAGTAAATCGGTAGAACTGATCGACAAGCTTTTCAACAACAACACATTCACCATCACCGCCTGTAATATTGAACAGACAGATACCCTCTTCCTGCTGAGTATTCGTTTCAAAAACCTGGATAAAGCCACCCTTGCCGCCCTGGTAGCGGATATTCAGGCAGACAACGGTGTGAAGGAAGTTTCCTGGAGCGCATAAAAAAGCCCTGACATTGTCAGGGCGAAAGTACGTTACATGATCGAGTCCTTTTTGTAGGTGCTATCCCGGTGATGTTTTTTCATGTCTTTCTTCATCTCTTTCTTCTCTTTCTTCGCTTTTCGCGCAGGACTGATAGTATCCCTCATCTTAGGCGGAAGGGTGTCCTGCCGCAGCTCCTGGTACCCGGCCTGTGCCACCAGCTCATCCTGGTTCATGGGATTAGCCTGTACGGTGCGGTCAGCGTTGCCCTGGAACAGAAAGAATACAAACAATACGATCATGAGTCCGATTGTAGCAGGAAGGTTCTTCATAAAATCTGTTTTTGTCTGAAAACAGGTGACCAATATCATGCTGAAATTTATAATCCCCCAAAGGATGACGATAAGCTATTGAGAATGACCTGTTGTGACAAGCAAACCCAAACATGATTACAGGGACCGGTCCGGCCCATAGTGTGGATTTTGACCGTCATTCAGGGGAACCGCCGAGACAATGGCGGAGCTGTAAAACCGCTGTCAGTCGCCAATACGCTACTAAGGCACTGCATTTGTGACCCTTCCTGTATTACTCACCTCAAAATACTGGTTTATGAAAAGTACAAGAAGTGAAAACACCCATCAGAGCAAGCAGATGCCTTTGAGCAAACTGCCCAAACCTGAAATCCGCGATAACCTCGACAGCCGTAAAAATGAAGAGCAGGATTTTAAAGGTTCAGATACCACCCATAATCGAAAGGAACACAAATCGGTCAAACACAAAAAATAAAGTATGTTGAAGCATATAAAATATTGGCTGGCATATGGCTGTTTAGCCGCCGGCTTCGCCGCCTGTAACCAAATGACAGAACAAAAGGCCAATCAGCAGGACCAGGCGAACGACACCACCAGAGCGCCCACGCCTGCGCCAAGGGAAGACAGGCCTACTTTTAAGCTGGATACAACGTATAAAGATTACCGCTTCAGCATCTCCACCCGGGGAGATGCCACACTGCGCAATTTGTATGTAGGCATCGGCACCATTAAAGATTCTACCCGGATGGATACCATCATTGAAAATGATATCAAGGGAAACGTCGGTGGGGTAGCAATGGCAGATCTCGACAAAGACGGTCAGCCCGAGGTGTATGTCTTTAGTACTTCAGGCGGCGCCGCCCTGAACGGAAGAGTATACGGCCTCGTCATCCAAAAGAAAGGAGCGCTGAAAATTAATACCAGTGAGATTGACACCCTAAATGTCAAAGACTACCAGGGAAGGGATTCCTTTTATGTTCAGCATAATGAGCTGGTACGTACATACCCCGCTTTTGAAGAAGGCCAGCGCAACACGCTGACAACGGATACACGTAAAACCATCCGGTACAAGCTGGTAAAATCCGGTAACGGCTATACGCTGAAAACCCAATAATTATTTGGGGATTTAGGGATTTACGGATTTTGGAATTTTGGGGACACATTTATTTGATCATTCCCAAAATCCCAAAATCCGTAAATCCGTAAATCCCCAAATTCCAGTTATCTGTGATAAACGATTCCTTTATTGCTCCAGCGGGCATAAAAGGTTTGCAACGCTTTCTCAAATGCTTTGAAATTCTTGTTGACGGGCAATGTCCAGCCGTCTTCCGCGTATGCTGCAATGCGGGGATATACTCTCTCTTCCATAGACACTTCATCAGGGATCCATTCTCCCCACATCTGGCAGCCCATACCCAGGATTTTACTATGATATTTGGCATCCAGCCCGGCGGGGATGGGGTCGAAGCTATATGCTCTTTCCAGTGGTATCTGTTCGTAGTTGTAATCGAGGTAGGTGGCGGCATGGTAGGAGTTGACCACATCGTATCCTTTTGATACGGCATCGTTGATCAGTTTCAGTTCTCCTTTCCAGAACTGTACAACCGTACCGGGGGCCAGTTGTGTGGTGCCTGCGTCTTTGCTGTCATTGTACTCATGGAGTTTGGCGCCCATGATCTCATTCCATCCCATCATCCGGCGCTGTTTACCGGCAAGGTAGGCAGAGATGCTGTTGGTGAAATAAATCTGCAGGTCGGCCGGAGTCGCCAGCTGATGTGCTTTCATATATGCCTGCACGTTGGCGTCGGCCTTCCATTGGTCGTATTTGACTTCATCACCCCCGATATGGACAACTTTGGAAGGGAAGAGCTGCATCACTTCATCCAGCACATCGTGCAGGAAAGAGACTACTTTCGCATCGGCTACATTGTATACGTCATAGTGTACGCCGAATTTCCCCGGGACCCTGATAGGTGTTTGTTTGGTGCCCAGCCAGGGGTAGGCCGCGATGGCTGCGGCAGAGTGGCCGGGCATCTCTATCTCGGGGACAACGGTAATATGACGGGCCGCTGCATAGGCGATGATATCGCGGATCTGTTCCTGCGTATAAAAGCCGTCATGCGGTTTGCCGTCGTAGGTGGTACTGTTCCAGCTGCCGGTCTGCGTAGAGTCGCGGTGGCTGCCCACTTTGGTCAGCAGGGGATACTTTTTGATTTCAATGCGCCAGCCCTGGTCGTCTGTCAGATGCCAGTGGAACGTGTTCATTTTCAGGAAGGCCATTTCATCCAGCAGTTTTTTTACGGCTGCCGCTCCTTTGAAATGGCGCCCTTCATCGAGCATAAAAGACCTCCAGCCAAAGCGCGGTTTGTCGTTTATCTCAACGCCGGCAATCACGTAAGCATTGTCTTTGTAACCGATCAGCTGTTGCAGGGACTGGATGCCATAAAACACGCCGGCATTGGTAGCGGCGGTGATGGTGGCTCCGGCAGGGGTGACTTTCAGGAGGTAGCCTTCCTTACCCAGGGTAGAGTCCAGCTTTTCGTCCAGTGATAAACGGATATAGTTGTGCTGAGCGGCAGGTTGTAACGGAAGCTTCAGTTGGGTACGGTCGTTAAGGGCTTCCTGGAGGTATTTAGCCTCTCCGGCACTTTTGCCACCGACGATGGCAGTAGTACCGGAGAGTTTGAAAACGCCGGTGGTGGTGGTTACCTGCGTTGGTTGCGGTATAAGGCGTTGTGCGTGCAACCTTTTGGCAGTCACGGCCAGCAACAGGCAACTGCTGATAACCATGGATTGAAATCTGAGCATATATGTATTTTATTGTTCACAAATCTAACGAGCGATAAAATACAAAAAAAATATCATATTTAAATGCCTCAGGCCACTTCTACCTTTTGCCGTGAAACCGCGATATCGGTGATCGCCTCGGAATAGAACACGGGCGGTACATGTCCTAGGGGCAGGAGGCAGTCGTCCGTTTCTTTATCCGGATTTCTGGACCAGCGCTGCCGCATCTTGGTTTTGTCTACGAAATAGAGGGTGCCCAGTTTGTACCGGAAACCTTCTTCTTTGTAGATGCTGCTCATTTCCACGATCACTTCCAGCTGGTTTTCGTCATCTGTTTTGTGATAGGCGTATACGTATTTGCCGTCGCTGCCTTCACTGAGCTTCCAGCCTTTCTGTTCCATGTGTTTATTGAGCAGGGTGCTTTCAAGCGCGATGTCTTCAAAATCATGTACGAGCGTAGTATCGGCCTGCTGCGGCGGAATGGCCGCCACGGGCCTGTCCAGCTGCGGAAACACGGCTTCGATGCCATCTTCGGCAAAGCGTTGTTTCCATTGGGCAAGCGCTTCGCTGCTGAGGTACAGCGGATGAAGCACGCGGATGGAAGCGCCGGCGGGAATCGTTACAGGTTGGCCGTGAAGGTCCGTCAGGCGGTTGGCATCGTGGCACTGGAACCCGGTAATCAGCTGGTCCTGTGCATCATACAGAGCCCAGAGTAACCGGGTGGCATATACGAACATAATGGGATGCTGCAGGAAGCATTGTTGCCATTGCGCGGGTTCCCATTTGCGCTGTACTACGAGAAAATGTTCCAGCCTGGCGGTCTGTAGCTTCACGGTTTCGGCAATGGCCTTGCCCAGCTGTTTGATAGCCTCTTTGGTATGGGCCGGGGTGGCCACCGGGATGGATTTCAGTTTCCTTTGTCTGTTATTGATAACAGCCGGTTTGAACTGCTGATCGATATACAGTTGATAGATATCTCCTTTTACTTCAAACGGCAGGAACATGCCTTTAAAGCCAAAGTCAGGCACGATGCGGTCGCCCAGCTCGTGCATGGTAATGCCCAGTTCTGCGGCGGCGTACTGCATACCGGCTAACGCGGCCGCTCCGATGTTGGCTTTGCGGACGCGGTATTTGCGGGACAGGTACTCCACTGTTTGCAGGGCCTGTTTGCTTCCGTGCAGCGCCAGTGCGCCAACGCCGTGTTCGGCCATGCGGAGCCTTTTTTCACTGATCCATTGGATGACGGCCTGCTCCAGCGTTGCCGCCAGCGCATCGTCACCGGTAAGGCCGGCCAGTGCCAGCAGGTATTTTGCTTTGGCGTCGCCGTTGCGCGACAGGTACAGTTGAAAGAGGTGCATGGCGAATTCGCCGCTGCGGGAGCGGTCTATCAGCCGCAGGAGCGGCCGCGCTTCGATATCGGGACGGAAATCGTTTACACGCGACATGCGGTAAAGGAGAAAACGCTTCATATCCTGGGTCAGCGCGGTGCCGTTGACCAGGTATGCCGGCGGCAGCGCGCTGTCGTCCAGCCATTTTTCAAGGGGACGGGAAAGCTTGAATCGCTTTTTCGCGAAAGTCACCAGCTGTTGGGCTGTGAGGACATCGTCGTCTTCTGCTAACGTCTGGCCGAGTGTTTCCAGCATCAGGTCGCGGGCGTCGTCGTTGATTTCCTGCTGGAGGGCCTGTTGCAGCAGCTGTTTGGCTTCGGGCGTATTGAGCCTGCAGAGTATCTGCACGGCGGTGAGCCGCTGTTCTGCTTTTTTATGCTGCAATAGCGCACCTGCACGTTCCAGTGCCTGCGGATGGTCTGCCAGTATAACGGCTACGAGGGTACGTACCGACTTCAGTTTGTGCAGGGTGAAATCCCAGAGCCTTTCGGCATACAGGGAGTCGTCCAGCTGCGTGAGCAGCGGGAAAATATGTTTGGCTTCGTAATCGTTGTCGATGGCTTTGAGCAACAGGGGAACGGACTGGTTGCCCAGCTCCTGCTGTACGAGCTGGAACACCTCCGGGTGCAGGTACTTCCGCTCGTCTACATAGGTGTCGAGACAGGAGAGCGCCTGTTGCCGGTCCTGGCGGAGCAGTTGCGCTACCGCCATCACATCGGGCGCCGGCAGCCGCGTTGCGCCGCCCATAGCGGCCTGCTGCTGTCGGAAGTCCTGGCTGGTAAAGCTGTTGTTGTGTTCCTGCAGGTAGGCGTAGGCTGCTGTCAGCAGCAGCGGGTCATATTGTTCCGGTTGATATTGTGCCAGCAGGTAGTAACCACACAGTTGCGCCGTATAATCCGGCAAAGTGGCCAGATGGGCGACAGACCTTTCTATCAGCGGCCGGTATTTGTCCGGGTTGAGCTGCAGCAATACCCGCGACAGCTCCACGTTGACAAACCCCTTGTCAGGCTGGTGAAGGATATGCTCCAGGTACTCCATTTCGCGGTCCGGGTGTCCTTTGGACAGGAGCCGGAAGAAGAGGGAGTTCCAGCCGTGTTCCCTCCAGGTACGCAGGTAGGCATCTACGGTAGGCCACTCGGCGCTTTTGATCAGGTCCTGCAAGAATTTGCGCAGCGGTGTGAATTTCAGCGGCGTCAGGTCGAAATTGTTGCCATCGCCGGAGTAGACGATCAGGATAGAACCGATTTCTTCGGTGGTGCAGCCTCTCTGCTGCAGGTAGTTGGTGAAGTAGCTGAAGCGCAGTACGATGGCCGATGCGGAACCTGGTGTGTCCAGCATGGGCACCACGCGTTGCAGGAAACGTTCCCGGCAATGCTGCCAGACGAGGGGATCGGCCAGCAATTGTAATACCAGCCGGTCGTTGTCATCCCATTGGTCGGGTAGTTTCAGCAGCTGTACAAAGACGCCCATTTCGCGGGCGGCCGTTGCATCGGTGCATACCGGCGGGTGAATGGTTTGCCCGGTAAGGAAAGCTACCCCGTCCTGCAGCAGCCCGGATTGGCCGCCGTCTTCATAAAGCTGTTGCTGTCGTTCGATAAAAGGTAGTATAGTTTCCTTAGTATATGGCATAAGGCTTAAATAGGTTCTTTATTTTTTCAGGACGATTTCCTCTCTGGCAGCCCATTGAGCGATGTCCTGTTTGCTCAGCGCCATGGCCATCATATCCGGAAATTTGTCGGGTGTGCAGGCAAATACCGGGATACCCAGCGTAGCAAGGAACTGTGCATTTTCATGATCATATGAGGGTGCGCCTTCATCATTCAGCGCCAGTAACACCACTACCTGTACGCCGCTGGCGGCCAGGTCGGTAAAGCGCTTGCGCATGCCGGCTTCATCGCCGCCTTCGAACAGGTCGGTAATGACTACCAGCACGGTATCCGCCGGCCGGGTAATCAGCTGCTGACAGTACTGCAGCGCCAGATGGATGTCGGTGCCGCCGCCCAGCTGTACGCCAAACAGCAATTCCACCGGGTCCTGCAGCTCTTCGGTCAGGTCGGCCACCGCGGTGTCAAACACCACCATTTTCGTTTGTACGGCAGGGATAGAAGCCATCACTGCGCCGAAGATGCCGGAGTAGACCACAGAGGTGCCCATAGACCCGCTCTGGTCAAGGCATAACACCACGTCTTTCAGCGCAGACCTCTTACGGCCGTAACCGATCAGCGTCTCTGGTATAACGGTTTTATATTCCGGTTGATAGTGCTGTAGGTTTTTCCGGATGGTCAGGTCCCAGTTGATTTCCTGGTGACGGGGCCGCCGGTTGCGGATGCTCCGGTTAAGACTGCCGGTAATGGCTTGTTGCATGGGCTGCGACAGCTTTTTGAGCAGTTCGTCCACCACTTTTTTCACCACCTGCCTGGCGGTGTCTTTGGTTTTTTCCGGGATCACGCGGCTGAGGGTCATCAGGGTGGCGACCAGGTGTACGTCGGGTTCTACGTTTTGCAGCATTTCCTTCTCCAGCAGCATGGAGGTGAGGTCCAGCCGTTTGAGGGCGTCTTTCTGCATCACCTGTACTACGGAGGACGGGAAATAACTGCGGATGTCGCCCAGCCAGCGGCTGACGTTGGGCGATGAGGCGCCCAGCCCGCCCCTGCGGTTGCTGTCGTAAAGGGCTTCCAGCGTTTTGTCTACCTGAAGGTCGGTTTTGTTGAGGGTAAAAGCTGTACCGTCATTATTATCGCCTCCCAGGATCAGCCGCCATCGTCGTATATTTTCTTCCATTTATTCTGCCTGGTTTTCAGGGTGAAAAAATCCCAACATCTTCATCACCACCGGGATGCCGAGGGCTGCCCGTGTATCGTCTATGCCGTTGGCCACGGTGGTTGGCGCCGGACCGCCATCGGTTCCTTTCCTCACTTTTTCCCCCAGCTTTTTTCTTTCCGGGGCGGTAAAGTTAGAAAAGGTGCGGCGTAATAACGGCAATATCTGCATGAAAATATCATTTTCCAACTGTCCTACCCAACTGCATACCATCTGCCAGAGGGTATCGTCCAGCAGCAGGAGGGTACCGCTGCCTTTGAGGAAGCCTTCCAGCCATGCGGCGGCCACGGCGGGTGCGTTGGCTACGGACATGGCTATACTGAAGCGGTTGAAAAGCATTTCGCTGTTCAGTATCTTAAAGTCGAACAGCAGGCGGGAGGCATACCCGGCGATCACCGGGGCCGACTGGCTGTTGGCCGAAATGGCCTGTAAGGTGTCTGTCCATGCGGTGGTCAGGTGGGCGTGCTGTAACAGGTTGATGGCATCGTTCATGGCCTGAAACTGTTCCAGCAGTTCCAGCGCGGCGTCTTCTCCCACAGCGGTGCATGCGGCGGGTAAACTGATACATACCCGGCTGATCATGCTTTCCACGATGTTCAGCACCAGGTCTGCGTCTGTTTTACGCACGTTGCCATAGCGGGTGATGTTGACCAGCGATGGTATTACTTCCAGCAGTTGCAGCACATCGCCCGCGGCGGCGGCGAGGTTGTTGATCCGCAATATGAGGGCGTCCACCACTTTGGGCAGTTCTGCCGGCAGTGCGGATTCCAGCATCCGGCAAACTTCCCGGAGGGTCGCTGTTTTACCGGATACGTCCAGGATATATTGTGTCGCCGCTTCAAGTACGGTATTGCCCCAGCTGCCTTTTTCAATGATGTCTACAGAAAATGACGGGTCCCACTGCAGGCGCCATTGTTCCTTAAAGGTGCCTTTGCCGGAGGTTTGCTGCCGGTCGCCCCAGCGGATGCCCAGCAGTTCCAGCCGGTGCAGGAAGATACTGCGGTCCAGGTCTGTGTCTTTACGGAGGTCGAGCACATAGTCTTTAAAATCCGCTGTCTGCGGCAGCCGCAGCTTTTTCTGCAGCCGCTCGATGTCGGCCTGCAGTGGTGGTTTAGGGATGTCGGAAGGCACCTGCCCGATGCGGTTGCTGACGATCAGTTCGTCCTGTATCAGTTGCATCAGCACATCTTCCCCGTTGCACAATACGCTGAGGGTGGCCTCGTTGAGTTCTTCGAGGCCGGGCCTGGAGTATTGCCGCAGCGATGCCAGTGCGTTGGCCAGCCGTACGGCTTCCAGCACATGGGCAACGGAGGTGTCTTTCTGCTGCTCGCGGAACAGTTTGGCTACCAGCGCCATCCAGCGGGTACCGTCGTCGGCGGGATGGTCCCATACATGCTGGTACCATCCGGGAGAAGGCACACCGGCGCCATAGCCGCTGTCGTAACTCAAACGGCTATACGTCCAGGGTATCCAGGTACAATCAATTTTAACTTTTGGCAGTCCTTTCAGCAGGTCGTTGTCTGCTTTCTGCGTGGGCATATTTTTCAGGGCAGGCGCGTGCCAGGCGCCGCATATCACCGCAATGCGGGTATGCATTTCTTTTTCCGCCTGCCGTATCATTTTGCGCATCCAGGCTTCGCGCAGCCGTTCCATGCGGCTATCGCGGGAGGGTAGTTCGTCGCGCAGGGCGCCCATGGCGTCGCTCACGGCCTCAAATATCTGGTCGTCCTGTTGACGGTATTCGAACATATGCTCCCACCATCTTTCGCCGTCGTCATGCCCTGCGGCATGGGCGAGGTAGGCGATGGGATCATGCCGGAAGGCGGCCGGGACGAGTTGTTGGACCGGCAGGTCTTCATCATCGCTGTCGGCTACGGCTACCAGGTCGGGTCCTCCGGGGAGGGAGCGGACTTTGGCGTTGGTTATTTCCGGCGCGGGGTCATCTGTTTCCGCGGAGGGTTGTTCCGCTGCTTCCTGTTGCTGCAGGCCTGCGGCGGCTTGTTTTTCTTTCCCGATGGCAAAAACATGTGTGAGCGGCAGGTCCATAAACCGTACGGGGATATGCTGCCGTTGGGCATAGCCGATAGCCTGCCATTCGGGGGAGTATTCGGCGAATGGGTAAAAGCAGGAGTGCTGCGGGTTATCGGGCTGGTACACCAGTATGGCCACCGGTGGTTTCAGCGCTTCATGGCCGGCCCACGAAAGGATGCTGTCAGCTTCCGGCGGGCCTTCCACCAGCACAATATCGGGTTGCAGCGCTTCCAGGAAGTTTTTGACGTTCCTGGCAGAGCCGGGCCCATGGTGCCGGATTCCAAGTATATGAACAGACATGATTACACGGTTAGGTTATTGCAAATCGCGGCAGGCACGGTATACATCTTTCCACTCATCGCGGGTTTTGACAACAGTCTCCAGGTATTCCTGCCACACCAGTTTATCCTGCACCGGGTCTTTCACTACGGCGCCGATGATACCGGCGGCGAGGTCGGCGGCGGTGAGGCGGCCGTCGCCGAAGTAAGCGGCGAGGGTTAAACCATTATTGACAACGGAGATGGCTTCAGCGGTGCTGAGCGTGCCTCCGGGCGATTTGATTTTTGTTTTGCCGTCTTCCGTCACCCCGTTGCGCAGTTCGCGGAAGATGGTGACAATGCGGCGTATTTCTTCCAGCGCGGGTTTTTCGGCGGGCAGCTCCATCACTTTCTCAAAGCTTTCCACTCTTCTCTTTACGATGTCGATCTCTTCTTCCATGGTGCCGGGAACGGGCAGTATCACGGTATTAAAACGGCGTTTCAATGCACTGGACAGGTCGTTGACGCCTTTGTCGCGGTTGTTGGCCGTGGCAATCAGGTTGAAGCCTTTGGCCGCCTGTACCTCGCTGTTCAGTTCCGGGATGGGCAGTGTTTTTTCAGAGAGGATGGTGATCAGCGTGTCCTGCACGTCGGCGCCGATACGCGTCAGCTCTTCAATACGGGCGATTTTACCTTCCTGCATGGCGCGCATGACCGGCGTTTCCACCAGCGCCTGGCGGGAAGGGCCTTCTGCCAGCAGGCGGGCGTAGTTCCAGCCATAGCGGATGCTCTCTTCGCTGGTGCCGGCGGTACCTTGTACAATGCGGGTGGAATCGCCGCTGATGGCGGCGGCGAGGTGTTCGCTGACCCAGCTTTTGGCCGTGCCGGGCAGTCCGTACAACAGCAGGGCGCGGTCGGTGGCCAGGGTGGCGACAGCAATTTCCATCAGTCTTTTGCTGCCAATGTATTTAGGGCTCACCTCAAATCCGTTTTTCAGTTTACCGCCGATCAGGTAAGTCACCACGGCTTGCGGCGACATCAGCCAGTTATGGGGCCGTTTGCCGCTGTCCTGTTTTTTCAGCTCTTCCAGTTCGGTGGCGTAGAGTGCCTCTGCGTGTTGGCGTAAGGTGTCAGACATGGTATATCGTAATTTAACTGTTTTTTGTAAATGATTGTTGTATGAATGTTTTGATCTGTAAAAGTCCCACCAGGTGCATGGAGATGGATTTCCAATAGGTCTGGTAGTTCTCGTTTTCCGCAGAGATCTCATCCAGTGCTGATTTCACGGAAGAGGGGATGAGCGTGATAAAATCGCCCATCGTCCGCTGTGAATAGGTGTAAGGGTTTTTAGCACAGAAGCGGAGGATCTTCATGGCCAGTTCCTCGCTCCATACCTGTTGCAGTTGTCCTACGTAGTTCATCACCAGGTTGGCGTGGGCGTCGAAATGCTGCAGGATATAGGTGTCCTGCTGATCGGCGGGCAACAGCGGCAGCAACGTCATGTGGAAGGTATCGCTGTGCTGCACCATGGAGAGTGCGCGTTTTTCATCTGCAAACCAGCTGATGGCCTGTACCAGCGAGGGCACAAAAGGTTTCAGCGATTGCTGCTGATGGAACAGGTCTGCCACTTCTTCAAAGGAGGCGTTAAAATGTTCTTCCCACATCCTTGGGTGTACGAGTGCCACCAGTTGTGACAGGATATATTCATCGTCAGAGATGCGGGCGTTGTTGCTGAGTTTATCGATACCGGTTTTAAAGATCTCCGTGTCCGGCGGAATGGCGGCTGTTACCGTTATTTTGCCTTTGTCTGTCCGGATGGAATTTTCCAGTATTTGCCGGTATTGTTCATGCAGGCTGCTGCCGGGAATTTTCTTCAGCAGGGTGAGGGCTGCTTCTTTTACCTGTTTACTTTTTTCGTTGAGCAGTGTTTCCAGCCAGGGGGCGTCTTCCAGGCCGATGCCGGTGGAGAGGGCGCTGAGCAGTTCTGCTTTTACGGCGGCGCTTTCCTGCGGCCAGGTGGCCTGCAGGAGGGCACGGGCTTCAGCCGGCTGCTCCAGGCGGATGCGGGTCAGGGCTTCCAGGCGTTGGGCGGTGGTGCCGTTCTCCCACATTTCTTCGGTGGTGTCGGCGGCAACGGAGAAGTTCCACTCCCGGTTGAACTGCGCCAGCCATTCGCCGCGTTTACCGCAGCAGGCTGCTGCGAGGTTACGCAGGGATTTATGCCGGCTGGCATTTTCCAGGATACGAGGCAGGTATTCCGGGGGAAGCACCTGTTGGTGACGGGTGCAGAGTTCCATCCAGAGGGTCAGCAGCGGGATGTTTTCGCTGTCCAGCGTATGATGGAGCGCCTGGATGGCGGTTGCGCTGCAATAGGCTTTGGTCTCCGGCGGGCATACCGTCATGGTGGAGGGACCGCCGGCCGTGGCCATGGCGCCGCTTTGCCGGTAGTTAAATACAAGAGAGGCGAGTTGCAGGAACTGCTCTTCCCGGTCTGTCCCCGGCGCTGCCAGCACGGTGCCGGCTGCAGCCTGCAGGGGACCGGGGAGGCTGTTGGTGTCCGGCTGTTTTTTGGCCGTGCCCAGCAGGGCTATGTTTATGATGTCGTTCCAGGACTGCATCGTCGTTTACTTAAAAGTTGTTAAAGGGCCGGTTGTCTTTTTGTTTCCGGGAGACGGACGGGCTTTTCCCGGCAGGGCGTGCCTTTGACGGGCTTTGCCTGTTATGGCGCCGGTTGTCCTGAAGCCTTTTCTTCCGGGAGACGGCCGGTCTGTTGTCTGTCCGGGCGTCTTATAACGGTCACGCCTATACTGGTATTCGTCAGTTTACAGCACTTTATATTCCTGCTGATACCATACGCCGATAGGCTCATACTGTGTTTCGCGGCCGATGACAGCCATTGGCAGGGGGGAGCCGCCGCTGAGGGCCAGCAGTTTCCAGAGGCTTCTGAAATCGGGCTTTAGCTGCATTTCCTGCTGTTGCTCGTCGCGCAGCCACCACTGCCCGTTGCGCTGTACCGGCGTAAGGGCCCCGATCGTATATACCTGGTCGTTATAGAGCGGCAGCCGGCTGCTGACCTGTGTTTGAGCGGTCAGTACTTCTGACCAGCCGGCGTATCCGCGGAACTGATGATCTGCCGGCGCGGCCTGCTGCGTTTTGATCAGTGCCCGCATGGGCGCGGCAGAAGGGTAGTAGACCAGTTCGGCCCGGATACAGCTGCCGGGGGCGGGCATCAGTTGTACCTGTGGCTGATGGCGGATGGTAAACTGCAGCACCAGTGCCGGCCGGCGGGTGGTAAGCCCGTATAGCCAGTACCGTTCGGTGATCAGCCGGTCGTCTTCGGTGCTCTTTTTGCCGAGTACCAGCCAGGTGTCCGTGATGCCGTTTTGTGCTTTAAGTTCTTCCTGTGACTGGGAGTAACCGATGAGCGACCGGATATCCTGCTGAAGGGCAGGATCCAGCTGCTCCTGGTGGTGATAAGCTTTTGCGGCCAGGTAGAGCCGCAGCAGCTGGTCCATAAAAGCGGTCTGCCAGCCGTCGCTGTAGTAGCTGATTTCCGCCATTTCGCGGAGTATGGCTGCCAGGCCGGACGCCTGCGCGTCCACCATGCGGCGGGCCATGTTTTCGCACATGTCGGCGCCTTTGTCAGGCAAACCGATCAGGCCGTTCCTCACCAGGTCTTTTATCCACCGGAGAAGTTCGTCCAGTCCGTCGCTTACTTTGCGGTGCCGCGCCTCCTGCCGTTTATTTTGTGCGGCCTCGTCCACCGGTTTGGCGTCGGTGGCTTGCTGCGCTTTCTTTTCTGCTTTCTCCGTGCGTTTGCTGATCCATTCTGTTACCCATGCCGGTTGCTCCTGCCGGGTGAAGGAGGCTTTCTCCCGGGCGTAGTATAATAAAAGGCCCACGCCGTGCTTACAGGGGAACTTGCGGCTGGGGCAACTGCAACGGAAAGCCATGGCGCTGATGTCTACCTGTGTCTGATAGGGTTTGCTGCCGCTGCCCTGGCATTCGCCCCACAGCGCAGCTTCACTGAAGCCCTTGCTGACCCATTTGGCCGGTTTGGCCAGCTCTTTTCCCGCTTTGCGGGACGATTCATCGGGTGCCATCGCCAGCACCTGTTCTTCCGTTAGGTCCAATTATTTAGTTATTTTATTATTTGGTTATTGGCTCATTTATCTAATCCGTGGCATGGCATCAAAAATCGCTAAAGTAGCTGTTGATGAACAATGCTACAAATTAAATAATTTCATAAAATAAAAGTCAAATATCGGTGAATACTACGCAATGTATATAGTAACGCCACATTTTCCGGCCTAAAAATAAGGTTTTACCGAAAAAGTAAATCGGTGGACCTTGTTATTTATACGGTAGATTAAAATTTTGTAACTGTCTGATTATTAATTACTTCAGATGTTAAATTAACATTGTGTAATAAATAAAAACAGATAGAAACAGCAGCTGGGATACGGAAGACCGGAAGCAGGAAACTAAAAACCGGGAATCCGGGAGAACCGGGCAGGCGGGATCGTGGAGGGGAACACCCCCGATTGTCGGGTAGGGGAAACCGAAACCTGATCTCAGAAAATAAAAAAAACGCCCCGGGGGCGGGACGTTTTCAGCAAATATTTATTCAGGTTTAAAGAAAACCCAGTTCAAGTTTGGCTTCTTCGCTCATCATTTCTTTCGTCCATGGCGGATCGAAGGTAAGGTGCACATCTACGTCGGATACGCCTTCGATGTTACGGACCTTCTCATCCACTTCGCGGATGATATCGCCGGCTACCGGGCATCCGGGAGCGGTGAGGGTCATATCAATGCCAATGCGGTTGTTTTCCTTGATCTTGATAGCATATACCAGTCCCAGTTCCCAGATGTTGACAGGGATTTCCGGGTCGTATACGGTTTTCAGCTGTTCTTCTATCTTTTCCCTTAATGCTTCTTCGCTCATGACTGGTTTGTTTTTGCCTGGTAGGCTACTGCATAAAGTTTCATCTGTTTGAGCATGCTCAGCAACCCGTTGGAGCGGGTGGGCGAGAGATGGCTGCTCAGGCCGATGTCATTGATAAAATAGATGTCCGCGGAGGCGATCTCCTTGGGCGTATGTCCGGAGAGCACGTAGATCATGAGGCTTACCAGCCCTTTGGTGATCACGGCGTCGCTGTCGGCGGTGAAATACAGTTTGCCGTCTCTGAGTTCGGTGTGCAGCCACACGCGTGACTGGCAGCCTTTGATCAGGTTTTCCGGCGTCTTGTATTCTTCGGCAATGAGCGGCAGATCTTTGCCCAGCTGGATAATGTATTCGTACTTATCCTCCCAGTTGCTCATTACTTCAAAGTCGGACTTTATTTCATCCTGTCTTTCGTTAATCGTCATAATAGTAGTCTCCTTTTACCGCAACATGGACACGGCCCGTTTGATGCCGGCTACCAGTTTATCGATATCCTCCTTTGTATTGTAGAAGGTGAGCGATGCACGAACGGTGCCGGGGATTTTAAACTCATCCATCAGCGGTTCGCAGCAGTGGTGTCCTGTTCTCACCGCAATCCCTTGCTGGTCCAGCAGTTCACCTAAGTCAAACGGGTGAATGTCGTGTACCAGGAAGGAGATGGCGCCGCTTCTGCGGGCGGCATCGCCGATGAAGCGGATACCTTCTATCTGCCGCAGTTGTTCCAGCGCATAAGCCTGCAGTTGTTCTTCCCACTGCTGGATTTTGTCGGGGCCTGTCTGCTGCAGGTAGCGGATCGCTGCCCCTAAACCGATGGCGCCTGCGATGTGCGGGGTGCCTGCTTCGAATTTATAGGGCAGTTCGTTATAGATCGTTTTAGCAAAAGTAACGGTCTTGATCATATCGCCGCCGCCCTGGTAGGGAGGCAGTTTGTTCAGCCATTCGGTGGTACCGTACAGTACGCCGATGCCGGTGGGACCGTAAATTTTATGTCCGGAGAAAACGAGGAAATCCACCTGCAGGGCCTGCACGTCGATCGTCATATGCTGGATGGCCTGTGCGGCGTCCAGCAGTACGGGGATGTTACGGGCATGTGCCTGTGCGATGATGTCTTCTACCGGGTTGATGGTACCCATCGTATTGGAAACATAAGTCACTGCTACCATTTTCACCGTATCGTCCAGCAGGGCGGAGAACGCGTCCATTTTCAGTTCTCCCTTTTCATTGATGGGGATCACTTTCAGGGTGGCGCCGCTTTCCTCGCAGGCGATCTGCCAGGGCACGATGTTGGAGTGGTGTTCCATGGCGGAGATGATCACGCTGTCGCCTTCCTTCAGGAAACGGCGGCCCATGGTGTTGGCCACCAGGTTGATCCCGTCGGTGGTGCCTTTGGTGAAGATGACCTCATGGGTATGCGCTGCATTGATAAAGCCGGCTACAATTTCGCGGGCTTTCTCGTAGGCGTTGGTGGCTTCCTGGCTCAGGTGGTGAACGCCGCGGTGCACATTGCTGTTATATTCTTCGTAATACCGGGCTTCTGTTTCTATGACCGTCAGCGGCTTCTGCGTGGTAGCCCCGTTATCGAGGTATACCAGCGGTTTGCCGTGCACCAGTTCCTGCAGGATAGGGAAATCCTTCCTGATCTGCTTTACGTCCAGGGCTGCGGTTTCTATGTTAGCAATATGTTCCATTGGATCGGTAATTAGTTGTTCATGATGGCGGCAATCTGTTCCTGCAGGTAATGTTGCAGGGCGGGCACCTTCACTTCGTCTGTAATATCATGGGAGAAGGCATTTACCATCAGTGCTTTGGCAGCATCTTCCCCGATACCGCGGGAGCGCAGGTAGAACATGGATTCTTCGCTGAACTGGCCGGCGGTGAAACCGTGGCTGCATTTTACGTCGTCGGCGTAAATTTCCAGCTGCGGTTGGGAGTTGATATCTGATTTGGCGCCCAGCAGCAGGTTATTATTCTGCTGGAAGGCGTTGGTTTTCTGCGCTTCCTGGTGTACCAGGATCCTGCCGGTGAAAACGCCGTTGGCGCTGTCGAGCAGTACTCCTTTGTACAGTTCATTGCTGTTGCAGTTCGGCATGATGTGGTCCATAAAAGTATGGTTGTCTACATGCTGGCTGCCGTTGGCAATGTACAGGCCGTTCAGGTTCGTTTCCGTATAGCTGCCATTGAGGGCCACGCTCAGGTTGTTGCGGGTGAACGGGGTGCCGGGCAGGGTGAAATTGAAGTGATGGTAACGGCTGTTGGCCTGTTGCTGGGCGGCGGTGGTGTGCACTTCGCGGAAGTGCTGGTCGCCCTGCTGGATATTGTAATGCCACAGTTCCGCATTTTCCTCTATCACGGTTTCCAGTACGCTGTTGGCGAAAGCCGTGGCGTTGGTGTCCGGATGGATGGAGCTTTGAATGATGGTAGCGGCAGCATTTCTGTTCAGTACCCACAGGTGGCGGGGCTGAATGAAGGCATGCTGTGCGGCGGTGTATACATGAACGATATGTACCGGTTTGTCGATAACCGTATTGGCGGCCAGTTCAATATACAGTCCGTCTGCGAAGAGGGCGGTATTGAGGGTGGCCAGCGACTCCTGGGCGAGGTGGTGCTGTTTGTTGAACCACCTGGTGAAACCCGGGGCCTGCGTATGGGCGCTGAGTGCGCCGATAGTGATGCCTTTGCCGGCGGGCAGTTCAGAGAGGTCTGCCTGCAGGTGGCCGTTGACCAGCACAATGCGGTAGCAGTCCAGTTCCGGTACAGCCGCCTGGGCTATCACGGAGGCAGGTACGGTAGTGGTGGCGTACAACAGCTCATAAGGGAACTCCTTGAGGTAGCGTTGTATATTGGAATAACGCCATGCTTCTGTTTTCAGGGTAGGAAGGCCCATCACAGAGAAGCGGTCCAAAGCCTCCTGGCGGATGCCCTGCAATTCGTCCTGCGCCTGGCAGGCCGATAATGCGTTCACATCGGTAGTTAACGCCTGGTAAAAAGGCAATGTAATATCACTCGTCATAATTGTATGCTTCTTATACTGATTCTTTCAAATGTAACTCTTCCTTCAGCCAGTCGTAGCCTCTTTCTTCCAGTTCCAGGGCCAGTTCCTTGGTGCCGGTTTTGATGATACGGCCGTTGTACAGTACGTGTACAAAGTCAGGCACGATGTACTCCAGCAGACGCTGGTAGTGGGTGATGACTACGAAAGATTTTTCTGCGTCGCGGAGTTTGTTAACGCCGTTGGAAACGATACGCAGCGCGTCGATGTCCAGACCGGAGTCTGTTTCGTCCAGGATGGCCAGCTGCGGGTCGAGCATTGCCAGTTGGAATATTTCGTTGCGTTTCTTTTCACCACCGCTGAAACCTTCATTCAGGGAGCGGTTCATCAGGTTGGCGTTAAAGTCTACCAGCTGCTGCTTCTCTTTGGTCAGTTTCAGGAAGTCACGGCCTTCAATGGTAGGCAGTCCTTTATAGGTCCTGATTTCATTGAGGGCTGTTTTCAGAAAGTTCAGGTTGGATACGCCCGGAATTTCAACAGGGTATTGAAAAGCCAGGAATACGCCTTCACGCGCGCGGTCTTCGGGAGACAGGTCCAGCAGGTTTTTACCGTTGAACCATACTTCCCCTTCGGTAACAGTATAGTTATCACGGCCTGCGAGCACGGAGGCCAGCGAGCTTTTGCCGGAGCCGTTGGGGCCCATGATGGCATGTGTTTCGCCTTTACCTATTTCGAGGTTAATGCCTTTCAGAATTTGTTTCCCTTCTACTTCTGCGTGCAGATTTTTAATCGTCAGCATGATTGTTTTATTTCGTTCTGTATGTAGTTAATTGGATAAGCGAATTATCCAACGCTTCCTTCAAGTGTGATAGATAATAGTTTCTGTGCTTCCACGGCAAATTCCATGGGGAGCTGGTTGAGCACTTCCTTCACGTAACCGTTTACGATCAGGGCTACGGCTTTTTCCGTATCGATGCCACGGGCGTTCAGATAGAAGATCTGGTCTTCCCCGATTTTGGAGGTGGTGGCTTCGTGTTCGATCATCGCGGTTTTATTGCGGGATTCGATATACGGGAAAGTGTGGGAGCCGCAATCGTTGCCGATCAGCAGGGAGTCGCACTGGGTAAAGTTACGGGCGTTGTCGGCACGGGGGCCAACGGCTACCAGTCCGCGGTAACTGTTATCGCCTCTGCCGGCGGAGATGCCTTTGGAGATGATACGGCTTTTGGTACCTTTACCGATGTGGTGGATTTTGGTACCGGTGTCTGCAATCTGTTTGTTGCGTACTACCGCTACGGAGTAGAATTCACCTTCAGAGTAGTCGCCCTGCAGGATCACGCTGGGATATTTCCAGGTGATGGCCGAGCCGGTTTCTACCTGTGTCCAGGAGATCTTGCTGGCATTGCCTTTACAGATACCTCTTTTGGTCACGAAGTTGTAGATACCGCCTTTACCGTCTTTATCGCCGGGGTACCAGTTCTGTACGGTAGAGTATTTGATTTCCGCGTGGTCCAGGGCAACGAGTTCCACGACTGCGGCGTGCAGCTGGTTTTCATCGCGCATGGGAGCGGTACAGCCTTCGAGGTAGCTTACATAGCTGCCTTCGTCGGCGATGATCAGCGTACGTTCGAACTGACCGGTGTTCTGGGCGTTGATGCGGAAGTAAGTGCTCAGTTCCATCGGGCAGCGTACGCCTTTCGGGATATAGGTGAAAGAGCCGTCAGAAAACACAGCGGAGTTCAGCGCGGCAAAAATGTTGTCAGAGTGCGGCACTACTGTACCGAGGTATTTTTTTACCAGGTCAGGATATTCCTGTACCGCTTCACCGAAAGAGCAGAAGATAACGCCCATTTCTTTCAGTTTGCCTTTGAAGGTGGTGGCTACGGACACGCTGTCAAATACGGCGTCAACGGCCACACCGGCCAGGGCCTTCTGCTCGTTGAGCGGAATACCCAGCTTTTCAAAAGTGGCCAGCAGTTCCGGGTCCACTTCATCGAGGCTGTTCAGTTGTTTTTTCTTTTTCGGCGCGGCATAATAGGAGAGGGCCTGCAGGTCCAGCTCCGGCATTTCAAAGTGCTGCCAGGTGGGGAACTGCATTTTCTTAAAGGCGGCAAAACCTTTCAGACGCCATTCCAGCAGCCATTCCGGTTCATTCTTTTTAGCGGAAATAAAGCGGATGATATCTTCATTCAGCCCCGGAGGAGCGATATCCATTTCAATATCGGTGGTAAAGCCAAACTCGTACTCCTTATTGGCTATATCATCTATTATTTCGTTACTGTTCATCATACGATTTTGATATTTATACCGCGAAGCTTTCGCCGCAGCTGCATGTTCTCGTTGCATTCGGGTTGTTGAAGAAAAGGCCTTTGCCATTGAGGCCGTCGGAGTAGTCCAGTTCTGTACCATACAGGTAAAGCAGGCTTTTCATCTGTACGACTACCTTTACGCCTTTGTCTTCAAATACCTGGTCTCCTTCCTGTTCTTCTGTCTCAAACTTCATCACATATTCAAGGCCGGAGCAACCACCGCCTTTCACGCCTACTCTTACAAAAGTACCGGGGGCATGATGTTCGTTCTCCATCAGCGTCTTAATATATGCTCCTGCTTTTTCTGAAACGGTTATCATAATTCAGAATTTTTAGATTGATACGGCTGTATTAGTGGTTCAGTTCGCTGTCCCGGCTGTCACATGTGACTGGGCAGCGCAGAGCAGGGAAACCATCATATCCAGCTTGGTTTTATAAAATGCAGTAAACCCGCTGGTCTGCGGGTCATAAAGATTATTTTTCAGGACAGGCAGAGAGTAGGGCAGTACCCAGGCTCTCAATGCTTTAGCCACGGCGTCCATGGCGTTGATCCCCTGCATGGCCTGTGTGCCGTCGGCCCAGGAGAGCAAAGCTACAACCTTTCCGGTTAAATATGGCCGTTGGTGTTTGCTTGTCAGCTCCAGCCAGTCCAGGCTGTTCTTCATGGCCCCTGTCATGCTGCCATGATATAATGGCGTCATCCAGATCTGAAGGTCCGCTTTACAGAACGACTCACACATAGCTGCCACACTCTCCGGCTTTTTAGCTGCTTCGGCCATCGAAAAGAAAGGGATCTGCTTTTCGGCCAGGCTGAAAATCTCGGTCGGTAACCCCTTCTCTGTTAAGGCATCTGACAGGTAAGCTGCCAGCCTATTAGAGGTAGCTTCGGGGCGGGTGTCAGTGGCGCCATTAAATATGAGTACGTTCATTAATACCTAAGATTTAGAGATTTAAAAGATTATGAGATTTAATGGTGACGAAAATGGACCCAAAATCATCTAAATCCCAAATTTCTTTTTTTTAGCTCCCACAAAATTACGACATTTACAATAAAACAAGTAATAACTTGGAAAAATATCCAACACGAACCAAAAATGCCGCTGACAGGTTTTTGATGCTCATCAAGACCAAGGGCCCCCTGTCTGCTGCCGAACTGGCGGGTGAATTGGGTATCACCACGGAAGGAGCCCGCCTGCAGCTGGTAAAGCTGGCTGAAGAGGGTTTGTTGCAGTTTGAAAGTATCTCTAAAGGCGTCGGCCGGCCCATGCAAATATGGAGCCTGACCCCGCTTGGCAACGCCCGCTTCCCGGACAGCCATACCGAACTCACGGTAGACATCATCCAGACCATTAAAACGGTACTGGGGCCGGAAGCACTGGCCAACGTCATCCTCGCCCGCGAAAAGAACCAACAGGAAAAATATAATACCGCCCTGGCAGGCGTTACCGGTATCGAAAACAGGCTGACCGCCTTCGCGGCCATCCGCACCGGTGAAGGCTACCTGGCAGAATGGAGAAAAGAAGGCGATATCTTCCTCTTCATCGAAAACCACTGCCCGATCTGCTGCGCCGCCGCTACCTGCGACAATATCTGTACTTCAGAGATGAACACCTTCATCAGCGTCATCGGCGAAGAAGTGCAGGTGACCCGCCTCGACCATATCATCAATGGCGCCCGCCGCTGTGTTTACAAAATCAAACCGGCACATTTAGCTATTTGATTATTTAGCTATTTTGTTATTTAGTACTGCATTATAATAGTCATTTTGCAATTAAAAAAAATAACCCAATACACAAATACCCAAATAACTAAATGATCAGTGTCAGGGTGCCCGAAATAATCAGCAGGGCCCCGATCGCCGTTTTCCAGGTGATCGCCTCGTGCAGGAAAACAGCCGCCAGGATGATCGTCAACGCTACACTCAGCTTGTCTACCGGCGCTACCTGCGACACCTTGCCCACCTGTAACGCCTTAAAATAAAAGATCCAGGAAAAACCGGTCGCCAGCCCGGACAACACCAGGAACACCAGCGTATGCCGCGTAAGCGTCACCCCTTTATATTCTCCCCTCGCCAGCACAATCCCCCACGCCACCAGCAAAATAATAATGGTACGGATAGCCGTGGCCAGGTTGGAAGGCACGCCCGCCACCCCTATCTTGGCAAAAATCGCTGTCAACGCAGCAAAAGCGGCCGATAACAATGCATATATCCACCACATAACAATTACGAATTACGAATTACGAATGATGACGGGAAGATTACGTAGTGACTTTAAGTCCCAGGATTTTTAATGTCCGGGCATGCCCGTCCAGTACAGCCACATCGGGGAGATGCGCCCACTCCGTAAAGCCTTTGGCCTCAAACAGCTTCAGGCTGGGGACATTGTGCGCGAAAATAAATCCCAGCAAGGTGTGTATCGCATACTGCGGCGCCATATCGATGGCATGCTGCAGCACCGCCTTTCCGTAGCCCTTGCCACGGGCGCTTTCCGCCAGGTAAATGCTCACCTCCACCGTGCCGTCATATGCCGGCCGGCCATAAAAAGAAGAGAAACTGATCCACCCCACCAGCTCAGCGCCATCATATACCATCCACAAAGGACGGCGCTCCGGATTGTGCGCCCGGAACCACGCCTCCCGGCTCTCCACCGTTACCGGTGAAGTGTCGGCCGTCACCATCCTGCCGGCAATGGTGCTGTTGTAAATAGCGACAATCTGTGGTAAATCCTCCGGGACCGCATCCCGGTACTGCAAATGCATCATATGTCTGATAAAAATAAATTACTGCCAGATAGTCTCCCGGTCATATGTCTGATAAAAATAAATTACTGCCAGATAGTCTCCCGGTCATATTCCCGGCGGAGTAAACTGTACAGGTCCGCATCCACAAATTTTCCCTTTTCAAAGAAAGCATCGCGCAGCATCCCCTCATGACGGAAGCCCAGCCGCCCCAGTAAACGGGAAGACGCGGCATTCAACGGGTCCACGAACGCTTCCACACGATTGAACTGCAGCTCCTGGTACACGAACTTCAACGCCAGCGGGATCGCCTCTGTCATTATGCCCCTGCCCCAGTATGCCGGTTGCAGATCATATCCCAGCTCTATCTTATAATGTGTTTTATTCCAGTGATGAAACCCGCAGGTACCTATGAGTTCATCTTTATCTTTAAAGGTGATGGCCCAGCGCATCCCTTCCTGTTTTTCCCAGCGTTCACGGAAAAAGGTAATGATCTGGGTCGCTTCTGTAATATTGGAAAAGGCGTCAATATCCATGTACCGGGTCACTTCTTCATTGGAAAAGAGGGAGAACAAGGCAGCGGTATCTTTTTCTGTAATCGGACGGAGCACCAGCTGTGCTGTGCTTAGGATGGGTTGTTGCATGATACGGTGCCTGTTTTTAGGTTGTTGCAAAACTAAACCAATTTGAAAATTTTTAAATTTTTAAATTTTCAAATTGAATGTTTTAATCTCGCTTTAATGCCCGCCAAAAGAAACATTCCTACTTTTGCACAGATCATAGTACGATAATACCTCAAGTATGAAAATATTGGTTGTAGAAGACGAATCCAAAGTAGGCGCCTTTATTAAGAGAGGACTGGAAGAACATCACCACCAGGTGGACGTGCACACGGACGGCCTGCAGGGCCAGCAAGCCGCACTGGAGCAGGACTATGACCTGATCATACTCGACATCATGCTGCCGGGCATTAACGGTCTCACTATTTGCAAACACCTCCGCATGCGCGACGTCACCGCCCCGGTACTGATGCTCACGGCCCTGAGCGCCACCCATGACATTGTAGACGGCCTCAACGCCGGCGCCGACGATTATCTCGCCAAACCTTTTCATTTCTCCGAGCTGGTGGCCCGCGTCAACGCCCTGTCGCGCCGTAAGAACAATTTCAAACAGGAAAAAGAAATACTCACGCTGGCGGACCTGCGGCTGGACACAACGTCTAAAACCGCCAGCAGGGAGGGGCAGGAGATCACGCTCACCGCCAAAGAATACGCCCTGCTGGAACTGCTGTTGAAAAATACCGGCAAAGTGCTGTCCCGCGCGCTCATCGCTGAGGCGGTATGGGGACTGGAATTCGATACCGGCACCAATACCATCGATGTATATGTCAACTATCTCCGTAATAAAATCGAAAAAGGCTTCAGCGGTGAAAAGCTGATCCATACTGTAGTCGGCATGGGATACGTCATGAAAGTTAAAAGCACCTGGCAGCCATAGCTATGAAGATAAGACACCGATTATCGCTTCAGTTTACCCTCATCACCGGTATCATTCTTACCGGTGTGTTCATCCTGATATACCTGCTGTCCGCCCAGTATATCCGGAACAGCTTCTATAAACTGCTGCAGGTAAGGGCGCTGGTCACCGCCCAGGTGTATCTCGAAAAAGATGAACTGACCAAAAAGAAATTCATCGAGATAGAAAAAAGCTACCGCCAGAGCATCCCCGATGAATCCAGCAACATCTACGACCAGGAAGACCAGCCCGTTTTCCTGGAGAAAATAAAGTACAGTTGGCCGCTCTCCCTGTTGAACACCATCCGCAAATCCGGTACCTACCGCTTTACTTTCAAGGAAAAGTATGGCGTGGGCATGTTCTACCCGGACAACCAGGGCGACTTTGTGGTGATCGTGACGGCCCGTAACAAAGCAGGCGAACAGCAACTGCAATATCTCGCGCTGATACTGATCATCATGCTCTGCGTATCGCTGATCGTTACTTTCCTCCTGGGCCAATGGTTTGCCAGCAAAGCGCTGCAGCCCATCCAAAGCATCAACAGGCAGGTGAAAAAAATACGTTCCAACAACCTGCACATGCGCGTGGAACAAGGACGCAACAAAGATGAAATCGACGAACTGGCCGGTAATTTTAATGAACTGCTGCAACACCTGGAACAGGCTTTTGAAATGCAGCGTTCCTTCGTGTCCAACGCCTCTCATGAACTAAGAACGCCGCTGACAACGATCATCGGTGAGATAGAAGTCACCCTGCACCGGGAGCGCGACAAAGCGGAATACATCTCCACGCTGGGCACCGTGCTGGACGAGTCGGAGAAACTGAAACTGATCACCGACGGGCTCCTACAGCTCACCCGCGTAGACGTGATCCTTACCCCGGCCAATACCGAACAGATACGGCTCGACGAACTGTTGTGGGAGATCCGGGAACACTGGCAATATAAAACCCCTTCCCATCAGGCAGACGTAGTCATGAGCAACCTGCCCGATGACGCTTCCCGGCTGGCTATCCGCGGCAACCGCCCGCTGCTGATGCTGGCATTACAGAACGTTGTCCGCAACGCCTTCAAGTTTTCGTATAACCAGCCTGTGAGCCTCCGCCTGAGCTACGATGCTGACTGCATTGTTATCTCCGTCAGCGATAAAGGCATCGGCATCGCTCCCGATGAACTGGACAAAATATTCCTGCCGCTTTACCGTGCCGGTAACGCCTATACGTTTTCAGGATATGGTATCGGTCTGGCCATGGCCCAGCGTATCTTTCAGCTCCATCAGGCTACCATTGCCGTCAGCAGTGTGCCGGGAGAAGGCACCACCTTTAACATCTTTTTCCCCACAACTGCCAAAATCTAATTTGGTTTTAACATCGTTCTAATGAGTGCCTAATAGCCTGTCGTCATCTTTGCAACGAAAATTAAAGTTGTATGACGATCAGACTAGCCTTACAAGCCTTCCCTGTACTGATGGGCGTCCTATGGAGCTGCTGCGTGCATGCGCAGCCGTTGGATACCCTCAAACTTACCCTGCCGGCGGCCGAAACGCAGCTCCTTCAGAAAAACATCCCGCTGCTGGCGCAGAAATTCAACATCGATGCGGCCAAAGCAGCCGTGCTCACCGCCCGCCTGTGGGACAATCCCCAGGTGACCGTTGAAAATGTACTGTATAACCATACCACCAAAAAGTGGTTCGATTTCTCCTACGAAGGACAAAACACGCTGCAGGTACAGCAGCTGTTCAAGATTGCCGGTCAGCGCAACAAAGCGGTAAAGCTGGCGCAAAGCAGCGTACGGATGACGGAATACCAGTTCTTCGATCTGCTGCGCACCCTCCGTTTTTCCCTGCACGACAATTTCTATGATCTCTACTACAAACAGCGGTCCCTCCAAACTTTCGGCCGCCAGATCGCTTTCCTGCAGCAGATCGTCAAAGTATTCGAACAGCAGAAGGCCCTGGGCAATATCGCTCCCAAAGAGATCATCCGTATCAGATCTTTGCTGTACGACCTGCAGCACGACGCGCTGGAACTGGAAAAGGATATTCAGCAGACGCAGTCCGACCTGGCGCTGCTGATACGTGTGCCCGCCACCGTCAGTATTCAGCCGCAGCTGCCGGACCCTTTGCCACAGCTGTCAGCAGGCGCCCTGTCGTATCAGGCCCTGCTGGATACCGCTAAAGCCAACCGTTACGATCTTAAAATAGCGCTGGAAAATGTGCAGTACAACCATATGAACCTCCGCCTGCAACGGTCACTCGCCGTGCCCGATGTACAGCTGGGTTTCTCCTATGATAAGCAGGGCAACTTCGAAAGAAATTACAACGGCCTTAACCTCTCTATGCCGCTGCCTTTCTTTAACCGTAACCAGGGCAATATTAAAATGGCCAAAGCCGAACTGGAAAACAGCAAGCTGCAGCTCAACGGCACACAGGACCAGCTGGAGCATGATGTTATGAACAGTCTGCAACAGGCGCTGAAAACGGAAAAGCTGTTGCAGGATTTCGATCCGGGGTTTGAAAAAGAATACACCGCCATGATGCACGAAGTGGAAAAAAATTACGGGCTGCATCATCTCGGGTTACTGGAGTTCATAGACCTGTACGACGCCTACCGTAATAACGTGCTTAAAATGAATGAGCTTAAATACGACCGACTCAATGCGCTGGAGCAAATCAACTTCGCTACCGGGGCCTCCATCTTTCATCTTTGATCCAATTACACCAGCATCATGCAATACATTAAAAAGCTTTATATACCTGCAGCTGTTTTTATGATAACCATTCAGGGCATTATCCTCACCGGCTGCGGCAGCAAAGCGGCTCCTGAACAGACGGCCCGCTGGGTACTCAGTGATTCGCTGCTACGCACGCTGGTGGTGGATACTGCCACCACCGTCTCCGCCGATAACGAAATGCTGCTGACCGGAAAGATCAGTGAAAACGAAGACAAAACCGCCCGTATCTTCCCGATGGTCAGCGGTATCGTCAGCGAAGTGAAAGTGCATTCCGGCGATTTTGTTCAGAAAGGCCAGGTGCTCGCCGTGATCAAAAGCCCTGAAATGGCAGGCTTTACCGCGGATCAGCGTATAACCGCCAGCGATATGGCTACCGCCAAACGCAACATGGAAGTGGCGGAGTCTTTCTACAAAAGCGGGTTGAACTCGCAGAAGGACTATGAGGAAGCCAAAAGCAACTACGATAAGGCCGTTGCGGCTTACAACAAATCCAGCGCCGTACTGGAGATCAACGGCGGCGCGCATCAGACCAGCTACATGGTGAAAGCGCCGGTGCCCGGGTTCGTAATCAGCAAACGGGCAGCCGAAAGTATGCAGTGGCGGCCGGACAACTCCGATCCCATTTTTGTAGTGGCCGATCTGAAAGACGTCTGGGCCATGATCAATATCTTTGAATCCGATATTTCCGGTATCCGGGAGGGCGATCCGGTGGAGATGTCCACCCTTTCGTATCCCGATAAAACCTTTATCGGCAGAATAGACAAGATCTACAACGTACTGGACCCCGAGACCAAGGTGATGAAAGCCCGGGTGGTAGTGGACAATCCCGGCTATTTCCTGAAACCGGAGATGTTTGTGCGCGCCAAAGCCAAACGCCACGCAGACTTCAACATGGTGAGCATCCCTTCCCGCGGTATCATCTTTGACCATGATAAATACTATGTGCTGGTGCTGACAACAGCCAGGCCTGGCGTAGCCATCCGCGAAATACAAATCGCCAGAACAGTGGATAACCGTACCTATATCGCCTCCGGGTTAAAAGAAGGGGAACGTATCGTCGCTTCCCGCCAGGTATTTATTTATGACACACTGACCGACCAGCAGTAAACCCTAAAGGCCAGCATTATGAACAGATTCATTAAGCAGCTACTTGCTTTTTCCCTGAAGAATAAATATTTCATCTTTTTTGCTGCAGGCATTATGGCCGTGGCGGGCTATGTCAGCTTCAAACAGATAGGGGTGGACGCTTTCCCGGATGTGACCAATACCACGGTGACCATCATCACCCAATGGCAGGGCCGCAGTGCTGAAGAGGTGGAGAAATTTGTGACCCGTCCCATCGAAATAGCCATGAACCGGGCGCAGAAAAAAACGCATATCCGCTCGTCGTCCCTGTTCGGGTTGTCTGTCGTGAAAGTGATCTTCGACGACGAGGTGGATGACACGTTTGCCCGGCAGCAGATCAATAACAACATCGCTTCGGCCAGCCTGCCCGATGGCGTAGAACCGGAGATCCAGCCGCCCTACGGGCCTACCGGGGAGATTTACCGTTACACGCTGGAGAGCAGCAAACTCAATATCGAACAGCTGAAGACGCTGCAGGACTGGGTGGTGGAACGTAACCTGCTGGCCGTACCCGGTGTGGCCGACA
Source organism: Chitinophaga oryzae (assembly GCF_012516375.2). Lineage (NCBI taxonomy): Bacteria > Pseudomonadati > Bacteroidota > Chitinophagia > Chitinophagales > Chitinophagaceae > Chitinophaga > Chitinophaga oryzae. Next base: position 3,038,695 of record NZ_CP051204.2, read on the forward strand.
TTGTGAGTTTCGGCGGCGAAGTGAAAATTTACCAGGTGACCATGAACCCGGACAAGGCCGTACAATACGACATTACCGCGCAGGAAATGTTCCAGGCGCTCTCCAAGAGTAATATCAACGTAGGCGGTGATGTGATCGTAAAAAATGCCCAGGCATACGTGGTACGCGGCATTGGCGTGCTGAACAACGTTGAGGAAATTAAAAATGTGATCGTGGACCATATCGGTGGTACGCCTATCCTCGTAAAGGACGTGGCCGATGTGTCCATCGCTGCATTGCCCCGCCTGGGGCAGGTGGGCCGTGACAGTGATCACGATGTGGTGGAAGGGATTGTGGTGATGCGCAAAGGAGAGAACCCCGCCAACGTGATCGTGGAACTGAAAAAAAAGATAGCCACGCTGAATACCCGCATCCTGCCGGATGATGTGAAGATCAAGACCTTCTATAACCGGGAAGACCTCATCGATTTCTCCACGCATACGGTGCTGCACAATATGATCGAAGGCATCATCTTCGTTACGGTGATTGTTTTCATTTTCATGGCCGACTGGCGTACGACCATAATTGTTTCCGTGGTGATACCGCTGTCATTGCTGTTTGCTTTCATCTGCCTGAAGTTAAAGGGGATGAGCGCCAACCTGCTGTCGATGGGCGCTATCGACTTTGGTATCATTATAGACGGCGCCGTGGTGATGATGGAAGGAATCTTTGTGATGCTGGACAGGAAAGCGCACCAGGTGGGCATGGAGCGGTTCAACCGCCAGAGCAAGCTGGGTATGATCCGTAAAGCCTGCATGGAAAACGGTAAAGGTATTTTCTTCGCCAAGCTGATCATCATCACCGGCTTGCTGCCCATTTTCACTTTTGAAAAAGTGGAGGGAAAAATGTTCTCTCCGCTGGCATGGACACTGGGCTTTGCGCTGCTGGGAGCGCTGATACTGACATTTACGCTGGTGCCCGCTATGGCGAGCGTGTTGCTGCGCAAAAATGTGAAAGAGAAGCATAATTTCTTCCTTGCCTTTATACACCGTTCCACTTCCCGCATCTTTAACTATACATTTCATCACCGCCGGGTAGTATTTATCTTTTCTATGATCGTGCTGGTTGCCGGCCTGTACTGCTTCCGGTTCCTGGGAACGGAGTTCCTGCCGCAGCTCAATGAAGGCGCTATCTATATCCGGGCCACGGGCCCGCTGAGCACTTCCCTGGAGGAATCGGTGAAAGTGGCTGATGAAATGCGCAGGAAAATTTTGACGTTCCCTGAAGTAAGACAGGTAATGTCACAAACAGGCCGTCCCAATGATGGCACCGATGCTACGGGCTTTTATAATATCGAGTTTCATGTGGACATCTATCCGCAGGACCAGTGGAAGAGCGGGATCTCCAAAGAAGAACTGATTCACCGGATGAATGCGAAGCTGGACGGTACGCCCGGCGTAACGCTTAATTTCTCGCAGCCTATCATGGACAATGTGGAGGAGGCTGTCTCAGGGGTGAAAGGTTCCATTGTGGTGAAGCTCTTTGGCGATGATTTTAAGACAGTGGAAAAGCACGAAGAGCAGATAGAGAAAATCCTCAAAACCGTCAGGGGCATTGAGGACCTGGGTATCCTGCGCAATATTGGCCAGCCGGAGCTGCGCATCAACCTGAATCAACAGAAGATGGCGCTCTATGGCGTTACTACGGAGGATGCCAACTCCGTGATAGAAATGGCGATAGGTGGTAAAGCGGCTACCAAAATATATGAAGGCGAAAAGAATTTTGACCTGCGTATCCGTTACCCTGAGAGCTTCAGGGAGAATGAGGTCGCCATTGGCAACCTGACGATCCCTACTTTGCGGGGCAACAAAATTCCGCTGAAGGAAATTGCGGAGATCAGTCATATTGTAGGGCCCAGTATGATTTACCGGGACAAGCACCAGCGTTACGGTGCGATCAAGTTTTCCGTTCGCGGCCGTGACCTGGGCAGTACCATTGCAGAAGCGCGGGAGAAGGTAAATGCGCAGGTGGCGTTGCCGAAAAATTACTTCCTGGAGTGGGCCGGCGATTTCGAGAACCAGCAAAGGGCCACCCAACGGCTGATGCAGGTGGTGCCCATTAGCCTGTTGTTGATTTTCCTGTTTCTCTTTATTCTCTTCGGACGGATGAAAGACGCTTTGCTGGTGTTGAACAATGTACCGTTTGCCATTATCGGCGGTATATTTTCGTTGTGGCTCACCGGTGTCAATTTCAGTATTTCCGCGGGTATCGGGTTTATTGCGTTGTTTGGCATCTGTGTGCAAAACGGCGTGATTTTGCTGACGAAATTCAAGACGAATATCCGGAGCATACATCCCTATTCCGATGCCTCATTGGCAGTGGCCATACGTGAGGGCGTGGAGTCGCGGATACGGCCTGTGATCATGACGGCGATGATGGCGGCTATCGGGTTGTTGCCTGCTGCGATGAGCCATGGTATCGGGGCGGAGACAGCGCGGCCCCTGGCGCGTGTGGTGATCGGCGGTTTGATCACCGATACGTTGTTCAACCTGTTTATATTCCCGATCGTGTTTTACTGGGTATATCGCAGGACGCTGAGGAAAGCCGGAGCGTAGCAGTTGAGTTGGTTGTTTTATAAATGAAAAAAGCCGCGGAGCGTTTGTCTCCCGCGGCTTTTTAAGTATTTATTTTTTTTCGGGCGATGAAGGGCTTTCTGCGATATCGTCTACACCGGGCTGGCCTTTTTGTTCGGCAATCTGGTTCACCTTCGCGGTTTTCTCCTCTTGTTCGTCTCCCAGGAGGATGGCCCATGGGTTCATGTAATCTACGCTCTCACAAACGATTTTAATGATGGCGATGATGGGAATGGCGAGGAACATGCCGGGTATTCCCCATAGCATATTGCCCATGACTACGCCAACGATGGTTACCAGTGCATTGATTTTCACTTTGGAGCCAACGATGCGGGGCAGGAGCACGTTGCTGTCCAGCAGGTGGATCAGGAAGAGTGCGATGCCTACCTGCAGCGCTGATATAGGCGTGCCCGTAGTCAGCGTGACCAGCATGCTGATGATGAGGGCGGTGAAGATACCGATGTAGGGGATGATGTTGAAGATAGCGGCCATCACGCCCAGCAGTATCGCGTATTTGATGCCGAGTATCAGGAATACGGCGGTATTGAGAACGGCCACTACCACCATTTCGATCATCAGGCCGCCGACGTAGCTTTTGATGATGTAGCGGGTGCGGGCGAGCACATCGAGGAGCGTGTCGCGGTGTTTTTCCTGGAAGAGCCTGACGAGAAAAGTCACCAGCAGTTTACGGTAAAACAGCATGAAGAAAGAATACAGCAGTACAAACACGATAAACACGATGAGGGAAGACAGGGAGAGGAAGGTCTGGCTGATGAAGCTGGTAGCTGTTCCGAGTGTTCCCAGCGCAGCCTTTTGCAGGTAGCTGAGTTGGGCGTTGGAGCTGATATGGAATTTGTGGTCGATCCATTCCTGCAGGGAGGTGACGGTGTCCAGCAATTTCTTTTCCAGCTGGGGGAAGTCTGCAATGAAGGCCTGCATCTGGGTGCCCATCAGGAGCATGATCAACAGGATAACGATGATAAACAGCAGTACGGCAACGGCGGCGGCCAATCCCCGGGGAAATTTGCGTTTTTCCAGGAAATGGGTTACCGGCAGCAGCATGATGGAGATGAGGAACGCAAACAGCAGCGGGATGATGATGCTGCTGGCCGTATGGGCGATGTATACCAGTAAAATAAGCGATAACAGGGTAAACGTAAGCCGCGCATTAAAAGGGAGCTTAAACTCGGTCATGGATTTGCTTTTAGCCAAATTTATTAAAAATCATATGTTTTTGCATGTAAAATTATCTAATGCCGGATTTCACTATAGAAAAAGCGATGCATTTGTTATTTTGTCTGAAACGTTGGAAAATTGCCCTTTATGAAAAAACTATTGACCATGCTATTGCTGCTGCTGGGCAGCGCTGTACTGTACCCATCTTCTTCCAATGCCTTACCGAAAGATACCTTGCCTGTGCGCGGCTTTTGTATTGCGGCGCCTACTGGTGCCGGTCTGGCTCCCTTTCTGAAATTCATCCGGGAAGAGCTTGCACCGCGGCATATTAACACACTGGTGTTGCGGGTGGATTTCAACTATGAGTATACCTCTCATCCTGAGCTGCGTGATCCTGGCGCGCTGACCAAAGCGCAGGTGAAGGAGCTGGTGCAGGTGTGCCGGCAGCATCACATTCAGCTGATTCCGCAGATCAATCTGCTGGGGCATCAGTCGTGGGCCGGCACTACGATGAACCTGCTGAAGGTATATCCTGATTTTGATGAAACGCCCTGGGTGAAGATGCCGGCCAAATATGAGTGGCCTAATGCCGACGGCCTGTATTGCAAAAGCTATTGCCCGCTGCATCCGGGAGTGCACAAAGTGGTGTTTGAGCTGGTAGATGAGGTGATGGACGCTTTTGAAGCGACAGCATTTCATGCCGGTATGGATGAGGTGTTTTATCTTGGGGAGGACAAATGTCCGCGTTGCGGGGGCCGTGACAAGGCGGAGCTGTATGCCGGCGAGGTATGGAAGGTCCGTAACCATCTGGCGCAGAAAGGCCGTACGTTATGGATCTGGGGCGACCGTCTGCTGGATGGCAAAACCACCGGTATGGGCATGTGGGAGGCGAGTATGAACAATACCCACCGCGCTATTGATCTTGTGCCGAAAGACATTATGATCTGCGACTGGCACTATGAGCGTCCTGACAAGTCGCCGGTTTATTTCGCCTCCAAGGGACTGCAGGTGATTACCTGTCCGTGGCGCAAGCCCGATAATGCCGTGGCGCAGCTGGAAGACATGTATGATTTCCGTAGTTCCGCTACACCGGAGATGAAACCCCGTTACCAGGGGATGATGCAGACGGTATGGTCTGATGCCGGTCATTTCCTTGATGAATTCTATGGCCGTGGTAAGCAGCAGGCAGACACTGTGAATACTAGCGCCAACTGTTTCCGCGCTGTCTTTAAGAAGTAGAACGGGTCTTCAAAAAGCAGAAGGCTGTCTTTAAAAAAGCAGAAAGCTATCTTTAAAAAAGCAGAAGGCTGTCTAAAAAAAAAAGCAGAAAGCTGTCTTTTAAAATAGGAAAGATGTTTTAGAAAGTAAAAAGTATCCTGAAGCAGGAAAAGTATATCTCTCAAAATGAAAACGCACAGGACTTGCCAATGAGGCAAGCCCTGTGCGTTTAATCACACACCCTGCTGTTAAAGGAATTGAACAACATTGTAGCCCGGGGCGTGAGCCCCGGGAACCTGGATTAATAATGTTTCCGCAGCAGCGGGATATAAATTTCGCAGGCGGTGGTGCCGTTAAGTACCATAAAGAAGTGATTGCCGCTCATTTTGAAATTACCTTCTTTGCAATTCTGATTAATGAAGTTATACATGGGGATACCGGCGGTGGCAAAGTCCATGGGGACGGGCAGCCGCAGGTAGGTGCCGCCGGGGATGCGTTTGCGCATCAGGTAACCGTAGTTGGTTTCCATATGCTGGTGGGCGGCGGCGGCATGCAGCGGTATGCTGAGGCCGGCGTAGATGGATATTTTTTCGTAGTCGGTCACCGGTACGGAATCGAGGGTGCCGGTGATGATTTTAGCGGTAGCGATTTCTATCTGTCCCAGTATTTTGCTGATGGCGTTGTAATACTGGTTCATTTTGGCGATCATTTCACCGATCGGGTTCTGGCCGCGGGACAGCAGGGTGTAGTACAGTACGGAGTCGGGCAGTTGTACTCTTTCGCCGCGGTCGTACCGGAAGAAATTTCCGAAGATGTCTGTGCCGGTGGTGGTGGTGATGGTTTCAATGATCTGGATGGTCCTTTTTTCGTTGGGTAGTTCGGGTATGCGGCGGAACTCTTTGGGGCTTTCTTTGAAGTGCTGTTTGAAAGCCTTGCTGAAGGCCGCTGTGGTAGCGTATCCGCATAGGTCGCTGATGACGCCGATAGAGTGGCCGCTATGGCGCAGCAGGCCGGCGGACAGTTCCAGGCGGTGACGTTTTACATAATGCCAGAACGGCTCTCCCATGTAATCGGCGAAGTTGTGATAGAAATAGGAATAAGAGATACCAAGACGGTCGGACACGTCTTTGATGCTGAAGGTGTCGCCGACGTGGTCGTCAGCATAGGACATTCCCTGCAGGGCAAGATGTTCCAGTTGTTGTTTGGTGATAACAGCAGATTTTGACATACTCGATTTTTGGTTACTTCACGGGATGGGTAATTCGCTTCGTCCTTATCATTTGTCCTTGAAAAAAATAGGCACGGATGTATTAAAGTTATCTTCCAAATTAATTTTTTTTGGTGGTAACCTGTTTGTTTTTTTGAGAAAAAAAATTACGGGTTGATAACCAGGGATGTATAATCAGAAAAATGAATTTATTTTAATCATATGTGGGTTTTTTGCGATTGGATGCCCCTGATTTTTACCCGCCCAGGGGGTGTAAAAAAAGCCAGATTGGACAAGTTTTTATCCGGCTGATTTGATAATTTTAGCGATAGGCTAATGCCAGGTAACCACGATTAAAAGACATTGCAACGCGTTATTTCCATCCGATACTTTATGTTGCCGATCCTGTTATGGGGTTGTGCCGGCCGGGATACTATCCGGGAAGGCACAGCACCGTCGCAGGCTGCCGGTGATGGCACTACCCTGGCGCTTTTTATACTGTTGCCTTTGTTTTTGCTGGTGGGTGCCTTGTTACTGATATGCTGGATGGTAATGGTGCGTCAGCGTAAAGCTTTGCTGTTGGCGGAGGTGAGCCTGCATCAGCAGGAGGTCCGTTCTGCCACGCTGGTCTTTCAGTTGCGCGAAGCATCCCGCCGGTACAAGGCTTTGCAGCAGCGGGCCGATGTTTCGCAGGGCGGTAGTCCTTCCGGCAACCCTTTCCCGGAAGAGGAGGATATCCCGGAAATATAACCGGGTATTTTTTGTTTGTATTTACCTGTATTTCAGTAGGTTTGTTAACATGCAAGTTATTTTTCAGATCACTTCGGCTGCATCGGAGGCACAGAAGGCTTTATTGGGCCAGCTTCACAACCTGTTACAGTATTATCATGACCGGCAGTCCCGTATAACCGTGGAGGTGGCCGTGCATGGCGACGCCTATCCGCTATTGTTTACTGCCGGTAATCCTTTTGCCGGCACCGTAAAAGACCTGCACGCCCGGTCGGTGGGCTGGCTGATTTGCCAGAATACGATCAATGGCAAACAGCTGAAGATGGACCAGCTGTTGCCCTTCGTGGAAGTAGTGCCTGCAGCGGTGGCCCACCTGGTGGAGCGGCAGGCGGAGGGCTGGGCTTATATCCGATGTTAGCCTGTTTTTCCTTATTAGTTTTTCACAGCGTATTACTTAATTGGTTTATTAGTTTATTTTTACATCTTTAACGGTTGATTTGAGGGCGCAGACTTTTTTTGCGTTGGGCCCACCAAATAAAACTGTTAATTAGAACGTTAAATAGAGCAGGACTAACCTCTTAAAACCAAAATACTTTGAAATTCAGAAAATTTGCCGGAATACTGTTGTTATCCATGGCAGTACCCTTTTTTAGCTTCGCGCAGGATTGGCATGTAGGTGCTTTTGCCGGTATTTCCAACTACAGCGGTGATCTTGTTCAACAGAAGGTAGACCTGAAATACACCCGGCCGGCACTGGGCCTGTTGGTGAGAAAAGACATTAACCGTTACCTTACGTTGAGGGCCGGTTTTACCTGGGGGATTGTTGCCGCCGCTGACAGTACTAATACAGAGGCCAGTCTTGTCGCCCGTAACCTGAGCTTCAAAAGCAATGTTTTCGAAGGCAGCCTGATTGCCGAGATCAATTTCCTGGACCTCGATGAAAAAGGATTTACCCCTTTTGTGTTTATCGGTGTGGGTGGTTTTGGATTTGATCCTACTGCCAAAGACATATCCGGTAACAAAGTGCGTTTACGTCCTCTGGGCACGGAAGGGCAGGGGCTTCCCCAGTATCCGCAGCGGCAGCCTTATGACCTCTTTGCCTGGTCTTTCCCAATGGGGGCAGGGGTGAAAGCTATTCTGAACGACAAATGGACCCTCGGGTTTGAAATAGGGCTGCGACCCACCACCACCGACTATCTCGACGACGTGAGTACTAATTACGTGGACCAAAACACATTGCTGGCTTATCGGGGACAGAAAGCCGTGGATATGGCTTATCGCGGCGATGAATTGGCCGGCAAACAGACGCCTAACGCCTATCCGCCAGACGGGTCTATTCGCGGATCCAAAAAATACAAGGACTGGTATGGTTTCTCTGGCTTTACCATTACCTACCGCCTCGGCGGTGGCAGCGGCTGGGGCAAGGTAAAAGCCACCAGGTGCCCGATATTACGGTAACGGCGATGGCCATCATAGTGAGTTATGGCATAAAGTTTGTTTTCTTTCTCCCGACTTTCAACCCCCAATAAAGTCCATTTATAAACTGTATCCCGGCCCTATAAAGCCGGGATTTCTTTTGTGGTAAAGGGATTGGGATTATTGGCATAGTTGTTGGTTTTATCTGTTTAAACAGGTAAAGAATCGCAAAAACCAGCTTAAAGTAGCTGAAGAAGAGTTCAGAAATCGCGGAGAGAGTAATGAAACACAGAATTGTAAAATAAGCTGGTATGCATTCTCCTGTTGTAAAGGTCAAATCGAAGTGTCATGAAGAACAAGATAATATATGCGACGGTTGTGTTGATGCTGGCAGGAACGATCCACCTTTCCGCACAGCACCGGCCACCGGCTCCGCCGCTTCCGCCGCCACCTCCAAGACATCTTCCGCATCCGCCTTTACCGCCACGGCCACCGTTGCCGCCGAGACCACCAAGGCCCCCGCATCATGTACACCGGCCACCACGACCGCCGCGTCCACCGATGCCGCCTCACCGGAAACACTACAGGAAATATAAACATCATAAACACAGGTACAGCTACGCCGGATATCCTGGCGCCCAATATGCGGCTAATTCCGTCGTTACACTGTATATCATGTAACACACTACAACATTTATTTGCCAACCAATCTTAACAAAAACCAAGAAACATGAAAAAAGTACTGCTGATGATGCTGCTGTTGGGTGGTACCGTAGCTACTACCTACGCCCAGAGAGGCTGGGACCGCGGAAGAGGACATGGGCATGGCCATGGATATGGTCACAATAAACATTATGACAAATGGGAAAAGAGATACTGGAGAGACAGGGATTGCCGCGATGACTACTACCGTCCGAGAAGAAGGGTGGTATATGCAGAACCGGCTTACTACCCGGTGCCTGTGCCCGTTCCGCCGCCGCCACCACCAAGACCTTACTACGCCCCGCGGCCCAGAGCTGTGTTCCATGCCGGCGTTACGATCGTCAATTGATAACTGAGAACAGATAAATGAGATGCCTCCCGGTTTATTCCGGGGGGCATTTTTTATTGCGGCGCGGGATGTTTACTTTTGTTCATTGGTTATTAGATAAATTAACAATGGCATATAAAAATCTCAGGCATTTTATAGAGAAGCTGGAACAGGAAGGCGAACTGCTGCGCATCAGCACTTATGTGGACCCGAAGCTCGAAATAGCGGAAATCACCGACAGGGTAAGTAAAATGCCCGGCGGGGGCAAAGCCCTGCTGTTTGAAAATACCGGTTACGATTTTCCGGTGCTGATCAATTCCATGGGCAGCTACAAACGGATGTGCATGGCATTGGGCGTGCAGGAACTGGATGACGTATCGAAAGAGATTGAAGCGCTGTTTAAGCTGCTGTCCAAGCCTAAAGAAAGCATCCTCGATAAGCTGGCCATGCTGCCTAAACTGGGACAATTTGCCTCCTGGATGCCGAAGGTAGTCGGTGGGAAAGGCGCCTGCCAGGAAGTGGTGATGGCCAATCCCGACCTCGGCAAGCTGCCGGTGCTGACCTGCTGGCCTAAAGACGGCGGTCCTTTCATTACCCTCCCGGTGATCCATACCAAAGATCCCCTGACCGGCAGCCGCAACGTAGGCATGTACCGCATGCAGGTGTTCGAAAAAGATATGACCGGTATGCACTGGCATAAACATAAGGTTTCCGCCAAACACTTCATGGAGTATAAGAAGTTGAACAAACGTATGCCCGTGGCCGTAGTCCTGGGGGGCGACCCGGTGTATACCTACTCTGCCACCGCTCCGCTACCGGAAAACGTGGATGAATACATGCTCGCCGGTTTCCTTCGCAAGAAAAAAGTGGAACTGGTGAAATGTATCAGTCAACCGGAGATAGAAGTGCCCGCAGATGCCGACTTTGTGATAGAAGGATATGTAGACCCCGGTGAAGAGCTGATCTGGGAAGGGCCTTTCGGAGATCATACCGGCTACTACTCGCTGGCCGACTGGTATCCGCGTTTTCATGTGACGGCCATTACCCACCGTAAAGACGCCGTATACCCGTCCACGATAGTAGGCATTCCGCCGCAGGAAGACGCCTGGATCGGTAAAGCGACGGAACGTATTTTCCTGGCGCCCATCAAAATGACGTTGGTGCCGGAAATTATAGACATGGAAATGCCCGTGGAAGGGGTGTTTCACAACCTGGTGATCTCACAGATCAAAAAAGACTATGCCGGACAGGCGCAGAAAGTGATGAACGCCATGTGGGGCGCCGGGCAGATGATGTTTAACAAAATCCTCGTGGTAAGCGACGAAGGCGAAAGCATCACCGACTATAAAAAACTGGCACAGTATGTATTCCGCAATCTCAACCCGGCTACAGATATTTACCTGAGCCAGGGCCCTATGGACGTGCTGGACCACTCCTGCTCCAAAATGGGCTTTGGAGGTAAGATGTGTATCGATGGTACCCGCAAGTACGAGGAGGAAACCGACAATACTTACCAGGAGGCGCCAGCACCTAAAACGCTGGACGGGGCCGCTATCATGCAGCAATTCCCCGAAATAAAAGGGATCAACGGCAGCCTGCTGTCCATAGACATCCCCTGTATCCTGGTATCGGTGCAGAAGAACCGGCCGTTCCATGTAAGGGAGCTGAACGAGCAGCTGTATACCCTGCCGGCGCTGGCAGGGATTAAGATGGTGCTGTATGTGGAACATACGGTGGACGTGACCGACCTGGCCTCCGCCCTGTGGCGCTTCTGCAATAATATGGACCCGAAACGCGACAGCTTTGTGGTGCGCCAGCCGGCAGGAAATGGCCGCTACATTGGCGCCATTGGCATGGATGGCACGCTGAAAACAAGGCTGCTGGATAACTTCGAGCGAGACTGGCCCAATATTATCGTGGCGGACGATGCGACTATCCGTAAAGTAGACAGCCTCTGGAAGGAACTGCAAATAGGACCTTTTGTGGCTTCTCCTTCTCTCAAATACAAACATCAGATATATGGCGAAGAAGCAGTGGTGGAGCAATAGCCTTGTGCTGTTGCTGCTGTTGACAGGCAGTATTTCCGCTGCCGCGCAGGTACGCCCTGCCGATTTCCGGCTGCTGGACAAACTGGCCGGCACCTGGAAAATGAAGACCAAACTGGGCTCTGTGCTGGAGACCTGGTCCCGCACCAATGACTCTACCTGGACCGGCAGGACATGGCGGGTGAACGGCACGGACACCACCTTGCAGCAGTCTGTTGAGCTGGTACGCCAGGGCAGCGATATCTTTTTCATCCCCGTTTATGAAGGCCGTACGGAGACTACGCCGATCCGGCTGAAGGTACGGGTGCTGAAGGCGGTGGGTTTTGTAGCGGAAGACACGACGAATGATTTCCCGCAGAAGGTGACCTACCGTTTCACGGACGAGGAGCACCTGGACGCGAAAGTAGTGGGAGAACGCGACGGAACGATCGAGGAGTATCTTTTCCCGTACCGGCGGACTGAATAACTTTAAATAATTACGAATTACGAATTGATAAGAGGAGATAAAAGCGAAGACCTGAGCGATATATCATTGGCTCAGGTCTTCGCTTTTTAAATTCGTAATTCGTAATTATTTGTGAATTTCAGAAGTAAAGTTGAACTGTATGTCCGGGTTGTTGGTCCTTTCGGTATTGAGGTACCATTCTGACTGGGCCAGGTATACGAGGTGTCCGTCTTTGTCTTCCACGATGTTGGCGGATTTGAAGCGGATGAATTCGTCGATTTTGTCTTTAGGGCCGGTGATCCAGCAGGCTTTATAGAACGGCAGCGAGTTGAACTGGGCTGCGGCGCCATATTCCTGCAGCAGGCGGTATTGGATTACCTCGAACTGGAGATCGCCTACGCAGCCGATGATTTTACGGTTGCCGCCGTGCTGGGTAAACAGCTGGGCAACGCCTTCGTCTGTCAGCTGGCGGATACCTTTTTCGAGCTGTTTGGTCTTCATCGGGTCTTTGTTGACCAGCTCCTTAAACAGTTCGGGCGAGAAGCTGGGGATACCGGTGATATAGAAGTTTTCGCCTTCGGTGAGGGTGTCGCCGATTTTGAAGTTGCCGGTATCGAACAGCCCTACCACGTCGCCGGGGTAGGCATCGTCCACGATATTTTTCTCACGGGCCAGGAAGCTGTAGGGATTGCTGAAGCGCACGTCCTTATCGAGGCGCACGTGATGATAGAATTTGTTTCTTTCGAATTTACCGGAGCATACGCGCAGGAAGGCGATACGGTCACGGTGGCGTGGGTCCAGGTTAGCGTGGATCTTAAAGACGAAGCCGCTGAACTTATCTTCGTGCACGTCGATTTCCCGGGTGCTGGATTCGCGGTTGCGCGGAGTGGGGGCTATTTCCACGAAGGTGTCGAGGAGGTCTTTCACTCCGAAGTTGTTGACAGCGCTGCCGAAGAACACCGGGGCGAGTTTGCCCTGCAGGTACTCTTCATTATTGAACGCATCGTAAACGCCTTCGATCAGTTCCACGTCGCCACGCAGCTGTGCGGCGTCTTTGGCGTCGAAGTGTTCGTCCACGAAGCTGCTGGTGAGGTCGGGGAGGGCCACCACGTCTTCGTCGGTCGCTTTTTTATTGGGCTGGAAGGCCACGAAGCTTTTGTCGTACAGGTTGTATACTCCTTTGAAGTCTTTGCCCATGTTGATGGGCCAGCTGAGGGGCCTTACGCGGATGCTCAGTTTTTCTTCCAGTTCATCGAGCAGGTCGAAGGGATATTTACCGTCGCGGTCCATTTTATTGACGAAGATGATCACGGGGGTGTCGCGCATGCGGCATACTTCCATGAGTCTTTCGGTTTGTTCTTCCACCCCTTTTACGCAGTCGATCACCAGTACCACGCTGTCCACTGCGGTGAGGGTACGGTAGGTGTCTTCCGCAAAGTCCTTGTGACCGGGGGTATCGAGGAGGTTGACCAGGATATCGCGATATTCGAAGGTCATAACGGAAGTGGCCACGGAGATACCTCTTTGCCGTTCAATTTCCATGAAGTCGGAAGTGGTGTGCTTCTTGATTTTATTGGATTTCACCGCGCCGGCTGTCTGGATAGCGCCGCCGAACAGGAGGAATTTCTCTGTCAGCGTGGTTTTACCGGCATCCGGGTGGGCGATGATAGCAAAGGATTTTCTTTTATTTATTTCGTTAGCGTACTTCATATAGAACCAAAAAATGGCTGCAAAGGTAACTAAATTTTTTTTCCGGCTATATTTCGTGTTTATTGGCGAGGAGCGTGCCTATAAATCCGTTAAATTTGGAATATGATTGCTACCCTTAAAATATTACTGACCAGTTTGAAGATGGCGATTGACGAGTTGCGGGTGAACAAGCTGCGTACTTTTTTGTCGCTTTTGGGCGTCACTATTGGCATTTTCTGCATTATTACCGTTTTTACGCTTACCAACAGCCTGGAGAGGAATATCCGGAGCGATCTTGCCGCTTTGGGGGACGACGTTATTTACGTCCAGAAATGGCCATGGGGTGGTAGCGGGGAGTACCCGTGGTGGAAATATATGAACCGGCCGGTGCCGGAGTACAAGGATTTCCGGATTATCCAGGACAAGGTGCAGAGCGCCAGTTATGTTGCATTTAATTTCGATGTTTCCGGCAAGAAGGTAGAATATGGGGATGATTATATGGAAGGGGTGACGATGATGGCTGTCAGCAATGATTTTGACAAGATACAGCAGATGGCGATCGTGCAGGGGCGCTTCTTTGCCAATACGGAAAGTAACGGCGGCACCAATGTGGCTATCCTGGGTGCTACTATCTGGGACGGTCTTTTCCGGACGCCGGAGCAGGCCCTGGGTAAGGTAGTGCGGGTGATGGGACGTGAAGTAAAGGTCATAGGGGTATTGAAGAAGAAAGGGGAGAGTATGATCGGCGGGCCGAACTACGATAATGCGATCATGTTGCCGTACCGGTTTGCCCGTACGCTGGTGGACGAGCGGCGGTATGCGGACCCTTATATCCAGGTGAAGGCGCGGGCCAATGTGTCTATGGACCAGCTGAAAGACGAGCTGCGGGGCACTTTACGTGCGTCGCACCGGCTGAAGCCGCGGGAGGAAGACGATTTTGCCCTTAATGAGATCAGTTCAGCCAGCGAGGGCCTGAACTCCATCTTCGGCGCCATCAACGTGGGCGGCTTTTTCATTGCCGTTTTCGCGCTGATCGTGGGCGCCTTTGGGATTGCCAATATTATGTTCGTATCCGTAAAAGAGCGGACCGGGATTATCGGGCTGAAAAAAGCCATTGGCGCCAGAAGGGGTATTATCCTGGCCGAATTTCTCATGGAGGCTGTTGTTTTGTGCCTTATCGGGGGATCTTTGGGGCTGGTGCTGGTATATCTCTGTACAGTTGTCATAAATTTGGCAAGTACGTTCCAGATGTACCTGTCTATGAACAATGTTATCCTGGGACTGTCTATTTCTGCGGTGGTCGGGGTCCTTGCCGGCTTTATACCGGCCTGGTCTGCCAGCAAACTGGACCCGGTGGTGGCCATCAGGAGTAATTAAAGAACATCCCCTCAAATAATCTGGTATGAAAACAGTGTGCCTATGCGCGGTTCTGTTTATATTTGCAGCGTGCAAGACGTCGCCGCCGGCCAGTAGCTGCCGGTATGCCGGTGTGGTAAAGGATCTGAGCGGTATTGACGGCTGCGGGCTGATGATCGAGATGAAAGGTGGCGTTTTATTGCAGCCGGCAGAGTTTGCCGTTCCGGGGTTTACCCTGAAGGCGGGGCAGGCGGTAAGGTTCGATTTTATGGAGCTGAAAGACCGGGCATCGACCTGTATGAGTGGCCGGATAGTGCGCATAGAATGCATTGAGGAAACGAAATAATGGATAGTAAGTATATGCGAAGAGGCGGGAGTATTCCCGCCTTTTTTGTTTATTTTTGCCGCTTATGTCAGTGAAAATATTAGCGATAGAATCTTCCTGTGATGATACCGGTGCAGCCGTGCTGGTAGACGGAAAGATCCTCTCCAACCATATAGCGAATCAGAAAATACATGAACAATACGGTGGGGTGATCCCGGAGCTGGCCTCCCGTGCGCACCAGGAGAACATAGTGCCGGTAGTGGATATCGCCCTGCGGACCGCAGGGGTGAAGCCGGAGGAGCTGAGCGCCATCGCCTTTACCCAGTCGCCCGGCCTGATTGGCTCCCTGCTGGTAGGTAGCTGTTTTGCCAAATCCATGGCTATGGCCCTTAACAAGCCGCTGATCGGCGTGCATCATATGCAGGCGCATGTGCTGGCCAATTTCATCGATGATCCCAAACCTGACTTTCCTTTTCTCTGCCTGACGGTTTCCGGCGGACATACCCAGATCGTACTGTGCGAAAGTCCGCTGAGCATGCGGGTAATCGGCGAAACCCTCGACGATGCTGCAGGCGAAGCGTTTGACAAGAGCGCGAAGTTACTGGGACTGCCCTATCCCGGCGGCCCGTTGATTGATAAATATGCCCAAACGGGCGATCCCGGCCGGTTTAAATTCCCCGAACCGCGTATCCCTGAGCTGAACTTCAGTTTCAGCGGCCTGAAGACGGCCATCCTTTATTTTCTCCAGGAAAACCAGCAGCAGGACCCGGCGTTCATTGAAAAGAACCTGCCGGATATCTGTGCATCTATCCAACAGCGTATTATCAGTATCCTGCTCAACAAGGTGCTGAAAGCCACCCAGGAAACGGGTATCCGGGATGTCGCCATTGCCGGCGGTGTGAGCGCCAACAGTGGTTTGCGGAAAGCCTTACAGGAATACGGCGAAAAATACGGCTGGCGCACCTTTATTCCTAAATTCGAATATTGCACCGATAATGCGGGCATGATCGCCATTACAGCGTACTATAAGTACCTGGCCGGCGCCTTTACCGCGCTGGACGCAGTGCCTACTGCAAGGGCTGCCTTCTGAGCTCCCGTTGTCCGTTGACCGGATATGTCCTGCCCGCACAGCAATGCCGGTACGTGCCGTTGTGCCGTACAGGAAGCCGGTGTTTATTTACCACTAAAAAAAGAGAAGATGGTATCCCTCCGTGTGCGTTAAACGATTTAGCTTTAGACTGAAACGGAGAAGGAGGCGGAGGAAAAGGCTTTGCAGGCAGCGGGAAGAGGAGAAGAAGGTTTTTAAAAGTACACGTTCGTTATATGAAGAAGATCAGCATTTTATTGTGGGCATTATCCCTGACGGTAGCCGGTTATGCGCAGGACACTGTATTGCAGCACAGCTGGAAAAACCAGAAGTACTCGATGTTTATCCACTGGGGCGCGATTTATTCCACGCTGGGAGGCGTATGGGAAGGTAAGCCGGTTACCCGCGGGTACAGTGAACAGATACAGTCGCACGCCGGTATTTACAGCGACGTATACGGCGACGTGGCCAAACGGTTCAATCCTGCGCAATGGAACGCCGACTCCATTGTGTTGCTGGCGAAAGCGGCGGGCATGAAATCGGTGGTGATGACTTCCAAGCACCATGACGGTTTTTGCATGTTCCATTCCCGTTATACGGACTATAACGTTGTCGATGCTACGCCGTTTCACCGCGACGTGCTGAAAGAGCTCGCGGATGCCTGTCACCGCCACGGGTTGAAGTTCGGATTATATTTCTCGCTGATAGACTGGCATTTTCCGCAGGCATACCCGATCTCCAGCAGCAACAGCGATCCTATTACACCGGAGCATCATCAATTCAATAAAAAGCAGGTGACAGAGCTGATGACCAATTACGGTCCGGTATCGGAGATCTGGTTTGACATGGGCTCTCTGACGGCCGACCAGAGCCGGGAGTTGGCAGATATTGTACATAGACTGCAGCCTGGCTGTATGGTGAGCGGCCGGTTGGGCAATGACGCCGGTGATTTTTGTGTGATGGGCGACAACCAGTACCCCGATTATAAGATTGCTTCCGCGTGGCAAACGCCTGCCTCGGTATATGATGAAACATGGGGTTACCGTTCCTGGCAGGAGCATGGCCCTGCTGCTGAAAAAGCGCACGAAAAGTTGTTGGGCCTGATCAAAGTGGTGAGCCGCGGTGGTAATTACCTGTTGAACATCGGTCCGCGCGGCGATGGTTCCGTGGTGGAATTTGAAAAAGACGTGCTGCTGCGCAACGGCCAGTGGTTGCAACATAACGGCGAAGCTATTTACGGTGCGCATGCCAATCCTTTCGATACCACGTTCGCCTGGGGCGAGGTGACCACCAAACCCGGCAAATTATACCTGCACTTGTTGCAACAGCCCGCTGAAGGTACGATCGTATTGCCGGGGCTGACCAGTCCCGTGACGCAGGTGCAGCTGCTGGACGGCAACAAAAAGCTGTCCTGCAAAGTGAGTAGCCGCAACGGGAACACCACGATCCAGTTGCCCGCCGGTTTTCAGTTGCCGCCGCAGTCTGTACAGGTGCTGGCGCTGAGCTGTAAAGGTGGTGTGCACATAACACCGTTGCATCTGTTGAAAAATCCGGTGGTGCTGAACAGGCATAACGCCGTTCCGTTGTACAGCTTCTCCGGTATCGACTATGACAGTTATTACCGCAGCGAGGTGGGCGACCGCTGGGCTTTCACGACTGCGAGTCCTGCCCGTATGAGCGTGGTGTACAGCGCAGCGGAGCGGGGTAAGACCCTCCAGCTGACGCTGAATGGCGTGGTGCAGGAAGTGGTGTTGAACAGCGGTACGGTGAAAGCGCTCCACAACAATGCAGCGCAACTGC
This sequence comes from Chitinophaga oryzae, assembly GCF_012516375.2. Classification (NCBI taxonomy): domain Bacteria; kingdom Pseudomonadati; phylum Bacteroidota; class Chitinophagia; order Chitinophagales; family Chitinophagaceae; genus Chitinophaga; species Chitinophaga oryzae. The sequence continues at coordinate 3,056,830 of NZ_CP051204.2, forward strand.
AATGGGGACCGATGTATTATTCCGGTCCTTACTGGTCTGCTATTGACGGCAAACATGGCGACCTGAAAAATATTGACGTAACAAAGCCGTTGTCTGCCCGGGCCAATAAGCCCTGGGAGCTGCGTACAGACTGGAAGAACGATTCCGTTTACACGATGCCCGGCGATCGTAACCTGGGGTGGTATGTATTGCAGGAGGTCACTGCGCCTACTGCCGGCGACTACCTGGTAGGGTTTACCAGTGGCGACGGGATTGCCGTATATCTGAACGGCGAAGAGCAGGTAGTGTATAACAATCCTGAGCGGGCCGGTACGCAGCAGGAAGTGTTGCTGTTGCCGCTGAAAGCTGGTAAGAACCAGCTGGTGGTGAAATATTACAGCCGTTTTGCCAAAACATCTTCGTGGGGTATTCACCGCCAGGTGCCGCAGGAGATGTATGTGCAGCCGCTGCCACAGCAGTTGACCGGTAGTGGCCGTGAGCAGGCGGTGGAAGTGAGGCAGGCGAAGCCGGTGTCCGTACACCGTAACCTGCGGATGCCTAATTTATCAATTGTGATGGAGTAATACCATATGGGGAATAGCTATTTCCGATTCAAACAATTTAATGTAGACCAGGAGCACTGCGCTATGAAGGTGTGTACCGATGCGTGCATACAGGGCGCTTTCACGGCGCAGTACCTGGCTTCCGGCGCTATAACGGTGTCGGCTATACTGGACATCGGCGCCGGTACAGGGCTGCTGAGCCTGATGCTGGCGCAGCAGGTATCCGTGCCCGTTACCGCCGTGGAGTTGGACCCTGCCGCTGCGACGCAGGCGGCTGCCAATTTTCAGGCCTCGCCGTGGGCCGACCGGCTGGTGCTAACGCAGCAGGATATACGAAAAATGCCGGAGGGTACGCCGTACGATTTTATTATTACCAACCCGCCTTTTTATGAAGCGGCGTTAAAGAGCGGTCACGCGCAGAAGGACCAGGCCATGCATGCCACCAACCTGGGGTACGGGGAGCTGTTGACCGTGATAGACCGGCAGTTGGCGCCGGGAGGGGAGTGTTCGGTGTTGTTGCCTTATGTGGAGTTTGAAGTCTTCCGGGGGCTGGCATCCGCAAAAGGCTATCATCTCCGGAAAGTATTGATGGTGAAACAGAGTGTGAGACACGGGTATTTCCGTGCGGTGGGCATTTTCAGCAAAACCGCGGGTGATACCGATACTTCTGAATTGTCTGTTTACGATGAAAACAACCGTTACACTCCTGCTTTTGAAGCGTTGTTACGGCCCTATTACCTGAAGTTATAGCGGGTGTACATAATCTTCCAGGTACGCATAATGCTGAGTGAGCGTGCCTCCGGCCGCGATGGTCGCCTTTTCGATCATGGTGCTGTGTTCTTTCAGTAGTTCCTCAAAAACATATTTCATGATCTGGTCGCCGAAGTACTGGGAAGCATCCCGGGGCAGTTCGTTGGGCAGATTGCTGACGCACATCATGTCTACCGTATCCGGGAGATAGGGGGCTGTTTGTTCCATCGTTTCTTTGACGACGCCGTACACCGGGTCGTCGATGGTACTGTCGCCCAGGTTGCAGGGAACGGAGCCATTGGTGTCGTCGGTGATATCCGCGATCACTTTGATGCGGAAGTTCTCTTTTTTAAGGTCAGCCGCGTTGAACAGGGGAGGGATGTTATGGTCCCAGTAGATGCCGTTCATCAGCACATCGCTGACGGTGACATAGGGGAGGAAGCGGCATTCATAGGCTTCCGGATGTGCGTGGAAATCGGCACGGCTATAGGTCTTGTCGTTTTTCCGCAGGTACAGTTCACCCGCTTTCAGTTGCGTGTAAACGGGGTACGCGTATTGGTTGACCAGGTACTCTTCCGGCGGGATATACTTGATGCCGAGCAGTCCCATGATCTCCAGCACGCCCGCGGCCACGCGGCCGGAGCCGGTCACCACAATTTTCATCGGTGGCAGTTTCACGCCAAAATAATGCGTGATCAGTTCCTGGAAATCGTGGCAGGTATGTACCGGTTTGAAGGAGAAGGCGTTTGTTTTCCTGCCGAGGGCCAGCAGTCCGTTATGGGCGCCGACTACGCCGGCGAAGAAGCCGAAGCCGAGGATGCGCTGTCCGTCCGGATGTACGAGGCATTCGTAATCGATCAGCGTGATGTTTTTTTCCAGGATCACCTGCAGCATATGTCGGTTGTGCGGTTGTTTTTTCTTGGTGTGGCTGAAAAAAAGGTAGGTCTTGCCCGCGACCAGGAACTCCGGCGGCACCTCTTTGATACCGAGCAGCAGCGCGCAGCCGCTGAGGTCTTCCTGCAGCGTGATGCCCGCTTTCCGGTATTCTTCATCCCTGAAACAGCGGTGCGGTGAGGGTTGTACCAGTACTTCCACCTGGGGGTAATGTTCCATGATCCACTGGCACTGCCGGGGAGTGAAAGCCACGCGGTTGTCGTGTGGTTGTTTCTCTTCGCGGATGAGCCCTATTGAAATCCTTTTTTCCATCTTTGAATTTACTGTAATTTTTAATGCCGTTGTAACCGGGCGGATTACACGAACATATTTTTAAAAATATATTTTGTGGATTAAAAAAAGTTTTTCTACATTTGCATCCCGCTTGACGCGGAAAAGGTCTTGAAAAAGATTGCCCAGATGGCGGAATTGGTAGACGCGCTAGACTCAAAATCTTGTTTCGGCAACGGAGTGCAGGTTCGATTCCTGTTCTGGGCACAAGAAACTACCAAAAGGAAAAGGCTCTCGGAAGAGGGCCTTTTTTGTTTGGCCGAAGTGCCGGTACCCTTCCTTGCCCATATTCCACTGAATAGATGCGGCTTTGTATTAGTGAATGGATTATACTGACAGCCATTTTTTTTGCGCGGCTTTTTCGCTGACTATTTTCCTGTTATGGATGCAGGCGTTAATAACTCTGCCCGTGATCACTCTTTCTGCTATAGCGGTTAAAGGCAACATGCAGGTCATGTTGTGGGTGACTGCGCTACTCCTGCCGGTTGCGAATCAGCACCCGATTGTTCTTACGCTCCTCCGGCTACGGAGTAGGCGGCATTATACCAGGTTAATGAAAATGCCGGTTATATGCCGTTATGACCGGCATCTTGCTCTTGTGCTGCGGGTGCAATTGTAAATTGCAACTTCGGGCAGGCCATCAGAGTTTATAACAGCAAAAGACCACATCCGGCACTCAGCTTTAAGACGCCTGAATGTGTACATGAAACGAAAAATCCCGGTCGCCAAAGACAACCGGGATAATTATTTAACCGTCAACTTTTCAAAATCACATTTTTGTTCTTTTGGATAGTCATCAGACAGGTTGTAAATATTGCGCATAAGAATACCCCTCAGCACCGCCATCTGTACGAATTAACCACCATTGCTCATTCATTTTACTGATGAGTGTAACGATTTCATTATGTGCAGCCTTTCCAACGATTGGCTGATCTGTTCCCGGCCCTTTGCGAATATTGAGATTGGTTGATTCAGTGATTACTTTCACTTTAGCTCCGGCTACTGCGGTAGCTACCTCAATATCCATTACAACATCTCCGGTAAGAAAGTTCGGATCTATCTGTCCGTAGATATTCCAAAGTTTATCTTTAACATCGCCGCTGGGAGCAGTGCCATTAATGTGCAATACGCCATCCAGTTCTGCCACTTGCAGATCTGAAACGCCGGATGCTTTCGCTGTATCCAGCAAATCTTTGTATTTATCCTGTAATGCCATAAATATGCTAGTTTAAAATGGAATGACTTATTTTATTTTCAGACCTTTTGCATCTACCTTTTTAGGATGTAATGCATCTAATGCCATCTTTAAGGTTTTCCAACGAGCTGCTTTCTCTTCGCCGGTAACCGTTAATACGCCATCTTTTACTTCTACTTTTACGCCAGGGAAATCTTTTACCACATCAGCTACTGCTGTTTTGAGGGAATCGTCTGCCGTTACTGCTACAGGGGCTGCAGGTGGAGGAGGAGGCGTCACCGTGATGTTATTCACTACGCTCTTAACATCTTTTACAGACTTAACTGCATTTTCAGCAGATGCTTTTTCTTCTTCAGTACTTACTGTACCGGATAATGTTACTACTCCTTCTTTTACATCGGCAGTTACTCCGGGAATAGATTGAACTGCGGTACTGGCAGTCTTCATGATTTCCGAATCTTTCGGTTTGCTTTTACAAGCAATCATGAAAAATAGCCCAATTGCCATGGCGGAAGTTGTCAGATACCTGAGTTTCATAATGTCTGCTGTTTTAAAGTTGATAAATTTCATTAAAAGATAAGTATCTTTTTTCATACTGCAATAAAGACGCGGTCAAATACTTATGATTTAACATTAAAGACACTATGAGTGGTCGATATCTGATAATCCGGTTATCAGACATGTTAAATCCTCATTTCTTTTTCTATTTTTAGCATCATTTTAAAATTCCACTTATGTCAGCAAGACTTCTATTGCTGTTTACGGGTATTCTTTGCCTGCAGACAGCCACGGCTCAGGAAAACCAATATCAATACCTCTCGGGTACGGACAAAGATCATACGGTAACATGGGACTTTTATTGTTCCGGAGGGCAGCGCAAGGGGCAGTGGACGACTATTGCCGTTCCGTCCAACTGGGAGCAGCAGGGGTTTGGCAGCTACAACTATGGCCACGACAAGGTGAAGACGGACGAGTACGGTCTGTACCGCTACCGGTTCACCGCACCGGAGAACTGGCGTGAAAGACGGGTGGATATTGTTTTTGAAGGGGTGATGACAGACGCCGAAGTGAAGATAAACGGTAAACTTGCGGGACCGGTACATCAGGGTGGTTTTTACCGTTTCAGATATGACATCAGCAAATTGTTGCATAACGGCAGTAACCTGCTGGAAGTGAAAGTAAACAAGATGTCGGCGAATGCGGGTGTCAACAACGCTGAGCGCAACGGCGATTTCTGGGTGTTGGGCGGCATTTACCGGCCTGTGTTCCTGGAGGTAAAACCACTAGTGCATATCGATCGCGTGGCGATCGATGCTACGGCAAAAGGTCAGTTTACCGTACACGCCTATACGACCGCGCTGTCCGGGGAGTATACGATCAGCGCACAGGTACAGACGATGGCCGGTAAAGCCGTGAAGGAAGCAGTAGCTGTGCCGGGGAATAACACCAATGCATACACTATTACACAATCTGTTGACCATCCGGCCACCTGGAGCGCAGAAGCGCCCAATCGTTATCAGGCGGTGATAGAAATAAAAAAGGGCAACCAAACCATTCACCGTATCACACAGCCCTTTGGTTTCCGTACTATTGAAATCAGACCACACGATGGTATATATGTAAATGATGTGAAAGTTATTTTTAAAGGTGTTAACCGGCACAGTGCCTGGCCCGAAACAGGGAGAACGCTTAGCAAAGCTATCAGCATCCAGGACGTAAATCTCATGAAGGATATGAACATGAATGCGGTGAGAATGTCTCATTACCCGCCGGATGTGCATTTTCTGGATGTCTGCGATTCGCTGGGGTTATTTGTGCTGGATGAACTGACCGGGTGGCAGGCAGCATACGACACCATCGTAGGGCGCAAACTCGTAAAGGAATTAGTGGAACGGGATGTTAATCATCCTTCAGTAATTGCGTGGGATAATGGTAATGAAGGTGGCTTTAACAGGACGCTGGATGGCGATTATGCAAAGTATGACCCACAAAAACGTCCGGTATTGCACCCCTGGGAAAGGTACAATGGCGTGGATACCAAACATTATCCTGACTTTAATTACCTGGTCAATGCAAGTTTATATGACCAGGACATTTATTTGCCAACGGAGTTTATGCATGGCCTGTATGACGGAGGTATGGGAGCAGGGCTGGCTGATTTCTGGCAACGCATGCTGCTGCACCCTCGTGGGGCAGGTGGTTTTCTCTGGGCGTTTGCCGATGAAGGTCTGGTGCGTACCGATAAAAACGGGTTGATGGATACCGATGGCAACCATGCCCCCGATGGAATTCTGGGCCCACACCGTGAAAAAGAAGGGAGTTTTTATACCATCCGGGAAATCTGGTCGCCGGTACATATAACCTTGTCCGCTATCACCACCAGCTTTAACGGCCTTGTTCCTGTCGAGAACCGCTATGACTATACGTCACTGGCCCAATGCCGATTCGGTTGGCAATTGCTGCGGTTCCCGTCAGCCGGTAGAAAAGAAAAAACAGACACGCTGGCCACCGGTACGATCAACCCACCCGATCTGGCGCCACACACGAAAGGTTTTTTGTCATTACAGTTGCCTGCCGGCTGGCAGGAGGCAGATGCTTTACAGGTTACAGCCTGGGATCATCATGGGCGTGAAATTATTACCCGTAGCTGGCCTCTGCAATCGCCAGCCGATGTAGTACGACAGTTTTCGGCGCCAGTCGGCAAGATGAATGTGGTATCAGGAAACGATACGCTTGCAGTAGATAATGGCAAGGGTGTCTATTATTTCAGTCGTACCAGCGGGCTGTTATTACAGATACTTACGCCTAAAGGAAAGATATCTTTAAGCGGCGGCCCGGTGCTGGCGGGGATTCCTCAACAATTAAAAGAGTTCAGGTCAGGTGCCGATTCCAGCGGATTTTTTGTTTGGGCGCGGTATGAGGGCAATGGCTTCCTGCAGGTAAAATGGACTTTCCAGCCGGGCGTGCCGGTAAAACTGGATTATAGCTACAGTTTTAAAGGAGAAGCTGCTTTTAGCGGGATCACCTTCCGCTATCCGGAGGAAAAGGTAACAGGGCTGTCGTGGCAGGGTGATGGTCCCTACCGCGTATGGAAAAACCGGTTACACGGAAATTTATTTGGCAGCTGGTATAAAGCCTATAATAATACGGTAACAGGTGAAAGCTGGGTGTACCCCGAGTTTAAAGGGTATCATGCCAATGTATACCAGGCTACGTTTCATACCACGGAACAACCTGTTACTTTTTATACCGGCAATGCCGGTACGTTTTTACAGGTATTCAGGCCACAGGCACCCAAAGGCGCATCTAATAACAACACCCATCCGGCCTTTCCTGAGGGGGATATTGGCTTTCTGAGCGCTATTGCTCCTATTGGTACCAAGTTTCAGAATGCAGCGCAAATGGGACCTGAAAGTCAAAATAACCTGATGCTGAATTATACCCCTGTAAAGGGTACTGTCTGGATTGATTTACCGTGAAAGAGCACGTCTTAAATTGTAACAGCCAGGGCTTCTTCTGACAATAGCGGATGAAGCCCTGGCTGTTATTACTGATGTAGTCCCTTTTTTCTTAAATACCGCAGCAGCATCTCCGGTAAATCGGTCTGTATAACATTCGCATATTTATACTTTGAGAGCAACAGGTCGAAGCCGGTATTTTCGGCCACTCTCTCCATGGCATCAAAATCGCCCAGCGCGTTGATCCATACTCGTGATCCTGCTTTGCGGATATTGTTCATCAGGCTGTCTGTAAAAGACTCGTCCACATGTACAACGGGAAACTTGTCCATCTTAAGGATGGCAGCCGTTTCTGTGGCATCATGCGCCCGGGGCATGACGGGCACCTGTTTATCAAGACGGCGCAGAAAAGTGGCGTCCTTGTAGTCATAGATGAAGAAGAGGACCTGCCGTGTGGTACCGGTAGATCTTATCAGTTCATAGGCGATCCGCGCAGCTTCTTCACTATCGGCTTTGAAGTCCACATCTATCATAATCTGACCTTTCGCCAGTAATAGTGCATCTTTGAAAGAGGGGATCCTCTCAGTTGTCGGTTGACCGTTGTGCAGCAATGGAAACTGCTGCAGTTCTGCGTAGGTATAGCTGCTGACATTTCCTTTCCGCCCCGTGGTGCGGGTAATGGTTTTATCATGCATGAGCACCAGTACGCTGTCTTTGGTGAGCCGTATGTCCAGTTCCGCGATATCAATACCCTGCCTGATCGCCTCTTGAAGGGCGCCCAGGGAATTTTCCGGGTAGTTGGTGTGGGCTAACCGGTGAGCGGTCACCAGTATCCGCTCCGGGTGTTGGGTGAAGTCTTCTAATATAAGATCAATTTTTTCAGGTGAAGGTGGCGGTGTTTGCGCCTGAAGGGTGCCCCGGATGCTGCAAAATATCAGTGCAATAAAGAGACTGCGTTTCATTGATGCGTGTTTTTTAAATTAAAAATATCCCTTGTTCTGAGGGAAGTTAACGGTGGACAGATCTATCTGCGCTTGCGGGATAGGGCGTAATACATGATGGTCTTTGATGTTCACCGCATTGGGATTGTACTTCTTCACTCTCTCTATCAGCTTACCGGTGCGGGCAAGGTCCATCCATCGCATACCTTCCCCGCCCAGTTCCCGTGCGCGTTCATCGAGGAGCTGGTCTATGTTCAGCTGTGCGGCGGTCACCTCCGGCAACTGTTTGCCTGGTTTGGCGGCCCTGGTCCTGACAGCATTGAAATAGGGCAGTGCATCATTGGGTTTTCCGGCCAGTATCAATGCTTCGGCAGCCAGCAGGTACGTTTCTGAAAAGCGGTACACAAAAAAATCGCGGAACCCGTTGAGCGCCTGTACGCTGGCACGGGTAGGATCGTCATGTTTTTTGATGCCCCAGTGCATGTTGTCATTGTTCGGGGCAATCACAGAAGTGACGCCGGGTGAGAGTTGCCATACTACGGTGTCACCTGTCTTTTTTCCGGGCGGTAGTGTAGCGGTATTGTTGTAGGTCCAGGTATAGCGGAAGGTGACGTCAAAACGGGCATCATTCTGATCGAACAGCTCCCGGAAAAAAGCAGTAGGCCTGAAACGGGTGTAAGGGCGTCCGCCTTGTTCCAGGTCGCGTTTTAAACCCGGGTACTGATCATAGGCAGGCGTAAAGAAGGCATGCCCCTGGTTACCATCGTCATTAAACAGGGCGTTGTTGAGGTATTGTACGGCGAATACAATTTCTGTATTTCGCTGATTGTTGTAATCAAATACCCCGCTGTAAGTCTTTACCAGCTGATAAGGACCTTCGTTAATTACTTTTATCGCAGCGGCGGCAGCACCGTCATTATCTTTCAGCAGCAGTTTAATTTTTGCCAGCTGATGAAGGGCAGCGCCTTTGGTAATGCGCCCGTACTCCGGAGATGTCCAGCCCAGTTGATCGACGGCATACTGTGTATCTTCCAGCATCTTTTTCCAGATGTCTTCTTTGGCAGTTCTGCCGGCATCTGTTACCACGCCTTTGGTTTCATGGGCGGAATACACCACGTCCCCAAATTGGAGCGTCAGCCAGTAGTAGTAATGCGCCCGTAAAAAACGTGTTTCTGCCTTATACTGGTTTTTGAGCTTATCATCCATCGCCACCTGGTCTATCCTGTCAAGGACGGTGTTGGCAGCATTAATGCCTGCATAACAATCGTTCCATATAGCATTCAGATAGTCGTCAGCGGGGTTGAGCGCGGAGGAATAGTCGTCCATGAACTTATATCCTCCGTCTTTTCCGTGCTGGAAAAGATCGGTGCCCATGGTGGTGACGGTAAATCCCTTCTGAGAGCCGTATAGTCCTCTCAGTTTGCTGTACACCCCGGTAACGCCGTTGGCAATGCCGGCAGGAGTGCTGTAGATAGCTTCCGGCACCGGTTTGTACAGATCTTTTTCATCCAGGCTGCAGGACGTGAAAAACAAGCAGCTAAGAGATATGGCAGTAATTATATGAAGCGGTTTAATAAATAACATAACCTGTTTTTTTAATCATTAGAAAGCAGCATTGAGGCCGATGGCATACATTTTTACCGTAGGGTACATGGCGCGGGTACCGTCTGATTCAAATTCCGGGTCCTGGCCTTTGTAGTGGGTGATCGTAAATGGATTTTCGGCGCTCAGGGTGATTTTTAAGGTTTTGATGGCAGCCCGCTGCAACCACAATGGCGGAAGCGAGTAAGCCAACGCCAGGTTTTTTACTCTTATGAAGCTGGCATCTTTATAGGCGAGCGTTGAACCGAGGTATACGCTTTCCTGGTTTTTATCGGGACGGGGATTGTCATTGGCAGGATTTTCCGGTGTCCAGTAGTCTGCATGGATGTTGTTATACCTGCCGGCCAGCCGGTTGTTATTTTCAAACCACCGGGAATAGATCAGGTAGTGCTGACGGGTATTGATGACGATGTTTAACTCCAGCCCCTTATAGGAGAAGCGGTTGGCCATACCCCCAATCCATCCGGGAAACTCAGAACCGAGGATCATGCGGTCCTGGTCACTGTATTGCTTATCTCCGTTTTTGTCCAGCAGTTTTATTTGTCCGGGTTTGGTGCCATATTCCTTCGCTGTGGCCGCCTCGCTGGTTTGCCAGATGCCTGTTTTCCTGTAATCATAAAACACTTTGATCGGCTGACCGATAAACCATTGGTTGCCGACATCGTCTTTTCCGTCTCCGTACAGCTGAACGATCTGGTTCTTGTTGGCAGAGAAATTCAGGTCGGTAGTCCATTGAAAACCGTTGTCGTTATTGATGTTTACGGTCGACAGGGTTACTTCCCATCCGCTGTTGCGGGTAGCGCCGATGTTTTGCAGTACTTCCGTATAACCGCTGCTGCCGGGGATACTTCTTTTCAGCAGGATGTTTTTGGTGTTGGCAATATAATGTTCAACGGTACCGGTAATACGGTCATTGAAAAAGCCGAAATCGATCCCGGCATTCAGGGAGGTAGTAGATTCCCATTTGAGATTAGGATTGGCGATGGTGGCGGGTTGAAAGCCATTCATCCCTGTTTCTCCAAAAGCATAGCTGCTTTTTTTGAGCGTACTGAAAGTGCCATAGGGAAGAATGCCGTTAAAGCCGGTGCTGCCGTAGCTGAGCCGCAGTTTTAAGGTGTTTATTTTGCGCAGCGACTGCATAAATGGTTCGGCATCGATGCGCCAGGCGACGGCGGCGGAAGGGAAGTACCCCCATTTATGGCCGGCGGCAAAAACGGAGGAGCCGTCTGCTCTGCCGGTGATCGTGAGAAGGTACCGGTTTTTATAATCGTAATTGATACGAGCCATGTAGGACAGTAACAGTGATTTGCGGTAGTCGCTGGTGATACCGGTTACTTCGCCTGCCGTTTCCAGGTTGTGGTAACTTTGGGTTTCATAAGGCAACTTGTTGGCTTTGATCCCGGAACTGTTGACTGTTTGCTGCTGGGAGCTTTGCAATAAGGTGATGCCCAGCCGTTGCGATTTTGACAATTGTTTGGTGTATTTCAGTATATTCTCTACCGTTATAGAGAACATATCTGAATTGCTCAAACCCGCGGTGGCATTTCCTCCCTGGTTATCATCCGTTTCGGCGCCTTTGAAGTAGCCTTCTTTGGATGCTTCCATTTCCGGCCCTATATTCAAACGGTAGGTGAGGTCTCTGAAGATGTCCCATTCTCCGTACATGCTGGCAAATACGCGCGTTTTATATCGCTGGTTGATGGTGTTTTGGATAATCATTAATGGGTTTACCCGCTGTCCTTCATCGTTATTGGGACGGAACAACAGTTTACCCGTGCTGTCGTAAGGGATCCCCAGCGGGTTTAAGCGCAGGGCGTTGTCGAATACTGTATTGTCTGTTATATTCTGTGCAGACATGCTGGCCAGGGTGGATACGCCCATCCTGATGCTACTATTCACCTGGTGATCGAGGTTAATACGCAAGGCTCCCCGTGTAAAATCCGTTTTGTCTATAATCCCTTTTTCCCTGAAATAGTTAAAGGAAACGGCGAATTGCGTTTTTTCCTTGCCGCCCGTAAGCGACAACTGGTGGTTTTGTTTGGCGCCGTTATGATAAATAAGGTCCTGCCAGTCGGTGGACCGTCCCAGCGCGAGGGAGCGCAGTGCAATATCATCGAAGAGGGTGGCGTCAGCCGGATAACTGTTGTTGGGATTGGCCGTTCTGGCGGCTTCCCTGCGAAGTTGGGCAAACTGCTCTCCATTCATCAGGTCCAGTTTCCTGGTGATGGCAGTAACACCGTAGTAGGCGTCATAGGCAACATTTGTTTTGCCTGCTTTACCTCTTTTTGTGGTGATGATCAATACGCCGTTGGCGGCACGGGAGCCATAGATGGCGGTAGAGGAAGCGTCTTTTAATACTTCTATGGAAGCGATATCATTGGGGTTGATTTCATTGAAACCACCGACCATCGGTATGCCATCCAATACGATCAGCGGGCTGTTGTCGTTTTTAATGGAACGCTGGCCGCGTAGCAGTATATTGGCGCCGGCGCCGGGCTCATTGCCACTGCTGAACACATCCAGGCCCGCCACCTTGCCCTTCAATGCCTGCGCGGCGTTGGTAGTAGGTTGTTCTGCAATGTCACGTGCTTTTACAGAGGACACGGAACCGGTGATATCCCGTTTCTTTTGGGTGCCATATCCTACTACCACTACTTCTTCCAGTCCTTTTACATCTTCCCGGAGTACGATCGCCGGCAGCTGGCCGGAGGAAATGCTTATCTCCCGGCGAATATACCCGGACATAGAAAAGACCAGTACATCACCAGCGGCGGCGTCTACGGAGAAGATGCCTTCATCGTTGGTGATGTTGCCCCTGCCGGCGTTTTTAACGGCGACGGTTACACCGGGTAGGGGCGTACCCTTTTCATCGGTGACTTTACCTTTTATCTTTTCCGCAGGAGCGGCAGGGGAAACCGTGGGGGCAGGAGGCGCGGACGCTTTTTCCAGGATGATTATTTTATTGTTTTGTATTTTATAAGTCAGCCGGGTATTACGGAGCAACTCGTTGACTGTCCATGCCACTGTTTGCTGCCTTACCTGCAGGTTTCCTGCTTTGTAAGGTGCTATCAACTGTTCATTGTAAACAAACAGGTAGTTTGTTTTTTGCTGGATAACGGCAAACGCTTCTTTGAGCGATTGCCCGGAGAAAGTGTAGTCGATGGTTTCATCACCGGCTGGCGACTGGCCATTGGAAGCTGCGCCCAGCAACAACTGGGAGCACATGAGCATAAGGAAAAACAGCCTGCTTCCCTTTTTCATTGCCTGTTGGGTTAGGGACGCAAGGATCCTGGTATAAATTTTCATACCTTTATACGGGTTTTAATAATTGATCAGATCGTTAATAAAATCCAGCAGGAGAGATCAATAAGTGATTGGCGTTACGCATTGATCTTTTTCCTGGAGCGGGCCGGTGGGGTTACCTCCCCCGGCTTTTTTAATGAGTTCATGTAACTGGCATAGGCGGTGGTTTTAGTGTATTTGTTTTCGGAAAATAATATGTTGGCCATTAGCGGTGCAGTTTAGTTTATTCGCCAGGCAAAGCATATCCAGTACATCTGACAGGGAATCCGTCGTCTCAATACCGGCGGTAATCCGATAGGCTGCGAGGCTGCTGTCAGCAAAGGATATCTGTATACCGTACCTGTTTTCGAGCGATAGTGCGATTACGTCCAGTCTTTCATTGTTAAACAGGAATTTGCCGGTGGTCCATCCGTTTATGGCTGTTCCGTCTACCGAGGCTTTGCTGAATGCAGCTGAGCCGGTGTGGACGGTTACCTGTTCATCAGGCAGCAGCACGACTTCCTTTCCGGCCAGCGGGACAGCCACTTTTCCCTGCTGTACGGTTACCTGGAGGAAATTCCGTTGCGGGTAATGGCGCACATTAAACACCGTACCGAGTACCCGGATGTTGATCTGTTCTGATTTTACCATAAACGGGTGTGCCGGGTCCTGTTTTACATCCAGGCACATTTCGCCGGACAGGAGTTCTATCTTTCTGTCTGCGCCTGTGAAATGGGCGGGGTACCGCATTCCGCCGCCTGCGTTTAGCCATACCCGTGTGCCATCGTCGAGTACCAGCTGCAGGGATTGTGTTTTCGGGGCAAATACTTCCTGCCAGTTTTCCCGGACGGGCCGGCGCATCCACATCAGCGTACCGGCGCCTGCTATCAGCAGCAGCAATGCTGCTATCCTGAGCAACGTATACCGGTGCATGGCCACCCGTTTTGCTGGCGCTGCTGTTTGTTGCTGCACCTTTTGCCATATGTTTTTTTCCAGGTGCTCAAAAGGGAGTCCGGACGTATCTGCTTTGCTGGCATCGCTTTCCTGCTGATACCATTGTTCTATCAACCGTTGTTCTTCCGGCGTACATTTTCCGGCGACATATTTTTTCAGCAGCTTTTTGATGTCATGCATAGGCATATTAAAAGGCATGTACCTTTTCTATAAGACAGATGAAAATAAAAAGAGGGGTAGATGCCGGCAGATTATTTTAAAATTAACGGCGGATCAGCAAAAAAGCGAGAAATGGGCCATTTTATGCCGGAGCGTACGAATGGCGTTGCTGATTTGTTTCTTGACGGTTTCCTGCGACAATTGCAGCTGATGGGCTATTTCTTTATGGGTAAGCGCCGATTTCCGGCTTAACTCAAATACTTCCCGCATTTTGGCGGGCAAGGCGTTTATTTCCCGCTCCATGCGGACCGTAATTTCTTTTTCTGTGATGTACTGCAGGGAATTGTTATCAGCAGCGGAGAGGGACTGTTTCAGGGAAGACAGGTGGTGACGGTAGGTGCGTTTGGAGGCCAGCATATTCAGTACCCTGTTCCGTGTAGCTACGTATAAATAGGCTGCCAGGGAGCCGGAGAGCTCAATGCTTCTGCCTTTGGTCCACAGGGTGGTAAATACTTCCTGCACAATATCCTGTGCATCTTCTTCGTGTATTAATATACGGTATGCCTGGAGATAGAGCACTCCCCAGAACCGCTTATATAGTTCTTCAAACGCAGCGGCGCTGCCCTGACGGAACTGCTCCAACAAGGCTTCGTCACTCAGGTTATCGAGCTGGTTGGTATAAGTGGATGGATGCATACAGGCCTTTTTAGGCAGACTGGCAGTCTGGTGTACCGGTCAAAGGTAATGCGGCCTGCAGACATTGTATATTAAATAATTGTAAGCAGCAGGCTATTTTTCGGGTTTTAAGGGGAAAGCTGCCGATGCACGCAGAAGCCCGGATGCAGATTCTTCCTTCTGGCAAAAGCTTTGTAAATTCGCTGGTCCGGAAAGGATAGTAGTATGGTTTGTCAAGGGTGTATTGCTCATCCGGGAATGGCAAATGTAAACACTGTTTTTTCTGCTATAGCAAAAACAACGTACCCTATATCGCTAACTAAAAGTCTAATCTGCAGGACATGGAATTGTTTATCCTTTTTTCGGTGCTCATCACGCTGGCAGCTTTCTTCTCTTACATAAACGTTAAGTTTATCAAACTTCCTTCGGGCATCAGCCTGATGCTGATGGGCACGATGGCGTCGCTGGGAGTAATTGTCACCGGACATTTTTCTTCAGGTTTCAGCACAATTGTAAAAGATAAACTGGCATTGATCGACTTCTCTGAATTCCTGCTGGGGATTTTGTTGAGTTTTCTTTTATTCGCCGGATCGCTTCATGTTAACGTAGCTGACTTGCGAAAGTCAGCCAGGAGTATTACTGTCTTTGCAGTAGTAGGTACACTGGTTTCCACCATGCTGGTGGGCGCCGCGCTCTACGGGTTAATGCTGTTATTTCAGCAGCCCGTACCCATGATATACTGTCTGCTCTTTGGTGCACTGATCTCACCTACAGATCCGATAGCCGTTATGGGGATATTAACCAAGGCCAATCTGTCCAAAACGATTGAAACAAATATTGTCGGAGAGTCCCTTTTTAATGATGGCATAGGTGTGGTGATATTTGCTACTTTGCTGCAGATAGCGGCAGTAGGTGTGGAAAATTTTGGTGCCGGCGATATTGGGTTGCTCTTTTTGGAGGAGGCAGTAGGTGGCATCCTTGCGGGGCTGGTTATCGGTTTTGCCGGATATAAACTGATGAAATCCATTGATCATTTTCAGACAGAAATCCTTATTTCTATAGCGATGGTGATGGGAGGCTACAGCTTTTGTCACTATATCCATGTTTCGGGGCCGCTGGCCATGGTAGTAGCCGGCATTATGACCGGAAACAGGGGGAAGGCGCTTGCCATGAGTGATGTTACGCGGGATTATTTAGGTAAATTCTGGGAGGTGACGGATGAAATCCTGAATGCGATTTTATTCATGTTGATCGGCCTGGAGATAGTGGTGGTGACTTTTGAAACGCAATACCTGGTCATCGGAATACTGGCTACCATATTATTAATCCTGGCCCGGTTTATCTCGCTTTATATCCCTGCTGTTGCGTTCAGGTTTAAAAAACAGCTTGGCACAAAAACATTGGCCATAATGACCTGGGGAGGCCTGAGAGGGGGCATTTCCATTGCCCTGGCGCTCTCGCTGCCGGCAAACCAGTATAAGGGTGTTATTGTTCCGGTTACGTTTATCGTTGTCCTGTTTTCTATTCTTGTTCAGGGATTCACCATCGGTAAGTTGATCAAACGGCTAAACAGATAGCATCCGGATAATCTGGGAGGAGATTAGGAAGATTATCCCTGGAAGAGAAAAGTAACCGATATCAGTTCCGGTTTTAAAATATTTGCAGGGGAATGTGATTTTTTACAATAATCCTTTTTGTCTCATCACCACTTCCTGGTCTTCATGAGAGATGTACATAATAATCTTCGGCCCACCGGTTAAATAAAGAAAATAGGAAATATCGAAGGTAATCAGTTCATCGCCCGTCTTTTCAAACTTCGCTCCCCAGGTCACCGTCGCCTGCGTATAGCCGGTGCTGATAGGCATTTCTTTTATGTTCACGACCTGCAGGTGCCGCATCCCTGTTTGCCGGTTGAACTGCTCCACCTGTTCCAGCCAACGGATAAAGCTGTCGTCGTTTTTAAACGCGCCATTGCCCTGGGGCGCGGCGGCAATAAAGCTCTCCGCATAAAAACCGGCAATGCTGTTAAGGTCATTGTTGTTGTTCGCGGCAGCATATCTTTCAAAGAATGCTTTCAGGTTTTTACTGTCTTCCATGGCTGAAAATTTGGGTGAATACTACCAACAGGCTCCATTACGCGGCACAAAAACCGTGTCATTTCCGGTGTAAAAGTGGAGGCTGCTTATTGTTTCCTGCCCGGAGGAAGGGTTACCGGAGGGAAAGCGTTTTCATCCGGACAAGCGATGCTGATCACAGGCTCGTCCACAACGGCAATGGATTGACGGCTTTTCTGAGGTGTTATTTTTTCGACGGGGCCGTTTTTAACGTATCGTTCCTTTCGGAAGGCTTTAATCCTGTCCTGGTTTAACTGTTCGTATCGTGTGACCAGCAGTTGCGGAAGCGATGACGGTGCGTTGGGTTGCTTTTGCAGCTCAATGTTGCCCAGCAGGTAGCGTCCGTCTTTGTATTCAATGCTCACATTCCGTTGCCCCCGGGGGAAGGCGTTGTTGTTTACCAGGAGATAAATTTCATCGTATTTTTCGGGGATTTGATAGCTATATACATAAGCGGAGGTGTCTTTTCCGCCGGGAGGCAGTTTTATCGCGACAGTGATGTCGTTACATTCCTGCCGGTTTACCCTCACGTATTCGTATAGGCTGTAGCTGCATTTGGGCTCTTCCCGGTACACCCGCCGGAAGGACGTTCCCGGACCGCCGGGGCCTATCCGTACAAAGGCATCTTTATCGGCAAAACCGCTGAAGCATATTTGTCCGCCGTGGCTGTTTCCGGCGGATGCGTACAGGTCGACCAGGTCCGGCTGCCCAAACTCAAAGCTGACCTTATTTTTATTGACCGGCTTCCATTGGCCGTCGACATACATGTTCCCGATGAAAACATAGAACCGTCCCGCTTCATCCAGGATAAAATGCGCCTTTTCTTTAGAGCCGTCCACGGACTCGGCGGTGTAGTATCCTGTGAACTGGGCGGAAGCGGAAGCGCTGATCAACAACAGCATTGCTGCCACAATTTGTTTGGGTGTCATATCGTCGCTGCGAAATTTATGTTGCTAAAGATAATGAAATAACATCATCGCGGATCTTCCTGCTTCTAAACCAGTAGGTTATAATTAATAATAGTCAAATTGACATTTATTATTTATCTTTAGCGGTACCACGTTTATGAACCGTTTTAAAGCATCGTTTTATTATGAATTGGATAAAAATCGTCCCCGTTATCTTTACCTTCTCCGTTACACAAGCCTTTTCGCAGTCGAAAGCCGTGCAGATCTCCAGTCCGGACCAGCAAATACAGGTGTCCGTATGGAGCGGCGCGGAAGGGGATATCCGCTACCTGGTGAAGCATCGCAACACCATTGTCATAGACACTTCCTCTCTCGGTCTGACGCTGGCGGATGCAGACTGGACGCGGCAGCTCAACCTGGTGTCCGTCTCTGCTGCCCGCCCGGTCAATGACAGCTACCGGCTGGCCTTTGGTAAAAAATCCATGGTCAGCTACAAAGCCTATCAAAGGGAGTTGCATTATGTCAATAAGCAGCATGCGCCGTTGGCTGTCGTGTTCAGGGTGTCCAACGATGCGGTGGCATTCAGGTATCTGCTGACCGGTAAACCGGCAGGCATCCGGCAGGTAGTAAAAGAAAACACCGGTTTTAGTTTCCCGGAAGGTACGTCCACCTGGCTGCAGCCCATGCAGGTGGCGAGATCAGGATGGGAAAGCGTTAACCCTGCTTATGAAGAGCATTATCGCCCCGATGTTCCTGTTGAAAAGGTGGGAGAGAACAAAACCGGCTGGGTATACCCGGCACTGTTCAAAGTGGGCGACAGCTGGGCGCTGCTGACAGAATCGGGGCTGGACAGCAACTACTGCGCTACGCGATTAATATCGGAAGCTACCCCCGGGCATTTTACCGTTGGGTTTTCCGACCCCCGGGAGACAATTCCCGGTAAAGACTACCTGCCACATGGCACCTTGCCCTTTTCCTCGCCCTGGCGGGTGGTGACGATCGGTTCGCTGGAAACCATCATCACTTCCACCGCCGGCACAGACCTGGCAAAACCCGCTGTTCTTACCAATACGTCCTTTGTCAAACCCGGCAAGGCTTCCTGGAGCTGGATCAGTTCCAAGGATGATTTTATCACCTATGATGAACAGGTGCGGTACATCGATCTGGCGGCGGATATGCATTGGCAATACTGCCTGATAGATGTGGACTGGGACCGGAAAATCGGTTACGCCGGCATAAAAAAGCTGGCTGATTACGCAAAAAGCAAAAATGTGGCTTTATGGCTCTGGTACAACTCCGCAGGCGATTGGAACACGGTAAAGTATACGCCTAAAAACCTGTTGCTGACGCACGAAAGCCGCATGAAAGAATTTGCCCGCATCAGCGAAATGGGCATTAAAGGCGTGAAGATCGATTTTTTTGCGGGCGACGGGCAGTCAGTGATAAAATACTATATCGATATATTGAATGATGCCGCGGCCAACGGGCTAATGGTCAATTTCCACGGCGCCACGCTGCCGAGAGGCTGGGCGCGTACCTATCCGAACCTGCTGACTGCCGAGGCGGTGAGAGGCTTTGAAAACGTGACCTTCGGTCAGAACGACGCAGACAGGGAAGCAGAGATCTGCACCATGCTGCCGTTCACCAGGAATGCTTTTGATCCGATGGATTATACGCCTGTCAACCTTTATAAAGTGCACTCCAACACCCAACGCAAAACCACCAATGCGTTTCAGCTGGCATTGTCTGTTTTGTTTCTTTCCGGCGTACAACATTATGCAGAATCCCCGGAAGGCATGTCAAAAACTGACGAAGCCGTTAAATCGGTGCTAAGAGCGCTACCCGATGCCTGGGACGAGGTGAAGTTCCTCGGCGGCTATCCCGGCAGGTACGTGGTCGTGGCCAGGAGAGCGGGCACCAGGTGGTATGTCGCAGGCATCAATTCACAGCCGCAGGCACAAAAGGTATTGATTGATCCCACTGTGTTGGGTAAAACAAAAGGCCGGCTGATCACAGAAGGAAAAGACGCATTCTCTTTCAATATTGAAGAAGTCAGCCAGGCAAAATCGGTGGAAATCAAAGCCTCCGGCGGGTTGCTGATGGTATTGGAGTAAATGATCTTTAGTAATTGTTAATTTGACATTAATTTGTGCCGTTTTTGTACCAGCCTGTAGGAAGATATTGGCCGGAACAGGTTAAAATAAGGTAACAATTAACTACAATCGGGTAACCAGGCTGAAAATGATTAGGATATTTTTGAAGGAGAGGTACCATTTCTAACCGGGTTGCCCGATAAAAATAATCTATGTCAGATCAACCAAAATCCTTCCGGCGTTCATTCGGTCTGCTCGACGCCACCATGGTAGTAGCCGGCTCAATGATCGGCTCGGGAATATTTATTGTCAGTGCGGACATTACCCGCAACACCGGCTCTGCGGGCTGGCTGGTCCTCATCTGGACCATTACCGGCCTGCTAACCCTTACCGCCGCCCTGAGTTACGGGGAGCTGAGCGGCATGTTCCCGAAAGCGGGCGGACAGTATGTGTACCTGAAAGAAGCTTTTGGTCCGCTGCCGGCGTTTTTGTTCGGATGGAGTTTTCTCACCATCATACAAGCCGGCTCCATCGCCGCCGTCGGTGTGGCTTTTGCGAAGTTCTCCGCTTATCTTTTCCCAGCTTTAAGCGAGAAGAATGTGGTCGCCCATCTGGGGTTTATCACCATTTCTTCCGCACAGCTCACCGCCATCCTGTTAATAGTGTTCCTGACGTTTATTAACACAAGGGGTGTCAAAGAAGGGAAAGTCATCCAGACGGTTTTTACGCTTACCAAAATAGCGGCGTTGATCGGGCTGATCGTTGTGGGGCTGATGACTGCCAGCCAGCATACCTGGAACGCCAACTGGCAAAGCGGGTTTTCGCTGGGAAAACTGGAGGCCGGTCATTCACAGCTGCTGCCATATGCCGGGTTCACCGTCATGGGAGCTATCGCCGGCAGTATGGTGGGCAGCCTGTTCAGCAGCGATTCCTGGAACAACGTCACCTTTATCGCCGGTGAAATCAAAAGACCGGAGCGTAACATCGGCCTGAGCCTCTTCCTGGGCACGCTGATGGTGACAGCCATTTATGTGCTTACCAACCTGATGTACCTCGGCGTTATGCCGCTGCAGGAAATTGCTTTCGCTGAAAACGACCGTGTAGGGGTGGCGGCCTCCCGGTATATCTTCGGCGCAAAGGGTACGGTGATCATCGCCGTGCTGCTGATGGTATCTACTTTTGGCTGTAACAACGGCCTGATTTTATCCGGCGCCAGGGTATGCTATTGCATGGCAAAAGATGGCCTGTTTTTCAGCCAGCTGGGATCGCTCAATAAAAACGCCGTTCCGGGGAAAGCCTTATGGCTGCAATGCATATGGGCGTCCATGCTTTGCCTTAGCGGCCGTTATGGACAGCTGCTCGAGTATGTCATCTTTGTAGTACTGTTGTTTTATATCCTCACGATCGCGGGTATTTTCCGGTTACGCCGCAAACGGCCCGACATTCCCCGCCCTTACAAAGCTTTTGGTTATCCCTGGCTGCCGCTGTTGTACATCATCAGCGCCGCTGTTATTTGCTTCGCTTTACTGGTGTACAAACCTTTGTATACCTGGCCCGGGCTGGGGATCGTGCTGCTGGGGATCCCGGTGTATGCCTGGTACCGGAAGGCGCGTCTGCAACAGGTATCTGCTCCGGGTAGCGGTCAACTGGTAAAAATTTTAGTCATGATAACGGTTTCCGGCGGTATTTCCGCTCACGCCACGGCACAACAAACAACAACAAATGCGCTGTACGAACAAACCAGCGAAATCAATAACCTGATGGTGCCGTACTATGCGGACAAGGGAAATCTCGAAAGATATTACTTTATTGAAAACTCCCCTGAGCGCCGGGAACGCTTAAAGCAGCTGTATACCGGCTACCTGCGGCAATTGCAGGAAGTGAACTTTGATGCGCTGCCTCCTGGTTCGCGGGTAGACTATATCCTGTTCCGCCGTGAACTGCAGGAACAACTGCGCCTGCTGGAAACAGAAACACAGCAGTGCCGTCAGCTGGATGCATGGTTTCCCTTTGCCGGTGATATTTACACCATTGAAAAGGCAAGAAGGAGAGGCGGAAGACCGGATGCTGCCGCAGTAGCGGCTGCGTATCACAGGGCGGCCCTCCTCATCCGGGAGAAAGAAAAGCAGCTGGAAGGAAACCATTCGCCGGACATTCACCTGCTGCGCAGGGCCGCCGGTACCACCCGGGGATTGCAGGCCGCGCTGGAAAGCGTACATACTTTTTACAACGGCTATGATCCGCAATATTCCTGGTGGGCGCCCGGCCCTTACCGGGAACTGGATACCGCGCTGAAAAGTTATGCCTCCCTGTGGGCAAAAAAAATCAGCACCGCGCCGGGCGGAAAAGATGATGGCAGCGGTATCACCGGTCACCCTATCGGCCGTGAAGAGCTGGTGCGGCAGCTGCAGTATGAGATGGTCCCTTATTCGCCGGAAGAACTGATAGACATCGCCAACAAAGAATTCGCGTATTGTGATGCTGAAATGCTGAAAGCGGCGGCAGATATGGGCCTGGGGAAAGACTGGAAACAGGCGCTGGAGAAAATCAAAAACAGTTATGTGCCTGCCGGCGGGCAGCCGGAGGCCATCATGAAATTATATCATGAATCCGTTAATTTCCTGAAAGAACACGATCTGCTGACGATCCCGCCCATGGCGGAAGAAACGTGGCGGATGATCATGATGACGCCGGAGCGGCAGCTGGTAAACCCGTTCTTTACCGGCGGCGAGGAGCTGAGCATTTCTTATCCAACAGACAGTATGAGCGAAGCTGACAAGCTGATGAGCATGCGCGGTAATAACCCGCACCTGTCACGCGCCACCGTGCACCATGAGCTCATCGCCGGCCATGGCCTGCAACAGTTTATGACCAGCCGGTATAAAACATACCGCCATTTTGAAACGCCTTTCTGGATAGAAGGCTGGGCGCTGTACTGGGAGATGCTGCTGTGGGACATGAAGTTCGCCCGGTCGCCGGAAGACCGCGTGGGTATGTTGTTCTGGCGCATGCATCGTTGCGCGCGCATTATCTTCTCCCTGAATTATCACCTGGGCAAATGGACACCACAGCAATGCGTGGACTTCCTGGTCAACAGGGTAGGACACGAGCGGGCCAATGCGGAAGGAGAGGTGCGCCGCTCTTTCGCCGGCGATTACAGCCCGTTGTACCAGGTGGCCTACATGATCGGCGGCCTTCAGTTTATGGCATTGAAACAGGAGCTGGTGGACAGCGGGAAGATGAGTTACCGCCAGTTCCATGACGCGGTCCTGAAAGAAAATATGTTACCGGTGGAACTGATCCGTGCGTTGCTGACCGGTAAAACGATAGAAAAAGATTTTAAAACAAGCTGGCGCTTTTACCGGCGCTGACCTGGTTTATTAACCGTAGTTATTATGAAGAAATTACTTTTTGCTTTGCTGGCGCTGTGTACAGGAACAGTGCCTCTCTCTGCCCAGTCTTATGTGCCCGGCCGTCATGATACGAAGATAAAAGTCAGCCCCGGCGTACCGGTACACGCATATACCTTCCGCCCGGGCGACGTACAGCTGCTCGATGGCCCGTTTAAACAAGCCATGGAGGCGGATGCAGGATACCTGCTGGTCATATCGCCGGACAGGCTGCTGGCAGATTTCCGCAATCATGCGGGCTTAAAAGCAAAAGGAGAACGTTATGGCGGCTGGGAATCCACCGGCCTGGCCGGGCATACGCTGGGGCATTACCTGTCGGCCTGCGCCATGCATTACGGAGCCACCGGCGACAAACGGTTCCTGGACCGGGTTAATTACATCGTACAGGAGCTGGAGGAATGCCAGCGGCACCGCAAAACCGGCTACATGGGCGCTATCCCGGGAGAAGATACCCTGTGGGCGCAGGTGAAGGCCGGCAATATCCGTTCCCGCGGATTTGACCTCAACGGCGGCTGGTCGCCCTGGTACACCGTACACAAAATTATGGCCGGCCTGCTGGACGCCTATCTCTATTGCGATAATAAAAAGGCGCTGACCATCGAAAAAGGAATGGCTGACTGGACCGGCACCATCGTTGATCATCTGCCGGACTCACTGATACAAAAAATGCTGTTGTGTGAGTATGGCGGCATGAATGATGTGCTGGTCAATACCTATGCGCTGACTGCCGAAAAAAAATACCTGGACATGTCCTTCCGCTTCCACGACCGGCGCATCCTGGACTCCCTGGCCGCACAGCTGGACGTGCTGCCCGGCAAACATTCGAATACACAGATACCAAAAGTAATAGGCTGCATCCGTCGTTATGAACTCACCGGCAGCAGGCAGGACAGCACCATCGCGGCTTTCTTCTGGAACACCGTGACCAGCCACCATTCCTATGCGCCGGGTGGCAACAGCAACTACGAATACCTGGGACCTGCGGACAAACTGAACGACCAGCTCACCGACAATACCATGGAGACCTGCAATACGTACAATATGCTGAAGCTGACGCGGCACCTGTTTGCGCTGCGTCCCGCCGCTAACCTGATGGATTATTACGAACGCGGACTGTACAACCATATCCTGGCTTCACAAAACCATCAGAACGGCATGATGTGTTATTTTGTTCCGCTGAGGATGGGCGCCCGCAAGGAGTTCAGTGATTCTCTCCATACATTTACCTGCTGCGTAGGCTCCGGCATGGAGAACCATGTGAAATACGGCGAAAGTATTTATTTCGAAGGAGCGGACGGCAGTTTGTATGTGAACCTGTTCATTCCTTCCCGTCTGCACTGGCGCGATAGGGACCTGACCATAGAACAGACTACGCAACTGCCGGCGAACGACCAGGTACTGTTCACCATCCGCACGCGGAAGAAAACGGCTGCTTTCCCGCTGCGCATCCGTAAGCCGCGCTGGGTAAAAGAGGGAATGCAGGTGTTGGTGAACGGTCAGCCACAAACAGACGTCCATGCCGGCGCAGATGGTTATATTTCGCTGGACCGCCCATGGAAGGACGGCGACCAGGTGACGCTGAAGCTGCCGATGGGCATCTACAGTGAGGCCATGCCGGACAATCCCGGCCGTATCGCTTTGCTTTACGGGCCGGTAGTGCTGGCCGGCACGCTCGGGGAAAAAGAGCCCGACCCTGTTACCGGTATCCCGGTGCTGGTAACGCCGGAACGGGACGCTGCCCAATGGGTTACCCGCGATCCGCAGCAACCGCTGGTATTCCATACCAGCAAGGCTGGCCAGCCGCAGGAGCTGCGACTGGTGCCCTTCAGCACCGTACAGCATGAACACTACAGTGTTTACTGGGACATTTTCACACCGCAGGAATGGGCGGTACAGCAGGAACGTTATGCCGCAGAGAAGAAAAGACAACAGGAGATAGAAGCCAGTACGGTAGATATATTGCGCCCCGGCGAAATGCAGCCGGAAAGGGACCATCATTTTACTGCGGATAAAACCAATACCGGGGAAGACCACGGCCGTAAATGGCGTATGGCCGACGATGGGGGAGCGATGACTTTCACTATGAAGGTGGACAGCAGCGCTGCGAACAGCCTCCTTTGCAATTATTGGGGGATGGACAACCGTTACCGGGCTTTCGATATCTTTATCGACAACGTAAAGGTGGCCACCGAAGATCTGAACAAGTATAAAGCCAGCAAGTTCTATGAAATCGTTTATCCTTTGCCGTTGGCCGTTACCCGTGGTAAACAAACGGTGACCGTAAAGCTGCAGGCCCATCCCGGCAACAGTGCCGGACCCGTATACGGCCCCGTAAGAACGATCAGGGGCGCCTTCCCGGGGGCCGGAGAAGGGAAGACGGATTATCCTATTCAGCCGGTACCTTTTACGCAGGTACATGTCTCCGACAACTTCTGGGCGCCCAAGATAAAAGTGAATGCCGAAGTGTCTATTCCGTATACGCTGGAGCAATGCAAAAAAACAGGGCGCATCGACAATTTCCTACGAGCGTCCGGCAAGCTCCGCGATGATAAAATGACGGAATACACCTTTGATGATACCGACCTGTACAAAGTGATCGAAGGCGCTTCCTATGGTTTGCAGGTACGGAAAAACCCCGAACTGGAAAAATACCTGGATACCCTGATCGGCATTATCGGCGCCGCACAGGAAAAAGACGGATACCTGTATACTTTCCGGACGATGAACGCCTCCCATCCTCATACCTGGATGGGCGCCAGGCGCTGGGAAAAGGAAGAAGACCTGAGCCATGAACTGTATAATTCCGGCCATCTGTTTGAAGCTGCGGTAGCGCATTACCAGGCCACCGGCAAGAGAACGCTGCTGGACATCGCCATCAGAAATGCCGACCTGCTGGTCAGCGTATTCGGCTTTGGCAGGGAAGAACGTTTTCCCGGTCATCAGATCGTGGAAACCGGGCTCACTAAAATGTACCGGGTGACCGGGAAGAAGGAGTACCTGGACCTGGCTAAATTTTTCCTCGATGTCCGCGGGCCCGGTAAGCCTAACAGCGGGGAATACAACCAGTCGTATAAAAAGGTGATAGAGCAGCATGAGGCGGTAGGACATGCCGTGAGAGCCGCCTACATGTATACCGGTATGGCCGACGTGGCAGCACTGACCGGCGACCGGCAGTATTTGTCGGCTATCGATGATATCTGGCATGATGTGGTGGAGAAGAAATTATATGTTACCGGCGGCATCGGCGCTACGGGCAACGGGGAAGCTTTCGGGCAGGCGTACGAGCTGCCTAATATGTCGGCCTACGCAGAAACCTGCGCCTCTATTGCCAACGTGTACTGGAACAGCCGTATGTTCCTCCTGCATGGCGACGCCAAATACATCGATGTAATGGAACGCACATTGTACAATGGCTTGCTCAGTGGCGTATCGCTCAGCGGCGACCGCTTTTTTTATCCCAACCCGCTGGCTTCCATGGGCCAGTATCAGCGCAGCGCCTGGTTTGGCTGCGCCTGTTGTATTTCCAATATGACCCGCTTCCTGCCTTCTATGCCGGGATATATCTACGGACAGAACGGGAATGACCTGTATGTAAACCTCTTTGTGGGCAATACAGCGGATATAACATTGCCCGCCGGAAAGGTGACGGTCACCCAACAGACCAACTATCCATGGGACGGGAAGACGGACATCGCTATCCTTCCTTCCGGGGCTGCCGCTTTTGCGTTGCATATCCGCATCCCGGGCTGGGCGGCCAACAGGCCGATACCGGGAGATCTATACTTCGACGCGCCCGGAACACAGCAGAAAAAGATCAGCATCCTCCTGAACGGACAACCCGCGCAATACCGTATGGAGAAAGGCTACGCCGTCATGGAGCGCACCTGGAAAGCAGGAGACAAGATCAGCCTTGATTTCCCGATGGACGTCCAAAAGCTGATGGCCGACAGTATGGTGGAAGCGGACAAAAAACGTTTTGCATTACAGCGGGGGCCGCTGGTGTACTGCCTCGAAGGGCCGGACAATAAAGACGGCGCCGTACAGAATATCGTGGTGGATAAAAATGCAGCAGTGAAGGCCGTTTACAAACCTTCTCTGCTGAATGGGGTTACGGTGCTGGAAATGAAAGGCACGTCGTCCCGCCGGCAGGCAAACAAGGATGCGCTGGTAAAGTCGGTACAAACGGTAACGGCTATCCCGTATTATGCCTGGGCTAACCGCGGTCCCGGCGAAATGACGGTATGGGTCCCCTATGAAGCGTCGGCTGCCCGCCCTACACCGGCGCCCTCCATCGCTTCAAAAAGTAAGGTCAGCGCTTCCGCTACCAACAAAAAAATGTATGTGGCGCTGAACGACCAGTATGATCCGATGTCTTCAAAAGACAACAGCGCTCCGTATTTTCACTGGTGGCCCAAACAAGGTACACAGGAATGGGTACAGTACGATTTCGACCAGGAATATACTGTTTCTTCTTCCGGTGTGTACTGGTATGATGACGGTCCTTTCGGCGGTTGCCGCGTACCGGCGTCCTGGAAGTTGTTTTACAAAAAAGGCGAAGAATGGTTGCCGGTAAAGAATACCGGCAACTACGGTACTGCGAAAGACGGGTATAACTCCGTGCAGTTTGAGCCGGTGAAAACATCCGCGCTTAAAATGGAGGTGCAGCTGCCGGCCGAAAATTCTTCCGGTATACTGGAATGGCGGGTGAAGTGACGGACGGCCATCAAAACGCATTTTCTTCTCCGCGGATGGTATTCCGGACCGTTAAAAATATAATACGGAGGTCCAGGTACAGGGACCAGTTTTCCATGTACCATATGTCATGCTCAATTCTCCTGCGCAGATGTAATTCGTCGGTGATTTCCCCCCGCAAACCGCTGACCTGTGCCCAGCCGGTGATACCTGGTTTCAGGAAATGGCGGATCATATACTGTTGTATCGCCCGGGAGTATTCTTCGGTATGACGCAGCATATGGGGCCGTGGTCCTACTATCGACATATGTCCCATCCAGACATTGAGGAATTGCGGCATCTCGTCCAGGTTGGTTTTACGAAGTATACGGCCTATCCGTGTGAAGCGGCTGTCGTGCCGCGTTGCCTGTTTGGCATCAGCATCCTTGTTCACATGCATGCTGCGCAATTTCAAACAGGGAAAATTCTGGTTATTGCGGCCGGTACGATACTGGATAAAGAATACCGGTCCTGCCGATTCCAGCCTGATCAGCAGCGCCAGCAACGGAATCAGCCAGCTTAGGATGAAGATGATCACCAAGCTGCTGAATACAATATCAAATATCCGTTTCCGTATCCGGTTGGCGATATCGTCCAGTGGCTCAGCGCGCAACGAGATAATCGGGATATTATTGAAATAGTCCACGAAGATCTGCCGGTTTACAAACAACTTGAAGTCCGGCACAAAGCGGAAGTGGATCAGGTTCAATTCAGCTTCCCTGGCCAGGGTATACAGGTACGGAAATTTCTCGGGCGATAGGGTAGAGTAGATTTCGCGGATGTTATTGGACTGCGCATAAGGTACACATGCTTCCAGGTTGCCGATCACCGGGTAGTACGACAGCTCATGCACATTGCTGTGTTCTTCAAAATAACCTTCGAATTTGAGGTTGCTGTTGTCTTCCAGCAGTTTGCCCGCCAGCTCTTTCGAGAGATCGTTATATCCCAGGATCACCACTTTTTTCTCTACCCCCCTGCGATGCATGATGTGATTGGTGACCCGGTAAAAAGTCCAGCGGCCCAGTAACGCCATCAGGATAAAGCCTGTACAATAAATGAGAATGAACAGGCGGGAGTACAGTTGTTTGGAGAGAAACAGGAACAGCAGCAACAATAGTAAATACAACAGTATGCTCTGTACCGTTTTTCGCGCGATACGGTCAAACGACAATTGCTGGCTCAGGAAATAGATGCCGGTCGTATACAGCGCCACCATCCAGGAGAGGTTGGACGCTACAAGGAAAATGTCTGCGTTGATGTCCTGCATGCGATCATATCGCTGTAGCCAGGCGCTGCTGAGGAAAAACAGCGCATTCAGGAAAATAAAGTCCAGCACGATCAACTGGATGCTGCAAATTTTAAGATATCGGTTCAACATAAAAGAGATGGTTGATCAATAAAAAAGCTATGCTACCTGTTCTTTAAAGCGTGTCATTACGGCCGAAATGGAGAGGTGGGCCGCTGCATAATCGCGAGCGTTTCTCGCAATATCAGCCGTGTTTTCCCATAGTGCCTTCCCAATACCAGCCTGCAATGCTTCCTGGTTTTCGGCGTCTATTAGTATACCGATGTTATGGCTGCGTACCAGTTCATGCAAACCGGTGCCGGCATTGGCCGTGATCAGTGCTATGCCGCCTACTGCCAGTATGGTAGTGAGTTTGGACGGCATTACCAGGTCACTGGCGTGTGACTTTTGGATGACCAGGTGCACGTCGGCCATGTTCAGGAAACGATTGAACTGTTCTGCAGGCTGCAGTGGTAAGAAAATTGTGTTCTTTAACTGCATTTGTGCTGCCATCTGTTCCAGTTTGATCTTGTAAGGTCCGGAACCACAGATCAGAAATTTTACCTCCGGGCGATGTTGCCATGTTGCCGCTGCGTGCAGCAATGATTCCAGTCCCTGCTTTTCGCCGATGGCACCGGAATACAACACAATTTTATCGGTGGCCGAAAACCCAAATGCTTCTTTCAAAGCCGCCCTGTCCGTTAAGGGATGAAACTTTGTTATGTCCACCCAGTTGGGAAACAGCAGGACTTCCCTACCGGTCTTATCGCTTATTTTCCGGATCATGCCATCCGCGATGCTGCTTACATGGTCTGCATTGCGCAGGATCAGTTGCTCCAGTTTCAGCATCATGCTGATAAGGCGTTTTGACCGGATCATGGCTAAATCCCTGGCGGCCTCTATCTGCAGGTCTTGCACATGGTATACAACGGCAGCGCCGCGCAACTTTTTGTAAAGCACTGCCAGCAGGCCCAGGTGGAACGGAGGAGCTACCGTAATGACGATGTCAAATTTGCGGGCGCCTATCAGCTGCAGGACTTTTATAAAGGCCGATGCAATGAAGGATGCGTCCTGCAATATCCGCTTCTTGCCGGAAGGCGTGGCTGGCACATACTGCGGGCACCGGTATATGGTAATGTTCCCGGCCACTTCTTTTTTAAACCGCTTTTTTATGCGGTCATAGGGAGGCTGCACCGCCCATTGCGGATAATAAGGATAGGTGGTGATAACCGTACAGTCATAACCATTATTTGCCAGCCAGCTGATCATTTCACCATTGTATTTTCCGATGCCGGTTGGCTCCGGTGAAAAATTCCCGCCTATCAGTAGTACGCGTTTAGCCATATACGTTATATTTAGATCCTATTTCTTCCAGCTCCACAGTATCCCCATCATAAACCCGGCGTTATCGGTCAGCTGGCCTTTGTCTACCGCTACGGCTGCGGTGAGTGTGATCCCTTTTCCGGGCAGCACGTAGTGGACTTCTTCCAGCATATACCACTGGCTTTTGGCCGGGGTAAAAAGTGCCGGGTTGGTATAAGTACCGTAATTCTTTGTATAAGTGATCAGCGTTCTGCCTGCCAGCTGTGCCGTGAGTTGGTACTGCAGCCCGATATGTCCGCCTACGATACGATTATTGATGATATTGCCGCCTTTCCCGCGGAGGGAATCTTTGGGCAGGTCCCAGTCCATCGGCTTGATGCCGGCGAAATAATGTTGTCCCCTGTTTCTGTCTATGAACAGCGGTGTGCCAATAATGCGATCGTGGTAATCCCAACCGGTAAGGTACACGCCATTGTTATAGTAGCTTTCCCTGAGCCGTTGCAGATAAAAGTCATTCGACTGTTTGGTGTAAATAAATTCTGCGGTTATTTTTTTCAGCCAGCTGCGCGGTTTTTTATTGGTAAAGGCGATGCCCAGCAGCCGGTCGATGTTCCGGATATCGATGCCCTGTCCCGATTCGAAGGGCGTCTGCTGATAGAGGTGCAGCGCCAGTTGTTCGTTTTCCCAGTCTATTCCGCCTTCAATGACTCCCCGGTGATCGCCCGGTCTGTTGGGTTGTATCGCCGTGTTACCTACGGTGCCGTCGTCTTTTGTTTTCACCAGCAATACGTCCATAAATCCTTGCCAGCTGCGGGTGATGGGAGGGAGGTCTTTACGGTGTCCTCCCCATACGGCATAATGTTGTATGCCGCCAAATAGTTTGAGTTTGTTTTTCCCGATACGGAGATAAAAATTCTTTTCGTGCAGCCACGCATTTTTGATGAATTGTTTTTCTCCCATCCAGCCGTGGCTGATCAGGCCTTTGAACTGCAGCCAGCCGTTGAGGAAAGGGACATTTGTGTATTTGGTTACCGCCAGCCCTACCTTCGGGATGGGCAGCGCATTACCGCTGACGCCCAGGGAGCCGCTGCCCAGCAACGGATCTGATTCTCCAATGATTTCTTCGTACCGTCCCGCCCTGATCTCCCAGTTTTTATATCCTGCTTTTACGTAACCTTGTTCGATAAAGGTGTGCCCCCCGTGGTTGTTGTTATAGACATCGAGCCCATACTTTACATAGAAATGTTCCTGCCATACCTGCTGGTTGCTGAAGCCCACGTGTACAGACACATCTCCTTTACGGTCGCTGATGGTCCCAAAGCGGTTGGACAGCAGCCATAGCGGCATGTAATCTTTGGTAGCGATGGTCCCTGTTGCGCCGGCATGGACTTTAAGCGAGTCTGTTAGCCTTTGCTGCGCCCGCAAACCATAGCTCACGCAGATCAGCAGTAATAGTGCAGTGCTCATTTTCATATGGCCGCTGCATTTAGAAAGGTGACCGAATGAGATGTCATTTCCCGGGTACGGACGGGGAGCGCGGGATTACCGGAATAAATCATCCAGGGCTGTAAGTCCCTTGATGCCACGGCATTTACGGTCAGCACGCTATGAGAGCCGCATGTCACGCCTGCGCAGACTACCGCCATAGCGCCAATCCAGGCCCCGCTTTCGATATGGATTTTTCCCAACCGGTAAGGGAAATCAGGCCGTTTGTAGTCGTGGTTGCCCGTCAGCAGCAGGGCGCCCTGGGAGATACAGACATCGTCCCCCAGCGTTACATCTTCCAGGTTGTCTATCCAGACGCCTTCTCCCAACCAGCAATGGTCACCGATGGTCAGCCGCCAGGGGTACTTGATCCGCACTTTTGTTTTAATCACCAACCCTTTGCCGATGGTGGCGCCAAATAGCCTTAGCAGCCCCCTTTTCATCGCATAGGGCCAGGGGAGGGCGCTGTTGAGCACATAGTAGTTGCAAAAGTACCAGGCCAGCACTTTCCATTTGGGACCGGCATGGTAGGTGCCGGTGTTAAAAGCTGCAAGATTGGTTTTCATGTGATATCAGATATGAATGTTATAATCTTGTTTTAGCAGTGCCACAACATCTTCCCTGGTTTCGCTGCCTTTTAGCTTCTGTTGAAACTCCTGTACATTTACGTCCACGAGCAAACGATACCAGTACCCCTGCATGAAATGAAACAAAAAGCCTTTATACCCGTCCAGAAAGCCATAACGCAGGACATAGCGAAAAAGGAAATACATTGAAGCCCGCGCCCCGGGCGATAGTGCAGCATACACCTTTTCCTTCAGGAACCGCTTGCGTTTAGCCTGCGATCCCTGCGCTCTTAACAAACGGTCGTCTGTTTGCCAGAACCCGTAACGGATATTCAGCAGGTCCACCATCTCCCGGATCGCATAATTGTTATGCTTGTTTACCCACCAATGGATAGAGTTCAGGTTATCGTCTACGATATGTTCATTAAACCGTATGGTATTCCCTTCAGATAATACGATGTGTTCGTCCATCCAGCGTTGTTCGATGCTGCCCACCCGGTTGCGCCAGATCCTTAGCAGGGTATGCGGATAAAAACCTCCGTAGCGGATCCACTTTCCTTTAAACAGCACTTTCCGGCGTATATATATTCCCGTGATATCGCCGGCAATTGTGTCCAGGCGCGTAGCTATTTCCTGTTGCAGCCCAGGTTCGAGGTATTCGTCCGCATCCATCCGCATTACCCACGAAGCGGTAATGCCCGCATGGTCCAGCGCCCATTGAAACTGGTCCGCGTAGTTGATCCATTTGCGCTGAAAGACCCTTGCCCCGTAGCTTTCCGCGATGGATACCGTATCGTCTGTGGAAAAAGCATCCACGACATAAATGGCGTTGGCTATCTGCCGCAGGCTTTCGAGGCAGCGCGCCAGGTGCAACGATTCATTATAGGTGAGTATCACTACGGCCAAATCCATCTAATTGTATTTTTTATAGAGTTGTACATAAGATGATGCCAGCCGGGCATCATTAAAATCATCCCGGATTCGTCCGGGCGCGTTACGGGTGATGTACGTCCGCCTGAGCTTATCGCGGTACGCCTCCTCGAGCTGATCGCTGATAGCCTCCGTGGTGCTGATCGATGTCACCCAGCCCATATCATGGTCCCGTACATAACCTGCCAGTCCGACCTGGTCGCTGATCAGTACCGGGGTGCCTGCATATAATGCTTCGATTACCACGATCGCAAAGTTTTCGTTGCGGGAGGTGAGGGCGAAAAGATCGGTACCGGCCAGAAAATCAAACTTGTCCCCGCTGCCTTTCCAACCTACCCATTCAACGTTGCCGCTCATGTCCAGTGAAGCTATCAGCGTCTTTAGCGTTCTTACATATTTGTCGTCGCCGGTGCCGGCAATGAGCAACCGGTAAGGGAAAGATACCCTGGAGAGCGCAAGGATCAGCAAATCGAGCCCCTTCTTCGGGTCTATGCGCGATAAAAAGCTGATAGTAAACACGCTGTTTTCTGTACGGGTATAACTCCCTTCCGGTAGCGCTACAAGGTTAAATACCAGTCCTCCTTCCCAGCCTTTGATCACCTGCTGGCACTCTGCCCACTCCAGTTCCGATGAAACATGCAGATAGGTGCTGCGTAGCAGGCGTTTGCCCATCGCTCTGTGCAGCAGTTGTTTGCTACGGTTGTTCCTGGCCGTGAGCACATAGTCACAGAACATGCCATGTGGCGACAGCAATGGTTTCAGTTTTTTCCATTTACAAATAAAGGAAGCTCCGATTACCAGGAGATTCCACCACGAGTGGATATGTATTTTATCGAACTGCCCGGCATTGGTCCACACCGCCTTCCATAACGCCGGTGATACGTGGGTATGGTCGCCGGTGATCCGTTTGAAATAGGTCACTTTTACGCCGTCCATCATCACGGTGCTGTTGGCCGCTATATCGAGTTCCCTGTCGCCATTGGCGGTGGTGGTATACACTTCCACCTGGTGGCCCATCAGCGTCAGTTGCTCTGCCAGCCGGGCTATCACGACAACGGGGCCACCGTATATATAGGCGGGTTTATAAGAAGGAACGATAAAAAGTATCTTCATAAAATGAGTATTATTGGTCCATCGCGTGCAGGGAGTGCGCCGCGTTATTCACCATGGTGGTCATGGTCAGGTTGTCTTTTACAAATCCCCTGGCCTGCCCGCCCATGGCGGCAATTTCTTCGTCCGAAAGAGTGTCCAGCATATACAGGCACTCGTCCATGTTTTCGAAAATCAACCCGTTATAGCCATCCCGGATATAGCTGTACTCTACACATTGCAATACAGCTTCGCTGCGCCTGAATGTGCATACCGGCTTACCATAAGCCATTGCTTCCACGGCAGACAGCCCGATCCATCCGGGCTGGAAGTAGAGGTCTGCCAGTCCGAACAGCTCCTGTTTGGTGGCAGTGTCGTATACCGCGCCAAAGTCCAGCACATGGGGGTATGGCCGGAAGTCAGGTTTGTATTTCCCCGCCCCGATAATGATAAAATTGTAGGCTGCGGGATCGGTTTCCGCGATGAGCTTTAACAGGAGGTCAATACGCCTGCCAGCTTCGTTAAACCGGGCGCAGTAAATCAATACCCTGCCGGCGGTAATGCCGTATTTCTTTCGTAGCG
This sequence comes from Chitinophaga oryzae, assembly GCF_012516375.2. Lineage (NCBI taxonomy): Bacteria > Pseudomonadati > Bacteroidota > Chitinophagia > Chitinophagales > Chitinophagaceae > Chitinophaga > Chitinophaga oryzae. The sequence goes on from NZ_CP051204.2 coordinate 3,092,128, forward strand.
ATGCCTTGTCGGCGACCGGCTGTTGTATGATCCGCTCTACTTCTGAAATGGTATTATTCAATGCTACGGCATTTAAACCGGGCATAATCCTGCGCCACAGCTCCATTTCACGGGGGGTATAAAACCAGGTGGCGTCGGCCAGCTGCATCATCCATTTCAGCAGCCGGCTGGGTTGCTGCTCTTCCTGTACATATCGTTTGACGGATATGCCGTGCCCCCAGAGGATCACCTTTTGTTTCAGGAATGGTTTGAGCAGCAGGATGATCCAGGTAGACAGGTGGGCGAAATTGAGCATCAGCACCAGTACTTTGTAGTCCGACTTAAAAAACCGCAGTGGGTTGTATAGTACAAACGGTCCTATGTTCCAGGCTGACAGCGGTTTAACGGAAGTGCTGCCGGCAGCCAGGTTTTGTTGCTGCAGCGCTTTCGTCCCGTGATAGCAATACAGGTCAAACGGTGCCTGCTCCCGCAGGCGGTTGAAGAAATGTTCCCTGTAATGTGGTACCAGTGGTTGTACGATCGCTATCATACCGGCATGTTTTTATGGGCATGAATAATACTGCTCACATCATATCCATAGATCAGCCGGCTGCCCTCATGAATAGAGTCGAAAGCCACAATGCTGCCGTCGCGTTTCCAGCGCGGGTGCAGATCGCAGTGCAGGCCACTTCTGGTGAAGGCCAGCTGCTCCAGCGAAAATGCTTTTAACACGCCTTCATCTACTCCCTGCAGCAGGCGATCGGCCAGCTGTAAGTCTGGTTTGGTATCGATCATCCGGTAGGTGCCCAGCGTGGTTTTCTGCTGTGTGCTGTATCGAAAGAGAAACAGTGTGCGGATGCCCTGCTGGTCGGGGTAGGTGTCGCAGATCATCCAATCCCGGTCGGCCGGGCAAAACATAGGATGCCCGTCTTCCGTGATAATGTCTTTCGCCAGCATAGCGGGCATGGCATCGTCCGTATCTTCGAGCAGCAGCCAGTTAAAGGGCGCTACCGCTTTAGCGCCTTTCCCGCGTGTATACAATAGTTTCTTCAATACTTTTTTACCGTTGGCGATCAGGCCGGCGGGCATCATTTTATAGAGCAATGACCCGCGGAGTTTTTCGATGCCGCTGCCGGTCCTTCCCCAGATGGCGATATGGTTGTCATCTTTCCAGTCGAAATGGCTGAGAAAACCGGTGGACAGGCATCTGAGCCCGCTGCCGTCTGTGCCGACGGTCATCAGCCGTGTCGTTTCACCACCGTCTTTCAGCTTATACCGGTGTAAAAACGCCACCCTTGTTTGTGAGGGGTTCAGCACCAGGTGGGTGATGTAATGATGCTGCCCGAGCGATGGGTTCATCCGGTAGTTAGCCACTGCTGCCACGGATAGCAACAGTGACTGTTCTCCGGTATATATATTATGTTTAGTGATCCCGGAATCCACAGGCGCATGGATATGCGCCTGTTTGTCTGGAAGTCCGGTATAACCATATCCACCAACACGGAATAACCGCGCATAGTCTAATCCAAAAGCAATGCCTTCGTCTGTAATCACATGTGCAGGCAATGGTAATGTGGATACACAGCGGCCGGCGCCCGTATCATAGATCCGGGCGCCCCATTTATTTCCTACGCGATCATTTACAATAAAAGTGTCTGTGCTGCCGATCCACTGCTGCCGGGCGCCCTGCGGGTAGTTGTACGCATAGGTGCTGCCCAGCCGGTGAAACTGCTTCGAGGCGTCAAAATAGCCAATGCCGCATGCTACCTGCGGGTCCGGCGGCGCCGTAATGTCCGGCGCCTGCAAAGCCAATAGCTTATCGCCGGCAGCATTCCATGCTACCAGGTCATGAAATCCAAAAAAGAAATGTCCCTCTCCGGCTGATAAAATGAATTCCCTTTGCATAACTAATGTGTTGTAATAAATGAGGATGTATCTATGGACTGTTCGCTTCGCAATAATGCGGTCTGGTCATGAATTTTATCGTCAATACGCCTGATCACGGCGTCCTCCGACAGATAGAACTCTGCTATGTTTTCCAGCGTTTTCAGCAACTCGGATTTTACCCGCTCCGGGATGAGAAATTCCGCGCTGATACGATTGCCGGAGAGCGACTTTATTTTCTGATGGAGGAATGATTTACGGTATAGCTTTACCGGTGTGGCGTTGATATTATAGAGATGGATGGCCGTCTGCCAATCCATCCATTTAAACTCCGATACGCCACTGCCTTCTGTATGTGGGGTGGATAACAAAAACCTGTGCCAGGGGACCCTCAATGCATCGGCCAGGATAGCGCCGTGCATGGCTTCGGTGATCACATACCGGGAAGCGGCTATCTCCTGCAGCGTGTACAATACGCCCTTTTCGGCGCGTGGAGAGATGTAGTTGAACCCCAACCGGAAACAGAGGCTTTCCCAATCGAAAAAAGGTACCGATTTGAAGTAAGGCATTACGCTCACCTTGTATTTTTTAGGCAGATGCAACAGGCTGCTGAACTCCGGTAATTGACGGATGGCATAAGCGGCATCGGCGATATAGGGAAACTGGTTGTTGAAAGCATAGGCCGATAACGGCCCTCTCAGAAAGCGGATATCCCACCGGCTGTTGAGCTGAAATGTTTTATGGGTGGGCCGGACGCCGGTGCCAAATACAATTTTGCGCTGTGTTGCCAGGTCGCGGAACAGGGGAGAGCCATCGTACAGGATAGAGCCAATGCCGAGGAACACATCGGGATCGTCATTTTTTCCCTCGCCAAACAACTGCGGCCACAGCCAACCGTTCAGGTCATCCCCGAAATTACCTTTAGGATCTCTGTAATAAACATAATTCACGTTGCAATCATTTATAGGTTAGCAATGGGTAAGGCTTTAGAGGCGTAGTGGGTGTTGGTCCATGCGGTAAAATCAATGGCGCGCTTTTCCCAGCTATGTGCCGCTTTATCCACCGGCGCCGGCTTCAGTTCCCCCGATGCCAGCCGGCTGATAAGCGCAGCCAGTGAGGCCGGCGCCTGGTTGTCGAAATAATGTCCATCCCTGCCGAATATCTCCGCAGGCTCGCCAATATTGCCGGTAAACACAGGTTTGTTAAAAGGTATGTACATATAGATTTTGCTGGGACAACGCGCCCAATCCTGTACGGTATCGTTGAGTGGAGATATAAAGGCGTCTGCGGCAGCGAAATAGGAGCTCAGTTCCTCTTCCGGCGTATAACCCAGGAACTGCACCTGTGAAGACAATCCCTTCTCTTTCACAAAAGCGCTGGCCTCTTCCTGGTGGCGCCCCCGTCCCAGCAGCAGCAGGGTTGTGTCCGGACGTTCGCGGCAAATGATTTCCATGGCCTGCAACATGCTAAACAGCCCATAGTTACGGGTAAGCGTGCCCATATAGAGCAACAGCGTTTTACCGGCATACATTTCCTTTAACTCCTGGTAACGGACGCGGGGAGATTCCACCACGTCGTTGTTGAAAGCATAGGGGGAGTAGAGTATGGGTAACTGCTTCCGGAAGAGCTGCGCGGCTTTTTTCGTATAGGTCTTACAAAGGTATTGACTGGCGCATAATAGCCCGTCGGCATACAATACCGACCACTGTTCCAGCGCCAGCATGGCATATTTACGCAGGCCCTTGTTGTCCGGGATGCCGGAGGGTAATTCCGAGTGTTCAATGAGTATGACGGGCTTGTGTTTTAGTTTGTTTTTTAAGATCCGGTTGCGGAAGCTAAAAGAGCAAAAGACAATGTAGTCAGGGCCTATTTCATTTACCAATGCTGTTTTAATACGTACTTCTGCTGTTGCCGTACCTTCGGGATAGTAATGTACCTGCACGGCATCACTGCATTCCATGGCAATGCGTTTTCTGTTCTCGTCACTGTCCTGTGCAATGATAGCCACCTCCCAGCCGATGGACAGGAGGGGGTTGGCCATGCCGATGGCCCGTTTCATGGTGGCAATGGATTTAATGTCGCCGAGTGTAATAAAGCATATTTTCATAGTGCCTGTTTTTTGCCGTTTATATTTCCCCCTTCGGGGCGATGAAAGCCATTGTTTGGGATGCAGGCTCCATAGCTGCTGCTTCATTTCTTTCCGTGATGCATTCATAGTATGCCCGCAGCAGGATAGCGCCGATTGCCGGGATATTGAACCGCAGCTGCTGTATCGGTGAAAAAAGGAAGGTCCAGATCACTCCCAGGGTCATCAGTACCAGCACCGGGTACAATGCGGTGTCTGCGGCATTACCTATCAGGTAGAATCCCATCCTCAGCAGCAGGATAAACACTGCCAGTACCGCCAGGAATCCGCCGATCCCGCAGTTGACCCAGGCCCCCAGCAAAATCGAATGGCTGGGGATGAGGTGGTCGGTGGAAGTGGCCAGCTGCTCATTCATTTCTTCATTCTGGTAGAGCAGCAGGATGCGGTAATATTTGAGGTTATCGTCTTTCGCCCAGGAACCATGGCCGAACAAAGGGGCGTCGCCGATGGCTGCCAGTGCCGCAAAGGTTTCACCACGGCCTGTCATCAGCAGCTCCAAAGGGTTGTAGGGATTGTCCAGGCGCTCTATTTGCTCAGATGCATGTTCTCCGCCCCACTCATGGTTTAATACGGCATTCACATAACATCCATAGGCAAACTGGAAGAGCAGCAGCCCCGCTATGCCAAATACCAGGAGCCGGTCGCGGGTGAGTTGCATCCCGCTGTTAAAACAGTAAATGATGATAGCGCCCAGGAAAAAGATCATCCCTGTTGAGCGGGAGTCCCTTGCGATACACAGCAGGCAGTATGAGAGCAACAGCGCCAGAACAGCTTTCCAGTGGCCTTTCCGGTACAATAAAAAGGAAAGGACATATACGCCGTAGGAGAGGATGGGCACCATTTTAAATTTGAAATAGGACATGTCCGTGTCTGCATTGTCGTCTGTCCATATAATGTTCTTTATGAGGGTCATACACAGAAAGAAGAAGATAACGGTATCATCTTTCATTATTTTGAACAGAAAGAGAAAAGAGAGTATGGACATGATAATGGCGGCCCATCCGCGCATGAAATTTTCAGCTGTGCTGTTCACGATGAACAAGTCGGTGATTGCCTGAAAAACAAACAACGCTGTCAGTGCCACAATGATTTTGCGGAACATCGGGAAAGCCCTGAAGTCGCGGATGTCAAATACAAACGGGGCGGAGAGCAGCACCATGATTTCATTCAGTTTCAGCTGTCCTACCAGTGCTACATTCACGCCGCTGAGCAAAGTATATAGCGCTATCTTAAACCGGTTGAGCATGGGTTGTCATTTTACCGCGCACGGCGTAGTTAATAATCTGCTGTAAGCGCTGCTTGTTGACCTCAAGACTGTATTCTTTCCGGAAATCTTTCTGCAGCAGGACGCCTTTGTCTGTATTGCTGTCGAAACTGAGCAGTGACTGTTTAAAGGCCGCGGGGCCGTCGGCCACGATGAAATGGTTGCTCCTGACGCCTTCCACGCCTTTGGATGTGCTGATGACCGGTGTGCTGAGCGCCATGGCTTCCAGGCATTTTAACCGGGTGCCGCTACCGTGTATCAGGGGGATGATGACCGCGGCGGCCACGGAGATATACCATTTTACATCGTCTACTTTGCCGAAGGCTACAATATTCTGGTATTCCTCTTTGCCGGTGATGCGTTTCAGCGCTTCCTTTGAACCCCTGCCTACGAGCCACAGGTCGTATTTGGCGGCGAGCGCGTTATCCCATACATTTTCAATAAACCATTTCAGGCCGGCAAAATTCATGTATACGCCAAAGTTGGCCGTCATTACCAGCACCCGTTGTTGTTTTTTGCCCGACAGGAGATAGTCTTTCTGATCGAGGAAATTGGGTACGGTGAATACTTTTTTTTCCGGCAGGAACCGGGTATGATAGGCCCGGTCGTCATCGCTGACTACCAGTACGGCCGCTGCCTTTTTAAAGTAGAGGCGTTCGTGCAGTTTCTCCATGCTAAAGAGCTGCAGCTTGCGCAACCTGTCCGGCAGGCTGCCCGATGGCAGCTGCCAGGTGATCATCGGTTGCGCATTGTGGGTGCCCAGTATCACGGGGATGTTCCGGGCAGAAAAGAAGGAGATGTAATGGCCTACATAGCCATAGTCCAGGATAGCGGCAGCTATCGGGTATTCTTGGCATATTTTCCGGAATATGTCCATGATGACGGGGGAGCGCTGGAAGTACTGCTTGCCGGTAATGCGCGTCAGCAGGTCAAAATCTTTTACTTCATACGTATGGAACGTGACATGAGGGAGACGATAAAGCGCCGGATCTGCTTTTTCCACGTTCCGCACCACGGCAATTACCTCGTATCCCAGTTGTGACAGGGCTTTGATCAGGTAATAACTCCTGATTCTTTCTCCCCCGTTTTGTGGGAAAGGCGATATGTCTGTGAAGAAGAGTATATGCATATTGTTAGTTCGCTTTTAATACGATCAGTCTTGCCTGTAGTTTTGAAAACGCCCGGCTGAACAATTGTTCCAGTTTTGTAGTCTCTTCCGGCGTCAGTCCTATCAGCCGTATCCATATGCCCATGGCCAGTGCGCCCACTATCATGGTGACGCCCAGCCGGATAAATCCCTGGGGCAGGCACCATTGGGGGATGCCTGCTATGGCCGCAGATAACAGTACCGGCACTACGGCGCGGAGGAGTACCTGCTTTGTATATATCCGCGGAGAGAGGCCGGTGAGCTTTTGTGCGGCCATCATGCGATAGGTTCCGCTTACCACCTCTATGCCGATGGTACTGATCAAAACGGCGGAAGGAGGGTAGCCGGCCGAAAGCAGCAACCAGGCGACGGGCAGGTTAAGCAACACGATGGTGCTTACAGCTACCTGGTATTTCCTGATCTTTCCAACGGATTGTACGGCCACCTGTATGCCGGCGGACAACTGGTTGACGAGCGTGGCAATGACGATCAGGCGGCACATCATGACGGTGTATTCCGGCACCTGCTTCAACCAGCATTGTAATACAAAGGGCATTTCCATCATCATGGGAACGGCGAAGAAGCTTAGCAGGTAAAACGAAAATTTGCTGGCGATCATGGCGAGGCGCAGCATCCGCGGGCGATCGCCGCTGCCTTCACTTTTTATGATCTGCGGGTTTAATGCCCTTAGCAGGGTAACGGAGAAGTAGCTCAACTGTGCATTTACCTGGTTGGCGATACCGTAGGCAGCGTTGACGATAGCGCCAAAGAAAACATTGAGCACCAGGGCGAGTCCCTGGTTACGCGCCACCACGCTGCCTGCGCCAAACATGTTCCACCCTGCGTAAGCGAACATTTCTGTCAGCAGGTGCCGGTCGAAATACCGTTTGATGCTGATCCTGCTCTCGGGGTACTTCACAGCGCAGTATAGCTGTTTGAACAGCAGCAGCAGTATGGTCAGCGATGCCATCATGGCGCCGTAAACGATCAGTTTATCATGGCCGGTGTATTGCAGTGCTATGGCGATCAGCAGTTTCCCCAGGGATTCAACGACGCCCAGTATTGCCACCATGACCATATTCTCCTGCGCTATCAATGTGGCGTCACAGGGCACCGAAATGATGGTGAAAAAGGCGCTGACGATCATGAACTGGTAGATAAGCTTAGCCGCCATGGTCCGTTCTGCCGGGTAGTTCAGCACATGATCAAACAGGTAGCTGCCAGCTGCTTCAAACAGCACTACCATCGTTATGCCCAGTATGAGATGCAGCAGTACGCTGGCGTTGAATACCATCTTTAGTTTATGGCTGTCTTTAGTGCCGATGTGGAACGACATATACCGCTGCGTGCTGATGGTCATGGCAATATTGAGAAACGACAGCATAGTGATCACGCCGCCGATCAGGTTAAACAACCCGTAGTCGGCCGCACCCAGCTGGTTCAGTATCAGCCTGGTGGCGTACAACGAAATGAAAACGGTGAGGAGCATCCGTCCGTAAAGCGCGCCTGTATTCAATATTACCCTGTTAGCAGCCTGCATGGTCCCTGATTTACCCGATTAAATGTTCCAGTTGTGTGACTTCTTTTTTGGCAAACAATTCCACGTCGCTGGCCATCATTTCCTTTACCAGCGCAGGGAGATCGTAGGCGGGCTCCCAGCCCAGGGCCGTTTTGGATTTTGTAGGGTCGCCAATGAGCAGTTCCACTTCCGTGGGGCGGAAATAGCGGGGGTCGATGGCTACCACTTCTTTTCCTAACGGTAGCGTATATACTTCATTCGAGCAGGCGGTAACAACACCTGTTTCCGCAGCGCCGCTGCCCTGGAAAGAGACGGTAATGCCCAGTTCGGCGAACGCCATACGTACAAATTCGCGTACGGTAGTGGTAATGCCGGTGGCAATGACGTAGTCGTCGGGTTGTTCCTGTTGCAGGATGCGCCACATGGCTTCCACATAATCTTTTGCGTGTCCCCAGTCGCGTTGGGCATCCAGGTTGCCGAGGTATAGTTTGTCCTGCAGGCCCAGTGCGATTGCGGCCGCTCCCCTGGTGATTTTGCGGGTGACAAAGGTTTCTCCCCGTAACGGGCTTTCGTGGTTGAACAGGATGCCGTTGCAGGCGTACATGCCATAGGCTTCGCGGTAGTTAACGGTGATCCAGTAGGCGTACAATTTAGCCACGGCATAAGGGCTGCGGGGATAGAAGGGGGTGGTTTCGCGTTGCGGCACTTCCTGCACGAGGCCATATAACTCCGATGTGCTGGCCTGGTAGATGCGGGTTTTCTTCTCCATTTTCAGGATGCGCAGCGCCTCCAGCAGCCGCAGGGTGCCGATGCCGTCGGCATTGGCGGTGTATTCAGGGGTGTCGAAGCTTACCCTTACGTGGCTCATGGCGGCCAGGTTGTAAATTTCGTCAGGTTGTGTTTCCTGGATAATGCGGATCAGGTTGGTGCTGTCGGTCATATCACCATAGTGTAAACGAAAGCGTACATTTTCGCTGTGCATATCCTGGTATAAATGATCGATACGTTCTGTATTGATCAGGGAGGCGCGCCGTTTTACGCCGTGGACCATATATCCTTTTTCGAGCAGCAGTTCTGCGAGGTAGGCGCCGTCCTGGCCTGTGATGCCTGTTATCAGGGCTACTTTCATACAATCGTAATTTTAGTGGGTGATAGAAATAGTTGTTATGGGCATGCGGGTATCAGCTATCGCATCAGTGCGTCTATTGTGGAAGCGGCCGATTTACCGATACCGTAGTAGGTGAAGCCCAGTTTGACCAGCTGCACGTCATCATAAATATTGCGGCCGTCGAACAGCAGGGGAGATTGCATGAGGCTGCGAAGGCGTAACCAGTCCGGCATGCGGAACGTATTCCACTCTGTGGCCAGCAATACCGCTGCTGCGTTTTCCGCGGCGCTGTACATGTCGTCCGCGAAGGTGATGCTGTTGCCGAGGTAAGCCGCTGCTTCTTTCATGGCTACCGGGTCATATGCGCTGACGGTGGCCCCGGCTTCCAGCAGGCTGCGGATCAGTACGAGCGACGGCGCCTCCCGCATGTCGTCTGTGTTGGGCTTGAACGATAGTCCCCATACGGCGAATTTTTTGTTGCTGATATCGCCGTCAAAATGACGGAGCACTTTCCGGAACAACAGCTGTTTCTGATCTTCATTAATGGCTTCCACCGCATCGAGGATACGAAGCTGGTAGCCGTATTCCCGGCCTGTTTGCAGCAGGGCCTTTACATCTTTCGGGAAGCAGGACCCGCCATAGCCGATGCCGGGGTAGAGGAAGTGTTTACCAATTCTCGGATCGCTGCCTATGCCTTTGCGTACCTGGTTGATGTCAGCGCCTGCCAGCCCGCACAGGTTGGCGATATCGTTCATGTAGGATATCCTGGTGGCCAGCATGGCATTGGCCGCATATTTGGTCATTTCGGCAGAAGCGATGTCCATAAAGAGGATAGGATGCCCGTTGAGCAGGAAAGGACGGTATAGTTGTTCCAGCGTTTGCCTGGCCCGCGCGGTATTAACGCCAACGACTATCCGGTCCGGTTTCAGGAAGTCGTTTACCGCTGCGCCTTCTTTCAGGAATTCCGGGTTGGAGGCTACATCATAGTCAAGTATGCGATGCCGGGCGGATAAGGCTTCCTTCACTGCGCGGTTGACATGGACGGCGGTACCTACCGGCACGGTGCTTTTGGTAACGATGACCAGGTACTGGTCCATCAGCTGGCCTATCTGGCTGGCTACCTGCAGCACATACTGCAGGTCGGCGCTGCCGTCTTCTCCCGGCGGCGTGCCTACGGCAATGAAGACGGCTTCCGCACCGGGCAGTGCCGCAGCCATACTGGTGGTAAAGGACAGCCGCCTGCTCTCCTGGTTACGCATTACTATTTCCTGCAGGCCGGGTTCGTAGATAGGGAGGATGCCGTTTTGTAAACGGGCTATTTTGGCCGCATCTACATCAACACAAACCACTTCTGTGCCTACTTCTGCCAGGCAGGCTCCTGTTACCAGGCCAACGTATCCTGTTCCCGCGATGACTATTTTCATACTACTGGTGTTTAAGCTTGTAATTTTAACTGGTCCTGCTGAAGGAAGTCCCTGTAGGCCATTACCAGCCCTTCTTTGAGGCTGATGCTGTGTTTCCATCCCAGGCTGCGCAGCGTGGACACGTCCATCAGCTTGCGGGGCGTGCCATCCGGTTTGCCCGCGTCGAATATTATTTCTCCCTTATAACAAACCACTTCCCTGATGTGCTCCGCCAGCTGTTTAATGGTCAGGTCTTCTCCCTTGCCGATATTCACCGGTTCTTTTTCATTATAGTGCTGCATGAGGTATACGCAGGCGTCGGCGAGGTCGTCGGCGAAGAGGAATTCCCGTTTGGGCGTTCCCGTTCCCCATACGGTGACCGATGGTTTATTATTCATTTTGGCTTCATGGAAGCGGCGGATCAGTGCCGGCAGCACATGGGCATTTTGAGGGTGGTAGTTGTCGCCAATACCAAAGAGATTGGTGGGCATTACGCTGATAAAGTTGCAGCCATACTGATCGCGGTAAGCCTCGCATAATTTGATGCCGGCAATTTTGGCGATGGCGTAAGGCTCGTTGGTCGGTTCCAGCAGTCCTGTCAGCAAAAAGCTTTCTTTGATAGGCTGCGGCGCCATACGGGGATATATACACGAACTGCCCAGGAACATCAGTTTGGTGACGCCATGTTTCCAGGCTGCATGTATCACATTGGCGGCGATCATCAGGTTGTCGTAGAGGAACTCGGCCCGATAGGTATTATTGGCGTGGATGCCGCCTACTTTGGCGGCGGCCAGGAATACATAGGCGGGTTTTTCAGCGGCAAAGAATGCGTCCACATCTTCCTGTTTGCGTAAGTCAAGGCTGCCGGAGCTACGTGTGATGATGTTATGATAGCCCAGGGTTTCCAGCTTTCTTTTGATGGCGCCGCCTACCATGCCGCGGTGGCCGGCTATATACACGGGATCATTTGCTTTCATATGTTTTCGTTGATGTTTAAAGTAATTCGGGGCGGTTATCCCTTACCCACTGATGCAGTTGCCTGATATCCTGGCCCCGGCCGCGTTTCATGATGAGGAGAGCGCTGGCGGTATTGACTACTACCATGTTTTCGACGCCTACCAGCGCTACGAGTTTGTCTTTCCCGATCACGATGTTTTTATGCGGGTCGCTTTCGATAAATACCGCCTGGTGGTTACGGTATTGGTAATGCCGCGACAGTGCGTCCGCCAGCGCTTCATAGCTGCCTACATCGCTCCAGTCCATTTTTGTGGGCACTACTTTTACGATGCCGCTTTTTTCCAGCACGGCATAATCGAAACTGTCCGGGGGATGGCTTCCATCGTTTCTCTGCGTAAGGCGCCGGTGCTTTTCCATTCAGCGGCGGCAACGGCTGCTGCTTCATATACAGCGGGCGCATGTTGTTGCAGTTCCTGCAGCAGTACGCGGGCTTTACAGCAGAAGATGCCGCTGTTCCACAGGAATCCGCCTGCTGCCAGCATGGCCTCTGCCACTACGCGGTCGGGCTTCTCCACAAACCGCAGCACGTCATGGCCGGAGTAGCTGATGTAGCCGAACCCTGTTTCCGGATAGGTGGGTACCAGCCCGATGGTAACGATATAGTTCCCCGCGGCCAGTATGCCGGCGGTTTCTATAGCGGTCGCGTACCGGTCGGGAGTGCCGATGAGATGGTCGGCAGGGGTGATCAGTAAAATAGTGTCCGGGTCGGCCACAAATGCAGCCAGTGCGATGGCGGCGGCGGTATTGCGGCCTACGGGTTCCGCTAGGCATACCGGTGCCGATGCGCCGGCCTGTTCCAGCTGCTCCTTTACGATGGCCGCCTGCTGTTCGTTGACGATGGCCATTACTTTGTCGCAGGCAAAACGGTTTCGCCGGAAAGCCAGCTGGAGGAGACTGTAGCCGTCGAACAGGGTGAGTAACTGCTTGGGTGTTTGCTGGTTCGACAGCGGCCATAGCCGGGTGCCGGAACCGCCACAGAGAATGATATGCTGCATCATAAGGTATCGTTGGTTTAAATCAGTAATGATGTCCGTTGGCTGTTTTGTTTCCGGCGATCACCCTTACTTCCCTTGAGGGAACGCGCGCTGCCAGCATACAACCCAGGCTGCTTAGCTCTGCTTTTACCCGGCTGCTGCCGAGTTGTATGATCTTGCCGCCGGAGGAGGATGTTCTTTCGCTGCCTGCCTGTATGGGAAAATGTTCTACAGATACCTCTTCATAGTCCCGGAGGAAGTGCCGGATCAGCGCGATTTCGTGATCGGGGATAATGGCCGGTTGCTCGAGCCAGTAGACGAAGTTCACCACGTTTTCCGTTTCGCGCACTACCCAGCTTCTGCTTTCAGGGATGTGAACGAATACGTAAGAAGGGAAGAGGGGCGCCTCAACGATCTTACGGCCACGGACCAACTGTTTGACGGGGTAATAATGCTCCACTTTTTTGCGGGTGAGCAGATCAGCTACTTTCTTTTCGCATTTAGCCCTGGTATATACCGCATACCATGCTAATGGTTGTTCATTAAACATAAGAGCCGGTTTTAAGGTGATCGGATAGTTCGTGTGGAGTTTATAAAGGCGGGACGGGGCCTTGATTGCCCGTTGATCGTATATGTAGTATGACCGGGTATGCCAGTCGTTATTTTGTGCTGCGTTTGAACCAGCCTGATTTTTTGACCGGCTCAGTGTAGCCGTAGCCGTTAATGTCGCCGTATCCGGACCCATATCCGTAACCGGCCACACCTTGCCGTTTTATACCATTGAACACAATATTCAGTTTTCCCAGTTCCCTGTTTTGGTAAAGTTCTTCCACCAGTTTAAGGTAGTGCTTGGGGGTACGCTGATGGCGCACCACATACAGGGTGGCGTCGCAGAACGGGGCGATCAGCCTGGCGTCTGTTACAAGTCCTACCGGGGCGGAGTCGATAATGATGTAATCGAAACGTTCTTTTAGTTCGTTCAACAGGCTTTCCAGTTGACCGTTGAGAATCAGTTCGCTGGGGTTGGGAGGCATGATGCCGGCCGATAGCAGGTATAGAAATCCGTTGTCGCCTACTTTCTGCAGAACGTCCTGCAACGACGCCGTACCTACCAGGTAGTTGCTGATGCCCGGGTTGGCGCGCATATGCAGCATTTTGCTGATCATGGGTTTGCGGAGGTCAAATTCCATCAGCGCCACTTTTTTGCCTGCCAGCGAAAGGCTCATCGCGAGGTTGACTGAAATAAAGCTTTTGCCTTCCCCGGAAATGGAAGAGGTGATCATGAGTGTTTTACGGTCACCGTTCAACCCGATATAGGACAAAGCGGTTCGCAGGGCCCGGAACTGTTCCGCGATGGCAGTCCGGCTGTTGTTGCTCATCACCACGGGATCTTTGCCGTTGTGATGCATAATCTCCGCAGCAACAGGGGCGGTCGTTACTTTTTCAATATCTGCACGGAACATCACTTCCCGGTTCATCATGTCTTTGAGGGAAACGAACCCCACTACCAGGGCCAGTGCGGCGAGCACGGAAATGCCCAGTACCATCGGCTTCTGCGGGCTGAAGGGGTAGGCGGCCGATTCGGCGGCGTCTACGATCCGGCTGTCCGATACAGCGGCGGCATAAGCCAGCGCTGTCTCCTCGCGTTTCTCCAGCAGGAAGGTGTAAATATTGTTCTTGATGGCCTGTTGCCGGCTGACTTCCAGCAAAGCTTTTTCTTTTCCGGGCACGCTGCGTATAATGCTCATGTTCCGGCTGTTTTCTGCCTGCAGCCGTGTTAGTCCGGCCTGCAGGTTAGCGCGCAGGCTGCCGATATTCTCCAGGATGGCCGGCTTCAGCCGCTCCATCTGCCGGTTCAGGCTGGCCAGCAGGGGACTGTTTTCTCCGGTTGTTTTACGCAGCCGTTCCAGTTGCAATGCTGTTTCTGACAGTTTGGCCACCAGTTCCAGCAGTACGGCATCGGTTAGGCCGATGGTGCCTGGTACGATATTACCGGCAGGATGTTGGCTGGTAACGTATTTTTCGATAGCGTCCAGTATGGACAACTGTATATTGGCTTCGCTGATCTTGCGGTCATTTTCCTGTACGCTGGCCAGGAACAATTTGCTCTGTTCGCCGATGTCCACTATTCCTTCCGTTGTTTTAAAACGTTCCACCTGTGTTTCTGCCTGTCCCAGCTCGGCGCTTACAATACGCAGCCTTTCTTCCACGAAGTTCATGGTATTGGCGGATGTCCTGTTTTTGTCTTCCACAGCCGCTTTGTTATATACCCGGATCAGTTCATTTACAATGTCTTCGCCACGGTCCGGTGCCGCATCGGTATACTCCAGGTCTACCACGCTGCCGGCTTTGGCGGCGGGCGTCACTTTGATGGTAGCCAGTAACAGCTGCATCCACTGTTTTTCCGTCATCAGGTGCAGGGAATAGCTGACGGCCGTATCCGCGTGTTTGCCCTGCGATCGTATCAGCAGTTTGCCCCATCGTGTTTGTACGGTATCGCCTACACGATATTTGCTGCCGTCGATAGTTACCTGCCTGGCAGCTTCGTCATAGGAAAACGGCCAGGTGCCTGTTGTGGCCATTTGTATGGCCTCCGGTTCCAGGAAAGTAAATTTCAGCGGACTGTCTTTATAAAGCACCACATCCCTTATTTTTCCTTTCTCTATTACTTCTCCGTATAAGTTAAGATTTCGGATGACCGCTTTTGTTAAGGTGCGCGACTTCAGTATCTCAATTTCATTTTCCATGATTGTTTTGCTGCCGCCCATCAGGTCGAGCGATTGCAGCATATCGCTGGCGCCAAGGCCGTTCGATGCTTCCTGTACCAGCAGTACCCCGGAAATTTTATACAGTGGCGTAGCATAGCGGAGATACAGAAACGCACCTGCAAGGGCGGCCGCCAGCGCTACTGCAAACAGGGGCCAGTAGGGCAGATAATGCGAACGGATAAACGTTAGCAGGCTCTGTGGCGTATCACCGGGCTGGGTTTTATTTCCATTTACCTTTTGCATATGCTACTTATTGATAACTAAACGGTCCAGGATAATAACGAGTAATGACAAACTGCTGAGCGCAATCGGCAATATTTGCCGGGACCGGTCGGCCGTTGCTATCTTTGACTTGTTGGGTTCCACATATAGTATATCGTTGGATTGCAGAAAATAATAGGGAGAATTAAGGATGCGTTTGTCATTGAGATCGATGCGGCGGATGATCCGTTCGTGGTCAACCTCCCGTATCAGCAGGAGGTTGTTTCGTTTGCCGAACACCGTTATATCGCCTGCCATTCCCAACGCTTCCAGTATGGATATTTTTTCGTTGGTAACATTCACTACTGTTGGTTTGCTGACTTCTCCCAGTATGGTGACACGATAGTTCAGAAACCGGATGCTCACTACCGGGTCTACCAGCAGTTTGCGTGTTGTGAGCTGGTCGTGCAGGTAGTCGGTAAGTGCTTTTTTAGTAAGACCGGCTACTTTAACAGGTCCCAGTACCGGGTATTGGATAAATCCCTGGTCATTCACCAGGAAGCCTCCCAGCATAGCGCCCGCTCCTGCATTCGCTCCTCCTGCGCCAGACGCTGAAGTCATGTTGGACACATTATAGATGATAACGTCTTCCGGATTAAGGCTGCTCACGTTGATCTGCAGTATATCATTCTTTTGTATCCTCGGTTCGAAGTTTCCATCCACCGGTGATAGTACGGTGTCTTTTACGTCACTGAAATAAACAGCATTTTTGGTTGACGTGCAGGAAGTAAACAAACAATTGAAGCATAGTAGTCCCCATCCTATCCAGGTTAAGCAGGTTTTCAATATCATTATATGGCATTTAACATCATCACTTGCACCCTCCGTTCCGCTCCATACAATATTACTCCAGTTACGACCCGCAATCAATTACTTACTACAGTACAAATTGCTGTTATGGCAGCAGTGTTACTACTCATTAAAGTAGACCGGCAGCAAAACCAGTCAACATATCATTAAAAGAAAAATATAGAAAGTTTCCGGAGATAATCCCAAAAGAAACGAGAGCGGATAAATTATTTGACCAGATTTTTGAAATCAATTCCGATTTGGACGAAACATTCAGTTTCTGATATACTTTTTTCAGGTGTTGGTTCACAGTAAACACCGTAACGAACAAGCGCTCCGCCATTTCCTTATATGAGTAACCTTCCTTTAGTAATTGCACCAATTCATATTCCCTGCGGGTAAGTTTGTCCTTGATACTTTCCAGCGGATTTTCGTTAAGATGGCTGATCAGCATGTGGGCTGCCCTGGGAGATAAGGTAGCGCCGCTTTGTACGGTGTCCATTACAGACTGGTAGATATCGCTCAGGCGGCTTGTTTTAATAATATAGCCGCTGGCGCCTTTTTTAATGGATTCAATAATGTATTGTTTACCGTCGTGGCCGGATAATACGATCACTTTGGCTTCAGGATAGCGCTGCTTCACTTCTGTTATTCCTTCAATACCTGACATGCCGGGTAAGGTGATGTCCACCAATATAACCCCAACGTCCGGGTAGGTCACCGACAGTGCCATAAATTCTTCTATCGTTTGGCAGGCAAACACAACTTTGCACTCCTGAAAGTCCTCAAGAAATTCACGATAGTTGTTCAAAAGAAAATGATTGTCTTCAATGATTCCAATGTTAAGCATACTAAGGAGGGAGGTTTTCGGTTGATATGGTATAATTATATAATCTTGATATAAATATAAACGTAAAATTGATAGGCTGCTAGAGATAAATTTTAACTAATTGTTTTTTAAATAAAAACAAATAATATTTTTCATTATTGTTATACTATAATTGTAGTATAAAAAAATATATATGTCTTTATAGGGATTATTGAAAAATCAATATTTAATGAAAGTTTTATATTAATTGGCTGATTTTTAATAGTATAGATTATACATTGTTCGAATTAAAAATAAATAGATGTAATTTTTTGTTGAAAACAATCCATATATTGTTAGTGCGACTAAATCCATATCATTCGAAATAACCTTTTTTCTATCAACCGAAAAGCCAGTGTATGCGGGAACCTATCAACGGGCGTGCGGCCCGGGAGAGATCATTACAGGAAATGCGGTCTGAATACATCTCCATGGCCATACATGAGTTTAGAACGCCGATTACCGCCATCGCATCTTCTATAGAATTGCTGGAGACAAAAATGGAACTGGATGCATTGATGTTACCTTTTTACCAGCGGAATTTATCCCGCATTAAAGAGGAGATAACATTACTGGCCAACATGGTGGATGACATTCTCATCAGCGGCAGCATGGTGTCCGGCAGCCTGGTGGCACGCCCTGAAGCCACGGACGTTGTTGCTTTTGCCGGCATGGTCAGACATCAGTACTTCCACCAGCGCGCTGACAAGCGGCAACTCAGTATCCGGGTTTCCGGGGCGCGCCGTCATATTTACATCGATCAAAGTCAGCTGACAGGCATCCTTACCAATCTTGTCGGGAATGCGTTCAAATACTCGCAGGGACAGGGGCCTTTACTGCGCTTGCATTACGGGAAAAAGGGGCTTTACATTAAAGTGAAAGACAAGGGTATCGGTATACCGGAGAAGGATATACCGTTTTTGTTTACACCATTCTTCCGAGGGAGGAATGTGGGCACCAGGGCAGGCACTGGCCTGGGGCTGGCCATCGTAAAGCGTTTCGTTACGGCGAACAACGGTACTATTGCCGTAAGCAGCGGCGCGGCCGGCACCGTTTTTACGATTGTATTTCCTTATGCGCCCGATAATAATCCTGGCGGGCATTCAGCGTAGCAGCAGCACGCTTCCCTTCTGAAGGTGCGTTTCCTGCCGGCTGTCTGTGTAGGAACAAATATATACGTAGGACTGCGCGCCTGCGGGTGATCCCCTGAAAGTACCGTCCCATCCGGTGCCAGGCGTTTGACTGGCAAATACCAGGTTGCCCCATCTGTCGTATACCCGTAGCTGGTAGTCATGAATGTCATCGTATACTTTGGGCCGGAAAATATCATTTTGTCCGTCGTTATTGGGCGTGAAAGCCGTAGGAAGCACCACCAGGCAGTTTCTCCACGGCGATGTCACAACGGTATCAATACTGGCGCCAAAACCATGGCTGTCGATAATTTCACCGGTATATGGCCCGGTTGCGAGGCGTGTAAAAACACTGTCTGCCTGCCATGCTCCTTTATTCAGCCTGTACCGGAAGGGGGGCACGCCACCGGCGGTATGCAGCACGATACGGCCATCTGTTACCTCTCCGCAGCTACATGGTTTTACTGTAGCTGTTGCCACAGGCAGTATCAATTCATCTATCGCAGAGAAATGATCTATGAGCAATGCAATGCCGAACTGGCTTTTGTTACAGGGGGCTACAGGGTAAGCCCAGAAGGAAATATAACGCCATGCGGCACTGGCGCTGAATACGGCATGATACCGCTGCCAGTCCGTATGCGTAAAGCTGCCCGACGACCATAATAAAGCCGCGGTATCTCCGGGCGTGTTGCCTCCATAGATCGCCAGGTTGCCATAGCAGGCGGGATAAAGATAATAGGCTGTAAAAGCCATATCAAAGCTCAACACATAGGTGGTGCGCGGCGTCAGTGACTGCGGTAATTCCTGTCCGAAGCCTTCCAGGAACTCTTTCCCGCTGTGTATGCCAATGTAGCTGTTGCCCGCCGACGGCGGCTGCAGAATACCCAAAATACCTGGCTGCGTATCAGGCGTACCTGCTGCAATAAACCAGGGAGCAGGTATGATTCCCTTGCCGGGCCGCCCTTCCATCGATGGATTACCCATCGCTATATGCTGTGCTTCCGACCGGATAGTAAACGTCAGGAAAAAACAACCGTATAAAACTATTCCATAAACAATTCCGTGTCCTGAAAACATACCGCTGATTTGCTGCCCAAAATTACCGGTTATGGTAATGGGAGCATATACTCAAACTAGTAGTTTGTGTACCGTGCGCCAGGCCATGATGTACGCCTGACGATCTGCTGTGCCGGTGTTTGCAGGACACCGGCGCGGCCTGAAAAAATTAAAGTAAAAAATAAAGTTTTTAATTATATTTGGTTGTGCGACCATATGATAAAACCCGAAGGAGAAATCCGTTTGTGACCGTCCGTATGCCTATGTGAAACCATTTGTCAATAGTTGTGTCCCGTAGTACCTGAACTCAAAATATAACCTATTGTATTTTTCTCACTAAACCATCACCCTCTATGAACAAAAAACAGCTCGCAATGCTGCCGGCAATTGCATTGCTGGGGAGCTTGTTAACTTCCTGTAGCAAACAGTTCACACAAAATGACCAATTGCAGCCGGAAGCGCTCAATGGCGTATCCGTTACAGAACTCAGGTCCTTCGCAGACCCGCAGTTTAACCTGCTGGGCTTTGGCTACGACCTCACCGGTAACTATGCCAGCGCTACCTCTGCCACTTACCAGATCATCGACGTTGCACGCCTGAACACAGAACAACCAGGCCGTGTGGAGATCATCCAGACACAGGGACAGGACCAGCAACTGGTTTCTGGTATTAACTGTGAAGACTATACGAAGAGTTTGTCTTTGCGGCTGGAAGTAACCGCTAAACTGAAAATGTTCTCTACCACCCTGAAGAGCGCTTTCAGCGACTCCAGCGCTTATTCGTCCAAATTTGTGTACAGCAGCTACAACGTCCTGATCAAGCAGCGTACCTTGAAATTCGCAGCCGACACTTCACTGCTCAGGAAATACCTGACGCCTGCGTTCAAGGCTGATATCGTAGCCAGTACGCCAGCCGCGCTGGTGAGCCGCTATGGTACACACGTAATGTCAGGCATCCTGCTGGGCGCCAAACTGAATTTCCTGTATCAGTCGCAGACACGCAATGAAGACCGCTTCCGCGCCGCTTCTGCGGGCCTGAACGTGGCTGCAGGTTCCATCTTCAGCGTAAACGTGCAGGGGGCGGCCAGTTCCAGCTATTCCAGCAAAAACTTCTACCAGCGCCTGTATTACCAGACTGTTGGCGGCGATCCTACCAAAGGGCTTTTCGGTACCATCGTGCTGAGCGATAACCCGAACCAGACCGTTCCCAAGATTGATGTTTCCGCCTGGCAGTCCAGCGCAACGCTGGCCAACTCAGAGCTGGTGGATATCAACTTCAACGGCCTGATACCTATCTACGACCTGATCTCCGATCCGGTAAAAAGAACCGCGGTGAAAGATTATGTTACTCAATACCTCATCGATCACCAGGTGAAAACCAGCACTGATCCGGTGCATGTGTACTATCACTACGGCGGTAACAACCATACCATGACCATCGACCCGACCAATTATGACTATGCCGGTAATGGCTGGACTTACCTTGGTAACAACTTCCATGCTTTTACCTCCCAGGTAGAAGGAAGCCAGGCGGTGCATGAGTTCTATCATCCGACCAATCACAACCACGTGTTTACCATCAACCGGTTCGACTGGCCCTATGAGCAGAACGGGTTCCAGTATTTTGGCCCTGCATTCTACGCCTTCACCACACAGGTAGCCGGCAGCCTGCCGGTACACGCGTTCTACCATCAGGGAAATAACGACCATACCTATACGATCAACAGGTATGATTACCCTTATGAGCAGAACGGCTGGACTTACCTTGGCGTCGCTTTCTACGCTTTCAAAACGCCTTACATCCGTTAAGCCGTATTGAAGCAATCCTATTACGAACAAGGCCTCCCATAACGGGAGGCCTTGTTCATTTTTTATGGTGCTTTTGCGAAAATACTGAATGGCGTGCTGGCGCCGGTGAGTTTCAGTACCACGACGCCGTGAGGAGGCAGTTGGTATATTGTTTATGTCCGGGACGCTCCCCCAAAATGTAAGTGTATCATGAATTATCCTAAAAAGATAATACCGGGGCACCTGTCCGAACAGTCGCAGTAACCATAACCCAGCACTGCTAGTGAGCGTTGCCGGCAGGCTTACCGGCCCATCTCTTTAAATGCGGCAGGCGGTTGATAGCCGCTTCCAGTATATCTTCCGGCATTTTTTCCTTATCCATCAGGTTCATCATGTGCTGCTTCATATCATCCAGCGAGAACCCGGGATGAGTGAACGCTCCGTGCTGATAGCAGAACTTACAATATTCCTGGCTGGGAGATCCGTCTTTTTCTGTTCCTAAAAGTGCTGCGTTGTCCAGCGGCATGCTGCAGCTCTGACAAAATTTTCTGTTTTCCATGAGGGTAGCTATTAATAGTTAACTAATTCAGTTCTTTCCGTAAACATCTTCATAAAACCGGACCTGTCCATTGGCATCCGGCCAGGCGGTATTGTATAAAACAAATACATAGACGGTAGCCGGGACCCGGAATACAACCGGCTTCTGGTCCGGCTGATTTCCTTTTGCTTCCAGTGCCATCATAGCAGCGGCTGTTTCTTCCTCTACGAGTAAATGGCCCAGCTGTACCGCCTCTTCCACCCTTACACATCCGTGGCTGAAAAAGCGTCGTTGCAGCATAAACAGGTTCTTGCCCGGGGTATCGTGCAGATAAACACCAAATGGACTATAAAAATTCAACTTTACAATGCCCAGGGAATTATCACAACCTGTATTCTGCCGGATTACGTAAGGGAAGTTATTGACGCCAAGATTATTCCAGTTGATCGTTGCCGGGTCCAGCACGCGCCCTGACTTATCCAGTATTTCATACTGGTTATCGGCCAGGTATTGCCGGCTTCTTTTTATGTAAGGCAGTAGTTCCCGTACCGCTATTTTATGCGGTACGTTCCAGTAAGGGAAGAGTATTACTTCAGTAAGGCGGCTTCCAAGGGTGGGAGTGGGCGTGCTTTTTTTCCCGGTGATGACCCTTGAATACAGCGCCGTTTTTTCATGGTCATAAAAAAACAACGTAGTGGAAGGGATATTCACCAATATGGCAGCGGCCTGCGTTTTGTAATAATGTAGCCACCTTGCCTGGTTCAATGCACTGTATAGTTCCTGTAGCCGGTATGACAACGGCGTATTCAATGCTTTCAGGAACCGCTCTCTCAATACCCCGTCGTCCAGCATGTTAAACAGCTGTTGTGCCTTTCTGATTTGTGCCTGCAGGTCTTTTGTACTGTTGCCGGAAAGTGAATCCCTGATACCGAGCTGTTTCAATCTTAATAACAGCGGCGTATTGGAGCTGTCTGCCTTCAGGGATGTTACGGCTGTTTCTTTAAAAGCGGTGTCTGTCATTGCCTTGTAATAGGTGGCGATACTGTTTTTCAGTTGCAGGCAGGTGGTGTCTGCGGGTTCTATGGACTGCAGAAGACCGGAAAGGCTTCCTGCCAAAAGTGAGTCGGCCAGTTGGGACGCTATGTTCAGGGCAGTATTTTGGAGGGGAGGTAACTCGCTGTATTTTACGGGAGGCTTTGTCAGCCGGCCATATGCCACATCGCTGAAGAACCGTATGGCCGTTGATGTTATGATGAAATCCGTGCGTAAAGTGTCTGCGGTTTCGGCCATTTGATAGCTGTTGCCGGCTAAAGCGTTTATCAGAAGGGGCTCATAGTCGTTGGCATTCAATCCGAGGTAAGCTGCCTTTTGAAGGCAGGCAGCCAGCGAATCCAGATGCTGTCGTCCGGTTGCCGTGATCCAGACGCTGCGGCCACCGGTTTTCTGATAAAAAAGCTGAACGCCTGCATCCGCCGGTTGTCCGGTCAGGCGGGCCGGCTGGGCTGCTGTGTGCAGCCCGGAGAGAAGCAGCCATATGGACAAGAATATTTTCATCAGGCAGGGACTTCATTTGTTGCGTTTACTGCGTTGATGATGTCGGTAAGATTTTCCGGCCGCACGTGGTTATAATCTGCTGTCACAATATTTTCCCCGCGCCTTTTGGCCAGCCACGCGCCGATGGATAACAGCCATCTGTCGGGCAGGGAGAGTTTGCCGAACTCCAGTTTGCCGGGCAGGAAAAAGCACTGGCATCTGAGCCTGATGTCGTCGCTGATATTAGCGGTGAGGTAGCCTTCGAGCTTTTGTGTTTCTGATACGGGGGTGCCGGCCACCAGGTAGAGGAATAATTTTTTACCTGCCAGCTGGTCCTTGTGGTTGTTTATCCAGTTGCGCAGCTGGAGCTTTCCGATATAAATGCTGGTACCCAGGACGACGTAGCCGGCAGCAGCCAGTTGCTGCTTCGTTTCCTGACCGGCTGTCACCGCCTGGATGTTCAGCGCCGCTGCCAGCCAGGTGGCATATTGTTGCGTAGCGCCGTATTTTCCTTTGTAGATGATGATACCTTTCTTGTCCATAGCTTTTTTATTGATAAGGTGAGAAAAACTTCAACTCAGCTGGAACCAGATGAGCATCAATGCGGCGGCGGACATTACAACCAGGGTGATCACTCCCAGGAAATTGGAAAACCAGGAGTTGGTATTGTCGTGCATGATCTTTTTGTTGTTGCCGATATGCAGGATGGCCGCTATTAATACGGGGGCTGTTATCCCGTATAAAATGGCGGTATACAGTAACGCTTTCAGGGGATTGATACCGGAGAACTGCAGCAGCAGGCCTACCAGCAATGAAATGATGATGGAAAAATAGAAGGGTTTTGCCTGCGCGAATTTTTTGTCGAGACCTTCCGTCCATCCCAGTGTTTCCGCCAGCATATAGGATTGCGCTCCCGCCAGTACGGGAATGGCCAGCAGCCCTGTTCCCAGTACGCCGGTAGCGAAAATGAGATAGGTTAGTTTGCCTGCCAGCGGTTCCAGTGCCCGGGCAGCCTGGTCTACGGTGTCTACCTGCCGGATGCCCGCCGGGTAGAGCACTGTTCCGGCGGTGAGGATGATAAAAAACATCACGATATTGGAGAACAGCATACCGGTGTTCACATCTGTTTTCATGCCGTTCAGTATTTTTTTATCCACTACAATATGGCGGTGGATGACGTCTTCCGCTTCCATGGTAGTCTGCCAGTAAAAAAGATAAGGGGAAATGGTGGTCCCCAGCAGCGCTACAAGAATGGATGCTGACATTTTATCGAAACGCATGTCCGGCAGGAAAGTGTTTCTGACAACGAGGTCCCAGCGCTGCTCTACCATGAAGGGGACAATAATGTACAACAGCAATGAAATACAAAGCCATTTTAAAATGGCGGCGATTTTCTGATAGGGATACCGGATGATAACGATCATCAGTAAAAGGGTGATGGCGATGCAGAAAACAGATACAGAAACGGCGGGGAAGATCATGTGAAGGACGGCGCCCATTCCCTGCAGATCTGCTCCTATGTTCAGTGTAATGGCGGGGAAGCTTAAAAGCAGTATGAAATAGAGGAAGGGCTTCGGATAATGTTGCCGGATCGTGGCGGTGAGGCCCTGGGAGGTAACGAGCCCTATCCGCGCGCACATCCCCTGAATGGCGGCCATTAGCGGAAAGGTGAAGAGTGCCGTCCATAGGGTGGAAAGCCCGAACTGTGCGCCGGCCTGCGAATAAGTGGCGATGCCGGAAGGGTCGTCGTCGCTGGCCCCTGTGATAAGGCCGGGCCCTAAAACTTTGATAACTTTTCTGATGCTGGCAGCTTTCATCTGTTAACGGCTGATGGTAAATGACTGTGTTTGGTGTATTTCTTCGAAAAGCCGTTGCGCATCTTCTTTTTTACACAGGGCGGTGCCGGGGTTCAGTGTGGCGGCTGTGCCACAGGCGACGCCGAATTGTGCAGCTTCCAATATATCCCGGCCGGCAGACAGGCTGTAAACAATGCCTGCCATCATGCTGTCGCCTGCGCCAACGGTACTTACCCGTTGCACCCTTGGCGCCGGGATCTTTACGGCCATGCTGTCCGTTATTAACATGGCGCCTGTTTCTCCCATGGATACGACGACCACTTCACATTGATTTTTGCGGATGATTTGTTGGGCCACTTCCACGATCTCTTCTGTGTTAAGCATGTCTTTGCCTGCAAAGCCCGCGAGTTCCCTGATGTTGGGTTTGACAAGGTAGGCGCCTTCCCGCAATGCCTGTTTTAAGGCTTCCCGGGATGTGTCCACAACAAACCGGGCGCCTTTCAGGGCCGCTATGGCGCTGAAAGACGCAAATATATCCGGCGGGACCCCCGGCGCCAGGCTGCCGCTCGCAACGATATAATCCACCTGACCGATGCCCCGGATAACTTCCAGCAAGTGCTGCCATTCGTAGGCGTCCACTGCCGGTCCGGGCATATCCAGCCGGTACTGTGCGTTATCGGCGATATCGGTGACGATCAGATTTTCCCGGGTGTTCCCTGCAATAGGGACAGACACCGCAGGCACTCCTTCAGCATTTAGCAAGGCGTCGAAAAATTTACCGGGATGGCCCCCCGCCAGGTAAATAGCCCGGGCGTTGCCGCCTAACTGTATGATGGCCCTCGCCACGTTTACCCCGCCGCCACCGGGTTCAAAGACAGGATGACTGCATTGTAGCTTTCGTTCCGGTACCAGCCTGGGTACGGTAGTGCTTTTATCAATGGCAGGATTCAGTGTAATAGTGATAATGCCGGACATACCTTTGGATTTAAGATGGTCGTTCCCCTTGTGTATCGGAAACAAACCAAAGATACCAGCCTGCTGCGTCGATTACTATGACCGTTATTAGACACCATGCTGATTTTTGTCAGGCATGAGGCGGCGGTTTCTGTTATTATCGTAAAACCAGGAGGGGAATGCTGACAGGTGAATTAACCGGCAACATTTGTAACTTTAGTTAAAAGTCACGCTTATGACAGTTGCACAAGTTGCCACCCGTTTGGCTGAATATTGCCGTAATGAAGAATTTAGCCGGGCGCAGCAGGAGCTTTACGCTGACGAGGCCGTCAGCATAGAACCCGCTGATATTCCTGGTTTTGACAGGGAAACCAAAGGAAAGGAAGCGCTCCGGGAAAAAGACCGGAAGTTTAACGAGATGGTGGAATCCCGGCATGGTACTTCGGTTTCCGAGCCGCTGATCGCCGGCAACGCCTTTTCCTTTGTATTGACAATGGACATTAAAATGAAAGGAGGAGACCGCCAGACCATGACGGAACTTTGCGTGTATACCGTGAAGGATGGTAAAATTATTTCGGAGCAGTTTTTTATGTAAGGAACAAAAAAAACAGGCCGTCGCAGCTTAGAGACGGCCTGCTGGCATACGGGGGCTTATATTGTTAGCCATGAGCAGCAGGCTTGTTTTTGGGTAGCCGGAGGAATAGTAACATTCCCATCGCAAAAAACACGCTTTCAATGACCAGCCATTGCGTACCGAATGCTCCCAGCGGACCTTCTGCCGTCCATGTTATTATTCTCGAGAGCGCGTACAGCCCCCATAGCCAGCATAAAAAAACAACGCCCTGCTGTATATCTTTGAGCGCCCAGCGTACAAGCATGACCGTGATCGTTAACCCTACGCCGCCATATAC
The DNA here is from genome assembly GCF_012516375.2 of Chitinophaga oryzae. Classification (NCBI taxonomy): domain Bacteria; kingdom Pseudomonadati; phylum Bacteroidota; class Chitinophagia; order Chitinophagales; family Chitinophagaceae; genus Chitinophaga; species Chitinophaga oryzae. Next base: position 3,118,960 of record NZ_CP051204.2, read on the forward strand.
GCCCCGGATGGAGCTGAATGCGTCATTGTTCGGAAGCTTCACCTGTACGAGGTCCATAACCGCCTGCGGACTGAAAAATCCCATCATGCTCACCATAAAAAAACTTCCTGCAGACAGCAACAGGTAGATGCGGGCCAAAATTTTAATCGTTCGGGATAGATGCATGTTTAGACTTTTTATAACGCAAATTTGGCGGCGCCGCATTAATAAAATCTTTGCGTGTGTCAAGATTTTTGTGGTAATAAGCGCTTACTATAGCACTGCGCCAGCATCACTTTTTCTACAGCATAACGGGTTCCATCTCTCCGGAATCCTTTACCCGTATAGGTGCCACCTTATAAGGTGAACCGTTTATGCCAGAGCGCTTCGATAGTTTTGCCCGCACAAACGGCCGTGCCTTCGGCCACGTCTTTTACTTTAAAATCACGAATGGATGAAACTGTGTAGTACCTGGCGCCTGGCTGGATGTTTATGCCTGACGCTTATTTTCTCTGCTTGTAAGAAGGAAACCATCGAAAAAGGCCGCGTCCGGGAGTTCGGTCTCTTGTCGGCTGTCAACGGTGGCAACTATGACATCCGGGTGGCACTGCCCGAAAACTATTCCCCTGCAAAGGGATATCGCACCCTCTACGTGCTGGATGCCAGGCTGGATTTTGACTTTACCGCGGTGGAATGCGAAAAGCAGGCCCGTGACCGTCACCAGGAAGGGATGCTGGTTGTCGGTATTGGCTACGGCCACGACCGTATGGATGATTATACCCCGACGCCCAGCGATATCGGCAGTGGCGGGGCCGATAAATTTATCGAGTTCATAGAAGCGGAACTCATTCCACGGATAGAGACCGAGTTTCATGCAACACCCGCCCGGTCAGCGAGGGCCATCCTGGGACATTCCGCCGGCGGACTGCTGGTAGGCCACAGCTTCACCAATCATAACCGGATCTTTGGCCACTACCTGTGCCTGAGCCCTTCGTTCTGGTATGACGATGCGATTGCGCTCCGCAACGAAAAGGCTTACCGCGAACAAAACAAGGTGGGGAGCGGTACTTTTTTTCTCGGGCTGGGTGAACTGGAAGAAAAGATGCGCCCGCCTTTTACAGGCTTCCGCAACGCGCTACAGGCGTATTATCCTCATTATGCACTGCAGGATTACATCACCCCCGGGAAGGGGCACCTCGACTCCAAAAAGACGAACATCAAAAAGGCACTCACTTTTTTCTTTGAAAACAACTAAACCCGTTTATGCGAAACCTGTTTTTTATTGGCCTGTTGCTGCTGACCATCAGTCTGCATGGGCAGGAGCAACCGTTATCCCGCTTTACCATCAAACCGGCCGTTGGCGCTTTGCCATGGAGCCTTCCGGTAAAAGGACTCGCTGCTGTTTCTATAGAATATTCCCTGAAGGGCAACTGGGTGCTGGGAGCACGTGCTATGCTGGCCAGTGCAGGGGCTAAAAATACCTACAACGTGGAAACGAATTACAGTTTTCAACTGTCTCATCAGCTGGGCGTGGGCTATACGATGACGGGGCCTAAGAAGTTTGTCAGGCTTACCATGTTGGCCATGGGCGGTGTGCGGCGTATTGCTTTTAAAGAAACGCTCGACTACCCCGGGCTGGAGAAGATCACGACCAAAAGCAGCACCACGATGCCGGATGTGGGCCTGCTGCTGGACTGGTCTCTCGGGAGAAAACGGCATACTTTCAATGCAAAGGTCTACCTGCCTTTTTATCCTTTTGAGGAATATCCTGTCAGTACTTTCCAGCACATCAGTATGGAAATGGGTATGGGCATACGGCTGAAACGCTGATGCAGGGCAGTTGGCGTAACAAATACCTGGTTGAAACCCTTATATTTGGTATTTCTTACATCAGACTAGCAAGTGATATGTTATCGGACTGGCGTGTTATCTATATAGGGGGCGTTTTTATCTCGTTGTTCCTGTTCATCCTCCTTGTCAGCAAACGCAAAAAAAGTACGGCGGACAAAATACTGAGTGCCTGGTTCTTTTTTGCTGTGGTGCATCAGGCGTTGATTGGCTGGTATGCCTTTAATAAGATGAGCGACATGCCGGCGCTGATTGGCTGGGAGCTGCCATTCCCTTTCCTGCATGGTCCGTTTTTGTACCTGTATATTTTGTTTCTTACCGGCCAGCAACGCCAGGGGTGGCGTAATATGCTTCACTTCATCCCGGCGGTGCTGGTCGCTGGGCTAATGGCGTGGGTGCTCCCTTTGATGCCGGTAGCGGAAAAGCTGGGCGTTGTTCCGTCGAAGTTTGCGCCGCTGTTCCATGTAATGGTAGGGGGTATTATGGTTTCCGGAGTCGTGTATGTGATACTGTCTCTTTACCTGCTGCGTCGTCACCGCCGGAACGTGGCCGTCCAGTTTTCCAACACCGATAAGATTACGCTCAATTGGTTGCGCTACCTCATTGGCGGCATGGGCGTTATTTGGATCGTGGTCATCTTTTTCGAGTCTGCTGCGTCGTTATACTTTGTGGTAGCGTTGTTTATTTTCTTTATCGGTTACTTTGGCATCCGCCAGGTAGGTATTTTCTCCAACCCGCCGCCTGCACATGAAGTATATCTTCCTGCGGTGGTCCGGCCGGAGGAGCCGGTGCTGGCGGTGGAAAAGACAACCGCAGCGGACACGGATGACAGCAGCCCGAAAGTGAAGTATGAAAAAAGCAGTCTTACCGACGCGGAGGCTGCACGAATTCATGCTGCGCTGACGGCGCTCATGCAGGAGCAGCAGTGTTACAAAGATGCCGGCTTAACACTGGGGGATCTCGCCAAAGCGTTGAATGTGCATCCTGCCGTACTTTCCCAGGTGATCAATTCCAAAGAGGCCAGTAGTTTTTACGATTATATCAATGTGCTCCGGGTCGAAGCTTTTAAACAATTGCTGCTGCAGCCGGCAAGCCAGCAGTATACCTTGTTGTCGCTGGCTTTTGAATGCGGGTTTAATTCCAAGACGAGCTTTAACCGGAATTTTAAGAAGATCACCCAGCTTTCGCCCAGTGCTTATGTGAAGGCGATGCATATAAATATGCAGGAGGAGGGTTAGATCACCTGTAGTTTCTGCGATATGAGCGAGGTGACGGCGTCTATGGCTTTGGGAAATACCCGTCGCAGGTCTATGTCTTCCGTTTGCCGGAGTTGTTGCTGTAATGTTTTCATGAAGATGTTTTTTGTTTCGGTGGCCAGGTTCACTTTGGCGATACCGTTTTTTACCGCTGCTTTCAGTTGATCGTCCGGTACGCCGGAGCTGCCGTGGAGCACCAGCGCGGCGGGAGTAGCGGCGTGTATCTCCTTTAATAATGCTATTTGTAAGTTGGGCGGGTCTTTGTAAAATCCGTGGGCGGTGCCGATGGCTACGGCCAGGGCATTGACGCCGGTTTCGCTGACAAACCGGTGCGCATCTGCCGGGCTGGTAAAAGCGCCCTGTTGCTGCTGGCCCAGTTTGGCGATATAACCCAGTTCCGCTTCCACATTGACATTATAGGCTTCTGCAAGTTTTACCACTGCGGAGGTGGTTTTCACATTTTCAGAGAAGGAAGCTTCGCTGGCGTCGATCATGACGGAGTCGAAGCCGGCGTCGAGGCACTCGCGGATGGTGCTGATGTTGTTGCCGTGGTCGAGGTGTATCCATCCCCGGACACCGAACTGGCGCAGAGCGGCCCTGGCCATGTTGACGGCGGAGTGGATGCCGAGGTACTGGAGCGTCCCTTCGGAGAGCTGCAGAATGAGGCTGCAGTTATTGGCTTTGGCTGCCAGCAGCAAGCCTTTCAGTGTTTCAAAATTGTAGAAGTTCACGGCCAGCAGGGCGGTCCCTGAGGCGGAGCAGTATTGCAATTGTTGTTTCAGGTCCATGGTTGCTGATAGTTAAATTTTTGTGATGCGATAGCCCGGAAGGTATCGATGGTGTCGAAGGCGGTGATACCGCCGGGGGCGGTGGTGTTCACGGCGCCGGCCAGTGCGGCGAAAGCAGCGCATTGCGTGATATTGCCGCCGAGGAGGTAACGGCTGATAAATCCTGCGTTGAAGCTGTCGCCGGCGCCGATGCAGTCGGCGATTTCGTTGTGCAGGAAAGGCGGCTGGTGAAACAGCGTATAGCCGTCCCATATATAGGCGCCTGCTTCGCCATGTTTAACGGCCAGGATGCCGGGGTGGTAGCTGAGCGCCTGTACACAGGCTTCCACGCTGGTTTCGCCGGTGAACGCCCGGAGTTCCGCGATGTTGGGCAGGAACACGTCTACATAGGGTAATAGCGCCGGTAGTTCCAGCTGCCATTTTTCGGCGGGGTCCCATTGCGGGTCCAGCGAGGTGGTGAGGCCCTGCATTTTCGCGCGTTGAAAGAGGGTTGCGAGGCCGGGAGCGAGGCCCGGTTGGAGGAACACGGAGCTGACGTGCAGGTGCCGTGCGGTGCGGAGCATTTCGTCGCTGACGTCTGCTGCGGTGAAAGTGTTCATGGCGCCGGGATAGGTGATCATGGCTCTTTCCTGTCCGTCGTTGAGCGCTACGCTGATGCCGGTGCCGGCGGCAGCGGTGGCGGTGATAAAGCGGGTGTCGACGTTTCTTTGCTGCAGGTCGTGCAACAGCTGACGGCCGAAGGTGTCGTTCCCGATTTTGCCGGCGAAGGCTACGCTGGCGCCGAGGGTGCTGAGGTTGCAGGCGAAGATGGCGGAGCTGCTGCCAAGGGTGAAAGTCATTTCTCCGGCCAGTATTTCTTTGCCCAGGCTGGGCAGGCTGCTTAACCGGTTAAATATCAGGTCTACGTTCAGCTCTCCTGCCACCAGCACATCGAAGTTTTTCATAACGGAAGATTTTATCAGGCTTTAAGCGGATAGATAGATACGCCTTCCACGACGCGGGTGATGGCGCCGTTGTCGGAAGGATTGTCCGGATGGATGCCCAGTTTCAGCGCGGTAAAGAAAGCCAGCAGTTGCAACGGGATGATGTTACAGACACACAGCAGGTCTTCTTCCAGCATCGACTGGTTGTCGTTTGTCAGTATAAGATAATCCAGTTCCGGGATATGTGTATTGGCAGGCAGCACGCCTATTTCCATCAGTGCTTTGTTGCCCTGTTTCATGGAAAGCACAAGGTCTTTTTCGTACCGGAGCACATAAGGGCTGTTGGAGAACAGGTAGATGACGAGCGTGGATTCATCTATGACCGCTTTGGGGCCGTGACGGAAGCCGAGGAAGCTGTCGCTTTTGCAGATGACTTTCCCGTTGGTGAGTTCCTGCAGCTTCAGTTGCCCTTCTGTGGCCGTGCCGAAGAAAGCGCCGTCTCCCAGGAATACGGCCCTGCGGAAAGGCGCTGCTGCGATCTGTTGCATCACGGGCGTATAGGTGCGCAGCAGCGATTTGCCGTAGGTAAAGAGTCTGCTGGCCTGGCGTTGCAGCGCCGGCAGGTGGTGCAGTCTTGTCAGCAGGGTGCCGGCGAACAACATGCCGCTGTAGCTGCTGGTCATAGCGAGACTTTTATCGTTGCACTCCGGCGGGAGCAGGATACGTTGCTGCGGGTGGCGGCTCTGCCACCTGGCCAGGCTGCCGTGACTGTTGCAGGTGATGACCAGGTGGTAACAGGCGGCGGACAGCTCATCTGCCAGTTCCAGTGCTGCGCAGCTCTCGGGGCTGTTGCCCGACCGGGCGAAAGAGATGATCAGCGGCGTTTTGTTGCGGTGAAAATAGTCCTGCGGGTGCGCTACCAGGTCGGTAGTGGCGACGGCGCGGGTAAGGATGTTGGTATGGCGGAAGAAGCTGCCCTGTAAGGAAAGGCCGATGTAGGCGCTGGTGCCGGCGCCCGTCAGGATGATGTTGTCTGCCGCGCTGCAGGCCTGCTGAAGAAAGTGCTGCAGTTCGCTGCTTTGCCCGATGATCCCTTCCAGTATCTTATGCCAGATGTCGGGTTGTTGTACGATTTCCCGGGCGGTGTGAAGGGCTCCTTTACTTTCTAATTCCGGAATAGCCAGACCAAAGAATGATTGCATAGAACGGATGATGAATGGTGAACTGAAAGCAAATGTATTAAAAGACTATTTACTTTCAAAAGCTTTTTATTTTTTCTTTGATTTTTGTTTTGGTTTTGTTTCAGGGATTTTACTTAATATTATGTAACTTCGCTTGCTTTTAAATGTTAAGTATTTTAATAAAACCAATATCTGCAATGGAAGAAAGTCAAAGCGGTTCAACCGTCACCCGCAGGAATGAGATACTGAAAAAACTGCACAAGAAAGGGCAGGTGCTGATTACGGAGCTGAGCAAAGAGTTTAATGTGAGCGAGGTGACGATCAGGAATGACCTTGACCAGCTGGAACAGAAGAACATGCTGCTGCGGGCCAGGGGCGGGGCTATCAAACTGGAGCACAATGTAGGGGTGGACCAGCAGATCAGCGAGAAGAACAAGCTGCATTATGTAGAGAAGATGGCTATCGGTAAAGCCGCCGCCGCGCTGGTACGGGAAAATGACACCATGATCGTGGATTCCGGCACCACCACTGCGGAACTGGTCAAACACCTGCAGTCCTTTAAAAGCCTGAATGTGATCACCAACGCCATGAATATCGTCAACATGCTGGTGAACTACCCTAATATTAATGTGATCATTCCGGGCGGTTATCTCCGGCAAAACTCCATGTCGCTCGTGGGGCCGCTGGCAGAGAAGAACCTGCGCAGCTTTCATGTGGACAAGCTTTTCCTGGGGGTGGACGGCTTCGATACCCGCAGCGGAATTTACACCCCCAATATGGAAGAAGCCTATCTCAACGAGATCATGATCGATATCGCCAACCAGGTGATCGTGCTGGCGGACTCCAGTAAGTTCAACAAGAAAAGTTTGGCCTTTATCTGCGCCCCGAATAAAATTCATACAGTGATCACTGATGCCGGTATACAGGCAGACGATAAAAAGAGGCTGGAAGACCTGGATATAAAGGTGATCATCGCCTGATTCTTTGTTTTAATCCTTTAAGACATTTTTATTGCCCTCTTTCCTCCCGGGAAGAGGGTTTTTTATTTCTTTTCCTTTGTTGATGTTTTTCAAAAACTTTCTATAAAAAATATTTTAAGCTTGTTTTTTAGTTTTATCTCTTATATTTACTTTGTTTTTGAAATAAAAATAAGGTTTTGAAGGTAATGCCTCCTTTGGAACAATAAAGAGCCACGTATGCAAAAATCCCGCCTCTGGTTATTATATACCGCTATCAACACCATATTCATCGGGATATGGGGGGCTTTTATCGAATTGCCTGAAAAAGCCGGTTTCCCGGCAACCCTGGGCTATGTGGTATGGGTAGCCACCATGTTGCCCTGTACATTGCTGTCGCTCTATCTGACGGGATGGAAGCTGGAGACGGACCTGCGCAGCATTTTCCTGGGCGCCATGGTAGGGCTGCTGGGCGCCGGCGGGCAGCTCATGCTTTTTGAAGCGCTCCGCATCGGGCCGGCCTACATCCTGTTTCCCCTGATCACGCTGTTTCCGCTGCTCACCATCCTGTTGTCGGTCGTACTGCTGCGGGAAACCTGCTCGCGGCGCCAGTGGACAGGCATCGCCGTTGCCCTGCTGGCGGCTTTTTTCCTGGCTTTCCAACCAGGCAAGCACGGGCCGGCCAGCGGGAATATATGGCTCATCATGGCCATGGCGGTGTTTGTAATGTGGGGCACGCAAGCCTATGTGATGAAGTTTGCCAACAACACCATGAAAGCAGAAAGTATCTTTTTTTATATGGCAGTGGCCTCCCTGTTACTGGTGCCGGTGGCATTGGCGATGACCGACTTCTCCCAGCCGATCAACTGGGGATGGAAAGGATTCGGCATGGCCATCCCTGTCCACCTGCTCAACGCAATAGGGGCACTGATGCTGGTATATGCCCTGCGATTCGGCAAAGCCATCATCGTGATACCGCTCACCAGCCTCTCTTCTGTAATCACCGTTATTCTTTCCCTCATCATTTATGGCGTGGTGCCGGATGCAGTGTTATCGGCCGGACTACTGCTGGCATCAGTAGCAATAGTGATCCTCTCTGAGTAAAACGGTTAAACAGAAACAGGTTTCCTTCACAGCTGCAGCCTCCATCTGCAACTGCGACACAGAGTTTTATTAACCAAAAAACGCTTTGACCATAAGCGCCAAAAACACATGCAATGATCACCTTTAATTGGAAATCCTTCATCGCCATAGCGCTCATTGCGCTTGCCGCGGTCTCCTGTAAACAGGACCGCGAAGCCCTCGACCATCAATTGAACACCCTCGCCAAAGGCGAACTGCTGGCCGATACCGTGAAGATTACGGTCAACAAAAGCCAGCAACTGATGACCAGTTCGCTGCAGCTGGGGGTGACCTATATGCAGAAAACGCTGGATGGCAGCGGCGCTGCCCTCACCAGGGGCATCAGCCTCCTCAAAGGATCGGTAGTGTTCCACAACCAGCACATCTGCGGATTTGGCGCCGATAACCCGGAGCCCCGTCCCGGTGACTTTAACTGGACGTCGCTCGATCACCGCGTAGACCTGATGACCACTACCATGGGCGCTACCCCCATCCTCACTTTCGCCACAGCGCCCACCTGGATGACAGACACCACCTGGTACGCCGGCAAATATCCGGAAGACGATACCGACTGGGATAAAATCGAATGGGCGCCGCTCTTCTCCCATGAGAAAGACTACGCACACCTGTGCGCACTGGCAGCCAAAAGATATCCGCAGGTGAAGTACTTCCAGGTATGGAATGAACTGAAATCCATGTGGGACACCCTGCCTGGGCATAACCGCTGGGATTATGAACGCTATACCCGCCTGTACAACCTGATATACGACTCTGTAAAGAACGTACGCCCGGATGCTATTATCGGCGGACCTTACATCGGTATCGACTCCTGGAAAAACGGTGCGCCCTCCAACGCCCACAGCGGCATTACCGATCCGATATACGGAGAACTGGACCAGCGCTGTTTCGATGTGGTGACCTACTGGCTGCAGCATAAGCACGGCGGCGACTTCCTCTGCATTGACGGTGGTATTGACGGTAACGACGCAGACGCCACCGATATCATCGGCTCTACCAAAAAGTTCAAAGACATCAGCACCTGGCTGCATAACCATACCACGCTGCCTGTCTGGTGGTCCGAAGATTATGTAGGTATGCATACCGACACGCTCATACAGCCGGCAGCACTGGGTTGTATGCTGGTGTACCACGCGCTGGCAGGCGATGCCGTGTCCCTGCGCTGGTCGCCCGAAGAGCAGCCCGGCGACGGCAATGTGAGCAACTTTTTCAGCAGCACCCTGCAAAGCAACGGCGGCATGCCCTTCAATAACTACTACGTGTACAAGGATTTTAATACCTATTTCCCGGCTGGCACAAAGCTATACACTACCACCGTTTCGGACGACAGCCGCGTGATGGTGATGTCGTCGCAGACGAAGATCATGCTGATCAATAAGACGGCCAGCCAGCAGAAGACAAAGATCAACAACACGCTTTCGGTCACCCTGAACCCTTACCAGGTGAAGTATGTGACCGTGCCATAAGCACCTGAAAATATTCTACCGGCGGCCCGGAGGAGGGAAACCGGCCGCCGGTAAAATAATTCGCAACCGGCATCTACCACCTTAAAATATATAACGATGGATCTGGAAAAAGTGAAACCTAAACCATTTGAAAATGCCGCGCTGTCACCGGAAAATATCCGGCTGAACGACTACCGGCCCGTGTCCATTTTTAATATACCCCAAACAGACGTACGGCGTGCAAGCTTTCCCGTTATAGACATGCATACGCATGCCTGGCAGCTGCAACTGGACGTTAGCCAATGGGTGAGCAGGATGGATGCGGCCAACATAGAAAAAAGCGTGGTGCTCACCTTTGAAACCGGCGCCGGCTTCGATGCCGTAGTACAGCAGTATGCGAAATACGCCGATCGCTTCGATCTCTGGTGCGGCTTCGACTATACGGGGTATGACCAGGGAGATGACAGCTGGACGGACCATGCCGTAGCGGAACTGGAAAGGTGCTATCGCATGGGCGCCAAAGGCGTAGGGGAGCTGGGCGATAAAGGCGTGGGCGAATTCTACTCCCGGCCGGTGGCGGGATACGGGCTCCATCTCGACGATCCGCGCATGAAACCCCTCTTCCGCAAATGCGGGGAGTTGAAGATGCCGGTCAATATCCACATTGCAGACCCTATGTGGATGTACCTGCCTATGGACGCGCAGAACGACGGGCTGATGAATGCCTATGAATGGCGCATCGATCCTGCACAGCCCGGCCTGCTGGACCACGGCGCCCTGTTGCAGACCTTCGAAAACGTGGTGAGGAATCACCCGGAAACGATGTTCATTGCCTGCCATTTCGCCAACTGCACCTACGATCTGAACATCGTGGCGCGCCTGCTGGACACCTATCCCAATCTGTATGTCGACAATGCGGCGCGTTTCGCGGAAACAGCCACCATTCCCCGCGTAGCCAAAGCTTTTTACGAACGTTACCAGGACCGGCTGCTCTTTGGTACCGACCTGGGCTATGACCTGGAAATGAATATGGAATATGCGGCGAAGTTCTACCAGGTAGCCTTCCGCATTATGGAATCCACGGATGATCATTTTTATGAGCATGGAATATTTACCTATCACTGGCCATTGTATGGCCTCGGACTGAGCCCGCAGGTGCTGGAAAAAATCTACCGGCTCAATGCCCTGAAGCTCCTTCAGCAGTAAAGATTGTTGTGTCATTACTTCAAATATTGTGCGCCTTATGTATTTCCAAATGATGAAAAAACTACCGGATGGCCGGTTATCAACCAAATCAAAGCGTTTCACAGGCTCCCGCTTACGACCAACCTGTATCTTATTATTTTTGCTGTCGCTGATAACATCTGCCGTGATAGCGCAGCAGCCGGAAGTCCGTCTCACCGGAACGGTGAAGGATGAAAAAGGCAATCCCTTCCCGGGCGTTACCGTTTATGTGCCTGCCACGAAGAAAGGCGCCACCACAGACGCCGGCGGCAAATACGTTCTCCAGGCGCCGGCCGGCGGAGAAATCATTTTCAAAGCCATTGGCTACAAAACGATGACGCTGCCGGTCTCCGGACGCAGCTCGCTGCCGGTGACCATGGAAGTAGAAAACGCGGCGCTCAATGAAGTGGTGGTGGTAGGTTATACCTCCAAAAGACTATCGCAGATTTCCAGCGCGATATCTGTTGTTTCAGGAAAGCAGCTGAACGACGTTACGTCCAACAATGTGGGTAGCCTGCTGCAGGGCAAAGTAGCCGGCGTAGTGGTACAAAACCCGTCCGGCAATCCAAACGTGGCGGCAGACGTCACCATTCGCGGCGCCAGCTCCATCAGCGCCGCCGCCGGTCCGCTCTACGTAGTGGACGGCATCATCGGCGGTACCGCCAATCCGAACGATATTGAATCCGTTACCGTGCTGAAAGATGCCGCGGCCGCCGGCTTGTACGGCGCCCGCTCTGCCAACGGCGTGATCATCATCACCACCAAATCGGGAAAAGCCGGCAAAACGGTCATCCACCTCAACACCAGCGCAGGCGCCAATAAAATGAGCATGGGCAACATGCGGCTCATGAACAGCCAGCAGCTGTACGACTACCAGAAATCCTACTTCGACCCCGCCACTTTTCAGCAGGAACGGCCCGCCAACCTGCTGTCGCAAAATACCGACTGGATGGACCTTGCCTACCGCACCGGGCTGACGCAGAACCACCACCTGTCCCTCTCCGGCGGCTCCGAAAAAACACAGTTCTATGTATCGGGCAACTACTACAATGAACAGGGTATCATCCGGCATACAGGCAATGAAGTATATAACCTCCGGGTGAACATCGCCCACCGTATCAATGATAAATTAAAACTTAGCACCCGTGTGAACGCCTCCTCCCGTAACTTCGAAAATGAAGCCTCCGGTAACTACGGCGCCCTGCTGCTGTCCCGCCTGAACCTCCCCTGGGACAATCCCTATAACGCAGACGGCAGTATTAAAATGGGGACAGAGCCGGGTTGGATAGGACGCGAGCACGATAACTTCCTGCACGGCTGGCAATACAACTTCGATAAAGGAAAACAAATCACCGCCTACGCCGATGTGAACCTGGATTACTATATCACGCCACATCTTACCTTTTCCACGTATAACCGTGTCAGTTACTCCGGCCTGCGAAGCGAACTGTACTATGATGTACGCTCCAAAGCCGGCAGGGGACTAGGAGAACTGTATAATAATTCCTCCATGGAACAGCGCCTCATTACCTCCAACCGACTGAATTACAACCGGCAGTTCGGCGAACATGCGCTGAATATTATCGGCGTGGCAGAAGGAGAGAAGAACACCTTCGAACGCAACAGCCTCTATGGAAACAAGATACCCGCCGGCCTGCACATCATGGATGCCGCGGCGAATATCCAGCGGTCGCAGTTCGGGCCGGGCACCAAAACGGAGAACCGTTTTACCAAAGGACTGGTACAGGCAGACTATACCTACCTGGGTAAATATAACCTCATCGGCGCCTACATACTGGAATCGTCTTCCCGCTTCGGCGCCAATCACCGCTCCGCCGGGTTCTATACCCTGGGCGGCTCCTGGACCATCAGCAAAGAATCGTTTATGCGTAGCCTGCCCGTGTTCGATCTGCTCAAACTCAGGGCCAGTTACGGGCTGACCGGCAACGCCGAAATAGGCGACTACCAGGCACTGGGCATCTATTCCTATACTTCCCAGTATGCCTCCAACCCGGGATCGGTGCCCGCGGTGCAGGGCAACCCGGACCTTACCTGGGAGAAAACCAAAAACATCAACCTGGGGCTGGATATAGACATGTTAAAACGTATATCCCTCACCGTTGACCTGTACGATAAAACCACCACCGACCTGCTGCTCGATGTGCCCGTGCCCTATACCAGCGGCTACGACTTCGTGACCCGCAACGTAGGCTCCGTGCGCAACAGGGGCATAGAGATCAACCTTAATACCAAAAATATCGTGCGGCCGCACTTTACGTGGGAAACAGGCTTTAATCTTTCCATCAACCGCAACAAGGTGCTGAAGCTGAACAATCATGAAGACATCGCCTATTCGTCTTTGCAGTGGATCAGCGAAGGACGGGACCTCTACAGCTGGCATATGCGTAAGTGGGCCGGCGTAGACCCGCAAAATGGCGACCCGCTGTGGGAAGTAGTAACAACCGACAGCAACGGTAAACCGGTGGTCACCACCACCAATTCCTACGACGACGCCACGCTGCAATATGTTGGCGCCGCATCGCCCAAATTCACCGGCGGCATGACCAACCGGTTGTCCTATAAAGGCATCAGCCTGAGTGTATTTGTCAACTTCGTCAGCGGAAATAAAGTGTATGAAGAGAGTACCAATGACGGTAGTGAACCGACTTCCAATGTAAGGGTGCTGCCCGGCGGCCGTACCCGCTGGCAGAAACCGGGGGATATCGCCACCGATCCCAGGGCCGTGTATGGCGGTAATAAGAATTCTGACCTGGAGTCGTCCCGCTTCCTGGAAGACGGCAGTTACCTGCGCCTGCGCAACGTTACCCTGTCTTACGACCTGCCCGAGCGCTTCCTGCGCACCGTGAAGCTGGCCAATGCAAGGGTGTTCCTGAGTGGCGATAACCTCTGGACCTGGACCAGCTTCTCCGGCCTGGACCCGGAAATGGGGCTGCGGCCTTATGCCACGCCGGCAGGAGAGAGCGGAAACAATTTCCAGCAGAACAGCACCAAATATCCGCTGGCCAGGAAACTGCTGGTGGGCATTAACATCACCTTTTAATTGTAGTCGTTATGAAGACACATCATATACTCATGGCCGCCGTCTTGTCGCTGACGGCATGCAGTAAGAACCTGGAGCCCTACAACGGCAAATCGGACAAAACAGCGCTGGAGACACCGGAAGACCTGCAGACCGCCACGTACGGCGTATATGCGGGGCTGGTAGACCGTAAGTACACCAAGAACCTGAACCAGCTGGGGGAATATCCCGGCGATGATGTGGCCCTGAGCGGCGCCACCGGCGACCAGGTATTCTACACCTATACCTATACCCATTTCCCGGGCATGGGCAATACAGAACAGTTCTGGCAGGGCGCTTATAAAGTGATCTATTCCGCCAATGCCATCATCGAAAAAATCACCGACGGCACCTCCGCGCAGCTGGACCAGCTGAAGGGAGAGAACCTATATCTCCGCGCCATGGCTCATTTCGACCTGGTGCGGTTATTTGGCCGGCCCTACCTGCAGGGTAACGGCAATAATCCGGGCGTGGTGATCAAAGACAACACCCGCGACGACCGTCCTGCCCGCAGCAGCGTAAAAGCCGTGTATGATTTTGTGATTTCCGATCTGCAGAAGGCGGCAGCATTGATGACAATGAACAAGAATGCCGCCTTCGCTTCAAAAGAGGTCGCCGAAGCACTCCTTGCCCGCGTATACCTCTATATGGGCGACAACGCCAACGCACTGAAATATGCGGAGAAAGTGATCAGTTCCAACCGTTATCATCTGATGGCGACGCAGCCTTATAAAACCTATTTCAGGGTGGTGCCCGAAGAAAATCCGGAGACGATTTTTGCCATCCGTCACACCGTGGCAGACGACAGGGGAAAAGATGCCATCGGTTCCATGTATTACAACGATCCTGTTACTCAGTCCACCGGATGGGGCGAAGTATACGCCTCCGTAGCTTTCGTAAAGCTGCTGGACAAATACCCGGAAGACGTGCGCCATAGCTTTATAGAGCCGCAGCGGGATGGCAACGGCAATATGCTGAAGCGTAACCAGACGCCCATTTATTACATCAACAAATACAACTGGCAGGAAGGCATTGCCAACCTTAGCTCCCCGGTGATCCTGCGTTTGGCCGAAGTGTACCTGGTCCGCGCAGAAGCCAATGCCAAACTGGGCAACGATGCCGCCGCCATTGCAGACGTCAACCTTATCCGCAGCAGGGCAGGCCTTTCCGGCAACGCGCTCTATACCACCGGCAACCTGAAAGGACATGCCACCGTGCTGGAAGTGGTACTGGAAGAGCGCCGGCTGGAACTGGCATTTGAAGCGCACCGGCCGTATGACCTGTTCCGCAACAACCTGCCCATGGTAAGAGCGTATCCCGGTTTCCATGGCAACAATCAATATGATCTTACGATACAGCCCAACGATCCGCAGGTGATCAACTATATACCGGAACGGGAAACAGGGCTGAACCCGAACTTAACACAGAACCCATGAGACAATTACTATGTACCCTTACACTGTGTATTGCCTGCCTGCTGGCGCAGGCGCAGTCAGTGCTGAAAGTCAGGAACACACCCGATTTTACCATCACCGGCGCCGGTACGGACGCCAACTGGCATAAAACGGACTGGATAACCCTTTCGCAACGCTCCGGCGATGTGCCGGCGAAAACACAGGTAAAAGCGCTCTATTCCGGAAAAGGGATCTATTTTCTGTTCCGCTGTGAAGACAAGCGTTTGAGCAACACCATGCAGGCCGATATGCTGGACCTGTGGAAGGAAGATGTGGTGGAGGCATTTCTCTGGCCCGACACCACACAGCCGGCTTATTTCGAATACGAGCTGTCACCGCTGAACTATGAGCTGGTGCTACTGATCTCCAATCAGCAGAACGATCTGGCGGGCTGGCAGCCCTTTCACTACGAGAAAGACCACCGGACACTTCACGCTACCGCCGTACAGGGCGGAGAGAAGAAAAGCGGCGCCACCGTCAAAGGATGGACGGCTGAATTTTTTATTCCGTACAAACTATTAAGGCCGCTGAACAACGCTTACCCTACAGCAGGGACGGTATGGAAGGGCAACTTCTACCGGGTGGATTATGATAAAGGACCGGCGGAATGGTGCTGGCAGCTGACGGGCCCGAGTTTCCACGACCTGCCGCATTTTGGATGGCTTCACTTTGAATAACGTTTTAAAAAAATACCACGATGATGATGAAGAAAATTTTAGCAGGCCTGTTACTGTTGTTCCCGGTGATTGTTTCTGCACAGAAAGGGAAACTGATATGGTCGGATGAATTTAATACCGACGGTCTGCCCGATCCGAAGAAATGGCGGTTTGAAGAAGGATTTGTACGCCACCGCGAAGCGCAGTATTACACCAAGAACCGTTATAGGAATGCACATGTGAAAGACGGGCACCTGGTGATCCGCGCTATCAAGGAAGAGCCGCTGCGGCTGATCAAAGGGGGTACCAGTTTCGTTACCTCCGACAGCGGAGGGGAATTTACTTCCGCCTGTCTGAATACGGAAGATATTTTTGAATTCGTTACCGGCCGTGTGGAAGTACGCGCCAAACTGCCGCACGGCAGAGGTGTCTGGCCGGCCATCTGGACGCTGGGCAATAACCTCGCCTGGGGCCCGGGGGATTCCTCCTGGGTGTATTCTGAAATTGATATCATGGAATTTGTAGGGCATGATCCTAACTCCATTCACGCCAATATCCACCCCGGGTATGAAGGTGGCAGCCGTGGCGGCAAGATCACGGTAGAGAAACCATGGGAAGATTTTCACGTGTATGCGGTTGACTGGAAGAAAGACCGGATCGATTTTTATTTCGATGACAAACTGTATTTCTCTTATCTCAGGAAAGACGTACCACCCGGTAAATGGGCTTATGACACGCCGCAGTATCTGCTGCTGAACCTGGCCATCGGCGGCGACTGGGGCGGAGAGCAGGGCATCGATCCTACCGTGTTCCCGGCAGATTTTGTGATCGACTATGTAAGGGTATACGAAACAAAATAGCAGGCATCATGAAACAACGGCTATTAAAAATCATCTTCCTGTTGATGGTCACCCCTTGTCTGCTGCGGGCGCAGCAGGCGGGAGAGCTGAAGTTGCTGGACTGGCAGCCCCGCAGCCAGCTGGTCACTCATGTGACACCAATAGAAAAACCGAAATTTCCGGTGATCGATATTCACAACCACCTGGGCGGGCTGGCGCAGACAAAACACTACCTGCAGGAGATGGACAAAGCAGGCGTAGTGTCCTGCGTTAGCCTGGATGGCTACTCCGCCAACGACCAGTACCTGGAACATCTGAAAGCGTCACGGGCAGTGTCTAAGGAACGTTTCCTCGTTTTCTTCCGGCCTGACTACAGCAAGATAGATGAACCGGGATTTGGCGAGCGCGAAGCTGCCAGGCTGGAGAAGGCCGTGCGGCAGGGGATACGGGGCGTAAAGATCGCCAAAGAGCTGGGGCTTACCGTAAAGGACAAGAGCGGGAAAGTAGTGCCGGTGGATGATCCGCGGTTAGGTCCTTTCTGGGAGAAATGCGGAGCGCTGGGAATACCGGTGCTGATGCATGTTTCCGATCCCAAAGCTTTTTTCACGCCGGTAGACAAATACAATGAACGTTACGATGAACTGGGCGCGCATCCCGACTGGTCGTTTTACGGAGATCAGTTCCCAAAGAAAGATTCCATCATCGAACAGCGCAACCGTGTGATAGCGCGGCATCCGAACACCATCTTCATCGGCGCGCATGTAGGCAATCTGCCGGAGGAGCTGAACAAGGTAGGTGCATGGCTGGACCGGTATCCGAATTTTTATGTGGAGATATCAGCGCGGATCAGCGAATTGGGGCGGCAGCCTTATACCTGCCGCGATTTCATGATCAGGTACCAGGACAGGATATTGTTCGGTACCGATACGCCCTGTGATGCAGAAGCTTACCGGATCTATTACCGATTCCTCGAAACAAAGGACGAATACATTGATCCCGCGCCCAGCCACCATATGCAGGCGCGTTGGATGATCACCGGCATATACCTGCCGGACAGCGTGCTGGAAAAGTTGTACAATAAAAATGCTACGAAGTTGCTATCCATACGAAACATGAATCGATAAACGAGCGCGACGCCCGGATGTCTATCCGGGCTTTTTATTCCTTCATGCAGGTAAACTGTCAGTTCGTTCCCACTTCCACCATACACGCACCTCTTTCCGCCAACGCATAATGCACTTTCACTGAGCCGTTTTTGTATGCCGACAGCAGCTTTCTGCCGCTGGTATCGGTCACATATACTTTGCCGGATGACGGCAGTCCGTAATCACGGGTACGGATACTGAACTGTATCAGTTGTGGTGTATCGCTGATGCTCGCTACGGCGATGCCCAGAGCACCGGAAGGAGATTTCCAGGCGCTGGTGTATATCAAAGGGACCTGTTGCTGCTGCCGCTTTACCCTGTCCTGGTGCTGGCCGGTATAGATGGAAAGCCTCGATACAGCGATTGTTTTCTCCGGGATGGTCATCCGGGGAGGCCGCATAAACCGGCCATAGAGCAGGTATGGCAGTTGTTTATACCTCAGTTGTGCCAGATGTACCAGGTAGGAAATTTCCTTTTTTTTACGCACGGCCAGTGTTTCATGATAGTTGGCGATTGTGGGTTGCATGCCCCATACAAAGGCGCGTGCCTGCTCCATCAGGAATTGTTCATCAAATTCTGCTGCCAGCGGTTGTTCTGCGTCGGGGGGGGCGTACGCAGCAGGCCATAACTCGTCATAGGGCGGTGTTACGAGAGAAGCGTAACTGCCGAAAGTAACGGCGTAGTCGTGATAAACCGCCTGGAAGAGGGGAATGGTAGCGGCTCCGGATATGCCTGCATAACGTTCTTTGCTGACCTGCAGCGTGAGGAAGGCATCCAGGTAGGGAAGCCAGGATTCCCCGCAGCCTTCGCCCGCCAGTATGGTATTGTCTTTCGCACTGTTGCTCCGGCGGATCATGTTGGTCAGCATCCCGAAATGGTGTACCCAGTAATTGCCGCCGCCGGTAGTATGATCGTGGGACTTATCATAGCACCGGTGATGCAGGCAGGCCTGGTCCATGTAGATGCCGCCGGTATGGTAGTCATTGATGGCTTTGCCGGCGAGCCCTGCATATTTGTTTTTCCAGTTGGTAGCCAGGCACATGGGCGTCAGCGAGTGTTGGGTAAAGATATTATACACATGTGCCTCCGTACGGCCTGCCTTGTCTTTTACGGCGTTGTTCAGCGCATTTTCTTTTTCAAAACCCGCCGTATGGGTGCCCCACTGATACGTATTCATGTATACCAGCGCTTGTACATCCTGTTGGCGGGCGTTGCTGATGGCCGATTGAAAGGAGCTGTCTCCTTCCCTTGGAGGAAAATATTCAGGAAAACCATCGTCATAGGCGGCGGCATGCCACCAGTGCCATAATACATTCACCGGCAACCCTGTCCTTTTTTTCAGGTCGACGGCCGGTGTGAGCACATTGTCAGATCTGCCGCGGTTCCATACCCAGAGCGCCGTGCGGGCGGCGCCGCTTTCCGCGGCATGTTTCCGGAAGCGGCTGTCGCGGCACCACGGCTGGTGAACGGCCCAATCGCGGTAGGTCGTGGCGGCCGACAGCCAGTCGCCTTTGAAAGCGCCTATAATGGCGTTATACGGTAACGTATAAACGCTATCGCCGGCTGCTGTAACAGGGTAGTTGTCCATCTGATAGGTAAAATGCCGGCTGCTGTCGGGCGAGAAGGAGAATGTTTTCGTATAGCCGGCCGTATCATTACAGGCTGCGTAAAACCCATGGGTACGGGGATTATATAATGACAGCATCTGGAGAGACAACAGCCCGGGGTAGTGCCATGTATAATGCTGCCCCGATGTACGGGGCGATTTATATAGTTCTCCCAGCCATACCGGCACAGCGAGTTCTTCGTCTTTCATGTCCTGTAAACCGCTGATACGCGGGAAAATGATCTTTTCCGGTTGCTGGCCGCTGATACCGGACAGTGCCAGGTGCCAGCCGGTGAATGATTGTTCTCCCTGCAACTGTATGGTCACTTTGACTCTCAGTGACGGCGTTAAGCCGGAAAACCGGCTCCACTCCAGGACCAACGTATGCACGTCGGGCCTGGAGGAGTGGAATGTTCCGGCCTGGGGTAGGTTTATCTTTCGCACGGCGCCTCCTTCTTCCAGTTCAAGTTCCCAGAGAGAACCGCGCTCCCCGCTTTTGCGGTCCAGGAATTCCAGAGAGGCATTGCGGTCGTAAAAGGACAACAGCGCACCGGTGCCAGCGTCAAAGGTGAGTTTCACAGACCGGTTCTGCAGTACCAGGTCATAGTGAGTTCCGGATGCCGCGGTTGTAAGAAACCAGAGTGCTATTGTCAGTGCATAGCATTTGTTGTTTTTTATCTTCATCGGTTACTTTTCCATATAGGCAGGTGCGGTTTCTTTCTGCCTTTTGACAATGATCTCACATAAACGTTTATATAAATCCTTATCGGCCGTATTCGATGACTGAAATAGTTTCAGTATTGTGTTTTCTGATTGATAGTAAGCCAGCTTGCGGGTTTCATATACCTTGTTTTGCTGGAATACCTCGAGGTAGTCGTATAGCTTTTGTCCTTTACCTCCCAGCACTCTTTCATCGAATTCCACTTCGAGGTTGATGTGATATTTGCCGGCTTCATCGCAGGCTTCCTGAAGGCGGGAGTAGGGCACGTCGTCGCTGAAAAAGTAATTGGGCTGCAGGTATACGTCGCTGAAGCCATATGGCTTGTAGTTATCATAGCCGGGCGATTTCCACCAGGGTATCCAGAGAAAAGTGCTCTTGCCTTTTTTCAGGTGATCGCCGATAGACGCAATGATCGGGGCGGTGTTTTCTACTTCTTCCGCTATCCAGTAAAATCCTTCCAGTTCGATGTTGGGATAGGCGGCGGCGGTGAATTTTTCTTTTACCTGGTCAATGAACCATTTACAGGCGGTGATCCTGTCGGCGTCTTTAGAGAAATCGAGCATTTTACCATCTATTTCTCCCCATTGGGTGGCGGCTTTCATCGGCTCAGGGATACCAACGATGACTTTTCTTTTACGGGACGGATGGCCCGTTTTAACGATAACGTCTGCGATGCAATCGTTCAGGGCAGAAAAAGCATAGCCTTTCCTGAAATACTTGGTGAGCAGCTGTTCCCAGTGTTCCTTCAGGGCCGGTTCCGGAGCGTGTCCGGTGGTATAGGCGTGCCCGTTGCCATCCTTTAGTTCGAGAAACAGGAAGCCGTCGAACATCCAATCCCAGGCGCCGTTATTTTCATAGCTTACGTAAGGATAAAAAGCATCTTTCGTCCATGCCTGAGCGCCATCGGCCCCGCCGCCATAGATCAGCACCAGGTCGCGGACCGCTGTTTTGCGGACATCGCCGGTATCTGCCGGCGGGGTGGCCGTGCTGTCTTTTTTTTCATTGCCATCGTAATCGGGATACATATATTTTTTACTGCACGATGTGGTGGGCACCGCCAGCAGCATCAACATCCAAAGGAAAACGTTCCTCATCATAGTCAGTCAGTTTTATACAATTGAGTTTAAAGAATTTAGTTCATGTAGGGTGGGTTCACCACCTTCTGGCGCGCAGTAATAATTTCGCAGAATTTCCTGTATATGCTGTCCAGCGGCGGATGATAGTCTTTTTGTGTAAAGAGTTTGAGTATGGTGCTTTGTGACTGGTAGTAAGTCAGTTTCATATTGGCGTACACGTTATTGCTGCCAAAAACATCCATGTACTCGTTCATCTTTGTCCGGTAGGGCGCATAATACAACACGTTGTCGTCGAATTCCATCTCCAGGTAGATGTTGTTGGCGTAGGCTGCATTACAGGCGTCCTGCAGGCGTGAATAGGGCACGGTGTTGTAGAAAAAATAATTGGGTTGGAGGTAAGTATCGGAGAACCCGAAAGCCTGCGGGTTGTTGTATCCGGGCGATTGCCACCACGGTATCCAGGTGAAGCAGTAGTTTTTAGGCGCCAGGTAAGCTGCCACGTCCTGTGTTACCGCGCTGGCATCGCCTACCGCTTCTCCGATCCAATAAAAGCCGTCCAGTACCAGGTGTCTGAAATGAGCAGTATCAAAACGGGTGATGACCTCGTCTATAAACCATTTGCAGGCCATGGTGCGATGGGTGTCATTTTGAAAATCGAGCCAGATGCCGTTGGCCATCCCCCAGTTGCTGCCGGCGGATTTCAGGGGTTCCGGTATGCCGATGATCACCTTTCTTTTGGCCGGCGGCTGGCCGGCGCTCCAGGTAGCGTCGTCTATGGCCTGGTCAAGTGCATGCAACGAACGCCCGGCGGAAAAATACTTATCCAGGAGCGTATTCCAGTTGGCTTTCAGCGCCGGTTTGCTGGGGTCGCCATGACCTGTGGTGAACGAGAAGTTCCACTGGTCGTTCAGTTCCAGGAACAGGAATCCGTCAAACATCCAGTCATATTGGTTTTGTTTGTTTTTATAGACCACATATGGATGGAAAGCGTAGTAGTCCCACTGTTGGCCGCCTTCCGTGCCTGCGCCGTAGATCAGCACCATGTCGCGCGCCCTCGTTTTGGGCGTGGAGAGTGTCCCGTTGGCCGAAGTGGATGTTGCGGTTATATCAGTAGTTTTTTCGTACCCGGTATCACTAAATCCTTTTCTGCACGATGTCGTCGCCAATATCCATGCTATGCCGAGGCAGCAGTAAATCGTTTTCGATGTGATGTTAAAACAATTCATAAAAGATCAGTTTATAACAGTGAAAAATGATGATAAGTGCATGATATGGCGATAGCCTATTCCACCTGGTACTCCATGTTGAACTTCCGCACGCCTGCATTGGCAGCGGCCTGAGAGGAAATAGCGGTGGTGCCCACGTAGATGTCGGCATGCAGGCCGTTGACGATTACATGAACTTCGCCGGAGCTGAAGTCGGTAGTGATCCCGAGCGGAGCGGATTGGAACAGCTTAAGGTCTGTATAACCCGGATCACCCACTGCCAGCGGTAGTTTGGTTTTATCGCTGATCTCGAAAACGAGCATGCGGGCCTCGCTGTTGTTCCTGATGCCTTGCGCCAGCATGGCTACAAACCGGTCATTGTTTACCGTGAATACGTCATAAGCCAGTATTTTATAGGGATGATTGGCGGGGTTCAGCCGGTAATAGTTGCCGGCGGCATCCTTTATTTCAAAGCGGCTGCCTTTTCCGTCTGTTTCAGCAGCGCCTTCATTATACCAGCTGAAGCAGATGTCGGACAGGGCGTCTGTGGTTAGTCTCTTAACGGCTGCGATGTCCCACGTGCCGCCTGTTTTGGCCGGGTCAAACTGTATTACCGCGGGCCTTGGCGATATGGGCACACCGTTGTTGAATTCCCACGTATAGTATTTCCCGTCAGGCATGGTGGTGTACATGAAAGCCTTGCCGGATTTGGTGTTGCCGGTAATACTTATTTTATTGACGCCCAGTTGTGCGGGAATATACTGCGGATCATCCCAGGAGACGAGGTTCAGTATTTGTTCCGGATTGCTCTGTATATCGTTATAACGGTAAAGGATAAACCCTTTGCCGGATTCGTTCCAGGTGGATACCAGGAATCTGCCCTGGTCGTCTGTGGTTACGCGCGAAGAAAAAGTGGCAGGAGGGTCTATTTTTTTCGCCAGGCGACCGTCGGCGGTGCTGAAAACAAAGAGTTTGCCGTCGGTGTTCCAGTCATTGAATTCGGGGATGAAGAAATAATCTGCCGATACGGCGAGGCTTCTGATATTGCTTCTGGTCAGGCCCAGCTCTTCTACAGATTTGAACCATACTTCCCTGAACCGGGCCTTTACAAATTTGGTGGGCCTGATGGCGATGTAATGGGTGCGAATGGTACCGATACCATCGGTTACTTTTATTTCCAGCGGCCGGGAGAAGTCAGTCGTCGCGTCCGGCTTCAGTTCCGGTGTCATCGTGCAGGTGGGCTCCAGTTTCACTTTTGTGAGCAGCCGGGTGATGTTCAGCGGGTCTTTCGGCGTATCGGGGACATCGATGAAGAGGGTATCTCCGTCGTTGTAGGGAGCTGCTTTGGCGGACTGGTATACCTTCGTCTGCCCTTCTTTGTAAACGGCAAATTCGAGCAGGCCTTTGGTATAATTCATGCCCGTTTTGCGGGCCGTTAAGGTGTACTGTTGCCGGGCGCCGTTGGCAGCGGCGACGGTGACCAGCATCGGTGCTGAGAGGTCTTTGATCCCTGTCAGTCCCGGGGTAACGGTGGCGCCTACCGGAATTGATGCTACAATTTCCATCTTCGAAAGGTCGGTGGAGATCAGCGAGTCGGTGCCCGGCAGGTAAATGGGCACGTCAAAGGATATTTTGCCGTCGCTGATAACGCCGGGATATTGTTTGTCGGTACCGGCGAACTTCACGTAGATCGACCGGATCCTGCTGTCGTTGCTGTTGCTGGGGGCGTCGGGCTTATGGCAGGCGGCCACCAGTAAGCAGAACAGGAACCCTATATATTGGACTGGTTTCATGAGTTGCACATTTTAAGAACGGGGGAGATTGGGTTATTGCCATGCAGGGTCTTGCCTGCAGGCAAGATTATTTTTGATTTCAAAATCGGGGATCGGCATTACATAGTAGCGCTCGGGGAAAAAGCGGTCTGCCTTGTCGCAGTCTACCAGGTTGTATTCATAGCTGTCGCCCGATTTTTTTATCTCCATGCCGTGCATGCGTACACCATTCAGTGCGGTACCGGCTTTTTTCCATCTTCTCAGGTCCCAGTAGCGATGGCCTTCAAAGGCGAATTCACACATCTTTTCTTTTTGCAGGTCATCCAGGTATTCTTCCGCCTTATCTTTCACCGGCAAGGCGGGGAGGGCTACGCCGGGACGTTCCCGCAGCATGTTGAGGTAGCGGTAGGCGGCGATGAAATCTCCTTTTCCGCGGCCATAGGCTTCAGATAAAATAGTAATGATTTCTGCGTAGCGGAATTCGATCCAGTACTGATCCCCCTTTTCCGACACAAAGTCTTTTACTTTGTTTTCGAGGAATTTCCGGATGAAGTATCCTGTGACAGAGCGGTTCCGGGCGTTACCATCGAAGTACTCGATATAGCTGTCGGCGCCGCCCACGTAGGTTTCCAGTGTCCGTCCTTTCCAGGGTGCGCCGTTATACAGTATCGTGGCGTAGAAACGGGGATCCCTGTTCTTATAGGGATTGGCTTTATGTTCCGGATTATCCCAGCTGAAACGTTCCCAGCGGTTTCCCGTTTTAATATCAAATTGGGATACCAGTTCCTCCGTGGGGGAAGCATAGCCGCCGTAGCGTTCTATATCGCCGGTAGGCGCAAAATAGCGGTCGAAGTTATTGGTCAGATCGGGCCGTTTGTAATAGGCTGCGAGGATAAGTTCTTTATTGTGCGGCGTGTAGAATACGTCTTCGAATTTATTCATCAGTGCATATTTACCGCCGTTAGCCATCGACTCCACTTTCCTGGCTGCGCTGATGGCTTCGTCCCATTGCTCAGCGTACAGGGCGGCCCTGGCAAGAAGCGCATAAGCGGCGCCTTTGGTGATGCGGCCGGTGCTGTTGTTGTCCCATGCTTCCGGCAGCTGGTCTGCTACGGTTTTCAGTTCACTGATGACCCATTGCCAGCTTTCTTTGGTGGTGGCACGGGCTTTATTTTTTTGCGCGGGTCCGTCGAGGTTTTCGTTATCTGTGCGCAGTACTATGCCGCCATGGCGGGTAATGAGCTTGCTGTACACAAAGGCGCGGAGAAAGCGGATTTCGGCAAGACGGACCTTCAGGTCGGCGGCGTTGATGTTACCGGCGTATTTACGGGCGTCGATGATGAATTCGTTCAGCTTCCGGATATGGGTGTAGGCTGCTGACCAGGGGCTGATGGCTTCCGTGGTGGCGGGCGAGAGAAAAGCGGGCGAAAGACAGATCCTGTTGTGGTAAGTATCCATGTAGGTCTGTGAGTATTTAAGGATATCCGTGTAGCCGTCGCTCAGGTCCGGTCCGCCGATTTCGGCGAACTGATACAGTGCGCCATAGAGGCTGTTGACGTAGAGGTCAAGGTTATTGGTGTTTTTCCAGACAACACTGTTGGAATATTTGTCACCGGGTGCTACGTCCAGGCTCCGGGAGCAGGACCAGGTGCAGGATGCCAGTAGAAGTATGTATACGATCTTTCTCATGTTCTTGTGAATTAAAAGGTCAGGTTAGCGCCGGCGCTATAGGTTCGTTGCTGCGGGTAATAACCGTTGTTGACGCTGGGACTTTCCGGGTCAATGTATTTGAACCGGGAGAAAGTGAGCAGGTTGGTACCGGCCATGTACAGCCTGAGGCCTTTGATGCTGATAGCCCGGAGTGCGGATGCTGGCAGGCTGTAGCCCAGCACGGCATTTTTGAGCCGTATATATCCTCCCGGTCTTATCCACCAGGTAGCATCGAGGGAGTTGCCACCGCTGGGGATCAGTGACAGCCGGGGATAACGGGCATTGGTATGCTCCGGTGTCCAGGAGTCTTCCAGCAGGTAGCGCGGACTGTTGTAGCCGTTACCATAGAAGGGTTTGGTGAATATGGTATTGTCCGGAATGCCGTTGTCGTACATGCCGCTCAACAGGATATCGTTTCCTGCGCCGCCCTGCCACATCATGGAGAAGTCGAACTGACGGTAGCGGAGCTCAAGGTTGAAAGCATACATCACGGGCGGCATGTCGGGGCGTGTGGCTACCGCCATATCGTCTTCACGGGTCAGTTTACCGTCGCCGTTAATATCCTGGTACATGATATCGCCCAGTCTTTTGTAGCCGCCTCCGGGAGGGGCGGGACTGTTCTGCAATTGTTCGTTTGTCTGGAATAGGCCGGTGGCGATATAGGCCAGCCGCTGGCCGATGGATTTACCGATCATATTTTGCCAGGGCTGTACGTTCTCCGGCTGGATGATGGAGAGGATGCGGTTCTTTGCGTAACTGAAGTTGCCGGACAGGGTATACTGTAGTTTGCCGATATGGTACTTATGCGACAGCTGCAGTTCTATGCCGCGGACATCTACGGAACCACTGTTTTCTATTTCCGGGAAATTGCCTCCTAACGAAGAGGGATATACGCTGCCGGTATGCTGAAGAATGTCGGAGGTGTATTTGTAGAAGACATCGGCTTCTGCGCTCAGCAGCCCTTTCCACATGGTCAGTTCAACGCCGAGGTTGTAGTTGCGTGTTTTTTCCCAGGTGAGGTGCGTGCTCGGATAGGAGCTGGAGGAGCTGAGCCCGTAGAGGGTGTTCAGCTTATCGCCCAGTGCTATCACCGGTGTTTGTGTCAGGTTGAAGTATTGTTCATAGAGGAAAGGCGTCACGTTATCGCGTCCCAGCATACCGGCAGAGCCCCGCAGCTTCAGGAAGTCGACGTTGCAGACGTTGTCTTTAAAAAAGGGTTCTTCCGAGATCACCCATCCGGCGGACACGGAGGGGAAAAAGCCCCAGCGGGAGTTTTTCGGAAACTTATAGGAGGCGTCGTACCGGGCAGCCACTTCCAGCAGGTATTTCCGGTCGAAAGCATAATTCAGGCGGCCTACATAACCTGCCTGTACATTGGAGGAGGAGCCTCCGAGGTTGGGCACCGGCGGTAGTTGTTGCCCAAAGGAGAGTTCCGGAATTTCTTTCAGGAGGTAGCCCCAGCGGGAAGCATAGAGGTTGCTGGTGTTTCCTTTTTGCCACTCATAGAGGAAGAGGGCGCCGATATGGTGTTTGCCGGTTGTCCGTTCATATTCGAGGGATGGTCTGACCACCATGTAGTCAAAATTGTCGGCGGTCTGTATCAGGCTGCCGTTAGCCATATAACCATCGGCGAGCGACTTGCCGTACTTCCCTGTTTCAGAGATGAAGGCATTGACATTATAGGGGGTGGAAAATGTTTTGGCGTCGCTGTATTTGCGGTCATAGCTGCCGAACAGCGATGTTTTTAATCCGCTGATAAAGGAGGGAGTATAACTGATCCTGGCGGAAGTCTCTATCATGGTGTTGGCTGATTTTTGAAATCCGCTGAGTTCTGCCACGGCGAAGGGGTTCAGCGTCATGTAAGACGATGCTGTCGGCAACCCTTTATATTCAAAGGGCAGGAAGGGGTACATATACAGGGCCTGTGATATAGGACTGAAGATGGATTGTTTCTCGTAGGAGGCGGAGCCGGGCGTATGAAGCTTCTCCGTGCGGCCGGCAAGGTTCAGGGAAATGGCCCAGTGTTTGTCCGGTGTCATGTCGAGGTTCGCTCTTACGTTGTACCGTTCCAGTTTCATGTCTTTTACGATGCCGCCCTGTTGCATAGTGCCGATGCTGGTGAAGTAGCGGATGTTGTCGGCCCCTCCGCTGACGGACAGGTTGTGTTGATTGACGAAAGCGGGTTTGTGAAGGAACTCCCGTTGCCAGTTGGTGTTTTCGAGGCCATCGGAGGGATCTCCGTTGGTCATGGCAGCTATTTGTTCATCGGAGAACCATTTCCTGTTACCGTCCATTTCATTGGCTTTATTATGCCAGTAGGCATATTCAGTACCGGTGAGGAAATCGGGCAGCTGCGTATTTTGAGAAACGGTGGCCGAGCCGCTGTAGGAGAAGAGGGGTTTGCCGCCGGCTTTACCTCTTTTGGTGGTGATGAGGATTACGCCGTGAGCGCCTTTTACACCGTATACCGCGGAGGCGGCGGCATCTTTTAATACAGACACCGTTTCTATATCATTCGGGTCTATACGGCCAAAGGCGCGTTCTACGCCGTCTACCAGCAGGAGTGGCGATGAATTGTTAAAGGTGCCGAAGCCGCGTACCAGCATGGTGGCATCGTCGTAGCCCGGTTGTCCGCTCGGTTGCCGGAAGGTTACGCCCGGCAGTTTGCCGGTCAGCATCTGGCTGACATTGGTCATCGGCGCTTTCACCAGTTCTGCCGCCGATACCTGGGCTACTGAACCGGTAACGTCCATCTTCTTTTGGGTGGTATAACCCACTACGATCACTTCGTTCAGTTCTCCGCGGCTGGGTTTCATCCGGATGTCAATGCGGTTGCGCGAAAGCACGGGGACTGTCTGTGTTTCGAAGCCCAGCAGTTTGAATTCAAGGACGGCGCCTTCGCCGGCCTCCAGCTGGTAGCTCCCATTGCCATCCGTTACAGCGCCGCGGTTGGTGCCTTTAACCTGTATGGTTACCCCAGGCAGCGGATGGCCGGTACTGTCGGTAACGGCGCCGGTGACGACAGCCGGTGGAACAGGAGCTGCATTGGGTTTTTCCGCAGTAATAAACACGTTCTTTTCCGCGATACGGTACGCGTAGTTCAACCCTCTGAAGCATTGGGCCAGGGTGGTATTGATATCAGCATCTTTTACCTTTACACTGGCCTTCACACCCTGTAGCTGTGTGTCGCTGTAAAAGAACACGTATCCGGTTTGCGCTTTGATCTGCTGCAATATGGTTACCAATGGCGTATGTTGCTCGTCGAGCGTGATCTGCCCGTATCCTCTGGCGCTGATCTGCAGCAATGCAAGCAGCAGTAGCGCGGTCGTCAAACTTATCCGCATAATAAGACGTTTTGTGAGGCCGCGTGGTAGTGCCGGCACAGGTTGGCTACCGGCATACGACGGGGCGCAGGGATATAAAATATCCCATGATGTGGTGGAATTCATTAATTTTAGACTGTTTTAGGCTGAAACTGTTTTTTGATATGTCATAATGTAAGAGAACGGTTAGCCTGAACACAGCCGGAATGTGTCGCTAACACTTCCGGCTTTTCAGTATCTAACAGCGGCGGTGAATAGCTGACGGAAAGTGTTTTTTCATGACTGTTTTGTTGATGGTTGATAAATGATTGGATATAATGGTGGTCCTTACGGCCTGACAATAATCGTGTTGCCGTTCCCGTTATTTTTTACCTCGAAATGAAATCCTACGAACGCCAGCATTTCGAGCGCTTTGGGAAGCGGGAGGTCCCGGTAGATATCACCGGAGAATGTTTGTGTGGGGATGCTGCCTTCATAGACGACGGCTACGTTGTACCAGCGGCTTAGCTGGCGCATGACGGTTTGTATATTGGCGCGCTCAAAGCTGAAAAGCCCGTTTTTCCAGGCCATCACCAGCGCGGTATTGACCGGTTGCACCTTTAACTGCCCGTTTGGGCGATGTACGGATGCCTGTTGCCCCGGCCGTAGCAACGTGGTCTGGCCATTGGCCGGCGTGATGCTGATTGCTCCGTCCAGCAGCGTGGTGTTAATGCTGGCTTCATCCGTATAGGCGTTGACGTTGAAACTGGTGCCCAGCACAGCTATCTCTTGTTGACCGGTAGTGACGAAGAACGGCTGCCGTTCGTTACGGGCTACTTCCAGGTATACTTCGCCGGTAATTTCCACGCGTCGTTCTTTGCTGTTAAAAGCGGTGGGATAGGTGATGGACGACGCCGCATTCAGCCAGGCGGCGGAGCCGTCGGGCAGCAGTAATTTAAACTGGCCGCCACGGGGCGTAGTGAGCGTATTGAAGCTGACGGCCGCTTGAGCAGCAGTGCCTTTGTAGGCTATACTGCCGCTGTCGGTCTGAATGACAGTCGCTCCCGGTTGCCGGGCCAGTTCACCTGTACCGGTATTGTCCAGCGTAATGTGCTGCCCGTTCGCCAGTGTGAGCACAGCTTTGTTGCCGGGAGTAGTTTCCTGATGTTGTACCGCTACCGGTGCGGGATGGGATGGGTGCTGACGCAACAAATAGTAGCTGCCTGCAGCGATCACGCCGGTTATGATGGCAGCGGAGGCCCATCGTCTTATGTGCCTTGTTTTCAGCGGCAGCACCTTCCTGCCGGTGGCCGCGTGTATCATCACTGTTTTCTCCTGTTCTGTGAAAAAAGCGCCGGCAGGAGGCATCGTTACATACGTTTCTTCCAGCAGCTGTGCAATAACGTCCTGGTAGCTGTCGTCGGCCAGCACCTGTTCCAGCGCCTGCTTTTCCGCTTCGCTGGCGCCGCCGGCGTATACCTTGTTCCATAAATCGCGTACTTGTTCCTGTGACATAGCTGTGTAACGTTATCATGATAAAGACACCGTCACCGGTGGCAGGGGGATATGTATAGAAGAATATTTTTTTTGTTAATAGGTGACCGGAAGTAATAATACCAGCAGCACCGGAAAGGGCATACGGTCGCGGACATGCTCCCGCACGGTGTTTAAGGCCAGCTTCATGTATTTTTTTACAGATTCAGGGGACAGCTGCATCTGTTCGGCAATTTGTTTGTGAGACAAAGACTGCTTTCTGGCCAGCTCAAATACCTTCCGTTGTTGCGGAGGTAACCGGTCGATAGCCTCATCGATGAGCGGCAGGTATTGAGCGAGCCCTTCTTCGTCAGCGGCGGGGAGCACCATGTCGTCGCTGTTTTCCACGTCCCGGAGCCATGTCTGGTATCTGACAGCTATTCGCGCCTGGTCCCTGATATGGTTATAGGTAAGATTACGCGCTATGATAAAGAGATAGTTATCCAGCTGTGTTACTGCGGATAAGGTGGTCCGTTTATGCCAGACCTTTATAAAGATGTCCTGCACGATCTCCTGGCTGACTTCCCGTGAACCGGTGATTTTGTAAACGAAGGCGCCCAGGCGGTCGCTATAGGCATAGAGCAGTTGCCGGAAAGCGGTTTCGTCGCCCTCAGATACCTGTAGCAGTAACTGCCGCTCATTATTTAGTGGCTGTAATGACAATCAGACTTTGCATTTCTCCCTGCAATCTTAATAATTTATCGATCAAAAAATATAAAAAAAAGTTGGAGAGATGATCTCCCCAACTTTTTTAGGTCCTAATATCTCTTGTTTTGGTGTCTTCTGTTCACGCCTCTACCAGCTGCTCCGCTTCATGCACCGCCCACAGCGTTTTGACCAGCGCATCGGGCGTCACGGAAATACTGTCTATGCCATGCTGCACCAGGAACCTTGTCAGCTCCGGGAAATCAGAGGGCCCCTGTCCGCAGATGCCGACTTTCACTTTATATTCTTTGGCAACTTTAATCAGCCGTGATATCATACGCAGCACGGCAGGACTCAGTTCATTGTACAAACCGGACACCAGTTCGGAGTCCCTGTCCAGCCCGAGGGTGAGCTGCGTGAGATCGTTGGACCCGATGGAGAAACCGTCGATATGCGGCGCAAACTCTTCCGCCATCATGATATTGGACGGCAGTTCCGCCATGAGGTATACTTCCAGCCCGTTCTGCCCTCTGGCCAGCCCGGCTTCTTCCATCACCGCCAGTACCTGCTCCAGTTCTTCCACGGTGCGGCAGAAAGGGATCATGACCACAATGTTGTTCAGTCCCATGGTTTCCCTGGCCTTGCGGATAGCGGCGCATTCCAGCATAAAAGCGGTCTTATATTTTTCCGAGTAATAACGCGAAGCGCCCCGCCAGCCTATCATAGGGTTCTCTTCCTTCGGCTCGAAATATTTCCCGCCCGGCAGGTTGTAATATTCGTTGCTCTTGAAATCGGAGAAACGCACAATCGCTTTGTTGGGATAGCTGGAAGCAGCGATCTTACCCACGCCGGACGCCAGTTTGCTGATGAAGTAGTCCGCCTCGTTTTCATAGCCGTGGACCAGTTGCGCTATTTCGGCCGACAGGGCGGCGTCGTTCAGCTCACGGTGATGCAGCAACGCCAGCGGGTGGACTTTAATATAGTTGTTGATGATAAACTCTTCCCTGGCCAGGCCGATGCCTTTGCCGGGCAGGTGGGTGAACTGGAACGCCATGGAAGGAGATCCTACGTTCAGCATGAGGGGCGTTTTCACGGCAGGGAGGCTGGACAGTTCGAGCAGCCCTTCTTTTACCGGCAGGATACCTTCATATACCACGCCTTCTGTGCCTTCGGCGCAGCTCACGGTGATGGCTTGTCCGCTGTTAAGTTTCTCGGTAGCGTCTTCGCAGCCTACGATGGCGGGGATGCCCATTTCCCGCGCTACGATGGCCGCATGGCAGGTGCGACCGCCTTTGTTGGTCACGATGGCGGAAGCCATTTTCATGATCGGCTCCCAGTCGGGGTCGGTCATATCGGTTACCAGCACGTCTCCTGGCTGGAAGGTGGTAGTGGCCACCCGGTTATCGAGGGAGAACAGGATGTTGACATTGCCGGCTGCGATACCATCACCGACGGCAATGCCTTTCAGCAGTTGCCGGGGCGTGGCGCCGCCGGTATCCAGGGTACGGGTGGTGATCCTGTTCCTGTCTCTGCGTGAATGGATGGTTTCGGGCCGCGCCTGTACAATGTAGAGTTCCTGGCTAAGGCCGTCGAGCGCCCATTCTACGTCCATCGGGCACCAGTGGCCTTTTTTACCGGAGTAATAGGATTCAATGCGTTGTACCCAGGCGGCCAGTTGCAATATCTGGTCATCGGTGAGGCAGAAGCTGTGCTGCTGCTGTTTGGTGGCAGGGATCACGCGGGTGCGCTCGTCGCTGCTTTCACCATAGATCATCTTTTTGTCCTTTACGCCCATCTTTTTTTCGAGGATAGGTTTGTATTGGGATTGTATCAGGGGTTTGTAGACGATGAACTCATCCGGTGATACGGCGCCTTGTACCACCAGTTCCCCCAGTCCAAAGGAGCCGTTGATCAGCACCACGTCACGGAAGCCCGACTCGGTATCGAGGGAGAAGGCTACGCCGGAAGCGCCGAGGTCTGAACGCACCATTTTCTGGACGCACACGGAGAGGCCTACACTGAAATGATCATAGCCGAAATTTTCGCGGTAGCTGATGGCGCGGTCGGTGAACAGGGAGGCGAAGCAGTTCCGTACGGAGTCTATCAGCGCTACCGGTCCGCGGACGTTGAGAAAAGTTTCCTGTTGCCCTGCAAAGGAAGCATCCGGGAGGTCTTCTGCAGTTGCGGAAGAACGCACGGCCACGTCGGTCTGTTCCTGGCCGTATTGTGCGGACAATGCCTGGTAAGCGGCAATAATTTCCTGGCTGAGTTCATGGGGGAACCGGGAGTTGCTGATCTCCTGCCTGATCCGCTGGCCGGCCCTGCGCAGCGAGCTGATGTTGTTGAAGTCGATCTGTGCTATCTGGTCCCTGATGAACTGGTCCAGGCCACTGTTTTGCATAAAATGATAATAGGCTTTCGTCGTGATGGCGAATCCGCCCGGGACTTTTACGCCGGCTTCCGACAGCCCGGAGATCATTTCACCCAGCGAGGCCGATTTTCCTCCTACCAGGGCAATAGCGTCCAGACCCACCTTTTGCAGCGGGAGTACAATGCTTTCTTTCATGGATTGTTGTTGTTTAATGTTGACAGGCAGGCACTATCATCAGCCTTCCATACGTGGTAAATTGTTTCTCCTGAAAGTTATGGTAATTGGTATCCCGCGGGATGTGAAGGCGCCACCGCCGAAAACAAAACCGCCAACTGCTCCTGCCGCCGATTTTTTTTCGGCAATATGTGCCCATATCCCTATTTTTGATCAAAAACCAGCCATGAGTTTCACACCGGACATGACAGACCTATGCATTCTGGACATACTGCAGACAGATGCCAGGACCACCAACAAAGAGATAGCGGCCAGGTTGGGGAAATCGGTAACGTCTGTTTTTGACAGGGTGAAGCGGTTGGAAGCTGAAGGATATATCACCGGGTATGTGGCCGTGCTCAATCCCCATAAGCTGGGCAGCACGCTGATCGCCTATACCAGCGTAACGCTGGAAAGCCATGGGCATGACAAGCTGCAGAGCTTTGAGCAGAAGATCAATTCATTTCCGGAGGTGCTGGAGAGTTATAAGATGAGCGGCCAATTCGACTACCTGCTGAAAATTGTGATTGCCGACATGGAGGCATATGAACTTTTTTATTCCAACAAACTATCCAAACTGGAAAACATATCGAAGATCAGAAGCCTGTTTGTGTTGTCGGAAACGAAGAAGGAGACAGGCCTGAACCTCAAGACGGCGCAGCTTCCGAAAGGCCGGCAGAAGACGGGCTTCGGTCCGGATAAGTAACATCGCCTGACGGAATTTTCATGCTTCCCCCGCTTGTTTATCTGCCCCTTAAACCTTAGTTTTGAGTGAAGAAACCGACTGAAAAATCAACCAGATAGTCCTGAATAATAGCCGGCGATAGCAGTGTTATACGTATTAAGATGATGACAGACTACACCTTCTATGCTGATGAAGAGCTGGTTCAACTGATGGCCGCTGACGATCACACCGCCTTTACGGAGATCTACAACAGGTATTGGAAACGCCTGTATGTACTGGCTTATGACCGCCTGCATTCCCGTGAGCTGGCAGAAGATGTAGTGCAGGACGTGTTTACCGGCCTGTGGCAACGCAGGAGCCAGTCTGTTATCCGTTCACTGCCCGCCTACCTGGCTACCGCCAACCGTTACGCCGTATTTGCCCAACTATCTAAATCAGCGAAGGTCATCACCGTAGAAGCGCTTCCCGAATCCCTGCAGGCCGTGGCCGATGAAACGGCGCAGCTGCATTTCCTGCAGCAGTCTATGGAACAGCAACTGAAAAAGTTGCCCGAAAAATGCCGCCTCGTTTTTAACTACAGCCGCAACGAAGGCCTTAGTAACCGCGAAATAGCCGCTGAACTGCAGATCTCCGAGAAAGCAGTGGAGAAACATATCACCAAAGCATTACAGCGGCTGCGCGTGCAGTTCAGGAACTACTTTCACGCCATATTCCTCTGCTGAAAAAAAAATTTGTCCGCGGGGTAGGGTAAGCCTGCCGTTTCCATACTTACATTATATAACACCTGTAAATTCTAAAGTGAATGGATAAGCAAGAACTGGCTATACTATCGGAAAAGTATCTTGCCGGCACAGCCAGTGAAGCGGAAGTAGACCGTCTGCTGCAATGGTATAACGCCTATGATGAACAGGAGCTGACCGCCCGGGTGACGGTGAGAGGACCGGAGACGGAAGGCCTGCTGAGAGACCGGATGTACCAGCGGTTGCAGGCTGCCACGCAGCCTCCGCAGCGGGTACGCCGGATGGAAGGATGGTACGGAAAGGTGGCCGCCGCAGCGCTGCTGCTGATCATGGCCGGCGGCGGGTATTATTACTTCACGCAGGTGCGGAAAGCTGCCCCGGCAGCAGCGACAGTACCTGCCCGGGTGGAGCCCGGGGGCGATAAGGCGACGCTGACGCTGGCCGATGGTTCTGTCGTAAACCTCGACAGTATCGGGACCGGTATGCTGACCTTACAGGGAGCGAAAGTAGAGAAGACCCAACATGGCCAGATCGTTTATAAGGGCAATGGCGACGTGGCTAATAATAACGTGCTGCGTACGCCCAGGGGCGGACAGTTTAAGGTAACGCTGCCCGACGGTACGCACGTATGGCTGAACGCTTCTTCCTCTATCAGTTACCCTACGGCCTTTACCGGCGATAACCGGAAAGTGGCCATAACGGGAGAGGTGTATTTTGAAGTGGCTGCCGACGCGGCACGACCGTTCGAGGTAAAAGTGAACGATATTGACGTATTGGTGCTCGGCACCCATTTTAATATCAACGCTTATGACGATGAGCAAACAGTTAAAACGACGCTGCTGGAAGGTGCGGTGCTGATAAGAACGCCTGGCGCCTACAAACACCTGGAGCCTGGCCAGCAGGCACGCGTAAAGCCCGGCAGCAACGATATCGAATGGCTGAAGCATGTGGACGTCAACAGCGCCGTGGCCTGGAAAAATGGTTATTTCTCTTTTGACGACGCCGATATCCCTACTGTCATGCGGCAGCTGGCGCGGTGGTACAATATCGAAGTAAGCTATGCCGGCAAAGTGCCGGAAGGTACGTTCACCGGTGAAATAGGCAGAAACCTGACACAAAACCAATTGATGAAAATACTGACACAGGCGAGAATTAACTGTAAGCTGGAAGAGGGGAGGAAGCTTGTTATTTATCCATAATCTGTTATCATCTGTAACCAACCATTATCAACTACCGGTACAATCGGCCGGTGAACCGTTTAACCGGGCCTGTTCAAAGGCCTGAGCGATAGCTATCCAACAAAATCATGTTATGAAAAAAATGAAGCCCACCGGGTACGGCAGGCTTATGTTTCATCCATAAAAAAACCTGGTGTCAAGATTGGCGTCCGCACCAGGTTTGATTGTCGGTTAACTCTTTCCGAACCCTTCCTGCTGCTCTTTACGGGGCGGATGGGAAACATTTTGTCAACCAAAAACCAAACCTAAGGTATGAAAATTAATGTTGTCCGCAACAGGCGCAAAACTTTTGTATCGACCAGGGGTGATATACCCCGGGTAACCGAAAATCACTGTGTGACCAAAATCTGGAGAGCAATGAAATTGACCGCGTTTTTATTAACGGTGGTGGCGCTCAACATCTACGCCACCGGGAATTCCCAGACCGTTACCGTGGCATGCAGGAACATGCCGCTACAGCAGGTGTTCAGTGTTATTAAACAACAGACGGGATTCGTGTTCTTTTACCGGAACCAGGACTTGTCGGACATGCGTCCGGTCTCGGCAGACATCCGCGAACAGCCGCTGCGCACCGCGCTGGCCAGGATATTGCAGGACAAGCCCCTTATTTTTGACATTGAAGGCAATACCATCGTCATTTCCCGGAAAGTGGCCGCCCCCGAAACAAAAGCGGAACAGCCGGACCTGGCGCCGCCGGTAGACGTACAGGGCAGGGTGGTGGACAAACACGGCGATCCTGTGCCCGGTGTTACCATCCGCGTGAAAGGCAGCAGCCTGGCCGCCATCACAGACCGCGCCGGGTTCTTTGTGCTGCGCAATGCCGACGCAAAAGCGGAACTGCTCGTGTCCTGCGTGGGATTCGAGCCCCGTACTGTCTCCCTCGGCGGAAAAACCCAACTGGTAATACAACTCAGCGCCAAAGTGGATGACCTCAACCAGTACGTGGTAGTGGGTTACGGCAGCACTAAAAGGAAAGACCTGACCGGCTCCGTGGCTTCGGTGAACGTGGACGAAGTGAAGAACGTACCCTTCGCCAGCATCGACCAGGCGCTGTCCGGTAAAGCCGCCGGCGTACAGGTAACACAAGCCGACGGCTCGCCCGGCGGTGTGGCCAAGATCCGCATTCGTGGCGGCACCTCGCTGCTGGGCGGCAACGATCCGCTGTATATCATCGACGGCGTACAGGTCACCATCCAGAACCGCTACATCCAAAACCAGGCAGAAGTGGTGAACCCCATCGAAAGAGCCGGCAGCGACGATCCCAACAACTCGGTCAACGGATCGTTTACCCGCGGGCTCAACAGCCTCGCCGGCCTGAACATCAACGATATCGAATCCATCGATATCCTGAAAGACGCTTCCGCCACCGCCATCTATGGCTCCAAGGCAGCCAACGGCGTTATCATCATCACCACCAAAAAAGGAAAACTGAACCAGAAGCCGGTGCTGGAAGCCAACTACTACACCGGCGTGAGCCAGCCTATCAAAGAGAAGCTACTGAACGCACAGCAATATGTGGAGCTGCTGCAGGAAGCCGCGAAGACCAAAAACGCCGTCAGGGCTGCTGCCGGTGAAGATCCCGATCCCACTGCTACCAATATCATCAACAATCCGCAAAGCTTGGGGACCGCTAATACCGACTGGCTGAAGCTGGTACTGCGGAATGCTATTGCCCACAATGCCGACATCTCCGTACGCGGCGGCGGCGCCGGTTCCCGCTATTATACCTCCCTCGCCTATACGAAACAGGAAGGCGTACTGCAAGGCACCGACTTCTCCCGTATTGCGGGTAAAATCAGTCTCGATAATGAAATCACCAGCAGGCTCCGTATCATCACCAACCTGGATTATGGTTTCACCAAAAACAATATCACCAACGGTGTCTATCCGGCTGCTATGTACGCCCCGCCTACATTGCCGGCGTTTAATCCCGACGGATCGCCCTACCAGTTCCTCGGATCGCAGATTGGCGGCTACGACTACCAGGGATTTCAGAACCCTATGGTACTACTGGATGGTATCAACACCGGCAAAACCGCTTCGCTGATCGGTTCCCTGTCCGGTGATTACGATGTGCTGAAAAACCTGAAGTTCAGAAGTACGTTGTCTGTTAACTATAATAACTTCCACCAGCAGAACTACGTTCCCAGCACGGCGGTGATCGCATCAGAGAGCGGTGTCAGCAGTTCCAACGGCGGTACTGCCTCCCAGGGGCAGACAGAAGACGTGAACGTGTTCGTCGAAAACACCCTTACCTGGGACAAGCAGTTCAATGAAAACCACCGGTTGAACCTCCTGGGCGGTACCTCCTGGCAGAAATTCCGTTTCAACTCTTTCTCCGCGAGTGGTCAGGGGTTTCCGGACGATAAATACCTGAACAATATCTCTTCTGCGGCCATCACTTTACCGGCCACCGGTACTTCCGGCCAGAATTCACTGCTCAGTTTTTATATGCGCGCCAACTATGCGCTCAAAGAAAAATACCTGTTGACTTTTACGGGTCGTTCGGACGCTTCTTCCAAATTCCCGTCAAATAACCGGGTGGGCTATTTCCCCTCCGGCGGTGCCGCATGGCGTATTTCAGAAGAGCCTTTCATGAAAAAGGCCGAATGGGTGAATGAACTGAAACTTCGTGTGAGCGCCGGTTATACCGGTACGCAGAACTTCGGTGACCATCTTTATTATACGTTGTATACGCCGGGTTCTTATGGCGGTGTGAATGCTTTGGTGCCTTCGCAGCTGGGGAATAGTAAGATCAAGTGGGAGTCCACCCTGCAGAAAGACCTCGGGTTGGATTTCGAATTATTCGGTTCCCGCCTGCGCGGCGTGATTGGTTATTATGAGAAGATCACCACCGGCTTGTTGTTGTCTACGCAGCTGGCGCCCAGTTCTTCCTACGGCAGTGTGATATCGAATATCGCCACCATCAGCAATAAGGGACTGGAGATAGATCTTCGTACGGATTTCATTAAGCACCGGCATTTTCAGTGGACCGGCGCGCTGAATGTTTCCGGTAACCGCTCCCGCGTGGAAGATATCAACAATGATTTTTCCGATCCGAACGATCCGGGTGCCACCTACCTCAGTGCCAATGCCGTGGTACGCAAAGGAGAACCGCTGGGGCTTTTTTACGGCTACAAACAAACAGGTATTATCCGCGATCAGAAACAGCTGGAAGACTACAGTAAAGTCTTTACCTATGCGCAGTACATGGCGCCCTACCTGGGCATCGGCGATGCCATGTATGAAATTGCCACAGAAGGCATTGATAAAGGGTTTTATAAACGGGATGTCATAGGACAGGCGCAGCCTGATTTCTATGGCGGTTTTACGAATACCTTTACCTATAAGAACTTTAGCCTGATCACGCTGCTGACTTTCTCCTACGGAGGACAGCTGTTATATCTCGCGGACATACAAAACAAAAACTTTGAGAGCTTCGCGAACAGGGGGGCGCGCATTCTCGGTCGCTGGACACCTGAAAACCCTTCTGCCGACAGGCCAAGGCTGATTTTGGGTGAGTATGGCACCACCACCAGCACTGCTGAAGTATACGATGCTTCCTACCTGAAACTGAAATCCATCACCATCACTTACCAGCTGCCGGCACCGGCTGCAAACAAAATGCATGTCCGTGATGCGTCCGTGTATGCCTCCGCTACCAACCTGTTCACCATCACCAAATATCCCGGTCCGGATCCGGAGGTGAGCAATAATCCCTACAGCCTGATCAACGGCAGCAGTGATGTCAGCACTTTTCCGACGGTGAAGCAGTTTAACGTAGGCCTGCGTTTCGGATTTTAAAAACAATTAAACCAGCTAATTATGATGAAAAGGATTATATATACGTTGCTCGGCGCTGTGGTGATCGCCAGTGCCGCCTGCCGGAAAGAACTAGGGAAACTGCCGGAAAACGCCAAAGTGGACGGTAACACCATCCTCGACCAGCGGACTTCTGAAATAGCGCTCAATGGCGTTTATTACCGGTTTGCCGCCGTGAATTCCGACAATGTCACCAAATGGTTTGAGCATGAGGTACCACCTGCGATGTTTGCGGGGTATATAGGCTATGGTTATGGCGCAGATGCCGCGGAGATCAATAATAACTATGCGAAGTCGGGCTTCGCCGATATTTACTGGACATCTTCCTACCAGTTGATCAACGCGGCCAACGGCGTGATAAAAGGTGTGAACGCCCTGGATGATAAACTGTTCACCGGCAACCGTAAAAAAGGAATACTGGCAGAAGCCCGCTTCCTGAGAGCTTACGGGCACTTCAAGCTGCTGAGTTT
Source organism: Chitinophaga oryzae (assembly GCF_012516375.2). Classification (NCBI taxonomy): domain Bacteria; kingdom Pseudomonadati; phylum Bacteroidota; class Chitinophagia; order Chitinophagales; family Chitinophagaceae; genus Chitinophaga; species Chitinophaga oryzae. Next base: position 3,159,982 of record NZ_CP051204.2, read on the forward strand.
TTTTGGGCAGTGGTTTGATCTGAACAGTCCGTACGGCGCATTGATCCGCGAGGATTTTGTACAGGTAGACGCCGTGCCAAAAGCCCGCAGCTCTGTGAAAGACAGTTATGCCTTTATCCTGGCCGATGTGGACGAGGCCATTGCCAACGCGCCGGCGGAGAATAAAGCATGGTACGCCACCCGCTGGGCGGCCATGGCGCTCAAAATGCGGGTGCTGATGAGCCACGGGCAGCCAGGGGACTATCAACAGGTAAGTGATCTGGCGGATTCCATCATCCTCAACAGCAAATACAAACCGGAGCCGCAAACGAAAGACATCTTTTACACCAAGGGGCTGGGCAGCCCGGAAGTGATACTGGGCATCAAACCGCAACAAAACCAGGAGAGTTTCTACTATGTGCTCAGCAGGCAATACTGGCCGGGCGCTTCTTCGCTGTATATTGCCAAAACAGCGCTGAAAGACCTGCTACAGAACGATCCGCGCGGCGCCTGGATGATCGGTACCGAAAACAGATATACCAAAGGCACCTTTTATTTCCTGAAATATATCAAACAGGGAGACGCCCCTTCTATGCTGTCAGAAACGTCCTATGCTTTCCGTCTGACGGAAGTGTATCTGCTGAAAGCGGAAGCCATCGTGCGTTCCGGTGGTAGCTTACAGGCCGCCCGCAATATCCTGAAGGAAGTGATGGGCCGCGCAGGGGTGACCGATTTCAGCGCGGTAGATAACGCGGCTTCTGTGAACGAGCTGCTGAAACAGTTGTACCTCGAATTTGTGAGAAATCTCATTGCGGAAGACGGGCAGGAATGGATGGCGTTATTACGCCTGCCATCGTCGCTGATACAGGAGTTGCGTCCAACGGCCAATGACAAGATCAGATATATTTTGCCGATACCACATAGCGAGTTCCTTTACAATCCCGCTATTGGTCCACAGAACCCCGGCTACCAGCAATAATTGACCTTTAAAATTTTAATGATGCATCTCCACACGAAAACTTTTTTGACCGCCCTGTTGCTGGCCACTGCCTGCCAGCAAGCCGCCCCGCCGCATGCCACACTTACCGGGGAACTGAAGGGACTAAAAGATTCAGTCGTTTTTATCTCCGTACCGGTTGCCGATTCCGCCAGGACAGACACCGTGCCGGTGAAGGATGGTAAGTTCACCTGGACCGGAGTGGTCACCGAACCACAGAAAATTTATATCGGCACCTCTTCCCGTTATATGGAGCTGTTTATGGAGAACACGGACGTCAGCCTGAAAGGCAGCATGGATTCGCTGGACCAGGTGAAGATTACCGGTTCCGCTACGCAGACGGCCTATGAAGCCTATCAGCAATCGATCTCCGATATTACAGCCATCCAGGATTCGCTGTACCAGCAGTATCCGGCGGTGAAAGGGAATGATACCGCCGAGGCGGCGCTGGAAGCTAAACTGGAAACGCTGCGGGTGCAGCGGCGGGCGCGGAGCAAACAATACATCGCTGCCCATCCTGAAAGCCCGGTGAGCGTAGACCTCATTGCAGATATGGCCATTCTCGGCGAGTATGCGCCGCTGGACAGCCTGTACCGCCAGCTGACGCCTGCGGCGCAGCAGTCGGCCGCCGGTACCCGGCTGGGTAAACGGCTGGAGGTGCTGAAGCGGAGCGCTATCGGTCAACCGATGATCGACTTCACACAGGCGGACGTTAACGGTAAACCGGTGCGCCTGTCCGATTTCAAAGGCAAATACGTGCTGCTCGATTTCTGGGCCAGCTGGTGCGGCCCCTGCAGGGCGGAGAACCCTAACGTATTAAAGGCCTACAATACCTTCAAGGACAAAAACTTCACCGTACTTGGCGTATCGCTGGATGACAAAGCAGACAAGTGGAAGCAGGCCATCGAACAGGACGGCATGCCCTGGATGCAGGTGTCTGACCTGAAAGGTTTCCGCAACGAGGTAGCGCAGCAGTACGGTATACAGGCCATCCCTTGTTCGTTCCTCATAGACCCGCAGGGGATCATTATCGCCAAAGACCTGAGAGGAGCGGCCCTGCATACAAAGCTGGCGGAAACTCTTCAGTAAAAAATTAACCGGACTATTTAGCGCATCATCTTAAAACTAACATCACATGAAATATAATTGGTTCCTTTTTTCATGTTTGCTGCCAGCCTTGCAGGTATCGGCACAAGACAACAAATCTTTTACCCTGAAGGGAGACATCAAAGGGCTGCCTGACCGCTACATCTATTTGGGTTATGCCGAAGGCGCCAACAAGTTTAGGCAAGACAGCGTCATGACCCGTAACGGTAAATTCACCTTCTCCGGTGAGCTGTCGCAGCCTACGCAGGCCAGATTGTACGTTGACAAAGTGAAAGCGATGTATGGCGAAGGGGATGTAACCTCCTTTTTTATAGAGCCGGGCACCCTGCAGCTGAAATCGGCCACCGCAAAACTGAAAGACGCTAAACTCACCGGTTCCAAAGTACAGCTGGAACAGGAAGAGCTGGAGGCCATGCGGGCGCCGGTGATGAAAAAACTGGCTCCTTTGTCGGCTGCCTATGGCAAGCTGAACAAAGAATACGGAGCCGGCCTGCGTGCAAAGAAGACGGAGGCTGCGCTCGAACCGCTGAAAGATAAGCTGGAAAAACTGAAAGACCAGATGGAGCCGCATTACGAAGCCATGGAGAAAATCGACAAGGCATTCATCGATAAATACCCTGACTCTTATGTGAGCGCGCAGTTATTGCGTTTCCGTGTCAGCAGTATGCCTCTGAAAGAAGGAGAGGCTTACTATGCCCGTATGTCGCCGGAGATGCAGCAGAGCGCCGACGGTCTGGAGATTAAAAAGGAACTGGACGGACTGCGTGCCGGTTCGCCCGGCAGCGTGGCGCACACTTTCACCAAAACGGACATCGATGGTAAAACGCTGAACCTGTCGGACTTCAAAGGCAAATACGTGATGCTCGATTTCTGGGCCAGCTGGTGCGGCCCCTGCCGCAAAGGCAACCCGCACCTGAAAGCGTTGTACGGCAAGTATAAAGACAAAGGCTTTGAAATCATCGGTATCTCCGACGACGATTCCAATCACGACGCCTGGAAAAAAGCCGTGTCGCAGGATGGCATCGGCATCTGGAAACATGTGCTGCGCGGGCTCGACTGGGAAAAGCGGAAAAACAACCTGCCTAATCCCGAAGATGTCAGTGACGATTATGGTATCCATTCGTTGCCCACCAAAATCCTGATTGATCCCCAGGGCATGATCATTGGCCGCTATGGCGGCGGCGGAGAGGATGACGAAGCGATGGACAGGAAGCTGCGGGAGATATTCGGCGCGTAGCTTGGAGAGCCTTGTAAATGTCTCATTTACAAGGCTTTTTTCTTTAAATATTCAGCGGTATATTTGGGTATGAGCAATACCGATTCACATGACCAGCGTATCGCCAAAATGACCTTTGCTTCGGTCTACCCTTTGTTGTTGGCAAAAGTGGAAAAGAAGGGCAGAACAAAGGAAGAGTTGCATCAGGTGATAGCATGGCTGACCGGCTTCGATGACAAACAGCTGGAGAAACTGATACACGAGAAAGTGACCTATGAAACTTTCTTTCAGCGCGCCACGCTCAATCCCCGTGCGGGACTGATTACCGGCGTTATCTGCGGATACCGCGTAGAAGAGATCCAAAATCCGCTGACACAGCAGGTCCGCTATTTGGATAAGCTGGTGGACGAACTGGCGAAAGGGCGGAAGATGGAGAAGATCCTGAGGGGGTAGCAGCAATGGACAATAGCCCCCTGTGACAGATGGACTATTGCCCTGTATGGACTACAATAGTTCCTTATGCGTCATCAGATAAGCCAGCGCTTCTTTCACTACCTGCCGGTTATTCTTCGGGTTAAATCCCAATTCATTTCTTGACCTGGAGATGTCAAAATCCTGCTGCAAGCCGGAAAACATGGCAATATCCTTGGTGGTGAGCACAGGCGGTTTTCCGCTTATCCTGGCGGAAATTTCCATCACCCCGGCGATGGCGTAAAGCATAAACTTTGGAACGGCCCCCGGTATTTTCAATTTCAGCTCCGGGTAGAACTCCTGCGCCAGCTTAGTGGTGTCTGTAATAGTCATACATTTTTCATTGGCAAGAATATAACGCTGGCCCGGCCTGCCTTTCTGCGCGGCCAGATAACAGCCTTCAGCCACATCTTTTACGTCTACCCAGTTGAGGGTAATATTGGTGTCCACCGGTATTTGTTTGTTCAAAATCAGCTTTAGCACATTGTAAGAAACATTCAGCGGGGCGAATGCTTCGCCTCCTATCATTGCTCCCGGCATAACGGCCACCAATTCAATCCCGTGTTCTTCGGCCAGCTGAAATGCCAGTTTTTCGCCATCGTTTTTGGAGTTGTAATACATGTCCCGGCGGTCCGGGTTATAGCCGTTGCTTTCTTTTGTCGGGAGATGGGTGTAATTCAGCGCGGCGATGGAACTTACATAGACAATTCTTTTCACCCCTGCGGCTGCGGCAGCTTCTATTGTATTTCGGGTTCCCCGCATATTTACATCATAGATTTCTTTTTTGGGGTCTTTTGCCCATAGTTTGAAAGCGGCGCCTACTGCGTAAAAGGTATCTACGCCCTGCAGCGCGGCTTTAAAAGAGGTCTTGTCAGTAATATCTGCCTGTACCACTTCACAGTCCAGGTCTTTGAAACAGTCTTTGTTTTTGATGTTACGAACGGAAGCACGCACCGGGATTCCTTTTTGGAGGAGAAGTCTTACCAGGTTATTGCCAAGGTGTCCGTTGGCGCCGGATACAAGGGCCAGTTTTTTACTTGTCATATCCATTGAAATGGTTTTTAATAATAGGGCAAAGATCAACCCTGGTTATTCAAAAGCACTTCACAAATGTTACTTAATAATTTGTCTTCGGATACGGCTTAAACTTTTGGGGTTCATTCCAAGGAAGGACGCGATGTATTGCATTGGAACGTGGTGGAGTATTTCGGGATGTTCGTGGATCAGTTTTAAATAGCGCTCCTCGGCGCTGAGCGTTGCCAGCTCCTTCGAGCGTTTTTCATTATACGACAGCGATTGCTGGAACACGAGAATGCTGAAGTCCTTAAACGCCGGGCTTTGTTGGGTAAGCAGGTCCAGATGGGTCTTTGTAATGCGTAAAAGTTCACATTCGGTAATCGACTCAAGGTTTTCTTCGGACCTGGTTTGATCGATGAAATTAGTATAGGAAGTGATGAAACCCGGCGGACAGTTGATGTGGGATGTTATTTCATCTCCCTTGTCATTATAATGGAATAAACGGACAAAACCTGATATCACAAAATACAGATAGCCGGGGACCTTTCCTTCTTCTTCCAGTACCTGGTTTTTAGGGTATGACACCGGTTCAAAATATTGTACGCACAAGTCTCTTTCCTTATCAGAAAGTTTTACTTTTTGGGTAATAAGACGGACCAGTTGCTCGTGCATGCCGTAAAGTTAAAAAAAAGATCACACATTAGCCCTATACGCTTGTTAACAGGAATATACGGCTGATGTGTGATCTTTCTCTGTGGCATTAATACCCCGGATTCTGCGTTAACCCCGGCTCAATTTTCAAACTGCCGGAATGGAACGGCCACAGGTAGTTCCGTGATTGGAAAGAGCGGTCTTCTATCTTCAGGGACACCAGATTGCCATTTACCAGCCGGGTATGTCCCATGGCGGGTTTGGTCATCACCTGCTCACCGATTTTCCATCTTAAAATATCATCATAGCGTACTCCTTCGCCTGCCAGTTCTGTTCTCCGTTCATTTCTGATCAGCTCTACCCACTGCTGTTGCGTATAGGCGGCATACTTCGGTAGGGTTACGTCCGCTTCTTTCATGTCGAGACCTGCCCTGGTCCTCAGCTGGTTGATACAGCTTTTGGCGAGGTTGTCTACGCTGTTGGTCATGATTTTGGCTTCTGCGTAGGTGAGCAGTACTTCTGCATACCTTAATATCGGGAAGTGCATATTGCCCTCTCCTTTGAAGGCGTCTGTTTCGTCCACGAATTTTCTGAACCAGTAGCCGGAGCGGCTTGCCCGTTCTTTTTCATGGAACATGGGGCTGTTCTGGTCGTAGATGTTGATCGGCTCGTTAACGAATATATCGCCCTGGCCCATGATGCTGGCGGCATAGCGGGGATCTCTGTTCAGTTTCGGGTTCAGTTCGTATTCCTGTTTTGTATGCAGCGGGCAGGCGTCGATTTTATTGCCCTGTAATGTCCAGTAGGCATCTACCAGTGATTTTAGCGGTACGGCGTAAGACTGTCCTTTGCCTGTCCGGAAATGCGGGCCGAGATGTTCGAACGAGTTAGTGCCGCTGTTGCCGTGGCTTTGCATGTCCATGGTGATGATGAACTCTTTGTTGATTTTATCGCCTTTATAGCTGAACAGGTCTGCATAGTTCGGATACAGCGAGTAGTTGCCGCTGTCCATGATCTCTTTGGCCAGCCGCGCTGCCAGGTCATATCGGCCGTTGTACAGCGCGTAGCGCATAATCAGCGCTTTGAGCGAGTATTTGTTGAACATATAGCCGTCGGAGTTATACTCCTTGTCAGGCAGGCTGTTGGCGGTAGCTTCTGCCATGGGGAAAAGCGTGTTCAGTATTTCTTCCTTTGATTTGGCGGGTTGTATTACCTGGGAAATATCCACGGGTTCGAGATAAAAAGGGACGTTTCCCCAGCGGGACACTATTTTGAAATAGTGCCAGACCCGCAGTCCTTCCAGTATGCCTTTGTATTTTGTACGGATGGATTCATCTTCCACATAAGGCGTATTGATACTTTTTAAGTAGGTATTCAGACGGCCGATGTGTTTCATGTGGATGGTGTAGTAATATTCAAAAGCCCTTGTGTTGGCATCATAGCTGCCATTGGCAATACGTTGGTGGTTGTCGCCTTCCACGCGGCTGTAGGCATTATCTGATTTACTGTCTTCCATGTAAAAAAGCAGCCTTCTGTCGTCTTTATTGGTAAATACGTCCAGGTAGGTGCTGTATACCACGCGCCGGAGGTCTTCTTCAGTATTAAAGAACTCGTCGAATTTGGTGGCGGTGGGGTCCGGTTTGTCCAGGAATTTCTGGCATGCCGGCAGGAGCGCGGAGAGGAATGCCAGTAGAATGAGTCTCTTTTTCATCTGATGCATATTTTGCAGTGGAGTGAAATAAATTTTCGTTGGTGCGGCTACGTTCATTAAAACAGGGTGGCCCTGACGCCGAGGCTGTATACCGCCATGCGGGGATAGTTGCCGCTGCCGCCATCGCGTTCGGGCTCCAGTCCTTCCCAGCGGGTGAAGGTGATGGCGTCCTGCGCATTGACGTATACCCTTACGTTGCGGATCATTTTACCTGTTAACGGGAACGTATACCCCAGCTGCAGCACTTTCACGCGGAAGAAGGCGGCGTTGCCCAGCCAGATGTCGCTGAGGTAAGCGTTGGTGCTGGATCCGGTCCATACCCTGGGGAACCTGCTGTTGGGCGTTTCCGGTGTCCACCGGTTGTCTGCATAATACTGTTGCGGCCTGCCCAGTGAATTGCTGCTGCCATCCACCAGGATAGGGTAACCTTCCAGGCCGTTGAGGCGGCCGGTTCTTTTTCCGACGCCCTGGCCCAGCAGGTTGAAGTCCCAGTTTTTATACGTTAAACCAAGATTGATGGAATAGTTCAGGTGGGGGAAAGGGTCTCCCAGGTTGATCCTGTCTGCGTCGTTGATGATACCGTCGCCATTCTGATCTATATATTTGATATCGCCGGGGAGGGTATTGGGCAGTTTTGCGGGAGTGTTGTCCACATCGCGCTGGTCGCGGAAGAAGCCATCGCTTTTATAGCCGTAATAGTTATCAATGGCGATGCCTTTATACCAGATTTTATCGTTATCGTCTTTAAAAATGAGGGTGTCGCCATCCCTGTAACCGGCCTTCAGCACTTTGTTCCTGTTGTCAAACAACATGGCGCCGATGCTGTAGCCGAGGTTACCGATTTTATCCTGCCACTGAACGGAGATTTCGTACCCGTTGTTTTCCACTTCCCCGATGTTAAAAGCAGCTTCGAGAGAGCTGGAGCCGGTGATGGGCGGTACGGGGAACCTGGAATAGATCAGGTCGTAGGAGTTCTTTTTATAGGCTTCCGCCGTTACGCTCAACCGGTTGTCGAGCATGGTTAATTCTATCCCGATGTTACCCTGTTTTTGTTTTTCCCAGGTGAAGTTTAAGTTGGGCACACGCATGAGCCATCCCCATTCGTTGACGTTCTCTTCCCACAGGTACGGGTCTACGTTTTCGTTACCGATAAGGCCATAGGAGGCGCGGAGTTTCAGGTTGTTGATGATCCTGTTGTTGACCATGCCTTTCATGAAATGCTCGTTGGTGACGTTCCAGGCGATAGCGCCTGCGGGGAAAAAGCCCCATTGTTTGCCGGGGGCAAACTTGCTGCTACCATCTCCGCGGGCGGTGAACTCGAGGATATACCTGTTGTCAAAAGAGTAGTTCAGTTTACCGAAGAAAGAAGCTTTGGTGATTTCCTTATAGTCGGTGTAGTTGAAGCTCATCACTTCTGAGCCGGCGGTGACGTATATTTTATCCGCCTGGTGGCGCAGGCTGCCGGTGTAGTTGAGCAAACCGCGGGCGGTCAGCTGGCTTTGGCTTACGTCCTGGTCGGCGCCCACTTCATTCTTCCATATTTTCACCGGTTTACCGTTGCCGTCAAAGAATTTGAAAGTCTCCCGTGCTCTTTTGTTGGCAGATTTGCTGATCTGGTAAGACACGTTGCCTTCGAGGCTGAGGTGTTTGCTGATGTTATATCTTGGCCGCAGGTTCACGGAGCTGAAATCGTACAGGTTGTTCCGGGAGCCGCCGCGGTTAATGGAGGCGATGGGGTTCATATCATTGTACAGGATGTAATGCTCAGGTATACTGCTGTTGGGGTAGTATATCTGCTGGGTGGGATTCATCTTCCAGAGATTTTCATACAGTCCTGTTCCGTCATCATTTTCTTTGAGGCGGTTGATCTGCAGGCGGTGGGCATAGAAGTCTGCCAGCAGTACGAATTTATCAGCGATGTTCACATTGGTATTGAAGCGTGCGGAATATTTACCGGAGCCTTCGTAGGAGTTGAGGCCATTTTCTTTGAGGTAGCCCATCATGAGGTTGAAAGAGCCGATGCCGCCGCCGCCGGAAACGCTCATGGTGAGGTTCTGTGAGTTAGCCTTGCGGGGCATGCCTTCTTTGAGCCAGTCTACCGAAGGGGTTTCTCCGGATTCCATTTTGCGGATATCTTCATCGTTGTAAAGGGGTGTCTGACCCTGGAAGTTCCTCGCCTCGTTGTTTAATTTCATATAGTCGGTACCGTTAACGAACTTAGGCAGGTCGATGGGCCGCTGTATGGCGCCCCATGAGTTGACATCCACTTTAAACCGTCCCATCTGTCCGCGTTCCGTTTCTATGATGATTACCCCGTTGGCGCCGCGGGAGCCGTACATGGAGGCGGAGGCGGCATCTTTCAGTACGGTGATGCTTTTCACCTGGTTGGGGTCTATATCGTTGAGGCTTTGTTCCATCCCGTCTACGATCACGAGGGGGCCGGCATTCTGGAGGGTGCTGATGCCCCTGATGGTGATGCCGGGCACGCTGCCGGGCAGGTTGGTGGTTTGCTGGACGGTAACGCCGGGGACGGTGCCGGTAAAGGCTTCCTGCAGTTTGGCGATGGGCCGGGTTTTGGTGAGTTTAACGTCCACCTGGGCTACGGAAGAGGCCACGTGGCGGCGTTCCACTTCAGAGAAGCCCATTACCACCACTTCGGACAGGCTTTTGGTGCCTGTTTTCAGGCGTACTTCCATATTGGTATGGAGCTGGGCGGTTATTTCCATGGGTTGGAATCCCATGGCGCTGATGATGAGGGTGACGGCCTCCCGGGGGATTTTAATTTCGAACCGGCCATCGTTGCCGGTGGCGGTACCGATGTTGGTGCCTTTGATGAGGACGCTGGCGCCCGGTATGGGTTCACCTTTTTCGCTGGTGACCCTGCCGGTGGCGGTGAGGGTGGAGTCGGCGGCGCGGCCTGAGCGGCTGTTGAGCAGGATGCGGCCGTTGTCGATGGTATAGCGCAGCGGTTGATCGCGGAGCGCTATCTCCAGCACATGTTCCACCGTAGCGTTTTTGACATCGATGGTGACGGGCTTGGTGGCGGCCATCATGTTTTCACTATAGGCCACGGATACCCCGGCCTGGGCGGCCATTTCTTTGAGCACTTTTTTCAGCGGGGCGTTTCTTTCCGAAAGCGTGATCTGCTGCGATAAGGCTACGGCACTGCATTGCAGGCAGACCGCAAGCAGGAGGAAGGCGGTAAATCTCATAACGTAGAACATTTTGGTTGAACAGAGCGATTGCGGACCACAACGGTCTTGTTGTGGCTGTTTGGTTTTTTAACGTTGTCGGTTTATTGTGATCATAAAAGAATGGTGACTACACGGGCTGGCATTTTACCTGGTCTGTATTACTTTGATGGTCCTGCCTTCCAGTTTGAGTTTTACCTTGTCTGTTTCCAGCATCGGTAATATTTCCTGCAGGGACAGGTTACGGTTGATATATCCGCCGAAGCGGTTTCCTTCCGGCAGGGTGGCGAAATCGGCTTCCACGTCGTACCATCTCGACAGTTGTTTCAGCACACTGGCGAGGGTGGCGTTTTCGAAGTCGAAGTAGCCTGCTCTCCAGGCGGTGGCTTCGCGGAGGTCTGCCGGTTGCACGGAGATGGCGCCGGAGGTGTTGTTCACTGCAGCTGCCTGTCCGGGATGGAGGTAGCTTTCGTTGTTGCCGGATGTTACTTTCACTGCTCCCTGTATCAGCGTGGTGCGGGTAACCGGCTCGTCGGCATAGGCCATGACGTCGAAGCTGGTGCCCAGTACCTGTATTTCCATATTGTTCACTTTTACGATAAAGGGTTGTCCGGCCACCGGTTGGATATCAAAATAGGCTTGTCCCTGTATTTCCACGGTGCGGTGGTTGGCGGCGAACGACGTCGGATAGCGCATGCTGGATGCGGCGTTGAGCCATACGTGGCTGCCGTCGGGCAGCACTACGTTGAACTGCCCGCCACGGGGCACAGCCAGCAGGTTATATCTGACAATGGATGAAGGGCCGGCGGTAAGCGGGTAGAGTAGTTGTCCGTTGTGCTGCTGAACGGTCACATCGCCCTGCCGGATGACCTGGTTGCCGGCGCTGTCCAGCGTTACTACAGAGCCGTCTGAAAGGGTGAGCTTCGCTTTGTTGCTGCCCGGTGATCCTGTTTGTACGGCGCGTTGATGTGCCAGCCGGGGTGCTGCCGGTTGGCGGGTGATATAAAAACCGATGGCTGTCGACAGCAGTAGGGCCACGGCGGCGGCGGCGCTCCATTTTAAATAACGGAAGGAGCGCACGGGCGTCACGCCGGTGCGGCCGATTTCCTGCAGCAGCCGTGTCTCTATACGGTCTCCCAGGCCTTGCGGCAGGTCATGTTTTTCTTGCAGGACACGCTCGAATTCCTGTTGCATGGCTGCCAGCAGGGGGCGCCTGGATGCGGTGGTGTTAAGATATCCGAACAACGTATCCATTTCTTCCCGGCTGCACTGCCCGTTCAGATAACGCTGAAACAGCTGCTCGTAAGCGTTTTCAGGTTGTGACATATTTTTTCATTGCCCCTTTTGCAAAGGGGGGTACTATATATTATCCGGAAATAATAAAAGAGGGTACCCCTGTGGGAAAATATTTTTTAATAAAAGGCGGAGATCAGCCAGATCGCCATAAAAATGTCGCCGTGGCGGTAGACATAGTCTTCGATGAAGCGCATGCCCAGCACCATGTGTTTTTTTACCGCGTTACGGGAAATGCCCAGGATGGCCGCGGCTTCGTCGTAGCTTTTCCCTTCCTGGCGGCATAAACGGAACACCTTCAGACGCTGGGTGGTTAGTTTGGAAAGTGCTTCCTCGAAAAGGCGTTCGTATTCCCGGGTGCGTACCACTTCTTCGGGTTGCGCCGGGTCAATATCTGCCAGCTGCCGGTATAACTGCTCCCGCATCTGCTCGTCAGTGGCCAGTCGTGATATGGTTTTAAAGACATGGTTGCGGGCGATACGGTAAAGGTACCCGCTGAAAGAAAGTTTTGGGTTAATACGCTCCCTGACCTCCCAGATTTTGAGAAATACGTCGTGCACCAGGTCTTCTGCAAGAGAAGGGACCTTACAGAAACGCAGCAGATAAATGTATAAAGCAGGATGGTAGTGCCGGTAGATGCCCGAAAAGGCCGATTCATCCCCCTGGATCATCCGCAACAGCACTTCTTCTTCCGTGGACATACGCTCCATACCTTAAAATAAGACTTTTTTGAATCGCCCGTAATCAATTAAAGAAATAGAATAATGTGTCGGTAAAGATAGAAAAGAGCGGAGGGAAATAAAAGCGGTGCCGCAGGCAGAGGGGAAGAAAAGCTTCCGGGTAGTTGACAGAGAGGAATAAAAGGGCATGCCCGCTACCGTTATGATGGCAGCGGGCATACCTGTAAAGATGCTTTTAAGCGAGGCATTCTGCGGACGCGGCGCTGGCCGAATAATCCAATGCTTTGCAAATGCAACGGTTGACAGAATTGGTTTCGCAAATGCCTGCTGCATTTGGATCACCTGGTACGGCAATGGTGCAGGACCGCTGGTCGCGACAGCGTCCGCCGCCGCTACCGTCAGCGCAGATGCCGTCAGAACATACAAGGCCGGGAGGGCATTCCATGTCGGATTGACAGCCGGCACCACCGGATACAGCTTTCATTTGTTCCCTGCTAAGGATTTCCCGCGCGCCGAGTTCCAGCGCCTTCAACTTTAAGGCTTTCATGCATTAAATTTTGATGATTAAAAAATGGATGCCCCTATAAGGCCGGGGCCATCAGGCCTTAATTTTACTTACACGTTGAGGATGTATTTCAGGTCTTTGATTTGATAGATGTCGGGAAGCTGGTATAATGCAGTGGTTGTCTGGTCAGCAGACGGCATAGAGAGGAAAAAAGTGGGCGTGGCCTTGATGCCCGCCCTGTCGCACCAGCTTCTCATCGCCTCCACTTTCTTTCCCTGCCTGGCCATCGCGCCGTCAGGGAGCATGTACTTACCGGAGAATTGCCGGTAGTCTTTCGTGGGTGACAGGTACCAGCCATCGAGCACTTCTTTGAGCTGCCGGTTATCTCCGCTTTCAGCTACGGCCAGAAAATGTTTGACAGGGAGGCTGCGGTGATCATCTTCTTTATTGGTGGCGGTGAATATAATCTGTACCTGTAAATCGTCGCTACCATGCAGTAGTTCCTCAATAGGCGCATGTGCTTTCGAACATGGCCCGCAGTAAGGGTTACAAACTTTGACCAGTTTTATACGGGCATCGGGATTGCCCAGGGTGATACCCAGTCCGGTGGTGCTTTCTTCCACGGCTTTTTGTTTGGCTAACAGCGCTTCAAATATCTGCTGGTTATGTTTCAGCTGATTAAACTTCATCTTGTTTTGCCGCGCCTCCCTGGAAGCGCGGAAAGCGGGCATCAGTTGCGTGATCACCAGGAATGGCAACAAGTAAGACAGCGCAAAGGAGATACCGGTAAACAGTGTGATGGATGATAAAGGCGCAAGCGTATGCCATTTTCCCGCAATTGGGATCAGTAATTGCAGCAAAAGAATGAACTGTACCGACAAACAAAGCAGGCACCATTGTTTGGCTACTTTCCACTGATAGTAGACAGAAAAGATAGTATAAGGCGCTGCCAGGACTGTTAGCCCCGACATGACCAGCAGCGACTGTACGCTGGTGATGCCGGAGAACAACATAAACAGGAGGCTGCCGGTAAAATAACTGGTGCCAATGATACTCCAGCTGATGCCGGCAATTTTAGACGCTTTGGAGTGGACCACGGCGCCACAATTTACTTTTTTTCCGGCGGTACAGATCTGTTGCAGTAAAGGATTATACTGATCGGTTTCATACCAGAGCAACAGGAAGCCCACCATCGCACCCAGCACGGCAGTGAGTGTAAAACCAACAGGCAGCAGGGCGTTCCATCCCTCCAGGAAAAGGGCTGCCGCCATAGCGAGCAGGCTGATGAATGGCAGGATGAATAGTTTCGCATACTGCAGTGTCAACTGCCGTTTTTCAGCATTGATATGTTGTTGGTAGTCCGCTTCCCCTGCATGTTCACCTGCTTCCGCCAACAGCACCAATCCCATATAGTTCTTCTGAAAGTTTTCTGTAGCGGCGGTCTTCCAGCTGCGGGTCTCCTTGTCATAATAAGTTACCTGCCGTTCATCTATTTTCCGGACAACCGTAAAATAAACGCCAATGCCATCATGACTGCTGATTTGTGTCAGAAAAGGCGCCGGCAGTTGCGGTAATTGCTCAGCATCAAATTTCGCCAGGAGATTTTCCACGCCGAATTTCGAAAGGATGTCACTGACACTGAGTATACCGGGAAAGTCAGGGTGAGATTCCATCTCTGTGGCCAGCGTTGTAAGAGAGACCTTTACCTTTAAATGATCGAGCAGCAGTTTGGTGGACGCTACTTCACCGCTAACAGGGAATATTAGTTGCTTCAAACGGGATAACATAAGACAAATCGTTGAGGGTATTAAATAAGACAGACAGATTTTAAAGTTGACAGATTTGGTATCGGGAATTTGTTGAAATGAATCTAAAACAAAAAATCAATCAAAAAAAATATTCGGATAAATCTTGTTGGTCATCGGGCAACAAGCGGATGTCTTTCCGCATGGAATAATCACTTTGAAAGTTTTTTTCCAGCAGGGGAGGTTGTTTTACAAACTTTCCGTGTTGTGGCAGGAGATAAAAAAACTCCTGCACCGGCAGATGCAGGAGTTTTTATTTTATAGAAGATAAACGCTGTGGTTTACGGCTGGGGAGACTTGTTCATCGGTTTTTTCTGCGCAGCTGCGGCGCCTACCAGCGAAGCGATAGCGCCAAAGAAAAGGCTGAAAACCAGGCCGCCGACTACCATGAATACCAGGAAGAATTTTTTGGTGAAGTTGATGCCCATTTCAATCTGATCTTCGGATGCGCCTTTCTTTTCCATCTCTGCACGGGACACTTCAATCGCTTTGTCCTTGATGTCCGGGAATATCATCAGCATTATAACGGAGAAGATCACCGTGATCACGGTGATGATCATGGTTGCCTTAAAACCGTTCGCGAAAACGTTGCCGAAGGTAACGTAACCGTCGTTGATCTTTGCGTAGTTGATACAGGTGATTACAATGCCGACAAACATAACAGCAACGCCAACCCATTGTGCCCATCGTTCCTGGTTGAGGTTCAAAATGTAAAATAAGACGGATAATACAACTAATATCGCGCTGATGATCAGGCCATACTGTGCATAGTTTTTGTTCATGAGGTGATAGTTTTATAAGGATGATAGAATTTGCCCTGCTCTCACTTATGTAAACGCACTCTAATATACGTTGAAACGAGAGCGGGACAAACAGTTTTTGGATTAATTTATTATGGTGTTGATAATCAATTAATTATTCCGTACAACGGTCTGCGTAAAAATTAGTAGCTTTAAGCCAAACAAATTGTTTGTCCCGATGACTATTGGTCACATTACCGCCCTTCTAATTTGGACGCTGGTCTACTGCCTGGCTACCTTTGCATTTGTACTACTCATAAAAAGGAAATACAAGAAAAACTGGTATAAAGTTGAACTGAAACTGGGAGGTGGCCACATAGATGCCGCTACTGTAATACTGGTGGGCGGCGGCGTTTTGGCAACCATTGTCATGTTTATATTTAGGGCTGTTGTGCTATTGACAAACATATGCTGATTTTTGCGCCCTGTGTTTTCTGCTTTAATGTTGTATCCTGTATGTCGAACAAACAATTTGCACTGGCCGGTTTGTGGATGACCGCCATTGTTTTCGCTGTTACAACCCTCGTTACCTGCCAGAATGAGCTCAACAACGATGGCTCCATGGAAGTGGGCTTTCCCTTTGTATTTTACCGGAAGAGTTACGGCATGAACATCACTACCGGTGAAACGGGCATGGCGGTTTCTTTCGAAAGCCGTCACCTCGTAAAAGATATTGTCATAGCCACGTTCCTGTCACTGGGGGTATTGGTATTATGGAATCGATTTAAAAAAACAACCTAACCGTTAAGTGTTTAACTATGAATGCAAATTTTCTCCGTCACCTTGTTTTACCCGAAGAAGAAAAGCAGCTGAGCTCCGCCCAGGACGATGAGCAGCTACTGGATGCCCTGCTGAAGCATCGCTATCTATTGATGATTGACTGGAAAGGGGAGGAAGAACCCAATCAGATAGGGGATTTCCTGAAAACCAGGGCCGCTGCGCTCAAACCAGGCTTTGATTTAGATACTGAAAGTGTTTACAGGTCCCTCCAGGAGGAGGCCGCGGGTTTTGAACCGGGCGACAGTGTCCCTTTTCTGCTCAAGTCATTCCAGCAATTGCTCAAAAAAGAAAAGCTGGCCATTGTGCAACTGGACCGCGGCGATGACAGCTATTATATCTCCCTGACAACAGATAAAAACGCAAAGGACTTAAAGAAACAATCTTCTGAGGTCTGGGCCTGGCGACCCGCCGGACAAGGCACCGGGGAAGTGTTGTATACCGTATATTGCTCCTGTGGCAGCATGAACGTATGGCAGGTGAAGCGGGGTGAAGTGATCACCGAAAGTAACTGCGATGACTGTAACCGGGAGATCTTCGATAAAGACGGTAAATCGTCTCTTCCTGTTCAAAAGGACTATGTATAGAATGTAGTTTTATCGGCATTGATTGTCAGTCGATATGACAAATTTTAGCGATTTTTCCTGATTGCGAAAATCAATTTCCCGATGGCGTAACTCAACCGGGATTCGCAGCCCTACTTTTGCACGCAAAATGTAAAAGATATCATGGAGCCGTACTATCTGCGAATCCCGGCGAAACGCATACTTACACTGTTAGCAGTCCTGTTGGCTATATGCGGACAGGCATCCGCAGACGATATTCTGTCTGCCATCAAAGGAAAGGTACTTACATCGGATGGGCTGCCTGCACCCTACGTAACCGTTAGAATACAACACTCCAATCACGGCGCCCTCACAGACGCCAATGGCGAATTTGTGATCAAAAGGGTGAAACCCGGCAATTATACCCTTGTCGTATCGCTCGTCGGCTATGAAAATGTGCTACAGGAAGTAGCGGTGGAAACGGATAAGATCAGCCAGACCACTATCACCCTGGGTGCTTCCGGTCAGCAAATGAAGGAAATCACCGTTGTAGGGGAATATAACCGCTATACGGTACTTACCCCCTCCAATTCCCTCCGCCTGAACGCACCCCTCGTAGAAATACCACAAAGCATCTCGGAGATCTCCAAAGAAGTGCTGGCCGACCAGCAGATCTTCAACATGCACGAAGGCGTTACCCGTAATGTAAGCGGCGCCTCACGGCTGGGCCACTGGGATATGTACTCCAATATCCAAATCCGTGGCTCCCGCGCCAGCTCCCTCCGCAACGGCATGAACGTATATATCAGCTCCTGGAGCCCGCTCACGGAAGATATGAGCATGGTGGACCGCATCGAATTCATCAAAGGCCCCGCAGGCTTTATGATGTCCAACGGAGAACCCGGCGGCCTGTACAACGTAGTCACTAAAAAGCCTACCGGCATCAGCCAGGGGGAAGTCACCATGTCACTCGGCAGCTATGACAACTACCGCACCACCCTGGACCTCGACGGGAAACTGTCTAAGAACGGAAAACTGCTGTACCGCCTCAACCTGGCAGGTGAACTGAAAAACGGCTGGCGCGATTTCGATTATACCAACCGCTACAGCATCTCCCCGGTACTCAAATACCTGATCGACGAAAAGAACGCCGTAACGCTGGAATACAACCTCCAGTATATGCAGCTGCCGGTGATCGGCGGTAACTATTCCTTCTCCAAACGTGGTTATGGCGATCTGCCCATGAACTTCACCACCATCGAAGGCAATATGGCCCCCACCAAAATCAGCGATAACAGCGTCATGGCTTATTATGAACATAAGTTCAGCCCCGGCTGGAAGCTGACTGCCCAGTTCGGTTATTTCCATTACAGACAGACCGGCCAGAGCATGTGGCCCTCCGGCTTCTCCACCAAAGGAAATGACAGCCTGCTGCAGCGGAACATCAACATCTGGGATGCACTGGGCCTGAATAAAACCGCACAGGTATTTGTGAACGGCACCTTCCGTACCGGCGCCCTGACACACAATATCCTCGGCGGCGTGGACATGAAATACAGCAACTATTATGCTGACTGGGCACAAGGCGGCGCCTACGGCGATTCCACCTTCAATATTTACCAGCCTAAACACGGCAACGTGGTGCAGCATAAATGGGACCGATCTGCGGATATCCGTACCCGTGGCGTACAATATGACTATGGCTACAGCGCCGTATACCTGCAGGACCAGGTGGGCTTCTTCGATGACCGTCTCCGTGTAACCGTCGCCGGCCGCTACACCACCAACAACGTGGTAAGCCCTTACGACGGCACCAACAAAGACAGCAAATTCACCCCCCGCTTCGGTGTCAGCTACTCCTTCGACAGGAACAGCTCCATCTACGGCGTATATGACGTAAGCTTCATCCAGAACCCGGGACTCGACTGGCAGAAAAAACCATTTGATCCCATGACCGGCGACAACATTGAGTTTGGCGTTAAACGCGACTGGTTCAAAGGCCGCTTTACCTCCACGCTCGCGGTATACCAGATCACTAAAAACAATGTGCTGACCACAGACCTGGACCATCCGGACCCCGTAACCAAAAACTTCATCTACAGCCGCCAGAACGGACAGCAGCGCATCCGCGGACTGGAAGCCGATTTCCAGGGAGAAGTGGTGAAAGGGCTGAACCTGGTGGTAAACTACGCCTATACAGACGGTATCGTGTCTAAAGACGCCAAACCTGAACTGACAGGCAACTATGTGCCGGGCATCGCCAAACATATCCAGAACACCTGGCTGAGCTACACCATCGGAGACGGCGTGCTGAAAGGTCTCCGTGGAAACGTGGGCTATCAATACCAGGCAGGCCGTGTAGCCGGCCAGGTATATGACAAAAGCGAAAATTTCCTGCCGGACTATTTCAGAATGGACGCCGGCCTGGGATATACGGTTAATAAATTCAGCGTGAACGTGCTGGTCAACAATGTGCTGAACAAATACCTGTTCACCGGCGCCCCTTCCGCTGATGGCTATGGCAATAAAATCTATTACTGGCAAACAGAACCCGGACGTAACGTGCGGATGAGCGTTGGCTATCGTTTCTAAACTTTAAACTTAAACCTGAACAGATATGAAAAAGTTATTATTCTCCGCCTTATTATGCTGCTGCATGGCAACCGCTTTCGGACATGCCCTCTGGATTGAGACCGTTGTAAATGGTAAGAAAGGCCAGGCACAGGAAGTGAAAGTGTTCCTCGGCGAATACGCCGAAAACGAACGCGACTCCACACAAAACTGGTTCAGCAACATGCGGGATTTTAAACTCTATGTTATTGACCCCTCCGGCAAAAAACAACAACTGGAATGCACGCCGAACGGTAACCACTTTAAAGCAACCTTTACCCCGCAGACCGACGGCGCTTATGTGCTGTACATCGACCATACCGTGCAGGAAGTGTATAGCGGCAGCAAAATCCGTTACTATGCGCAGGGCATCGTACAGGTCAATAACACCAAAGGCATCGAAAACCTGAAACAGAACGACTTCGTATTGCTGACAGGCAACGGTGCCAAAAAAGTAAACGTGCCGGAAAAAGTATCCCTGCTGCACAAAACCAAAACCACTCTGCCTAAAGCAGAACTGACAGTACTGTCTCCCGACGGCTGGACCAAAAAAGTGAAAAGCGCTGACGATGCTTTCACCTATGTACCGGCGTGGAACGGCAGATACCTGCTGGAAGGCACTTTCACCGAAGATGTAAAAGGAGAACATGAAGGAAAACCTTTTGAGCGTGTATGGCATTGCGTTACCTATTGCAAGGACGTTACTAAATAAGCCATATGCCCTTCAAAAAGACTATCCTGAAAATACACCGCTGGCTCGGACTTGCGTCCGGGCTGGTTGTTTTTATACTGGGCATCACCGGCTGTATCTACGCCTTCATCGACGAACTGAAGCCGGTGGTTTACAAACAGCGCATGTACGTGGAGGCGCCTGTGGGTGCGCGGCGTTTGCCCTTGGACGTGGTCAGGGAGAAAGCCCAGGCAGCCGTCGGGGAGAAGTATAAATTACAACTGGCGGAAGTGCCGGCAGGGGCAAACAGGAGCGTGTCGTTCCGGACCTTGAAAGTAAATCCGGACGGGCTGTCGTATGCCACCTACATGGAATATTTCTACCGGATATACGTCGACCCTTACACGGGGAAAGTACTGAAGATAGAAAATACCAAATGGGAATTTTTTAATTTGGTGGTCAACCTCCATATCAACCTCTTACTCGGACCAAAGATCGGTGGTACCATCGTGAACTGGTCCGTTATCATTTTTTTGGTGATGCTGATCTCCGGGATCGTTCTCTGGTGGCCGGCCAACAAAGCTGCTGCCAAACAGCGCTTCCGTTTTAAATGGAAGGAGTCTACCAAATGGAAACGCAAAAATTACGACCTCCACAACATCCTCGGGTTCTATTCCATGGCCGTATTACTGATCATTTCCATCACAGGACTGGTGATCTCTTATCCATGGGTCAGCAACAGCATACAGTGGATCGCCAACGGCGGCAAACCGACCGTATTGCCGGCGCCGGTATTTTCAGACACTACTAACGTGAACGCCTATTCGCTGGAGAAAATATTGTCCGACGCGGTAATAAAAGCGCCACAGGGGACCATGTTTTTTGTCAGCATACCGAAAGACGGCAAAGCGGCAGTATCTGTATTTGCCCGCAGAGACGGCAAGCCGTTGTACAAAGCTACCCGTATGCAGTACGATCAGCACTCGGCCACTATGCTCTCCCGCCGTACCTTTTCGGATATGGGTAACGGTGAACGGATCAACGCCATGAATTACGACATACATGTAGGCGCTGTACTGGGCATACCGGGAAAGATCCTGGCCTTCCTGGCCTCTCTCATTGCAGCTTCGCTGCCCGTCACCGGTTTTTATATCTGGTGGGGAAGACGAAATAAAAAGCAGGCGGCGCCGCAGGTAAACAAAAACAGTCAGCCCAAAAAAGTCCGGCAGCAAAAACCGGTAACCCTGAAGTAACATTAACCATATATCTTCTGCGTCCAAAAAACAGGTCATTGTAAAGTGTTATCAGCGAATGAACAGTACAGTCACGACCCGTATTATACTGGCGGATGCGCAACCTGTTTACAGGGAAGGAATCAGAAGTTTGTTAGCAGATCATCAAAATAATTACCAGATAGAAGAAGCAGGCAACAGTGAAGAGCTGCGGCCTGCTTTGCTCTCCTTTCAGCCGGACATCCTGATACTGGACTATGATCCGGCTTATTTTGATGCCGACGAACTCCTCCAAACTTTGTCTGTTATACAGGAATGCAAGGTGATACTCATTTCCAGCCAGAAAAAAAAAGTGGATATCTTCCGGCTGCTGGACGGTAACGTATACTGCGTGCTGACCAAAGAGTGCAGGAAGAAAGATATCCATCAGGCTGTCTGTTGCGCCATCCGGGGAGAGAAGTTTTTCTGCACTTTCGCCCTCGATTTATTACTGGCCGACAGAAAAAAGACCACTACCGCAACCTGTTGCCCTCCGGAAGGCTTATCCGCCCGGGAAACAGAAGTCATCCGTCAGATAGTAACCGGAAAGTCCAACAAAGAGATCGCCGGCGCCATGCATTTAAGCCAGCACACGATTCACACGCACCGCAGGAATATTATGCGGAAACTGCAGCTGCACTCTGCTGTTGAATTGTGTAATTACGCACTGGAAACCGGCATTGTTAAACCGGAAAGCTAAGCAAGGCATTTACCTGCCAGACAGCGGGGCAGCCGTACCATACGGTTGCCCCGCTCTTTTTTTGTCTCCCTGCAACCTCTCCGCATTTTATACCACGATCATGGTAATTTGATTACCACCGCCATACCCTTTTTTTACCATCGCCGGGCGATTGTCGTCCCGCGTCAACACCCGTACTTTTAATCTTCTGCTATCAATAAAATGAAAATTCTATGGACAAAAAGATCTATGATTTTGCGGCTGTTGGCGTTGGCCCTTTTAACCTCGGACTGGCGTGCCTCACGCATACCATTCCCGACCTGGACGGTATTTTCCTCGACAAAAGATCCGGATTCAACTGGCACCCAGGCATGTTAATGCAGGACACCACCCTGCAGGTGCCTTTCCTTGCTGATCACGTTACTCTCGCTGATCCTACCAATCCCTTCAGCTTTCTGAACTACCTCAAAGAACAGGGACGCATATACGCTTTTTACATCCGTGAAAATTTTAAAATGCTCCGCAATGAATACAACCAGTATTGCCAGTGGGCTATCAGCAAGCTGCCGGAAGTGCGTTTTAATACCGCGGTGAAAAAGATCGAATTTGATGAAGCGGCGCAGCTGTACCTGCTGCAATGCGACCAGCAGCTGTTCCGGGCGCGTAAACTGGTGTTGGGCACCGGTACCGTGCCCTATGTGCCGGCCAACTGCCGCCAGTGGATGGATAAAGCCACCCATTCCGCCCACTACCTGCAACATAAGCACGCCCTGCAATCGCAGCGCTCCATCACCATCGTAGGCAGCGGACAAAGCGCGGCGGAGATTTATTACGACCTGCTGCAGGATATCGATACCTACGGTTACGCGCTGCACTGGATCACCCGTTCCCCCCGGTTTTACCCGCTGGAGTACAGTAAACTCACGCTGGAGATGACCTCACCGGAATACGTAGATTATTTCTATGACCTGCCGCAGTCCAAAAGGGATGATCTGCTGCATCGCCAGAAGCACCTTTACAAGGGCATCAACAACGATCTGATCGCCGCTGTCTTCGATACGATCTACGCTAAGAAACTGGTGGCCGATATTGATATTTCCCTGCGTACCAATGCCGACCTGCGGGAAGTCACCCATGACGATGCCGGCGGGTTCCGCCTCACCTTCTTCCAGGAAGAACAGGAGAAATACTATGCTCATCAGACGGCCGGACTGGTGCTGGCCACAGGTTATACGCACCGCATCCCCGATTTTATGGATCCGCTGCTGCACAAAGTACAGCTGGACGAGAAAGGCCGTTTCGCAGTGAACCGTAACTACACCATCGACAACGCAGGTTCCATCTTCGTACAGAATGCAGAGCTGCATACCCACGGCTTCGTGACGCCCGACCTGGGCATGGGCTGTTACCGCAACGCCTGGATCATCCGGGAGATGCTGGGGCGGGAGGTGTATCCCATTGAACAGCGGATCGCTTTCCAGCAGTTCGCCGTAAGCGCCGACGAAGAAATTGTTCCTGCACAACCTCACCTGATATAATATGCCGCTGCGGTTTTACCTCATACTCATGACGCTGGTGGCGGTGGTGAGCGATTACATGATGCATCCGTTTTACCCGTTGTTTTTTGCTTCCCGGTTCGGGATAGAAGACCCGCGGATCACCGGGACCTATTTCAGTGCGGTATGCGCCACGGTGATGGTAGCCTTCCCGGTATGGGCGCTGGTATCCAGGCGGGTCTCCGAGCTGCGGATACTGGTGTACACGCAGGTGATCGCCGGCATACTGGCGGCTTCCTGCGCTTTTATCACCCATTACGGGCTGTTTTGGGTGGTATCGCTGGCCATCATCATTTTTAAAGGCAGTTACCTGCTGGTGTACCCTTTCATTCTCCGTATCACGGATACGGACAAACATATAGGCATCATCAGTGTCCTGTCTGTGATCATTCACCTCGGCAGTGTGCTGGGAGCGGTATTTGGCGGGATGGTCATCGACTGGATGCAGCCGCAGTACATCTACCTCGGCATGGCCGCCGGAGATTTCTTCCAGGCAGGACTGAGTGGCTGGCTGCTGTTGTCCCGCCGCTACATACCGGGACCGGCGCTAACGGAGCCGGCTGCACGCAGCTGGGCCGACCTGCTGCCTTCGGGCACCGTACTGCGATTGAGTGTGATCACCCTGTTCTTTTACTATGGTGATTTTATCATCCGTCCGTTTTTTGTACGCTATTGGGAGAGCGTATCGGGTATGCAGCTGCGGATCGTCTCCGGCGCTGTGTATGCCATCCCTGCGGCGGTGGCGGTGTTTGCCCTCTGGATGAACCGGCGGCGCAAAACGCCGGAGTCGCCCTGGCATGCCATACTGCCCGCTTTATTGCTGGCGCTGGCCGGCCTGCTGCTGCAGTCATGGCCGGCTACGGGCGCCATCATCGCAGGACGCTGCCTTTATGGCTGGGCGTTTTTCCAGTCGGCCGTCCGCTTCGACGCCCTGCTGTTCCATGTCAGCGACCCCGCCTCTTATGCGGTGGAATACAGCAAGATCCATTTCTTTCAAAACCTGGGCGTACTAACGGCCTCTTTTTCGGCCGGTATACTGGTAGAACACTATCCGCTGAACGTGCCTTTCATCGTAGCCTTTGGAGGGTATCTGCTCGTAGCGGCCCTGTATTACCAGCTGGCACGTCCGCATGTTCACCCCGTTAATCCATCCGGATCATGAAGACACTCAATATGATACCCGCTTACACAGTGCCAGACCATCCGCTGGGGATGGTAGAACTATGGCCTATGGACCTGCGCCAGGACACGCCGGAGATCTATCGCTGGGTGACCCGGCCATACGCCCGCTACTGGGGCATGACCGCCAAAACCTACGACGAGGTGCTGGCAGAATATACCGCCATCCATCATAACCCGCACGCCGCCGCGCTGATCGGAAAAATCAACGGGAAGACGGCTTTCCTCTGCGAATGTTATGACCCGGCGCATGACCTCATCGGCCGCTTTTATGACCCGGCGCCGGGAGATGTGGGCATGCACATCCTGATAGGGCCGGCGGAAAAACCCATTCATGGCTTTACCTGGCAGGTATTCTCCGTCGTGATGGATTTTCTTTTCGACAACCCGTCACACAACAGGGTAGTGGTAGAGCCGGATGCCCGCAATGAAAAGATCCACCGGCTCAACAAAAAGGCTGGCTTTACCTACGTAAAGGACGTACAGCTGCCGCATAAAACCGCTGCGCTGGCCTTCTGTACCAGGCAGCAATATTTTCAATCCAAAGAAAAATAATTGACGTATGTATATCAACGAAACGAGCATGAATGCCCCCGAAGCGGTTGTAACCCACCTGCAACCCCATATCTGGGCAAAAGCCAACAGGCTGCACGTAGCCAAGATCATCAGTGAGTTTACCCACGAGCTGCTGCTGCAGCCCGAATGGATCAGCGACGACGGCGACTGGTCACAGTACCGGCTACACGCTCCCGATGCCGAACAGGTCACCTACTTTTTCTTCGCCCGCCTGCTCAGCCTCAACCACTGGTCCATCGATGCAGACAGTATCCGCAAAGTGAGCAACAGCCAGGAGCTGCCGCTGGACAGTATCCTGTTCATCACCGAGTTCCGCAGCCAGTTAAATATCAGCACGGAGAACCTGCCTGCCTACCTCGAAGAGATCACCAGCACGCTTAACGGCAGCGCCTATATGATGAGCCGCCCGCAGCTGCCCATGGAACAGCTGGTTCGGTCCGGCTATCAGACCTTCGAACATGCCATGACTTCCGGGCACCCCTGTTTTGTGGCCAATAATGGCCGCATCGGTTTCGATGCCCATGACTACCGGCAGTATGCACCCGAGGCTGACCAGCCCATCCGCCTGATCTGGCTGGCCGGCCACAAGAGCCGCACCGCCTACAGCGCGGTGGACGAACTGCCCTATCCCCAACTCATCGCCGATGAGCTGGGACAGGAGGTATTGTCTCTCTTTAATAAAAAGCTGACGGACAGCGGGCTTTCGCCGGACGACTACTTCTTCATTCCCGTGCATCCATGGCAGTGGTTCAATAAACTGGCCATTATCTGCGCACCGGACCTGGCCAACCAGCACCTGGTCTGCCTGGGTTACAGCCCTGATTTATTTAACGCGCAACAGTCTATCCGCACGTTTTACAATCTCAGTCATCCTGAAAAACACTATACCAAAACAGCCCTGTCTATTCTGAATATGGGCTTCGTGCGCGGGCTTACACCGTACTATATGGACAGTACGCCGCCCATTACGGCATGGATACGGAAATATGTAGGGGAAGACCCCTATCTGAAACAGAACGGCTTCACCCTGTTGTGCGAAGTGGCCACGGTAGGTTATCGCAATTTCTATTACGAGCCTTTCGGAAAACAGGTGCCCTATAATAAAATGCTGGCGGGCCTCTGGCGGGAGAGCCCTGCTAAAGTGCTGCAGCCTGGCCAGCAACTGATGACGATGGCGGCCCTGCTGCATATCGATTTCCAGGGCAACGCGCTGCTGCCCGCGCTGATAGCCGCGTCAGGCCTTTCTACCCATGACTGGCTGGCCAGTTATCTGCGTGCTTACCTTACGCCGTTGCTGCACTGTTTCTACGAACATGATCTCGTGTTTATGCCGCATGGGGAAAATCTCATCCTTGTGCTGGAAAACCATGTGCCGGTAAAAGCCATTATGAAAGACATCACCGAAGAAATCGGCGTGTTCAGGATGAACACAGACATCGCGGAGAAAGGAAGGCGTATATGCGTCACCGTTCCCGAGGAGCTGCGGATACTGAGCATCCTCACCGACGTGTTCGACTGCTTTTTCCGTTTCCTGTCCAATATCCTTGTCACCAAATGCGACTACCGTGAAGAGGATTTCTGGCGGCAGGTGGCTGACTGCGTGTATGCATACCAGGAGGACCAGCCACAGCATGCGGCTAAATTTGAACAGTACGATATGTTTGCGCCCGAATTTATATTGTCGTGCCTGAACCGCCTGCAGCTGCGCAATAACCGCCAGATGGTGGACCTCGCCGATCCGGCGGGCAGCCTGCAGCTGGCCGGTATGTTGCAGAACCCGATCGCGCCGTTCAAACGCACTGTCTCCGTTCCCGCGGAGATGGCCAATACCGTCAGCCAATGATTGCCTGGGAAGAGAAAAGGGATGTCCGTCAGCAGGTGCTGACGGACATCATCCGCCGGAGGCGAAGCATTTTTGCAGATGATTATCTTGATATACCGGTGCCGGAAGATGTTATCCGGGAGATACTGACCAACGCCACCTGGGCGCCGACTTACAAGATGACACAGCCGTGGCGCTTCATCGTGTTGCAGGACAGTCAGCGTGCGCCCTTCGGGGAATACCTGGCGGAGTACTACCGGCAACGGCTGCCCGCAGAAGAATGGCCGCATACCCGGCATGAACGCGCACGGTTGTATCCGGAGAAGGCGCCGTGCATCATCGTCATTGTCCTGCGCCGTAACCTGAAAATAGATATTAAGGAATGGGAGGAAATGGCGGCCGTGTGCTGCGCGGTGCAGAACATGGCGCTGACCTGCGAGGCGTATGATATCGGCGCCTACTGGGATAGCTGCGATGCCTGCATCGAATACGCCCGGCAACACTGGCTGGAAGAAAACGAACAATGCCTCGGATTCTTTTATATGGGTTATTACGACCGGCAGAAACACCACAGCGCCAAGAGGCGCACCGGCATTGACAAAAAAACGACCTGGCTCTATTGATTTTTTGACCCGCTTAATGGCTATTCTATGGGAACTGTTCTTCCGCAACTGCTTGGTAAAATGCAGAGCGTTTTCGGATATATTGTGTTGGGACTGGTAGCACTCGAATGGGTAATACTGGTCATCTCCAAAAAAATGGAAAGCAACCGCGAAGGATGGGTGAACGTGATCTCTTATGTACTGGACAGTTTTCCCTATTTCTTCCTCGGTAAGTTCGTGGTTTTCGGCACCATGATGTGGATGTACGAATACCGCTTTTTCACCCTCGGCTATGCCTGGTATGTATGGATACTCGCGTACCTGGTGTATGATTTTATGTTCTGGTCGGTGCATTATCTGGGGCACAAAGTGCGCTTTTTCTGGTGTATCCACGGGGTACACCATACCGCCGAAGAGATGAAACTCACCGTGGCGGTCCGCGGTTCCTTCCTCGGGATACTGCATATACCCCTCACCGTCATCGCGCTGCCCATCCTGGGATTCGATCCTTTCATGATCTTTATCTGTGAAGCCATCGCCAGGTTATACGGCCTCTACGAACACGTCAACGATCATTTTGATGAGATCGCAGGCAAACAGCGCTGGCTGGAGTTCCTGTTCATCACACCTTCGGTACACCGGGTGCATCATGCTAAAAACCATATCTATCTCGACAGGAACTACGGGGAGACTTTCTCCATATGGGACAGGATCTTCGGCACCTTCCAAACGGAAATGGACCAGGTGAAGCCCGTGTACGGTATCCTGA
Organism: Chitinophaga oryzae; assembly: GCF_012516375.2. Classification (NCBI taxonomy): domain Bacteria; kingdom Pseudomonadati; phylum Bacteroidota; class Chitinophagia; order Chitinophagales; family Chitinophagaceae; genus Chitinophaga; species Chitinophaga oryzae. Next base: position 3,188,461 of record NZ_CP051204.2, read on the forward strand.
ACGACAGGATCAACGGCAAAAGCCTGTTGCAGGTACAGCTGCAGTTGTGGCGCGACCTGTGGACAGACGTAAAGCAGGCGCCGGGACTGAAAAACAAACTGAAATACGTCGTCATGCCTCCCGGCTGGAACCATATCGACGGCGGAAAAATGGCCGCCGGCTATCGTGCGGAAGGATGGAAAGTCCTCCGCGAAGAAAAGAAGAAAAAATCAGTGGCCCACTTAAACCCTTCAGCATGAAAAACATAACAGTGACAACACCCGGCATCATGACGGACGTATGGGCTGAAACGGCCGTTACACCGCCATCCGAACCGCTCATCGTAGATATTACCGCCCGGGAATCTACCGCGATGTACTACATCGGCAAGCAACTCATCAGAGAATATGGCAGCTATGAAAACCCGGCGTTTATCGCTACGCTGCACCTGAACGCTTATCAGCTGTTGCCCGAACGTATTGCCCGCATCCTCAGCCAGTTTGGTACCGACTATTCCGCTACCCAGTATGGCGCCCTCGTTTTCCGGGGGTTGATACAGGTGGACCAGGAGGAGCTGGGCCGCACGCCCTCCAACTGGAAGGAGGCAGACTACGAAAAGCTGAAAGCCTATGGCTTTATCAGTAGCCTGATGCACGGCGCGGTGCCCAGCAAGCCCGTGCAGTACTATGCACAGCGCAAAGGCGGAGGACTGATGCATGCTATCATCCCGGACGAAAAAATGACCCATACGCAGACCGGCAGCGGTTCCCGTACCGATCTGTTTGTTCATACGGAAGACGCCTTCCTGTTCCACCAGGCCGACTTTTTAAGTTTCCTGTTTATCCGGAATGAAGAAAGAGTGCCTTCCACGTTATACTCTATCCGGTCGCACGGCGCTACCGACGACATCATGCGGCCTTTGTTCCGCCCCCTTTACAAATGCCCGAAAGATGCCAACTACGCCCCGGATGCCGCCGCGGGAGAGGAGGTAAGTACCTCCGTGCTGTATGGCAACGAGACCTATCCTTTCATCCGTTTTGATGCGGCTGAGCAGCTGTATAACCCGGACGCCGGCCAGAGTGCCGAAGCCATGCATTACCTCGAAGAGTTCTGGAAAGTGGCCAAAACGCATATCTACAACGATTTCGTGCCGGAGGCGGGAGATCTCATCTTCGTGAACAACCACCTCTGCGCCCACGGCAGAAATGCTTTCATGGCCGGTTACCGGGAAGAGAAAGGAATGCTGGTGCCCTGCGAAAGAAGGATGATGCTGAGGATGATGAGCAAGACGAGCCTGATCAACATCCGCGCCGTCACAAAAACCAACGACCCGTATTTTATCATGGAAGAGCACTATGGCAGCATCTTCCGTTAATCATTCCTAAAAAAATTATGATATGCATACAGACCAGGTGACGGTTGCCCCCGTGCAGCCGCAAAATAAAAACAACAAATTGCTCCGCGATATATTTTATGAAGAGACAGCCGCAGAATATCACCAGGCGGTGGAGAAGGCGCGTATGGCCGTAGAAGATTTCCTGCTGAACACCCGGCAGCCTTTCACCGGCGTCCGGCCATCGGCCATGCGGGAAGCGGTATACGGCGTAGACCTGGGCAGGCCGCTCGCCGGCTACGACGAGCTGCTGGCAGAGGTGAACGAGCTGTATGTCCGTCACGCTACGGCTTTTCACCTGCCGCAATACATCGCCCATCTGAACTGCCCCGTAGTGATACCGGCGCTGGCGGCAGAAGTGATCATCAGCGCCATCAATTCCTCGCAGGATACGTACGACCAGAGCGCCGGCGGCACTTTCATTGAAAGAAGGCTGATAGACTGGACGGCCCACGAGATCGGTTATACGAAAGCTGACGGTGTATTTACCGGCGGCGGCTCCCAGTCCAACCTGATGGGGCTGCTGCTGGCAAGGGACCATTTTGCCATGCAGCTGCTGGGGCATAATATCAAACTCGACGGCCTGCCCCCGCAGGCAAACCGGTTCAGGATATTTGTTTCTGATAAAGCGCATTTCAGCAACGATAAAAACGCGTCGTTGCTGGGGCTGGGGGAGCAGGCGATCGTAAGGGTGAAGACCGACAGCCGTTTCCGGATGGATGCCGCAGCGCTGAAAGAGGCGCTGGACAGGCAGCTCAGCCTGGGCAACATCCCTATCGCCGTAGTAGCTACCGCCGGTACGACCGACTTCGGCAACATAGACCCGCTGCAGTCCATCGCAGCGCTGGCCGCCGAATACCAGGTATGGATGCACGTAGATGCCGCCTATGGCTGCGGGCTGCTGTTGTCCGCCAAATACCGCCATCTGCTGAACGGAATAGAGCAGGCTGACTCCGTGACGATCGACTATCACAAGTCATTTTTCCAGCCGATCAGCAGCAGTGCTTTCCTTGTGAAGGACAAAGCAACGCTGCAGCTGGTGCGGCATCATGCGGACTATCTGAACCCTGCGGAGCAGGATTACGAAGAGTTGCCGGCGCAGATCAATAAGTCGATAACCCAAAGCACCCGCCGGTTCGATGCCTTAAAGCTGTGGTGCACGCTGCGGTTGATGGGAAAACAGAAGCTGGGAATTTATACCGATATGATGATCGATACCGCCGCCGGCACCGCTGCTTTGCTGCAGCAGGACCCGGAGTTTGAGTTGCTGAGCAGTTCGGACCTTGGGGTGCTGGTGTTCCGTTTCCGGCCGGTGGCCATCGATACGGACCTGTCGGCGCTGAACCTGCGCATCAAACAGTCATTGTTCTTTGACGGGACCTACATCCTGGCCAGCACCAAGGTAGACGGGAACTTTTATCTGAAGTTCACCATACTGAACCCCGTGACTACGTTGTCGCATATACGTGAGATCCTGGCTGCGGTGAAAGCGAAGGGATATAGTTTGCTCTGACGTGCTGGTAGCCCGTCCCGGGCAGCTTGTCCGGGACGGGTTTACTAGTGGGACTATTTTACGATAATGCCTGCAGCTTCCCAGTATTTTTGTGGCAGGAATATTCTTCCGGTCTCCGGACTGATATTAAATTCAGTATTGGTATCGGGTATGCCGGCGATATGCGTGTAGGGGTTCCAGCTGATCCTGCCGGGACTTTCAAAAATCACTTTCACCTCTGTGGCGCTGCGTTTCAATACCAGCTGGTTATTGCCGTTGTCTGCTTTCACCACTTCAAAAACAGGGTAGACGATCACCGGCTCCGGCCTGTTTTTAGACGGGAGCCCCATGGGCGCTGCGGCGTTGGACCTGTCAAAGTTCGATAAGGGTGTTTTCATGATATCAGACGCTATCTTCTCCAGCTGCTCCTGCTGGGCGCCTTTTAATTCAAACTTTTTAACCAGCTTCATACTGGAATCGTATAAGCTATGGGTATGGTCCGTACTGAATATGATGGCATAGAAATCAGCATGCTCACCGGCTTTACGTTTTTTTATCACGATTCTTTCAGCCATATTCTCCTGCTCATTTTTATATAACGTGAGATACGCTTTAAATATCCCGGTCATAACAGGTTTTAAGGTAAGGTCATTGGCGCCGATGACACTGTAGCCATCGAAGCCCAATGGCGGCAGCGGTGGCGGCGGTGGCGGTGGCAGTGGTAGCGGAGGAATCAGTTTGCCATTTACTTTAACCGGTTTAGGCGCCGGCCGCGCGGGTGGCGGCGGTGGCGGGTCGGGATAATGTTTGGCGATGACATATTTCCCTTCACTGAAAAAATCGGTATAATCTTTTTTCAGCAGGATGGTTTTTCCGTCTTCTTCGCTGCGGAGATAACATTTGTCTTTTTCCCGGATGATGGTGTAGGATACACCGTTGAAAGTAGCTTCACTGGGAACGATGTATTCAAACGCTTGAATTTTTCCGGTGGCGGCATTGATGATCAGGTCTTTTACCTCGTCGCTGAAGTTGTACAGCGCGAACTCCTTTCCTGACGGAAACACTTCACGGAACTTATGGATAGGTTTTACCAGTTCGTTGCCCAGGGTGTCTGTAGCGCCATATTTTTTGCCGGCCCCGAACGGGTAATATTTGTTCTGGGCAAACGTGGCGCTGCTGACCGCCAGCAACAGTGCGGTAGTCATTAGTTTTTGTATGCTCGTATGTTGTAAATATTGAATGGTGGAAATGATTGGGTTTAACAATTGCGGCGAAAATAGAGATTTTTCTGTTACCAAATGAAGGGTATGTCTTTAAAATGATTACATTCGTTACCCCGTTTGACCAACTTCTCCCTACTGTTAGCGTTTATCAGCATCTCTCACGCAAAAAAACATCTTATGAAAATTGGAATCATTGGTTCCGGCGCCGTAGGGCAGGCATTAGCCAAAGGCTTTCAACAGGAGGGGCATACCGTTACCCTCGGTACCCGGGACACATCCAAACCGGAAGCGGTACAGTTCAACAAAGAAACAGGTATTTCTATAGCAGATTTCGAAACTACCGCTAAAACAGCGGATTTGCTGGTACTGGCCACCAAAGGGCTGGTAGCTGCCGATGCGCTGCGACTGGCAGGCATTGCCCATCTGGATAACAAGATCATTATTGACGCCACCAACCCACTGGCAGAAAAAGCGCCCGACCACGGGGTGCTGCATTTCTTTACCACGCTGGAGTTTTCCCTCATGGAACAATTGCAGCAGCTGGCGCCGGCGGCGAAGTTCGTCAAAGCTTTTAACTCAGTCGGTAACGCCGCCATGTATCAACCACAGTTCAAAGAGGGGAAACCGACCATGTTTATCTGTGGCAACGATGAAGAAGCCAAAAAGACCGTTACCGGTCTGCTCACCGCCTTCGGCTGGGAAACTGAAGACATGGGCACTGCGGAAGCTGCCCGGGCAATTGAGCCGCTGTGTATACTATGGTGCATTCCCGGATTTTTGCAGAACCGATGGACACATGCCTTTAAATTATTGAAATAAACAGGTAATTATTTTGAGCGAATTTATCCAGAAGCTATGGCCGGTAAGCCAACTTTTGGATAAATTCGCATTTTATTATTCACTATACCTGTTATCCGTATGTCTGTACAGTTCAGGCAGGTTATCATTTGCCTGTTTTTGTTGTTTCCCCATCTGGTAAAAGCTGATACCTTTGTGGTTACGTCCAGTCTTAAAGCCGCGGTGCTTAAGGTATACAGCCGCTGGGGGCAGGTGGTGTTTACCACGCAGGACCTTCAGCGCGGCTGGGACGGCACCCGTCAGAACGTGCCATTACCGGCGGGCGACTATGTCTGGATGCTGAAAGCGGTGGATATCGCCGGTCAGGAAGTTCAAAAGAGCGGCAGTATCCTGCTGATCCGCTAAGGCGGTTACCCTACTGAAAGGTATAACCGCAGGATATAAGACATTTCATACAACAGGAAAAGGATGACCAGCGCGCCGTGGAACGTCCTGTTGCTTGAACGGATGGCCAGCAGGCATAACAACACATGCGCGATGTTGCGCACCGGGTATTCCCATCCGAAATGATGCAGGTACAGCGTGCCTTTCAGCATGGTGTCCACCACATCGGCGATAAAAGAAAAACCCAGTACGCCGAAGAACCATTTCCTTCGCGAGAAAAAATAATCCTGGTAACCTTTGTAATCTTTCACGTCGTCGGGGTATAACAAGGCACAGAGCAGGAAAAACGTGGTGATAAAAAGTACGATGAAGATATATTCGGGGAATGTCCAGCGTTTGATGGCATGCAGTGGTATTTCCCACCACCAGAAATGCACCAGCAGGATAAAGATATAAGCCACCCAGCTAAGGTGTATCCAGTAAGGCTTTTCGCGTTCCGGATGCTGAATGAATTTGGCGGTGCCTTTCAGAAGATGGGCGAGGCTCAGGCTGAGAATGAAGCCTATTACCATTCTTACGTGGCCGAAAGTTTCCATAGTCTGTGTTTCTCTGAATTTAATCAAATACCTAAAAAAAACAAAGAAGCGGAGATGTTCTTTTTTGTTTATGTCCTTAACTTATCCTGTTGACGTATAACCGTTTCGTTTACCACTTTTTTTTGTTACATTGAATCGGACCCTTATAAACTGTAGCGATGAAAACACCTCAAAAAGAACAGCGTTACCTGCGGATATCACTGGCCATGATCATGTTACTAATGGTATGGGGACTTATATTCTGTGAATTTACGGACTCCAATATCGTGGAGCTGGATGCCGGCGCTTACATTGTAAGTGGTTTGATAGGCATCATAACTATTTATGTGTCGAAGCTGCAGAGCAGACCTTCCGACCGGGTACACCCGTTTGGCTATGTTGGCTTCGTTCCGATATTGAACCTTATCCGCAGCTTTATGATTCTGCTGATCTGCCTGAAAGCCGTCAGTTCTTCGATTGGCGACCTGGTGAGCGGGCCGTCCCAAACGGAGCACGACACGGTGTTGCTCTATGCCGGGGTAACGTTGTTGTTTAACGGGATCGCCTATGTGTATATACAAAGGGCCTATAAAAAGACAGGCTCTGAAATTCTAAAGGTAGATGCGCTGGAATGGAAGATTGACATCTATTTTAATCTTTGTGTGATGGTGGCTTTTACGCTGTCGCTCGGCCTGAAGCACGCTGGTTTTGTTAAACTGGCAGCGCATATTGATCCGGTTTCCTGCATTGTGCTTTCCCTGATCATGAGTTTCCTGCCGCTGAAGATGTTCCGGGAGAATATCCAGAAGTTGTCTGTGGCCTCGGTAGACAAGGTCACCTATAAAGTCATCCGGGAGCGTTTTTACAACGAGATCCCCCATATCAGGGCCTTTGATCCGCACCTGACCACCATTGACATGTCAGGGGTATTATGGGTGGAGGTGCAGCTATATAACCACAACGAAGGGCTCGACCATGAAGGGCTGCTGGCTTTGGAAGAGAAAGGGAAGCTGATCCTGGCGGAGATTACCGAGAACTATCACCTGACGTTTAATTTTACTTCTGCCTGATTTTTTTCCGGTAGCCCATAGGCAGAAAGTACAGCCAGAAGAAGCCTATCAGGAACAGCACCAGCGACGCGATAAACGCCGGCAGCGCGATGTCGCGGTTGTGGCCAAGGGCATTGTTCAGGCCGGTGTACAGCAGCCATACCTGCAGGCTGATGTTCAAAATGAGAATTATAATGAGCGCTGAGATCAGCGTATTGGTTTTATTGGGATGCGCGTTGTTTTGCGCGTCTTTAAAGTTGCTCATGGTCCTGTCGTTTATAGGGTGTTTTTATGTTCCGGTACCGGCCGGGTGCTGGCTTTCACGTACACATCATCTCCTTTCAGTATTACGTCCAGCGCCGGCAGCGGCCTGGGCGGCGGTCCGGCGATAACGTCGCCGGTCATGGCATCGAAGAAGCCTTCATGGCAGGGGCACACGATCTGTCCGCTGCCGGGTTTATAATACACGGCGCAGGAGAGGTGGGTGCATTTTTGTTCATAGGCGCGCCAGTTACCGTTTTCAAGACGAATGAGGATATAGGGGATGGTGCTGCCTTCAAGGGTAAAGGAGCGGGTGCCGCCTTCCGGCACGCTGGAAGCCTTGCAGATAAAGTGTTCCCCGGTGATGGTTTCTTCCGGGAAGAAGTTCGCTTTCAAAGCCACATAGCCGCTGCCGGCTGCCAGTCCGCCGGACACGAGGCACAGGAAGCGCGCAAAGTCCCGGCGGCTTATTTTGGTGGCGGCCGTTCTCTCTATCGGGAAATCCTGTTTCCAGTGCGGTTCTTCCATGGTTTTATCGGACATAACATTCAGTTTAGTGGATTTTCAGGTGGGTGCTTCCTTTAGGCATCATGATATTCACTTTGGTGGTGACGGTCTGCGCCCCGAAGATGAATTCACGTACAGGTGTGCTGTTGGGCCGCATGCGACTGATCTCTTCCCGGGTGCCGTAGAACAGTGCCTGGCTGGGGCAAACGGTGGCGCACATCGGTTTTTTGCCGGCGCTGGTCCGGTCATAGCACATGTTGCATTTCATCATCATGTCATATTTCTCTTCTTTGATGGGTACGCCGAAGGGGCATGCCATTACGCAGTTGGAGCAACCGATGCAGCGGGCGGTGTTGGCGCTGTGCACCACGCCGAAGTCGTCTTTGGTGATGGCGTCTGCGGGGCATACTTTGGCGCATACCGGATCGTCGCAGTGCATACATACCTGTACGGTGGTCTGTATGGTGACGGCCCGCTCCACGTAGTTTACATGGATCATACTTTCGTGGCCGTTGGTTTCGCATTCGGCGCAGGCCATTTCACAGGCTTTGCAGCCGATGCAGCGCTGCATGTCCACGAAGAACTCCATATCGGTTTTATAGGCGGTAACTTCCATAGCGATGAAGTGTTTTATATACAATCAGATACTGTCGAATGCATGTATTTCCCCGGGTTGGGTAAAGCGGTCCAGCGGTTCTAACCGGCATGCACACACTTTAAACTCCGGGATTTTGGATACCGGGTCCAGCGTACCGATGGTCAGCTGGTTGGCCGACTTTTTACCGGGCCAGTGATAGGGGATGAAGACGGTGTCTTTCCGGATGGTCTCCACGATATTGGCCGGAAACTCGCCGCTTCCGCGCCGGGTGGTGACGCGCACCGTTTCCCGTTGCCGGATATTGTACTTTGCCGCCAGCTCCGGATGTATCTCCAGCAAAGGCTCGGGGTTGATGCCTACCAGTTTACCGATGCGCCGCGTCTGTGTGCCGCTGAGATACTGCGATACCACGCGGCCGGTCGTCAGCACCACGGGATAGGCTTCGTCCGTCACCTCCGACGGTTCACGGAAATGCACCGGGTTGAAATGCGCTTTGCCATCGGGGGTGGCGAACTTCCTGTCTTCCCAGAGCCGCGGCGTACCGGGATGGTCTTCGGAAGGACAGGGCCAGAAGATGCCCATATGGTCTTCTATCTTTTTATAGGTGATGCCGTAATAATCGGCCGTACCGCCTTTGGACGCCACCCGCAGCTCGTTGAAGATGGCTTCTGAATCTGCGTAGGTGAACTTATCGGCAGCTCCCAGCCGGGCGGCAAGATCGAGGATGATGGAAGTGTCTGTGCGGGCGTTTCCCGGTGGGGTAACGGCCCTGCGTATACGAACTACCCTTCCTTCGGCGGTGGTAACGGTGCCTTCTTCTTCCTCATGCAGAGAGCCGGCCAGCACAATATCGGCATGACGCGCGGTTTCATTCAGGAAAAAATCAATACACACGTAGAACTCCAGCTTCTCCAGCGCTTCCCTCACATAATTGTTATTGGGTAAGGATACCAGCGGGTTGAAGCAGATGGACAACAATCCTTTCACTTCCCCGCGATGGATCGCTTCTATCAGTTCCCAGGCGGTAAGCCCTTTGCCGGGCAGCTCGGATTCCGGGATGCCCCACACGCCGGCGATATATTTCCGGTGTTCGGGGTTGGTGATGTCACGGTTGCCCGGCAGCTGGTCACATTTATGACCATGCTCGCGGCCGCCCTGACCGTTACCCTGACCGGTGATCGTGCCGTAGCCGCAGTAAGGGCGACCGATGCGGCCGGTGGCCAGTACCAGGTTGATACATCCCAGCACGTTTTCCACGCCTTTGGAATGGTGTTCGATGCCCCGTGCGTGCAACAGGAAACTGGTGCCGGCTTTGCCCCATAGTTCCGCGGCCTGCCGTATTTTTTCTCTATCGATGCCGGTCACCTGCTCAGCCCATTCCAGGGTGTATTCCTGTACGGCGGCGAGGGTATCTTCAAAGCCGGTGGTATGCTCGCGGATAAAATCATGATCGAGCATATCATGGTCCCCCAGGTATTTCAGCATAGCGCCATACAACGCGGAGTCCGTGCCGGGCCGGATATCCAGGTGGATATCGGCAGTACGCGCCAGCGGGATGACACGGGGATCCACCACGATCAGTTTTGCGCCGTTGTCTCTCGCCCGCCACAGCCAGTAGGTGAGGGTCGGGAAGGTTTCGCTGACATTGGCGCCGGTGACGAGGATCACCTCTGCATGTTCCAGGTCAGCATAACTGTTGGAGGCACGGTCCAGCCCGAACGCTTTTTTATTGCCTGCCCCGGCACTCACCATGCAGAGGCGGCCGTTGTAATCGAGGTTGGCGGTTTTGATGGCGACACGGGCAAACTTGCCCATGAGGTAACTTTTTTCGTTGGTCAGCGACACGCCCGACAGCACCGCGAAAGCGTCGTTGCCGTAACTGGCCTGTATTTTCCGGATGGCGGCAGTTACGCGGTCCAGCGCCGGTTCCCAGGCAATGGGCCGGAAGCCTTCGCCTTCTACCCGCTCCAGCGGTTCCAGCAGCCGGTCGGGATGATTGTCCTGCAGATAGCGCTGTACGCCTTTAGGGCACAGCCTGCCCTCGTTGAAAGGGAACTCCATCCAGGGTTCGAAGCCTACCACTTTATTGTTTTTTACCAGCAGCTGGATGCCACACTGCATACCGCAGAAGCAGCAATGCGTTTTCACCACGGCGTCGGGTTCATCCCTGCCAGGATAGCCCTCCTGTGGCGCAAAGTTGAGGTGAGGGCCGAACTTAGCGATAATTGTTTCAGGTGGTGCTGGTAGCTTTGCCATACGGTCGTATTTTGATGTCCGGCAATGGCGCCGGGTGATTATCCAAACAGGTTGCCGCCTTCCTGCCGTGCCCTGAGGTGGGCCCTGGCCAGCAGGGAGCGTTTGCCTTCAGGACTGTAGTCCAGGTGGGAGGTGCCGTCTTCCAGTGTAAAGTCAAATCCTATTGCTTTAGTGACCGTCTTCAGGTCATCCACATGTAGTTGTGTCGTGAAAGGTTTTCCGGTATGCGGACAAACGGCCATGCCTTTTTTGGCGCCTTCCCGCCTGTAGATGTGTGCGCCGATCTGTGCCGGGCGTTGTATGATATGGAAGAATTTGCCGAAGGGTATCCATACGAGGAAAAGGATCACGGAGATCGCATGAGTGACGGACATGAAGTCGTAGGCGATGCCTTTCATGAAAGCGTAGCTGTAGTTGAGCCCCAGCCCTGTCAGCGAGATAATGATCAGCAGGATCAACGGCAGCAGGTCGCCTTCAAATGTCTGCGAGGCAATCAGTCCCGCGTTGGTCAGGCGCCTGACGAGGAAGATAACGGCGCCGGCGATGACCAGCCAGGAGCACCATGTCAATGCGTGGAAGATGAAAAAAGCCAACGCTGATCCCAGTTTAAACTGCAGTATTTTAAAGCCGAAGAAATTGGCCCAGTATAGTTTGGTGGCGCCGGGGTCCAGTGCAGAGGCGGGGTCCAGCGTGAAATGGATCCAGCCCAGCGTCAGCGGTATAGTGATGGCGAAAGCTGCCAGGCAGCCGGAGGCCAGCATGAAATGCGCGATCCAGCGTTTTTTGCTGCGGGGATAAATAAATTGTTGGAACAACAGGTTCTTTACGGAGTCAACCACCAGCGAAAAAATATTTTTCCAGAAAGCGCCGGTGAAGACCAATTGCCATGTCCTTTTAAAATACATCCAGGTAGGAGGGCGCTGCAACCATACACAGTAGCGGTATACGATGCCAAACAGCGCAAAGAGGGTGGCAAACAGGTAAGCGATCAGTGCGGGATCGAAGTTTTGCAGCTTCCGGGAACCATAGAAGGAAATGACGACACAGACAATTGTTACTACCAGTGAAATCAGCGTCGCTTTTTTATTGAGAGAAAACTGCATGGCCATCAGGGTTTTGTTATTTTTTCTTTGCTACCGAAAAGAGATCAATAAATAAACCAATCAAAACGATCACCCACGTCACTAAAGCTAATATAACAAATAAACCCGAAATGGGTTTAAGGAAAGTGAAGCCGGTAACGGTTGCATACATATACGTACATACGCCGTACATACCCAGCGGAAACACCATGGACCAGTATTGCGGGTCATAGGCCAGCGGCACGCGCGCAATGAAATGCCGGTAGGCGAACATCAGGAATAACAGCGGTATCCACCAGCTGGCAAATGCCCAGAAGAACATAGTGAACGCCTGTACGAAAATAGCCCATGCACTTAATGCCGCATGCGCCTGCGCATACATCACCAGCCGCGAGCCGGCCAGCGTAATGATCGCTACCGCGCCCATGTTGATCCAGTAGGGTGGGGTAAGGGTTTCTGCTTTCATGCTGAAAAACAGCCAGCGGTAAAGGATCAGGCCTATCAGCACAAAATAAAACATGCCGCCGGTCATATACGAACAGAGGGAGATAAAGGCGATCAGCCAGTGGTAAGGACTGCTGTTGGCAATAATAGCGCCCAGCACAGCTACCGATTCGGTAGCCACCACTATCAGCAGCCAGGCCCCGTTGATGCTCTGCGAGAGCGACGGCTTTGGCTCCTTCATAATATTCACCAGGAAAAAAGTATAGATCAGCAAAGCCCACAACACAGCGCCGGCTATCCAAAACACCATGGCGATGTCCATACGGCCGGTGAGAATAGCTACCTGGCTGCCCAGCACATTATTGCCCGCCACCAGGGTGAGAAAGGTAACGCCCCTGGCCGGATGATGCAGGTCGTTCCACACCACCACCGGGTATTTAATAATACGCGCCACCAGGATGACCCACAGCCATGCGTAAAAGAAAATGTTCAGCCACAGGAAAACAATGGCCAGCGTCGGATACTTCCACAGGTGCAGACCGATAGACACAATACCGGTGGCCATGACGAGGGCGAAGTAGCCGGGGAAAAAATTTTCCAGTGACGTGGTGCTGACCGGCTGGCCAGGATGGGCAAGTTCGGTGGAAGGCATGAGCAGGGTTTTTATCGATGATCATTGAATTTAATCAAATACCCTTAAAAAAGCAAACCAGGCAGCTGACTGCCTGGCTTTTCACTTTTATAGGAACGGGCTGGTTATGATAACGGCGCAGGGGCCAGGGTGGCATAATTTGCGGGATACAGCTTGCGGAACATCACGTAAGCGGCGCTCAGCACGGTGAAAGCGATGATCGCATCTACCGTGGCGGGAAAGCCCAGCACACTGATCTTGGAGAAAAAGGCAAAGGTGATATCGAAGAACATGCCGGCAAATACCCATTCTTTTAACCGCAGAAATTTGTGCGGAATTAAAAGCGTAATGACACCGGCTATTTTAAAGACGCCCAGGATGTAAATGAAATGCGGCGGATAACCTAACTGTTGGGTGATGCCCCATACGATGGGATTTTTTGTCAGTTCGAAGAAGCCGCTGGCGCCGAACCAGAGTGACATAAAAATAGTGGCGGACCAATAGATGATAGTAGCTGTTTTCGTTTTCATTTTTTTATATTTTAAGAAGATGAATAAAAGATGTTATTGTGCTAGGCGGCCTGCCTCTATGATAGCTGCTGTAAAAGCTTCGGGGGCTTCGGCGGGCAGGTTGTGGCCTACGCCTCCCGTTAAAGTATGATGTACGTATTTGCCTTTGAACTTAGCGGCATACGCGGCGGGGTCGGGATGTGGCGCGCCGTTGGCATCTCCTTCGAGGGTAACGGCCGGCACGGTGATCGCAGGGCTTTTCGCCAGTTGCTGTTCCAGCGCGTCGTATTGTTTTTCGCCGGGCACCAGTCCTAACCGCCAGCGGTAGTTGTCGATCACGATGGCTACATGGTCCGGATTGTCGAAGGAAGCGGCGCTTGCTGCGAAAGTGCTGTCGCTGAAATGCCAGTCGGGAGAGGCGGTCTGCCAGATCAGTTTGTTGAATGCGCGGGTATTGGCCTGGTAGCCTGCCCTGCCGCGTTCGGTGGCGAAGTAAAACTGGTACCACCAGGCCAGCTCGGCTTTGGGCGTCAACGGCGCTTTGTTGGCCTGCTGGCTGCCGATCAGGTAACCGCTCACGGATACCAGCGCTTTGGTACGTTCCGGCCACAGGGCGGCGATAATATCGGCGGTGCGGGCGCCCCAGTCAAAACCGCCCACGATGGCTTTGTCTATTTTCAAGGCGTCCATCAGCGCGATGATGTCGGCGGCAAAGGCCGACTGCTGCCCGTTTCTGGCGGTTTGCGCCGAGAGGAACCGGGTGCTGCCGTAACCGCGCAGGTAAGGCACAATGACGTGGTATCCCTTGGCGGCCAGTTGAGCGGTAACGGCCGTGTAACTATGAATATCGTAAGGCCAGCCGTGGAGGAGGATAACAGCCTGTCCGTCAGCGGGGCCTGCTTCTGCGTAACCCACGTCCAGCACGCCTGCCCTGATTTGTTTGATGGCGCCTGAAGCATTATTACTGTTTTGTTGACCGAAAGCGGTAGTAGTAGCGGCTATGCTGAGCAGCGCTGCTGCGATGAGGTGTGTAAGTTTTTTCATGATTATGGTATTTGTACGGGTTGATAACTCATGATGTAGCTGATCCTCTCTGACGGTGAAGCGGGGCGTTGCAGGGCGCCGAAGTCCAGCTGCCAGCTGCCGGCCTGTATGGTCTCCACGCTCAGCAGCTCTCCGTTGATCCTGCCGCCGAAGTACTGCGGGTTGTCGTGATAGCGCCAGGTGACCAGTTTCAGGACGGCCCCCGCCGCCGGTTGATGATCGCCTTTTGCGAGGGACTGCAGCGCGCTGTCGTTGCCATACACAGCGGACATGGTCTCCAGTTTCGGATTCAGCGAGGATGCAATGAAGTGCAGGCTGCCGGCGTCAAATACGATGCGTGCCTGGTTACCGGCGGGCGCCTCGTTTTTACAGGCGGTGAATGCGGCAGCGATCAGTAACAGGAGGAAGAAGCGGTTCATTGGGCAATAATTTTTTCGGTTAAGCTTTTAGGATTTACTTTCATCGGCACATCGAAGAGGAAGCCGGTGGATGATGCCAGTTGCCGGTGGCAGCTGATGCAGGACTGCTGGGCAAACAGGGCGTCTTTTCCTGTAGGGGCCAGCTTTTGTCCACTGAACTTGGCGAATCCCCACCCTTCGGTAGTGGTATATTTTGCGGCGTTTTTCTCCATGAACTGCGCGTTGACAAATTCACCGGGCCTGATTTCCCCGTCGGGCATGGTCACCTGCTTCCATACTGCTTTCACCACGATAGCGCCGTCGGGCCAGGGGAAGAAGTTTTCTTCACGTACGGCTTTTACCGCGATGCCGTTGCCATAGATGACCCGGATGGAATTGTCGAAGAGCGTGCTCATACTGATCACCGTCCATTGTTTGAAAGCGTCGGTATATTTCACGCCGTTGGGAGACACCGGGAACGTTGTGGGAACGGCGCCGGCTGCGACAGTGGTAGCGCCGGCGATGGCTGCGGCCGGGGCTTTCTGCGCGGAAAGCGACAGCGTATATTTTTTTACTGTTTCAATATCCTTCTCTGTGATTTTTGCGCCCGGATGCAGCAGCAGGTATTCGCGGAGCGGCATTTTACCTGCCTGCATCATGTTGAGTATCGCGTACATTTTGCCGGTACGTTCACCGGAAGAGAGCTTGTCCCATTCAGAAAAATTCATTACCTCCCGTGCACGGTCCACATCTTTCTTCACTGCCCAGGAGGCGGGGGCCAGCTGATCGAACCAGCTTAACTTTTGTTCGTTGGAGTGGCAGTTGTAGCAGGAGCGCTGCAGGATGGCCAGCACTTCGGCCGGGGCCTCGTCCATGTGGCCGGTAACGGGTTTGGAGGCGATAGGCTCACTGAACAGTTGCAGCCCTGCCAGCACCACGATCACCGCGGCCGGGATGAGGTAGATGCGTTTGAAGCGTTTGGTATTTTTTGTCGTTTCCATGTGGCTTGTTTTTCCGTGTTTGATATGTCAAAAGTAGGCCCCGTGCGGTGGGAGGAGAATCAGAAACTGGTGGGCCGGACATATTGGAGGCTGAGTTAGACATTTCCCGCCTCCAATAGTGGGCTACCATGTTAATTTGGCCGCCTGCGTGATCTCACCGGTGTTTTTCTGCTGCACAAAAGTGATCACTTCCCAGTCGCCGGCCCGGAAACCGGCTGGCAGTTTCAGGGTAACGGTCCCTTGTTCTTTCAGTTCCTGCTGCTGCAGCTGGCGTACAATCTGTACGTGGGAGAGCTGTTTGCCGGCATTTTCCCCTGCATTCACCTCGGAGCGGGCGGTTTTCTGTACCAGCGCCGTCAGGAGTCGGGCCTTTTTGTGCGGCACCGCGCCGGCATAAGTGATGGTCAGCGTGCCGTTGCCCTGTTCGGCTTTGAGCGTCAGCGGCGGAGCGGTGGCGCCCCGCAGCGCGGCGCTGATAGCGCCTAACACAGCGCCTTCATCTGATCCCACCATTTCGGTTTTGCCGTTAACGACCAGCTGTGGCGTGTAGATGTTGCCCAGCCGTAACCAGGCGGCGTATTGTTTCTGCCTTTCGGTGAAATCGGCCTGGCTGAAGCGGTCTTTCCAGCCCTGGTGGTCCCAGTAATCCACATGGAAGGCCATGATATAAAGCTGTTGATTGTTGTTGCCCTTTTGCAGCCGGGCGATCAGCTCATCTGCCGGCGGGCAGCTCCAGCACCCTTCGGACGTGAAGAGTTCCACCACGGCAAACCCTTTGTCCTGGCTGTCTTGCTGAATGCTGGTGATCATGTTCCTGTGATTGATGTTTTTAAATGCCATAATGGCGAGAAAAATCAGCGGGAGGCCTATGTATATAGCGATTTCTTTAAAGTATTTCATGATGGACCTGTTTTAGAGGATGGAGCTGCCCGAAGGCGCCGGAAATAGCCCGGGGCTTTCGCCCCGGTAAGAAGGTAGTTTATCTGGAAGCCGCGATGATCACGTTGGCCACTTCTTTTGGGTGGGAGACAAAGACGGCGTGACTGGCGCCTTTGATCTCGGTGACTTTGGTGCCGGAGCGTTGGAACATATTCCTGAGAATAACAGGGTTGATGCTTTTGTCTGCCGTAGGCACGATACCGAAAGTGGGTTTGTGATGCCATTCGGCGGCTGTTACCGGTGTGGCGAAAGAAGCCGCTGCAATGGGTTTCTGGGCGTCTGCCATAAAGAGCGCCTGTGCCGGCGGAAGGTCGGCGGCGAAGCCTGCATGGAATTTATCGCGGTCGTAGTATACCAGTCCGTCTTTATCGGGCGGCAGGATACCGTTTTCCGGCAGGGCCGGTGCGGTGGCGATCCATTTCGTAGTGGGTTCACCGTTATCCGGCTGGAAAGCGGTCACATATACCAGGGAGGCCACTTTCGGATGGGCGCTTACTTCGGTGATGACGGTGCCGCCCCAGGAGTGGCCGACCAGCACTGCCGGCCCGTTTTGCCGGTCCAGCGCTTTTTTCACGACGGCCGCATCGTCCTGCAGGGAGCTGAGCGGAATCTGTGTGATGGTGACGTTATAGCCTTTTTTCGTGAGGATGTCGTATACCCCTTTCCAGCCGGAGCCATCCACGAACGCGCCATGTACGAGCACTACGTTCTGAATGCGGGCGGCGGTATTTTGGGCGGAGGCGATGGTGGCGCTGAACAGTAACGCTACGATGGCGGAGAACAGGAGGCGGAGTTTTTTGCTGATGGTGTTCATACTCAGATAATATTTGTGGTGACGTTGATGTTTCCTTTGATGGCTTTAGAGTAGGGGCAGGTCTGGTGGGCCAGGTCGACCAGCTGCTGCGCCAGTTCCGGCGCCATGCCCGGCAGGTGTACGGAGAGGCGTGCCTGCAGGAAGTAGGCGCCGTCGGTGGTGCCCAGGTCTACTGCTGCGTCTACCAGCGTGTCTGCGGGCAGGGCAGCGCCCAGTTTTTTGGCGGCCAGTCCCAGCGCTCCGATGTAGCAGGCGGACCATCCGGCGGCGAAAAGTTGCTCCGGGTTGGTACCGGTGCCGCTGGTGCCGGGAGGGGAGAGTAAGATGTCCAGCCTGCCGTCATTGCTTTGGGCCTTGCCTTCCCTGCCGCCGGTGGTACGGGTGTGGGCAGTGTACAATACTTTTTCGATCGCTGTTGTGTTGCTGTTGTTCATCGTTTTAAATTTTAATAAAGGGTGATGTGTATGTTTTTTATTATTTTATGGAGATGGTGAATGCGATGGTTTCAGGAGGCAGGCATTGGCGGGGACCACATACCGTGAATTCGATATTGCCTTTTACCGTGGCGCTTTTGCCGGTCAGCCTGACTTTCTGCTGAAACACCACTTCGTTTTCGAAATAGCTGATATTGGTGCCGAACAGTTGCTCAAACCGGGTGATGGGCTCCGGTTGGCTGACATTGCCTTCCGTGCGGTAAGCCGGGCCGGGGAGGAAGGTGAAAGCCATTCTCACCGGGCTGTTGGCCGGGTTGTTCAGGGCGAACAGGTGCCATCCGTTGGCAAGGGTGGCGGTGAAGCGCAGCACAGCTTCGCCGTTGCCGGTTTTCCGGGCGGTATATTTCCATTGGATGGGCTGCCCTTTGGGCGCCTGGCTGGCGGCATGACCGAAAGCGGTAACCAGTCCGGTCAGCAGCAGCATCAGTGTGAAGGATATCTTTTTCATCTTGTTTATGATGGTGGTAATGAATATTTTGTTGCCCTGTCAATCCTGCGGTGAGCAACGATTACAGCACAAAGAGAACACAATGCGGAGGAAAGGCATAGTACAAACCTGTTGAATCCGGCATCCCGGCGGGTGAAATGGACAATAGCGGCCGTGAAGGATTTTGGCCTGGAAAGCGTTGGTGGGAGCGGGAAAGGACCGGTTGTCCGATTCGGGCGTAAGATTGTCCGGTTGAGAAGCGGATATGTCCATTTCACCCATGGAAACGGTGGCTTTCCCGCGGGGAAGCCTACATTTGCAACAGATCAATGACTAAAAAGTGAATACACGACAACAACCGGCATTTAAAATATCCAACCGGATCATCTGGTTAAGCTCCATTTCGCTGGGGATACTGACGGCCATACCCAAAATCGCCGATCATCAGTTCGTGCTGTACGAGGCGCTGGTAGATGCAGGGGTGACTTCGGGGTTCTCCCTGCTGATATGGTACTACAACGTATATACGTTCCCGTCGTATACGGCCAAAAATGCCGGCGGCTTTGGTACGAAAAGGCTGCTGCGGAACTTGCTGGTGGGCCTGGTGATCATGTTTGTCTTATCGTGCATACAGCAGTACCTGTTGTCCCATCTGAATTTCGGGCCGGTGATGCTGATGTTCGAGGTGAGGGGCATCCTGATCAACCTCACCTTTTATATGTTTATCCATCTGCTGCACCAGAGTTACCTTAACCAGCAGGTGTCGCTGGAGCTGGAGCGGAGCACGTCTGCCAACCTGTGGGCGCAGTATGAACTGCTGAAGCAGCAGGTGAACCCGCATTTCCTTTTCAACAGCCTGAACACGCTGAAGTATATGGTGGAAAGCGAGGATAAGCAGGCGATCAATTTCATCCTGAAGCTGTCTGATTTTTACCGTTTTACGCTGGAGAGCCGTAAGCTCAACCTGGTCCGGCTGTCGGAGGAAATGGAGATACTGGATTCCTATATGTATCTGCTGAAAGCGCGTTTTGAAAGCGGTATAACGTTGAAAAAGGAGATCGCAGCGGAGGTATATGCATCCATGATCCCGCCTTTTACCCTGCAGTTGCTCATAGAGAACTGTATCAAGCACAATATTGTTTCGGAGGAAAAGCCGTTGCATATTTATCTTTATTCCACCGCCACGCACCTGGTGGTGGAGAACAATATCCAGCTCAAACGGGTGCCGGAATCGTCGACCGGTATCGGGCTGGAAAATATCAACCAGCGGTACCGGCATTTGCTGGATGGTGAGATGATCATCGATGTGACCGCCGAAAAGTTTACTGTTAAATTACCGATCATATATGAACGTCATCATCATTGAAGATGAAGTAAAGGCCGCCAGATCATTGGAAAACCTGATCATGAAGCTGCGTCCGTCGACCCAGGTACTGGCTAAATTACAGAGTGTGGAAGCGGCGATCGACTGGTTGTCGTCCCATGAGATGCCCAACCTGATTTTTATGGACATACAGCTGTCCGACGGTCTCTCTTTTGATATATTCAAGACCGTTACCGTTACCTGCCCGGTGGTGTTCTGTACCGCTTACGGGGAGTATGCCCTGGACGCCATCAAGGCCAACGGGGTGGACTATCTGCTGAAGCCTTTCTCAGAAGAGGATTTGAAGGCAGCCTTTGAAAAAGTGGAGAATTTCAGGAACTTTTTCCAGCAGCATTCGGGCGGCAACCTGGAAGATCTGATCCGCAAAATCAGTGCAGACGAAGGCAAGAAGAGTTTCCTTGTATTTAGGAACAACAAGTATGTGACGGTGCAGACCGACCAGATCGCGTATATCTATATTAAGTACACGTCTCCTTCCATTGTTACTTTCAAGGGGAGGAGTATACCATTACGCAGTCTCTGGACCAGGTGCAAAACCAGCTGTCGGCCCGTCAGTTTTACCGGTTGAACCGCCAGTACCTCATCAATTTTTCCGCGGTGCGGGAGGTGGAGCATTATTTCGCACGGAAGCTGCTGGTGAACCTGCATGTGGCGACGCCGGAGAAGCTGTTGATCGGAAAAGAGAAGACTGCAGCATTTTTGCAATGGCTGGAAGAAAGGTGAGGGATGGGAAAAATAGCCGTGTAACCGGGCGAACCAAAAGGTGTTTTTTTACGTAGTTAATAGGAAAAAGGGGAGCGGAGGCTCCCTCTTTCCCGGTTTATATATACCCGGCAGGAGCGGACATTCGTTGGTGGTGGCCGTTTCTGCAGGGTGCGCGATGTTTTGCCGTGAATACCTTGCCGGTTGCAGGAGACAGATGATTCGTCTTTGCCCTTTTAGAGGGGGGAATTTGCCGGCCATGCCCCGGTGAATTTACCAATGCCATGCTGTGATGGCCGTTGCCATGAGCCTATGGGAAAGCCCGTCTATAAGCGTATATTTACAGAAAGAGCGTCAGTAAAATAACAGCCAACAATTGACGTTAAACAGAGGTAAAAGGAAGATGAAGACGCAACAGAGAGCTGACCGGGAGCGAAAACTTTATTTTATTGCCGGAACGGGCCGGGCTGTCACACAAGGGTATATGGGCTGCTATCGATTTTGATTAATGTTTTGATAAAGCATATTTTACGGATTAGCCCAGGGTATTTTTTACTTTGGGCTTTTTTGACGGCATATGTATGCCGGTACTTATTCGATTTAAGTAATATTTAATTTTTAGCTATCTTAATAAAGCAACGAGAACTTTTTCCATAATAGCCAGACCATCAGCTTGTACCCTTGGCGATTGGTTAGATCTACACTTTAGAATGCTACCACCTTATTTCATCTCTTTTTTATTTCTTCTTCACTTTTTAAATCAAATTGTTATGTTAAATCGAAAGTATGCAATGGTCACCATACCAGGTGACATCAAGATCAGTCATTTTAGTGAAACCGTGCAAACCAACACTGTCAACTGGGCCCAGGAGTTTAACCTGTCACCTTTTTACAAACCGTTGAAATGGTATGACCGCGCCCTCTTTGGAGTACAAGCCGCCCGTGAGTATCCCTTTGCCAGCCTGGAACATATTACATTGGCCGGAGAGCTGCTGACGTGGCTGTTTACCGTGGACGATAGTTGTGACAGAGGTTCGGAAGATAAGGCGTTGGCAACGGAAATGACGGACCAGTTAGATGTATTTATCAGTATCCTGGAGAGGAAACCTTATGGTGGTAATGGACGCCTGGAGCTGGCTTTAGCGAACATCGCCAAAAAATTGCAAATCATCTGCCATGACCGGCCCTTCCTGTACCGGCAATTTTGTATTCACATGAAAGATTATCTGACCGAATGTAAGTTGGAGATTAAGATGCAACTGCATCGTCATCAGATGAGTATTGAAGATTACTATAGGGAACGGCCCTTTACAGGCTTTTGTATTATGTATCCGCTGGTGGCAATGTTTGCGGGGCTGCGTATTCCGGAGAAAGTGTACATGCATCCTGTTGTAAAAAAAATAGAGCTGGAGATTAGTTTATTGGGCTGCTTATCGAATGACCTGCATTCTATCCGTCGTGAAGCCGAACTGGAAGAAGGTGGGTTTAACCTGATCCTGATTGCCAGGCGAGAGCTTAACCTCACGTTGGATGATGCCATCGATTTTGTTGCCAGCGAGCATGCACGGCATTTGGAAGCGTTTGAAGTTGCCCGTACTTTTCTGCCTGATTTTGGAGACCGCATCAACAGTCAATTGGCGAAATATATTGCTGGCGTATATCAGATAGTAAGAGGTTATGATGATTGGGCAGTGCTGGACACAGAGCGCTACCGCTAAACTACGATACTGCACGATAGGGCAGGAACTTGGCGAGTGCCAGGCATAATTCACCAAAATCGATCGGCTTTTTTAAGAATCCATTCGCACCAATAGCGACAGCATCGTTTTCAGTAAATGACTCACTCGCACTAACAATTAAAACGGGGATGCTTTTTAAGGTGGCATGTTCTCTCATGCGCTTTAAAAGCATCTCCCCCGATAACCCCGGCATGTTCAGGTCTGAAATTACCAGGTTCGGGCTTTCTGCAGCAATACGGGCAACAGCGTTGTCCACATTATCTTCTTTACACAATTTAGCGTCCACGCCCCATTTTTTCAGGAAGCGCATCACCCATCCCGCGCCCATCTGATCGTCTTCAAAGAGTAATACTCTGGACTTCCAGAAAATGTTTCTCCCGTCCGCTACTTTGTTAAGTTGTATGACAGGTTTTTCGCCGGCTACAAAGGGCAGTTTAACGTGCATAGTGGTCAGGTCCGGGTCGGGCTGGGGTACGATGGAGATTTCTCCTTCCAGCAATTCCACGAGGTGTTTGGTGATGGCTAGCCCAAGCCCGCTGCTGGAGTCATTTTCACTCTTGGCCACAAAACGTTCGAAGGCGGCCTTAGCGATCATAGGATCTATTTTCCCGGTGTTGGTGATCTCCAGTGTCCAGAAGGTATCGGCTTTTTTAAGTACCACCCGCACTACGGTATTATTGGTACTGTATTTAATGCTATTGGACAGCAGGTTGTTAAAGATTTTGGTTAAGATAATCTTATCGCTGTGAATAGCTTGTTTGAGCGCATCGTCGATGTCCAGCGTTATTTTGATACCTTTGGGGCTGGCCAGATAAGAGTGTGCGGCGATAGTGGAATTGACAAGGCCAAACAGGGAGAAGTCTTCCTTGTTGATCTCTATAAATTTCCCGCTTTCTATTTTTGCGATTTCCAGCACATGATTGATGATGTTGCGGGTAAGTGCTGTAGAACTGTATAGCTGATCAGCCATTTCGCCACCGCTGGGCAGTTTATATTCTTCGTCAGAATTTTCTTCTTCCAGGTTGGAAAGCTTGTCTTTCTTCAACAGGAAGACCTGCGCGATACTGTATACCACATTTAACGGGGTCCTTACCTCATGAAACACTTCAGACAGGTAAGCGGTCTTTCGCTCGGATGCAGCCTGAAGCCTGCGGGATTCAATCAACAAGCCATTTATCTGGGAAGCATAGGAGGTTAATATGGCAAAGATAATAATCAGAAGAGCGGCGCTTGTAGACCAACGCATAGCCGTTATCACGTTTTTACTGAGGTCGAGTGGTGTGATGTACCGGAAATAAGCGTTTGAGATAATATAAATCACGATCGCCACACATCCTATTATACTATAGAAGAGTGCCCTGTTTTTTTTATGCAGTACAAAAGAGGAGATTAAATAAAAGGTTATTACTGTCATAAACGCCAGTAGCATTTCAAGAGACATACCGTCGCCCAGTACAGTAGACCAGTAGCCGATAAAGATTACATTGGTGACCAGCATGAGGAGATTAGCATAGAAATATTGTTTCTTATGATTCAGAAAAACCACTGTTAAAAAACAAAATGTTTCCAGAGGGACGCCGGTTAAAAAAAGCAGGCTTCGTGTAAGAAAATAGAAATAACCTCCTATGCCGACAACTAACGCAGAAAATATAATAGCGATGGTATTTAACATAAACGCAGAGCGTTGCGCTATTTCCTGTTCGTCACCATAAACACCGCCTGCCACGGGTTGTAGGAGCATTTGCCTGGTTACATCGGACATCGTAATATGGTCAGGTTTCATAAATCGGATATATTGAGGGTAATATACATATTCTTGGTCCTATCTGCACGTTGTAAGCGGGTATTCATCAAAGGATTAAGTATCTGTTTGGGTGGCGGAATCAGGGTACAGTTGTTTCGTGGGTAAGATAAATAAAATTATCGAATTTAACGTAATTTACCTGCCAAAGTGATTGTTCAACATTTTCTAATCCATTACTAAACATGAAAACGCCTTTGAGCCAGCATCCCCTGCATCCCCGTATGCAGGCCGCCCACCCTTTTTTTGATGCCAGTTTTACGCCCTATTATTCTGACCATATTCCGGGCGCCTGGCAGGTAACCCGTTACGAGGATGTGGTGGCTGTATTGAGCGACTATGCTACTTTTTCCAGTGAGTACATTCCTAAAACCGATGACAATGTATTTACACGTAACCTGAACGTGACCGATCCGCCGAAGCACAGGCATCTGCGGGCGTTGGCGACGAAAGCTTTTTCGCCGGCCATTATCACCCAGTCGGAGGGGTGGATACGACAACAATGCGAAGAGTTATTGTTGCCCCATCTGTCTACTGGTTCTATTGAGTTTGTGGGGGACTTCGCCCTGCAACTGCCTCACCGCGTGATCTCCCGCATGCTGGGAGTGCCGGACGCAGAGGTGGAAAAGGTAAGGCAATGGATTATTGCTGTAGCAGGTGATCCGCGGGTGATCGGCGTCGAAATATTCGGCCGGTCCATGCAGGAGATGAGCATCTTTTTCTCTGAGCTGATTCAGAAACGGACGGCTCATCCGGAGGACGATCTGATTTCGCAGCTGATTGTTTCTGAAGTGGAAGGCAACCGGCTGGAGACGATGGACGTGATTGCCATGTGCGTGGCTATTTTCCTGGGAGGTTATGAAACCACGAAGAGCTCCCTGGCCAACGCCATGTATATTTTCTCCCAGCTGCCCGATGTGCAGTCGCATCTGGCGGCCCATCACGAAGATATTCCGAAGGCCGTTACGGAAGCGTTGCGGGTATTATCGCCGGTGAAAGGATTTCCGAGAATAGCTGCGAAGGACGTCATGGTTTCCTCCGCAGCCATTAAAAAAGGTGATCTGGTGAATGTGTCCATCAGCACCGCGAATAAAGATGAATCTGTATTCGCGCATCCGGACGCGTTTGACATGGACCGGGCCAACCTGAATCAGGCGCTGAGCTTCGGTCATGGTATTCATTATTGCCTTGGTGCGCCGCTAGCCAGAATAGAAACCCGGATTGCCTTTGAAACGATCTTCCGTCATGCGCGGGTACGGGTGGCGACGGCTGAAGCGCCGGAACCGGAAATCAGTGCGCTGGTGTACAGCTTAAAGAGCCTGCCGCTGGTATTAGACAAGGTCTAAAGCTACCTGTCCATATTCGAAGTTGTACCGGGCGGTTTCCCGGTAGCTCCAGTCCATATTGCCGCGCAGAATGGCGCCGAGAATGCGGACATATTTTCTTACGGCGGCATCATAGGGGCCGAAGTCCGGAAGTTCGGCGGACAGCTGTTCGAACTGGCGCATTTCCTGGTCGTGCAGCGCTGCTGCCTGCAGGATGGCGGTTTCCAGGGACAGCTCCCTTTCGGCTTTCATGATGAGCACCATGTTATGCTGGTCGCCATGGTCCAGTTCTTTCGACAGGGAGAAAAGATCGTTGGCCCAGCATACCAGGTTGCGCGCCAGTACCACCAGTTCCATCACTGCCGGATGCTGAAGGATATGCGCCGGCAGTGATATTTCTTCAATCACTTCGATCATGTCGGTGCTGACATGTGCGGCGCCCAGGTATTGTCTTCTCTTGTAAAATTCGGCCACCGTCGGAAGCTGGCCCGACTGCACGTTCCCGTATTCCCAGAGGCCGGCGGCGAACATTTTGTGGAGGCTCTCCACGAAGTTATGCTGCCATTCCGTGGTGCTGAAGGCTTTGAAACGGAGCCATACGTCTGCCAGCGCGGCCATCACACCGGTGTCGCCGCTTTTGGGCGGCTGAGGATCGGCCAGGATCTGTTTGCAGGCGGCCACAAAACTTTCGAAGTTTAACTGCGACTGTATCAGTTCGTCGCGCTCTATCTGGTTGTCCATGGCGTCGTCCATGACAAACAACAGCACGTTGGCATCGTTGGCCAGCTTCAGCTGGTCCAGCCCGCATTCGGGATAAAACCTGGCGGTCATCATACCGAAGTTGTCATCCAGGTATTTTTCGTAGCTGCCGTCGGCATGCAGCGCAAATCTCTTTACCCACGCATTGGTGTGGTCGATGGCATGTTGGTAGTTTGGATTAATCGCTGGCTCAATAGGGCAGTAGAGGATTGGGAGAATGATTGCATTCATATATATCACATAATTTGGCCATATAAGGTACAATAATCTACTGCAATATTAAAACATTTATCCCCCTGTGTTACAGTGGTCTGCTTTCAGTGACGAGCCTGCTGGACAGAAACGGGAGTAAGGCATGGTAGAGTTGTTCCAGCATAATGGGCTTGGAGAGGAACCCGTCGCCATGCGCCCTGGCGGCTGCGACCTCTGCGGTATCGGTATTGCCGCTGATAAAAATTACGGGGATATGACGCAACAGGGTATCCTTACGGATCTTTTCAAGCAGTGCCATGCCGGATATCTCGGGCAGATAGTAGTCGAGCAGGATCACATCCGGGATAATCTCGCGGGCTTTCTCCAGGGCTTCGCCGGAAGAGGCGGCAAAAGCGGTCGTACATCCGAGGCGTTTCAGCTGCAGTTCGGCCAGCAGCCGGTTGCTGTGGTCGTCGTCCACGCAGAGCACTTTGGCCCCGTAGAAATGTTCGAACTCGTTGGGCTGCTGCGGCTGGCTTTTCCGGCTGTTGTCTGCCACCATAGGGATGCTCAGGCGGAAAGTGCTGCCTTTGCCGGTTTCGCTGGCAGCGGTCAGTGTACCGCCCAGCGTCTCCGCTATCTTCCGGGAAATAGGCAGTCCTAACCCGGTACCTTCACCGGGCTTGGAACCGGTAATGTATAAGTCAAAAACTTTTTCCAGTTCTTCTGCGGGGATGCCTTTGCCCTCATCGGTGACTTCCAGCAGGAAATGCTGACTGGTAGCGCGGGCGGTAATGGTGATGGTGCCGCCGGGGCGGGAAAACTTGATGGCGTTGGTAAGCAGGTTGCTCAGTATCCTCGTCAGCAGCGCCGCATCGGAGACTATTCGTCCGGGGATGCCGGCGATTTTTAATTGCAGGGGTACCGGCGAAACATACTGGTAGGTGTCCAGCTGCTGGTAAAGCCATTGCCGCACGGAAAACGGCGCCGGCTGCGGCACGTCGTACATCCCTGCCTCGATACGGGCGGTGTCCAGCACCACGTTCGTCATGTCCAGCATGTTACGGGAAGAGGCATAGAGCGCACGGATCACATCGGTAGACACCTGGATCTGATCGGGCATGCCTTCGTCTTCCGCCTGCAGCACCAGCTCGTGAGCGAGGCCGTAAATCGGGTTCAGCTGAGTACGGTAGTCGTGCGACAAAGAGTTGAGATAAGTGGTTTTATAACGGTTGGCCTGGTCCAGCGCCAGCGTCCTTTCTTCCACAAGGGCTTCCAATTCCCGGTTACTTTTGTTCACCGCCCGTTCGTAGAAGTACAGCAGCAGTGCATTCATGAGCAACACGGCCCCGGCGGCGAAGAAATAGACCAGCCGGTTGTTGCTGATGCTCAGCGGCAGCGGATCTACCAGGTTGCCGTACCAGATGACTTTCAGGATCACCGTCACCGTTAACACAAAACTGATCGCCGCCCATTTGTAACGGCTGGATTTGATGATCAGCAGCGCGGCGCCACAGAGGAAAACGGCCAGCGCCTCGATGTTGATGGCTGGTCCCAGCAGGGCGCCGTAATACATGGCGCTGAAGGACTGCAGTATGAAGATGGTCAGTAAAGCGGAGTTGGTCTTACCGGCTTTGTTAAACAACGGCACGCTCAGGTAAATGATGGCCATGGCGTAACCAACGCCGGAAATACGGATTTCGTGCGCTGTGTTCCATAAAACAGTCGAGATCAGGAAACACAGAAATGAGGTCAGTAAAGCCAGGGAGTTAAGAATGATGATGACCCGCTTGCTGTTTAACGGAAGCGGAGCTCCATCTGTACCAAGATATGGAAGAGTTTTCAACAGGCGCCAGAATCTACGCATACATTCATTGTGGGTTTTTGATTGGGTCAAAGTTATCAATTGAGGGTCTTGATTGCAATGATGCCATTTACTTTTAGGCTTGCCAGGGTACCGGTGTGACTACCTGACCGCCAGGTTTTCTGAACAGTTGTACATCGTTGTAGTAAGTCTTGGTCTGTAAGATACGAAATAGATAAAACTATTTAAGTTATTTATTGAAAAATGATGACAATTCCCTGCTGGATAAGTTTGGTGGAGGCGCCACTACCGGCAGTGCGATCAGGCGGCGCCGGTTTCCTGCTTTTTTTAACCTCCGCAGATGATTCAAAACAGACTTAAGACCGGCATCCGCCGGGCAATATTTCGTATACCCGTTGGAGATAGATAAAAAGCATCATGATAAGAAAGTGGCTGGAAAACAGCGCAGTGGCTGCTGCCGGAGTGTCGGGAACGGCAGCGTTGTTGCAGCAGCGGGGAAAATCCCGGACATGAATTTGAAAAAATGAATACCTTTGCGGCCACCAGAATTTTAGCCAGATATCCCAAAGTCAAACCACTCCCTTTTGTCCATGGCAACCCGTGTAAACCACAACGATCGTATGTACCAAACTGAAAATCAGCATTTTTCTGAAAAGACTGCCCGCTCTGTGCCTGTGTTGATCACGCCTGTCACCTGCTACCACCTGATCATTCCGGAAGACATCATGGCCCGTTCGCGGGACATTTCGTCGGGATACTGCGTATAGCCGTCAACGATCAATAACTGTATTATATAAATATTTCCTGATAAAATCTTTGTTCTGTTAAAACAAACAGGGTGCATGAAAATGCACAGACCGGCATATTCCGCTAAAACCTGTTTGCCGTTAATTCAATTGTATGTACATCCCTACACTCATCCGCTCCGGATGGTCCTGTTTATTGTGGTGCCTGTTGCTGGCCTTGCCGGTGAGCGCGCAGTTCAGTGTGACAGACTTTTCAAACAGTCCGCTTCAAACTGCTATTACGCGCGACAAGTTCAACAACATCTATTCGATTTCCTATAACGCCGGAAGTTCGCGTAGTGTTATTACGAAGTATATTAACGGTAATCCGGGCAACCTGAACTGGATTTACGAAAGTCCGGCGTATGTTCCGGATGGTGGCTACTACTGGGGAATTGCCGTCAACGCGTATGGAGATGTATATTTCACGGCTACCGACGGGAGCGTGGGATCAGGCCGGATTATGCGTCTACGTTTTAACGGCGCGGGCTACCTGCCGGTGGAGACAGTGAGGTCCGGCACCGGCTACATTAGCCTGGCCTTTGATCAGCAGGAGAACCTGGTAGTAATGGAAGAAGACATGGTTTCAGGGCGTGCCCGGTTGATGAGATATAACAAAGGCAATGAGTCCGGGCCGGGCACGGTGCTGTACGAGATGCAGGACAACATGTTTACGTCCTATCCCACAGGGCTGGCGGTTGATAAGAACAATACGATCTATTTCACCGGTTTTTGGGATTTCTCCAATAAAAACAATATTTACCGGTTGAAGAACGGGGCGGCGGCGCCAACGAAACATGGCTCCGGGACCTTCACTTCCCTTACATGCGACGACGCCGGTTACCTCTATGCGGTGGATGCCGGTTCCGGCAGCGGGACATCCGGCGTGATCTGGCGGTTTGATTCCGAAATGCTGTTTCCTGACTATGTTCAGGGCGGCATCAGCGCTACCATATCCAATATTGATCCGCCGCAGCTGCCGTGGGGAATTATAGTGGACAGAGCCGCATCGACGATCTATTATAACCAGTACACCGCTCCGGGCATCAGGAAATTAACAGCCACGCCGGTCACCGTGACAGAGATGTCGCTGATGACTACCAGTCCCGGTAACGTTTCCAGCGTACGCTACAAAGTCACGTTCAATCCGAATCTGACTGCCCCGCCACCAAAGGAGGCGTTCTCGGTGAGCACTACGGGTACTGTTTCCGGCGCCGCCGTTACACAGGTACAATGGAATCTCGACTACTTTACTGTGGACGTCAGTACCGGCACAGGTGATGGCACGCTGGCGCTGGTAATGAACGGCACTAACATGTTGAACCCTGTCAACAGCGCCCCTGTCACCGGCGCGGCCTATGTCATTGACAGAACGCCGCCTTCCGGCACACTGACGATTAATAACGGCGCCGCCTATACCAACAGTACAACCGTGACACTGGATATCACCGCCAGCGACGCTTCTCCGGACATGACCATGGAGTTTTCCAACGACGCTGTAGCGTACAGCGCTGCGCAACCCGTCACCTCCCGGGTGAGCTGGACGTTGCCACCGGGAGAAGGTAAGAAGACGGTATATATGAAAGTGAAAGACAAGGCGGGCAATTATCTGATCATTCAGAAAGATATCACGATCGATACACACGCGCCATCCGTCTCCTTCACGGCCGGCCCTCCCATGATTACAACGGGCACGCAGGCGATGTTTACCTTCACGGCCGGCGAGCCAGCTACCTATGAGGCTCGCCTCGATGGCGGTACTATCAGCAGTGCCACCAGCCCGCTGCTGCTTACCGGTATAAGCGTCGCCCCACATGTGCTGGAGATCAGGGCTACCGATCCGGCCGGCAACCAGTCTGCATGGAAACCCTACAGCTGGACCGTGGAAACGCTGCCCGTAGTAACGGGAATGGATGTACCCGTCAACGGATATTACAATGCAGGCGCTACGCTCGATTTTCTCGTACGATATGATGTACCGGTACTGGTAGCAGGCACGCCGTGTTTACCGTTAACCATCGGCGCCGCTAATGTGAAGGCCCTGTATACCGGCGGCACCGGCACGAAGGAACTGAGCTTCCGGTATACCGTAGTGCCCGGAGATGAAGCGACAGACGGGATCTCTACAGGAGCAACGCTGGAGCTGAACGGCGGTAATATCTGGAGCACCGGCGGCGCAGATGCCTCCCTGTCGCTCAACGGCGACCGCACACTGGCCAGCGTGAAAATACATACGCTTCCGCCGTCGGCTGCCCTGTCTGTCAGCCAATCACAGGTCAACGCCCCTTTTACCCTGACGATTACTTTCAGTGAAGGTGTAACAGGACTGGCGAAAGAGGATATACAAATATCCAACGGAGAAGTGAGCAATATTGTCACTGCGAACAATATCCTTTATACGGCCACCGTCAGCAATTTCAACACCGGGCCGATACAGATTTCGCTGCCGGCAAATGCGGCTGTCAATGCATACAACACAGGAAATACCGCCTCCAATACCGTGAATATGACGGCGGACGTGACCAGGCCCGTGGTATCACAGGTAGCCGTTCCCCCCAATGACTATTACCATGTGGCAGACAGGATCGATTTTGAAGTTGCTTACTCTGAAAACGTGTCTGTCAATACAACGCTGGGTAAGCCTTCCCTGGGCATTACCATCGGCTCAACGGTGAGACAGGCAGAGTATCTGAGCATTAATTCTTCCAACAGGCTGGTCTTTAGTTATGAGATCATGCCAGGCGACGAGGATATGGACGGAATCACGATAGACGCCCTCCACTTAAACGGTAGTACTGTTCGTGACGACGCAGGAAACGATGCGGACCTGACGCTGAACGGTGTTGGAAACACCACGTTTGTCAGGGTGAACACCACCCCGGTCAGCTGTATTCTTTCTATGCCCAAAACGGCTTTCAACATGCCTTTCCTCCTGACGCTGAGTTTCAGCGAGCCGATAGTAGGATTGACAGTATCGGACCTCAGCGTGTTGAATACCACTGTCAGCAGCCTGGCGGCGGTCAACGACAGTACTTTCACCATGCTCCTTACTCCCACAGGTGAACGATCATATACAGTGTCTTTACCGTCAGGAACAGTGACCCAGAAAGCAGGCGGTAATATTAACTTACCGTCGAACACACTCACATTTACCTGGGACGTAACGCCACCCAAAGTGAGCAGCGTGGCGGTTCCTTCCGGTGGATACTACGGCACAGGAAAATCACTGGAATTCTATGTAACCATGGACGAGCCGGTAACGATAACGGGAAGGCCTACGCTGCCTGTCGTTATCGGCAGCAAAACCGTACTTGCTGAATATATCAGTAACACCTCCGGAACGGTATTGCTTTTCCGGTATATCGTACAGGACGGAGACACGGACCTGGACGGCATCGCTGTGGGCAGTGGTCTCAGCCTGAATGCCGGCAGCCTGAAGGATGCCGCCGGTAACGACGCGCTGCCACCTGTACGCAATGTAGGCAGTACTTCGCAGGTGTTTGTGCATACCGTCGCTCCCACAGTAACATTGAGCACTACGGCGATATCTCCCCTGAATCATGATTTTACCATAACAGCCACGTTCTCCGAAAGGGTAGACGGACTGGCGGCAACGGCATTCAGCGCTACAAAAGCCGATATCAGCAATCTGCAAACAACAGATAATAAGACCTACACTGCGCTGGTGAAGCCCAGGGAGAGCGGCGCCGTCATCATCTCGCTGCCGGCCGGTGCAGCAACCAACGTAGCCGGTACGGGTAACAGCGCGTCCAATACCCTGAATGTGACCTATGACGCCACGCCGGCGGAAGTGTCCGGTGTAGACGTGCCCTCCGGCGGCGTTTATGCTGCCGGCAGCATCATGAACTTTGTGGTATGGTATAATGAACCCGTTGCCGTAACAGGCGCGCCCAGCCTGTCTCTGACCATCGGTAATAAGGTGGTGCAGGCCCGCTACTTAAATACGGCGGGAGACCGCGTGTTCTTC
This sequence comes from Chitinophaga oryzae, assembly GCF_012516375.2. Taxonomy (NCBI): domain Bacteria; kingdom Pseudomonadati; phylum Bacteroidota; class Chitinophagia; order Chitinophagales; family Chitinophagaceae; genus Chitinophaga; species Chitinophaga oryzae. Next base: position 3,221,259 of record NZ_CP051204.2, read on the forward strand.
GTTTACCAGGTGGTACAGGGAGATATGGACACAGATGGCATTACCCTGGATAATACCATTCAACTGAATGGCGGTACTATTAAAGATGATGCCGGTAATAATGCAGACCTGACGTTACGCAGTATACCCGCTACGACAGGCATACTTGTCAATACCGCTACACCGGCGGTGACGTTGTCTGCGGATGCCGCGTCACCGGTCGGCAGTGCGTTTACGATCACTACTACCTTCAGCGAAGTAGTCACCGGTCTCACCGGTGTTGCTTTCCAGGTGACCAATGGTACTATTTCCAACCTGGCGACGGCCGATAACCGGACCTATACGGCGACCATTTCTCCGGCGGCAGACGGCATTGTCACCATCAGCCTGCCGGCCGGCGCCGCTAAGAATAATGCCAATACCGGCAATACGACATCCAATACCCTCACGCTGGCCTACGACGCTACAGCACCGGAAATCACGAATGTTTCCGTTCCGGGCAGAGGCTACTACAAAGCCGGTACGGCACTGCGCTTTACAGTGAACGTGTCGGAACCGGTGACCGTAACAGGCGGGCCATCCATCCCCATTATCATCGGTAATGAGACCGTACAGGCTACCTACACCGGTGGCTCCGGTACAACCGCCCTGGGTTTCCTTTATGTGGTGAAGGACGGTGACTATGATATGGACGGGATCATTACAGGACCAGCGCTCCAGCTGAATGGCGGTACCCTGAAAGATGCGGCTGGCAACAACGCCTTGCTGAGATTAAATAATGTGGGCAGCACCAGCGAGGTGCTTGTCAATACCCGGCAGCCCGGCGTAACCCTGAGCTCTACTGCTGCCAATCCGACTACACAGGCATTCCCGCTGACGGCCACCTTCAGCGAAGCTGTCACCGGGTTTACATCCGATGACATGAACGCGGTCAATGCCACCATCACCCAGCTGCAAACCAGTGATAATATTACCTATACCGTGCTGGTAACACCCGTGGCCGATGGCCCGGTGACCGTACAGATACCGGCAAATGTTGTAAAGAGCCAATCGGGCAATGATAACCTGGCATCGAATGTTTTCAGCATTCAGGCAGATATGACTGCCCCCGTCGTGACCAGCGTAAGTGTTCCGTCTCCCGGATACTATAAAGCCGGTCAGCAGCTCGTTTTCACCTTAAATATGTCAGAACCGGTAACGGCCACCGCTGCCACCGGGTTAACGGTATATATCGGTGGGACGGTGGTACCGGCCACCCTTACCGGTGGTACGGGAACGGCTACACTGGAATTCAGCTGCACTGTCCAGGATGGTTTCATGGACATGGACGGCATTACCCTGGGAAGAGTGCTCAACGGCACAGTGAAAGATATAGCCGGTAACGTCGCTGGTCCAATCCTGGTTAACATTGGTAACACCAGCGGCGTGTTTGTCAATACACAACATCCAACGGTTTCCGTGGCTACGCCTGCTGTCAGCCCTGTGCGTCAATCTTTCCCGGTCACCATCACTTTCAGCGAGCGGGTAACCGGATTTACAGCGAACGGCATTACAGTCACCAACGCTACCGTGAGCCAGTTACAAACCACCGATAATATCATTTATACAACAACCATAACGCCTGCGGCAGATGGCGCCATAACGGTGCAGGTGCCTGCCGGCGCCGCACAGAACATAGGCCTGAATGACAACATAGCGTCCAATCTGCTCAGCCTTCAGGCAAAAATAACAGCACCGGTAGTCGCCCGTATAGACGTGCCCGGTAGTGGTTATTACAGAGCCGGGCAGCCACTGAACTTCAGCGTTCACCTGTCAGAACCGGTGAGCGTAACAGGCACACCATCCATACCGGTAATCATCGGTAACCAGACCGTACAGGCTATTTATACCGGCGGCACGGGAACGGCTACACTGCAATTCCGCTATACCGTTCAGCAGGGTGATATGGACCTGGACGGCATTAGCGTGGGCAGCGCCATCGTACTGAATGGCGGCGCGCTGAAAGACGCTGCGGGCAATAATGCTAACCTGGCATTGATGAACATCGGCAATGCCAGCGGCGTATTGGTGAATACACAACATCCTGCTGCCGTTATCAGCACCACTGCTGTCAGCCCCGTACGGCAAGCCTTCCTGCTGACCATTACTTTCAGCGAGGCGGTGACCGGATTTACGGCGAGCGGCATTACAGCCACCAACGCTACGGTGAGCCAGTTACAAACCACCGATAATATTACTTATACTGTTTTGATTACGCCTTCCGCAGATGGCTCCCTGAGCCTCCGGGTGCCTTCCGGCGTGGCGCAGAATAAAGCGGGCAACGACAACCAGTCCTCCAATACGATCGGGCTTACCGCGGATATAACCGTTCCTGCGGTCACCCGTGTGGACGTACCTGCCAATGGCGCGTATAAAGCCGGGCAGCCACTGAACTTCAGCGTTTACCTGTCAGAACCGGTGAGCGTGACAGGCACCCCCTCCATACCGGTGATCATCGGTAACCAGACCGTACAGGCCATTTACACCGGCGGTACGGGAACGGCTTCACTGCAATTCCGCTATACCGTTCAGCAGGGTGATATGGACCTGGACGGCATCAGCGTGGGCAACGCCATCGTACTGAATGGCGGCGCGCTGAAAGACGCAGCGGGCAACAATGCTAACCCGGCATTGATGAACATAGGCAACACCAGCGGCGTATTGGTGAATACACAACATCCTGCTGCCGTTATCAGCACCACTGCTGTCAGCCCCGTACGGCAAGCCTTCCCGCTGACCATTACTTTCAGCGAGGCGGTGACCGGATTTACGGCGAGCGGCATTACAGCCACCAACGCTACGGTGAGCCAGTTACAAACCACCGACAATATTACTTATACTGTTTTGATTACGCCTTCCGCAGATGGCTCCCTGAGCCTCCGGGTGCCTTCCGGCGTGGCGCAGAATAAAGCGGGCAACGACAACCAGTCCTCCAATACGATCGGGCTTACCGCGGATATAACCGTTCCTGCGGTCACCCGTGTGAACGTACCTGCCAACGGCGCGTATAAAGCCGGGCAGCCGCTGGACTTCAGCGTTTACCTGTCAGAACCGGTGAGCGTGACAGGCACACCCTCCATACCGGTGATCATCGGTAACCAGACCGTACAGGCCATTTACACCGGCGGCACGGGAACGGCTACACTGCAATTCCGCTATACCGTTCAGCAGGGTGATATGGACCTGGACGGCATCAGCGTGGGCAACGCTATCGTACTGAATGGCGGCGCGCTGAAAGATGCTGCCGGTAACAACGCGGCGCCGGCACTGCACCAGGTACCTGCCACCGATGCTATACTCGTGAAAACAAACCGTCCGGGAGTGACGCTGTCTTCCGGCAGCCAGGGCCGTATCAATACACCGTTTACCGTCAACCTGGCGTTCACGGACGCTGTTCGCGGCCTGGCTGTTACCGGCATACAGGTCAACAATGGCGTCGCCAGTCAGTTGCAAACCACAGATAATATTCATTACACCGTGCTGATCACACCGGCCGCGGATGGTCAGGTGATCGTGCAATTGCCTGCGGACGTGGCTTCAGACATAGCGGGTAACGGCAACCTTGCCTCCGGCCAGCTTGACCTGACGTATGATGCAACAGCGCCCGTTATTCGTCAGCAATCCTTCGACATTAATGATAATAGTCCTGCCGGCGCCGTCGTGGGGCAGCTGCAGGGCACGGATGCATCCGGTACGGTGCAGGGCTGGACACTGGTGACCGATGGCTCCGGAGGCGCATTGTCTCTCGCTGCCAACGGCCGCATCACCGTAAAAGACAATACGCTGCTGCGCGCTGTCGCCGGGAAAACCATCACCCTGCAGGTAACCGCCAGCGACGGTCTTAATACCAGTGCAGCCGTTCCCGTTACCGTGAACGTCCGGATCTCCTATGTCAACAAACAACCGGTGATGGACCCCGTAGCGGATGTTTATCTCTGCGCCACCACCGAAGCACAAACGATACAACTCACCGGTGTATCGCCGGTGGAACCGGACCAGCATTATACCATCAGCCTGGCGTCCAGCCAGCCTTATTTCGATGTGCTTAAAGCTGATGTAGCTGCCAATACCATCCGCTACCAGCTGAAACCCGGCGTGGGCAGCGGCTCCGCTGTTGTTACCATCACCCTGAAAGATGACGGCGGCACGGCCAACGGCGGTAAAGACACCTACAGCCAGACGTTCTTCCTGACCGTCAATGCGCTGCCGGCTGTCAGCATCAGCAGCGATAAAGGCGGTACCATCTCCAAAGGTGATGTCGTTACACTGACGGCAACCGGGGCCGCTGCCTACAGCTGGAAGCCCGCCGCCGGCGCCAATGGAAGTCTGCAGGAACCTACGCTGACGGTAAAACCGCCAGCTGACGCTACCTACCAGGTGACAGGCACCAGCGCGGCCGGTTGCAGCGCCAGCGCCACCATCAGCATCCGGGTAACGGACGACTATAAACTGGATGCTACCAACCTGCTCACGCCCAACGGCGACGGTAAAAACGACCGCTGGACCATCCGCAACCTGGACAGCTATCCCGACAACGAAGTGAAGATATTCGACCGCGCAGGCAGACTGGTATACCAGCGCCGTAACTATAGCAACGACTGGGACGGCACGCTGAACGGCCATCCGCTGGCAGAAGGCACCTATTATTATGTGCTCACCGTCAACGGTACTTCCCGTGTGTGGAAAGGATTTATCACCATTATCCGGAACGATCAATAGAATAAAGATGTCTTATCAATATTATTACATGAAAAGCATGCTATCCTCCCTGACCAAGCGTTTAGCCTTGCTGCTGTTGATGACGGCAGCAGGCGGCGCCTCGGCGCAAACGCTCAGCGACGCGCCGGCCCTGCTGGACCCTTCCGGGACGCAGTTTTTCCAGAATCAGTATCTGGCCAACGCTGCGATGGCCGGCATGGATACAGGGCTGCATGTAAACCTGGCGTATCGCCGTCAATGGAAACAGCTTACCGGCGCTCCGGAAACACGTTTCCTCACCGTAGACGGAGCACTGGGCAAAAGAGTAGGGGCGGGCCTGAACGTCTTCAACGATGTGGCAGGGCTGATCAACCGTACCCGCGTAGCAATGAGTTATGCCTATCATCTGCCGGTAGGAGCCCGGGGCAACAACTGCATTTCGGACTTTCACTGGCGCTCAACTTCCAGCGGCTGGATCTTTCTCATGTTAACGGCGACCCGAACGACCCTTCCCTGGGCGCCTTCAACCGCCGGGACAACTATTTTGAAGGGGAATACGGCATGGCCTATACGACAGGGGCGCTCACCGTGCAGGCTGCCTTGCCCAATGTCAGAAGCGTTGTTACAGGAGATAATAAAATGGTGAACGGCGGTACCATCTTCTATTCCGCAGCCGAATATAAATTCCGGTTTGAAGGCGCACTGGAAAGCCTGACGCCTAAAGTCAGCTTCCGGGGCGTTCGCGGTTATGATAATATAGTAGACGTAGGAGTGAACGCAGTTTTCCTGGACAACCTGCTAAACATCATGGCGCTGTACCACACCTCCAAAAGCCTGACAGCCGGTTTTGGGGTAAACATCAGTAATACCGTGACGATACAGGCGCTCTATCATGCACAGACCGGAGGTTACAACAATCCTAATAACGGCGCCTACGAAATAGGCGCTTCCGTACATTTGTTCAGGTAAACGGATGGTGTGCCATCCGGACAAAGGCCCCGCTTTCAGCGGGGCTTTTTTTGTATTGTATTGGTGAGTACGTCCAGCAGGATGTCAATCACCGTATTGGTATAAAAATACCGGACGGCAATAGGATTGTCCATTCCGGGCGGCGGAGTTATCCGTGCTGATTTCATCTCCTGCCCATCGGCCGCAATGCTGTAGTAGCTGTACAGCTCCGTAATGCCTTCTTCCGGTACCGTAGAAGCATAGCCCGTAATGCCGATTCCCCAATGTGATGAAAAAAAGGAACAACAGTTTTCTGATAAAGTGCGGGCGGTTTCTGCAGATACGCAATTGCACCGTTGTCCGTGGATCGGATCGAGATGCAGATGCCGCGCTTTCTGTCCCAGATTATACGTTGTAATGCCGCCCTGAAAAAATTCCGACGCTTTGTCGGCCGATGAAAACGCGACCTGTAACATGCCGGCGGTGACGCTTTCTGCTACCGCAAGGGTCTGCTGACGGTTCATCAGGATCGTTCTGATCCGGTTAATGCTGTCAAGATTCATAGTGTCCATAATGAAGGTTCTTTTCTAATCCCGTGCCAGCGTTTGGCACGGGGTTTAGAGCAGGTGTTTAAAAAGAAAGCCCGATGACACAGACAGAAAAGATCGCTGAATTTGCGCTCCGGTTTCATTATGAAGACATACCACCGGAAATACGGTCGCGCCTGAAAATTCATTTACTCGATGCAGCCGCTTCCTTTATCTGGGCACAGTTCCAGGAAACGCCCCGGAAGATGGAAGCGGGCATCAGGCAGTTATACACAACGGCTCAGCCGCTGGCGGCAGACCATGCGGCACAGTGCTATACAGCCTTCATCCGTTATCCTGATTTTATGGACAACTTCCTGGCGAAGGAGTCTACCTGTCACCCGAGTGACAATATCGGGATACTGCTGGCGGCATGCCACCTGAAAGAGATCTCCGGAGAAAGGTTTTTGTCCGCCATGGCAACGGCCTACGCGGTGGAATGTGTACTCACACAAAACTATCCGGTGATGATTGCCGGGTTCGACCATACCACCTTGCTGGCGTTCTCCGCCACAGCCGGCGCCGGCCGGCTGATGGACCTGTCCGCCAAAGCGCTGACCCATGCGCTGGGAATAGCGGGCTGTAACATCAATCCCATTGTTACTTCGCGGGCGTCTTATACCACCGAATGGAAGGGACTGGCATCTGCGCTGGTAAACGCCGGTTGTATGAACCTGGTCATGATGGCAAAAAACGGGGTCAGCGGTCCGCCGGAACTGTTTGAGATACCGGAAAAAGGATATAACGCCGTACACGAGCAAAAGCTGGAACATGAATGGAGTGCGGAAGACTTTCAGTTGCTCTCCCGCTGTATATTGAAGACGTATAACGCGGAAGTACATACGCAGTCGGTGCTGGAATTGATACAGGAAATGGCAGAAGCGCATCAGCTGCGGGCCGCAGAGATCACGGAAGTTAATATCACCACTTTCCTCACTGCGTATCATATTGTGGGCAACGGTGAATACGGCGACAGGACGAAAGTCTACACCAAAGAACAGGCAGATCACAGCCTGCCTTACCTGGCGGCTGTCGTATTGCTGGACAGGCAGGTGTATCCGCCCCAGCTGACGGAAGAGCGGATCGCACAGGAAGATGTACAATCGTTGTTGCAGAAAGTGAAAATACATACCGGTTTTCCCCTGCATAAGCCGGTGAAAGTGGCCGGTATCCTTGACCCTTATACAGCGGCCTATCCGGACAAAGTGCGTTGCAAAGTGGAGATCACCACGATCCGCGGAGAGCAGTTTACCGGGGAAAAAGAAGACTATAAAGGTTTTTTTACCCGTCCGCTGACATATGAAGACGTGAAGGAGAAAATGGTACGGTTGAACAAACCTTATGTTTCCGAAGAGAAAATCAACGTGGTGTGCGATATGATTGAACAGCTGGAAAGCCATACGGCCAATGAGTTGCTGGCTGCCATGTTGCAGCGTGAGGTTTAATATATAAGCCCCGGGCTGAGAGTCCGGGGCTTATATATTTCGCGGGTACTATAATTTATCGATCCACGATTTCACCTCTTCTTTTGTTTTGCCTGTTTTCTGCTGAATGCGCCCCAGCAGCTCGTCTTCCTTACCTTCCACATAGAGCAGGTCGTCGTCCGTAAGATCTGCGTATTGTTGTTTGATCTTACCTTTTAATTCATTCCAGTTGCCTTTTACCTTCAGGAGAAAGCTGTTGTTTTGAGTGTCCATAGTAAACAGTTTTTGGGTGAATAATATTTACGGATGATAACTGGCAAATATTAATCCACCTGTTCATGTGCCTGTTTTCATGGATTCCGGCCGCTGAAAGCGAGGAAAAACATCCCCGTCCGCGGTCATCTGTAGACAATCTGCTTATCCTTGTCCGCGGTCTGAGCCGGACAGAAACGAGGCTTTGTCCAATACGGCCACGGTATGCCGGCAGATGCAGATCAGCCGTTGCTGGTCGTCAGTGATCCTGATTTCCCAGATGTGGCTGCGGCGGCCCAGGTGTATGGGCGTGGCAGTGCCGTGCACATATCCTTCGCGTGCGCTGCGGACATGGTTGGCGTTGATCTCCATGCCTACGCAGACATCGGTGGAGGGGTCGATCACGAGGGTAGAGGCGATGCTGCCCACTGTTTCAGCCAGCGCTACGGACGCGCCGCCATGGAGTATGCCGTAAGTCTGCACGGTGCGGTGGTCAACAGGCATGCGTATACGCAGATAGTTATCGCCGATGCCGGTGAATTCCATACCGAGATGTTCATTCATCGTGGATTTTCCTTTCTCATTCAGTTCGGCAATAGTAACTACCGTATGCCAGATGTTTGTCGCGTTCATGGGTGAAATATCTTTTTTTGCAAAGAGGGAATATAGTAATTTAGTAGACTACATAACTCCACCAAATATGAAACCTCTCAAATTACTTCTCGCCACCGGCATCACCGTATGCCTGTCGCTGCAAATGTATGCGCAGCAAATCAACGCTAAAATGATCAAAGAATGGGAAAGGGCAAAGGAATACACTAAAGAGTACCTGGATGCCATGCCCGAGGGCTCTTATGGCCTGAAACCTACGCCTGAAATGCGTTCCTTCGCCGGACAGATGCTGCATCTTGCAGAAGCCAATTTCGGATTTGCCACTTTCGCCAGCGGCGCCACCATGCAGGGAAAACCGGGCGACCTGGAAAAGTCCGGCGACACTTCCAAACAATCGGTGACCAAAACCGTGATGGACAGCTACGACTTTGTCATCGACAAGCTCAAAAACATGAAAGACGCGCAAATGCCGGAGCCGATCAAACTGTTTGGCCGCTTTGACATGAGCCGCGAGGCCGCTTTTGAAAAAGCGTTTGAGCATCAGACGCACCACCGCGGCCAAACCACCGTGTATATCCGGCTGGCCGGCGCCAAGCCGCCACAGGAGAAGCTTTTCTAAGCCGGACTATCTGTTTTGTATCAATTGGACGCAGGGGAAGCGGGTGGATAGTTGTTACTTTGTCTAAGACAAATACAATTACTATGAACTTTTCTATACAACCTCAACTGGAAAACGAACGGGCCATCCTTTATCCCCTGCAGCCAAATGATTTTGAAGCGTTGTATGAAGTGGCGTCCGATCCGCTGGTATGGGAGCAGCATCCCAATAAAACCCGCTGGCAACGGCCGGTATTTGAGACCTACTTCGACGGCGCCATGAAAAGCGGCGGCGCTTTCCGCATCGTGGACAAAGCCACCGGTAAAACAGCTGGCAGCAGCCGTTTCTACGATTACAACCCGGAAGACAACAGCATCCTGATCGGTTATACTTTCTATAGCCGCGAATGCTGGGGCACCGGACTGAATCCTTCGGTAAAAGACCTGATGCTGTCGTATATTTTTCAATATGTGGACAAGGTCATTTTTCATGTGGGCGCTGTCAACACCCGCTCCCGGATAGCCATCACACGGCTGGGCGCCCGCAAGGTGAAGGAAGAAGAAGTGGCTTACTTCGGCGAGCCTTCCCGCCTGAATTGTATTTATGAAATAAATAAGACAGACTGGCCGGCACAGCATGCCTGATGCCACCAGGCCTGTTCCATAACAAAGGGCTGCCGCATTTATTGCCGGCAGCCCTTTGAAGTATATAACGGATGGTTATTTGCCTGTCTTGCTGATGGTCACATCATCGAGAATGATATCCTGCTGACCGGTGTTTTTAAAGTAAATGCGCACGGTTTTCATATTGCCGCCATATTCTTTACCGGTCTGAAAATAAAGCTGCTGGCGGGTGAAACCGGCGTTGCCGCTTTGTGTCTGCGCCGCCGCCTGTTGCAGGTCGCCGGTGACCAGCTTCATATTGGCCACTGCAGCGTGCAGCGGGCTGTTACCTTTCTGCCAGTAGGTCAACTGGTAGTTGCTGTTATTGTCCAGGTACACATATTGTTCCATTTCCTGACCAGCCTTCAGTAACAGGCCATGGCTACCACTGCGGCCGGGCGCCAGCGTGCCGTTGCCTTCCCAGGGCAGCAGGCTGGTGTTGGCTTCAAAACCGGGATTCGGCAGTTCGTTGTTGCCTTCCAGCGGCCATTGATAACCGCGGATATAATCTACCTCCATGCTTACAGAGCCACCGCCGCCATAGGAGCCCAGGAACACGTTCATCACGTGGTTGGGGGAATAGATCTGGTGTTTGTCGGTGTAAGCTTTTATCAGTTGATTGTTAATATAATGTTTGATGCTGTTGGGCGTCCAGAGAATGCCGTGGGTGACCCACTGGTCTTTGTGCTCAAAGCCTTTGGCGATGTGGGTATTGAGGTTGTGTACGAACCTGCCCTTATCATCCACATGACCATGCAGTACAAACTGTGCATCGATATTTTCGAATACGTCGATCTCGAACACCTGTCCTTTCGGGCGGATGCCGGTAACGCCGTCGAGCGTGGTGCCTTCCTGGAGGTAGTATTTCAGGTCCGGCCCCGGCGAGTCGAACCAGTAGGCGGTGTTCAGTCCCTGTGGCTTGCCGGTGAAGCTGCGTTTCACCCTTACCTCATAGTATCCGCCACGGCTGTTGTCCAGCAGGTTTTCGTTGGTACGCCAGTCGTATGTCTGGATGGAAGAGATCTTCCGGCCGTTAGGGTAGTAGGCTTTTGCCGGCAGGGAGTCGTTGGTGAAAATGTTGATGGTATGGCCGTTGAGCGTATAGGCCGCTTCGGGAAGCGTGCCGTTGCGCATATTGTCCAGGTTGTCTTTCTTCAGAAAGTCAATATTGGAATAGTAGGTCGTGTGCCATTTGTTGCGGTCCAGCAGCGAGTCGTTGAACTCATCATGCCAGTAGAGGGCCATGCCTTCCGGTACGGCGGCGGAGCTGGCGATGTCCAGCCGGCGGGCTTCGGCGGTATCCAGCGACCACTGTGTGGTGGTGAGGACGGCGTCAGTGAGCGCTTTGCTGTGCTGCCGTGTGTCGAAGGCTTCCACCCATACATGATAACGGGTGTTGCCTTTCACCTGCTGAATATAATAGCGGGTGCTGTTGGCGGGCAGCGTGGCGGAAGGTGTGGCCGGTTTGTGGTTACTGTCCGACCAGTACAGGTGGTAGCCTGCTTCGTTGGAGGCCTTATCCTCCCAGTCAACCCTGATCCAGCTGCGGGTGCCCGTCAGCCGGAGATTTGCAGGCGCGGATATATCCTGCGCCTGCAAACCGGTTGATGTTAAAAACAATAAATAAAACAATCGCTTCATGGTCCTTAGTTATATCCTTCGTTTTGTTTGATGACACCGCCGCTTTGGGTGATCACCAGCCTGGGTAAAGGCAGCAGCACTTTATAAGGCTGTGCGGTAGTGGAGCCATCGTTGACAGCGCGCTGGATATAGAGGTTCCAGCGGATCAGGTCATCTTTTCTCCAGCCTTCGCCCCACAGTTCAAACAGGCGTTCGTCCTGTATTTTGGCGAGGAACTGGGTTTTAGAGAGACCTATGGGCAGGTCTGCCAGCCCGGCTCTTCTCCTGACGGCGTTGATGGCGTCGTAAGCTTGCTGGTTAGGAGCGCCGTTAGCTTCGTTGATGCTTTCTGCCAGCATCAGCAGTACGTCGGCATAGCGATAGATAGGGAAGTCGATCGCGCTGTTCTGTGAGTTGGCGCGGGACGGGTCGGGAGCGAATTTCACAGGGATAGCGCCCAGTTCGCCCGCTGTCCTGGCGTTTTTATAGATCACTTTTCCACCGGGGTCTTTCCCTACAGGATAGGACTCCAGCAGCACTTTCAGCCTTTTATCCTTTTTATCGAATTTATCGTAGCTGGTCCAGGGCATTTTATAACCGCCCCATGCTGTCAGCGGGATGCCGGTAGAGTCTTTGTAATCGGAGGGCAGTGCGTGTGCCAGCCACATATTGGTGTACTGGTCGCCGCCGGATGAAGAGCATACGATGGCGAGGATCATCTCCGGAGAGTTGCCGCCTTTGCTGGCGGTGTTGAAGTTGTCTTCGTAGTTGCCCATCAGGGAGTAGCCCATCTGTGTCAGTTGCTGACCGGTGGTTACTGCATCCGCCCATTTTTTCTCATGCATGTATAGTTTCATGAGGCCGGTGAGGGCGGCGGCTTTGGAGAAGCGGCCGTAATCCATACCGGTGAACTTGTCCGGCAATACCGCAGCAGCTTCTTTATAGTCTTTTTCGATCTGCGCCACCACTACGTCTTTGGTCGGACGGGGCAGGTAAGGGGCATTGGGATCGGCTGCTATCTTAGGGTCTGTCACGATGGTGAAGGGACCATAGTTAAAATACAGCAGTTGTGCATAGTGGGCTCTCAGCGCCTTCAGTTCGGCGATATACCGCTGTTTCAATTGGGCTTCGATGTTCAGGTTCTCGAGATTGCCCAGTGCAATAGCGATACGGGAAATATAGGAAGTATAATTACCGTAGTTGTGTGTCACCCAATCAAAGTCGGGCGTATAGTTCAGGTTACGCAGCGGTATCCAGTTGCCGCCCCAGGAGCAGATGCCTTCGTCGGTGGTCATCATGGCCTGTGTGCGCCAGGCGTAGGTGCCGGCATCCCAGCCGCCCTGCCAGTCGGCGCCGCCGGCCAGGCCGGTGTAAGCGGCGTTGACGGTGGCCACGGCGCCTTCATTGGTATTCACTACATCGGCGAGGTTGCCGTAGGTGGTATATTTCAGGTCTTTTTCACATGCGCTGAAAGCCGCGAGGCTGCCCAGCAAAACGAGTCGGTGATATATGTTTTTCATAATTGTCCGGTTAAGTGATTAGAAGGATACGTTTACGCCAAATACATAACTTTTTACCAGCGGGTAGAAGTTGTCCGGGTCCAGCTCAGGGTCCAGGCCGGGGTATTGGGTGATGGTAAACGGATTCTGAACGTCGAAGGAGAACCTTACACCAGAGAATACTTTTTGTCTTTCTACTACTTTGGCAGGCAGGGTATAACCCAGCGTGATGTTGCGGCAGCGCAGGAAAGAAGCGTCGGCGAGCCAGTAGCTGGCTTCGTTCTGGAACTGGGAATAAGAGCCGTCGGTGAGGGCGGTCGGGAAGTCTCCGTTCGGGTTTTTGAAGGTCCAGCGGTTGGATGATACCGGCATAGCGTTGAAACCAAAAGGATTGGTGGTGGTTTCATTGACTCTGCCGCCAGGTAGGGGGACCATTTTTTCTGGACCAGGCCGGAGAAGAAGATGTTCAGGTCGAAATTTTTATAAGCGAACTGGTTACCGATACCGAAGTTGAAACGGGGGTCGCCGTTTGCGAGCAGGGTTTTGTCTGCTGCGGAAATAGCGCCATCGGGGCCTACTACTTTACCATTGGCGTCGAAGCCGTGGATGTCTCTCAGGATAAGACCGCCGGGCAGCATGCCGGGCATATATGCCGGTGCGCCGCCTTTCTCTCCGTTATAGATACCGGTTGACCAGTAGCCATAGATCGGGTTGAACAGTGCGTCTTTGCCGGTAGCGGCTTCCCAGGGTTTCAGGGCGCCGATGGCTGCCGGTGAACGTTCTTTCCAGTAGCTGAGGTAGTGGGAGAAATTCAGGCTGGTAGACCAGGAGAAGCCGTTTTCAGACTGGATGTTTTTACTGTGCAGGGCGATCTCGTAACCGGTAGACCTGGTTTTCCCGGCATTGATAAATCCTTCCCTGAGCACAAAACCGGTGGGATAGGTGACGCTGAAGATCAGGTTGCGGATGTCTTTGCGGAAGTAGTCGAATGAACCGGAGAGGCGGTTGTTAAAGAACGCGAAGTCAACGCCCGCGTTCAGTTCACCGGCTGTTTCCCAGGTGAGGTTGGGGTTTTCGTCGCGGGTCATTACTACGCCGGTATTGATATTGCCGGTGCCGAAGTAAGGGCTTCTGGAGGCGTCGTATACCCTGTTGGCCGCCGCGCCGAAGTTACTGTTACCGGTTTCACCGTAGCCGGCTCTTACCTTCAGGAAGGAGAGCGGTGTAAAGCCTTTCAGGAACGCTTCATCGGAGAGCACCCAGCCGGCAGATACGCCGGGGAAGTAACCCCATTTTTTGTTGGCGGCAAATACGGAGGAGCCATCGCGGCGGATAGACGCCTGTAAGGTGATATTGCCTCTGTAGGTATAGATAGCGCGGGCGAAGTAGGAGGCCCAGATAGTTTCTGATTTGCTGGAACCTACGATCGGTTTGATGGCCTGACCGGAGCCGAGGTCATAGTATTTGGACACATCAGACAGGAAGCCCTGGTTGGAGGCGTTGAAGCCTTCCCAGCCGGATTTCTGGTAGCTGTAACCGGCCACGGCGCTGAGGTTGTGCTGTTCGTTGAACGATTTGTTATAGGCGAGGGTATATTCCAGCAGGGTGGATTTGGCTTCTGACTGGGCGATGCTGGCAGAGCCGTTCACTTGTGCGCCGAGGTAGAATGTCCTGGGCAGGTAGGTGGAGCGTTTGGAGTTGGAGTTGTCGTAGCTGAAGCGTACGTTGGCTTTCAGGTCCGGGATGATGCTCCATTCTGCAAAAGCGCTGCTGAGGGTGCGGGTAGTAACGGTCTGGTCGGTGATGGTACCGTACGACACCGGGTTGGGGATGTTAGGATAGTAGGGGCTTACGGGGTAGGTGCCGTCGGGCAGTTGCAGCGGTTGCACCGGCGCCCAGTAGATGGCGGAGGTGATGATGCCGCCGTTTTCGTTGGCGCCGCCGGTAAAGGTATTGTTAGCAGTAGCATTGGAGAGAATCATGCTGGCGCCCAGTTTGATTTTGTCGGACACTGCCTGGTCGATGCTTACGCGGCCGTTGTAACGTTTGAAGTCAGTGCCGAGGATCACGCCTTTCTGATCGAAGTAGTTGCCGGAAGCGTAGTAGTTGGTTTTACCGTTACCGCCGGAAACAGCGATGTTGTGCTGTTGGGTGTAACCTGCGCGGGTGATGGCGTCGGTAGCTTTTTCGTTGTAGCTGCGGGCGGAATCGATCTGGCCCTGGGAGTAGATCGGTTTATAGGGCTGGGCTACAGATCCGGGATCGGTGGTGCCGTAGTAGGGAGCCACTTTATTATCGCGGTACCACATTTCTTCCCTCAGGAGGTTGCGTTGCACCATGTAGTCTGCCGCGCCGTATACCGGGTACATTTTATCTACGTTCTGAATACCGTAAGAGCCGGTATATTCCACTTTTGGTTTGCCGTTGATGCCTTTTTTGGTGGTAATGAGCACTACGCCGGCGCCGGCGCGTGCACCGTAGATAGAGGCGGCGCTGGCGTCTTTCAGGAATTCGATGGACTGGATATCGTTCGGGTTGATGAAGTTCAGCGGGGATTTGTCTACGCCGCCTTCCGCATTTTTACCGTATTTGGTGCCGGTGATGGGCTGTGCGGCAGCGTCCATCACGGGTACGCCGTCGATCACGTACAACACGCCGGCGTTAGCGAAGGACGGGTTGCTTCTGATCTGTACTTTGATGCCTGCGCCGGGCTGACCGGTGGTTTGTGTGACCTGTACGCCGGAAGCCTTGCCCTGCAGGGCGCTTTGGAAGCTGGTGCTGGCGCTGATGTTAAGGTCTTTGCCTTTTACGGTGGTCACGGCGCCGGTGAGGTTCTTCTGTTTTACGGTGCCGTAGCCGATCACTACTACGTCTGACAGGGCATTGGTAGCGCGTTTCAGGCGGATGTCCAGGGTGGCCTGGCCGGTGTAGATGATTTCCTGGGTTTCGAAACCGATGGAGCGGACTATCACCACATCGCCTTTTACGAGGTTGAGGGTGAAGCTGCCATCGGTTTTGGTGATGGCGCCTTTCTGGGAGCCTTTTACGGCTACGGTCACAAAAGGCAGCGGGGCGCCGTCAGCGTCGAGGATCTTGCCGTTCACGTCGGTCAGCGGGCTGTCTGTCAGGGTAGTGGCTGCCGGTTTTTTCCGTACGGTGATCTCTTTGCCGTCCATCACGTAGGAGAGGGGCTGGTCGGCGAAAATGGCTTTCAGCGCTTCGTTCAGCGGAACATCGTTGAGGTTCACGCTGACCGGTTTAGCGGTGCTGATATGATCTTTAACGTAGAAGAAGTTGTAGCCAGTCTGGCTTCTCAGTTTCCGGATAACGGTGACAAGGGAAGCGTTTTTCTCAGAAAGGGTTACTTTCTGTGCATTGGCTGCAGCACTGAGGCCGACGAACGCTGTAAGCAATAAGGTGGTTGCAATCCGCATGAAAACGAAGATTTTGGAAGGCCGGCAATAGCTCGCCCTGCCTCCTTTGTGAAGAAGGTTTAATATCATACCTTTACGAGGTTTGGTTTTTAATTCAATGTTTGTTTTTCCGAGCGTGAAAAATTGATTTTGATTGAAGCCTTACGACCGAACGTGGAAGTGCTTCCTCACTTTCACGTTTTTTATAAGGCCACCGTTTGTTGGCATTACTTCATTGGCGTGGATTTAAAGTTCACTGTTAAATAGTTGTTCCCTGACATTCATCGTTCACAATCGTAGTCAGTATTTGCTTACATAAATTTTCTTTTCGCTGATCCTGAATTTCAACAGGCCTGCTTTCTCGATGGTATTTAAGACTTTTGATACGTTTTCAAACCGCGAGATGGTGCCCACCATTTCGTTGGTGGGGATGTCGCCTTCGTAGATGACTTCTACATCGTACCAGCGGGTTATTTTCCGCATCACTTCGTAGATGTTTTCATCGTTGAATTCGAAGTAGCCGTTTTTCCAGGCAACGATACCGTCGGTGTTGACGGAGGCTATTTTTACGTCGCCGTTTTTACCGCTGATGGCCTGTTGCCCGGGTTTCAGCACCTGTGCGTCGTTGATTTTAACAGCGCCGCGGAGCAGGGTGGTCCTGGCAGACGGTTCATCGGGGTAGTTGTTGACATTGAAGCTGGTGCCCAATACCTGTATTTGTTGCTGGCTGGTGCGTACTTTAAAAGGGTGGGCCGGATCGGCGGCCACTTCAAAGTAGGCTTCACCGTTTACTTCCACGGAGCGTTCCGCCTGATGGGCGAAAGAGGCCGGGAAGGTAAGCGTGGTGGCGGCATTGAGCCATACCCGCGTACCGTCTGACAGGGTGATTTGGTATTGTTCGCCACGGGCGGTGCTGAGGGTATTGTACTGAACGGCGGTGGCGCCGTTGACCGGGCGGTATTCCAGTGAGCCGTCGGCCGCTTTGCTGACTTCCGCGCCGTCCTGGTCGGTCAGTTTGCCATCCCGGGCATCGGAGAGTAGTATCTTTTTCCCGTTGGCCAGCGTGAGGGTGGCAGTGTTCTTGCCTGCCGCCACGTCTGCCGAAGGTGGCAGGGCGTGGATGGCGACGGGGGCTGGTGGCTGGCTGCTATGCCTGAACCAGAAGAATCCGCCGGCCAGTATGCCGGTGAGGGCGGCGGCAGCAGCGATGCGCCAGGGAAATACCCTTCCACGGGAGATGCCTGTCTGCCGGTGTATTCTTTCCAGCAGGGCGCTTTCCTTGGCGGACAAGTCGCCGATATCCGGCCGGCTGGCCTGCTGTGCGTCGCACCAGGCGCTGTATGCCGCCAGATCTTCATCTGTGGCCGTGTTGGCCGCTATTCGTTCTATAATGTCTGCAATACGTGCCTGGTCCATGGAAAGCCTGTTAGGTGCTTGTTTAATATACTAAGGGACATAAAAAGGGGCTTCCCCCCAAAGGAGGTCAAAAAAAATTACAACAACAGGAAGGAGAGCATTTTTTTGCTCAGGTCTGACCGTAGTTTTTTCAGGGCGATGGTGATCTGGTTTTCCACCGTTTTTTCGGAGATGCCCAGGCGGGCGGCGATTTCTTTGTTACTGAGGTGTTGCACGCGGCTGAGGTGGAATATCTCACGGGCGCGCTGTGGAAGTGTTTCAGAGAATTCGGTGATCACCCTTCTCAGCTCTTTTACTTCAAAATCTTCTTCTATGCGGGTGGTGGTGGGCAGTTCCACGTTGGCGGCGAGGATGGCCGCGCGGCGGCGGGAGGTCTGGATGATGCGCGCCAGCCGGTATTTGACGGCGGCCATCAGGTAGCCTTTCAGCGAGGTGACTTCGAGGGTGGAGCGGTGTTCCCACAGCCACACAAATATCTCCTGCACGGCGTCGCTGCACTCATCTTCGTTGTCCAGGATATTCCAGGCGTACTGGTACAGCAGGCGGAAATAGCGGGCATACACCTCGTTAAAGGCCTGTACTTCGCCTTCCTTTAATAAAGGTAGCAATGCTGCATCACTGTACGCGTTATAATCCCTCATATACTAATAAACCTCCGGCAGAGCCCATCGGCCAAATTTATTTAGTTATTTGGTTATTTGGATATTTTATTATTGGATTTTTTGATTTCGCGGATGGTCCCTTCCGGCGGTAAAATAATTTATATTTGCTTTCGTCGATTTCATCCTGAAAAACATCAGCAAAATGGCAAAACAAACAACAGGCGGAGCGGGCATACAACGGGCCGGATTTGATTTCTTAAAGGCGTTAAAGAAAAATAACAACCGGGAGTGGTTCAATGCGCACAAAGACGACTATCTCCGGGCGTTACAGGAAGTGGAGACCTTTGCGGACGGCCTGCTGGCAGATCTTTCCGCACATGACGTGATAGAAACGCCTTCCGGCAAAAAGAGCCTTTTCCGTATCTACCGCGACACCCGTTTCTCTTCAGATAAAACACCTTATAAAACGTATTGGGCCGGTGGCTTCAAACGGGCTACCCGGCAGCGCCGCGGCGGTTATTATTTTCAGATAGAGCAGGGCAATACCTTTATCGGCGGCGGCTTCTGGGGGCCGGTGGCCGACGATCTCAAAAAGATCCGCGATGATATTGCCTTCGATCCGAGCCCGCTGCGAAAGATCCTCAACAGCAAGTCTTTTAAATCCACTTTCGGCACACTGGAAGGGGAGCAGCTGAAAAAGACGCCCCGTGGTTATGACGCGGAACACGAAGGGGCCGACCTGCTGCGTTACAAACAGTTCCTGTTGATCCGCCGCTTTACCGACGAAGAGGTGATGTCACCGCAGTTCAGAAAAGAAGCCGGGAAAACCTTTGCCGCCATGCGTCCTTTCCTCGACTATATGAGTGAGGTATTGTCCACCGATTCCAACGGATTGTAATCATCAGCATATGCAAAACATTGAACCGTTAGCACCGGAGATAGCGCAGCGTGTGCGCGATAGTTTCGGCCGCCAGAAAATGATGGCGCTGTACGGCGCCAGCCTGACCGGCATCGGCAAAGGGTATGTGGAGATCAGCATGCCGCCCAGCGACATTGCCCTCCGCCCGTCGGGCATCTTCCATGGCAGCGCCATCGCAGGGCTGACAGATGTGGTGGCAGGCTATTGCGCGGCCACCATTCCCGTAGAAGACCCTTATTTCGTGACCGTGGAGTTCAAGATCAATTTCCTGAACCAGGCCAAAGGGGAACTGCTGATCGGCCGCGGGAAGACCATCAAAGCCGGCGCCACGCTCACCATTATACAAACAGACCTCTACACCCGTACCGGCGAGCGCGAAACCCACGTGGCCACCGCGCTGGTCACGATGATGCAGATCAAAAAACGTTAACCATGGAAATCACTACTGTAACCACGTTCCTGCCTTACTACGATAAAATCCGTGAACGCACCAAAAGACTGCTCGCCGTGGTGCCGCCCGAATCGCTGGACTGGGCCTATATGCCGGGCAAGTTCACTATCGGTGATGAGATACGGCATATCGCGGCTATTGAAAGGTATATGTTCGCCGAAACCATCGCCGGTCGCCCCAGCAGCTACGACGGCTGCGGTAAAGAGAAGGCAGACGGCTACGACGCCGTGATGGCGTATTTCGACGAAAAGCACGAGGAGTCGATAGCTATCTTCCGCGCACTGAGCGATGAAGACCTGCAGCGGAAATGTACCACGC
Organism: Chitinophaga oryzae; assembly: GCF_012516375.2. Taxonomy (NCBI): domain Bacteria; kingdom Pseudomonadati; phylum Bacteroidota; class Chitinophagia; order Chitinophagales; family Chitinophagaceae; genus Chitinophaga; species Chitinophaga oryzae. Next base: position 3,241,296 of record NZ_CP051204.2, read on the forward strand.
CCGGCAATGCTACCATGCCTGTCTGGAAATGGATGCGCGCCATGGTAGAACATGAAATCCATCACCGCGCACAGTTGTATATCTACCTGAATATGATCGGTGTAAAGACTCCGCCGATGTTTGGGCTGAGTGCGGAGGAAGTGGCGGGGTATGGTAAGGGGGAGTAAAAGTGGATGAATATGGCCGTAGCTGATCTGGTACTTAAATTTGAAAATACGAATAAGGTGAAATGAGTTATGTCTGTTTTTTATATTGCCCCGAATAGTACTTGTCAACCTGCTAATACGTTAGTAGTAGCAGATACATGTTAAGATGAATAAGTTAAAACAGTCACAGCTTGTTCCTGAAGAGAGAATTATAAAACGGATAGTACAAGTAAGAGGAGAAAAGGTAATCCTGGATCTTCATCTTGCGGAGTTGTACGGAGTAGAAACACGGACACTCAAGCAAGCTGTAAGAAGAAACATAGAGCGCTTTCCGGAAGATTTTATGTTTGAGTTGACAGAAGAGGAGATAGAGTCAGTGGTATCACAAAATGTGATACCACACAAAAAGCACTTTGGAGGTGCGAAGCCCTTTGCGTTTAGTGAAACAGGTGTGGCGATGTTATCCAGTGTACTTAGGAGTGACACAGCCATAGAAATGAATATCGCCATCATGAGAACCTTTGTGTCATTGAGAAAATTATCTGTTAATTACCAGGAAGTAATGAGGGTGTTGGATGAAATGAGGATTCAGTATGATAATCAGTTTGAGGACATTTATCGGGTGCTCGAGCATCTCATCCATAAGCCAGAGCAGCCACGTAATGTGATCGGTTTTAACCTGAATAGGGAAAAAAAACAGTAATTGTTGTTGGTAGCTACCTGGTTTCGTGCTGGTAACGGAATAAGCGTGCTAAAAATGGCAGATTTCGTGAGGCAGAAGATAATTTTTTGCTATGCAATTAGAGAACCTTGTTCTTGACATTCGGAAGAATTTTGATCCCGAGGAAATCGAGATTAAAATTTCTTCTTTAAATATACATGCCGACCAGCCATTTCTGGATTTGTGGGTTAAGCTCGACGATGAAGAGGTCAGATCTGAAAACGTTATCATAGACATCGTTGGATACAAGGACCTCAAACTACAAAAGGATGTTTTTTCGGATATAGATGTGGTCAATGATCATCCTTTGCTCTGGAAATACAATGATCTCAACTCATCATTGTATTTTAACGGGGTCGCAAAAGATCCGTACCGGCTTTTTGGGAAATTGCATCGGGCTCACCGGGGTATCTACGGTGATTTGTTACCGCCAGAAACTTATTGGAACACTGTTTTCCTGGAGCGGGACGGCTTTTTGCCACCGTTCGGGTTATTTGCAAGCGGGCCTCAGAAATTGATGGATGCATATGCCAGGTGTTTCGAAGAGGAGAGTGTCCGTTGTTCGCAAACAGCAGCCTCCATGCCGGTGTTTTGGAATGGAACAGCGCATATGGAAGGCTTTCAGGCCCTTAAAATCCTGTTTTTGGATAACTCTTTTATTATTGCGAAGGACTTTGTACTGAGGAAACGCCTCGTTGTTTAATATTGCGAGAAAACAGATAAAGTTCTCCTGAATGAAGGGTGTAATGCCAGTGACCGCGAGATTTTGCAGGAACGAACTATTTTTCTATCTTGTGCAACATTGGTTGTTACAAAAGAAACATTGACTATGTAGCAAAAATATTGGATGTTGCCCAACAATTCCTCCTATCCGGAATGCATTCCTTACCTATGGTGACGCTCCCCTGATAGATTGTTCCTGGTCCAATAGCTGTTTAATCAACTTATCTCTGTTAGTTGCGGTGCCTAAAGAGAGGAATGGCCAGATGTAGCAACAAGGATAGAAAAGTTCTGAAATATCAACCGCCGGTTACATCATGAAAAGTTGTTACCCAAATAGAAGACCTATGAGAGAAAGAAATTGGTTCAGATTATTGCACGTTACATTATTGGTTCCCGCATTAGGCTTGGCCAGCCAGGCGGCTCAGGCGCAGCAACCAGGTGGCCCCGGACTTCCTGCCGCTACGCCGGTGGCTTTACCAGCCGCCTACACGTCACCGTCTATTAACTATATCCGCACATGGGAACCGTCTATGCCCACTACAGATCCGGCTGCGGTGATCGCGGAGAGCCGGACGGTAAAAGAGGTAAAGCAGGGTACGCAGTATTTTGACGGTCTTGGCCGGCCGTTGCAGACAGTGGCCAAAGGGATGGGCGATTCCGCCAGGGATATTGTAACTCCGGTCGTATACGACGCTTTCGGAAGGGAGCAGTATAAGTATCTGCCTTATATGCACACTACCGGCGATGGCAAATTCAAAACATCTCCCTTTAGCGCACAACAACAGTTTTATCAGAATTCCGGCAGGTATCCGGGAGAGAAAATATATTATAGTCAGACCGAATTTGAGGCATCTCCGTTAAACCGGGTGATGAAAACCTACGCTCCCGGCAACAGTTGGGCTACCCGTCCGGTGAGCCATCAGTACCTGGTTAACACAGCCCAGGATTCTGTACGCATCTGGACCATAGGTGCTACCGGACTGCCGGTCAGTCCCCGCGCTTATGATCCCGGTCAGCTGACGGTAGATGTGAGCATTGATGAAGACGGTGGTCAGATAAGGGAGTATAAGGACAAATCCGGTCAGCTGGTATTGAGAAAGTTAAAAGGAGCCAATCCCGGCACTGCACACATGGGTTGGTTTTGTACCTATTACATCTACGATGACCTGAATAACCTGCGCTTTGTCATCCCACCGCTGGGCGTGGAAAAAATAACGACTACCTGGAATACCGCAGCTATCGCAGATGGCCTTTGTTTTCAATATACCTATGACGAAAGGAACCGGATGGTCACTAAAAAAGTGCCCGGCGCCGGTGTGGTGGAGATGGTGTATGATGTCCGTGACCGACTGGTGTTTACCAGGGACTCGGTTCAGCGGGCACAGAATGTATGGCATGTCACTTTTTACGATCAGCTGAACCGGCCGATAGAAACGACGTTGTACAACCGGAACATCTCCCGGCAGGTGTTACAGGGACAGATGAACGGGGCCGTTAATAACAGTGGCACCAGCAACTACGTTTTTCCGGGCCTTGCCGACCTGGTTACCGCGTATCATGAACCGGCGCGTACCGTTTACGAAGCGACGAACTCCGTAACGCTGGAAGATGGTTTTGATACCGGCAGTGGCGTCAATGTAGATATGCTGATTAACCCGTCGCTGAGGAGGGACACTGCGAATATCGTTGTCAGCAATCCCTTACCGGATATCTTCAGCAATGGTACGCTGACACCGTTAACATATACATTTTACGATAATTATCAGTTCCCTGGCGTTCAAAGCGCGATCAGCGGCGATTTTAGCAAGCCGACTGATGAAGGCAATGTATACGTTGAGCCGGTGACGGTCGGGAATCTCACCAAAGGGCTGGTAACGGGTACGCGTACCCGCATTTTGGGTACCGATACCTGGCTCACCGCTACCACCTACTACAATGATAAAGGAAGGATAAGCCAGGTGGTAGCCGACAATGCTACCGGCGGCACGGACGTAATAACCTCCCGTTACAATTTTAACGGGAAAGTTGTCAGCACCTACCAGCGGCATAAAAACAGCCGGAGCGGGGCTACACCGCAAACCACTGTCCTGACAACGATGGTTTATGACGATCAGGGCAGGGTGAAAGCTATTAACAAGCGGTTGAACGACAATGCCGCCTTGACACGCACCATTGCCAGGAATACCTACGATAAGATCGGGCAATTGAGTGTAAAGGAGTTGGGTATCAATGGGACCGGTGCCCCGTTGGAACGGCAGACGTATGATTATAACCTCCGCGGCTGGCTGAGGAGCATCAGCAAGGATTATCTGGCGAATGGCTCCGTGGGCGCGCATTTCGGACAGGAACTGAACTACGATTATGGATTTACCAATCAGGCTTTTAGTGGTAATATCGCCGGTATCCGTTGGAAAGGATGGAATGACACCGCTCAGCGTGCCTATGGCTATAACTATGATCAGATCAGCCGGTTGAAAGGTGCGGGGTTCTCCCAGCTTACTTCCGGAAACTGGCAGAACGGAGCGGTGGATTTTACCGTGAGCAATATTAATTATGACGCTAACGGTAACCTGTTGACGATGAAACAACGCGGTCAGGTGAATAATGCGGCAGGTGAGGTAGATAAATTGAGTTACCGTTATAATGATAACAGCAACCAGCTGAAATCGGTTTATGATACCGTAAGGGCTAAGACAGGCTTAGGTGATTTTACCGATAGCCAGACGGATGGCGTTGATTATGCCTATGACGGAGTGGGCAACCTTACCCGTGACGGGAATAAACAAATCGCTTCCATCAGCTACAACCACCTTAACCTGCCGGAACTGATAACTGTTACCGGAAAGGGAAATATCCGGTTTATGTACGATGCAGGTGGTAATAAGGTCCGTAAGATCGTTACCGATAATACTACCGGCACCGCTAAGGTGACCACCACAGACTACCTGGGCGGCTTTGTCTATGAAAATGACAGTCTGCGTTTTGCCGGACATGAAGAAGGACGGATCCGGACCGTCTACCAGGCGGGTCAGGCGCCGACATTTGTCTACGACTATTTTGTAAAAGACCATCTGGGCAATACCCGGCTGGTACTCACGGAGCAGACGAACTTCACCATGTATGCGGCAACTATGGAAACGCCCAATGCCGCGACAGAGAATTTGTTGTTCAGTAATATCGACAATACCCGGAGTAATAAACCGGTAGGGTACCCGACGGACGAGAGCGCCGGTAAAAATGAATCTGTCGCTAAACTGATCGCCACCGGCACCGGTAAAAAGATCGGCCCTTCGCTGGTGTTAAGGGTAATGGCCGGTGACACCATACAATTGAGCAGCAAGGCTTTTTATAAATCCAATGGTCCGGTGGACAAGAATAGTCCTGTTGTACCTGCTGAAAATATGCTGGCGGACCTAATCAATGCATTTGGTGGCGCCACCTCCGCGGATGCCACCCACGGCGCTCCTGCATCTGTGGCAAGTACGCCCTTCAACGCCAATTTTTACAATAATGATTATCGCCAGCTGAAAGAGAAGAACCCCGATCAGCAACCCGGAAAGCCGAAAGCCTACCTGAACTACGTTTCGTTCGATGATCAGTTTAAAATGGTAGAGCAAAACAGCGGGGTGAAGCAGGTAAAAGCTGAGCCAGATCAGTTACAGACACTTTCTCAGGATAAGATGGTCATGGAAAAGAGCGGATTTTTGTATGTTTACACCAGTAATGAGAGTTCACAGGAGGTGTTCTTTGATAATCTAATGGTAGCGCAAATGACCGGCCCGGTGCTGGAGGAAATGCATTATTATCCGTTTGGGTTGACGATGGCGGGGATAAGTTCGAATGCGCTTACTGGGAAGAATTATCCGGAGAATCGGTTGAAGTATAATGGTATGGAATTACAAAGTGGAGAATTTGGAGATGGATCAGGGCTGGAGCTGTATGACTATGGGGCCAGAATGTACGATGTACAGATAGCCCGATGGCATACGTTGGATCCATTGAGCGAGAAAATGAGACGTTGGAGTCCTTACAACTATTCCTTTAATAACCCTTTACGTTTTATCGATCCTGATGGAAGGGGACCCGCTGACGTGATTGTAGGTGAAAAATATCAAGCGACGGTTAAGGATCTCTTGTATCAATCTTTTGGAGACAAAGCTAAAGACTTTTCATATGAAAAGAGTGGGAAGCTGGTTTTTGGTGGCGATGTCTCTAAATTTACCAGTGATGAAGCGAAGGCCTTCGGCGAATTAAATGGTTTAATGACTTCTGAAATAAAGTATAATGTCATTATTGAGGAAAATATTTCATTTGAAAGTAAAAAAGGCGGTATGATTGAGGTTAATACCGGTAATGAAGGCTCAAAAGGAGATGCAGCAGTCTATCCAACTTCAACTAAGGATGGTGAAGGGATCTTGGCAATAAATCCCGCCCCAACGCAAGCGAATGTAATGGATGTTAAATATACAGAAGAAGGAAATCAAGTTCCTGTTAATGCAATGGATATCCTTCAAGGCGGAGGAAGAGGGCCATTAAGAACTTTTACGCCTTATGAGAATTTTTGGCACGGTATAGGACATCTGAGAGCTGGTGGAGATCAAGACCCAGGCCGGGCTATGGAAGTGGAAAATATGGCGGGAGCTATTCGTAAGACAGTTGTCTATGATACAAATGGAGCCTTCAAGTCTGCGACCAGTAATCCGATACCGGCGAAAGCTTATAACCTTGATCACCCTAACAAACAAAAAAAATGAGGTGGATGTTAATTTTAGCAACCGCACTATGTTCATGTGCGGGAGAAAAAGATATTTTTTCTTCGAAGTTTGACTATGTCAATTACGGGGGGGAGAGATACATACAATCGAGGATGAGTGTCGCTAAGCATAGTCAAAGTGATTTCAATGTCATCAGTATTCCAATAGTCAATCGGAATGCGGATACGATATACATTTTTTCAACAGTGTTGGATAATCTCGATATGTTTTATTCAGGAAAAAATATTCGGTCGCGAAAGTCTCATTTGATTGTTGATAGTTATTACGATGGATACATGAAAGATGCAGCGCATAGCGGAATTAGAAAGTTTAATTTTTTTCAGGTGCTGCCAGGTGATAGTATGGTAGTTAATTTTGATATCGATCGGTTGGAGCGAATGGTAAATCCTTTGCCCCCAAAAATTGAACTTAGATACTACTACTTTGAGAAGAAAGGACGCAATTTTGATGGATTGGTTAATGTTGAAAAGGGTAGATTACATTGTGGGGTCACGGTGGCGAAATTGCAAGGATTTTAATTGCTAGGTTTAAAACTATGGATTATAAAAGGCTGTTAAGGATATTACCATTTACTATCCTGTTTATACTTTCAGCCTTAGCATGGATCGAGATGTTATCTGTGACGCATGTGGCAAAGATCAGGCATGTCATTTGTGGCGTTTTCGAGCTGCTCAATGTAATATTATATTTTTCCAGTTTCAGGATGGGGGTTTTATTGACAGGAATAACTTTGTTCCTGGCAACGATAAATTTGGCCGCATTTACGACGAGTATAACAACCCGGCAATACTGGATTGGACCAATGAAATTTCCTGTTTTTCAGCCTTTAGCGTTGCTCTTGTTGATATTTTTTTTGATTGTAAACTTAAAATACCTTATTGATGCCTTTAGGACTAAGAAAGCGTGATTAATGCCCCGATAAGGCATTGGTCTTTAAATGAGAAAAGTTCCGCTAGTCGAAAAGGCTTTCTTCATAAACAGATTTAAAATTCTGTAACTATTATCGTTAAGCATCACCAAATGTATAAATGGTTCTTTATAAGTACCTACCGCTATTATTCCAGATTTAAAAACGAAACACCCCGGGTTAGCGCTACTGCTGTAGTTACAGTAAGCCAATTTGTTACTACCCTCTTCCTGTTAGTCTTAGTGAGGAGGTTGGGTGTATGGGATTTTACGGTGTATGTTCACAGCAAATTTATTGCTGTGCCAATTATGCTGACCTGGATGGCCATTGTTTATCGCTATTACTCTATGGAAAAAATTACGCTTTTGTTAAAGAGGTTTGAAGAGTTTCCCAAATGGAGACGGAGATTTTGGGGGATAATGAGCCTGATACTTTTTCTACTGCCAATGATTTTATGCGGATTTGCGACAAGCTCAATTGCCCATTTTCTCTAATTTTAAACTGCCCGATTTTTCGGTACAAGGTCAATCATGGCTTATAAATCATAGAAAATGAATAAAAAGGAAACAATTCTTCCACTGATCACCGATAGAAATTTTCACGTACTTAGATTACTTACTTGGTTCGGATTGCTGTTCCTATGCCTTTCATTTTTTATCCTTTTTAGAGGATACAAAATCAGCTTTCTAATTTTTCTATCAATCAGTATTCTGCTATTGAATGCCAACTATATAATAAAGGAGTATAGCGTCGTAGGGAATATTTATTTGTTACCAGATAAAATTGTGGTGAAACCTACAGTAGAATTAGAAATGAAGTATATTCTTGAGGATTTAAAGGATATAGAAGTGTTTATTTTGGGAGTTAAAGGCGAATTTTATGGAGGGAGAGCCATTACAACCAAAACGGGAGTAGATAACTCCATCGTATTCCAATATTTAGGAGAAAGTAAAAGTATAAGGTTTTTGTTAAAGCAGCAACAGGTAAGCCAACTATCCGAAATTCTTCAAATATGGCAATTAAATGGCGTCAAATTTAAGTTGCACAATCAATCAAGGGAAAGGTTTATTTAAAGCCAGATTAGGCGGAGATATTTTATTGTCCGTTTGGGTTGTCAATGTTGGGGATTAGTGCGAATGCGTTGGTGAGGAAGAATTATCCGGAGAATCGGTTGAAGTATAATGGCAAAGAGTTGCAGAATCGAGAGTTTGGTGATGGAAGTGGGTTGGAGTGGTATGATTATGGGGCGAGGATGCAGGATCCACAACTTGGGCGTTGGTGGGTAATAGACCCATTATCAGAGAAAATGAGAAGGCATTCTCCCTATAATTATGCCTTCGATAATCCGATAAGGTTTATTGATCCAGACGGGATGGCTCCTTGGGATAACTTTGTATTTAATGAGAAGGGTAAATTCTTGAGAATTGATAAAAATAATCAACCTGATAAAATTGTAGTTGAAAATTCCAAAACGCAGAAGGTAGAAGGGAAATATGAGTTTAATGATCCGAAAGGGATAGAGAAGCAATTATATCAAAAAAAATAGATCGATTAGTATTTATTTCGAACAAGCAGATAGAAGAACAAATGAATCAAAATGGTGTAAATAATACAACCGAAAATAGATTTGTTTATGCTGAGAGAGAAGGTGGGCCAGCGGGAACTAAATCGTTACTTTCTGGAGTTAGTAATGGGAATTTGGATCAGGTAACCTTCCCTTTAGTAGAGCGGAAGGCATTACATATTGTAAAAGGAAACGGCGCAAATCTTGACGGCATTGGGTATAATAATTATGATTTTGATAACTTTTTGTTTGGGCAAGCAGGACGTAAATTAGGATTTAATATCAATACATTAAAAGATGCTGCCCATTTAAATAATGCAATTAATGGGCGGTCGGATAATCAGAGTATGAAAAATAATACACTTCTTGATTCCCCGGCAGATCAGAAAGCGATTACCGAAGGTTATTATTATCCGGAAGGTGTTCCGAGTGTCGTATTACCAGATGTTCGACGTATGCTTCCCGGTAAAATTTAAATTTTATGAAAAAGTTTGTTTGTTTTTTTTCGTTTTTGCTGGTTGGCTGTAGCCACAGAAAGGACTATAGAGTGATACGTGAAGAAAAAATACAGCAATTGGAAAAAAGTAATCTTGACTTTTTTAGGGGTGTTTTTATAGAGGCAAGGATAAAAAGGAATGATACCTTTGTTGTTTATTCTTTTTATAAAAAGTTGGATGACAAGGAATTTTATCTGCCTAATTTTTCACGATATGATAGTGTGAGGATCAAGAATGCAGGGGGTTTCAATGTATTGGAATATGGTCAGTATTTTGGATATTCAACACCTCAGGCGGCATGGCAGTATACCAAAAAATATTCAGATAGTATAGTGTCAGCGTTTGAGAAAATTGATATGTACAGTGTGTTTGGAAGTAATGACGGTTTGCTCGTTTTTAACTTTGATGATAAGACATATTTAGTATACATGCCTGATGAGTCTAAAGTAACAAATGAGTTTTGGAAAGAAAAAATACAAATAATAGATAGTATTAAACCTGGATGGTACTTTGGAGAGGACGAATAAAGGTGTGTCCAGAGTGATTCGGGGTATTTGATTAAAGGAGGTGGGGCTTTAGTTTCAATGACAGAAGAAACGTTTGGGTAAGCCTTATTTAAAGGTGCTGAGAAAATGGGAAATTATGAAATCTGGGGTACGAAGGGCCTAGTAGGAAATACTTTTAATCGAAATATTTTTTTATTAGACGCGACCAAAAAAAGCGTATCAGGATTACGGGTGTTAATAAGTAGTATGGAGGCAGAAGCCATTGGAGCTGGTGCTAATAAGATATCTATTTATGGTTCATCCGTAATAAATAAAGGATTTTTGAATCCGAAAAATAGCAGAACGTTTTGGATATTCATTTGAACAATCCGGAAGCGGAGTTTTTATGCAAAAAGTATTAACACCTTAATATAATGGAAGAGAAGGATAAATCATCGATATTGCTATCAATATTTAGGAGAAAAGGCTCTGAAGGTCAGCTTACAAAGATTATATATGAAAATAATAAATCTCAGTATAACGATTTATTGTCGTCTTTAGAGCAAGGAGAAAAGGGATTAATAGTATATTATAAAGATGCCTTAGATTGGGTACTATTAACAAATAGGAGAGTTTTAACGTCTTCAAATATTATTCTTCTTAACTCTGATATTATTGATGTCTCACCTGCTTTGCAGGAAGAGTTTGGGAATATGATAACTGATAAAAATAGATTTACAAGATTGCGGGTGAAAGATAAGAATAATAGGGCTTATATCTTGAGTTTGGAGATGGGGCATGCATATGAGGGCTTTTACCAGGTATTACATTTTATATCGAGTGGTAATCAGTGTATCTAATAAGGTTTTTGAATTATAACGAGATAAGTCGCAGGCATCGCCTGCGACTTATCTCGTTATCGTGAATATGCTTTTTTAGTTTTATTGTATGTGATGGCCAGAGACTATTACATAAAGTGTGTCAGTAAAAAGTCTTTTAACTTTAAACTGACAATATGGAAAAGCAAAACTTTGATTTCGAAGCCTTCAAGACGCAAGCGGCGAGCCGTTTGAAGAACGGACATACGCTTTTTACTCCGTGGCTGGCTGAGGAGCATTAGCAAGGATTGTCTGGCAAATGGCTCCGGAGGCGCGCATTTCGGACAGGAATTGAACTACGATTATGGATTTACCAATCAGGCTTTTAGTGGTAATATTGCCGGTATCCGTTGGAAAGGTTGGAATGACACCGCTCAGCGTGCCTACGGCTATAACTATGATCAGATCAGCCGGTTGAAAAGTGCCGGGTTCTCCCAACTTACTTCCGGAAACTGGCAGAACGGGGCGGTGGACTTTACCGTGAGCAATATTAATTATGACGCTAATGGTAACCTGTTGACGATGAAACAACGCGGTCAGGTGGATAATGCGGAAGGTGAGGTAGATAAATTGAGCTACCGTTATAATGATAACAGCAACCAGCTGAAATCGGTATATGACACGGTAAGGGCTAAAACCGGCCTGGGAGATTTTACCGATAGCCAGACGGATGGCGTTGACTATGCCTATGACGGAGTGGGCAACCTTACCCGTGACGGGAACAAACAAATCGCTTCCATCAGCTACAACCACCTTAACCTGCCGGAACTGATAACCGTTACCGGGAAGGGAAATATACAGTTTATGTACGATGCGGGTGGTAATAAGGTGCGCAAGATCGTTACCGATAATACTACCGGCACCGCTAAGGTGACCACCACAGATTTCCTGGGCGGCTTTGTCTATGAAAATGACAGTCTGCGTTTTGCCGGACATGAAGAAGGACGGATCCGGACTGTTTACCAGGCCGGTCAGACGCCGACATTTGTCTACGACTATTTTGTAAAAGACCATCTTGGCAATACCCGGCTGGTACTCACAGAGCAGACGAACTTCACCATGTATGCCGCGACCATGGAAACGCCCAATGCCGCGACAGAGAACCTGTTGTTCAGTAACATCGACAATACCCGGAGTAATAAACCCGTAGGGTACCCGGCGGACGAGAGCGCCGGTAAAAATGAATCTGTCGCTAAACTGACCTCGACTGGCACCGGTAAAAAGATCGGTCCATCGTTGGTGTTAAGGGTAATGGCCGGTGACACCATCCAGTTGAGCAGCAAGGCTTTTTATAAATCCAATGGTCCGGTGGACAAGAATAGTCCTGTTGTACCTGCTGAAAATATGCTGGCAGACCTGATCAATGCATTTGGTGGCGCCACCTCCGCGGATGCCACCCACGGCGCTCCTGCATCAGTGGCTAGTACGCCTTTCAACGCCAATTTCTACAATAATGATTATCGTCAGCTGAAAGAGAAGAACCCCGATCAGCAACCCGGCAAGCCCAAAGCTTACCTGAACTACGTTTTATTTGACGATCAGTTTAAAATGGTAGAGCAAAACAGCGGGGTGAAGCAGGTAAAAGCCGAGCCTGATCAGTTGCAGACCCTGTCTCAGGATAAGATGGTCATGGAAAAGAGCGGATTTTTGTATGTTTACACCAGTAATGAAAGTCCACAGGAAGTGTTCTTTGATAACCTGATGGTAGCGCAAATGAGTGGTCCGGTGCTGGAGGAGACGCATTATTATCCGTTTGGGTTGACGATGGCGGGGATTAGTGCGAATGCGTTGGTGGGGAAAAACTATCCGGAGAATAGGAAGAAGTATAACGGAATAGAGTTTACGAATGAGTTGGACTTGAATACATATGATGCGCAGTTGAGGAATCTTGATCCACAGATAGGTAGGTGGAACCAGATAGATCCGAAGATTGAGAAAATGGAGATGTGGAGCCCGTATACTTCTAACTATGATAACCCAATTAGGTACAATGACTTTTTAGGAGATGAACCCAATGGGCCAGGAGATCCTATTAAAAAAGTTGGCCTTGTTACTGGCAGGGAGTATAATTTGACTGCTCCAACTACTATTGGATCTGCGCTTAAATATATAAGCCAGTATGCCGTAGGAACAGCGAATGAAGTAATCGCCGGGATAAATCAGAATCTAAATCCTGTTTATGCTGCTGTAAATGGGATTCAGGCATTAGTTACTGGAAAGGACATACAAACCGGACAGCCTATGACTGCCGGTGACGCGGCAATAAGTGCAGCTTCCGCTATTCCTATCGGAAAAGCTTTGGGAATGGCTGGAAAAGTGATGGGAGCAGTAGAAGGTGCAGTGGTGCGTGGTGCTGAGCGGACAGTCACGGAAAAAGTGGCTGGTAGTGCTGTTGAAATGGCAACGCAACCTGAGTATACATTTACTAAGTCCGCCGGGAAGCATTTAACAGAGGTGGTAAAGCGAGGAGAAAATGCAGGACAGCTTGCAAGACCTTATATGAGATCACCTTTAGCTATTCAAGAAATTATGTCTGCAGGTAAAGGTATTCCTGACGCAACATTCAAAGGCGGGATGAATTGGAAAGTACCGGGGACATTTAGAAATTCTCAGGGCGTTTGGGAATTAGGAATCAACCCTGAAACGAAAGTTATTTATCATTTTAACTTTGTTCACTGATATGAAATTTTGTATAAATTATACCAATGTTATAGAGCAAAAGACCTTAATTTACCATATTGAAGAATGCTCTTTTGATACAGAACCAGCGGTTCAAGAAATTAATTTTGATATTGCTTTAAATAAGCTAAACCTTACCGCTACAGATGATGATAATAAAATTGCTCAAGTGGGAGGATTTTGTGGATACAATGAATGGATTAAATCAAACTATCAAGTCCCTGAAAGAAAAAGTGGGGTGTTAAAGGTACTTGATGACTTGGTGTCAGGTGAGGGTTCTTATGCAATAAGTAAAGAAGATTTTCCAGTATACGTGAATATTCAAACGGGTTGGGTTTGTATTGGGAATCCTGAAAAGGGAGGGGATGCGGTTGAGTTTATAACTAATTGTGTAGCTGTAATAGACAGTAATAAAAACTTTGTCTCCCTTTGGTTAAAGCCTAAAAAACTGCCTGATATTTAAAGTTTTCGAAAAAAAGTTGCAGATGATGTTAGGTGTAGCAATTTTAGCCATCTGTTTGGATAGGGAAAATATATTTAGGGTACTTCTGAGAAGAAGCCAATTTGTTGTTAGGTAAAATGCAATTGAAAGGAGTATATGATAGACGTATTGATGCTACCTAATGCTGTTTAATGTAATCATGATCACTACAGGTTATGTAATGCTTTGAATTATAAATGTTAATGAGGATAGCGCGATTCACTATTCTGTTTTATACATGTGGTCTTAGAATGGTTCGATGTTGCTCTTATTGACATTTTTTTTGATTGTAAACTTAAAATGCCTTACCGACGCCTTTAGGGTTAAGAAAGCATGATTAACGCCCGATATAGCGTTGGTCTTTAAATGAAGAAAGTCCCGCTAGCCCGCGAGCCTTGAGACTATTACATAAAGTGTGTCAGTAAAAAGTTTTTTAACTTTAAACTGACAATATGGAAAAGCAAAACTTTGATTTCGAAGCCTTCAAGAAGCAAGCGGTGAGCCGTTTGAAGAACGGGGATACGCTTTTAGGTAAGGACGGCGTGCTAACGCCGTTACTAAAGGAGTTTCTTGAAGGCGCCCTGGATCGTGAGTTGGAAGCGCATATTGAAGATGAAGGAGATGCCAACCGTAAGAACGACAAAGCGCGTAAACAGGTAAAGACCGCCATTGGGTCGGTAGATATTAACCCGCCACGCGATCGTAATGGGACATTCGAGCCTGAGATAATTCCCAAACGTCATAAAACGCTTGGGGTGGATTTGGATCGACAGATCATTTCTTTATACGTCCGTGGAGCCAGCTACAGCGATATACGGGATCACCTGATGGATATGTATGGTTTGGAGACTTCTACAGCTACGATAAGCCGTGTTACAGATAAAATTCTGCCATTGATACAAGAGTGGCGCAGCCGCCCTCTTGAGCGGGTTTACCCGTTCGTCTGGCTGGATGCTATCCATTATAAGGTCCGCCATGAGGGCCGGGTTATCGGTCGCGCTGTTTACTGCATTATCGGCCTTAATCAGGAGGGCTACAAAGAGCTGCTGGGTATGTATGTCGGGGAGAATGAAGGTGCTAAATTCTGGCTGCAGGTATTAACAGATTTACAGAATCGCGGTTTGGAAGATATCTTCATTGCCTGTATAGATAATCTTCAGGGCTTTGCTGATGCCATAGAAAGTGTCTTCCCCAAGACCGAGGTTCAGCTCTGTATCGTACATCAGATACGCAATTCTCAGAAATATCTTTCCTACAAGGATGTCAAGCCATTTATGAAAGATCTTCAAAACGTCTACAAGGCCACTACTGCTGACCAGGCAGAACGAAGCCTTGATCAGCTGGAATCTAACTGGGGAGCCAGGTATCCCAAAGTGATTGAATCCTGGCGAAAAAACTGGCCAGGATTGAGTAGCTATTTTCAGTACAACAAAGACATTCGCCGGATCATGTATACAACCAATATTATTGAAGGCTACCACCGGCAGAGGATCTCAAAACAACTCATCCAGCATCACATAATACGCCACCCGTTCCTCGTCCCTTTCCCTTCCTAACCTCTCAAACAGCCCCGCCGCATAGGCATCCGTCCCGAAATTATGCTTCAGCGACCGCACGCATAACGCAATATCCTGGTAAATATCCGCCACGCCCGCGCCGCCGATATCGATAAACCCGCTCACCTGTCCCTGTTTACCGAAGATATTAGGCAGACAGTAATCGCCGTGCGTAAATACGGGTGTGTATTGCGCCGGCTTGTGAGCAATGAGATGATCCAGCAGTGCCTGTGGAGTAGGGAAGCGGTTATGGCCTTCCCAGTCGGAGGTGTCTACCAGTCCTTGTTGTACATTATACGCGGCAGCTGCCAGTTTTTGGTCGAGGCTGTTGTCGAAGGGGCAGTCATGTATAGGCAGCGCAGAGAGCAGTTGTATGCCGTCGGCCAGCAGTTTGACCGTCAGTTCGGGGTTGTCGAGGTAGTTGTCGGCGCAGAGCATGTCGCCGTCTACGGCGGTGGTGAGGAGGTAATCGATGCCGTCATGTGCGCCGAAATATTGTATCACCGGTACGGGGAGTTTGTCCTGCAGCCAGGTGAGCACTTCATATTCGGGGCGAAGTCCCTGCCCGGAGGTTTGTGTCTTCAGGTAAAATACGCTGTGGGTGCTGGTGTAGCGGTACACGCTGGCAGCCGAATAACCGATGGTAACAGGTTCGGAGGTGGTGTCTGCCAGCAGGTGGGCCAGGTCTGGAGGGAGCTTGGGCATGGTTCCTTTTTTGTCTCGCTGTAAAAATAGGATTTTAATATTTTCCCGGCAGGCTTGCATATGTAAAAGGCTTTTTTTTATTTTTATGGCTAAACCTTTCTTGTTTGAAGCACTTGCCGGATACCGCGTTGTTGGAGCGTATGCAGGCATATAATGACAGGGCCGCCTTTGATGAACTGTATCACCGCTACTGGGAACAGCTTTATATGGCCGCATATGCCAGACTGCAGCAGGAAGCAGATGCTAAAGATTGTCTGCAGGAAGTGTTCGTAGCGCTGTGGCATAAACGCCGGGAGCTGCGGATTGAAGGGCCGTTGGGGCCGTACCTGCATGTGGCGCTTAAATACAGGGTACTCAATCATCTCCGTAGTCATCTCAATTACCAGAAACACCTCGATATTTTTTCGGCCATCCCGCCGGCGATATTTGACCGGGCGGACGACCGCCTCGCCCTGGCGGAAATACAGCAGATCATCGCGCAGACGGTGGCCGCCCTGCCGGAAAAGACGCGGCAGGTATATATCCTGAGCCGTCAGGAACAGCTTTCTGTTCGCGAAATGGCCGACCAGCTGGGCGTTTCCCAGCAAACTGTCAAAAACCAGCTCACCACGGCGCTGAAGCGCCTGAAAGACGCCCTCGCCGGATTTAAATAAAAATTTTTTTCTCCCCTTTAGTACCATCTTTTCTGAGCGGTGTCATTACTATAGAAAACGGTTAAAAACGTGCACGATCAGGAAAAAATAGCAGCGATCATCACACGGCTGGAAACCGGCACCTGTACTCCACAAGAACTGGAATGGCTGCATGAATGGTATCAATCCCACGATATGCAGGCCAGCACAGCGTTCCGTCATGAAAGCCACCGGCAGCAGCTCCAAACGGAGATGCTGCAGCATATCCATGATCAGCTGGATACGGTGCCTGTTGTCACTGAAGGCAGGGTAGTGCCCTTCTATAAGAAGTGGTGGGCGGCCGCCGGCCTGCTGGCCGCCGTAGTATCGGTCAGCGCCTGGTTATGGCATGACTACCGCCAGCAACACACCCTCTTGCTGGTGGAAGTAGGACCGGGACAACAACGGCAACTGATGCTGCCCGACAGCTCCCGGGTATGGCTCAACGCCGGCGCCAAATTAAAATATCCCCGCACCTTCAGCGAGGTGAGAACGGTGGAGCTGGAAGGAGAAGGATTCTTTGACATACACCCGGATGCACAGCATCCGTTTGAAGTACATACACAGGAACTGAATGTACAGGTGCTGGGTACCTCTTTCGACGTGAAAGCCTACAACACACTGGATGAAACACAGGTGACGGTGAAAACAGGCATGGTGAAGGTGCTCCATCATCAAACCGGCCTCGACGTGCTTAGTGCCAACGACCAGTTGACCTACAGCCGCTCAGCGCAACAGTACATGAAATCTACCGTGGAAAACGACCAGATCAACGAATGGGCCAACGGCATGATCAGCCTGTCACAAGCCGGCTTCGCGGAAGTGGCGCTCACCCTGGAAAACCAGTACGGCGTCCGTATCCGGTACAACCCGGTGGAAATGAAAACATTCGAATATACCCTGCGATGCAGTAAACAACTGTCGGTAACAGAAGTACTCGACATCATCAGCAGCATACATCCGATACTATATGATATAAAGGACAACGAGATTACTATTCACCGTAAAAACTAATGTAGCACCCAGGAGGTTGCACCAGCTATTAACACCGGGATGACAACAGTCGGATCATCCCTGGCGCCGCTATGATCATATGCGTACAAAAAAACCGCGTCTGTTGCAGCAGACACGGTTTGAATCATACAATGTTGTATGCATTTAGTAAAACACTAAAATCAACCAAAGATATGCAAAAATCGCTTTCGCTAACGTATATACGGAGCTTAGTGAGATGGAGCGTCGCGTTCACAGTGTTCTCACTGGGAAATATCAGCTTCCTTGCTCCACAGGTATATAGTCAGTCCGTACAGCCGGTCGCCGTTACCGCTGCTTTTGAAAATGAAACGCTGGCGTCTTGTCTCAAAAAACTGGAGCGCAGCTACCACCTGTCTTTCGGCTACGATAGCCAGGAATTGTCCCAATACCGGATAGATAAACAACATTTTGTCAACGAACCGCTGGAGAAGGCGCTGGCAGCCCTCCTCAGAAAAACAGCCTTTACTTTCCAGTCTAAAAACGGTGTTTACCTGATCGTGAAACAGCCGTCAGTCCCGCCTGCCGCCGCAGCGCTTTCCGGTAAGGTCCGCGGCCGCATCACCGATGCCGCCACCAACAACCCCGTTCCCGGTGTAACCGTACGCGTGGCCGGCGCTAAATATTATGCAGTCTCCAACCCGGAAGGGGAATACGAACTGGTATTGCCTCCCGGTAATTATTCTCTCCAATACTCTTTTATCGGTTACCAGGAAGAAATAAAACCCGCCGTGAAAGTAACCCCTGCCACCGTGGCAGCGGTGCCTGTGGCCCTGGTAGTGAAAGCTTCGCGTTTAACCGAGACCGTAGTCATCGGCTACGGCGTACAGGAACGCCGCAGCCTGCTGGGCTCCGTCACCAGCTTCAAAGCGAGCGAACTACCCGGCCAGATGCCCATTTCCGTGGATGAAGCCATGGTGGGCAAACTGCCGGGCGTATTCATCGCGCCCTCCAGCGGCGTGCCCGGCGCTGCCAGCAATATCACCATCCGTGGTATCAGCACCCTTAACGCCAACGGCAACACGCCGCTGATTGTTGTAGATGGCGTGCCCATCTATGGCATCGATCCCAACCTCAATACGGTTGATTACAATAAAGGATCTTCGCAAGGCTTCAGCTTCGGTGGCAACCAGGTGGTAAATGAATACCGCCAGCCTACCACCTTCGAGAAGAACCCGCTGGCCACCCTCAACCCCGATGATATTGAATCCATCGAAGTACTGAAAGATGCCTATTCCACCGCCATCTACGGCTCCCGTGGCTCCGGCGGCGTGATCCTCATCACCACCAAAAAAGGGAAACGCGGGAAGTCACGGGTAGACGTGCAGCTGGGCGCTTCCATCGCCGCCCCCCGTAAACTGCCATCTCTCATGACGGGCGACCAGTACGCCGATTTCTATACCCGGCTGTTTGCCCTGAAAGACTCTATCGGTAAGGCAGGGAACCCTTTTTACCGCCCGCTGAACTACAAGTTCCCCAAAGGCGTAAACACCCGCTGGCTGGATGAAGTGACACGCAACGCTGTAGGCAGCGACGCCAATGTGTCCCTCAGCGGCGGCACAGAAAAAAGTAACTACTACGTCAGCCTGGGATATGACCAGCAGCAGTCGTACATCGTCAATAATGATTTCACCCGCTACCAGGGCCGTGTCAACTTCGACAACCAGATGACGAAATCCCTGAAAGTAGGCGTGAGCATGTCGATGAACCAGGCCAAAAATAATTCGCTGAACGCACAGGAAGTATACCGCAACGCTATCCAGAAAGCGCCCAACATCGGCATCTACGACAGCACCGGCAATTTCAACTGGCGCTTCGGCAACAACCCCACCGGGCCCGAAGCGGTGGTGAACCCCGTGGCGCAGGCGACCACCGGTAAAAACTATTCCACCGATAGCCGCGTGCTGGGCAACGTGTTCGCCGATTTGAAACTGCGTTCCTGGCTTAGCCTGCACAGCGATTTCGGAGTGGACTGGATCAGTGCCCGCTCGTACAGCCGCAACATCGACCGGCCGCTGTCGCCGGGTGGCAATGCCACCGAATCACAGCAGCAGCTCCGCAAATGGGTGACCAACAACCGCCTCGATATCAACAAAGCCTTCGACGGTGGCCACGCTATCAGCGCCATGCTGGGCCAGAGCTTCGAAAAGTCAGTAGAGAACGTTAACTCTGTAGCGGGTGACGGCTTCCTGAACAACGAAATGCTCAGCATCTCCACCGCTAAAAACAGGCGGGTGGTGAACTCCCTGCAACAACAGTGGGCCCAGGTGTCTTTCCTCGGCAGGCTTAACTATGAATATATGCACCGCTACCTGGTAGGGGTCACCTACCGGATGGACGGCTCTTCCCGCTTCTCTGCCAACCACCGTTATGTAGGTTTCCCTTCCTTCGCCGTAGGCTGGATACCCAGCGAAGAAAGTTTCCTGAAAGGCAGTAAACTCATCGAGCAACTGAAAATACGCGGTAGTGTAGGCTTCACCGGTAGTGACGGTGGTAACGGCTACTACGGCAACCAGGGACAGTACGTGATAGCCGATTACGGCGCTTCCTATGGCAACGTGTCTGCCATCGGCGTGAAACAGCCGGCCAACCCTAACCTGCAGTGGGAACGGACCACCACCTGGAACGCAGGTATGGACCTCAGTATGCTCAACGGCCGCGTCAGCGCTACGCTCGACTACTACAGACGACAAACGTCCAATGCCATCCTCGGCTCTGTACTGCCTTACTTCATGGGCTTCGCCATGCAGAAACAAAACCTGGCAGACCTCAGCAATAACGGTATTGAGTTCAGCGTCACCAGCCAGAATATGGTCCGCAAAAATTTCAGCTGGACCACCAACTTTAACATCTCCGGCAACCGGAATAAAATCGTCCGGCTCCATAAAATCAGTGAAGACCAGCTGGCCAACCAGAACGAAATTGACGGCAACCGGTTCTGGCGGGTAGGACATTCCGCTACTGCCTTCTACCTGTACAACTGGGGCAGTATTAACCCGGACAACGGTCAGCCGCTGTGGATCGACAATACCGGCAAAAGCTCCGAAAAACCCATCCAGCAACAGTATCCCAACGCGCCCTACGTACACCGCGAATACATGGGCGATGCCATGCCGGTAGTATTCGGCGGACTGGGCAATACCTTCACCTACAAAGACCTTGAGCTGAACTGTTTCCTGTCTTTCTCTGCGGGCAATAAGATGATCAACGGCGCCAGGGCGGCCCAATACAGCTACCTGGGCAGTTCCTCTACAGCGAATAACGTATATAACCTCTCCCCGGAAATCCTGCACTACTGGCAGTACCCGGGGCAGCAGACAGATATCCCGGCGCTGATCAATAAGTCCAACGCCGCTTCCGCAGGCTTCGGCAGCTCTTACGACTATACGCTCAGCCGCCAGAATTCCCGCTTCCTCGAAGATGCGTCGTTCGTAAAGCTGAGAAGCGTAACGCTCACCTACAATTTCAGCCGCCTGCTGAGACACAGCCAGACCGTGAAATCGCTGCGTGTATTTGCGGAAGGTAATAACCTGCTGATCCTGACCAATTACTCCGGCCTGGACCCCGAGGTGAGCGCCTATGGCTCTTCCGCGCTGAATATGGGATTTGATGAACTCACCATGCCGTCGCCGCGCACGTGGAGAGTAGGTATTAAAGCATCTTTTTAAAATGAGATTATGAAAAGATATTCCTGTTATATATATGCTGCGCTGCTGCTGGTCACCCTGGGGGCCTGCAGCCGGCAGCTGGACCTGAAGCCGGAAGGCACCATGGTGGAGGCTGACCTGCTGAAAAACAAACAGACCACCGAAAGTTTCCTGGCAGACACCTACCTGCAGCTGATGAAAAGCGCAGCGGGGAACGGCTTCATTTTCGGTGATGTGACCGGCAACATAGTGAGCAGCTTCGACCAGGCGCTGGTGAAAGGCGCCGTAGACCCACGGGATGCTAACTATGATGCGCTGTGGTCCACGCCCTATGCCACCATCAACCAGGCGAATGTGATCATTACTCAGCTGTCCAAATATGCTGATTTTGATGCCACCCTTCAGCAACAGTTCATAGCGGAAGCGAAATTTATCCGTGCTTTCGGGCACCTGCTGCTGTTACGCATGTATGGCGACGGCGCTTTACAGAACAAGCCCAATAACATGGGTATTCCCCTGATGCTGCAGTCCTTCGATGGTTACGACGGTTCCCAGAACAAAGCCCGTAATACCAACGCGGAAGTATACACGCAGATACTAAAGGATTTAGATGAAGCCATCGCTGTACTGCCGGAGAAAAGAACAGACCCTGTGGCACAGGCGAGCCGCGCTACCAAAGGCGCTGCTACCGCACTGGCAGCAAGGGTGTGCCTGTATCAGCAGGACTATGCGAAAGCGGCTGCCTACGCTAATATGGTGCTGGCTGCGCAGCTTTATAGCCTACAGCCATCTTTTGAAACCTTATGGCCGGATAATGCCAAAGGCAGCGGTAAATACCCGCTCAGCAGCGAGATCGTATTCGCCTTCCCCGAAAGCTGGAACAATAAATCTTATGGTAACCATGGCATTTATTATTCCTATGGCTACTATCAGCCGCTGCCAGACTTCCTGGCGATCTATGAAGCGCAGGACGAACGGCGCACGGATATGTTCACTGCCACACAGCAGATGCGCAAATTCACCGACCCAAGGTTGATGGACAACGTGGCCATGATCCGGTTGCCGGAGGTGATGCTGACCGCCGCCGAAGCGATGGCGCTGACTGCCGGCGTAAATGCCACTTCCGTGGACCTGCTCAACAGGGTATATGCACGCGCCTATACGAAAACTCCGGTACCCAGGGTGTATACCGTGGCAGACTTTACCACCAAACAGCAACTGGTAGACCGTATCCTGCTGGAACGCAAAAGGGAACTGGCGTTTGAAGGCTTCGCCCGTTTCGACGCCATCCGCAGCGGTCAGCAGCCAAATCCGCTACTGCCGGCCAATAAATATGCCATGCCCATTCCACAGCGGGAGATCGATATCACCAGTGGCCTCATTGTACAGAATCCCGGTTATGTACAGTAACGTAACAATATAAACGATAAACCATGAAGAAAATCATCACCATCCTCTCAGGGACCTGTCTCGCGCTCGGCAGCCTGGCACAATCAGGACAGCAGATCACCCTGCAGGGCGATATCAGCGGAGACCTGAAAGGACATCACAAAATGTATATCTATACCCGTACTTACAAAGACTCTGCTGTCATAGAAAACGGGCATTATTCCTTTAAAATTCCTTTCAGCGGGCCGGTATTTATGATGCTGCTGCCGGAATATGTGACGGCCGAACGCCAGATGTACGTGCCTTATGGCGTACTGATGGACAAGCCCACCACTTATACGGTCACCTCAGATATCAGCAAAGGGATGAACGCCTCCACGGTAAAAGGCTCCGAAGCGCCGGAGCTGTACCAGGCCTACGGCAAAGAGAAAGCCGCCGCCTGGAAAACCATCAGCGCCACGCTGCAAAAAGAATTCGGCAAAGCGTGGGTACAGGAAAACGATCCGCAATACGAAGCTTTTCAGAAAAGACAGGGAGAATTGCAGAAACAATACCTGCTGCCGCTGCTGGAAAAGCTGGTGAAACAACATCCTGATTCCTATGCGACCGTCTTCAGCCTCAACGACGCCCGCCAGATAGCCACGGTGGACCAACAGGACCGGCTATACGCCATGCTGTCCAAAAAGATGAAGGCATCCATGCAGGCAAAGGAATTCCACCAGTTCACCGACGGTATCCGTAATTCCGCTATCGGTAAACAGGTAAATGATTTCAGTCTGCCGGACCCACAGGGGAAGATGATTCCTTTCAGCAGCCTCAAAGGAAAGTATGTGCTGATCGACTTCTGGGCCAGCTGGTGCGCGCCCTGCCGCAAGTCGTTCCCCCATATGCGTAAGGTGTACCAGCAGTACAAAGACCAGCCCTTCATCATCTACAGTATTTCTATCGACAAAAGCAAGGCGGACTGGCTCAAAGCTGTGGGAGAAGAGAACAACCCCTGGTTGCAGTCGCTGGACAATATCAATGTGGCCGGCAGTGGTTTCGCTATCACCGGGGTACCTACTACTTACCTGATTTCTCCCGAAGGAAAAATAATGATGAAAGAAATTGGGTTCGACGAAACGGGCAATGGTAACATCGAAAAGAAACTGGCTTCCCTGTTTGGCGGCGCCGTAAAAAAAGCGGAAGCGCAGCCAAAGACAGAAGACAAAGTGATAAAAGCGATGCCAATGACGCCTCTGCAATAGTAATATCATAAACCATCTACATGAGAAAAAATCAACGTCCGTGGTTGCTGGCCCTGATCGCAGCTTCCATGGCTCTGCCGGCGGCGGCGCAAACAAAACGGTATATCACCGTCAGCGGGAAAATTAAATTCCCCCCGTCAAAAGAGCAACAGGAGAAATTCCCTTTCCGCGTACAAAAGCAGGTGGGAGATGATCGCATCACCATCGATACCATTCACCTGAAACCGGATGGTTCCTATAGTATCAAAATAGATGCTACGCGTCCGCAGTTTTATGTCCTGAATGAGTTTGAAGAAGACAGGCTGACCATCTGGGCTAACAAAGACAACCTTCAGATCGATTTCAGAGGGGAAGATACCGCGGCGATGAAGATCAAAAATCCGCCGTATGTGTACATCCACGGCAGTGAAGAAAATAACCTGATCAACCAGGTGAATTTTATTGCCTACCGTAATTACCAGCAGATGATCCAGAACGGCCGTCTGCAATATCAGGCGTCGCTCGCCAAGGATACGGCGCTGGTGCGTGTCATGCAGGACCAGTACGACTGGCTGGGCGATGACATGGGCGAGCGCATAAAGTTGTTGGTGAAGATGTACCCCAATACGCCGGTGCTGTTATATGCGCTGGATTATCTGCATCCGCGGAAGGACAAGGAGCTGATCAACACAGAATTAGCCAAACTGGTAAAGAAATATCCTTATTTCGAAGAAGCCAAAAGGAAACAGGCTGACATCGTAAAGGCGGAAGCAATTGCCCGTAAGACCGGCATCGGCGCCACTGCTATGAACTTCACGCAGAACAACGTGAGTGGTAAAGCGGTGCAGTTGAAAGACTACCGCGGCAAATACGTGCTGCTCGATTTCTGGGCCAGCTGGTGCGGTCCCTGCCGGGCAGAAAACCCTAATGTGCTGGACAATTACGAGAAGTACCACGGTAAAGGACTGGAGATACTGGCCGTATCGCTGGACGATAAAAAAGACGCCTGGGTAAAAGCCATCAAGGACGATGGTCTTACCTGGGAGCATGTCAGCGACCTGAAAGGCTGGAAAAATGAAGTGGCGAAAGAGTACAATATCCGCGCGGTACCCAGCAATTTCCTGATCGACAAGGAAGGGAAAATTGTTGCCAAAGACCTGCGCGGCGAAGAGCTGACGAAAAAACTGGAGGAGATCTTTGGTAAATAGTGTTAAAATAAAACTGTAAAGAAACGTTATGAAGCGATTGTTATTATTGTTGTGCATCTGCTGGAGCAGTGCGTCTATGGCCCAGATGCAACCGGCTAAAAAAATTATCCCTGATTATACCCATGAAACACAGATCAAAAGTACGCCGGTGAAAATCTGGCGCGTGATCCGTGATCTGCCGCAGGTAAAGGAATATTCCAACGGAATGGTCCGTGAGGTGAACGTTCGCACGGTGAACGATACCAGGTACCGCGACCTTACGTTTAGTGACGGCCGTAAGCGTACAGACGAAATAGAACAGATACATGACCAGTACAAGTTCTTTGTATTTCATGTGTCGGACCCGTTGCCGGCAGGCATCAGCAAAGCGATTGTGACCGCGCTGGTGGAATCGCTGCCGGACAGGGACGATGTGTCGGTCGTGCGCTGGAGCATTATCCTGGAGGGAGATAAGGCCGGCAGAAAACCGCTGGTAGACAGTCTTTCCGCCGAGATAGCCAACTATGAGGCAGGACTGAAAAAGATGCTGGAATAGTAAAAGAGAAAGAAGCCGGGTTGACGCCCGGCTTTTTTATTGTTCATTCAGAAAATCTTCTATCATGGCCACCGCCAGCGCCGGTGTATGGCTGCCGGGTTTGGCGGTCAGCACTTCGCCGAGGAATTCCCCGTGCTGGCCGGGCAATATGGCGAGGTGTCCTTTGGGCAGCAGCCGGTACATCGCCGTAGCGTGTTCGGGCTGGGTGGCGTCCTGGTCGCTGATCATCACGAGCGTAGGCGCTTTAATGGAACGGATCATGTCGTCGGACCAGTCTTTAAACGACAGCATCCGGTCATGGTCCTGGTTGAACATGGCGAGCAGTCCTTCAGGATCTTTGCGGATGGCGAGATACGCGTCTTTAAAAGGTTGTGGCATATCGCTGAAATGTGCTTTCTGCAGCATGTCCCAGATGCCTTGCGGCAGTCCTTCTTTTTTGTAAAATGCAGAGATGGCGACAATACGGCGTACTACCTGTGGGTGACGGATGCCGATCTGCAGGGCCGTGCAGCCGCCGTTGCTGAAGCCAAGGATGTCTGCCTGAGGAATGCCCAGCGTCTGCAGCAGCGCCGCCACATCGTCAGCATCCTGTTCAAATGTGGTGGGACCGGGGCGCCTGCCGCTATGCCCGTGGCCCTGGAGTTCCACGGCAATCACCCGATGGTGCCTGGCAAAATCGCCCAGCACCTGGCCGAAGGTGGTGCGGATGGTGGAGCCGCCGCCATGGATCAGTACCAGCGGGCTGCCGCTGCCATGTATCTCGTAGTACATTCTGATACCATTCACCGTTGCGTAGCTGCTGACAGTATCCGTGACCGTTAGAGGCAAAGGAGTGGCCGTTCCGGGCATGGCGCTGCCAATGGCCATGGCCAGAAAAATGCTTTTAAACATAAAACTGTTTTTTTTATTTAAAGAGATTAACGGGCGCCCGTCGGTTGCAGGTGTGCTTCCAGTATGTCGAGCATCTGTTCCCAGCTGGGGTAGGCGCCGGTTCGTTTAGCCAGTGACGTGTCTACCGTCTGGTGTAAGGTGAAAAGCGTCTTGTCGCCCTGTGCGGTAAACGTAACGGTCAGGATGGTTTCATCCGGCCAGTCAGGGTCCATGCCGGCTTCACGTGAAGTGATCAGGCGTCCGCTGGCATCCGCCACCTGCAGCTTACAGACGATTTTCTCCGGGCGCGTGATTTCCAGGAAAGTGGTTTTGGCCCAGCAGTCTTTGTAAGCGCCGTTGGGATTGCGGATACAGGAGAGGAAGCCGCCGCCCGGACGGATATCGACATCAGCGAAATGAATGGTGCAGCCTTTCGGTGCATACCAGTGCCGAAGATGTTCTTCACTGGTCCAGGCTTCAAATACCAGTTCCTGTGGTGCGTTGATGATACGGGAGATAAATGTATCCTCGTGATTAACGTTTGCCATGCTTTTTATTTTTAGATTGTAGTTCCTGCAGATAGTTTTCCATGGAGTCGATAGTAGCGTTCCAGTACTTGCGGCATTCTTCCACCCAGGTGGTGACTTCTTTCAGCTTGTCTATTTTCAGCTCACAATAACGTTCCCTGCCTTGCTGCCGGATGATGACCAGCCCGCATTCCGTCAACACTTTAATATGTTGGGAGATGGCCGGCCTGCTGGCGTCGAAGTTGTCCGCGATCGCGTTCAGGTTCATGGACTGGCGGGCTATCAGCGAGATGATTTCCCGCCGGGTGGGGTCTGCTATGGCCTGGTAGATATCCCTTCTTTTCTCCATTATGTAAGTATTTGCTTACAAATATATAAAATGTAAGTGAATGCTTACGTTTTTTTTGGAAATTTTTTTTCGGGCGACATGACGGGATACGTGAGGTAGTTACGATGCTGTTATGAAAGGCTGATTCTTTTTTGGGTTATCTTCGCCGAAAACTGATACAGATGGGACCATGGTTGTATACCTGCGCGCAATGCGGCGCGCAAAATCATTTTGAGGTGTCGGCAATGCTGCTGCCGGAGATCCATTGCCGCGCATGTGGATTTGTGAAAACCAATCCGCCGGAGGTGCGGGAGCGTGTCGGCAAAGCGTTGGAGGAACATAAATGGTATGCGGGATTCCTGGAGCTGATATTAGCCGTGGAGGAGGAGCTGGGAATTTCTTTTGAAGATGCGGATTTTCCGCAGCCGTTCGTTACATGGCGGAGATTGCTGGAAGTGACGCTGCAGCATGCCGGCACAGCCGTTACACAGGAGCAGGCAATGGGAATTTTAGCACACTGTGCTGGTATAACGGAAATGGATATACGCCAAAGATTGGATGAACCGGTGCATCTGTAAAAAATGATCGTTATATATTATAGTGAGGAAAACTAATTATAAGATTCATTTATTTATTGGCTTGTAATGCTTTGTGGTAGATGGTTTGATGGATCTTTAAGAATTTTATTTGTTAATCTTTTGAAATTTTGTGAGAAAAAATTTGGTGAAATCGGAATCTTATTTATCTTCGCTTCACTTTATTAAAATAAGCTGTTAATAACTGTCCCAAAGTTGTCCCAAAGCGTTTGAATATCGTTGTACCCCAGAAACTATACTTATACTGAGATTGGCTATATCCTGAAATACAATTCCATAGGTATTACAAATATTATCCCTTCGCTACGGTAACTGCTATCAATGCTATCCGTCAGTGTCTGTCGGGAATCCGGATTTTTTGTCGAGTGTGCATGTGAATGTTTACGTAATGTATGGTTACGTATAAGGAAGTGCAGCGCTTATCCCTGCTGCACGCTGCTTGTTTTTTCCGTTCTTTAAGACTTAGCTTATTGTTTTAAATCTGACTTCCGATGGAAAAGAAGATTTTATCCTGGACCATGCTTGCTGTGGTCTCGCAGGTGGAGGTTCATGCATCTGCGCCGGCAGCAACAGCGAACGTCTCCGCAGCAGTGACGGCCCCTGTCACGTTTTTGCGGACCACCGGTAACATGAGTTTTGGCAACACAGCGCCTTCCGGGACAGCTGGCACTGTGGAACCGGCTCCTGGCGCCACCCGCAGGATTGCTTTTTTTCTGGAACGAAGTACCATCAACGCCGCCATTGTTGCAGTAACAGGTGAAGTGGCTAACTGCCAACGTGAACTGATCGGCAATTCCGGCTAAAACCAAAAGGCCCTGTACTTCACCTGGGTGCAGGCCTTTGGTATCCCTGTCAGCAACCCAAATTTTTTGAAAGATGTATGCAACCATGCTTATGAAACCACTAACCCTGCGCGTGCAGCGGAGATATGAGATCGTCTCTGCCACCGCATTCGCCCTCTCTTTGTTACTGTCCACGGTCATTGTGCACGCGCAGGGCGACGTGATGATCTGTCCGAAACGCGTTGTATTTGACGGCGCCAAAAGAACGCAGGACCTCGGCCTGGCTAACACCGGCGCAGATACTGCCACCTACCAGGTGTCTTTTGTGCAGATCCGGATGAAGGAAGACGGCTCTTTTGAAAACATAGAGCAACCGGATTCCGGACAGTGCTTCGCCAGCAACAACCTCCGTATTTTTCCCCGTACCGTATCTATTGCACCCAAAGAATCACAGGCCGTGAAGCTGCAGGTGGTCAACACCGGCAGCCTTCCTCCTGGTGAGTACAGATCTCATGTTTATTTCAGGGCTGTCCCCCGTCCCTTACCTGCCGGTGAAACACCTTTACTGCGGCCCAAAGATACCAGCAGCCTGGAGGTGAAACTGGTCCCCGTATTCGGTGTCACGGTACCTGTCATCATCCGTGTGGGCGCTGATTCCACTGCTGTCGCCATCTCAGAGATGGGCGTGGACTTCAATAACCCCCAACAACCACAGGTGTGTTTTCACTGACCCGCAGCGGTAACATGTCGGGGGTAACGGCGCAGCCCAATCAGTTCAAACCGGTAGAAATCCCCGTGACCGTTTCCGGCGAAGTGGCTGGTATGGTCCGGAGTACAAATAAACTGGCCATGTCCCGCATCCGGATGAATATACTGGATGCCGGCTGCAACACTGTGGCCTCCGTGCTCGCGGAGTCGGACGGTTATTTCAGCTACCCTGGCCTTCGTCCCGGCACCTATACCTTAAGCCCGGACCCGGCGCAGCTGCAGCGCCTGCATATGACAGCCCAACCCGCTGAAATAACCGTTACCATTAAACGAAATCCGGATGGAGACGTTGTTGACGGACTGCTGTTTAAACTTGTTCCGATGTTATTTGCTAACCCACCCAAACAGTCGCACTTTGATTAACCCCAAAAGCTTTTTATTTCATCATTTATTATTCATTTTTTAAAACCCAAATCTTATGAAAAAGGTGTTGTCATTAATGGTTATCGTTTCAGCGATCTTCGCTGGTAAAGCAGTTGCACAAACATCCGCTACCGCAACCGCCAATGCATCTGCAACTATCTCACACCCGTCACCCTGACCAAAACGCTGGACATGAACTTCGGCATTCTGGCGTCTTCCGCTATCCCGGGCACGCTGAAACTCAGCCCTGCCGGTATCCGTACCACCACAGGCGGTGTTTCCACTTTGCCTACAACCGGTACCGTTACGCCTGCACTCTTTTCCGTGGCAGGGGAAAACAACTACACCTACGCGATTACGCTGCCTATCATTCCGATAGTGCTGAATAACGCTAGTGTTCCCGGCGCGTTCATGCTGGCAACATCTTTCACCAGTTCACCTTCCGTGATTACCGGCGGCTTGCTGACCGGCGGCTCCCAGGCATTGAACGTAGGCGCTACCCTGTTTGTAGGGCCTAACCAGCCGGCCGGTATCTGCAATACCCTGCTGCCTTTCCTGGTGACAGTAAATTATAACTAAGCAATTGTTGCGGTTGCTGGAAAAAAGGGGTTGTCCTTATAATAGGGCGGCCTCTTTATTTTTATACAGAGAAGTGCCGTACATCCGGCTGCGGGGTTATGAGACAGGCCGGGTCCTTTGTGGTCGTCGCCTCCCGGGGTCTATCCCCGGGAAGCTGAATGTATTCTTATTGCAGCGCGGTGATTTCCGGCAGTTGTTTACTCAGGTAACCGATGAAAGTCCATATTTCCAGTACTTCACTCACCGGCACCTCGAAGTCATCGTATTCATCATTGAGGGAACGCAGCAGCAGCGTGCCTTTCTGTTTGATACGGCTGCTCACAAGCTTGAAGATAATGTCTTCCTCCCCGCCTTTCAGTACCAGCACACACGCCGTGTTGTCTTTCAGGTATGACCAGTCTTCAAGGTATTGGGCGATGATATGGCTGCCATCGGGGATGGGGTGCATGGAATCGCCGGAGATGGGGAACATGCGGATGGTTTTGCCCCGGGGCAGTTCCGGCAGGGTGAACTTCGGCAGCCCGGCTATAAACTCCGGATCGGCAAAACCACTGCGGTAGCCTGCTTTAGCCCTGGCAGGTACATATTCCATGTTCTCTTCATTGTCCTGGTCCACCGTAATGGGCAGAATACGTATATGTTTGCCTGTTAAATCCATCGTATTACCTGCATCCAGTGCGAGTAATTGTTCTTCCGTAGCCTGCTGCAGGTCATTTTTGATAAACGTGTCAAGGTCCACCCGGAAAAAATCGGAGATCAGCACCAGGTCTTCCAGCCGTGGATTTCGTGTTTTACCGCTTTCCTGTGCTGTAATTTTGTTCCTGTTAATACCCAGGAGATCTGCCAGTTGCTGCTGTGAAAGCTTTTTCCGCGTGCGTAATATCCTCAGGTTCCCTGCCCAGAAAGTTGGCCTTTTTATCATTTTCCGGTTATATTTAAAATAATTTATATTTATAACGAATAGTCACAAATGTAATCAATTACGAATTACGAATTACGAATTGGAGGGTTCTTTTTTGGAAAATTCATTAGTGACTTTGTTTTAAAAAGTTCATGATTCTGTTTTAGAAAGTTCATGGTCCTGTTTTAGAAAGTTCATGATCCAGTTTTAAAAAATTCATTAGTACCCCATGCTATCAGCATTCCCAAATTCGTAATTCGTAATTCGTAATTGATCACCGGTGATAGCCTTTACTATAGAGCTCTGTTGCGGTATACGCTGTATAAGGGGCTTTCAGTAATGGGTAGTCCCAGCAGCCCATCCGATGGAACAGCTCTCCGCCGAAGCCGTTTTTGAACTTGTACAATCCGTATAGCGGGTGTTGCGGATCAGGCGCCGGAGACACGCCGAAGAAGTCGTATTCCGTACAGCCCTTGCGTTTAGCCCGCCGCATGGCTTCCCATTGCAGCATATAGGTGCCCATATAGTTACGGTGAGTATTGGAAGACGCTCCGTAGAGGTAGGTGCCGCGGTGGCCGGCCACTACGAGGAACATAGCCGCCAGCGGAATACCGTCAGCCTCTGCCAGCAGCATCTCCACGTCTGCGGGAGAGGTGCTGTTGTTAGCCCTGGCGGTAAGGATGGTCCGGAAGTAGCCGATGTCTTCCCGCACAATACCATTGCGTGCGCACGTTTGTGCGTACAGGTTATACCACGTGTCAATATTCTCCAATCCGGCGGTCTTTACCTGTACGCCTTTACGGCCTGCCAGCTGAATATTGTAGCGGGTTTTGGCCTTCATCCGGTCCAGTAACAGCTGATCGTCTTGCTGAAGGTCCATAAAAATGGTGTTGGAAGGCAATATGTCGGTATTGGATTTTTTCAGGTTATGGCTGCGGGTGCTGTAGTTGAAACGCAACTCCTGCAGCTGTTTGACCGGTGGCCCCAGCCAGCAGCCGTTTTCGTCGAAGTACTGTTCCTCGCCCGACCAGTGCGACTGCCACGCGAGGTCATACCGGATCATGATACACTTTTCCGGCAGGAGCGGCCGCAGGCTCTCTGACAGCTCCTCAAGGAAAACACCCTGGCAGTCGGTGTCGGGCTCTATCTCCGGCCCATAAGGCACATAGGCAATGTAATGCTCTTCGCTGATCTGCCGCAGGATCACCAGCACGTCACTAACAGTATAGTCCTGGTCTGCCGCACCGGCAAACAAATCCCGGCGCCGCACTTTAAAATCAAACGCGCTGGTCTCCCAGCCCTGACGGCTCTTTACCTCCGACCAGTAGGCCGTCTGCTGTAAAATAGCCGTCTTGTTTACCTGCCTGATCTCTTTTTTGCAAATGTCGATGTACATAATGCTTCACGGTTGGGTGAAAAAAGAAACCGCCTCACTTCCCGCCGGAAATGAAACGAATAATAAATAATAAGGTGAAAGACAAAGCCCCCGGTATACGGCCGTAAAAGATTAACAGCCCGGGGCTTGTGTATGGAAGTCCTTGAAATTGGAAATGAAGTACAGCTTTTTGCAGAAGCAACAGAAGGAGATAGCAGCAGCTATATCGGCTCCTGGGGCGGAAAACGCACGGCGTTGCTTTGTGTTATATGATAAAAACTGTAACATGACGGACGCAAAGGTACGAAAATTTCCGGGGCGGAAGAGGGTTCGAGGCGTCGTTGCATAATCCGGGCGTTGTTATCGCCGCATAAATCCCAGGGCTTACGCCCTGGGTTACGTTGTTGTTCAAAGTCTTTCAGAAACAATTCCTGAGGGGAGGACAAAGGATTACCGCCGGTAAGTACTGAGGCTTCGGTAATAGGAGGGGCGCCACCGCAAACGAAAAGCAGCCAGGGAAAGAACTAAAGAATCTGAACAACGATGAAATTAGGGCCAATACTTATGAAAACCATGGAACGAATGGACCTGAACAACAATGTTGCCCAGGGCGTAAGCCCTGGGATTCCAGGTGATGATCCCTGAAATTCAGATGATGATCCCTGGGATTCCAGGTGATGATCCCTGATATTCAGATAATGCCCCTGGAATTCCAGGTGATGTCTAATCTTCCAAAGCCTGGTACACCGCCACTTTAAACTCGTCGCCGATGCTCCAGTAGGGCGATAAATACTCCTGTGTAAAGACAAGTCCGATCAGTTCTTCTTTCGGATCTACCCAGTAGTGGGTGTTGAAAGCGCCGCCCCAGCTGAGGGTGCCGATGTTGTAAGGCATAAGGTGGTCGTTTTCTTTTGTCTCCAGGGAGAAGCCAAGTCCGAAACCGAAGGGTTCGGGTTGCGCCGGCAGGGGAGAAGGACGCACGCCGGTTTCGAGCTGGTTGCTGAGCATCAGGGTCACTGTAGCGGGACTGACAATAGTCTTGTTATTGTACTTCCCTTTTTGCAGGAGGAGCGTCAGGAATTTGGCATAATCTCCCGTAGTGGACACCAGTCCTGCGCCGCCGGAGAGGTAGGTGCCCTGGCGGTTGGGAAACAGCGGGTCTACACCTTCGTAGATAGGATGGCTGACGGGCAGCATCTTACCGTTGACCTCTTCATAAAGGGTGACGAGCTTTTGTTGTTTGCCTGCCGGCAGATGAAAATAAGTGTCCTGCATGTCCAGCGGCGCGAATACGCGCTGTTGCAGGAAGAGGTCCAGCCGCTGGCCGCTCCATATTTCGATGAGATAACCCAGCACGTCGGTGTTGAGGCCGTAGGTAAACGCTTGTCCGGGATCGTGCATCAGTGGCTGCTGTGCCAGCAGGTTTATTTTTGTTTTCAGGTCAGACGCCATGGTGCCGATACCGCTGGGTACTCCTGCTTTGGCATAGATGGCCTGCATCTGCGGGTCGCTGAATACGGCGGCATAGGCGATGCCGGAGGTATGACGAAGCAGATCGCGCACCGTGATCTCCCGGCTGGCCGGGCGCGTGGTGTAGGTGCTGTCCTTCGGATTAAAAGACACCTTCACCCGTGGGTTTTTAAAAGCCGGAATAAACCTGGACACCGGATCATCCAGCTGAAATTTACCTTCCTCCCAGAGTATCATTACACCCAGGCTGGTAATGGCTTTCGTCTGCGATGCGATGCGGAAGATATTGTCCGTTTGCATAGGCTTGCGGGCCGCTACGTCGGCGTAACCGAAAGCTTTATTATAAACAACCTGTCCGTGGCGGATAACCAGGGCGGTGGCGCCCGGGATATGCCCCGCGGCTATATGGCGATTGATCACGTCGTCGATACGGGAAGTCCGCTGTGCGTTCAGGCCGGACTGGGCATAGGAAGTAAAGGTCACTACCAGCGCGGTAATGACAGTAGTCATATACTTTTTCATGATGGAGTTGGTATTTTTTTATTTGACAGCACAAAAATGCGCCGCTTTTTGATATAAGAAAAATAGGTTAAATTATACCTAGCCATAAAATAAATTATATATTTGGATATGGTCAATTTCGAATGGTTCAGGACTTTTAAAGCTATTTACCAGACAGGCACGCTGACAGGAGCGGCGCATGAGCTGCTGATCTCGCAACCCAATGTAAGCCAGCATCTGGCATCGCTGGAGGCTTATATCTGCCACCCGCTGTTTGAGAGACAGCCGCGCCGCATGGTGCCTACCGACTACGGCAAACTGTTATATACGGAGATCGTCGATGCAGTGGAGAAACTGGAGAACGTGGAGATGGATTTCAGAAACACCTGCGCCCGCGAAGTGCCGCTTACCTGCGTGGGTGCGCCGAAAGAGTTTTTTCAGGCGGTGATAGCCCGGCGTATCAGTCAGTCGGCCGCCAACTTCATCTTTGAGTTTGGAGATGCGAAACAGTTGCTGGAAAAAGTCATCCGGGGGGATATGTATTTTACGCTGACGACGGTCTGCGGCCAGGAGAAAAACATCCTGTATGAACCGGTGCTGGAAGAGCGGCAGGTGCTGGTCGGCAATGCCGGGCTGGATGATACCATCTTCCGTAAAGCTATCCGCAAAAATGACCGCATGGCGGCGGAAGCGTGGCTGAGCGAACAAACCTGGTATTCCTACAGCAGTGATATCCCGGCTGTCCGCCGCTTCTGGCAGGAAAATTTCAACAAACGCCCACAGATAAAGCCCCGCTTTGTGATACCGGACTACGACGGGATACTGAAAGCTCTGGCTGCCGGCAATGGCCTCACCATTGTGGCGGACTACCTGGTAAAAGACCTGCTGCATAAAAAAGAACTGAAACAACTCTGGACTGACGCCCAGGCTCCCTGTCAGACTATCTACCTGGCTTATGACAAAACGAGGGTGACCACCCCGCAGGTGAAACAGGTAAAGGCGCTGTTGCATTTATAGATCCTATTGGTTATTATTGTCCTGTAAATACAACCGCTTCCGTATGTCCAGCGTTGGTGAATGGCAAACGAGCATTTCCCGTTATGATGATGAGCAGGCCTTCGCCTGCCTGTTCCGGCACTTTTATGACCGGCTGCTGCATTTCTGTGAGCAGTATGTTCATGCGCGGGAAGTAGCGGAAGAAATTGTGTCGGACGTATTTGTGAAGTTATGGCATCGCCGCAGTGAACTGGAAAAAGTAGCCAACCTGCAGGTATATCTTTTTGTGGCGGTCAAAAATCATTCGCTGAATTACCTCGAACAATATTCCAGGCTGCGTATCGTGCCTATTGAAGCTACCGGTATGGCCGATCTCCGGCACAGCACTGATCCTGAACAGGACCTCGAATGGAAAGAGCTGCGCTTTAAGATGGACCAGATCGTGGCCGCCCTGCCGGAGCAATGCCGGCGTATCTTCAAACTGATCAAAGAGGACGGCCTTAAATATAAGGAGGTGGCCGAAATACTGAACATCTCCCCGCGTACGGTGGAAACACAGCTTTTCCGGGCGATGCGCCGGCTACAGGACGGCCTGTCGCAACTCCACAAAGACAACAACCTCCTGCCACCGCTCCTGGTCCTCTTTTGTCTCTCCGCACAGATCCTGTAAAACAGCCTTCCAAAAAATATTTTTTTCGTTTGTAAGTAATTGTGACCAGTTTACCTGTCCTTCTATCGTACCGGACCCATTTTATCATGCCAAACGATACATTTATACAACTGCTCACGCGTAAGCTGGCCGGGGTGGCCACTGCTGAAGAGATACAGGCGCTGGACACCCTGCTGGAGCAACACCCGGAGCTGAAGCCCCGCTACCATCAGCTGTCCCGCTATTTTGCAGAGGCGCCTCACCGGAAAGCCAGCAACGCGGAACTGGTGCTGCAACGCACACTGTCTAAAATAAAGACAGCCCCCTTATCTCCCGAAAAAGAAAAAAGAAAAACCTTTCGCTGGCAATGGGCGGCGGCAGCGGCGGTGGTATCCGGACTGGCCGTCGGGGTATTCCTGTTGTTCCGGTCGCGTCCCGCTACCGCTCCGATGGCCGGCAACACCCTGCAGTGGCAGCAGCAGGCCAACCCCAAAGGCATCAAGTCCTTCCTGACACTGGCAGACGGCACGCGTATCTGGCTAAATGCGGAAAGTGAACTGAAATATCCGCGGCAGTTCGGCGACAGCCGCGAGGTATACCTGGAAGGAGAGGCCTTCCTCGAAGTGGCGGACGACGTGAAACGCCCGTTCATCGTACACCTGCGGGAAGGTACCGTTAAGGTGCTGGGCACGGCGTTTAACATCCGGGCTTATCACAACGAGCCGGTGCAAACAGCCGTGATAAGCGGCAAGGTGGCGTTCATTCCCAGATAC
Source organism: Chitinophaga oryzae (assembly GCF_012516375.2). Lineage (NCBI taxonomy): Bacteria > Pseudomonadati > Bacteroidota > Chitinophagia > Chitinophagales > Chitinophagaceae > Chitinophaga > Chitinophaga oryzae. The sequence continues at coordinate 3,278,599 of NZ_CP051204.2, forward strand.
AACGATGCCAAACAAACGAGGGATACCATCCTGATCACACCGGACGTGAAAGTGTCTTACACCTCCCGCACCGGCACCCTCGTAAAAGACACCACCACCAGCCTGAACGACAAAGCCTGGACAGAAGGACGCCTCGTGTTCCGTAATAACACCCTGGAAGAGATCTGCGCCAGCCTCGAACGTAATTTCGGCAAACGTGTGGTGTTCGATGCCGACGCACCACGGCAGTACAGGCTGACAGGCACTTTCAGGAATAATTCCCTGCAGGACATCATGTATTACCTGAGCCGTTCCAAACCTTTCCATTATACCATCACCGACAGTACGCTGGTGATATCCGAATAAATGCGATTCATTCACCGATTTACCAATTGACCACTACGTTATGAGAAAAGAACTGATCAAAGCGCCTTACGGGCGCACGGTCCGGCCTCCCTTCTTTTCACTGGTATTGTGCGCGGTGCTGCTGAGCGTATTGGACCTGGATGCCCAGGTCGCCTATGCCTCCGCCACCCGCCGCCAGCTGACAGGAACGCAGGGACAGGCGTCCGCCCGTGTTCCGGACTATGCCGTCAGCCTCCAGGTAGAAGACCTGCCGCTGGCTGCCGTACTGGAGAAAATAGAACAACAAACGGCCCTCGTTTTCGTGTACGCCAACGAAGACATTAAAGCCACCCGCAAAATCACGCTCAACGTAAAAAACAACAAACTGGACGACGTGCTGCAGATGCTCTTGCTGCCGTTGAATATCCGGTATGAGTTCATCAACAACAAAATCATCCTGAAAGATGCCACCGCCGTAGATGTCAGCCGGCAGCAGCAGGAACTGGTGATCACCGGGCGTGTGGTCAACAATAAAGGCGAAGGCATCGCCAATGTCAACGTACGGCTGCAGGGGCAGTCCATCGGTACGGTAACGGATACACGTGGTAACTGGTCGCTGAAAGTGCCGCCGGCACAGGCCAACGGTACCCTGGTATTTTCATCGGTGGGGTATGTACCGTCTGAAATCAGCATCAACGGCCGTACCAGCATAGTAGCCATGCTCGCCGCCGACGCCAAAGACCTCAGTGAGATCGTTGTCACTGCCTACGGCCAGCAGAAAAAGACGCAGGTGACCGCTGCCATCAGCACCATTTCCAACAAGGATATCACCAGCCGTCCCACCACTAATATGTTCCAGGCCTTACAGGGACTGGCGCCCAACCTGATTATCCAGCAAAACGTAGCGGAGCCGGGAGCGGCCATCAACCTGAACATCCGCGGCGTGGGCAGCCTCACCGGCAATGCGCCGCTTGTGATTGTGGACGGGGTACAGGGTGGTACTACTGCCTTGCAAAACCTCAACCCTTACGATGTAGAGAGTATCTCCGTGCTCAAAGACGCCGCATCGGCAGCCATCTACGGCTCGCAGGCAGCCAACGGCGTCATTTACATCACCACCAAAAGAGGGAAAAAAGACGAGCGCCCCACCGTGCAATACAACGGCCTGTATGGTTGGCAAACACCCACCACGCTGCCCCGGCAGGTGGAAGCATGGGAGTATATGACGCTTAAAAATGAGGCGCTGGTGAACTCCGGTAAAACACCGCAGTTCGCCCCTTCTGAGATAGCGTTCTGGCATAACCGGGGCTCACAGCCCGCCATGCTGCGGGAGATGGTCCGCCGGTTTACACCGCAGCAAAACCATAGCCTCAGCGTTACGGGCGGCGGTAAAACCAGCAGCTACCTGCTGTCGCTGGGCTACCTCGATCAGGGAAATATGTTGCAGAACCGCTGGCTGCCTTCCGGGCAGGATTTCTATTACAAAAGGTATAATGCCCGCCTTAACGTGTCCGTCGATATCGGTAAATACGTGAAAGTATCCGGTAACGTGGCGTATACCCGCTCCAATATCCGCACGCAGGCGTTCGACATGGGCCTGCTCATGCGCGATGCGATGCGCGTGCCCCGTATCTATCCCGTCAAAGACTCGCTGGGCAACTGGGTGGTGCCCGCCCTTACCAGCAACAGCGTATTTGCCCAACTGGGAGAAGGCGGTTACAAACAGAATGTCATTGACAACCTGATGGGCGGACTGGACGTGGTGATCACCCCGGCGCCACACCTGAAAATAAACCTCAACGCATCGGGTAATTATAACATCAACGCCGAAACGCGGCGCATCAACAAATACAGCTATGCGCCGTATTATACTACCGCTACCGCGCCACAGTTCAATGAACTGCACAAATCGGAATACAAAGACCTGTACACTAACGTGTACGCTACCGCGGAATATGAAAATACTTTCGGACAGCACTATGTAAAAGGACAGGTAGGGGTGCGCAGCGACGCGGTGGACGAACATTACGGCTTCCGCATGGACCGCTTCGGCACCACCAACCTGGACGGCGACTGGTCTATCGGCGGCGGGTACAAGCCCAATCCCGACGGTACTTTCAACTATGGTAACATCAACGACTATAACGATTTCTCCAATCCTAACCTGTACGCATTGAACTCTCTTTTCGGCAGGCTGAACTACGCTTTCAAAGACCGCTACCTGGCGGAGTTCACCTGGCGTTATGACGGCTCTTCCAAGCTGGCGCCCGGCCACCGCTGGCAGTTCTTCCCCGCGTTCTCGCTGGGATGGCGCGTTACAGACGAAGCCTTTATGGAATATGTGAAGGAACATATCGGTAACGTGAAGCTGCGCTATTCGTGGGGGCGTGTGGGTAACTCCAACATCGGCGGATTTAACTATCTCGCAAGGGTGCGCCTGACGGACGGCGACGGTGATTTCAGAAGAGGTAACTATTCTTTTAATAACACCCCCGCCACCGGCGCTACCTTTTCTACCTACAACGACCTGTTGCAATGGGAGATTTCCACGATGAGCAACTACGGCATTGACGCCGATTTCTTCAACGGAAAGCTGACCGCTTCCTTCGATTATTTCGATAAGATAACCACCGGTATCTACCTGTTCCAGACGGTGCCGGGTACCGCCGGTATCGACGCCCCGCTGGAAAACGTAGGCAAGGTGGACAACAAAGGATGGGAGCTGGCGCTCACGTACCGCATGAATACCGGTGCTTTCCGCCATGCTTTCGGGTTTAATATTGCCGACAACCTGAACAAAGTGATCCGGTTCGGACAGGAATCCATCCGTGGCTCCGATGTGCAGTTCATTATCAGGGAAGGATTCCCGATCGCTTCCTATTACGGCTACAAGTCCAACGGCCTGTACCAGAACCTCGATGACATCAAAAACGCGCCGAAAGTGCCTTTTGCCTATAACCAGCAGGTGATGCCCGGCGACGTGAAATACATTGACCGCAACGGCGACGGCGTGATCGATGAAAACGACCGTTATGTATTCGGTAATCCTTTTCCCCGCTATACCTTCGGTTTTAACTATAATGTAAGCTGGAAGAACTTCGATTTCTCCATGTTCTGGCAGGGAGTGGGCAAACGGTCGCAGTTCCTGCGCGGCGATATTGTGGAAGCATTCCACAATAACGAAGACCACGCCATGCTCCAGCACCTGGACCGCTGGACGCCGCTTAATCCCGGCTCCAGCTACCCGAGGCTGACCATCGGTGCGGCCAACGCCAACAACTTTGCGTATTCCGACTACTGGTTGTTTGATACCAAATACCTGCGGCTGAAGAATGTGCAGCTGGGCTATAACCTGCCCTTCGCCTGGACCAACCGGGCCGGGATACAACAGGTACGCCTGTACGTAAGCGCGCAGAACCTGATCACGATTATGCCTGCACGTTTCAGGGAGCTGGGCGTAGACCCCGAGTTTACACAGTTTGACGACCATATGTCCATGTCCAACTATAACCCGGTGGCAGGCCGAAACTATCCCAACGCACGGACTTTTGCGGTGGGGCTGGACGTTAAGTTTTGATGCTTAAATGTGTTATTGTATGAAGAAATTAACCATCATGATATTACTCGCCGGTGTGGTTGTCAGCTGTCGCAAGCTGGACCAGCCCATCACCAGCGAGTTTACCGAGAACGCCTACTGGCGTAATGCACAGGACGCGCTGGATGCGCTCACAGCCTGCTATGAACATCTGGCCAAAGACGATTACTTTTTCGGGGATGAAGCGCTGAGCGACAACGCCTATGTGAGCGGCGACGGGATGCTGGCCGTAACGAGGATCGCCAACGGCAGCTACGATGCTTCCAATGCCCGTGACCGTGATACGTGGGGCTACTATTTTACCACTATCCGCCGTTGCAACATTGTGGCAGAGAATATAGACCGTGTGCCTGCGATGGATGCCACCCTGAAGAAGCGGATAGTGGCCGAGGCCCGCTTTATCCGCGCCTACGCTTATTTTCAGCTCACCGCCTGGTATGGCGATGTGCCTTTTACTACCAAAGTATTGTCCATCGACGAGTCGAGGACTATCTCCCGCACGGATAAAAATACTATCCAGCAGTTTGTGCTGCAGGAGCTGGCGGCGATACAACCTGATCTGCCGGTGAATACGCAGATCGCAGAGAAAGACCGGGGCAGGGTGTCGCGTGGCGCCGCTATTGCGCTGAGTGCCCGGGTGCATTTGTTCCGCAGTGAGTGGGCGGCTGTAGTAACTGACTGTGAAAAGCTGATCGGTAAAACAGACAACGGGACCTACCAGCTGTTCGGAGGCTACAGCAGCCAGTTTACCGTAGCCAATGAATACAATCCTGAAGTGATACTGGACCTGCAATACGGTGGCGGACGCACGTACGACAAACAGCGGCAGTTTCTGCCGCAGACGGTGGCCGCGCTGAGAAGCGTGCTGGTGCCTACGCAGGACCTGGTAGACGACTATGTGATGCTCAACGGAAAAGGTATCCGCGAAGCCGGTTCCGGTTACAACGAGAATAATCCCTATACAGGCCGCGATCCCCGCTTTGAAGCCACTATCCTGCATCATGGTTCTAAGATCATTGACTTCAGCGGCGTGGAGCAGACCATCCTCACACAGCCGGGTTCTGTGCCTGCCACCAATACGGTGGATGACCAGGGCGCTTCGCCTACCGGGTACTATTTCTATAAGTACTATGACCGCACCGCTACCGTGTACCAGTCGGGCCTCAACCTCATCCTGGTCCGTTACGCCGATGTGTTGCTGATGTATGCAGAAGCGAAGATGGAACAGGGGCAGCTGACGGCAGGGGTGTGGGACCAGACCGTCCGGGCCTTGCGTGCCCGCGCCGGTTTCACTGACGGGGCGGCGCTCACCTTTGACGGCAGCTGGTCGCAGGCGGAGCAGCGGACCATTATCCGCCGCGAACGCCGGGCTGAACTGGCCTTCGAAGGACAACGTATTTTCGATATCCGCCGCTGGAAGATCGCCGACCAGGTGCTGAGCCGGCCGGTGAGAGGTATTAAAGTCACCAGCGGCTCTTTCAACAAAGACCCGCAAGGGTACATCATCGTGGAAAACCGGGTGTTCGTCAATCCCAAACACTACCTGTGGCCGGTGCCCACGTTTGAGCGCGACCAGAACAAAAATCTCTCACAAAACCAGGACTGGTAAATCCATCTCACCAAAAAAAGTCATCACATGAAATCATATATTATCTATCTCTCCTGTATCCTAGGTCTGCTGCTGACAGCCTGCCAGAAAGACGACTATCGGCTCAATACCAATATGCAGCCGGTGCCGCGCCTGACCGCGCCGGCAGATAACAAGTATGTGAAGCTGCAGCCTACCACCAGTGCCAGTGTTACGTTTGAATGGGACCAGGCCCGTGCGGAAGATGGTTCCCTTGTACAATATGAGGTGGCCTTTGATAAACCCAACGGTGATTTTTCTTCTCCGGTGGCGCGGTATACCTCCGACGGGGGCGGCGTGCAAAACAGGCTCACGTTGTCTCACAAAGACCTGAACAGCATTGCCGGTAAGGCGGGCATCCCTTCGTTGGGCGTGGGTAAACTGAAATGGACCGTACTGGCTGCCAAGGGATATAATATCCGGCAGGCGGCGGAGACGAAGCTGCTAGAAGTAGAGCGGCCGGCGGGTTTTGCAGAGGTGCCGGCGGATATGTTTCTGACCGGTGAAGCTACCGAAGCCGGTGCGGACCTGAGCAAGGCGATGAAGATGAAAGCGACTGCCCCCGGCGTGTTTGAGATATATACGTCGCTGAAAAACGGGAAGTATCATTTTGCCGCGCGTAACAGTGGTACGCCTGCCACCTACTCCTGGAGCGGCAGCGCACTGAAAGAAGGCGGCGAGACGGAACATACGGCCGGCACCAACGTATACCGCCTGCGCCTCGACTTCAACAATGCAGCGATTACCGTTACCCGGATCAACAGCATCGGGCTCTGGTTTGCACCGCTAAACAAGTTTTTGTTTGAGCTGAGCTACCAGGGCAACAGTACCTGGGCGGCGCTGGGCCAGCAGATCGTGTTCAAGCAGGAATCCTGGGGCCGTGACGAGCGTTACAAATTCCGTATGGCCGTGACCGGTAGTGATGGCACCGCGGCTGACGAATGGATCGGCAGCAGCAACGCCGATAATAACCGGCCTACTGCTTCTTCGCCGTTATCTTACTGGGAGCTGAAGCCTATCGGCAACAATGACCAGTGGAACTACTGTTATAAGTTCGCCACAGAAGCGGATAACAGGAACTGCGATGTGAAAGTGTATTTCGCGCCTGATAAAAATTACACCCACGAAGTGATCGTTAAATAAGATAACTATGAAGTGTATACGATATTGTTTAGTTTTAATGACGCTGCTGAGCAGCGCCGCTTGTCTGAAGGAGCCGGTAGACGACGGGCCGGGGCCTAATCCCGGCAAAGCGCGGTATGTGTTTGACTGGAACAGGATCGCCGATTCGTCGCAGGTGTCGCTGGTGGGCAACTTCTGGAACCAGGCAGGGTATTTCAACCAGAACAGTGCAGGCAATGCCACGTTTCATTACTGGCCCAGCGCTCATGCGCTGGATGTGCTGACAGACGGTTATGTGCGTACCAACGACGCTGCGCTGAAAGCCAGGATGGCCACGCTGTTGGAGGGAGTGAAAACGAAGAACGGCAACAGCTACATCAACTTTTTTTATGACGATATGGAGTGGATGACGCTGGCCTGTCTGCGTGCCTTTGAAGCCACCGGGGATACCCGTTACAAGGATGCGGCGCAGTTGATCTGGAACGATATCAAGGGCGGCTGGGATGACGTATGGGGCGGTGGTTTCCACTGGAACAAAGACAAGAGCAAAAACTACAAGAATACGCCGGCCAATGCGCCGGCCTGTATTATCGCCTGCCGGATGTACGGTGTTACCCGCAACCCTGACGACCTCGCCTGGGCCCGGAAAATCTACCAGTGGCAGAAGGCCACGCTGGTAGACCCGACATCGGGCGTGGTGTGGGATGGTATCAACCAGGACGGCAGCGGCATGGTGAACAAGACGTGGTTGTTTACCTACAACCAGGGTGTGTTTATCGGGGCAGGGGTGGAGCTGTACAAGCTCACCGGCGAGCAGTCCTATCTCAACGATGCGCTGCGTACTGCAGGCAATGCGTTGGGGTCTTTCACCCAAAACAACATCCTCAAAGACGAGGGTGGTGGTGATGGCGGGTTGTTCAAAGGGGTGTTGGTACGTTACCTGATGTTGCTGATCACCGATGGCAGCATCAACAGCAGCGATGCCGCGCGGTTTGCCGGCTTCCTGCAACAGAATGCAGAAACGTTGTGGCTGAAGGGTACCTTCCGGCCGCAAATATTGTTTAACAGTAACTGGCAGACCACCAATGCTGCCAGTGACCTGACCACGCAGCTGAGCGGGGCCATGCTGATGGAGGCCGCCGCAAAGCTGAAGGCGATGGGGCTTATAAAATAATGCTTATGTACCGTTCAGTATGGCTAACGGTGGCGTATATACTGTTTGCGACCACTTCGTTTGCCCAGCGCAATGCGCAGCGCGCCGGCCTGTTACAGGCGGCGGTCGACAAACATCTGTATGAACCGGGCACCGGCCTTTACATCCAGACCAGCGACCCTGCCAAAAACCATAATCCGCATGCCGATCTGTGGGGACTTTGTGCGTTGGTGCAAGCTGCCAACGAGATGGAGCGGCTGCATCCCGGGAAAGCTTACCTGAAGCCGGTAGTCCGTGCTATTGATCAGTACTACGATCCGATACCGCCGGCGCCGGGGTATGCGTCGTACGTGGTGAAGGAACGGCGGGAGGACCGGTATTACGACGATAACCAGTGGATCGGTATCGCTTATCTCGATGCTTTCGCCCGTACCAGGCAGCAGCTGTACCTGGATAAGGGGACCGAGATCTATCGTTTTATGATGACCGGTTACGATACGGTGAGCGGGGGAGGGTTGTACTGGAAAGAAGGGGATAAGACCACCAAAAACACCTGCTCCAATGGCCCGGGTATCCTGCTGGCGTTGCAGCTGTATGAAGCCACGCACCGGAAGAGCTACCTGGATACGGCTTTGCTGCTGTATCACTGGACCAACAAACATCTGCGGAATGCCAACGGCGTATTCTGGGATGCGATCAAGCCGCAGGAGAACAACCGGATCGATTCCGCTACGTATACCTATAACAGCGGTACCATGCTGGAGGCTAATGTGAAGCTGTACCGTATTACGAAGCAGCCGCAGTACCTGAAGGAGGCGCAGCAGATCGCCGCCGGCACGCTGCAACGGTTCTATAGGGACGGCCGTTTCCATTCGTCGTACTGGTTCAATGCCGTGTTGCTGCGTGGGTACCTGGCGCTGTACCGGGAAGATAAGGACCGGCGGTATGTAGACGCTATGCAGGCTTACGCCGATAAGGTGTGGGAAGAGGACCGGGACGCCGGTTCCAATATGCTGGGGAAACGTCCGGAGAAAGAGTTGCTGGGGCAGGCCGGTATGATGGAGATTTATGCCCGGCTGGCAGCTCTGAAATAATAAATGACCAGGTGAAAAAATAAGCCGCGCTGGTAGACACCAGTGCGGCTTTCCCTGTTGTTGTCGTTGTCGTATGATTAAAATCTTGTAACCAATGCAATGCCCTGGTAGTCGTTCAGGGTGTTTTCATCGAGAAATACCACGTTCCCCCCTTTGTTGATCACCGCGTCGATGACGGGCAACGTAACATCTGAAGATCCGTTGCCGTTCCCCAGGCTGATGGTGCCGTTATCGATGTGGCCGGTGGGAAGGAAGGTTTGCTCAATGTAGAGTGTATCTGCCTGTCCGTTTTCGGCGGCGGTGTAGATATCATTCAGGTCTACCAGCAGGCGTTGGGCAGACTGTGCGGTGCTAATGTCCTGCATGGCGGCGTCCTGTTTACCGGCGATATATTGCCGGACCAGCGGGAAGGTCACCCTGGCGATTTCCGCGTCGGAAGTATCGTCAAAGTTGCCGTGATGGGTCGCTACTACCAATCCTTTAATGTCCATCACATCCTGGTAAAAGGCGAGGTTTCTTTCTTCTCCCAGCAAAATCACCGGCAGGGGGTTCTCCGCGTAATATTTTTTAAATCGTTTATCTGCTGTGTTAAAGAATTCTTTCAGGAGGTTATCCACGATCATGTCCTGTTGCTGACGCATGGGATCGGTGGTATAATAGCTGTTGGTGTACGGGAAGTCGGCGTTTTTTACCTCATTTTCTATTTTGTCGTTAAACGCTTCCAGCAGCCTTATTTTCTGGCGCGAAACGGCGAGGATGTAATAGTGCTCGCTCTGCTGGATGGCTTTCAGCAGGGGACGGATTTCGAAACGGTCGCCGATCACGTACCGGTCGGTGGTAGCAACAGGCAGGCGTTTTACCTGGATAAGGTCCCCGCTGGCAAAGAGGGCCAGCGTGTCGAGATTGTAATCGTGATTGATATTGTTTTCGGCCTCTTTTATTTTCCCGATGACGGGCCATACGGTCCGTTTATCGTACTGTTCGTACAGTTCTTTTTCCACCTGCGCGATGAGGTTTTTCAGATGGATACTGTCCTGTTTGTTATCCGGGAAGGTGCGGTGGGTAGACAGCAGGATGGTGACTGCCGGCGCGCCGGTGTACTGGCTTAGTTTGATCAGTGCTTGTTCCATAGTGTCCTTGTTTTTCTGGTGTTAAACAATCCGCAATTGGTAATGTTTATCACATTTTACCATACAAAAGTGCATGGAAAAGCGCACCTGAAAAATGACAGGGGTCAGTTGGCGGACTGATGTTCGTCAGCCTGCCTGCGTCCTTTGCTGGTGAGGTAGGGATAGAACTGGTTGAACAGCACCTGGCTGTAGTACTGGACCGCTTTTTTGCCTTTAAGGTGCACTTTGATTTCGTTGTGCGACAGGGCGAAGTCGGCCATGATATATTGCTGGGTGATGAGGTTTTTCCAGATGTAGGGGGGGATATCGTCCCGGAAGATGCCTTCTTCGATGAGTGTGTTGAAGAGGAGGAAGAACTGTTCCTCGCGGGCTTTGTCCCAGCTGTTGTAGATGGTTTTGATTTCCGGTACGCGGCGGGTTACCTCCACAAAGTGGAGGAAGATAAAGCGATATTGCCATATGAGTTCGATCAGCGCTTCTATCCATTGCCGGAAATGTTCCAGGGTGATGTGACGGATGTTTTCACGTTGCATAAAAACACGGGAGAAGCCGTCGTTGAGCTCATTGAAGAGCACCAGGATGATGTCGTTGGTGTTTTTATAGTGGTACTGGAGGTTGCCGTGGCTGATGTCCAGGTCTTTGGCGATATGCCGTATCGTGATCACGTCGATGCCCTGCTCGTTGAATAGTTTGAGGGCGGCGTTCCGGATTTTTTCTTTTGTGTCTACCATTAGTACAAATGTACTATTTTTTCTCCTGACACATATTTTATGCCTTCATGTTGATATAATATTACATAATTCCTTAATTTTAATTTTTTCATTATTTTTCAGGGCGGGAGATGATCCCGTTGTGTTAAACGATAAACCTATCCTAACCTATGAGGCTGTTGTTGTTCCTGGTTTTTGCCTTTGTGCAGCTGGCTGTCTACGGACAGACGGCGAAGCCGACGGCTAAAAAGGGGAACCGGGCCACGGAGTTTCAGATGAAAGAGGGGACGTACCTGGCTTTTGCGCAGGTGAACCTGAGCATGGGGGAGATAGGGTTCCAGGTGGAGGTGGCCTGTGAACATAAAAAGAGTGGTTCCAAACTGGAGTTCCGCATTGACAAGCCCAAAGGCAAAATGATCGGCTCCCTGGATATCCCCTACACCGGTGACAGTACCTACGCCCTCAAGCTGACCGGCAACCTGCGCCATGCGGAAGGTGTACACGACCTGTACATCGTAGCCAAAGGGGGCGTGGCTTTCAGTGTGACCTCCTTTAGTTTTATCCATAATTATTAGTATATACTTTCCCGTTAGTGTGAAAAAAACTTTACTTTTTATTTGGTGAATTAAAATGAGTGCTTATCTTTGCGCTCCCTGATCACAATATCAGTTGCCCAGATGGCGAAATTGGTAGACGCACTGTGTTCAGGTCGCAGCGCCTGCAAGGGTGTGCTGGTTCGAATCCAGTTCTGGGCACGTAATAGGTTGTAAGTATTTGACTTACAACCTATTTTTTTTGTGTCAATGTCGTTTTTGTACGCTTTTATCCGCTTCTGCCCACTATTGGCGACACATAATTGACACACGACATGACACACGAAAATTATTTTCTCTTTCCTCTGCTGCCAGTCAGTCCTACATTTGAGCAGCATGACACAACGACTGTTGTGTACGAAAAAAATTCTTTCTTTCACTTTGGCCCACTTTCTCACCATTTTGCAAATGGCATCAAATCCTTGCTGACACGGCATACTATTAGCGCCTATGGTTTCACCTTTAAACATCGTGCGGTATGAATCTATTGAAGCGAAAGAATGCAAAAGGAGATAGAACCTATTACTATTATGACTTTGGACGTGGCAAAGGCCAACGCCCCGCAACAGGTATCTTCGTATATACGAGGCCCAAAGATCAGACACAAAAGAACCATAACAAACAGGCTTTAGCATTACTGGAAGTAAAGAAAAGCCAGGTTATCATTGAACAACAATCTATAGGCACGGCTTACATTCCACAGCATAAGTTTAAAGAGAACTTTCTTGATTACTACGAGGAATACGTAAGCACCCATAGGCGGAATGGTAACCGTCACCTGCAAAATAGCCTGAATCAGTTCAGGTTGTTTCTGGATACGAAATTCATTTCCCCCGTGGATATAACAGAGGTTCTTTGTAAGAATTTCCGCCGGTATTTGTTAGACAAATACACCGGTGAAACACCCTCCGATTATTACACCCGTTTTAAATGGGTATTGGCAGCCGCTACTTCTGATGGTTATTTCCGTGTGAACCCTACAGAAAAGGTGGCCGCTAAGTCTAATCCCAGTGTCAGGTTAAAAGAACATCTGGAAGTATCGGAATATCTGGAGTTGCTAAATACGCCTTGCACCAACGAAGAAGTAAAAGATGCTTTCATCTTTTGTTGTTACACGGGGTTGCGTTGGGTAGATGTAAAACAATTACGGATAGAACAGATTAATGGGCCTACGCTGACAACACGGATTATTCAGGCTAAAACAGGCTTACCTGTTACTTTAACCTTGCATCCCATTGCGCATATTATCGTAAATAAGCGTCGGAAATCTGCTACTGGATTACTTTTCCGATTGCCTACTGCTGACGGAGCCAATAAAGTACTTGCAAAATGGTTCAGCGCTACCAAGATTGATAAATACATAACGTGGTCTTGCGCCCGGTTGAGTTTTGCCATTCTTTTAAAAGATAAACTGGTAGATGACCCTACTATTGCCTATTTAATGGGGCATAGCACCACTAAGCAGATACAGAAAACGTACAAACGTCATAGGCCGGCAGACCAGCAAACAACAATCCGGCAACTACCCACGCCAGAGCTATTACCCTATTTTCTTAATATATGAACGTGCGGCCCTTCATTATCCCGTAGCGACCAGCCAATTCACTGCGGAGGCCGGAGAAACGTGTTTGAATAAAAATACTACCCCGGCTGCGAGAGCCGAAAGGTGTAACAATGCTACATCGTGTATGGTGCCAGCAGGTGAAGCTAAAATGATGCGGGGTGGAGATTTTTATTCAGTACACCCGAAGGGCAAGCCGGCGCGAAGCAGAGGCGCGGCGTTTCGTAGGCTCGTAGCAGTGAATTATTTTTGAGAAGGGAGAATGGAGGTTATTTGTCTGACTGTTTTTTGCTTTTAGACTTGTTGTCCTTTTCAATTGCCTTTAATACTTCGGCGTCAGGTATAGTCTCACAAAATGCAATAAATATGCTCAGTTTCGTGTTCAGGGCTTCCGCAATGGCTTCCAAGGTGGTGTACTCCGGACTTCTTTGTCCTTTTGAAATCCCCTGAATAATTGTATAGCTAATACCTGAACTGGATTCCAAGCCACGCAGACTTTTAACCAGGTGCCTCCCTGCTTCTTTATCTTTGGAAGCAATATCTTTATTATTGGCTATCCACTGGAGCAAACCTAATCCCAATCTGTATTTATAGAATTTCTTCCCCTTTTCCATCAAAGTAAAATGGGAAAATCTCCAAAATATTTTGATACTAGAACGAGTATCAAAACGATTTTTTCCTATCTTTATAATACCAGTCCTTTTGATTGGACTTGTTATTTCTCTTACTGATAACAATTAAAAGCATATCAATATGATATTTAGGCTATTTGTTAATACATCCTAATGGTGTAATTTAGCAGCTTCATAAAAATATTAGGCGTATTTGCTTAGTTCTCGGAATCACAAACTACGACAATTGAGACACCGGGGGATCGAGTAAAGCGCTCACGCTACTGGCGTGGGCGTCACTATTCGGTGTCGGGGTGTCGTAGCCCAGTGATTCGGTAGGGACTGTCCCACGTCTTTTTTTTGCCCCTACCTCTTCTATTCAGCAGTACGTCTCCATCGCTGAAAATTACTTCTTCAACCTCTTTAAAAAATCGGTTTCAATTTACCGACCAGCGCGCTATTGTCCAAACTATACCAATCACTTTAAACCTCTCTTTATGCATACACAAAATCTTGCAAAGACCCTCCCGGACTGGCACAGTAAACCGTTCCGGTTAACTAAAAAAGAAATCGCCAACCCCTTAACTGTAGTAAAAACCTTCATGGCGGACTTTTCATTGCCGGAAATTCGCAAAACACTAAACGATTGGTTAAGCCGAGTTTTAATCAGTAATGCACCCGATCCACTGAATTATATTTGGTTCAGGGAGGAACTGGAGCGGTTCATGGAAGCGTGTTACACCTCTCAGGAAAGAACGGCAGAATCGCTTTCCCGATCATCAGATTTTATAGCACTGTTAGGCCATGAGCTGCAAGGACAACTTGCGGGAATAGTCCAGTCATTAAATTCCATTGACATGCATAAGCAATCAGATGGCTCCTTTTCGGAAGAAGCCAACGTTTATATTGACTATATCAAAATTATAACCCTAAATGCAAAAACTGTCTATCAAAATATGATAGCTTCCTCTGTGGCTGGGAACGGAAAGTTGAAAATTTTGGAGGAAGAAATGCTGGTAGAGCCGTTTATTCAGTCCTGCATAGATTCATTTTCCATACTCAGCAGCCTGCAAAATATACGGATCGACCGCGATGTTTTTATGCCGCCTGGAATCAAAGGGGTAACTGATTTTGTAAAGCTCCGGCAAATATTCTCCAATCTTTTGCTCAATGCTTTTAAATATGCTCAACCGGAAAGTTATATCATTGCCCGCGCCCACGTCTACGGAGAAAAGATGATTTTGAAGGTGATTAGTCGTGGTAAGACAATACCAAAGGAAAAAATCAAATTGATTTTTGAGCCTTACCAGACACTAGACCAAGTCAATGCCGGGGCTGGATTAGGGCTATATCTTTGTAAACAGTACACTGATGTATTAGGTGGAAACATCGAAGTCAGGAGCAAAAAGGGGCTTACCGCTTTCTCCGTCATCCTTTCCTTCTCATCCATCAATCTCGATAAGTATGGCAAATGAGAATACCAACAGTCTTGCTGACATGCACGGTGTTTTTGTCAGAATTCCGGTTCTCTTTCGGGAAAGAATGTGCGAGCAATGCAACTGGAGTATGCCAACTTTCTATCGGAAAATGAGGCAAGTGAATGATTGGGATAAGGATTCCAGCTTAACATCTACTCTAAGTAATGCAGAAAAAACGATGATGAAAATGGTGGCTATTGAAGTAAAAGAGTGGCTTCAAAATTGCCTGATTCAGTTAATTGAAGCGTAAATTAATGCCAGAATATCTAAGATCGGCAGGCTGTTAGTCTGCCGGTCTCATTATAACTATGGCTGGATTTGGTTTCGGATAATCGCGAGTTCCGAGCGATTAGGTAGTATTACAAAAAGTGTGTCAGGGTGATTAAAGATTAAGTTTTAATCGTTCACTAAAGATAATAGATAATTGGGCCAATGTCTGATTCCAGTTGTGTACTGGCTTGTTCCATTTGGCACATATATTCTCCTGGACAAGGAATAAGAGCTTCATGAGGGCATCTTCCGACTGGAAGGCGCCCTTTGACTTTGTAACAGCGCGAAGCTGCCGGTGGAAGCCTTCAATAATATTGGTTGTATACATGATTCGGCGAATGTCTTTGTTGTACTGAAAATAGCTACTCAATCTTGGCCAGTTTTTTCGCCAGGATTCAATCACTTTGGGATACCTGGTTCCCCAGTTAGATTCCAGCTGATCAAGGCTTCGTTCTGCCTGGTCAGCAGTAGTGGACTTGTAGACGTTTTGAAGATCTTTCATAAATGGCTTAACATCCTTGTAGGAAAGATATTTCTGAGAATTGCGTATCTGATGTACGATACAGAGCTGAACCTCGGTCTTTGGGAAGATACTTTCTATGGCATCAGCAAAGCCCTGAAGATTATCTATACAGGCAATGAAGATATCTTCCAAACCGCGATTCTGTAGATCTGTCAATACCTGCAGCCAGAATTTAGCACCTTCATTCTCCCCGACATACATACCCAGCAACTCTTTGTAGCCCTCCTGATTAAGGCCTATAATGCAGTAAACAGCGCGGCTGACAACCCGTCCCTCATGGCGGACCTTATAATGGATGGCATCCAGCCAGACGAACGGGTAAACCCTCTCAAGAGGGCGACTGCGCCACTCTTGTATCAATGGCAGAATTTTATCTGTAACACGGCTTATCGTGGCTGTAGAAGCCTCCAAGCCATACATATCCATCAGGTGATCCCGGATATCGCTGTAGCTGGCTCCACGGGCGTATAAAGAAATGATCTGTCGATCCAAATCTACCCCAAGCGTTTTATGACGTTTGGGAACTATCTCAGGCTCAAATGTCCCATTACGATCGCGTGGCGGGTTAATATCTACCGACCCAATGGCGGTCTTTACCTGTTTACGCCCTTTTCCGTTCTTACGGTTGGCATCTCCTTCATCTTCAATATGCGCTTCCAACTCACCATCCAGGGCGCCTTCAAGAAACTCCTTTAGCAACGGCGTTAGCACGCCGTCCTTACCTAAAAGCGTATCTCCGTTCTTCAAACGGCTCGCCGCTTGCTTCTTGAAGGCTTCGAAATCAAAGTTTTGCTTTTCCATATTGTCAGTTTAAAGTTAAAAAACTTTTTACTGACACACTTTATGTAATAGTCTCAGCGATTATTTCCACAAAAGCGCCGACTTTGGAGGCAGCTTTTCAAGTGGTTGTGTAACAACCATACAACTTGCTGGTGGCGACTTTTAGGCTGCCGATCTAATTGTCTTTCTTTTCATTTTCTTTGTTATTAATCTTCAATAAGGTTAACTTACTCAATGATATTTTCATGAGTTCCAAAAAACCTCTTTCAGATAGTTGATCATCATTTTTTAATTGCAAAGCTCCAAGTGAAAGCTTCCCTCAGACAGTAACGTTTTCAACTAAGGTTTCCCACTCAAATCCTTCATCTTTTTGAAGAGTAGGAAATGTGTTGGTTTTTTGATGCCGACATAGAAAATCTATTGGCGATCTGTAACCCAGTGCCTTGTGTGGTCTTTGGTTGTTGTACACCCACATCCAGGCGTTTGAAAGTATTTGAGCTTCCCCCAGGCGGGTAAAACAAAATGCATCCAATACTTCCTCGCGGTAGCTTCTATTGAAGCGCTCCATATAACCATTCTGGAAAGGTTTACCCTTCTGGATGAATTTGAGTTCGACACATCGGATCTCAGCCCATTGAGAGAGTGCTTCAGCAACAAACTCCGGCCCATTATCGACTCTGATCTTTAACGGTTGTCCACGCCAGGCAATCAATTGGTCCAGCTGCCTGATAATACGCTTGCTGGTTAAGCTGGTATCAATAGTGATGTTTAGAGCCTCTCTGTTATAGTCATCGATGATATTAAATGATCTGAAAGTAACACCATTGCTTAGTGTGTCATGCATAAAATCCATGGACCAGGTTATATTAGGTCTGAGAGGCTGTAGCAATGGCTCCATTATTCTTGCTGGTAGGCGTTTTTTATGCTTACGCCTCATATTGAGTCCCATCTCTGTATAGACCCTGTATACCCGCTTGTGATTCCATTTGTGGTTCAGATTACGCAGATAATGGTGCATCATCCAGAATCCCCAGCGATTATGCAATTGCGACAATTCAGATAATTTCTCCCGAATATCTTCGTCACCGTCTGGCAATGGTTTATAATAGTAAACAGAAGGATGGATTTGAAACAATCTTAACGCCTGCCGGATACTCATTTTATGGCTATCACGGGCATAATCCACCAACTCACGCTTATCTGCAGGCGTTAGAGCTTTTTTTCTATGACATCTTTCATTACGGTGATCTGAAAGGCTTGTTCCGCTACTATTTTTTTGTACTGGGCAAGTTCCGACTCCAGATCCTTCAGTTTCTTTAACTGATTGACTTCAAGCCCGGAGTATTTCGACTTCCACTGATAAAATGTCGCCTGGCTTATTCCATGATCACGACAGATGTCGGCTACCGATTTGCCTGATTCCTGGCCATTTAGAATCCCAATAATCTGGCTTTCTGTAAATTTTGATTTTTTCATACCCATTAAATTTAACGATTATTCGATATTTTTAACCGTTACGTTTTAATGGGAAGCTTTCAGCACCAAGCAATATTGTAAGGGGTTTAATTTCTAGCTTGCCTTCAGCGAAAGCTTTATAATTTTTAAATTCTATGCTTTTAAGCATAATAACATAGCTATTTTTGGGATGATTATCAATTTATAGGGCGAGTATGCTGTTCAAAATTGGATTTTTTGAGAGTAAACAGATTCCCACTAAAATAAAGATAATCTATTATTTAGAATATTTATATATGCATTTTTTTCTGCCGATATTGGTGGAACGAAATTTTTTCTTAATTTATAGTCTATTCTCGTCACACCATTGACACAAATACCTCACAACATATTCACCCGCAACTAGATAAGAATCCAGTTCTGGGCACTAAAAAGGTTGTAAGTCTTAGGCTTACAACCTTTTTTATTTTTGAACCATTCCATATTTGCTCTTTTTACCTGTAGCACGGAATATGTCGCAAACAGCCCTCGCAAAAGTCGCCTTTACCCAGCCTTGCTTTCCCGGAATCAGTCTACCTTAGTTGTGCATTGATAATATATTTAACCAATAAAAACATGTAAAATGGCACGAACCCAACATGCACCGGCAAACGGGTTGCTGAATAAAAAGTTCAGCGCCGTATTGCAGCAAAGCCCCAATAAAGGCGGCTGGACATACCTCGTATGGCCAGACTCTGTTGCCTTCTTTGGCACACGAGGCCTCGTAAAGGTACGCGGTACCATGGACGGCAAACCTTTCCGCAGCTCCTTCATGGCGCTGGGCAATGGTACCCATAAATTACCGGTGAAAGCCGATCTCCGGGAAGCCCTCAAAAAAAATGTAGGCGACAAAATAAATGTAGTACTGGAAGAACGGCTGTATGAATAGCTGTTACGGTAACTGATATACTAAACTTGTGTGACGCCCGCAGATTGAGCTTGTACCCAATCCTGGATACGGTAAACTTGAGATTTTGGGCATTTCAACGACCTCGTTCGGCGTTAGATTATTAAGCGAACTGTGGGGGCGAAAATTGTTATACGTCCAGCCCTCCATACTTCTTTTTCCAGTTGTAGAAAAATGCAGCCAAACAGCGCGGATATGCGCATTGTTAACATAATACATAGTATTAAAACGTTTAATGGCCGTTTTATATGATCACTATCATCCCTATCCTGACGAATATCATTAAAAAATAGCACTTCAAATTCTACTTTAGAGCAAGAATTGGAAGAAACTGGTTATTGAGATGTAAAAGCTGGTCGCCATATTTCTGTTGGTGTTTTGTTCCATACCGTATTTCTGTTTCGTCAGGAGAAGTTCTCCTATACCTGCCACCCTTCTTGCAGGTTTCCCGGATCTGATACATCTCTGTTAAGATATAGCCGCTTTGCGGTTGCTAAGTGGCCCATGAATGATATAAAGAGAATGACTAAAATTTGAACGTTTGAAAAATGAAAAGTTCTTTTCTCTTACTGGCAGGTAGCCTTTTTGCTTTTTCTACAGCCGTAGCGCAAAAAGACAGCAGCGGTATTTATCAGACAGCCGCTGACTTTCAACAGAAGAAACTGTCTTATGCTATTAATTACAGAACAGAAAAACATAAGATCAGAACGAATATCCTGTTTGACGGCAATGAAATAAAAGTCAAACATGATGGCAGAACCTATACAATGGATAAAGCCAGGACTTATGGATTTAAAGATACAAAGGGAAATGTATACCGGTTTGTTGATAGGAAGGAATATAGAGTCCTTAATCCCGAAGAATCAATATTGATATACGAATTTAAACATTTGGCCCACTCTCCCAAAGACGCGCAGACGTACCAGCCGGAATATTTCTTCAGCAAGGATGCTGTTGCTGAATTACAGCCTTTGACAAAAGCGAACCTGAAAGCTGCTTTCCCGGATAACCATAAGTTTCATGATGCATTGGAGCTTCAATTCAGGAGAAACGAGGAACTGATTGAATATGACAGCCATCATAAAGTGTATAAGTTGAACCGGATTTACACCAATAATCAATGACGACATACAGGGAAGTAAACCTGCTATCCATGCCGGAGTTGATTTTAGCTTAATCCTTTATTTATGAAATCTATAGAGAGGACTGAAACATTTGATGCACCCACCGGAAAGGTATTCAGGTGCATTGATGACCTCGCGGTGACCGGTATGCACATGAACCGGTCATCAGTAATGATGATGGGAAGCAAATTACATTTGCAATACCTGACGGAAAAGAAGGAGGGTACGGGGACAAAATACAGGTGGACGGGAAAAATCATGGGTATACCGTTAGACTTTACTGTTGAGGTGACAAAATGGATTGACGGGAAGGAAAAAGTATGGGAAACAATTGGCCAGCCGAAAATGATAATTTTTTCCTGGTATCGGATGGATTTGACAATAAGTCCTGTTGATGACTATTGTACAAAAGCTGCATTATCCGTCACCTATGAGAAGCCGAAGGGGTTCATCAATAAAATATTGTGTATTCTTTTGGCTGATTGGTATTGCAGATGGTGTTTGAAAAAGATGCTGGGCGACGCTAAGAAAATGTTAAGCGGTTAACACCAAATAAATACAAAATATCCATATTATGATTGAAAGAATTGTTTCCTGGTCAATTCGTAACCGTTTCTTTGTCTGGCTTGGGATCATTCTCATTACCATAGGAGGTATTTATTCGATCAGAGAAACTCCGGTTGACGCATTGCCTGACCTCTCGGAAAACCAGGTGATCATTTTTACCGAGTACATGGGGCGAAATCCCAAAATCATAGAAGATCAGATCACCTATCCGCTCGTGTCGAATCTTCAGGGCATTCCGCGGGTTAAATCTATCCGTGCTGCATCCATGTTTGGGATGAGCTTCATATTCGTGGTTTTTAAGGACGATGTGGATATATATTGGGCACGGACAAGAGTATTGGAACGGCTGAATTATGCACAGAAATTCCTGCCTCAGGGTATAACACCTGGCTTAGGTCCCGATGGCACCGGGCTGGGGCATGTTTTCTGGTACACGCTACAAGGTAAGGGCTATAATTTAGGAGAGCTGAGGGCCCTGCAGGATTGGTACGTGAAATTTGCGCTTCAAAATGTCGAGGGGGTAAGCGAAGTGGCTTCTTTCGGTGGATTTCAAAAGCGTTACCAGGTTACCATTGATCCGCATAAGCTGGTGTACTACGGAATTCCGTTAATGGATGTTACCCGTGCCGTAGCATCCAATAACCGTGATGTAGGTGGGAGTTTGTATGAAATGAATGCCACCGGGTACCTCATCCGGGGGTTAGGATATATCACCAATCCCGATGACATTAAAGAAATACCTATCGGTACTTATAAGTCTATTCCCATTAAACTGAGCGACATCTCCGAAGTACAGATGAGCCCTGACTTACGCCTGGGTATTGTGGAAGAAAACGGAGAGGGTGAAGTAGTAGGTGGAATTGTTGTCATGCGGTTCGGAGAGAATGCCAAAGACGTAATCGGGCGCGTCAAGGCAAAGATGAAAGATATTGAAAGTGGATTGCCTCCCGGCATTAAGTTTAAGCCGGCCTATGATCGAAGTACCTTGATACTTGCAGCTATTGACACGCTTAAAGAAGCCTTATGGCAGGAGGTTCTGATCGTGTGTTTAATTGTAATCCTGTTTTTATTCAGCGTCCGGAGCGGTCTTGTGGCAATATTCAGCATCCTGCTTTCCGTGCTGATCGGATTTATACTTATGAATCTGTTTGGTATTACGGCTAATATCCTTTCGCTGGGTGGGATTGCCCTGGCAATTGGAGATGTCGTGGATCCGGGTATTGTCATGGCTGAAAACGCTTACAGGCAGTTAACTGATCGTGTTCTCCAGAATAAGTAAAAAAATCCGTTATGGAAAAGGGGTACAAAATAAAGACAAGAGAACGAATCGGGCATACCAGGGAGATCCCCGAAGAAGAAAGGATCGGGGTTATAGAAGATTCGTCCCGTACGGTGGGTAGGTCCGTTTTCTTTTCGGTGATTATCATGATCATTTCTTTTGCGCCGGTTCTTTTCCTAACCGGCCAGGAGAGAAAGCTATTCGCTCCGTTGGTGCTAACAAAGACATTTTCACTGTTAGGGGCTGCGGTTCTGGCTATTACGGTTGCCCCTATGTTAACTGCCGTATTCATGAAATGCCGGTTGGTACCTGAGAGCAGGAATCCGGTTTCCAACTTTTTTATAACACTCTATAAGCCGATAGCGAGATGGTGTCTTAACTGGCGCAAAACGTTATTGGCGATGTGTATGGCCTTAATAGTAGGCAGCATACCCTTGATTATTAATCTTGGAACAGAATTTATGCCTCCTTTGGACGAAGGCTCCCTGTTACTGATGCCTGTCACACTACCGGATGTTTCCAATTCGGAAGCAAAAAGGATTATGCAATTGCAGGACAAAATTATTAAGGGGATTCCCGAGGTAGAGAATGTACTGGGTAAAGCCGGTCGTGCCTACACCGCCACCGACAATGCTCCTATGAGTATGATCGAGACTATTATTGTTCTGAAACCAGAAAGAGAATGGAGAGCGGGGATGACAAAGGAAAAGCTGATCAGGGAAATGGATGAAAAAGTCCGGATTCCGGGAGTTGTCGTCGGCTGGACGCAGCCAATCATCAACCGTATTAACATGCTCTCTACAGGAATACGCACAGATGTGGGCGTTAAAATATATGGTAAAGACCTCGACAGTATCTATAATATCGGACGCAGGGTGGAAGAAGCCTTGAAAGACATTCCGGGCCTGGTTGACTTATATGTTGAGCAACTTACCGGTGGAAAATACCTTGACATAAAGATAAGAAGACCGGATGCAGCCCGGTATGGATTAAACATAGATGATGTGAATATGGTTATCGAAAGCGCTCTGGGAGGGATGGTCCTCACCACAACTGTGGAAGGAAGGGAACGCTTTAACGTAAACCTTCGGTTGGCACAGGATTATCGTGACGATATCGAAGAGATAAAACGCATACCGATACAAACAATGATGTACGGTGTTGTCCCCCTGTCGTCCGTGGCCGATGTGAAAGTAACGGAAGGGCCGCCCATGATCAATTCCGAGAATGCTATGTTGAGAGGTTCCGTCTTGTTTAATGTACGGGGCAGGGATATGGGAAGTGTGGTAAATGATGCGAAGAGAAAAATTGCTGAAACATTTAAGCAATTGCCACAGGGATATTATATTGATTGGAGTGGGCAATATGAAAACCAGGTACGGGCGCAACAGCGACTGAAGATTATTATCCCTGTCGTGATGCTGGTAATTTCCTTGGTGCTGTACATCACCTTTCATTCGTTTACAGTAGTGCTGATCGTCTTTGTCAGCATACCTGTAGCGCTGATAGGCGGTGTATATTCGCTTTATTACTATCACGTTAATTTCTCTGTCGCAGTTGCAGTAGGGTTTATAGCCTTGTTTGGCGTATCCGTTGAAACGGGGGTGTTGATGATCGCTTACCTGAATGATTCCGTAAAGAAACTGGTGGAATCTAAGGGCCACGATGCGAGGAACATCAGCATAATGAGTTGAAAAGAACATTTCTGGAAGGCGCCACACAACGCGTACGCCCGTTACTAATGACAGTATTGGCTAATATCATAGGTTTGATACCAGTAATGGCGTCAACCGGGACCGGCAGCGATGTAATGAAGCCAATTGCCATTCCGTTCGTATTTGGCCTTATTACTTCCACATTGTTTGTACTGATTGTATTGCCGGTTATTTACAGCCTTATAAAAGAGAGAGAGCTGAACACGCATGGCAGACTGACTATTCTTAATGTTAAAGGGTAAATGTCGCAAAACGATGTGGGGTAGGTTTTTGATATTTACGTTATTGCTTCAATTACCGGTAGGCGTAACCGGTCAGGTGAAGGATACTGTTAGAATCAGTATGCAGGAGGTGTTTTCCGAAGTGGACAAGACTCATCCTTCCCTGCGTTTCTATCAATCAAAAATAGCCGCTGTCCATTCACTGGTAGAGGGGGCCAAAGCCTGGATGCCTCCCATGGCTATACTTTCCCTCGACCGTTTTTCGTATCGTTTTTCTATGATGAAGGAAAAAACACCGGATAATCAGGCTGGTATTATGCTGTCCGTACAGCAAATGATACCGAATGCAGCTAAACTGAATGCCAAGCGGGATTATCTTGTGTCACTGGAAAATGTGCAGCGCAACGATTGGGAGTGGCAAAAAAACGTATTGCACTTTGCAGCAAAGCTTTACTACTATCGCCGCTATATCGCCGAAAAAAAACTGAACATCATCCGGGAATACCGGGAATTACTGCAGCTGCTGCTTAAAACTGCCAAAGAGAAATATACGTATAACCAGGCAGACCTGCCTACTATCTTTAAGGCGGAAGCATCTCAGGGCGAATTAAATAATATGGAAGCTATGTTATTGTCCCAGGCAAACGAAGGCAATATAGGTCTGAACACCCTGATGAACCACGATGTTAATACTACTTTTTCTATTGATACTTTACTGGTTCTAAAAGACTATAGTATCGGTTATTTGCAGGATTTGGACAGCTCCGGGCTATTGCGGAATGACATACTTGCTGTTGATAGCCGCATCCGTTCCATGAAATTTAGTAGAATATGGGTTGCTACCAGCTCAAAGCCGGATTTTGGCATCCAGGTCTCCCACGGACAAATGTTTGGAATGCCCAACCAGTTTTCCGTTATGGGCATGATAACGATTCCCGTTGTGCCATGGTCATCAAAAATGTATAAGTCTGAAGTGAGCTCGATGGGTTTTGAAATTGAGGCAATGCAAATGGAAAAAGCCACCATGCAGTTGATGGTCCGGCAGATGATTCGTGAAAAGATAGTGATGCTGCTTTATGAAAAGAAGCAACTGGATGGTTATGATAATACTGTTTTACCGGCTTATCACCGGAATTTTGAAACCAGTCTGGTTGCTTATAGACAGAATACAGGGAGTTTTTTTGTATTGCTCGATGCCTGGAATATGTTGCTCATGAAGGAACTTGAACGAATGGACAAACTGGGGCAGGTATTCACAATACAATCTGAATATGAATATCAAAAAGAGATAAAATAGCAATGGACGATAGCGTGCAATATAAACCTGTCAGGAGGCTGGTGTTCAGTGCCTGGATAGCTGCCATAACTATGGTTATGGCAGCAGCATGTAACCCCGCAGGGCAGGAAACAGACAAGCGCCAACGCAGCCCTTTCGTCGGCTTGGATACAAGCCTGCAGCATGATTCGATCAATGGAGCTTATTGGAATACGCTGCCTGCCAATAGAACAGTGATTGCCCGCCAACAGGTGGTAGCGCCTGTTTTTATTACGGTGGATTTTGCTATTTCCGGCAATGGCTATGTGACTTTTGATGTGCGGAGGAGCCGCAAAGTACCAATAAGGGTGGCCGGCAGAATTGAAAGGCTGTATATACGCTATAATTATCAGTATGTGCACAAAGGAGAGAAGATGCTTGAGCTGTACAGCCCGGAACTGAATACGTATATAGATGAATATGTTTATTTACTGAGGCAAACTTCGGATACTATATTGCAAAACAGCGCCCGGAAAAGGTTGCTGTTGTTGGGACTTACCCCAGGTCAGGTCCGGGAGGTTGAACAGTCAGGCGGTGTGTCATCCACCATTCCTGTGTATAGTCCGTTTGAAGGCTACGTCTTGTTCTCTCCCTCTCCAGCTCAGGGAATGGATAATACGGGAAATAGTTCCGGCGGAATGAACAACAGTTTTGACGATAAAAATAGTATGCCGTTGTCCGCCCGGGGGACTGTACTTCCCGATAACAGTATCCGGGAAGGCATGTATCTTTCTAAGGATCAAACTTTGTTTTGGGTAAATGATTTCAGAGAAGTCTGGGGCATCATTGGTTTTACCCAAGAAAATGAAAAGTACATCCGAAAGGGGCAGGATGTGACTGTAACAAGCGAAATATTTCCCGAAAGGCCTGTACGGACTTCTATTCAACTGGTTGAGCAGGTATACCAGGACCGGCAAAAGTTCACCCAGGCAAGAGTATACATCCCCAATCCGGCCGGAGTATTGAAGCAAAATTCGTTGATCACTGCTACCGTTAGGGTACCGGTTAAATCACTAGTGATTCCGGCAAGCAGTGTTTACTATCTCGGCAAGGTGGCTATAGCTTGGGTGCAGATAGCGGTAACGGGGGAAGGGAATGGCATTTTTCAGTCAAGGGTAATAAGAGTAGGGCATCGCAACGGGGATGTCGTGGAAATATTGGACGGGCTGTCGCAGCAGGAGAAGATCGCCAAAGATGCGGGCTATCTCGCGGATGGCGAGGCAATCATTCAATATTAATGGAGGGTGTATGAAAAACAAACAAATCATAGTTGTTGTTGCACTATACTTCGTAGTATCAGTTATGTCCTGCACGGATAGAAGATCACCGGTTCAAAAGCAGGTGCATAGTAGCATGGACAACAGTGGCAGGCATGTGGAAATGCCGGAAGACAGTACACAGACGGATATGATTGCGCTTACAAAACGTGATGAACTATATGCCAATATCACTATAGATACGGTCAGAGTAAAGACAATCGCTGAATACACTGTGCTGCCGGGAACCACTAGTTTCGATGAGAGAAAAATATCGGTCGTCACATCCCGTATACGCGGCCGGCTGGATAAATTGTTCGTGACAAGCCCGCAACAGTGGGTAGAAACAGGGCAACCGTTATATGCTATTTATAGTGAAGAAATGCTGTCATATGAGAATGAATTGTTGGTCCTTTTACAACAGCGCTCACAGCTAAGTAATATAAAGCAATCGGAACAGCTGATTGAAGGCGCAAGAAGGCGGCTGTTACTATATGGCCTGACAAGCGGGCAAATCGCTGCGCTGGAGAAAAACGGGAATGTATCTCCGCTGGATACCTTTTATAGTCCTGTATCCGGTACATTGACTGACCTCTCGGTAAGCGAGGGGCAATATGTGGAAACCGGGGCCCCCCTTTTTCGCATTGCTGACTTATCACAACTCTGGATTGAAGCGCAGATGTATGTCAGCGAACTAAAATGGTTATTTGAGAAGCCGGATGTTACTGCTGAATTTGATGCTTATCCCGGGATGATATTCCCGGTGACCCGGGTTTTTGATAATCCCACCTTGGAGACGGGGCAGAAGATCAGTCTGGTCAGGTTTCTTGTTGCCAATGGAAAACATACGTTAAAGCCTGGGATGTTGGCTTATGTGAGTATCCGGCGAAATGAAAAGAAGGCTTTGGTGATCCCGAAATCCTCTATCCTGGTTGGCAATATTGTCACAGCCTGGGTAAGAACAGGCGATGGCATGTATGAGAGCCGGGTGATCTTATTGGGTATTCAGAATAAAAAGGAGGTGGAGGTGCTCAACGGGCTGAAAGAAGGAGAGTTGATTGTAACCAATGGGGCCTATTTGTTGAACAGCGCGCTCGTTCTTAAAAAAGGAGCCGGTATGCAGGGAATGGGAGGGATGAAAATGTGACCATACTTAAAAGTAGCGGATTGTGAAGGAGATTTAATGAGAAATCGTTGAATGGTGATATTACACAGGAATATTCCACCTGATGAGGAATTTATTTAACGCTGATTAACCAATTATGTTGACTGCTGAAACTGGAGGAATATGCATCCCCTGGGCTGAAGATCAAAGTCAGGTACTGGAGAAACTTCATGCCGTGAAGGAAACAGGACTAACCTCACCAGAAGCCGCCAGAAGGCTTGAGATTGCCGGACCGAACAGCATTGAATCGATTAAAAGGCGAGGGCTGCTCCGGATACTGCTGAATCAATTTGTCAGCCCTTTCGTATTATTGCTGGCCATCGCGGCGGGACTTTCATTTTTTTTTGAAGAGTGGTTGGATGGCATTGCCATCGTCGCCGTCATTCTCATCAATGCCGTTATTGGTTTTTTTATGGAGTTTCAGGCAGAACGGTCAATGGAGACATTGAAAAAACTCACGATGGTTCCCGTGAGGGCATTGCGTGATAACAGGCTTACAGCGATTCCTTCAGAACAGGTAGTGCCGGGTGACATTATATTTGTGGAGGCGGGAGATATGATTGCTGCTGATGCCCGTCTTTTTCAGGCTGCCCAGTTACAAACGGATGAATCAGCACTTACCGGCGAATCACTGCCTGTCGGAAAAACGACGGTTGCCCTCCCCAGGGACATTCCGCTGGCAGAGCGGAGTAATATGTTGTACAAGGGCACTTTTGTCTCAAAAGGAAATGGCTACGCCGTCGTGGTATGCACCGGGATGAAGACTGAACTTGGTGCTATTGCCCGCCTTGTGCAACAGGCCGGGCAGGTGGCTACTCCACTGGAAAAGAAATTACAGGTATTTAGCAGGAAACTGATATGGGTTACTGTGGCATTGGCGGTAAGCATTTTTATAGCCGGTTTGGTAAATGGGCAGAAGCTTGTTGAGATGTTGGAGACATCCATTGCGCTGGTTGTAGCTGCGGTGCCGGAAGGATTGCCGATTGTGGCTACATTGGCGCTGGCTTTTGGTATGCTGCGCATGGCGCGTCATAATATAATTGTAAAGAAGTTATCTTCCGTTGAGACACTGGGCGGCACCAATGTAATATGTACTGACAAGACCGGAACATTGACGCAGAATAAGATTACCGCTTCTTTTATACAGATTGGCAATTCGTCGTCTGCAATTGACCTTGACCCGGGTTCATCATCCGTTCGCTGGCTGGGAGATTCATCCATCGCTGATACCCCGGCCTGCCGGCATATATACCGGATTGCGGCTTTGTGCAACACGGCTTCCTATCAACATGACAGTGTGCCGGAAAAGGAGTCAGGAGATCCGCTGGAGGTAGGACTGCTAAAATTGGTGTATTGTGCCGGCATAACGCAGGAAACTTATAACACGCAGTTTCCGAAAGTCGATGAAATCCCTTTTTCTTCGGACACGAAGGTAATGGCTACTTTGCACCGAAATGGACAGGAATTTTACATTGCAGCTAAAGGTGCTGTGGAAGCGCTGCTGTTCCGTTGCACAACAGTACTGGAAGCAGATACCATTATTCCTTTGACGGAGGAGAGGAAGAAACAATGGCTTATGTCGGCCGAAAAGCAAGCGCAATCCGGACTACGGGTGCTGGCTTTTGCATTCAGGGTTAGTAAAGAAAAAGAAACGGACTTTCTGCACCGGCTTACATTGGCAGGCCTGATCGGGTTTATTGATCCGCCGCGGCCTGAGGTGCCTGCGGCTATTGAAGAGTGTAAATCTGCCGGGATAAAAGTGGTCATGATTACCGGAGATCACCCTGCTACAGCCAGAAATATTGCTATGCAGTTGGGACTGGCAAATGAATCTGATGCGGTAATACATGGGAGCGCTATGAAACCTTTTGACCAACTTACCAATGAAGATAAAGAACTATGGCTGCACGCTCCTGTTTTTGCCCGCGTATCGCCTGAGCATAAACTTAACCTTGTTAAATTATTCCAGGAAAGAAAAATGATAGTGGGTATGACAGGGGATGGTGTGAACGATGCACCGGCCTTGAAAAAGGCTGATATAGGCATAGCAATGGGGCAGCGGGGAACACAGGTGGCACAGGATGTGGCTGACATGGTGCTGAAAGACGACGCTTTTTCCTCTATCGTGGTTGCCATTAAGCAGGGGCGGGTTATTTTCGACAATATCAGAAAGTTTGTTATTTTCCTTTTGTCCTGTAATCTGAGTGAATTACTGCTCATTGCGGCAGCATCAATTCTTAATCTGCATTTCAGGCTTTTCCCGCTACAGATTTTATTCATCAATCTTGTTACTGACGTTTTACCTGCTTTAGCATTGGGCCTCACAGAAGCTGCGCCACATATCATGCAACGAAGACCTTATTCATCCGGTACCCCTGTCATCGACAGGAAAAGGTGGTCTGCGATTTTTACATACTCGGTAGTTATCGCTGGCTCGTCAATAGGGGCGGTGTTTGTTAGTCATGTGCTGTTGCATAACCAGGAGAAGTTTAATTTCGAACTATGTAACAATATTCTTTTTTATACACTGATCTTGTCTCAAATTTTGCATGTATTCAATATGTCCTTTGAGAGAGGATTACCTTTTTACAGGACAGCGGTTTTTCGCAATAAATACGTGTGGTATGCTGTCGGGAGCTGCATACTGATCACTACGTTATCTTATTGGGTTGTTCCTATGAGAAAAGTGCTCCAGGTATCAATATATAGCTGGGAGGATTGGTCGGTAGTTGTCTTTTTTCCTATACTTTCCCTGGTTATTATTCAGGTCCTGAAGAAAATCAGGTGGGTGATTTAAAAGGAAGAGCAGCCGCATATTTCTATGCGGCTGCAGGTACCGGGAACTTCCCTTTAACCTGGATCATGATCCCTCCGTAGCAACCGTGTCGCTGCGCCAGGTAAAATAATTACCGGTTCCGGTATTTTTGCAACAGTACCGGATGAATCAATAATTTGGGCAGCGCAGCTGCTTTGCGAAAAGGTAATTTGGCGGGTGGCGCCGGCAAGACGGTAATGAACTTATCCCAAATAGATCCCTAATTGCGCCGCCAGCGGCCTGGGAGCGAGTTGTGCCAGCGCTAACCCCTCTTTATAATCTTCTTCGCTGATCCAGCGTTTGTTTTCAACAAGATTGCGATGCATATAGCCCGCCAGGGCTACGGACAATGCCCACAGCCCGGATGCCTGAGGGGGCTAAATCATGGCGGTCGGTATTGGCTCCGCGGACAATAGGCGCCATGAGATGGATGGCGGTATCTTTTATATTTTTTTTTTTATAATTCATTTATAGGTGCATTGATCATTGTAATGCGTGTACTCAACACCGACAATATCAACGGGAATACCTGAAATTTTCAATCAGTGTTAAGAAAAACACTTTTTCCACTGCAGACATTTTGCAGTTAATTCTTTTGATCGTACCTTTGCGCCCTCATTACCAAATGTTTTAGAACAGAAATGTGGGATAGATTTTACTTTAGAGTCATTAGCGTTTTTATTTTATTGAACGGCGCGTTATTTTTATTCAAGGACTGGATGTTGAACAATGGAGTACATCACAACGTATTACTCTTCGGGAACCTTGCCTTAGCTTTACTTTCAGCATTTACCTACAACATGAGCCGCAAAGGCGTAGAGTCTGAAAGCAACAGTGTATTTATGCTCCGTGTATACGGCGCCATGATCAGCAGAATGATGCTTTGCCTGGCAGGTATCACCATCTATGCAGTGGCCAACAGGGCTAACACCAGCAAATACACCATCTTTATGCTGATGTTCTTCTACGCAGTATATGCTGTCAGTGAGAACGTAAGCCTGCAGAAAATCACCCGGCAGGCGAAAGCAAAATAAGCAGTTATGTATTGAAAGTGCTTGTCAGCAGTAATGCTGCGCAGCTTTTTCATGCATGAAAGAATCCACCCGTTTCCCCCGGAAATTGGTGCCGGCAAGCCCCTGGAAAAAGGGGTGACGGTATTTCCTTTCTTCTGTTTGCGCGGCTTCTCCGGCCGCGCACGGCGGCCTACTGCCTATTCGCAGTAACTTTTCCTACTTTAGTGGCAGCCCGAACTATCCGTTTCTCCATTTCTCACATTTCTTAACCCAATCCCCTATTTATGAGCAAACATATCATCTCTTTGTTGCTGTTGAGTGCTATGATATTGGCTGCCTGTAAGAAAGAGCAGCACAGCACTTCAGCTGATAATACAGTGGCACCTGCCGAAAAAGTGCAGACAAACAATCACGAAAACGAGGTACTTACGCCGGTAGGCTGGGTGGCCAAATCAAAAGTGCATCACGTCGAAACTGGTGAATACCTGAGCGGCGAGGGTAACCGGCTCCGTAAGTATGACCGCAACGGCAAAGTGCTGGCGGACTATGGCGTCATCGAACAGGATACGCGGAAAACACCGTTCTACCCCGGCAATACCCAACGGCCCGGCAAAGACATCTTCCCGCTGGGCTCCGGCTGGATCACCTACACACACTGGACCAACAGTTCTTCTTCGGCGATTTCCTATTTTGCCACCAGCTGGACCGTTCCGCCCGCACCGGCGGTGAATTCTGGGCAGACCATCTTCCTGTTCAACGGCCTGCAGAATTCCGGCAACATCCTGCAACCGGTATTGCAGTGGGGACCTTCCGCAGCCGGCGGAGGTAACTACTGGGCCATCGCCAACTGGTATGTTGGTGGCAATACCGTGTACAGCAGCCTGATACGCGTAAACCCAGGCACCAACCTCCAGGGCATCATGAGCCTTATCGGCGGCAGCGGCAGCACCCGCAGCTACTCGTCCGTCTTTACCGGTTATCCTTCTATCAATCTCACGGTAAACAATATCCCCACGCTATACTGGGCGGCGGAATCCATGGAGGCATATGGAGTAGTGACCTGCTCCAATTATCCCAATACCGCCAAAACAAGGCTCAGTGGTATTGACCTGCGGGTAGGGGGCGCCCCGGCGTCCCTGTCATGGGCCGTGGCCAATCCTGTGACCGACTGTGGACAGCATTCCACCGTGGTAACAAACGGTACGCCGAACGGCATCGTAGACATCTATTATTGAAAAGTACCCGAAACGGTGGCGGGCGATAAAAGCCTTGCAGGGAATACCTGCAAGGCTTCGTTTTTATAGATGTACTCCCGCTGATCAAGCTGTTAGCGCCGCTTTCCCATTAGATGGCCCATGCCTTGTCTCCTTTTTTATAAGGATAGGCGCCATCATAACGGCCCGGAGTATCAATGTATCGCAGTGCTTTTGTCATACCGACTTCAGAGCTGAAATATCCCCAAAGAGTTAACTGCCTTATCATTGTAAAATAATGAGGTGGGAAATTCTCTCTTAAATAGAGTGCGCCAAAGTTCTTTTTCTCCTTTTCAGATTGGATCCAATTGTCCTGTTGTCTATCAAAATCCTCTTTTGCCTTAATGTAGGCTTCTGTTTTAACATAGCTGACAGCTTCCTCATGTAACTGGGTAAGAAAGGTTTCTTTTTCTGCGTTGGTGAGGGTTATAAAATCCTTTTTATGTTTTGCAAGGCAGTCTTTTTTCAGTTTGTCAATACCCTTTAGAACAACATTTCGTTCATTTTCAGTATAACAATCCGTAATAATAAGGCTCATAAACTTCGCCAGATCAGCGGCCTTTCCTCCACCTGAATCAGGGGTCGCAGGAATAATGGTTTCAGCAATTTCATCCAGCAGCGCCATGTCTTCCGGACTGAATAACCCATCCTTTTTTACGGATGGCTTACATCCGGCAAGAAAGGCATTAGCGCCTACAATAGTTCCACCAAGCAAAATACCCACATATGACAACGCTTCTCTTCTATTCATGATTGAAGATTTAAATCTATAGTTATTCGATACGCTGCAGATCACATATTCTGTTTCTTTAGCTCGCTTATCGCGTAATCCACTGCACGTGCGGTAAATGCCATATAGGTCAATGAAGGATTTACACAGCCGGCGGAGGTCATGAACGCACCGTCTGTTACAAATACATTAGGAGCATCCCATAGCTGGTTCCACTTATTCAATACGGATGTTTTGGGATCATTTCCCATGCGCGCTGTTCCCATTTCATGAATACCCTGTCCCATGATGCCATTACTATCGAATCCATATACATTTTTCACACCGGCTTTCTCCAACATCTCTTTCCCGTCGTTGACGATCTCCTTACGCATATTCAATTCATTCTCCTTCAATTCTGCATCAATAGCTAAAATGTTCAATCCCCACTTGTCCTTATTGTTCTTGTCAAGCGTTACCCTATTTTCATGGTAAGGCAGTACTTCTCCAAAGCCGCCGATCGATACGCTCCATCCGTCAAACGCTGTCAACGCCTGTTTTAAACCTGCACCTACCGCAATTTCCTCTGCGGCCTTTGTGCCTCTTCCTCTACCTGCCCCGCCCTGGTATCCGAATCCACGTATATAGTCTCTTTTTTCATGATTTAAATTTCTGTAACGTGGGATATAAATCCCGTTGGGCCGGCGGCCATAGACGATTTTATCTTCATACCCCTCCACACTGCCGGCAGCACCAGAGCCCAGATGATGATCCATCAGATTGTGCCCAAGTTCGCCGCTGCTACTGCCGAGGCCACCGGGCCATACATCCGTGGCTGAATTGAGCAATATCCATGTGCTGTTAAGTGTAGACGCATTCAGGAATATGATTTTCGCTTTGAATTCATACGTCTTATTGGTTTCCGCATCTAATACCTCTACGCCCGTTGCCCGCTTTTTATCTTTATCATATAATACTTTCGTCACAATGCTCCAGGGTCTGAGTGTCAGATTTCCTGTTTTCATCGCTGCGGGCAAGGTGGAAGATTGTGTGCTAAAATAGGCGCCAAAGGGACAGCCGAGGTGGCATTTATTTCGATACTGGCATTTGTTGCGGCCAGGCAGCGCCTCTGTGAGATGTGCACACCTGCCGATGATAATTCTGCGTTGATCAATATCCTTATAGGCTTCTTTCACACGCGCTGCAATATCCTTTTCTACAACGTTCATTTCCATAGGAGGTAAAAACTGACCATCGGGTAGCTGCGGCAGGTTTTCGATACTGCCACTGACTCCTATGAACTTTTCGACATGATCGTACCAGGGAGCGATCTCGTTATACCGGACAGGCCAGTCAACTGCCAGCCCATCCTTGCTATTGGCTTCAAAGTCAATATCGCTCCAGCGGTAGGTTTGTTTTCCCCATAGCAGGGACCGTCCACCTACCTGGTACCCGCGAAACCAGTTAAATTGTTTTATTTCAGAATAGGGTGTTTCGGCGTCGTTTGCCCACCAGTCGGGATTTATTTCACTAGGTCCGAAACCCCTGATGCGGTTGGGGTTCGCATTCCTCTGTGCCAATGTAAGATTTCCATGGTGTGGAAACTCCCATGGCCCCTTGGTGGCATTTACATAATCCTGTATGTGCTTTACATCTTTACCCCGTTCCAGCATCAACACTTTTAATCCTTTTTCGGTCAGTTCTTTTGCGGCCCATCCGCCACTGATGCCAGAACCAACAACAATTGCGTCATAGCTATTATCGGACATAGACAAAACCTCCAGACTCCGGAACAAGAGTCGAATTTTCAAATTGAGTAATAAAACGGCGTGAAAAGCTACTACTATCCGTAGATTCCGTTTTCATATCGTGGATTCTAAAATGGAATAGATGTCAATAACATAAGTTATCATCTGATTCCTGGCTAAAATTAGCGTCAAACGAAGGTCCCGACAAATGGTATTTTATTGAAAATATAAAGTATTTTAATCAGCGGCGGGGTCACTCATTCCCGGATTCATATACTTCCCTGTCGATAAGGGATATCTTTTCCATACCTCCCGCACTAAGAAAGGCTTTCCTATAGCCTGAAGGGGTTGTGTTATGAAATTTACGGAACTGGCTATTGAAATGGGCCAACGTGTTGAAGCCACTCTCGTAACAGATGTCGGAGATGCTTTTCTGGGTGTCTATCAATAGTTTACAGGCATATCCTATCCTTATTTCGTTCAAAAAGTCAATGTATTTTTTCTTTGTACACTTTTTGAAATAATTACAAAAAGTGGGAACGCTTAATCCAACCGTCTTTGCAATTTCCGAAATTTGAATGGGGCGTTTGAAGTGCTCCAATGTAAACTGGAAGATCTGATCAATGCGTTCCTGCTTTTCTGCATTCAATCCTACCTCCATTTGCGTGGAAAGTAAAGTGTAGCCTTTACTTCTCGTAATGAGATCAAGGCATTCACATAATAATATGATACGCTTTAGCCCTGTTTGATTTTCCAGCGAAAGGATCAGCGAAGCCAGCGCCCGCTTACTTTTACCCTCAATGGCGAGTCCATGCAAAGATATTTCAAACAACTTCAAAAGGTCTTTGCTTTCCGGTAGTTTCAAAAAGACATCTCCTAAAAAGTCTTCTTTAAATTGGACTACCACAGCGCTTGTAGCCTGGTCGGGATCCCTCTGGAAAGTATGAGGAACATTTGACCCAATGAAGAAGATGTCACCTGTTTCAAATCTTCCAACATGGTTACCGATAAAGCTAATTCCGGCACCTTCTTTTATTAAAATTAATTCCAGTTCGATGTGCCTGTGCCAGGGCACTTCGAAATTGGGGGTACTATAAGTGCGTGCGACAAACGATGTATTGTCAGAAAGTGGAAGCTTCTCAACAATTATTTTCATTTCAAGTTATGTTAAATCTCATCACTACTACAACTTTCAGAAAAAGTCTGATCATAAAAATAACAAAAAAAAGACATGAATCCCGTAAAGATAAAAAGGCCGCTCCTCTTGTTTGGGAGCGGCTTTTTTATCTTTTATCTTATTCTCCTGCTTAATGTTCATGCCCTTCTCCGGCATTCGTCATCTTTGCCAACACAAAAAATGCACCTTTCACCACAATCTTCGAGCCGGCAGGTATTTCCTTCAGCAACGTAATCTCCGTATACCCAATATCGGTAGTGCCCTTCACAACCGGTATTTTCTCAAACGTCATACCCGTTCCATGATTGCTTTCGGCTTTTTTGCCACCTTCTTCCGTATGGTCATGGGTCTCTCCGGAGCTGTGGTCATGGCCGCTTTCTGCGCCCTGATGATGCTCGTCCTCGGCGTGTTCGTCGGTGACAAAGAAGATATAATCCTGCCCCTGGTAGTTGACGATGGCATCTGTGGGGATGGCCTGCACGGTCGCTTTCTCCAGGCTGATGATGGCGGTGATGTTCATCCCGTCTATCAGTCCGGCCTTATCGCCCTTTACCTTGGCGTGTACGGTCACCGCCTTTGATTCCCCTTCAAAAGTAGATCCCAGCGAGAAAATCTCAGCGTCGTATTCCTTGCCGGGATTGTTGGTCAGGGTGAAGTGGATCGTCTGGCCTTCTCTCAGTTTGGAAAGATCTTTTTCGTACACAAACAAATCGAGGTGAAGCTGACTATTGTCCACGATATCTGCAATAGGGGAGGTAAGGTCCACATAACTGCCGATCTGTACTTTCACATCGCTGACAACGCCGCTGATAGGACTGAGCACGGAAAGGCTGGAGATCAGTTTGCCGTTCGACAGTTGTTCGGGGTTGATGCCCATCATCCTGATTTGCTGGCCAAGGGTAGACTTTTCGGTCTGCAAGGTCTTGAAGGCTGTTTCTGCTGCCTGCAGGTTCTTCAGGGCGCCCGCATTGCCGGCCGTCAGTTCCCGCTGACGGGTGACTTCCTGCTCTGCCAGTTTCAGCCGCGTCATCACGGACAGGTATTCGCTTTGCGATTGCACAAAAGACGGGTTGCTGATGGTGGCGATCACCTGTCCTTTATTAACGGTGTTGCCCGGCTGGACCAGCAGCGTCCGGATAACGCCACTGTAGAGCGAGTTAACCGTCGCTTTGTTCTGGTTGGGCACACGGAGCGTACCATTGGTTTTCAGGGAAGACGTCAGTTGTTTGGTTTCTATGCCACCAATACGGATGCCGATGCTGTTGATCTGGTTTTGGGAAAACGTGACCGTATTGGGATTTTCATGTTCTTCTTTATGTCCTGCTTCACCGCTGGCCTGCGCTTCTTTTTCCGTTGCGCCGTTACCGGACCCGGAGCATGCGGTCAGCCAGAGGGCGCCTGCACATAAGGTGACGATGATAATTTTCCTGCTCATGGTATACAAAGCTTAAAGTATTTACAGATTGTTGAAATAGTTGTGTTGAATAACAGCCTGATTATAGGCGTTCAGTACGTCGAGGTAATTCTGTCTGATCGTGATCGCCTGGGTAAGGAACTGGGACAGCTCGGCGAAGCTGATCTCGCCTGAACGATAGGCCAGCGCAGCTGCTTTGATGATCTCCCGCGCCTGCCCGAGGCCGGAGCTTTCATAAAACACGAGCATGCGGCTGTTCTTCTCTACTTCCTTTATCATCTGCGACTGTTGGGTACTGAACACCTGTTTGTTATAGGCCAGTTGTTGTTGCTGCACGTCCGCCTCTGCCTGCGCGGCTCTTACCTTATTACGGTAAGCGCCGAGGCCAAACAGCGGAACGGAGGCCGTCACGGAAAAACCACTGAAAGGATCTTTTACGCCATAGAGCCGCTGGCTGAAAAACCTGCCGGAAAATTCAGGCCGGTTTTCATTCTTCGCCACGGCCACACCGGCGGCTGCAATGTTCACGTTCTGCTGTTGCAGCGCGAGGGTAGGGTGTACGGTATCGGTAGCCGGACCGGCGAAAGTAAACCCGATTTTTTCCAGCGGCTGTGCTACGGGGAGAATAGCATCTTCGGTATTCAGCAACTGTTTCAGGGATTGCTGCTGGATGTTCATGTCGTCGTGCAATTGTTCCAGCTGCGCCCTGAGTTCTTTCTGTTTGGCCTGCGCCGAGATGCTGTCCAGCCCCGGATTCTCGCCTGCTCTCACCCGCAGCACCGCCGCGTCGGACAGGGACCGGTAGATACTGTCCAGCTGCAGGTAAAGGTTTGATTTTTCATGCAGGTACCACAGCTGGTAATATACCTGCCGGATATCTCTCTTTACGGATACGTTCAACACAGCGCCGTTCACTTCGTAGTATCTGGCTTGTTCCGTGTACAGTTTTTTCTGCGCTTTATATAGTCCCGGCCAGGCTACCGCCTGGGATACGCCCACCTTCAGGATACCGGTATGGTCGCTGGGCCGCAGGTCTTCATTCTCTGCAAAGACGCCGGTTTTAGGCAGCATACCCGCGGAGCGCACCTGCACCTTTGTCCGGTTGACCTGCGCTGCGTTGATGTTGTATTGCAGGTTCTGCTGCGCCATGGACAACACTTCGTTTACTCCTAACCGTTTGCCCGGCACTTCCTGTGCGGATACCGCGCCGGGAAGGATGAGCAATCCCAGCAGCGCCACGGCGGCGACCGGCGGTAATTTCCGTTTAAATCCTTCGCTGAAAAGGATGTATAACAACGGCAGCACCACCAGCGTCAGGAAAGTGGCGGTCACCAGTCCGCCGATCACTACTGTTGCCAGCGGCCGTTGTACTTCGGCGCCGGCGCCCCTGGACAGGGCCATGGGGAGGAAGCCGAAAGAGGCTACGGTGGCTGTCATCAGTACAGGGCGCAGCCTGATCTTCGTACCTTCGATCACCCTTTTGATGACATCGGTGTATCCTTCTTTTTCGAGATTGTTGAAGGTGCTGATCAGCACGATCCCGTTCAGCACCGCCACACCAAACAAGGCGATGAAGCCTACGCCGGCGGATATACTGAAAGGCATGCCTCTCAGCAGCAGCGCAAACACGCCGCCGATGGCGCTCATAGGGATCGCGGTAAAGATCAGTACCGATTCTTTGATGGAACGGAAGGTGAAATACAGCAGCATAAATATCAGGGCTAATGCCACCGGTACGGCGACCATCAGCCGTGCTGACGCTTCCCGGAGGTTTTCAAAGGTGCCGCCATAGGTATAATAATAACCGGATGGCAGCAGGTTGGCGGCGCTTAGTTTCTGTTGTATATCTTTCACCACACTTTGTACGTCCCTGTTTTTAACGTTGAAGCCCACCACAATTCTGCGCCGCCCGTCTTCGCGGCTGATCTGCGCAGGACCTTCCTTAAAGGCAATGTTCGCCAGCTGGGAAAGCGGGATCTGGTTGCCGTCCGGCAGCGCCACAAACAGGTCGCGCACGTCGTCGATGGAGGACCGGCTGGCACTGTCCAGCCTTACCACCATATCGAACTTGCGTTCGTTCTCAAAAACAACGCCTGCAGCCTCACCCGCAAAAGCGGTGCGCACGGTGCGATTGATGTCTTCTACGTTCATGCCGTAGGCGGCTATCTTGGCGCGGTCATATTGTACCGTGATCTGAGGCAGACCGGTGGTCCTTTCAATCTGCGGCTCCGTGGCGCCTTTCACCGATTGCACAATAGCGGCCACTTTCGGGGCCAGCGCGGCCAGCGTGTCTATATTTTCGCCGAAGATCTTGATGGCCACATCCTGCCTTACACCGGTCATCAGTTCGTTGAAACGCATCTGTATGGGCTGGTTGGCCTCGAAGAACACGCCGGGTATTACCTCCAGTTTCTCCATGATGGAATCGGCCAGCTGGTTGTAAGTCTTTACCGTGGTCCATTCCGATTTCGGCTTCAGCAGCACCATGAGGTCGGTCGCCTCCGGTGGCATCGGATCGGTAGGCACTTCGGCACTGCCGGTTTTACCCACCACCATTTTCACTTCGGGAAAAGTGCGGATGATGCGGCTGGCCTGCATGGATGTTTCAATGCTTTGCGACAGGGAGGTGCCCTGCGGCAGGATGCAGTGGAAAGCAAAATCGCCTTCTTCCAGTTGCGGGATAAACTCGCCGCCCATGCGGCTGAAGAGCAATACCGCTATGCCGAAGATGGCAATGGTAACTGCTACCACCGCTACTTTGAAGCGGATGGCCCATGCCAGTACCGGCGCATATAACCGATGGAAGAAATCCATGATCTTATCGGAGAAGTTCTTTTTATGCGATACCTTTTTCGGAAGTATCAGCGCGCTGACCATTGGAATATAGGTCAGTGAGAGGATCAGCGCACCCAGGATGGCGAAGGCTACGGTCTGCGCCATCGGTTTGAACATCTTGCCTTCTATGCCTACCAGCGTGAGGATGGGGATATAAACGATCATGATGATGATTTCTCCAAAGGCAGCGCTGTTACGGATTTTGGAAGCTGAGAGATAAACTTCTTCGTCCATTTCCGCTTGCGTGAGTTGCCGGGCAGATGTCCGCAGCCCCAGGTGATGCAGCGTGGCTTCCACGATGATCACGGCGCCGTCCACGATCAGCCCGAAGTCAATAGCGCCCAGGCTCATCAGGTTGGCGCTGACGCCAAAGGCGTTCATCATCCCCAGTGCGAAAAGCATAGACAGGGGAATAGCAGATGCCACGATCAGCCCTGCGCGGAAATTACCGAGGAATAAGACCAGTACGAAAATAACGATCAGTGCGCCTTCAATGAGGTTGGTTTTTACGGTGTTGATCGCCCTGTCCACCAGGTTTGTCCTGTCGAGATACGCCTCGATCACCACATCTTCGGGTAAAGACTTTTGGATGGTTTTGAGTTTTTCTTTTACGCGGGTAACAACGGCGGCACTGTTAGCGCCTTTCAGCATCATCACGATGCCGCCTACGACTTCCTTTTCGCCGTTGTAGGTAACGGAGCCATAGCGGATAGCACTGCCCAGCCTCACCTCCGCCACATCTTTTACCAGCACGGGAATACCGTTCACGGATTTGACTGCGATGTTGCGGATGTCTTCCATATTGCCAACAAGGCCAATGCCCCTGATGAAGTAAGCATTGGGCTTTTTATCGATATAGGCGCCGCCGGTGTTCTCATTGTTTTTAGCCAGCGCATTAAAAATTTCAGGCATGGTGATGTTCATGCCTTTGAGTTTGGCGGGGTTGACCGCCACTTCGTACTGCTTCAGCAACCCACCGAAGCTGTTCACTTCTGCGATGCCCCTGGTGCCATACAACTGGCGGGCCACGATCCAGTCCTGCATGGTACGCAGGTCCATGGCCGTATATTTGTTTTCTGCTCCTTTTTTGGGATGAAGGATATACTGATATACTTCGCCCAGTCCGGTGCTGACAGGCGCCAACTCGGGCGTGCCGATGCCTCTGGGTATTTTCTGTTCGGCCTCTTTCAGTTTCTCGCCGATCAGCTGACGGGCGAAATAAATGTCTACATCGTCTTCAAACACTACAGTGATAACGGACAGGCCAAACCTTGAAATGGAACGCATCTCCACGAGGTCCGGCAGGTTGGCCAGGCTTTGTTCGATCGGATAGGTCACCAGTTGCTCTGTTTCCTGCGCAGCCAGTGTAGGCGTTTGGGTGATGATCTGTACCTGGTTGTTGGTGATGTCCGGTACGGCGTCCACCGGCAAACGCAGGGCGCTCCAAACGCCCCAGACGATCAGCGCCAGCGTGAACAGGCCGATGATCAGCTTGTTCTTTATACTAAAATGAATAATTCTGTTCAGCATACTTAATGGTAGTTGTATAAAAAGGATAGGCCCGGTGATCGCTGAAAAGCGATCATGCACTTCTTCATTGCCAGGTATTAACAGGCACACGGTCGCCGTTGCACGAACGGGCGCGAGGCTGCTTTTCATTAATGACAATGATGACACGGAAGTTTACAGGTAAGCTGTTTGCCGCATCAGCGGGCAAAAGACAAATCAGTATGGAAAAAGGCGATCAGGCCCGGGGAGGCTGCCAGACAGGCTGCGGAAGATCTGAAATAATGCCGGCGGGCATTTCGGAGTAACTAAAAATGGTATGGGAGGCCGGGACCGGTGCAGAATATACAAGAGAGATGATCACGGGCGCAGCGCAACAGCTGCAGGCACAAAACGGGGAACAGAAATCTTTGTGCTCATGCTGATGGGTGGCATTGTCCGCCTGGTAACTGCTGCTTGCCGTACCGGACAGCGGCAGCTCGTCGCTGCACGAAACCGTGCCAAGCGCCAACAGGACAATGCTCAATATGACTGCAAAAAATCTCACGTGAACAAAAATAACACATTTTACATACAGATAAATAACTATTATAATAACCATGTTGCAATTTTGGGCGGAGGCCTCCGGCCCGGCCCTGGGGGCTAACCTTCTCTGAACTGTGTAGGAGTGATACCTGCCTGTGCTTTAAAGAAATTGGAAAAATACGCATGGTCCACAAAGCCCAGTTCAAAGGCGATTTCTTTAATAGAGAGGTCCGTGGTTTGCAGCAGCCGCCTGGCTTCCAGCAGCACGCGCTGTTGTATCAGTTTGGTCGCCGATACATGAAGGTGGGTCTTGCAAAGAATATTCAGATAGTTGGCCGAGATGTTCAGCCTGGAAGCGTAAAATCCCACCCCTTTTTCCTGCTTGTAAAATTTATCGATCAGCATGTTGAAGTTTGCCAGCCTGGGATTGGACTGAAACACTTTCAGGTCGGTGAAAATATTCTCCGCTTCCTTGCTCACAATGGCGGCGATCACGGCGGCCCGGGCGCTGATGATCTCCTGTACGGAGTTGGGGGCGCTCAGTTCATCCCTGATGGCATCGAACTCGTACTTCAGCAATTTGAAATTGCCGTTGGTCAGCGGGATTACAGGGTGGTTCATATAGTTTGAAAACGAAAAACGGAAGAAGGGGGCGAAACGTTCGAAAAAATTCGGTTGTATCATCAGCTGGTAACCGGTGGTGTTGGGCCTGATGCTCCAGGTATGCACCTGCCCGGGAAACAGCACATGCACCTGCTGGTTGGCGATTGGGTAGTCGTGGAAGTCAATAGTGTGAACACCTTTGGCGGACTCAAACAGGTTGATGATAAAAAAATCGTGCTTATGCGGCCGGTCGATGTGCCGTTCTCCATGCAGTTCATTGAATAGCAGGTCTTCCCTGCCGGCGAGCTGGCCTTTCCTGAACTCCTGGATACCTAAGACAGGGATGTAACCGGTGTCGTCATAAATCTTCATATCAGCAAATTAAGGTGGGCGTTCGGCTTCTAAAATATGGAAATTTAGGACAAAAAAAATGGATTGACCACCTGTTTTCAGGGCCAATCCACTCCTCATAAGCAATACCAGGTTATTTTTTAGGCGCCGGGTGAGTCGTCGGTGTATGAATAATATCAAAGTATACCGTTTTGTCGCTGGCATTCGGGTAAATGCGGTAGGTAAACTCCTGTTTGGTCAGCACGGTGATATCCACCACGCGGGTGAAGAGCACAACGCCGGCATCGTTTTTTGCGATGATAGTGCGGGTTTTACCGTCAGCGGAAACGCTCCATTCACCCTGCATTTTAGGAGAATCGTCCAGGTTGAACATGGTGAAGGTGCCATCTGCCCTGAAATAAGCGAAGCCCACGAAGTTGGCCACATTCGCATCGCTCAGCGCTACATTTTCACCTTTGTTGTTTTTGGCGTTGGTCGTTTCCCAGGGGGTGCTGGCAAGTATTTCGGCCGGTGTAAGCGGTTTAGGTTCCGGCTCACTGTCGTTATCCTTGTTACAGCTAAAGAAAAAGGCGCTGCATATCGCCAGCAAAAGAACTGCGGTTACTTTTTTTACATGCTTCATATCAATGAAATTTTAAGCATTACAAAGGTATCTGCGCCGTATAACGAAGCGTTGCGTTTTTCATCCCAAAGCTTGAAGATTTTATCACGGAACAGAAGAACGAACGTTTTGTCAGAATACAATATTCCCTTTATGTACCAGTGACCTGACCGGTGAAACCCTGGCTACCGCTTCAGCGGAGCAGGAAGCTTCGAGGAACACCAGGTTGGCGTCATGACCGGCTTTGGGCCATTGCTGGTTGCCTTTATCGTCCAGCGGAAGTACATACCGCGTGGCAAAGGCCAGCGTCCTGGAAAGCGCCCATTCGGAGCTGTATCCGTACAAGGCGGCAATGAGCT
Organism: Chitinophaga oryzae; assembly: GCF_012516375.2. Classification (NCBI taxonomy): domain Bacteria; kingdom Pseudomonadati; phylum Bacteroidota; class Chitinophagia; order Chitinophagales; family Chitinophagaceae; genus Chitinophaga; species Chitinophaga oryzae. Next base: position 3,323,122 of record NZ_CP051204.2, read on the forward strand.
TTGCTTTCTGCAGCATATGGCCCGGACCGAAAGTGCTCCAGTGGTCCTGGATATTATCGTTGCCCACGAGCACTTCCACGCCGTGTTTTCTCAACAGGGGGATGGGCATAATCGTGTTGCCGAAAGGTACGGAAGTCACAATACCTACGCCGGCTTCGGCCAGGCGGGCGGCCATGCGTTCTGTTTCCAGCGGCGGAAGATGCCCCAGCGCGAAGGCATGGCTCACAAATGTTTTACCACGAAGTCCGGGATTTTCTTTGGTTTTATCGATCAGGTATCCGATCGTCTTCACGCCGGTTTCACCCACCTCATGCAGATGGATATCGATGCCTTTGTTGTGATCGATGGCCAGTTGCGTGATCAGGTCCATCGGTTTTTCTATGCTCCCGTCGATGGAGTACGGATCTACGCCACCGATGAAATCAATGTCCATTTTTACCACTTCTTTCAGCAGGGGAGCGGTGTCGGTATAAAATATACCGTGTTGGGGAAAAGCCACCAGCTCGGCGCCTGCTGTTTTCTCCTTGTTTTTCAGCGCCGTTTCGAGGTGTTTTAACGAATCGAAACCGGAAGTGGGGTCTATGTTGAAATGGGAACGGATATAGTGCGTACCGTTTGACTGTAAGAAGCCGATCAGTTTTTCCGCCCGTTCCACGGACGTTTTCAGCCATTCGGGGATCATCTTCTGCTCATAGGCGATCTGGTCTTTTACGGTTTTCCTTTTAGATGAAACCGCCTGCCAGGGGAGGCCGTAAAGCATTTTGTCCAGGTGCGCGTGCATATCCTTGAATGCAGGCAGCATTAGCCAACCTTTTGCATCAATGGCGTTTATGTGAGGGTCGTTGGGCGTGACAGCTGTTATCTTCCCATCTTCCGTTTCAATACAGAACAGCGCGGTCTTCGTTTTTACGACTTCTTCACCATCGTACTCAAAACCCGTTTCCAGCAGTACGTTTTTAAATGTAAGGTGGCTGTTGTTTACTATCTTATCCATTTGTTCCATTTTTTATGCTGTGATCACTACAGCAAAGTAAGCGGTAAATATCCCGGGAGCTTTGCAGTATCTATTCGGATGCTTGAAAGATTTATAATTGACGGGCGGATGATTGATAAATCTTTCAAGTCAATTCATGAATCCTACACAGAAAGAGCGGAGCAGAAGGTTATTTTTGTGAAAAAATGACTGGGACTATGAAGAAAACGGAAATTTCCCGCAAGGATTTTATCAGGATGTCCGGCCTGGGGCTGGCGGGAGCGGCTTTCGCCTCCGGCTTGCTGAGCGGTGCGGAAGCGTTTGCCGCGGAGGCAGGGAGCAAAGGCGGAAAAGGCTGCCTGTTAAAGAACGTGCGGCTGGAAACAGGATTTGTATATGAAGAAGGCGAGGTAGTCCACACGAAGACCGAATTATTTTGCGTCGAAATAAAAGACGGCAACATCAGCCGTATTTCCGCCAATAAACCGAATGCCGCCAATGCTGTTGATGCGAAAGGATGGCTGATGCTCCCGGCCTTCCGGGATATGCATATCCACCTGGACAAGACATTCTACGGCGGGCCGTGGCAGGCTGCCCGGAGAGGGCCGGGTGGCGTGAAAGGGATGATCGCCCTTGAACAGAAGATACTCCCGGAGATGCTGAAAACATCTACCTACAGGGCGGAAAAACTGATAGAACTGTTGCAGTCCAAAGGCACCAGCTTCGCCAGAAGTCATGTAAACATCGAGCCTACGTCCAAACTGCAATCACTCAACAATCTTTTCAAAGCGCTGGAGAACAGGAAAAGCACCTTCGGCGCGGAGCTGGTGGCTTTCCCGCAGCATGGCGTATTTTATACGGACTCCGTGCCCTGGCTGAAGGAAGCGGCGAAGATGGACATCGGTTTCATCGGCGGCGTAGATCCCTATTCTATTGACGGCGCTATTGAAAAGACGATTGATTTTACGGTGCAGCTGGCGCTGGACAATAAAAAAGGCATCGATATCCACCTGCATGAATCAGAGGAATCGGGATTAAAGACGGTAGAATACCTGATTAAGAAAGTAATGGAAAACCCGGCCCTTCAGCACAAAACATTCCTGAGCCACTGTTTTGTGCTTGGCAGGATCGATAAAGTGAAGCAGGAGCAGATGGCAGAGCAGCTGGGCGCTGCGGGTATCGGTATCGTTTCCACCATTCCATTCGGCAGCCTTGTCATGCCGATCCCCACGCTCTACAAGCACAACGTGACGGTGATGACCGGCAACGACAGCATTGTAGACCACTGGAGCACCTTCGGTTCCGGAAGCGTATTGGAAAAAGCCAACCTGATGGCGCAGCTGTACGGTTATTCCACGGAGTTCCTGTTATCCAGGAGCCTGAAGCTGGCCACCGGCAATGTGCTGCCGCTGGATGAAAAAGGCGTGCAGCAATGGCCCAAAGCCGGCGATGCGGCAGACATGGTGCTGATAGACGCCAGCTGTTCGGCAGAAGCGGTATCCCGGGTGTCGCCGGTCAGGTCGCTGATCAGCAAAGGGCAAATTGTATATTAACCGGCAGACTTATAAAGGAAAAGGGATGCAAACGCATCCCTTTTGTTATTTATGACTAATGACCATTAATTGATAAAAAACACTTTCCTGATTTTCCCCTTTTGTATGTGGTAAACAGCGGTGCCTCGTTTCCTGCCGCGGTCATCGAGAATACGTTCTTCGTCGATCACATAGTTTCCCTCGATAATCCGTTTCTCAATACGGCAGTGGAGCAGGCTGGCCAGGTTAAAAAAGTGATATACTTTTCGCATTTGTTCTTTTCCGCGGCACACCAGTTTGTCGGGGAAGACGAACAGCTCCACGTCATCGGCATAAGGCTCCAGGAAAGCTTCCATGTTGCGGGTATTGTAGGCGTTCAGTTGTTGCTGTACCAATGTTTCCGGGGTATGCCGCAGCAGGGTGTCCGGGCTGATTACCTGTCCTTTCCGGATAACGAGGCGGATATGTTCCAGCTCCTTCAGATCGGTGGTGGGATTGCCTTCCAGCAATAGCATGTTGGCCGGTTGCCCCGCGGTGATGTTGCCGGTGTAGCCCGGACGGTCCAGGATGCCGGCGGCGTTGATGGTGGCGGCCTGTATCACCTGCCAGTTGCTCATGCCGCTTTGTTGCATGAGCAGGAGTTCCGGCAGGAGGCTGACGGCATGCAATGTACCGATATTGCCAGCGTCCGATCCGCTGACGATGCGTACACCGGCGTCGCTTAATTTTTTAAGGTTCTGCTGGTTGAGGCGTACTGCCGCTGCCGTCCGCTCCTGCCGTTCGTTGGCTTTCATCTTGTACAGGCGGGCGATGGCGGTATCGGGCAGCTGTTTGATATCATACACGCTGCCCAATGCAAAAGGTTCGGCGCCATTCAGCTCGCGGGTGGTGAAGGCACGGGACTGGTCGAACGTATGCAGGTAGCCGTTTTTAACCGACAGGGCGGGGCACAGCACGATCTTTTTCTTTTTGAGCAGTGCTACAAAGGCGTCGTCTATGGCCTCGGTTTCCACGTTGTGCACGAGGTAGTCGGCGCCGGCAACCGCGGCCTGCCGGGCTGTTTCCAGGGTGGTGGCGTGTACGGCCACCCGTAAGCCGTGGAGGTGTGCTTCATTGATAACAGCTTCCACGATGGGCAGGTAGTTCCGGGGCGCTTCACTATCGGATGATATCAGTAGTTTGATCAGGTCCGGCTGCCAGGGCAGTTGCTCCTGTACCAGCCTGCGGCCAGCCGCAGCGTCGGTGGCCAGTATAAAAGGGGTGTCCTCATACAGGCTGTCGTAACGGTGTATCAGGCCTGTTGTGATAATAGGGCCGGCCATGTATACCTGCGGCGCGGCGGCCCATCCTTCGATGGCTTTTTTTCTTGCCAGGAAGCGTTGGGTAGCGCCCACGTCAAATACGGTGGTGATGCCGTTTTGCAGGTACCGCCGCAACTGTTGTTCAAAGCCGGCATGTACTGCTTTTATTTCATCGGCATAGGGCCGGATCGTACGGAGGTCGATGATGTCCGGTCGCGTGTACAGCCCGCCGCTTTGGAAAAAATGCACATGGGCGTCCGTCAATCCGGGCAGGAGGTATTTTCCTGCCGCATCGATGGTGGTCGCTTGCGGCGGTGCCTTCTTTTTATGTACGGCGGTAATAAGACCCTCTTTCAGCACTACCGTCATACCGTGCTGTACGGTTTGTTTGGCAGGGTCCACAAGGCTGGCGTTCGTGATCCAGGTTTCCTGTGCGAGCGCGGCATTGGCTGCCAGGCCCGTCATCAGCATAGAAAAAATCAGACGTTTCATAGAGCGTAAAATACGATCGGCCGGTGCAGTGGCACTGTGCTCAAATGCTCAAATTTCCGGCAGCGGAAAAAGTCAAACGAAAGTGGTAACTTGTACAACACAAACCCGGCTTGCCAATTACCATGTATTTTACCCGTTTGCCAGACCATACCCAACCCGGCTTCGATGAAGCGCAGCATTTTAATCAGTTCAAAAAGCACAATATCATCTTTCATGCAGAAAGCAGCAACAGCTGCTGTGAGGACCATGTGGGCTGTCTTTCCATTAAAACGGTGCTGAGCGGGGAAGAGATTTATGGTGTTGATGGCCGGCAACTGCGTGTCCGGCCAGGACTATTTCTGCTGTTGAACGATGAACAGCGTTATTCCTGTCGTATCAGCAGCACGGAGAAGGCGCGGACTTTGTCTGTTTTCTTTAAAAAGGAGTTTGCAGTTTCCGTATTGTCCGATGCACTCCGCGGCGAGGCTTATCTGCTGGATAACCCGGTGATGGAAGCGGGCTGCATGCCGGAGTTTTTTCAGACCCTTCGCCCGGTAACGCCGGGTATGGACGGGCAATTATCCGGGCTCATTCACCTGCTGGAAACCGAAGGAGATAACGAGATGATGACCGATGAGTATCTTGTCTGTATGCTGCACCACCTTATCGGCGTGCACCGGTCGGATGTGAAGGGCGCCGGCCTGGTGGATGCGGTGAAAGCCGGCACCAGGAAGGAGATATATAAACGTTTATGCATTGCCCGGGATGTGCTGCATACAGCGCACGGGGACAATATCGACCTAAAGAAAATCGGCGCTGCTGCCGGCCTGTCCGTGCCGCAGCTGGTCCGGCATTTTAAAGCTGTTTTTCATACAACGCCTTACCGCTATCTGACCGGTATCCGGCTGCAACAAGCGGCCGGCCTGTTGCGGCGTACAGGGGAGCCGGTGCAGGACATTGCCTGGACATGCGGATTTGAAAATGCCGCCGCCTTCAGCAGGGCGTTTAAGTCGGCCTATGGCGTGCAACCCGGCCGTTTCCGGGCGGAGGGATAATCGGAACATGACAGCAGGACTATTTTGGGAACACTCCCAGCATAATGGGAGCGTTCCCATGAAAAATATCTCCCCGAATATTTTGTTCCATCAAATTCTTTCTCAAAATTAGAATCGATAGTGTGTTTGTTTCTTCTTTTGACTAACAGATGGACCCGTTCAACAGACGTCATTTTATACGAACGACCGGAATGCTGGCGCTGGGCGCAGCCATTCCGTGGAAGTCTTTTTCTCAGCGCGATCCGGAAGGAAGTGATGCGTATGATGTGGTGGTTTACGGTGGCACGAGCGGCGGCGTGATGGCCGCGGTGCAGGCGGCCCGCATGGGCAGGACGGTAGCATTGATAGAGCCGGGCAAACACCTGGGTGGCCTCACCAGCGGCGGCCTGGGCTGGGTGGATGTAGGTGATCCGAAGACCATCGGCGGCCTGGCGCGCGAGTATTTTCATCGTGTCTGGAAGCACTACCAGGACGATGCCGCCTGGAAATGGGAGCCCAAACACAAAATGGCGGAGCAACATGCACCGCTGCCGCCGGATGATCAGACCATGTGGATCGTGGAACCCTCTGTAGCGGAACGGCTGTTTGACCAGATGGCGGAAGAAGCCCGGGTAACGGTGGTGAAGAATGAAAGGCTGGACCGGCGGACAGGAGTGAAGATGAAAAACGGAAAAATCACCGCTGTCACGATGGAATCGGGGCGCGTCTTTCAGGCTAAAATGTTTATCGACGCTACCTATGAAGGCGACCTGATGGCTGCCGCAAATGTTTCCTATGTGGTGGGCCGTGAGCCCAACAGCCGGTACCGGGAAGTCAACAACGGCATCCGGCCTTTGCCGGCGGCGGGCCGTTTCCCCGACGGCATCGATCCCTACCGCGTAAAGGGAGATCCCGGCAGCGGCCTGCTACCTCGCGTGTATCCGGATTGGGGAGGTAAACCAGGCGAAGGTGACAAAGGCGTGCAGGCTTACAACTACCGGTTATGCCTGACAGACCTGCCGGAAAACAGGGTGCCTTTTGAAAAGCCTGCCGGTTACCAGGACGAACAATATGAACTGCTGTTCCGTTTTATCGCAGCGGGCGGCATGAACAGCGACTTTTTCAGGACCGCGCTGGGAGGAAGTTTCCTCAAGTCCGACCCGTTGCCCAACAGGAAGACGGACACCAACAATAACGGTTATATCTCTACGGATTTTGTCGGCATGAACCGGGACTACCCGGAGGCAGATTACGCTGCCCGGGAACGCATCGCCGCGATGCATGAGCAGTGGCAGCGGGGCTTTATCTGGACGTTGCAGCATCATCCGCGTATCCCTGCGGAGATACGTCGCCGTTATGCGCCCTGGGGACTGGCAAAAGATGAATTTGCCGATAACGGCCACTGGCCGTTTCAGCTTTATATCCGCGAAGCGCGGCGTATGGTGGGCGATGTGGTTATTACAGAACATACCGCCCTGGGGAGGGAAGTGGCGTCTGATCCAGTGGCGCTGGGTTCTTACCACATGGACTCCCATGCGATAAAACTTTTTGTGGCGCCCAATGGTTACGTCACCAGCGAGGGCGGCATGTTCGTTCACATTCCCGCTCCCTTTGGCATCAGTTATCGTGCGATCGTTCCGAAGCGGGGCGAGTGCAGGAACCTGCTGGTGCCTGTCTGCGCTTCTGTTACGCATGCGGCATACGGGTCTGTCAGGATGGAGCCCGTTTTTATGGTGCTGGGGCAGTCCGCTGCCACGGCGGCGAGCCTCGCCATAGAAAGGGATACCGCTGTACAGGAGGTGCCTTATGCGTTGCTGAAAACGCGCCTGTTGGCAGACAGGCAGATCATTGCTACCTGAACGTTGTGAAAAAATGCGTTTTAATCCGTTACCATGATACAAAAATTCCGGTCAGCAGTGCTGGCTGTTTCCACGTTACTATCCACCGTATTAACGGCTGATGCGCAGGATAATGTTTTCCGTCCTGCTACACATTGGGTCTGTGTTAACCAGACCGGTTACAATACCGGGGCGCCCAAACGCTTTACCGTACCTACCGCGCTGCAGGGCAGCATTGATTTTTATATTACCAGCGCCGGCGATAACAAACCGCTCTATAAGGGGAAGACCCGCCGGGGGACCGGTGATTTTACCGGTTTCAGACCGGCGGACCCGCAGGTGTCTTATGTGGTCCATGTGAAAGGAGGGCATCTGCCGGAGGGCGTGTCTTATCCTTTCCGCATAGCGCCTTTCCTGATAGAGAAGGAAGGGCTGGCGCCTTCCGTATGGTTCATGAGTGACTGCCGAAGCGTAACAGGGGTGCATCATTCCGCCTACGGGGGCTGTCCCTGGCGCGATGGTACCTATTACTCCTACGAGGTGCCGTCTATGATCTGGATGTATCTTTCCAATCCGGCGGCTTACAATGCGATGCCTGCCACCATTTCCTACGACAGCCTCAAAACGATGGTGATGGCGCCCGATTTCAGGTTGGTGCCGGGGCTGTTGGATTCAACGGCGCTGCGCTCCACCCGTAAATATTTTACTGAAGTGGATAAACCTTTTCGCAACGATATCCCGGATGTGCTGATGAACGTGCACTGGGGCATCGGGTATTATCTCATGAACCCCGAAACGCAGGACCCCAGCGGCGATTCGCTGCCACGGCAGCTGCACCCGCAAACGCTCGCGCAGTTTGCTTTTTTCCTGTATGCGTACCCGTATATCGATAAATGGTTTTCCCGGAAGTTCTACCAGCAGGCATTACAGTTCACCCGCGACCATTGGTCGAAAGCGGGCTTGCAGGACCTGCAGCGGGAGGTGGGCACGTCCAAGGGGCGCCATGCACCGGGATTTTCTGTGTTGCCCAACCTGTTGATGTACGAGGTAGGCAGGAGGGAGGGGTGGCCCGATACTGCCGCGTACCTGGAGGCGGCCCGCAGGCAGGTCGTGTGGATGACAGATTCACTGGACATGGAAGACCCGCTGATAACGAAAGGGCAGCGCATGAGTGAGCATATGCTGATGTCCGGCCTGGCAGTTTACCTGTTGCGTTATCAGGACCAGGCGCCTGCGGGGCTGCAGCAGAAGATAGCGCAGTGGGCAGCTGTAATGGTGCGCCGGTCTGACAATGCGTGGGATTTCCGCAAGTACGGCGATAAAGACACCAGCTGGACGGTGCCGGTATACAACGAGGTGGGCAACGTGGCCGGTTTCCCTGCTTCCGCGCTGCTGGCGGCGGCTGTCGTAAAAGATGCCGCCCGGAAACAACGGCTGGAGCAGATAGCGTATGCCCATTTTGATAACCTCTGCGGCCGTAATCCGCTGAACGTGCATGCAGCCCATCATCCTGAAAAAGGATTCCGGGGAATTACGAAAGGTTACCCTAAAGGTTATTTTGACGACGTGACGGCCCGGCTGGAGTTGTGCCGCGGCTCACTGAGCTGCTTGCCCGGATCGGAGATGTATCCTTTTAACCCGTTGGGAAAAGACCGTCACCTGGAAGGGTGGATCGCCCATAATACCGCATGGAATATGAGCCTCGCTGTGCTGAGCTGGTATGATAATCGCCCGGTATCGTTTACCCGTACCAGTGACGGGCTGCAGGTTTTGTGGCAGGCGCCGGTGAGTGGGACGTTACCGCTCACCGTGTATGTCAACGGTGAGCGGAAAGGGGAAATCCTGCTGAAGGAAAATAACGCTGTGTTTAAAGGTGTCGTGAAAACAACCCCGTCGTCCTTGTTGCTGGACCGCGGAAAGGTGGCGATCAAAACGGGGGACCGCATCAGCGTTGCTTATGGCGACGGTTTCCTGGAAAAGAAGATAACACTGACCTATTGATGTAACGGGCCGCCCGGTCGTTCATATATTTTTCCAGTACTTGCAGCGGCATGTCGCCGTATGCCAGCAGGGCGTCGTGAAAGTCGCGCAGGCTGAAGCGGTCGCCCAGCTGTGCCGCCAGTTTGTCCCGTAGCGCTTTGAGGCGGATCTCGCCCGCTTTGTAGGACAGCGCCTGTCCGGGCATCGCCATATAACGCTCCACTTCTGCCGTTGCAATGGCTTTACTGACGGCTTCGTTGGCCATCATGTAGCCGATAGCTTCTTCGCGGGTCATTTTGCCGGTATGGATAGCTACGTCCAGCACCAGCCGGATGGCGCGGTGGATCTCGTTGTTCAGCGCGCCCATTTTCTGATAGGGATCCTGATAGCAGCCCAGTTGTTCCCCAGTGATTCCACATACAACGCCCAGCCTTCAAAATAGGCGCTGAAGGAGGGCTGCCGCCGAAAAGCGGGTATTGCTTTATTTTCCTGCTGTAAGGCAATCTGGAAGTGATGCCCCGGTATGCCTTCATGAAGGAAGGTGGCTTCCATACCATAAAAGGTGACGTTTACTTTGGTGGCGTCCGGTACGGGTACGTACAGGATCGCCGCCCGTTTCTCCGCGATGTTCCCTTTGATATAAAAGGGGCCGGCGCTGGCAGCTTCGCGGTAAGCTTCCACGCGGCGTACTTCCATGGGCGTTAGTGGCTGGTGACCGAATAACTGCGGAATATACGGCAGCACCTTCCGGTAGATGGCGCTGTAAGCTTCCAGTACCTCTTCCGGCTTTTTAAAAGGCATGAGGGCGGGGTTGGTCTTCAGCCAGGTGAAAAACGCCGGTAAATCGCCTGTAAAGCCTGTTTGTGTTTTTATCTGTTCCATCGCCGCGTGTATCCTCGCCACTTCGGTTAACCCCGTCTGGTATATCTGCTCCGGCGTGAGGTCCGGCGCGGTGGTAAAGTAGTTGACATAATAACGGTAGATACGGTCGCCGCCTGGCAGCGCGAAAAGGCCTGCCTTGTCCTGCGCTGCGGGAAGGTATTGTTCTTTCAGGTAGGCGGCCAGCCGGGCGTAGGCCGGTCGCATGTAAGAGGCAATCACCGCATGGTACTGCCGGGAGATCCGCTCTCTTTCGGCCGCTGTAAAGGAGGCCGGGAATTTTGACAGGGGCTTGTAGAAAATGTTTTTCGCGGTGTCTTGTTCCGCCAGTGCTTCCATCTGCGGGACCATCAGTTTTACCAGCGCTTTGGGCAGCACCACGCCTGCCTTTATGCCTTTGTTGAAGTTGGAGATGCAGGTGTCGGTCCACTCCGCAAAGGCGGTCATCCGCCGGGCCCAGCGCTCATAATCTTTTACGGTCAGGAACGGTTGGTCGCCGTCACCGGAGCCAAAGGAAGCCAGTTCCAGCGGTGTGGAAATGAACTGGTTCATCGGCAGGTATTCCAGGTGAAGCGCCTGTGCTTCCAGGGCGGCCTGCAACGTATAAGCGAGTGTTTCGAGCGAAATCCTGTCGCCGGTGTTTAATGCCGCGTTATCGAATTTTTTCAGTTCTCCGAGATATTTCCTGTAAAACTTCTCTGTTGCGGCGATGTAAGGCGCGGAGCCTTCGATGGCCAGCCGGTCGTCGTATTGGTGGACGCCGGCGGCAGTGGCTTCCGTCGGGAACAGTTGCATCCGTTCTTTGTAATAACTGTCAAACAGCCGGTGAAGCTGTGGATTGTTTTGCTGCGCAGCAGCAGCTGTGGCGGCCAGCATCAGCAGGCAGGCGATTATGTTTCTCATCGTCGTTATATTGCTTTGATCATCCAGATACTGCACCCAAAGTGGACAGCGGCCCCCAGTGGTGCAGGTAAGTAACTAAATCCCATTTTCTCATATAGTGGTATGGCCTGTTTCAGTTCCGGCATGGTTTCGAGGTACACATGGCTGTAACCCAGCGTGCCGGCTGATTGCAGGCATTGCGCAATCAGTTGTTTGCCGAGCCCCAGTCCCCGCGCTTCGGGCAACAGGTAGAGTTTTACCAGTTCGCAGTGCGCCGGTGGCAGTCCGGGCACCGGGAATATGCCGGCGCCTCCCACCACGCGGCCGTCTGCTTCGGCAATCCAGTAAGCGGCGTTGGGGATGTTAAAGGCACTGTGCAGCTCATACAGGTTTTTATCAAAATAGGCGGTGCCTGGTTTGTTGGCGTTGAATTCTTCCAGCACCTGTTGTATGATGGCGCCGAGTGAGTGGTTATCGCTTTCCTGTAGCGGTCTGATTTTAGTAGTGATCGTCATGGTACAAAACTAGCCGGCCTGTGGCAGCTAAAATTGTACGGGATTAACCTTCTGATGATGGAGATCAGATTTTTCTGTATTGGTTGGGCAGCATACCGGTAATACGCCGGAAGGTCCGGATGAAGTGGGCCTGATCGGTAAAGCCGCATTCATAGGCGATATTGGTGAGCGGTGTTTTTTCTTTTTTTATCAGGGAGATAGCCCGCTCTACTTTTATCCTGCGGAGATATTCTCCTGCGGAGCATCCGAAATAACGGGAGAAGTAACGGGAGATGGTCACCGGATGCAGTCCCAGTTGAGCGGCGAGAAAGGGGAGCGACAACGGCTTGTCCCAGTGGTCGTACATGATGTCCCTGATTTTTTCCGTCCACTCGGGGAAGCAGTGAAAGTCCTGCTGGCAGGGCGTTATCAGCGCTATGCACAGCTGGTCCATGGCGATCGCGGAGTCGGCATCATGCAGGTAATGTTCTGTCATGATCCGCACCAGTCCGCCGGTATTGAGCTGGGCTTTATCTCCCTGCATGAGCGAGGGGGGAGGGCATGTCAGCTCAAAGGTGCTGAAGAAATCGCTGGTCAGCTCTATATTAAAAATACGGGTGCCGGGGAGATAGTCTGCGTTCTGGTGCGCTACGCCGGGATGGTAGTAAAGGCCGGTGCCGGCGTACTGCCTGTCTGTTCCGCCTTTCCGGGCTTCTTTGCTGCCACCTTCCAGTATATGGGAAAAGTGGGGGTTTATGTGAAAATGCCAGTCGGACGCCATATGAGGCGTAAACGTAGTTTCGCTGGTGATAACAGCGCCGGATATACGCTCTTTCACCTTGGTGCCTACGTAGGTGCCTGCTGCAAGCTGAACCGGAAGAGAAACTGACATAATTTGTGATTAGCGCTTAAAGATAGCGCATTTGGTAGTTGATTGTATGTTTTTAACCGGCTGACCGGCGTGCGTGAGCGGATAAAACCGGATAACGGGGATGGAACCCGGGATAATAGTGACGGCCATCATCCGGGTTCCTTGTATATAAAACAAACTCCAGCCAGAGATAGACATCTCTGCTGTTAGGCTAATCAACCAAATATCGGGCATCCTGTGGCCCCGGGAAGGGGCTTGTTCCGGGGAAACGCAGCCCGGTGACAAGATGTACCGGTTGTGCCCGGAGGAATACCCCGGGCGCCGGTACAACACAAAGTATCCTCTGTTATAAGACACTCAGAAAATGAAACAGGTGCAGTGCCGTCAAAAAAAAGTTGCTGTCGGATACCTGTTGAAGGATTTACTATGCTGAAAAATGATACAGTCGCTGCACCTGTTGTCTTTTTTTTCTGTCTTTAAACAAAAGCCTGTTTTGCTGCGGGCTGTAACTGTCAGCCGGTGAGACTACCGCGCTGTCGGATCTCTTTGCCGGGAGATTTTAATTTTCTGATCTAAAACAATGACTATGTCCAGAAACGATTTAAACGGAAAAGTAGTACTGATTGCCGGTGGCGGTAAAAACCTGGGAGGGTTGCTGGCGCGCGACCTGGCGCGGAAAGGCGCTGCAAAAATTGCGATCCATTACAACAGCGGACAATCGCGGGCGGACGCTGAAGCGACGTTGGCTGATATAGAAGCAGCCGGTGCAGAAGGGCTGCTCTTTCAGGCAGACCTCACCCAGGTGAGCAACATTACCCGGTTTTTTGATGAAGCGGTTTCCAGATTCGGAGGAATTGATGTGGCGATCAACACGGTAGGGAAGGTGTTGAAAAAACCATTTATCGAAACGACAGAGGCGGAGTATGACAGCATGGCCGACATCAATTCCAAGGTGGCTTATTTTTTCCTTCAGGAAGCGGGCAAAAAACTGAATGATAACGGTAAGATATGCACCGTCGTTACATCACTGCTGGCTGCATATACGGGACTGTACTCTACTTATGCCGGCCAGAAGGCGCCGGTGGAACACTACACCCGGGCTGCCTCCAAAGAATACGGCGCACGGGGCATCTCGGTAACAGCTGTGGCGCCGGGGCCTATGGATACGCCATTCTTCTATCCGGCCGAAAGCGATGATGCTGTTGCTTACCATAAATCGGCCTCAGCATTGGGTGGGTTAACCGATATTAAAGATATCGTACCGCTGATCACCTTCCTGGTAACGGATGGCTGGTGGATCACCGGTCAGACTATCTTTGCCAACGGAGGATATACTACCCGGTAAAACAGGCAACACCGTTGTTCGGTTCCCGGTGAAACAGAACAACGGTGTTGTTGTAAAATTTGAGTTATTACGCTTCGGAGATGCCCGCAGTAGTAAAAAAATGCAGCATGAGATGAATATCTCCGCTGTTACCCTAATTCGTAACCATATCCTATATACTAAACATGGGGTATTATCTTTCCTTCTATGCTAAAGACACGGAAAAAAGCGGACAGGTGCAGTGGCGGAAAAAAAACTTTGTTGCCCTCAGCAACTCAGGTGTTGTAGATGACAGGCCACATTAACCTATTGTTACCATTCTTATCCTGATAAAATACCTCCCCCGGAATTACTAACTTCATTATATGCAACCGACAAATTTATTGGAAAACCTCGCCGGCAAAATCAGCGGTATCCTATACTACAGCGAATCGGAGTACCCATTGACCATTGAACAATGGGGCGTGTTGCCTGCAGCCGCCGTTCCGGCGAAGATTGCCGCCCTGCATGCGGTAGACGCCAACGTAGTACAACCCATGGACCCGGCAGTTTTTTTCCACCAGGCAGAACGGGTGTCCGATCCCAACGATGCGCCCATCGCAGCCAATGCACAAAAGTTTAAAGCCCTGCACCAGTTTCTGAACGAACACTTCACCGGCCTCCAGGTGGTCCGGGTGGAAAACGGTACCCGCATTCCGGTGTACATCGTATGCCACCAACCGGATGGTACCTGCGTAGCGCTGGCTACCACGGCGATAGAATCTTAACCCATCAGCACATATTACAGAAACCCTTAAAAATCTGCATTATGAAACTATTCATCAGGCATTGTATTGTTATTTGCCTGGGCGGACTGTTATTTTCTGCCTGTAAAAAAGAAGCTATCCTGGAACCCCGGGAAATTGACTCTCCACGTACCGCATCCACAGAATCCGTTGTTCTCCTGAATGAAGACTTTGAATCAGGCAGCAAGACCGCCTACGCCAGCGGCAGCGTATCGCTGGGCAGTGGCTCCTGGACGCTGGACGACGCGTTGATCGGCAATCTCGCCGCCGACCTGAAAAACGGTTCCAAATCTGTCCGTATAAGAAACACCGGTGCCATCACCACCAATTTCAGCATCAGCAACGCCACCGGTACTGTCACCATCAGTGTGAAACACGGCACCTACGGATCAGACGGGAACAGCAGCTGGCAGCTGTGGACTTCGGCCGACAACGGGCAGACCTGGGCGCAGCTGGGCAGCACCATCACTACTTCGGGCAGCCTGCAAACCACTGCCTTCACCCTTTCGGCCACCGGCAGCCTGCGCATCTCCATCCGCAAAACCTCCGGCGGAACCAACAGGATCAACATCGACGATGTGACCGTGACTGCCGGCAGCGGCGGTGGCGGAGGTACTACGCCCGGCGATGACAGCAACCTGCTGCTGGGAAATCCCAGCAACGCCCTGGCCGATATATCTTCAGAGAATAATTACCTGATGGTAAAACCATATTATGCTTTATCGTATAGCCGCGGCCGTGGAACACCCAACTGGGTGAGCTGGCATATACAGTCGGCAGACCTGGGCTCCGTATCCCGCACCAACGACTTCCGCGCAGACACCGAACTGCCCGCCGGCTGGTACCAGGTGCAGAACAGCAGCTACTCCGGCTCCGGCTTCGATCGTGGCCACAACTGCCCCTCGGCAGACAGGACGGCGACAGTCACCGCTAATTCCGCTACTTTCCTCATGACGAACATGATGCCCCAGGCGCCCAACAATAACCAGCAAACATGGGCCAACCTGGAGAACTATACCCGCGACCTTGTCAGGGCCGGCAACGAAGTATATGTTATCTGCGGTTCTTACGGACAGGGAGGCACCGGATCATTGGGCGGTGTTACTACAACGATTGACAACGGCCGCGTGACCGTGCCTGCCAACATCTGGAAAGTGGTGGTGGTCATCCCCGACGGTAGCAACGATCTGAACAGGATCAGCGGTAACACCAGGGTGATCGCTGTCAATACGCCTAACCGCAACGATATCAATACAGACTGGACCCAATACAAAACGACAGTACGCAACATCGAAAGCGCTACAGGATACAATTTGCTGTCCACCCTCCGGCCTTCTTTGCAGGACAGCCTGGAAACCCGGATAGATCAGTGATTACGCGGAAGACATAAAACAGAACGGCTTGTAAGCATTACTTACAAGCCGTTCTGTTTTATGCATCAGCAAGATTATCTGGCAAATTTCTTTGTACCGGCCACACACAAAATAACGCCCACCGTCACAGCCAGCATGCCCACGCTTACTTTTTCGTGTAAAAGCGAAGCCGCTAACGCCAGCCCGAAGAACGGCTGCAACAGCTGCAGCTGTCCTACCGTGGCAGTACCGCCCTGTGCCAGGCCGCGATACCAAAAGATGAAACCAATAAACATACTGAACAACGACACATAAGCGAGGCTCACCCACGCACCCGCAGGAACCCCTTTAAAAGAAGCAGGCATCACGATCAGCGTGACCGGCAGCATCACCGGCAGCGCCAGTACCAGCGCCCAGGAGATCACCTGCCAGCCGCCCAGTATTTTGGTGAGCTTGGCGCCTTCTGCATATCCCAGCCCGCAGAGAATGATCGCGGCCACCATCAGGACATCGCCCGCCGGTGATGCCGACAGTCCCTGCGCTACCGCATAACCCGTCACCAGCAAGCTGCCGGTCACGGAAAAAGCCCAGAATACAGGCTTGGGCCGCTCGCCGCCCCGGATGATGCCAAAGACGGCCGTAGCAAGCGGCAGTAAGCCCAGGAACACGATGGAATGCGCCGAGGTGATGTACTGTAATGCCATCGCCGTTAATAACGGAAACCCGATCACCACGCCGAGGGCGACGGTCAGCAGCGGAAAGATATGTTCCCGGGCAGGGCGTTTCTCCCTGAAAGCCAGCAAGGCGGTCGTAGCCAGTATGCCTGCAATGGATGCCCGGGCCGCCGTCAGGAAAACGGGGCTGAAGGATAGAACCGCTACCCTTGTTGCGGGCAACGAACCACTGAACAACACCACCCCCATAAAACCATTCAACCACCCGCCACCGGTATTGGCCTTTGAAATACTGACGCTCATCGAATACAGTTTAATAATGACGTTACAAAATTAACAGGGAACAGGAGAGAAGACGGCCTCAGTTTCGTGTTTTTTAAAGGACACAGTTTTGTGGTCCTTTGAAATGACCAGTTCAACCCCCTTTTCGTCCAGTCCGCCTGTATGGCAATTGCCAGGCCGCTCCGGCCGCCGTTATTTTGGGTCAGTAAATCATTACACCCAATAAAACAAAGACATCATGAAGAACAAAAACATCTACCTGAAAAACAAAATAGCCACCGGATTATTGCTACTGGCTGCAACGACAGGCTTTGCGCAAACAACTGCCCAGGAGACCGTACGCCCTTATCATGTAGCGATAGCCGATGCGCAGGTAAAAGATCTGCATCATCGTATCAGCATCACAAGGTGGCCGCAACAGGAAACAGTGGCCGATCAGTCGCAGGGCGTGAAACTGGCCCAGCTGCAGGGACTTGTCCGGTACTGGGAAAACGGCTACGACTGGCGCAAGGCGGAGCAACGGTTAAACGCCCTGCCCCAGTTTATGACGAAGATCGACGGGCTGGATATTCATTTTATCCATGTACGCTCCAAACATAAAAACGCCATGCCGCTGATCATCACCCACGGCTGGCCGGGGTCTGTCTTTGAAATGCTGAAAGCCATCGACCCGCTGACCAACCCCACCAAATACGGCGGAAAAGCAGAAGACGCCTTTGACGTAGTGGTCCCTTCCATGCCGGGGTACGGCTTTTCCGAAAGGCCCGCCACCACCGGCTGGGGGCCGGAAAAAATCGGCGCCGCCTGGGACGTGCTGATGAAACGTTTAGGTTATCATCATTATGTAGCGCAGGGGGGCGACTGGGGCGCGGTGATCGCCGACGCTATGGGCAGACAGGCGCCGGAAGGCCTGCTGGGCATTCATGTGAACATGCCGGCTACCGTACCGGCGGAGGTTGCGAAAGTCCTCAAAGAAGGCGGCGCCGCACCGGCGGGATTATCCCCTAAAGAAAAAGCTGCGTTCGAATCGTTGAACAAACTTTATACAAAAGGCGGCGGTTATGCCGGCATGATGGTGACGCGCCCGCAGACGCTGGGCTATGGGCTGACAGATTCACCCGTGGGGCTCGCCGCCTTCTTCCTGGACAAGATGAATGAATGGACCTATAGCGGCGGAAATGCAGAGAAATCGCTGAGCAAAGATGAAATACTGGATGACATCACGCTGTACTGGCTGACCAGCACCGCAGTCTCCGGCGCACAACTCTATTGGGAAAATAACAACAACAACTTTAATGCGGTGGAACAGAAAACAGCCGATATAAAAGTACCTGTTGCCATCACCGTGTTTCCCGGAGAAATTTACCAGGCGCCGAAGACCTGGGCGGAGCGCGCTTATCCGAAACTTGTTTATTTCAATGAGGTAAATAAAGGAGGCCACTTTGCTTCCTGGGAAGAGCCGGAGTTGTATGCAGCAGAACTGCGGGCAGCGTTTAAATCGCTTCGTAAATAAACCGACCGTGTAAAAAAGGCGCCGTTAACATCGTTAACGGCGCCTTTGTATGTGATATGCGGTAAAGGAAATGCCCGGCGGGCTGTTTTGGTGTATGGAGTATCGTTTAGACGGTAGCTACAGGGTTGGCTGTCAGTACCCGCTCCAGTACTTCAAGGGTGCGGTTTACATCCTGCTGTGTATTATACTTGCTGAAAGAAAACCGGATGGTGTTGCAGCCTGTCCCTTTGTTCAGCGCACGCATTACGTGGGAACCGCCGCCGCCGCTGCTGCAGGCGCTTCCGCCGGATACGCAGATGCCTTCCATGTCAAGCTGCAGCAACAGCGCATCGCTTTCCGCTGTTTTCGGGAAACATACGCTCAGGACGGTATACAATGTGTCGTCGGTGCCGTTGAAGGAAACCTGCGGCAGAACAGCCTGTAACCGTTGTTTCATATAGGACTTCAGCGCGCCGATGGCTGCCTGCTCTTTGTCGAAGTTGGCCGTGGCGAGTGCCAGCGCCTTTGCAAAACCTACGATGCCTGCAACGTTCTCTGTGCCGGCGCGCAGGTTGCGCTCCTGTCCGCCGCCCTGGATAAAAGGCCGGATTTCCAGTGAAGGCGCGATATACAGGATACCTGTTCCTTTGGGACCATGGAATTTATGACCGGAGCCGGACGCAAAGTGAACGCCGAGGTTGTCGAGTGCGAGGGGGTAGTGCCCTACCGTTTGTACACAGTCGGCATGAAAGATCGCTTCAAACTTTGCGCACAGTTCAGCCACCCGCTGCATGTCCAGCAGGTTGCCGATTTCATTGTTGGCATGCATCAGTGATACAAGGCATTTTTTTCCTTCTTTCGCGTATTGCGCCAGTTGCGCTTCCAGGTCGGCATAGTCTACCAGTCCTTCTTCTTTCAGTGCCACGAAGGAAGAGGACACCTGGTGTATCGCTGTGAAATGCTCCACTGCATGCAGCACCGCGTGGTGCTCAATAGGAGAGGTGATGATGTGGGTGCAGCCGAGATCACGGATAGCCGCGGCAATGGCCATATTGTTGCTCTCCGTGCCACAGCTGGTGAACAGGATGCTTTTGGGTTTTGTGCCCAGTGCCGCCGCCACGGATTTGCGGGCCGTTTCTATCGCCAGGCGGGCAGTGCGGCCATATGAATAAGTAGAAGAAGGGTTGCCGTATAACTCTGTCAGATAAGGCATCATGGCTTCGAGTACTTCTTTGTCCAGGCAAGTGGTCGCAGCATTATCAAGGTAAACGGTATGTTCCATTGTATTTGAAGTGTTTTTTTCTGAATAAAGCATAGGACCCCCTGTTACGGGGGCCCGTAATGCATCTGGTTGGTTTTTGGATTCTATCGGTTTTTGCTTTGAAATCTGTACGACGATTGGTTTTTGAATCGCTGTAATTATTTCAGTGAAATTCAAAAAAAATTGTGATATAAGTAATAGTTGGTCAAAAAACCAGAAAAAATTCGGTTTTATGGTGAAAAACTGATATTTTTCGGGTGTAAAATGCTGGTGGTCATCACCAAATCCGAATTTCTTACAATAGACATATGGCACTGGATTCTACCGATATCGAAATTTTACGCCTTTTGCAGGTCGATGCGGAGCTGACCAACAAGGAAATTTCCGTCAAACTGCATAAATCCGTGGCCACCATCCATGAAAGGATACGCCGTCTGAAACAGGAGGGGTATATTAAAAGGGTGGTCGCCATCCTGGACAGAAGAATGATTGGCAAAGGCCTGATCGCGTTCAGCCACGTGTTGCTGAAAGACCATTCCGCTCACACGTTAAGTTCCTTTGAAGAGGCCGTGGTACAGTTCCCGGAAGTGATGGAATGTGTTCAGATGACGGGCACGTTCGACTTTATTTTAAGGATCGCTACGGCCGATATGGAAGAGTACCATACGTTTTACCGGAAGCTGGCGGCCATTTCCACGATCACCACGATCCAAAGCTTTTTCGTGTTGTCAGAAGCGAAAAGCGATACTGCGTACCCGATTTAAAAAATGCAAACCCATGGTCACCAAACTGCAGATAAAAGATAAAAGCGAGTCGGGCAAGTCGATCAAGATCGCGCCGTTCAAAAAGGAGATCCGGAAAACCGTCCCCCATAAACATAATAATTACTTCGAGATCCTCTACCTGTCGCAAGGCAGCGGGTATCATTATATTGACTCCAGGAAATTTGAGGTGATGCCTCCTGTCATGTATTTTATCCGGAAAGACCAGGTGCATTGCTGGGAGCTGGACAGCGAGCCGGATGGTTATGTGATCATCATCAAAAAAACATTCATCGAAGAAAGCCTGGACAGTGAGCTGAAATCACTTTTTACCCATATCAGCAAGGAAAACTGCGTATATACCCAGGAGCATGAGATGGTCCGTTCCCTGTTTGAATTGCTGATCGAAACAGACCGGAAAAATGGAAAGAATGCCTTCCGGATGAAAGAAGGGTTGCTGAAAGCATTGCTGGCGCTGGTGTCGGAAGACGGAAAGCCGTTTGCCGGCAAAGCGGAAACCTCCGCTAACCTGTATCATTCCCTGCTGTCGTTGCTGAGCGGGGAACAAGTCATCCGCAATAAGGTACAGTACTATGCCGAACAACTGAACACCTCCCCGCAGAATTTAAATGCAGCCTGCCGCAAGGCGGTGAACCAGTCGGCAGAAGAAGTGTTGTCAGAATTTATTATCAGCGAAGCCAGGCGGCTGCTGATCTATACCGATAATACCATCGCGGAAATCTCCTTTATGCTCGATTTCCATGATCCTTCCCATTTCGTAAAATACTTTAAACGGAAGACGGGCGAAACGCCGCTCACCTTCCGGAAAAGCAATTGATACCACAATATTTTCAAATATACCATAAATCGGCTGCCTGATTTTCAATATTTACAGGCCGTCCCACCAGCGGAAAGCCCTTTTTATGCCCTGTTGAGAGCAAAAAATCAGCATAATGGAAACAACGGGCATTTAAAATATGTAAATGATATAAACAAACCGATATGTACAGATTCCTGTCGGGATTATGGGGCGTCGTCTGCCTCCTTAGCTGTGCGCAAAGCGGGATAGCGCAGGAAACGCCCGCCCGTGCCGCTATTAAGGAGCTATTGCAGACTGCGGAAACCAACTACCCGCTGTTAAAATCCAAAGCGTGGGAGATAAAAGCCGCCGAAAGGGCAGTCGCCGCCGGCAAAAGCTCCCTGATCCCTACCCTTGATGCTTCCTACCAGGCCAACTACGCTACCTACAACAACATTACCGGAATGGCGTATCCGCAGTTCCTGGTCCCCATCAGCGGTCCGCCTTCCTCCTCCAACCGGTATGACGGTGTTTTCGGCAGTGCTGCCAGCCTGCTGCTGAACTGGCAACCGGTGACGTTCGGTCAGCGGAGCGCACAGGTGGATGTCTCCAAAGCGGGCCTGCAATACGCAAAAGCGGATGCGGGCAACGAGATCTTTCAGCATAAGATCAAAGTGATCAACGCCTACCTCGACATCGTTACTGCTACTGAACTGGAAAAAGTATACGAAGAAAACGTGGCCCGCACCGCCGCTAACCTGTCCGTGGCCCGTACGCTGGTCACCAACGGTATCAAGCCCGGTGTGGATACGGCCCTGCTGAAAGCGGAAATGTCGCGGGCGAAGGTGGACCTGCTCAACAGCCGCAAATATCGCGAACAGACAGTCATAGCGCTTTCGGCGTTACTGTCCGCCGATAACCTGCCTGCCCTTACCGACAGCAGTTTCTTCACCCGGTTGCCGGCGGCCTGCCTGCCGGCCGATACCGCGAAGAACCCGCTGCTCTCTTTATACGCGTCCAATATCGAATTAAGCAAAGCCCGCAGAAAAGTACTGGGAAAAACAATCATGCCCACGCTGGGAGTATGGGGCACTGCTTATGCACGAGGTTCCGGCATTGATTACGACGGTCAGGTGAAAGCTACGGACGGGCTGGCGTTTCAGCGGTACAATTACGGCGTAGGATTGCAGCTGAGTTTCCCGGTCCTCCAGTTTGCCCGCATCAGATCGCAGGTACAGCAGGCCGACTTCCTGGTACGGTCCAGCGAAGAAAAAATGAACGAAGTGGCGCTGCAGGTAAGAAAACAGCATACACTGGCAGATACTGCGCTGGGAACGGCATTGACGGTAGCGAAAGAAACACCGTTGTATTACGAATCCGCCAGCTTTTCCTACAAGGCGATGCAGTCCCGCTACCAGTCGGGGCTGGCCAATTTTGCGGACCTGATGCAGGCGCAGTACGCACTGATAAAAGCAGCCACGGAAAATAAAACAGCTTACATGGCAGTATGGAAAGCCCTGCTGTATAAAGCGGCGGTGAACGGCGATCTCAGTTTATTCTTAAATCAGGTTAATTAGCAGGGTTATGATCCGATTAATAGCGTTAGCATTACGTAAGCCGTTGGCGGTGGTGGTAGCCTTTATAGCGATTGTCTTTTTTTCATGGCTCACCATCAGGAACATGAAGATGGACATCTTCCCCAAAATGGGACTGCCCACCATTTATGTCGCCCAGCCTTATGGCGGCCTTTCACCGGAACAGATGGAGGGGTTTATCACTTCTTATTATGAGTACCACTTTCTGTATGTGACGGGTGTCAAATTTGTGGAGTCCAAATCCATACAGGGAGCGACGATCATCAAAATACAATTTAATGAAGGCACCGATATGAGCCAGGCCATGGGAGAGGTGGTCGGTTACGTCAACCGCTCCCGCGCCTTTATGCCGCCGGGTACCGTGCCGCCCTTCGTTACCCGCTTCGATGCCGGCAGCGTGCCGGTAGGGCAACTGGTATTCACCTCTGAAACACGCTCTCTCGGCGAGATACAGGACCTGGCGCTCTTTAAGGTAAGACCGATGTTTTCGACCCTGCCGGGCGTATCGGCGCCGCCGCCTTTCGGAGGGAACCAGAAAACGGTCATCATCAAAGCAGACCCGGAAAAACTCAGAGACTATAACCTGTCACCCGATGAAGTGGTGCAGGCGCTGGCCAAATCCAACAGCATTACGCCTGCCGGTAACCTCCGGGAAGGAGATCAGCTGCTGATCACCGCTCAGAATGCGGTAGTGGAGAACGTGAAGGAGCTGGAGAACGTACCGCTGAAAACAGGCGCCGGTCCTGCTGTATATGTCAGAGATATAGCCAGCGTGGAACTTGGGTCCGATGTAACGACCAGCTATGCGCTCATCAATGGAAAACGCTCGGTGTATATCCCCGTTACCAAACGCGCAGATGCCGCCACCTGGGATGTGGTGCAACGGGTAAAAGCAGCGTTGCCCGACATGCAGGCCGCTGTTCCTGAAGACATCAAAGTGACTTACGCCTTCGATCAGTCGGGTTATGTGATCAACTCGCTGAGAAGCCTTACCACGGAAGGTATCCTCGGCGCCCTGCTGACAGGGCTGATGGTATTGTTGTTCCTGCGCGACCTGCGGGGAGCGTTTATCGTGGTGATCACCATCCCGCTGGCATTGTTGTCCGCCATCATCTGCCTGCGGATTTTCGGGCAAACGCTGAACGTGATGACGCTGGGCGGCCTGGCGCTGGCTATCGGCATCCTGGTAGATGAATCGACGGTCACGATAGAGAACATCCACCATCACCAGGAACTCGGAAAATCGAAGGCCAAAGCCATATGGGACGCCTGCCGCGAGATAGCGCTGCCCAAACTGCTGATCCTGCTCTGTGTGCTGGCGGTATTTGTGCCGGCACTGTTTATGACCGGCATCCCCGGGGCGATGTTCCTGCCGCTGTCGCTGGCAGTGGGCTTCGCCATGATTGCTTCTTTTATCCTTTCCCAGACGCTGGTGCCGGTATTTTCCCACTGGCTGCTGAAAGACCGTATCCGGAACGAAGAAGCCAGTGGCCCCGACAGGTTCCGCCGCTTCCGCGAACGCTATGAAAGCTGGTTGCAACGCTTTGTGAAAACAGCTTCGCTGGCGACGCCGGTGTATCTCATTGGAGCGTTCGGACTTATGGCCCTTGGTTTTTATTTTTTGGGGACAGACATCTTTCCCAGGACAGACGCCGGTCAGGCGCAGGTAAGGTTAAGGCTGCCCGCCGGTACCCGGGTGGAGAGAACGGAGAGCGCCACGCAGCGATTACTGCAGCTGGCCGACAGCATCACCCATAGCCAGATAGACATCAGTTCTGCTTTTGTGGGCGTACAGCCATCCAGTTACCCGGTGAACCTGATTCATCTCTGGACCAGCGGTCCGCATGAATCGGTGACGAAGATAAAGCTGAAGAAAGGTGCGGGCATGGCCATTGAAATGTTTAAGGAATCGCTGCGGGAGGCCGTGAAAAAAGAGATGCCAGCCGCCACGCTCTCCTTTGAACCCGGCGATATGGTGGAGCAGGTGGTTAATATGGGCACGTCCAATCCTATAGAGGTAGCGGTGCTGGGAAAAAATCTTTCTCAAAGCCGTAAGATCGCTGACGCGCTGAATAAAAAACTACAGGAGGTCCGCTACCTGCGGGATGTTCAGATTGCCACGCCGCTGGAGTATCCCGGCGTGAAGCTGAATATTGACCGGGTGAAAGCCGGTCAGCTGGGGCTGACGGTAGACCAGGTCACCAAATCGATGGTAGCCGCCACGTCTTCCAGCCGCTTTACCCAGCCTAACTACTGGCTGGACAAAAATACAGGCACGGCCTACCAGGTGCAGGTGGAGTATCCGCAGTACCGGGTGAACAGCAGCGATCAGCTGGGGCTGGTGCCGGTAGCTGGCGGCAGCGGTGGCCCGGTTTACCTGAGAGATGTGACCACTATGCAGAAGACAACGTCGCCCGGAGAATACGACCGTATCAACCAGCAACGGTACATCACGATCACTGCCAATATTCATAAAAAAGACATGGGCGCGGCGGTAAAAGCTGTGAAGGGCGCCATTGCCTCGCTGGGAGAGCTGCCGCAGGGCGTCAAAATTATGTTGCGGGGACAGGCGGACCTGCTTACGCAAACTATGAATGAGCTGCAAGCCGGTTTGTTGATAGCCGTGGTAGTGATCTTTTTAATGCTGACCGTCAATTTCCAGTCATTCCGTTTATCGCTGGCGGTATTGTCCGTGGTCCCGGCAGTTATTGCCGGCGCGCTGCTGCTGTTGTGGATCACGGGGCAGTCGCTCAACATACAGTCTTATATGGGTACTATCATGGCGGTAGGCGTGGCCGTAGCCAATGCGATCCTGCTGATCACCAACGGGGAGTTGTACCGTAAGGAGGCCAGGGAGGGTTTTGCTGTCACGGGCGCGGGTAACCGTTTACGGCCTATTTTAATGACCAGCCTCGCCATGATTGCCGGCATGGTGCCTATGGCGATCGGCTTCAGTGAAGGGGGCGATCAGACGGCGCCGCTGGGCATCGCCGTTATCGGCGGACTGGTTTTCTCGACCCTCAGCACGCTCGTTTTCCTCCCGGCTATTTATGGCGGAATGATGGGCAGGAAAGCTTTTCACAGCCCCTCCTTACATCCGGAAGATAAAGAAAGCAGGTACTATAAAACCAATCATGATTAAACAGATTTTCTATAAACATTATACCATGAGATTTCCTTCTCCTATCATAGTGTCAGTGTCAGCGGCGATCGTTTTGACGGCCTGTCAGCAGCAGCCGCGCGAAGAAGCTGCCACCAAAAAAGCAGGTAGCGATTCCGTGTCGGTTTTCCTGCTAAAGAAAGATACCGTTAACAAACAGGTGACTTTTCCTGCCGAGCTGATCCCGCTGGAACGGGCGGAGATGTTTGCCAAAGTAAGCGGATATGTCGGATCACTGAAAGTGGATATAGGCGATAAGGTGAGCAAGGGGCAGCTGCTGGCTGTGCTGGAAGCGCCCGAAGCGCAGGCCAATTATGCGCAGGCCAATGCAGATGTGCAGACCGCCCGTTCCCGTTATCTGGGCAGCCTGGATGCTTACCACCGGATTGTCAACGCTGCCAAAGTAGAAGGAACGGTGGCCGCCGGGGAGCTGGAGAAAGCCAGGAGCGCGATGATGGCCGACAGCGCCGCGCTGAACGCCGCGCGGTCCAGGACTACGGCCTATGGCCAGCTGAAAGACTACCTGATGATCCGTGCACCATTCAGCGGTATTGTGACACAAAGGAATGTAGATCCCGGTACGCTGGTCAGCGCAGGAAACAGCAAGCCGCTGCTGGTAGTAGAGAACATCAGCACGCTTCGTTTGCGCGTTCCAGTTCCCGAAGCATACACCGCCGCCGGAACAGCCACGCCCACGATCGACTTTACCGTAGATGCCCGGCCGGATGTTACCTATCAGGCAAAGTTGTCCCGTAAGGCGGGTGTTATTAACCTCGCCAACAGAACGGAGACATGGGAGTTTCTTTTTCAGAACGATCAGCAGCAGCTTAAATCAGGGATGTTTGCCAACGCCATATTAAAACTGGGCAGGCCTGCGCCCACTTTCCTGGTGCCGGCTTCCGCGGTGGCTACCAACCTCGAGAAACGTTTTGTCATCCGCCTGAACGGTGGTAAAGCGGAATGGGTGGATGTCCGCAACGGTATCAATCCGGGCGATAAAATGGAGATATTTGGCAGCCTCACCGCAGGTGATACCCTGCTGGTAAGGGCTACCGATGAAATTAAACCGGGGACGGCGCTGGTGCCAAAATTCCCCAAAAAGTAATACAGGCCGTCCTGCATTCAGTGATCCCGCATTTGGATACAAACTATCAGGATTAGACTACAACCGCCTGGCTGCGCCTCCTGATATTTGCGGTAGATTTTCTAATTTTAATACTGAATTGCATGAAGACGGTTCTGATCACCGGCGCCAATAAAGGCATCGGATTTGAAACAGCCAGGCAGCTGGCGCAGCAGGGCAACTTTGTTTATATCGGCAGCAGAGACATCGCTAACGGCCGGAAGGCGGCAGACACGCTGAAAGCTGCGGGCATCAATAATGTAGCGGCTATTCAGATAGATGTGACCGATATCGGTTCTATCAGGAGCGCAAAAGAAACATTGAGCGCACAAAGCGGCGTCCTGGACGTGCTGATCAACAACAGCGGCATTGCCGGCGAACAGCCGCAACAGTTGGCGGATGGCAGCATGGAAAATCTGCGTCACCTGTTCGATACAAATTTCTTTGGCGCCGTACAGACCACACAGGTGCTGTTGCCCTTGCTGAAGCGGTCAGCAGCGCCGGCCATTATCAATGTGTCCAGCGAGGTTGGTTCTTTAACGATGCACTCCGCACCGGACAGACGTGCCAACTGGGGCAACTATTCAGCCTATGGCGCCACAAAGACCGCGCTGAATGCGTTTACGGTGATACTGGCCAATGAGCTGCGCGCACAAAATATTACAGTCAACAGCGTTACGCCCGGCTATACTGCTACAGACCTGAATGCGTTCAAAGGTTTTAAAACAGTGGAAGAGGGGGCAAGGCCCATTGTGCAACTGGCCCTGTCAACCGACAGAAGGATCACCGGTAAGTTCTTCCAGGATGGCGGAGAGGTGCATTGGTAACCGTTATAAAAAACTGGCACATGACAAACAATAATATCCGGCGGATAAGAACGCTCAGCGAGTATCATCGTACCCGTAGCCTGCCGGCCCCGGAACATCCGCTGATAAGCCTGATAGACTACCGTCTGATCAGGCATACCCGCGAGTTCAACGACATCGCCTGGGTATATGACTTTTACATGATCGCCATGAAAAAAGGACTGGATGCCAAATTGAAATATGGCCAGCTGCAGTACGATTTTGATGAGGGCACCATGTTCTTTATAGCACCCGGACAGGTATTTCAGATAGAAGTCGTACAGGACGCACCCGGTAAATCCGGCTGGATGCTGCTGATACATCCCGATTTCTTCCGCAACCGGCCGTTGGCTCAAGACATCAAAAAATATAAATACTTCGGGTATTCTGTCCGGGAAGCGCTGTTTCTTTCTGAAAAGGAAGAAGCAGTGCTCACCGGCATCGTTCAGAATATCCGCCAGGAATACCAGGGCAACATCGATAAGTTCAGCCAGCAGATCATTATCTCCCAGATTGAAGCGCTGCTTAATTATGCAGAGCGGTTCTACCAGCGGCAGTTCCTGACCCGGGAAGTTGCCAACCACCAGGTACTGGAAAAGCTGGAAACGTTGCTGGATGAATATTTTGAGCATACGCATAAAGAAGGCCTGCCTACGGTCAACTACCTCGCAGGGCAGCTGAACCTGACGCCCGATTATCTCAGCTCGCTGCTGAAAGTAGCCACAGGACTAAATACTCAGCAACATATCCATGAAAAACTTATCGAGAAGGCCAAGGACAAGCTGATCGGGACTACCTTGACCGTCAGCGAAATCGCCTATGAGCTTGGGTTTGAACACTCACAATCTTTCAGTAAACTTTTTAAGGCCAAGACGAATCTTTCTCCGCTGGCGTTCCGGCAGTCGTTAAAGTGAACAATGCTGCACTTGAAAAAAATCACGGGTAGGACATACGACCTATTTTTTCGGATTTGATAAAACTTTTTCCGCATCGGATCTGATGGCCCATTTGCGTTGAACGACCTTTGCTGCTCAAATCATGTAGCAGCGATAATCATGCGTCATCTATCCAACCATTTTGTTTTTACTGTATTTTTTATGCTGATGGCGATATCAGCAAATGCCCAACAGACGGGCGCTATCACGGGTTCTGTGCTTTCGGCCGCGGGTCAGCCGCTGAGCGACGTTGCCGTTACGCTGAAGGGTACCAACAAGGGCGCCTATACGAAAAAAGATGGAAGTTATCTTGTAGATCAGGTGCCTGCCGGCTCCTATACCATCGTAGCCAGCCTGCTGGGATATACGCGCCAGGAACAGGCTGTCACCGTGACTGCCGGCAAAACAATCACTTTCCGTTTTACACTGGCAGAAGAAAGCCTCTCCCGCGAAGGGGTGACCGTGACCGGCAAGAGCCAGAGCCGCCAGCTGAAAGAAAGCGGTTATGCGGTGAACGCCATCGACACCAAACGTTTTGCCAATACCACTTCGGACATCAACAGTGTGCTGAACAGGACGACCGGCGTGAAAGTCCGCGAGCAGGGCGGTATGGGCTCCGAGTTCAACTTTTCGATCAACGGCCTCTCCGGCAGGGCGGTGCGGTTCTTTATCGACGGGATACCGATGGAGGTCATGGGTTCGTCCATGACGCTCAATAATATTCCGGTCAACCTCGCCGAGCGGGTGGAGATCTATAAAGGCGTATTGCCGGTGTCCCTTGGCGCCGATGCGCTCGGAGGAGCAGTTAACCTGGTCACCAATCAGAACATTAAAAACTACCTCGACGCCAGCTATAGCTTTGGCTCCTTCAATACGCACAGGGCCGCCGTAACGGGACAGGTGACCGGCAAATCCGGTATCGTGGCCCGCGTAAGCGCGTTCCTGAACTATTCAGACAACAACTACATCATGAAAGCGATGGAGCTGTGGGACGAAGACAAACAACTCTACGTGAAAAGAGATGTGCGCCGTTTCCACGACCAGTACCGCTCTTATATGACACAGGCGGAAGTGGGAGTGATGCATAAAAAATGGGCGGACGCCTTCTTTGTCGGTGCAGGCTTCTCCGCCACCGACCGCGAAATACAGACCGGCAGCAACCAGGACAACGTATATGGCGCCGCCATGCAGAACGGCCACGCTTTCAACACCACGCTGCGTTACCGCAAAGACCATCTCTTCACCGAAGGGCTCAACCTGAGCGTGTTTGCAGCGCATACAGAAGATAAGTATACCATCACCGATACTACCGCGTACCGCTATTTTTGGGACGGCTCCCGCGTGCCCGGCAACCAGGCCGAAATGGGACCCATCAAACAGCGGACGCATATCAGCCGCCCCAGGAACTTCGCCCGCGCTAACTTCAGCTATATGCTGAACCCAATGCACGGTTTCAACCTCAACTATACTTTCGACCAGGTAACCAATAAGAATTATAACGAACTGCTGACCGATAAAGACCATAATCCGGGCAGGATCGGGAAACACATGGTAGGGCTGGGATATCAGCAAACTTTGCTGGACAGCAGGCTTACCAACACCTTCTTCGGTAAATGGTATGGTATGCAACTGCAGCAGCCGGAAATGCTTTCCGGCAACGGTACTTATGTTGCTGCCTCAGGTTTCAAATCTTACTTTGGATATGGCCTTGCCAGCCGTTTCAACATCCTGCCGGTACTGGGCGTAAAAGCCTCCTATGAAAAAGCTTACCGCCTGCAGGAAGTAGGAGAGTTGTTCGGCAACGGCTATGATCAGATCGGCAATGCCAACCTGAAACCGGAATCCAGCAACAACGTGAATGCCGGTGCTTTCCTGACGCTGAAGAAAGGACAGCACCGCTTCTATGCAGAAGGCAACTGGTACTTCCGCGATGCGGCCGACTTCATCTACGCCGTGGTATATCAATCCAATTCCAGGGTAAGCCGCTATGAAAATACTTCCAAAGTACAGATCAACGGCGTCGAAGGGGAAATACAATACGACTTCCGCGATATTTTTCATACTACCGTGAACGTTAGTTACCAGCAGGCGCTGAATAACACGAAGTATGCTCCCGGTACCAACGGCGGTACGGTAGAAGCTACCTATCGCAACAAGATCCCCAACCAGCCCTGGCTGTTTGGTAACGCGCTGGCCAGCCTTGGCAGGAATAACCTGCTGGGTAAAGACACGCGGCTGCAGCTCAACTGGGACATGCAGTACGTGCACTGGTTTTACCTGACCTGGGAAGCTTACGGCGCCGCCGCTACGAAAAACAGGGTACCCAACCAGTACATCCAAAACCTGGGTCTTACCTACTCGCTGCAAAACGGTAAATACAACATCTCCGCCGAATGCAGGAACTTCACCGACCAGCGGGCGTACGACAATTTCCGCCTGCAGAAGCCGGGCAGGGCCTATTATGTGAAACTGCGGTACTTCATTAAATAATCATCAGCTTATTATATCATGTCCATTCTTACCAGAAAATTATTTTGTGCAGCGGCGTTATTATCTGTTCTGACAGGTTTCAGCGCCTGCGAAAAGTATGACGACGACACCGTTGCCGGCAACCCCGGCAACGGTTCCGACAACTATGCCATATGGATGCAGCTGGGCTCCTGGCCTAATACCACCCAATACGTGGTAGGTGCTTCCTCGCTCACCTCCGGCGCCGTAAGCCTGAAAGGCAACGGCGTGGAAGTGACGTCCAAAGCAGACTATGGTATTATCCCGCATAAAGGCTACTACTATTACCCCAGCACCAGCTCTACTAACGGCCGTTTATCAAAATACTCGCTGAAAGACAATCAGCTGACTACTATCAAAGAGGTGCCATTTACTTATCAGACAGGTGTCAGCAGCTATACCTGGGTAGACGACGCCACGCTGGTGCTGATGGGCACCAACGGCCGGGGCAGCAAGCTGCTCTGCTCTGTGGTGGACGCCAATACCCTCGCCATAAAAAATATGGAGCTCCCGGTAAATCCCGTTCCTGCTGGTTATGCCGGCATGATGTCCCGCAGCCTGGACTATATCAACGGTAAACTCTTCCTGGGTCTGGTGTATACGGCCGACTGGCCCGCGCCGGCTTACCCCAAAGCCATCGTGGCGATTTTTGATTACCCTTCCATGAAACTGGTAGCGCAACTGGAAGATGGCCGCTCTGTAGGCATGGGACAGGCCAATATGTGGATGTCCGGCACAGCGCTGGACAATAACGGCGATTACTATCTGCTTTCCTCACCAGGCTGGCTGTCGTCTTCCCTGCCGTCGGCGGTGTATAAAATATCCGCCGGCCAGCAGCAATTTGACGCCTCCTACTTCTATAATATGAACCAGGCGCTGGGAGGCCCCGCCTTCTCTATGTACGGCATCGGCAACGGCCGCGCCATCGTTAAATACAAAGCCGCAGGGGAAGCCAACACCGATGAAGGCCATATCTACGGCTATGCCATCGTAGACCTGGTACGCGCGACGGTAGTGCGTAAACTCACGGAACTGCCGCTGGACAAGGGAGAGTCGCTGCAAACCGTGATGGTGGAAGGCAATAATGCCTATATCATGGTCAACGCTGAATCCGGAAAAGATTATGTCTGGATTTATGACATCGCCAATGGCACCATCAACACCGGACTGGAAATAGCAGGCGGTTACGACTACCTGTTGCGCATAGACAAACTGAAGTAACTACCAACCGTTAACCACAATACTTTCCCGCTTGCCGGGAAAGTATTGTCTTTTGTACTGTATCATGAAATTTTCAAAGATCAACGCATGGTTGCACCTGTGGCTTGGGCTCATATCGGGAATCATCGTTTTTATCGTTTCCATCACAGGTTGTATACTGGTGTTTGAACATGATCTCAAAGACCTGCTGTATCCCTACCGAAAGGCAGCCATCACCAATAACGGCGCCATGTTGCCGCCTTCCGCACTGATCTCCGCAGCAGAAAAAGCGATGGGCGGGCTGCGCGCAAGGTCCATCGAATACCGTCTGCCGGGCAAGACCACGCAGGTCAACTTCCGGTCTGATTCTATCGTTTACGTGGACCCCTATACGGCGGAAGTGGCGGCGGTGGTGGACCATGAAGATTTTTTTCATGAAGTGGAAGAAGGGCACGTCAATCTGTGGCTGCCCCGCAAAATCGGCTCCCGTATCGTGGTGTATGCCACGCTTGTCTTCACTGTTTTGCTGATTACCGGCATGGTACTGTGGTGGCCCAAAAAGTGGAACCGGCATAACATCCGCAATGCCTTTGCCATTTTATGGAAGGGGAAATTCAAAAGAGTCAATTACGATCTGCATAACGTGCTGGGCTTTTATACGCTGCCGGTAGCGCTGCTCATCGCTTATTCGGGCTTGTACATGGGCTTCGGCTGGCTGTCCCGTTCTGTGTATACGGTGGCTTCCGGCGGAAAGTCTATGCCGGCCTACTACGAACCGCCTTCTGATACCACGATGGCGGCTGCCGGTTCCCGGTGGGCGGTGCTGGACGGTATCTGGCGGCAATGTGTAAACGAACTGGCCGATAAAAAGAGCCCTGCTGTGCTTATTGGCATGCCTCCGGAGAAGGATGCTTCCGTGTACGCCTATACGAATATGGAGGGCGCTTATTACCAGGCGCACTACTTTGATCAGTATACCGGCAAAAAACTGCAGGGCGGTGGCGTAGATGTAATGCCTTTCAGTGAGGCCAACGGGGGCGATAAACTGCGGCGGTTAAATTATTCGCTGCATGTAGGGTCTATCTGGGGTATTCCGAGTAAGATACTGTTTTTCCTGGGCTCGTTGGTAGCGGCCAGCTTGCCGGTCACCGGTTTTTATATCTGGTGGGGAAAGAAGAAGAAAAAAAAGAAACCAGCCGTGAACAGGCAGCAACAAACCGCCTGATGTTATAACTGTTTGGCGGGATACGTTCCCGCCAAACAGCTGTTGTTTTGATTATCCCTTTCCTTGCTCTCTCACGTCGTCATTACTGATTTTCTTTTTCTCCCGCTGTTCGAACATCGATCCGAATTCCCAGTTGAGCGTAATCTTCAGCGCCTGGTTGTAATACCTGTTCAGCACTCCTGAACGGAAGGATGCCGCGTGTATGTATTCTTTTTGCCGGATGGTCTGGTTAAACGGATTGATCGCTGCCAGGGTAACGGTCATCCGGGTGGCTTTGATTTCCTTCTTGGCGGAGAAGCTGTAGTAGAACCGTGGAGTTTTATGTCCCTGGAGGGTAACGATGCGGGTATCGTATTCGCCGAAGGCCTGCAGGCTGACAGCACCGGGAAGTTTATACAGTGCGTTAAGATTAAAGTCGGCCGCCCATCCGGTGTTGACGATCATCAGCGCATTGCTTTCGAAGTTGAGATGGTTGATGTTGACATTACTGTTGAGGCTCCAGTTGGGAGCGGGGCTTACAGAGCCGCTCAGGTTAATTCCGTATTGGGTGTTGCCTGCCAGGTTTTCCTTGCGGGTGGTGGCGATGCCGGCTGCATTGGTGGTGGTCAGGTCGATGATAGTGTTGTCAGTTTTCTTCAGGAACGCGGCGGCATTGATAAACGTGCCGGCGGGGGACGTCCAGCCGTAGGACAGTTCTCCCTGGTGCATTGTTTCCGGCCGCAGCTGCGGATTGCCCACGGTGATGTTGCGTGGATCGCTGGCGTTGGCGTTAGGGTTCAGGTCCCAGATATACGGCCGGGTGAGGCGCTGTGTATAGCTGAGGGTGATGGTCTGCGCTTCATTCAGTTTTTTGCTGATGTTGGCCGTAGGGATGAAGTTGAGGAAATCGTTCGAGAAAGCCGAGCCGGGTGCATTGAACCTGCCTTTGATGTGCGTGTTTTCCAGCCGGGAGCCGGCTTCTGCGTTCCAGCCGCGGGGTAGTTTCATTTTCAGCAGCAGGTAGCCGGCGAGGACATCCTGTGAGTAGATGAAATTGTCGGAGCGGTCCTGCTGCGGTACCATGGCGGCCGGCGGCGGTCCGTCTGCTGCCCGTACCTGGTATTGTTTGTCGGCATGCCGGAAGATGGATTTCAGCCCGCTTTGTAACGTATACCTGCCATCTCTGGTAAGCGGGTGCGTGTAGTCTGCCTGGAAGGTCCATTCCCGGTTCGTAGTGCGGTTAACGTTATCTTCCCGGTAGCGGATTTTATCGTCGCTGTGTTGCTCGCTGTTGTAAGAGGTATTTTCTTTGGAAGGGGAGAACTGCGCCAGCAGGGTAATTTCCTGTCTGTCTCTCTTCAGTCTGCGCGTATAGCCGAGCGCGATATCGGCGCCGGTGAACTTCTCTTTTGATCTTACCTGTTGCTGGTATTGATCGGTGGTGGTGCCGTCGGGCAGGGTGATGAGCGTATGCTGGCGGCTGTTGTCCGGCCAGTTGCCCAGCCAGCCGTTGACGGACAGGGAGATTTCGCTGAGGGAGTCCGGCAGGAGGCCGAGCGCCAGTTCCCCGGAGCTGTGCGGCATGATATTATTGCGGCGTGTTTCCTGGCGGATGACCATCGTAGGCTGACCTTTATCCAGTACGGTCCTTTCCATTTCGGCGGAGGATTTGTCCTGCAGGCGGTGGAGGTGCCCGTGCAGGCTCATGTTCCACTTGTTCCGCGACAGGGAGATACGGGGATTGAAGGCCTGTTCCCGGTTGCTGGCCATCGCTTCCAGGTTGCCGCTGAAGCTTTTATTGCCTTTTTTGGTGATGATGTTGATCACGCCGGCGGCGCCTTCCGCATCGTACCGGGCGGAGGGGGAGGTGATGATTTCTACCGAGCGGATGATATTGGCCGGCATCATGTTGAGTGCATCGGCCGGGCTGCGGGCGATTTGTCCGGAGTATTTTCCGTCGATCAGTATTTTGAGCGTGCCGCTGCCCCGCATGGTGACGTTGCCCTGCGGGTCCACGTTCAGCGCCGGTGCTTTGCGGAGCACGTCGGCTGCGGTGCCGCCGCGGTTGCTGATGTCGCTTTCGGCGTTATAGACCAGCATCCCCGGTTTCTGCTCTATCAGCTGCCGCCGGGAGATCACCTGTATGCCGCTCAGCTGCACGGTGCTGCCGCTCAGGAAAACAGTGTCCAGCTGATGGGTAGTTTTGTCTTTATCGATCAGCAGCGGCCGGCTGACGGGGCGGTACCCCACGGAGGAGAGCACCAGCTGGTAGCGGCCGGCTTTGGGCAGCGACATTTTAAAGGCGCCGTTTTCGCCGCTGTAAGCCGAGGCGGCAGGCGTTTGCTGTTCGTCGGTAATACCGATGGTGACATAGGGAATGACCTGCCGGGAGGCGGAATCCGCCACTACACCACGTACCGTATAGGCGACGGGGTTAGTCTGCGCAAAAGCGCCGGTTGAAAAAGGGATAACTATCCATAGAAGATATCCTATTGATTTCCTAAACATGCTACAGTAACATAAATTGGTCAGCTGCAAAGATCAGCAGCGCAGGAAACGGACCGTTTATGTAAAGCGGAGAAAGATTTGCGAAAAAGGGAAATGATGGATGAGCGGTAAGCGGAAGGTTTGTAAGCGCCCCGCTTACAAACCTCTATTGCACGCCTGATGCCAACAGGGTAAATTTCTTTTCGGTACAGTCTACCTCCGCCAGCACCCCGTAAGGGAGGGTAAATGAAGGACAGGTATGGCCGAAGTCCATTTGGGTAACCACCACCATGTCTGTTAACCTTTCTTCCCGCAGTACCTGCAGAATGGCGGTTTCATATTCCGTCGCATATTGATTATCATAAGGGCGGCCCAGCAGGATGGCCTTCGCTTTCCGGAGGATACCCAGCGCGGCATAGTTTCTCATCCAGTAGCGGAGGAGTTCCGGGCGGGCCATTTCTTCAGATGTTTCGAAAAACAGAATGCTGTCATTCCAGTGCTCCTCTTCCGGCCACCAGGCCGTGCCCTTCAAAAACTCCAGCACGTCGAGGCAGCCGCCGATGAGCCGGCCCTGTACCACGCCTTCGCCTTGCAGGAACTTCCATCCGGTGTGGGGTTGCATCTTTCTTTTAACGTCCTGCAAAGAGGGATCGAACCATTCCAGCCGCTCGGAGGTCCAGCCGCCGCTAGGCAGGATGGGGCGTACGGGTGCGCCGGAGAAGAAAGTCTGCCTGAAATCCTCTACCTGGTAGGGATGCATGCCACCATTCTCTGCGAAGCCTACCAGCAGGGAGGTACCATAAAAGGAGGTGAGTCCTGCCTTGAGGCAGAGCAGGTGCGTGATGGTGCTGTCGGAGAAACCAAGGAATATTTTAGGATTGTTCCTGATAACATCTATATCTACATACTTCAGTGTCCGGATGCTATCTTCCCCGCCGATATTGGAAATAATGGCTTTAATGGATTTGTCGGCGAAAGCCTCCATGAGATCTTCCGCTCTTGCCTGCGGGTTTTCGTAGATCCATTGCGCGGGCCGGAGGGCATTTTTTGTTTCGGTAACGGTAAGGCCAAACTGTTGCTGCAATTGTTCTTTGCCTTTCCTGTACCGGTGCGGCAGTTCTCCCGCTCCGCCCCAGGAGAGGGAAATAGTGGCAACTTTGTCGCCGGCCGCCAGCCGGGCAGGCCTGATTAAGTTCATATTTTTTTATTTGAGTATTTAGCTATTGAATGCTGCAAGATATATTTTTTTGATTATCCGGTCTTTCGTTGATCTTGCCGTTATATGCCGTATATTTACTATCGGTTTACACAGGCCAGGCTTATGAGTATCATTCTTTCACCCGGACGTTATTTTGGTAAGGAGCAGCAGTTCAACGAAAACGCTTTCTTCAAGCTGAACATCACGGCTTACCAGCCGGATACGCATATTGGCGCGCATTACCACGAAAATGCTTACCTGAGTCTTTTGGTGGCGGGCGGTTATCATGAGGTGAGCCGCCGTACCGACGAGGTGTTACCCGGGCAGCTGCTGTTCAGGCCTGCGGGGTATACGCATGCCAACCATTTCCGGGAAGTGCCGGGCCGTTGCCTGAATATCGAGTTTAAGCCATCGGGGATAGAAGCGCTGACGCTGAAGGGCTCCCTTCCGCAGCAACTGATGATTTACAAGCCGGGTGTTTTCAATGAACTGTACCAGCTGCTATATGCATTTTTGAAGAAGCCTGCCGACTGTTTGCCGGAAGAGTATATCGTCAACTGGCTGTCTGCCGTCACAGAGGTGAAGATCGCCAGCCGTCTGCCTTGGCTTACGCAGGCCAGGGAGATCCTGCAAAATGAATTTGATACGCATCATACCATTCAGTCTATTGCCAGCAGGGTGTTTGTACATCCGATATACCTGGCGCGGGCTTTCCGTGAGAAGGAAGGAATGACCGTAGGGGCGTACCAGTTAAAAATGCGGGCAGAGAAAGCGATGGAACTGCTGTTTACCACCCGGCTGCCCGTTACGGACATCGCCTTTTCCGCCGGATTTTCCGATACCTCGCACCTGATAAGGGTATTCCGCTCTTTTTACCGTTGCACGCCTCATCAGTTCCGGCGGCAACTGAATGGTTAATCTGATACTATTTTTTGTCTTCCCTCCGGCGTTACTTTGTGAAAAAAAAGAACATGCGCCGACTTATCGCCCTTTTATATTTGTTTTCTCCGTTATGGCTTGCTGCCCAGCAAAAGGTGGACTACCAGCTGCAGGTACAGGCCGACCTGGGGAAAAAGACCTTCGCCGTACAGGGTAGCCTTTCGTTTGAAACGACTGCAGCTACCACCGATTCTGTTAAAATCATGATCAGCAGGGGAAGGGGCCCGGCTAAACTGCAACTACAGGGGGGCGTTGCCGCCACAATGGATACAAGTCTCAGCTCCTCCGGTGATATTCTCTATCACTGGCATTTTAAAAGGCCAGTACCTGCCGGCACCCGCCTGCAGTACACCTACGCCTACGAGCGTGGCGATGCCCCCACTTTTCAATATTATGTCGACAGCAGCTTTTGTATGGCCGGCGGTTATGGTTCCGCATGGTACCCGCAGGTGATGGTGCGCGCCAACGACGGCACGGACGATTACATGCGGGGCACCGGTACTCTGCGGGTGACAGTGCCGCAGCCGTTGATGGCCGTTATGGCAGCTGCAACCGTCAAAGCCACGAAGGGTGACGGTACACAGACTTACGAGTTTCATTACGCGCAGCCTGATATCTTCTCCCTGTATATCGGAAAATATACCCGGCAGGAGTCTTCCGGTAAAATACCGTTTTACACTTACAGCCTGAGTAAGGCGATCAACGGAGAAGAGATCTCCCGTAAAGCCTCCTCGGTGCTGGCGTTCCTGACCGGTGAATTCGGGCCGCTGACGATCCCTAACTTTTCTGTGATCGAATTTCCAGAAGCGGTGTCTGAGCTGACAGGCATTGGCGGCGCCAGCATCCTCGGCGGCGTGGTGATGCCTACCGGGGCGCTGCGGGAGTTCAACTATGCGTTGTTTGGCCACGAGATAGGGCATCAGTGGTGGGGCAATAAAGTCCTGTCCAAAGGGAGCATGGGGGCTGAGATGATGTCCGAAGCGATGGCCCAGTATGGCTCGCTGCAGGTAGTGGAGCATTTCGATAGTGCACGCGCCATCCTTTACCGTAAAAAAGGCTACCCCGGCTACCTGTCGGACCAGAGCGGCCTGGGATATCTTAAAAATGCAGCAGCCGGTAACGATGAGCCGCTGGCCACCCTCAGCAGCAAAAACGGCCATATTCTGGGCGACAGCAAAGGCTTTATGGCGCTGGAACTGCTGGCCTCCGTAGTAGGAAAGCCGGTGTTTCACAAAGCGCTGCGCACTATCGGGGACAAGTACAGCCATGACGGCATCACCTGGCAGGATTTTTTACAGGAGATAGCCACCGCACACGGCAGCAGCCTCGATTGGTTTTACCGCCAGTGGTTTGACCGTACCGGCGCGCCGGCCTGGGAGAACAGCTGGAAACAGCAGGGGAACACACTGCAGCTGACCGTTACCCAGAAAGACAGTTTATACCGGCTGCCGCTGGAAGTGCTGGTAGTATATCGTGGTGGTAAAACTTCTCTACAACATATCACCGTAGAAGCGCGTACCAGCCAGGTGCAGCTGCCGGTGAACGGTATCGTGGATTCCGTTCAGATAGATCCTTACTTTAAGGTGCTGCACTGGGACGAGGCGCTGACACCTATCGCTATGGCCCAGTCGAAAGTAGCGCGGGTATACAACCTGCGCATACAACAGAAACCGGAGGAAGCGCTGGCGCTGGCAAAATCCTATTTGGCCGAAGGCATCCCCGACGATCAGTACGGCGTGGAGTTTGGCCTGTACTATATGATGGGCCGTATTACCGCCATCCAGAACAAACCGGATGAGGCGGTCCGCTGGTACCAACATGCGTTGCAGAGTGCCACCCGTTCACGGGAGCTGCTGGCGTATACCTATTACCGTATTGCGCAACTGGCAGCCGCCAAACACGATAACGCCCTGCTGGAATGGGCCTGCAACAATGCCGTTACTGCCGATGCCGCCAATCAGAAAATAGATGGCATGGAAACCAAAGTACAACTGCTCAGAAAATAATGGCATGCCGGCGGGCATCCGCAACACACGGACGCCCGCCGTTTCATTGAATAGCTTCAGGCTGTTCTGAAACTGAGCTGGTACATCCTGCCATGGTCCAGTAGTTTCACTTCCTGTTCCCGCATATTGCCCGGTACCAGTTCCAGCGGCGCCAGCGCCCTCAACGCTTCGCTGCTGCTGTTGTTGAGATAGCCTTTTAGAGATGGGATACTCCTGTATTGTTTTCGTATATGCGGCGTCGTTTCATCGATGATAACAATACGGCTGCCGCGGCGGGCTACCCGCACCATCTCCCGGATGGCCCGCACGCGGTTGTCGAAGAAATGCAGCCCCCCTGCATGAAATACACAGTCAAACGTATGGTCTTTGAAGGGGAGATATTCTGCATTGCCCCTGAAAAGTTGTGCCGTACGGTTCCATTTGGTCATATTGCGGGCGGCCTGCCGCAACATGCCGCCGGAGATGTCCAGTCCGTAGTAATCGCCAAAGCCGGGGAGGGCTTTGATGTTCCAGCCACTGCCCACGGAGGTCTCCAGTATTTTAAAGCCTGGTTTTACTTCCACGTCGGCCAGCCATTCCCGCCGGAGCTTTTCCATGTCTACAAAAAGCGAAACGACCCGTTCAGCGATATCGTTAAAAGGGCTGAGATTATCGTATAGGCGTTGATGTTTTTTATTCATGCCGCCGATCTTTTCCAGTGCCAGGAAATCGGGGATACCGTTGACCACAGGGATACGGTTGCCCGAAACATCTTCCAGGTGCTGTTCTCCCACCGGATGTAAAGACTGATGGTTATATGGGTTAATTAACATTGCTGCCAGTTCCCGGATGTTCATGTCTTTTAATTTGTTCTGCAAAACAATACTATCCCGGGGGGACGGGAAATAGCATCCACGCAGGAGGCAGTGTATTGTCGGTGAACGGCAGGTTTTTACCGGCGACGGATGGCCGCTTTCTTTTGTCTGATTCCCTTTTTTTTGCCGGAACAATCAATCACTTTTAGGACGACCTGTGACCTCATTGGCTTGTCAGCCTGGAGCATTGAGCACAGATGAAACTTTAGTGCTTCCATTTCAGCAGTTCCAGGAAAGGATCGCCGGAGATCCCCAGCAGGTGGCAAAAAGCTGCTTCCGTATTATATCCCTGCTCTTTCAGGGAGATGACCTGCCGTCTGAAGTCTTCCCCTTGCTGTTGCAGGATAGCCGCTTCGATCAGCAGATGGCGGTAGGCCATTTGTTCCTTTACCGGGATGGCCTGGCCAAATACCTCGACCGGCTGTTCGTCTACCGTAAAGTTAGCCACCACGGCAGGTACCTCCCGGATGGTTATCTCCCGGAGGGCAAAGCCGGGGTAGTGTTGGAATAATTGTCCCAGGTTGTCGATAAACAGCGCTTTGTTATCAAAACAGCAAATGATATCGATGTCGCTGCCGGCGGTGTGCACCCTTATGGGAATGCTGCCGGCGAAGACGGGGGAGAAGGCGCTCAGGCCGGAGAGCAGCTGCCGGCGGGTCAGCAGATCGTATACCTGCTGATGGAAGGCCGGTCCGTTTTTCAGATAAGCGATATCGGTAAAATCATGCATAAGCGCAAAGATAATGGCATCGCAGCGTCGTAACAAGAACGGGCGGTCGTCGTTGCCGGCCTGGCGGATATCTCCATGGAGGCGTTGCCGCTTTTATTCCGTAAAATTGTACAGGAAAAAAATAGTTGTCAATTTTCCGGTTGTCCGGCGGAAAGGGTAATCCTACTTTTGTCGGGAAATCAATACAATACACCATGCAATTGAGCTTTGACAGGATGTACCAGGCTTCGCTGGAGAAAGATGTGGCTTTTGAAGGCGTATTTTTTACGGCGGTCAAAACGACCGGCATTTTCTGCCGGCCTTCTTGTCGCGCCCGGAAGCCGAAGCCGGAGAACATTGAGTTCTTTCCCACGTCCAAAGAATGCATCCTGAAAGGATACCGGCCTTGTAAGGTATGCCGGCCGCTGGAGCAGCTGGACCAGACGCCGGACAATATCCGGCAGTTGCTGCAGGACCTGGCTGACGAACCGGGGCGGAAAATAACAGATGCAGACCTGCTGCAGCGGGGCATAGCGCCGCACCAGATACGGCGTTGGTTCCTGAAGAACCACGGCATTACTTTTCAGGCTTACCAGCGGATGTTCCGTATCAATACGGCGTTTAAAAAGATACAGCAGGGCGAGTCCGTCAGCGGCGCCGCTTTTGACGCCGGATTTGAATCGCTGAGCGGTTTCGGGGACTCTTTCAGGAACATCTTCGGAGTGTCTCCCAAAAAAAGCAAAGCACAACGGGTAATTGACCTGAAACGGCTGGAAACGCCGCTGGGCACTATGTACGCCTGTGCCGTAGAAGAAGGGGTGTGCCT
Organism: Chitinophaga oryzae; assembly: GCF_012516375.2. Classification (NCBI taxonomy): domain Bacteria; kingdom Pseudomonadati; phylum Bacteroidota; class Chitinophagia; order Chitinophagales; family Chitinophagaceae; genus Chitinophaga; species Chitinophaga oryzae. The sequence goes on from NZ_CP051204.2 coordinate 3,365,696, forward strand.
GCTGGAGTTCACTGACCGGAAAATGCTGGAAACAGAATTCCTTTACCTGTCCCGGGTGTTGAACGCTACCATCGTGCAGGGCCACAATCCCCACTTTGCCACGCTGGAAGCCCAGCTGAAAGCGTATTTCGATGGACGGCGGAAATCCTTTACCGTTCCGTTGTATATGCCGGGATCTGCCTTTCAGCAGTCCGTATGGCGTGTATTGCAGGAGGTGCCCTATGGCGTCACCCGCTCTTATAAAGACCAGGCAGTGGCGCTGGGAAAGCCGGAAGCTATCCGCGCAGTGGCCAATGCCAATGGTATGAATAAAATCTCTATCCTCGTTCCCTGTCACCGCATCATCGGGGCCGACGGTTCTATGACCGGCTATGGTGGCGGTATCTGGCGCAAACAATGGCTGCTGGAATTTGAGAAGAACAACGCCCGCTAACTTTTTCCTTTTTATTTTATGATTATCACTACTTCCACCATCAACAGGTGGTACGCGCTGCTTATTGTCCTGACAGCGCCCCTGTTGTACGTTATCGACATTTTTATCATCAACATCGCCATTCCTGTTATCAAAGGCAGTCTGCATGCCACCGACGGCGAAGTGCAGCTGGTGATTGCCGCTTACCTGCTGGGCAGCGCCTGTTTCCTGATCACCGGCGGCAGGGCGGGTGATTATCTCGGCAAGAAAAAAGTGTTCTTTCTTGGAATGGGTTGGTTTACCCTTACCTCCTGTATCTGTGGACTGGCACAGACGCCGTTACAGTTGAATATTGCCCGTTTTTTCCAGGGGGTGAGTTCCGCGTTTATGGTCACGCAGTCCATTTCGTTGATACAGGTATTGTTTCCCGTAGCTGAAGAGCGGGCCAAAGCCATCGGCTGGTATGGCATTACGCTGAGCATTGCGGCTATTATCGGGCAGATGCTGGGCGGCTACCTGGCGGAGACGCACGGCGTCATTGAAGGGTGGCGGCTGACCTTCTTTATTAACCTGCCGGTAGGTATTGCTGCTATGTGGGCGATCCATCGTTACCTGCCGGAAACAGGCAGGACGGTAGGCGTGAAATTCGATTATGCCGGGGCGGTGGTGCTGACAGGGGCGTTGGGCTGCCTCATTTACGCCATCACGGAAGGGCGGGAGCAGCATTGGCCGGCATGGAGTTTTGTGCTGCTGGCGTTGTTCGTGGTACTGTCACTGGTATTTGTACGGATACAGCAGGTAAGACAGGAAGATAAAAGTGCGCTGATCAATCTTAGGTTGTTTAAACAGCCGGCGTTTAACATCGGGTTGCTGGCGGTGTTGTTTCATTTTATGCTGCATACGGCCTACCTGCTGATGATGGCGGTATACCTGCAAAGTGGCCTGGGACTGTCGGCGCTGGCTTGCGGGGCAGGTTTTATCCCGCATGCGTTGTTGTTTATGCTGTCGTCTGTGGTGGCTTCCCGGTTGCTGGTGAGGTATGGCAGGAAGGTATTACTGGCAGGACTGCTGATGATCTTAATGTCCTTTGTTGTGCAATTTTCAGGTGTCGATGATGCTGCCGGCACCATCTCGCTGATAGCGTTGTACGGGCTGGGTAATGGGATGGTGTTGCCTTTCCTGCTGAACATCGTGCTGGATAAAGTGCCGGTGGAAGATGCCGGCGCTGCTTCCGGTATTTTCTCCACTTTTCAGCAGACGGCGTCGGGGCTGGGCATCAGTATTATCGGCGGTGTGTTTTTCGCTGCGCTGGCATCGGATACACACCCGGACGCCTATACGGAGGCGCTGCAATATGGCTTGGGAGCGGGAATGGCCTGCCTGCTGGTCGTTGCTGCCATGTTGTATTGCCTGCCGCAAAATCGCACTGACAGTTGAGCGTAAATAAATTATTTTATTTGATGATCCTGTCTTAAATTACAGGATCATCAATACAACCAAAATAGCTGGACCTTTACTTCCAAACAGTGAATTATAATCCCGTGCAAACATTACCGGCGTGAACAATGGAAAGGGTAATAGTGGCTGTTAACCTTATTGAGTATTACCATCAGCACTGCTACTGACGGGCCTGTAAGCAGGCTGCGGGAAGTTCTGTGCATTGAAAAATCGTATAAGCAAAGCTGTTAGTCTGCAACCATCAAATTGCGATCCAATGAAAAAAGCACACCTTATCTTTATGCTCATGGCTGCCATGGCCATTTCGTCCTGCGCTAAAAATATGCAGGACGCCCTTCCTGCCGATGCCGCTTCCGGTAATGATAAAAAGGCATCGCTTGTTCCTCCCGCTTCCAGTTACGCCGTAGCGCTGGCCGGCAACGGTTTTGTGACCACGCTGCCGGCAGGCGGCGCGGAAGTGATCACCGACAACGGCCTGGGTAACTGGACCAACGCCAACAGTGTCACCAGCGCTTATTTCCGGCTGGGGCAAACCGGCCAGCTGAATGTGGCCGTGCGGATGAAAGTACCTTCCGGCACTAGCACCATCAAAGTGACGATCAACGGTACCGCTTTCAATAAAACGGTTACCGGTACCGCCTATACGGACTTCACGATCGGTACGGTGAATGTTACAGGTGTGGGATATGTAAAGGTAGACCTGCAGGGTGTCAATAAAACCGGCAGCTACTTTGGCGATGTGTCCCATATCATCATCAGTGGCAGCGCCACAGCCAACAACGTAGTGTACGCCAACGACGCCGCGAACTATTACTGGTCCAGGCGCGGTCCTTCCGTGCACCTGAATTATCCTATTCCTGCCGGAGTGGACGCCGAATGGTTTTATAATGAAGTGACCGTGCCGGCAGGCGAAGACAAGATCGGTTCTTACTTTATGAGCAATGGTTTTAACGGCGGTTATTTCGGTATACAGGTGAACAGCGCCACTGAAAGAAGGGTGTTGTTTTCCATCTGGGACCCCGCCATAGGCAAGACGACGCTGGTGCGCAAAGGGCCGGGCGTAGTGGACAATGCTTTCGGCGGCGAAGGTACCGGCGGCCAAAGTTACCTGGTATTTAACTGGTCCGTAGGCACCACCTACAAGTTCCTGACGCGTATCCTACCGGATGGCGCCGGAGCTACCAATTTCTCTGCGTGGGTATTTACACCGGAAACCGGTACATGGCGTTTTATTGCCACCTGGAAGCGACCTAATACCAACACCTATCACGCAGGGTTGTATTCTTTCCTCGAAAATTTCAGCGATAAAAACGGGTACCTCGGCCGGAGCGGCCAGTATAACAATCAGTGGGTACGTTCCACCGCCGGCGTGTGGACGGAGATCACCAGCGCCAAATTTACGGCTGATGCCACCGCTACCAGCGACCAGCGCAGGGATTATGCCGGCGGCGTAGATAATGCCACCGGGCGGTTCTTCCTGAAAAACGGCGGGTTCTTCGCCGATTATGTAAACTACAATACTACTTTTACGCGCACCGCCACAGGGGTAGCGCCAACAGTGAACCTGAACACCTTACCCTGATTGCCGCCGGCTTTGCTTATTGAACGGGCGTCTTAATGGCGCCCGTTTTTTTATGCCGGTAAATCTTTCCGCATACACACGCTGTTGTCTACGCCGATGTACTGGCCGTAGTTGTCCGTGATGGCGTAACCGCTTTTCCGATAGAGCGCGATGGCTTCGGGCTGTTTTTTGCCTGTTTCCAGTACGCAGGCGTTGTAGCCGAGTTCCTGTGCCCATTTTTCCAGTTCCCGCAGCACTTCACCGGCGAGACCGCGGCCGCGATAACCGGGATGCACAAACATGCGCTTTACTTCCGCCTGTTGTTCAGAAAACGGCTTGATGGCGCCACAGGCCACCGGCTGGCCGTCGAGGTAACCTACCACCACCTGTTTGATGAGATCTGTTTTGTTGAATTGGGCGTAGAAGGCATGGTCGCTGCCGTCGCGGACAGCCAGGTCCTGGTCCAGTAACCGTACCAGCGATACGAAGTCAGGATGACCGGAGTCTGTTCTGATAAGTTGTAGCATAGATAGTTCGTTGAACGGGCCATGAAGATACAACATTTCGTTTCCGCTGTCAAAGGAGGAACGGGATCAGTTTACGTGTCCGTTGCCGGTAGGCCGCGTAGGCGCCGGGGAAAAGTTCGTTGAGCAGCGTTTCTTCCCGGGTGATTTTCAGGTATAACCCCAGCGCGCAAACGACGGTGACGACGATGGCCGCTCCTCCGCCGGTGACGAGGCTGGTGCCCGTCAACGCCATCAGGAAGCCGGTATAGATGGGATGCCTTACCACGCGGTATGGCCCTTTGGTGACCAGCTCGTGGTCTCTTTTGGCGGCTACACCGCCGCTCCAGTTAACGCCGAGGAGTAACCGGGACCAGATACACAGCCCGATACCGGCGATACACAATAAAACGCCTGTCGCCTGCAGCGACCACCACGCCGGCAGCAGGCGGGCGCCTGTCAACAGCGGAAGGTACAGCCCTGTAAAAATGAGCACGTAGCCGGTGGCGGCCAGCCAGCGCTGGCGGTTCGTTCTGAACTGTATGTTTTCCCTGGTACGGTTCCGGAGGGCGAGCCAGCAACAGATGAATATGATCCAGCAGCAGAGGGTGATCCAGGTGAAGAGGGCCGGGTTGTTCATGAATATAGGACGGTTTTTTTTCAGACGCTGAAGGTACAGCGGATGACGGATATACAGGCTATTCATTTTATTCATTTTTGCGATGGTTGTCTATGGAAAAAAGAATAATTGGCATGCGTGAAAAAAGTTTATATTTGGTTAGTTATGTTAACTTTTTCGGATGCAGTGTAGTTGTTTGGTAACCATTTATTAACCACATTTTCTTGTTATGCCTTTGATGGTATCGCTGATATTATCGTTGCTGGATTAGCACATTGTCTGAGGCCGGTCGCTTGTATGTGCCGCGTTTTCGCTGGTGTTATGGAAGTTTACCCTGATCGTATATCTATGAAGAAAGCTGTTTTCGTTTTCATTGTTGTTTTTTGTGTTGTTGCCCGTCTTGCGGCGCAACAGGCGTCGTTGCCAGTGGATGTGTCCCGGCTGGAGTTCAAAGCGCGCCAGTCATTGCCGGTAGCGCCTGAGGCGGCGCAGCTGGGGAAATATGGTAACGTGCCTGTGAGTTTATTTACCGGTACTCCGCAGATCAGTATTCCGCTGTATGCGTTCAAAGGGCAGCAGCTGGAATTGCCTGTAAGCCTCGGTTATAATAACAGCGGGTTTAAGCCGGGAGAAGTGGCCACCTGGGTAGGAATGGGCTGGTCTCTGAATGCCGGTGGTGTGATCACGCGAGGGGTGATGGGTAATCCCGACATCCCGGAGAACTATTATAATAACGGCCCGCTGGTAGTGCCGTCCAGTTCCGATGTATTTGCGTACCAGGATTTCCTGCGACAGATGAAGATGGAAGTGCGCGACCTGCAACCGGATGTTTACTATTATAATTTCGCTGGCAGAGCGGGGAAATTTATGGTATTGCCGGATAAAAGCATCGTAAAAAAGGAGCGGGATAATCTCACGATTCGTTTTAACTATCCGGATGAGTTTATTATTACCGATGAAAACGGAACGGTCTTCCGGTTTGCCGATCCGGAAAGGACGACGATGGACCTCATGGACGATGCCGAGCCGGATGCGCCGCCGCGCAGATATTATCAATACAATTCCAGCTGGTACCTGACCAGTATGATGGCCCCAAATGCTATGGAGAGCCTTAATTTTACCTATCAGACAACAGCTGAAGGGGCCATCACGGAAGAAATCTCCAGGAACAAATCGGTGACACTGAGTATTATCCGGACGCAGGTACAGCCGCCGCAATCGGGATATGAGGAGCAGTTGAGCAGCTTTACCGCTTCGCCGCCTTTCATTAGGGCCCAGCGTAAATTTTTGACGGGCATCAGCTATCAAAGAAATGGTATCCAGGTGGGAAGCATTCAGCTGGAGTCTGTGGAAGACCGACCGGATTCGAATTTCCCGCATGACAGGCTGCTGAAAAAAATCAATATTTATGCAACACTGAACGGTGCTGATAAGCTGGTAAAGCAATATAGTCTTGGCTATGGTTTCTTCCAGAATCCGGGGAATACTTATTCAAAGAAACGGCTTCATCTGGATACACTGGCAGAAGTGGCCCCAGTGGCCCCAGTGGCCGGTGTGGCGGCGCCTCCGCCATATCTGTTTACCTATTATGAAATGGATAGTAATATGCCTGAAAGGTTTACAGCTTCGTTGGACCACTGGGGATATTATAACGCCAGCGGTAATACCAGCCTGGTACCAAATATAACGTTCCCCAATGGCAGGGTGGTAGGTAACGGAGCAAACAGGGAACCTCGTTTCGAAGGGGCTGTTCAGGGCGTATTGTCGCGGATCACTTATCCAACCGGTGGTTATACTACCTTTACTTACGAGGACCATGAGGCGTTGCTGAGTGATGATTCCTCCTCGCGCAAAGTCGGCGGCCTCCGGATCCGCGAAATCACGGATTATTCGTATGTCAACAAAAAAGGGACGGTGAAGCGGTATGAATACCTGCAGGAGAACGGCAGAACGAGCGGCCGCAGCGACAATAACTTCCCCCGTTACGATGTCACCACAACCATGCACCGCTGGCCGCCGCCGATTGTTAACCCCGGCACAGAGGACCAGGGGACGGCAAATTATACCGTTTCTGCTAACGCGGTATATGGAATGGGATCTGTGCAGGGCTCACCCATCGGTTACAACCGCGTTACGGAATACCAGTTCGATTTTAACAATTCCCAGCCGTTGGGAAAGACCGTCTACCAGTACCATATAGAGAGTATCAACCAGTTTGATGATCACTTGGGTAACGGAGACCTGGAAAAGAAATCGGTATACGACAATAAAGGAAACCTGCTCAGTGAACTGACCAATACGTATGTTTATCAGATCATTGGAAACGTTCCGCAGACAAGGGTGAAGGTGAAGGATGCGCAGGACAATCTTATCCAGTGGTGCAAGAAACAGGATGCGAACGGTCTGTTCACCTATGAGGGAAGGGGTACGTGGAAGTCCATGAGCGACTGTATAGATACTCGCACCTACTATAAGATCCTGTATGCCGATGGTTATGCCATCTGGGCACAGCAAAAGCAACTGGTGCAGCAGCAGGAAAAGACGTATGACCAGTTGACCGGTGCTTACCTCACCAGTGTGCGGAAAATGGTCTATGGCAGTGATAAACATACTTTTCCTACGCAGATCACAGATCAAACGACCAATAACGAAGAGCTGGTGACAGTGAAGAAATATGCCGGTGACTACACGGGCGTTAATGGCTCCACGGCCGGTATTTTGGCGTTGGTCAATGCAGGAATGCCCGGAACAGAGATCGAGCGTATCCAGTATCGCCAGAATGCCGGCGGCGCCAATAAAAAGCTTATCAGCGGACTTCTGACGTACTATGACAATTACCTGCCGGTACAGACTTTCCGGCTGGAGGCTGCCAATGCGCCCGGTACGTGGACGACTTCTTCCTGGAGCGGTAACAACCTGGTGACGGACAGCCGTTACAAGCCATTGGCCACCTTCAGATATTCCTTTGGCCAGGTGGTAGAGCAAAGTAAAGACAAAGATGCTGTGCAATCCTTTGTAAGGGACTACCCTGACCGCTATCCAACGATGGCGGCCATGAATGCGGGTATCAATGAAATTGCCTATACCGGATTTGAAACAGACGGGCTGTATGGGGGAAGCTGGGTAAATACCGGTGGCCTGTTCGATGCTACCCTGGCCCACACGGGAAAGCGGTCGCTGAAATTTCCTGCGTCCGCGTCTGTTCAGTGTACACTGGGAAGCGCCGTGGCCAGGCCGATGATCGTCAGTTACTGGTCCAGAGGGGGAGCGTTGACCGTTACGCAAAATAGCGCTACCAGTATACCGTTGTCGGCAACAGGTATTACCCGTAATGGCTGGACGCTTTACCTGCATCGCCTCTCCGGCACCACATCGGTGGTACGGCTGGGTGGCGCGAATGTTTGGGTGGATGATATAAGGATATACCCCGCTGATGCACAGGTGACCTCCTACAGCTACGAACCGGGCGTGGGCATTACCAGCACGACCTCCCCGGATAATATCACCACCTTTTATGAATACGACGGGTTGAACCGGCTGATGAATATCCGGGATGACAAAGGCAATATCCTTCAGAATTTTGTGTATAACTACGGGCCGGGCGCTCCTATGACGCCGGGGACTCCCACGCTCTTTTACAACGTGGAGGCGTCCCGGGCGTTTGTAAAGAATGACTGTACACAGGGGGAGCCCACTACAGTAACATACGCAGTGAAATATGGCAGCTATATATCGGCAGTAAGCCAGGCTGATGCGGATGCCAAGGCCACGGCCGAAATCAATGCCAAAGGGCAGGCTTACGCCAACGCACAAGGGAAATGTTTATTCTACAACGTATACCGCTATCAGAATTTCTTTAAAAATGACTGTGCGCCGGACATCGGTAAAATCTATAAGTATGAAGTGCCAGCCCGCAAATGGTCCAGTCCCGTGAGCCAGGCAGCCGCCGATCAGCTGGCGCAGGATGATATTGATGCCAACGGGCAGGCTGCCGCCAACAAATACGGGTCCTGCGCCTGCTCGGGCGAAGGGAAGAAGTTTATCAACGGTGTATGTGAGACGGGGACTATGTACTACCTGTCGAGCGTGCCGGAGAACGGGCAATACCGCTGTACCTATGAGTATCAGTTCAGCGACGGAACTACCAGCGGAACTTATACCAAATTGTCACCCACTAACTGTGTTAATCCCTGATACTATGAAGCGCATATATACGATCACACAGGTATTGTTTTTATTGCTGATGACCCGTAGTGCAGCGGCGCAGCTGAGTACCGGGCATAACTTCATCAGTAAGACGGCTGTCAACGTGCCAGGTGTGAGCACGCAGGCGCAGGTAAACGCGCTGCCCGCTGAAAGCGGTAACAGGACCGTCACTTATTTTGATGGTCTTGGCCGGCAGGTGCAGGCAATTGTTCTGCAGGGCAGCCCGGATAAAAAGGACATTATTACGCCAACAGAATATGACAATTATGGGCGGACGGTGAAAACGATCCTGCCGTATACTGATATGACGGGCGCCGGGTCGGGCAGTTTTCGGACAGGCGCTTTTGCCGACCAGCTGAATTTCTATAGTCCGGCAAATACAACGCTGGCGGACATTGCAAAAGATGACCGGCCTTTTGGACAGCAGGTGCCGGAGCTTTCGCCGTTGAGCAGGCCATTGCAGCAGGGTGCGCCAGGGCGTAGCTGGCAGCCTGGCGGAGGGCATACGCAGCAACAAGTGTATGCCGTTAATACCGCTGCGGACGATGTAAAACGCTGGACGATCGGCCCCAGCGCGGGTGGAGACCCGGTTGTGGCCAGTTATCCGGCCGGCGACCTCTTTAAAAATGTTACCATTGATGAGCAGGGAAAACAGGCCATTACTTTTACAGACAGGGAAGGGAAGGTGGTGCTGAAAAGAGCACAGCTGGCTGTGACTCCTGTGAACCCGCATACTGACTGGTTGTGTACCTATTATGTGTATGACGATTATAACAACCAGCGTTATGTCATCCCGCCGAAGGCGGTAACAGCACTGGCGGCGGGAGGCTGGACCTTTACCGGTCATCCGGATATCGCTGCCGAACTCTGTTTTATCTACGAGTACGATGAGCGGCAGCGGATGATCACTAAAAAAGTACCCGGCGCCGCAGTAACGGAGATGGTCTACGATGTGCGGGACCGGCTGGTTTTTACCCGTGACGGCAATCTGACGGCACAGGGAAAGTGGATGGTCACTTTTTATGATGGTCAGAACAGGCCTGTGATGACAGCGCTGTATACCTCCACTGCCACACGGGCCACCTTGCAGGCTTCCATGAATACTATTTCCGGGACACAAAGCAGTATTACCCGCTCTTTTCCCGGACCGGACAACCTCGTGATAGCGTCTTATGATAACAGTGACGCCTACAGGGCCCGCAGCAGTGTGACACTGGAAGATGGTTTTGATACCGGTACCGGTGCAGATATGGTGGCGGAAACCGATCCTGCACTGACGGCAGGGACACAGACTATAACGGTTAATAATCCGTTGCCTGGTATTCCCGCAGCATCGCTGCAGCCGTTGATATACACCTTTTATGACGATTACAGTTATACTGGTGCTTTAGCGTCTGAAACCGGTGATTTGTCCCGGGTGAATGCCGGTGGCGGCGCCAATGCAGACCCCGCGTCGGTTCCTGCGGCTGTGGTGACGGGCAAGGTGACAGGGATGAAGAAATTGATACTCGGGACAGATCAATATCTTACAACGACCAATTATTATGATGAGAAAGGACGTATCATACAGGTAGTGTCTGAAAACAACAATAACGGTCGTGATGTGTCCAGTACGTTGTACGATTTCTCTGGTAAGGTATTGGGGGCTTATGTCAGGCAGCGTAACCCGCGAAGCGGCACCACGCCCGATGTTCGCATACGTACCGTCCAAACTTACGATCATGCCGGCCGCCTGCTGACGGTTGCCAAGCAGCTCAATGATGCCGGTACACTGAAAGTGATTGCCACTAACCGGTACAATGCTATCGGACAGCTGACGGATAAAACGCTGGGCGACAACCTCGATAATATCCACTATGATTATAATATCCGCGGATGGCAGCTGGGCGCGAACAGAAGTTACCTAAAAAACAATACGGGCGGCTATTTTGGGTATGAGTTGGGGTATGATCAGCCGGCATCCGTGATCGATGGTACTGCTTATGCCACACCCGCATTTAACGGCAACATCTCGGGAACGATATGGCGGAGCAGGAACGATGGCATCTCCCGAAAATATGATTTTGGTTATGATGCGGTCAACCGGCTGACACTGGCGGACTTTAACCAGCAGAATGCCGGTAGTACCAGCTGGACGCGCAACCTGGTGGACTTTTCAGTCAGCGGCCTGCAATATGATGAAAACGGCAATATCCTTTTTATGAAACAGCAGGGTTTGTCCAGTGGTGCGCAAGTGATTGTGGACGACCTCAAATACGGTTATGTGGCCAACAGCAACAAGCTTCGTTTTGTGACCGACCGGGCGAACAACCCTAACAGTACCTTGGGTGACTTTAAAGAGCCGGCGTCCAATGAAACACAGGACTATAGCTACGACGCCAACGGTAACCTCACGCAGGACAATAACAAAGGGATTACCGGCATACAGTATAATCATCTGAACCTGCCGCAGCAGATCACTATTGCCGGGAAAGGAACGATTTCCTATCAGTATGATGCGGCCGGCGTCAAGCTGCGGAAGACGGTTGTGGACAATACGCAGGCGCCTTCGCAGACCACCGTGACCGACTATGCCATTGCCGGGGAGTTTAAAAACGATACGCTGCAGTTCCTCGGTCATGAAGAAGGGCGTATCCGTACGGTGCTGAAAGTGAATCAGCCGGTAGCCTACGTCTATGATTATTTTGAAAAAGACCATCTGGGCAACGTCAGGATCGTGCTGACAGAACAAACGGACCTGTCGATGTACACAGCTACCATGGAAAACGCCCGCGCAACGCAGGAGACGGCCTTGTTCAGCAATGTCACCGAAACCCGTGCCGCCAAACCTGCCGGTTACCCGCCCGATGAAGCTGCCGGCGAGAATGCGTCCGTTGCGAAACTGAACGCCAAAACCGGCGGTCATAAAATAGGTCCGTCGCTGGTGCTGAAGGTGATGGCCGGCGACACTATTCAGATAGGCGTCAAAGCGTTTTATAAATCCCAGGCGCCGGCGGATAAGAATACCCCGCCACCGATGGAGGATATGATCGCCAGCCTGGCGCTGGCATTTCAGGGTACCGCTGCAGGGCAAGGGCAGCATGGCTTTGATGCCGCGAACAACACTACGCCGTTCACGGCCGATTTCTACAATCACGAATATCAGCGGCTGAAAACCAAAGACGCGGACCAGCAAAAGCCGGATAATCCGCGCGCTTATCTCAATTTTGTATTGTTTGATGAACAGTTTAACTTAGTTGACAATAACAGCGGGGTGAAGCAGGTGAAGAAGGAGCCTGACCAGCTGCAGACGCTGGCGACGGATAAAATGCCGGTGTCTAAAAGTGGTTTCCTGTATGTGTACACCAGCAATGAAACCCCGCAGGACGTGTTCTTTGATAACCTTGTCGTGACGCAGGCGACCGGGCCGCTGCTGGAAGTGACGCATTATTATCCGTTTGGGTTGACGATGGCGGGGATAAGTTCGAATGCGTTGAAGGGGAGCAACTACGCTGAAAACCGCCTGAAATACAATGGAAAAGAACTACAGTCGAAAGAGTTCGGAGATGGATCAGGACTTGAGTTGTATGACTATGGAGCAAGGATGCAAGATCCGCAAATCGGGCGATGGTGGGTAATAGATCCATTAGCGGATAAAATGCGGAGATGGTCACCGTATACTTATGCCTTTGATAATCCGATAAGATTTATAGACGCGGATGGAATGATACCTGGTGATTATTACAACCTTGAAAATAAGAAAATAGGTTCGGATGGTATTAATGATAAAAAAATATATGCAGTCAGCACTATAAAAGATGAAGCTGCAATTTCAGTGAGTATGAGGGAAAACGGCAAAGTGAATAAAGAAGGATTAACATCAGCTGTTGAGTTACCTGGTGCGACTGTACGAGGTGCTATGCAGCAATCGCTTGCGGATGCAGGATCACCTTCTTTTCACGAAGAAGGCGGTTTTTTTGGAAAGAGAGAAGATGGGTCAGATTTTGTGGTAAGGGCAAAGGCTGGAGAAAATGCTGATCCATCAAAAGACCCATATGCTTCAATAAACACCATGCAGGCGGCAAATAAAAATGATTTGAACAATATTGGGCTTGAATTATCAGGAGATTGGCATACGCATCCTGATGGAGTTGTAGTAAACAAAGAAATAGTTGGTAATACAGAATTTACAAAGACATCTTCCTTTGGGAATCCTCCGTCGAATTTAATGCATAATGGAGAGAATATTGGAGATTTGCCGAATGCAAGAGCTAATGTAGAAGGATTTACAGGTAATCATTATGTTTTGGCTCAAGGGAATAAGACGGTTTATATATACAATGGTGGTGGTACAGTAGCAACATTTACATTTGATCAATTTTTTAGTATTGGCATAAAGAAATAGAATTATGGAAAAGTTATGGGGATTAATATTTTTTTTAGTTGTTACCCCTTGTTGGGCATTTGGACAAAAAGCGGATAATACAGAGGCGAAGGATAGTACAAATTTGTATTATCAAGCGTTTAGTAATTATTGTGCTCAACTTTCATCTGAAAATGTACAAACACTGTTATTGGAAGAAAATAATATAACGACAGAAAGTATTCCCCGGCGAATAGGGGCTCATAATATAGAGGTGCTTGACGTTTTTGGCGTACAAAATAAGTTGAAAGAAAAGAAATCAATAATACTCATCAGGATAGTTCCACTACGGATTAAAAATGGTAATTTTTTTATAAATATCATTCCGTTTAATGTAGTAAGCACATCGTCAGGAATAAATTATATTAATAGTGGAGGAAGTATAGTTGAGTTTTTATATGATTGTTCAAGTAAGAAATTTAATATTTTAGGAGTCAAAACCAATGGTATATAAGAATGGTAACCGCAGAGTGACCTTGTACCGAAAAATCGGGCAGTTTAAAATTAGAGAAAATGGGCAATTGAGCTTGTACCCAATTCTGGACACGGTAAATTAGAGATTTTGGGCGTTTTTATGTCTTTCAACGACCTCGTTCGGCGTTAGGTTATTAAGCGAACTGTGGGGGCGAAAATTGTTATACTCCCAGCGCCAATGTTCGATTTTCTCCTGGGCATCCTCAAGGGATAAGAACCAGTTCACATTCAGACACTCATCCCGGAAGCTACCATTGAACGATTCGATAAAAGCATTATCAGTGGGCTTTCCGGGCCGGGAGAAATCCAAAGTTACGTTATTTTCATAAGCCCATTTGTCAAAATCTTTGCTGATAAATTCACTCCCGTTATCAACCTGGATTCGCCGGGGAATGATATTTTTTTGACGTTTTAAATCTTCCAGAATTTTCACCACATCGATGCCTTTTATCGATTGCCCAACCCCGATTGTCAGGCATTCGCGACTAAAATTATCCACTAAAGTTAAGGTCCTGAATTTCCGTCCGTCAAACAGCTGATCTGCCACAAAATCCATCGAACAGCACTGGTATATTCCAGTTAAGCCAGGCCGTTCCAACCGATGTGCTGCTGCTTTACTTCTGCGTGGACGCTTACTTCTGAGATTAAGCCCCTCTTCCTTGTAGATACGATGTACGCGCTTACGATTGTCTTTCCAGCCTTCTCTACGCAACAGTATATGAATCCGGTTATAACCATATCTTACCCGGGTCGCGGCAATCTCCCTGATTCGCTGTCTGACCGGCAAATCACTCTTCCGTTTCGATTTGTAATACCACTTCGAACGGGCATACTTCACCACCGAGCACGCACGCTTTACAGCCACCTTATAACTGGATATCAGGTACTGCGCATGTTTCTTTATCTGAATACGCGTTAAACACTTTTTTTTAGCACATCCTGTAACATTTGCTTGTCCAGGCTTAGATCTGCGACAATCTGTTTCAGCTTGAAGTTTTCCTCCTCCAGCTGACGCAATCTCTTAAGCTCGGTGATGCCAAGCCCTCCGTACTTCTTTTTCCAGTTGTAGAAGGTAGCTTCACTCACTCCCATCTTTCGACAAACCTCTTGTACCGCTACCCCTGTTTCTGCCTGCTTCAGCGCAAAAACGATCTGTGCCTCCGTAAATTTGGATTTTTTCATGGCAATTACCTCCTTTTTAAAGTTATCAATAATTGCCCATTTTCTCTAATTTTAAACTGCCCGATTTTTCGGTACAAGGTCACCTTCATCTTTTTGAAGAGTAGGAAATGTGTTGGTTTTTTGATGCCGACATAGAAAATCTATTGGCGATCTGTAACCCAGTGCCTTGTGTGGTCTTTGGTTGTTGTACACCCACATCCAGGCGTTTGAAAGTATTTGAGCTTCCCCCAGGCGGGTAAAACAAAATGCATCCAATACTTCCTCGCGGTAGCTTCTATTGAAGCGCTCCATATAACCATTCTGGAAAGGTTTACCCTTCTGGATGAATTTGAGTTCGACACATCGGATCTCAGCCCATTGAGAGAGTGCTTCAGCAACAAACTCCGGCCCATTATCGACTCTGATCTTTAACGGTTGTCCACGCCAGGCAATCAATTGGTCCAGCTGCCTGATAATACGCTTGCTGGTTAAGCTGGTATCAATAGTGATGTTTAGAGCCTCTCTGTTATAGTCATCGATGATATTAAATGATCTGAAAGTAACACCATTGCTTAGTGTGTCATGCATAAAATCCATGGACCAGGTTATATTAGGTCTGAGAGGCTGTAGCAATGGCTCCATTATTCTTGCTGGTAGGCGTTTTTTATGCTTACGCCTCATATTGAGTCCCATCTCTGTATAGACCCTGTATACCCGCTTGTGATTCCATTTGTGGTTCAGATTACGCAGATAATGGTGCATCATCCAGAATCCCCAGCGATTATGCAATTGCGACAATTCAGATAATTTCTCCCGAATATCTTCGTCACCGTCTGGCAATGGTTTATAATAGTAAACAGAAGGATGGATTTGAAACAATCTTAACGCCTGCCGGATACTCATTTTATGGCTATCACGGGCATAATCCACCAACTCACGCTTATCTGCAGGCGTTAGAGCTTTTTTTCTATGACATCTTTCATTACGGTGATCTGAAAGGCTTGTTCCGCTACTATTTTTTTGTACTGGGCAAGTTCCGACTCCAGATCCTTCAGTTTCTTTAACTGATTGACTTCAAGCCGGAGTATTTCGACTTCCACTGATAAAATGTCGCCTGGCTTATTCCATGATCACGACAGATGTCGGCTACCGATTTGCCTGATTCCTGGCCATTTAGAATCCCAATAATCTGGCTTTCTGTAAATTTTGATTTTTTCATACCCATTAAATTTAACGATTATTCGATATTTTTAACCGTTACGTTTTAATGGGAAGCTTTCAGAACCGCCCCCTTTCGGAGCTGAGATTATATTTTGATTTTAAATTATTGATAATCAGGTAGATATACATATTGTGTCGTGACGCTTCCGTCTTGCTGATTTGGTCACCTGCAAGGCTTTTTTATATCTGGTGATGTTGTGTACCTGATTGTACAGGAATTCCCTTATTTTTGACGCCTGACTTAAAAGAATAAATAGCTCCACAAGAGTTTATAAATATGTATAAAAATTTAGAAATAAATTTCCAGGAGCAATATTTTGACATTGAAGCACCGATCATTCCAGGCGTAAGTCTGGGTGGCATACAGCAGGGGATGCAGGTAAAAGGCCTGGAGAAGATGTTTCGTACGGACCAGTACTTTGCCCGTGACAAGAAGATCAGCCTCGTGACAACACCTTCCTTGCGATATATAGAATACTGGTATATGGGTGGTATTATCCGCCTGAAAGTGGACATCTACGATGGGCGGATTACCAATATCATCGCCACGAAAGGCTATCAGGGTACGGTTAACGGCGTGCTTCGTGTAGGTATGACCGTACGTGAAGTCCTGCAGGTGGATGCGGGCTTTACCTGTTATTCTCCTCCCGGCGGATTGATGAGCCCTAATTTCCTGGGTATCTGCCTGTATTTTACACCAAACTTCGACGCAGAGACCGACAGCCTGTCGGACTATATGGACCATAAGATCCTGGGCATTGGCCTGATCAATGAATTTAATGCGGAGGGTGACGATGTGTATGTAATGTTATATGGTTTGAACCATCCCCGGTTTAACGGTTAGTTTTTCAGTTCCATATCATACCGGTCCAGTCCCGGACCGTAGAAATCAGGCGTGACTTTCGTCACGGCGAATCCCATTTTCCCAAAGAAAGGGGCGGAGTGTTGTGTGGTATCCAGCTGGATGGCGCAGGAGGGGCATACTTCCCTGATGGCGTTTATCCTGTGCAGCAGCAGTTTTTTGCCCCATCCCTGTAGATGGTATTGCTGATGGAGCAGTCCCCACGTCATGACCGCGGTGGTTTTGTCGGCACGGATATAATAACCGCCGCAACCGATGATCTTCTCCGCTGTTTCGATGACGAAATAACATTCGTTTTTATCCGATAGGTCGCGTTTCCCCTGTTCTTCCAGCCATTCGCCGAAGTCTTTCAGTTCTTCCGGAGCGAAGAACCTGGGCATATTGCTGCGGAAAGCTTCCAGGCAGGCGGATTTATCGGCGGTGGTGTATGGTCTGATGGTCATGCAGTGAAGATAGGCAATTATGCCGTGATCTGTTCCGTGGCTACCTGATGTAAGATTTCCCGGCATCGGGCTCCGAAAACAGCTTCTTCTTCGGGTGTATTGGCTGGTGTGTGGAGGAGGTCGTGGAGTTGTTGCTGTAAGGTGTCGCTTATTTTTCCGCTTCCATAGAGCCAGGATTTTTCCTGTTCGAAATTGTCCAGATAGTGTTGGGTTGTACGCTCTTTTAACGCTTCTGCTGTAAATTCCAGTCGGATGACTTCCTGTCTGCCTTTGGTGAGGATGATAGAAGAATATTCTGTGCTGCCGTGGGCAATGCCATATTCATCCGGTTCGATTAACACCTTTCCCTGTTCGACGAAGCGGGTGTAGAGGGTTTTGTTGGGGGAGGTTTCGATGACGAGTTTGGGTTTTTCTTCATTGATGAGTAAGGTTCGTCGCTGCTCTGTGAAGCAGACCATTCGGCGCAAGGAAATTTCTTTGTGTCGTTTGTCCTGAAAGAGAATACCAACATCTTCAAAATGTATGAAATGTGGCTTTGTGAAAGGTTTGATGTAACTACAGTAGTAAAATGGGACTGTATTTTCCAAGGTATGTACTTTAGGGTTTGTTTCGGCAATTCTTAATATCATGTTGTATTCTTTTAGAAAAGGATGAAAAAATAACTAACAAGTTATGATTCCAAACTGCTGATGTGACCGCAGCAATAAAAACTTAACATTGGATGGAATGCTTTTCTGTAAAGAGTTTGGAGTTAGTTATTTTGCGTTACCTGTAATACATTAGCAGTGTTTTTTTCTAATTTGTATGATCTACTTATTTGGTCGACCGCCTAAAACCACTTTTGAGATGTCCCTCTTCCAAACCATGGAGTTTGTTATAGCAAATGCGCCCAGTATTCATGTCGTTCCCTGTGTGACGATTCCGGAGGCTTATATGCAGTATACACAAGGGTTTGCTGAACCGTATTTATTTACATCTTCCAAAATAGATATTCTCGTGCAGCGCTATGAGGCGAGCGGCACTTCTGTTATTAATATTGTTTTTATTGCTCATGAGAAATCGATTGTAGAGACGCAGGTTAAAAGTGCGTTCCATGTCTGTTCCTGTATGCTGCAGGGTTCGACGGAGGTGCTTGTGAGAAGTTTAGGGAAAGTGTTGCTGTATCAGGGGCAGTTTAACATTTTTGAAGTAAAACCGGAAAAGCTGTTGTTGTACTTTGAACCGGGAGTGTATGAGTGGCAGGGTATTACCTTTTCAAAGAAACAAATCAGCGATCTGGCGGGGTTGTCGCCTATGCTGAACAAGTGGCTGTCTATTATCGACGGGGCGAAGTTTGATGCTGTCAGCAAACATTCCGGCATCATACAGGAGGAGCTGGGGAACCGCATACGGGAACTAAAGAAGGCAGTTGTGTCCAAAAAGCTAAAGGGTCTGTGGATGCAGCATAAAATATTCGAAGTGCTGATGTGGGTGGTGAGCTATTTCGAAGGAGAGCAGTCATCAGACGTGGGGAATAACGAGTTTATGCTGTTTGCCGGTATTAAGTCCTATATAGACCAGAACCTGGATATTCCCCATACCATTGCGGAGCTAGCCCATATGTATAATATCAGTGAATCAAAGATCAAAAAGGGTTTTTCCAAATACTATCAGATCCCCATCAGTAAATACCTGATCAAACAACGGATGGAAACCGCGGAGCGGCTGGTGCGGGAATCGGGTCTGAGTATGAATAAAATAGCCTACATGCTGGGATATGGCTATCCGGCCAACTTCACCAGGGAGTATAAAAAGTATCATGGAAAACTGCCGGGATCTACCCGTTAACCTCCCAATGTTAACTTTTTCGAAAAAACTAAAATGATAAGGTACCATTCCCAAAATGAATATTTTGTTATTTTTTTATTAAGGAACTTTATATTGTTGACGTTGTCATCAGGAAAATCAGAAAGCCCGAAAAGAAGAACCTAACAACTTTATCAAAATAACCGATCATTTTTCCTGGAGAGTTATCATTAAAGACGAAATCGAATAATCTGTAAAAAAAATGCAGCGAATAAAATGTGTGGAGGCTTCCTGGTTCCTCGCAGCCTTGCTATGCCAATGGATGCTATAAGTAATCCCGAATAGTGATGTGTATACATTGTGCCCGTATTGGTATGCCACCTTTTGTCTGGCAAAGGCTTCGCATTGCATAAAATAATACATATGATAAACGAATTGAAGGAAACACACAACCAGAATGTAGATCAGCAAAATGGTTTCCACCACCTGCTTGATGAAATGGGAATACCTTATCAGGAAAATGAAAATTTTCTGACAGTGGGTAATTTATCCTATCAGAATGGATGGGTGATTTTTTTGTCGGTTAATTCTCACGAGCTAGGAGATTTGATAAAAAATGTTGCTCCTGTCTTGTATGAATTGAAGGTGGCTTTTAGTTGTGTGAAGAGTGAAAATATCGCCGAGAAAGTGAATGATTTTTGGTATGGTGCTGATGAAGTGGGCCGGCTGTTTACCGTATACTCTAATGATGAAGATATTACCAGACAAGCTTTGAAGAAATTGACAATGCTGACGAAGTGTTACAGTGGACCTCAGGTTAATAACGCGATAAGGGTAGAACGCGTATTATATGTGACTTATATAACATTTCAGCAGGAAGAAGGTAGCGAGACAGAGAAAAAGCAGTGGAAGTTTTCACTAAGTGCTCCACCGGTGAAAAAAATACCATTTAAAATTAATGCTGCGTATAAATATTGGCGACGTAAACGCATCTTAAAAAGGAGATATGTTCCACTGGAGATGATTGCCCGATCTTCTAAAGGAGATCTTCTAAAGGCTATTGATATGAAAGGATTTCGCTTTGGGTGGTGTTTTATTAAAGAAGGTAAGAGCCATGTTTTTGTAGATAAGCATGGCCGGGACATCAAAGATCGCTTTAAATGGCAGCGACAGTTACTGCAGGCATTACAAAATGACGTGGCGGTTCCCAAGTTCATCGATTACTTTGAACAGGGCGAGGAATGTTATCTCGTCATGGAATATTTGGAAGGGATAGATTTGAATACAAAGATCTATGCAGCGCACAAAGAAAAGAAATGGGATGAATGGGAGGAGGAAAGCCGGCGGGAATTCATCGGGTATTATCTACAGGTTTTAGAAATCCTTGAAAAAATGCATCAAAAAGGGTATGTACATCGTGATGCGACTGCAAATAATTTTATAATTCTCCCTTCCAAAGAATTATATACAATTGATCTTGAGTTAAGCTATAATTTGAATACCAGGCAGCCTGATGTTCCTTTCACACTTGGTTCATTTGGTTATGTATCTCCTCAGCAGGCAAATGTTGAAGTTCCCACTGTAAAAGAAGACATTTATGCGATGGGATCTTTATTGATACATGTGATCGTTGGCAGGCATCCTCGTAATTTTATTACCCTTGAACACGAGGTAGATATTGAAGGGCTAAGGTCGTTAATTACTTCAGGCCCCGTTCTTGATTTAATTTTAAAGTGTTTGGAAAATGAGCCTGAGAAGCGCCCGGAACTGAATGAAATCAAACAGGTAATCCGAAAAGTTTTTACAATTGATATTTTATGAAAAGGACTTATGTAACTGATTTTGCAATTACTTTATACGTGATTCTGTTTTCTTACACATCAGGGAGCAAATTTCTTGATATAGATCAATTTGCCCGTGATATGGAAAAACAGCCATTTAATCACATAGTAACGGAGGGGTTAACCTGGGGAGTTCCTATTATTGAATCACTGATTGTATTAGCATTGATTTTTCCCCGCTACCGGATTGCGGGATTAAAGGCTGCCACAGGATTGATGCTTCTTTTTACAGTTTATGTATTGTTGGTGATATTAAGGATGTTTGATAAGGTCCCCTGCAGTTGTGGGGGAGTTATAAGGAGCCTGAACTGGGAGCAACATCTTGTGTTTAACCTGTTTTTCGTTGCCTTGGGGCTGTTCGGTTTGGGTATTCAATTAAAGAAGCCGGTCTTGAAATTTAACTAAAATACTAATGCGCATAGTACAGGTAAGCCACCTGTATAAAAATGGTTCTCAATTAATAACCTTTAAAATCAGAAACATGAAAAAGTTACAAGTTGCTTTCGCCGCACTGGCTGCTGTTGCGGGCGTTGGTGGAGCTTATGCTTCTACTCATTCCAATGATGCAGCACGCACCGGAACCATATTCAACTGGTATACAGTTAATGGTCAGTACAGATTGACCGGTACTACAGCGACTGCAAGGTTCCAGTCTTGTAAGTTGCCTGGTACAGTTATTTGTTTGAAAGGTACAGCTGGTTCAAAAAAAGCTACCTTATTCAAACCCTGATCTTTGTTCTTAGATAAAGTAAGGAGATAGTGTTGAACTATCTCCTTACTTTGTCATACCGGTTATAAACATTATTTTATGAGCAGATTAGCGAATATGATCTCAGTTTTAGCCACTTTTGTTGGAATTGGTGGGGCATATGCCGGTTATAATTCAACTTTTAGTACAAAACGAATTACTATTTATAACTGGTATACAGTTAATGGCCAGTATAGGCTTACTGGCACTACAGCGACCGCAAGGTTCATGGAGTGTCCGTTAAAGGGATTTGCTCCTTGTTTAATAGGGACGATTGGTACATGGAGGCGTATAACTTTGGGACGCCCTTCCTGAAAATAGAAAGTCGTTATATTGCTTCCCGGGTGTTTTGATTGCGGGGTGTTTAATATGTACCTGGGTGTTCTGATGCATTGGCGCTAATTGTTGTAAAACTGTTTTTGTTCTTATAAGGTATAATATTGTTAATAGGATGGATTTGAAATTATTTTTTTCGGTATTGGCTGCTATTCTTGGTATAGGAGGTGCCTATGCGACTAGTCATTCCAGCGGCTCTGCACGTGTTGGTACCATTTTTAACTGGTATACAGTTAATGGTCAGTTTGTCTTTACGGGTACAGTATCTGCTGCGATGTTTATGGTATGTCCTCTGACAGGGAACTGTGTCTGTATGAAGGGTACCGCTGGAGCAAAAAGAATAACTTTTTTTCACCCTTGTCATTAAAGATGAGATGGTGAGGGTAGCCATCTCATCTTTTTGGTTTGGTAACTAAGGTCGTCAATGAAAGACTAATTGATGTTTTCGAGAAATATTATTTCTCTTTTTCGTTTCTCGATATTGATATCAAGGCCATATCTGTTTAGCTCTTTTTTTATTTTCTGAAGCTCTTTTGTACGAGGTATTGTAACTGTGATTCTTCCGTTGTAATCTGTTTCATTCAGTACTTCATGTTCTAGGTTGTTGTACAATCCGTTGTTAATAACAAAGTCAATCCCAATATTTTTTATGATAATTTTATCCACTGTTATGTCGAGATTATTGGCTGGAGTTTCATCTTTTGAGATGAAATCACTTCTGTTTTCTAATCTCGATAGTATATAGCAGGGCATTTCTACTTGTTTGACTTTACTTTGCAGTGAGAAGTAATTGTCAAGCGAATTGTGCATAATTTTTCTTGCTTTTGAGATGGAGGTATCCCGTATTATTAATTCATAGCTATAAGGCAACTTTAATTCAGGTGTTTTTTTTGCCTGATTTTCCGACCATGATTTCCCGTTAAAGAAGACCTTGTCAGGCCCCGATATGTCATAGGCTACTTTGTATAAGATGTCCAGCATACAGTTAAGACATAGTGCTTTGACGGTGTTGTTTTCTTTTGCATATTGTACGCCCCAGGACACATTGGATATTTTGGGGTCATATTCACTAATATATGAGTAAAAGAGTTGGCCTTTGCTATTGTTGAATTCCCGGTCAATTAGAAATAGAGGGAGGCGACGTTGTTCTGGTGTCAACTCTTTTTTTTCAGAAAGCGAAAGTGAAGCTCCGTTAAGAAAGGCAACCAGGTTTTGAGTTGTTAATTCCTCGTTTGAGGTGATAGCCTGTACCACTTTGTTGCGATCAATCCAAATTTCATGAGGCTCTTTTGTGTGTGGAAACATAAGCATTAAGCTATCTGAGCGTTTTAAGTCGGTGATGATAGGGAATTTTCGAAACACCGGATTTTTTTTTGTAAATGCAAGCACTGCGTTTCTGTTTTCGAATGTTGCAAGTAGTATATTGAACTTGCGGGGATTGGCCTTCTGCAGGGAGTCAAGATGAGGGACTAACTCCATACATGGTGCGCAGCCTATAAACCAGAAATCGATTATCAGGGGTTTGTCGTTAAAAGTAGAAAGAAGTACATTCTCCTTGCTGTAATTAACGACGTTTCGTAGGAGGATGTCTTGATACGGCTTTCCTATTTCTATTTTTTGTCCGATGCTTGATTCTGTTGAAGCAATGAATGTTATTAGCAATATTATTTTTTTTGCTATTTTCATATTATGGATTATTGTATAAGTTGTAGTTGATTAATTATAGCCATTGTTTTGTGTGAGCTGAGGATTGAGTATCATTTCTCCCCTTGGAATTGGAAATAGTGTGTCTGTATCATTCCACTGCGCTTTAATGGGTTTTAGCGTGGCGATTGCAAGTTTATTTCTCTTCAAATCATACCACCTATGTCCCCATTCTGCAAATAATTCGATCCTCCTTTCATGTTGCAAATATGCAAGAGCTTGTTCATGGGATATATTGGTGGGCCTGTTTTGTAGAATTTCCGAGTTGGTGCCTCGGGCACGGCTTCTGATCGTGTTTAGGTCGGTGATGCCATCGGAGATCTTACCTTGCCTGATCCTGGCCTCGGATCTGATGAGATACTGTTCAGCCAATCGAAACATTGTGTAATACTCACTGATGGTGTTGTTGGGCCTTGCTGGAACTTTATATTTGAAAGGAAAGCTGTAGGTTTTGCCGTTTAATGTCCGGGTACTTGTCCAGGAGTCCCGTCGTGGGTCTTCTGTTTCAAAAGCCTGCCAGAGCCGATCGGTGATCAGATAAGCGGGTGTTCCCTTGGGTGAAAAGGGAACAAAGTTGTTCCCTTCAAGTGTATTTATAGTGTTACCATAAGGCATTATTTGCCAAATAGCTTCACTACTATTCATAAGGAATACCTTATTTAAGTCTGTGACAAGAGAGTATTTTTTTGATTCAATTACCGCATTTGCCTCTGCCTCTGCTGCAGCCCAATTGCCCATATAAAGGTAGACTCTGGCAAGTAGTGCGCTAGCGGTAAAAAGATTGGGGCGTACCGGATTATCACTTGGGTAGTCTTCTTTTAATTGCTGTTTAGCACTGGTAAGGTCCTCAATAATTAGGTGATATATTTGATTAGTTGCCGTTCTTGGCAGATTTGCTGATGTATGATAGTCGGTTCCAGTGACAAGTGGTACGTCGCCAAATAGCTGTATGAGATTGAAGTATAGAAGGCTTCGTATAACCTTGGATTCTCCCAGGAGCTGATTTTTGACGCTGGGAGATAGTGTGTGGCTCGCCGAAATGCCTTCAATGCAGGCGTTTGCCTGATAGATATATTGATAGGCCGGTTGCCAGAAATTAGTTTGTACGGTGGGGTTAGTGGTAGCAATGGAATTGGTCTCGAATTCCTTTATATCCGAACTGTTAAATGTATATTGTAGCTCGTCGGCGGCGAGACCGGTATAAACGGTAACTCCTCCCGCACACAGACTTGTGCTGGAGGAGAACTGAGAATATATGCCTACTACGGCTGATGTTGCATTTGCATCACTGCTGAAAGTGACGTCAGTTGTCAGTTTATTAGTTGGTATGCCAACATCCACGAATTTACTGCAACTTATAGATGTTGTTAGGAAGATAAAAAAAAGAATATGTTGAGTTGTTTGTGTTGTTTTCATGTTAGAGTATTTAGCAGTGAAGAATTTTATAAGGCCACTTGAATTCCACCCGTAATTGTTCTCATTGTTGGTATATTAAAGATACTTTGTGTTTCGGGGTCACCAATGTAGTTGGTGATAGTGAAAAGGTTAGCAGCTTGCAAAAATAATTTGCAATCCTTTACGGATACTTTTTTCAGATAATATTGGGGAAGAGAGTAAGTAATGGAGATGTTTTTAATTCTGACAAAGGATGCATCACTATATGTGCCGCTGGACAACCGATAAAGCAAGGCTTTTGCGTATGCATCACTATACGTAATGCTGGTGAATTTTTCGAAGGGAGCTATGTCTCCTGTATTTTGCCACCGGTCCAGTACAGCAGTTGGTTGGTTATACATCATCCCGGGATAGTAGTTCGAAAAGAGATCTGCCCGGTAATTCTTTCCCACCTGTTTTCTAAAGGAAACTAAAATGTTTAACTGGAAATTCTTGTACCGTATTTCTGTTCCGATTCCTCCGTAGTAGCTGGGATTTATTTGAGCAACCGTCTGGAGATCTTTAATGTTGATGGAGCCATCATTGTTGAGATCCTCAAAAGTAAACAACCCTGTTTTGGGATCAACGCCCAGTTGCTTGTAGGCGCGGATGATATTGATTGATTTTCCAACTTCATATTGATTGGCGTAGCCGGAAATGCTGAGTCCTGGAAAGCTCTCTAATCTGTTGGATGGAATTGTTATATTACCATTAACACTCCACTTTAGATCCCTCTTGTTGATCATTTTGACTGTAAGGTCCAGCTCTGTTCCCTTGTTGATTATAACTGCAGGTAGATTCTCAAGAATGCTATAAAACCCGGTCTGTCCCGGAAGCGGAGCATTTACAAGTTGATTATCACTCCTGTTTTTATATATATTGGCCGACAACAATATTTTATCCTTCCAAAGGCCAAGGTCTATGGAGATTTCCAGCTTTTTGTTTCGTTCCCAGGAGAAGTTGGGATTGAACAGAATGTCCGGTCTGAGCGCTGGAGTACCCTGATATGGAGGTACTCCCATTGAGCTCCAGCTGGGAAGGTATTGATAGTCGCCTATTTGGTCGTTACCGGTTACTCCGTAACTGCCTCTTAGTTTTCCATAACTAAGTACAGATGACAACGGCGAAATAAATTTCTCATTGCTAAAGATCCATGCTACTCCTGCTGATCCAAAATTAGAGAATCTCTTTCCCGGGCCAAAGCGAGACGAGCCGTCTCTTCTGCCCGTTAAATTAATTATGTATTTGTCAGAATAGATATAGTTTAACCTGCCAAAAACTGCCTGATATCTATATTTGACATCATTTGACGTCTTATAGGAGATGTTGGGAGCAGCGGCCAATGACCCCAGTAAGTTGTCGGAAGTATATCCGGTAGCCATAATAAATAGAAAGTCTCTTTTATTATCTTGTAACGTACTACCGACCAGTGCATCTAATTTTCCTTTCAAGAGAGAGGTGGTATAGTTGATCTGCGGCTCAATAATCCAGCTTTTTATGTTACCATTTGAAAATGTAGATGTTCCTGTTGGGTTATCGACGGGGTCTTGTGATAAAATAGGGCTTGTCTGAGTTTCTTTGGTGTTTATGATATTAAATCCTGCGTTTACCGCAACGGTGAGGTTGGGGAGCAGTTTGTAATTCAGATTTAGCCGGGTTAAATAATTGTTGGAATTAACGGTGTACTTTTTCTCTAAATCACCCAGCGGATTATGAAACGGGATACCTTTTTCCTGCCAGTTTAATTGCCCCGTGGAATCATAGAGAGAAGGGATGTTGGGAGGTGAGAGAATACTAAATCCACTAGCTGCTGGCAGAGTATTGTTATCGAAACTTGAGATCGCGGCGAGAGAAATAGTCAGTTTTCTGTTGAGAGAGGTATGGCTCAGGTTGAAGTTCAATGATGGCCTGCTGTCCGCGCCATCAGCAGGAAATACAGATGTTTCTCGATGAAGGGTTCCGCTGACCAGAAATTGCGTAGAAGCATTCCCACCTGACAGGGACAAGGTAGCATTATATACTTTAGCGGTACCTCCTAACAGAAGTTTCTGGATATCTGTGTATCTGGTGGTGTCCCAGATCATCAGATCCGGGGCATATCCGATACTGCCGGGAATTGCACTCGGAGTGATGCCGTCGTTTTTGAAAGCTTCTTTTCGAATAGCGATGTACTGTTGTGTGTTCAACATATCTAAACTCCTGGTAACCTTGCTCAGACCTCCGTTAACTATTGCCTGGAAGGAAGTTAGTCCCGGTTTTCCTCTTTTAGTAGTAATCAGCACTACGCCATTCGCTCCCCGGCTGCCGTATATGGCTGTTGCATCAGCATCTTTGAGCACCTCGATACTCTCTATGTCTGCCGGGTTAATCATGCTAAACGGGCTTAGCCCCGCTCCGTTTCCGTTAGTTAGCAGTGAGCTTACGTTGTTGAGGTTGTTGTTGTTGGGCGCAAATGGGATACCGTCTATGATATAGAGAGGCTCAGTCCCGTTTATGAGTGAATTCTGACCTCTGATCTGGACTTTCACCGAAGCGCCGGGAGCGCCGCTGCTTTGTGTGACCAGCATACCCGGTACGCGTCCTTCCAGGGTGGCGAGCGGGTTGGAAATCGGCTGCCGGCCGATCTCTTCCGCCGTTACTTTACTGATAGAGCCAGTGTTCAGTCTGCGGGAGGTAACACCATAGGCCATTACGACAGCCTCGTCCAGTTTGTTGTTAGCAATGTCCATCTGAATATGAAGGGGGCTATTGCCGGAAGCACTGATCTGCTGTGGTACATAACCTGTGTAGGTAATCAATAACACTGCTCCGTGTGGGACGTTGTTTAGAGTAAATGCGCCTTTTTCATTGCTGATGGTTCCTTTTCGTGTAGCCTTTATGTATATAAACGCGCCAGGGAGTGGTGTGCCGTTAATGTCTCTTACTTCACCTGTTACAATACGGCCGGCAGCGGAATCGGGGGGAAGCAAATTAGCGGAAGCTTCCGTTTTCTCCGGTTTTAATACTACCGTTTTCATTCTGAATTCCCATGTAATGCCACGCGGCGACAGCAGGTTTTTAAAAACACTACTGAGGGCTGTTTCTTTTACGTTGATACTTACACGGTACGAATCCTGTACCTGGTTGGTATTGTACATGAATACGAGGCCGGTTTGCCTTTCAATTCCCTTAAATACCTGGTTTAACGGAGCATCCCTGAATGACAGCGTTACCTTTATGTCTCCCTGGCTGCCAGCCATAGCGGAAAAGGAGATGCACAGGATGCAGCCGTAAAGCATCAGTACCAGTAGCTTGCGGAGACTGTCGCCGCGCAAGGAGTGAGTAATGTTCATGACAATGTGTTGATAGGTTTGGATAAGTTGTTGTTGTTGTTGTTGTTGTTGAATGAATGTTAAAATGAGGTATCCCCATTATGAAGACAACATTTAAATTATTCAGGGCTAACAGCGGGGTGGATTTTTCATATTAACTTAATGTTATGCAGGTTACAGAAAAATAACATATAGAATTTTTATAATTGAGATGAGACTCCGTTATTTGCATATCAAATTTTCATAACAACCGCTTAACAATTTAATTTTTGTCCATTCTGCAGTAACCACCATCAATCTCTTATTTTCATGTAACAAATAGAAGCATAGCATTAACAGTATGCTGCCTTACGTTACATCGGCTGTATAACGGAAACATAGGCCTCCGTCAAGCATAGACATTGGCGCATGGCTTTAAGCAATCTTCTCATAGTTGCGCCATTGACTTTGGTGAGTCATCCCTGTTTATCCCTTTGAAATGGTGTTTAGCAGTCTTTGTTCGTACAGCATACCTTACCGAACGCAAGTCATGAACAGATTTGGAAATGATATGATACTATGGCAGCAGCTGAAGGAGCATGATCCCGAAGCCTTTGCCCATATTTATATCACCTATCGGAAATGGTTGATGGTAGTGGCCTATGGGATACTGCAGGATGATACGGAAGCACAGGATGTGGTACAGAAATTTTATGTCGACCTCTGGCAAATGGACTGGGGGAAAACCGGCACATTATCCGGCCCGATCAGGAACTTTCTTTTCATCAGTATCAGAAACCGCTGTCTGAACCAGGTCCGGGCAAATGAAATTAAACGGAAACGCGCTACCGCCATTCAGCTTTCGGGGGAATATGAACCACCTGTCAACATTCTGGAGACCAAAGAACTGCAACAACAGCTGTCGCATGCAATGTCTAAGCTGCCCGCCGTACGTTCCAGGGTTTTTAAACTCGGATATTTATATCAGTATTCCCGGCAACAGATAGCCCGCCATCTTGGTATTAGCGAGGCCACCGTTAAAACACATATGGCGCTCGCATTGAAGGACTTGCGCAATCTGCTGAAAAATAGTGTATATTAATATTAGCCCGTCCAACTTAGAAATGTGTCTTTATTAGCGTAATGAGAAGTAATCCGGAAATACAAAGGCTGATAACAGAAAAGCTCGGAGGCATTATCAGCGCCGCCGATGAGGCCTATCTTGACCATCTGATCGAAACCGACCATCAGGTGGCTGTTATGTGGCAGCAAACTAAAAGTTTATACCGTCAGGAAGATCTGGACAATAACTTCCGACGTTTTGATGACCTCCCATGGCAGGAGATGCCATTTCAATCGGAAGTGGATGCTGCGCTTCAACAAAGGAAAAATCAGCCCGCCAGGGAAATACGTCGGCTACAGCCGTTGATATCGGCCGCCGCTATTGCCTTCCTGATATTGACGATCACAGGAGGATGGCTATTCCGTTCCCGTACTGCGGCACCTGAATCTTTATCGCTGCTTAATTCTTCGACCGGTGTCCAATTGTTGCTGGGCGATGGTCAGAGGCTGAACTTGTCTAAAGACAGTGGAATCCTCCACATTGGTACCACACAGGCCGTCAATACTAATAATACGCTTTCACTGCCCGAAAGTACCATTCAGAACAAGCATGGTAATGAAAACTTAACATTAGCCGTCCCCATTGGGCAATACTACACCATAAAGCTTTCGGATGGGACCGTAGTGGCACTGAATGCTGCTTCTACACTAAGGTTCCCCGTACCTTTCTCCACGGACGCTCGTGAGGTATATCTTTCCGGAGAGGCGTTTCTTACCGTTGCCAAAGATGCGGCGCGCCCCTTCCTGGTACATACCGCACAAGGTACTGTACAGGTGCTGGGCACATCCTTTAATGTGAATACCTATGATAGCGGTAGCGTAAAAGTATCTTTAGTGGAGGGCGCGGTGAAAATGAACGACGTGCCGCTCAAACCCGGTCAGCAAGCCATAGCAACAAACAATGGCATCCGCATCCAACCCTTCGACGAACCCGAGGAACTCTCCTGGCGCCGGGGCGTCTTCTACTTCTCCAATACCACCCTGGCCGATATCACCCGCATACTGCCCCGCTGGTTCGGTATACCCGTGATCATGGACAATACCCGCATCGCCGGGGAAACCTTTACCGGCAGCCTGGAACGCAACCAGCCCATCACGGTATTCCTCGATAACCTGAAATCAACGACAACAGTAGATTACTACTTCGATAAAAAAGGCAGCCTGCATTTCAAATAACAGATCATTTATCCAGCCACTGTTTAAACAGCGGCACTTTCTCTTTGCTGACCAGCACTTCCCGCTCAGGATCGCGCTTCAGCCGTATCTGTAATTTGCCGGCAAAAGAATGGAGTATACGGTCTATACTATGTACGCCGATGATATGCTGCCGGTTGGCACGGAAAAACTGTACGGGGTTCAGCTGCTCTTCCAGCTCATCCATCGTCTGGGTCACCACCACATGCGATTTGTCTTTTAACACGAGGTGTGTCACATTGGCGGCGTAAAAAACGAAGTCCACATCTTCTACCAGCACGGTGCGGTAGCCATCCCGGAAAGGGAGCATAAAACGCGTCCGGTAGGTCACTTCTTTCTGCCTGAAAAACTCCAGCAGCTGCTGCACCATATCGGTCGGCCCCGCCTGCGCCGGCTCTTTTTTGATCTTGTCCAGCGCCTGCCGCAGGTCTTCTTTCTCTATAGGTTTCAACAGGTAGTCAATACTATTTACCTTAAAGGCACGGATAGCGTATTCATCGTAGGCAGTGGTGAAGATAACGGGGCATTCGAGAGATACCTGCTGAAAGATATCGAACGACAGGCCGTCGGCCAGCCGTATGTCCATCAGCACCACATCGGGATGGGAATGTTCCCTGAACCAGGCCACGCTGCCGGTGACTGTATCCAGCATCGCATCTACCACCGCATCGGGACAGATATCCAGTACCAGGTTCTTTAAGCGGGTGGCATTGGGCTTTTCGTCTTCAACGATCACAATTTTCATACAAGTAATTTAAAAGTCCAGTAATGGCAGCGTCACCATAAACATCCCGTTTTCTTCCCGGATATCAGGGGTCCGGTCGGAGAGCAGGGCATAACGGTTGCGGATATTTTCCAGGCCCAGTTTGGTTGACGGGATCACATTGGGGATACGCTGTGTATTATTGCTGACAGTTAGTTTTCCTTCTTCGCTTTGATAAATATGAATGTGCAACGGGTGTTCGCCGGTAGCCACATTATGTTTGATGGCATTCTCTATCAGCAGCTGCAGCGTGATAGGAGGGATGCCCCGGCCGGAGAGCTCGTCCGGCACATCTATGCGGATGTCTACGTTGTCGCCGTGACGGATCCGGATCAGGTAGATATAAGCTTTTATAAAACGTAGTTCTTCTTTCAGCGTGATAATGTCATTCGGCAGATTCACGATCATATACCGGTACACACGCGACAGGTTTTCCAGGAAAGACAACGCCGTATTTTTATCCTCTTCAATCAGCGCCGACAACGTACTGAAATTGTTAAACATAAAATGCGGGTCCAGTTGTAGCTTGAGCGACTGTAACTGCGACTGCATCGCTATCTGCCGTAGCTCGGACGCTTTGAGCTCCAGCTCGGATGCCTCCAGCATAGACGTTTTCCAGCGTTGCAGGAAATAGTTGCCTGTATGCACGGCACTGATCAGGATAGACAGCATCACACATACGAAGACAAACTGCCACTCATCCAGCTTTTCCGGGATGGTCACCGGCTCGTTCTCCCGGGGACCGAAGATCAGCGACAGCACCACGTAAAATATACTCAGCAGGATGCCCACGGAAATAATCTGCCCAAAAAGCTGGGCCACAAAACGCCGGATAGGCCACTGCTCCCAGGGAATCCACCGGTCCATCCAGCGGGCGGTGATCAGGCTGACCTCTGTAATCAGCCAGCAGAAAATCATCATGATGGTGATCTCTATCACCCACTCTTTCCTACTCTGCTTGAACATCCTCACCCAGGATTCGCTGTAGGGATTTACCAGGTAGGACAACAGGTAGTACAGGAGAAATATCATCGGAATAATAAATATCCGGTAATACCTGTTGAACATCTTCTCTGCCATGTTATTCTTGGTCATTGCTTGTTTTTAGTGCTTCAACCGGCCCTAAATATAAAATAATCAGGCTTATCATGTTGTTACAACTATTTCCAGCCGCCGCCCAGGGAGCGGTAAAGCTCCACCACGGCACCCTGTTGGGCGCGCTGTACGGAAGCAAGGTCCAGTTCACTTTGCAGCACGTTGCTTTGTGCCGTGATCACTTCCAGGTAGGTGGCCATGCCACTTTGAAACAGTAAGCCGGCATTTTTGGTGGCGCTTTGCAGCTTGTCCACCCGCAGCTGCGTCATCTCCTGTTGCACTTTGAGCTTGTCCAGCTTCACGAGAGCGTCCGATACTTCTCCTACAGCTGTCAGTACCGATCTCCGGAAGTCGATAGCTGATTTTTCCCATTCGATTTTAGCTATTTCCCAATCTGTCTTTAACTTCTTTCGCTGGAAGATGGGCTGCGTAATGCTGCCGGCTACTGTTTCAAAAAGGCTGCCTGGTATGCTGAACCAGTTGCTGGCCTTAAACGTATTAAGACCCGCGGTGGCGGTAATATTAAGGGCGGGGTACATGCTGGCCTGTGCGATGCCCGCTTTGGCGTTAGCTACTTTTACGGCCATCTCGGCGGCATGTACATCGGGGCGCTGACTGAGCAGACTGGCGGGCACGCCGGCCTGCAGGGGACTGCCTGTTACTATGGATGAAGGCCGGTTGCTCCGGGCAATGCTGGCAGGCAGCGTGCCGGTGAGAATGCTCAGCGCGTTTTCCTGGAGCTTGATCTGCTGTTCCAGTTGGGGTAACAGGGCGGCAGCCACCTGCCGTTGTGCGGCGGTTTGCTCTATAGCGAGATTGTTGATCATCCCGGACTGATATTGCAGCTGCATCATGGACAGCGTGCTGTCGTTGAGCGCCAGGTTCCTGGCGGCGATAGCATGCTGCTGGTCAAGCATCAGCAGGTTGTAATAGCCCTGCGCCACTTCACTGACAATACGGGTCTGTACCGCGCGGGCAGCTTCGGTGCTCTGCAGGTAGCCGGCGAGGGCGGCCTCTTTCAGCCGGCTGATTTTCCCCCAGGCCACCACTTCCCAGCTCAGGCTCACGTTGGCGTTATAATCGTCCATGTAACGGGTGCCCATAAACTGGTCGGCCATTGAGCCGTTCAAACTGTTTTTCGACGGGTAACTGCGGTTGGCCTGTATCTGCAGGTTGATGTCGGGCAGATTGCCCAGCCGTGAGGTTTTGACCGTCTGCGCTGCGATCTCCGTATTTTTCAGGGCGGTCTGTATATCGAAATTATGCGCGATAGCGCTGTCGATCAGGGCTTGCAGCACCGGATCGGTGAAAAAAGTCTTCCACGACAGCTGGCCGATATTGCTGCTGTCGGCCGGCACAGCAGCGTCCCGGTACTTTTCGGGCAGCGCGGTGGCCGGTCTGGTGAACTCTTTGCCCACCCTGCAGGCCATTACCGTGCTGGTGAGCACGGCCATGGCGAACAACAGTGATTTATTGATAGTCATTGTAATACTATTTTTTAGAAAGTGTTTATACTGCTACAGGTTCTTTGATGACTACCGGCTTGTGAACGGTAACTTTTTCCTGCAGGTACTGGAACACGATAAACAATACCGGGATAATGAACACACCGAGGATAACACCGGACAACATACCGCCGGCGGTACCGATACTGATGGAATGGTTGCCCAGCGCCGACGGCCCTTTTACGATCGTCAGCGGCATCAGGCCGGCCACAAAAGCGAGCGATGTCATGATGATCGGACGCAGACGCAGCTTGGCTGCCTCCAGGGCGGCCGACAGGAGCGTTTTGCCCGCACGGCGCCGCTGTACGGCAAATTCCACGATCAGGATAGCGTTCTTGGCCAGCAGCCCTATCAGCATCACCAGTCCCACCTGCACATAGATGTTATTGTCGATACCGGCCATATTGATGGCGAGGAACACGCCCAGGATACCGGTAGGGATGGACAACAGTACGGCCAGCGGCAGCAGGTAACTTTCATATTGCGCTGCCAGCAGGAAATACACAAACACCAGCGCCAGTACGAAGATGAACACCATCTGGTTGCCGGCCGTTTTTTCTTCCTTGCTTAAACCGGTCCACTCATAGCTGAAACCTGTCGGCAGTTTGGTGGCCGCCAGCCGCTCCACGGCCTTGATGGCGTCGCCGGTGCTGAAGCCCGGTTTGGGAATAGCGTTGATGGTAATGGAGTTGAACAGGTTGTAACGGTTCATCATCTCCGGGCCATACACTTTTTTTAGTGTGATAATACTGTTCACCGGCACCATCTGCCCCTGGTCATTCTTCACAAAGATGCCTTCCAGGCTGGTAGGGTTGCCGCGGGCTTCCGGTTCGGCCTGCACCATCACGCGATAGTATTTGCCGAAGCGGTTAAAATCGTTGGCCTGGTTACTGCCGTAGTAGGTCTGCATAGTCGCCATCAGATCACTCACGCTCACGCCCAGCTGCTTCGCTTTCACGGCATCCACCATGATCTCGTACTGCGGGAAGTCCGCCTTGAACATGGTAAAGGCAACGCCTATCTCGGGTGTCTGCATCATCTCACCGATGAACTTATTGGCGGTTTCGCTGAACTTTTCCACCGGGCCGCCGGTACGGTCCTGCAGTACCAGCTCCAGGCCGCTGAAGGAACCGAAGCCGGGCACTGTCGGGAAGGTAAACACACTGAAGGCGCCTTCCTTGATGGCGGCCAGCTGCTCGGTAAGCACATATACGATGTCGTCGATGTTGCTGGTGTCGCCACGTTCTTTGATCGGTTTCAGTTTTACAAAGCCCATAGCATAAGCCGGGCTGGCGCCGTTACTCAGGATGTTATAACCGGAGATGCTGGTCTCGGATTCCACGAAAGGCATTTTTTGCAGGATACTGTCTGCACGGTGCAACACCTGGGTGGTCCTGTCCAGGCCCGCTCCAGGAGGGAGGGACAGGGAGTAGGCCACGAAGCTGCCGTCCTCATTGGGGATAAAGCCCTTGGGCGTTACCTGCATGAGCCATACGGTGACAGCGGTCACGATAGCGAGTAAACCAAGTCCCACCCATTTATAGGAGATCAGCCATTTAACGGCACGGCCGTATTTGTTGGTGAGCGCTGTAAAACCACTGTTGAACGCGGTAAAGAAACGGCCGGCAAAGCCTTTGGGAGCTGCGGCCTTTCCATCGTGGCTGCCTTCGCCGGCGTGGGTGTTCTTCAGGAAGAGGGCGCACAATGCAGGGCTGAGCGTCAGCGCGTTCAGCGCCGAGATCAGGATGGCGATGGCCAGCGTAAACGCAAACTGCCGGTAAAACACGCCCGTCGGGCCTTCCATGAAGCCTACCGGGAGGAACACGGCCGCCATCACCAGCGTGATAGACACGATGGCGCCGGTGATCTCGCCCATGGCCGACATGGTGGCGGCTTTGGCGGGCAGGTGCGATCGCTCCATCTTGCTGTGCACGGCTTCCACCACCACAATGGCGTCATCCACCACGATACCGATGGCCAGCACCAGCGCAAAGAGCGTCAGCATGTTGATGGAAAAGCCCATCATCTGCAGGAAAAAGAACGTACCTACCAGCGACACCGGCACGGCGATGGCCGGGATCAGCGTGGAACGGAAGTCCTGCAGGAACAGGAACACGATCACGAATACCAGGATGAAAGCTTCTATCAGCGTGGACTTCACCTGTTTGATAGAGATGTCCAGCTGCTCTTTGGTGCTCATGGTCACGTTGTAACGTATCCCTTTGGGGAACAGTTTGGACGCGTTGTCCATCACTTCGCCGATAGCGGTCTGGATGGCGTTGGCGTTAGATCCGTTGGTCTGGAAGATGGCCATGGTCACGGCGTCTTTACCATTCACACGGTTGTCGGTGGTGTAGTTGGCCGATCCCAGCTCGATACGGGCGAGATCTTTCAGGTACAACACAGACCCGTCGGGCGCTACGCGGATCACAATTTTTTCATACTGTTCGGGGAGATTGAATTTCCCTTTATAGTTGATCACGAAAGACAAGGGCTCGTTGGTGCCTTCCCCGAATTTACCGGGAGCGGCTTCCAGGCTCTGGTCGCGGATAGCGTTCATTACCTCGGCGGGGGTGACATTATAGGCGGACAACTGTTCAGGCTTCAGCCACACCCGCATGGAGTAGTCTTTGGCGCCGAAGACCTGCGCCTGGCCTACGCCCGGGATACGTTTGATCTCCGGTATCACGTTGATCTTAGCGTAGTTCTGAAGGAAAGCCTCGTCATATTTTTTGTTGTCGTCGCTCACCAGGTCCAGGATCATGATCATCCCGTTCTGTTGTTTGGTGGTGGTAACGCCGGCTTGTATTACCTCGGAAGGCAGCTGGCTGGTTACCTGCGACACGCGGTTCTGTACGTTCACCGCTGCCTGGTCGGGGTCGGTGCCGAGTTTGAAGAAAACGGTGACCATGCCCGTACCGTCGTTGCTGGCGGTGGACTGTATATAGGTCATGTTTTCCACGCCGTTGATGGCTTCTTCCAGTGGCGTTACCACCGAACGCAGTACGGTGGCGGCGTTGCCGCCGGGGAAAGTGGCGCTGACCATTACGCTTGGCGGCGCAATGTCGGGGAATTGGGTCACCGGCAGACGGGTAAGTCCTACGATGCCCAGGATAACCAGGATCACCGATATCACGGTGGCGAGTACTGGTCGTTGAATGATTTTATTCAGCATGGCTTGTATTACTTTGGATTTATTTTCCCGCTGCAGGGGCATCGGTAGCTTTAGTGCCGGCGGCAGGTTTCACCACAGCGCCCTCCATCAGGGTCTCGATGCCGGCGGTCACGATCTTATCGCCTTTCTTCACGCCGTCGCGGACGATGAAGTTCTCCCCGCTGCGGCCTGCGAGGTCGAGAATACGGCGTACTACTTTGTTGCTGTCGGCCACCTGGTACACAAACACTTTGTCCTGCATTTCCAGTGTGGCCGCCTGCGGTACCTGTATTACTCCGCTAAAGAGCTGTTCTACCCTTACTTTGCCGGTATTGCCGGAACGCAGCAGGGAAGCGGGGTTGGGGAAGGTGGCACGCAGACTGATAGCGGCGGTGGTCCTGTTGAACTGACCGTCTACCATCTCAATACGCCCTTTCTGGCTGTAG
This sequence comes from Chitinophaga oryzae, assembly GCF_012516375.2. Classification (NCBI taxonomy): domain Bacteria; kingdom Pseudomonadati; phylum Bacteroidota; class Chitinophagia; order Chitinophagales; family Chitinophagaceae; genus Chitinophaga; species Chitinophaga oryzae. Next base: position 3,403,435 of record NZ_CP051204.2, read on the forward strand.
GTCTCCCCGTTGGAAAGGATCAGCGTTACCGGGCGCAGCTGTTTCAGCTGTTGCTGTAAAGTAACGCCGGAAGCGCCTTTGCTGAAGTTCATGAAATCGTTTTCACTCATGGAGAAATACGCATATACTTCGCTGATGTCAGACAGGGTGGTGAGTGGGGCGGCATCGCCTTTACCAACGAGGTTGCCTATACGCTTAGGGATACGGCCAATGTAACCGCTCACCGGCGCTTTTACCAGGGTAAAGCCTACGTTGATACGGGAAGAAGCTACCGCCGCTTTTGCCTGTTCTACGTTGGCTTTGGCGGTCTGAAGGGTGGCGAGTGCTGTTTTTAACTGCATTTCGGCCATCACTTTATTATCTACCAGCGGTTTAACTTTGTCAACCTCCAGCTGGGCCGCATTCAGCGCAGATTCCATGGCATGCAGACTGGCGATGTCTTTGTTGAGCTGTTCGCGGTAGGTCTGGTCATTGATCTGGAACAGCGGTTGGCCGGCTTTTACAAAGCTGCCTTCATCCACAAAGATTTTATCGAGATAACCATCCACCTGCGGACGGATATCGACGTTCACCTTACCTTCCAGCAGGGCGGAATAATCGCTGGTGGTCATCGCAGTGGTGGAATCCAGTGTCAGCACCGGCAGTTCGGGCACAGGAGCCTCCATTCCGGCAGTTTCAGCGCCGGCTTTATTACCACAGCTGCTGAGGGCAGCCGGCAACAGGCAGGCGATGATCAGCCCCGGGATCAGTCGTCTGCTTCCTTTGTTGCTTTGTTGGTGTGTCATTGCCATCATTTTTTCTTTATAAAGAGCAAATGTGGCCGATTACGGGAGATCTCCTGCCGACAATCGGGGTGAACCGGAAAAAATGGGCGATGAACCGGAAAATGGGGGGAATGAAAAAAAGCTTTCCAGATAAGTTTATTGAGGGTTAGTCCATCCGGAGCCATTGGGGGATATAGCGGGCGATAACGGCTTTGCCGGTATAGTGAAACAGGATGCGCTGTAATATCTCAAGGCAAATGATGAGGCACACTGTAAACATTATAGCCATGACGCAGATGAAGTGGGAGGACAGACGATGTGGTCCGAACAGGTTAGCCGGAGGAGTGGAAGACAAATGCCATATGCCGGCCATCATCAGATAGGTGAAGGCTATGGCGACAAGTGATTTTAATAATCGGAGAAGAAAGGTGTCGGAAGTAACTGTCAGTATCTCCATGGTGTTTACTGCGAGCAGGCTGACGGGTAGCAAGAGCAGTAAAGTTTCAACCTGTAACTGAATTCTCTGCCGGTAAACGCCAAAAGCTCCACTGCCAAGCCAGGAGGCAGGAATGATCGTTGTCAACCAGTAAATTCCGGTAAACAAAACTGCTATCGCTATATAAGGTAACAACCGGCGTAAAGTCATCTCGCTTTATTCGGTGAACAGCCAAACTTCTTTTTAAATGCGGTACTGAAATGCTGGATAGAGGAATATCCCAGCATATCGGCGATTTCGCCGACGGTCTTATGCTGGTCCAGCAGGTAGGTACGGGCCAGTTCCAGCCGCTGTTCGGCTACGAAGCTGAAGGCGGTGGTGTTGAACAGTTCCTTAAAGCCGTGTTTCAGTTTGTATTCGTTGAGCCCTGCCAGTTTGGCCAGCGCGGAGAGGGTAGGAGGGTTCTCCAGGTTTTGCGCCAGATGCTCGCGTGCAAAGTACAGCCGGTCGCGGTCATAAGGTGTACGTACGACGGGGTTTTTCCGGTGGTGGTGCTGGTGATAGGACGCTGCCTGTAACACCAGCATTTCGATGGCTTTGGAAAAAAGAAACATCTTTTTGATGCCGCCCTGGTAATCGCAATGGTTAATGGAATAGATGGCCTGTTGCATGGGGAGGCTGATCGGCATCGATTGTGCGGACAGTATGCCGGGTTTTCCGCTCAGCACCTTGTCGGCAAACCGTTGCAATGCGTCGTCGGAATGTTCGGTGAGCTGCACGAAAGTATCCTTGGTGAATTGCAGGATGAAAGCGGAAGCTTCCAGTTCCTGGATATTCAGCACGCCCCGCTCCCCGTTATTGAACAACATGTTGTGCGTGTTGCTGGTAAAATGGACCGGCACTTTCCCTTCCAGCGGCTCCATGACCAGGTGTCCTTTCATCAGGAAGTGCAGGTGGACCAGGTCCGCTTCGGTCTGCCAGCTCATCTGGCTGCGGCTGTGATATTCCCAGTCACTTTTGATCATGCGGATACCATCAAACTGCCAGTTGCACATCTTTCCCCGTCCGAAGGGGAGAGATACTTCGGTGGCGCCTTCATGCAATTGCGGTGCATTAATATCCGGTCTTGTGTCGTCGGCCCTGGAGGTGGCATTGCCGGAATCATCCCATTCAAGCGGCATGGTACTTTTTTTACAAATCTAATTCCTTTTTATATAAATAAGGCTCCTTTTAATGTAAATGGAAAAGGCGGGCGGGGCAGACCTTTGCAGGTATAAAATTTAGCTAAGATGAACACCTATTTATTGAGTTTACTGACGCACATTATCGGGCTGGCCATGGTGGCAGGCATTGTACTGGCAGGATTTCTGGCAAATCGCCGTTTCTGGAAAATTTATGCTACTGACAGAACAAGAGCGGTGGCTATCCTCGACCTGACGGCCCGTTTTCCTGTAGCAATGGGTATTGGCATGTTGCTGTTGTTGGTATCGGGTACTATTATGATGGCTCAGGTGCACGGCGTCTATGGAGAACAGCTCTGGTTCAGGATTAAGATGGTCATGTTTCTGCTGGTGATCGTCAACGGGATAATGGGAAGAAGGCTGGGGCTGAAGATGAAGCCGGTATTACAGTCCGCCGCTTCCAATGAAAATATCGGTATTTCGCTGGAGCCGCTGAAAGCGCGGCTGAACCTGTTCTATATCCTGCAGCTGTTATTGTTGCTGGCGATCTTCTCCTGCGGTGTGCTGAAATTCACCTGAGTGTCAGGGGCGTTACTTTGCCATGGCGCTATCTATCCAGGCAATAACGGCCTGTTGTTGTGCAGGCGTCCATATAGCCTCCCGGTGTATGAGCGTATAGGATGACAGTGGCATTTCGCCTTCGGCAATCTGTTCTTTCATCTCCTTAAGTTTATGCGCCTGGCGTTTGGGCGTATATTTACCATACTCATGAAAGTTCAGTTCTCTTTTACCTTCCTGTACATGGTTGTCGAGCCACCAGGCCACCGGCTGGATTTCCGCATACCATGGATAGTTCGTGTAGTTACTGTGACAGTCGTAACAGGCTTGTTGTAGGAGAGTATGAATGCTGTCCGGTATGGAGATTACCTTGCTGATGTCAGCTGTTTGATCATTCCCCTGGTTTTTAACAGGCCGGAAAAGCTGTATACCGGCGAAAATGAGCAACAATGCACCCGCGATCAATTTGCCTTTTTTCATAGCTATTTATCCCGGGGCAAAAAAGCCCCGGGATGGTTCAAATATAAAGAAATAAGCTGACTTGTTTATGGTTTTCCTGTGTCGATCATTTCCTTTACCGACCCGCAGTCAGCCATTTTAGTTCCCATATAAGGGTTCTTTACGGTGACGGATTCGCTGAGCCAGTAGGCGCCCTTATTCTGATCGTACATGGGACAATGCGTGCGGTATAGCGGTTGGCCGCCCCCGAAAGCTTTTACCAGTTCATACATATCATCGCTCATCATCACGAAATGCTCCCGCTGGTGAGCGATATTGCCCACGTTTTTGCGGATATGATCGGCATGTTCTTTCAGATCTTCTTCGTTGTTGTCATAGATTTTCTTCTGATCTGCCGTTAAGCGGGAAGCGTCCACCTGTGCCAGTGCGGCGCTCATGGATTGTCCGGCTTTGCCCGCGGCGGCATCGTCGTCAGCGGCGAGGCTGTTTTTCAGTTGCAGGTAACCGTCCACCAGGCCTTTCATGGCTGTGGCGATGGCCGGGTCCACATCGGTGAACTGCGGCTGTACGGTGGTGACATCTGCAGCGGCGGCCGGTGCTGCATCGTGATGATGTGCGGCGGCGGTGCTGTCGGTATGGCTGCCCTCATGGCTGGCAGGCTGGTTGTTGCAGGCGGCGAAGGCCAGTGTGGTGACAGTCAGGGTGGTGATGATGATCGTCTTCATGCGTATACGTTAGGTGTTATTGAATCGTTTCTTTTACTTCTCCGCAGGTGAGCATCTGGTCGCCGAAGTAGGGGTTCTGAATGCCTTTTTCGGTGCTAAGCCAGTAGCCGCCTTTGTCATTGAGCGCCATCGGGCAGAAGTCAACGTACAGGGTGCCGCTGCTCACGCCCGATTTTTTCACCAGTGCGATCAGGTCGTTGCTGAGCGATGCATAGGCGGTACGCTGCGCTTCAATATCTGCTGCGGCTACGATGGCGGCGGCGGTGCTGGCGGTTTGTGCGCCGCCGGTGAGGTCTTTGGCGCCCACCTCGATGGCGTTGGCGGCGATGCGGGCAGCGCCGGCGTCCCCTTTCACGAGGGCTTCGGACAGCTGCTGGTATTGCTGGTATACGGCGTTGAGCTGATCATCTTTCAGCTGCAGGGCCGCTGGCTGTGCTGTGGCAGCGGCAGCCGGTTCCGGCTGATGCTGATGGGACGAATCGGCATTGCTGCCGGTGGAAGCGCTGTTACCGCAGGCGGCCAGCAGGAGAGCGGAGAGTACGGGTATGCCCGCTTTTACGAATGATGTCATGCTGATGATTTTTTATGATTAACAGTTGATTGTTTAATGTTGATGACCGGCTGCCGCTGCCAGCGGGTCTGCCCCTTTTTTCAGGATATATTCGCTGTACAGCAGGTAGGCGCCGGTGACCACTACTTTATCGCCTGCGGCGAGACCGTCTGCGATTTCTACGGCGTCGTAATTCTCCATGCCGGTGGTGACCATGCGCGGCTCAAATTTGCCTTTGCTCTTTTCGATCCATACGTGGGTGCCTTTGCCATCACGGATAACGGCATCTACCGGTAACGTCAGTATGTCGTTTTTACTTTTGACGGGCAGCAGGATGCTGGCCTGTTGTCCGGGCTGCCAGCGGTTGTCCGGGTTGGGGATAGTGCCGCGCAGCTGCATCAGCTGGCTGCCGCTCTGCAGGGCCGGGTTGATGAACTGCACCGTCATCTGCTGCGGTTCCTGCTCCCAGCCGGCCACCATCACTTTTACGGTCTGTCCTGGTTTAACGGCTTCGGCTTCTGCGGGATACAGGTCCGCTTCCACCCATAACTGCTGATACCCTTCCAGGCGCATCACAGGGCCACCTTCGGCCACATACTGTCCTTCGGTGACTGACAGCTCGGAGACGATGCCGCTCTGGGTGGCAGGATAAGTTACATAAGGATTTACTTTCCCGGATTGCAGCAGCTGCTGAATAGCGGCATCCGACTGGTCGTACAGCGTCAGCTTCTGGCGGGCGCCTTTTTCGATCTGCGCAAAGCGGGCGTCCTCGGGGAACTGCCGTGCCTGTGCGGCTGCCAGCAGGTATTCCTGCTGTAGGGCTGCCAGTTGCTCGGAGTAGATGCGGTACAGCGGTTGTCCTTTGGTGACTTTCACGCCTGTCTCCCGTACGTAGAGCACTTCCACGCGTCCCGGTACGCGGCTGGAGATAACGTTGGTCTTCTCCGGATCGATGGCCAGCCGGCCGTTCAGCTGTTTGAAGCCGGCCAGGTTACCCGCGCCGATGGTCATGGTGGTGATATTGGCAAGGGCTATCTGGCTGTTGTCCAGCGTGAGGGAATGGTCTTTGTTGTTCTTGTCGAACGGTACCAGGTCCATAGCGCAGATAGGGCAGGTGCCGGGTTTGTTCTGCACGATCTGCGGGTGCATGGGGCAGGTAAACGTTTGTTGCGGACCTGTCTGTGCAGCGGGCTTGCCGGTCTCCTTGCAGGCGGCCAGCAATACGGCAGGCGCCACGGTTACCAGCATTATGTTGCGTAAGAAATGTTTTCTTTCCATAATCTAAGGTTGTGTTTTGATAAAACTTTCGCTGTCCACCAGGTAGGCGGCATTGGAAGCCACTTCCCAGTCGCCGATAGCTGTCGTTACCTGTACTATGCCACCTACGGCGGCGCCGGTTTCTACAGCCACGGGCGTAAAGGCGCCGTTGGTTTTACGGAATACGAGCGACTGGTTGCCGGAGCGGTACACGGCTTTGGCCGGCAGCCACCAGCCTTCGCGGTACACCAGCGGTATGCTGGCGGTGAGCAGCTGTCCGGCGCGGAAATGGTGCGCGCCCAGGTACACCCTTACCAGCGTGAAGTTCTGGCCGTTGCGGTATACCGGCTCTATCAGCCCGATGCTGCCGGGCTGCATAGCGTTTTTATCATGCACCGGGTAAAACAGCAGACGTTGCTGCGGTTTTATCTTCGCTGCCAGCGCAACTGGGAACGCGAATTCCGCCACGAGGTTGTCTGCCTGGTAGATGGTGAAGAGCGACTGCCCTGCGCTTACATATTGCCCTTCGCGCAGCATTACGGGCGTATTGGCCGGCGCTGCGGGCGTAGCGGCTGCAGGAGCGCTGGCGCCACCACCGCCGCCCATGTTGCCCATACCGTCGCCTGCAGGCGCTGCTGCCGTGCTGGTGGGAGCCATGGCGGCCGGTGCTGCGGCGCTGCCCTGTTCCAGGATATAGCCGTTGGCGTTACTATATACCGGGATACGGTAAAGGATACGCCCCGTCTTCAGCACCTGTTCTACCTGCCCGGACTGCATGCCCAGCAGCTGCAAACGCTGCCTGGCGGCGTCCAGCAACGGGCCGCCCTGCCTGGCCACGAGCAACAGCTCCCGCTGTGCAGCAGCCAGCTCGGGAGAATAAATCTCCATGATCAGCTGCCCTTTGCTGACCGGCTGGTAGTTGTATTTGATCAGCAGCCTTTCGATGCGGCCGCCTACACGACTGGCGATGCTGGTCTGCCGGCGGGTATCATAGGTAATGACACCGCTCACCTCGGAAGTATGGATGCGGGTGCCGCTGCTGGCTTTGATCACCGGGATGGTGGCGATCACGCGGGCATTGACCGGCTGCGTCAGCGCGGTAATGCTGCTGTCCGGCGTTTGTGCGTGCCCGGTAGCATGTGTCTGCGCCGGCTTACGCTGGCAGGCGGCGAGCGTCAGCAACGCGACGGCTGTCACAGACAGGATATTGATATTAACGATATAGCTGTTTCTCATAATCCACGATCATTTCATAGAGTTTCAGTTTTTCGTCCAGAATATTGGACTGCATCATGGTCAGCGCTTCCCAGGCGTCGATGACAGCGGAGAGCGACTGTTTGTTTTCCTGGTAGTTCAGGAAGCCGGCATCCAGCGTCTGGCGCAGGGAAGGCACGATCTTGTCTTCCATGGCGGTGATGCGCTGCTGCATGGACCGGATCTCGTACTGCATGCCGTACAGCATACCCTGTGTCTCCTGTAACATGGCAGCTTTCTCTTTTTCCATGGCCGCTACGCTGTATTCCATGGACTTGATGCCTGACTTGTACATTTTGGAAGCCCACGGCACAATAGGGATGCTCACCATGCCCATAGCGCTGAAAGCCTTTGGCATCATGCTGCCCAGCGGCTGCATATGGTCGAAGCGTATCCTGAAATCCGGCTTCTTGTCCCGCTTCATGGCTTCGACGTTGAGCTGCATGGAGCGGATGCTTTCATTCATCTTCACCACGTCCTGCCGCACGGCTGCCAGGGAGGCGGTATCGTAAGACGATGCCTGTTCAAAGACAGGCTGAAAAGTGGTATCGATATCGAAAGACTGGTTACCGGGCGCGTTCATGAGGCTGTTGAGCCAGGAGCGCGCTTTGGCGATGGTGCCTTCCTGCATGCGGATCATGTTGCGGTTGTCTTCCAGCTTGGCGGCGGTTTTGTACACGCCGCTGAGCTGTGACTGGTTGTAGGGAAACCGCACCTCTTCGATCTTTTGCATGGTCTGCATGATTTTTTCATTTTCCTGCAGTACGCGGATTTTCTGCTGCGCTACGATCCAGGTATAGTACAGGCGTTTGGCCTGCGCCTTCAGTTCGTTGAGCGTAATGCCGCGGGTAGCCATTTCCACGTTGCCTTGTGAAGCGATGTAGCGTTTCTTTGCGGACAGTTTGGCCGGATTGGGAATGTCCTGTTCCAGCTGCAGCATCAGGCTGCCTTTGTCGCGGTCGTCCATCAGCGTCTGGCCGGGATAGGGCGTCATAAAGGTGCCGGCGCCCACCATGGGGGCCATCCAGGCGGTGGCTGCCTCGGCGCTGTGGCGGTAGCTTTCCGCTTTCAGGCCGTAGGATTGCAGCAGCACGTTGTTACTGTCTATTTTCTCCAGGATGCTTTGCAGCGACAATACCGGCGCGTGTTGCGCAGTGGCGGCAGATGTCACCAAAGACATCACCAGCATAAAAAAACCGGTTACGATCTTTGCGCCTTTGCTGCTTCGCGCCTTTGCGTGCAAATCCTTTGCGTGCTTATATTTAGTGATGTACTTCATGGATCTCCAGTTTTCCGTGCTTACGCAATTCATATTCTTTTGTCATGAGGAAGATCAGCGGTGTCACCAGCAGGATATGCGTGGAGGAGGTGAGCACGCCGCCGATCATGGGCAGTACGATGGGCTGCATCACATCGGTGCCTACGCCGTTGGCCCACAGAACGGGCACCAGCCCGAAGAGAGACACGCAGACGGTCATCAGTTTGGGACGGAGCCTTTTGGCGGCGCCGTAGATAACATGTGTCCGCAGGTCTTCCCGGGTGATGGTTTCGGAACTGTTACCTTTCTGTTTCACCAGCTGCTGCATGGCGTCGTTGAGGTAGATGACCATCACGATGCCCGTTTCCACCGCGATGCCGAAGAGGGCGATGAAGCCTACGGCTACCGCCACGGACAGGTTTACGCCCCAGAAATAGATCATATAGGCGCCGCCGATAAGGGCGAAAGGCACGGTGATGAGGCTCAGGAAAGCTTCGCGGACAGAGTGGAAGGCGAAGTAGAGCGAGAAGAATATGATGACCAGTACCACCGGCGCAATCCATAATAATGTCTGCTGGCCGCGGATGAGGTTTTCATACTGGCCGCTCCATTCCAGGTAGTAGCCTTGCGGCAGGATGCCTTGTGCCTGTCCCATTTTTTTGATGGCCTCCTGTACGGTGCTGCCGAGGTCGCGGCCACGCACGTTGAACAGTACGGCGCCACGCAGCATGGCATTGTCGGAGGTGATCATGGGCGGACCGTCGGTGAATTTCACGTCGGCTACGGCGGACAAGGGTACTTCGCCGGTGGAGGCAGACATGATCGGGATGCGGCGGATGCGCTCTACGCTGTTGCGGTAGTCCTGCGCCAGCCGCACGCTAATGGAGAAACGTTGCCGCCCTTCGATGGTGTTACCGATAGGAGCGCCGCCCAGGGCGGTTTCCACGGTCTGGTTCACATCGTCGACATTGAGGCCGTAGCGGGCCAGGTCGGCGCGGCGAACGGTGATATCGAGGTATTTGCCGCCGGTAACGGGTTCTACATACAGGTCGGTGATACCGGGCGTGCCTTCCAGCGCTTTCCTTACTTTCTCAGAAACGGCGGCGATGGTGTCCAGCTGCTGGCCGTACACTTTCACGCCCACGTCTGTACGAATACCGGTAGCCAGCATGTTGATGCGGTTGATGATGGGCTGTGTCCATCCGTTCACCACGCCGGGTATCTGCAGCTTTTTATCCAGCTCGTCGATGATGTCTTTCTTCGTTTTGCCTTCCCGCCATTGTGATTTAGGCTTCAGCATGATAATCGTCTCGATCATGCTGATGGGGAGTTGTCGGTAGCGGTGCTGGCGCGGCCGGCCTTGCCCAGTACTTTCTCCACTTCCGGTACGGATTTGATGATTTTGTCCTGTACCTGCAGGATACGTTTGGCTTCTGCGTTGGAGATATCGGGAAGGGTCACCGGCATGAACAGGATGCTCTGCTCGTCCAGCGGCGGCATAAATTCACTGCCCAGGCTTTTCAGCAGGGGAATGGTGATCACCAGGGCGATCACATTGATGGCGATAGTGGTCTTGCGCCATTTTAATACGCCTTTGATAATGGGTTCGTATATGCGCTCCAGTATGCGGTTGACCGGGTTGGCATTGTCCGGCCGGAATTTACCTTTCATGAAGAAGGAGATCAGGACCGGCGCCAGCGTGATCACCAGCAGGGCGTCCATGATCATGATAAATGTTTTCGTATAGGCCAGCGGGTGGAACAGTTTCCCTTCCTGCCCGGTGAGCATAAACACCGGCAGAAAAGAGGTGATGATGATGATGGTAGCGAAAAACACGCCGCGCGACACCTGTTTGCTGGATTGCTCGATCACTTTCAGCCGTTCCTCTTCGCTGATCCACTGTGGTGTTTTTTTGAATATTTTTTTCAGCCAGTTCATGTTATTTGTTTTTTTGTTGTTCCTGCCAGCTGGCGTACCGTTCGGACAGATGTTTATAGGCGTTTTCACTCATGATGATCCCGTTGTCCACGATCACGCCGATGGCCAGTGCGATACCGGTGAGCGACATGATATTGGAGGAGATGCCGAAGGCGTTGAGCAGCAGGAAGCTGGCGGCCAGGGTGATAGGTATCTGTATGATGATGCTGAGGGCGCTGCGCCAGTGGAACAGGAAGATGATCACCACCACAGACACCACGATCATCTCTTCGATCAGCGTGTGCCGGATGGAGTCTACGGATTCTTTGATCAGTTCCCCGCGGTCGTACACGATATCGAACTTCACGTTTTCGGGGAGACCTTTGGCCACTTCTTTCATTTTGGCTTTCACGCGATCGATCACTTCCGCAGCATTTTCGCCGTAGCGCATCACCACGATGCCGCCTACACGTTCTCCTTCGCCGTCCTGGTCGAAGATGCCGAGGCGTGTTTCACCGGTCATCTGCACGGTGGCCACGTCGGCCACGCGTATCGGGATGCTGTTCTGTGTTTTGACGGGGATGTCGGCAATTTCTTCGGCCGATTTCAGGTAGCCGGAGGTCTTGATGATGTAACCGATGTCGCTGATTTCAAATTTGCGGCCGCCGGACTCGTTGTTGTTGGTCCGGACGGCGTTGATCACTTCCGGTACGGAAAGGCGGTAGTATAGCAGTTTGTTGGGATCTACGGTGATCTGGTATTGTTTCTGGAAGCCGCCGAAGGAGGCGATTTCGCTGACGCCTTCCACATTTTGCAGGGCGAATTTAACGTACCAGTCCTGCAACGCCCGTTGTTCGCCGAGATCCATCTGCGGGGCGTCGAGCGTATACCAGAGTATATGGCCTACGCCGGTGCCGTCGGGGCCCAGCTGCGGCGAAACGCCGGCGGGCAGGGTACGGGACACGGTGCTGAGCCTTTCCAGCACTCTTTCGCGGGCCCAGTAGATGTCCACATCATCATGGAAGATGACATAGATAAAGCTCATGCCGAACATGGAGGAGCCGCGCACATATTTGATTTTGGGCAGTCCCTGGAGGTTGGTCACCAGCGGATAGGTGATCTGGTCTTCTATCAGCTGCGGGCCGCGGCCCATCCATTCGGTGAATACGATCACCTGGTTCTCCGACAGGTCGGGGATGGCGTCGATAGGATTTTTTTTGACGGCATAGATGCCCCAGGCAAACAGGGCGGTGGCCAGTACCAGCACAATGAAGCGGTTGCGCAGCGACCATTCGATAATTCGATGTACCATATATGTTAATTCAATGGGTACCAGAAGATAACAGAAACCACTGCGGGCACAAGGTCTGTCGGGGACTGCATACCGCCGGCGGTGGTGTATAACGGCACAGGCTACACGTCGCACGGAGGAGTCAGTTATCTCCCGGAAAAAACAGAAATAAAAAGGGCGGTAAATCAGGAACGGCAGGCTTGCCATTCTGCGGAAAGGGGTATCACACGCGGAAAATACAATGCAGGATATAGGGCTGTACTTTACTGCTGTAAGGTGGTGCATGGCTCACCGGATGCGCAGTCGCCAGCGGCACTATTTTAGCAGGCGGCAGCAGTACATAGCTCACAGGTACGTCCGCTACAGGCATCTGCAGGAAATGAAGGGCGTGAGCGGTCACTTTCTGGTCTTTCTCCAGCTTGACGGTCTTATGCTCATCTTTGCAGCATTTTTTAGGGCATCCCTTGCTCAGGTCTGTCTCACAGTGGCTGCATTTTTTGTTGTCCCCATGCCACAGCGCTATCTTTACCAGCTTGCCCATGCAGTAGTGCATGTGGAACGTGGCCCCGGTGGAGGTGCCAACGTACAGCAGCAGTAAAACGAGTGTGAGGACTTTCTTCATGCGGACAAAAGTAGCCGTAAGTAGCGGAATGTTTGTTATATAATTTTAAGTTCTTTTATATTTTTTTGTGATGATGTCCCTGCTGCTCCCTGATCGCGGGCTTTTTTGTACCTTGTAACCATATCGCGCGTACTATGGATGCTAAATCGGATATTCTGGAATACCTCAACGCTCATTTCCCTGCGCTGGACAACGCGCTGAAAGCACATCTGTCGGAGATAGGGGTCTTACAGGCAGTGCCTGCCGGTACGGTGCTGATGCAGCAGGGCCAGTACATTAAATACACGGTACTGGTGCTGGAAGGCAGGATCAAATTGTACCGGGAAGGGGAAGATATAGGCGAATTTTTTATGTATTACCTGGAGCCGGGCGACGCCTGCGCCATTTCTATGGTATGCGTGGCCTCCGGTAAAGCGAGCGAGGTGATGGCCAAAGCCGTGGAAGACTCCGTGGTGCTGATGATACCTGTACGGTATATGGAAGCGCTGATGAAAGATTACAAAAGCTGGTACCAGTTTGTGATCGAATCTTACCGCCGCCGCTTCGAAGAGGTGCTGAGCGTATTGGACAGCACCGTATTTAAAAACATGGACGAGCGTCTTTTGTCCTACATCCGTTCCCAGGCCACCAAACTGGGCACCCTGGAATTGAAATTAACCCACCAGGAGATCGCCACTGATCTCAACTCGTCCCGGGAAGTCGTTTCCCGTTTGCTGAAAAAACTGGAACAGAAAGGCATTGTCAAACTCAACAGGAATTCTATAGAAGTATTGCCTGTGTAACCTAAGTCACAGAGTTTGCTTTGGGAGGTCCGTACTTTTGTATGGATAGTAAAGCAAATATGTAACAGATGGAAATTATAGGTTATATCGCTGCGGCGTTGATTGGCGTATCGCTGGGCCTCATAGGCGGCGGCGGGTCTGTGCTGACCCTGCCGGTGCTGGTGTATCTCTTCGGTATTACACCGGCGGCCGCTACTTCCTACTCGCTGTTCATCGTAGGCGCCACCAGCCTGGTGGGCGCGGTGGGCAGCTACCGGAAACAACGTGTGAATGTGCCGGTGGCGTTATTGTTTGGCATACCCTCTATTGCAGCGGTATGGATGACGAGGCGTTATGTGATGCCGGTCCTGCCGGCTGAACTTTTCAGCATCGGCGGATGGATGGTCACCCGGGAACTGGCGGTCATGCTGCTGTTTGCAGGCCTGATGCTGCTGGCGTCTTTCTCTATGATCCTGGGGCGCACCAAAGAGCCGCAAACGGCCAGGCCGATGACCCCTTCCGGAAAAGTACGGCTGGCGCTCTATGGCACGCTGATCGGCTTTGTAACGGGCCTGCTGGGCGCCGGCGGCGGATTTATGATCATCCCGGCGCTGATCATGATGGCCGGCCTGCCCATGAAAACGGCGGTAGGCACCTCCCTGATGATCATGGCCATGAGTACGCTGATTGGTTTTATGGGTGATACCGGGCACGCAGGCATCAACTGGCTGCTGCTGCTGACATTGACGGGTATTGCCGTGGCCGGGGTGATAGCCGGCGGGCTGCTTTCCCGGAGGATACCAGGGGAGAAGCTGAAGCGTGGTTTCGGCTGGTTTGTACTGGCCATGGGCGTTTACATCATTCTGCTGGAAACAGTGCTGAAATAAGAAAAGGCTTGTGTAACAATTGTCACCATGTTCGTGAACGTATTGCCACACCTTTGTAATCGTAATATAAACACACATATTAAATGACGATCCTTGAATTTTTACAACAACCCTGGCCCTGGTATATCGCAGGCCCGCTGATCGGGCTTACCGTGCCGGTGTTGCTGCTGGTGGGCAACAAATCTTTTGGTATCAGTTCTTCGCTGCGGCATATCTGTGCGGCGTGCATACCGGCAAAAGTGCCCTTCTTTCAGTACGACTGGAAGAAAGAGGCCTGGAACCTTCTTTTCGTAGGGGGCATCCTGTTAGGCGGTATCATCGCCGGTACGCTGCTGGCCAATCCGGCGCCGGTGGCGGTAAATCCCAAACTGGTGACTGACCTGGCTCAATATGGCATTACGGATTTTCACTCGCTGGTACCCGGTCAGCTGTTCAACTGGCCCGCGCTCTTATCCGTCCGTGGTCTGCTGATGATGGTCGGCGGTGGTTTCCTGGTGGGCTTCGGCACCCGTTACGCCGGTGGTTGCACCAGCGGTCACGCCATCATGGGGCTTTCCACCCTGCAATGGCCTTCACTGGTAGCCACCATCTGTTTTATGATCGGCGGCTTTGTGATGGCTAACCTGATACTGCCTTTTATTCTTTCATTGTAATGCTGACTTTTTTATGAATACATGGTTTAGTCAATTAAAATACCTGGTGATCGGCACTTTGTTCGGAATCATTTTTGTGAAAGCGGAAGTGATCAGCTGGTTCCGTATCCAGGAAATGTTCCGGCTGCAGTCCTTCCATATGTATGGGGTGATCGGTAGTGCAGTCGTGGTGGGTATGTTATCGGTGTGGCTCATCAAAAAATATAATATCAAAACGCTGGAGGGAGAAACAGTAGTGTTTCATCCTAAAAAATTCAACAAAGGACAAATCTATGGTGGTTTAATATTCGGCCTGGGCTGGGCTGTTACAGGCGCTTGCCCCGGGCCGCTGTTCGCCCAGATTGGTGTAGGCGCCACCGTAGTCGCCGTCACTTTGCTGAGCGCCATCGCCGGCACCTGGGTGTATGGCCGTTTCCGTGATCAATTACCACATTAAAAATATATAGCTATGGAGATCAGACAATTTGAAGATAAGGGACTGTCCCATTATTCCTATGCAGTGTACAGCGAAAAGGCAGGAGCAGTGATACTGATAGACCCTGCCAGGGATGTAACGCCTTATGTGGAGTTCGCGGCAGCCAGGAACGCTAAAATCACCGGCGTGATAGAGACGCATCCGCATGCCGATTTTGTGAGCAGCCACCTGGAGCTGCATCAGGCCACCGGGGCTACCATCTACTGTTCCGCGCTGGTAGGCGCCGCCTATCCGCATACGGCTTTCGATGAAGGACATACTATACAAACAGGGGAGCTGACATTCAAAGCCCTGAATACGCCGGGCCATTCGCCGGACAGCATCAGCATTGTGCTGGAAGAAAAAGGCGTGGTGAAAGCGGTATTCACCGGCGATACGCTGTTCATCGGCGACTGCGGCCGGCCGGACCTGCGCGAGAAAGCAGGTAACCTGACCGCTACCCGTGCCGACCTGGCAAAACAAATGTATCATTCCCTGCGGGAGAAGTTGATGACCCTGCCGGACAATACGCAGGTGTATCCTGCCCATGGCGCCGGTACGCTGTGCGGTAAATCGCTGAGTGAAGCCAATCACAGCACCATCGGTGCGGAAAAACTGACCAACTGGAGTTTACAGGACTACACAGAAGACGCTTTTGTGGCGGAGCTGTTGTCCCAGCAGCCCTATATCCCGAAATACTTCCCGTATGACGTGGACATCAACCGGAAAGGGGCGCCAGCGCTGGCAACCGCGCTGGAAGAGGTGCCGGTGGTTACAACCGGCGCTGCTTTGAAAGGCGATGTGCTGCTGGTGGATACACGTCCGGCCGCCGCTTTTAAACAAAGTCATTTACCGCACGCCATCAATCTGCAGCTGAACGGTAAGTTTGAAACGTGGCTGGGCAGCGTAGTGACGCCGGGAGAAGCGTTTTACCTGATAGCCGCAGATATGGCACAGTTAAAGGAAGCGCTGCGCAGAGCGGCCAGCATCGGCTATGAAAGCATGATACGCGGCGGAACGGTGTATTCCGGCGGCTCCGAGACAATGGACCCTGTACCGCTGGACCAGCTCCGCGCGCATCCCGAACAGTTCACGATCATAGACGTGCGCATGGACAGCGAAACGAAGGCGGGCGCTTTACTGCCCGGCTCCATGGCCATTCCGCTGGACCAGTTACGGGAACGGATACACGAAATACCATTGGAGAAACCGATCGTCGTGCATTGCGCCGGCGGTTACCGCAGCGCGGCAGGCAGCAGCATCGTGGCCGACGCACTGAAGGAAAAAACGCCGGTGTACGACCTCGGCGAAGACATCAAAACGTTTTAATGTTAACGAATATATATCCGTATGCGGCCTGGTTTTCCAGGCCGCTTTTTTTATGGGAGGTATCTGGTATTTTTACAGATTTATATCAGGATTGTACAGCAAAAAGAGGCGGCGGGAGGCTTACATTTGTCATAAATTAATTCGACAGCCATGGAAGCAATCATATTAAAAGGCGCAGGAGATGTTGACCAACTCGTACATACCACCTTACCGGAACCGGAGATCGCAGCCGGCGAAGTGCTGGTACAGGTAAAAGCCATCAGCATTAACCCGGTAGACATAAAGACCCGTAGCGGTAAAGGAATGTTCACCAAACTGCAGGCAGAAGACCCGCTCATCCTGGGGTGGGATATTTCCGGGGTTGTTACCGCGTCTCATTCTCCGTTGTTCAAAGCGGGAGACGAGGTATTCGGCATGGTCAATTTCCCCGGCCATGGTAAAGCGTACGCTGAATATGTAGCGGCGCCGGCGGAGCAACTGGCGCATAAACCGGCCGGCATTTCCCACGAGGAAGCCGCAGCGGCCACACTGGCGGCGTTGACAGCGCTACAGGCTTTCGCAAGCACCACTATTCATCCCGGTGACAAAGTATTGATACATGCCGCTGCCGGCGGCGTGGGGCATTACGCGGTACAGCTGGCAAAAGCGGCAGGCGCCTACGTGATCGGTACCGCTTCTGCGGCCAACCGTGATTTTGTGCTGGGGCTCGGGGCAGATGAGCATTTCGATTACAAATCAGCCCCGTTTGAAGATCGTTATCATGACCTGGACTTCGTATTGGACACCATGGGCGGCGATTACATTGACCGTTCCCTGAGAACGCTGCGGCCGCAGGGCACCATCATCAGCCTGCCCAGCGGACTACGTGAGGCGGTGGGAGAGAAGGCCGCCGCTCAGCATAAAAACGGTTATTTTATCATGGTGGCGTCCAGCGGAAAAGATATGCGGCTGCTGGCAGACTTGCTGGAGCGCGGCAGACTCACCTCTCATGTATCCGCCACTTACCCGTTTGCCGATATGGCGAAAGCCCATCAGCAGATCGCCAGCGGCAGCACCCGCGGTAAAGTGGTTGTGATTCCGTAACTCATATCTGGTGATGGCCCGGCAGGATCATCAGTTTCGGAATGCGCACATGTGAGGGCTGTTCCATAATAAACTTCACCGTACGGACGATATCCTCTACCGTGAGCGGATCATGGATGCCCATACTTTCCCTGGGATGCACGGCCCAGTCCTTGTGCAGTTCCGTCATCACCAGTCCGGGTTCTATACAGGAGATGTTGATGGCGGTACCTGCCAGCTCCATCCGCAGCGCTTCGGACAGCGCTTCCATGGCAAACTTGGTGGCGGCATAAGCGCCGGCCGTGGGCCGCACTTTTGTTCCCATCACGCTCGACAGGTTGATCACATGTCCGGAGCCCTGCGCCTTAAAACGTTTCAATACCAGGTAAGTCAGCCTGAAAGTCGCTTCCACGTTCAGGCGTATCATGGCCGACATCTTATCGATATCAATGCTTTCAACCGGGCCCGCTTCAATGCTGCCGGCACAGTTAAAGAGATAATCGCAGCGGCCGTAAGTGTCAAAAACAGTATTGACCACCTGCTCCTGGAAGCCGGGATCGGTAAGGTCGCCGGCCATCATCGTCACATTGGCGGCATCCAGTTCCTGCAGCCGCTCCTGCCGGCGGGCGGTAATTACTACGGTGTGGCCCTCTGCTGCCAGCGCGCGGGCGATCGCATAACCGATACCACTGCTGGCGCCGGTGATAAGACAGATCTTTGGTTGTTGGCTGTTTGTCATCTGTATCAAAAATAGGTTCCCCAAAATAGTCATTTATGGCGGCATATGCCCCTGTATTTGTCGTATTGACACCGCGCACGGCTGCGGCAGTATTTGTAAGTTTGCAGTACAATCTAACGACGATGGGAACTAAATTCACAACTACCGACGAATACCTGGCCACGCTGCCGGAAACCAGCATCGATAAGGCGCAGGAGATCCGCGAAATTATCCGCAAAGCGGCGCCCAAAGCCACGGAAGTGATTAGTTATAACATACCGGCGTTTAAACTGAATAAGGTGCTGGTATGGTTTGCCGGCTATAAAAGTCATATCGGCTTTTATCCCGGCGGCGCCGCTATCGAAATTTTCCAGGACGACCTGACTGCTTACAAGACTTCGAAAGGCGCTATCCAGTTCCCGGTAGACAAACCGCTACCGGCAGCGCTGATCAGAAAGATTGTGAAGTATAGGGTGAAAGCACTGGCGGAGTAACTAACGATGCCGGACTTGTATGCTAATTCCCCTGATCGTGGTGTCACGGTAGGGTGGTTGCCCTTTATGAACAGATGCGGTATATTTTTCCAGTATCACTGCTGAGTCGTTTGCTTTCCAATAAACGCTGTCTAAATAATAAACCGCCACAGCAGGCGATTTTTCTGTTGCCGTTAAAGTGTCAGTAGCTTTTATTATGGTAACCAGACAGGCATGGTCGCCGTCCCAGGCGCCTTGCTGATGCTGATAGAACAACAGACATTTACTGCTGTCGGGAGAATAACTCCTCGATAATTCCTCCACAGGTCCGACAGGCGTGATATTACAGGCTGCCAGGAAAACAAAACAAAGAGACAGTGGGAACAATTGCTTTGTTTGCACAGAGGTATTTTGCCTGGATCTAAGCCGGAAATATTTGCCGTTGCACATGATATTAAAATTAACTATCCCCTTTGCGTCGATTCCCTTTCTATCAGCTTCCCTGGCAGCACTACTTCCTCCGCTACAAAATTCTTCTTCCTGATATGATTCAGTAGCAGCTGGCAACTTACCCTGCCGATCTCATAGGCTGGTTCTGCTATGGTGCTGAGCGAAGGGGAGATGATCGCCGAAACCGGGTCGTTGGTAAAGCCGATCACACCTACATCTTTACCCGGAATAATTTTCTTTTCTTTCATGGCCAGCATGGCGCCGACAGCCTTACGGTCGTTGACCGCAAAAATGGCGTCCGGTTTAGACCGCAGCTGCCATAGCTGCTGAAAGTCCTGGTACCCGCTATCCTGTGCGAAGCCGGAATGAATGATCCATGATTCCTGCACCGGCAGTTTATGTTTGCGCAATGCATCCAGGTATCCCTGTAGCCGGTTAGCCGTGAAGGTTAATCCCTGTGGCCCTGCCAGGTGCGCAATGCGGCGGTACCCTTTGGCGATCAGGTGTTCTGTGGCTTCAAAAGCGCCGTTGTAATCGTCCTGCATCACTTTGCTGGTCCTGACATGTTCGGCCACACGGTCAAAAAACACGACCGGCACTCCGTCGTCGATAATTTCCTGGAAATGGTCGCAGGCGTCTGCCTGCGAGGATACAGATACCAGCATGCCGTCGAGGCTGCTGAAAGACAGGTTGCGGATGATGCTCAGCTCCCGTTCCGCATCGTCGTTGGTCACGTGCAGGATAAGGTTATAGCCATGACGGTAAGCCACTTCCTGTATACCGGTAAATACCGTGGAGAAATAGTAGTTGGTGATGGCCGGCAGTAATACGGCCAGGTTATGGGAACTGTTTTTTACCAGGCCGGTGGCATTGAAATTGGGCCGGTAATTGAGTTCTGCCGCCTTGTCCAGTACCATCCGCCGGGTTTCGGCATTCACGTCATAAGTGTCCCGCAGCGCCCGTGAAACCGTTGATACAGATATATTCAACGCCCGGGCAATATCTTTTATCGTAGCATAGTGTCGGCGCATATGCCCGAATATAAGAAATCACCGACGTTTTCGGTAACGTTACCGGTGAAATTCCGGCAAAACGTTTCGAGGCTACGTATTTTGGGGACACGTTTTAGCAACGAAACCAACCAGGAATCACTCATTAAAATTCGAGCGTATGAAGAACTGTAATTGCCGCGACCTATTCCCTTACCTGCTGCTATGTCTGTTCATGGCGCTGTCCGGCCAACTGGCAGCGCAAAATTCGCCTGTTAAAGGCACTGTCAGAGATGCTGTTTCCAAAGCGCCGCTTCCCGGCGTTACCATCACCGTTAAAGGTACCACACAGGGCGTTACCAGCAGCGCTGACGGTACTTATTCGCTCTCCGTGCCCGCCAACGCCACCCTCGTATTTTCTTTTGTGGGATATACCCGCCAGGAAATACCGGCAGGCGGCAAAACCACCATCGACGTAACGCTCAGCGAAAGCTCCTCCAGCCTCAGCGAAGTAGTCGTTACGGCACTGGGCATCGAACGCAAGACCCGCTCCCTGGGGTACGCCACCCAGCAGCTGGGCACCGAAAGCATCAATGCTGTGAAAGATCCGGGCGCTAATATTATGAATACGCTCAACGGTAAAGTGGCCGGCGCGGTGGTGACACCGGCAGCCTCCGGCCCCGGTGGCGCGGTGAGGGTAGTACTCCGCGGCAACCGCTCCATCAGTGGCAATAACAACGCCCTGATAGTGGTAGACGGCGTACCCATTGATAATACCATGAGCACAGAGACGGCCGGCGGCGGTTCCGCCAATACGGTGGCCACACAGCCTAAAGGCACCTCCAGCGGTTATTCCGGCAGCGATGGCGCGGCCAGCATCAACCCGCAGGACGTGGAATCCATCAACGTGCTGAAAGGCCCCGCTGCGGCAGCGCTCTATGGCAGCCGCGCTGCCAACGGCGCGCTGATCATCACCACCAAAAGCGGTAAAAGCGGCAAACTGGCCATGCACTACAATGGCGGCGTGTCCATCGATCAGCCCAACCTGCTCATGAAGTTCCAGAACACCTACGGCCGGGGCAACGGCGGCCAGTACGGCGCCCGTGCGGGCAACAGCTGGGGCGCGCCGGCACAGACCTACGCCAGCAACGTAAAAGGTTTCTTTAATACCGGTACGGCGGTGAACAACGCAGTCGACGTGTCCGGCGGTACCGATAAACTGAAGGGATACGCTTCCTACGCGAATAATTCCGTTACCGGCATCTATCCCAAAAACAGCCTGCAACGTAATACGCTCAACCTTCGGGTGAACGCGGAAGTACTGCCCCGCCTTACTACCGATGTGAAACTGACCTACGTAAGCCAGGATATCAAAAACAAACCCCGCGTGGGAGACCAGGGCGTGGCCAACGAGGCCTATATCATGCCCCGCGACCTCAGTCCCGATTCGCTGAGGCACTTCGAAGGAAGAGATGCCACCGGGAAACCATATCCCATTTACTGGACCAATTCTTCCACCTTCCAGAACCCATACTGGGACGTGCACCGCAACAGCGTCAACGAGTCCCGCAACCGCATCATGCTCATGGGATCTGCCAAATACCAGCTGCGCGACTGGCTCAGCGTGCAGGGAAGATATAGCCTTGACCGTTACGATGATAAAATCACCGCTTCCTACTACGACGGTACCGTGGCCTTCCCCGTACAACCGGGCGGCCGCTATCTCGAAGCATATGTCAACCACTGGGAACGTAACATGGACCTGCTGTTGTCCGGTAACAACACCCTTTCCAACAGTTTTCATATCAGCTACAACGTGGGCGGCAGCGTGCTGACAAGCCGGGGATATAACACCCAGTCCATCGCCAATGGCCTGAGCATCCCCAATCAGTTCAACCTGAACTTCGCCTCCGCGCCGGCATTCTCCAATACCACCGTCAAAAAAGAAATACAATCCGTGTATGGCAGCGCCCAGCTGGATTTTAAACAATACCTCTACCTGGACGTGAGCGCACGCAACGACTGGTCTTCCACACTGCCCAGCCCCTACAGCTACTTTTACCCGTCTGTAGGCCTGTCCGCTGTTTTGTCCGATATGATTAAAATGCCTTCCTGGGTTTCTTTCGGAAAGGTGCGTGCCTCGTATACCCAGGTGGGTAATGATGCAGACCCCTACCTGCTGCTACAGACCTATGATTACAGCATAGGCGCAGGCAACGGTTTTGTGTCCAGAAGCTTCACCAAAGCCATCAGGAACCTGAAACCGGAACAGACCAAGTCCTATGAAGCAGGACTGGAAGCGCGTTTCCTCGATGGCCGTCTCGGTGTGGACGCTACCATCTATAAAAATAATACCATCAACCAGTTGATCTATATCGGCCTGCCACAGGCCAGCGGTTTCGACAACCAGTACATCAACGCCGGTAACATCGAAAACAGGGGGGTAGAAGTGATGGTAACAGCTACGCCTGTACGTAATGATCATTTCAGCTGGAATACCACGCTGAATTATGCCACCAATAAAAACAAGGTGCTGTCGCTGGCGCCGGGCGTGGACCAGGCCGACCTGTCGCCCTCGGATAATTTTGGCAGCCTGCTGATCAAGCCGGGCGGCTCTTACGGCGATATCTACGGTTACACCTGGAGCCGCGACGAAAAAACCGGTCAGCGCATGGTGAATGCCAGCGGTCTGCCGGTGGTAACGGCCAACCAGAAACTGGGCAACTTTAATCCTGACTTTACCCTGGGCTGGGGCAACCAGCTGAAGTATAAAGACCTCTCCCTGTCATTCCTGATAGACGGCAGGGTAGGCGGTGTGCTGGTATCCGGCACCGACGCGATCCTCGCGGCTTACGGCGTGGCCGACTATACCACCCGTTTCCGCGATGGCGGCCTGGTATTGCCCGGCGTACTGCCCGACGGCTCTCCCAACAATGTGGCTATCAAGGCCGAAGATCTCTGGACGACCGTGTCACAGGGCGGCCGCAACGCTTACGGCGAGTTCTTTACTTACAGCGCCACTAACTTCCGCCTGCGGGAGCTGTCTGTCGCCTATGATTTCAAGTTGAATAATAAAGTGCTGAAATCAGCCAGGGTAGCGCTCACCGGAAGGAACCTGTTCTTCCTGTACAGGGGTAAGTCATTGCTGGATATTCCCGGCGTCGGCAAACGTACCCTCCCGGTAGACCCGGAAATGGCCATCGGCGCCAGCAACTACCAGGGCATAGAAGCCGGTCTGCTGCCTGCGGTACGCAGCTTCGGTTTCAACGTGAACGTATCTTTTTAGCCGCTAAAATCAACTGCCATGAAAAAACAATTCCGATATATTCTTCCGCTGGTAATGGCTGCTGCACTGAACGGCTGTACCAAAAATTTCGATGAACTGAATACCAATCCCGGCACACTTACCGAGGCAGGTCTCAGGGAAATGCCGTTTATGTTCTCCAAAGCCCAGTCGGCTGCCGCCGTTAACCAGGGCTATTACCAGACCACGCAGAACCTGTACGCCGATCTGTATGCTCAATATTTTGCGCTGAATACCACCAGCTTCCAGACCGACCGTTACCTGATCAACGACGGCTGGCTGCCGCGTCCGGGGATTGTGACCTACGTGCAGACCGTCCCCCAGCTACGCACCATCTTTGAAAATGCCCAGCCCGCCTCCGGGGAATATGCGCTGGCCGAAATCATGTGGGTGTACGTGTTTCATCATATGACTGATTATTTCGGGCCGGTACCGTATTTTGATGCCGGTAAAGCACAGGACGTGATCGCCTACGACGCGCAGGACAAGATCTACGATGATTTTTTCAAACGGCTGGACCATGCCGTGAAAGCCCTGCAACAGGCGGGCGTCAGCAATGTGTTCGGCAATTATGACCTGATCTATGGCGGCGACGTGCAGCAGTGGATACGGTTCGCCAATACGTTGCGGCTGCGGCTGGCGTTGCGTATTTCCCGGGTACAGCCCGACAGGGCCAAACAGGAAGCCGAAGCGGCTGTTGCTGCCGGCGTAATGACAGATATTACGCATACGGCTAAACTAAAACGCTCGCTCAGCGGTAACGATGGCAACGGTTTGGCCAGGGTAGCTTCCTATAACGAGTTTAGCATGAGTTCCACCATGTTGTCTTATCTAAAAGGATATAATGATCCGCGGATGAACAAAATGTACCAGCCGGCCGTTGGAAACGGCGCCTTCAGGAGCGTGCGTAACGGCTCCCCGGCAGTGGCGCTCAATAACCCGCTGAACCAGGCAGACCAAACTTCCAACGCGGGCACTTACTGGGCTACCTGGAACGGTACCGCATGGCTGCCCCTGCTGGAAGCTTCCCAGACGGTGCTCTATGCTGCAGAAGCTTATTTCCTGCGGGCAGAAGGGGCTGTCAACGGCTGGAATATGGGCGGTGCCGCGCAGGCGCTCTATGAAAAAGGGATTGAGACAAGCATGCAGCAGTGGGGCGTTACAGACGCTGCTGTCATCAATGCCTATAAACAGTCCGCCGCCCTGCCTGCGGCGCCGGGCGATGTCGCCAATTCGCCGGCTGTGGCCGACATCCCGGTGAAATTCGGGACGGCGGCCAATGTGCAACGGCAGCAGATCGGCACGCAGAAATGGATCGCCATCTATCCCGACGGGATGGAAGGGTGGGCTGAGTTCCGCCGCAGCGGTTACCCGAAGATGTACCCGGTATTGCAGTCAGATAATGCAGACCTGCCTGCCGGCGCCTTTATCAAACGGTTGCCTTATCCTTCAGCAGAAGCAACCACCAACGGCGCCGAGCTGAAGAAAGGGATACAGCTGCTGGGAGGCCCCGATAACGCCGCCACCCGGTTGTGGTGGGACGTAGAATAGCCTTGTTGTAAATAGTTAAATTCATTGGATGTTGAATACGATAGCGCAGTTTTTCATGGTCATGTCTTCGCTTTTTCTGGCTGTAGGGCGGCCGTTGCCCAGAGTGCTTCCTGCTGAACGGGAGGATATTGCCGTCAGGCAGCTGAAGCTGGAAGCTGCTGCCGCCTTTCAGCGGCATACCACGCTTCCGCAAACCACCGAAGGGTGGACCGCCTGGCGGCAGGAGCTGCGGGAAAGGATTGTCCGGGAAACCGGTATGCAGGAAGACCATACGTTGCCGCTCGATACAAAAGAAACCGGCCGTATACAGCGGCAGGGATACAGCATCCGTAATATCGCTTTCCAGACCCGGCCCGGTGTATACGCTACCGCCAATCTGTATATGCCGGACGGTCCGGGTCCCTTCCCCGCGGTAATCAATATGCACGGCCACTGGCCCGGCGCCCGCACCGGTGATATGGTGCAGGCCACCGCCCATGAACTGGCCAGCCACGGCTATATCTGCCTGAATATCGATGCCTGGGGCGCAGGAGAGCGGACCACCACGCCCGGTACGGCTGAATACCACGGCGCTAACCTCGGCGCCTCCCTGATGAACGCCGGCGTCACACTGATGGGCATGCAGCTGACCGACAATATACGCGGGGTAGACCTGCTGTGCAGCCTGCCGCAGACAGACAAAAAACGGATCGGCGCCACCGGCGCCAGCGGCGGCGGTAACCAGACCATGTGGCTAACGGCCATGGATGAACGGGTTAAAGCCGCAGTACCGGTGGTCAGCGTAGGTACCTTCGAAGCGTATATCCTTAACAGTAACTGTGTCTGCGAGCTGCTGCCTTCCGGCCTCACCTTCACCGAAGAAGCCGGCATCCTCGCTATGGCGGCGCCCAGGGCGCTGAAAATATGCAACGCGGAAAAAGACGCCAGCAAATCCTTCTATCCTTCGGAGATGCTGCGCAGCTATAAAGCGGCCATGCCGCTGTTTCAACTGCTGAAGGCCGGCGACCGCCTGCAGTACCAGCTCTTTGATACCACCCACGGCTACTGGCCGGAGATACGCAGTACCATGCTGGGATGGTTTGATCAGCACCTGAAACATACCGGCAACGGCGACGCGGTACCGCTGCCCAATACGGCATTGCTGCCCGAACGGCAGCTGCTCACGTTCCCCGCGTTACAGCGGGACAGTAATGTGCTCAGCACCGCCGCCTGGTGCCGCCAGGCTGGCAGCGAATGGCGCGCTAACATGCTGGGACATGACCGCCTCGACGTAAAAGAAAAAAGGGCCGCTTTAAAAGCTGTGCTGAAAGCGGAACAACCACTGCAACTGAAAAAATTACATACCTATACGCCGGAAGAGGGATGGGACAGGCTGGCGCTGGAGACAACAGACGGAGAACTGCTGCCGCTGCTGCACCGCAAACCCCGCAAAAGGGAAAACGGTTATGTGGTGCTGAGCCACAGCGGCGGGAAAGACAGTATCCCTTCCGACCGCATAGACGCGCTGCTGGCACAGGGTTATGGCCTGGTGCTGGCCGACCTGTGGGGTACCGGTGAACAAAGCTCCGAAACGGCCACTAAAACCGATGGCAGCCTGCCACGCTTTCATACCTTGTCACGCAGCGCCCTCTGGCTGGGGCATACCCTGCAAGGTAAATGGGCCAACGATCTGCGGTTGCTAACCGGCTTCCTCCGCAGCCATTACGGGGTAAAACGCATCATCCTTGAAGGATACAAGGAAACCGGTATGGCCAGCCTTTTCGCCGCTGCGATGGAAAGCGGCGTGCACAAAGTGGTGGCACATAACAGCCCCGTCAGTTACCAGTTCGCCAACAGGCAGGGCGTCGATTATTTTAACATGGCCATCCACGTGCCCGGCATCCTGCCATGGGGCGACGTGTCGCTGGCCGCCGCGCTCACCGGCCGGGAGGTGGAGCTGATAGCGCCGGTAGACATGTCCGGCAACCCGGTCGGCGGACTACCGCTTAAATTCTACCGCGATGAGTTCCAGGAACTGCGCAAACGCTGCCGCCAGCGCGGACAGCTCATCGTCCGCACCACAGATAACAACGATAACGTCGAAAAATAATATGCATATGAAAAATAACCGCAGGGATTTTCTCAAACTGGCAGGCCTCGCCGGTATCGGTCTTACCGGCAGCGCCGTACTGCCGGGCATCGGAACAGCTCACGCCGCCGGCATACCGGACAACCTGCTGCAACAGGCGCAACAAGCCCGTAAGCAACGCTTTAATATGTGCGGCTATGCCGCCCCTAAAATTGATACCGTTCGCATCGGTTACGTCGGACTGGGCAACAGGGGCGGGGCAGCCGTGGAACGTATCACCTGGCTGCAGGGCATCGAAGTAAAAGCCCTCTGCGACATCCGCCCGGAGAAAATAGCAGAAGCCAAAAAACGGATCGCCAACAGCGGTTATCACCCCCACGAATACACGGGGTCTGCCGACGCCTGGAAAAAAATGTGCGAACGGGATGACATCGACCTGATATATATCGCCACGCCGTGGGAACTGCATACGCCCATCGCCGTATATGCCATGGAACATGGCAAACATGTGGCCACGGAAATACCGGCCGCCTATACGCTGGAAGACTGCTGGCGCCTCGTGGAAACATCCGAACGCACCCGCAAACACTGCGTGATGCTGGAGAACTGCTGCTACGATTTCTTTGAACTGCTCACGCTCAATATGGCGCGCCAGGGTTTCTTCGGAGAAATCATCCACTGCGAAGGCGCCTATATCCATGATATCTTCGAAAGCATGTTCGACAGAACAAAACGGTATGACAACTGGCGCCTCCGCGAAAATGCCAAACATAACGGTAACCTCTATCCCACGCACGGACTGGGGCCGGTATGCCAGGTGCTCAATATCAACCGGGGCGACAGCATGGAGTACCTGGTGTCTGTTTCCTCCAATGATTTTATGATGCATGACCGCGCCGTGGAACTGGCAGCGAAAGACAATTTCTTTCAGCAGTTCACCAAAGCGCATTTCAGGGGTAACATGAACGTATCCACGATCCGCACCCGCAAAGGCAAAACCATTATGGTGCAGCATGACGTGACCTCCCCGCGGCCTTACTCCCGCATTCACCTGGTCAGCGGCACCAAAGCCACGGCACAGAAATATCCGCTGCCCGCCCGTATCTCCACCAGCCACGAAGGATGGCTCAGCGACGACGAGTTCAAAAAACTGGAAGAGCAGTATATGCCGGCCATCGTCCGCAAAGTGGGAGAGATGGCCAAACAGGTAGGAGGCCACGGCGGTATGGACTTTATGATGGACTGGCGCCTGATAGACTGCCTGCGTAACGGTCTGCCGATGGACATGGACGTTTATGACGCCGCCACCTGGAGCGCCGTATGGCCCCTCAGCGAATGGTCCGTCAACCACCGCTCCAATTCCATTGATGTCCCTGACTTCACCGGGGGATCGTGGAAGAAAAACCAGCCGGTAGATATCTCCCTGGCACAGGGCGGCACCACCGGTGTAATGAAGAAAAAGTGATCCGCTCCCGATAACAAACAATTTCATCGTCACGACTAAAAAAAGCATATACATGAAAATCATCCGATCCAACAACCCGCAGGAATTGGGGACGTCAGCCGGCCAGGATGCGGCTGCCCTGATCAACCAGGCTATCCATGAAAAAGGACAGGCGAATGTTATCCTCGCCACCGGTACCAGTCAGTTTGAAACCCTTCGTGAGCTGATAACGGCCGATATCGAATGGAGCAAGGTGGTGATGTTCCACCTCGACGAATACATCGGGCTGCCGGTGACCCACCCGGCCAGCTTCCGGAAATACCTGAAAGAACGTTTTCTGCAGCAGGTTAGCCCGCTGAAAGCCGCTTACCTGATCGACGGGGAAACAGACCCGGAGGCGGAAATAGCCCGGCTGGCGGCTTTGATACAGGCGCATCCTATTGATGTAGCGCTGGTAGGCGTAGGAGAAAATGGTCACCTCGCTTTCAATGATCCTCCGGCTGATTTTACCACCAAAGCGCCTTACCTGGTGGTGAACCTGGACGAAGCCTGCCGGCAGCAGCAGGCCAACGAAGGATGGTTCGCAACCGCGGCCGATGTGCCGGCACAGGCCATCAGCATGTCGGTACACCAGATCATGTTATCTAAACAGATCATCTGTTCAGTGCCTGGCGAAAGAAAGGCCAGGGCTGTCAAAAACAGCCTGGAACAGCCGGTCAGCAACCTGTTCCCGGCCAGTATTCTGCAACAACACCCGCATTGTACTTTTTATCTCGATACTGCAGCAGCGGCACTGCTGGCATAAGGCAGACTGGTGGCTTACAGGCAGCAGGCGTCGTATGGTTAATGGCCTGCTGCCTTTTCATTTTATACCCCCATCACCCCAAACCCCATCACCCCAAAAAGACGGCCTCATCCTGATCTGCAGGTTTTCTGGTTACAAAATTGAGGAGCTGAGATATTCCTCATTTTTTAAACCTTCGCTTATGCTTAAACATTCAGGGGCTTTCAGCAGCTTTTCCGTCAATGATCTGCAACAGGCTAAACAGTTTTACCAGGACAAAGTAGGCTTGGATGTCGCCGAAACCGCCGAAGGACTGGAGTTAAAGGTGGACAGCGGACCTAAAGTGTTTCTCTATCCCAAGCCAAATCATGAACCGGCGACTTTCACCGTGCTGAATTTTGTTGTAGACAATGTGGACGATGCTGTGGAACAGCTTACGCAGAAAGGCATCCGCTTCCTGCAATATGAAGGTGAAATAGGGACCGATGAAAAAGGTATTTTCAGGGATAAAGAGCGGGGCATGGCTATCGCCTGGTTTGCAGACCCGGCAGGGAATATTATCTCTGTACTCCAACAATAGCATTTGGTTATTTTTTTATTTTGTCATTTTGTCATTTGATCCGTTTTGCACTGACACCGGACGCCAAATGACCAAATGACAAAATAAAAAAATAACCAAATTGTTATGGTTGGAGCTGATCAAAAAGGTAGTACAGCGGTGCTTCTTCCAGCACACTACGATTGGCTGCTGTATTGTTTTTAGCGCTCCATTTGATGAGGCGGACGAAGCCGTCGGCGATCTCTATGCCTGTAATGTCGCCATCGCTGAAGCAGCAACAGCCGGTATTGAAATAGGTGGGGTACGCCATCGTTTTAACGAACTGTTTACCCGCATATTCCTCCTGTCGCCGGCGCAGTTCGGTTTGCAACGCGGCAATGGTGGTCTGGTCGTTGTCGGCCATGGCCCGCTCCAGTTGTTTGCTGAGCCGGTCGATATGGTCCAGCGATGCAAAGACTGGTTTGTGGGTATGGCCTGAGATGAATAACGTGCGCGGTAGTTGCACGCTCCATTCATACATGATGATATTGTGGGCGTCTACAAGGTCAAAGGATTCCGACAGCGTATCGGGGTGTATATCCAGGAGCCGTTGTACCGGCGTCCAGATGGCTGCCACGAACCATTTGCTGAAAGCGTTGCCATCGCTGCGTTTATCGCCCTGATGGCCATGCGCCAGGAAAATACCGTGGGCGTTGCCGTTATATTGTGTTTGCAGTATCAGTCCCTCGTAAACCCTCAGTTTTTTTCCGAACAGCGGTTGCAGGAACTGGCGGCGGGGCACCACGTAGTGCCACTCCAGGTCGTGGTTGCCGAAGATGCGGTAGTAGCGTTTCTTCTGCAGAAAGCGTGCTTCCGCCTGCAGGGGAGGGCTGTTGTGCTGCAGAACAGCCGATGGTTTGTTTTCCCAGAGCTCCTCGCAATCGCCCAGGTTGATCAGCGTATAGCCATGATCGTAATAGTGCTGTAATGCTTCAATATAGTTGTCAGCCGCGCTTTTGAAGTCATCGGCAGCATCGCGGCAGCCTTTATGCTGGTCGGAGAAAATAATGAAACGGCCCTGTTGCAGGTCAAACGGCACCAGCAGGCCGCTGTCCTTTTTCCCTTTCAGGATACGGTCGTGCAGCTGCGACAGGGATTTGAATACCGCATTTTTATCCGGGCGGGACGACAGGCGGTCGGACATCCGGATCACCAGCCGGGCCAGTGCTCTTTTAATTGGATTTGACAACGGGTTTTAGATTAACTCGGGCGACAAGATAATGGAAATTTTCATAAAAGTCCCGGGGCGTGAACCCCGGGAACAGTGAGGGTCACAGAGTTTTTTTCAGCGTTTCGAAGAAAGCCTGCTGTTGTTCGAACATGGGGAAGTGGCCGGAGCCCTGTATCCAGTAAAGGATGGCTGAGGGGTGTACCTGTTTCAGCTCGTACGTATAGAACGACAGGGCATCCTGTGCACCGCCGATCACATACATAGGGCCTTTGTACCGGGGCAGTGTTTTACTCAGATCATAGTGGATGCGGTTCAGGTCCTGGATCATGAGACCCTGCATGGTAGTGTTGGAAGGCGCCACGTCGATTTGTTTCAGCATGCTGTCGATCATCCTTTTGTCAAAGATGTAGGACATGCGGATGATGCGGTTATATTCCGCTGAATCTGCTTTGGTGGCCTGGTTTGCTTTGAGTTTTTTGTCGAGCGAATCATAACGGCCGATCTCCGACAGGCCCATTCTGACCTTCAGGTTGTTGATGTGGGTGGCAAAAAAGCCGGGATCGAATTTGTAATAACCGGGGCATGCCAGTACCAGTTTTCTGACGCGTTGCGGGTAGGTGACGGCGAAGTTCATGGCCAGCATGGCGCCCCAGGAGTGGCCGTAGATGGTCACGCGGGGGAGGTGCAGGTGGTCCAGCAGCAGGCGCACGTCGTCAACAGCCGCTTTCAGGTTGATGGTGGTGGAGTCCATCGGCACGGGTATAGAAAGGCCTGTACCTCTTTGTTCCAGCAGGATGGCCTGGTGCGTTTTTCCCAGTTCCGCTGCTACCCCCGCCTGTTGCAGGCAGGAGTTGCCCGGTCCGCCGGATAGTACCAGAATAGGTTCTCCTTTGCCGTAGCGGTGATAGTACAGGTGGCCCCAGGAGGTACGGATGGAGTCGGTCGACTGGGAGGAGCTGAGCAGGGTTGCAGACAATAGTAAAGTCAGCAGGATAGAAAATTTTCTCATAAGAATAATTTCGGGTAAAATCTTCCCGAATTTATATTATTTTCCGGGAGAAGTTTTTCCGCGTTACTGATCTTTTTAATTATCCTGTTATGGCCATTTTCCACACTTTGTACCAGGAGGTGATTTCTTTCCTGGGTATCGGAAACCTGCTTGAACTGTACCGTACCGGCAACTATTCCTCATTGCTCACGCTGAACGGTATCCTT
Source organism: Chitinophaga oryzae (assembly GCF_012516375.2). Taxonomy (NCBI): domain Bacteria; kingdom Pseudomonadati; phylum Bacteroidota; class Chitinophagia; order Chitinophagales; family Chitinophagaceae; genus Chitinophaga; species Chitinophaga oryzae. The sequence continues at coordinate 3,435,618 of NZ_CP051204.2, forward strand.
TGGGTGATTTCACCGGTGATACCTTTTCTACTGCTGATAGAAGTTGCCCGCGCACTGATCTACAAGCGTTTTAAGATAGAAGACTACAAAATTCCTTTTTTGATCTTTGTGCTTAATCGATTTATCTCCCGGTTTATTTCCATCGCCGCCATTGCTTTTTGTATCGGGGTGTTTGAAAAAATAGCGCCTTTTCAGACCACGTTTACCTGGTACTGGTTTATCTACGGCTACGTGGTATGGGAGTTCGCACATTTTATCTATCATTACCTGGGGCATAAGGTCCGTATTTTCTGGTGCCTGCATTCCACGCACCACGCGCCGGTAGCGATGAACCTGTCTGTTACCTATGCGCACTTTTTTTTGGAGGCGCCGTATGCAGATGTGATCCGTACTTCTATTTGTATACTGGCCGGCGTGAACCCGCCGATGCTGTTCCTGATTATGTTTATAGACGGTACCTGGGGCGCCTTTATCCATGTGGGGGAGAACATCCTGCCCGACGGCAGGATGGGGTTTCTGAACCGGATCATTCTTACACCGTCGTATCACCGGGTGCATCACGCGAAGAACCCGGAATATATGGATACCAATTTCTGTAACCTGCTCAATATATGGGACAAGGTATTCGGTACTTTCCAGCCGGAGAAGAAAGAGGTCAGCATACAATATGGTATCACGCGCGAGATGGACCCGGGGAATTTGCTGGATGTGTATTTTGGGGAATTGTACTGTTTGTGGAAAGATATCCGCAGGGCGCCGGGAATTGTCAACAAACTGCTGTATATCGTTATGCCACCGGGATGGAGCCATACCGGTGATCATAAGACGGCGAAGGTGGTTAAAAAAGCGTACCGGGAAGAGATGTCGGCGGCTGCAGTCTGATTAATAAAATAGCCCGGAGCAATGCCCCGGGCTATTTGTTCAGCAAAGCGTTCCCTAGAGGAAGAATTGTTCTGAAATGATTTTTCCGTCTTTTACCACATATACACAGAGCTCTTCGAAAGTGCCCCGCTCCCTGCCTTTAAATTTCGTATCCATGGTGAGCGTGAAAGCGATAGCATTACCGGCGATCAGCGGTGGCGATATTTTTACGCCGTAGGATGCTTCTATCAGGTCCATGAACATCTCTCCCTTACGGATGATATTTTGCAGGCCTTTGGTTTCTTTCTCAAAGCCACCCATGGCTTCCGGTTCAATGCTGATGGCATCTTCCGCATACAGTTCTTTGTGGGCGCCCGTGTAATCTTCTTTTTCGCAGTAAGCCGCAAGGCGTTGGGCGATTTCCTGGATTGTCATATTGATATGGTTTATAAGTGTTTGGATTTAAAGTTAACAAAAAATCGGGCCGTCTTTTCGCCACTGCGGTCAGATATTGTTCGGGCCGCATTAGTTTTTATCCGTCAAAAAAAGTACCTTCAGGGGGATATAATTGCTTTCGAAGTCTGATGAGCCGCAAACACGGCAGGATTTTTTCTGCACACTATATGCACAGAAGGGCACATGCCATCCGCCCTGCAACCGGATGAATCGCATGTGGGTGACGAGCCTATTTGCCTTTTATCAAAAAATTAAACTCGGACATTGAACACGACCAACACTATTATCAAAGGATCTGGCAGCTTTATTCCCGCAGTCGCTAAACTGAACAGGGACTTTATTCCCAATCGCTTTTATGATGCCCAGCAGGTGGCTATTGATACACCGGGCGAAGAAATTGTCAATAAGTTCCGGCAGATCACCGGCATTGGAGAGCGCCGTTATGTAACGGACGATCAGCATACCTCCGAAATTGCAGCATGGGCTGCGCAAAAGGCGCTGGAAGACGCCGGCACAGACCCGGAAACCATCGATCAGCTGATCGTGGCGCATAACTTCGGGGACGTGGAACAGGGTTCTATACAGTCGGGTGCCGTGCCTTCACTGGCGGCCCGTGTGAAACACATTCTCGGTATCCGTAACCCCAACTGCGTGGCCTACGATATCCTCTTCGGCTGCCCCGGCTGGTTGCAGGGCGTGATACAAGCTGATGCCTTCATCCGCGCAGGCGTCGCCAAACGTTGCCTCGTCATCGGGGCAGAAGTGCTGAGCCGCGTGCTGGACGGCCACGACCGTGACAGTATGATCTTCAGCGATGGCGCAGGCGCCATGGTGCTGGAAGCCGCCGAAGCAACAGCCGGCGGGCCGGGCATCCTCGCGGCCGCCGCACAAACCTACGCGATACAGGAATTAAACTACATCAGTACCGGCGTCTCCAACTCCCCGGAGGACGACAGCGGTATTAAATACGTAAAAATGCAGGGGCGGCGGGTGTACGAGTTCGCCCTCAAACATGTGCCGGAAGCCATCAAAGCCTGCATCGACGCCACCGGTATTCCCATCTCGCAGATAAAGAAAATATTTATCCACCAGGCCAATGAAAAGCTGGATGAAGCCATCATCAAAGCGCTGTACAAACTGTACGACCTCACACCGGACCTGGCCAGCGTTATGCCCATGAATATTCATGAGCTGGGCAACAGTTCCGTGGCTACCATTCCCACCCTGTTCGACATGGTCCGCAAAGGCGCGCTGCCGGAACATACCCTGCATCCGGGCGACGTGATCGTGTTTGCGTCAGTAGGCGCCGGGATGAACATCAACGCGGTTTGTTACCGGATGTAGCCAGCTCATCTGATATGGTCAAAAATTAAAAAACTGCGTCTGTTTTCGGCGGAGTAATTGTTGCATTTTTGCTGCTCAACAATTCCCCACGATATGGATATCCGCTTCTTCCAGGTAGATGCTTTTACCAATAAACCCTTCTCCGGCAACCCGGCCGGCGTATGCCTGCTGGAGACACCGCTGCCGGATGAGACAATGGTGGCCATCGCGGCTGAAAACAACCTCGCTGAAACCGCTTTCCTGCTCAAACAGGCCGACGGCTACAGCCTCCGCTGGTTTACGCCCAAACTGGAGATAGCGCTCTGCGGCCACGCCACCCTGGCCAGCGCACATGTGCTCTGGAGCAACGGGCTGGAACCTGCAGACATGCCGTTACGTTTTCATACCGTGCGCAGCGGCCTGCTGACCGCTACCGGCAAAGACCACCTGATTGAACTGGACTTCCCCGCCCGCACTTATGAAGACGTGGTGCTGCCTACAGCCCTGCGCCAGCTCTTCCAGGACAACTACAGCCGCGCAGTATATAGCCATGACCGTTATATTGTGGAGCTGCCGGTAGCCGGCGCTGTTGCACAGTTCGTGCCCGACTTCCACCTGCTGGAATCCTATCCGGTGGTGATCACCGCTCCGGGCGACAGCGACAGCCCGTATGATTTTGTGTCCCGCTATTTTGCCGTGCCGCTGGGCGTCAATGAAGATCCGGTGACCGGCTCCGCCCATTGCTGCCTCGCCCGCTATTGGGCAGACAAGCTGGGAAAAACTACTTTTAACGCTTATCAGGCTTCCGCAAGGGGAGGAGAACTGGAGGTGGAACTGAAGGGCGACCGTGTGTTGCTCCGCGGAGAAGCGGTGACGGTCATCTCCGGTACATTTCATGTAAACCATTTATAAAAAGGAAATCATGTCTGTTTTCGAGCAATTCAAACAATTACATCACCAGGATACGCCGCTGCTGCTGAGTAACGCCTGGGACGTGGCCAGCGCCCTCGTAATGCAGGAAAAAGGAATTAAAGCCATCGCTACTTCCAGCTCCGCCATCGCCGATACGCTGGGATATGCCGACGGGCAAAATATCTCTTTCCGGGAACTGCTGCATGTTGTCCGCCGCATCGTGGCCTGTGTGAAAGTACCGGTATCTGCCGATATCGAAGCCGGTTACAGCGACACCACGGAAGGTATGCTGGCCAACATCGATCAGCTGGTGGAAGCGGGCGTGGCAGGCATCAACCTGGAGGACTCGGCGCCTTCCGGTACCAGGACCCTGCTGCCCGCCGACGATTTTGTGAAAAAAATCACGGCCATCAAAAGCCACCTGGCCGCCAAAGGACAACACCTCTTCATTAATGCCCGTACGGATACCTTCCTGCTGGACGTTCCCGGTAAACTGGAAGAAACGTTCCAACGTGCACGGACATACGCAGGGGCCGGAGCCGACAGTCTCTTTGTACCATTTATCAAGGAGCCAGCAGACATTCAGGCGGTGGTGACGGCCACTAAGTTGCCGGTAAACGTACTCGCCATGAAAGGACTGCCAGGCCTCGATGAACTGACGTCGCTGGGCGTAAAACGCATCAGTACGGGAGGAAGCATGTACTGGGCACAGAAGAGAGCGCTGGGCGCGCGCCTGGAGCAGGTAATGACCGACAGGAACTTTGAATCGATTTTTTGATTTTTGGACTTACGGATTTTGGGATTTCGGGGTTGATAAAAATTTGACAAATAAGAAAAATTAAAAATCTTCCTCAACCCCAAAATCCGTAAATCCCAAAATCCCAAAATCCGTAAATCAAAATAACCCAATCTCAAAATGCTGGTGGCCGCCGTGTAACGCTTTCTCTTTTCCTTCCCAAACGAACACCCCATCCAGTCCGGCAGGCAGGGTGATGTCGGCGGTAATGCCATGCGCACCTTTTCGTACAAGCGATACCGTTATCTCGCCCATAGGATGCGGCATGCTGCCTTTTACCTGTTGCAGCTCGCCGGGCGCGGGCGCAATCTTCACCCGCGCAAAGCCGGGCTTCGCCGGAACGATACCGCAGATAGTAGCAAGGAAATCATAATTGGGACTGGCGCTCCATGCGTGGCAGTCGGAGCGCGTAGGTTCCGGATTTTCTGCAAAGGTGGTAAGCCCCATGGCCAGCATGTCGCGCCAGGGTTGTAACTGGCCATAATACTGATGGGCCATGCCAGCTTTCTTCAACGCCTGGTTCAGGTAAAAACGGTAGTAAAAAGTAGCCTGGCTCAGCGAAGTGTCTGTGATCAGGCGACGGAGAACAGCCTGTTCCTGGTTGACAGGAATGGCGCCTGACAGCACCGCCATGATACCCGCATGCTGACTGAACGTTTTTTTCTCCGGCGTATTGGCCATGGCATTACGGGCAAGGTCAAAACACTGACGGTATACGCTTTGGGTAAGCTGTTGCGCCAGGCGGCCGTAATGCTGCGCCAGCGCTTGTTTACCAAAGCCGGCAAACAGCGCTGCCGCCTGTTGCAGCGTATAGGCGTATTGTAGGGAGATCACGGCAGAGTGCCCGTTGGTGGCGCCGTCGGGCACGCCGCCGGGGAAAGCGGTATTCCAGTCGGTGAACCCCCACCACTGCATTGGTCCCAGCATCATGCGGCTGCTGTCGATATGCCGCTCGTACCAGTCCAGCACGCCCTGGGCGGCCATGAGGTACTGCTGCAGAAAGGCATCGTCTTTCCGGTGCATCCAGTAATCGTGCAGCATGGACACCCAGAAGAGAGAGAAGGGAGGTATCACCTGGAGACGGTTGCTTGGATAGCGGCCCTGCGTCAGCCCTTCGGGCACGCGGGAACAGTAGAAGTCGTGGATGGCTTTGCGCATCAGCCGGTCGTCGCCGGCCACATAGAGGGATATCAGCGACTGGATGCGGGTGTCGCCCTCATATTGCAGCTGTTCGTAGTAGGGGCAGTCGAAATAGGTTTCGCCGGCACAGAGCCTCGCGGTGCGCCACCCGGTTTTCCATATAGCCGTCAGCGTAGTATCGTTACAGCTGAAAGAAGCTTTTTCTTCAAAGGGGTAACCGGTACGCATTCCATAGAGGTCGTCGATGCGGAGCGGCTGGTCGCCGGTGGTGATATCGAGCTGCAGGTAGCGGTAGGTGCGGAACCATAACGGCCGGAAAGTCCTGTGTTCGCCGCCGTCCGGCTCAAAGATGTCGTAGTTGCCGATCATTTCCATGCCATCCACCAGGTTGCGGTTAGCTTTCTGATGGTTGCGGAACAACGCTTCTGCGTAAGTCATTTTGATGCTGGATGCCTTACCGCCGGACACGGTCAGCTGGGGGTAGGCTGACGTGTTGTAGGTCTGGTCTACCAGTATGCTCACGGTCTGATGGGCGGGGATCTCCAGGGTACCGGGCCTGCCGGGCCAGCCGGCAGCGGGTGTGATGCCGCTGCTGCGCCGTACGGCGCCCATACGCTCCGGCACCTCTTCCATCAGCGGGATGCTGCGGGGCACCAGCGTCCAGCGGTTGTCGCTGTCGTAACCGAAAGAAGCCGGATGTACGAGCACGCTGGCGGCCTGCCAGCCGCTGTCATCGTAGCCGGACTGCTCCCAGTCCCAGGGGTAAGCCGCGCCTTTCACCCGGTCGCCCGGGCCAACGACCATATAGCTGCGCATCCGGGCGCCGTTGTCAAGGGAACAGGGGGTATATGCCGTGTCGTGATACACTTTCCAGCTGTTGTTGGTGTTGACCATCTTTTCCGCATCGCTGTCTCCCTGCAACAGCCAGCCGGTTTGGTTAGACACCTGTGCTACCGGCGCATGTTCGCCCATATTCCAGACAAGGGCCGCCAGGGTATTATTGCCAGCCTGCAGATAGGGCGCGATATCCACCGATTCGTAGTTCCAGTTATAGAGGTCCCCGCGCGCAGGGCCGCTGCATACGGCCTGGCCGTTCACAAAAAAACGGTAGCGGTTATCGGCGGTGAGATGCACAATAAATTTTGAAGGTTTGGCTGCGAGCGACACCGTTTTGCGGAAGTGATAAATGCCGTAGGCCCGCTGGGCGATACCGGGACAGCTGATCCAGGAGGCGGTCCAGCGGTTCTGCAGCAGCGCCGGGTTAGGAGGCAGCTGGCTGTGTCCGGGCAATGAGCTGATGCAGCAAAGTAAGATCAGCAAAGGATATACGTGGAATCTCATGTTGAAGCTTTTAAATGTAAGCAGTGCCGGTAAATTAATGTCTAATATTTATACCCGGAAGAAAATATGACCGGCGGACAGGACAGTACAGGATGCGCTGCAGGGCGGTTGTAAATAATTCTGTACTTTTGCGCCGCTTTGACCAATTTTAACAGAATGCGCATTCATTCGACAAACCGTACCATTCTTATATTTCTGCTGACGGGCCTGTGTGGCCGGGCAGCCGCCCAGCAGCGTCCCGACACTGCCATGGCCACACACAGCCTCGATGAGGTGATTGTACATGAAAACAGGCTGGCAGCGCCATTAAAGGCCGCCAATCGCAATATTACCATCATCAGCCGTAAACAGATAGACGCACTGGCGGTTACTTCCATCAACGAGGTGCTGGCCTTTGTGCCGGGCCTGGACGTGCGTCAGCGCGGCCCGGGAGGCGTACAGGCAGATATCGGCATCGACGGCGGTACCTTTGACCAGACGCTGGTATTGCTGAACGGTATCAAAATTACCGATCCGCAAACCGGCCACAATATGATGAACCTGCCCGTTGACCTCAACGATGTAGACCACATCGAAGTGCTCCGGGGCGCGGCGGCGAGGGTATATGGTATCAACGCCCTCAACGGCGCCATCAATATCATCACCCGTCAGCCGAAAGAAACAGGCGCTGTTGTCCGCGCCCATGCCGGCAGCAGTTTCAAAAAAGACGAAAAAAACAAGTTGTACAGTGGTTACGGCGTCGGGGCCACGGGTACGCTGATGACCGGCAACGCCGGCCAGTCGCTGTCGCTCAGCGCCAACAGCGGCAACGGTTACCGCTACAATACGGCGTATGACAACTACCGGGCGTTTTACCAGGGCGCTTTTCAACCGGCAGCCAACCACGACATCCGTGCGCTGGCCGGTTTTGTGAAAAACAGCTACGGCGCCAACGGTTTTTATGCCGCTCCCGGCGACAAGGAATCGGAAGAAACCGTGAAGACCTTCCTGGCGGCAGTCAGCGATAAGATACAGATCAGCAAAAACTGGGAGATGACGCCCAGGGTGAGTTACCGTTATACGGAAGACAATTACCTCTACGTTAAACAAAATAAAGCAGGCGCCAACCTGCACGACAACAACATCGTGGACGTGGAGCTGAACAACCGTTTTGAAACGGCCATCGGGTCTTTCGGGGCCGGCGCTGAAGCACGTTATGAAGCCATCAACAGTAATAACCTCGGCATTCATGAACGCACCAACATTGGTATCTACGGTGAGTATAAAAGCAGGGCCGACAAACGGTTCAGCTTTTCCGTCGGCGGTTACCTGAACTATAACTCCGCGTATGGCTGGCAGTTCTTCCCCGGCGCAGATGCGGGTTTTAACCTCACTTCCGATCTGAAGCTATATGCCAACGTTGGAACGGCGCAACGCCTGCCGACGTATACCGACCTGTATTATAAAAGTCCTGCTATACTCGGGAATGCCAGCCTGGGCGTGGAGAAAGCGACCTATATGGAAGCCGGCATCCGTAAGTACAGCGGTAAGTTCTCTTTTTCCGGCAGTGTGTTCTACCGCCAGATATCCGATTTTATCGATTATGTGAAAGACAGCCTGCCGCAGCCATGGCAGCCGCAGAATTTCCAGCGGGCGGACACCAAAGGTTTTTCCCTGCAGACCGGTTATACCACTACCTTTGCTTCCGGCGTATTTAACAGCTTTGCCGCCAACGCGGGTTATAACTATCTGTCACCTTCTTTTAAGGGAGATGACAACAGTAAAAAGATTTCCCGCTATGTGATTGAAAGTCTGCGCCACCAGCTTACCGCCGGCGTAAGAGCCTCACTGTTGCAGCACTGGATGGTGTCCGCTACTGCGCGTTACAATATGCGTATCAATTATAAGGACTATACCGTGGTGGATGCTCGTATTGCTTACCAGCAGCGCCGTTTCCAGGTGTATGCAGATGCTGGTAATCTGCTGGATGTGACCTATGTGGAAGCCGGGGCGGTGCCTATGCCCGGCAGATGGGTAACACTGGGAGGCCTGGTGAAATTTTAGACAAAAGGTGTTTTAAAAATAAAGGGAGATGAACAGGTGCTGTTCATCTCCTTTTTTATGGATGCACGATCAGGCTGGCGCCAGGGATGTCTTTTTCATTTACCCCGCCATGCAGCAGTACGGTGTACGCTTTGCCGGCTTCCAGCTGTAGCCCGGAGAGGGAGGGGATATTCAATACCCGTCCGCCGGAGCTGACGGTCAGAGAAGTCGTACCTGCGTCTACGTTAGTAAACGGCCCCAGTTCATAAGCAGCGCCTGACAGGTTGCCCCCGCCGGCGCTGCCATAACCCACCTTTTCAAACCAGACTTTCCCGACACCCTGTTGCAGCAGCGTCACCTGTACTTCGCCGGTACCAGCCGCGAAGTGGAGGAAGCGCAGTTTTGCCTTGCCGGCAGGGGATTTGCTCAGGTCATCGTAAAACAATACCAGTGTGTCTTTGCTGCGGTCGTTCTTTTTGGCTGCTGCGATAACGGTATGGTAGTAGCCGGCGATAGGGCCGTTAGGGCCTCCTGTTTCCGTATAGGCGGCGCTGTTACCAAACTGGCGCGAAGCCTTGTAGCTGGTCCCGCTTCCTTCCGTAAAATTGATCTGGACATTGCCAAAGGTGGTGGGCAGGTAGGGAGAAGCCTGATTGACCGCCACCGCGGTGGTGGTGACCTGTTGGGTAAAGGTCCAGAACTGTATGCCGGTGGCTGCAGGCCGGGCGTTGACGAAACTGATGTAGGCGCTGAGCGGCGGCCTGTCGGCGGCGTTTACATCGAGGTAATCGCTTTTGGTGCATGCGCTCAGCGTCAGCAGTATAAAGGGAAAATATCTTTTCATATATGACGATGGTTTTAAAATTTGCCGGCGAGCCGTACAAACGGCTGGATACCGGCGTTGCCGTTTTGTATGCCTACAATGGTTGGATTGCGGAGGCCTGAAATGGCCTGATCGGTATAATCACCCAGCACGTTGAACACGTTATTGACGCCCAGTGTCACCTGGATGGCTTTGCTGATATGGTATCCGGCGGACAGGTCGGTGACCCAGACGGGTTTCAGCTCCTGGAAGTAATAGTCCGGTTTGGGAAAGGTGGCGTTCTGCGCGGTGGCGGTAGTCACCGACCCGAAATACACCGTGCGCAGCAACAGTGACCATCGGGGCGTAGTCCAGCTGCCCTGCAGGGTGATCTTCTGTCCGGGGATGTTGGTCGTTACCCTGGCTCTTTCCGCTTCGCTGAAGATCACGTATTGGTATTCTTCCAGTCCTTTCGGGGTATTGATATGCGTCACTTCATTCTTCACAAAATTACCGCCTGCCAGCAGTTGTATCTGTCCGTTTTCCAGCGGGATGCGGTAGCTGGCGGTTATTTCAATGCCTTTGGTGCGGGTGCTGAAGGCGTTGTAAAAGAACTTGGCCTGTGTGGTGCCGGTTTGCAGCAGCAGGGCGCGGACGTCAGCCGGCAGATGGGTGTCGGCGGCCGAGAAGTTACCGGTATTGCCTACACGGTTTTTGATGTCCACGTAGTAGGCGTCGGCGGTAATTTCTGCGTTGGGTACGGGCTGGGAGGTAATACCGGCGGCATAACCGGTAGAGCGTTCCGGTGTGAGCGATGGGATGCCTAATGCCCGGGTGGCGGCGCTTTTGTTGGATGCTGTTACCAGGTCTACAGCGCGGCCCTGTTGGAAGGTGGTAGATGTTTCCGTGTAATAGAACTGCGCCAGGTCGGGTGCACGGAAGCCGGTGTTGGCGGAGGCGCGGATGCTCAGCCATGGTGCGAAGCTGTAGCGGGAGGCCACTTTGCCGGTGGTGACATTGCCGAAATCGGAAAAGTTCTCTGCGCGTACGGCGGCGGACACGAGCCACTGACGGGTGATTTTAGCTTCTACGTCTGCATAGGCGGCTACGATAGAGCGACTGACATTCACTTCATTGACCGGCCGGAAGCCTGCATGGATCTGCGATCCGGGAGACAGGCCGTTGAGCGCCAGCCATCCGGCGTCGGAGAGATAGGGGACGCCGGCGGCGCTGGTATCTACGCGGTAAACGGGGCGCAGGTCTCCTTTGATATAGGACGCTTCTTCACCGGCAATGATCTGGTAGGTTTCCGTGCGGTATTGTGCACCGAACGCGATGTTGAGCCCATGGAGCGCCTGTTTGAAGTAGCGGCTGATGTCCAGGCTGGCAGTGTTCTGCACGCCGTTGTATTTGCCGGCGTCAAAGGTGGTGGGGCTTTTGGCGCCCAGGCTGGCGTTCAATGAGTTGGTGATGACATTACTGAAATCGTTTTTGCCGTATACGTTGGACAGGTCGATCTTCCATTGGTTGACCGTGGTTTTCACGCCGATGGCGGCGGACTTGTCAGTGATACCGTTGTCCATGGCGGGCAGGAAGCCGTCGGGGTACAGGGTGGTATTGTTGCGTTCCGTCCAGCCGGGGAGGCGGTATACCGCGGTGAACTGCGAGTTGCGGCGGCTGATACCGCCGAAGGCATATATTTCCGTCTCGTCTCTAACGGGGATGGCTGTATTAAAAAAGAGCAGTGCGTCTTTGGCTTTGTTGGAACCGGGGCTGCGCTGGTCGAAATGATGGCGGTCCAGGCCCCGGCTTTGCAGGATGGCGTCGTCGATAGCTTTGGTATAGATGGCGTCATAGCCCCTGGTATTGGCGCCACCGCCGTAGACGGGCCCGATGTACAGGCCCGCCTCATCGTGGCCGGATGGCAGGGCGATGGCTTGTGTGGCAAATTCAGCGGTCACGTTAAAGAAGCCGCCTGCCTGTCCTACCCGTGTGCCGTAGTTGATGCCGGTGCGGGTGATGACGCCGTCGCCTCTGCGTCGTGTGCTGGCCGTGGTATTCACAAGGATATGGTTTGTTTGTTTTTTCAGCACGATGTTGATCACACCGGCGATAGCGTCGGAGCCGTATTGTGCGGCGGCGCCGTCGCGCAGTATCTCCACGCGGTCGATGGCGCTGACGGGGATGGTATTGAGGTCGTAACCGGTAGCGCCGTTGCCGAGGCCGCCCCAGTTGATGTTGGCGCTTTTATGACGGCGTTTGCCGTTCACCAGCACCAGCAACTGGTCTACGCCCAGGCCCCGCAGCTGGGCGAGGTTGAGGGCGGAGCCGGCGTCGCCCGCATTGCTGCCGTTGACGGAGTGAAAAGAAGGAGAGATGTATTGCAGCAGTTGTGTGATGCTGGTCTGTGGCGCTGATTCCTGCAGGGTTTTGATATCGATGATATCTACCGGCACGGGGGAGTTCAACTTGGTACGGTCTGCGCTGCGGGAGCCGACGATCTGTATTTCTCCCAGCTGCCGGGTAGTGTCGGTCAGGTGTTTGTCCTGTGCCGACAGGCTGTGAAAGAGCAACGGGGCAGTGACAGTGAGTATAAGTTTTTTCATGTATTGGTTGATGATCGTTAAGGGCGGTGAGTAAATCGGTCGTCGGTGAGTGCTACGAGGAAAGCTTCCAGGTCCTGTATTTCCTGTTCGCTCAGGTTCAGCGGCTTGCCCAGGGAGAGGTCTCTGCCAATGCCATCCGGTACTATGGCGTTGGGATTATTGTAGTAGACGATCACTTCGCGCAGCGTACGGAACATACCGTTATGCATATACGGAGCGGTAACGGCAACGTTGCGCAGTCCGGGCACTTTAAAAAAGCCTTTGTGGTGTTCGTCTTTGGTGATGTCGTAGCGGCCGGCGTCGTTCAGGGTGGTACCGTTGTACAGCCCGATGTTCTTGAAACGGTCGGCCGTAAAGTCTTCCCCGGAGTGGCAGTTGTTGCAGTTGGCTTTGCCGATGAACAGTATCCTGCCGCGTTTAGCCGGTTCCGTGAGGGCGTTATCGTCGCCGGCGATGAAGCGGTCGTAGGGGCTGTTGGCCGTTTCGAGTGTTTTCTCGTAGGCGGCCAGCGCCTGTGTGATATTGGTGGCAGTCGCCGGGCTGTTGAACACCTGTTGGAACAGTTGCCGGTAACGCTGACTGGCATTGAGCCGCTGCACGGCTTCTTCGATGGGCAGTCCCATCTCATCCGGGTTGATGATAGGTTGCAGCGCCTGTGCTTCCAGGGTTGCGGCGCGGCCGTCCCAGAAATAGCTGGGCCGTCCGGAGAGGTTGGTGATGCCCGGCGTATTCCTTTTGGTGGGCGTGCGATGGATACCGAGGCTGAGGGCGGCGGTATCGGCAAAGCCGTGCTGTGGCTGGTGGCAGGAGGCGCAACTGATGCTGTTGTTTTTGGATAACAGGGTTTCAAAAAACAGTTGTTCTCCCAGCTGTGCTTTGGTGGGAGGGTCGCCGCTGCGGAACCCCGCAAGGAGGATGCACAGGCATAACATGCCTGGTAACAATTTTGTCATTTTGTTATTTGGATATTTACTTTGGGCTGTTTAGCAGGTAAGCTGCAAACAGAAGAGTATTTGTTTCGGTGATGATGTACTGTGGCTTGTTTGCAGAAGATGCATGGTGGATTGCCACAGAGGGAATGATGTATTGGTCCATTTACAAGGCTATCAGGAGAAAGTTTGCCACTCTCAAAAAATAGCTAAATAAAAAATAACCAAATAAAAAGATGTCTTTGGCATTCCCGGGAGAGCGGGCGATAGTGCCTGCTCTCCCCAGGAATTATGATGGGGGTAAGTAGTAATGGACGGAGGAGGTAGTTACCGGGCGTTTGCCACCAGTTCCACGGCGAGGTCAAATTCGTCGTAGATGGCTTTGTCGCCGATACCTTCGAAGAAGCTTTTGGAACCGTAACGGATGTTGTATTTGGTACGGTCCACTTTAATGTCCGCTTTGGCAGATACATTGTTGCCTGCAACAGCCACGGTGGCAGGGAAAGTGATCGGGTTGGTAATGCCTTTGATGGTCAGGTTACCGGTAATATCATATTTACCGCTGCCTTTAGGCGTTACTTTGGTAATCACGAAATTGGCAGTCGGGAATTTTTCCACGCCGAAGAAGTCTTCGCTTTTCAGGTGGCCTACCAGTTTGGCGTTGCCGTCGGCATCTTTGATGTCGGTAACCGCGATGCTGCGGGTGTCCAGTGAAAAGTTACCGCCTTTCAGTACGTTGTTTTCGATATCCAGTTTGCCGTCGGATACGTTGATGGTGCCGCTGTGCTGACCGGTTACTTTTTTGCCAACCCAGTTTAGTTTGCTCTGGGATTTGTCTACCTGGTAGGTAGTTGCTTTTTTAGTGTTGGTGACAGCTTTTGCAGGCTTATTGTTGCCGGCAGTTGCAGGAGAGGATAAAGACATCAGTATGATGGCGCTTCCCATGAATACCAGGGATACTAGTCGTTGCATATGAATGTGTGTTTAAAAATTTGCTGCAAAGTAGGTTGATTTACGGAGAAGCATTTGCGCAAAGCGGAAAAAAAACGTTAATTATTTTTCTGCAATCAGTGCGTCCAGGTCTTTGTTCCACCGCGCTACATAATCCTGGTAGTATTTTCCGGTGATTTCACCCGTGTAGCCGGTGTGTATCTGTCTGACTTCTCCTTTACGGTCTATAATGATGGTGGTGGGGAAAGCCATCATGCGGTTGAGCGCCGGTAGTTTCTCTGACGCCACTTTCTTATCAGCAATGCCACCAAAAAGAATATCATATTGTATGTTGTATTTTTCTTTCAGTTTACCCAGCGTATAGCGGGCATATTCCAGGTCGTCTTTCTGTTCAAAACCAATAGCGATCGCTTCTACGCCCCTGTCTTTGTTTTTATTGTACCAGGGGGAGAGGAAGGAGGTCTGGTCTGTACAGTTGGGACACCAGGTGCCGATGATTTCCACGATCACCACTTTGCCTTTGTATTTCCCGTCGCTGAGGGAGACTGTTTTGCCGTCCAGGTCAGGCAGGGAGAAGTCCAGTTTTTTGTAGCCTTCTTTGAGAAAAGTGAGCGCGTACGGGTCCGGTAGTTCCGCTGCCGCATTTTTGCTGCCGTCAAATTTGATGTTGTTGTAGATCCCGAGGCTGAGTTCTCCGGTCAGGGATTTGTCATCATTTATTTTTCCTTTGATGTAGATGGGACTGGGGCCTGTAAAGCCGGACAGCTCAAATTCGTCGCCGTGGACGGTACCTTCCAGTTCGCGGCTGTCGCCCACTACCGACATGATGACGCCGGTGAGTTTGTTGCCCTGTTGTTTCAGCAGGCCTACACGGTTGGGCGTAGGTTCTTTGCTGTATATGGTGAGGTCCCATTTGCCGCTGATATCATGCTGTGGTGCCGCTTCCGTGCCGGGGGGCGCAAAGCGGTAGCTGTGGCCGTATTCAGCGGAGAATGGGAGTGCGTTGCCGCGGAAATTGGGTACCAGGCTGCGGTATTCTCCGGTAATTTTGCCGTCGTCTTTTATTTTGGCTACGAGGGCGGCGTCGTAGGTATTCATTTTGATGAAGAGGGAGTCGGCGCCGATGCGTTGCACATGAAAGTCATCGCGGCGGGAGCCGTTGAGCAGCGTAAACACAGCATGTTCCGGGTCTTTGCCTTTCAGCTCGAAATTAAACGGCACCTGTGATTCGTTGAGGGTAAAGACGCCGCGCCAGATGCCTTCGCGGACAAAGGGTTTGTCGGGGGTGGCAGCGGTAGCGCCCAGCAGGGAAGCAGACAGCAGGCCGGTGAGGAAAAGTGACTTATGTGTTTTCATGGTTTTATTTTTTTCCCGCAAAGAACACAAGGGAGCAAAGGGCGCAAAGATGTTTTGCGCTGCTGTTGTCCGGCGTGTATGGACTTTGAGAGCGGTGAACGATGAATTTAGACCTGAAATTTCCCGCTGCCGGACGTAAGGCGACAGGAGGCCCTGTACGTGGCGACTACGCGAGGCCACTGTAACGCCTACACGCTACAGGGGCCAGGCGGTCATCGCCCGAAGGGTAAAAAATGAAAAAGAAAAACTATGAAATTGGTGAAGGATGTTGCCGGAAAGGAACCCGGCAAATATCAAAATTCCCAAATGATGTTAGGGCAACATCGGAAGAAGTATACTGGTTGTTTCATGCTAATTATTTTATAGCTCCGCAAATAGATGGTGGTGGTATAAACTAATTAACGGTGGGCTTAATTAGGTGTGATGGAGCAAAGATAGGAGGGGGTGTTTATATTTCCAAATAAAAGTCTATAAATTTTGTAGACTATTTGTGTTTTCATGTGTACATCCGCGGCCCTGCTATCTTTCATTAATATGACCTACCTTTGCGTTTTAAAATAACCTGTTTTGAGTCATTCTGTTTTTTTAATAACACCGCCATTTACACAGCTGAACACGCCATATCCGGCCACAGCCTACCTGAAGGGGTTCCTGAACACCAAGGGGATCAGCGCTTTCCAGGCTGACCTGGGTATTGAAGTCACGCTGGCTTTATTTTCAAAACAGGGCTTACAGCAGTTGTTTGACAGCATCAAAGCAGAACCGCCGGCGGAACTTTCGGAGAACGTCGCCCGGATCATTGCGCTGCAGGACGACTATGTAAACACGATCGACGCGGTTATTTTGTTTTTACAGGGCAGGAACCCCACGCTGGCGCATCAGATCAGCAAGCGCGATTTCCTGCCGGAAGCATCCCGGTTTGCGCAGCTGGACGATCTGCACTGGGCTTTCGGCTCCATGGGCACGCAGGACAGGGCCAAACACCTGGCCACCATGTACCTGGAGGACTTGTCGGACCTCATCATGGAATGTGTGGACCCGCATTTTGGCTTCAGCCGTTATGCCGAAAAATTAAGCCGTTCCGCCAACAGTTTCGATGAACTGTATGACGCCCTTCACGAGGGATATACTTATATAGACCACATCCTGACAGACCTGCTGGCAGCCCGGATGGAGACGGTACAGCCCTCGCTGGTGGCCATCTCGGTGCCTTTTCCGGGCAACCTGTACGCCGCTTTCCGTTGCGGACAGTGGATCAAAGCTCATTATCCGCAGGTAAAAATAGCCATGGGGGGCGGCTTCCCGAATACGGAGCTGCGCTCGCTCAGCGATCCGAGAGTGTTTGAATTCATCGACTTCATTACCCTCGACGACGGCGAAGCGCCTATGGAGAACCTGTTTCAATACCTCCAGGGGCAGAAGACCATCGGAGAACTGAAACGTACCTTCCTGTTGCAGGATGGTGCGGTGACTTATATCAACAACGCTGCCTGCCACGATTACAAACAGAGCCAGGTGGGTACGCCTGATTACAGCGATCTGCTGCTGGACCAATACGTGTCGGCCATTGAGGTAGTGAATCCTATGCACAGCCTCTGGAGCGACGGGCGCTGGAACAAGCTGACCATGGCCCATGGCTGCTACTGGGGCAAATGCACTTTCTGTGATATTTCCCTCGACTATATACGCGTGTATGAGCCGATCGCCGCTTCCATGCTGTGCGACCGGATGGAGACTATCATTGCGCAGACAGGCCAGAACGGTTTCCACTTTGTGGATGAAGCCGCACCGCCTGCGCTGATGCGGGCATTGGCGCTGGAGATCATCCGGCGCAAGCTGACCGTTACCTGGTGGACCAACATCCGCTTCGAAAAAAGTTTCACGCGCGACCTCTGCCTGCTGCTCAAAGCGTCCGGCTGCATCGCCGTGTCCGGCGGGCTGGAAGTGGCGTCTGACCGTTTGCTGGGCCTTATCCAGAAAGGGATCACCGTGGCGCAGGTGGCGCGGGTGAACCGTCACTTTACCGAAGCGGGCATCATGGTGCATGCTTACCTGATGTATGGTTTCCCCACGCAGACCGCGCAGGAGACCATCGATTCGCTGGAAATGGTGCGGCAGATGTTCGCCGCAGGGATTTTGCAATCCGCCTTCTGGCATCAGTTCACCATGACGGCCCATAGCCCCGTAGGGCTGGAGCCTGCCAGGTACAACGTGCAGAAAGAGAGCGAGGTGGTCGGTACTTTTGCCAACAACGATATTATGCATATCGACCCCACCGGGGCAGACCATGAGAGTTTCAGCTACGGCCTGAAGAAGTCGCTGCTCAATTTCATGCATGGCGCCTGCCTGGATTACCCGTTGCAGAAATGGTTCGATTTCAAAGTACCGAAAACCAGCGTGGCGCCGGATTTCATCACCAAAGCGCTGACAGAGGAGGAGGCAGGGAGCATTAAACCTACCAGTAAAGTGGTATACCTGGGCAAACAGCCATCTATGGAGGTGATCACCAAATCCAAGAAAGGCAGCACCTGGGAAGTAGCGTCTTTCACTTTTCAGAATAAAAAAGAAAAGATGAACATCAGCGTGCCGCCATCGCAGGGCGAATGGCTGGCAGGCATGCTGGCGCAGGTAGCGGTGGCTAACCCGAAGACCTATACGTTGCAGGAGATCAAAGACAGCTATGAAGCAGCCGGCCTGGAGGATTTTGAGCTTTTCTGGGATAACAAGCCGGTGAATACGTTGTACAGGTCGGGGTTGTTGAAGTTGTAGGGAGCTTTTTACATATAAAGAAGTGGTATGAAAAAAATAGGTTTTTTATCATTCGGGCACTGGTCCAATAACGCTGCCTATGCCACCCGTACAGCGGGGGATACGCTACTTCAGTCTATCGACCTGGCGGTTGCCGCCGAAGAGATCGGGTTGGACGGCGCTTATTTCCGGGTACATCATTTCGCGGCGCAGCTGGCGTCTCCGTTTCCGCTGCTGGCGGCTATCGGCGCCAGGACGAGCCGCATCGAGATCGGGACCGGTGTGATCGATATGCGTTATGAAAATCCGTTGTATATGGTAGAAGATGCCGGGGCTGCTGATTTGATTTCGGAAGGCCGGTTGCAGCTGGGGATCAGCAGAGGGTCGCCGGAGCAGGTGATTGATGGCTGGCGTTATTTTGGCTATGAGCTGGCTGAGGGAGAAACGGATGCCGATATGGGACGCCGCAAGGCCCTTCAGTTTTTGGATAAGTTAAAAGGTGTGGGGTTTGCCCAGCCTAATCCCTACCCGATGTTTCCGAATCCGCCGGGTTTATTGCGCCTGGAACCGCATTCCGAAGGACTAAGGGACCGGATCTGGTGGGGAGCTGCGTCGAACGCTACGGCTGTCTGGGCCGCTGAAAACGGCATGTACCTTCAAAGTTCTACCCTGAAATATGACGAAAGCGGCAAACCTTTCCATGTGCAACAGGCAGAGCAAATAAGGCTCTACAAAGAGGCGTGGAAAAAGGCAGGGCATCAGCGCGAGCCCAGGGTTTCCGTGAGCCGCTCTATATTTGCGCTGGTCAATGACCAGGACAGGTATTACTTCGGGCGGGAAGCTGACAGGACGGACAAGGTAGGGTATATTGAAAGTGACAGACGTGCTATTTTCGGAAGAAGTTATGCCGCGGAGCCCGACCAGCTGATAAAGGAATTAGCGAAAGACGAAGCGGTCCAGGAAGCGGACACACTGCTGTTAACGATACCGAATACATTAGGGGTGGATTATAACGTTCATGTGCTGTCTTCTATTTTAACGCATGTGGCGCCGGGATTGGGATGGCGTTAGAACGGAGGTAATCTTCCCGATAAAAAAAGGAATTGATCGTCAATTCCTTTTTTTATAATCTTCAGAAGGGGGTTCGAAATGTAGCATGAATCTGTTTAATAATTGAGCTTATCAGGGTATATTGATGGTATTCCGATATTTATGAAATTTAACTTCTTTAAAAAAATCCGGCCGGCTATCCCTGATTTCGAAGACCTAAAAAAGTCCCCGATAAAGGATTCTTATTTTTTCCGTACAAGGCCGTGGTTTCGGCTTAATAGCGACATGATAACAATCCAGGACTTTCAGGCTTCCCGTATGATCACCCTTGACCCCTGGCCTCAGATGATGACGTGATAGGCCTGTCAGAAACCCCCAGAGAGCCTGATCCGAAACATCATCTTCCGTTTAAATAATATAGCCGGTCCTTAAAGGTTGATTTTTAAAATATTGTTTTCAATTTGTTGATAATCAGCTTTTTGTTATTTAATTGTATATTTGAAATATTTACAAATATGTAAATAATTTACAAATAAGTAAATTGTTTTTTGTATTTTTGTAGAGAAATACTAAGAGCATGGAGATAGCTCAGTTTGAGGTAAAATTAAAGGAAGTGTTGACCAATTCACATTTGGTGGCTGTGATTGAGCCAATGACATTGGCGGATTTTAAAGTGGTGAAAAAGAGCCGGGAACAGTTCGATAAATTTAACTGGAACCAATATAGACAAAAAGAAGTCTACAAATTACGACTTAAAGAAGAAGATGTTATTTTAGGTCTGATGTGCTTGGTTGATCATACCGATGAAGCTACCGATGCGATTGAAATTGAGTTACTGGAGGTTTCGTCTGAAAATATAGGGAAGGGAAAAAGGCTGGATTGCATTGGAGGGTGTTTAATTGCATTTGCTTACAGGGAGTCATTTAAAAGAGGGCATGAGGGATGCGTTTTTTTAGTACCCAAGAGCTCTTTGTTAGATCATTATCCGGCTAAGTACGGATTTCAATATATCCCTGTTAAAACGGACAGAAGGCCAAACGGATTTATGATACTCTTTGAATCGGGTGCGAGAAAACTGATCAAAACTTACCTGGATGCAGCCTAATGGTCATTACGCGATGATCATCATTAACTTTAAATGTGCAGAAAAGAAAAATCGAGGATATGAAATCGTACAAGGAAATCGAAAAGAAGCATAGTCCGGAGGAAATAGCCGAATCACTCGTGTTTCCGGGACCTAAAGATCCTGTTAAGCGGGAAAAAATGCTGTCGGCATTAAGGGAAGTCAGAAAACAACAAAAAGAAAACCAATCTGAAGAGAGTAAGCTTATTTCGCAATTGCTTCAATTAAAATTTCTGATGGAGGACTATCTGAAAGCTGATTCCTTCAATAAGAATTTCTATTTCGGGTATTTCTTAAACGAGTATATTGCCCGTCTGGAAAAGAAAAAAAAGCAGTTTGCTCAGGAGATTGATGTAGATCCCACAGAGTTAAGCCAGATTATCAATAAGCATAGAAAGCCTACAGAAAAAATTATTTATAGATTAGAAATTCATTCCAATAGGAACTTCCCCGCAATCATGTGGTTTAAAATTTTGGAGAAAGAAAGAGCTTATGAATTGCTTCATGATAAATCTATAGTAAATAATGAGAGAAGTCACGTTAAGCAACAATTGAAATTCTCTTTGACCTAAGAAATTAAGAAGCCCACTAGCAGAGTGGGTTTTATTTTTTAGATGTCCAACTGACCGGCGTTGGTTGGTGCTCAAGAAAGGAAATTGAACCTGCATTCTCCCTCACTTCACATACTTCCAGTTCCTGATTTTACCTTCTGCCATCCAGGCTAACGCATCGGCGAGGCGGCTGTTGCGGGTTGTTTCTGTTTTAGCGCTGGTAATCCATTCCACATATTCCTTTTTATTGCTGTAGCTGAAGGCTTCGAAAGTGGCCCATGCTTTTTTGTTTTTTTTAATGGCAGACAGCAGCCAGTCCGGCACTTCCGGTTCTTTACTGCCTGGGGCGGTCTTTTTGGCGGCAGGTGGTGTGCCGGCTGTGCTTAGTTTAGCGGCGGCTTTGAGGTATTTAATAAAGATTTTATCGGAGGGGAGGTCTTTCAGGCTGGTGATTTTTCCCAGCTGTCCCATGCCGTTTTCGCCTCTTGCCCGGAAGATGTTGTCCGGATCGTCCATATGGGCGCCTTGCCAGAAGATAAAGGAGCAGTGGGCTTTAAAAGCGGCGAAGCAACAAAGCAGTTGTCCTTCACAGGTGAAATACGGCATGCCCCATTTGATGGTTTCGGCGGCTTGGGGGCAGGCTTTGTGCACGAGGTGCCGCATGTGTTCCAGAATGGGCCGGGCGAAATCGGCCGATTGGAGGATATAGGCGTCGATACGGGGATCCTGTTGACTCATGACCATCGGTTTTACTGCAATTTAAATAAAAGCGGGTGATCATGGAAGGTTTAGCGGAGCGGGTTACAGGAGGAAAATTCTTCATGTCAGGATATTTATATATTATTGATAGCAGGTAACAGGAAATCTCCCGGGGAGACACCCGGGGAAAACCCCGGTATAAGCATGAAAAAAATGTTGAATATTTGTTTCCACTAAACACAACAACATGAGCGACAAAATGATTGTCAGCGGTTATACCGCCAATAGC
Source organism: Chitinophaga oryzae (assembly GCF_012516375.2). Classification (NCBI taxonomy): domain Bacteria; kingdom Pseudomonadati; phylum Bacteroidota; class Chitinophagia; order Chitinophagales; family Chitinophagaceae; genus Chitinophaga; species Chitinophaga oryzae. Next base: position 3,457,573 of record NZ_CP051204.2, read on the forward strand.
CAGGGGTATCTTGAGAATACTACTATCCCCCTGGACTCCAACATGCCTTTTACCGGGGATCCCAAAACCTACGGGATGCCGGTTACCGTGAGTGCTTATTTCGGAATGCTGTTTCATTTTTACCAGTACCTCTCCCAGAATCCTGAGGTAAAAGAATTTTTCCAGGGCGTGTACGCAGTAGAGTTTAGCAAGGCATCCCTCTTCCGGTTGCTGAGCCAGCCCGGATGTGAGTTTGTACGCTTTCATTTTGTCATTCCGGAAGAAAACAACAAACTGAGCCTGATGGGCGAGGGACTGGATGCCAATCATGTCAACATTGGTTTTCCTGTTCTGCTGGAGAAAGCTACAGCAGGTGTGCTGGACAGCGGCCCTGGCGACCCGGGCATTGAAGAAAGAGGTAACGGCGGAGAAAAGCAGGAATTGATGAACCAGCTGTTTGCTGCCCTGAAGGCCAGTGGGCATCCATTCGGAGCGGTAACGCCGATTGATTTAGAAAACTGCTAAAAAAAATTGTTGCGCTGAATGAACGGATGGATCTATGGATACTATGCGATGCTGGTGACATGTTTTGCCATTAGCCTGTTTAACCTGCAGTATACGCAGGTGAGGCAGCTGGCGGTGTTACTGGGTTTCTCCATATTATCAGAGGTGATGGTAGAAATGATCGGAAAGCGTGATTCCCATTTCTTTATTGTATACCACTTTTTTGTGGTGCTGGAATATAGTCTGATAACAATTATTTTACGGTCAGGGATCAAGGATGAGCGCTGGCGGTTGCTGATGTGGGTGTCGATATTTGTGTTTGGGATAGTGTCACTCGCACACAGCTTTGTTTACGGCGGCTGGCGTTATTTTCCGGGTATCAATATCACCATTGAAAGCTTCCTGGTCATATGCTGGTGCCTTTTGTCCTTTTTTTCGATTACCCCCAATAGTGAAGCGTCTATATTCCGGCACCCCGATTTCTGGCTGACCCTCGCGTTTTTCTTTTATTTCGCGGGGTCCATGTGTGTCAACGGCTTTTACAACCTGTTACTGGCCGGTGATGCGCGGTCCGCCAAACATCTTTTTGCGATTTTGAACTCATTATCCAATTACCTGTTGTATATTATGCTGATAAAAAGCATCATATGCTTCCGGTCAAACAAGATTTCTTCGTAGCAGTCATATTACTCACCTTGTTGTTTATCATCATGGGGTTGATAGTGATTGCGGCGATCATCAATTACAAGAAAAAACAACAGGCTTACCTGCATCAGCTTAAATTAATGAAAGAAGAGTATGATAAACAATTGATGTGGTCACAGATTGAAATACAGGAAGAAACCTTTGCCCACCTGGGGCAGGAGCTTCATGACGATATTGGCCAATTGTTAACCAGCACCAAATTGTTAATCAATGTTACTCAGCGTAACCTGACCGATGCACCGGAAATGTTGAAGACCGCGGAAGACACCCTCAGTACGGCCATTCATCACCTGCGCGCGCTGTCCAAATCATTCAGCCGCCAGTGGCTGGATCAGTTCAGTCTGATCGATAACCTGAAGAGCGAAGTGGCCCGTATTAATGCCAGTCGTACCATTAAAGTAAAGTTTACCCACGAACTGGCGGAGTTGCCGCTACAGTCCGAACCGCAGATCATTCTGTTCCGTATTATTCAGGAGGCCATGCAGAACTGCCTGAAACATGCCCGCCCGCAAGTGATAGACATCAGTCTGCGTATAGCCGAAAGGGTATTGCTGCTGATCATCGCAGATGATGGCGCCGGCTTTGACAAAGCTGGTATGTCCGCCACCGGCCTGGGTATCCGGAACATGCAGCACCGCACCCAGCTATTGGGCGGATCGATCAACTGGGAAGTGACGGATGCAGGAGGTACTGCCGTGTTGATAAAATTACCCGTTGAACCAAATCAGTTATGAACATCAAAATTGCCATCGCAGACGACCATCAGTTATTCCTCAAATCACTCAGCCTGCTCATCGCGGGCTTTAACGGCTTTAGTATTGTGGCAGAAGCAGTCAACGGAAAGGAGCTGCTGGACAAAATTGCAGCGCTGCCTGCCCAGCCGGACATTGTACTGCTCGATGTGAACATGCCCGTCATGGACGGACCCAAAGCGACCGCGCTGTTACAGAAGCAGTATCCGGGCATCCGGATCGCGGCGTTGTCCATGAAGGAAAATGACACGACCATTATCACCATGCTCAAAGCCGGTTGCTGTGCCTATCTGCTTAAAGACATTCATCCGGTAGAACTGGAAAAAGCCCTGCGGGAGATACATGAATCAGGCTACTATCACAACGACGCCTCCAATGTCAACTACCGCCGGCTGATCCTGCAGTCCGAACAGCAGGAGACCATCACCGAAAGGGAGAAAGAATTTCTCAGCCTCGCCTGCAGCGACCTTACCTATAAGGCGATCGCACAAAAGATGAACGTCTCCGAGCGTACGGTTGACGGTTACCGCGAAATCCTTTTCCATAAGCTCAACGTACAAAGCCGCACCGGTATGGTGCTGGAGGCTTTGCGGCGGCAGCTGGTATCTCTCTGACAGGCCCCTTTACCGGCCGAAAATTGTACTTTACCGACCTGTACGGGTCATTTACCTTATTTCTCCTGCGCCCTTTGTTGATTTTTGTATCATTGCAACCTGTTCATTTATCCAAAATCGAGTCAGCACATGAGTAATCAACAAAGGGCAATCCTGGAGGTCGACCAGCTAAGTGTTTCCTATGGCCCTTTTCAGGCGGTCAAAGGTGTATCCTTTACCGTAGCGTCCGGTGAAATCTTTGGTTTACTGGGACCTAACGGCGCCGGAAAAACGAGTACCCTGAGCGCTATCGAGGGATTATTGCGGCCGCAGGGCGGGCAAATCAGCGTAGCCGGCTTCAGCATCCTGCAACAGCCCCTTCACGCCAAAGCCAACATGGGCGTACAATTGCAATCCACCAGTTTTCAGGCGGAACTGACCGTCGCCGAGATCATCCGGCTGTTTGCCGGTATCTATGGCAAAGAAATGACCCCCGCAGAAGTAGAGGAGAAGCTGGTAGAAATCAACTTACAGGACTCCGGTACCAAACGTTTTGGTCAGTTGTCCGGCGGACAACAACAGCGGGTATCGCTGGTCATCTCCACCATCCACGATCCGCAGCTGGTGCTGCTGGATGAGCCTACCACCGGCCTGGACCCGCAGTCCAGGAGGCAGCTGTGGGACCGTATCGAAGCCATCAAAGCAAAAGGCCATGCTGTATTGCTCACCACTCATTCCATGGAAGAGGCTGAAGCGGTGTGCGACCGCATAGCTATCATTGATCATGGCCGCGTGATAGCCATCGATACGCCCGAAGCCCTGATAGCGGCGCACCGCAACGATCCGGACGTGATCGCCGTATCCCGCAAAGGGAAGATCACGCTGGAAGATGTATTTATTGGCCTCACCGGCAGGGCTGTCCGTTCCTAACTCCTTAATCCGTACTTTATGCAAACCAAAATACCTCAGACTTCTGCTGTGATGTCCGCTTTATTACGGGCAGATTTTACCACGCTGTGGCGTAACCGCCGTTCTTTACGGCTCGTGTTGCTGGTCCCTGTGGTGATCGTCATCTCCTGGAAAGGGATGGTGAACATGATGGGTGGCGCTTATGTACTCTCCGGCGGCATTACCATCGGTCTTATCAGCATCGGTCTGCTGGGCTATACCAACTCTATTGCGCGCGACCGCGACAAAGGCGTGTTTCAGCGGCTGCGGGTAGGGCCCGTGGCCGCATGGACCATCATGTGCAGCCGTATCCTGGTGCAGCTGGCGACCATTATGGTCATGACCATCGCCATTTTTGCCGTCGGTAACCTGGTAGATAAAATAGCGCTGCCGCCGCTGGGTTATGTAACAGGTTTCTTCGCCGCTGTATTGGGTGGTGCGCTGTATCTTAGCCTTGGTCAGCTGATCGTGGGACTAATTAAAAATCCGGAGACGGTGAACTCCACCACGCGGCTGGTGTATTTTATTTTCATCATGGTGGGCATGCTGGGTAATTTCGGCGTGCTGGGCGATGTGGTGAAAGAGATGGTGCAGTGGTCGCCTTATGGTGTGGTCAACCGGGTGATCGCTACAGCGCTGCAGCCCGAAACATGGGACCTGCATGCTACCTATGCATTGCTGGCCACACTGGGATATACCGCAGTGTTTGGCGTGCTGGGCATCCGGTTTTTTAAGTGGAACTGACTTCCCTGATAATTACTTCCTCAATCCGGTGTTTGTTCATGCTTTTTACTTCGAAGGTAAGCTGGTTGAGCGTTACCTTTTCCCCGGGTTGAGGAATGTGCTTCAGTTTACCGATCAGCAGTCCTGCTACGGTAATATCTTCCTCTTCGTACGGGCGGAGCCATTCCAGGTTCAGCGTCTCCCTGATAAAAGACAGCCGGGTGATACCGTTGGTGAGCCAGCTTTTGTCCGGCTGCTGTTGCAGTATCCGCTCTTTGGTGTTATACCCCGGCAGGTTGCCCAGCAGCCCCGACACGATATCGTGGAAGGTGACGATGCCTTCAAATTCCCCGTATTCGTTGAGCACAATCCCCATAATAGTGCCCTCGCGGCGCAATAGCTGAAACATATCGTAGATGCCCTGGTTGAGCGACAGGTAGGAGACGGGGCTGATCAGCTCCCGCAGCGGTTTGTCCGGCTGCAGGAAAAAATCCTTGATCATGAGGGCGCCGGGGATGTCGTTGCCTGCCGTCATCACCGGGAAGGTGCGGTGCGTGCTGCGTTGGACCGTGGCCGTTATCTCATCGCGGGACATGTCTTCTTTCACCACGGTGACAATGCTGGCCGGCGTCATGATGTTTTCCGCGGGCAGGTCATAGGCGGTGGAGATATTTTTATGCAGCATAAACTCGCCTTTTTCTATCAGTCCCTGTTTGTAAGCCAGGATCAGCATGCCGCGCAGATCGTTGTCGGTCAGTTTCTGTTCCCTGATGGTATTGATATGGAACAGTCCGAGGATATACTTTGTGCTGGAGGTCAGCAGTTTGATAAAAGGGTAGGTGATCTTCGAAAAGATGATCATGGACGGTGTGATGATAAACGATATCTTTTCCGGGTTGAGCAGTGCGGGCGTTTTAGGGATGAGTTCACCGAAGACGATGGTGAGATAGGTGATAGAGCCTACGCCGATGAGCAGTGCCAGCAGATGGGCGCCATAGTTGCCCAGGTGCCAGGAGCGGAACACAGGTTCGAGCAGTGCCGCCATCATGTCGCCGCCGTATAGCCCTTCCAGTATGCCTACCAAAGTGATGCCCACCTGGACCGCGCTGAGGAATTCATCGGGGTCGTCTATCAGCCGGAGTACGCTGGCGGCGCGCTGATTACCGCCATTGGCCTGTATGGTCAGGGCATTTTTATCAACCGATATCAGGCCTATTTCCGCGAGAGAGAAGTAAAAGTTGAGCGCAATGAGAACGATAATGATGATGATAGACAGCATAAGTTATTCGCTTTACTGGATAACAACTATCTGCTATAATTGTTTATAGTACTGGTTTTCAGCTTGTTTAAAGGTGCTGTCTGAAAAAATATATCAGTAAAATTTTTGGAGAAATGAAATGAGTGCTTATCTTTGCGCTCCCTGATCACAATATCAGTTGCCCAGATGGCGAAATTGGTAGACGCACTGTGTTCAGGTCGCAGCGCCTGCAAGGGTGTGCTGGTTCGAATCCAGTTCTGGGCACTACAATGAAAGGCTTGTAAGTATATCTTACAAGCCTTTTTTTATTAAAATAATTCAGAGACGCTAAAGCATGAAAAAGCCCCGGGCTTTTCCCAGGGGCATAGATGTCCATTCCGCATCAATAGAAATGAACAACATCATTATGCCGGTGCCTGATCATGTTAAAGGCGGTTTAGTTGCGCCGTCCCAACGCCCCATATACGGGTCTGTGTAGCCGGGCAGCCCTGTTTCTACATGGCCGGTATATCGTCTGTAGTATTTTTTATTCCCCGGAATGCTGACGGTGAAATCATACCAGTTCAGTGAATGCTCCAGGTTGATGACCTGTGTAATCGTATCATCATAGCGACTGATTCGAAGGGGCACCATAATGTCAGGTTGTCCGTAAGCATTGTCTGTAATAACAAGATGAGTGCAGCTGATGGATTTATCCTGAATTTTAACTACTATTTCAACGTTTCCGGTTAAAGTCCGGGCGTCCTGCAGCGCGAATTCATAGGTGCATGCAATACCAATGCCGGGGTCCTGAACGGTCCCTGAGAATTCCCTTGAAAAACCATTAGGGCCATGAACAACGATGTGATAAGCATTATCATCAAAATCGGAAAGATTAAAGGAGTCTGTAAGCATGCCTGCTCCAGCCTTTGCTACATAGGACCTTGGTTTTTTGTCATCAAAACCCCAATAAACATGGAAGGCGGCCCCCCAGCAGGTTTGGCCGTAGATTTCGTTTCCCGCCCCCAATGCTATAGTAACCTGATTTTTGCTTTTATCCGCGCATGCTTCAGCATATAATTGATATAATAACCCATTGGCCGGCCTTATGCCTTCCTCCTGTTTGGGCAACAAGGTACTATTGAGCACATCGCTCCTAATCCCTTCTATGTCATCCGGGTTCAACAAATTAGTGCCTGGCTGCGCGTTGGTTTTTGCCCTCCTTACCTGTGCGAAAAACTTTTCTTTGTCAACAGGTTTCGGAAATACTATCTTTTCGCCATTATAGGGCCTGAAGGCGGAAGTGATATCTCCGCAAACAGTTCGCCTGAACTGGCTGATGTTGCTGCACTGAATATTATTATTGCCTTTTTTGGCATTTAAAAATTTTTCCAGGAACATCAGGGTGGAAGTGTGATCCAGTACCTGTGAATTCACCCAGCCGCCACGGCTCCAGGGGGACACTACCAGCATCGGTACCCGATACCCCAGGCCAATGGGGCTGTTAAAGTCCTTTGCCAGTTCTTCATCAGTATCTATGCCCGGGGAACATTTACCCGCTCCCTGAACAGAAGGCACATAAGGTGGCATATGATCAAAAAAGCCATCATTTTCATCAAAGTTTATGATAAAGATGGTCTTTTTCCAGACCTCGGGTTTTGATGTTAGAATATCCAGCACTTCGGAAACATACCAGGGACCATATTGCGGAGAAACCGGATGATCTGAAAAAACTTCAGGAGCCACTAACCAGGATACCGTTGGCAATTCGCCATTGCGGACGTCCTGCCTGAATTGATAAAGAATATCACCGGCGGGTACCGACATGGTTGTTCCGTCATCCAGTGTGATTTCTTTAAGGCAATTATATAACGGGTCCTTGATATTGGTTGTAAATGCCCTGCTATGCAGGTCCCGCGTTTTGGGGGCCAAACTCTCCCACAAACTTTGGGCTTCTTTGAAAACCTTTCTGTTTTCTTCCGTTAATAAAGGATAGTAGTTAAGAAACGATTCCAATACGTTGTCAGAAAAGTTTGATAACCATTTTATCTTAAGGTCATCAGTGTTGAGATAAGTTTTCGCGGCAATTTCGAATAATGGCTTAAGCGCGGCCGCTATCATCTCAGGTATCTGTAGTATCGCTTCAAACGGATCGGAGGATGCATGAAATGCCGGTGCCGGCTGCGATTCAAACTGCTTTAAAATGCCCGGAAGCGCTTTTTCAATATCATCCCGTCGAAGATAATTTACAAAAGTCTGGTTTTGGTAGACTTTCCATGAAACCTCATTGGCCTGCAATACTTCCGGGAATGTCTCCCAGGTGCAGGTGCCTGGCAATGAAAACAGTGTATTGTCCATATGTTCCTTTGTCCTACACAACTGCAGATCACAAATATTAAGACCTCTAAGCTTGCCCGTCCAAAACATGGACCTGTTGGATGATGTGCCAGTCAACGATGAACAGAAATAATGATCGCATACTGTAAAGGCATCCGCCAATGCATGATAAAACGGATGGTCTTCACGAGTGAAATATTGCATTGTTTTCGGCGTTTTCTGATCTATCCACTTATCCATAAATCCGGCGTTTCTTGCCCCTATCTGATTTTCCACTTCATGCGGACAGCCTCCTGACCAGGTAACATTGGTGTTTTTGATATCGCATCTAACCGGTGCATAGGTATTTCCCTGGCTGTCACTTTGCAACCAGACGGGGTTGCAGTTTTTCTGCCGCAGGAACCGGGGATCATTGAACCCTCTCACGCCCCGAAGCGTCCCCAGTAAATGATCAAATGACCGGTTTTCCTGCATTAAAAACACGATATGCTCGGCATCCATAAAGGTGGTACCGGGATCGGGGTTGATGGCAAATGCTCTCTGAACAGCGCCAGGGAGACTACCCAGGGCCATGCTTCCGGATAAAGCCGTCAGTTTTTTAATAAAATCGCGTCTGGATTCCATTTTAACTTTTGTTATGAACGTTTAAGATGATTATTCTACAATCAGCCGCAGGGTTTGGGGATAATGCCCCGGTGAGCTTATCTGGCACCAATAAAAACCTGCGGCGAGCCTGCTGATGTCCATCGTTATCAAGTTGGTGGCATCATGACGTTCCCGTGTCACCTCTTGTCCCGAGGCATTAATAATTCTGATGAGCATCGGCCCGGACCTTTTTGCGGAAGAACTGAATGAAATATGTATTATCGAGCTGGCAGGATTCGGGTATATGGTTATCTTTTCGGTTGGGTTCCCGTCCTGTTTTGATAGGACAACAGTATCGGCCGGTGACGGACGCTCCTTTTCCTGTAGGTGCTTTAAAACAAGAAAGTTGTCACTGCGGGAATTGGACACTATTAAATCCAGCTGTTTGCTTTTGCCGGCCTTTTTCATATAAACATGCTGCGGAGCCTTACCGACAGGTATTTCACTGATTTTGTCAAGTGATATGTTATGCAGCGAAGAATAGTTTTTCAGAATAACAGTATTATTATCTTCCTCGCTGGTGACGGCGATCTCCGGCATGCCATCGCCATCCAGGTCGCCGGCTGCCAGTGAGCTTGGCCTTTTAATAGTTATCGGTACGTTGGCATCTGCAAAATGAGCATGACCGTTTGGCGACGATACACTCATGTAAATGGAAAGCGAATTGCCAAATAAGTTTGCAACAGCAATATCCGGCATTTTGTCGCCGTCCAGATCTTCAACGGCACAGGCAATAGGCCCACTTCCCGTAGTCAATTTATCAACCTGTGTAAAAGATATGCTGGCCTGCGATGAAGTGGAATTCTGTAAAACGAACATGGCGTTTTTGTCATAGTCGGAAATAATCAAATCCGGTTTTTTATCGCCATTGATATCTTTTACAACAAAATAGTTAGGGCGTATTCCCAAATTATAGGTGGATCTTGAAAAAGATATCATCCCTCTGTCGGTAGCGTTACCCAGGAATGTCAGCGATTTTTTGTCAAAATCAGCTACAATAAGATCTTTTCTGTTGTCTCCGTCAAGGTCTTCTGCAGCGACATCATAGGCCGGCCCGTTCGTCCCGATACTATATTTTTTTTCAAATTTGATTGACCCCGGGGCCGACCCGTTCAGAAATATGTCAATAATACTATTGTTCCCCTTTCTATCAGACAAGGTGATAATATCGTTCTTTGAATCACCGTCAATGTCGCCAATACAAAAAGAAAGCATCCTGCTCTCCAGTGGAATACTATCTTTCATCCTCCAGGATTGCCCTTCGCCTCCCGCAATTCCCTCCCATATGTAAAGCTTCTTCTGCTTAGGACTGGCGACAATTATTTCATCCTTCGTGTCATTGTCAAAATCAGCTGAAATGACCTTCCCGGGAGAGCTATTGGGCCATCTGTAGGTGCTGGCGTCAAAAGTAAAACGAATGGCCTGCCCATGTAAAAGGTGGGGGATAGCTAGCAGAAAGGCAATGCAGGTGATTGTAAGCACGGTGTTTGGTAAAACTCGTACAGCTGGATTCATAAATTTTATATTTCAATTTAAGCATGGCATACCGGAACAATAAAGGCGTCTTCAGGCCTCCAACAGAGATGAATTTTACTGTTCTTGATTCATCGGTGTTGTGTACACAGGAGATACCGTTGGTATACCATTATACCCTAACGGAAGAAGGAGTTAACATTGATTTAATATTGAGGAAGTTATTCCCTGCTGGTATGTTCTGCCAGTAAGAAAGTATCAGGCCCCTTTGCAGGGTAATTACCGGGTTAGGAAAGTTGACGCTGCAACCCGTTAAACTTGTTTAATTAATAAGTTTCAGTTTGAACGCTTACCGCCTTGAAAGGATATTGGAAAACTTCCGATATATTTGAAATTGAATTTAACCTGCTGCCAAGATTAAAAAATACCGGATCGATTTTAAAACAGGAAAAAAGTAAATGAGGTGTCGATAGAGGAGGGGGTATAGAATTGATAAAGCTTTTCCGGTGCCGATTACGCATTAAATATGAACGATAATAATACAAAGCGGCTATCAAGGTTGACCGCAATTTTAACACAATTACAGACAAAACGATTGCTGACAGCTCCTGATCTCGCAGATAAATTTGGTGTAAATGTAAGGACCATCTACAGGGATATCAGGGCTTTAGAGCAAGCGGGTGTACCTATCCTTACGGAAGAAGGGAAAGGGTATACCCTGATGGAAGGATATAAAATTCCTCCCGTGATGTTTTCCGAAAGTCAGGCCAATGCCCTCATTCTGGCAGCGCAGCTGGTGCTCAAAAATAAAGACGCTTCTTTTATCAGGGACTACATGGAAGCGATTGACAAAATAAAAGCAGTTCTGCGGCAATCAGAAAAAGATAAAGCCAATTTGCTGGCTGACCGAACACGTTTTGAACAGAATATAAACAGGGAGAGAAACAGCGATAATATCTCGCAACTACAGAACGCACTGACCAATTTTCGTTTAATAAAAATCGAATACACCAACGGGCAAAACAAGACCACCGGCAGGACCATCGAGCCATTTGCCCTGGTCAGCACCAACGACAACTGGTTGTTGATTGCCTGGTGCCGGCTGCGGAAAGAATTCAGGTACTTCCGCCCCGACAGAATCAAAAGAATGGAAACCCTTACAGAGAGATTTACACCACATAAAATGACCCTGCAGGAATATTTTGATAAGTATCATTAATTTTTGATACCCCTGACATAAGGCTGTCGCACCCCCGTTTTAGCTTTGTTCCATCAATCACAATTAATAGGTAAAAAAGATGGAAAAGCAGACTTTCGATCCCTGGGAATGGGGCAAAAACACCAATTCGGTGCAGGCCGTTGAAGTAAAAAACGTTACAGGAACACTCTATTGTTCCGGACAGGCGGCGATAGATGGCAATGGAATGCCGTCCAGTGCGGATATGCGTTCACAGCTGGTCCAAACCATTCAGAACCTCGAACAGCTGATCAACGAAGCGGGTTATGAATGCAAAAACATTGTTAGGCTGAACGTTTACACCACATCGACACAGGAGTTCTTTACCAGCTGTATGGATGTGTATGTGCCTTTCATCCAAAAATACAATATTCAGCAAGCCACCACTTTACTGGGTGTGAGGGAACTGTTTGCTGCATTGACGGTGGAGCTGGAAGCGACAGTCGTAAAGTAATTATTTGGTTAACGTACATCGAAAGGCTTGTGAGCTTAAGCTCATAAGCCTTTTCCCTTTCAATGAAATACCTCCTGGACAGGCGCCCATCCCAGCATCCGCCGGATGAATGGAATCACATTTATCTGCATGAGGTACTTCATAAAAAACACTGCCTGCTGCGGCTTATTTTTGCCAAACATCGCCAGCATGTCCTTTAATGCATTGGGTTGATGCATCCATTTGGTATTAAACAGCGTAGCCTGGCCTATCTTAGCAAACCGGGCAAACATCTGCTGCTCATAAAAGGCGATCGCCTGTCTGGTATCGTTAAACGCCGGGTTGGTGAGCGCTTCGCTAAGCTGCAATGCATCCAGCATGGCCATATTCACCCCTTCGCCGGCAAAAGGGGGCATCCAGTGCGCGGCGTCTCCCAACAGGGTGATATCGGCGTTTGCCTCCCATCGCTGGTCCAGCGGCATGCAATATTGCGGCCGCGGAATAAAAACGGTATCCGGGCTTTCAAAGAGTTCCCACCAGGCAGGGCTCCATGCGGAAAATTCCCTTTTGAACCAGGCGAGCACCTGTTGGTTATCTTTGAAGTCGATACCGCTTTCCTTCGCCCACTGTTCGGAAGATTTAAAGCTGGCCATGAAGCCGAAACTGCCATTGCCTTTGGAACTGACGATCAGCGTTTGTGCTTTCCCGTAACCGAACATCTTTCCTCCCTTCAATAATTCACTGATGACGGGAGCTGTTTTAGCGCCGTCTTTCAGCGACCCTTCCAGCATGGTGATGCCCGTCCAGTAAGGTTGGACAGGGGTGACGAAGGGCCTGACCTTGGAGTTGGCGCCATCTGCCCCGATGACCAGGTCTGCGGTAGCAGTGTGACCGTTTTCGAAAACCAGTTTCCAGCCATCCTCTGTTCTTTCCATCGACAGGAGATGGCTGTTCCAGACGACAGTATCGGGCTCCAGCGAGCTCAGGAGGATTTGCCGGAGTGGACCCCGGTCGATCTCCGGCCGATGGTCATCGTCCCCGAAAGTTTGCTTTTTGCCTTGCTGGTGTTCATCGAAATGTATCTGCAGTTGGTCGTCCACTACACGTATGAGCCCTGCTTCCGGCCGGTAGTTGGCTTTGAATGCGTCCATTAAGCCGGCTTTCGTGAGCGCGGCCAGGCCGGAGTCGGTATGCAGGTCCAGCGCGCCGCCCTGCAGCCGGACATCTTTATGAATATCCCGTTCGTAAACTTTCACCGCTATGCCTTTGAGCTGTAAAAGCCGTGCTAAGGTCAATCCGCCGGGACCGCCGCCGATAATAGCTATTTTTTTGTTTTGAATTTTCATATCGCAAAACTATTGCTGCGATAGCTCAGATAATAGTATAAAACGGCCGTTTTGATTTTTAGCCAGCTCTTTCGGGACCACGCCCGAAAACCGTTTGACTTCTTTAATAAAATGGTTTTGGTCGGTATAATTCAATTCCGGGAAAAGCCGTCCTTCTTTAATTTGTTGCAGGGAGGCCTTAAAGCGGAAAATATTGCAGTACGCTTTTAAAGAAATACCAAACTGCTCATTAAAATACCGGTTGATCTGCCTTCTGCTCCAGGCTACACGGTCCGACAGCTCCTGTACGGTCAGCGTGCCCTGGGAGGTATAAATCAGGTCAAATAGTTCTTTTTTACGATTGTCGATATCAGGTTTGATCAGACCGGACATCGTCTCTGAAATTTTGGCGCAAAAACTTTCGAAGTCAGCGAGATCGGCAGGGCCGATGTTCCAGAACCCGTCTGTAAGCCGCTGTCCTTCATTTAATACGCTGGCCATTTTAATATCGAGTAAATATTCGACGGCGAGTAATTTAAAACTAACGGCAAACATGGTCATGTTACCCGGAATGACGCCCTGCTCAGGATGGGTGTCGAGGCCACGGAGCGTAGCATGGAAATCTTCGCCGGCGGCGGCAGAAAAAATGATATCGAACCGGCCGTCCGGCAGTACAATAATGGCTTTCTCTTCCGGAGAGTCATTCCGGAGCATCCAAATGCTTTCAACAAAATCGGTAAGGCTTTTAGCGGGTTGTATGCTTTTTAGTTCCATGCCGTCTGATGACAGATGATGTACGTTGATAAAATTACGTTTTTATTTTGAAGCCCGCCTGGAATGGCTCAAAAGTCACTCCCGAAAACCTCAGCAACAATCGCCCAGCACACGGTCATGCACTATGACGAACGCCATCCATAACACCACCAATATCAACAGTGAATTGAGGACGATCAGCGGGGTATTGTATTTCCCTTTCATTTTCTTAGCGTAGAGCCGTGAGGCGATAGGAATCAGCGCCAATACCAGGAATACCGCTATCGCCGGATAAAAACCTGTGATGGCAATACCGGCAATGCTGAGTACCGCTGCAGTAAGGGTAAATATCATTGACAGCGCGGTAACGACACTCAGTGTTTTCGTTTCCATGTTAAGCATATTTCAAAGCGTAAATCAATGTGTGGATTTAAAATTATAAAAAGCACTTTGAATTACAAAGTGAATTAACATTTTTTCGCCTGTCAGTTGCGGAGCCTGCTTCCGGGTTTTTCCGCGTAGCCCGGCATACCGGTTAACCTCGTTCCCGGAAGCAGCGGTCTTGATAAGTAGGCCGGCGGAAGGTGTAAAGGAATACAGCGAGCGTGATTAATTTGTAATTTCGCCACCGTTAAATCCTTTACCGATGAAAAAAACTGTTTGTTCTTTTATTTTGTTAATCCTGTTCCCCTTTGGTTTAATGGCGGGGGACTATGAAAAAGCCTGGGAGGCTATCCAAAAAAATGATTTTGTCACTGCTGCCACTTATCTGCAAAAGACAATCAAATCCGGTGGACCCCAAAAAAACAGCGCCATTGCCACGCTGATATTACTCAACAATATGACCGGGTTCGACCGGGATTTTACCGCACGCTATTTTAATCCGCTTCAACAGCTAAGCAATCCCGCGCCCTACACCTACGCCCTGTGGTTCTTTGAGCCGGTACTGGGTAGCTATGGACTTAAAAAAGGCGTGCAACTGCAGAACCTGGAAAAAGTGTTGTCGGATACTGTGAACTTTAACGGGTCCCTGAATGCCGCCGCCTCCTATTTTATGGGCATGCATCAACTGGTCAGCAAACGGATGGACCTCGCCCAGCCGCTCTTTAACCGTATCGGCGCATTAGAAAAATGGGCTTTTACCGGTCCCTTTGATAATCTCATGGGAAGCGGATTTGATAAGGACTTCGGGCCGGTACGCAAACCGGAGGGCGGCGCCTTTATCAGCAGCAATAATAACAGCCCGGTAAACTGGTTTGAGCCGCTGTATGCAACAGGGCAGGGCTGGAGCTACGTAGGGGCCTATTTCCCGGTGAGCAACGCCGTTGGATATGCGCAGACTTTTGTAAACGCGCCTGCGGATATGGAGCCCCTGTTGTGCCTGGGTGGCACAGGCGCCCTGAAAGTGTGGGTGAATGATAAACTGATGATCAGCCAGCCGGAAGAAAGAGTCACAGAGCTGGACTGGTGGAAAACCAGGGTGCGCCTGAAAAAGGGCTTTAACAGGATACTGGTGCAGATCGGCTTCACAAAACAGAATATCCGGCCCAATTATATTGTACGGCTGACAGATAATGATTACAAAGCGGTGAAAGGGATTGTTTGCCAGGCATCCCCGGCGCCTTATCAGCCGGATACGCAGAAAGATGAGCCGGTACTGGTCCCGCATTTTGCGGAAACCTATTTCAAAAAGCAACTGGCAGCACACCCGCAGGACCCTATTAACGCGGTGTTATTAAGCAGGGTTTATATCCGTAACCAGGAATGGGACAAAGCCAAAGCCGCACTGGCAAAATTTTACAAGACCTACCCCAAAAATGCTTTTATCACGAACTACTACTCGGACTGTATGTCAGGCAGTAACGACAGGACGGGCTATGCGGAAGCATTGGAATCCTTTAAAACACTGTTGCCGGATAATTACTGGACCCTTTATGCTAAAGTTGTCAAGCTGGAAGAGGAAAAGAGTTATGCGGAAGCCATGGAAGTACTGGACAAACTGGTCGGCATGCAGGGAGAGCAACGGGTCACAACCGTAAAGAAAATGCAGCTGTTAGCCGCGCAGGGGAAGATCGACAGCATGGTGCAGTTGCTGAAAAAAGCGTATGCTGCCTATCCTGAAGACGAGGAGCTGGTGCAGACAATGTACCAGTATGAAGCCAGCATGAACAACGATCCTGCTGCGGCACTCAAAGTGCTGGAAACGTATTGCAACCGGCAGTACGGCTATAGCACAGCATCATTCCTGGCCAGCGTATACCTTAACCAGGGAAAAACAGATGCAGCCGTCAACCAGATGAAACAACTGATTCAGGTGGCTCCTTATGAACTGGATGAATACAGCAAACTGATAAAATATTACTTTGCCAGCCAGCAATACGATTCTGCTATTCATTACCTCAACATACAACGGCAGATCAGTCCTTATTACCATCTGCCGCTGGGAGACCTGGGCCATTGTTATCTCCAGAAAAAAGAAACCGATTCCGCTATCGCATATTTCAGGAAAGCGCTGGCTTTATATGCCGGAGGCTTCGACTACCGCGAACAACTGCGTATGCTGGAAAATAAGCCGCAGGTAGACAAATATTTTCCTGCGCTGGATTATTACAAGGAGATAGAAAAGTATATACAGCAACCCCACGACTCCACCCATGCCTATGCTTACATTTTTGACGAGAAAAATGTAATCGTATATCCGGAAGGAGCGGGGGAACAAACCTTTAACACTGCCGTTGTCGTTAATAACAAAAAGGGGATCGATCACTGGAAGGAGATTTCCATACCCTACAACAGTGTCTACCAGACCGTGTCTATAGTAAAAGCAGAAGTAATTAAACCGGGAGGCGCAAAGATTCCCGCTGAAACAGACGAGAATCAACTGGTATTCACCAAACTGAATGAAGGGGATGTGATCTACTACAGCTATAAGGTGAAAAGCACCGGAAGCGGCCGCCTTGGCCGTGAATACTGGGATAAATTCTATTTCGCTGACTTCATGCCGGTCAATATCTCCAGTTATAATTTGCTGATAGCTGACACCATCCCCCTGAATTATGAATATGTGAATGGCGGTAATATCAAGCCAAAGATAACACAGCACGAAAAGTTTAAACTGTACAGCTGGAGGGAAGACAATATTCCGCCGGTACGGAATGAAAGTTATATGCCCAGCATCAATGATGTGGGAAAGGTACTGCACCTTTCTACTGTCAAAAACTGGGATGTAATAGCGGAATGGTACAGTGATGTTACACGCGAACAATCGAAGGAAGATTTTGAGATCAATGAAGCCTTCAGGGAATTGTTCCCGGCAGGAGTAAGCGGCCTGGACGATCTGGCCAAAGCCCGGAAAATTTATGAGTTCATAGAGAAAAATATTTCCTACAGCTCTGTTTCATTCCGGCAGGGCGCCTACGTCCCCCAAAAAGCAGGAAAAACCCTGTTAACGAAACTGGGAGACTGTAAGGATTTGTCGACACTCTTCCTTGCATTTGCCCGCAAAGCCGGCTTGCCGGCAAACCTGATCCTGGTGAGCACCAGGAGATACGGTCAGCGCAACATGCAGCTGCCATCGCTGGATTTTAACCACTGTATCATCAGCTTCAAAGCAAACAACAAAACATACTACCAGGAACTGACGGACAATACGCTTCCCTTTAATGCACTGCCTGGCAGGCTGGTAGGCGCACAGGTGCTCAACATCCCTTACGAATACAAGGCGGGAGAGAAAATCACCACCTTGCCGTTGGATAACTTCACCTCCAATATAATACGCCGCCGGATGGACATTACGCTGGAAGACAATAGCCTCAGCGCTAAATCAAGCTGCGCGTATATCGGTGAAGTGGCTGCGGCCATGAGAAGTACCTATCAGCATGCCACCAGCGAAGAGGCAAGGGACGCTATACAAAATAATGTCAGCAGCTCATTCAAAAAACAAGTAGTGCTGGACAGCCTGTCATTCAGAAATCTCGATAACCTGTCAGATACCGTTTGGCTGGATACCTATTTCACGGTAAAAGACGAAGTGATCAGCGTAGGAGACTTCAGCATGATCAAGCCTACTTTTATGGACGTAGTTGCCACCGCGAATATCTTTACGCCGCTGCCCAGACAACATCCGTTTGAATATGCCGACTATGAATCGATAGAAGATTATTATACCGACCTGGTGGTACATTTACCGGCAGGAAAGAAATTTGAACAGGTCCCCTCCGGCACCAGCCTGCGGCTAAATGACATGAATTACACACTGGACTTTAAAAAGACGGACGACAACAACCTGATTATCAACAGACATTTTAAAACAAAAAGTAATACAACGATCGCCCCCGCCGCATTTAAGGAACTGGAAACATTTTTCAACGGCATTATCAAAGAGGAGCAGAAATACATCTCATTCAAATAATTTATTGTTGTAAATTAGATTATTTAATATATTGATAATCACATATAATGTATCGGCTGGCGACAGCCGGCTAAAGCCTTGCAGGAGCTCCCTGCAAGGCTTTGTTTTTAATTGGCGGATTGGTTTGTAAATTATTGCCAATACTATCATGTTATTCTCTATTTTTATAGTTCCATTACGGAGGATGCGATTTTTAGAAACAAGTGAGTGACTATAATGAATATGTCAGGTGAGCGGGATGAACAGGTACTGTTGGCTTCGGCGGCTACAGGAGACGAAACAGCTTTTGAAGCACTTTTCAGGAAGTACGGACGGAAGCTGTATAGTTTCATGCTGCCGCTGAACGGCGCCGCGGCTGCAGAAGACATCGTGCAGGAAGTGTTCTTCAAACTCTGGAAAGAACGTGATAAACTGGCGGCTATCACGCACTTCAACAGTTATCTTTTCCGCATGGCGCAAAACCAGGCCATCAACGATTTCCGGAAAATGGCCAGGGCTACGCTCTTACCCATAGAAGAAGCCGGCCGGCAGGAAACAACACCGGCTACGGATTCCAACGAAGAAATAGAATTCAAGGCCCTGCGCGAACGGGTACACGAAATTATCGGCTCCCTGCCTCCGCAGCAACGCAAAGTATATCTCCTGAACAGGGAACAGGGCCTGAAACACAAAGAAATTGCCGAGCTGCTGAATATTTCCCCTTCCACCGTGAATAAACACCTGGTACAGGCGCTCCACGCATTGCGCACGGGTTTGGGCAATCATACCGACCTGCTGCCGGTATTCTTTCTGTTGCTCAGCTTTTCTGAAAAGTCCCCCTTCTGAAAAAATTTTTCCATTACACTAGACATATCCCGCTTTTTGATTGTCTTACTGGTATCCAGGGACATTTTTAACACCTGGCATTACCTATTAAACCTGTTTCCATGTCCGAAGGAAGAATAGATGACCTTGTGGCGAAATTTTTTCAGCAGACCTGTACGCCGGCTGAGAAAAGAGAACTGGCCGCCTGGATAGAACAGTCCGCCGACGATGCTGCGCTGCAGCGGGTGCTGGAGCGTGCATGGGCCCATTACGAGCCTGTGGCGGACCTGACGCCCACGGCTTCTTCCCGGATACTGGACGATATCCTGGGCAGGCAGGAAGAGACAGGGCCGGTAACCGCCCGCATACGCCCGATGCGCAGGACGTGGCGATATGTCGCCGCCGCCGTGACCATCGTGGCACTGGCAGGCGGGTATATCGTGTGGAAGTCACGCCCGCAGACACCTCCCGCACCGGCGGTGGCCCAGGCGGTGAAGAAGGACGTTGCGCCACCGGGTGGCAACAGGGCCACGCTGACTATGGCCGACGGATCGGTGATCCCGCTGGACAGCACCATGAACAACACCGTCATAGCCGGGAGTAACGTGCGTATCGTTAAAACGGACAGCGGGCTGGTGACCTATCAGCAGCTGGCCGTACAGGGAGCCAAACCATCCTATAATACGCTGGCAGTCCCCGCAGGCGGGCAATTCAGGGTAATCCTGGCAGACGGCACCAAAGTATGGCTCAACGCGATGAGCAGCCTGCGTTATCCGGACATGTTCCCGGAAGGAACACGAAAAGTGGAACTCACCGGCGAAGCCTACTTCGAAGTATCGGCCAGCGCCGCCCAACCGTTCCTCGTAAAAGTAAACGACATGGAGCTGACCGTGCTGGGGACCAGCTTCAATGTGATGGCCTACCCCGACGAGGCATTTGTGAACACCACGCTGCTTAGCGGCAAAGTAGTGGTAAAACATCATAACGTCAGCCTGCCGCTGAAGCAGGGCTATCAGGCAGCCCTCAACAGGCGCACGGGGCAGGTGACCATTACACAGGCAGACACCAATGAAGCGATAGCCTGGAAAAACGGCAGGTTCCTTTTTAACGGTACCCCGATAAAGGAGATCATGCTGCAATTAAGCCGATGGTATAATATAGAAGTAATATATGCAGGAGAGGTGAATGAACAGTTTTATGCGGAGATACCTCGCTTTGCCAATGCGGCCGAAGCGTTAAGGATTCTGGAACTTACCGGAAAAGTACATTTCCGGCTGGAAGGACGGCGTGTAACCGTGTATCCCTGAACTACCATGAACAAAGAGACGAACCAACCATTCGTATAGCCATCCCGTAAAAAATCCTGTTCACTGCTAATGAACAGGATCGGCGCCTGGTGCTGCTAACACCAGGTGCTGCGGGTAATTTAAACATCACGCTGATGATCATTTATTAATCACCCAACATCAAAAGTATGATTTTACCCGCTTGGAACCAAGCCGGAATCGATTTCCGTTTCCCATCAACCAAATTGTGGAGGATTATGAAGTTATCCGCCGTTATTATGCTGGCGGCCTGTTTACAACTCAGTGCCACCGGCTATTCGCAGCGATTACAACTGTCTCTGAACGACGCGCCTGTCAGCAAGGTATTCAGTGAGCTACACCGGCAATCGGGGTATACTTTCGTGTATACCGCGTCACAGCTGCGTCAGACAGAAAAAGTTACGTTAAACCTGAAGGACGTTACGCTGATGCAGGCGCTGGACAGCTGCCTGCGCAATCAGCCGCTCGCCTATACCATCCAGGATAACATGGTGATTATCCGGGAACGTCCCATCCCGCCACCGCCGCCTATCCGCGTGGCAGGCTTCATCTATGATGAGAACGGGCAACCGGTGCCGGGCGTGTCTGTCGGCGTAAAAGGCACCACTAAAGGCGCCATCACCAATGCCAACGGAGAGTTTATCCTGCCGGAGGTAGCGCCCGACGCTGTACTGGTGGTGTCTTCCATTGGTTACCAACCGCAGGAAGTACCGGTCAATAGCCGGCCCGCCATTAAGGTAGTGCTGAAAATCGCGCCGCAGGCGCTTGATGAAAAAGTGGTGATCGGTTATGGCTCCGCCAGAAGGAGAGACCTGACCGGCTCCATCGCCAAGGTGGCTTCCGTACAGCCGGAACAGAATATGTCGTCCAACACGGTCAACGGCCTGCAGGGCCGCGTGGCCGGTCTGTTCGTGAAACAGGGCGACTCCAGGCCCGGAGCTGTTCCTCAGTTCACCATCAGGGGGATACAGACGCTGCAGACAGAAGTGGGCGGCGGTTCCAATCCCCTGATGGTAATAGACGGACTGGTGGTAGATGCCGCCGGCACCGGCGCTAATGCCAACTATAACCTGGCCAACCTCAACCCGCAGGATATTGAGTCCATAGAAGTGCTGAAAGACGCTGCTTCTTCAGCGATATATGGTGCAAGAGGCGCACAGGGCGTTATATTGATCACTACCAAAAAAGGTAATTTCAACAGCAAACCGAATGTTAACGTGAACGCCTATTGGGGCGTCACCAAAGCTGTTTTCAACTACAACCCGCTGAACACGCAGGAATACGGAATGATGTTCCGCGAAGCGCGAAACAACCGTATCAGCGATATCGACAAACAACTGGCCGGTGGCGGACTGACACCCGACCAGATTGCCAGCCTGAACACTGAAAAAGGGCTCATGCAGGCGCAGATCGATAACCTCGGGCTGGGCACGGCAGACAACAACTGGCTGAAGAAGATCACCCCTTCACTGGCGATGACCAGGAATATACAGACCAGCGTATCCGGCGGTACCGACAGGACCACCTACTACCTTTCCTTCGGACAATATTCCGAAGAAAATTCTATCGGGAAAGGACGTTTTTCCCGCTACTCCGGTAAGCTGGCCGTTACCCAGAAACTATTCAACTGGTTCAAAGCAGGGGCAGATATCGCCATCTCCAGTGTACTGGACAAAGACATTGACATGATGGGCTCTCCTCTCGCCAATGCCATGGGAGCCAGGCCTGATACGCCCGATTCCATTAAATATAACAGCGACGGTACCTACGGTTACTGGTACGGACTGCAGGAACATCCCTATGCAAGAAGGGATGGCTATACCAGCGCCAGACGCACCTGGAACTATGTCGGCAACTTCTTCGGGGAAATCACCCTGCCGAAGAACTTCTCCTTCCGCACCATGCTGGCTGCCTCAAAGAGCGACGTGACAGAAGAAACGTTCGATAACCCGATTAGCTATATGGGGCAGGCCCGGCGTGGAGTTTATCAAAATATTGGCAACAAGGGACTGCGCTACACCTGGAACAACGTCCTGAGCTACCGTTACCAGCTCGACAAATGGAGAGGCGATGCGGTACTGGGACAGGAATACACCGATAACAGCTATAACACCAGCGGCTACTCGCTGATCGGTTTCCCTGCCACGCCAAGCCTCTGGAAACCAGGCAACGCCTCCGCGTTTGACAACAGCTATGCCTCCAGGAACCGCGAGTTCCGCGAAAACTCGCAATCATTTTTCCTGCGTACCAACATGAGCTGGGACCATAAATACCTGTTCAGTGCTTCCCTCAGGAGAGACGGTTCTTCCAAACTGAAAGACTTCCGCTACGCCTGGTTCCCGGCAGTTTCCGCAGGCTGGGTGGTCAGCAGCGAACCTTTCATGAAAGAACAAAAATGGATCAGCTACCTGAAAGTACGTACCAGCTACGGTATCACCGGTAATATCCGTCCGCTTGGCTTAACAGACGTCACCAGCCTGCTTGCCACGCAAACCTACCTGAACGCCCCGGCCCTGCAACTGAATGCCCGGCTGGGTAATCCGGCGCTTAAATGGGAGCGCACCCGGCAACAGGACATTGGCCTGGAAGCACGTTTCCTTAACGACCGCTTAAGCGCCACCATTGAGTATTACAGCAAGAAAACCGACGGTTTGCTTTCTTCCGTTCTCATCCCTTCATCCAGCGGCGGCTTCACCAGTCAACGCGTAAACCTCGGCGCCATGGACAACCGCGGCGTGGACATTGCCATCAACTACAGCAGCGCTGCTTCCGGCGCCAACAGCTTCAAATGGAACGTCGGCATGGTGGGCAATATCAACCGTAACCGCATTACACAGCTGCGCGACAGCATCATGAACTATGCCGGCTATTACCCCGGCGGCCCGATGGGCTTCGTCGTCATGGGACAGCCTGTAGGCATGCTGCAGATGTACAACGCACAGGGGGTAGATCCGCAAACAGGAGATGTGATATACGAAGACACCAACAAAGACGGTGTGATCAACCAGGCGGACATGATCTATCTGCCGGTAGCGCAGCCTAAATTCAGCGGCGGTTTTAATGCCGAAGCTTCCTGGAAAGGTTTCAGCGCCTCCGCGCAGTTCGTTTATACCGTCGGTAACAAGATCTACAACCTCAGCGACCAGTTCGCCCGCTTTTATGGCCTGAGCGATGAAACCGGCGTGATGGAAAACATGCCCGACTGGGTACTGGACCGCTGGACCAAACCCGGTGACAACAGTCACTACCCGCGCGCGGTAACCGGGCCTCACGGCGCCGGACAAACGACCGACTGGAACAGCAGGCCATCTACCTTATACCTGTTCAGCGGCTCTTACCTCCGCTTCAAAAACTTTACGCTGGGCTATGATTTCGCCGGAAGGATCGTGAAGAACAGGATGTTCGAACAGTTACGGTTATACGGAGCCGTGCAGAACATCTTTATCCTTAAAGACAAAGGTCTGAAAACGGGAGACCCCGAACAGGCGCTGGAAAACGGCGTACAGCAGGCGATTGTGCCCATGCCGCGTACCGTTTCCATCGGTATCAACGCCCGGTTCTGATTTTCTTATGCTAAAAAGATTATAACATGCTGACATATAAAAATACTTTGCTGATATTGGTTACCGCGCTTTCACTGGCTGGTTGCAGCGGTAAACTGGATGAACCACAGCCGGATACTTCCATCGACCTGGACCGCCTGCAGCCGCAGGAACTGCCACTGTTATTACAGGGCGCCTACAAGCCGGACGGCGTTTATTACCAGTCCTACCCGGTATGGGACATCTATAGTGATGATATCGTATCCATACAGGGCGGTACGCCTGCCCAGTTTAACCCCCTGGGTTATGACGCGTGCAATCCCACGGTAGAAGATGGTTTTGGTAACAACCGCACCACTGCCAGCGCTTACAAAAGCATCGGCAATGCCAATATTATCATCAATTACATCAGAAGTAAAAAATTGTCAGACCAGTCGCAGGTACTGGGAGAAGCGTTGGCCCTGAGGGCCTACCAGTACACCCGGCTGGTTGAAACTTACGGTGGCGTCATCCTTACATTGGACACAGAAACGGATATCAACAAAATCCGCCGTGACAAGAATACGGAAGCAGAAGTATATGCCGCTATCGTGGCGGACCTGACAGAAGCCATTCCGCTGCTAAAGGATTTTACCACGCCTAACGCCGCCTGCCGGCAAACAGCGCAGCTGTTGCTGGCGAGGGTGTACCTGCAACTGGGTAAAAACCAGGAGGCCGCTGATCTGGCCGCAGCGGTGATCAGCTCCGGAAAATTCGCTCTTGTCAGCAGCAACTATGGACAGATCTTCCAGTTCGCCACTCCTGCGAAAGAAATGATGTGGAGGGGTGTAGATGGGCCGCTCAGCGCCAACTTCAACCGTTATGGCATGTACTCCTTTTACAGCCCCGGCGCTCCGTTTAAAGGAAACAGCCCCGGGCTGACCTGGATGAGCGAAGACCTCGTGGCGCTGTACGAGCCAAACGATATCCGGAAGCAACTGTTGCACCGCCAGCGCAATGCCGCTACAGGGCTCCAGGTGACCTACCTGCTGAAGTATTCCGCAGACACATTACAGCCGGCTGCTTCATCTTATGCTATCTATCCGTATATCCGTTACAGTGAGGCTTTCCTGATCGCGGCGGAAGCCAGTGCCAGGAAGGGCGTGGTAGACGTGACCTATTACAACCAGCTGAGAGCTGCCCGTAAAGCCAGCACCAAAAGCAACGGCGACTTTGCGAACGCCGCTGCTTTCCTGAAAGAGCTGGAAAATGAAAGAAGAAGGGAGTTTGCAGGAGAGGGCCGCCGCTGGCAGGACATGCGCCGCTTCGGTACGGCTATTCCTTTCCTGGCCACCAAAGGCAAGGATGCTACCCGTTTATATCTGCCATTTAACTCTATCGATATTGCGCGGAATCCGAAACTAACACAGAACAAAGGATACTGAGTTTTAACTGTTCCATCTCCTATGCCAGGCCGGTCTTCATCAGACCGGCCTTTTTTGTTATTGGATTCTTTGCCGTTCTTTCAGCAGTTTGGCCCTGTCGATGTCTTTTTGCGCATCCTTTATATTGAGCTGATTCGGCAGCTGCGTTTTCAGCCGGCCTCTGTTCTCGAAGAATTCGGCCCGGTTACTGTTAATCAGTATCGCCTTGTTGAAGTCTTCCAACGCGGAAATATTCTGTTTCAGCTGTAGTTTGATCATACCCCGGTTGTTGTACATCATCGGTAATTGTTTGCTGCTGATCCTGTCAAACAACTTGTCGATCTGTTCCAGTGCCTGCTGGAATTTCTTCTCCTGGTACAGCTGATTGGTCCGGTTGAGCAGCTGCTCAATGCCTTCGGCTTTGACGAGGCTGTCAATATTCAGAAAGCTGCGTACAGACGCGCCCGGCTGGTTGACGAAGTTATACCCCTTAGCGATGGCCGCGAGCCTTTTGGCTTTGGTGGGGTGGCTGCATCCTGCTTCGAGTTCGGGAGAAGGGTGATTGTCGATCGCCCGGATACCTGATTCCGCCTGAGGCAGGGTACCTTGCAGTTTTTTGATGATATAGCCGGAGAAAAAATCTGCTTCTAATTCTCTTTGCCTGGATAGAGCGTACGTGAGTCGTTTGTTCCGGAGCGAGTGGCCCAGGAAGTGGTGCCCTACCTCATGTGCGAAGATCGCAAAAGTCACCCAATCGGTATTCTGCGCCACTAGCCTGTTTAGATATTCCCGGTTATATAAGATATACCGTGTACTGTCGCCCCGCGTCATAACGGCTTTAAATACGGGCCCGGGAAAACGGCATTCATACAGGACGAAATTGGCGGCCGTCTGATTGTCGTTGTCCATGCCCAGCAGTTGCTGGATTTTAACAACGACCATAGCAGGAGTGAGGCCGTCAGGGCTCAACGATGGCATCATGTCCGGGATGCATTGGTCTTCCAGCTGATTACTGACAAATCCGCAGGAGAATATAAAGTATTTGTCTTCCGGGATGGTATCGTTCGTCGGTTGTGCAGGTAATGCCTCCTGGCCGTATACCGTACTTTGTCCGTGCAGCAGTATGATGGCGGAGCATAGCAGCAGGCGCTTTATATAGGTTGCCATTATCGTGTGAGGTTATAGGTGACAGCCAGGAAATTACCCCATCGGTGGAAAGACTCCGTTTCTACGGTGGTCCCCATAGCGGACCTCGCTACTACCTGTCCTTCCTGGTATTTGGACGACAGCAGGGTAGCCTGTGTCAGCGTCCATCCAAAGCTTGCGACAATCCGTTGGTCACGGCCTGCGGCGAGAGAAATGCCGGCGTGGTAGTTGAATTTGGTGGAAGAGCCGGTGGACAGGCTTACTCCTATAGCCAGCGCCGGCTGGACGGCCCATCCGGTCCTGTAGTAGGCATGCATCAACGCTCCCAGAGAAGGGATTACTTTATTGCGGTTATCGTTGCGGGCAATGGTGGCGTGGTCCGGATCGCCGGCGATACTGTCAAGCCGGTAAGACTGATCAAAAAAGTTGTTGTTGCCGAAGTTCATAAAAAAGCCGGTGCTGAAGTCGATTTTAAAGCCGCCGAATGTTTTTACGATAATCGGCGTTTGCAGGCCCGGGTCGGCGCAGATAGTGTTGTCTTTTGGATCTATTTTGATCTCAAATTTCAGTTCATCCTTGTCTGCCAGGGCGGTCTGCCGGATGGTATAATTGACCGGGGTGATCATCTTATAACTGTTCGCGATTAAAGTCTTCTGGTCAAGCAGGACGTAGTTGTCCACCAGGTCGCCGGCTTTGGAGACAATCGTCTTATTGGACTGTACAGCATCCACTCTTTCATAGGTGATTCTGATGGCTTTTTCGAGGATAGTGCTGTCTTTGACAAAGTCCATTGATTTGGCGCCTTTCTTCAGTGGCTGCAGACCAGCCATCACGTTATCCGATACCTCTTTGAATGGTTTCACTTCCTCTTCTATGTCTTTTTCCAGTTGTTCGAGGTTCGCTTTTTCGGTGGTAGCTATTTTCGTGTAGTGGTCGATGATGTTCGTCACCTGGGCGAGCAGCAGGTCCTTAGAGGTGGCTGCAGTCTCGTTCTTTATTTTATTATTGTTGACGAAAGCAGTGGTTGCAGTCAGCAGATCCTGTTCTGCTTTTGCATAAGTGCCGTCACAGGCGTCTTTGACGGTTGTCAGCTCATTTTTGTACAGCAGGCTATGTTGCAGTACATCGACTGCTTTCGTGAAGTCTTCCAGGCTTTTCCAGTAGCTGTCCAGTTTGTCATTGAGCTTTTTGTAGCTGGCTTTGAAGGGCGTTAGTTCTTCCTGCAGTTGCGCTCTTAGCGCCAATACGCCATCGTTAAAAGCGAAAGATGATCCTTCGTCTGGTTTGGGATCTTCCGTTGTATTGAGTTTAACCGCCGACCCGTCCAGCTTTTTAAGAATATCGGGCTGCTGCAGGAAGAAATTGGTGCTGGTACTGTTTACCTGGATATTGTACCGGCTTTTGTTGATGTTGACGATCTCCAGTACGACCAGGCTGCCATGGCGTGCTTTGTGCCTGATGTTGGATTGGGGCAAATGCTGGTAATCGATCCGGATAGTATCTGGTGATTGAGCGTAGGCCGTCGCCACAGGCAACAGGAAAAATAGCGTAAAGATTTTCTTCATGTGTGAATCTTAGGGATGATAAATGAGGAATAACAATCAGGGGTGTTTTGCTGCTTCAGTGAATAGTTGAAGCTAATATAGGGATTATTTATATATCTGCAAAGTTTCCTTGTTGGAACTTGTCAAAGTTTTTTTGTCAAACCGGGAGGCAGCCATCGCGCTGAATAATGTATTTTTTGCCGATAGCGTAATTATTTGTTATTTTATCCTGCAGAAGTTAATTTTTCCTATAGCACGTACCGTTCGGGATCTTAAAATAACTATTTAGATAATTATTCCACCCCCAATTAAATACACCAAAATCAAATTCAAAAACTATAACTATGGATTTTAAAGATGCAATTAAACAGCTTGGTGACAGAGTGGTCAAGCTGAAGTCTCAGGTACTTACTGAAGAGGCAACGAAAAACGCTTTTATCATGCCATTTATCAAAGAGTTAGGTTATGATGTTTTCAACCCGCTTGAAGTTATCCCCGAATTTGTTGCTGATATAGGAATAAAGCAAGGCGAGAAAATAGACTACGCTATAATAAAAGACGGCGCCCCTATCATTCTGATAGAATGTAAATGCCATACCGGGCCACTTAGTGTACACAACGCATCCCAACTCTTCAGGTATTTTCATGCTACCAAAGCTAAGTTTTCAATTTTGACTAATGGTATAGAGTATCGGTTTTACACAGATCTTGTTGAGCCCAACAGAATGGATGAAAAGCCCTTCTTCGTTTTTGATATAACAGAAATGAAGGATACTCAGATAGAAGAGCTGAAAAAATTTCACAAAACGAACTTCGACTTCACAAAAATTGTGAATACAGCAAGTGAGTTGAAATATACAAATGAATTAAAGTTACTCATTGCGCAGGAGCTGAATAATCCATCGCCTGATTTTGTGAAATACTTCGCACGACAAATTTATCCTGGTGTCGTTACACAGAAAATAGTGGACCAGTTTACTGAGTTAACGAAGAAGTCATTCACCCAGTATATAAATGACATCATAACTGATCGGCTTAAATCGGCTTTGAGTAAAGAAGCCGAAGCACAAAAGCTGGAAGCAGCTACTGTTGAAAACGATAGCTCACCGGTGGAGGATATTCCCAAAATAGTGACTACTCAGGAAGAGATCGACGGTTTCTTAATAATAAAGTCGATTTTAAGGCAAATTGTATCTGTAAACAGGATCGTTTACAGAGATGCACAGTCTTATTTTTCTATCCTGCTGGATGACAATAATCGTAAGACGATCTGTCGGCTGTATTTCAATGGTGCCAAAAAGCAGGTAGGATTGTTTGACAGCAATAAAAAAGAATCGAAGGTAGAAATTCTTAATCTCGATGACTTATATACCCATTCTGTAGCCTTACAGGAAACCGTAAAAAATTACGACAGCAAGAAGATGTCAGCTGAAACAGAATTAGAAAACAGTAATTAAAGAGTATTGCATAAATATTAATATATAATAATTTTTTAATTAATAGATTGTTGAACGAATTCTGAGTTTATAAAATAAGAGGCTTGTAAGCTTTGCTTACAAGCTTTTTGTTTCCAGGACCCCGCCAGTCCCTTTATTCTAAATTATTGTCCGCTCTAATTCCTGTACTTTTACCCGATAGCCAATACCTTTGCACCAGCAAACAGCCCGTTTTGCCGTGGTTGTTGTCTTAAAAACAGGTTATCGTATGAGAGTTGTTATGTTGATGCTGGCGGGCATGCTGTTATGGGGCGCCTGCCGGCAGCCGGAGAAAAAACTGCCTTACCTGGGTACGCCGGTGGTTACCGAACATTTCCGGAACGGTAAGGTGGTGTATGACTCCGTCTATCCGGTGGTGCCTGATTTCTCACTGACCGATCAGGACAGTATGACCGTTACCCCGCAGACATTCCGGGGGAAAATATATATAGCGGATTTTATTTTCCTGTCATGCCCTACTATCTGCCCTAAAATGAACGCCAACATGTTGCAGGTGTACCGGCATTTTAAGTCGGAAGACAGGGTCAATTTCCTGTCGCATACCATCGACCCTAAGCATGATACCATACCCAGGCTGAAAGCGTTTGCCGGCAGCCTGCAGATAACGGATCAGAAATGGCGGTTCGTAACGGGCAACCAGGATACGATATTCCGGCTGGCAGAGAAAGGCTATTACGTATCGGCCGTGAAAGACAGTACGGATCCGGTCAATTACATCCATAGCGGAGGAATGCTGCTCATAGACGCGCAACGGCATATCCGGGGCATCTATGACGGCACCAGTAAGGAAGCCATGCAAGTGCTTATCAATGACGTTCAAACCCTCCTCAGGGAAGAAGCACAAAAAATTTGAAGAAGATATTGTCCATATGGCTCCTGGGTATCATACTTGTGCAAAGTACGGGTAACTGCTGGATCATTGCCGCGTTTTACCTGAACAGGAACCGTATCGCCAGTACGCTGTGCGTGAACCGCTTTGAGCAGATTCCGGTATGCCGCGGGATCTGCTACCTGCAACAGAAACTGGAAGAGAATGAACATCAGCAGGACCGGGCGCCGGAACTTAAGCATAAGGAAGTGCTGCTGTTTTTTGAACCGGTTACCACGCCGACCCTCGGCCTGCCACCGGAATCGAAGCAGCCGTCCGGCATTTATATATCTCCCTATTTTCCCACCACCCACCAGCACCCCGTCTTTAAGCCTCCGGTCTGTTAGCTTCACTGACAAGAGACCATTTAACGTTACCAATCTTTTATATGCTTATGAAAACAGAAGAAATAGCTGTTTTGTCGCTGAGCATGTTTCAGGGGGGTAGTGATTATTGCTGGGTGGGTGACCTGGAGCATGTGCTGGAGAAATTCCCTGTACTGGAATTTCCCAACAGACGACGTTTTTACATACTGATGATCATAGAAAGAGCGCAGGGAACGGCTATTATAGACGGCCATACCCTGCGGCTGGACCACCCAAAGATTATCTGCATCCATCCCGGAAGTATATTCAGCCTGGAGATAAACCGGAAGGCCATGGGCACCCTGCTCTGCTTTACGGAAGACTTTTTCTCTATCCGGTATAACAACAATGCACTGTCCAACTTCACTTTCCTCGAAAGGGAATATGGCAGCCATGTACGGTTGACCGAAGAAAAAGCTGCGGAATGGGAACAGCTGGCGGCTTTCATGAAAAAGGAATACGCAGGGCAACAGAAAGGGGCGGACAGCGTCCTCAGATCTTTTCTGAATATCATGTTGTGTAAGCTGGACCGTGAGTTTTCCCATGTGGTACCACTGATGAAAAAAAACACGTATGAGGAAAAGATCAAGCAGTTCAGATCATTGCTGGATGAACATTTTGTGGCACATAAAGCACCTTCTTTCTACGCCTCCAGGTTAAATATCACCACCAACTACCTGAACAAGCTATGCGGAAAATATCATGGCGTGTCTACCGGTGAACTGATCAGAAAGCGGATCACCATTGAAGCGCAACGGCTGTTGCACTATACGGTGCTGCCCATTGCGGACATCGCCAAGCAGCTGGAGTTTGAAAGCGTGTCTTACTTTATTACTTTTTTCAAAAGGAACGTAGGTACGACACCGGAAAATTTTCGAAAAAATCATCAATAAAACAGGATGGATAAACATTCAACAGGAGAAAAAACAGCAATCAGGGTAGAGGTACGTGTCCGTAAAGACATTAAAATCGTACCGCGCCCCAGGATTGTTAAAATGAATCTTAACTAAAAAAACAACATATGCTGAGAGATACAGTAGACGTACTGAAAGAAAACGAACGGAAGTTCAACCGCAGCAGAAGAATGCTGAAAGCCGTATTGGTACTGCTGTTGTCGCTGATGGCGCTGTTGCAGTTTAACCATATCACGGCATTGCTTAAAAGTATTTTTTAAACATTTTTTATCTCATGAAACTAACAGATTTTATATCAAGATATGTAGACCCTGAGAACAGGAATGTGATTGACACCATCATATGGGCCAACAGAATAGCACTGGTGGTGCTGTTTTGTTGCCTGGTACTGCTGTTGGTCCGTATGTAGTTCCCGCGGCAGTGCCGGAACTTTATATTGTTGTCACTGAAATCAGCATTGCCACTGGTTTTTTTCTAAGTATTTATTTATTAAATCAGCAAAAGCCGGCTTGTTTTCTGAAACTTCCGGCTTTTCTGTTTCTTCGCTTTTATCAGCCACCAGTCTAACTTTGCGGCATACTAAAAGTATTGTCGCATGGACTTTCCAATGTTTCATCTCGACTGGCTGAACGACCGGTTTCTGATAGCGGTGATCGCTATTGTGCACGTATTTATCAATCATGGCCTGGCGGTCGGCTTTATCCCCTATATCGCCTGGCTGGAGCAAAAAGGCGTAAGGATGGCCGGTGCAGCTAAAATTACCGATCCCGATTGGGACCATCTCGTATACCGGAAAATGAAAGTCGCCTTTATCATTACTACTACGCTGGGGGCAATGACAGGCGTAGGGATCTGGTTTTCCGCCGGTCTGATCAGCCCTTCTTCCATCGGCAGCCTTATCCGGGTATTCTATTTTGCATGGTTCGTGGAGTGGCTGACATTCGTGACGGAAGTGGTACTGATCATGATCTATTTTCTGACATGGAAACAGAGCAATCAATCCCTGAAAGCCAAAATAAGACATATCCGATTCGGTTGGTTTCTGTCCGTTTTCTCATGGATCACCATGTGCATCATCGTTTCCATCCTTGGGTTTATGATGGACCCGGGCAACTGGAACAATGACCATTCGCTGATCAGCGGTTTTACAAACCCTATATATCTGCCGCAGCTGTTTTTCAGAACACCCACGGCCATGGTGCTGGGCGGCGTATTCGGGATGTTACTCACTACTTTGTTTGCCGCGCGGGATTCCACCTGGAGGGCTACCGCCCTGAAAGATGGCGCAAAGTGGGTGCTGTGCTGGGCGCCCGTTTCATTGGTGGCGGCTGTCATCTACTACAGCGCGATGCCGGAAGCAATGCGCGAAAATATGAGTACGGCGGTAGGGACCATGGAATTTGCCCGATACTATGATCTGCTGCGTTACATCATTCCCGGAGCGGTATCCCTGGTGGTGGTCCTCGGCGTATGGACATGGCTCCGGCCCCGTTCCGTCCGCATGTGGATGGTGCTGGTGCCTTGTATCGCTGCTTTCGGGTTTCTGGGGATTTTTGAGCGGGTGCGGGAATTTATCCGTAAGCCTTATGTGATAGGGAGGTACATGTATTCCAACCTGTTAAGGGAAGAAGACTATCCGTTGTATAAACGGGACGGGCTGCTGACATACGCTACCTATGCGACCGCCGGTAAGGTAACGCCGGAGAATAAGTTAAGCACCGGGCAGGATGTCTTTATGCTCTCCTGCAGCCGCTGTCACACTACCAACGGTATCAATTCCATTGTGTATGTCTTTGAAAGGCTTTATGGCGCCGGCAAACCGCTGGACGAAAACTCCGTGGCGGCCTATATCCCCAATATGCACCAGGGGCGGACTTACATGCCGCCGTTTCCCGGGAACGCTGAAGAACTTCATGCCCTGGCCGCCTATATCAAACATCTGCAGCTGACAGGAGAGACGCTGGAAGGAGCCCAGTCAGCAGGAGTAACGGTCAATCCGGACAACAACATGAACAACACCAAACCTTTAGCCGATACGGCGCAATCGAAATAATAATTACTACTCCATGAATCAAATGTTAACGTTACTGCAGTCGGTCACCCCGGTGCCGAGGGATATTCCATTGCCGCTTCCATTGCCGGAATGGTTGCTGGTAGTACTACTGGTCGTTTCTTTCCTGGCCCATATCCTTTTTGTGAACCTGATGCTGGGCGGTTCCCTGCTGACGTTGTGGGCACAGGTGAAAGGCATGAAAGATAAAGCCTACGATACGCTGGCTTATGAAATCGCTAAAACCATTACTGTCAACAAAAGCCTGGCGGTCGTACTGGGTGTGGCCCCGCTGTTGAGCATCAATGTGCTTTATACCGTTTATTTTTATTCCGCCAATGCGCTGACGGGCCTGATGTGGATCTCTATCATACCCCTGGTGACGGCGGCTTTCCTGCTGACTTACCTGCATAAATATGCCTGGCACAAACTGGAGGCGCACAAAGGGCTGCACATCGCCATCCTTGGATTGGCCGTGCTGATTTTTCTTTTTATCCCGCTGATTTTTCTGACCAACGTCAACCTGATGCTGTTCCCTGAGAAATGGGGCACCGTTAAGGGGTTTGTCAGCGCGCTGATGCTGCCCAACGTATTCCCGCGGTACCTGCATTTTCTCTGCGCATCGCTGGCCATTACCGGCCTGTTCCTGTTCTGGTACTTCGGAAGACGCCGGTACGCTTTCGAAACCCGTTTTGAAACGATTTCCCTTTATTATATCCGCAAATGCATGTACAGCCTGACGCTGGGTACGTCCGTATTTCAGTTTGTACTGGGCCCGCTGGTATTGATCACATTACCTGCCAAAGGGATACAGTGGAATCTTATTGTTGTGGTCCTTTGCGGCGCTGCCGCTGCTTTGCCGGCGATGTACTGGATGTGGAAGGGTATCACCGGAAAACCGGAAGACATCGGTAAAAATTTTGGGAGGGTGATTACAGCCATGAGCCTTACGGTGCTGCTGATGGCCAGCGGGCGGCATGTATACAGGTCCAACGCGCTGGCGCCTCATAAAAAACTGGTGGCAGAAAAGACAAAAGCTTTTGAGAAGTTGTCAGCTGCCGCGAGAGCGCAGCCGGCGCCGGAAGAAAGTGCAGCGGTAGCTGTGGCAACGCCGCACGCAGCCGGGAAAGCGGTATTTCAAACTAACTGCGCTTCGTGCCATAAAAAAGACGGGCGGTTGGTAGGGCCGCCGGTGACGGAGATGGTCAGCATCTACCACAACGATCTGCCCGGGCTGAAAGCATGGATACGCAAGCCGGGAAAGAAAAGAGATGACTATCCGCAGATGCCCGGATTTCCGCAGCTCTCCGAACAGGAGATGACCGTCCTGACCGATTATATTTTATCTGTTAAATAAAGGATGATGCTAACGACCTGTTTTGTAATGGCTATCGTACTGCTGCTGTTCGGGATATTGCGGCAGCTGATATTGGTCTCTACCAATATTTTGTATCTGTCGAAAGATGACGCGCTGGTAAATACCAGGGATGATTCATCGTGGATGCCCTTTTAGTGCGTTGTGGACAGAAAATAATGATGTACAAACCGGAAGCGCTCCGGTTTGTACATTGTTGTCGGAGTGTTTCCCCGCCACGGTACTTACCTTGAAAGGTTCAGGGCAGGGGAAAGGTAGTAATCGCTGCCAGGCACACTAAAATAATTAAGATTAACATGACAACTGCTTCGACGGGTGTTACGAGGAACATAAGCTACTTTTTTGGTTAAAAATGGTTATTTTTATATAAGAACAGTTCAATTAAGGTTTAGTTGACCTGACCTGAAATTTCTTGTATTCCACGTTGGCACGGTATCTTCTTGTCGTTACCCTGTCGTACTAATTGTTAAAACCTATGGTAAACCCAACACACCCGTCTCTCAGGACCATTGCACTGCTGTTGTTGTTGCAGCTTTTTTTTACACTACCGCTTTCCGCCCAGATCAGCTGGCCCGCAGGGCAGATACTCCCTTCTTTTCCGGCGCCGGCGCAAACGCAGGACCTGATTATGCTGCGGGAATCGACTTCCCGCTGGGAGGCCGAAGGCTCCTCGCTGAGCCATAAAACAGGCAGGCTGGAATCGGACGGCTGGTTATGCCAGACCGGCATCGATGCGGCCAACCAGCACATGATCTATGGCCCTTACGATACTAACCTGTCGGCAGGCCCTAATGTGGCCGAATTCCGGATGAAAATCGACAACAATACGGCCAATAACGACCCGGTAGTGGACATCGACGTCCGGAACGCTACCACCGGCGCCATACTGGCCTCGCAGACGATTACCCGGCAACAGTTTCCCGTTGCCTCCAACTACACGAATTTTACGCTGCCCTTCACTATTCCGGCAGACCATCAGTCGATAGAGCTGCGAATATATTGGCGCGGTACCGCCTATACGAAAGTGGACTGGGTCGGTGTACAGCAAAACGGCTCTTCGGCTGAAATGTACCTGTTTGCCTCCCTGAAAGGGGTGGTTAACAGAACGCAGCCACGCATCTTCTCCTACGAAGGCGACGCCTTCGCAGAGGGGCCGTATACCTGGCTGCAGTCTTTAGGCTTAAACTGGTCGGACGTCACGGACAAATGGAGCCTTATCTCCAAATACCGCAGCGAGATAGCAGGACTGATCGTATATGACCCGGCGCAGATACATACGGTCAACCTGGCGACCATGCTGGCTAAAGACCGGCGCGCACTGGTGGTGTCCCCGCTGCTGCTGTCCAGGTTGACTGCCGCCCCTTACAACCTGCCGGTAGTAATGGACCTGCGAGGGCAGTTTACCAGCAAACTGCAGGTGTACCAGGCGCTGTATAATACCTATTGGCCTAACCTGGACCACCGCCTGTTGATCGGCCTGAACCCCGAGGTCCATAAATCCGCATTGCGCGAATATGCTGCAGCGCTGGGCGCTGGCGTTATATGGCTCGATCCGGCGATACCTGCGGAAAGCACCCTGCTGAACAGCTTCCTCGCTTCCATGCCGGCGGGCGCCAACTTTATGGGGTGGTGGCCGGAAGAAGCGCCGGGAGTGGAGCGGTCTTCCACCTATGGTATACCCACCATCGCGAGTGACTGGTGCACAAACCTGACCATGCATAGCGGCACTCCCCGGACAATCAATAAAAAGCCGATACCGCCCAAACCGCCGCTGCAGAATAAATTGTACGTGGCTTTCATCCTGAGCGACGGCGACAACCTGCAGTATATTGAACACCTGATGCGCAAGCTCTGGAACAACCCCGACCGTGGCGCAGTGCCCATCGGATGGACGCTGTCGCCCGCCATGGTAGATGCCATGCCGGGGGCGCTCAATTACCTGTGGCAAAGCTCCACCAACAATGACAACCTGATTTCCGGTCCTTCCGGTTACGGCTATACGTATCCCAACAGCTGGCCGGACCAGCAAAAGCTGAATCAGTTTGTGGCGACAACGGAGACCTACAACCAGCGTGCAGGCTTCCGCGTGGTGACTATCTGGAATACCATCACCGGGGGCATCAGTCAGAACACTGGGCAGACGTTCGCCCTGAAAGCCCCGTCACTGCTGGGGATGACAGGACAGAACACCGGCGGCGGACTGACGATCTACAATAACAGTCTGCCGGGAATGGCGCTGTCCTGTAACTATTGCACCAATGAACAGGCCATGAAAGACCACATCGCTTCCGCCGCCGCGGGATGGAACGGGAACAGCCCGCGCTTTATCATCATACAGGCGCAGCCCTGGCAGAATGTTACGCCCACCAGCTTTAAGAACGTCGCTGCTTCACTGAATGCAGACTACCAGGTGGTGCGGCCTGATCATATTTTCCAGCTGATCCGCGAAGCCAACAGCCTGCCGGTGGGCGATGCCTATTTGAGGGGAGGTGCGTTACAGCATTACCGGCGTTAGTAACGGCGGCGGTTATACGTATCTGTGGAGCGATTGTTTTAATTGCCAGCCGGTGCTGCATCGGCATAGGAAGACCCTATCCTGATAGCATGCACATAGTTGGTAATGTCAGCATCGTCGCCGCCATACACGCCGAACTTAGGGTCACAGAAATCGGCGTCGAGGGTGCGGGCAGGATATCGCTGGGTGCCGTTCACAAGCGTTTGTTTGACGCCATTGTACCAGAACTCAATGAAACCGGTGGAGGCATCCCTGGATACTTTGATGCGCAGCACCATCGTATTCCAGGTGTTGCGGGAGAGGGATGTTGCCCATACTTCCGTGCCGATTTTGCCTGGCGCAAAATGCATCAGGTGAAACTGGCCCGTGCTGGTGGTGCTGATCACGATCGGATAGTTCTGCGTCATAGGGAGGGTGGAACCGTAGGCTTTCCACTGGAATACCGCGTTGGTCTTCTGCGATGCGGGGATGGCCAGTTTGGACCGCCATCCGATATAGATGTCATCGCCTTCCACGGCCTGGTAATTTTTGGCGCCATGCCCTTCGGTGCGATGGCTGCCGGCAGGCTTATAGAATTTCCAGACTTTCCCGTACACTGGGTCTGTGGCTGTCGTGATAGTGCCGGAACCTTCTATGTTAAGGACTTTCCATACGGCAGACGGACCTAATGCGGCGTCGCCATTAAACAGGAGCGACTGTACCTGCATGTCGGACGCCGCACTGCTTTCCGTGTTGGACGCACGCTTTGCAGGCGCTTCGTTCATGTTTTTGCTGCAATGGGTAAAGATAAGCATGGTACTGCTGGCAAGCAGGAGGGTGGCCAGGGCCGGAGGTGTTTTCATAACAGAGCAATTAAGGGTTATTGAGAGATAATCAATATACAACCTTCGCCACGATGAAACACGTACCATCTTCACCAATACAGGTATTGGATTGACGGCAATCAATTTTTGGGCAGCGTGCTAACGTTCCGGTGAAGCGCGGCAGCAGTGGGTTCAGTTCAGCAATCCCTGGTTGTTGGCAGCTTGTATCAGCCCTGCCACATTTTTTACTCCGAACTTCTGCAGCAGGTTCTTACGGTGGTTTTCTACGGTGAACTTGCTCAGGAAGAGCATTTCCGCGATACGCCGGGTGGTAATGCCGGAAGCAATCAGTTTCAGTATTTCCTGTTCCCGTGCGGTCAGGGCAGGCGCTGCCGCCATATCCGGCGCAGGGCGCGTAATGATTTCCCGGATAGCGTCGCTGAAAACGATCTGCCCCGCCAGTGCATCGGTGATGGCATTCACCAGCTCTTCGATGGAGGCGTTTTTAAGCAGGTAACCACTGGCGCCGTTTTCCAGCATCTTCATGATAGCGCTGCGCTGGTCGTGGTTACTCAGCGCCAGTACCACCGTATCCGGGGCTGCCGCCTTGATGGTTTTACACAGGTCCATACCGTTGCTGTCAGGTAAGATGATATCCAGCAGCACCACATCTACAGGGCGGCTGCCGAGGAAAGCGAGAAAATCTTTTGCCGTGGTAAAGGCGCCGGCGATTTCAAAAGCGTCTTTGCCCGAAAGTACCCTGACCAGCCCTTCCAGTACGATGGGATGATCATCCAGGATGGCCAGCTGGTATGGCTGATGTGACATATACTTCAATATTTATGGATGTGCCTTTTCTGTTTTGCGGACTCACAATGTCGATACTGCCGTGAAGGTAAGCGACCCTGTTCCGGATGTTGATGAAACCCATACCGTCTTTGGCGTCAGCGGTGGTATCGAACCCTTTGCCGTTGTCTTCCACGGTGATAAAGAACCGGTTGTCCCGTTGATTGCACTGTAATAAAATTCTGGTGGCTGCCGCATGTTTGACCGCATTGGTGAGCAGTTCCTGTATGATGCGGTAAATGGTCACCTGTTCCTGCTGCGGGATGTCGGGCTGGATGTCGAGGCATTGGCACCGGACCATCAGCTGCTCCGTGGTAAAAGCATTGCAGAGGTCTTGCAGCGCGGCTTCCAGTCCAAGCCTCAGCAACATTTCCGGCATCATGTTATGTGCAATTTTTCTCAGTTCGGTGACGGAAACATCCAGCTGGCTGATAATAGGTTTTAACTCCGGCTGGTGGCCAGCGATGGCTGACAGGTTTATTTTGGTAGATGCGAGCAATCCGCCCAGGCTGTCGTGCAGGTCACGGGCCACCCGCTGGCGCTCTTCTTCCTGGACTTGTAACATGGCCTGTGAAACCTTTATCTGTTCCCGTTGGGCCGCGGTTTTCTTTCTGTTCCGGTAGAAGAAATAACCGAGCAGCAGGATGGAAAACAACAGCAGGACGACCACACTCAACGACCAGTTCAGCAGCCTTGTGCGCTTCAGGGCTGACCGGGCCTTGTCATTGGCGGCGTTGAGCGCCGTAATTTTCCGCTGGTCTTCTGCCTTCCTGTATTTTATTTCCAGCGCGTTGATCTTCGCTTCGAGGTTACTTTTGGAGATGCTGTCCCGCAGGTTGCTGTAGCGCTTCAGCCAGCCGAAAGCTTCGGGGATGTTGTGCAGTTCTT
Organism: Chitinophaga oryzae; assembly: GCF_012516375.2. Lineage (NCBI taxonomy): Bacteria > Pseudomonadati > Bacteroidota > Chitinophagia > Chitinophagales > Chitinophagaceae > Chitinophaga > Chitinophaga oryzae. Next base: position 3,497,512 of record NZ_CP051204.2, read on the forward strand.
CGTAGGTGACCACCAGGCCATAGTATATCAACAGCCGGTTCATCGCAACATGGATAAAGGGTTGCCTTTCCGACAGGTCCAGTGCCACGTCCCGGGCTTTCGTCAGGTCTTTTTTATTGTAAAGGGCGTAGAATTTCTGCAACAGCAGGCGTTGTTCCGGGTAAGTTCTCTTCAGTTGCTTCGCCAGCGCAATACCTTTATCTGCGGCCTCGAGCGACTGTTCAAATTTTGCGGCTACGGTAAGGCGCATACTTTCGCCGGCGTAGTAGTCCAGCCAGGCGGCGGCGTGAGGGTAGGGCAACAGCAACAGCCGCATACTGTCCATATAGGCAGCCGCTTCCGCAGGGTGGCCGGACAAGGAATTGTTTTCCGATAACGTATGATAGGCGGCGGTCAGAAAGCTGATACCGCTTTTTTCATCCCGCAGCGTTTCAATGGCCTGCTTCAGGTAAGTTTCTGCTTTGGGATGCTGCTGGAGGTTTTTAAACCCGTATGCCAGATCGAGGTAGTTTCTTCCGAGCCACACCCGGTCGCCGGATTGCAACGCCAGCGGGATCGCCCGCTCCATCATCAGGTTAATGTACGATTCGGTATCATCTTTATCGAAATGGAGAAGGCGCGCATAATCGTGCCAGCACATGGAGCGGTAACGCAGCGCCTCTTTGTCGGTGAACTTCTTCAGCCTGTTTTCCGCCTGCAGGTAGATGGCTGCAGCGGAATCGGGCATGGTGAAAGCCAGCAGCCTGGCGTCATAATAAAGCGAGATGCCCTGCAGGCGGACGTTATCATGGACCAGCCTTTTTCCCTGCCCGGCATATTTCTTTGCCATACCGGTATCCTGCTCTATCCAGTCTTCTGCCAAACGGAAAAAGGTAGCTGCCCTGACGCTGTCCGGCAACGGCTGTTCCGCCTGCCGGGCAAGACTGTCCCTGTTATATCTTCCCGGCGGCTCCTGGGAGCGCCCGCAAAGACCAGATAATAAAAGCAGCAGTAGGGGTGGAAGGTATTTCATCATACGTGCAATTTGCTACACAAGACAATAACGGCAAAGGGCTGCCTGCAGAATGACTGAAAACAGCTATATAAAAATAGCCAATTGACGTCATTGTCCCGCCTGGCCGGTGAAGATAATTTTGTAGTCGTTGTTTCACTTTGAACCAACGCCTAAAAACTGTTGATATGTTCAGAAAATTATCCATTGCAAGTCTCCTCATGGCCGCCGTCCTGGTAACCTCCTGTTCCAAAGACAAGAAGGAAGATAATAACGACCAGCCCGGGCATAAAGTGCGGTTCGAAGCCGTAGGACAGAACGGCGGGGTCGTTAATGCGGCCGTGTATGGCGTAGACGCCGATACGCACAATGCGCTCAACCTTAACGCAACAACCTGGAGCAGCCCCGATGTAACAGCCCCCGCGGGCGCCTACAACGCCAATATTGTGGTCAACGGAAGCGGGCCTTCTACCACCAGCACCATGAAAGTAAGGATTTATGTGGACGATGTGATGAAGAAAGAGGAGACTGCTGCTCCCGGCAAGGTGTTGTCAGTCACGCTGGGGTATAAGTTTTAAAAAGACATGCCAGGCTACTGAAAAAAAGTTTCCCAGTACGGTAAAAAGGCTTGTAAGCGCTGCTTGCAAGCCTTTCAGGCTTATATCCCGCCGGGCGCGCAATGGCTGCAATACCCCGATATCATACCGTTAAAGTCCGTGATCACATACCCCTCCGGCAACGGGATGTGCATCTTGTGCTGCAAACACTCCACCTTCCCGCACCTGCGGCATTTAAAGTGAAAATGATTGTGGTTGTGTTTATTGTTCGGTTTATCACAACCGGCACAATAAGCGAAATACTGCTTCCCGTCGTCATCCATGGCTTTATGTACCAGGCCATCTTCACAAAACCTGTTCAACACCCGGTAGATCGTGGCCCGGTCCACTTTCGTGCCCAGCACCGCCTGTAGCTGCTCATGGCTCATGGCCCTGTCCGAGGATTTCAGCACCTCCAGAATATCCGTCTGCGCCTGCGTATTCCTTCTTTTCATTTTTTATTATTGCGACTCAATCGCAATAATAAGAATTTTCCCTATTATTGCAAAAAAATACCACCATGATCAGACAGATAAAACAAGCGGCCCTCATCGCGGTATGCGTGCTGGCGGCATACAGCTGTAACCAGCAAGCGCCGAAAGCACCGGCAGCCACAGCGCCGGAAAAACCGGAATATTTCCTGCTGCGGCCCGAACTGGAAAAAATGTACGGCTACACGCAGGCGGTAAGAGTAGGCAACATCGTCAAAATTGGTGGCGTCATCAGCATCGATGATAAAGGAAATCTGACAGGGAAAGGAGATTACGGTCAACAACTGGTCAATGTTTACGCCAGCCTGGAGAAAGTGCTGAAACATTATGGCTGTACGTTTGACGATGTGGTCCTTGAAAACATTTATACCACCAGCATGGCGGAACTGCAGAAGAATGCAGCGTACCGGCAGAAAATATACACACATCATTTTCCCACGGGCAGCTGGATCGGTGTGAAAGAACTGGGCCTGCTTGACGCCATGGTGGAAATAGAATTGGAAGCACTGATTTCAAAAGAACAGTAACGCGCATGAAAACATTCTTTCAGTCGTTGTTTGAATATAATCACAACGTTAACCGGCAACTGTGGGAGGTGATGAACGCCCATCCGGACAAGACGTCTGAAAAAGCCATCAGGCTATATAATCATATCCTGAACGGGCATCAGATCTGGAACAACCGCATAGCCAGGCGGAACGACTCCCCGGACGTGTGGGACATGCACTCCCTGCAGGCCTGCAGGGACCTTGACCAGGCGAACTATGAACATTCGCTGGGTATCATCCTTCAGTTTGACCTGAATGATACCATTCAGCACCCTAACGTCAAAGGAAAACCTTTCAATAAAAAAATTAGTGAGATACTCTTTCACATTATTAATCACTCCACCTACCACAGAGGGCAGATAGCCACCGAATTCAGGCAAAGCGGACTGGAACCTGTGATGACTGATTTTATTTTCCATGAAAGGAAGTAATAAGCGGCTGCTTATTACTTCCTTGTCAGCAGTCCTCCAACAGGGATAAACAACAACCAGAAACCGGAAGCGGGCATGAGAATCACCGCAAGGACGGTGAGGACCAGCAATCCCTGGCTGATCGTTCTGGGCACAGCCAGCTGCTTTTTCTCTGCGTCATCGATAAAGATGCCCAGTAAAACCCAGACCAGCCCGGTGTACAAAAACCAGAATGCGGCGTTCCGGTCAAATTCCTCGTGAATGGTGTTGAACAGCCCCTCACGGACCAATTGCCATAGAATGTCGTTGAAGAATACCAGTCCGAATACGATGTGGACCAGCGCGATGCCTATCACTGTTTTTCCGATCCAGGCTTTTTTCATAACAGCTACTTTAGGGTATGCTAACAGGATTGATTTGTCTTTACAAAGGTAATTCCCGTATAGCCATCACCTATGATATTTGTCATGTTTCTGCGGGCTGTGGGCCGCTTTCTTCCGATGATGACGGCAGGTTCGTCACTCCCTGCGCAATATCACCTTTCCGCGATAGATTTTTCCATCCCGCCCGTAAACACTGATAAAGTAGCTGCCCGGCGGTATGGACGAGGGTATGTTGAGTGTCCGGCTGGCAGATGTTACCCGGAACACTTCTTTGCCAAATATATCCGTGAGGGTGATGGTACTTCCGGAAGGGTCCGGTTTGCCGCTGATATTGATTCTGCCCGTTGTCGGGTTCGGAAACAGTTCAAGTGCCTGCGTATTCGTTCCTCCGGCTGCCTTTTTTTCAAACGCAGCGCCGGGCAATACAGGCGCCCCCATAGCCGGAATATTATAGGAGTCCCAATAGGCTTTAATTGCTGTTGGCGTTAATGCGCGGTCATAGAAGACAAGATCGTCCAGGTAGGCATTGCGTATGGTGAGATTTTGTCCTGTAAATAGGACGGGATAAGGCGTAATGTCAAGAGGGGCTTCACTTACAAGAAAGCCGTCTTTATAATACGATATAATAGGATTTTTGTAGGTAAATACATACTGATGATACCGCTGTTGTGAGGACGTTGGGTCAGCAGCCATAGGATAGCGTTGATAAATCGGGATATCCCCGGTATATATCACAGTGACGCTGTCTTTGCCGAATGCTTCGGAACGTTCATACACTACCTCCCAATGTCCGAAAGTAATAGCTGCTTTTGAATTACCTTTCCCGGTTATACTCTTTGCCCAAAAGGCGATGGTAAATTCCTGTGGCAGGGAGGGCCTGTCTGCTACAAAAAACTTTCTTGATACGCCGGAGGTGTCCGCTATACCCGCCTGGCAGATTCCCCTGTCTGTATATTGAATATTGTTATTGACACCGTGATGTGGATTGGCGGAAACGTCTCTGAGTGACAGCTCAAACGGGTAATACCCGTAAGGGTTGGCAGGCGGCGTGCCACAAAAAGAAGGCGGCGGCGTCTCGTTGTAGGCATAATATATTCTTAAACTGTCGCCCAGTGACAGGATGCCTCCGTCTAATGTTATTTCAACACGGTCATACTTTTTATTGGTCAGGAAAGTATACGTCGCCTGTACCGAATCGGGCTGATAGCTGATACTGGTGCTGTCAATGATACGGAAGTCTCCGTTAGTGGCCGTGCCCTGATAGGTCATCACGGAGATATGGCCCAGTAGCTTCAGGGCGAGCCCTCTTCCCCGGCCAAGACCGATAACGATTTTTGATACGGGCGCGGTCTGCATCTGAGGGAAAACGAGGAACTGGCTGATAGAACCGCCGAGCGCACTGGTATTGATGACGATGGTGGAATAATCATTATGGTTACTGCCAACGGCGCCGTCCGGATTGAGGATCTGGCAGCTGCCGCAACCAATAATCTGCTCTGAATACTGCGAACTGGCGTAAGTCCTGGTTTGACCACGCGATGTTTTACAAACGAATAAGGAAATAAACAGAAAGAGCGCCAGGGTGTAAGCGGGTTTTAAACGTTTCATAAAAGGTAGATTTTTGGGTCATTGTAAATGGTTATTGATGAGAAGATGTTTTCCTGATGCAAAGGGAGTACCGTCCGGTTAACAAGTCGGTCAAGGATTTCAATGTTAGTATGTAAACATGTTTGGGTATAATGGCGCCGGATACTCCCGGACCACATATTAAATATACTTCAGGACAGCGATGAAGGAATGCAGTGGGGATAGGGGTTTAACGATCGCTGGCCAGCCGGGACTTCAATCATCCGTAGGCCGGAAGCTGGGCGCACTGGCGTTACTTTCTTCCAGCGCCTTACGGTATTCCCTCGGAGACTTTCCCTGATAAATTTTAAACTGCCTGTTGAAATAGGAAAGGTTATCGAAACCACAGGCATAACATATTTCAGAGATACCATGATCGGTGCCGATCAATAATTTGGTGGCGTGACTGATCCGCGTTTCATTGACGAACTGCGAAAAGGTTTTACTGGTCCTTCTTTTAAAGTAACGGCAGAACGCGGCTTCATTCATACAGGCGAGCGAGGCGGCCGACTTACTGTCTACATGCGTATGGTAGTTCTCCAGCACATATTTAAATATTGACTCCAGTTTTTTCGAATCTACATCCTTATAATGTATCTTTCTGGGATCGTCTGTCAGCAGCAGTACGTTGTCACTGTTTTGTTGAGATAACCCATCCAGCAACTGTAGCAGGATGATCAGGTTTTTCATCTGCTGGTTGGCCTGGAACAGAGAAAACATGCCGGGAAGCACAGGCGGTGGTTGTCTGAATTTGATGCCGCGTTCAGATAACTGCATGAGTTCTTTTATTTTTCTTAATTCCAGTTTGTCAAAAAAATCCTTGCCCAGGAAGTCTTCTGTAAACTGTACGATGATGGCGTGAGCCACTTCCCCTTCTGTACCGGCAGGGATGTTGTCGTTACAGAAACAATGCACCAGGCCGGGACCGAACATGTACATCTCGCCTCCGCTGAAGTTGACGACCTTATTGCCGGCATACAATTTACCCGCGCCTTTTACGATCAGGATCAGCTCATGCCCGTGGTGAAAATGAAACGTGTTCGTAAAACGCGGCTGACAGTATTCTTTAACAACAAAGCTGGCATCCTCCGGGGTAGATATATGTCGGTAGGCAACTTTCATAATTGGTGTTATTGGTACACTATTTATTTTCTAAGGCTATAAATCGGAATTAAGGTAAATATAGTATCAATATTTTGCAAATGCAGTACTTTTATTTCAACGGTAGTCTGAATATGTTTGTAAGACAATGATGCTCCGCGTTATGAGCCAACCAGGTACATGCACTGCGAATTATTTTATCAAACACTGTAGAGGGTAAACCAGTATTTTAATCACGTTATATACTTCATGCGTTATGGAATTAGGAATACACAACTGGATGCGCTCCGAAACAATAGCCACCACCATCCGAAGGGTGTCTGCGCTTGGCTATACCCGGCTGGAAATTGCCGGCAATCCTGAACAATACGATACCAAAGAGATCGCAAAACTCATGAAGGAACACGGTCTGTCCTGCTGGGGGTCCGTTACCCTTATGCTGGGAGAGCGCAACCTGCTGGCCAAAGACGAAGCGCAGCGGGCGAAGTCTGTACAATACGTAAAAGACGTGGTGAAAATGGTGAAGGAACTCGATGGTCATATGGTGTCCATCGTACCGGGCACTGTTGGCAAAATCGTTCCTGACGGAAGACCGGAAGAAGAGTGGAAATGGGCTGTAGAGGCCATGAAGGAAATCTACGACTACAGCGAAGCCTCCGGCATCCTGCTGGGCATAGAGCCTATCAACCGGTTCGAGACCTATTTCATCAACAGGGCTGAGCAGGCGCTGGCACTCGCGGCCGCCACAGGACCCAATTGCGGCGTATGCCTCGATACTTTCCATATGAACATGGAAGAAGCAGACATGTTCGATGCCATCCGTAAGGCGAAAGGCAGGCTGGTGGGTTTTCACGTGGCGGACAATAACCGCATGGCGCCGGGAATGGGGCATCTCAACTGGGAGAAGATCGTCGCCACCTTAAAAGAAGTGGGTTATGACGACGTACTTTCGGTGGAATTCTGTTCCCCGCTGGACCGTACGCCGGCTAATCCGTACCCGGACTCCATCGATGAAAATCCGGAAAATCTTTCTCCCGAACAGGCGAAGTTCCTCATCGACCATGGCAGTTCGGCTGTTACTGAAGCATTTTATACCATGCTGACCAGCCGGTCATTTAATACTTTATCAAAACTTATTTAGAGAACTGATGAAAATAGCTAATGTAGAGGCATTTTGGCTGCGTTGTCCCGTTCCAAAAGAAAAACAACATACTTCCGACTACGGGCTGCTGGCGAACTTTGATATGACGCTGGTGGTGATCACAACAGAAGACGGGCTGCAGGGATTCGGCGAAGCCAAGGCGGCAGTGGGGTCTTCAGGGGTATGCGCTTCCATTGTGAACTGTATCGAAAATGAACTGAAGCCGGCGTTGATCGGTAAAAACGTGAAAGATATCACCCGTCTCTGGGAAGAGATGTACAACGGCACCCGCGACCACTACGCTTTGTCCAGAGGACGCAAATTCCCGGTGCTCGGCAGGAGGGGGCTTACCGTTTCCGCCATGAGCGGCATCGATACCGCCTTATGGGACCTGAAAGGTAAAATACTGAACGTGCCCGTGATGGACCTGCTGGGTGGCGCCTGCCGCGATCAGATGCCGGCATATGCCAGCGGCGGCTGGGCAGACGCAGACAACATCGGCGCGCAACTGAACGGCTACGTGGAGAAAGGATTCGGCGGCGTTAAAATGCGGGTAGGCGTCATGGACAAAACAGTACAGAACAGTATCGAAAGGGTGAAGGCCGCCAGGGCCGCGTTAGGGCCGCACATCAAACTGATGACGGACGCACACGGCACCTTCAGCGTGCCGGAAGCCAAACAGTTTTGCCGCGGCGTACAGGACTGCAATCTCTACTGGTTTGAAGAACCTATCAGCCCGGACAACCGCAAAGGGACGGCGGAAGTGAGAGCATCCACCCATATTCCCATCGCGGCCGGCGAAAGTGAATACACCAGTTTTGATATCAACGAACTGCTCGATATCAGGGCCATCGACGTGATACAGCCGGATGCGGCCATTATCGGCGGTATCTCCGAAGCGGTACGCGTAGCGCACCTGGCCAGCGTACATCAGCTGGAACTGGCGCCGCATTGCTGGGGATCTGCCTTCTCTTTTATGGCAGGACTGAATGTGGCGTTCGCATCGCCTTCGGCCACCATTATCGAATTCTCCCTCGGCGGAAATCCGATGATGTACGAACTGGTAAAAGAAAAAATCACCGTCGCCAACGGTATGATCCCCGCGCCTGTGGCCCCGGGATTAGGCGTAAGCCCCGACTGGGATTTTGTACGGGAATATCAACAAAAAGCATAGTGAAAATAATGATATATGGCTAAAGCACTTAAAATTAACCACGTTACGCTGATCGTAGATAATCTGGAAAAAGCCGGAGCCTTCTACCAGCACGAATTGGGCTTAGAGCCGCTTGCCGCCTTTAGGTTTGATTACCCGGTAATGTTCTTCAAATTTAATGATGAACAACAATTGCATATCTCCGAATGGGAAGACAAAACTTCCTTCCGCGGTCATATCTGTGTACAGGTAGACGATTTCAACAGCATCTTCTTCCGCATGAAGGAGCTGAATGCCATCGACATCCATCCATGGGGCAAAGTCAGGAAACTGCCCGACGGCGCCATGCAGATGTTTGTCCGCGATCCGGCAGGCAACCTGGTGGAAATTTCCTCCCAGCCCGGCTCCGATATCGATCCCCGTATATTTACAGACGAACTGTATGAAGAAGGACTGTATGTTTCCAACAGAAATGATTTCAGGGGATACCGGTCCGACGACGCTACTTTATATCACGACAGATGAGAAAAAACGTATTACTGCTCGAGACAATTGCAGATGAGGCATTGGCCGTCCTCCGGGAGCACGTGAACGTGTTCACGGGATACAACGAAGCTGACTTAAAGGAAGTATTGGACAGGGAGGATATCCATGCCATCATTACCAGGGGAAAGGGGCTGATCAACGAACCGCTGATGGCCGCCTGCCCGCAGCTGCAGGTCGCTGCCCGCTGCGGGGTAGGGCTGGACAACGTGGACGTGGCGGCAGCTACCGCCAGGAAGGTAATGGTGATCAATGCACCGGGCAGCAATGCCGCCACGATAGCAGAACATACGCTGGCCCTGATGCTGATGCTCATGCGTAACATGTATGCATCTGTTGCACAGGTAAAACAGGACAACTGGACGTGGCGCAACCAATACGCCGGGGATGAACTGAACGGCAAAACGCTCGGCATCCTGGGAATGGGGAATATCGGCAAACGGGTGGCGCGGCTGGGAGAAGCTTTTGGCATGGAAGTGTTGTACTGGAGCAAATCCGCCGGCGAGGTGCCATATCCGTTTCTCTCCATGGAGGAGGTGTTGCAACGTTCCGATGTGGTGAGCCTGCACCTGCCTTTCAATAAAGAAACAGACCGGCTCCTGGGCCCTGCGCAACTGGCCTCCATGAAAGCCGGCGCCTTACTGATCAACACCGCCAGGGGCGCCCTGGTAGACCATGCCGCCCTGCTGCAGGCTTTGGACGAAAAAAGAATAGGAGGGTATGCTGCAGACGTATTGCCGGATGAACCACCGGTACAGTCACGCGACCTGGTACATCATCCGCAGGTGATAGTCACGCCACATTCCGGCAGCCTTACCGCCGCCACTTACCGGCAGATATGCCTGCTCACGGTAGGCAATGTGGTGGCCGCGCTCACAGGGAACAACCCTGACCCTAACAGTATATTTAACCGGCACGCGCTTGTGTAAACCGCCGCCATAAACGCTGTACAATGAAAAAAATATTCCTTTGTTTATTACTCATCGCCGGTGTCAGCATCACCTGCACCGGCATCCTCTTCGCACAGTCCGCCAAAAAGGCCAAAAAGCCGCTGGTGGTATTTGTTACCGGAGACCATGAGTACAGCAGTGAAGAAACAATGCCGCTGATAGCCGCTGCGCTGGAGAAAGACTATGGCATGAAAACGATCGTGCTCAAAGCTTATCCGGACCATAACAGCGAAGAAAATATCCCGGGCCTCGAAGCCCTGAAAAAGGCAGACCTGGCCGTTTTCTATTTACGCTGGCGCCTGCTGCCTCCTGAGCAACTGGCACTGATAGAAGCCTATCTTAAAAGCGGTAAACCGGTGATGGGCTTCCGCACCACCACCCACGCATTTCATTTTCCGGAAGGTCATGCCAGCGAAAAATGGAACGCCTTCGGCGAGTTCGCGCTCAACGCGCCTCCGGGCTGGGGCGGCGCCGCCAAACATACGCACTACGGACATGAAAGCAGCACGGACGTCAGCATCGTACCTGAACAGGCGTCCAATCCCATCCTGACAGGCGTTGCCAAAAATTTCCACGTCCGCTCCTGGCTGTACCGCGTATTACCTGACTATCCCGTAAAAGGCTCCACCTGGCTGCTGATGGGAAAGGCGGTAAATCCCGATAAAGAAGCCATCGAAAATCCCGTGGCATGGACCGGCACCAACTCCTTCGGCGGTAAAGTGTTCATGACTACAATGGGCCATCCGGAAGATTTCAGACAGGAACCTTTCCAGCGACTGGTGATTAATGCCATCCATGATGAACTGGGACTTAAAGTGCCGAAGAAATGGAAAGGCAGGATAGATATCCGCGTGCCCTATCGCGTGGCCCAATAAGTACAACGTTTCCTGATTCCCGATAAAACTGATACGATGTCCAGACTATTTAAAATCGGTATGTACGTACCGCTTGTGCCCTTGGTATTGGCGATAATGATACTGGATGCCTGTAAACCGAAAGGGCATGTCCCGCTGACCATCCCTCCGGGTGCTCATATTTCCCTGATCGGCAGCAACCTGGGATCGAGAATGGTCCACTATGACAACTTTGAAACAACGCTCTATCTCCGTTATCCCGACTATAACCTGGTCATCCGTAATATGTGCGACGGTGGTGAAACGCCTGGTTTCCGTCCGCACTCCGGCAGAAACTCCCCCTGGGCTTTTCCCGGCGCAGAGAAATTCCGCCCGCAGCTGGCAAAAGAAGTGGAAAATACGGACAACCACAGCCAGGGATTTTTTGAAACGCCCGACCAGTGGTTGACCCGCCTTAAAACAGATGTGATCATCGCCTTTTTCGGCTACAGCGAATCTTTTGAAGGCAAAGCCGGTCTGGCCGATTATAAAGCGGAACTGGACGCCTTTATCAAATGGACGCTGAAACAAAAATACAATGGTAAATCAGCGCCGCAGCTGGCCCTCGTTTCACCCATCGCTTTCGAAGATCTCTCTGATAAATACGACCTCCCCAACGGAAAACAGGAAAACGAAAACCTGGCACTGTACACGGAGGCCATGAAAGAAGTAGCTGCACAAAACAATATCCTGTTTGTAGATGCCTTTACACCATCCCAAAAATGGTATGCAGACACCAAAGAGCCGCTGACCATCGACGGTTCCCAGCTGAACGAAGAAGGATACAGGAAACTGGGCAACCTGCTAACGGAAACGATCTTCGGAGAAGCCCCCGCCAAAGCGGAAGCCAACAGGCAACTGGTACATGCTGCGGTAAAGGAGAAAAACTGGATGTGGCTCAACGATTACAAAATCCCTAACGGCGTGCATGTATTTGGCCGCCGCTACGATCCCTACGGGCCCGACAACTATCCGGCAGAGATAGCGAAGATCCGCGAAATGACGGCTGTCCGCGATTCTGCGATATGGCAGGCGGCATCCAAAGGCACGAAAATGGATATCACGGTGGCGGATAAACGTACCAGGGCGCTTCCGGAAGTGAAGACAAACTATAATCCCGCTAAGAACGGCAGCCTGCGCTATTTGACCGGTGAAGAAGCGGTTGCTAAACTGAAAGTGCCGCCGGGATATAAGGTAGAACTCTTTGCTTCGGAAGAACAGTTCCCTGACCTCGCCAAGCCCATGCAGATGTCTTTTGACAACAAAGGTCGTTTATGGGTAGCCGTGATGCCGAGCTATCCGCATTACAAACCGGGCGATGCCAAGCCTGATGACAAGATCCTGATTTTTGAAGATACCGATAACGACGGTAAGGCCGATAAACAAACGGTCTTCGCCGACAGCCTCCACCTGCCCATCGGCTTTGAGATAGCGCCGGAAGGCGTATACGTGGCACAGGGCACCAACCTGAAACTGTATGTGGATACCAATGGTGACGGTAAGGCGGATAAGGAGGAGATATTGCTCAGCGGGTTCGATGACCACGATACTCACCATAGCAGTCACGCTTTTACGGTAGACGCCTCCGGGGCGATCTATTCCGGAGAAGGCGTTTTCCTGCACACAAATGTGGAAACCTCCTACGGCACCGTGAGGGCTACCAATGGTGGTTTCTATCGCTACGATCCGAAACGCCGAAAACTGGAGCGCACGGCCCAACTGGAAATTCCTAACCCCTGGGGCATTGCTTTCGACGACTGGGGCCAGCCCTTCTTCGCAGAAACATCCAGCCCGGATGTGCGCTGGATGCTGCCCGGCACCGTGTTGCCCAAATATGGGCAACATACGCACAAATCGGTACAGCTGGTAGAAGACAAACATAAAGTACGGCCTACCTCGGGACTGGAATTTGTGTCCAGCCGGCACTTCCCCGATGAAGTGCAGGGCGATTTCCTGATCAACAACACCATCGGCTTCCTGGGAACAAAGGAACACACCTTACAGGACGACGGTACCGGCTATAAAAGTCACCACCGCCAGGACCTGCTGGTGAGCGGCGACCCGAACTTCCGCCCGGTGGACCTGGAGTTTGCGCCTGATGGCTCTCTCTATGTGATCGACTGGCATAACATCCTGATCGGACACATGCAGCACAATGCACGCGACCCGTTACGCGACCATTCCCACGGAAGAATATACCGCATCACTTATCCGTCAAGGCCGCTGGTAAAACCAGCACACATCGACGGCGCCACTATTGACGAGCTGCTGGACAACCTGAAACTGCCGGAATACCGTACCCGTTACCGCACCCGCCGCGAACTGAGAGGCCGCGATGTGTCGGAGGTACTGGCTAAACTGAAAACATGGGTGGCCAATCTCGATAAAAACGATCCCCAATACGATCATCACCTGCTGGAAGGCCTCTGGGTGAGCTGGGGCATGAATAAGGTAGACCACGACCTGTTGAAACAGGTGTTAAAAGCGAAAGACTACCATGCCAGGGCTGCTGCCGTACAGGTAGTGCGTTATGTCGGCCACCAGATACCCGACCAGGCGGACCTGCTCATGCAGGCGGTCAAGGATGAAAACAGCCGGGTGCGACTGATGGGCATCGTAGCGGCATCCTGGATAGGGAAGGAAAAAGGACTGCCCATCCTGGCGGAGGCAAAGAAAATGCCGCTCGACGAATGGATGGTCCATGCTTACGATGCAGCGGTGGCCCACCTGAAAGGAGAGAACGTAAGCAATGAAGAAGAGGGGGGTGGTAACGCCAAACTGAAAGGCGCTGCGCTGGCCCTTTTCAACCAGGGCAAACAGATCTATTCTATCGAAGGATATTGCAGGACATGCCATCAGCCGGATGGCAAAGGACTGCCTGACTCAGGCTTCCCACCGCTGGCGGGCTCCCAATGGGTGACAGGCAGCGAAGAACGCCTGATAAAACTGGTGATGAAAGGGATGCTGGGCCCCATAGAAGTAAATAATAAAAAGTATGCCGGGCAGGTACCGATGACACCTTTCGGTAACCTTCTGAAAGATGAAGAGATCGCTGCGGTGCTGACTTATGTGCGCAACAGTTTCGGAAACACCGGCTCAGCCATCTCCCCGGAAAAAGTAAAACAGGTCAGAAAGCAGATAGAACACAAAACGGATTTCTATTCTGCAGAACAGCTGTTGAAAGAACACCCGATGGAAAAAAAGTGATCTTCATAAAATAAATATTAGCGGGCGCTGGAGCAAGCGCCCGCTATATCATCCTTCTGTTAAATTACTATTTCATTTAGCGAAAATATCACAAGAAAGTATCGGTTTGGAGATTTAATATTGTTAGGACTTCTAATTATTACAACAGGGTATTTATTTATCAACCAGCAAAAAATATTGTAAAACCAATCCACCCCTTTTTATGTCTTCTTCTGAAGTCCGGTGCTGTTATCCGCCGGTACGGGCGGCTATTTTCCACTGCCTGGCTGTATTTAAACCAAGTCGCTGATACAGGTGCACGGAATAAAGAATGATCAAATTTAACCTGATAACTTTTTAACTATGAAACAGTTTTCCACGGTGATGTTAAAAACGATGGCGTTGCGCCAGAAAATCATTTATGCCACTTTAGCCCTGCTGATAGGGATTGTTACACAGGCCCATGCAAATGCAGCGGCCCCGCTCATGGATGTGCGCGGACGGGTGCTGGAAGAAAACGGTGTAGGCGTGCCCGGAGTGAGCATCAAAGTAAAGAATGCCGATAAGGCGACAACAACAGATGCAGACGGAAAGTTCGTGCTGAAAGGACTTTCTGACAATGCAGTGCTGATTGTTTCTTATATAGGTTATACCACGCAGGAGGTGCCTGTTTCCGCAGACATGGTGATCCAGCTCGTTCCGAGTGTGAAAAAAATAGACGAGGTGGTGGTAGTAGGGTATGGTACGACCAAAAAGTCGGATCTGACCGGAGCGGTAGGTACTGTAAAATCCGAAGCGCTGCAGGAGCGGCCGGCATCGTCCTTAAACCAGAGCCTGTCGGGCCGCGTGACCGGCGTGAATGTGTCTTCCAACTCCGGCAGGCCCGGTGGCAGGGCCAATATCCGTATCCGCGGCGCCAGTTCGCTGAGCGTGTCCAATAACCCGTTGTACGTGATAGACGGTGTGATACTGAACCCCGTAGACCTGCGGAACGGCAGTACTCCCATCGATTATATCAACCCCAACGACATTGCTTCCATCGAGGTGCTGAAAGATGCTTCTTCCACCGCTATCTACGGTGCGCGCGGTGCCAACGGCGTTATCCTCGTTACCACCAAAAGAGGCAACGCAGGCGGCGGACGGTTGACGTACGACCCGGATTTCAGCATTGGTGTATTGCCCCGGAAACTGGAACTGCTGAACGCGAAAGAGTTTTTAGCAGTGGAAGACCAGGCATATGCCAACGCTAAAAAATATGATCCAACAGGATGGGCTACCGGTACCAAGTATACCGATCCTAAAACCAAACGCACTAATCCCTTATTATTCGATTCACAGGGAAACCCGCTCTACGACACCGACTGGCAGGATGAAACTTTTCAGAAAGCGTTTACCCAGAATCACCAGCTGGGATTTACCGATGGCGATGAAAAGAAAAGCTTCGGCGCTTTCCTGAACTATCGCACCCAGGAAGGGCTGGCACGCGGCTCATGGCAGGACAGGTATGCCGGCCGTATCGTGTTTGACAGCAAAATCAAAGACTGGCTGAAAGTAGGCGGCACGCTGAACTACACCGACCAGCGTGAAAAACAGGTAGACCAGCTGGACGGCGGCGGTATCACCATGATGCGCCAGGTACTGGAAGCCCTGCCTATCATACCGGTAAAATATGCAGACGGCTCCTGGGCCAGCAACCGCGACTATCCCGGTATGGAAGGCGGCGACAACCCGCTGCGCGTTTCTGCCGACAGGGTATCCATTCTGCATACACAGACTTTCCTGGGCAACATGTACGCCAACATCCACCTCGCAGAAGGACTGGAACTGAGATCTACCCTCGGCGTGAATATCATCAATCAACGGGAAGATTATTTTGCTGCAAAAGGCATGCAGTATATTTCTGATAACGGTGATGCCTATATTAATAACAACCGGTACAACTCCTGGCAGTTTGAAAACTATCTTACCTATAACAGAGAGTTTGCCAAAATACATTCGGTAAATGCAATGGCCGGTGTGTCCTGGCAGCATATCGATCGTTTCGAAAACCAGGCTACCACGCAGGGATTCACCGATTCGTACTTTAAGTACAACAACCTCGGCGCAGGCTCCAGCCCGCAGCCGCCTTATTCCATCGCTACGGCCAATGGGCTGAACTCCTTCTTCGGCCGCGTCAACTACGGCCTTCGCAACAAATACCTGGTCACCTTTACCGGCCGTATGGACGGCTCTTCCAAATTCGGACGCGACAACCAGTTTGCTTTCTTCCCCTCCGCAGCGCTTGCCTGGAGGGTAACGGAAGAGAATTTCATGAAGAGCGTGCCCGTAATTTCCAATTTAAAACTCCGCACCAGCTACGGCGCTACCGGTAATTCCGAGATCCCTGCCTACAGGGCTTTGGCTGGTCTGGGCAACTATACCGTGATCTTTGACGGCGCCCGTAACTCCGGCGTGGGCATAGATCGTATCGCTAACCCCGGCCTGCGTTGGGAGAAAACCAAACAGGTGGATTTCGGGATGGAACTGGGATTGTTTGCCAACAGGGTGAATTTCGAAGTAGACCTGTACCGCAGAAAAGTGGACGGCATGCTGCTGGATGCACCTTTGCCCTATACCACGGGCCGCGACAGGATTTTCTCCAACGTGGGCAGTATGGAAAACAAGGGGATTGAACTCGGGCTCAATACTGTTAACATTAAAACGGACAACTTCTCCTGGAACACCACCTTCAACATCTCCATCAACAAAAACAAAGTACTGGCCCTGGCGAACGGCGACATTCTTTCCGGTAACGGTATCATCAGGGTGGGAGAGCCGGTGGGCTCTTTCTTCGGAAGGGTGCATCTGGGTACCTGGAGTACCAAAGAAGCTGCGGAAGCGGCAGAATACGGAAAGCTGCCCGGAGACGTGAAGTTTAAGGATATCAATAACGACGGCTCCATCAACGACCTGGACAGGGTGATCATCGGAAAAGGTATCCCGGACGGCTTTGGCACTTTCCTGAATACGTTCCAGTACAAATCCTGGTCACTGACGGTAGACCTGCAGTTCATGTATGGTAACGATGTGCTGGACAGGAGCATCCACTCTGCTGAAGACAGGCAGGGCATTGCCAACAGTTACAGGACGGTGCTGAACGCGTGGACGGAAACCAACCAGAATACGCCGATAGCCCAACTACGCCCGATCAATGCAGGCTACGACACTTACAACGATAGCCATAAGGTAACAGACGGATCGTTTATCCGTGGGCGTAACCTGTTGCTGGGATATGTGTTCCCCGCCAAAACGGTATCAGCCCTGAAGCTCAGCCGTCTGCGGGTATATGCTTCCGTGCAGAACTTTTTCCTGGCTACCAAATTCAAAGGCTATGACCCTGAAGTGTCCAACTCCAGCGCTCCTTTTGACCAGGGGCTGACGCTGTACGACTATCCCAAGCCAAGGGTATTTATGCTGGGACTGAATGTAGGGTTATAGTATTGTCTAATTCTTTAATTGGAAATTATGAAAGCAACAATAATAAAATACGGTTTGCTGGTACTGACAACAGGCTCCCTGTGGTTGACGGGTTGCCGGAAATTCCTCGATGAATCAGATCCCAGCAATTATACAGAAGAGAACTATTTTACCAAACCCGAACACGCGCGGAGCTCTGTGAATGCGATCTATGCCAGCCTGCGTGAACCTATGGGCGGGGACTTTGGCGGCGGGCCATGGACCATGACGGAGTTTGCCACCGGCCAGGCGGCCACCGACCTGGGCCAGGCGGTAGACGCTATTTATATCAGGACACTGCGCAATACCGCCGACAACGCGTTCGGCGTCAGCTACTGGCGAAATTATTACAAGGGCATCACCAATGCCAACCTCTCCATCGCTAAAATTCCGAACATCAAAATGGATGCGACAGAACAGAAGAAGTTGCTGGGAGAAGCACACTTTATGCGCGCCTGGTACTATTTTACGCTGGTAAGGCTGTTTGGCAATATTCCTCTTGTAACAGAGCCCGTTGACCTGAAGTCAGAGCAGATAAGGCCCAAACAGGCGAACCCGGAAGACGTGTACAAACTGATAGTGGATGATCTTAAAACTGCGGAGAATGCAGGCCTTCCGTGGGTAGATGCCGGCGGCAGGGCATCTCTCGGCGCTGTGAAGTCACTGCTGGCGAAAGTATATCTCACCATGGCCGGATACCCTTTGCAGAAAGGCGCTCCGTATTATGACCTGGCGGCAAAGAAAGCGGAAGAGGTAGTGGATTCAAAACAATATAAATTGTTTGAATCTTATTACGACCTGCACAACCCGGCAAAGAAAAATGTGGAAGAGAACATCTTCATGATCCAGTATAAAACGCAGGTCATCCCCGGAAACTGGCAATCGCTGATCATTCCTTACAACAAAAATATCTCTGCTTATTCTTCGGAAACCGGCGGTATTTACGCGGAAGAGAGTTTTGTGAAGTCCTATGACCCCGCGGATTACAGGGCCAAAGAAGGACAGTTCTTTTTTACGGAGTTCACCCACCAGGATGACAGAAGCAAAAAAGTAGCGCTGGGCGCGTATTTTATCTATAAACTGTTTGACGTGGCGGCACAGACGTCTACGGCCAACAGTGATCTGAACTGGTCACTGATCCGTTACGCCGATATATTGCTGGTATATGCTGAAGCTTCCAACGAAGTGAGCGGACCGGGCGCTAAAGCCTATGAGGCAGTGAATGCCATCCGGACAAGGGCAAAACTGCCGGCACTGTCGGGGCTCACCAAAGAACAGTTCAGAGAAGCGGTATGGCGTGAGCGCTGGTACGAGTTGTGTTTCGAAAACGTAACCTGGTTTGACATGGTGCGCCTCCGCAAAGCGTTTAACGTGACCACGAAGACTTTTGAGAACTATGTAGGGCATAAGTTCCCCGTTGGCCGTGCGTTAACGGAACGGGAACTGTTGTTCCCCATCCCCAGCGTGGAGCTGAGAAACAATCCCAACCTGGTACCAACGAAAGGGTACTAATCACGATACTGTTTTTAACCCCAGGCCTTGCCGGTGAATATGCGGCGCCGGTAGGGTAACAGGCTTATAAGTCACGTGCTTATAAGCCTGTTTGTTTTTGTATCGTATCATACGGGTCTGATATACCCTGTTTCCTGCAAAATGGTGATAACGTTCCGGACGCTGGCCTGGTGCATCCTTACGGAGAAAAAGGTGCTGCTGTT
Source organism: Chitinophaga oryzae (assembly GCF_012516375.2). Taxonomy (NCBI): domain Bacteria; kingdom Pseudomonadati; phylum Bacteroidota; class Chitinophagia; order Chitinophagales; family Chitinophagaceae; genus Chitinophaga; species Chitinophaga oryzae. The sequence goes on from NZ_CP051204.2 coordinate 3,516,734, forward strand.
GTAACTGTATTTCTCCGTGACAAGCCGCGATGCTTCTTCCAGCCCGTGTTGATGCAACATTGTTTCGAAGTAGCGAATGTAGCGCTGGTGGGTAAGCAGGCTATGGCCGGCCAGCTGTTGTGCATGTTCATCTGTCAGCAGGCCATGATGTCCTGCGGTTACCAGGGAAACAGGCAGTTGTCCCAGTCGTTCGATGCTTTGCAGGTATTGGGGCGGACTCTGAAAAGGCAGCGGGAACCAGTCGTCCGGCCGCAGCATTTCCCCGAAAGCGTCCGCCGCAAATAAATACTGATGGTCGCTGTAGAGGGAGAGCGAACACTCACTGTGGCCGGGAGTGGCCATCACCGTGAAGGTATGGTCTCCGATGGTCAGCTGGTCTCCTTCACCTACAGCGAGGAAGTCCCCGGAGGCTAAAGCATCATAGGGGTTGTCTGCCTGTTCCGACGGTGGTCCGGGAAGGAAACTGCGCTGGAGCCTGTAGAGGGAGGTCCTGTATTTTGGGGTCATGAAATTCCGGATGGCTGTTTCCGCAGCGTATATCCGGGCTTCCGGCAGCAATGTGGCCAGCAGTCCGCAGTGATCAAAATGAGAATGGGTAATAAACCAATGCCTGATATCGGAAAGATCAGGAACGATGGCTTTGAGCTGGGAGAGGACGAGCTCCTGCTCGCGCAACATGCCGCCATCCACCAGCAGCCATTCCGGCCCGCATTTCAACAGGTACAGCGGGACTTCTTTTCTGCCCAGCAGATAGAGGTCGCTGGTTACTTTACCGGGTTCGTATATCCACATAATTACCGGGTTTTAGAGGTTCAGAATCGATATAACATAGCTCCCCAGGTGGCGCCGGAGCCGTAAGTCAGTACCAGCGCGAGGGCGCCGGGGCAGGGATGGTTTTCCCGGACATATTCGCTCATGGTGACAGCGAGGGAGGCTGAAGCCATATTGCCATAGCGTTCTACGTTTGTAACAAACTTCTGTGGAGGAACGGACAGCTTTTCCCTTACTGCTTCGAGTATGCGCAGGTTGGGCTGGTGCGGTAACACAATATCGATATCATCGATTTTAAGCCCGTTGCGTTCCAGTATTTCCTGTGCTATTTCACACAAACGCTGCGTAGCGTTTTCAAACATGGGCTTGCCGTTCATCCTGAAGTGAGGTATGGCGGTACTGTCGGTATAGCTGGATTGTGCAGTGCCTGGCGCAGCGGTCCATAACAGTTCGAAGCAGCTGCCATCTGCTTTGATCATCAGGTCGATGATACCACTTGTCTGAGCGGGACTGTTACTGAGTACGACTGCGCCGGCACCGTCGCCCAGCAGGATTGAGAGGTTTCTGCCGTCATCGGAAGTGTCCATCCTTTTGGAAAGTACTTCTCCGCAGGCTACCAGGATGTGCTTGTAAACACCGGAAGTAAGCAGGTTGCGCGCCAGTTCCATTCCGTAAAGCAATCCGGAACACTGCGCCCGTATGTCAAAGACGGGAACATGCCGCAGTCCCAGCATAGGCTGTATAAAGCAGGCTTCCGACGGATCGTGATGATCGGGGCTGAGCGTATTCACGATCAGCATATCAATATCCGTTGCCTGTAGTCCCGCGTGTTCTATGGCCCGCAGACAGGCGGGTACAAGCAGGGAGCTAAGCCCTTTTTCGCGGGCAAGATGTCTTCGTGTAACCACTCCCGTGCGGGAGAGAATAAAATCTTCAGTGGTGTTGATACGGCTGACGATCATTTTATTATCAATTACCGGCTCGGGCAGGAAATGTCCGGCCCCGGTGATGGTGATGGCCATGTTAGTTTTTTTTCGGTTGAAAGTGTAGTTGATAGTGTGTTCTTAATTCGGTGCGGGACAATTTTCCATTGGCGTTGCGCGGCAGTTCCGGCAGGTAAAGCATTTCTCTGGGCCGGTAATGGCTTTCGGTGCATTCGTTGATAAATTGTGTGACGGTGTCCCGGGTATCTGCTTTTCCAACGAGCAACAGCAACGTGCAGGTGAGGTTTTCATCGTCGGGAAGGTCTAGCAGTACACATTCCTCCACATCGCTGACGGCATTCAGAAGGGCTGATTCAAACGCCAGTGGATTTACCCACCTGCCGTTGGATTTGAACAGCTCGTCTTTGCGGCCGAAGTAGGTGTAGGTACCATTTGTTTCCATACTAAAAAGATCGCCGGTATAATACCATCCGTCGCGGAACTTCTGGTTGGTCCGCACCGGATCTTCCCAGTAACCTGCCAGCGCGTAAGGAGAGCGTACGCATAGCTCGCCTACCTGTAACCTGTCGCTCAGCGGTTCTCCTGCGTATTCCAACCGTAGCTGATAGCCGGATACCGGTTTGCCGGTGCTGCCTGCGGTATGGCTTGCCGGTGAATTACTCAGGAATACATGTCCTGTTTCCGTGCTGCCGATGCCGTCTAATATGGGTTTTCCGGTAAAGGCTTTCCATTCTTCGTACAGGCTTGCGGGTAAGGTTGATCCGGCAGAAAAAAAGATCCTGACATGCTGCAATGCTTCCACCAAGCCAGCCGGACGTTGTTTTAGCAGCATGGCATATACTTTAGGCACGCCGAAAAATACGGTAGGGCGGTAGTGGTGTATATTCGCTGCGATGTTGTCTATCGTGGGCCAGGCATCGTCCAGTAACACGCCGGCTCCCGTCAGTAGCGGAAAGAAAAAGCTGTTGCCCAGGCCATACCCGAAAAACATCTTCGGAACGGAATAGATCCTGTCCTGCGGGCCAATACCAAGCGTCTCTACAGCGAAATGCCTGGTGGCGGCCAGCATGGCTTCCTGGCTGTGTTGCACTGCTTTGGGTTTTCCGGTGGTGCCCGAAGTATATTGCCAGAAAGCAATGCTGTTCGGTTTGCGGTAATAGTAGGCAGGTGCGGTTGCTGCCGGTAAGGAAAAAACGGAATGCTGCGCTGCAGGGTCGTCGGTGAAAATCAGGTCGGGCGACAGGAAAGGAGAGACCGCCAGTGCCGGTTTTACCCGTTCCAGTTCGTCCGGGTCGACGATGATCATCACTGCACGGCTGTCAAGCAGGATATGCTCCAGCGTTGGCAGATCTACCCTGGGGTTAACGGGTACCGGTACAATACCGACAGTCGCTAATGCGAGAAAAATGTAATGAAAGGCAGGTTTGTCTTTTAATAATAACAGCGCCCTTTGTTCCGGCGCTATGCCGCTGAATGCGCCTGCCAGTTCCTGAACTTGCCGGGTCAGCCGGTGAGCGCTGACGGATTCACCTTTGCAGACAATCTGGGCGGGATGGGCATGCCGGTGCAGGGCAGAAAGCATGGTTTCCGCAAGACTATAAAACATGACAAAATGGTTATTTTGAGAGAAGAGATATTTTCATTGTCAGATCCGCTTCCAGACAAGCCGGAACACCAGCTGCCGGTCTTTGACGGGCATTGGCGGCGTCACCAGTATCAGTTCATCGCCGCGTAGTTCTGCATACCTGACAAACCGGATACCGATATAGTTGGGAAAAAGGCTTCCTTCGACCTCATGCAGGATTTCGCCGGGAGTTTCTTCGGCATAACGGCCATAATAGGCATTGTAGCCATGGAACGCCTCGTAGGTTTCTTCGGGCGTGCCTGTGCCTGCTGCGACGGAAGCAAATAAATTTCTCTCCGGCTTCATCATCTGAACGCTCATGTTACCCTTATCATCATAGATAAGCATGCCGGTAGGGGAGTCGCCGAAAAATTGAAGAGTGTTGCCCTGCTGGTCTTCGTCTGTGCAGCTGATCAGGCGCCATGCACCAATAAGGTGTTTGCCAATGAAGGTTTTCATATGGTTATGTTTGAGGGTGTAAATATGTGGTAACGCAAAAGGTTTTCTATAGGATTCAGTTGTGCACTACCGTTGTTATTTTTACTAAAGTAAGATTACTGATTTGAATTTACAAGTGGCGTAATAAAAATTTATTTTGTATTTGCCGGCGTTATTTTGCGCCATCCAGCTGTCGCAGCATATCAGTAGTAAAACCGTAATGTTCTTCCACCGGTACTTTGGCCCTGTGGACGCTGTTGATGTCTTTGCCCTCTTTTGTCCAGAGCATAGGATAGAAACTAAAAACTTCGTTACCATCCAGCATGCTTACTTCCTGTTCCCAGTTGCTCCAGCGAAGGTCACGATAAAAATCCCCGAGGTCGCCCTCAAAACAAAACAGCAGGAACTCCGAATAGGAGATGTCCAGCGCTTCCCATGCCATGGCTGCCGGATCGAAGTAGTATACTTTGCCCATGTCTTCGCCGAGCCCTCCGCTGTTGATGGCAAAGAACCCGCCGGCTGCGTCGTCCGCCACCAGCAGGAATCCTGCGTTGCCTTCGTCGAAGATTGTTTTGTTGATATTCCAGGAATGCAATGTTCTGTTGAATGTGTTATGCCCGGACCCTAAGATCCTTATCCAGCCATGATCTACCAATATGCCGCCACTGTTGAATATAATAGCGCCCATGGGCGAACGCGTGGTGACCTGTGTGGCATACAGCGTTTCTTTCGCTTTACTTTCGGTAGCGGGTAAGACCGTTACTTTATGGGTGGCGTCGCCGATCCAGGAGGTGACCAGCTCCCAGCCGGGTTCCTGTGTGTTGATTAAATCTCCGAGGGATTTCTTAGGCGTCTGAACAACGGTCAACAAACGATTGACGCCGAGCAGTTGTAAATGATGGTCGTGCATAACAGGCGCAAAAATAAATCAATCTGGAATTATAACCGGGGAGTATTTTCTTTCATGTTGATCAATACCGCCACACCGGATAAAAAGGTGATGATACCGGCAATATGCACCGCCCATATCAGTCCGAAGAAGCTGGCCACAATACCTGCCATAAGCGCGCCCACGGCATAACCGATATCCCGCCAGAAGCGATAGACGCCCAGCGAGGAAGCCCGCCAGGAAGGATGCGCCGCGTCGCTGACGGCTGCCAGTAAAGCGGGATATACCATTGCGGTACCGATGCCCAGTAAAACAGAACCCACTAATCCGGATGTCAGCGGCGGGAATAACGAAAGACCGATCACCACATGGCCGATGGCCTGTACAAACATGCCCCATACAATCAGCGGCTTGCGGCCGATCCTGTCTGCCAGCGGACCGGTGATCACCTGTCCGAAGCCCCACACGAACGGATACACGGCTTTTATCCAGCCTACGCCTTCCAGTCCCACGCCCGCCGCGATGAACAATAGCGGAAAAACGCCCCACGACATGCCATCGTTCAGGTTATTGATCAGCCCCGCCTGGGAAACGGCAAAGAGGTTACGGTTTTTGAGCGATGTTTCGCGGAATACCCATAACAAATCAGGCTTGTGAAATTTTTCTCCGGCCAGCTGTTGCTGCGTTACCTGCGCGGATTCCAGCCGGGCGTGCTGCCGCGTGTCCCTGATCACCAGTACTGACAGTATCAGCCCGGCGACAGTATAAAAAATACCGATGTAGAAAGGAGCGGGCCTCAGCCCGTAGCGGGAGGCCAGGTAACCCGTCAGCAAAGCGGTCAGTCCCACGGCACCGTAACCGGCCGCCTCGTTGAGTCCCATGGCGAGGCCCCGTTTTTTAGGGCCGACAAGGTCTATCTTCATATTTACGGTCATGGACCAGGCTAGTCCCTGGCTCATGCCCAGTAGCACATTGGCGACGATGATCCAGTTCCACGACGGTGCCCAGGCCAGCAGGAAAGGCACCGGCAGGCCCACCAGCCAGCCGGCGATGAGCACCCGCTTGCGGGTATACTTATCTGCCAGCACGCCGGAGATGAGATTGGTAAAAGCTTTTACGACGCCAAAGGCGATGATGAAGGAGAACACCACAATGTCCGAGCCTATCCTGAACTCTTCTGTGCCTACCAGCGGCACGACTGTCCGCTCCAGGCCCACCATGCCGCCTACCAGCATATTGACCAGTACCAGCAGGGTGAACTGCTGCCAGTTTTCCTTTAATCCTAATTTGATGTCCGTCATATGTCCGGCGCTGTCGCCGGGAACTCCGGCTTCAGCCCGGCAAAGATATTAAAAGCGCCCGTCTATTCAATGGATTTATTGAATAGACGGGCGCGCGGGCCATAGTGGCAGGTTTATTCTTTTGTTCCCGTTGGGTAAAACCAATACCGTACCATCAGTGCTACCGGTATGCCCAACGCTATCCAGGAGAAGATATCCCAGATACCATCGCCCACCAGCGCGGCTATCAGTCCGGCAAGGGACAGAACGGCCAACAGGATAGGCCGGGACCATAATCTGGAAAAGCTATTCATTTTCTGCTGCTGTTTTTTCGAGCCTGCTCCATTGCAGCCTCGCCGCATTTCTGCGCTCGAACCACAAATACAGGCCGGTGATAAGAATAATGATGGTGGCCAGGTCAAACAACGCCCAGATCACTTTCAGCGGCATACCGCCATAATCGCCGAAATGCAACGGTTCCGACAGGAACAGCGTATTCACATACCACGGCATCTGCCGGTGATCGGTGAGCCGGCCGGTCTGCGCATCTACCAGCGCGGGCGACAGTAGCCGGGAAGTGAGTGCTGTATTGCCTCTCATGAACACGGCATAATGGTGTTTGCTGGAAAACATCGTTCCCGGATAGGTAATAATGCGCGGCTCCATATCCGGCGCCGCGGCCTGCGCCACTACCAGGGCGCTGTCCAGTGACGCCAGTTTGCCCTCATAGGGCGGCTGCTTTTCATAGGGCGCCACCATCTCCTTTAACTGCCCCTGCTGCCACATGAACAGTACCACATCGGACATGGTGTTGATGATGCCGGTTAGGCCCACCACGCTGGCCCAGGCAAGAGTGATGATGCCCAGCAGGTTGTGCGTGTCCAGCCATTGCAGCCGTTTGGATTTGTATTTGCGCACCATGCCGAAATCGTATTTCTTCATAATACGGCCATACAACACGGTCCCGGAAACAATGGCTGCCATAAAGAGAAGGCCCATCAGCCCCAGGAACAGCTTACCGCCAATGCCCAGGAACATATTGGTATGGATCTTCAGGACCACATCCATCAGTCCGTCGGTAGTAGGCTTGTCCAGCACCTTGCCGGTGTACAGGTTCAGCATCGCATACCTGCTTTGCTCCGGCGGCGCGTCCGGCGCAGGCGCCAGGTCAAAGATCACTTTGTTACGGTCTTCTTCATCCCAGAAAATATAACGGATGTGATTGCCCGGATACTGTGCGGAAGCCGCCATGGCCAGTGAATCGAGCGGCAACGGCCGCGCGCCCGGCGGTATATCGGCCACCACCTGTTTTTCCAGTACTTTGTCCAGCTCCTCGTGGAAGATGAGCGGTAAACCGGTTACACACAGCATCAGCAGGAACAGCGTACAAATAAGGCTGCTCCATTTATGCCAGTTGAACCATCGTTTGGCGGTTTTAATATCCATGCAGTATTAATTGTCAGGTTTGAAGGACCCGGAATGATGCGCGGCAAAAATGCAGCTGAAATCAGCGGCGATGGTAACGGGATTGGGAAAATAATTTATCCAATCGGGAAAATTAAGTATCTTGAAAAGAGAACTGTTGCCCGGAAAACCCCGGCAGAAAAGGATCGTGAGAGATCTTCGGGAATCAACCAGAAAAACCATTGCTATCGTACTAAAATGAAAACGCTTTGATAAGATTGTTACTATGGATGTTGCAAAACAGGACATGGCGCAGCGGCTTGCTGTGTTTGATATTTCTTCCGTTAACACGATTGGCGCAGGCGCAGGATGCCAACTACTGGTCCGGTAATTTCGGCGCCGGCGGTTTCTTTTCTCCGGGCGCCGTAGTGGCTAACAACAAAGACAGCGGCGTACTGTTTTATAACCCCGCCCTGCAGCCTCTCTCCGGGAAAAATGCCATCTCTGTATCAGGGATGATATACCAGGTAGAATCGATCAACATTAAGAACGGCGCCGGAACAGGGAAAAACCTGCATTCGCTGATATCGGCCAGCGTACCGCAGATGCTGACAGGCACGGTGAAGGTGGGCCGTAGGAAGCCGGTATTCCTCGCGTATGCGCTCACCCACAATGCGGTCATTAACTATAACGTTACCCAGCAGCAGGACGCCCGGATGAATGTGCTGAACGACAGCTACAGCCCCGGCCCTGAATATTATCTCGGACAGTACAACCTGCAGAATATTACGAGAGATGCCTCCGCGCTTATCAGCACAGGGTTCAGGCTGGACAGGCACTGGGCCATCGGCTTTATGGCGGAAGGACAGTCCCGTTCCCAGCATTACAGCGAAAACTTCCTCTCCCGCGCGCTGGTCAACAGTAACCAGCCTACGCTGCCTATTACCAGCAACGAAGGGAAATACCAGGTCGACTATACGCACTTCGGCTTTAAGCTGCGGGCGGGGCTGAGTTATGAGACCGGTAAGCATCACCTGGGCCTCCTGCTGTCTTCCCCGCTGATACATGCATGGGGGAGAGGCCGGCTGCTCAGCGACAACGCGATATCCAACGTACACTTCATTGTTGACGAACCGTTGAACCTGCTGGCCAGCACCCGGCAAACCAAACTGGATACCCGGTACAAAACACCGCTCAGCGTGGCGGCAGGTTATGCGTACGACTACAGTAAAGGTCAGTTCTATGTGGCGGCCGAGTACTTCCTGAAAGTAAAGGAATACACGATCCTCGCGCCCACCAGCGACCTCTTTGTGCGGCCGGACACCGGCAACAGCATCATCCGCGCATCAGAACTGCTGAAAATGCGGGAAGCCCGCAAGGCTGTCTTCAATGTGGCGGTAGGCGTAAGTTACCGGATAAAGCCGCAGTTAACGGGCTTCTGTTCCCTGAGAACGGATTTCAACTACGGGGAAAGGACCTACACGGACGGCACCGCACCGAATACCGCCACATGGGATAACTATTACTGTCAGCTGGGCGTTAACATAAAGCGGAGCAAATACAACCTGCGGACCGGCCTGTTCCTGGGATATGGACGCACGGGCAGCTATGAACAGTTCATTAATTTCGATCATCCGCAGGAAAACAACCTGCTGACAGGCGAGCGGGGAATGGTGCCCGCCTCGCGGATGACCGCCGCCGTGATGGTGGCGTTTATCCATAACCTGTAATGGCATTTTTGTCGTTTTTTTCCAAACAGCCCGGCGCCTTCCTTACGTACCTTTGTAAAAAGTATTCCATCCATGGCACAGCAGAAATTAAAACACGAACAGGTACAATACCTTGAGTTCCTCTCAGAAGACCTTGAACGTACAAAGGAATTTTACAGTAAAAGTTTTGGCTGGAAATTCACCGACTACGGCCCGGACTATACGGCTTTTGAAGGCGACTATGTGGACGGCGGTTTCACCACCGGTAAACCGGTAAAAGGGACCGTGATGGTCATTCTTTACTCCGACGACCTGGAAGCTACGCAGCAGAAAGTCAAAGCGGCGGGTGGTAAGATAGTGCAGGACATCTTCAGTTTCCCCGGTGGCCGGCGCTTCCATTTCTCGGACCCGAACGGCTACGAACTGGCGGTCTGGGCGCATTAAGTAATATAGAAAAGGCTGTAAGTCAAGCGCTTACAGCCTTTTTTGTGGATGGGGGCGGTTTTTATATCTTCATCCACAGATCGGTACATACCTCCGTTTCATCGATACTTATGAAAAATAACCCGGCCGCCTCCCTTAATTTGCATATGCTATCCTGGAAAGCCCCTCAAATCTGCATTCACATCGTCTGTTGTCTGCTGTTTATGATATTCCCGTTGTTGTTCATGTCTAACGGGAAAGGGTATACTGAATTGATAGCGCCTGCCACCCATTATAGTTATTGGCTGTTCTGCAGCTGTTACATCTGTCTGTTCTACTTTAATCGTTATTATCTGATGCCCGGATTTTTTATTCCGGGCAGATATATTAGCTATGCCGCCATGGCCCTGCTGCTTTGTGCCGGTATCTTCTTACTGCAACCGTTCGACCGGCTGCTGCGGCAGAAATGGGCAGTGATGCCGGCAGGAGCGGAGTGGGTGTATGTGCCGCCGGTGATAGATATTACCAGTCTCTTTATCTTTTTTATGATCATGGCGCTGGGCGCAGCCATTACCACCACGCAGCGCTGGCAGCTGACCGAACAGCGGGCGCTCACCGCGGAAAGGGAGAAGATCCGGGCGGAATTGTCTTTCCTCAAAGCGCAGGTGCATCCGCATTTCCTGTATAATACGCTCAACAATATTTATACCCTGGCGCTCACAAAAAATAATTACACTGCGGACAGTATTCTGCGCTTATCGAATATTATGCGTTACATTACGGACGATGTGATCGCCGATTACGTGCCGCTGCCGCAGGAAGAAGCCTGTATCCGCGACTACATCGCACTGCAGCAGCTCCGCCTCCGGCCGGGAACGGTGGATTACCAGGTATCCGGCGAGATGGAGCGCAAGGTGATCAGCCCGTTGATACTGATGACTTTCGTGGAAAATGTATTTAAGTACGGCATCAGCAAACACCTGCCGGAGACAGTTACTATCCGCCTGAATGTGAAAGACCATCAGATAGATTTTTTTTGCAGTAACCGTATCTACCGTGAACCCGCACCTGCCAACAGCTGCGGCGTAGGGATTGCCAATACAAGGCAACGGCTGGCATTGCTGTACCCGCAGAAACATATACTGGATATCACCACAGACAACAACCTATATATCGTGAGACTGACATTATTGACAGATTAACCCGTACGAAACCATTTACTTCATTTGCCCGTATGAAGATTAAAGCCATTGCCATAGATGATGAACCGCTGGCGCTGGAGCTGATCAGGACCTACACCGCGCAGTTCCCCGCCCTGCAGCTGCTGCAGACATTCGACGATGCGCTGTCCGGCGCTGAATTCCTTCGCTGCCGCCGGGTAGACCTGCTGTTCATCGATATCAACATGCCGGATATTACCGGCATTGACCTGGTACGTTCCCTCGAAGAAAAACCCATGGTCATTTTCACGACTGCGCATAAACGATTTGCACATGAAGGATTTGAACTGGAAGCGCTGGACTACCTGCTGAAGCCTATCAGCCTGGAGCGGTTCTCCCGTACCATGCAGAAAACAATGGCGCAGTACCACTACCGGCACACGGTGGCAGCGCCGCGGGAGCCGGAATCTTTTTTCGTATATGCAGAATACAAACAGGTGAGGATATGGATGGATGAAGTGGAATATATAGAAAGCCTGGAAGATTATATCCGCATTCATCTGCTGAGCGGCCGGCCGGTGCTGACGCTGATGCCTTTGAAGAAAGTGCTGGAGAAGCTGCCGCACGACCGCTTCCGCCGTATTCACCGCAGCTATATTGTGGCGGTGCGCAGCATCTGTGCCATCGCCTATCGCAGGGTATTGCTGCATTCCGGTATCAGCCTGCCGGTCAGCAGCACCTATGCCGAAGATATCCGGGAGTGGAGCGGCAAATAATACGTCGGTACATCCTTCGCTTTTACCGATACCTGCTTGATAAAAAAATTGTGTTGGCTGAACTTTAGCTAAACAATTTTTATCTTATGGAAAGGAAAAATTTTCTCAGATCACTGGCTGTAACAGCCATCTCTGCCCCTGTGCTGCTGGAAGCCTGTAAAAAGGACACTGCAGAACCCGCAGCGGCTGCCTCCGGCGCCCAGGCCGAAGCTGCCTGTCGCCTCACAGATCCCGATATGGACGGCCCGTATCCGTTGTATAACAGCCGCGGATCCATTATTAACCGGGTAAACATCACAGACAACAAACCCGGTCTGCCGCTCAATATCGACATCAAAGTGCAAAGCGTGAGCAGGGGCTGCGCGCCTGTGACCAACGCACGTGTGGATATCTGGCAGTGCGATAAAGACGGTTACTACTCCGGTTACATCAACAACGGTTACCTGGGCGTGCAGAACAACATCGGACGCCTGTTTGGCCGCGGATTACAGTATACCGACGCCAACGGCATGGTACATTTCCTGTCTATCTATCCCGGATGGTACCCCGGCCGTTGTACCCACCTGCATGCGCAGGTCTTCATCGGCACTTCCCTGTACCTCACCACCCAGATTGCATTCCCTGACGCTGTCAACGCCGCCGTATATAGTACACCGTTATATGCCTTACACGGACAAAACCCCACTACCAATTACCTCGACACTATCATCAACGACTCACTGGCTACCGAGCTGGCAACGGTAACACCTGCCGCCGGCGGGGGATACAACCTGTCTCACGTTATCAACATCAGATGATCTCTTTTCAACCAATTTCTTACCAGTCGATTAATTTTTTATTATGAAGATGCAGCCAGCGCAGATCATCCTGTCTTACAGGCAGCTTATAGATGCTGCTTCCACGGGGGACCTGGAGAAAAAGATATTCGAAGATTCCTATGTGGAATTCCTTATGCAGTCGCAGGCATACAACCCTGATAAACAATTCCGGACCTTTACGGAACTGAAAGCCCATAATCCGAAATCCAATTCGCTGCATTATAAAGTAGGCTTCGCAGTGGGGCTACACCTGCAGGAGATGGGCAACAGGATCCCGGGAGTGAAGGATTGCCTCGGTAACAAGGAGCTGCCTTTTGAACTGTATCATCTGGAGCTGATCGAGTCTGACATCGAAGACCGGCAGCAGCACCGGGTGGCGCTGAATTACATCACGCCGCCGTTCACGCTGCTGGAGATCATCGGCGACCGGCTGCTGCTGGTATCACCCGAACAGACCGGCCAGCCGGACACTTTTGATACCTTCATGGTGGCCATGCAGCCACAGCTGGCCATTACCAGTTACAAACCACTGGGGCAGCCGCAGGAAGTGCATCACGTGGCGCAGGTAAGCTAAAACAACAAAAACAGGCGGGTAGGGTAAGTTGCAGGCCGCAAGGCTTACAACTTACCCTCTTTGGCTGTCCTGAACAGGTACCACAGTTTTATCTTCAGCGCCAGCCAACCCAGGAAGGCATACACCAGCAATAAAATACCCAGGTGCCGGATATAAGGGAAAGTCAGTTCCACCGATCCTTTCTGGATCAACAGTATTTTGAAGGCCTGCAGGAAAGGCGTCAGCGGGATGATATTGGCCATCAACTGCACGAACGCCGGCATGGCGCTGAGCGGCCAGGTAAAACCGCTGATGATGAACGCGGGAGAGGCAATCACCATCAGTACCTGCGTGGCTTTTAAAGCGTCCGGGATGAGAATGCTGACAAACACGCCCATAAACGATGCAGACCCCACAAAGAAGGCTGTCAGCCATATAAAGCTGAGAATGCCCTCCGGCATCGGCACATTGAAGAACATGTGCATGAAGTAATAAATAGCAACAATCAGAATGGAAAAGGTCCAGATAGGGACCACCTTGATCAGCATGATCGGGAACGCCCGGCGGCGCATGCCGGCATATTCCGTTACAAAAGACCCGCGCTGAAACTCCGCAGCAAAGCTGATGGCCATCGCCAGTAATATCACCTGTTGCAATACCACCGCCAGCATCGCCGGCCACATAAATATGAGGTAGTTGCTGGTAGTGTTGAACAGCGTGATGTAGTTCGTTTTAAACGGTTCGTACTGCGTGGCGGCCCTTACGGCGGGCATTCCCATTTTCTGCAGCCCTTTGATGGACACGCCGGCGGAAAACGTTCCGATGGTAAGCTGCAGCGCTTTGGAAGCGAAGTTGGCCGTCAGTACATTGCTGGTGTTCACATACACATTCACTTCCGGGTATTTTTTCTGCAGGATGCCGGCCTCGAAGCGGGCGGGTATCATCACCACGGCAGCAGCTTCTTTTCTGATCACTTCATCGTTTACACTGGAAGGCTCCTGCAGGTACTTCAGCGTTTTAATGCTCTTGTTATCGCCCAGCATCTCCACCAGCTGCGCAGATAAGGGGGTATTGTCTTTGTCTATAACGATCACGGGTATATTTTCCACCTTTCCGGCTTTATATACGAAGCCGATCAGGGTGGCATACAACACCGGCGCCAGGAAAAATACGGAGCGCAGGGTGGAATTGCCGAGGAACAGCTTAAACTCCCGTTTCAACAATCGGAAAAATTCTTTCATGCCTGATTATTTCAGTATAACACTTGCGTTTACCAGTATGTCTTTCGTCTTGCCCGGATCTTTGGGCTGCACCTTGATCTCATAAATCGCGTCCTGCGGCTGATAGTCGGGGAAAGCGGTAGTGATGTCCGCATAACGGGTCAACTGTTTGATGTAAGCGATGGTGCCTTCCATTTCTTCGTTGTTGTACAGCACCTGCATTTTGACGTCCTGTCCTTTTTTATACCCGGCGATCTTGCTTTCCGGAATGGTGAAGCGGAACCAGGTGCTGCCGGGGATGTAGCCGTTGAACAGCGCAAAGCCGGCGGTGGCCAGCTCTCCGGGGTTCAGGCTGATGGTTTCTATGTCCATATCATTGGTGGCGATCACATAACGTTCGGAGTAGGCCACATTGGCTTCCTGTAATGCGCCTTTGGCCTGCGAAGCCTGACCGGCGGCCATGTTCACTTTTTCCACGCGGGTGCCTCTCCTTACGTCGTCCAGTTCGGCGATCACCGCATCGTACTGGGCTTTGGCGCCCTGGTATTTGGCATATACTTCGTCATAAGCCTGCGGCGACATGAGGCTGTCGTTGAACATATTGGTGGCCCTTTCATACGATTTGCGGGCGAATTCATACTGCTCTTTCAGTCCTTTGTATTTGGCCTGTAACTGTTTCAGCTGATCGGCGGTGGCGCCGTTGCGCGCCATCTGCTCCTGCGCGGTGGCAGCGTTGACGGCTCCCTGCGCCTGCGCTATTTTAGCGGAAACTTCCGGCACGTCCAGCAGGGCAAGGGTATCTCCCTTTTTCACGGTCTGTCCTTCCTTAACGTAAATATTTAGGATCCTGCCGGTAACCTTCGGCGCAAAAGACACCACATCTTTTTTGGCTTTGCCCTCGAAACGGTCGGCGTTGGACTTTTTGGAAGAACAGCCTGCGAATGTCAGTGAACAGATCAATAATATGGGTGTAGTTATTTTCATCTTACTGTAATTAGTTTGAGTAATGGTGTAGGCTTAATACAATTTGGTGATGTCCAGCTCCTGGGTAGACCGCATCAGTTCCACGGCGGCCCTGCGCTGGTTGAAGATAGCATTCTGATAATCCAGTTCCGCTGCTTCGAGGTCGTTTTCCGCTTCTATCAGCTGGGTGGATTTGGACATCCCGTACCTGAATTCTTTTTCTGCCTGTACCAAAGCATTGTTCGCCATTTCTTTTTCTTTTTTCTTCAGGGCTATCTGCGAATTGGCGATGTTATAATTGGACTGATTGTTGGCCTGGTTTAACGTGAGCTTGCGCATGGCATCGTATTTCTGGTTTTGCAGCAGTTCCCGGTCGATGCGCGCCGTTTCGATAGCATGTTTTCCCTCCCTGCCGTCGAAGATCTCCCATTTAAAACCGATGCCGGCGTTCAGCATCGGGAAGATATTGAGGTTGGTGGGCCGCCAGTCCAGTTTCCGGCCGGGATAGCCGATCGCCGGAATAGGAGGGATGATATTGTCGGACGATTTGATCCTGGTGCCATACAGTCCGATGTAGTAGGCGGAGGCCTTCAGCTGTACTTTGGGTATCCACCAGGTTTGTTCCGCTTTTATTTTATAGCCGGAAGCGTTGATACCATGGTCCAGCGCGCGTATTTCCGCCCGTTGTTCAACGGACTTCTGTGGCGCGGGCAGCGCTACAGGTACCAATACGGGTTCAATCAGCCGGAGCCGCTCCTTGCCGATGCCTGTCAGCACCTCGAGTTGGGTCAGCAGCAGTTCTTTTTTCCCCTCGTATTCGGCCATTTTGGAATCGAGGGTAGCCTGTGCCAGCTCTATCTTCTTATGGTCATAAGGGGTGATCAGCCCGTAGCCCAGCGCTTTGTCGGCCGTTTTGCGGTTGGCGTCCAGCCTTCGTTTGGCCTCGTCCAGTACTTTTTTGGACTGATGTACCAGCGCCAGCTGATCGTAGGCCCGGGAGATGGTGGCCGCCACCTCGTCGGATGTTTTCTCCAACAGCACGTTTTCAGATTGCCGCTTTTCTTCGAGGGCTTTGTTGAGCTGCTTCACCTTGCCGCCTGCATACAGCAGCATTTTGGCATCCGCTTTGGCCAGCCCGGAGAAACCGGATACATTGATGTTATTATTGTACTTGCCTTCGGGGATGGTGAGAAACGGTTGCAGGTTGAGCTCCGGGGAAATAACATGTGCGGTGGCATTCAGGTAACCGGCCATTCCGCTGACTTCCAGGGTGGGGAGGTAAACATCCTTCAGCTTGTGCTGGTCCAGTACCGTCAGTTTGTTTTTGGTAAGCTGGGCGCTGAGGTCTGCATCCCGAATCATGGCGCTGTCCAGAAGCTCTTTGAAGCCGGGTGCCGTTTGTGCTTTGGCGTAGTGGTAAAACAGAAGTGACAGCAGTAGGAACGACAGCTTACTTTTCATTGATAAACAGGTTTTTTTAATCTACAGATGGTTGCAACATAGCTTATTACTTTGAATTAACAGATAAAATAAACCAATGTTTAATTTTTTCTTTTATATATATAAAAGATGGATTATGTTGAATGATGTGTTTTGGCTACAACAAAAGTAGATTTGACTTCGTAGGGCTGGTGCAGGTAGGTGATCTTTGTTGTTATAAAAAACGTACAACATGAATATTATCGTAACAGGTTCCCTTGGAAATATCAGCAGGCCATTGACACAACAACTGGCAGAGAAAGGCCATACCGTGACGGTTATCAGCAGCAACCCTGAAAAGCAGGCCGCTATTGAGGCTGTTGGGGCTGTTGCCGCTATCGGTTCCCTGAATGATACCGCCTTCCTGGAAAAAACCTTTACCGGTGCAGACGCCGTATATTGTATGACGCCGCCGAATTATGTCTCTGCAGAACCTCCGGTTGACTATTACACCCGGATTGCGGGCAACTATGCGCAGGCGCTCGGGAAAGCCGGCGTAAAGCGGGTGGTGTACCTGAGCAGCTTCGGTGCGCACCTGGACCATGGCACCGGTGTTATCCTGGGCTCTCACCATTCGGAGAAAATACTGAATGCCGTGCCCGGACTATCCATCACGCATATACGTCCTACCAGTTTCTATTATAACCTGTATAATTTTACAGACATGATCCGTCACGCAGGCTTTATGGCCGCCTGCTACGGGGAAAACGACAAGGTGTTGTGGGTATCTCCCCTGGATATCGCGGACGCGGTGGCAGAAGAGATTGTGCGTACCGCCAGCGTGCCGGCCATCCGTTACGTTACCAGCGATGAACGCACGTGTAACGAGGTGGCGGCCGTGCTGGGGAAAGCGATAGGTAAGCCGGACCTCGCATGGCGGCTGATTCCCGGCGATGTTATGCGGGAACAGCTGGAAACCCACGGTGTACCTGGCCCAATGGCTGCTGCGTTGGTAGAGCTGTATGACAGCCTCCACTCCGGCGCGCTGGCTGAGGACTTCTACCGGAACCCGCCGGCTACGACAGGGAAGGTGAAAATAGAAGACTTTGCCCGCGAGTTTGCGGCAGTTTTCGCAAAAAGTAATTAATTTAAACGTTATGGCAGGCACACAGTTATACCAGCTTCCCACGATCAGCGCATTACATCAGCTCCGGAACTTACCCAGTCCGGAGCATCCGCTGATTAGTGTCATTAACTTTGAGGATATCAAACAGGGGGATTCCGGTGAATCCAGAAAGCTGGTGCAGGCGTTTTACGCCGTGGCCCTGAAAAGGAACTTCGCCGGAAAGGTGAAATACGGTCAGCAGCAATATGACTTCGATGAAGGCACCCTGTTTTTCATGGCGCCCAACCAGGTGTTCTCCATTGAAACCGATGAAGAATATAAACATACGGGATGGCTGTTGCTGTTCCATCCCGATTTTCTCTGGAATACGCCGCTGGCGAAGAAGATACGGCAGTACGAATATTTCAGTTATGCGGTGAACGAAGCGCTGCACCTGTCTGAGAAAGAAGAAGCCACTATCTCCGGTATCATGCAGAACATTGCGCAGGAGTACCACGGCAACATGGACCATTTCAGCCACGACGTGATGATCGCCCAGCTGGAGTTATTGCTCACCTATTCGGAGCGGTACTACCACCGGCAGTTCCTGACACGTAAGATCACCAACCACCAGGTGCTGGACAGGATGGAGGCCCTGCTGGCGGACTATTGCAACAGCGGGGAGCTGCAGCGTAAAGGATTGCCAACAGTGCAGTACATCGCCGACCAGCTCAATATGTCGCCCAACTATCTCAGCGGGCTGCTGAAGGTGCAGACAGGGAAAAGCACGCAGCAGCATATCCACGATAAACTGATGGAGCAGGCAAAGGAGAAGCTGTCCACCACCCGGTTGTCGGTGAGCGAAATCGCCTATGAGCTGGGTTTTGAGCACCCGCAGTCTTTCAGCAAGCTGTTTAAAACAAAAACGAACCTTTCCCCACAGGCCTTCCGGCAGTCATTCTTCAAAAGGCCTTGCCGGTAGTGGTGATTATTGTTTCAAACAGCAGGTTTTTTTGAGGAAAAAGAAGGAGTAGGGATGATAGGAGGCGCGTAAAGGTATCCAATACTTTACCATCTGCAGGGCGGGAAAATCCCCGGGGTAATTTCCCCGATCTTTTCCCCGTACCACTGTTAGCGGAATCTGGCATTAAATTGGCAATGAGAGCGGTATAAACCGTATTTTTATGAAGAAGCTTGCTGTGATGGCCGTTCTGCTGGCCGCTGGCATGTACTATGCACCAACAACTCAAGCCCAGGTCCGCGTAAATGTTAATCTGAACGTAGGCAGCCAGCCGCTTTGGGGGCCTGTTGGCTACGACTATGCCGAGTACTACTACCTCCCGGACGTTGATGCCTGGTACTATATCCCCGCCGGCAGTTTATTTTTTTCGACCGTGATGAAGGTGACTGGGTGTTTGCCTCCGCCTTGCCCCGGCATTATCAGTATGACCTGTACCGCGGGTACAAAGTGGTGGTCAACGAGCCAAGACCGTACCTGAATGCCGGTTACTACCGCAACCGTTATGGCAGGTACCGCGGCTGGTACGATCGCCAGGACCTGATCCGCGATTGTCACGACGACCGTTACCGCCGCTACCGGGACCATGATGACGATGACGATGATGATGACCGCCGTTGGCGCGGACGTGGCCGGGGTCGTGGACACGGTCATGGACATGGTCACGGGGATGACGACTGATCATGTTGTATCAAATAAAAAGAAGCTGTCTCAAAAGTAATTTGAGACAGCTTCTTTTGTTTTTTAGGAAAGGCAGCTGTTTAAAGTAAGATACGAGCCAGCTCCTTTTGCAAACGCTCCTCCCTTAGGTTTTTTCCTATGATCTTGCCATTAGGATCGATAAGGAAGTTTTGCGGAACAGCCCTCACTTTGTATAACTCAGCCACTTCATTTTTCCAGCCTTTCAGGTCGGATACATGCGTCCATGTCAGGCCGTCTTTCTCAATAGCGGCCAGCCATTCCTGTTTTTTCCCAGGCAGGTCGAGCGATACGCCTAACACCGTGAAATTCTTGTCCTTAAACGTCTGGTATGCTTTAACCACGTTGGGATTTTCCCGCCGGCATGGTCCGCACCAGGAAGCCCAAAAATCTACCAGTACATATTTTCCCCGGAAGTCCGACAGTTTTACAGGTTTGCCGTTCACGTCGTTCTGGGTGAAATCCGGGGCCGTTGCGCCCACAGCAAATAACCGCGCTTCCTCCAGTTTACGGGCGAAGTTCTGCCCTGTTGTAGTATTTCTGATACCGGTAGAAAGGCTGTTAAACATCGGTTCTGCATATGCTACATCGATATCTTTTCCCGCCAGCTCCCTAAGGGCTACCAGGCTCATATAGGAATCCGGATGACTGCGGATATACGCAACTTTGAGCGTATCTGTTTTGGCAGCCATCTCGCTGATCATCTTCATCATCGATGCTGCTGCGCCGGGCGCTTTCAGGTCGGCTTCCTTTGGTGCCGGTCGTTTCGCCGCCTCCCTGTAGTACCCCATCACGGCATCCTTGTAAGCGGTGAACTGCCGGTTGATGGCGCCGGCCCTGATCTGCGCCGTTTTGATGCTGTCTTTTCCCTGAACGGTTATGTTCCCGCTTTCCAGGTAAAGGTCTATCACATCGGCATTTTTCTTCCATTTAGATCCTTGCCCTTCATGATCGATGAGTAGGTGCACCATCGCCGGTTCATCGAGGCTGCCTTTGAATTCAGCTACGCCATTTTTCAGGATGGCCGAATCGAGAACTTTCCGGCTCGTCCAGCCATAATCGGATATAACGTAGGCATATAACGGTTTTTTAACTGATTTCAATTGCACTTTCAGCTGGTAACCGAACGATTGGGCAAACGAGATGCCTGGCATCAATAACGATGCCGCCAGAATAAAACGTTTCATCTTATTTAATTTAAAGCCTGTGAAAATGAGAACGGGATGAATGGCCGGCCGTCCCGTTCTGCTGCCGGGTTATTTTGCATACCCCGGGTTAGGTGTAAGATTTGGATTTGAAAGAATATCGCCTGGCGGAATAGGCCAGTTAGCCATGTAGCTCTTCCAGGTAGTGGGTTTCGCCGGTGCCACAGCGGTCATCACTTCATCAAGTTTGCCTGTCCGTTTCAGATCGAAGAAACGATGTCCGTATTCCGAGAATAGTTCTGTTTGTCTTTCCCTGGCAATGGCGGTTAAGAGCGCGGTTTTTGTGGCTGGCTGAACAGCGGGCAGGCCAGCCCGGCTGCGGACCACGTTAAGATCTTCGGCGGCGTTGCCTTTATCCTGCATGGCCCTTGCTTCCGCCCGGATCAGGTATTGTTCCGCCAGTCGCAGCGGCACCTGGTACTCGGCATTGTTGGCGGAAGATTTAAACTTGGCCGGGAAATAAAGGGTCTTTGTCGGCTGCATACCTGACGCCGGAATGGTGACAACCCGAAGCCACTCGTTGAACCGGCGGTCGCCCGATTCAAATGCATTTAATAATTGGTCGCTGACCGTTGAATACACGTTGAACGAGTTAGGTCCCTGCGGCGGCATAATGGTTGCCGGCATGCCGTTATTATAAAAGCTAAATTCGTAAGCCGCTGACGCGGTTTTAGGGGCTACCGACCATACTGTTTCTTTGCTGTTGGCAATGAATACCTTGTCCAGGCTCACCGTGTCGTATAACTGGTTGCTGATCACTGCCGTTGCCTGTGCCTCTGCCTTCGCCCATTCGCCCATGTAAAGATATACTCTGGCCAGCAGGGCAGTAGCTGCAGCGCTGTTGGGACGAACGCGGCTTGTAGTTGCGGCGCCGTATCCGTTCCGGTAATCCGCCGGCAACATCGACTGCGCCAGTTTCAGGTCTGCAACGATCTGGTCATATACATCAGCCGCCGGCGCGCGGCTTAAACGGTTGTTGACAGTATAATCTGTCGATAACGCCAAAGGGACCGGCCCGTAAAGATTTACCAGGTAGAAGTAGAACAGGGCCCGCAGGAAATAGGTTTCCCCCAGCCATTGGTCTTTATACTGCAGTTTTGCGGGGCTATCGTTAATACCCTTGATTGCGGCGTTGGCAACGAAGAGCATTTTATAGTATGCAGACCAATAAGGGCTTTCGGAAGACTGAATCGCATTTTTATAGACAATGTCTGCAAAGTTCCCGCTCAGCGTACTTTTGGCTTCGTCGGTATACAGGGCCAGTATATAACCCAGGTTGCTGCCTGTGCCGCCGCCATAACCGGCGGTATTGGTAAGGTTCATGTACATGCCGGTAACGACTGTAGACGCCATGTTGTCGTTCACATACACATCTTCCGCTCCAATGGTGCCGGCCGGCAGTTGGGTGCCGTCCAGGTATTTTTCGCACCCTGTTAATACAAGGCTGCCGGCCAGCGCAAAGAGCGACAGCGACTTGTAAAATTTATGTTTGATGGTTTGTTTCATCTGCTGGTTAAACATTAAAGAGTTACGTTAATCCCGGCGGTGATCACCCGCAGGGGAGGGATCACTGAAGGGTTGAGATTCTCGGGGTCCAGTCCGTTATATTTCGAAATGGTCAAAAGGTTTTGCCCTTGCAGGTATATGCTGCCGTTTTTGAGATGCAGCCTTTTATTAAGGGCTTCGCTTAATGTATAGCGGAGGCTTACATTCTGCAGCCGGGCATAGGTAGCGTCGGAGTACGCGCCCGTACTTTCATTGAATATCAGCTGGCGTCCGAAGTTGCCGAACTGCGTACTCACTTTGGGAATATCTGTCTGGTCGCCGGGCTTCTGCCAGCGCTCAAGCCACATGCTGCTGCCATTGCTTCCAAATATACCGAAAGGAAGGAGGGCGTTGCCAAGCAGGTTTTTACCCTTCCGGCTGGTGAAGTTGATGGAGAAATCCAATGAAAACTGCTTGTAGGTAAAGGAGTTGGTCAGGCTGCCGTAATACTTTGGCGCCAGGTCAATAAACTCCGTTTTATCGGCCTGCGTGAACGAACCTGAAAAATCATCTGTCTTGCCTTTGCTGTTGGTAAAGCTGTAGTAGCCTGTTTCAGGGTTCACGCCGTTGTATTTGTACAACAATACCCCTGTAACCGGTTTGCCTAAAACATAGTTGGAATTTTGATTGGCTTGTGTAGGGATCCGCAGCAGTTTGCTCTCAGGTACGGTGATATTGAACCGGGTAGTCCAGCTGAAATGCTTTTTCCTGATATTGTCGGAAGTTACACTGGCTTCATAACCGCTGTTGCGGATCAGCGCATCGGAATTGAGCGTATAGCTTGTGTAGCCGGTAACGCTGGAAAGTGGCTGACTAAGCAACTGGTTGCCTGCCCGGTTCAAATAATAGCTGAAATCTGCCATGATCTTGTTGTCGAGGAACCCTAACTCCAGGCCTGCTTCTGAATTGAAATTCCGTTCCCAGTTCAGGATCGGATTTGGCAGGGCGTTGGGTTGTAAACCTGTTTTGCCGTCGTAGTTCCCTGACATGGCCTGGTAAGTTTCGATGTAACGGAAATCGCCGATCGCGTCGCCGCCTACTACGCCGCTGCTGACCCTCAGCTTACCATAGCTAAGTGCCGGCAATTTATCTTTCAGCAGTTTTTCTTCACTGAAGATCCATGCCAGGGCGCCTGAGCCGAAGTTGCCGAACCTGCGGCCGGGACCAAACTTCGTAGAGCCATCGTGCCGGAGGTTCACGTTCGCAATATATTTTTCATTCCACACGAACTTTACGATACCATAGGTGCCGATAGAGCGGTATTCATTCAGTTCATATTTCGAAACCACGGAAGTGGCTATGGCCGGGTTGACGAGCAACGCGTCGGATGGGAAACCGGTGCCGGTGATATCGGTCATCTGTGATAGCTGGTTGCTGATCTCTGCGCCTATCTTAACGCTCAGGTTACCGCGTGATGTGATCATTTTCCTATACTCGCCGTATGGAGAGATGGTAATGGAGCGGGTAGAAAACTGGTGCAGGATGCCTACCGTCTGCGTGGCCGCCAGGATATTGGAGGGATTGAAGGTGCTGGTAGGATTGCCTATCAGTTCCTTTCCGTTGATGGTGTTATATCCAAATACGCTGTTCAGCGTGATGCTCTTCGTTGGCCGGTAGGTCAGCGTAGCATTGGCCAGCAGGTTATTGGTCGTGTTTTTATATTGTTTGTTGATGTTGGAAGCAAAGCTGGTGCTGTTGACGTTAGTACCGATAGCATCCCAGTTAATGCTGCCGTCGGGATTGAAAGGGCGGGGCGCATTTGGAACAGCCATGACGGATCCGGAGAAGTCCTGTGGCACCATATCGTTCACTGAGCTCAGGTAGGTACCAGTCAGCGACATGTTGAACTTGTTGTTCGTAGTGCCTGTGTTCAGGGCAAAGCGCAGGGAGCCGTCTTTGTTGGCGCCGGTATGGCGTTGGATGTTACCTGTATTGCGCAGGCTTCCGCTTATAAGGTAGTTGGTGTTGCCAGCCCCGCCGCTGTAAGACAGGTTGATATTGGTAGTAGCGGCGGCTTTGCCCATCAGTTCTTTCCGCCAGTTGGTATAGCGGTCTTCAGGCCAGGTGCCGTTCAGGTCAAGGTCTTGCGCTGAGATCTGCAGGTGATCGTTCTTCAGCGCTTCCCGCCGGAGCAGGAGGTATTCTTCGGTATTCATCAGCTTAGGCGCCTTGCCCATGAGCGACACGCCCGTATATACGTTGGCGTTAAAGGCCTGGCGATTGCCGCGGGCTTTTTTTGTAGTGATAAGGATCACCCCATATGCGCCGGAAGAACCGTAAATAGCCGTTGCGTCTATATCTTTCAGCACATCTACGCTTTCTATGTCATTAGGATTGATATAATTGAGTCCACTGCCGCCCTGTAAAAAGCTCTGGGTGCCGTACAATGTATTTGTCGAGAGCGGGAGCGTGCCGGCAGGGAACCGTACTCCATCTACTATAATGAGCGGTTGTGTGGCCCCGGTAGTGAGGTTGGCGGCGCCGCGCATCCTTACGGTAAATGCCCCGCCGGGCTGGCCTGTCACCTGTTGAATAAAGAGGCCGGGCACTTTTCCCTGGAGCGCTTCCATGACATTGTTCACAGGGCTTTTCGCGATCTCCTTCGAGGAAATGGAACTGATGTTACCGGCATTGAACCGTTTGGTGGTGGTTCCATAGGCCATCACTTGTACTTCGTCCAAAGGCGAGGAGCTGGGAGCCAGGCGAACCGATAGCAGGGCGCTGCTGCCGGAGAGCAGGCTGGATACTGCTTCTCCTTCATCCTTGTTGCCGGGGCGCCCCGGCTGGCTGTCTTTCACTGCAACGAAGCTGCCGTTGACCCGCTTAACGGTCAGGGGGAGGAAACCGACGGCAGAGATACGGAGCAGGTCCCCTTCCGCTACTTCTATTGTAAACGTGCCATTGGCGGCGGTTACAGTGCCTTTGTTCTGACCAACGATAACTACGGTTACGCCAGGCATTGGTTTTCCATCCCCGGAACGCACAACGCCATTTACCGGCGGAAGCGCCGCATTAATGTTGGCGGTGGAAGTGGTGCCTCCATCAGGGGTTGGTTGATTTTTACGGGTGACGAGGATTGTCTTTCCCTGGACCATATATTCTAATGGTTGGCCCCTGAAGGCGAGTTCCAGGAACCTGAGAAGCGGAACGGCGTTAGCGGAAAGCGCTAAAGGCCTGGCATCGGAAAGAACGCCTTTCTGATTTAATACTACATAGCCGGTTTGGTCTTTAATGGCCTTGAATATCTCCCGCATGGTCAGTTGCCGCCCGGCGATCGAGACTTGTTGTGCCCTGCCGGTGGCATGCGTTTGAAGAAGCGCCGCCGTTAGCAAAAGGGTGGTGAATCGCATAATCCGTTTGATTTTTTCAATAAGCCCACGGTCCGGCAAGCCGGGTAATGGCCAATAACGTTTTTTTTGCATAAATTGCAAATAGATTTGGTTGTTAGAAAAATTGATGTAAAAGGCTTTTTTTGTCAGCTGGATCTCTTACCGTCACAGGTCTCAACTGTGGCGGTAATTTTTGTTATCTCATATTTTAATGTTGGTCGTTATGCGTATTATTATGGTTGAACTATCAGTTTTCTTCCTTCTAATCTGAATTGAATGCCGCTGCGGCTAAGTATAGTCAGCAATCCGTTTAATGGTACATCTCTTGTCATCTGCCCTTCAAATTCAATATCCGGCGTCCCTTTTTCATATACAACTTCAATATCGTACCAGCGTTCCAGTTGACGCATAATATCAGCAAAGTCAGCGCCGTCAAAATTGAACAGGCCATTTTTCCAGGCAATCACGTTATCGACATCGGCATGCTCTTTCACCGTGATACGATTAGCTGCCGCGCTGATCCTGGCCTGCTGGCCGGGGCGCAGTACTACTTCAGCCGCTTTCCCTGGCACGGGGGCGGATACACGTACAGCTCCTTCCATTAAAGTAGCGGCAAGGGCTTCCTCGTTGTCATAGGCATTTACGTTGAAATGTGTGCCGAGCACCAGGATGTCCGCTTTCTGATTGATATTCACATGAAAAGGTTTTTTAGTGTCGGGCGCTACTTCGAAATACGCTTCGCCTTTTACTTCAACCTGTCTTTTTCCCTCTCCAAATACCGTAGGGTATCTTAATGAACTGGCAGCGTTCAGCCAGACGGCTGTGCCGTCGGATAACACCACCCGGAACTGCCGCCCCCGGGGCGTAGTAATGGTGTTGTAGGTAGCTGTTTCGGCGCTGGTCCCGGCAGGTTGATACGAAAGCTGCGCGTCGGCCAGTACCAGCTGCGCCCCGTTTTGCCGGGCGATCGTACCATTGCCAAGGCTGTCGAGCACCACTTCGGAACCGTCAGCAAGGGTGAGGATGGCGCCTTCTTTACCAGGCAGGATATTATGCTTCTCTGTTCCGTTGTGGGCCAGCCCTGTTGTTGCCGGCCGGGAAAGCCACAGGTAACTGCATACAACCATCGCAAGTACTGCTGCAGCTGCCGCGGGCCAGTACCATCGGCGGTACGATGCGACCTGTACTGGCGGTCGGTCGCTGGCGAGCGCAGTATGCAGTATAGGCAGCAGCGCCCCGTCCGGCGGGACGGAAATATCCAGGTCGCCTGCGAGGGCGTCAAAAGCTGCCAGCAGGGCGTCATAACTCTCCTGGTCCCGGAGCAGTTGTCCGAATTCGGCCTGTTCGGCTTCTGTCAGGCCCTTTTCCAGGTAGCGGCCAACCAGATAAATAATGCGAGATTGATCCATATCCTATATAAGAGATGCGCGTGAAAGGGGGATGTCACTATGCGTCTTAAAAAAAATATAAAAAAACAACTACAGACATCAGGTCCATAGGGAAAAGAAAACCGCGGATCGTTTGCAGGGCCGCGCTAAGCACATTTCTTACATACCCGTTGGACAACCCCAGTTCTTCCGCGATTTCTTTTGTTGTCATCCCCTTTTCCCGGCTCATCTGGTAAATAAGCCTGCGTTGGGGAGACATGGCAGAGAGGGCCTTGCCCACCGCTTCCTGGATCTCTTTTACGGACAAGGAGTGGAGTGCCTGGTTATGGCTGTCGGCTTCTGTTGGAAGGCCATCCAGTTTGCGTTGATAGACGGCGGCTTTGCGGAGGTATTGCAGGCATTCCCGGACCAGGACCTTTCTCAGCCAGGGGCCAGGCAGTTCAATTTCCGCCAGGGTGGTCCTGTTCAGCCATAATTTGATAAAATAGTCCTGCAGCACTTCCTGGCTGGCAGCCTCGCTTTGCAGGATCCGCATGGAAATGCGGGATAACGCCGCCGAATAGGTGTTAAAAAGATCGGCAAAGGCGGCTTCATTCCCTTCAGCAATTCTTGAAAGAAGTTCTCTGTCACTGTATGGAGATGAGCCGGACGTCAATTCACTATAGTTTGCGTGTGGGCGTGCAAGCTAATAATAATTTTAGGATTTATCAGGTAAAACTGCGGGGGAGGTTTTCCGGCAGTAATTTCTCCCGCAAACCGTATTTTTAATAGTATGTTAGACCCGAACCATCCGAACACGCCATTTATTTTTCAGGCGGCTGCTCATCCTGATCAGCTGCGGCTCTATTGGAAACATCGCGCCACCATGCGGGAAGAGGCGCTGGAGCAGTCGTTGCGCACAGTGGTGGAGGCGCTGGAAGCGCTCACTCGTTCCAGGTTTGCCAAAAACGAAACAGCTGTTGCCGGGAAACTGGAGGCTATTGTGCAGCTGTTTGACGACAAAGAGGCCGGTGATAGCGGCTTCTACGACCTCCTTGGCCAGCTGGAGCATGATTTAGGTACCTGGGCGATATAGCGTATGTCACTTCACCCGTTAATTTTCCTGTTTCGGTTTCGATTTTTACCTGACCATCCCCAATTTTTCTTTCATTTGCATAAATGATCAGAAACGAGAGGAAAATATACCTGTACAGCTCCTTATTGATTGCTTTGGTGGTGAATTCGGCCAAATTAATGGCGCTTAATACAGATGGGATCATCGCCCGTTATTGGCAATTTGATATCCGGGAATATGGCTTCCAGTTTCTGTACAACCTGTTGTTTTGCCTCGCACTGTTACACCTGAACCTTGCTCACGACAGATATTTCAGCGTGTACAGACAAAATAAACAGTGGCTGAAGTTATATGCCTTAAATGCACTGTTGATACTGGCAGCCATTATCGTGGGGAGTTGCATACACGCAGCGCTGTTTGGGGCGGTGCACCTTCCGGGAACGATCGCAAGGGGGTATTTCGCCCGGTTTTCACTCAGTACCGTGATGATAGCCGTGGTAATACGCCTTATCCTTCTGACACGGGAAAGCAGGCATAAGGACCTGGTAAACGAACAGCTTCATGCCGCTTATCTGCAAGCCCAGTTGAAACTGCTGCAGGAGCAACTCAACCCACACTTCCTTTTCAATACCCTCAGCAGCCTTTCCGCTATTGTGAGGGAGAATCCGCAACGGGCCCAGGCCTATATCGTCCACCTGTCCAAAGTTTTCCGGTATACCCTGATACACTCGGGCGGTCATATGCTAACGATAGGAACAGAGCTTCAGCATTTGGCATCTTATACGCAACTGATCACCATGCGGCTGGAAGATGCCTTCCGGATCCGGATAAACGTAAGCCCGGAGGCATTGCAGAAACGGATTCCGCACTTATCATTACAGCCGCTGGTTGAAAATGCCGTTAAACATAATGCTGCCACCTCATCAAAGGTGTTAACAGTGGATATTTATAACGAAAACGACTGGCTGGTTGTGCAAAACAACCTGCAGCCGGCCAGCGGCGAAACCGAAGGCACCGGGTTAGGACTGGCCAATCTGAACGAACGATTTAAACTGCAAACCAGCCGCGAAATAGCCATACACCAGACAGCGGAATATTTTATTGTTAAACTGCCCTTAGTATGACGTCGCCACTCCGCATAGTATTGATCGAAGACGAAGCCGCTACGGCGAGAAACCTGGAGTATATTCTCAGCGCCATCAAACCTTCTATTGAGATAATGGCAACCTTAACAGGCGTAACGGAAGGCGTTGAATGGCTGACAGCCAACAACGGTTATGATTTGATATTTTCGGACATACGGCTTGCAGACGGATTGTCATTCGAAATTTTTAAAGAGATAAACACCGTCAAGCCTGTTATTTTTGTTACGGCCTATAACGACTATGCCATAGAAGCCTTTCGTAATAATGGCATCGATTATATTTTAAAGCCTTTTGATGAAGATGAGATACGCCGCGCTTTGACAAAATACGATACGCTGATAGCGCCCGGTAGGGAAGTGCAACAGGCTAAAATAGCGGCCTTGTTACAGCAGTTGCAGTCGGCCACTAAAAACTATAAAAATTCATTTCTCTTTCATCATTGCGGAAGGCTTATCCCCGTGGAAACAGCTAAAATCCACTGGTTTTACACCGCCAACGACATCGTGTATGCCCATACGGCGGACGGACGACAATTTATCGCTCCGTCTAAGCTGGAGCAGCTGGAGCGGCAGCTGGACCCCGGGCTTTTTTTCAGGGCCAACCGTCAGTTCATTATCAACCGCCATGCGGTGGGTACGGTAGCGTATTTTTTCAACGGGAGACTGGAGGTCATCATTCACCCCTCACCACAAGAGCAGGTACTGGTTAGCAAAGCAAGAGCAATGCTCTTCAGAAAATGGCTGGACCAATAAGCTATTTCACCCTCGGATTTTACAGGCTGACCTTTTTTTATTTTAAGAACCAGCGTGGGGGTCGTTACATTCGTTGTGTAACAATTAAAATTCTTCAAGATGGTTCTGAAAACAAAGACACGACCGGCCTTCCTGGCGGCCTTCCTGATGCTCATCACATTTGCGGCGTCGGCGCAAAACAAAGCAATATTAAAAGACAGTACGCCAGAACAGCTGGCAAAGATGCAAACGGAATGGATGCAGGAAAAGCTGGGCCTGAGTACCACTCAAACCGCGCAGGTGTATGATGTCAATCTTCAATATGCCAGGAAAAATGCACCCCTTCTGCAAAGTACAGCGGGCAAGCGCTCCCGGTTCAAAAAGCTGAAAGCGCTACAGGAGGAAAAGCTTGCTGCGCTCGGCAAAATTCTGGATGCGGACCAGTACAAAAACTATGAAGCACTAAGAAAGCAGATGTTAAATTCAATAAAAGAAAGCAGAAAATGAAGAAACTATTATATCTGTTGGTGATGATGTCCGGCGCTATTTTAGCCTGCTCTAAAAACAACGATACTGAAGAGATGTTGCACTTGCAGGCCGATAGAAGTCTGCAGGGGCCGATACAGAAGCCGTTGTCCGGTTATGGATCGGACGGAAGTTATGAGGTGGCGGAAGCAGATTTTGACAATCCGCAGTATGCCGGAACACAAGTGGCCGTTTTTTATCCGAAAGGTATTACATCCCCCAGACCGACCATATTTTTTGCGCATCCTTTTGGGGGAGAAAACAAAGCTTATAATATAGAACTGTACCATTTTATCGCGAAGAAAGGTTACGTGGTAGTGTTTGTCCCTTACCGTACCATCGATATCAGCGTAGATCACCGCTACCAGACCCTTTGGGAAGGTTTTGTCAAAGCTGCTGACAAATATCCTGGCATCATAGACACCAGAAAAGTGGGTTTTATGGGACATTCATTTGGTGGTGGCGCCTGCATAGACCTGGCCTATAAAGCCTTTACCGAAAAAGGATGGGGGCAGGATGCCCGTTTCCTTTTTACAATGGCGCCGTGGTATTCTTTTAACTGGAACAGTCCGTTCACTACGGCACAGCAGTTACAAAGTTTTCCTGCCAATACCAAAATGATAGCGCAGGTATATGATGAAGATGATGTAAACGACCACCGGATGTCTGTCGATATCTTTAAACACATCAATATACCTGACAGTGAGAAGGATTTCGTTTATGTCAGATCATCTGTCATTAACGGGTATGATTATGTGACAGACCACGTAATGCCCAGCTCGCGAAAGGCTTTTGACGCCCTGGATTATTACGGCGTATATCGCCTGTTAGACGCCTTAATGGATTACAGCTTCAATGCAAATGCCAATGCCAAAAGCGTGGCGTTAGGGAATGGATCTGCTGCACAGGCCACGATGCCTTCCTATAAAGGACAGTCGATGGCGCCACTCGAGGTAACGGACAATCCTGTGCCCAAATATCCCCAGAGCAAATATCAGTTTCCCTGTGGCAGCAATACTAATCCGAGGAATAGCTATTGTGAGTAATACAACGCGGGGGCGGAAGCACCAGAGGCGCCTCCGGTTAGCGGGGGCGCCTCTGGTGCTTGTAATTACATATATCCGGGAGGGATAGCATCCTGTTTCAGGAAATCTTCCATGACGGGGAGCAGCCTTTGTGGCCGCATCATCACACCCATATGGGTGGTGCCGGGAAGTATCGCCAGGCGTTTATTGGGCAGTGGGCCCATGTCGCCCATTTTACCGCCGCCCAGTAACCGGAACATCTCTACGGCATGTTCTGCGACAATGGCATCAGCATCACCAAAGATCAGCAGCGTCTGCGATTGGATGCCGCTGATAGCGGAAGCCGGCCAGTCCTGCACGTCTGTGTCCAGCGCTTTCAGCTTTTCTACCAGCACAGGGAAGTTTTTGGGATTGGGAGCAAGGCTGTCATACACCATTTTCATAGGGGTGCCTTCCAGATATTCCGCCTTGAAGCCTGGCATCATCTGTATCAGTTCCGGTTGCATGCCTGACTTCTTAAAAGAAGCAGAGGCAACGATCAGCTTCTTTACTTTTTGAGGGTGCCTTATGGCGAGCTGCAGCGCCGTGCCGCCGCCCATGCTGTAGCCAAATACGTCCGCACTGTCTATTTTCAGGTACTTTAATAATGCCGCCGCATCATCGGCCATGTTCTCACAAGTGATCGGACGGTTGATGTCAGCAGTACGGGCATGTCCCTGGGCTTCAAAAATGATCACTTTCCGGGTGCGGGACAGTGAATCCATCATTTGGCGAAAAGGCCCTTCGATGCTCATGTAGGCGCCATGCAATAACAGGATGGGGGCGCCGTTGCCCTGAACTTCATAATACATTTTAAGTCCGTTTACGGGGGCGTATCCTTTGGCGGCCGGTTGTTGCGCTTTGCCAGGTTTGAAACAGATGCATGTTACCAGTACAATCAGCCATGCTTTGGTTGAGTGGTTCATTTTATGGTGTTTTATTTGGGTGTAAACTGTTGTCTTAACAGGAACAAAATTATAACGCGATATCGATTTCGAAGAGGGGCCAGCACGACAAATTGAGGGGGTGAATACACAATAATTGCCGTTGGTCCAAATCCTGTTCCCTGCTCCTTAAAAAAGGCATACATTGTAGCATGGACAACAGAACAAGCTGGGCAGACAATCTACGTTCATTCATTACCGTGCTGGTAGTGGCCCATCATTCGTCGCTGGCCTATACTACTTTTGCCTGGTTTGATAAAACTGCGTATATCCGCTCCACGCACCCTGTCGTGGATGCGGCCCGAAGCAGAGGGCTGGACATTTTCGAAGATTTTAACGATGTCTTTTTTATGTCGCTGATGTTTTTGATCAGTGGCATTTTTGTGTTCCGTAGCCTGCAACATAAAGGTGCTGGCAAGTTTATACGTGATCGTTTTTACCGCCTGTTCCTTCCTTTTCTTATAGGCGTTACCGTGCTGATGTTGCTGGCGTATTATCCGGCCTATTATTTAGCGCACGGCCGGCACGACATCGCTGCCTATGTCGTTGATTTTTTCACCGTAGAGGCGTGGCCGGTAGGGCCGCCGTGGTTTATCTGGGTATTGTTTGCCTTTAATATTGTGGTAGCCGTATTGTTTCCCCTGGTGCAGCACCGTATTACGCGCTGGAATCAATGGTTGACCGGCCTGCAGCAACATCCGGTGAAAATTGTGTTGTACTGGTTTCTTTTTTCATGGGTGTTATATGTACCGCTGGTATTGCTGACAGACGCGGGCCGGTGGACCGGCATCGGGCCTTTTGATTTCCAGGTAAGCCGCGTGTTGTTGTATTTCGGTTATTTCTCTCTCGGGATACTGATAGGAGCAGGGGGATTGGCACGCAGCATTTTCGCTGACGGCTCCGTATGGGTACGTTACTGGTGGTGCTGGCTGCTGGCCGCGGCAGGCGTATATGCGGCCCTGAAAGGCAGTGAAGCGCCGCTGACAGCCATGATGGCCCGGCAGGAGCTGAGCGTGCTACACGCCAACCTGATATACCGGTCGGTCTGGATACTGTCCTGCACGCTGAGCGGCATCGCTTTCCTCACTACTTTCAAAAGCCTGATGAACCGTACCGGTGCAGGATGGCAGTCGCTTTCAGCCAACGCCTATGGCATCTACCTCGTGCATTATATTTTTGTCTTGTGGTGCCAGTATCTCCTGCTGGATGTGCCCCTGACCGCATGGCCCAAATTCCTGCTCACTTTCGTGGCCAGCTGGCTGCTAAGCTGGGGGTTGACAGCCATCGTCAGGAAAAACAGGACCATCGGCAGATATTTATAGAACCCCGGAAGGGGTTCGGTTGTTATCCTGTTAAAACAGCAGGATACACATGCAGCAGACTACATTATCATCCGGCCAATGGCCGGTCATTAACTACAACGACTGGAAAGACACCCTCGCCACTGTACATCTGTGGACGCAGATCGTGGGTAAAATACGCCTGCGGCAAATGCCCTGGCTCAATCATTCCTGGCATGTAACGTTATATGTCAACCCCTATGGACTCAGCACCGGCAGTATGCCATACCGCCACGGTATTTTCCAGATCGATTTTGATTTTATTCATCACCAGCTTGTGATCACCACCAGCAGCGGGGGAAAAGAGGCCCTGGGCCTGCGGCCGCGTACTGTAGCGGATTTCTACGCTTCCCTGTTCGACAAGCTGAAGTCGCTGCAGATAGATGTGACCATCTATCCTGTGCCCAGCGAGATGCCGGACGCCATTCCTTTCACCAAAGATCAGCTGCATCAGTCGTATGATCAGCACCAGATGGAGAACTTCTGGCAGGCACTGGTGCGCATACATAACGTATTCACCCGTTTCCGTGCCGGTTTCACCGGCAAGTGCAGCCCCGTGCACTTTTTCTGGGGTGCTTTCGACCTGGCCGTTACCCGTTTCTCCGGCCGTGACGCTCCGCAGCATCAGGGACAAATGCCCAATATGCCGGCGGTGGTGATGCAGGAGGCTTACTCCAAAGAGGTGAGCTCCTGCGGCTTCTGGCCGGGCAACGATCAGTTTCCGGAGGCCGCTTTTTACGCTTATGCTTATCCGGCGGCGCCGGAATTTGCCGCACAGCCGGTGCAGCCGGCAGCAGCTTTCTTCAGCCCGGAAATGGGAGAATTCCTGTTGCCTTATGCGGCGGTTCAAGCGTCAGATGACCCGGAAGGTACGCTGATGGCTTTTCTGCGGACTACTTATGAGGCGGCGGCTAACACGGCGCATTGGGACCGTAAAGCGCTGGAGTGTGATCATTCGGACCTGGAGGAGGCGTATGGGTGTTATAAGACAAAGTAATTCCAATGAAGGGAGCTTATCCTCTGAGAAAATACCCTTTTCAGATGTATGTACCGGGGTACCAGGTGATGCATCGAAAAGATACATCACCTGGTATAAAGTTAATGGGCTGTGGCTTGAAAGGTAGCATTAACATCGGGTAGCCCTCCAGGCTGAGGAGAAGGGAGGATGGTAACACCACCTTGGGTATTTATAAACCAGGAGGTAGTAGAACCGGCTATGGGAGTAATACCTTGTATCTGGCCGTTAAAGGAAAGATTTGTCCAGGCAGAACTATACCCTGTCATATTACCCAAACCTGAGTATGAGTATACCGGCTCTGATCTCTTGGTGACGACAACACTGGGTATCCATTCATCTGCGTTGGCGCCGGCAGTCCACTGACAGTTAAAGTCAACAGTGAATCTACAGCCCAGGGTTGTGGTGTTGCCTAAATTGACCTGCAGGTTAGGGGAGGTGCTATAGTATTGGGGCTGGCCGTCTTCAAAACCTCTGGTTTGATTAGTACTGTTGCCTTCAGGCTTTTTTACTTTCGTAACAGCCGCAGTAACTGAAAAAATTTCTCCCGTCCTTACAAAGGCAAATGCTTCATAGGCTTCCTTGTAAGTTCTAAAAGCCGGTGTGTTCGTCGTGTTTGAGGTAGACGGTATCACTTTTAGATGGATCAACTTTTCAAGTTGTGATTTGTAATACTGTTCCGAGTGTTCCTGGTCATCGGTGTTTTTTTGACAGGAAATAAGAAGTAATGCAGTACTAGCGATCAATAATAGAGTTTTCTTACTGTTTGTCATCATAGGAGACGTAATTGATTTGGGTTAAGAAGTTGAAAATAGGTTCATCTCTAAGGTAAGTTGATCACAGGATTCTTTTTTCTTTTTCATAATGATTTTTATAGTCATCCTATGACATTCAATGCTGTACTAAATTATATCGATTTAGATTAAGTTTTCGTATACTCGTTTAAGTTACCAAGGTAGTTTAGTGAACGGTTTAGTAAAGCCAATTAATCACCATTGTAGCTATCGGTGATCACCTCTTCCCATCCCTTCATCTCTTCCAGCGTACCCCATGTCAAACTCCTGTCTGCACGCAGCCGCGCCTGGCAGAACATCTCCGCCATCTCTGGTGATGCCGTCTGTATCAACTCTATCGCCTGTATCGCCAGCGCCATTTTTTCTACGATGATCCTGGCGGAACGTTCGTAATCCGACGGGCGTGCAAGCAACAGTTGCAACCCTTCCAGGTGCCTCTTCAATAAAGGATGTAGTCCGACGCCTTGCTGGAAATACTGCATCAGCGCAGCTACGCTCGCGGGTTCTTTCTGCATGGCCCGCAGCACGTCCATCGCCTGGATGTTTCCGGAGCCTTCCCAGATAGCATTGACCGGCACATCGCGGTAAAGCCGCGGCAGGATAGACGTTTCCACGTAACCATTGCCGCCGAGGCATTCTACTATTTCTCCCATGGCAAGGACGGCGCGTTTGGTATTCCAGAACTTGCCTACGGCCGTAGCGATACGGGTGAAATGCAGCGCCGCCTCGTCGGTCTTGGCGTCGTCGAATCCTTTGGCGAGCCGCATGGCGAAGGTGGTCGCGGCGGCCGACTCCAGCGCGAGGTCGGTGAGCACGTTCTGCATCAGCGGGTGATGCAGCAGCGATTTTCCGAATGTATGCCGGTGTTGGCAATGATGGACCGCTTCAGCGAGGGCGCGTTGCAGCGTAGCGGCGGAACCGACGGCACAGTCCAGCCGCGTGTGGCGTACCATCTCCATAATATTGGCGATGCCGCGGCCTTCATCCCCGATGATACGGGCCCAGGCGCCGTGAAACTCTACCTCTCCGGAGGCGTTGGAACGGTTACCGAGCTTGTCTTTCAGGCGTTGGAACCGGAGCTGGTTTTTGGCGCCGTCGGGTGTAAAGCGGGGGAGGAGGAAACAACTGAGTCCTCCGGGTGCTTGTGCCAGCACGAGGAAAGCGTCGCTCATGGGCGCGCTGCAGAACCATTTACGGCCGGTAATGCGGTAGCTGCCGTCGCCGGCGGGTTGTGCCATGGTGATATTGGCGCGTACGTCGCTGCCGCCCTGTGGTTCTGTCATGGCCATGCCGAAGGTGACGCCGTGTTTTTCAGTGTAGGGAAGGTGACGTTCGTCGTAGATGGTGGAGAGCACGCGTGGCAGCCATTCCCGGGCAATATCAGGGGCTATCTGCAGCGAGGGGACCACGGCAAAAGTCATCGTCAGCGGGCAACTGCTGCCTTCATCGATTTGTTGTTTCAGGTAGGAGAGCACGCTATGGGCGAGGTAACCGCCTTTTTCGGCGGTAGTCCACGCGATGGAATGCACCTGGTGCCGGATGGCCGCTGTCATCATCTGATGGTAGGCCGGATGGTAGGCCACGGTATCGAGGCGGTTGCCGAAACGGTCATGGGTATGCAGTACCGGCAGATGAGTATTTGCGAGGATACCGGCTTCCTGGAACTCATGACTGCCCATCAATTGGCCCATTTCGGTGGCCAGGGGCACGGCCCAGCTGCCGCCATAGGCGCGCAACGTGTTTTGCAGCACGGGGTGGGTGGTGAACGTGTTGTAGTTCTCCAGCACGGGAACCTGGTTGCTGACATGTTCAAAATCGAAACCGGGACCAGACATAAACAACGGATTTGATGTACTTAAATTTACGATATTTACCTTTAGCATGAATTAACCATAAAGCCTATACGAATATGGTGCAACGGGAAAATATCATCAAAGCCTATGTGGAGGCTTATAACAACAAGGACGTAGACGGAATGCTGCACGATATGGCGGAGGGGGTAGTTTTTGAAAACGTTTCCGGCGGGACAGTTACCCTCAGTATCAAAGGGCGGAATGACCTGCGGGCACAGGCGGAACAGGTATTGCCGGTATTTACTGAGAGAAGGCAGACTATCCGGGCGTTCCGCCATGAAGGGGATCAGGCGGCGATAGACATCGATTACCACGCGGTAGTGGCCATCGACCTGCCCAATGGCCTTAAAAAGGGCGATACGCTGGCGTTAACGGGGCAGTCAGTTTTTACGTTTTCGGCTGAAGGGAAAATTGTCAAACTGACCGATATCAGTTAAAAAAAGAACAGCCGTCCCGACAGATAGGGACGGCTGCTGAAATATTACTGTAACAAAGAAGCCAGCTTTTTCTCCAGTGCTTCTGCACGGAGGTTTTTGGCGACGATTTTCCCATCGGGACCAATCAGGAAGTTGGCCGGAATACCCTGCACCCCGTACATTTTGGCAGCTTCGTTTTTCCAGCCTTTCAGATCAGACACCTGTGTCCACTGCAACTGATCGTCATGGATAGCCTGCATCCAGAAAGACTTGCCGTTTTCATTGTCCAGGGATACCCCCAGGATCGTGAAATTTTTATCCTTGAATTTGTTGAAGGCGGCTACCACATTGGGGTTCTCCTGGCGGCAGGGGCCGCACCAGCTGGCCCAGAAATCCACCAGTACGTATTTACCGCGGAAATCTTTCAGTGATACGGGGTTGCCCAGCGTGTCGTTTTGGGTGAACTCCGGCGCTACCACGCCAATGGCGGTCCTGCGCTGGCTTTCCAGGAGGTTGGCAAACTGCTGGCCGGATTTGCTTTTGCGTACGGTAGGCGACAACAGCTTAAATACCGGCTCCGCCACCGCCGGGTCCGGATCGTAACCGGCCCACTCGGTCAGGGCGTCGAGGCTCACCGTGGTATTCGGATGCGCTTTGATAAAGGCGGTCAGCACTTTCTGCTGTGCAGCCGCAATCGCTTTATTGTCAGCCTGGTACTGTTGCTTAAACGCTTCCTGCTGACGTTCCGCCGGCGGCGTGCCGTAGTACTTCTTACTGAGCGCGTCGGAACGTTTGGTGACATCGCTGGACGCGGTTTTATACTGCTGGTGCACCGTATTGGCAGCACCGCCTTTTACAGTAGCATTGGCGATGGAGTCGGCGCTCTCCACTTTGATGTTGCCTTGCTCCAGGTAAAATACCAGGCGGTTGGCGGTAAAGGAGGAGGAAAGGGTATTGCCGGTAAAGAGGAATGCTCTTGCAGCGATGTCAGTCTTACCCGTGAACGTAAAACGGCCGTCATTGATAGCAACGGAATCAATAACGCGGCCTTTGCTGTTGCTGCTATACAGGTACGCTTTTTCGAATTTGTTGTCCTTGCCGATGCTGCCGCTGATGGTGTACGGCCCTTCCTGTGCAAAGGCCAGGACAGGCAGCAGACAGGCGGCGGTTAATGCGATTGTTCTCATGTAATCGTTGGTTTATCTGATGTTGATATATTGAAGCGTTAGTGACCCAACTTCTCCCGGTATTTGTTACCGGCAGCCTGGATATCCCAGTCATAGCTATTGAAGAAACGGATGATCACTTCGTACTTGCGTGCCCGTGCGGGGCTGCTATCGAGATATTTGGCTTTGATATTGGCATAGGATTCTGTGGCAAGTAACCTGAACCATTCTCCAAAATCACTCTCGAAGTTGATGCTGCCAACGGATGTGATGAATCCGCCGTTAAGAGCTATTTGGTCAAACGCTTTATCCCTCGCATCTTCATCCTTGTCCTTCTCGAACTGTTTAAATACTTTATCCCGTGCTTCACCGCCGTCATAGGCTTTTCCAGCCAACACAAATTCTGTAAGCGGGGAGTCAAAGCGAGCGGCAACCATCCCCCCGAGATTGCCCCAGGTCATGCGGACGAGGACAGAATCTTTGAAGTAATGATTGGCGGGATCTGTAACTGGTAATGCACCATATATTTGATTGGGCCAGCATATTACCAGACGACTCCGCCCCAGTACTTTGAAATCATCCATCCAAAAGCTACCGCCGTAGCTCTTTACAAAGAAAAGCTCCAGCGGAAAGAACTTTTTGGCGAATTTTTCAGATACATTGGAAAGCAACGTCTGTGCGTAAATGGTTGCACCGGCCCGTTGATCGTTATCTATCTTTGCTACTCCCCAACGGTTAATAGGATCAGTGACCAGCACGCCATTGGTCACTTCTTTCCAGTGATTGAAATCCATCCGCACCCAGACACCGTAACGATTATAAAGGTCTTTTACTTCAGCAGGAGCATCGGCAGGCGGTGTGAACTGTTTTTCGATGCCCAGGTCCGACGTAATCTCCGGTTTGTCTTCTTTCGAGCAGCCTATACAGCAGGCTACCAGGGCAAGCAGGGAAACATATATTGGTTTCATGTTTTGTTTCATTTTCAGATGATGATCATGGATTTAAAGGAATGGAAGGGCTATTGTTCAATTCTGAAGGTGGTATCTGCAATAAATATCTATTGTCGTTTTGTTTTAAATTATAAATCTGTCCGTTTTTATAGACATGGGAGAGTGCCGGTTTGCCGAGCCTTCTCAGGTCCATCCAGCGTAAGCCCCCTTCAAAAGCGGTTTCTACACGGCGTTCTTCTAAAATGCGGCTTACTAACGTTTCATCCGAGAAATCGGCAGCTTTCAGCGCTACAAACTCGCCTTTGCGTATACGACGTACCAACAGCGCGTTGAGATCGGCAATAGCTTTATCCTTCTGCTTTAGCCTTGCATACGCTTCCGCCCGTATTACATAAGCCTCGCTTACCTTCAGTCCAATATAGTAACAGGGATTTTCCTGCTTAGCGTACATATTGTACAATGTGGGACCGTTTTGTTTACCCTCATTGGTGTTCATGTCCGCGAAAGTAGCGAAGATATAGCGACGATAATCTTTACCACCGGTAGAACGGTTGCATAATGCAAACAACTCTTGTGATGGCCTGAACATGTAGTTTGCATGATAGTAGATGTTTGTATTGGCCACCCCACCCGTGAAAAATAAGATCTCATTTTTATAGTCTCCGCCATCGATTACGCCTACGTTACCCGTGAAGGCATATCTGTCTTCTTTATCATCGATGCGTGTCTGCATATTGTTCATATCAGACAACGGTTTGTTGACGATGACATCTGAAGCAGCGGAAATGGCCTTTTCATAATCACCCATGAAGAGGTTCACACGGGCACGCAACGCCTGCACGGCGCTCGCATCGAACCGAAATTTGTTACGGGACTTTTTACCGGCCAATAACACGGAGGCCTGGTCCAGGTCGGATACAATCTGCGTGTATACTTTCTCCAACGGCTCACGCACATTGTTTTGGGTATTCTGATGAACATCTTTAGCGGTCAGCGGCATAGGAACCCCATGCGCCTTCAGTGTTGCAGGACTGTAAGGCTCGGCGTAATAATTTGCCAGGTAGAAGTAGCTCCAGGCACGCAAAGCGTATGCTTCACCCTTTACGGTTTCAAATAACTCTTTTTCGTTGCTCGCTGGCTGCCGTTCATTAAAGTTGTCCAGAACGGTATTGGCATAGTAGATAGAAGTATAAAGCTGACCCCAATAAGGATCCGTTTCAACGCCATCTGCCAGCTTCGAAGGCGACCAGGTAAACCAGAGATCCAGGTCTTTCTGGGCAGACGCTATAATGTTCAAATTGGCGTAAACGTTGTCGGTCATCAGCTCTGTCTTCATAAAATAGTCTACACGCGGATATCCGCCCAGTAGAACAGATTCATAATCCGAGATGGTTACCGGCATCATTCGGTTCACCGGTTTGATGTCCAGCATTTTATTACAACCGGCAAAAATCAGTGAAAGCAATAACAGGGGCGTCAGATATCTGAATTTCATGATAGCATCTGTTTTTAAAACTGTAAGGAAAAAGAGAAAGAATAAGAACGTGGCAGCGGCAGATAGGTGTTGCCGAAGGACACATTGGCAGACCTGGTATTGTCGTATTTCATTACCGAGCCGGTCGCCTCCGGATCCTGTCCCTTCAGCGCGCTGTTCTTCCATACATGGAGGTTGTTACCCTGCAGCATAAAACGCATATTCTGGATGCCGCTCTTACGCAGGTGTGCATTATAGAGGTCATAACTCAGTGAAAGGTTTTGCAGGCGTACAAAATCGCCTTTTACCGTACGCAGGTCACTGTTATTATACATGGTCCCGTTATATGGCGATACATCTGTTAAGCCCGGGATGTTAGTTTCCGACTCCAGTCTGGGAATATTGGTCGTCAACTCATCGCCAGGTTGCTGCCAGCGGTTCACCCATTCGGCTGATAAGTTTTGAGTCGGTTCGGGATAATAGAAAAGATCGCTGCTGGTAAGGTTACGGAGCCGGATGACGTTGCCGAAGCTTCCTATAAACAGCGCTGATAAGGTGAATTTTTTATAGGAAATTGTGTTCGTAAAACCTCCCTGGACCAGTGGCATAGTAGAACCTGAATATTCAAGACCATTGATGTTGCGCATACCGCTGGATACTGTTTCGCCTGGTTTGGCCGTATAAAAAGTAGCGCGGCCGTCTTTGTTTAATCCTGCAAAGCGGTAAGACCATAAACCGTTGATTGGCTTGCCTACAACAGCAGACGCGGCATAATCGTAGCGCTGTGCGTTAGTCATTCCATCAACAGTGGGAAGAGAATATACATCCAGCACTTCATTCCGGTTATATCCCGCATTGATGTTGGTGGACCAACGGAAATCTTTGCGGTCGATGTTAATGGTGCTGATTGATACTTCCAGGCCGGTGTTCTTCATAGAGGCCCAGTTTACCTGCAGCGTGTTGAAGCCAGACACCTGTGACACCCTTTTGCTGCCCAGCAAGTCTACGCCTTTTTTGTGATACCATTCTACGGTGGCCATCACACGGCGCTTCCACAATCCTATTTCCAATGCGAGGTTGGTAGTATAGTTTTTTTCCCATTTCAAATTGGGGTTCTTCGGCGCATTAATGATCAGATAGTTGTCTGTATTAGCCAGATCAGGCTTGCCAATAGTAGCTACCAGATCGGAATATGCCTGAGAAGCCACGTTGCCCTGGCTGCCGTAGGACGCGCGGAGGGTAAGGTAACTCAGCCAGTCTTTGTTGGCGAAGAAGTTTTCTTCTTTCATCTGGTAGTTGGCGCCCACTGCCCACAATGGTTGGAATAACTGATTGGTACGGAGGCCGAAGCGGTTGGATCCATCGGTGCGAGCATTAAAGCTAACGGTATAGCGGTTTTTATAGGTGTACCCGGTTGTGCCGAAATACGAAACTGCCGCTGTCTGGTTGAGGCTTTCTGACCAGTACGGGCGACCGATCTGCTTCATCAGTTCAAACTGCGGCATTTGCTGGCGACCACGTTCATGTACATAACCATATATCTCCGTCACTTCGTCCTCGTATCTGGAAGTACGTATTTCCTGACCAGCCATCACATCAAAGCGGTGATGGGCGTTCAATACAGGCATAAATGAAACCTGGTTACGGAGCGTAAGCGATTTATTGTTGTTGTTTCTGCCTTTACGGTAGCCCCCTTCTTTCCACAGTTGTACCCCCTGGTAGTCTATAACAATATAATAGTCGCGCTGCCTGCTTTTTACAAAGTAGCTGTTTTCAGTAGCTACGTCTTCATCGGTGGTATTTTGGTTGGCAAAGGAGAAAAGGCTGCTGAATATAAGAGAATTAATGGGCTTCCACTCTAAGTCCAACGTTCCCCGGATGCCAAAGTTTTGGGAATTACGCCAGCCATAGTTGCGGTTTTCCAGAAAATTGTATTTGATACCGGTGTAGTAAAGATGATTGAATTGCCCGTTTTCATCATAGGCGTTCTGCGCACGCGTCGTGTAAATAGACCACTCAAATGGATTTTCGCGGGAGTCTGTGGCAAAAAAACTGCTATTGTCGCGACGGTTAAGGTCCAGCATACCGCCTACGCGGAGCGTAGGGTGAAGCTTGGTATATAC
Organism: Chitinophaga oryzae; assembly: GCF_012516375.2. Taxonomy (NCBI): domain Bacteria; kingdom Pseudomonadati; phylum Bacteroidota; class Chitinophagia; order Chitinophagales; family Chitinophagaceae; genus Chitinophaga; species Chitinophaga oryzae. The sequence continues at coordinate 3,560,008 of NZ_CP051204.2, forward strand.
TTTTAGGGAGCCAGTATACGTCTTCATGCCTGTTTGGAGCGCCGTGGCCTGCTCATCCATATAGCTGCCGGAGAGATAGAATGTCGTTTTTTCATTACCGCCGGAAATATTCAGGTTCTGACGATGCGTAAATGAATTTCGGAAAAGATAGTCAAACCAGTCAGTATTGACTGATTCCAGTTGGTTTACCTTTTTCTCGAAGTCAGCCCAGGTTATTTTATGATCATGTACATCTACCAATGCGCGCTCAAAATCGGTGGACGTACCGTATTCACCGGCGCGAGAGGAGCCTGCTGTCAAAACACCGCGCCGCATCATCTCAAGGTTTACACCGATCCTCTCTTTGGAATTCATCATATACGCATCTTCAATCCTTGGCCGCATACCCACCGTTGCAAAGCTGCTGAAGTTGATCCTCGTCTTCCCGGCTGTTCCCTTTTTGGAAGTGAGCACGATCACCCCGTTGGCGGCCTTGGTGCCGTAAATAGCGGTAGCAGCAGCGTCTTTCAGTACGTTGATGGACTCGATATCTTCCACGTTGATGCCACCGATGCCGGAGGCGATCAGGTTGCGGTTGGTCATGATATCGTCCACAGAGGCGTTGATAGGATCATCGAGGATGATACCGTCAACTACCCACAGGGGTTGGGTGTTGCCGCTCAGGGTAGACGTGCCGCGGATGCGTATCTGCGGCACCGCGCCGGGAGCGCCGGAAGTGCTCATCACCACCATGCCGGGCACCTGGCCCTGCAACAGCTTGTCGATATTAGGCTGATTAATGGTTTTGAGGTTTTCGGTTTTAAGAGAAGTGATGGAAGAGGTAAGGGAGCGACGTTCCACTTTCTGGTAGCCGGTCACCACCACTTCGTTCATGCTTTTGTCTTCCTGGCTGAGTACCACATGGATCACTGTTCTGCCTTTGATAGGCTCCTCGTGGTTCTTGTAACCGATGAAGGAAAACACCAGTACCGTTGCTTCATCAGCAGCCTGTATGTACCAGGCGCCCTGTTCGTCGGTGATGGTGCCGCCGTTAGTACCCTTGATCTTCACGGTCACCCCGATGAGCGGCATTCCCCTGGCGTCCCGTACGGTACCGTTGATCCGTTGAAGCACGGGGGCGGGGATGTCCGCTACCGGTTTGGGCTTGATAAGGATGGTATTATTTTCTTCGATGCTGTAGGTGATAGGTTGGTTACTGGTAATATAGTCCAGCGCTTCTTTCAGCGGGACATCGGTCAGTTGCGCAGAAACGGCGCGTGTGTTTTTCAGTGTTTCGTTGCTGTACAGAAACAGGTAACCGGTTTGCTGGCGGATGGTGCTGAAAAGCTGTTGCACGGAGGCGTTACGTCCTGTTAATGTCACTTTCTGGGAATATACCCTGGCGCTAACCTGCAGGCAGAATGCGAGCATTAGCATTCCTGTAAGTTTCATCATTAATAACACTTTTTTAAATCGGTTCCGGCCAGACTGTCTGGTGGTGGGATCTGCCGGAATTTTGGTTGTTGGTATCGGTATACAACGGGGCAATAAGCCCCCTTGGGAGAATAAACTTTCTCTCATATCTTCGTGTCGTTTGGATTTACGATGATGGTTTGTAATAAATCATGATCCTGCCTGGCCATGGAATACGAGCCGGCGTCAGGCAATGTAGATCTGGCATGCACCGGGAACGCGCCAACGTTTCCGGTTTTTTAATGGTGGTTGTCTTAAAGTCGCGTTTTGTATTAATTTAATATCATGGTATGGCCCTCCCTGCCATTTTTTATTCCAGGATGATGATCCTGTCTTTTGCCTGTTGCCCCTGCCCGGCCCTGACAAGCCTGAAACGGGCCTGGCCGGTTTGTTCCAGCATATGCACTACTTTGGACAACGGCTGACTTCTGGCGATTTGCCCGGTGTAGTGTATGTCGGGCTTCGCTTCATATTTTACTTCGATGTCGTACCAGCGTTCCAGGCAACGCATCACAGTTTCCAGATCGGCGTTGTCGAACAGAAACAGCCCGTTCTTCCAGGCGATAACATCAGGCGCAAAAGTGCGTGCTACCGTCAGCGGCTGGTCGCCGTTGCGGGCCGCTATGGCCTGCTGCCCCGGCTCCAGTACTACGCCGGCGTCTTTCCCGGGTGTGTTCACTTTCACCCGGCCGTCGACGAGGGTGGTGACAGTATAGGCTTCATTCGTGTAGGCGTTGATGTTGAAGCTGGTGCCCAGTACCTGTATTTCCTGCCTCGCTGTCTTTACCCTGAAAGGCTGCGCTGCGTTGGCTGCCACTTCGAAATACGCCTCTCCCTGCAGCTCCACGGTCCTGTCGGCGCCGTTGAAGGCGGTCGGATAACGCAGCGCGGAAGCGGTGTTCAGCCATACCGCGGTACCGTCGGGCAATATGACCCGGAACTGGCCGCCGCGCGGGGTCGTCAGCGTATTGTAAGCAGTAACGGCGCTGCGCGCTTGTACGCTGTATTGCAGCTGTCCGCCGGACTGGCGGATAGTGGTCTGCTGCTGGCCAATCACCTGCTGGCCGCTGCTGTCCAGCGCCACGGTGCTGCCATCGGCCAGCGTCAGCACGGCTTTGTTGCCGCCGGGCGCCTTGTCTGCCAACGGCGCTACCGCCTCATGGCGGGGCCGCGTGAGCAGCCAGGCGCCGCTGCCTAATAATAACAAGCCGGCAGCGGCGGCCCACCAGCTGCGACGCAGGTATCGAACGACGGACGAAGAGGCCGGTTTCCCGGTAATATGTTGCAACGTAGCCTGTATGGCCTTTTCCGGCATAGTAGCGGTTCCGCTGGTGGTGCGGAACAACTGGTCAATGGCTGTTTTAATGGCGGCTTCATGTGCAGGTTGCCGCATCAGCGCGTCAAACTCCCGGAGCTCGTCGGGCGTAGCCTGGCCGGCAGCATTCCTGCTAAATAAATATTCCAGTCGATTTTGGTCCATATAAGCTGTAAACGGTCGTAAATAGTAGGTGGTACGGTGCCGTTAATCATAAAGATCCCGGAACGCGATGGGGTGGGGGGTACAAAAAAAAATATTTTTTTAGTTGAGCATATGCAGGGTGGAGATAAAGATCAGCTCTGCACCGATCATAAAGGCGTCGTGGGATTCCAGGAAACTGCGGATATTTTTGACGGCCAGCGAAAGATGTTCTTTTACCGTATCGGGACGGATCTGCATCCGGGCGGCGATCTCTTCCCGCTTTAAACCTTCTTCGCGGCTCAGGCGCCATGCCATCTGCTGCCGGAGCGGCAACTGGCTTACGGCTTTGTTGACCAGCTCGTGGTAGTTGCGGTAAATGATCTGCTCATCGGTTTCATTGGACACAGGCAGCGGCAGCTCAAGGGTGTCCAGTATGACTTTCAGCCGGGTGCTGCGCCGCAGCGCCTTGTAAGCGTCGTTACGCGCGATGATGAACAGCCACGAAGGAATATCCATGATGTCAGGCAGCTGTGCCTGTTGTTTCCATACTTTCAGGAAAACATCCTGCACCAGCTCCTCCGCAACGGATTCCGTCTGCGTCAGCATCAGTCCTACTTCGTAAATTTTCTGGTAATGGTGACGGAAAAAGACAGCAAAAGCGGATTCATCACCTTTGGCTATCCGGGCAACGATCTCCCTTTCATTATATTGACTGCCCCTCATCAGTTAAAGTATTCCCCCGCTCACAAAAGTTGGTTTGGCTGGTTTGGGCGCTAAAGTATCAAAATCTTTTTAAAAACACAAACACCGGCCCTTTCAGCGCATTTGCCAAACTTTAAGTAGCTTTAAGGATGGACAATACCTTTATACAGGAACTGGACGGAAAACCGCTCTCCACCGCGGATATGCCCAGGTTGATGGCATTACAGTACGGACATTTTACAGCGATGCAGGTAAGATCGCGAAAGGTGAAAGGACTGCGCCTCCACCTGGAAAGACTGGCCCGCAGCAGCAATCAGCTGTTTGGCTGCCAGGTGCCGGAACAACACCTGCTGGATTGTTTGCATCACATCACGCAGGAGCAGGAAGACTGCTCGCTGCGGCTGAATGTTTTTACTACCGCCTTCGGACAAACGATCATCCGGGAGAAAGACCTGTATGTGCTGATCACCAAAACACCGGCGGTGGAACCGGCCACACAGCCGCTGAAAGTAAAATCCGCCCCTTTTAAACGCCTGCTGCCGGAAATCAAATACGGCGGCATTGTCTCCGGTATCCTGGCCTACCGCCGCCAGGCCATGGCAGCCGGGTTCGATGATGTGCTGTATGTGGACGAACAACAGCATATATCGGAAGGCAGCATCTGGAACGTCGGCTTTTACGATGGCCAAAGCATCGTATTGCCTGCCACGCCGGCGTTGCCGGGCATTATGGTCCAGCTGCTCTCCGATAGCCTGTGGGGCAACGGGGTGGCGGTCGTTCACCGGAACATATCACTGACACAACTATACGAATATAAAAACGCTTTTTATACCAACTCTGTTAACCACCGGGGGATGATCACGCAGATAGACCAACAGGTGTTTGACCATAGTCAGGAGACACTGGCTGACATACTGGAACGGGCCTACGAAGCGGTCCCCTGGGACAACCTGTAAAAGCACGATGAAAGAAAATAAGTACGATGATCCCGGCTTCTTCGAAAACTACAGCCGGATGGCACGCTCCGTAGAAGGACTGAACGCCGCAGGAGAATGGGAGGTGTTCCGCCGCCTGCTGCCGCCGCTGCAAAACAAACGGGTGCTCGACCTCGGCTGCGGCTTTGGATGGCACTGCCGCTATGTAATGGAACAACAGGCCGCCAGCGTGGTAGGAATGGACCTGTCCGAAAAAATGCTGGAACAGGCACGCCTGCGCAACAACGGACCAGGTATCACCTACCTGCGTGAAGCTATGGAAGACATTAATTTCCCGCTCGGTTCTTTTGACGTGGTGCTCAGCTCCCTGGCGCTGCATTATGTGGAACACTACGATCTTACCTGCCGCAAAATATACGACTGCCTGTCGCCTGGCGGCCATTTTGTATTTTCAACGGAACACCCCGTGTTTACCGCCATCGCGGCGCAGGACTGGCATTACGATGCTACCGGTCAGCGGCAGCATTGGCCGTTAGACCACTACCAGGATGAAGGCCGCCGTGTAGCCCGCTTCCTGGACAACGATGTAGTGAAATATCACCGTACGGTATCTACGCTGATCAACGGCCTGCTGGACGCTGGTTTCAGCGTCAGCCGCGTGGAAGAGCCGAAGCCCTCGCCGGCCGTGCTGGAGAAGTACCCGGAAATGAAAGACGAAACCCGTCGCCCTATTTTTATCCTGATAGCGGCGCAGAAACCATCAGCGGTATAACTGCCAGTCATACACGGCAATCATTTCATATAGCTGTTGCCGGTACTCCCGCAGCTGTAATTCCATGATGGTAACGGCCTCGAGGGAACGCAGCACGGTAGCCAGGCCCAGCCTGTTTTCCCGGTAGCGCGCCATATCCGCCTCCAGCGCCTGTTGCAGGAGCGGGATTATTTTTTCGCTCATGCCGTATACCCGTTGCTGTAAGTCGCGGATATCCCGCTCCAGCGCCGCCAGGCGGGCCTGTGTCTGCTGCAGCAGGTTGGTCCGCTGTTCGGTGAGCGCCGCAATGTCTGCCTGGATGGCCCGCGCTTTCCGCCGGTGATACCCCGCCGCCCATGGCGCCAGCGGTATCCGGATGCCGGCCATGATGTTAAAACTGTTCGGCACCAACGGCGATAAGGGGAAAAACTGGTAAAAACCTGCTTTGAAATCCGGCTTTTGCTCCTGCCGTAATGCTTTCCTGTTAAGATATTGCCACCGTATCGCTTCTTCCAGCTGATAGACTTCCTGGTTTGTTCGGGCCAGTGAAACCGTATCTGTATGGCCGGGGGTAAACACCGGCGCGTACAGGCTGTCTGTTGTAAAATCTTCGGGGAGAGACAACAAACTGCACAGGCGTGCTTTGGAACCGGCCGCCAGCGCTTCTTCCAGGCGGATACGGGTACGCACCTCCGTCAGCCGCGCGGCCGCCATGCTAACGTCGGCGACCTGTGCCTGCCGGTATGGAAGGCGTACCAGCGCTACCTGGTGGAGGAAAGACAGGACCTGCTCCTGCCGCTGCAGTACTGCGGCTTTCTGTAATGCCATCACCCTGTGGATATACTGTTGCCGCGCGGTGAAATGAAGCCGGTGCAACAGGATGGTCTGTGCGGTCTGTACCATATCCGTCTGAAAAGCAAGATACCGATAACGGGCCCTGAGCCGCCCGGGATGCGGGATCTCCTGCTCCACCTGTACGATGCGGCTGCCCAGCGCCACGTCATTGTAAACATAACGGGCCGACCATGGGATCATAAACGTGCCGGCGCCCACCACCGGCGGCGCCCAGGCGAGGGCCGCGCCGGCACTCAACCGGTAGGCCTGTGCCCTCAGGGTATATGCCTGTAACAGCAGATGGCTGTGCGCTATGCGGGACAGCATACTGTCGGGCTGGAGCACGGGCGCCGATTGCGCTCCTGACTTTTGCAGGGCGATGAGCAGCAGGAAGACCAGTAACCGGTACCTCATCAATGATGCATATAGTGAGCCTTGCCTAAGGTGCCTTCAATGGATTCAGGCAGTAACTGGTACTTGTTGCGCATGTCCACCGTGCCCAGTTTTTCCCCGGTGTTGATGTCTACCACGTCAATAGTACCGGCATTGAGGTTGGGCAGGTTCAACAGGTTATTTTGCACCGCTACCACGGAACGGCCGGATTTGGTTTTGAAAAAGGCCATGTGATGCGCGCCCTTGTCGGCCGGCAGCGTCCGTACCTGCCGCAGCTCGGGGAGGTAGTTGAGATCAAAGACCAGTATTTTCCCCGGCTGCCCGAAGCTCACATACATGAGTTTATCATCCGCGATGTAAAATTCCAATGCCCAGCCCAGTCCTTTGGACGCCCCTTTTAGTACCCGCTTGAACTCACTGTACTGACGTGCTTCTGCGTTGAAAGAGGCCATCCAGATATCGCCGCCGATCATGGTGTTGGCGAGCGCATAGGGTGGGTATTCGTTGCGGAGCAGCAGCACTTCCACAGGACTCGACAGGTCGTTGGCGCTGTCTGCCACGCGGTAGGTTTTGATGATGTTGAAAGTATGCATGTCTATCAGCGTGCAGGTGTTACCGACGCCACTGGTAAGGTCCGGATGAATGGTAGACGTCACCATGGCGAGGCCTTTGTCTTCATAGATGGAAATGCCATGCGGATACATAATGAATTTATCGGGATTGACATCGATAGAGGACGAAATGGTTTTGATCAGCTGGTTGTTTTGCGCATTGAAAACGCCGACACTGCCATCGCGGAGGCCTCCCTTGCCGCCCATGAATGTGACCCAGTACTGGCCGTTGCGGGTAAAGAATATATCTTCTCCTACCGTGTTCCCGCCGGTGTTTATGGGATTTACCTGGTAGATCACCGGGTAGCCTTCATGGTTCCACTCCATCTTCAGTTCATAGAGATAACTGCCGCCCAGTGCGGTAGTGTACAGTTTTTTGTCATCCCGGTTGAAATACAGGTGATGGGGTAATACGCCTTTGCCCAGTTCTGTTTTGTGAAGGATCTTCCCGAAGTCCGGAGATTCGGGGTCCAGCTCCATCACGGCAATACCATCGTTGCCGCCGGCCAGGTGCCGGTAGTCGATAAAGAAAAGTGTCTTCTGCTTGTCGGCAGGGTTCTCAATTTTTTTGCAGGCGTGCAACAGTAACAGGGAGCAACAACAAAACAGGATTTTGATCAATAACAGTGCGTTTTTCATACGTGGCAGTTTTTTAAAAGAGCATGAAGAGTTTAAATAGAGCTATAAAACTAACGGACGTGCTAAGAACTTATATAGCAGTCTGTTACTGAAGTTGTTCTGCATAGGCGCGCGGTACTTTTAACGTTGGCTGTACCATTCGCCAGTGCAGTGATTTGTTACTATTCGTGAACCTTTAATTCCACCCACCATGGAAAATGCTTTGCACCCCGGCGATTACTGGGACCATAGGTCCGATGATCGCAGACGATGGGAAAATGTTATCAACCTTTTTCTGAAGCCTGTCACAACCGCATTGTTGCAACACCTTCACCTGAAAAATCCTGTGCGGATACTCGATGTCGGCACGGGGACCGGCGAGCCGGGATTGTCTATTGCACAGTTATATCCGGAAGCGGAGGTAACGGGAACGGATATATCTACCCGTATGCTGGATATCGCTAAAGGAAAAGCGATAGAACGAGGATTGGCTAATTTTGACGTGGTATGCTGCGACGCAGTCGCCATGCCTTTTGAAGACCATTGGTTCGATGCCGTGGTATGCAGGAACGGCGTCATGTTTTTTAAAAACATTACAGACGGACTGCGGGAGATCAACCGGGTATTGAAGCCTGGCGGCCGGCTGGCGGTGTCTGCATGGGGATTGCTGGAGCAAAACCTGTGGATCAGTCTTGTGTTGGACATCATCGCCGCTGTGACCCGCCGGAAGCTGTACAACCAGCATGTACCGGGCATGTTCCACTGTATGCAGCCCGGGGTGATGGCCGACTGGTTTGAAACAGCCCATTTGCAAGCAGTGCAGGAGGAAGCGCTGACAGGCATTGTGCAGTTTAATTCAGTTGGCGATCACTGGCAGTATGTGACGCGCGTGAGCGCGGATGTGGTCAATGCACTGAAAGATATCCCGCCGCCGGTACAGGAGATCATCCGGTCGGAAGTGGCCAGCGCGGTAGGGCGGCATGTGATAGACGACAAGCTTTATTTTCAGTGGAGCCTGCGGGTGACTTCAGGCACTAAGGCCTGATGGCGCCGGCATATGTCAGCCCATTGTTTTCAAGGGCGGTAGTGAAGCGGTAACCGCCGGGCAGGCCGCTTTTCGACAGCACGATCTGCCATAGCTGGCTATGCCGTGCGCGGAACGACGCCGCACAGGACAACAGGTAATATTTCCACATGCGGAAGAAAGACTGATCGTACCGGTTCCTGAGCTTGTCCCAGTTGGCACTGATGTTTTCATACCAGGCCATGAGGGTTTTATCGTAGTTGACGCTGAAATTCTCCCAGTGTTCCATCACGAAAATACCTTCTATGGCCTGGCCTATCTGCCGGATCGTCGGGATAACGGCGCCGGGGAAAATGTATTTGTTGAGCCACTGATCGGTGAAGGCGTGCGTTTCGTTGCCGCCGATGGTATGCAGCAGGAACAGGCCGTTATCTTTCAGGCAGCGGGAGGCGACCTTCATATATTCGCTGTAGTTATGTGAGCCTACGTGCTCAAACATGCCCAACGAAACAATAGCGTCGAATTTTTCATTCAGCAGGCGGTAGTCCTGCAGCCGCAGGGTGACGGGCAGGCCGGCGCACAGCTGCTGCCCGAGGGCCAGCTGTTCTTTGGAGATGGTCACCCCGGTGACGCTTACCCCGTATTTTTCGGCGGCATACTTCGCAAAGCTTCCCCAGCCGCAACCAATGTCGAGGACATGCATGCCGGGCTTCAGCTGCAGCTTGCGGCAGGAGAGGTCCAGTTTGTTTTCCTGGGCCTGGTCCAGCGTGGCGGCGTTGTCCCAGAATGCGCAGGTGTACACGAGGCGTTTGTCCAGCATGTTCAGGAAAAGATCGTTGCCTGCGTCGTAGTGGCGCTGGCCGTTACGGGTGGCGCGGGCAGGGCGCTGGAAGTTAAACATGCGGGCCAGCAGGATGTCCATCTTCAGCCGTATGCTTTTGCGGACGCTTTTGTCGAGGTTGGAACGCAGCAGTTTATAAAAGAATTCGTCCAGCCGGAGGCAGTCCCAGTAGCCATCCATATACGACTCGCCCAGTCCGAGAGAGCCGTTGTACAAGGCCCGGGAATAAAAATCTTCGTTGTATACGCGTATGTCCCACGGGTTGCTTCCATTAACCGTGATGCCCGCTGCCGACAGCAGCCGGGTGACAATACCCTTTGATTTTTCGTTGTTCATGGCTGTATAACAAGTTAACAGGCCAGGAGAGCTATTTGTTCCCGCCAAAGTGATTTTTTTGAGGTGTCGGGCCGTTTGGGGGTGCGATCGCCTGCTACAAATGTAACAATATTTCACGGGTAAAAACCACCGCTGCTGCATGCCCCTCGCAGTATAGCCTGAGGCTGTCGTTTGCTTTTTTGGAATACTGTTTTATAATTTGAACAGTGTTCAATATATTTGCAGGTATAAAAACGTGAACAGGCTAATATGAAGAACAAGGCCTTGCAGGAACAACGGATCAGGGGGTACTTCATCGAAGCGACCAAAGAGATCCTGAAAAGCGAAGGACTGAAAAGTGTCAGCGTCCGCAACATTGCGGAGAAGGCAGGTTATTCCTTTGCCACGCTGTACAACTATTTTAAGGACGCCAAAGACCTGGTATTCCTCTGTGTACAGGACTTCCAGGAAGAATGCAGCGCGCATGTGGCCACCCGCAGCGCCAAAGCGGCAAGAGGAGAGAAGAAGCTGCGTGCCATCCTCCTGGCTTACCTGGAGTATTTCGTACAATATCCCGGCATATTTGAACTGTTCTTCATGGAAAAACTGTCGGAGCTGAACAAACAGCCGGAGACAGCTCCTATGATCACCGGCTTCCTGGACAGGCTGTGCGAAGAAGAATGGAAATACCTGGTCGCAAATAAAGCTGTGAGCGTGGCAGCGGCAACCAATAAAAAAGCGGCGCTCCTGTACGGGCTTTCCGGCCTGCTGTTGTTGTACATCAACCGGCAGATGCCCGCAGGTTACCCGGCGTTCCTGAAAGCAGCCAATAGCTTCATCGACAGCCAGCTAAAAGAGATGAACACATGAAATCGAAAAAAGAATTAAAAGAGGCTTACCGGCAAATGTCTTTCCGCATGGGCGTGTTCTGCCTGCGCAATAAAAAAGATAACCGGATATGGATACATCACAGCATGGACCTCGACCGTGCCTGGAACTCGGTGCGGTTGCAGCTGCAGTCCGACAGGCATCCCAATACGGCATTGCAGGAGGACTGGAACCGGCTGGGAGAAGAGAATTTTGCCTGCGAGATCATAGAGGAACTGAAGGATACACAGGACCCTGCAGTAGACTATAAAAAAGAGGTGCTGGAACTGTATAAACTATGCCTCGAAGAACTGCAGCCCTATCACGACAAAGGATATCACCGGCAGAAAAGCTGATCGGACAGGGATTTTAAGTATATTGCGCCCGCAATAAGCTGTAGTTTAATGGAAAAATACACGTCACCAAAACGTGAGATGTAAGTTCGATTCCTGCCGGCTTTATTGCGCTATTCAGGGGGATAGTTTAAAATGGAAAAACACCGGCCAGCATAAGCCGGAAGATGTAGGTTCGAGCCCTGCTCCTCCACCAATTTTTGTAATAACCCTTACGGATATACGATATCGTCAGCGGGCGTTCTGAAAAACGCCCGCTTTTTATTGGTATCGCCGGCTTATAAAACACACTGCTTTGAAATGCGCTAGCCCTGTTTGGCCCTTTCCGGCCCCGGTGCTTATAACACTCTTTTGAAGTGTACGCGTATTATAACAACTTACCTTCGGCGTAATGACCAGATATAAAATACACACAGATGGTTATGTGAATGCCTGCCAAACAAAACAATCACTGACTGGAATTTTTATTTCGTTATTTCGGAAAATCTCGATATGTTTGCAAAATGGAATTAATGTTGATCTTCAAAGCGCTCAGCAACAACACCAGGGTAAACATGCTCATCTGGCTCAAACAGCCACATCTCCACTTTCCTGCAGAGGAATTATTGGACTATGATGCCCATCTCGGCGTTTGCGTCAGCGACATTACCCAAAAAGCCGGGTTATCGCTGTCCACAACGTCTGACTACCTGAGTATCCTGCAAAAATGCGGGCTTGTTGAAGCTACACGCGTCGGCCAGTGGACGTACTACAAACGTAACGAGGCGGCAATGGCGCGGCTGAGCGGATTAATTGAACAGGCATTCTGATTTTTTAATGCTATACATTTCGAAAATACGCGAAATATCGAATTATGAAAGCAGTTGTCATCGAAAATTATGGAGGACCGGAAGTCCTCCGGTTAAAAGAAGTGCCTACACCTTCGGTAACAGGGCATTCCCAGGTGCTGGTGAGAGTAAGGGCAGCCTCCGTAAATCCGCTCGACTACCAGGTAAGGCGGGGAGACTATGCACCACTGTTTAATTTGCCCATTATCACCGGTCACGATGTTGCGGGCGACGTGATCGCAGTGGGTGAAGGCGTGAAAAAATGGCGGCCCGGCGATAAAGTCTATTATTCCCCGCGGTTTGGTGGCCCCGGCAGTTATGCTGAATACCATCTGACGGACGAATCTTCGTTGTCCGCAATGCCCGATCACCTCAGCTACGAGGAAGCTGCTGCCGCTCCGCTGGTTGGCGGAACGGTATGGGAAATGCTGGTGGTACGGGCGCAACTAAAAGAAGGCGATACCATTCTCATTCCGGGAGGCGCCGGTGGCGTTGGATCATTAGCCATACAGGTTGCTAAATCACTGGGGGCTTTTGTGTACACAACTGGTCAGAGCATTTTACAGGCGCAACTGCATCGCCTTGGAGCGGATGTAGTCATTGACCATCACAAAAAAAATTACATCGAAGAGATACAGGCCCATACTAAAGGAAGAGGAGTGGATGTAATCATTGACACGGTTGGCGGCAGCACGCTCTCGGACAGTCCGCTAGCCCTGGCCGACTACGGCCGCATTGTTACCCTGGTGGACATTGCACTGCCACAGAATCTTATCCATGCCTGGGAACGAAATGCGACCTACCATTTTGTTTTTACCCGGCAGAGCAGAGAGGAACTGCATCCTATTACCAGCTTAATTGAAACCGGACAGGTGAAGCCGGTGATAGACAGCGTCTATCCGATCGACGACGCTCAAAGTGCGCATCGGAGAATAGAGGACGCAAAACGGGACAGGCCTTTATTGGGTAAAATTGTGCTGTCACTGTAAAGCGAAAGAGGCGCCTGCAAAGTGCGCCTCTCTTGCTTTACAATATTCTTTATAAATATTGAAAAATGTTATTATGTTTGCGCCCGTGACGGACCGTGGCTCAATTGGAGGAGCGCCTGCTCTGCAAGCAGGAGGTGGGAGTTCGATTCTCCCCGGTCCTGTCACATTTTTCGCTCTCCGTTAACGATACACACTCTTTATTGCTTTACTGTCCTGATGTACAAAATTGCCGGGCGACGCCGGGAAATCTTTCATCGCGGAAAGGTGCAGCGGCAGATTGCCTTTCGCGCCCAATGCCTTGGTGGAAGGGGCATAGCCAAGGTCTATCCATTTCAGGTAAGGCCTGGAGGAAAGCAGGTCATGGAGCAACTGCATCCCTTCGGCTTCGATACCGCAGCTGGACAGGCTAAGCTGTTCCAGCGTGGTGTTTTGCTGCAGCCCGCGTATTAGATGAGCCACTCCTTTATCGCCGATATTATTCACGCTCAGGAAGAGGGATTTCAGGTGTTTGTTGGCGATCAGCATATCGCTGACAGGTATCATCATATCGGCGGTCAGGTAGTTGCCGCTCAGGTACAACCGTTCTACCGTCCTGTTTTCTTTCAAGTATTCCAGCAGTGTCAGGAAGCCCTCCCCGGCGCAGGTATTCACCAGGTCCAGCGTACGCAGGTGCGGGTTCTGTTGCAGCAGCCGTACAATGTTTTTCATGCTCTGGCTGCCGATGGGATTTCTTTTGAGCCACATGCTTTTAACGGACCGGTTTCCGCCGAGGGCCTCACAGAGCGCCTCTGTGCCTGCCTGCTCTATGTAGTTGCAGCCGAGATATACGGTTTCAATCGTACGGTTTACAGACACCAGGTCTGCCACGGCCTGTGCGCCGGGATTGCCAAAGGCATTGGTGCCCATCAGGATATGTTTGATCTGTGTATTCTCCCGCAGCGCGGCAGCCACCAGTTGTACGCCTTCCACGCCCAGCTGTTGTTTGCACATGTCCAGCCGTCCGTCTGTAGTGACCGTGCCTACCGGGAACACCAGGTCGGTAACGGGCAACGGCTGGTTGTTTTCGAGGTACGCCAGCACGGGGTCAAGATCGCTCCGGTGAAAAGGAAACGTGTCTTTTACATAATCGACGGGACAGACAACGGTATTATTCTGCATATCATTGCTTTTACAGGGTGATGATCGAAATAAGTGTTACCAGGCATACGGCTGGTAGTCTTTCAGGAAATGTCCGAACAGCGGGATGTCCGGACCGGAGAGGCCGGACACGATAGGATCGTAGATGCGCGCCATGCCGTCGGTTTCATCCAGCGGCGGCACAAAGCCGTCTTCATCATATAGCCGTTCTTTTTTAGGATGCGGATTTTCCTGCGTAATCCAGCCGGTGTCTACGCTGTTCATGTAGATGCCGTCCAGTGCATAATCCTGTGCGGACGTACGTGTCATCATATTCAGCGCCGCTTTGGCCATATTGGTATGCGGGTGGTACGGCGTTTTGGAGCCGCGGTTAAACTGTCCCTCCATGGCCGATACGTTGATGATAAACCGGCGCGGAAATGGCGATTGTTTCAGCAGCGCTTTCAGGCGGCTGTTGAGCATAAAAGGCGCTGTCACGTTCACCAGCTGTGTCTCCAGCATTTCGCCCGGCGGCACTTCATCCAGCCGCAGCGTCCAGCTGTTGCTGGTGCGGAGGTCTAGCTGCTGCCGGTCTTTATCGTACTGTCCGGCCGGAAAACACTGGTGCATTTCGGCGGGCAGCAGTTGCTGCTCCCAGCCATCGCCCAGGTAGCGGAAGGGCGGGGCAGGAGCGAGGCACGGCCGTACCGCCGCGGGCAATGTTTCCAGCGGCGCTTCTTCCGTTGCGAAAAGATGCTGGTAAAAAGCAGCCGGCCTTTTGACCGTCTGTGCCGCATTATGTATCAGGATGTCGAGGTGGGCCTCACCGGCGTACAGCTGTTGTATGAACTGCTGCACCTGGCCGGGACTGCGCAGGTCCAGCGCCACAATCTTCAGCCGGTGCCCCCATTCGGAAAAATCTTTTTCTTCGCTGAAGCGCAACGCACAGTCTTTGGCAAAGCGGGTGGTCACCCATACCCGGGCGCCGTCGCGCAGCAGCCGCAGGGCGGTGAGATAGCCTATTTTGATGCGGCCGCCGGTAACTACGGCGACCCGCCCGTGCAGATCGGCGCGCTGCAGCCGTTTGTTGTAGTTGAGCGCTGCGCAGGAAGGACATAGCATATGATAGAAAAAATGCACGTTCCTGTAGGGGACCTGGCAAGTGTAACAGCGCTGATGACCGGTCAGCGTCAGGTTTTCCTCTTTACCGGCTGGCTGACCGGTGTCCGGCTGTTCATATTTCCTGAAAAGCTGCGTCCGGGAAAGCACCTCTTTTTTGTCGTATTGCCGCAATACATCCTGCTTCTGCGATATTTGCTTCAACCGCTGTAAAGTCATCCTCACCGGTGGCGGCGCTACCGCCGTCAGGGCTGCTTCTGCCACCGCTGCCTTGTTGTCTTTCTTGGCGCGCTTGTACAGTTTGGTCACCAACCCCTTTAATACCATGTTGTCCGGCGACTGCTCCGGATCTCTTGATAAGACCTGCAGCACTTTTATGCAGGCTTCCCATTCTTCTTGTGTAAATGCTCGCTCCATCGTCCGCTGGGTTAAAAAATAAATTGGATGACTAAAGATAGATCTTATTAATTTATGTTAATATATTTGTGACTGCACCCTATTTAACGCACAATGATGATCTCACGTTTCCGAATACACTGCGCCCGCACCTTCCTCGCCCTGCTGACGGTTATCTCCCTGTGGGGATGCTCCAAAGAGTACTCCAGGGAAAGCCCTGTCACAGGGCCCGTTGAGCAACCGGCCGAGATGGCGGCCTATGCCCTCGAACATCAGGGCGGCAGCTGTTCCGACGCTGTGGTAACCGGCACTTTTAAAGCCGGCACCCCTGTTGCTGCCGGTGCAAAAATACAGGTAACGGTGCAGGTGGCCATGCCGGGTACATGGATACTGACAACCGGGAACGTGAACGGGATGGAATTTACCGGCGGCGGTACTTTTACCGCTACGGGCAAATATACGATTACGCTGATGGGCAGGGGAACGCCTCAACAGGAAGGCTCTTTTATTTTTCCGCTGAAGACCAGCGGATCTTCCTGCGGCGTTACTGTAAAAGTAAGCGGCGACGGTCCTGAAATACCTGCACCGCCGGCGGACTTCTACTACAAAATGACGGTTAACGGGAAAGACTATGTGCAGGAAGTGACAGATGCCAGCCTGTACGTGCTCGTTTCACAAACCACCGGCGGTACAGATGTGCTGCTGGGTACCGGTATCTCCTGGGCTGGCAGTGCCAATCTCCCGCTGGGCAAAACAGAAATGATCATCGCCAAGGGTATGCTGGCCAATTTTGATGCAGCGAGCGACCTGGAATTTAAAAATTTCTTCCAGCCGGGCAATTACAATTACATGACCATGAACAACCAGACTTTCGGTAACGGCATGCTGCTCACCTGGACGGATGAAAAAGGGGTGACCTGGACATCGCTGAACGGCGCCACCAATCAGCCTGATGGCACCTTCGCCATCATGAGCGCGGAAGACTGGTCCGGCTATCCGGGATATTACGGCGTGAAAGTAAAGATGAAGTTCACCTGCAAGCTGTATAACGAAGCAGGTGCGGAACTAACGATCACCAACGGCGAGATGGTCGGCGGATTTCTCAAGAAAAGATAATCCTATAGACAATCTCTATCGCGGTGGCTCCGTGGTTTGTCCTACATTTACAGCCGGTAAATGTTTTGACTCATGGGAATGACAGCTTCACCAACAGGCTATACACGGAAACAGGAAATCGTAAACGGACTGGTACATGCTATTGGCATCGTATTCGGCATCAGCGGGCTTCCGGTACTCACCAGCATCGCCGCCACGCACGGTAACACACCGGGCATTGTAGGGGCGGGAATCTACAGTTTTTGTTTTATTTTGTTATTTACCTGTTCGACGATCTATCATATCTCCCAGGAGTCGGCCGTCAAAAAAGTATTTCTCATCTTCGATCATATCAGCATCTATTTCCTGATAGCGGGTACCTATACGCCTTTTCTGCTGGTGTATATGAACGACGCCTTCGGGATCTCGCTGTTGTCGGTCCTGTGGGGCCTTACGGCGGTAGGCATCCTGTTTAAAGTGTTTTTCACGGGGCGGTTTGATATCATCTCCACGATCATCTACCTGATAATGGGCTGGATACTGGTGGTAGGCGGCAAACGTTTCTTCACCGACCTGCCGCTGTCCGTCATCGTCATGTTGTGCGTAGGAGGTGGTTTGTATACCATCGGCGTTATCTTCTACCTGTGGGATAAATACAAATACACGCATGCGCTCTGGCATCTGTTGGTACTATCCGGGGCGGTATGCCACTATGTGGCCATTTTGTTATCCATGTAAATTAAATATTGTAGCCTTGACCACTGAACAGTTTAAGGAGTTAATCCACGAATTCGAACTTACGGAGGTAGCCGATTATGTGTTGTCCGCTGCCCGTCCCATTGTTAATTTAAAACGCGCTGCGCGGGAAAACTATCAGCGCTCCGGTAACTCCCGTGTAGGCGGTGATCCGGACCTGCCTGCCGGTTTTGTATGGCCGTTAACGAAAACAGGTGCGCCGATGACGTTCATCGCGCAGCTGGACCTGGAGACCATCCATCCGCTGGAAACAGATCAGCTGTTGCCTGCCACCGGTGTCCTGTATTTTTTTATGGGAGAGCTGGAAACGGCCAGGGACATCACTCATAAGGTCATCTATGTGGCTGATAAAACGGGGTTGCAACGTACCCCGCCTCCCGCCGTAACCATCCTGGAAGCGGAAGGGCGGTTCAACGGGTACGGCATGGAGCCTGTTGCCGCGCTGATGCCGCCCAACTATGCCTATGCAGACTACGAAGTGCTTTCCGATGACGAAGGTGACGCCATGGACGACCTCTGCTCGGAACTGACAGACGGTGTGGCCCGCATCGGTGGCTATCCCGACGGTCAGCACGATGATCACAATATTGAAGCGGCCATGTACCTCGTCGTGGGCCAACCGTATGATTACTCACCTAAAAATGCGCGTAACGCGCTGCTGAAGCACTTTAAAGGCGATCAGCAGGCAGCGGAAGCTGCCGAGCGGGATATGACCCTGTTGCTCCAGGTAGACTCCGACCAGGAAGTGGGCTTCTGCTGGGGAGATGCCGGCTGCCTGCAGTTCATGATGGATAAAAAAGCATTGCTTGCCCGGGCGTTTGACCAAACGTATCTCTCTTTGTACAGTTCCTGAAACGGTGATGGTCATGACCGGGACATTGACTAACTTGCGGTCTTTGTTCACTGGTATTTCAGATTCAATGTCATATTTCGATAATCTCTTCCAGCTGCTCCGGCAGGAAAGGGAAGAAGATAAACAATCCTGGCTCCGCCAGACAGCCAGTTCATCCGCGGCAGAACGCAGGGCGAACGGCCTTGCCTGGTACCCGGTGGCCATCCGGGGCACGGAAATGAGCCGCGGGGATTATCTCACCGTGGAAGTGGAACGTACTACTCACCAGGATATCACCCACCAGCTGCGTTTCGGCGTATCAGCGGTATTGTTTTCCAATCATGATCCGCTGCAGGACAGGGTGGAAGGCACCGTTACCTTTCAGGGCGGCAACCGCCTCAAGCTGACATTGCGTACGGACGAGCTGCCGGAATGGGCCGACAACGGCAAGCTGGGCATCGACCTGCTGTTCGATGATAACAGTTACGATGAGATGCAGCAGGCGCTGAAGCAAGCGGCTGCCCTGGCAGACAAGCCGGAAGGGCATCTGGTGAAAATCCTCACCGGTGAAAGAAAACCCTCCTTCGATACCACAACGCCCCCGGTAACACTGCCGGGACTGAATACCGTGCAACAGGAAGCCGTCAATAAAATCCTGTCGGCCAACGAGCTGGCGATTGTGCACGGTCCTCCGGGCACCGGCAAAACCACCACGCTGGTACAGGCCATCAAAGCGCTGATCAAAAAAGACCAGGAGAAAATACTGGTGGTGGCGCCCAGCAATGCGGCCGTTGACCTGCTCAGCGAAAAACTGGCGGATGAAGGGCTCAATGTGCTGCGCGTAGGCAACCCCGCCCGCGTATCAGAGCGCTTGTCGTCGCTCACGCTCGACAGCAGAATGTCTGAACACGCCAGCATGAAGGAAGTGAAACGCCTGAAGAAACAAGCCAGCGAGTTCAAAAACATGGCGCATAAATACAAGCGTAACTTCGGCAAGGCGGAAAGAGAACAACGCAAAGCCCTCTTTGATGAAGCGCATAAGATCATGAAAGAGGTGGATAAGACAGAGCAGTATATTACGGACGACCTGATTGCCAAAGCACAGGTGATCACTGCCACGCTCGTCGGCGCCAACCACTACACCGTGCGGAACGTGCGTTATAAAACAGTGGTGATCGACGAAGCCGGCCAGGCGCTGGAACCCGCGTGCTGGATACCCATCATCAAAGCGCAGAAAGTCATCTTCGCCGGAGACCACTGCCAGCTGCCACCGACCATCAAGTCGGCCGAAGCGGCCCGCCTGGGGCTTAGTAACACGCTGCTGGAAAAGAGTGTGGCCCTGCACCCGGAAGCGGTAGTGCTGCTGGAAGAACAGTACCGCATGAACGAAATGATCATGGGGTATGCCTCGGCTGTTTTTTATGATAACAAACTAAAGGCCCATCATACGGTGGCCGGCCACCGCCTGTTTGCAGACGATATGCCGCTGGCCTTCGTAGATACCGCCGGCTGCGGCTTCGATGAAAAAGCAGAAGGCACCAGCACCTCCAACCCGGAAGAAGCGTCCTTCCTGTTCCGCCATCTGCTGCAGCTGGTAGCCGCCCTGAAAGCACAACCGGGCAACAATACCTTCCCGGAAATAGCTATCATCTCTCCCTACAAACAACAGGTATACCTGTTGCAGGAGCAGCTGCAACACGCCGCGGAGCTGCAGCCGCATGCCGCCAGTATTTCCGTGAATACGATCGACAGCTTCCAGGGGCAGGAGCGGGACGTGGTATACATCAGCATGACCCGCAGCAATGCCGATAACAACATCGGCTTCCTCTCCGATATACGCCGCATGAACGTGGCCATGACCCGAGCAAGGAAAAAGCTGGTCGTGGTCGGCGACAGCGCCACCTTATCACAGTTACCTTTCTACGCTGGCTTCATCGCCTACGCAGAAACACAGAACGCTTACCAGAGCGCCTGGGAATTTATGGACTTATAAACTAACTATATGATCACAGCAAGCCTTGACCGTTGGGAACACCTGTGTAACACCATCCCGGCGCTGTTAAAAAATATCAGTGAAGAAGATTTCGCTTTTAAACCTCTTCCCACAAAGTGGAGCAAAAAAGAAATACTGGGCCACCTGATAGACAGTGCCGCCAATAACCACCAGCGTTTTGTGAGGGTGCAGTTTGAGGAAACGCCCCGCATCGGGTATAACCAGGATGAATGGAACCGCTACAGCTACCATCAGCTCCAGTCCGCCCGTCAGCTGACAGATAGCTGGGAGGGTTTAAACCGCCTGCTGCTGGGCATCGCCCGTCATATACCGGAAGATGCTTTGCAGCGCACCAGTTATGCAGGCGGCACGGAACTGGTGACACTGGCTTTCCTGATAGAAGACTACGTTGTGCACCTGGAACATCATTTGCAGCAGCTGGTGTCTTACCGGTAACGGCATTTATACAGACCTTTTTTACGCAGGGGCGTAGCAGGATATCCTGCTGCGCCCTTTTTTTATTCCGTTCAGCGTTGGATGATGCAGCGTTTTACCTCATCACAAAAAAATAAATACCGCAGAAAGCAACTTTTCTGTAGCACAGTCGTCTTTTAAACGACATAGATAATTTAATATAAAATGTTTCGTTTTTGTTACATTCGTTTATCCGGAAAATCAACCTCCGGAGAAGACCCTTTAACAATCAACCGCTTATGAAGAAAAACATTATGCTGGCCATGGCGTGCCTGTTGGGCGCCCATTCCTATGCGCAGGTGAGTGCCAGCCTGTTCCGCTACCCGGACGTTTCCCGTACGCAGATCGCCTTCAGTTATGCCAACGACATCTGGCTCGTGCCCAAAGAGGGCGGTACCGCCATCAGGATTACCTCTCCGGCAGGTATGGAGATGTATCCCCGCTTTTCGCCCGACGGCAGCAAGCTCGCGTTCTCGGCCAATTACGATGGCAACCTCGATGCTTACGTGATGCCGGTGACCGGCGGCGTGCCTTTACGCCTCACGCAGCATGGTACTCCCGATATGGTCATCGACTGGACACTGGACGGTAAACAGGTGCTTTTCTCCTCCCGCCGCGAAAGCACGAAAGACCGCTTCAACCAGTTTTATACGATACCGGAAACCGGCGGTTCGGCCGTCAAACTACCCCTGGCCTACGCCGAATTCGGCAGCTACTCGCCCGACGGTAAAAGCATCGCCGTGGCTATCCGCTCGCAAAGCGCCCGTACCTGGAAACGCTACCGCGGCGGTATGAAGGCCAACATCCATATCTATCACTTCGATACCCGCCAGTCAGAAAATATATCCGCTAAAAGCGAAGCCGGGGATGAATTTCCGATGTGGTACAACAATTACGTGTACCTGCTGTCTGACCGGGGGCCGGAGAAAAGAATGAACCTATGGCGGTATAAAACAGATACCAAAACCTTTGAACAGGTAACACATTATACCGACTATGACGTACATACGCCCGCCATGGGCCCAACCGATATCGTATACGAAGCGGGCGGTAAACTGTACACGCTCTCCCTGGAATCGCAGCAGTCCAAAGAAGTAAAAATCAATATCACCACAGACGTGGCTACCCTGAAACCACGCACGATCAAAACGGATAAAGACATCCAGTACGCAGACATCAGCCCCGATGGTAAACGCGCACTCATCGGCGCCCGCGGCGAAGTGTTCTCCCTGCCTGCTGAAAACGGTTTCGTGAAAGATCTCACCCGCACCAGCGGCGCCGCTGAAAGAGATGCGTCCTGGTCCCCCAATGGAAAGTATATCGCCTGGTGGAGCGATCAGACCGGTGACTACGAACTGTGGATCGCCGAAAATGGCAAAGAAGAAGCCGCCAGGCAGGTAACCCACATCGGTCCGGGTTTCCGCTACCATGCGTACTGGTCGCCCGACAATAAAAAAATTGCTTTCATCGACCAGACCATGCGGATCCATATCGTGGACGTGGCTACCGGTAAAGTGACCAACATAGACAAAGCCCTGCGCTATACGGAAGATGCCCTCCGCACCTGGAAATGCAGCTGGTCTTCCGACAGCCGCTGGCTGGCGTATAGCCGTGACTGTGATAACCTGCACAATGCCGCTTTCCTTTATAATGTTCCCGGCAATCAACGCCACCAGGTGACGGCCGACTTCTACGAAAGCATCGACCCGGTGTTTGATCCGGAAGGAAAGTATCTTTACCTGCTCACCAACAGGACCTTTAAGCCCATCTACAGCGATGTGGAGAATAGCTTCATCTACGCCAACACCACAAAAGTGGCGGCGATCAGCCTGCGTAAAGATGTGCCGCCGGTGACATCCACCCAAAACGACGCGGTAGCAGTAAGCAAGGACACCGCTCAGTCATCTCCCAAAAAAGAAGACAAAAAGAAAGGGGGAGAGGAAACCGCTAAAAACAACCCTGAAGTAAAAATCGATCTTGAGAATATCGAATCCCGGTTGTACGAGCTGCCGGTGGAAGCGGGCAATTACTCACGGCTTGCGGCAGTGAAAGGCAAAGTCCTTTATAACAACGCCTCCAATACCGGTGTCAGCGAGCGGACCGTTACCCTGAAATATTATGATCTCGAGAGCCGCGAAGAGAAAGAAATCATCAAAGACCCGGGACAGTACCAGGTGTCTGCCGATGGCAAGAAAATCCTCGTTACCGGCGATCGCTACGCGATCATCGATCTGGGGGCCAACCAGAAAGTGGACAAAAAACTCCGCCTCAATGAAATGACCATGCTGCTCGATCCGATGCAGGAATGGAAGCAGTTGTTTAACGAAGCATGGCGCATAGAACGCGATTTCTTCTACGATCGGCATATGCACGGCGTTAACTGGGCCGGCATGAAAGAGAAATACGCCCGCATCCTCGAAGGCGCCCGCACCCGTGAGGAAGTAAATTTCGTGATCGGCGAAATGATCTCGGAAATGAACGCCTCACACGCCTATGTGTCTGGCGGCGACCTGGAGACACCGAAGGAAATGAATGTAGGATACCTGGGTTGTGACTGGGAAGCGGATGGTAAGTTCTATAAAGTGAAACGCATTATCCGCGGCGCCGATTGGGACGCTGAAGCCCGCTCCCCGCTGGACGAGCCGGGCGTCAATATCCCGGAAGGCACCTATATCCTGGCGGTCAACGGCGTACCGCTGACTACTGCCGCTGAGCCTTTCAGCGCTTTCCAGGGACTGGCAGGTAAAGCCGTGGAGATCACCTATAACGCCCGTCCTTCTTTTGAGGGCGCTAAAACAGCGGTGGTGAAAGCCATCGGCAATGAATACCGCCTGCGCCATCTGGCCTGGATCGAAAGCAACCGCAAACATGTGGCGGAAGCTACCAATAACCAGGTAGGCTACATCTTTGTTCCCAGCACCGGCATCGACGGTCAGGATGAACTGGTCCGCCAGTTCAGCGCCCAGTGGAACAAGGCCGCACTGATCATTGACGAACGTTTCAACAACGGCGGTCAGATACCTGACCGTTTCATAGAACTGCTCAACCGCAAACCGCTGGCTTACTGGGCCACCCGCGACGGAGAGCCGATATCAGCGCCGCTGGTAGGCCACTTCGGGCCTAAAGTAATGCTGATCAACGGCTGGAGCGGTTCCGGCGGAGACGCTTTCCCGGACTACTTCCGTAGAAGAGACCTGGGCCCGTTGATCGGTACCCGCACCTGGGGCGGTTTGATCGGCTACTCCGGTACGCCTTCGCTGATTGACGGCGGAGACGTGACGGCCCCCAGCTTCCGTATGTATTACGCCGACGGTACCTGGTTCCCCGAAGGCCACGGCGTAGACCCGGATATCGCGGTAGACGAAAACCTGGGCGATATGGCCAGAGGCGTTGATCCGCAGCTCGAGCGCGGCATTACCGAAATTAAAGCACTGCTGCAGTCCAAAGGATATAAAGCGCCGGAAACACCGGCATATGAAAAAAGATAACGTATATTTATAGTCGTTACACCGTCGGCCCGTTTGGTACCCATTACCGGACGGGCTGACTTTTTTTAAAACCGTCCACATGAACACAACCACCCCCTACAGGGTAACTTCCATTGATGTGCTGCGTGGCCTCGTGATGGTAATTATGGCCCTGGACCATACCCGTGATTTTTTTCATCGTACGGCCATGACGGCGGATCCGCTCGATCCTGCCACCACCAGCACGATGTTGTACTTTACCCGCTGGATCACACATTTCTGTGCGCCCACTTTTGTTTTCCTCTCCGGCGTATCGGCCTTCCTGGCAGCACAGAAGAGGACGCGGCAGGACGCGGCGGGCTTCCTCGTTAAAAGAGGCCTGTGGCTGGTGCTGGTGGAAGTGACACTGATAACGCTGGGGCTTACTTTCAATCCCTCCTTTAATTTTATCATTCTCCAGGTGATATGGGCCATCGGATGGAGCATGGTGATGCTGGGACTGCTGAGCTGGTGGTCACGGAAAGCGGTGTTCATAGCAGGCATACTATTATTCTTTGGTCATAACGTTGTCGACTATATGAAATTTCCGGCGGAAGGGACGGCGGCTGTCGTGTGGCAGATGCTGCTGACAGCCCGCGGCACCGTGGTGCCGTTGGATGCCGCCCACCTGCTGGGCATATTTTACGCGATATTACCGTGGACAGGCATCATGTTGCTGGGGTATAGTATCGGAAGCTGGTTTACCCGCGACTTTCCTGCCGCCAAAAGAAAACAACGGCTGATCATGGCCGGTGTGGCGTTAATAGCCCTGTTTGTGTTGTTGCGGTGGATCAACCTGTATGGTAATCCCACTCCCCGTAAAATATATCCGGATGGCTGGTCCAATGTATTGTCATTCTTCGATACCAGCAAATACCCGCCGTCCCTGCAATACGCAGCCATGACCCTCGGTCCGGCACTGCTGGCGCTGGCTGCCTTTGAAAACCTGCAACAGAGATGGAGCGGGGTATTAACGGTTTATGGCCGGGTGCCCTTCTTCTATTATGTACTGCATTTTTACCTGCTGCATGCCCTGCTGGTGATCGTGTTTTTCAGCACAGGACATTCCTCCGCGCAGATTGCGCAGGTGCCCTTCTGGTTCAGGCCGGCCGAATTCGGTTATGCGTTGCCGTTAGTATATCTTATCTGGATCGGAGTGGTAGCGGCGCTGTATAAGCCCTGCCGCTGGTTTGACGGGTACCGGGCGGCACACCGGCAATGGTGGCTGAGTTATCTGTAAGTCAGGCCGCGGTGTCAGAGGCGGATTTCAGTGAGAAAGCTATGATAACAGGGAACATCAACAATAACATCAGGTAACCGACAGGCTTATGGTGATACATGCCCTGTATCAGCCGCGCGATGCCCAGCAGCAGGCAGAACCCGTTGACCGCACCGGCCATCCGGGGATATTGCCGCCGTAGCAGCAACACGTTGCCCAGTGTAAACAACAACAGCAGGCTGTAGAAGCCCAGGAATTGTTTACCGGCAAGGTGGAAAGGGTTGAAGCGGTGATAGGAAAAACGCAGGAAGGCAAGGATGACAGCGCCGCTGGCTGTCAGGATAAGGTAGCTTGTCTGTCTGGATATAGTTCGCATAGTGATCTGTTTTTGTGGTAAATGAACTTAATCTCCGCCGCCTCCGCCACAACCGCCGCATCCGCCTCCGCAGCTACTGCTGCAACTGCTTCCGCAGGAACTGCCGCCGCCGCAGGCACTACCGGAGGAGTCGCCGTCGCTTTGGTTTTTGGCGGACTTGCGCGCCGTATTATAAGCGAGGAGCGCCAGTACGATTAATCCGAACACTGTTTCGCCGGGCGTGCAGCCTGTCAGCAGCAAACTGAGGAACAATAATAAAGGGAGCAGTCGTGGAAAGAAGCGGGAGCGGAGACGTTTTCGGGGAGAACGTGGAGTGTTGTACCAGATATCAGGAGGCGGACTTTCATCGAAAACGGTCCTATAAAGCCGGAGGGTTTGCCGGAACCAGTCGTCGTGTTTTTCCCGTTCCGGAGGGCCGCCCTTGGAAGGGTGATGGTGAAGTTTCCGGCCGAGGACCTTTTCACAGAATTCATCCCAGTAGTTCTCCGTATAAAGCAGGTGTTTGTGCCATACCTGGTCGATCACATACGAAGGAGAGGCGCCGGTAGGAGAGATGCAGCAGAGATAAACGAAGCGGCGGTATTCTGTGATGGCCCTGCTGGTGAAGCGTTCGTTCCAGTCGTTTTCCCGGGCCAGTTTCCGTGAGAAGGGCAGCGGGGCTGTGGGGTCATCCAGCTGAAAAGCTTCAATTCTTTGCCAGAGCGGGTCCTGTCTGAAGTCGGTCCCTTCGCGGATACGGGGCGTAGTGTTAGTCATACTTGTCATCATTTGTCTTTTTTAGTTGAAAGTAAATTCGCTTTTTCCGATAATACCCAAATCTTCTGATTATCTTACAGCGTCTTTTTTTCGTCTTAAAATCGTATTATCATGACAAGGGAAGAGTTGGTTAACCTGGAACGCCTGATGAACTATATCTCCTGGCATTTCCTCCGTAAAAAAGAATGGAAAGACGTCTCCAAAACAGAGTGGGCGCATGTGGCCGGTGAATTTAACGCGCTGCTGGACAAACAGCGGAAGAAGAAAAAAGCGGCGGCTGCCCCGCTGTCTTTCGGCGACAACTATTTCTACGAACACCTGATCATCAAAAAACTGAAACCGTGGAAAAACCGGACTGCCGCGGCCGCTATCAGCAGCCCCAACTTCTCCAGGTTAAACACCATCGCTAACGCGCTGGGGTACACGAATTACATCGATTTTATCAATACCGCCACGGAAGGATTTCCTTTCCATGAACTGAAGATCAATATACCGCTGGCGCCGGTCAACCATAAGCTGCTGGAGCACCTGGTAGGTTACTGGTACTGCTACAACCGCAATCTGCCGATGCGTGACCAGGAAGAGGGCGACCGCATCTGGCGCTCTTCGCTTGAGATATACCGCTCCGGGGATGAATACCTGGTGGAGCGGACCGGCCGGGATAACCACATGTATTACGGCAAAATCACTTCGTTCGCCAATTACCTCTTTATCATCATGAACAGTACTACTTTCATCCGGCAGCGCCATTTTGTAGGCCGGCTGAAAGACGTGGAGGATAAAATGAAACGCCCCGGTTTCCAGGTCAATGAACTTTCGTTTATCAGTACCTGCGTTAGTTTCACGGAAGAACCCATAGCGCTCTACGAAATCTTCGATCGTGTGCCACATGCCCGTAACTTTGAAAAAATGTCTATTGACCTGCCGTTTGATAGTCCGCTGTTACCCCCGCATATCATGACGCACCTGAAAGACGTACGCGAGAACCGTATCATGGAACACTAAGGCAATTACGAATTACGAATTGAGGGTCCCTTATCAGAGCGGTTATTTAATAACCTTTCCAAAAAGGGACCCTCAATTCGTAATTCGTAATTCGTAATTGCCTGTGTCCGGAAATGGACAGGGCCTGTTTTAAAATCGTACATTTATCTTGAAGCAGGAAAATCAACTGTTTGATTTTCAGTATATTGAAATGTGGCATTGTCTTTTTACTGCAAGGGCAAACATCCAACTGTTCAATGATCAGGAACTACTTTAAAATCGCTGTCAGGAACCTTGTACGCAGCAAGGGATATGCTGCTATTAACATTTTCGGTCTTGCTGTGGCATTGGCTACCTGTTTGCTGATCACGCTTTTTGTGATGGATGAACTGAGCTACGACCGGTACAATCGTAAGGCGGACCGTATTTACCGGGTGAATGCGGATTTCCTTGTCAACGGTAACGCTTTCCGGGAAAGGTATACGCCGGCGCAGCTGGGCGCTACCATGATGAAAGACTTCCCGGGCATCGAAAATTATGTGCGGTTCCGTGGTTTTGGCGATCGTTCCGTCCTGATCAAAAAAGGAAACGAAACATTGATGGAACATAATGCCGGGTTCGCGGACTCCACCCTGTTTGAGGTGTTTACCCTGCCCATGCTTGCCGGCGACCCTAAAACAGCGCTTACCAAACCATATACGATGGTCATCTCAGAAAAGATGGCCGGAAAGTATTTCGGTAGTACCGCTGCTGCCGTGGGTAAAATAATGCATATCAACAATACGGACGATTATATGGTGACCGGCGTCATGAAAGATATGCCGGCCGCTTCGCACATGCATTATGATTTTATCTGGTCCATGGCCAGCCTCGAAGATAGTCGTAATACAGCATGGATGGCCGATAATTACGATACCTACCTGCTGGTACGGCCAGGCGTCAACGAAGCTACGCTCCTCAGTCAGCTGAAAACGCTGACAAAAACCTATATGGATGGGCCGCTGAAAGCGATGATCGGCAGCAGTATCGACGAACTGGAACGCAGCAACGGCCATTTCCGGTATGATGTACTGCCGCTTACCAAAATCCACCTGTATTCTCCTTTCACCAACGAGGTGGAACCGGGCGGTAATATTCAGTATGTATATATATTCACGGTAGTAGCGGTGTTTATCCTGCTGATCGCCTGCGTCAATTTTATGAATCTCTCTACGGCCCGCTCTGCCGGCCGTTCGAGGGAAGTCGGCGTGCGGAAGGCGCTGGGCTCTCAACGTTCCAACCTGATCACGCAGTTCCTTACCGAGTCTATGCTGACGACAACGATCGCAGCATTGATAGCCGTGGCATTGGCGCTGCTGCTGTTGCCTTACCTCAACCAGGTCGCCGGTAAAGCGATTACGCCGGACATGCTGCTGAATAAGTGGTTATTGACCGGCATGCTGGCCACCGTTTTTGTGGTAGGACTGCTGGCGGGTAGTTACCCAGCCTTTTTCCTCTCTTCGTTTGAACCGGTGCAGGTGCTGAAAGGGAAGCTGGCGACAGGTTTCCGGGGTGGGTGGCTGCGCAACAGCCTTGTGGTGTTCCAGTTTTCCACGGCGGTGGTCCTGATCGTAGGCACACTGGTCATCTACAGCCAGTTGAGTTACATCCGCAATAAAAAGCTGGGCTACAGCCGTGAGCAGGTGGTGGTATTGAAAAATACACTGTCACTCTGGGTGCATGCCGAAGCCTTCAAGGAGGAGGTGCTGAAACTGCCGGGGGTGCAGGCAGGTACCATGACGGACGCCTTACCGGTATCCACCATTATGAGTACCGCTATCTTCGCTAAAGATGCCGCAGCCAGCGCCGGGCAGGTAATGGGACTGTTTGAATGGAAGGTAGACGCGGATTATGTCAGCACGCTGGGTATGCAGCTCGCGGGCGGCCGCAATTTCTCACCGTCCATTCCTTCCGACAGCAACGCGCTGCTGATCAATGAAACCGCCGCTAAGCTGCTGGGATATACCGATCTGAATAACCGCTTCCTGTACGCCAATTATGAAGGCAATAAACCATTGCGTATTATCGGTATCGTAAAGGATTTTAACAGCGGTTCGCTGCGCACCAGGATACCGCCCATCGTTATGCGGCTGGCAAAGCGCCCCGATATGATGGCTTTCCGCATCCGTACCGCTGATATCCCCGCGCTGCTCAGTAAAATGGAAGATAAGTACCACAGTGTGGCCGGCATGGAAGGCCAGCCTTTCCAGTACACTTTCCTCGACGACGATTTCAGTCGCCTCTATGCAGCCGACCAGCGTACCGGTAAGATCTTTGTTTCCTTTACCTGCTTTGCCATCCTGATTTCCTGCCTCGGGTTGTTCGGGCTGGTGACCTACGCGGCGGAACAGCGGACCAAAGAGATCAGCATCCGGAAGGTGATGGGCGCCAGCGTGACCAGCATCGTGGCGTTATTGTCCCGTGACTTCCTGAAGCTGGTGGCGGTGGCTATCGTAGTGGCGTCGCCGTTGGCCTGGTGGATCATGGACCGCTGGCTGCAGGATTTTGCCTACCGTATCAGTATCGGATGGTGGGTGTTTGCCGCCACGGCGTTGCTGGCCGTCCTTATTACCATTGTCACTATCTGTCTGCAGGCGGTAAAGGCTGCGCGGGCTAATCCGGTAGTGGCGTTGCGTTAATTCTTTTCGTATATTAAGGGTATGATGTTTCGCTTATACCGATGGGCCGGTTGTCTGCTTTTGTTATGGCTGACAACCGGCCTGAACGCACAACCCGTAACCCCGGCGGATTATCACCTGAACGCTTATACGCTGCACGATGCAGCGTTAGGGGATATCCGTTATTATGTCTCCAACGAAGGACTACAGACCAAAAAGCCGTTGCTCATATTGCTGGATGGCTCCAGTCATCTGCCACTGACGCTGCTGGTGAAGCAGCCGCGCCGGATGGAGGTGATGAACACCTTTGATCACGACCTGCTGAAGCTGGCCAACCGTTTCCATGTGGTGATGATCAGTAAGCCGGGCGTCCCGTTCTGTGATACCATACAGGTGCAGCGGGATACCGTCACCATGGAAGATGTGGACCGGCTGTTGCCTATGCCGTATATCTACCGGCATAAAGGCGGCCTCGAATGGCGTGCGGAAGCGGCTTCCCGGGTGATTGATGCGGTATGTGCGAAATTCCCGGTAGACGCCGGCCGTGTAGTGGTATATGGCTACTCGGAAGGAGCACAGGTAGCCCCCAAAGTGGCGGTGCTCAACAAAAGAGTGACCCATTGCGCGAGTGTCTTCGGCAGCGGCCTTAACCAGCTGTACGACTTCATCCACGATGCCCGCCTGGAGGCTGTAAAAGGCCATATCTCCTACGAAGCGGCCCAGCGGCGGATTGATTCGCTGCTCCGCCAGTTTGAAGATATCTACCGGCATCCGCAGGATACCCGGAAAGACTGGGAGGGCAACACTTACCAGCGCTGGGCCAGCTACGGCGCAGAGCCGCCCGTGCAGCAGTTTGCCCAACTCGATATCCCGCTGTTCGTGGTGGCGGGCATCCACGATACCAATTCCCCTGTATACAGCCTCGATTACCTGCCGCTGGAATTCCTGCGCCTCGGTAAGAAAAACCTCACCTATAAAGTATACCCCGTGGACCATTTTTTCCGGAATACCGCCAACCCCCGCGATACGACGGACTATAAATCGCAAATGCTCACAGCCCTGCTGCAGTGGCTGAAAGTACGCTGATCAGCAGGAGCCTTCCTGTCTCCCGAAAAAAAATCTATAGGGGAAAAGTATAAATAAGCGAACATTCACTTATTTTTGTATCCTCAAACGTTTGTAGAAAAAAATCATGCGGACCCGGAACACGGAAAAAATGGAGCTCGTCAGACAGATGACGATGCAGATGGTAGCGGCCAATGGTATAGAAAACTTTTCGGTCAACAGTCTGGCAAAGGCCTGCGGTATCTCCGTCGCCACTTTGTATATTTACTACAAGGACAAAGACGATCTGATCACACAGGTGGCCATAGAAGAGGGAAACCGGCTGACGAGTGCTATTTTAAAGGACTTCGATCCGGACCAGTCTTTTGAAACAGGCCTGTGGCAGCAATGGAAGAGCAGGTCGCAATACCTGATGGCCAACCCGCTGTCTTCGTCGTTCATCGAGAGAATACACATGTCCAGCTATGGTGAAAAAGTAGGAGCGGCCATCAGCTCGATGTTCCACGATAGTATGCACCGTTTTGTGGCGGGGGCCGTAAAAAGAAAAGAACTCGTCCCGTTGCCGGTGGAAGCCTGGTGGTCGGTAGCGTTTGCGCCGTTGTACAACCTGTTGCGTTTTCACCACCAGGGACGCAGCTTTGCTAAAAAACCTTTTAAACTGACGGACGAATTGCTCCGTCAAACATTTGATGTCGTTGTAAAAGCTTTAAAACCTTAATCAGCCCTTATTTTCAATTATTGATCCACATGCAAAAAGATACCACTAAGGTGCCCTTTACAGGGTATCAGAAATTTGTCGTGCTGATACTGGCGCTTACCCAGTTTACCGTCATCCTCGATTTTATGATCATGTCGCCGATGGGTGACCTGCTCATGAAATCCATGGACCTCCATCCCAGTCAATTCGGGCTGGCGGTGTCCGCCTATGCCTTCAGCGCCGGGGCTTCCGGCCTGCTGACAGCAGGATTCGCCGACCGCTTCGACCGTAAAAAGCTGCTTACCTTTTTTTACAGCGGCTTTATCCTGGGTACCATTTTCTGCGGCCTGGCGCATACCTATCCGCTGCTGGTAGCAGCGCGTATCATCACCGGACTTTTCGGTGGTGTGATCGCTTCTATTTCGATGGCCATCGTTACTGACCTGTTTGACATTCATCATCGGGGCGGGTGATGGGCTACCTGATGATGGGCTTCGGCGCCAGCCAGGTGCTGGGCGTGCCTATCGGCCTCTTCTTCGCCAACCGCTACGGATGGTGGATGCCTTTCCTGCTGGTGGCCGGCTTCGCCATGCTGGTAATGGTATTGATACAGGTAAAATTAAGACCTGTGAACCAGCACCTGCAAATGCAGCGAAACAAATCTCCCCTGGCACACTTATGGAAAACCTTTGCCAACAAACAGTACAGGATGGGGTATACCGCTACTGCACTGGTATCCATCGGTGGTTTTTTGATGATGCCTTTCGGCAGCGCGTTCGCAGTCAATAATCTCGGCCTCACCAATGAACAACTGCCTTTCCTGTTCATGGTGTCCGGCATCGTAGCACTGGTCATACTTCCGCTTATTGGTAAACTGGCAGACCGCATCGATAAATTTAAACTGTTTGCTATGGGCGCCATCTGGATGATCATCATCGCGCTCGTTTATACAAAGCTGGGCCCTACGCCGCTCGTGATCGTAATTACCTGGAACGTGCTGCTGATGATAGGTATCCTTGGCCGTAGTATTCCAAGCAATGCGCTCATCAGCGCCGTACCAAACATGGAAGACAGAGGCGCTTTCATGAGTATCAACTCTTCCTTGCAACAAATTGCAGGCGGAGTTGCAGCTGCGATTGCAGGTATGATTGTCGTACAGAAAGATAAAAACAGTCCGCTGGAGCATTATGACATCGTAGGGTACCTGATGACAGTATTGACCATGTTCAGTATCTGGATGGTCTACCGCGTGAGTGAAATGATCAAGGCCAGAATGCAACTAAGTTGACTTATTTGGTTATTGGGATATTTGGTTATTGGGATATTTGGTTATTTGGGTATTAAGTGGGCGTGACCTGTCTTTAACCCAATAACCAAATATCTGAATACCCCCAATTCCAACACCAATCCCAATCGCAACCCAAAACCCCCAAATCCCAAAATCCCCAAATCCCAAAATCCCAAAATCCCAAAATGAATTAATAATCTGGTAACACCATTCTTTATTAAATCCTGTTTCCCCTTTCTAGTTTTACAAAATCAATTTTATTACAAACCTGCTTATCAATGAAGAAAGTCACTGCGGTCAGTTCGCACTCGCATGGTGGATCTTTATGTACATCATCCTTTGGGCAATCGATAGAAAAACTTATTTTTATAAACATCTTTATCAACCGAAAAGCCTTACAGATGTACGATTCCACGAACTAATCACTGAAACGCACGTCATTTGAATTTCTTCACGGGCATCCGCATGCCCGGTCATCAATCATCATTTTCACACAGCCTAAATTAAAGCGCACTTTTATGAACAAATTTTATTTCAGTAGCCAGCTGCTGAATTTTTACGTAAAGGTTTTCTGTGCTTTTACGTGCATGGTCATATGCATCTGCCTCTTGTCACACGATGCGCAAGCCCAGGGAAAATTCAGTGTCCAGGGTAAGATCACAGACGAAAAGAAACAACCGCTTCCCGGCGTCAGCGTCTCTGAAGCCGGCACTAAAACAGGAGTCGTGACGGACGTCGACGGCTTGTACAAACTCGAAGTGAGCAGCCCCAATGCCACGCTGCACATCGCTTTCCTCGGATACGACAGCAAAGATGTAACGGTAGGCGGACAACAGACCATTAATATATCGCTCACGCCTCAACTCCGTCAGCTCAATGATGTCGTTATCACCGGTTACGGTAAAACCAGCAAAAAAAATGTGGTAGGCTCCATCTCTTCCGTCAGCGCCGGTGAATTCACACAAGGCGTTATCGCCAACCCTTCCATGCTGCTGCAGGGAAAGGTGCCCGGCCTCACGGTAACAAAAAGCGGGAATCCTAACCAATCGCCAACGGTGATCCTGAGAGGCCCTTCTACCTTACGCTCCGGTGCGCAGGAGCCATTTTATGTTATCGATGGCGTGCCCGGTGCACCTATCGACCTCGTGGCGCCGGATGATATCGCCACCATAGACGTACTGAAAGATGGTGCCTCTACCGCTATCTATGGCGCCAGAGCGGCGAACGGCGTCATCATGATCACCACCCGCCGCCCTAAAGCTGACCAGCTCCGCATAGCCTACAACGCATACGTAGGCGTGGAGAAAGTAGCCAAACGGCTCGAAGTGCTCACCGGCGACGAACTCCGTAAATACCTCGCTGACAACGGGCAGGTGCTGGCGCCCATCAACAACGATACCATCCCGGGTACGCAACAGCTGGTGAATACCGACTGGCAGGACGAAGTACAACGTACCGGCGTATCACAGAACCATAACCTCTCCATCATGGGCGGCTCCAAAGCCACCAATTATGGTTTTAGCGTCAACTATCTTGACAATCCCGGTATCATCAAAGGCTCTTCGCTCAACCGCCTGAGTATACGCGCCAACGTTGGCCAGCGTGCTTTCAACGACCGGCTGCGTCTCGATTTCTCCGTGTTCAACTCCTCCACCAAACAGGATAACGTGCCGGACGCAGTATTGTATAATATGCTCAACTACCTGCCTACGGTATCGGTTACACGCCCCGACGGCAGCTTTACGGAAGACTATGCCGGTAATATCCGCGGCAGTAACAACCCGGTAGCGCTCATCGCCAACAATAAAGACCAGACCAAATCTTCCCGCTTCCTGGCTACCGGCCTCGCAGAAGTGAAGATCCTTCCCGGCCTTACCTATACCGCCAGCCTCACCACGCAACGGGAACAGTTCAACCGTAACGTATACTACAACAGCCTCTCCGTGCTCGCCAAAGGTAACGGCGGAAAAGCCAACCGTATATCGTGGGCGAATACACGAAATATCATCGAATCTTATTTTAACTACGATAAAACCTTCGGCAAACACAACTTCAAAGTGCTGGCAGGGTACTCCTGGCAGGAAGACCGCAGCGGCGACGGCTTTGGCGTTACCACGCAGGGCTTCGGCAGCGATGCGCTCTCCTGGAACAACCTCGCGCTCAGCAATCCGCCCGCCGGTACCATCGTATTCGATAACTCCGCCCAAACCACCCTTACCACGCTGCGCCTCATTTCCTACTACGGCAGGATCAATTACCAGTACGCGGACAAATACTACGTACAGGCCTCCCTGCGTAATGACGGCTCTTCCGCTTTTGGTAAAAACAACCGCTGGGGCTATTTCCCCGCTGCCTCCGTGGGATGGCGTATCAGCCAGGAATCATTCCTGAAAACAGTACGCGCGCTGGACGACCTGAAACTCCGCGTCAGCTACGGTATCTCCGGTAACTCCCTCGGCTTCGATCCGCTCACCGCGCAACTGCAGTACAGCACCGTGGGCCGCTACTATGATAACGGTCAGCTGATCAACGCCATCGCGCCGGTACAAAACGCCAACCCTGACCTGAAGTGGGAACGTACCGCCATGTTCAACGCGGGGATAGACTTCACCCTGCTGAAAGGACGACTGAGCGGCGCCATCGACTATTACGACAAACAGACGTCTGACCTTATCTGGAACTATCCCGTGTCCACCACGCAATACATCGCCACCACCTTGCTGGCCAACGTAGGTAAAGTGAGCAACAAAGGGATTGAAGTGGTGCTGAATGCAGACGTGGTCAGGGGCAAAAATTTCACCTGGAGGACCACCATCAACGCTTCCCATAATACCAACAAAATCAGCTCCCTGGCCAACGATCAGTTTACCCTGAAAGACATCCCGACCGCTATCCTCGGTGGTAAAGGACAGTCGGGCAACTGGAGCCAGAAGATACTTGAAGGACAGCCTATCGGCACTTTCACGCTGTTCCACTATCTCGGTAAAGACAAAGACGGTATCTCCACCTACCAGAAAGCAGATGGCACGGTGACCACTTCTCCCAGCACTGCCGACCTGATGGTGGCCGGATCTGCGCAACCGAAAATCAACTATGGATGGAGCAACACGTTCCTGTATAAAGGCTTTGACCTGACGGTCTTCATCCGCGGCGTGGCAGGCAACAAAATCCTGAACGCTACGCTGGCTGCCATTAATACGCCTACCGACGCGAAGATGACCAATATCGCCAAATTCACGCTGGGAGAGTCCTACAACGATAAAAACTCGTTCCTCATCTCTGACCGCTTCCTGGAAAACGGTTCTTACCTGCGTATGGACAACCTCACGCTGGGCTACACCTTCAAAACAAAAAGCCAGTATATCCAGTCTATCCGTGTATACGGCAACGTTAACAACGTGTTCACCATTACCAGCTACCGCGGTATAGATCCGGAAATCGACCTGGGCGGCCTTACGCCGGGCATCGACGTCCGTAACTACTATCCGAAAACACGCTCCTTCATTTTCGGTGTGAACGCTACTTTTTAATCATGAACGTTAAGCTACTGATGAATATGAAACTGCATAAATTACTGAATATAACCCTGGCAGCGGCCATCGCCCTGTCCGGATGCCGCAAGCTGGACGTGGACGTGGAATCCCGTTACACGCCCGGTAACTTCCCGACCAACAACGCTTCCTACGCAGCAGCCATCGGTGCGGTATACGCCCAGCTGGCCAGCTCCAAATCCGGCGACGCCACCTACTTCATGAACGGCGCCGGCTTCAGCTATGGTGTAGACTACTGGATGCTGCAGGAACTGAGCACCGATGAAGCCATCATCCCCGCCCGCGACGGTAACTACGACGACGGTGGTAAATACCGCTTCCTGCACCTGCATACCTGGAGCGGCAACCTGCCTTTTGTAATCAGCTCCTGGCAATGGGGCTTTGGCGGCATCAATATCGCCAACAATGCCCTGAACCTCGCTAAAGGCCTGCCGGAAGGCGCACAGCGGAACACCGCCGTGGCTGAACTGAAAGCGATGCGCTCCCTGTTCTACTTTTTTATGATGGACTCCTTCGGCAATATTCCCATCCTCGACGCATATCCGGTACCTACGCTACCGGAAACGAAACCACGCAAGGAAGTCTTTGCCTTCATCGAAAGTTCGCTGAAATCTGCCCTGCCGGACCTGCCAACGAAAGTAGACGGCTCTACCTACGGCCGCGCTACCAAATGGATGGCCTACGCGCTGCTGGAAAAAATGTACCTCAACGCGGAATACTATACCGGCACGCCCCGTTACACCGACGCAGTGGCCATGGCCGACAGTATCCTGATCAACGCGCCCTACGCACTTGAGGCTGACTACACAGCTATCTTCAAGCCGGACAACGGCCCGCAGATCAAAGAAACCATCTTCGCCATTCCTTACGATGCCAACCTGATCCCCGGTATGCACTTTACCCGCTTCGGACTGCATCCTTTCCTGAAAGAGAAATTCGACCTGCCGGCCGCTTTCGGGCCCAGTATAGCGCTCAGCACTATCGCCGACTTCTACGCTTTCTTTAACCTGCCCAACGACGTGCGTAACAACACCTGGCTGGCAGGCGGACAGTACAATAAAGACGGCACAAAAAATATCGTCCGCACCAGCACCAAAACGCTGGATGCTTCTTCACAAGGACCGGACCAGCCGATTGACTGGTGGGTGACCATCACCCCTGAAATGAAACTCAAACCCGGCGGCGAAGGCAAACTGGACGTAGGCAACGACCTCCTCGGTCAACTGAAAGGCGTCCGCTCTATCAAGTTCTATCCCGACAAAAACATCAACACGTCCACCCGCTTTCAGAACAACGATATGCCGGTGTTCCGCCTGGCGGACGTACTGCTGATGAAAGCAGAAGCGGTCCTCCGTGGCGCAGCGCCTACCGCCGTAAAAGGAGAGCTGCAAACGCCGGATGTACTGGTATCCAAAATCCGCACCCGCGCAGGCGCCGCACCTGCTGCCGGCATCAACCTCGATGAAATGCTGGTGGAACGCGCCCGCGAATTTGCCTGGGAAGGTTGGAGAAGAAATGACCTGATCCGCTTCGGTAAGTTTGAAGGCAAATGGGGCTTTAAACCGAAAGATAATGATGTGTTCCGCCGTATATTCCCGATCCCGGAAATAGAACTGGCGCTGAACCCCAAGCTGACCCGCAACCCGGGGTATTAGTATTTGGGGATTTTTTGATTTTTGATTTTGGAATTTTGGGGACTAAAAAAAGCGGATGTATCAAAATACTTCTGATACATCCGCTTTTTATTTATCTCGCTATTTAATCCCAAAATTCCAAAATCGTAAATCAAAAAATCCCTAAATATTTTTCTGTTTCCCTAACCCTACCTTGTACTTATCCGGCGTGCCCGAAATGCGTATATGCATGAAACGCCCTTTTTTGCCCTTATCTATGCTCTCAATGGCGTCTACCTGGTCAGCGTCCACTTCCTCCCGCTTGCGGCCAAACAGGGCCTGGAAACCAACCTGTGTGACCATCTTCATCGGTACCCGCAGGTAGTAGTTCATCTGTAAGTTCAGCGATTGGTTACCGGATACCTCTATATAGCCTAGTGATGAATTGATATTCATTTTGGGAATTTCAAGCGTTCCGTTTTTAAAGGTCAGTTTGTTGCGCAGGGTGTCAAAACGCACCATCCGCAGGTTTTTATCCTTGAAGTAAGATGACATGGCCTGCATGGGGCCAAAGTCCAGCAATACCCCGTTATGGATTTCCACGTCCATCTGCGCGGCCGTTTCGCTCAGCACGGGCGTCAGGTCGGGGTGCAGCCGTACGTGGCTTTTGATATGCCCGGTGAGTTTGCCTTTCAGGTTGTTGTTGAGTACCATGTCCTGGCCAAAGTTGTCAAACTTGAGCAGCATCTTGGTCATGTCTACGCTGTCGAGCCGGATGCCGCTGCGGAAGTAGAGCTTGGCCGGATCGGAGGCGTTGAGGATGCCACGCATCCCGATATGGCCGCCTGCCATCCGGAGGGAGATAGTGTCTACTTTGATGCGCTGGTCTTTCTGCATGTGCACATTGGCCAGCACGTCTTTCATCCAGAGGCGGTGGTAGCGTATTTTGCCGATATTGACCTGGGCGTCAAAATTGCTGAAAGGAATTTTGAAGATATTGAAGCCGGCGGCGTGGAGGCTATCGTTTTCCCGCACCGTAGTAGGCTTGGCCGGCGCTTGCGCCTGGGCCGTCTGGTCTGTAAAGTCGTAGTTCATCAGCTCGTCGATGTTCAGGTATTGTGATTTGAAGCTGAAGAAATTATTGCGCTCTTTCCCCTGGCGGTCGGGACCAGCATAGAGCTTCAGGTTCATGTCAAAATCGGTGGTGCCGATTTTACCGGTAAGCGTGTCTACCACCAGGTAACGGTTGGTGCCGTACCGTATCCTGCCTTTGATATTTTCCAGCTGAACAGGATGTTGTTTAAGTGTGCCGGATATGTTGGCGATACGGGCGTCCACGCGTTTGAACACGGTATCATAACGCATGTTGAGTTTGGCCCGCAGCCAGAGTTTGCCGGCTTCTTCGTACCAGTAGCCCTGCGGGATGAACTTGCGGCCGCGGGGGCCAATCAGATCGTTGACGGCGATACGGTCTGACTTCAGGTCGAAGGCCAGTTCAGTACGTCCTTTTTTGATTTTATCGAACCACAATGGGTAGTTGTTCAATCTGCCTTTAAACGCAAAACCGCTGCTGTCGATATGACCGCTGAAGTTGCGTACCAGCAGGCTGGTATCGTTGATGGTGATGTCTGCGCCAAAATCGTGCAGCGCATGAGGGTACTGTTTGAAGGCCGCGCCGAGGTTGGTCAGCCGGAAAGTGCCCCTGGGTAAGGGGTTGGGGTGCAGCAGCTCCTGTACGGATGTTTCAAAAGCGAGGCCGATGTGAAAACCGGTCATCACTTCCTGCCGCAGTATTTTATGCGTGGTGTCTGCCAGCATCAGCTCCCCGGGATGAATGGCGTTGCCGGAAGCGCGGAACGTTACGGCGATGGGTTTCTGCTGTGCATGGAAAATAGCAGGCAGGTCGCTGATGGAACCGCCCGCCTTAATATCGGAGCTGCCTATACGAAAAGCGATGGAGTCCAGCAGCAGGCTGCCGTTGCGCACCTGCGCATGCAGGTTCATTTTACGTACCGGCAGGGGATAGTTGGGGATACGGAACTCGAGGTTGGTGACGGTCAGCTCACTTTGTATGCCCTCTTTCAGTTTGGCCAGCTGCTGCTCCGGCAGATGGATGTCTACCAGCTCTTTAAAATTCATTTTCAGGGCGATCTGTCCCTGCAACTGTTCCAGGTCTTTGATACCGAGGAACTCGCCCACGAACTTCAGGTCCAGCTCCGAGTATACCTGCATCACAATATGCGGATCGGTGAAGTCTTTCATGACGAAATTACCCCTGAATACGCCCTGTCCGGGTTTGGCGTTGATGCCCAGCAGGTGCAGCTCCGATGTTTTCAGCGTATGGGCGTCCCCGTTGGTATAGTACCCTTTGAAGCCCAGGGAGTCTACCTTGCGGTCGATGTTTTTATTCTGGAACCACACGTTTTCGCAGCCAAAATTCACGCGGATGGCGGGCATTTCGTTTTTGGACAGCTTTCCTTTTACGGTGCCGTCGAAGAAGATGCGGCCATCGCGGCGGTATTTTTCCATCATGGCGGCGATATCATTGGGTACCAGTGCAAAGAGCAGGTTGAGGTCCGGACGGTCGCCTTTTACCTGCAGGTCCAGCATCGTTTCCTTGCCCATGGCGGCGGTGCCCGCCAGTGAGAGGCTGGCGTTTTCCAGCCGGACAGTGCTGGGGGCGAGGGCCAGCTGTTGTTTACTGAGGTCGTAATTGCCTTTCAGGTCCATCGACACTTTCCGGTTACGGAATAAAGTGCTGTCGGTGCGGCTGGTGAAGTCGAACAGCATTTTACTGTCCAGCTCCAGCGCTATGCGGTCGCCCTCCATTTTAAAGGAGGTTTTTATTTTTTCAATGTGGGATACGATCTTCCAGCCGGAAGCAGCGTCGCGGTAGGTGACGTCGATATTTTTCAGGATCACTTTTTTCAGATCGAGGCTCAGCGCTTCGGCGCTGTCGGCGGCAGCGGCTGCGGTGCTGTCGCTTTTAAAAGCATGCGCCCTGATCAGGTCTACGTCGCCATTGGCGGCACGGGCGATGTCCACTTTGCCGTTGGCCACTACGATAATGCGCACCTGGTACCGTCCCCGCAGGATATCAGGGAGGCTGAAACCAGCGTACAGTTTCTCTACTTCGTACAACGGCTTCCCGTCCATGCGTTTGTTGGCAAAAAAACGGACATGGTGCAGGGCGATGGACACATAGGGGAAATTACTGAAAGGGGAGATGCTGCTTTTCTCCAGTACCAGTTCACCGGCAAATTGTTTATTCAGTTCATCTACTGCCAGTTGGGTTAAGCGCTGCTGCTGACTGTACAGGATACCGCCGGCTATGCCGATCAACAGCAATAAAGCAGCCAGCGATATCAGCGCCACACGGATGATTTTTTTTCCTGCTTTCATGTTAAAGGCCGTTCTAATGTGTAAAAATATCAAAAAATGGCGGGTGTGCGCACCGGTGGGTGTTGGGGATGTGTTAAAGTTTTACCGGATAAATAAAGCTGCTTTATTATTTTTATCGGCTATGAAAGCTGATCGCATGATGAAAAAATGTTCTGCACTGCTGGCCGCTGCTGCCCTGGCGTTGACAGTACAAGCCCAGGAAGTGAAAAAGCCGGGCCACGCCGGCAACCCGGTATTCCCGGGATGGTATGCCGACCCGGAAGGACTGGTGTTCGGAAAAAAATACTGGATCTTCCCCACCTTTTCGGCGCCTTACGAGCAACAGGTGTTCTTCGACGCATTTTCTTCCGATGACCTTGTTCACTGGAAAAAACATCCGCATGTCCTGGATTCCGCCGCAGTTAAATGGGCGAAACGCGCTATGTGGGCGCCTGCGGTGATCAAAAAAGGGAAACAGTACTTTTTCTTTTTCGGCGCCAACGATATCCAGCACAACGGCGAGCCCGGCGGGATAGGCGTAGCCGTGGCGGATAAACCGGAAGGGCCGTACCGCGACTATCTCGGTAAACCGCTGGTGGACAGTATCGTCCATGGCGCTCAACCGATCGACCAGTACGTGTTCCATGACAAAGACGGCGCCTACTACCTGATCTACGGCGGCTGGGGACACTGTAATATCGCCCGGCTGAAAGATGATTTCACCGGCTTCATTCCTTTTGAGGACGGGACCGTTTTCCGGGAGATCACCCCGGAGAAATACGTGGAAGGACCTACGATGTTTATCAGGAACGGAAAATATTACTTTATGTGGTCGGAAGGCGGCTGGGGCGG
Organism: Chitinophaga oryzae; assembly: GCF_012516375.2. NCBI lineage: Bacteria > Pseudomonadati > Bacteroidota > Chitinophagia > Chitinophagales > Chitinophagaceae > Chitinophaga > Chitinophaga oryzae. The sequence continues at coordinate 3,602,705 of NZ_CP051204.2, forward strand.
GCCGGACTATAGTGTGGCCTATGCTATCGCGGACAGTCCGGCAGGACCGTTTAAGCGTATCGGTAAAATCCTGCAGCAGGACCCGGCGATAGCCACCGGCGCAGGACACCATTCTGTGATACACAATGCAAAGCACGATCAGTGGTTCATTGTTTATCACCGCCGTCCGCTGGGTAAAAAAGGAGCCAACGAAAGGGAAACCTGTATCGACCGGATGGAGTTTAATGAAGACGGTACTATCCGGCCGGTAGTGATGACCAAAGAAGGCGTGCGGCGGCTCCGGCTCTAGGCCGCTGCTGTTATGCGCGGGCGCTGTTACGGTCGTTGGTCATCATTTTTCCGGCCGGCGGAAATATCGTCACGGCAGGCTGTGTTTTTCTGCGATGCTGTACAAACACGATGGTGGCCACGATGCCGGTCAGCCCTGCAATACAAACAGTTGCCCGCGGTCCTATCCACTGGGCCAGCATCCCTGTCAGCAGGCTGCCGATGGGGATCATGCCCTGGTAGGCCATGATGTAATAACTGATAGCCCTTGCACGCATGGCTGGAATAGCGTGCGTCTGGATGTAGGTATTAATGGCAGATGTCTGTGCCATCATACCTACGCCGGAAAGCATCATGAACACCAGGGCCAGTGGCAGCCAGCCGGCATAGGCGAGGAGCACGAGGCTCAGACCAAATATCAGGCTGGCAGTGATGAGTATTTTGACGAGGTCTTTTCCGGCCTTTAACTGCGCCATATAAATAGCCGCGGCGATAGAACCCACACCGGCGGCGCTTTCAAACCAGCTGAATGTTCTGGCGCTGCCATTGAAAATATCTTTTGCGAAAACGGGCATCAATGTATTGAAAGGCATCACCAGCAGGCTGCTGGCGGTGAGCATCAGCAGCAGGGAGGAAAGGTCCCTGTCATGTGAAATATACTGCCATCCTTCCCGCAGCTCTGCCCAGATGCTGCGTTCTGACTTCACGATCACCGGCAGGTCCATCTTCATCATAAACAGGGAAACCAGTACCGGCACATAACTCAGGAAATTGCCGGCAAAACAGATGTCTTCCCCAAAGGTGCTCAGGACAATGCCGGCCAGCGCCGGTCCCGCAATACGGGCAAAATTGGCGACGGTGGAGTTGAGCGCTATGGCGTTGGGAAGATCTTCCTTCTGCTCCACCATTTCCATCATGAGCGACTGCCGGCAGGTAACGTCAAACGCATTGATAACGCCCTGTACGAGCGACAGGAAAATAATACCGGGGATGTTATAATAACGCAGCAGGATCATGAGCGCCAGCGCGCCTGCCTGCACCATCGAGATCACCTGCGTGATGATCATCAGGCGGTAGCGGTTATGACGGTCTATGTAACTGCCGGCGTAGGGCGACAGGAAAAGGGAGGGGATGAGGCTTACAAAGCTGACTACGCCCAGCAGCAGGGCGGAATTGGTTAACCGGTACACCAGCCAGCAAACAGCTGTTTTCTGCATCCATGTACCTATCAGGGAAATAGATTGTCCGTAAAAGAAGAGCCGGAAGTTCCGGGATTTTAAAGAGCGAAATACATCCATCAAAAATTTGTTTATAAAAGCGGGAATACTGACATTCCTTTTAATAATCGATGGTGCAAATTTCGGTCACTTTGATATATTTGTAAAATAGATTGTTTTAATGATATTGATTAGTAAAACCGATTGATCTATGGAGCTTCGTCAACTGGCCTATTTTGTGAAAGCCGCGGAAACCTCGCACTTTACGGAGGCTGCAGCGGCCATGTACATCACGCAGTCGACCTTGTCGCAACAGATCAAGGTGCTGGAAACGGAACTGGGCATGCCATTGTTTGACAGGGTCGGCAAGCATGTGCAGCTTACAGAAGCGGGGAGCGTGTTTCTCCTGCATGCCCGGCAAATTCTGCTGGACGTGGAGAAAGGCAAACAGGCCATTGAAGATCTACAGAACCTGCTCACCGGCGATCTGCGCATCGGCGCTACGTATGCTTTTACGTCGTTGCTGCTGCCGGCGCTGAATGCTTTTCCGGGCAAATATCCCGGGCTGCGTATTTTTGTGGACTACGGTAACACGGAAGAGCTGGAGCGGAAGCTGCGTTCGTCTCAACTGGATTTTATCCTGGCATTTCACCAGCTGACGCCGGGCAAAGAGTTTGAAAGCCAGGAACTGTTTACTTCCAAGATAGTGATGGCGGTGTCGAAGAAACATCCCATGGCGCAGCTGAAAGAGATCAACCTGAAAAACCTGGACGGCATGGAGCTGATCCTGGCCTCCAAAGGTTTCAGCTCCCGCGATTTTCTCAGCGAAGTGCTGGAGAGGCATAAAGTGTATCCCGCCGTGAAAATAGAACTCAACGATGTGCATGCGCTGCTGTCGATGCTGGAAGGCGGGCATTGGGTAACGTTACTGAATGAACGGGCGCTTAACGGCTGGAAGAACCTGGTGGCGGTGCCCATTGCCGGTAAGGCCCTGCTGCGAAAGGCTTACATCCTCTGGCAGAAAGGCACTTACCGTAAAAAGGCGGCGGACCTTTTTGTGAAGGAGCTGATGAAAGGCATAGAAAAACAGAAGCAGCCGTGATTACTGTGCGTCCATTACCTGTAAGGCCCCGTATTTAAAGTATTTATCAAAAGTAGTCAGGAAAGTATTGAGACTGGTGAATCCCAGCCGCTCCATAATGGTGGTTACCGGCGTATTGCGGGTACTCAGCATTTCAAAGGCCACGGCCATTTTCTCCTGCAATACCAGCTCCGGTATGGTCAGGTGGAACTCCTGTTCAAACGGGCGGCGTAACAACGCCTCTTCCACATCAAATTTCTGTTGCAGTGTTTTATAAGTCAGCGGTTCATCCAGGTGGTTCAGGATGTAGCTGAAAATTTCGTGCAGCTGTTGCCGTTTGGCGTCATTCATCATGATGGGAGGCGGAGCGATCAGCCGCCGGGTGTAATTGCCGTAGAAGTCGGCTGCATTGCGGCGGAAGAAGCTATAGGCGCTGTTGCCGATGTATTTGGCCCGCAGGATACGGTCGCGTATCAGGCGGCTCACCGGGTTGAGCATAAAGGGGGCTTTATGCAGCGGCTCTGTCACATTGGAAATGGGAATGGCTGCGAGTGAACTGAGCAGCGGAAATTCCCGTGCCAGTTCTTTCAAAGCGTAAGGTTCAATGTTGATGTGAAAGCTGAGTGGTTGTGAGGCGCCGGGCAGGGTAGGCTCTTCCGAGGCCATCACGTTGAAGAGGCTGACTTCTTTTTCCAGTTGCTGCCGGTTGTTGATGGTACCCCGCAGGTGATCGGCATCGTCGTAAGCATGAAGGGTGATCACCTGGTACTGGGAGCAGTGGCGTACTTCCACGCCCGGCCGCATATGAATGCTGTGTACCCAGATGGAAAATTCCCCGGCCCGGATGTTCTGGTCGAGGATAGAGCCGTCTTTGTCTTCGTGGTAGTAAAAACGCGCATACGGAATCAGTTGTCCCTGAAAAGCAGCGGGAATGTCCTGGTGCGGCGTGAACGTCGTGTCATCTCTCTCGATGTACAGGATTTTGGTAGTTGATTTCATGGGAAATGGTTTATGGTCAGGACCTATTGAAGCTGGTGCATACTGTCTTCCGCCGGCGATGGCGCCTGAACGGGCAGCAGGATGCCGGCAGGAAGCGGTTCTCCGCCGGGGCTTGCGATGAATAGCTTATGCAGGGGCCGGGAGGTGTCTATCACTCCATGGAGACCGTAGTTGCGTAAAGCAAGGGTCTTGAGCCCGGCAAGTGTTACGCTGGAAAAGTAAAAGTTTTTTTTGCGCCAGGCATCTGCCTCCTGTTCTGTGAAGCGCCGGATGTCGAACGTACGGGCGCTGTCATTGTAAATCAGTTGCTGACCGGGCCGCAGCAGGACTTGCCGGCTGCCCGCGGTCAAACGGAGAGAGCCTTCGGTAAGGGATATACGAATATGATGAGGGGTATATGTATTCACATGGAAGCTGGTACCCAGCACCTGCACGGTGCTGTTGGGCAGTTGCAGCACAAAAGGCTGTTGGGCGTTGGCTGCTATCCTGAAATAAGCTTCGCCTTTCAGGGAGGTTTCCCGGGTGGATTCAGTGAAGCTGAACGGGAATTTCAGCTGCGTACCTGCATTGAGCCATATTTCAGTGCCATCGGAGAGGGTTATTTTGTAGTGGCTGCGATCCGGAACGGTGAGCGTGTTGACGCCGGCCGGCAGGCCGGCGGCGGTCAGCAGCGAAAGGCTGCGGGCCTGTACAGGCAACGGCTTCTGGCGGATAGACAGCGTACCCGGAGCGTCGGTCAGCGGGTGAACGGAGCCGTCGGCCAGCGCCAGGTTGGCAACGGTCGTCGCCGGCGGCGGCGTTACGTCTGCCGCAGCACGAACACCGTAGGAATGATAAAAATACCAGTAAACGGAAAATGCCGCCAGAAAAATACAGGCGGCGGTGCCCCATTTGAACAGGGGAGGGTGAGCCGGCGCTTCGGTAATGCTGTAGGTATTGCGCCAGCGCGCCTTTTCCTGCAGCTGCCTGCCGCTCTCAATGGTGTTCCACATTTCACGGGCTTCCGGTACCTCCTCCAGGTAAGCATCCAGCAATGCCTCATCGGCGGCGGAAATAATACCGGCTTTCTTTTCAGTCATCAGCTGAAATATGGACGTGAGATTTTTCATCAATCATAATAACAGAAATAATGTCCGGACGGGGTATCTCAGAAGCGGATTTTTTCCAATAATTGACGAAGGGTCTTCAGGGCAGAGGCAACATGTTTTTTTACGGTTTCTTCGCTGATGTCCATGACAGCAGCTATTTCCTTGCGGGTCTTGTGTTCCTGGTAAGCCAGCCGGAACACCTGCGATTGTTTTTGAGGCAACAGGTTGATGGCGCCCTCCAGCTGCTCACGCAGCTCATTTTTCTCCAGCCGGCTGTCAGGTGTCACATACGGCGGCTGTTGCAGCCAGGCCAACCGCTTTTTCCGGGTCTCATCCTTCGAAATCCTGTTCAGGCAACGGTTCTTTATACTGACAAAAAGAAAGTTCTTCAACGTGGTGATAGTGCTCAGGTCTATCCGCTTATATAACGCATGCTGCCAGAAATCAATAAAGAACTCCTGCACCAGCTCCCGGGACTCTTCCTCGTCCTGGAGTATGGTCATGGCGGTAATTAACAACCATTCACGATAAAGGTGGTAGAAGTGGTCAAATGCCTCCACACTACCGGTCTTCAGCGCGGCCAGTAATTCTATATCGTTATTATGGGCGTTCATGCGTTGAATGTAGTTAGACCGCCGGGGGAGGGTATTAACCCCGGAAACAGCTGTTCTACGCTGGTTTTCGTCATACAGTGTAATGATTGATTGGGTGTCTGCTGCTGTCAAACATAAATTTTCAGGTATATTCGATGCGTAATGGGCTGCCGGATTTTCCGGAAGATACTGAATTTGTTAATCAATTGTTAATCGTTCTTGGGCAACGTAAGATGCTAACCGGGTGTTAACAGAGTTTGCAATGATTTGATTTTTAATAAGATATGAAAAAATCAATGACGCAAATGCCCCGATGGCGGGCAGAAAAAAATACCAGAATGAACAAAAAGAATCCCCACCATTAAAAATGGCGGGGATGAGCGGTGTTAACCGTATGAATTATTTTTTCCTGGGTTTGCGTTTTTTCGGCTTGCCGTATTTCAGCATCATTTTTTCCTTGTGACTGATTTTCTGATTGGTCTTCATATTCTTGGCGAGCTTCTGGTGGAAAGCAGGACCGGCGTCTTCACGTTTTGGGGCTTTCACCAGGGTATTACGCATAAACACTTTCGGCTTTTCGTCTTCTGTCAGCACATCGGAGATTTCCAGGTCTTCCGGTAATGGCCTCTCCGGGATACGGTAGCTCATCAGCTCTTCAATGGCGGCCAGTTGTTCGGTCTCCTGGTCTTTGGTCAGCAGAATAGCAATCCCTTTTTTATCGGCACGGCCGGTCCGCCCGATACGGTGGATGTAATTTTCCGGTACTTCCGGCGTATCGAAGTTGATCACATGGCTCACCTCCGCGATATCCAAACCGCGGGCGATGATATCGGTCGCAATCAGAAAACGGTAATGGCCCGCCTGGAACTGGTTGACCGTATTAAACCGATGATTTTGTTCTTTGTTGGAATGAATGATGCCCACCTTATCGGGGAACTTGGCCTGCAGCTGCTCATACAGATCGTCGGCCAGTTTTTTGGTGCCCGCAAAGATGAGGGTTTTGACCATGCTCTCGTCGCGGGTGATCAGCAATTCCAGCAGGTTGACCTTGGTGTTGAAGTTAGGCACCCGGTACAGCACCTGGTCAATGTTTTCCAGCGGCGTGCCCGTGGGCGCCGCTTCTATCATGGTAGGGTTGTTGAAGTGCGTTTGTATCATCGCTTCCACCTCTTCGGTGATGGTAGCGGAGAACATGAGGTTCTGGCGGCGCGGGGGCAACAGGTCCATAATATTGGTCAGCTGCATCCGGAAGCCCAGGTTCAGCATCTCGTCCACCTCATCGATGATCAGTTTTTTGACGGACTTTACTTTGAGCGCGCCGCTGAGGATAATATCGTATAGGCGTCCGGGTGTGGCCACCAGTATGTCTATTTTGTTTTGTACCGCGGCCATCTGCGGATTCATATTCACCCCGCCGTAAACGCCCATTACTTCCACACTCATGTACGTCGTCAGCTTTTTTACCGATTCCACCACCTGTACCACCAGCTCGCGGGTAGGCACCATGATGAGCACCTGCGGATGTTTCTCCTTGGTAAACTTAAACTGCCGCAGCGTGGGCAACAGGTAAGCGAAGGTTTTACCTGTACCGGTCTGGGCAATACCGCATACGTCCTGTCCGGACATGATCACGGAAAAGGCCCGTTGCTGTATGGTGGTAGGCTTTGTAAAGCCCAGTTCGTCGAGGGCGTTGCGTAAAGGTGTGTTCAGATTTAAATCCCCAAATGTCATGTTTCTACAAAATATGAACGGCGAAGGTAAACAATATTTTTGGCCTGTGGCTGTAAAGGCCCATTCCGCATGAATCCTGACAGCTTTTCATTACATTTAAGCCAGCAAAAAAAAATGGTATGAAGGATATACATGTACAGGCAATACGCGTGCACGCCTACGGCGGTTCTGATCAGTTGCGCCTGGAAGAGGTGCCGGTGCCGGCGCCCGGACCAGGGGAGGTGTTAATCAATATTGTAGCCAGCGGGGTCAATCCCATCGACTGGAAAACCAGGGAGGGCATGATGCAAAAACCGTTGCCCTACATTCCGGGAGTGGAAGCTGCCGGCGTGGTGGTTGCCCTCGGCGAAGGGGTGACGGACAAAAAAGTGGGAGAGGCGGTGTATGGCGCGGTAGACGGCTCTTACGCCGCCTGCGCGGTAGCGCCGGCGGAACGGCTATTCCATAAGCCCATTCACCTGTCATTTGAGGAAGCAGCAGCCTGCGGCGGCGCCAAAACCGCCTGGGGCGCACTCTTCGACGTCGGTAAGCTGGCCAAAGGGCAGCGGGTGCTTATTCACGCCGGCGCGGGAGGAGTGGGGCACTTCGCCGTGCAACTGGCATACAATGCCGGCGCTTATGTGATCGCTACCAGCGCCGCTGAAAATACGGACTTTGTAAAATCCCTCGGCGCTTCGGAAGTGATTGACTATACCGCCGCTCCTTTTGAAACGCAGACCGGCCCGGTGGATGTACTGCTGGACACCGTCGGCGGCGATACGCTTGACCGTTCGTATCAACTGGTGAAGCCGGGAGGTGTCCTGCTGTGCCTGGTGCAGCAACCGTCACCCGAAAAGGCTGCCGCCGCCGGTATCCGCGCGGTATGGGCAGGCACCAAAACACTGCATGCCATGCAGGAAGTAGCTAAACTGCTGGACAAAGACCTTATCCGCCCTTCCGTCCGGAAGGTGTTCGCGCCTTTGTCCGCCGCCGCGGCAGCACAGGACTACAGCCAGCTGGGCGGCCCCGGAAGAGGTAAAATCGTGCTGAAAATAGAGGAATAACCCGCGTAGTAAGCCTTGGCGGTTGCGGCGATGTCTTTCGCGCAAAAATGTCCGGCGCGTCCAAATAGCGCCTTAAAAGGATGCCTGGCTTTTGCCGGGGTGGAAGTGGGGCAAAGAAGCTGCCTGCTAAGCGACAATAAACAATGAAAAATCAAATCGTCCTTTTCAAATAAAAGCAGCTGAACAACATCGTAGCCCGGGGCGTTAGCCCTGGGGCTCCGATGATCCGAATATCGTTTTCCGGTGTTGCGTGCCCCATACAAACAACGCGTCAATCACGGGGTTCAGGGTGTCGGCGTAAGGTGTCAGCGTATATTCCACGCTTACCGGCTGACTATCAAACACGCTGCGTTTGATCAGCTTATGTGCCTCCAGGTCTTTCAGCTCTTTGGACAATACTTTGGAGGTGATCTTTGGTATATTCCTCTCAATGTCGCGGAACCGTTTATGGCCGCGCGAGATAGCGATAATAATCGGCAGCTTCCATTTGCCGTTGATGACGTCCAGCGCGTCCCTCACCGGCATGATGACTCCCAGGCAATCTTTATGGTCGCCCGTCTCCATACATTTTTCCTTCACCGTTAAAACAGGTTCCCTAATCATTTTGGTATTTATATATTTTGTTATTTGTTTATTTTTGGTATATGTAGTGAAATGATATTTATTGGATTGAATCGAATTGTATTTCTTTAAATGCCCGGCGCCAAGTAATAAAATACCCAAATACCCAAATGCCCAAATACCCAAATGATAAAATAACCCAATGATCAAATGGTTACTTTTTGTATAGTGCTATCCTTTTGGTTACTGGTAACTTTTGGAAAGCAAAAATAATAACTTTGCAGAAGTTTTTTTATATAAAGTATGAATAGGATGAAAGTAGAAATATGGTCAGACATCATGTGCCCGTTTTGTTACATTGGCAAACGGAAATTTGAAGCGGCACTGGAGAAATTCCCTGAGAAAGATAAAATAGAAGTGGAGTGGAAGAGCTTTCAGCTCAACCCCGACCTGAAATCCATGCCCGGCACAGATGTATATGAATACCTGGCGCAGCACAAAGGCATTTCCCGGGAGCAGTCCGTACAGATGCACCGGCAGGTGGCCCGGTCTGCCAGTGAGGTGGGGCTGACCTACAACTTCGATCAGGCGGTGGTAGCGAATTCCTTTGATGCGCACCGGTTGATACAACTGGCGAAAGTGCACAACCTGGGCGCTGCAGCGGAAGAGAAGCTCTTTATCGCTTATTTCACGGAAGGAAAAGACATCTCGGACCATGATACCCTGATCGGCATCGGCGAAGCCATAGGGCTGGACCGTAAGCTGGTGGCAGACACGCTGGCTTCCGGTGAATTTGCGGGGGCGGTCAACCTGGATGTGCGTGAGGCAGAGCAACTGGGCGCCCGCGGCGTTCCGTTTTTTGTGCTGGACCGTAAATACGGCGTGGCCGGCGCGCAACCGTCCGAAGCCTTTACAGAAGCCCTTACACAGGCATATGGCGAATGGCGTAAAACACAGCCGCTGACAACGCTGGACATTACCGACGGCGCCTCCTGTTCGGTAGACGGCACCTGTGAGTAAGATCGGATAGAGATGACATTATTCTGTTAGCTTTGTTGTTCAAACTAACTGTTTTATGTCGCTCCTTAAAAGGATCAACCCTTTCTCCAAACAAAATGACGAAACCGGCTTCGGTACCAATCCCAGTGGTTACGGAGGCCGGTTTATCAACCGCGATGGCACCTTCAATATCCGCCGCGAAGGCCGCCCCTTCTGGGACCGGTTCAACGTGTACCACACACTGCTCAACCTGCCGGCGTGGAAGTTCACCTGCGTCATTCTCCTGTTTTATTTCTCTATCAATCTCCTCTACACCGGCATCTACTGGGCGCTGGGGGCTGACCAGTTTCAGGGCATTATCGGGCAAACCAGCTGGGAACGCCTGAAAGAGATTTTTTTCTTCAGCACGGAAACCTTTACCACCGTTGGCTATGGCCGGGTAAACCCCGTTGGTGACGGGGCCAATATGGTGGCGGCTATCGAGGCGATGTCGGGCTTCCTGTCCTTTGCGGTGGCCACCGGTCTGATGTACGGCCGTTTTTCCCGGCCGCGGGCGCACCTCGTCTTCAGCGATCACGCCCTGGTTGCTCCCTACAAAGACATGACCGGCCTGATGTTCCGCTTTGCCTCGTATAAAGACAATCACACGCTCACCAATGTGGACGTGACGGTCACCATAGGGTTGCAAATTGTGGAGGACGGTACGCCGGTATATAAGTTTTATTCACTGCCGCTGGAAAGAGGAAAGATTGAAAGCCTGTCCATGAACTGGACGGTGGTACATCCTATCGATGAAAACAGCCCACTGCTGGGCTTTACGGCCGAAGACATGCGGAATGCCGACGTGGAGATCTATGTGCTGGTAAAAGGCTTTAACGACGTATATGCCAATACGGTACTGCAGCGTACTTCCTATACCTACGAGGAAATACAGTTTAACCGGAAATTCATCCCCATGTACCGGGAAAGCGAAAATGGGAAGACCACCATCCTGGAGTTGCACCTGCTCAATAAATCGAGGGAGATTAACTGATTTAGGGATTTTTTGATTTACGATTTTTTGATTTACGATTTTTTGATTTTTCGAATTAAAAAAGACCTAAGCGATTTTTTAATCGCTTAGGTCTTTGCTTTTATCAAAAGAAATCAAAAAATCGTAAATCAAAAAATCGTAAATCCTTAGGTCGTTTTCCTTGAAATCATCAGCAGGCCGATATAGGTAAAGGCGCCGTTGATGATCAGCAGCTCCAGTCCGATCTGGAACTGGTTGAACAGCAGGGACTGATAGGTATCGACCACATAGCAGAGGATAGGCGCTACCACGCAGACGATCGGCACGAGACGGTCGTTGACCGTGCGTTTGCTCAGGATGCCGAAGGCGAAGAGGCCCAGCAGCGGTCCGTAGGTGTAGGTAGCCACCTTCAGGATCACACCGATCATGCTGGGGTTGTTGACCCACTCAAATACCATTACGAACAACAGGAAGATGAAAGCCATCAGCAGGTGGATGCGCTGGCGCACTTGTTTTTTCCGCGCTTCGTCCCAGTCGGTGCGGCGCTGTAAATCCAGGATGTCGATACAGATGGAAGAGGTGAGGGCCGTCATGGCGCCGTCGGCACTGGGGAACAGCGCAGATATCAGCGCAATGATGAAGATCACGGAGATCACCGGCGGCATGTGGCGCAGCGCCAGTTCGGGGAACAGGGCGTCGCCGGTGGCGCTTACCTGCTGTTGCGCGCCGTAGAGGTGCAACAGGCCGCCGAGGAACAGGAACAGGCCAATCACGATCAGCATGATGAAGGCGAGCGATACCATGTTCTTCTTGGAATCACGCAGTGTCTTCACGGAAATGTTTTTCTGCATCATCTCCTGGTCAAGGCCGGTCATGGTAATGGTGATAAATGCCCCGGCCAGTATCTGCTTGACGAAAAACAGTTTACTGTTGGGGTCAAATTCAAAGATCCGCGTTAGTCCTTTCTCCTGCATGGCGGCGATGCTCTGGCCCATGTTCATGTCCATGGCATGCAGAATATAGAATACGCAGATGATGAGTCCCGCCAGCATACAGGTGGTCTGCAGCGTGTCGGTGTACACGATGGTTTTCACCCCGCCCTCGTAGGTATATACCAGGATCATAAAGAGAATGATCAGGGTGGTGAGCCAGAAAGGTACGCCGAAGCTGGAGAGGATCGCGTCCTGCAGGATGCGTACCACCAGGTATAGCCTGGCCGTAGCCCCCAGGGTGCGCGACAGGATAAAGAAAGAGGCGCCCGTTTTGTACGACAGCACGCCAAAGCGCGTGTTCAGATAATTGTAGATGGAAGTCAGCTGCAGCCGGTAATACAGCGGTATCAGCACATAGGCAATGGTGATGTAGCCGATAAAGTAACCCAGCGTGATCTGGAAATAGGTAAAGGCGTCTTTGCCGACCGCTCCGGGAACACTTACGAAAGTGACACCGCTCAGTGAAGTGCCAATCATCCCGAATGCCACCAGCATCCAGTTACTGTTCCTGTTGCCGATGAAAAAGGAGTCGTTGTTAGACCCACGGCCGGTGTACCAGGCGACAATCAATAAGATAACGAAGTAAGCAATGACGAACGAAAATAATAATCCTGGCGACATATATGTGTTTTAATCAAGACCGCACCGCAATATAAAGTGCTAAATCACAAATATAACATCTTACCCTATTGGGTGTATGTATACAGTAAGGGTGTTTTTTACACGATTACCGCCCCGGAAAATTATTTGCTTTAGTCAAATAAAATAGTTGACATTGTCAAGTATTTTTGTAATTTTAACTGAAATAGTGATTTATATGTCGTCTAACGATGCACTGATAGCGGATGTCCGGCACTTTAACCGCTTTTATACCGGGGTAGTTGGCCTGCTGGACCAGCATATCCTCGATAGCAAATTTTCACTTTCTGAAGTGAGGGTGCTGTACGAGATCGGGGACCAGGAGAAATGTACCGCGGGCCAGTTGATCAATACCATGAAGATAGACGGGGGATACCTGAGCCGTATCCTTAAGAAGTTTGAAACAGCCGGGTTGATCACCCGGCACCAGTCACCCTCCGACGGGCGGACTTTTTTCCTGCAGCTGACAGCTAAAGGCCGTAAACTGATGGCCGGCCTCAATGAAAGGTCTTCCGATCATATCCGGCAGATACTGGAGCCACTGGAAGAAGTTCAGCGCCTGCAGGTGACCGGCGCCATGAAAACGATCGAAACGGTATTGTCGGGCGCTGCGCCTGCGGCGACTACTTCGGATATCCATTTCCGTTATGACCTGCAACCGGGCGATATCGGTTACCTGATATACCTGCACGGAGAACTGTATGCCAAAGAATGTGGCTATAACTTTGAGTTTGAATCCTATGTGTGTAAGACCTTCCAGGATTTCCTGTCCACCTACAACGCCAACAAAGACAGGGTGTTCCTGGCCATTGCAGACAACAGGATCGTTGGAGCGGTAGCGATACTGGGCTCGTCCCGCTACCTCGCCCAGCTGCGCTGGTTCATTGTACATCCTGATTACAGGGGACGCGGACTGGGCAAACGCCTGTTCGCCGAAGCCATCGCTTTCTGCCGGGAGAAAAATTATCAGAATGTTTACCTGATGACGACCAGCCTGCAGTCAACCGCCATCGATATCTACAAAAAGGCAGGCTTCCGTAAAACAGGGGAGAAGTTCCTGCAACTGTGGGGGCAGCAACAGTATGAACAGCGGTATGATATGGACCTGACGCAGTGATTTTGGGATTTAGGGATTTTTTGATTTACGGATTTTGGGATTTTGCGGAATGATTGCTCCGTAAATCCTGAAATCCGTAAATCAGGGACTGTTTGATTCCCTGAAATCTCAAAATCTCAAAATCCCTAAATCAAAAAATCCGTAAATCAGGGACTGTTTGATTCCCTGAAATCTCAAAATCTCAAAATCCGTAAATCAAAAAATCCGTAAATCAGGGACTGTTTGATTCCCTGAAATCTCAAAATCTCAAAATCCCTAAATCAAAAAATCCGTAAATCAAAGATATTTGCGTAGCAGTACAATCTGCCCCAGATGATAGGCGTCGTGCTCTGCGAGGCCCTGCAGGTAATAAATCGCCTTTTTATCTGTTCCCGGGAAGGTGTCGAACAGTTCCGCTTCCGGGAACTTCCGGATGGTAGCTGCTATCTGGTCGAAAGAATGTTCCAGCCGGTGGATGGTAGCCTGCCAGTTTTCTTCTCCGTGGTTTTCCGGCATATAAAAATCCGGGAGGTCTCCGTCTTTTTCGGGCGGCTCGTTATGCATGTACCGTTCTACCCGCTGGTGCCAGAAGATAACATGGTTCACGATCTGCCAGATATTATTGGAGCCGTTCAGGCTTTTGGCAGCCTGACGCGCATCGATGCGGGAAAGATGTTCCCTGAAAGTTACGTCCAGCCAGGGCTTCCCATTATATAGCGCTTCAATGGAAGAAGCGAGGTGTTCTGTAAGCTGCATAATTCGTAATTTAACTTATTTGTCGGTATTTTTAAAGTAAAACCCAAACGTTATGAACCAAGTGGATCTGGAAACGAACAAGAACGAAGATGCCATGAGACTGGCCATCAGCACCATGAAACAACGCCTCGGCGTGATAGAGCAGGGCGGCGGAAAAAAAAGCCTGGAAAAAGTACGCCAGCGGGGCAAACTGACGGCCAGGGAACGTATTCAATACCTGATAGACAAAGACACTCCTTTTACCGAAATCGGCGCCTTTGCTGCTTATGAAATGTACGCCGAATATGGCGGTTGCCCTGCCGCCGGCACGGTAGGCGGCATAGGCTATGTAAGCGGCCGCCAGTGCATGATCGTGGCCAACGACATGACAGTAAAAGCCGGCGCCTGGTTTCCCATGACGGGCAAAAAGAACCTGCGCCTGCAGGAAATAGCCATGGAAAATCATCTCCCGGTCATCTACCTGGTAGACAGCGCCGGCGTATTCCTGCCCATGCAGGACGAAATATTCCCGGATAAGGAACACTTCGGCCGCATTTTCCGTAACAATGCCCGCATGAGCGCTATGGGCATTACCCAGATCGCCGCTGTAATGGGCAGCTGCGTGGCAGGGGGGGCCTACCTCCCCATCATGAGCGATGAAGTGCTGATGGTGGAAGGCAACGGCTCTATCTTTCTCGCCGGCCCTTACCTCGTAAAAGCCGCTATCGGGGAAGACGTAGATGCGGAGACGTTAGGCGGCGCCGTTACCCACACAGAAATTTCAGGTATCGCGGACTATAAATTCAAAACGGATGAAGAATGCCTCGACCAGATAAAAAGGATCGTCAGCAAAATAGGGCAGGGGCCCACTGCAGGCTTTGACCGCATAACGCCGGCAGCGCCCGGACTGCCGGAAGCAGAGCTGCACAGCATACTGCCGGCCGATAGCTCCCGCCCCTACGATATGCTCGATATCATCCACCGCCTGGTGGATAATTCCGCTTTCGACCAGTACAAACAGGACTATGGTAAAAGCATCCTTTGCGGTTACGCCCGCATCGACGGCTGGGCCGTAGGTATCGTGGCCAATCAGCGTAAAATCGTAAAAAGCCGTAAAGGAGAAATGCAGATGGGCGGCGTTATCTACAACGACAGCGCCGATAAAGCAGCCCGCTTTATCATGAACTGCAACCAGAAAAAAATTCCATTGGTATTCCTGCAGGACGTGACCGGCTTTATGGTGGGCAGCCGCAGCGAACACGCCGGCATCATTAAAGACGGCGCCAAACTGGTCAACGCCGTATCCAATTCCGTCGTGCCCAAAATCACCATCATCATCGGTAACTCCTATGGCGCAGGCAACTACGCCATGTGTGGCAAAGCCTATGATCCCCGCTTTATCTATGCATGGCCCTCCGCTAAAATAGCGGTAATGGGCGGTGAACAGGCGGCTAAAACACTGCTGCAGATCCAGGTGGCTTCCCTCAAAGCCAAAGGCCAGGAAATCACTCCGGAAGATGAAGCACGCCTGCTGAAAGAAATTACTGATAAATACAATAGCCAGACCACCCCTTATTATGCCGCTGCCCGCCTTTGGGTAGATGATATCATTGATCCCGCCGATACCCGGCGGCATATTTCCGAGAGCATCAAAGCCGCTAACAATGCACCGGTTGAACAGGCATTCAACGTAGGTGTGTTCCAGGTATAAAAAGCAGATTTTTTGATTTTCGATTTTTTGATTTTGATATTTTGTCAGGTAGTACGACTTCATCTTCCCAAAATTCCAAAATCAAAAAATCGAAAATCCGAAAATGACAATATATTTGCGCGCTATGGCAGAATTGCAGATATATACGGATGGCGCTTCCCGCGGCAATCCCGGGCCCGGAGGTTACGGCGTGGTACTATTATGGGGCAGCATGCGCAAAGAAATGTCGCAGGGGTACCGTAAAACCACCAACAACCGGATGGAGCTGCTGGCGGTCATCACCGCACTGGAAGCGCTGAAGAGAGACGGACTGGAAATGACCATTTTCACCGACAGTAAATATGTGGTGGACAGCATTGAGAAAGGATGGATATGGAGCTGGGTAAAAACCGGTTTTAAAGACAAAAAAAACAAAGACCTGTGGATGCGCTTTATTCCGCTCTACAGAAAACATAAAGTGAAAATGCAGTGGGTGAAAGGCCATGCCAGCAACCCGCTGAACAACCGTTGCGATGAACTGGCCACACAGGCCGCTGACAGCGGCAACTGGCTGGTAGACCAGGGCTTCGAAAACGGAAATTGACCATCGCCGAACCAACAGGCTGCCCGGATTGTAATATAAACGGAAAAACTTCGTTTATGCTTACCTGGCTGATAGAAACCCTTCAGAAATACCCGGAAATCGCTGTCATGTTAACCCTGCTCATTGGTTTTCTCCTGGGCAAAGTACGTATCAGGGGGTTTACGCTTGGTACCGTGACCGGCGTACTGCTGGTAGGTATCGTTATCGGTGGCATACATATCCAGATACCGGGTGCGGCCAAATCCATTTTTTTCCTGCTGTTCCTGTTCTGTACCGGTTACAGCATCGGCCCGCAGTTTTTTCAGGGACTTAAAAAAGATGGTCTGCCAATAGCGGCTTTCTCTTTTATCGTTTGCTGCAGCAGCCTCTTCTTCTGCTGGGCTATTGCTTCTGTCCTGCAGTTTGATACAGGCACTACCGCCGGGCTGATGTCCGGCGCCAATACCTGTTCCGCTATTATCGGCGTTGCTTCCAATACTATCAATGAACTGGACATCAGTATGGCGGACAAAGAAAGGCTGGTCAACCAGATACCGGTAGCCTATGCGGTGACCTATATCTTCGGGACCGCCGGCACCAGCTGGTTTCTGTCGGTCATCGGCCCGTGGTTCATGTCTGGCAGCAGGGAGAAACTGATAGAAGAAACCCGTAAACTGGAAGCAACGCTCACAGACGCCAATGCGGAAGATGACGGCGATATAAAAAATGCCTATGATCATGTGGCTTTCCGCGCCTACCTCGTCAATAATGAACTGGTAGGGGACGAGGGGAAATCTGTAGCAGAGCTGGAGGCATTTTTCCGGCGTAAGAAAAGAGTGTTGTATGTGCTGCGCGTCAGGAGGGAAGGGGAGATGATGGAGACCCCGCAGGATTTTGTGGTCCGTCAGGGAGATATTATAGCTGTCGGCGGGCAGCGGTCTGCTGCCATCGCCTCAGGCGATATGCTGGGCAAGGAAGTCGCCGATGCCGACCTGCTGACATTTCCGGTACAGGCCATCAATGTAGTGATCAGTAAAAATACCGCCATCAATAAACCTATTAAGTTGCTGGTGCGGCAGCCGCAGCTGCATGGTATCAGCGTCCGCAAAATTACACGCGCCGGTATCGAGATACCGCTGGAAGCCAATACCATCGTACAAAAAGGCGATGTGGCTGAATTGGTGGGCATACAGGAAGAACTGGACCTTGCGGTGCCTATACTAGGGTTTAAAGAACGGACAGGCGTGGAAACGGACATCCCTTACCTGGCAGGTGGTATTGCACTGGGCGCCCTGGTGGGCGTGATGAGCGTACGGTTCGGTAATGTGCCGGTAGAACTGAGCACCAGCGGCGGCGCGTTGCTGGCCGGCCTCTTCTTCGGCTGGTTGCGCAGCGTGAATCCCCGTTTCGGATATATACCGCCTGCATCGCAGTGGGTGCTTACGAAACTGGGGCTGCATGTGTTTATTGCCATCGTGGGGCTGACCGCCAGCGAAGGATTTTTACAGGGACTGAAGCAGGAAGGCCTGACGCTGTTCCTCGCAGGCCTGGTGTTGAGCCTGTTGCCCATGGTGGTAGCGCTGTTCCTCTCCAAATATGTTTTCAAATTCCATCCGGCCATCGGCCTGGGAGCCTGTGCCGGTGCGCATGACGAATCAGCGCCGCTACTGGCCGTACAGGACGCGCTAAACAGCAAGGTGCCGGCGTTGGGGTATACGGTCGCTTACGCCGTAGCTAATATCACGCTAACGACTTCCGGTGTCATCATTGTACTGCTGATGCATAAAGGGTAAGATGAGTATATGATAGGCGTTTCAAATCGGCCCGAGTGCAAAAAATTCAAAGCGCTCCGTAAAAACAAAGCATGATAAGCCCGCTGAAAATCCAACATGATAAGCCCATCGGGCACCTGGCGGCCGGCAACCGCACTGATGGCCACAGAACTCCCCCTGCGGCGGTTTAGCAGCGTTCCGCTCATCACAGTTTTCCGTCACTGTTCAACTTTTTTAACAATTCTTTTGTTGTTTACGTACAAACACCCTAGCTTTGCGTCCCATTAGTCTATAGGATTAGTAGAATAATGAAAGGTCAGATTATGAAACAACAAAGGAAACCAATAATGGAAATGAAGAACCAGCCGGATCAACGCATCAACCAAAGTTGTTGTTGCTGTAGTTAATATCATATCGCTATCTGCACAACAGGTCTTCCGAGATAAAAATTTGCAGCAACATCTCTGCTTTTTGGAAGGCAGCTGTCACAGTACACACAATACAAGGAGGCTAAGCTGGTGTTATCTGCGCTGATGCAGGTACCGGCCTGTTATTGCCTTTATTCGTTCTCTAAACCAATCAACATAGATCTATGTTACAACGATTGCTGATTCTCCTACTGCTGCTGGGCCCACTGGCGGCGTTTTCACAGGTACGTACCGTTACGGGTACCGTGCTGTCGGCCAAAGACAAGGAGCCGCTGCCCGGCGCCACCATCGTCATTAAAGGAACGACGAAAGGTGTGCTGACAGGGCCTGACGGTTCTTTCCGGCTGGAAGTGACAGATCCTGCCGCTACTACACTGGTCATTAGTTACGTAGGCATGACCTCACAGGAAGTGCCTGTCAGTACCGCACCCATCACCGTCACCCTGCAATCTGCCGGGAAAGATATTGACGAGATCGTGGTGATCGCTTATGGTACCACCAAAAAAAGCTCTTATACCGGTTCGGTATCACAAATAAAGGGGACTGAACTGGAGAACCGCCAGGTGTCCAGCGTTACCAAAGCCCTCCAGGGCCTCGCTCCCGGCGTACAAAGCGCTTCCCAGAGCGGCCAGCCCGGCTCTGACGCCACCATCCGCATCCGTGGCGTTGGTTCCATCAACGCCTCTGCAGACCCGCTCTATGTAGTGGACGGAGTGCCTTACGGCGGAAACCTGAGCGCTATCAACCCCTATGACATCGAATCCATCAGCGTGCTGAAAGACGCTGCCTCTGCAGCTTTATACGGTTCCCGCGGCGCCAACGGCGTGATCATCATCACCACCAAAAAAGGAAAAGCGAAAGGCAGTAATATAGACGTTCGCGTTAGTCAGGGCTTCTCTAAAAGAGCGGTGAAAGATTATGACAGGATGTCTACCGATCAATATTTCCCGATGTTCTGGCGTGCACTGTTCAATGAAAATCTGAATAGTCAGGACTCCATTGCTGCCGCCAGAAACGCGAGCCGCGACCTGGTAGGGGAACTGGGCATCAACCCCTACGGCAGCGCGTTCCCCGAGCCGGTAGGCACCGACGGTAAACTGGTGGCAGGAGCTAAAGCACTGTGGAATGACGACTGGAACAAAGCCATGCAACGCACCGGTCACCGCACGGAAGCCAACGTAGCCATCAGCGGAGCAACCGATAAAACCCGCTACCTGATCTCCGGTGGTTACCTCGATGATCAGGGCATCTACCTCGGTTCCGGTTTTAAACGCTACACCGTTCGCTCCAACGTGGACATAGACGCCCGCAAATGGCTGAAAGTAGGCCTGAACCTCAGCGCCGCTCACTCCGATCAGCAAGCGCCTCCCTCAGAAGACAGCCGCAGCGATAACTATATCAACTACGGCCGCCTCATGGGGCCCATGTATCCGGTGTATCAGCGCGATCTCAATACCGGCGCTTATCTCCTCGATGCAAAAGGCAACAAAATATTCGATTACGGCGATTATCGTCCCGACCCGGCCAACCCACGCACCAACCTGGTGCAGACTTCCGGTATCGACAAACACAATGTGCTTCGCGACGACGTATCCGGCCGTTTCTTCGCGGAAGCTACGCTCTACAAAGGGCTGAAGTTCAAAACCAGCTACAATGCGGACTACTCCAATCGTGTAGGCCACGACTATACGAACCCCACCCTCGGCTTCGACGCCGAAGTAGGCGGTACCGTATCTAAAGCCAACTACCGCACTTTCAGCTGGACTTTCAACAACCTCCTGACCTACGAAAACACCTTCAACGAAAAACATCACCTCAACGTGTTGCTCGGTCAGGAAGCCTATAAATTCAAATACACCTTTCTTTCAGGGTCCAAATCCGGCTTCTCCGTACCCGGTGTGGACGAACCCGCTGACGCCGCGCTGATCGGAAGCTTCGACGGCTACTCCGATAGCTACCGGCAAAGTTCCTTCCTCGGAAGAGCAGAATATGACTACGCCGGTAAATACTTCTTCTCCACATCGCTGCGCCGCGACGGGTCTTCCCGCTTCGCACCGGACCGCCGCTGGGGTACTTTCTGGTCAGTAGGCGGTTCCTGGAAACTGACAGAAGAAACTTTCCTGAAAAGCAGCTCCTGGCTCAACCTCCTGACGCTGCGCGCCAGCTACGGCGGACAAGGTAACGACAACCTGGGTACCGACCGTTACTATAACTACCTGCCGCTGTATTCTGTTAACAGCAACCTCGGACTGGGGGGTACTTTCCGTGAATACCTGTTCAACGACAGGCTGAAATGGGAAACTAACCTCAACCTCAACATCGGGGTAGACTGGTCCATGTTCGACAACCGCTTCGGCGGCAGCGCGGAGTTCTTCGTCCGTAAATCACAGGACCTGCTGTACTCCAGGCCCAAAGCACCTTCTACCGGTTACGCTTCTGTAGACGAGAACGTAGGCGCACTGAAAAATACCGGCATAGACCTCAACCTGCATGGTACGCCTATACGAACAAAAGATTTCAGCTGGACCATCGATCTCAACATGACGCACTATCGCAATAAGATCACCAGCCTGCCGCAGCAGGAGATCATCAGTGGTACCAAAAAGCTCATGGTGGGTAAATCTATCTATGATTTCTACCTGCGTCAATGGGCCGGCGTAAACCCGAATACCGGTGAAGCGCAGTGGAAATACACCAATCCGGACGGAAGCATCAAGGATACTACCAACTACAGCAAAGCCTCCCTGTATTATTCCGGTTCATCGCTGCCGGACCTGTATGGTGGCCTGACCAACACTTTCACCTATAAAAACTTCTCCTTGTCTTTCCTGATCGTGTACAGCATCGGTGGTAAAGTGCTCGACAATGACTACACGTTCCTGATGGGACTGGGTGGCTCTGCCGGCCGTGCATGGTCTACCGAAGTGCTCGACGCCTGGACACCCACCAACCGCAACACGGACGTGCCGCAGGTAAGTACCGTAGCGCCCAGCTGGACGGCCGCTTCTACGCGCTTCCTGTACGACGCTACCTATGCCAGACTGAAAAGCCTGAACCTTAGCTACTCATTGCCGAAATCGCTGATGGAAAGGGCGCACCTGAATAACATCACGGTGTATGTGACAGGGGAAAATCTATTCACTTTGTATAACCACAAGGGTATGGACCCTGAGCAGACCGTTGGCGGTACTACCTACTATCGTTATCCGGCCGTGAAATCTTTATCCGCCGGTATTAATCTGAGCTTCTAAAAACTGTGTCATGAAAAAGAACAGACTATTATTCATCGCTATATTCGCCGCAGTTGCTTTCGTTGCCTGCAATAAGGATTTCCTGGACACGCGGCCTACCAATGCCGTGCCCGACGACCAGGTGTTTAACTCCGTGGACAACGCCGAAACCGCGCTGACTGGGATCTGGGCCTATATGTATGAGACCTATTTCACCTTCGCCGTACCAGGCCTCAAATCGCTGGACCTTACCAGCGATGCGATGGGCAGCGATGTGGCCCTCACCACTTCGTATGGTTTCAGGGACTCCTATACGTTCATCGAAATGGTGGACAATACCAAAAACAGGGTGAGCGCTTACTGGACCATCCTGTACAAGACCATCGATAACTGCAATAACTTCCTGTCTAAAATAGATAATGTGCCCGGCGACGAAGCGAAGCGCAAGCTGCTGAAAGGTCAGGCGTCCGCTTTAAGAGGTTTCTGCTACCTGACACTGGCGGAGTTCTATTCCTTTGGCGTTACTACCGATCCTAACGGAAAATCAGCGCCTATCTATACAGAGCCGGCCAATCCGTCCACGCCGGGTAAGGCCAGGTCTACCGTAGCACAGGTATATCAGCAGGCGATCGCCGATCTGCAGGCCGCCCTGCCTTTACTGGCGGACTATGAGCGCGACGATACCCGGAAATTTAAAATCGATACCAGGGTCACTAACGGACTGCTGGCAAGGGCTTATCTCTACAGCAATCAGCCGGCCAAAGCGATCGATCCTGCCGTGGCTGCGCGTAACGGTTACACGCTGATGTCCGGCGACGATTATAACAAAGGCTTCAACGACGCCGGTAATGTGGAGTGGATCTGGGCCCAGCCGCAGACGCCCACGCAGAACGTGGCGGCTTCCACCTTCACTTTCCTCGATGTGTCCACACCGGTATCTTACTATAAAAGTTTCAAGGCCGATCCCTGGTTCCAGGGCTATTTTGACAGCACCGACGTACGTTTCCGCCTGTTCCAGTGGAGCACCAGCGGTCCCGGCGCTTTGCTGTACAAAAAATTCCGCTTCCGTGATCCGGGTGGAATGGTGTCTGATGTAGTACTGATGCGTGCTGCGGAAATGTACCTGATTGAAGCTGAAGCATACGCCAGCACCAACAATACCGCGAAAGCTGCTGAAGTGCTGAATGTGCTCAGAAGCGCCCGTAACTCCCACCTCTACAACGCCGCTGCAGGAGGTTCTATAAAAGACACCATCCTGCTGGAAAGAAGAAAAGAACTATGGGGCGAAGGTTTCTCGCTGGTAGACATTATTCGTACAGGCGGTACCGTAGTAAGGAAACCGTTTAAAGCCGTTAACGGTACAGACAGTATCATTAAGGTGCCGCAGCCGGATGGTTCCGTTGTCTCCGTTCGCGGGGTAGGGCATCGTACCGTTAAACTGCCGGACGGATCTGCTTTTGTGAAAAACAGCCCTTACTATCTGTTTGCCATTCCGCTCAGTGAGTTGCAGAACAATCCGAATCTGAATAACTAGTTTTTACCCTTCATACATCAAGGCCTTTGGAATTTTTTCCGAAGGCTTTTTTATGCCTGTCAGTAAATAAAAGGAAGGATGCGGCGGGTGTGCTGCATATAATCGGTGTATTCGCTGCCGAACTCTTCGGTCAGTACTTTTTCTTCAATGTCCATGCGGTGAATGAACGCAGCCAGCACCGGGATAAAAGCAATGGCCAGTCCCAGCCAGTTATTGAGCGACAGGCCGAAGCCCAGGAAAGACAACAGGGACCCGGCGTAGGACGGATGGCGGAGAATACTGTAGATGCCCTCTTTTTTGATGCGGTGGTCTTTACGGATGGTGACAGCCACGGTAAACAACCTGCCCAGCGAGGCGATGGCATAAAACCGCAGGACCATGCCTGCGAGGATCACCGATAACCCGGTGTAGTTCATGAGGCTGCCCTGCTGCAGTATGGGGAACTGTGTACGGTACGACAGGTACACGGCCACATTAACGCTGATCAGGATCACGATCCAGATATAAGCCAGGCTGCCTTTGTCTTTGTTCTTTTTGTCCTCCGGCGCCTTGCCGCGCAGTATACGGTTGAGTAATATTTCTGAAAGGAACCATGCCATGTAGATGATAGTCGATAACGTATTCATTGGACGAAGGGATTGAGATTACAGATATCCCTAATATATGAAATGTTTTCAACTTCAGCTGTTGTTTCCCGTCGTGTGCTTCCCAACTCGTCCATTATCAAGTCTTTAAAAAAGATTATTTTGCAAAGAGATTAAATCAGTGCGCTATGGAAAATTTGCAGACCATCCTTCAATCAGGCACACCGGTGCTGATCGACTGTTTTGCCACCTGGTGCGGCCCCTGTAAGATGATGCCGCCCATACTGAAAGAGGTGAAAGACAAGTTTGGAGACAAGATCCGGATCATTAAGATCGATATCGATAAAAATCAGCAGCTGGCGGCCCAATGGCAGATCAGCAGCGTCCCTACCATGTTGCTGTTTAAAAACGGGCAGCTGGCCTGGCGCCAGAGTGGGGTAGTGCCGGCGCATCAATTGATACCGGTATTAACGCCCATGCTGTAATCGCCAACATAAAGAGATTAAACAAGACCGCCCTTTGATATCATTATCAAAGGGCGGTCTTTCTGTATATTGATAGCGGTTGTATGCTGCCTTGTCCTCAAAAGTGTCGCCCGGGGCTTTAGTCCCGGGAAGGATTAGTCTATATAAGCATAATAATCCCGCAAATCTTTTTCCAGCTGGTTATAGATAGGCCGGGTAAACTCCATGAAAAGGTCCTGTGGTGGCGGTGGTGGCAGGTCCCGTCCTCCGATGATCGCGAGGTCTGCCTCGCTCAGGGCGCGGGAATCGCCGGTATAGGTGGCAAACTGGTTGAACCAGGTATAGCTGCCGGGTATGCGGTCAGAGCGGAGTATCCTGCCGTTATGGATGTCGGCGATCTGGTAGTCCAGCAGGCCTCTGGATTCCACCGTTGTTTTGGTCGTAACAATGGTGGCGCGCACGGTGGTGTAGGTATTGATGGTTTTACCGGTGGTATCCCTGGTGGTACCGGTGACGATTTCTTTGGACACCTCGCGCCGGGCGCGGTCTACATACGTCTGGCCCACCATAAAGTCCAGGAAGCGCAGGGCGATGTACTGGTCGGGCCGCAGGTTTTCGTTCCTGGCGGTACGTTCGTCATAGAACACGACGAAACGGTTGACGTTACGCTGCTGGAGGGAGCGAACGAGGTAGTCCCGGAACTGGTCGGCGCTGAACTGGAAGTAAGGGGAGCGGACGTCCACTTCGCTCACCACCACATATACCACGCCGGCCTGGAAAGCGTCGTCTTTGCGTTCCTGGGCGTCGCGATAGTTGGGGATCAGTTTGAGCGCTGCACCGAATTCATCGTATGCTTTACGGGCGCTGGCCTTGTCTCCGCGTTGCATAAGGGCGATGCCCCTGTCGTAGCGTGTTTCGGCAGCGTTTTCCAGGGCGCCGGTGATAGCATCGCTGTAATCTTTAGGGGTGACGATCTTCAGGGCGGCAGGGGAGCTGTGAATGGCCTCGTATAGCCGTTGCATGGTCCGGTATTCGTTGCGTATCGGTTCCCATTTAAGCTGATTGTTGGAGCGGAGCAGGTTGTTGACGCGGTCTTCATGCATCTTCTGTGCCTGGCGGTAGGCTTCAGGCAACAGTTGAAGCGCGGTGGCGTCCTGGGGTTTGCGCTGGAGTTTTTTGACGAAAGCGGTGACGGCGTTATCATACTTGCCTTTGTTGTAGAGCTTTTCGCCCGAGCGGCAGCTCCATAACAGTATGCAGGCCAACAGGCACAGCGTTCCCCTTATGCCGGCAGAACGGATAGGTAGACTGATCGTGTTCAAGGGACAGGATTTAAGGAGTAAGGTAGCTTGCGGCGTGGTTATTTGATCTGGCGGCGTAATTCCCTGTCAGACTCCCGTTGTTTGATAGACTCCCGTTTGTCGTACAGTTTTTTACCCTTGCCCACACCTATTTCCATTTTGGCAAGACTTTTATCCGTAATGAATATACGAAGCGGAACAATGGTATAGCCACGTTCCTTGATTTTGTTCTCTATTTTTTTTAATTCCCGTTTTGTCAACAGCAATTTTCTTTCGCGCAGGGGATCGTGGTTGGCGCTGGTGCCGTGAGAATATTCGGCGATGTGCAGGCTTTTAACAAACAATTCTCCCTTCGAGAAATAACAAAAGGAGTCATTAAAGCTGACCCGGCTGGCACGGATAGACTTAATCTCTGTTCCTGTCAATACCATTCCCGCAATAAATTTTTCCTCTATTGCGTACTCAAAATATGCTGATCTGTTCTTTAATTCGGCCATGGGGTGAAAATTTTGGGATTTACGATTTTTTGATTTTGTGATTTAACCTGACCAGGTGGTCCTCAAAATTCCAAAATCAAAAAATCGCAAATCCCAAAATGAATATCTAGTTTTTGAAGAGACTGAGCAGGTTGGCCAGTCTTGTTTTTAATTCTTTCCGGTCCATGATGAAGTCCAGGAAGCCGTGTTCCAACAGGAACTCAGCGCTCTGGAAGCCAGCAGGGAGGTCTTTTTTGATGGTTTCCTTGATGATCCTCGGACCGGCAAAGCCGATCAGCGCACCGGGTTCAGCGATGTTCACGTCGCCCAGCATAGCGAAGGAGGCGGTCACACCACCGGTGGTAGGATCTGTCATCAGGGAGATAAAGGGCAGTCTTGCGTTGGCGAGCTGGGTCAGTTTGGCCGATGTTTTGGCCATCTGCATCAGGGAGAAAGCACTTTCCATCATACGGGCGCCGCCGGATTTGGAGATGATCATCAACGGCATTTTGTGCACGATGCAGTAGTCGATGGAACGGGCGATTTTTTCACCTACCACGGAGCCCATGGAACCGCCGATGAAGTTGAAGTCCATACAGGCCACTACCAGGCCTAATCCGTTTACCTTACCGGTGCCAACTGTCATGGCATCTTTCAGGCCTGATTTCTTTTGTGCGTCTTTCAGCCTGTCGGAGTAAGGCTTGAGATCTTTAAAGCCCAGGAAATCGGTCGGGTAAATATTGGAAAACAGTTCCTCGAACTGATTGTCGTCGAAAATAATCTCAAAATACTCCCTGGAGTTGATACGGTTGTGATAGTTACATTTGTCACACACGTAGTAGTGCTCCTTCAGATCCTTAACAGTGGTGGTTTTCTTACAGTTAGGACACTTGTGCCACAACCCGTCCGGTGCTTCCTTCTTCTCACTGGTGGAGGTGGAGATGCCTTGTTTAATTCGCTTAAACCAGCTTGACATATTTTACTATTAGATTAGAAAATAGTGGTGCAAGATACGAATTAAAGCATAAAACCAAACAGTTGTTCCGAATCTCCCCCCGGAAACGGGATAAATTATTTTATTTTAACCACTAATAATGAAGCGGAAACAAAAGCGATTATTTTACTATAAGTCGCTTTGTTTCCGCTTCGGGCGGTAATACTGAGCTATCAGTCCGGCGAAACGCTGCAGGGCAGCGTCTGCCGGGAACCGGTATTAGTTTCTGTTGATGCAGTTCAGGTCGCGGAACGCCTCTTCCAGGCGTTTTACAAAGGTATCTTCACCTTTGCGCAGCCATACGCGCGGATCGTAGTATTTTTTGTTAGGCTTGTCTGCGCCTTCGGGGTTGCCCAGCTGGCCCTGCAGATAGTCTTTTTTCGCTTCGTAGTAGTCGTGTACGCCTTCCCAGAATGCCCATTGCATATCGGTGTCAATGTTCATTTTGATAACGCCGTAGCCCAGGGCTTCGGCGATCTGGTGTTTCGGAGAGCCGCTGCCGCCGTGGAATACGTAGTATACCGGTTTAGCTTTGGTGCCGAATTTCTGTTGAATAAATTCCTGGCTGTTCTGCAGGATAACAGGGCGCAGTTCCACGTTGCCCGGGCTGTAAACGCCGTGTACGTTACCGAATGCAGCGGCAACAGTGAAGCGGCTGCCTACTTTGGACAGTACTTCGTAAGCGTAAGCCACGTCTTCCGGTTGGGTGTAAAGCTTGGAGTTGTCCACGCCGGAATTGTCCACGCCGTCTTCTTCACCACCGGTCACGCCCAGCTCGATTTCGATGGACATGCCCAGCTTGTTCATGCGCTCAAAGTATTTATGGGAGATCTCGATATTTTCCTGGATAGGTTCTTCGGAGAGGTCCAGCATGTGGGAGCTGTACAGCGGTTGACCGGTCTGTTTGAAAAACGCTTCACCCGCGTCCAGCAGGCCGTCAATCCAGGGCAGCCATTTTTTGGCAGCATGGTCGGTATGGAGGACCACCGGAACACCATAATATTTCGCTACTTCATGTACGTGTTTGGCACCGGAGATACCACCGGCGATGTTGGCCTGCAGCTTGTCGTTCGGCATACCTTTACCAGCGTAAAACTGTGCGCCGCCATTGGAAAACTGTATAATGACCGGTGAATTTACTTTGGCAGCTGTTTCCAGTACCGCATTAACCGAGTTGGTTCCCACTACGTTCACGGCAGGCATAGCAAATCCGTTGTCTTTGGCATCGTTATACAGCGCATCCAGCTCTTCGCCGAATAATACGCCAGCTCTGTATTTTCCCATACTTTAAAATGTATTTGTTTTTTTAGGAAAGCAAATATACACAGTAAAAAATAAGTTTTATAGTGAAATGTATTTTTATCTCCGCTGAAAAATACAGGCGGAAAAACGTATTTTAACCACTTATTCGTTATAGCCATGCGTAACATACTCAGCGCCGCACTACTGCTGCTTTCCTTTAAAACACTCTTCGCCGGTACGTTTGATCGGAATGCAAACGATTCCGCCAACTACTTTTCTTCTTTTGACGGGACCCGTATCCATTACACGGATAAAGGAACCGGTCAGCCGGTCATCCTCGTGCACGGCTTCATGGGCAGCGGCGATTCATGGTCTTCCACACCCCTGTACGACTCCCTGCTGCAACGCGGATTCCGCGTTATCACCCCGGACCTGCGCGGCAACGGCGCTTCCGGCCATCCGCACGACAGCCTCGCCTACATGCAGGACGCAGAAGCCCGCGATATCATCGGCCTCGCCGCGCACCTGCAGCTGTCAGCCTACAGGGTGGTAGGCTACTCCCGCGGATCTATCATCACCGCACGCCTGCTGGTACTGGACCCAAAGGTAAGCTGCGCCGTACTCGGCGGCATCGGCACAGGGTTCACCGACCCGGCATGGCCCCGCCGACTGAAATTCTACGATGCCCTCTCCGGTAAAGATGTACCGGAATTGGCTGCCATGGTCAAAAACGTACAGGCGAAAGGGTTAGATCAGCGGGCGCTGGCACTGATGCAGTGGGGCCAGCCGGCCACCACACCTGCGGAATTGGCAGATGTGCAGCAGCCGGTACTGGTGATCGGAGGTGATAAAGATGAAGACAACGATACGGGCGGCTCCCTCGCCGCCATGATGCCCCGCGGAATGCACGGCACCGTTGCCGGCGATCATAACAGCGTGCTACGCTCACCCCACTTCGCCGGATGGGCACTGGACTTCCTCTTAAAACACTAAATCAATTACGGATTACGAATTACGAATTACGAATGGAGGGCTTTCTTTTGGAAAGGTTATTAAGTAACCGCTCTATAAGGAAGCCCTCCATTCGTAATTCGTAATTTGTAATTCGTAATTCACGTAACGGTGAGGGTATTCCCGCTTACGGTGATAGTATACGCTGTCAGCGGCGCGGTAGCGGGACCGGTGTTAACAGCGCCGCTGGTCGAATACCGGCTGCCATGGCCGCAGGGCGCGTTACACTCAATCAGCTTCGTCGTATTGTTAAAAGTGGCGACAGTACACCCCTGGTGGGTGCAGGTGCTGGACAGCGCGGCAAAATCCGCTGCCGTTTTGCCTGTGCCGGTACGGATAAGGATAACCCCGTTGGCGATTTTAAAGTCGCCGGGATTGGGCAAATCACTGCCCAGGTTGACCGACAGCTTCGCATTCGGGCCGCCCGGCGTCGGGTCCGGTGAGGAGTCATAACCGCCCCCGCCCTTGCTGCAGGCCGCTAGTCCGCCTACGCAGGCCAGCGCGAGCGTCATCCCGATGTTGGATACAAAATCCCTTCTTTCCATAAAAAGTGTTTTGTGAATAAAGTGACAGATACACTTGTTACGGAAAAGAAACAGGAAGGGTTGCTCATAAAAAAAGAAGGACGAAAAAAAGCCACTATACAGCAGCTATTCCGCCCAAAAAACATAGCATCAAAAGAACCCGCAGAACAACGTAACCCGGGGTGTCATCCCTGGGAGGAGAACAACGTAACCCAGGGCGTCATCCCTGGGAGGAGAACAGCGTAACCCAGGGCGTCAGCCCTGGGAGATACGGGCCATCATCCCTGGGAGATACGGGGCAGCAACGCTTCAATATACGCCGGCGACTCCAGCAGCCGGCTGCCATACCAGGAAAACAACTCGCCGTCTACCAGCAGCACCTGCGCTTCCGGGAGAATAGCCTGTATTTCATGCATATGTTTTTCTTTAAAAGGGTAGGGCTCCGAAGACAACAGTACCAGCCTGCAACCGCTGGCTGCCAGCTGCTCTTCGTCAATCGCCGGATAACGCGGAATGTCTGCGAACACATTCTGTAAACCACAACGCAGCAGCATCTGGTGGATAAACGTATCACCGCCGGCTGCCATCCACGGATCGCGCCAGATAAAATAGGCGGTGGGAACAGGGGCGGAGAGGGGCTGTAAGGCCGCGAAACGTTGCTGGATCGTACCGGCCAGTTGCGCTGCCTCCGCCGTTTTCCGCGTAATGGCGCCAACGCCGGTGATCATTTCGCAGGCATCTTCCAGTGTGCGGATATTACTGACCCACACCGGATAATGTTCCATCAGTGCTTTCACATCTTCCGCAGTATTTTCTTCTTTGTTGGCGATAATCAGGTCCGGCGCCAGCTCCCGGATCACGTCCATACGTACGTTCTTGGTGCCGCCAACACGTGTTTTGCTGCGGAACCACGCTTCCGGATGTATACAGAATTTGGTGATGCCTACCACTTCCTCGTGAAGCCCGAGGGTATATAAAAGTTCAGTCTGCGAAGGCACCAGCGAAACAATCCGCTTGGGCGCCTCCGGCAGATGAATGGTACGGTTCAATTGGTCGCGGAACATAGTACTAGCGGCCTAATGCCTGGATAATGTCGTATTTGGTCACAATATGATGATCGCCGCTTTCGTCTTTGGTCATCACGGCGCCGTTTTCGCGGTTGATGTAAACAGACAGTTTTTCTATCGGCGTTTCCTGGCTCACCATCGGGAAAGGAGCGTGCATCACTTCCTGTACAGTGGCGTCTTTCAGGTGCGGGTTGTCAATCAGTTTGTTGAACAGGCCACTTTCTGAAACGGCGCCGATGATGTCGCTGCCTTTGGTGACAGGGATATGTTCGATATCGAATTTGCGCATTTTGGCAATGGCTTCGCTTACTTTCTCATCTGCGTCAATGGTGACCAGCGGCATGTTGCGGCGGGCGCCTACGATGTCCTTAACGGTTTTTACGTCGAGGAAACCGCGTTCCATCATCCATTGGTCATTGTATACTTTGCCTACATACCGGCTGCCGTGGTCGTGGAAAATCACTACCACCACATCGTCCGGCTTCAGCGTGTCTTTGAGCTGCATCAGTCCCGCTACGGCAGATCCGGCGGAATAACCCACGAAGATGCCTTCTTCTTTGGTGATGCGGCGGGCCATCACGGCGCCGTCTTTGTCGGTCACCTTGGTGAAGGCGTCGATCACGCTCATATCGTAGTTCTGCGGTACAAAGTCTTCGCCGATACCTTCGGTGATATAAGGATATACTTCACTCATATCGATTTCTCCCGTCTCGAAATATTTTTTGAGCAGGGAGCCGTAGCTGTCGATCGCCCACACTTTGATATTGGGATTTTTCTCTTTCAGGAACTTGCCGGTGCCTGTGATGGTGCCGCCGGTGCCGGTGGCTACGATCAGGTGGGTCACCTTGCCGTCTGTCTGTTCCCATATTTCAGGGCCGGTCTGCTCGTAGTGGGCGTCGCGGTTAGCGAGGTTGTCATATTGGTTGACGTAAAACGAGTTTGGTATTTCGGTAGCCAGTCTTTTGGATACGGAGTAGTAGGAGCGCGGATCTTCGGGTTCCACGTTGGTCGGGCATACGATCACTTCTGCGCCTACGGCTTTGAGGATATCTACTTTTTCCTTGGACTGTTTATCGGTAGTGGTGAAGATGCATTTGTAGCCTTTGATAACGGCGGCGAGGGCAAGGCCCATACCGGTATTGCCGGAGGTGCCTTCGATGATGGTGCCGCCGGGTTTAAGCAGGCCTTTCTGTTCGGCCACTTCCACCATTTTGATGGCCATGCGGTCTTTAATGGAGTTGCCCGGATTGAAAAATTCCACTTTGGCGAACACGGGACAAGGGAGGGAAGCGGTTACTCGGTTCAGTTTTACCAGCGGGGTATGTCCTATCGTTTCGAGAATGTTTGCTGCATATTTCATAAAAATAACGAGGTTGTGTACAGTTGTAAATTACGAATTAAGCCTAAACAAACAGGTTACCGCCGTTAATTTGCCGTAACGGGGTTTAACCGGCAGCGGCCAGAACACCCCGATTTCTTTTTGTTTTTCTGATAATGATTTAGGTAGATGAATTTTATTTAATAATAACCGTAAAATGATGGAAAATGTCCAAGATTTAAAAAATGTTAAAATCCGGCGCTTTACTGCCGTCCTGCTGCCGCCAGCAGCCCTCCTTCATAATTCGTAATTCGTAAATCGTAATTCCTCTGTTATATTTGCCGTAGATGAATCGAATATTTATAACCGGTATCGGTACCGGTGTAGGGAAAACCATCGTATCCGCCTGTGTGACCACGGCCCTGGAAGCTGACTACTGGAAGCCTGTACAGTCCGGGTCTGAAGAGGGTACTGACACGCAGACGGTCAGGGCCCTGGTGCCGGAAGGCGTCACTATCTGCCATCCGGAAGCTTATGTATTGAAGGAGCCGGCCTCGCCTCACCTGGCCGCCCGCATGGAGCAGGTCACCATCAACACCGCTGAGATTGTAAGACAGGCCGCAGCACTGCAGCCGGCCCACCGGGCACTGGTGATAGAAGGCGCCGGCGGATTGCTGGTACCGCTGACAGACGACGTTCTGACGCTGGACCTGGTCCGCGACCTGGGCGCCGGCGTGATCATCGCGGCGCAGAACTATCTCGGCAGCATCAACCACAGCCTGCTCACCGCCCGCGTGCTGCAACATGCAGGCGTGCCCGTTATGGGCTGGATCTTCGGAGGCGATTACCATACCAATGAAGACAATGTGGTGCGACTGAGCGGCTATCCCCGCATTGGCCGTATTCCGCAGGCGACGGAAGTCAATATGGCATTCGTACAGCAACAGGCACAACTTTTGTCAGCTCCCCTAAAGGCGTTACTGGCATGATCACCAAAAAGGATATACGAAAACACTTCCTCGAACAGCGCCTGAACCTCCCGGACGCCACGGCGGCAGACCTGAACGAACGGCTGCTGGCCAACGCCCGCCAGCTCGATTTTCAGGGAGTGCGCTATCTGCATCTTTTCCTTCCCATCTCGGAAAAAAAAGAAGTCGATACCTGGCCATTGGCCCGATGGCTGCGGCTACAACATCCGGACATCCAGCTGGTGCTGTCAAAGGCCGATATGAAAACCGGCGACATGTACCACTACGCCTGGCATACCCATACGGTACTGGTGAAGAACCGCTTCGGCATCCCGGAGCCGGAAAACGGTGAACCCGTGCAGCCGGAAACCATAGACCTGGTACTGGTGCCGTTGCTGGCTTTCGACCGGCAGGGCCAGCGGGTAGGCTACGGCAAAGGGATGTATGACCGCTTTCTGCAGCAATGCCGCCCGGACGTGCGTACGGTTGGCCTGTCGCTGTTTGGCCCTATCGACGGCATCAGCGACGCGGACAGCTGGGATGTGCCCCTGCAGACCGTGGTAACGCCCGACGTTATTTATCAGTTTAATTTTAAACAACCCTGACAGTGCTGAAACTACTGAGTTATCTTAAAATACTGTTATATCCTTTCTCCCTGCTCTATGGCCTTGTGATGTGGGTCCGCAACCGCTTCTATGATAAGGGTGTGCTCACCGCCGTGGAGTTCGATCTCCCGGTAATTGCCTGCGGCAACCTGTCGGTAGGGGGTACAGGAAAAACGCCGCATGTGGAATACCTGATCCGCCTGCTGAAAGACCAGTTCCGGACAGCCACCCTGAGCCGGGGCTACAACCGCCGTACCAGCGGCTACCTGCTGGCCGACGAACACAGCACCGCCGCCGACATCGGCGATGAGCCCATGCAGTTCCACACGAAATACCCGGACATCAAAGTATGCGTAGGGGAAGAGCGGATGCTGGCCATCCCGCAGCTGCTGGGCGAAGAACCGGACACACAGGTGATCCTGCTGGACGATGCTTTCCAGCACCGGTCTGTGAAACCCGGCATGAACATCCTGATCACCGAATACAACCGGCTGTTCACCCGCGATCACGTCGTCCCCTTCGGCCGCCTCCGGGAGGGCAGAAGCGGCTACCAGCGCGCCAATTGCATCATCGTGTCCAAATGTCCGCCGGACATGAGCCTGGCTGAAAAGGCCGCGCTGGAAAAAGAAATCAATCCGCTGCCCGGCCAGCGATTGTTTTTTACTACCTTGCAATACGGCGCATTATTTGATATGACAACCCGTCAGCCCGTGAATGTTCCTGCATCAGCATCGGTATTGCTCGCCTGCGGCATTGCCCGCCCGGAACCGCTGCTGGAGAAGCTGCAGCAGCAGTTTCAACAGGTTTACCTGCTGGCGTTTCCTGATCATTACTACTATTCGGAAAAAGATATTGCTAAAATAAAAAAGGAAAGAGATGACCTGCCAGGAACCCAAAAGATGGTCATCACCACGGAGAAAGATGCCGTAAGGCTGCATCTCCTGCAAAAAGAACTGGCAGAACAAAACCTGCAAATAGCTGTTATGCCAGTGGAAATTTCGTTCCTCTTCGGAGAAGCGGAATCATTTAATAACTTTATTTTTGACTACGTGGCCCGGCAATTGCCCGCCTTTGGTCAATAAGACAACCAAACATGAGTAAGAAAAAGAAAGATAAGAAAAACCCCGGCCAGAAGAAAACCTTCAGAGGTGTCGTGGAACTGACAAGGTCAGGAATGGCCTTCGTGATCGTACCGGGTCTCGCCAGAGACATCATGGTAAAACAGAAAAACCTGCATACCGCCCTCGATAAGGATGAAGTCCTGGTAGACGTGATCAAACACGCCAGAGGCGACGGCCGCCAGGAAGGCATTATCACGGATATCCTTAAACGAAATAAAACAGAATTTACCGGCACCCTGCAGGTGAGCAAAAGCTTCGGCTTCCTGATCACGGAAAAAGGGATGTTCATGCCGGATATCTATATCCCCGCCAACTCGCTGAACGGCGGTAAATCCGGCGACAAGGCCGTGGTGAAAGTAGTGGCCTGGGGCGAGAAAACCCGCAAACCGGTCGGCGAAGTCATCGAGATACTCGATGCCAGCGATACCAACGACCTGGCCATGAAGGAAATCCTCATTGAAGCTGGCTTCCCGCTCAGCTTCCCTGCCGAGGTGATGACCGAACTGGCGGAACTGAAAGAGGAGATAACGGAAACGGAAGTACGGAAACGTAAAGACTGCCGCAATATCCTCACCTTCACCATAGACCCCGTCGATGCCAAAGACTTTGACGACGCCATCTCCATCCGGCCGCTGAAAAACGGCCTCTATGAGATCGGGGTGCACATCGCCGATGTGAGCCACTACGTAGTGCCGGGCACCGAACTGGACAAGGAAGCCGACAGGCGCGCCACCTCCGTGTACCTGCCCGACCGCGTGCTGCCCATGCTCCCGGAGAAAATCTCCAACGAACTGTGCTCCCTGCGCCCGCATGAAGATAAACTGACCTTCTCCGCCATCTTCCAGATGAACGAAAAAGGGGAGGTGAAGCACCATTGGATCGGACGGACCATCATCCATTCCGACCACCGCTTTACCTATGAGGACGCCCAGGAAGTGATCGAGACCAAAGAAGGGCCTTACCAGGAGGAAATCCTCCTGCTCAATAAAATTGCCCAGACGCTGCGCCAGGAAAGGTTTGCACATGGCGCTATTAACTTCTCCTCCCAGGAGGTCCGCTTCAGGCTGGATGAAAAAGGCAAGCCTATCGGCATTGTGATCAAGGAAAGCAAGGAAGCGCACCAGCTGATCGAAGAGTTTATGCTGCTGGCCAACAGGACCGTGGCGACCTACGTGTCTAAAATAAAAGTCAACAAACAACCCGTGCCTTTCCCTTACCGGGTGCATGATACGCCGGACCCCGATAAACTCAAGGTGTTTGCGGCTTTCGCAGGCAAATTCGGTTATAAGTTCGATGTCAGCACACCGGAGAGCATCGCCCGTTCTTTTAACAAAATGCTGCAGCTCGTACAGGGTAAACCTGAACAGCATGTACTGGAAACGCTGGGCATCCGTACCATGGCCAAAGCCATCTATACCGTAGAAAACGTAGGCCACTATGGCCTCGGTTTTGAAGACTACTGTCACTTTACCTCCCCGATACGCCGTTACCCCGACGTGCTCGTGCATCGCGTAGTAGCCGAATGCCTGGCAGGCGATATCCACCCGGACAAACAGATGGAGAAGAAGTGCAAGCATGATTCCGAAATGGAGCGTAAAGCCATGGAAGCGGAAAGAGCGGCCAACAAATACAAGCAGGTAGAATACATGCAGCAGTACATCGGTCACACTTTCGAAGGTGTGATCAGCGGCGTGGCGCATTTTGGTTTCTGGGTAGAAACCGTGGATACCAAGTGCGAAGGGCTGGTTAGCATCCATAACCTCAACCGCAAGGAAGAGTTTGTGTTCAACGAAGCGGAATATGCTTTGGTAGGACAGGCCAGTGGCCGCCGTTTCCGCATCGGTGAGAAAGTAAGCATCCGTGTGGTGGCTGCCAACCTCGCCAAACGCCAGCTGGATTATGAGCTGGACAGCGAGCTGGCTACCGATGCCGGCCGCACATTCCGGCCGGGCCAGCGTGACGAGCGCAGGGAAGGCCGCCGCGACCGCAAAAAGAAAAAACAAAAACACGGTCAGCAACCATGGCAGCCACGGGAAAAACAACCGTTTAAGCCGCAGCCTGTTGCTCCGGCAGCACCGGCCGTTTCCCTGGAAATACCGCCGGAACCGGTGGTCGACCAGGTTATTCCGGAAACACATGTGGTCGATGTCACCCCACTGCCGTCATCCTCTGTAACTTCCACTTCCACTTCGCCGGCGCCGACGGAAGCGCCTGTGAAGAAAAAGAAAACAGCGAAAAAAGAGACAACCGGAAAAGCCGCCCCGGCGGCTGCAAGCCCGGCGCCGGCACCAGCGGCCGCAGCTCCGGAAACAGCTCCTGCGTCTCCCGAAAAAATCAAAACAAGCAAGGGCAAAAAAACGAAAGAAGCCCCTGTGCAGCCCGCAGCGCAACCTGCGCCGGTAGCTGAGAAGAAAACAGCCGCGGTGAAAACGGCGGCCGCGAAATCTTCTGCTAAAACAGCCGCTAAAAAGCCCGCTGCCAAAGCAGCGGCGCCCAAAGCTGCCGCTAAGAAGGCGGTGAAGAAAGAAGCCGCGAAACCAGCGCCGGCAGTGAAAACGAAGACTGCCGAAGCCGCTGCTAAAAAGGCTGCAGTATCTAAAGCACCGGCCGCCAAAAAGGCCGCTGCACCTAAGGCTGCCGCTAAAAAGGCTGCGACGACTGCGAAAAAAGCGGCTGCTAAAAAGGCGACGGTGGCCCCTGCAAAAAAAGCGGCTGTGAAAGCCCCGGCAAAAAAAGCAACGACCAAAGCCCCGGCCAAAAAAGCTGCGGTGACCAGGACGCCTGCAAAGAAAGCTGCTGCTACCGCTAAAACGCCGGCGAAGAAAGCCGCCGCCAAAAAGGCAACGCCGAAAAAAGCCGCTGCCGCTAAAAAGAAAACAAAGAAGTAAATACTAAAATCACGGTCTATTTGACATGCATTCATTTAAAGAGTTAATAGCGCAGTTCAGCCAGCAGTTTGATCAATGGCATTTTCCGGAAGAACCCAAACGTTTGTACAATGCAGCGTCCCATATTTTGCAGATCGGCGGAAAACGTATCCGCCCCGTGCTTTGCCTGATGGGCAACGAACTGTTTGACGAGCTGCATCAGGATGCCTTTCAGGTAGGCAATGCGGTAGAATTGTTCCATAACTTTACACTCATCCATGACGATATCATGGACAAAGCGCCCATCCGGCGCGGACACCAGACAGTACATACCGTTTACGGCGATCCGGCCGCTATCCTGGCCGGCGATGTAATGCTGATCAACGTGTACGAAATGCTCAATAAGGTGCAGTCCAGATACAAACAACGTATCATCACCGTGTTTAATAAGGCGGCCATCGAAGTATGCGAAGGGCAGCAGATAGACATGGATTTTGAACAGATGGAGCCTGAGCAGGTGCAGTACGACGACTATGTGCGAATGATCGGCCTCAAAACCTCCGTATTGCTGGCAGCCAGCCTGCAGCTGGGCGCTATCATCGGCGGCGGCAGCGAAGGTAACCAGGAACATATGTACGCTTTCGGAAAAAATATCGGCATCGCTTTCCAGATACAGGACGACTTCCTCGACGCCTTCGGAGACCCCGACAAATTCGGCAAACAACAGGGCGGCGATATCCTGGTCAACAAAAAGACATTCCTCCTGCTGAAAGCTTTTGAGCTTTGCAACGCCGCACAGAAAGCCGAACTGAAAAAACTGATGGACACCCATCCCGACGATAAGGTGGCCAGGGTGCTCGATCTGTTCCGCAGCTGTAAAGTGGATGCATGGGCTGAAAAAGAAAAAGAACGTTTTCAGCAACAGGCCTTTGCGCACCTCGAAGACATCGCGGTGCTGTCGGCCCGTAAAAAACCGCTGATGGAGCTGGCAGACTTCCTCTTAAACCGCCAGCAATAATTTTTGTATTTAAAATCGCATTATATTCGCGTCTTTCTCAGGACCGGAGGGAGGAAAAATGAATAAATAATTAAATAGTTAAATGATTATTTTTCATATATTCATTTTTCCCGGCCACCGGTCCTGGGCAAGATTTTTTTATTAAAAGACTACCTTAAAACGTAATTCCGTCGCCAATGTCTAACTCGCTGTTTAGAAAGAAGTCCCTGTCCACAATCATGAAAGATGCCAATGAAGGAATGACTGACAGCCTTGAAACAGGAGTGGGCATGCATAAAGTGTTGAAGGTGAAAGACCTGACAGCGATGGGGATTGCAGCGGTCATTGGTGCGGGGATCTTTTCTACGATTGGTGAAGCGTCTTTTCACGGCGGCCCGGGCGTGTCCCTGCTGTTTGTGATCACCGCCATCACCTGCGGCTTTTCCGCCCTCTGTTATGCAGAATTTGCTTCCCGCGTACCGGTATCCGGTAGCGCTTATACTTACTCCTATGTAACTTTCGGTGAACTGGCAGCCTGGGTAATAGGCTGGGCGCTGATCCTGGAGTATGCGATCGGCAACATCGCCGTGGCTATTTCCTGGAGCGGGTATTTTAACAATCTCCTGAGCGGACTTGGTATCTCGTTGCCCGACTGGCTTTCGAGTAACTATGACAGCGCTTCTCAGGCTACCATAGAAGCGGCGCCGCATATTTTCGGTATCCCTTTTATTGTGAACCTCCCTGCTTTTATTATTGTTGTGCTGATCACCTACCTGGCCTATGTGGGTATCCGGGAAAGTAAGCGCAGCGCTAATTTCATGGTGGGGCTGAAGATACTGGTGATCCTGTTTGTGATAGTCCTGGGCTTCTTTTATGTAAACCCGTCCAACTGGAGTCCTTTTATGCCGAATGGTTTTTCCGGTGTGTTAAAGGGGGTGTCTGCCGTGTTTTTCGCCTATATCGGTTTTGATGCGGTGAGCACTACGGCGGAAGAATGTGCCAATCCACAGCGGGACCTGCCGAAGGGCATGATTTATTCGCTTATTATCTGTACCGTGCTGTACGTGCTGATTTCCTTCGTGCTGACCGGCATGGTGCCTTTTTACAAGCTGAAGGTAGACGACCCGCTGGCTTTTGTGTTCAACGAAGTGAACCTGCCGGGCATCAGTTATATTATTTCTGTGAGCGCCGTGGTGGCTACCACCAGCGTATTGCTGGTGTTCCAGATCGGCCAGCCCCGTATCTGGATGAGCATGAGCCGCGACGGGCTGCTGCCTAAAAAATTCGCCAAAATCCATCCCCGGTTTAAAACGCCTTCCTTTGCCACTATCATCACGGGCGTTATTGTAGGCGTACCCGCATTGTTCCTGAACCTGACCATCGTAACGGACCTCACCAGTATTGGGACGCTGTTTGCCTTTATCCTGGTATGCGGCGGGGTGCTGATGCTGCCGCCACAGGAGAAAACCAACGATAAACGTTTCCGGTTGCCCTATATCAACGGGCAGTACATCGTGCCGGCACTGGTGATACTGCTGCTGGTGCTTTTCCGCGGCGAAATTGGCCGCAGGATGTCATTAGAAGGGGGCTGGGAGGTATGGAAGCACAATATTCCCTTCTTCTTTTTTGTTATCGTGACCATAGTGATCACCTTCTTTTCGGTGATGCGTAAGTTGTCGCTCATCCCTGTCCTGGGGCTGCTCAGCTGTTTTTACCTGATGACCGAGATCGCACTGAAAAACTGGATCGTATTCAGCATCTGGCTGGTCATTGGCCTCAGCATTTATTTCCTTTACAGTTATCGCCACAGTAAGCTCCGTCAGGCCTGATACGGGTTATTTTTCGTAACTTAATAGTGAGTTCTTTAAAATTTATTTTATGAACACGCTACAAAGAGTTGTACGATGGGGTGATGCACATCACCCGGTATGGTTGAGCGTTGTACGGATGGCGCTGGGCCTTTTCCTGATGTCGGTGGGCGTACTGTTTGTGATGAACAGGGATGCGCTGAACACGATGATCGCTGAAAGCCCTGCGCTGGTTACCGCCGCCTTCTTCATTGCACACTACATTGTATTTGTGCATATCGTAGGCGGATTGTTCATAGCCATGGGCCTGGAAACCAGGTTTGCCGCGCTGCTCAATATCCCGATTCTGCTGGGGGCGTTGTTGTTCGTGCATTCACGGACAGGATTGTTCCAGGTGTATCCGGTGCTGAGCCTGTCTGCGCTGGTGCTGGTGCTGCTGATCGTTTTTGCGATAACCGGCAGCGGACGCATCTCGGTAGACGAGTTTATGCGGAGGCATCCTGAGAAGAAGCGCAAGCATACCTACATCGATTTCTGAGCCGGCTTCTCCATACAGGCGTACCTGTGAGTATCACCATTTTAATGGCGCAGGAGAGCTACGGCCCTCCCCAAATCAAATCTTCCCGCTTCTTCCTCTCTTTTTCCCCGCCAAAACTCTATTTTTGTGTCCAGAAGAATGCAAATATGAAATATCAAACTGGAGACAAGATATTACTGTTGAGCTCTAAAGAAGAAGGTACAGTAGTAGACATTGTCAATGACAATATGGTGATGATAGAGGTGAAAGGCACTACTTTCCCGGTATACCTTGATCAGATAGACTTTCCCTATTTCCATCGTTTTACCCAGCAGAAACTGGTGAAGGAGAAGCCTAAACAGATTCCGGGCGATGAGATCAGGGTAGACAGAAAAAAATACGAAGTCTTTAAGACAGACAAGGGCATGTTCCTGTCCGTACTGCCTGTATATCAATTTGACGGCTATGATGAAACGGTGAAGCTGATGAAGTTCCATCTGTTCAACGATACGCCGCATGCCATGCGCTTTTATTTCCAGATATGGCTCAACAACCAGATGGACCTGGAGATAAAGAACGAGATACAGCCGTACAACCATTTTTACCTGGCAGACCTGATGTTTGAATCGCTGAACGACAATCCCCGTTTTGAGTTCACTTTTTTCCTGAAGGAACCGCAGCCCAAGCTGGCCACGTCTGTAAAGAAAACATGGAAGATAAAGCCCAAACAGATGTTCACCCAGCTGGAGGAGCTGCGTACCAAAGCAGAAGCTACGCTGACGTATCCGCTGTTTGACAGGTTCCCGGATAAAGAGCCTGAACCGCCGGCGCCGGCCGAATCGGCCAATCCGAAGAAAGCCAAACCGGTGACCGCCATCGGGTCGGGCAATTTTGCCAGCCTGCTGAGCAAGATCCAGCTGCAGCCGGAGACTACGCTGGAGCCGAAGCATGAGGTGGACCTGCATATTGAGGCACTGGAAAAAAACTGGAAGGGGATGAGCAATATTGCTATCCTGGCCGTGCAGCTCAATGCTTTTCAGCGTTACCTGGACCTGGCCATCAGCCATCACCAGCACAGCCTGGTGGTGATCCATGGGGTAGGGAAGGGCAAGCTGAAAGACGAGATCCACCAGATCCTGCGCCAGACGCCGGAGGTAGCCAATTTCGTCAACCAGTACCACGCCAAATACGGCTACGGGGCTACAGAGATTACGTTCCGGTAATGCCGGCTAAAAATAAGATGATCGCTATTTGCCTGTAAAAATGTTTACAGGCAAATTTTTTATAGACAAAAATAGTTATAGGTAAATAATTTACCTTTGCGCTCCAACTACAAACCGTGCTATCGTTCCTCAGCTTGTCTGCAGGGAAGGAAAGTCCGGACAGCGCAGAGCAACACACCACCTAACGGGTGGGCTCCGGCTTGCCGGAGACAGAGAGTGCCACAGAAAATAACCACCCTGCTTCGGCGGGGTAAGGGTGAAAATGTGGGGTAAGAGCCCACGGTACAGGCAGGTAACTGTTTGTGCGGGTAAACCTTGTGTGCTGAAATGCCATGTATACGGACGCTTGAGGGCTGCTCGTCCGATTGTCCGAGGGTAGGCAGATACAGGGGGCGCGCGAGCGTCACCGCAGATAAATGATAGCAACCCTGGCTTGCCAGGGGACAGAATCCGGCTTACAGGTTTGTAGTTTTTTTCTTTTTCTTTTTCCCCTGCTTTGATATTACGATAAAACCTCCTATCTTCTCACCCTTATTTAATCCTGTTTTTTATGACCTTAAGAGACGAACGTAACTGGGGCACTTTCATTCACCTCGGTGGCATCGTGGGCTCTGCGATATTCAGGCCTGCCGGCAATATCATTCTGGTGCTGGTATTATGGTTGATCAAGCGCAACGAATCCCGTTTTGTGGATGACCAGGGCAAGGAAGCCATTAATTTCCAGATCACCATCAGCCTTGTCAGTGTGCTGATATCCATACTGGGCGGTATTTTCAACGGCCTGTGGTCATTTGGCAACTGGGTAGCCGGCGGCAACATGTTCTACGGCAGCTGGAGCTGGAGCTGGGGCGGACTGCATGGCCTGCTATGGGTGGTAAACCTGATTTTCAGCATTATTGCCGCCGTAAAGGCCAATGAAGGGGTGTCCTACAAATACCCGCTGTCGCTGAGACTGGTTAAATGATCTCGCAAAGTTGATAAGTGAGCAAAGTGCGCAAAGAATCACTTAAGCGAGCGAAGAAAATAAAGAACCATATTGAATGAGCTAAGAAAAACAAAGGGGCGAAGATTAACATTAATCTTCGCCCCTTTGTTTTTCTTATATGTTTTCTTTGCGCACTTTGCTCACTTATCAACTTTGCGAGACTAGTTTTTCTTCACCGGTCTCATCTTCGCTTTATGTTGTTTTTTCTTCACGTTTTCGCCTTTGATGGTAGCTGCCAGTTTCAAGGCTTCGTAGGTATTCACGACACCGCCGCTGATAGAGAGGTCGGTGAAGTCAATTTTTTCGTCCTGTGAGCCGGGTTTGTTGACTTCTTTGTTGCCATCGGGGAGCGGCGTAGCGCTCTTTTCGAGGATGTATTTCAGCTGGCGTGCGCTCAGCTCAGGGTAGTAGGAGAGCACGAGGGCTGCAACGCCGGTTACTACGGGTGCTGCCATGCTGGTGCCGCTGGCGCTGCCATATTTATTGCCGCCGGGGATGGTAGAATAGATCTGTACGCCGGGGGCGAAGAGGTCTACATTTTTTTTGCCGTAGTTGGAGAAGCTGGCCACTTTATCGGGTGCCATTCCGTGACTGGAGGCGCCTA
Source organism: Chitinophaga oryzae (assembly GCF_012516375.2). Classification (NCBI taxonomy): domain Bacteria; kingdom Pseudomonadati; phylum Bacteroidota; class Chitinophagia; order Chitinophagales; family Chitinophagaceae; genus Chitinophaga; species Chitinophaga oryzae. The sequence goes on from NZ_CP051204.2 coordinate 3,646,671, forward strand.
CGGTGATGTAGTTGTCAGCACGGGGGCTGCCGTCAGCAAAGTCAGGGTTCGGGTAGTTGGGCACGGAATCGTTGTTGGCGCCGTCGTTGCCGGCCGCATGTACCAGCAGTACGCCTTTCTTCTGTGCGTATTTAACCGCTTCGTCCACCCATTCTTTGTGCGGGGAGTAGGGTTTGCCGAAGCTCATATTGATGATCTGGGCGCCGTTGTCTACCGCATAGCGGATAGCGAGGGCCACGTCTTTATCTCTTTCGTCGCCGTCCGGTACCGCTTTTACCGCCATGATGCGGACATTGTCGGCCACGCCGTTGATACCTACGCCGTTGTTGCGCATAGCGCCGATGATACCACTTACGTGCGTGCCGTGGAAGCCGAATTTGCCCATCACGTCATTGTTGCCGTAGTTGGTGTCGGTGATATCGTCGTATTTATCGCCTACGATTTGTTCGCGGTTTTGATTCGGCGGTACTTCGGTAGACTCCGCTTTCCTTTTCAGTTCACCCATATAGCCTTCGAATTCCATTTTGAATTCACCGAAGGGCAGGGGTTCGTCGCCGGTGCTTTTCAGCAGGCGGGTCATGAAGTTACGTGCCAGCAGTACGTCCTGGTTGGTCGTCTGGATACTGTCGAGCTGGGCAACGGTAAAATCGTCCTTATTCAGGTACGTCTTCAGGATGTTTTCACATTTGTTGACGTTCTCCTGTAGTTTGGCCATTGTTTTATACTGAAGCTTGGTCTGGGAGCTGGGCTTTTCTATCTTTTGTTTCAGGCTCTGCCAGGTGGTGTATTCTTTGGAATCTTTGCCCAGTGTGGAATCCGGGTCGCCGTATTTGTTTTTGTAGCGGTAATATTCGCGGGTGGCTTCGTCGGAGTCTTCTTTCAGGCTGCCGCCGTCTTTGGCGCCGAGGAAGTTCCAGCCATGAATATCGTCGATATAGCCGTTTCCGTCGTCGTCTTTGCCGTTGCCGGGGATTTCACGCGGATTGGTCCACAGGATGCCTTTCAGGTCTTCATGAAGGGTGTCAATACCGGAATCAATCACAGCTACGATCACCGGGGTGCTTTTTTTCCCTTTCAGGATTTCTTTGTAGGCTTTTTCGGTATTAGTGCCGTAAACACTGTCGGTCTCGTAGTTCAGCAACTGCCAGTTTTTGGGCACCGGGGTTTTACTCTGGGCACTGGATTTCGTTGTAAAAGCAGCCGTCGTCAATGCAACACATGCCAGGACTGCAACCTCTCGACTAAACAATTTCATGTTCTATAATTAATAATTAAAATATCATGATGGGAATAAAGGTATGGAAAATGAGTAAGAACGAGCAGATTTTAATGATAAACGCACCATTTGTTGGTTAATTGGGAGAAAATCATATAGATAGCCATTCTTATCTGGTTTTGATAGCTGAACAGTCCTGTTATCCACCCATCACAATACTGCTGTTATATTGCGGGGAAAGCCTACCTTTACGCTGGTTCCTTTCTTTTCCTCTATAACGTTCTCTTCCCCAACAGATGCACCTTTCAGGGAAATTCCCTGTATTGCTTTCGTTTTGTATTGCCTCATCATTAAAACCGATTGTTACGTTGAAAACTGCTATTCCAGCCACCCTGTAGGCTACCGCTGCAGCGGTTTATGCTACCGGCCCTGGAAAAGTGACGACCGTTATTTTTGTGAATGCAGCGGAGGAAGAAGCGACCCCATCGGCTGGCCTGAGTGAGGAGGGGCAGGACCAGACCCGGTTGTTTACCAAGGTACTCCGGCATATTGATGTGACGGCTATTTATATCCTTTACATGAACAAGGCCATGCAGACCGCTGCACCTTTATCGGAGCTGCGGCAATTGCACCCGGTTTATACTGGGTAACGAAAGATGAAGAGACCCGGGACTGTGTGCTGGACTGCATTGTAAAGCAAAACAAGGGCAAAACCATTGTTATTTGCGGTAATCCGGAAAATATTCCGGCCATGGCAAGAACACTTGGCGTGAAGGCAAAATCGGTCAAAGCGCTCTATGACAAAGGATCTGGCCGGTTTTTGATCGTGGAGGTCCACGGAAATAATAATGCCGTAGCACAAAAGTTGAATATGAATATTCAAAAAAAAGTCTAATATTTATAGTCGGAAGAATATTTGATGGCTTCCCGCTATCGGATATTTTTCTCATAAGCATGGTTTCCGTTTAACGAAAAGCGGGGTTCTCTAACCTCGCTACTATTTTTAAAACTTTGAAACCAGCGGCTGTAAACGTCGATGTATGTAGAGGAAGACCTGTAAGACAGGCTGTATTTTATCAACCGCTTTTAAAATCTGATCAGGGAGGAGCACATCCTGACATGAAAGTTAAAAGCTCCGGGGCACAGCCTCGGAGCTGCAAAAGGCGAAAGATTAACCACCAATTTGCAAGTAAGTATTTTATTATAGCAGAGGCGCTTTAACAGGCGCCTCTTTTTTTCCCCAGGGCTTACGCCTTCAGGGCATACACTCTCAGGGCATACACCCTCAGGGCTTACATCCCCAGGGCTTACGCCCTGGGTTACGATGTTGTTCAGGTTTTTTCTCATCCAACCTGTTATTTATGCATGGCAGGTCTGCGTACATCCATAACAAATCCATTCTTTAGAAGAAATTGAACAACATTGTTGCCCCGGGTGTGAGCCCGGGGGTAGGTTATTCAGGTTTTTTCTCATCCAACCTGTTATTTATGCATGGCAGGTCTGCGTACATCCATAACAAATCCATTCTTTAGAAGAAATTGAACAACATTGTTGCCCCGGGTGTGAGCCCGGGGGTAGGTTATTCAGGTTTTTTCTCATCCAACCTGTTATTTATGCATGGCAGGTCTGCGTACATCCATAACAAATCCATTCTTTAAAAGAAATTGAACAACATTGTAGCCCCGGGCGTGAGCCCGGGGACACCATATGCAAACAAAAAGGGCGCATCCGTTCCGGTGCGCCCTTTTGTTATTTGTCGCTGTTGGTTACAGGTCGAATTTAATGCCCTGGGCCAGCGGCAGTTTATCGGAGTAGTTGATGGTGTTGGTCTGGCGGCGCATGTATGCTTTCCAGGCATCGGAGCCGCTTTCCCTGCCGCCACCGGTTTCTTTTTCACCGCCGAAGGCGCCGCCTATTTCTGCACCGGAAGTACCGATGTTGACATTGGCGATGCCGCAGTCTGAGCCGGCGGCAGACAGAAACTGTTCTGCTTCGCGGAGGTTCAGCGTCATGATAGCAGAGGAGAGGCCCTGGGGCACGTCGTTCTGCATGGCGATGGCTTCGGTGAGGGTCTGGTATTTCATCACATAGAGGATGGGGGCGAAGGTTTCGTGCTGTACGATGGCGTAGGTGTTTTCTACGGCAGCGATACAGGGTTTCACATAACAGCCGGATTCGTATCCTGCGCCTTCCAGGACGCCGCCTTCCACGAGGAAGGTGCCGCCTTGTTCTTTTATCTGTGCAATAGTGCTCAGGTAGGCGTTGACAGCGTCTTTATCGATCAGCGGGCCTACGTGGTTTTTCTCATCCAGCGGGTTACCGATGCGGAGCTGTGCATAGGCTTTTACCAGTTTAGCGGTAAAGGCATCGTACACGCTTTCGTGGATGATGAGACGGCGGGTGGAGGTGCAGCGCTGGCCGGCGGTGCCTACCGCGCCAAATACGGCGCCGATGAGGGTCATGTCCAGGTCGGCGTCTTTGGATACGATGATGGCATTGTTACCGCCCAGTTCCAGCAGGGAGCGGCCCAGGCGCGCTCCTACGGCGGCGCCTACGCTTTTGCCCATGCGGGTGGAGCCGGTCGCGGATACCAGCGGAATACGATGATCGTTAGCCATCCATTCGCCTGTTTCGCGGCCGCCGGTCACCAGGCAGCAAACGCCCTCCGGTACATTATTGGCCGCGAATACGGTCTCGACTATACGTTGACATGCCAGGGCGGTCACGGGTGTTTTTTCAGAAGGCTTCCAAATACACACGTTGCCGCAAACCCATGCCAGCATGGAGTTCCAGCTCCATACGGCCACCGGGAAGTTAAAGGCGGAAATAATAGCGGTAATGCCCAGCGGGTGCCATTGTTCATACATACGGTGGCCGGGGCGTTCTGAGTGCATGCTCAGGCCATAGAGCTGGCGGGAGAGACCTACGGCGAAATCACAGATATCGATCATTTCCTGTACTTCGCCATAACCTTCCTGCAGGCTTTTACCCATTTCATAGGAAACGAGGCGGCCCAGCTGTTCTTTATGGGCACGCAGGGCTTCGCCGATCTGGCGCACGATCTCTCCTCTTCTGGGAGCAGGCCACTGGCGCCACGCTTTGAAGGCTTCCTGTGCTACGGCAATCACAGTGTCATAGTTGCTACGGTCGGCACTCCTCACGGTGGCAATCGTCTTGTTGTCTACCGGCGATACGGACACAATGTCTTCTCCGCCGGCTTCCAGCCAGTGTTTACCGGTGCTGACGCCGCTCTGCCGCGCGCTGATGCCAAAAGCTTTTAAAATATCATCTGCCATGGTGGATATATTATCAACTAAAATTAGGAACTTTTTTTCGTTTGGGTGGAGTACGTGCTTTCAAAGATCTTGTCGGCATTACCAGCTTCGAAGCCTTCCCGGCGGTGCTCACGACGGATTTCGCCTGCCGGAAGGTCTGCAAATGCCGGCAGCACTTTCCTTTCTGCAAATTCCACATAGGAACCGGCGATTTTGGTGGTCTCGCCGCCGGCAAAAGAAGCCGGTATCATGCCTGCTACGGTAGAGCTTTGCAGCAGGTTGCCATCCGGACTGGTTTTGATTTTGCCGCCGGCATCGTTGAGGATAAAACCGTTTTGTTCGAGGAACTGGTTGAACTCCGCGATGGTATTGTATCCTGCGGGCAGGTTGTGCACGCTCACCGTAAAATGGTTCAGGTAATAGCGGTTGTAAATCACCCAGGCAGCGTATTCGCTTTCAGCAGCCAGCGTCTGAAAATCCGCCAGGGTAGGCGTGCGCCAGAGTCCACTGTGCAGGAAGGTGTCCACTGCCTTGCTGTCGTCCAGGTCGAGGAGAGTTACCGGGTCTGTCTTCACTTCATTGGTGTAACTGGTGATGATGTCCTGTGCCTGCCGGCTCAGGTCTTTCACCCGCAGCTCACTGATAAAGATGCGCGGATACTTCGGTAATGGCGGGGCATACCACCATGCGTCCAGCTTCTTGGACGCGAAATAGTAATGGTCCATTTTCGTATAGCCGTAGTGGAGAAAAATTTTCTCCAGCGACTGTACGCCGAGTTGCGGCACCCCCATGGTACGGAAGGCGATATGATCGTTTTCGATATCTTCCGCTTTCCCGATTAATCCATTACGGACCATGGCAGCGATGACTGCTGACACGTCCGGGACCCGCTCCTGGTAACGGCTCATCAGGCCGTTTAATACTTCTTGTAACATGGCTTTTGTTTGAGCTTCCTGCGGCCAGCCTGTGGCTGACTGCTAATTATAATACTGAGCAAACCTGTTGCTGATCAGGTCTTTGAAAATCACGTCTTCCTGTTTAACAAATCCATTGCCCGGCAGCAGGCCTTTGGCGTGGAGGTCTATCACTGCGCAGGCTGCACCGGCGGTGGTCAGCTGGATGGCAGTGAAATCTTTGCCGCCTACTTCCTGGTTGTAAATCTTACGGGAGTAGGAGCGTTGTACGGATCGGCCGTTGACGGTACCGGACACGGAAACGAATACCAGTACCACGTCCTGCGGGGTGAAAGGTATGCTATCTTCCATAATATCCTTCAGTACGTCGCGTTTTTTATTGAGTTTCAGCTCATTGAGTAATATCTTCATCAGCTGGCAGTGTCCAGGATACCTTACTGTTTTATAGTCGAGGTTGTATACTTTGCCATCCAGTATTTCCGCGAGGGCAGAGAGGCCGCCGGAAGTGTTGAAGGCTTCGTATTCTATGCCGTCGAGCGCAAAGCGTTCGTAGCCTTCGAGCGGCATTACTTCCTTGCGTTCGCCTTCGTAGATGGCGTCGCAGGGGTTGCAGTATTCATTGATCAGACCATCGGTGCTCCAGGTGAGGTTGTACATCAGGCTGTTGGTCGGGAACTGAGGCAGGGCGCCTACACGCAGCTTCACGGAGTCGAGCGTATCGAACTGTTTGGCGATGTCATAAGCGGCGATGCTGATGAAGCCCGGCGCCAGTCCGCATTGCGGCATAAAGCTCACTTCCGCGTTCTGTGCAATTTCGCGGATAGCGTTGGTGGTGGCCACGTCTTCGGTCAGGTCGAAGTAGTGGGTTTTAGCTTTGGCGGCAGCCGCAGCGATTTTTACGTTCAAAAAGAAAGGGCAGGCGCTCAGTACCATGTCCTGCTCCGTGAGGGCGGTTTCCAGGGCAGCGGCATCGTTAACGTCCAGCTTTGCTTTACGGATGTTGCCGTCAGTACATTTGTCCAGCAATGCCTGGTTGGCGTCGGCCAGGGTCACCTGGTAGTCGCCTGACTGTTGTAACAGGAATGCTGCTGTTTCGCCGATCTTGCCGGCGCCGATGATCATTACACGTTTCATAATCTATTGGAATTATTAATTATACGCAGATACTGGCTGAAACGTACGCACAGTATGCCCGCTCTTATACAAGAGGACAACACCTGGTAAAATTTACCAAGTTTGCAGGGCATAATCCGGCATTATATAAAATAAATACCGGTACGGCCGTTACAGCACAACAGAAACTCCCGACAGGGAGATGCCTAAAAAATATGTTCAGGGAAAAATATTACCTGCCTTTCCAACTCATGGCACATGGGAGCAGGTGCTCCGCAGATAGGAGAGAAGAGAGAGTTGTATGTTTAACAGGTAATTCATTGATGATAATGAAAGAGCTAATATAGGGAAAATTTTCTTTCCCGCAAAGGGAAGTTCTCGCAAAGCACGCAAAGGAGCAAAGAACGCAAAGATTTTTTTAAGTTTAAATAAGAAAGCAAAGGAGCGAAGATCAATTCGATTTGATCTCCGCTCCTTTGCTTTCTCTGCTCGCTTATATTATATTCTTTGCGTTCTTTGCTCCTTTGCGTGCTTTGCGAGAAACTCCTTGGCAAGCGCTAATATTGTTCGTTGTCGTTCGGAAAATCCTTTGTTTTCACATCTTTGATGTAAGCCTGCGTGGCGCCATAGATCTCGGTATAGAGGTCCAGGTAGCGGCGGAGGAAACGGGGCTTAAATTCTTTGTTGATGCCCAGCATGTCGTGCATTACCAGCACCTGGCCGTCCACGTATTTACCGGCGCCGATACCGATAATGGGTATGTGTACCGCTTCGGCCACTTCTTTGGCAAGGGTGGCGGGAATCTTCTCCAGTACGATGGCAAAGCAACCGGCTTCCTGCAGCAGTTTGGCGTCGGCGATGAGTTTTTTCGCTTCGGCTTCTTCTGTAGCGCGTACGGCGTAGGTTCCGAATTTATAGATGGACTGCGGTGTGAGGCCCAGGTGGCCCATCACTGGCACGCCGGCAGAAATAATTCTTTTCACGGACTCGATGATCTCTTCGCCGCCTTCTATTTTGATGCCATGGGCGCCGGTTTCCTTCATGATGCGGATGGCGGAGCTCAGGGCCTCTTTGGAATTGCCCTGGTAGGAGCCAAAAGGCAGGTCTACCACCACAAAGCAGCGTTTGATGGCGCGTATCACGGATGATGCGTGGTAGATCATCTGATCGAGCGTAATAGGCAGCGTTGTTTCATGGCCAGCCATCACGTTGGAGGCGGAGTCGCCTACCAGGATGATGTCTATTCCGGCATCGTCAAATATTTTGGCCATGGAGAAATCATAGGCTGTAAGCATGGAGATCTTCTCTCCGTCGACTTTCATCTTCTGTAAAACATGCGTGGTAATGCGCTTTGCTTCCTTATGCACAGACATAGCAGTGTTGTTTTATATCAATAATTCCTCAAAGGTTATGATATAAAAAGAAAAAAGGAAAATTATTTTATGTGTGGTCACTGAAAACCGTTCGCCGGGATGGCAATTTCCCGGTAGAGCGCCTGTATCAGCCCGTCGGCCAGCCCGATCTTAGGGACATAGATCTCTTCGGCGCCGGCCCAGCGCATCACGTTGATGTATATCTGAAGCGCCGGTACGATCACGTCAGCACGGTCTTCCCGCAGGTTGTACAGGTGGATGCGCTCTTCCACGGAGAAAGCGCTGAATTCCTTGTAATAGTCTTTCAGGGTGTCGAGTGAGAGCGGTTTGCCTTCCTTGCGTTTGGAGAGCGAAAATATTTTATTGATGTTGCCGCCGGACCCGATAGCTGTTACCGGCCCGATGGTCCTGAGCTGTTGTTTGAGAAAATCCTTCAGTTGTTGCCAGGCGCTGTCCGGTACCTGCTGGTGCAGCAGGCGAATGGTACCGATATTGAATGATTCCTTGAAAATGAGGCGTGTGCCGCTGAAGAGCGTGAGCTCGGTACTGCCGCCGCCCACGTCGATGTAGAGATATGATTTTGTTTTGTCGAGGTGTTCGGCGATATGGTTTTCGTAAATATAAGAAGCCTCTTCCTGCCCGGAGATAATATGTATGTCAATACCGGTCTGCGTTCTGACCTCCTGCAGGATCTCAGCGCCGTTGGCGGCGTCGCGCATGGCAGAGGTAGCGCATGCTTTCAGGTATTTCACTTCATAAACATCCAGCAGCAGTTTGTAGGCCTTGATAGTGTCTATCAGGTGAGACGTCCTTTTTTCTGAGATAGAGCCATGGTCAAAGACATCGAAACCGAGCCGCAGCGGTACTCTTACCAGGTTCACTTTGGTAAAGTCCATCGTTCCCGCACTGTTGGGGGATGCTTCGGAGATCAGCAACCGGGCGGCATTGGAACCAATATCAATCGCAGCTAACTTCATTAATTATTCCTCTGTTTTGAGGTACAAAAATAACACTTTTCATTTAGGGATTTCCTGATTTTCGATTTACAAATTTGAGATTCGACGAAATAGCTGTTTAGCCAGGTCATAAATCCCTAAATCGAAAATCAGAAAATTCCTAAATTTTATTTGTACTGCTTTTCGTGCAGGTATTTATAGATCTCTATCTGGGTGCGGATTTTTTTATCGCCTTCTTTTTTATACTGGTTGGTCTGGTCGTTGTCCAGTATACGGGCTTTTACGTTGCCGCTGAGCTGGATGTCCATGATATCCGCCAGCTCTTTACGTATATGCGGGTCCGTTATAGGCACGGCTGCTTCCACGCGGTGGTCGAGGTTACGCACCATCCAGTCACAGGAGGCGATGTATACTTTTTCGCTGCCGCCGTGATGGAAGATAAACACGCGGGCGTGTTCAAGGTATTCGTCTACAATGCTGACGGCGGTAATATCTTTTTTCCACTTTTTATTTTCCGTGTAGGCGCAGCAGATGCCGCGTATCACCATCTTGATGTCTACGCCGGCTTTGGCCGCTTCGTAGAGTTTACCGATGAGGATGGAATCGGAGAGGGAGTTCATCTTCAGCACGATGCCGGCTTTCTTTTTGTTTTTGGCGTTCTTGATTTCACGGTCGATCAGGCGCATGTAGGTGTCGCGCATATTCAGCGGACTTACCGGCAGTGTTTTGCAGCCTTCGAGTATTTTAATATCGTGACGGGGGCTCTCCAGGTAGGAGAATACCCGGTTGATGTCTGCGATCACGGAGCGGTTGGCCGTGAGCAGGCAATGGTCGCCGTATACCTGTGCGGTCCTTTCGTTGAGGTTACCGGTACTGACAAAGCCGCACTGTACGGTTTTGGTGCCGATGCGTTTTTTGATCACGCACAGTTTGGCGTGTACTTTCATATCCGGAATACCGAGGAACACTTTTACTCCTTCATCTTCGAGGCGTGCTTTCCAGTCGAGGTTGGCCGCTTCATCGAAGCGGGCGCGCAGTTCCAGTACCACGGTCACATGTTTGCCGTTGCGGGCGGCGTTTACCAGGGCATTCACAATTTTGGAATTACGGGCAAGCCTGTACGCAGTGATCTTGATGGAAGACACATTCGGATCGATGGCTGCTTCCCGCAGCAGGTCGATAATGGTATCGAAAGAGTGATAGGGGAAGTGCAGCATCACATCCTGCCGTTGAATCACGTGCATCACGCTGGGGGCATCGGCGAACAGTGGATGGATAAAGGTTTTGCGATGGGTATGCGGCGGGAAGATAGATTCGGGGAAATCCATAAAGTCTTTGAAATTATGGATGCGGGCGCCGGGAATGAGGTTGTCTTTACCGGAGAGGCCCATCCTGCGGATCAGGTATTCGAGCAGCAGGGGGTCGATGTCCTTGTCGTACACAAAGCGTACGGGTTTGCCTTTGCGGCGGTCTTTCAGGCCTTTCTCGATCTGGTGGATCAGGCTGTCCGATATGTCGTTGTCGATGTCCAGTTCCGCATCGCGGGTCACCTTGATGATATGCGAAGAGAACTTATCGTAACCGAAGTAGGAGAAGATGTGCGGGAGACAGAAGCGGATCAGGTCTTCCAGCAGGATGATGTCATGCTCGCCTGGTTTGGAGGGGAGGATGATAAAGCGGGGCAGCACGTTGGAAGGTATTTCTATCAGCGCGAATTTCTGTCTGACGGAGTTGTCCTGCCTGGCCAGTACCACGCCCAGGTAGATGGACTTGTCCCGCAGGATAGGAAACTGCTGGATGCTTTCAATCATCAGCGGGATGATATTGGTGCGCACCTGTTCATTGAAATAGTTGAGCACAAATTTCTGTTGTTCCCGGTTCAGATGTTTTTCCGTCCGCAGGAAAATATGCATTGTTTCCAGTTCATTCGCGATGTCTTTCCAGATGCGGTCGAACTCCCGTTGCTGGTCTATCACGATGGCCTGTATATCGTCCAGTATTTTACCCGGGTTTTCTTCCAGGTGCATTTTATGGACTTTGTTGATAGACATCATGCGTTTGAGCGTGGCTACCCTGACGCGGAAAAATTCGTCGAGGTTATTGGAGAAGATGCCGAGGAAGCGGATACGTTCTCTCAGGGGCACGCTGGTATCTGCTGCTTCCTGCAATACTCTTGCGTTGAAGGCGAGCCAGCTGACATCCCGGGGGATCAGTTTTTTGGCGGGGAGCGCCGGTGCTTTGGGGGCCGGGGTCTTTTTGGCGGGTGCTTTTTTAGCCGTATTTTTTTTGGCGGTATTTTTCTTTGATACTATAGTTGGTGTCATAAATTCCAGATTCTCCGTATGTGGCATCGTCATACAAACAAGTTTACATTCAAAAAATTCACGTTGTTTAATCCACGATAATACAGCTTTCGCGGATCTGATGCCATTAAATTAAAGTTAAGAAAAACCGGGCAATCCGGCGCGGCGGGGCAAAAGTTAATCATTCGTCTGGCCGGCATTCAACGGGGGCGCCCCGGGGGCTAAAGCCCTGTGAACCGTAGGAAGGGGATAACGCCTATGCTTATACGCGCAGGTGTTAAAGTATTGCTAAAAGCGTGGATCAGGACCGGGCCGGCGCGGCGGATTGTTTTTTGTTGAGGATGGGCAGGGCCACGAGGCTGAGGAATCCCACCAGGACCACGAGCAGTGTTTGTACTACCCAGATGATCCAGCCGAAGGCGTAGCCGATCACATAGGCGATGCCATAGAGTTCGAGGGCTTTCTGTACCAGCGCCTGGTAGGCGCCGATGCCGCCGGGGGTGACGATCATGCCGATGCTGCCGATCATGAGTACGGCGAGGGCGGCGCTGATGCCCAGGTGGGACGTTTCCTGCAGGCAGTAGAAGCCGATGTACACCTGGGAGAGGTAGCAGCCCCATATCAGAATGCTCTGGAGGATAAACGACCATTTATTCTCCATTTTGCCGATTGATAAGATGCCTTCCATTACGCCTTTGGCCAGCGCTTTGATGGTGATGGCCGCTTTGGAGCGGGCAAACCGGCGCAGGAGCCAGAGGAGGGCGAGGATGGCGGCAATCAGCGCTGCCACCAGCAGCAGGAGCTGTGTGCCGTTGGCATTGGCGATTTTACGGGCGATGGGCAGGTAGATGTCATGATGGACGTAGGCGCCCAGTACATCTATCTGTGTAAGGATGGTGACGGCGATGAGCAGCAGGAGGCACAGCATGTCGACGGCTCTTTCCGCGATCATGGTGCCGACGAGTTTGTCGGCCGGTATTTTTTCGTATTGTGCCAGGATGCCGCAGCGGGTTACTTCTCCCAGCCGGGGAACGGCCAGGTTGGCGAGGTATCCGACCATAACGGCAAAGAAGGTGTTGAGGGTGGAGGGCTGGTGCCCCAGCGGCTTCATGAGCAGCTTCCAGCGGGTGGCGCGCAGCCAGTGGCTGACGAGGCCCATGATCACGGCAGGGATGGCCAGCCAGTAGTTGGCCTTCCGCAGGGCGGCGTTGATCTGGTCCCATTGTTCCGGTGTGAGGTCTTTGGTGACCAGCCATATCAGGAGTACCCCGATGCCGAAAAAGCATATAAACTTAATGACGTTCTTAAGCGTTTTGGGCATCATCCAAAGTGGTTTTAGGGTGTTAGCGATATGTTAAGGCGAAGGGTTTACAATTTGTTCCCTTCTTTGGGGAAGATGGCAATAGGCGTATATTTCTTCGCTTCTTCAAAGTCCATGGTGGCATAGGAAATAATAATCACAACATCACCGGGAGCTACGAGACGGGCGGCGGGGCCATTCATGCAGATTACGCCGGAGCCTCTTTTGCCTTTGATCACATACGTTTCCAGTCTTTCACCGTTGTTAACGTTCAGGACCTGTACTTTTTCGTATTCGATCAGGCCGGCGGCATCCATCAGGTCTTCATCTATCGTAATACTTCCGACATACTGCAGGTTCGCTTCTGTGACTACCGCGCGGTGGATCTTACACTTTAATATTTCTATTTGCATGATTATTCTGAACTATAATTGCTAAATCAGCAGTCCGCAAAGCTAGGGAAAAAAAGTATTCCGGCAAAGAGGTCACGCAAAGGCGCTAAGCAGCAAAGACGCTAAGAAATTAACAAGAAAACAAAGAAAGCAAAGAAGGGGGAGAGCAAATATTCCTCTCTCCCTTCTTTGCTTTCCTATTTAAAAACTTTAAAAATCTTTGCAGGCTTTGCTGCTTTGCGCCTCTGCGTGAACTAGATCGCGCCCTGCAGGATCATATTATCGATCAAACGGACACCGTCTATCCAGGCGGCCACAGCGGCGATTACGGTATGGTCGCCCGGTGGTTCGTCCATATGGGTAAGGTGACCGTCTTTCAGCAGCAGGATGTCGACATATTCCGGTTCGAAGCCTTGTGTTTTCAGGTCGTCGAAGGCTTCGCGGGCAGCTTCGAGGAGGAAGAGGCCTTTGCCGAATTCGTCGCGGAGCCTGGTCAGCGCCTGGTAGATGGCAGCGGCTTTTTTGCGTGCGGCGGGGGAGAGGCGTTCATTGCGGCTGCTCATGGCGAGGCCGGAAGGTTCGCGTAAGGTAGGGCAAACTACCAATTCGACGCTGGAGTTAGTGAGCTGTAACAGTTTACGTATTATTAAACATTGTTGCAGGTCTTTTTGTCCCATAAAAAGCTTGTGAGGCTGCACAATATCCAGTAATTTGTGTACGATACGACCTACCCCCTGGAAGTGGCCGGGACGGAATTTGCCTTCGAGAATGTTTTCCAGGTCGCCGAAGTCATAGTGTTCACCACCTGCCAATCCTTCCGGGTACATTTCCTCAACAGATGGCAGAAAAAGTATATCTGTAGATGCATTATTTAACTTCTTGATATCCTCTTCGATTGTTACGGGATATTTTTCAAAATCTTTCGGATCATTGAACTGTGTCGGATTGACAAAAATGCTGCAAATGGCCACATCATTTTCTTTTTTGGCCTCCTGAATAAGTGACAGGTGTCCGTTATGGAGGGCTCCCATAGTAGGCACAAAACCAATGCTTTTGTTGCTTTTTCTTACCAGGTCCAGGTGCTTCTTCAGGTCATTGCTGCGCTTAAATAGATACATAAAACATTGCTTAAAAGGATGTTAAAACTGACAGATTGGCCAATATTCCGTAAAAAATCCGTAATTTTGCAAGCCAAATTAAAAATTACTGCATTAATAATCAGCGTTAAATGTCCACAAAGAAAAGAATTCTTTTTATTGCCCAAGAAATGTCGCCATACCTGGAACTGAGTGATTATGCGGCAATGGTCAATAAAATGGCAATTAAGTCCAATGAGGCTGGCCTGGAAGTGAGAGTGATCATGCCAAGATTTGGAATTATTAATGAGAGAAGACACCGCTTGCACGAGGTGGTCAGATTGTCTGGAATCAACATTGTGATAGACGGGGATGATTACCCGCTTATCATCAAGGTGGCCTCCCTGCCGAATGCCCGTTTGCAGGTGTATTTCCTGGATAACGAGGATTATTTCAAGCGGAAAACCGTATTTGCGGACGAAAACGACGAGTTTTTCGATGACAATGCGGCCAGGTCTGTATTCTTCTGTAAAGGAGCCCTGGAAACCGTGAAGAAGTTCGGATGGCCTCCGGACATTATTCATTGCAGCGGATGGATGACTTCCCTGATCCCCATGTATCTGAAAACAGCTTACAAGAAGGAACCGGTTTTCGCCCATTCCAAAATTGTTTATTCTTTGTCCCCCAATAGCTTCAAGGAAAAGCTGGGCGCTTCCTTTATCAAGAAGGCGACGATCAGCAACCAGATCAAGGAAAAAGATCTGGAGCTCTTTAAAGAGGGCACCAACAGCGCGTTGAACAAAGGGGCCGGCAAGTATGCCGACGCGGTAATACTGGCCGGAGAGAAGGTGGAGAAAAAAGTCGTGGATGAACTGAAGGCTGAAAAAGGCAAAATCATCGTACCTTATAAAAAAGACAATGATGATCTTGCTGATTACCTGGCGCTTTACAATCAATTGCTGGGTAAATAATCTCTTGGTAAATCATCTATATTTGGAGAATTTTCGCCAACTTCATTTAAACTAACAATCTTAACGCGTGAAGATTAATTTCAGGAACCTTAGCTTTGTAGCCGCTTCTTTTGCGTTGTTGTACGGTGTTTCCGGTTGCAACGAGTCCACTATTCTCGGAAAGGGGCTTATTCCGCCGGGCGATTTTGTGAATGGACAGGACACTACGATCAACGGCGTTATCGCCAATAACATATACAAGTACGACTCTTCTTTTATAAACGGTTACGGCCGCTATGAGAAGGCGCTTGGCTCCATTACCACCGACCCTGTTTTTGGCAAAACCCATGCTTTTGTGTTCATGCAGGTAGGCCTCCCTACCAGCGCCTTCACCTTCGCCGGTTCCGGACAAACCCTCGATTCTGTAGTACTGTCGCTCGCTTACCTGGGCTACAAAGGAGATTCCACCACTCCACAGACCTTCCGTGTTTACAGAATGGCGGAAACGGGATTTAAAATAGATTCCAATTACGCTTATAACAAACCGTTGCAGTACAACCCGGGCGAACTGCTGGGTACTGCGACCGTCACGCCGCGGACTGTCCGCGATTCTGTGAGCGTTTACGGCACCAAGGAAACCGCACAGCTGCGTATTAAGCTGTCCAATGCCTTCGGTAACGACCTGCTGCAACAGAAATCGGACGTCAATTTCAAGAACGACTCCACTTTCCGGGCGTACCTGAAAGGATTCGCGCTGGTACCTGATACCACCTCCGGCACCAACCGCAACATGTTGTTCTTCGACATGGACAATGCCAACACCAAGCTGACTGTTTTTTATAAGAACACTACAGACGATTCGCTCCGTGCCACCTTTGCGTTTAACAGCAGCAGCAGCGCACATGCCAACTTCCTGGCCCGTAATTACAACGGTGCGGAAGTCAGCAAATACATCAACACCGGCAACGCCAACGGGGATAGCATCCTGTTCCTGCAAAGCACACCGGGACTGTATACCAACCTGCTGATCCCCAACCTGGAGAATTTCCCCAACGCTGTGATCAACAAAGCAGAACTGGTGATCACCCAGATCACGGTCGGTCCCGGCGATATGAACAATATCTTTACGGAACCAGCTAAACTGAGCCTCACACAGTATACCGGCGTCAACGACTCCACCAAAAACGTGATTGACTTTACCACCGGCGGTGATACCTATTTTGGCGGCACCAAACAGGTCATCACCAACTTCGGCGGCGTACAGGTAGCGCAGTATACTTTCAACGTCGGACGATTCCTCCAGATGCTGCTTAAAAAGCAGGAAACCAATACTGGTTTCAGACTGCAGGTGGTACGCACTGGTTATCCGGATATTGACCGCCTGAAAGCCGGAGGCAGTAAATTGTCCCAGTACAACATTAAATTGCGAATCATTTATACAAAACCTTAAAATCGCTAATCCATACTTTTATGCCTTATTTATTTACGTCTGAATCAGTTTCAGAAGGACATCCTGACAAAGTAGCAGATCAGATTTCTGATGCGCTGATAGATCATTTTCTGGCATATGATGCGTCTTCCAAAGTAGCTTGTGAAACATTGGTGACTACCGGGCAGGTAGTACTGGCAGGAGAGGTTAAGTCAGAAGCTTACCTGGACGTGCAGGACATTGCCCGCGAAGTAATCCGTAAAATCGGATACACCAAGAGTGAATATATGTTTGAGGCCAATTCCTGTGGCATCTTTTCGGCTATCCATGAGCAGTCTCCGGATATCAACCAGGGGGTGGACCGTTCTTCTCCGGAAGAACAGGGTGCCGGTGACCAGGGGATGATGTTTGGTTACGCTACCCGCGAAACAGAAAACTACATGCCGCTGGCACTCGACCTGGCCCATAAACTCCTGCTGGAACTGGCTGCACTGCGCCGCGAGAACAAAGACATCACTTATCTTCGTCCGGATGCCAAATCCCAGGTAACCATCGAATACTCCGATGATAACAAACCGGTTCGCATCGATACCATTGTGATCTCTACCCAGCACGATGATTTCGCGAACGATACCGAAATGCTGGCCAAGATCAAGGAAGACATGATCAACATCCTGATCCCCCGCGTAAAAGCTAAACTGAAACCTGAACTGCAGCAGCTGTTCGATGGTTTCGATATCCAGCACCACATCAATCCGACCGGTAAATTCGTGATCGGCGGACCGCACGGTGATACCGGTCTGACAGGCCGTAAAATCATCGTAGACACCTACGGTGGTAAAGGTGCGCACGGCGGTGGCGCTTTCTCCGGTAAAGATCCTTCCAAAGTAGACCGTTCTGCTGCTTATGCTACCCGTCATATCGCTAAAAACCTGGTAGCTGCCGGTGTTTGCGACGAAGTGCTGGTACAGGTGTCCTACGCTATCGGCGTGGCCAAACCCTGCGGCATCTACGTAAATACCTACGGTACTTCCAAAGTGAACCTGAACGATGGCGCTATCGCGAAGAAAGTAGAAGAAATCTTCGACCTGCGTCCTTACGCCATCGAACAACGCCTGAAACTGCGTAACCCGATCTATAGCGAAACAGCCGCTTACGGTCACATGGGCCGCGAACCGCAGGTAATCACCAAAGTGTTCAACAAAGGCAAGAAAAATGAGAAATCTGTACAGGTAGAGCTGTTCACCTGGGAGAAACTCGACTATGTAGACAAAGTAAAAGCTGCTTTCGGTCTGTAAAAAGACCGCCGGCTTTCTGCTTTCAGTATAAAATAACGGGGAGGCGATTGATAAATGATATCAATCGCCTCCTGCTTTTTAAGCCGGGGCCGACGCCGGATTGTTCGGCGCCGGGAAACACCGGGACCTGAAACTGCTGCTCTTTAAGCGGCTGTCGCCCAGGTACTACATTTGATAAACAGTTCTTTGACCGGGTGCAAAAAAAATCTTCAAAATCTTCAAAAAAAATTATATATTTATAGTATAAATATATATAAAATACCCTAATATGGTTTGTGGGCCTGTGTTTCAGCGCAGGAAAGGATCTCGGGAAGCAGTATGTATTTTTTAGCATGCCGTTTTGCGGGTGTGTTTATCCCTGAAAAATTACCTAATCGTTCAGCCGCATATCTGCCGCAGTCCGGCAAGTGTTTTTCTATCAAAAAATTTTTGATCTTCACGGCTGAAAAATAAAAAAAATCAGGTTCCATATTGCCTGAACACAGCCACACTGGCTATCTTTCTCCATTGCATGACCATCCGTATCCGGCAAACCAACCGCGTTAGCGGGGATATTTTATACCATTATTTTTTTGAAGAACCATGAAGAAGCACCACCTTACTTCCAAACTGCTTATGTTGAAGCTTGCATTTATTGTGATCATCTATTTCGGAAGTTGTAGCAAAACCGTTGTTACGCCGGAGAAGACCCCTGCGGAAGAAACACCGGAACAGCCAGCCAAGCCTAATCCGCCTGTAAAAGGGAAGGAATATACGCTGGTCCCGGACGCGAGCGGACGTCTCGTGATTGACGGCGCTAAAAGCCCGTATAAAGGCGGTGATGCACTGAACCTGAAAGGTCGTTTTTTATCCATCAATATCATGAACCTGAGTGGTTCTTCCGGCAACCCGATCATCATCCGTAATTTTGACGGTACCGCCGTAAAAATAGGGAACCCCGACTGGAATGGCGGCTCCTGGGCCGAAGCACTGAGCCTGATCAACTGCCACTATCTGAAAGTAGGAAGCGAGTCTTCCCGGGCTAACTTCATCATCGATGGCTCTGTCCACCCGGCCAGAGACGCTTACTTTAACCTGGTATTGAGCAAACACACCGACAATATTGAAATCAGAAACCTGACCATCCGCAACGGCGGTACTGGTATCTGGGCCAAAACAGACCCGGTGAAAGACGATCCCTCTACTTATTATCCCAACTCCCAGATGGAGAACCTGCTGATCCATGATGTGGCTATCAGCGGCACCAACAACGAAGCAATGTACATCGGCCATACGGCCACTTACTGGGACCTGACGGCCAACACCTCCTATTACGGCAGTTCTTCCGGCTTTAACCCCGGCAGTCAGTACGTGCAGCCTATTAAATGGCACAATGTAAAAATCTACAACAACTCCGTACAGGATGGCGGCGCTGACGGTATTCAGACAGCGGCTATCGACCAGCTGGAAGTATACAACAACACCGTTACCAACTGGGGGATGAAACACAACAGTTCCCACAACGGCGGCATCCTGATCGGCGGCCGTACTACCAATACTTACGTGCATGACAACTATGTGCACGACGGCTGGGGAGAACTGCTGCAGTTCTATGGTTCCGGCGAAAACGGCTCCAAACATGTCATCAGCAATAACCTTTTTGTGAACAACAGCCAGGGCGCCAATGACGGCATCAGTTTCAGGGGTACCGACCGTGCGCCGGTAACGATCAGTAACAATACCGTAGCCCTCACCGGCGGCGTTTCGCTGCGTATCAACGGCGAAAAAGGAATGACCGTCGCCCTGATCGTTAATGACAATGCGTTTATACAACCCCGTATGAGCGGCGGCAGCATCACCTATAACGCTTACGTATATACGGAAAATGGCGGTGGCGCTATCGAAGGTACGGGAGACAAAGCCAATACCCGCTTCCCCACACTGGACGCGGCCAACGTGGATATCAGCAACTACTTTGCACCGAAGGCTGGTTCTGCAATGGGTGCTACCGGTTACCGGAGATAATCCAGTTTATAATTCATAAAAAAAGGCCAAAGCGGACATCCGCTTTGGCCTTTTTTATCCGGAGACGATAGTTACAATTCATTTTTTTTCAGGAGCTGCACCGCATGGTCGCAAGCCCTTGCCGTCAGCGCCATATAGGTCAATGACGGGTTCTGGGTGGCGGAAGAAGTCATACAGCTGCCGTCGGTGATAAACACGTTGGGCACTTCATGCAGCTGGTTCCATTTATTGAGCACCGATGTTTTGGGATCGTGTCCCATGCGGGCGGTGCCCATTTCGTGCACGCACTCGCCCCCCACATAGTTATAGTCAAACCCGGAGATATTGGTGAGCCCACTTTTCTCCAGCATTTCTTCGGCGCTGCTGCGCATGTCTTTGCGCATGGCTTTTTCATTGTCTTTGATCTCGAAGCTGATGCGCACCAGCGGCTGTCCCCATTTATCGGTAGCGGAAGGGTCGAGGGTGACACGGTTGTCGGCATAAGGCAGCATTTCGCCCCAGGCGCCCAGCCACATGACCCATTTGCCGGGATTGGTGATGTCTTTTTTAAACTGCTCTCCATAGCCCGGTATCTTGTAGTGGTCCATCCAGGCTTCTCTTTCTGCATAACCCTGGTACCCGAAGCCACGCACATAGTCGGTCCGCTGCGTGGCGTCGTTGAGGTTGCGGAAGCGGGGGATATAGATGCCGGCAGGTCTGCGGCCTGCGTAATACTGGTCTTTGAACCCGTTGTATTCTCCCATGGCGCCCACTTTAAAATGGTGGTCCATGAGGTGGCGGCCTACCAGGTCGTTGTTGTTGCCCAACCCGTTAGGAAAGGCGTCTGACACGGATTTCAGCAGGATGGCTGCTGAAGCGATGGTCGACGCGTTGAGGAAGATGATCCGGGCATAGTATTCCGTGACGGCTTTGGTTTCGGTGTCCATGATCCTTACGCCGCTGGCTTTACGCGTATTTTTATCGTAGAGAATTTCGGTGACGATACTGAAGGGGCGGAGCGTCAGGTTACCGGTGGCCATGGCGGCCGGCAGGGTAGCCCCGTTGCTGCTGAAGTAGCCTCCGAAAGGACAGCCGCGGTGACAGAGGTTGCGGTACTGGCAGGGGCCGCGGTTGTTGTGGCCTTTGGACAGGTTGGCCACGCGCGCGATCGTGAGCAGGCGGTCGTCGTATTTTTGTTTCAGCTGTTCGCGTATATGTTGTTCGAGGCAGTTGAGCTCCATCGGCGGCAAAAACTGTCCGTCGGGCAGATGGGGCAGACCTTCCGCCTGTCCGCTGATACCGGCAAACTGTTCCACGTAATCGTACCACGACGCGATGTCCTGGTAACGGATAGGCCAGTCCGGCCCGTGACCGTCTTTTGCATTGGCTTCGAAATCCAGGTCGCTCAGGCGGTAGCATTGCCGTCCCCAGGTGAGGGAGCGTCCGCCTACCTGGTATCCCCTGATCCAGCTGAAGGGTTTTTCCTGGATGTAGGGGTGTTCTTTGTCACGTACAAAGAAGTGTTTGCTGCTTTCGTCATATGCCCCGCTCTGAATGGGGTCTTCCTGTTTATCCTGTTCAGGGTTACTGAGGCGGTGTTTAAACTCCCACGGGTGCAGGGTGGCGGTGGTATAATCCTTTACGTGTTCTACATTTCTGCCTCTTTCCAGCAGCAGCGTTTTTAGTCCTTTTTCGCATAGTTCCTTCGCCGCCCAGCCTCCGCTGATGCCGGAGCCGATAACGATCGCGTCGTAAGTATTGCCGTCAGTTGCTTTGATATTCAGGTTTGCCACGGTTATCTGCTATGTGTTAACAAAAAAATGAATCAGGTATGTAAAAGTCCTATAAAGTATGATTTTTTTCGATCAGTCATATTGAAAAAAATCCGGCTTTTTACGCCGGATTTTTTTCAAAGTTATTGTTGGTGGATGCGCTATTGTTTCACCAGTTTGACTGTTTTCACCATTTGGTTGTCCGCCAGTACCTGCAGGAGGTAGACGCCCTGTGGCAGTTCACGTCCGGTGATGTCCATTCTGAACTGATAGGAGCCGGGGGCTACCAGGCCGAGGTCTTTTACGTTGATGGTGCGTCCGTTGAGGTCCAGCAGTTTCAGTGCCATCCGCATGCTGCCTTTACCGTGCTGGGTGAGCGCTACGTTCACGAAGCTGGTGAAGGGGCTCGGATATACCTGGGACAGTGTTACGTCGGTTGCTGCGTTACCGGTGGTGGTAGCGCCGGTCGTTGCGCCGGTTTTTGGCGCCGTTGTCATGGTGCCGGTACCGCCGAGCTGGGCCAGTGTTGCCTCTTTCGGGTAAGCTTTGATCACGAGGGCGTTCAGGTAGCCGTAAGTGTTATTGGCGGTATAGATCACCAGCTGCATCTGACCGTTCTGGTCGGGTGACAGGTGGTCGAGTGTAACGGTATTGGTGCTGTTATCATAAGCATCCAGCGTTACTGTTCTGCCGTTCATGCTGTAGGCGGTGATCCTGGTGCCACCGCTGGCGCGGCTTCCGAAGAAGGTGAAGGAGTATTCCTTGGACTGATCGAGGTTGTCGAACCGCATTTTGGCGGTATCGCCAGGCTCAACGTAGTAGGATTCTGCGATCACCAGGTCGGGGTATACGCCACTGTTGTTGCCGGTTTGGTACCCTGCCGGGTTGGTGCCGGTAAAGTTGTCTATGATGGTCCAGCTGAAGCTGGTAGCGTTACCGTTGCCGTCTTTCGGGTTGACCATCGTCTGGTTCAGGTATGGCAGCGCGTTGGTGTTGTTCCATGGCGCCGGCGCCGGGTTGACGGTGTTGAAGTTGATGTTGACGCCGTAGGCGAGTGTACCGCCGGCGGCGATATTGCTGTAATCAGACTGTTTGGTGGCGGTGATGGCCCGTACTTTATAGAAGTAGAGGCTGTTGGCCGCCAGACCGGTGTTGGTGTAGGTCGTTACGTTGGCTGCGGTGGTGGTCAGCTTGGTATAAGTACCCTCGCGTTCAGTAGAACGCCATACCTCGAACCCGGTTTCGTTGCTGGACTTGTCGGCCCAGTTGAGCTGGATGCTGCTGGAGGTTTGGTTGCTGGTCACCAGGTTGGCCGGAGCCAGTGGTATGCCGTTGTCAACATAAGACTGTATTACCATGGCGCCGAGGTAGCCGGCGAAGGAGCCGGAAGCCTGTTGCAGGGTGAAGTCGATGTTTCCGCTGGCGTCCGCGCTGAGGCCGTTGATCTGTACGGTATTCTGTGTATTGCTGGCAGCATTCAGGGTGACTGACTGTCCGCCGGCGCTATAGATGGTATTGCGGTTATCGCTGACAGCTTCACGGCTGCCGAAGAATACCAGGTTGTATTTAAGCGTTGCAGACAGGCCGCTGATCCTGATGCGTTTTGCCTGACCGCTCTGGTCGTAATAGAAGGTATGCATCACCACGTCCGGGAATACGCCGGTGTTGTTGCCGGTCACTGCGCCAATATTATTGTCGCCGGTGAGCGCGTCCAGCAGGGTAACGCTGATACCGCTGGCAGTACCGGTTTCATCGGGGATGTTGGAGATGGTGGTGTTGGCGTTTGCCGGGCTGTTGAAGTTGTTCCATGGCGCCGGTGCGGGTTCTATACGGTTATAGTTCACGTATACGGACGTCATGTTTTTATCGGTGACCTGTACCTTGAAGGTACGGCTGCTTTGGGCGCCTTTATCATCTTTAGCATTGATCACGATGCTGAATGTGCCGATGTTGGTGCTGGTGGGCGCCAGTCTCAGCGTAGCGGTACCGTTGCCGGTATTCTGCAGGGTGGCGAAGGAAGGCATGCCGGTTGCAGTAATGGTGATCACGTCTGCCGGATCATCGGTAGCGCGAATGTTCACGTTCACGATGGCATCTGTCTTCATGGCCACGTTGCCGATGCTGTCGATAGCAGGCGGCATGTTGGGCAGGTTGATGCTGACGGTATCGGAAGGATTGCCGCCATTGGCGTTGATGGCACGTACCACGTAATAATAGGTGTGATTACCGGATACATTCGGGTCTGTATAGGCGGTATCGTTCACATTGGCCACTGGGCTCAGCAGCTGATAAGGGCCGCTTTGCGCATTGGCGCGGTATACTTCATAACCTGTTTCATTATAGGCCCTGTCTGTCCAGTTCAGTCTCACGCCGGCGGGCAGGCTGCGGGCGGTAAGATTGCCGGGTTTGGCCGGCGGTTTACCGTTGTCGTAGTTGGCCTGTATCACCATCGTGTTGAGGTAAGCGTAGGCGGAACCATTGAGTGCAGTAAGATCCACTGTAATGGTGCTGTCACTGTTGGCCCTGATACCGCTGGCGGTAACAGTAGTGCCGGTATTGCTGGAAGCATTGAGACTTACAGTAGTACCGTTGACGGTATAGCCAGCCACACGCGGATCTGTTACGCCGGCACGGCTTCCGAAGAAGGTGAAGGAGTAAGTGTAGGCAGTATCCATTCCGCTCAGCTTGAGGGTTTGTTTATCTGCCATGGTGAACCATGCGCTAACCATCGCGGCATCAGGATAGATACCGGAGTTGTTGTTGGTGGTATAGCCGAAGTTGTTGGTATTGGCGCCGCCGTTCACGGTTTGCCAGTTGGTCATCACCTTCATGGAGATACCGGTATTGCGTCCGGTCTGGTCCAGCAGGTTGGCGAACACATCGTTCAGCGCCGGTTGCGCTTTATTGGTGTTGTTCCATGGTGCGGGCGCTTTGTAGGTGCCGTCGTTGAAGTTGACATATACGCTGTAGTTCGGGTTTACAGCAGTCACGCTGATGGTAAATGTTTTAGTGTCTGATCCGCCGTTGCCGTCAGATACGGTCACGGTAACAGGGTAGTTGCCGTTGTCGCCGTAGCCCGGGGCCAATGCGATGGTGGCGCTGCCGCCGTTGGTAGTGAGTGTGGCGAAAGCGGGCAGGTTGGTCACATCCCAGGTAAGCGCATCGGTGGTATTGGCATCGGTAGCCGTAATGGTAACGGTGTTAGTGCCTTTTTCCGCGAGGGCCACATTGGAGATGTTGCTCAACACCGGTGGGTAGTTGTTGTCTACCACCAGGTTGAATGACCGGGTAACGTTGCCGCCGTGTCCATCGGCCACGGTTACCTGTATGTTGTTATAGGTACCTACGTCACTGATGGATGGGGTGAAGGTAATATTGCCAGTACCGTTGCCGGCGACCGCCAGTGCGCCGAAGGCCGGCAGATTGGCGGTGGTGATGGTCAGTGCATCGCCATCGGCATCGGTAGCGCTAATGGGCACATTCAGCTGACCGTCGAAACGCATTTTCTTGTCGGTCAGCGCTGCGAAGACAGGTACAGAGTTGAGGGTGGTCGCAGTGGCCTCATTTGAGAATCCACTGATGCCGCCTTCGTTTTTCGCTTTTATCTTGTAATAGAACGATGTGTTGGCAGTGAGCGCAGTGTCGCTGTAGACTGCATATGCGCTGTCGCTGCGGCCGATGGTGGTCAGCAACACATAATTGTTGTTGTTATTGACGGAGCGGTAGATGTCAAAGCCGGTTTCAGCAGCGGAGTTGTCGTTCCACTTCAGTTTAATGACATTAGGTGATACAGCGGTAGCGTTCAGGCCGGACGGTGCTGTGGGCACCGGCGGTAATGCCAGTGTAGTAGCTTTGATATCATTGTCTTCAAACGCGCTGGCAGGGATCTCCTGTTTAGCGATGCCTGGTCCGGACCAGCGGGCGTGCAGTTCCTGTCCGCCGCTGCCCTGGAAGTAGGTCACATAGAACTGGTGTTTGCCGGCCGAAAGTGTTTTCGGCACAGACGCGCGTTCGGTAGTGCTTTGTACGTAGTTGTTATTGACCAGCATGTAGGTGGTGCCGAAACCGTCAATATACAAGCGGCTGCCATCGTCGGAGGCGGTATAGAAAGTATACAGGCCTGTGGTAGGGATATTGATGTAGCCGGAGTATTTGATGGCATAGTTGGCATCACGGTTACGCATGTCCAGCGTTACTGCGGAGGTAATGCCTGATTTTACGGGTGTTTCAGTAAAGGCAGGCAGCGTAGTGTAGCTGGCGGCTTCGTAGTAGTCGTATTTCAGGCCGCTGATGTCAGAAAGGCTGGAACCGGCATTACCGTTGCGGTTGATGGCCCGTACCTGGTAGTAATAGGTGGTTTCCGGTGCAAGCAGGCTATCCGTATAGGCGGTAGCGTTAGCAGCGGTTGTTGCTACGATGTCGAACGGACCTACCTGGCTTTCGGAACGATATATTTCAAACCCGGTTTCATTGGTGCTGTTGTCGGTCCAGGTTACTTTGATCTTATTGAAAGATAAGGCGGTCGCTTTTACGTTGGTCGTTGGTGCCGGGGTGCTGCCAATAGTCATGGTATCAATAAAGGCAGATGCGGGGATGACCGTTCTGCTGTTGATATTGGCTGCGGTACTGGTCCAGTATATCTGCATGCTGGCGCCGCCACCCTGCTGGAAGTAGCTGATGGTGATAGGGTAGGAGCCTTTGGTCAGGTTAATGGTGCCGCTGGCATACTGGGAACCGTGCAGGCCATCATTATTGACCAGCGCTGTAGCGGTTGGGCTATAGGTGCCGATATACAGCTTGCTGCCGTCATCGGAGTTGGTTTCGAACTTATAGCTGCCGGTAGCAGGGATATTGATGTAGCCTTGCCAGAGGATCGCGTAGTTGACATCCTGGGTTCTTACGGAAAGGTCCACAGTGGCGGAGTTGCCTGTCTTAACGGGCGTCAGTGTATTAAAGTTCGGCAGCGTGCTGAAGGTGCCGGTATAATACTGGTAGTTCAATCCTTTGGACAGGGTGGCTGCACTTACCTGGTTGCTGGCATTGGACACGTTGCCGGTGATATCACGGGCTTTTACGGTGAAGGCATATACTGTTCTGGCAGTCAGTCCGCCTACGAGGAAGGTGTTCTGATCGCTGTTAACGGTATAAGACTTGGCGCCATTGATATAGATGTCGTATTTGTCAACGCCTACATCGTCTGTGGACTGTGTCCAGGAAAGCGCCACAGAGCTGCGGGTGGTACCGGTAACGGTAAGATTGGTGGGAGCGGTAGGAGGCTGGCTGTCTACCATGGTGGTAGCGTTTACCTCGCTGCTCACCGGGGCGGCGCCGTTGTTGTTAACAGGCCGGATGATATAATAGTACTTCGTGTTCGGCACTAAGTTATTATCGGTATAGGTCAGCACGTCGGCATCCACTTTAGCGACCAGTGCATAACCTGTGCCGGGGGTAATGGTGCGGTATACTTCAAAAGCTGTTTCGTTGTAAGCCGGGTTCGTTTTATTGCTCCAGTTCAGGGTGATCTGTGTTCTGGAGACGGCGGCTGCCTGGAGGGCAAAAATAGCATCCGGGCCATTGGCGCCGTTGGCGGCTACTACGTGGAACGGATCTGAGAAGTCGCTGGAACAGCCGTATTGCTCTGTTACTTTCACCAGGTAATCACCGGCTTGTTTTGCCGCATAGGTATTGTTGGTACCGAGGGTAGTATTGTCGGTTGATTTTTTCCAGAGATAGCTGGCGTAACCGGCAGGTACCTGCAGCACTACGCTGTCTTTACCTTCCGGGGTCGGAATCACGTTGCTCATCAGGCCCGCGGTTTGGATGGCAGGGCTCACCGTGGCGGTCTTGATCTTGATCACCACAGGGGTGTGCGACCAGTCTGACCAGCTGGTGCCGTTGTATACCCTGGCGTCATAGGTACCGATGGCTGTCACATTCAGGGTATTGGAGGTAGCGCCGGGGATAACAGTACCATCCTTACGCCACTCATAGTTATTGAAACCGGCGGTAAGACCAAGCGTTACGTTAATGGGGTCATTCACGCAAAACTCCGTCCTGCCAAAGAGCGGCCAGGGATTGGATTTATAAAGCGCATTAATAAAGTCGAAGTAGCCCGGTGACTGCCACGCATTGTACCATACACCATGTCCCATGCCATCGAAGATCTTCAGCTTGATATTAGCGCCGGCGGCGATGGCCTGATTGTAGACAGATTGTGTTACGGATGGTGGTGGATTGTTGTCAACACCTCCCTGGAACCACCAGATGGGGGTGTATTTCCAGCTGTTGATGGTATTGGCGAGGTCGCTGGTAGCGGCGCTGATTGGTGTAGATCCGGCTACCAGTTTAGGATTGCGCTGGATAAAGTCCCAAGTGGCAGTACCGCCGCCGGAAAGACCATGTACGAAAATACGGTATGGGTCAACGTGCAATTGGGGGATGAAATATTTGTTCAGCAGGTCCACGATGTAATCATAGTAGCTGGGACCAAAGTATCCGGAAAGATTCTGGGGATAAAACAGGAAGGCGTTGGTGGTGCCGTTGTCTACTGCGTTCATGAACAATTCTCCACCATGATACAAAGAGTATTCGTTATCATAGATGGTGCCTTTTTCACCAAGTCCATGGAAGAAAATGATGATAGGATAAGTTTTGGTGGAATCATAGTTTTTCGGCCACTTCAGGCGAAACTGCATCCCGTTGTAAATGTACGCCTTGTAGGACGTGGTATTGAAACTCACCCGTTTGGTCCTCACCCATTTGCCTACCTGGTTCCAGGCTGGCTGTGTGGGCGGGGCGGAGGAGTTATAGTCCACCACGGGATCATTGGGGTTGAGGACGCCGGTTTGCGCCATCAGGAACTGCGTGCTTATCAGCATGAACAGTGTGACCAGAGAGTAGATTTTTCTCATATATACCCATTAAGTATTAGGAACGTTAGATGGTTATGCGCATCCGGAAACGGATATGCATAATGTTGGTTGGTCGCAGGGGAATGGTCAAAAAAATTAACGGAGTAATTACAAGGCAACTGCTGGTTTAAGTGTTGCGACAGTAAATAAACCTTTATGGTTTCTGCAGAGGAGATGGCAAATTATGGTAAAAAAGCCTGGGCATTCACACATTGACATAAGAACCGAGTAGCTCATCCCAGTAGATGTTTCATTACGCCGCAAATTAAAAAATAATGCGCACTTGATAGTGAATAAGTTCGTGAATACCATAAAAGACCCGGTGAAAAGCAGAAAATCGGCCTTGAATGAAAACCCCGAAAAATGCTGAAATATTCCAGAATAAAATAATTTAACTAATAACCTACTATATACCTGCTGTATTTGCCCAATATTCGTTTGATAACCTTGAGCGTAACAACAGATGCCACCATGATAAAGACATAACTCAGCGTCCAGGTCAGCAGGTTGCCCGGTATTTCCTGGTGATACAGTTTGAGGCTTACACCCCGGAGAAACAGTACAAAAAAGTAGTGAATGTAATAGATACCGAAGCTTAATACGGCAATGGTCCCGATCCATTGGGGGACCCTGGTATCAAAGCGGTATAGCCAATAGAGGAAAAAGATGCAGAACAGTATTTTCTGAAGAAAGTCCGCCCGATCATACAACCATGCAGGGGAGAAATAGGTGATGACCATGAAAACAAACGGCAACAGGGTAATGAGCGTACGGTGGCTGTCGGCAAATGCAAGCACCTTGTCCCGGTAACGGCCTGTAAACATGCCGGCTACGTATACGGAAAGAAAGTGAACGGCCATCACCAGCGTATCACTGAGCACGCTTCTTTGCCATATCAGCGATATGGCCATCAATGGTATCAACAGGTAGTATAACCGCGGATGTTTATCAATCTGAAGTAACAGGGGAGAGATCAGGTAATAGAGCGTGATGACCGGGATGAACCATAGCTGCTGGAGGTGCGCCCCATGCAGGAGGTAATAACCGGCTTGCTCCCATCGGGGCCAGGAGAGAAAATCCGGATGTTCATCGGTGGTAAAGCCTGGTACATCCGCACTATACACCCGGTATAATATCAGGGGAACGGACAGAACAAGATACGGGCATATCACATACTGGAATTTCCGCTTGAGGTAATCCCGGTATTCAAATTTATGACCGAGATGCTGAAAAAGAAACCCGGAGATAAACATGAAAAAAATAGTGGAGTTCTGGAAAAGGAGGACCAGGATTTTATGTACTGTCGAATGCTCCGGCCATTGCACCAGCACATGTGCCGCTACAATATACATCATGGCAATCCCTCTGAAATTATGGACATAGCCGATGAATTTCGCAGGCGGTTTGCCAGGTGTAGTCGTATGGCTGATAGCGGGTGTTTCCATATATCTTTTCAGGTGTTTAAAACGTTTGTGTGCTCCTTTGGGCCTTATCCCATACGGCCGACTGCTTTTTGGCGAGATACCGGAAAAAGCCCTGGTATACCGCGATGTTCATAAACAGAAAATAAAACGGGATATAAAAAAGTTTTGATTTGTGATGTGCTTTGGCTTGCTGGTAGCCAGTGAGCGCCGCCAGGTAAAAGCAGACCTGCCCGGCCAGCACCAGCTGGTAAAACAGGCCGGCGCCTGCCCATACCAGTATAATGTTGCTGATCAGCAGCAACGGAAGGCTCAGGGGGCTGAGCGTCCAGCGTAACACGCGGTGGGAGATGTACTGGAACGACAACAGGGGGTAGCGGAATATATTGAGGAGCGCGCGGAGCATCACGATGGATTGGAAGCCGCCGGCACTGATCCTTACTTTTCGTTTGTGTTCCTCCTCCATGGAAGAAGAGGGTGTTTCCATGGCATAGGCATCGGGCGCATAGGCGATCCGGTAGCCGGCCATGTTAATACGCAGGGAGATGATAAAGTCATCCAGGATCACTTCTTCTTCCACAGGCGTGTACAGGGAGGTCCGGATGGAGAACAGTTCCCCGGCGGCGCCTACCACGCTGTACAGTTCCGCGTCCATCTTTTTCAGGAAGGACTCGTACTTCCAGTAGATCCCTTCCGTGGCGGCGGCCCCGGCAGCGGCGGAAGCGATCACTTTCTTCTCGCCGGCTACACCGCCTGTATGCCCGTCGGCATAGTGTTTTACGATATTCTTTACGGCATCCCGATTGAGCAGGGTGTTGGCGTCGCAAAAGATCACAAAAGGATACCGCACCTGTTTCATGGCCCGGTTGATGGCTGCTGTTTTGCCGTGGCGTTGCGGCTGGTGCAGCAGTTTAACGGAAGGGTAGCGGGCAACGATGGCGGGCGTCTGGTCGGAGGACCCGTCGGTTACGAAAATAATCTCCAGCTTCCCGGAAGGGTAGTCCAGTTGCAGGGTATTAAGGATCTTCTGCTCTATAAAGCCGGCTTCATTATAAGCGGCCACCACCAGGGTCACCGGGGGCTCAAACGGCGTTGCCGGCGCTTTTTCGCGGCGGAACAGGCGTTTGATTTTAATCAGGCCGTACAACAGGATGCCGTATCCTATGTAGTTGTAAAACAGGATAAAAAACGCGGTAAAGAATATAAGGTAGACAGTGGTCATGATCGTTCGCTAATAGATACCTATTCAGTTGCCCAGCACCGTTGCCCGGGTTGCAGGGGAATGCAGCCCTGGTAGCGGCCCGGAATGTATTCGTATGCCATCGCTTTGGTAGCGCCCTGCATCGAGGTGCAATAGCCAATAACGGTATATTTTTTCAGGGTCATAAAAAACGAGTCCCCGAACAGCCGGGAAGATATTTTGCCCATCAGGCCTTCCCAGGGTCTGCTCTTTTTCTCAAAATGCGCTACGATAGTGGCTTTATCTTCCTTGCTGCAATGCACAAATGATTTGTTGTACTGCGTCCGGGCATAGGAAGCCACGTCTTCCAGGCCGTATAAAAAACGGTTCTGTACCTTCCTGGATGAACAGTCGCGTATCATCGTCACGATGAAGTCGTGTACGCCGGCGCTTTTGGCGCCGGGCGTATCGGTCTCCGGGATGATCACCTCCGCCAGTTCCGCAATAAGCGGCAGGTACTGGTCGAGGTCCAGGAGGTCGGGCTTTTTGTTGAAATGGTAGTAGCTGGCGCCGCCGGCGATGGCGGCTCCTGCGCCTCCAAACAACAGTATTCTGGCAATGGCTTTCCGTCTGTTCATCAGGTTCCTATTTTTTTCGCTTTGTGGCGTTATAGCTCTGGTATTGCAGGAGCCATTCGTAAATGTTCATACCGTTTTCGCGGTAATGCGGATCATAAAATGAATGCCAGCAGCAGTGGGCGCCCGGATACACCGTCAGCCTGTTGAGCCTGGGTTTGTACTTGCCGATGCTGTCGATGGCTTCCTTGGCGTTGTTCAGGAAATAGTCATCCTTGTCGCCCGCAAAGTACCAGGTATGGATGTCTGCGTCTGCCGCCAGTTTATACCGTTTCAGATAGGGAGGGTCTATCCTCGCGGCCGACATGGTGATGCAGCCGGCGATACGGTTAGACAATTCCCGTTCATGCGTTTTGGCAGATTCCACTGACCATCCGCCGGCGCTGTAGCCGGTGAGGTACATTCTCGTAGTGTCTACCGGGTAGTTTTTGATCACATCGTCCAGCATGTTGCTCACGTCCTGGGGGCCATGGACCAGCTCTCGGCCAGGGGCGCCACCACGATGAATTTATACAGCTGTCCGTCTTTTTTGTTGACGGCCTCAATTTTTTTCCCTTCTTTCAGTTGACGGGTAACGCCTTCCCGGAAGATCTTGCTGAGGTCTTTCCCCGCAATACTGCGCCCATGGAAACAAACCAGCAGCGGGTATTTTTTACCGGGCACGTTTTCTTCGGGCGTATAAATCAGCGCCTGTCTTTTTTGCCAGGGCCCGATCTTTACTTCTATATTGCGCATCGGGCTGTACTGCTGTTGACCCGCGGCTATGATCCCTGTCAGCAAACAGCCAATCAGGGTCATCAATTTCCGATACATACAGTTTCTTTTAGGTGAAAACAACAATTACAACTGCGCCATTACATTTTCCAGCGTAGTGCCTACCAGGGCCTCCAGTATCAGTTTGGACTGACGGAGTACTTTTTCCAGTTGTATGTGTTTCACCATTTCGCCGTTGTAGGCGCTGTAAGTGGATTTGTAAATTTCCAGGGGTACAGCGGGGTCGCCGGCGCGGAATTTTTCTTCTGTCTGGTTGAAGTTCTGCAGGGCATCTTCCATCAGCGGCATATGCAGCTCAAACAGTTTTTTGTTGGCGGCATATTCTTCGTAAGCCTCCAGTACTTTGCCTTTCAGGGCGATGGATTCCGCTTCGCGCTGTTTGTCGAGCAAGCGGCCTTCCGCCTTCACTCTTTTTACGTCGTTAGGAATTTTAATGAGATTGCCCAGCGGTAACATTACCCCGAAGTTGTAGCGGGGGTAGTAGTTGGCGTTGACGTTGTTGTTACTGTTACCCTTGATGGTAAACTCATTGAGGTTGCCCGCAGCGGTAAAATGGCTCAGCCAGGCTGATCCCGCCATGTTCTTTTCGTATTTGTTGATTTCTTTTTTGATAGCATACTGGCTGATGTCGGGGTTTTGCAGGGCCAGTTCTACCAGCTTTTCTTTAAAACGGGCTACCGTCACGGGGTCCGCCGGCAGTTTTAACAACACAGCAGTATCTTTTTTCTGCAGCTGCGCGAAAGCGAAGATGCTCAAACACATTACCAGAACGGTAGATAGCATTTTTTTCATGATTGTGTATTTAAAGCGTATAGATATTTGACTTTTATAGCAATAGCAGTGAGTGCGTTCAGCATGATCGATGATTCCACGAGGGTGGAGGCGTCCTGCGCGTATTGGGCCAGCGCCATTTCCAGCATAGATGCGGCGATGCCCAGCATCAGCAGTTTGTTGACTTCCCCATCTATCCGGAAATAGTTGCGGACGGCCATACTGATCAGCAGGAAGAAGTTGGCCGCTACCAGCAGTACGCCCAGCCAGCCGGTTTCCAGCACGGCGCGCAGGTAGCCGTTGTCTGTCTGCAGGTTGGCTACCGGATGCCCCGGGTAGAACAGCTGTCCGTTACCGCCGGTCGTCATCAAACCGCCGCCCAGTGGGTGGTCGTAGATATACGGCTGTATACGGTGGCGGTTTTCATCCCGCACGTCCATAGACGCGTCCTGCTTCCCGAGGAAAGCGGTCCGTATACGGATCACCGTACCATTGCTGTGGAAAGGCCCAAAAAGGATGACCAGGCCGGTAAATCCAAAGGCGATGGCGATCAGTATCGTATTGCGGTTGCGCAGGGTGGCGAGCAAAAACAGCATCAATCCTACCGGCAGCATCACATATCCGGTGCGGGTGCCGGAATAAGCCAGCGCCAGCCCCTGTAAAACGGTGGAGATGATCAGCAGTATCTTCTTTTTCAGGCCCAGGTTCGACAGTTTGGCGGTCAGCAGTATCAGACAGATGATGATGTTGCAGGCCATGATAATACCGAAGGAAGCCGCGTCTGACATAAAAGAGAAGATGCGTATGCCGGAGATGATGATCGTGGTGTTGAACATCTTGGGGTATTTGGCGATAAACGCCTTCTCGTAGGGCATCAGCCCGAACCATTGCTGCAGGCAGGCGTAAAAGGCCGCCGCCGTACAAATGGCTATCCAGAACTTAAAGAACGTACGCACGTCTTTCATGCTGTTGAACACATGCAGCCCGATGCCGAGGAAAATCATGTTCCGCGCAAAAACCCGGAAGAAAATGGACCAGGCGAGCAACCTGTGGCCTGCCGGGTTGGCGATCTGGATAATAAGCAGGACGGTATAGAGATAAAAGGAGATGAGCAGCGCGTCTTTCATGAACTGCACTTTTTTGACGCTCTTGTCTCCCCGGCGGAGAATACAACCCAGCAAAGTGCTGATCAGCAGCCCGTCCATCACCACGCCCACACTTTGTGAGGAGCCCGAAATCCTCTCCAGTAAAGGTAGTATCAGGGTGATGGTAATAAAAATATAGTATCCCAGCTTGTAGTTGATGACGCATACAAGGCAGATAGCCATGCCGATAATGCCTACCACCATCGCAACGCCGATTTTCAGGTCCAGCGAAGCAACGTAGGTGAGTATCGGTACCAGTACTATCCAGAGTACGATCGTCAACAGGCGGATGATATTTTTTTTAATCGCAAACATTCGGTCTGACTGATTTACAGGAATATTGTTTTGATCAGCAACAGGAGGATGATCACGCCTGCAAAGAGGATGATCAGTGACTGATGCAGTCCTTCGCTGATGAATCTTTTTTCTTTCTTCATGATATACCTATGGCGTTTTTGGCGGTGTCCCTTTCTTTAAAGGGACCGGTGAACAGAAAATTCAACCGTACCAGCATACAAAAGCGGTACAGGATAATGGAACCGAAGAGCCCCGCTAATACCAGGATGACGGTGATCACCGGAATGTTGGTCAGTATGCCTGTTTTCAGGATAGCTACCCGTAACAGGAAGATGATACCCAGATGCAGCAGGTAGATGTATAATGAATAATGCCCGATCACCTGCAGTAATTTCAGCTTCTCATATTTGGCGAGAATAAAAGCGATCATGATCACCAGCAATCCGCCCAGCGTGGCGAGCAGAGAAAACAGGTAGATGCTCATGTCCTGGTGCGACATACAGTAGTACTGCACCAGCAGGAATACCGGCACCAGCGCCAGTGCTTTCCAGGGAGAGGTGAGCTGCTGCTGTACGTTCTCAGAAAAGAAATAAGGGGCCGACAGATGTCCTAACGCAAAGTAGACGTAGTAGATCATCACATCGGAGATGGTGCTGATATCTCCGGCGTAGGATTTCATGCCCAGCATTACCAGGCCCAGCGCTACCTGTATCGCCGGGTGCAGCTTCAACACCACGGAGGTGAAAAGGTACAGGGCTGAAACATTGAACAGCGCGGCCAGGTACCAAAGCTGGAGCATGCTCCTGGGATGAATGAGGATATCGATGTAATTATCGGCTGTCAGCTTGTGATTGGTGTAGTCTGTAAATAAAATCTGCAGGGTGACCTGGATGATGCACCACAACAGGTACGGGTACAACAAAGTGTTGATCTTCGAGATCAGGAAGTTTCGCGGTCCGCGCTTTTTTACGCTGGAAGCAAAGAACAGGCCGGACAGGAAGAAAAACAGCGGCATACGGAAGCCATAGAGCATCTCGTTGGCTTCCATCATCAGCTGGTTAATATTGGCACCGGTATAAAGCAAACCATAAATTACATGACGATACAGTACGAAAATAATGGCAATACCTTTCGCATAGTCAACCCAGGCATATCGCCGGGAAGTTTGGGGGCGGAATGAAAAAATATAATTGATGGCTGCTTTCAGTTTCATTAGTTGTCTTTTTTGGGCAGAATGCTACAGGTCGAGGTAATCCTCTTTGATGTTGTTAAGCACAGCGCCCAGCAGTTTACCATTAAGCCCTTCGAGGAACTGAATTGACTCCCTGTCATTTTGTTTGAGGGAAATTTTGGAAGAGAACACCGCTACCACGCCTTCTGCATAATGTTCCAGCTCTTTGCTGTCTGTATAGTCATTCAGCGGGGCGCCTTCCATGATAATGAAATCATAATATTGTTTCAGCTGCGGCAAATAATTGAGCAGATGATTTTTAGGCAGTATTTCAGTCGGCGTATAGTCGCCACCTTTACAACCGATCACCTCAATATTTTCAACAGAGTAGGTGGTGACAATTTCTTTTACCTTTTCGATGCTGAAATCTTCAGGGGCAACGGAAAACGTTTCCAGCGTGGGTCTGGCTTTCAGTTGCAGGGTGAGGTCGTTGTTACAGAAGTTGGTATCGATGATCAATACCTTTTTATTGCTGAGACTGAGGCTGTACGACACGGCCTGCACCAGGGTGGTTTTACCTTGTTGCGGTTCGGTGCTGGTGAAAAGGAAGATGGACTTGCCGCTGTTTTCTATTTCGAAGCGCAGCTTGCGCAGGAATTCGCGGAAGCTGTTCTGGCGCTTGCGTACGGCGTCGTAGTTCTCTTCTTTCTGTTGCAGTACTTCCAGGATGCTGTATTTTTTCAGGTCCGCATGGTTGATCGTGCTGATCAGTTTGAGGTCTACGTTTTTCTCAAAAATAGAAGGTGATTTGATGGACGAGTCAAAGAACTCGCGGAAAAGGATACCGATGGTGGTCAGCATGAAGATGGCCAGTCCGGACACGCCCATGATGATGATCCGTTTGGAGGATTCCGGTTTGAAGGCCGGCTGTCCTTTCAGTGTCTGGCGGAAGTTGTCCATCGGTGCGGTGCGGTTGTCTATGGCGGAGTTGAGCTTTTCTTTCAGTTTATTGTATTCATCCTGTGCCAGGGTCACTTCCTGCTGCAGGGTGCTCACAGTGGCTTCCTTGTTGGCATAGGAACCTACGGAGCCTTTCAGCATCCTGATTTTGGCCTGGAGGTTGGCAATGTTCTGGGAGGAGGCCTTCAGGTCTGATTCCAGGCCAGCTTTTTTCTGTATGAGTTCTTCTTTGCTGACAACGGCACCGGTAGGGGTGGCGCCGATAGAGGACGCATTCTGCAATTGTTTGCGCAAAGCCTTGATCCTTTCGGCGAGTGCGTCATTGTTGCTGCCGGTGCGCAGGTATTCGTCGTTCAGGTCATTGATCTGGCGGCGTAATGACACGATATCGTTGTTGTTGCTGTAGGCGGTTCTGCCCTGGTTGGCGGCGGCAATCTGCGTGTTCACATTTTGCAGGGAAGCCTGTAAGGTATTGTAGGTCGCCTGTTCGTCGAGCAGCCCTTTTTCAAGCTGACTGATGAGCGACAGTTCGTTGGTGCTGGCAGCTTCCACGTTCAGCAGGCCGGCGGAAGATTTGTACATACGCAGGGCTTCCACTTTGGCGTCGAGTTCCTGTTTCTTTTTGTTGACCAGCTCTTCGAAGGTGGACACGTTTTCCACGGTGCGCTCAGAGCGCAGGCTGCGGTAGTAGCGGATAAATTCGCTGTACAGCGTGTTTACCACGAAAGCTGATTGTTCCGGGTTGGGGGAGCGGAAAGAGATGTCGATATAGTCTGTCCTGGACAGGCGGCCTACGTTCAGCATCTTGCGGATGGACTCGTAGTCGTATTTACAGAGTTTCATGTATTCCAGGATACGACGTTCATCCGGGTGGTAGGAAGTCAGCATCTGGAGGGAGTCCAGGTGGTTGCGGCAGAGCTGCAGCGCTTCTGTTTTGTTGAATGCTTTGTATTCGGGGGATTTGATATCCTTTTCAGTAAGCTGTACAAAGGGTTTGTTGCTGGTGAGGTCGTGGATCAGCAGCTGGTATTGCAGCAGGCCGATCACCAGTGGGGAGTTGATGGTCTGCACCACGTTTTCGAACTTCACGTCCGCTTCATATATATTGGTGTTTTCTTCCCGGAGGGTGATCTGGTCTTTAATGGTGAAGCCGGTGGACATCTGTGCGTTGGACACGTACAGGCGTTGTCTTCCCATGGTAAACACAAAGGCAAGTACGACCGCAGCGAGGGTACTGAGGATGATCCACCATTTCTTTTTCAATAATGCCTTTATAAAATATATTACATCCATATTAATTATGAAATTTTATCATTTAACCATTTAATCATGTCACGTGTACCAGTGAATTACCACGCCGTGTGAGGGCACAATAACCGTATCCGGCAGCTGCGAAAATGCATGGGCATTTTTTCAGCGTTTTGTTTTTAATAAAACGGGTAAGATATTAATCCAACCAGCGTCTAGTTGGTTTTGTCGAAGGATGTGGTCTGCGGAGGTGTAGGTAAGAAACCGGAAACATTACGGGGTATATGTTCCGACATGTAATAAATGGCCTGTGGCATATCCGGTTTACGGCGCTAAATTACGGGGCAATTTTTTAAGAAGTCTTTTTTTTGGGCGAAATGCAGTTTTTTGTTGGTGAACGATTAAAAATCCCGGTTGAAAATATTTCATAGTGTGGAGAAACTGAATCAGTTAAGGTTGCCGGCGATCCTTAAATTGTGGATATACTTTATAACAGTCAATTGCGGTAATAATGGAGTGTAGTTCCGTTGCTCCGGCATAAAGTAGTTTTGTTCACAGGGTAATTTCGTTTACAGCAAAATTTCTGTCTTTTACAGGGAAAAAACTACCGTTTACCAAATTATAGATTAGAGATAAAAGGATTATTCTAATTTTACACCCGTCGAACATCGTAATCGACGTAAACCATAGCCAGCGACCAGAATCGCAGTAATAATTCACACTATTGTCCTCCAGAGAAACCGATTAACCTGATTAACCTGACACCTGACCTTATCCCATTTAAAGCCATTGTGTTTTTATTTACCATGCTGCACTTGTGCAGTGTAAAATTTGATAAGTAGTCTCTTAATATAAGGTCATGAAAAAGACAGTTTTGATAATCGACGATAGCGCACCAATCAGATTTCTGCTGGAGGCAATGTTAAGTAAGGAATATAACGTGGTATCAGCTTCTGATGGGTTTGTAGCACTTACCTGGCTTGCCAAGGGGAACTCGGTGGATTGCATTGTCACCGATCTGCAGATGCCCAACATCAATGGATGGGAATTGCTCGAATATCTTTCCGGCAGCGGTTTATATCAGAATATTCCGGTAGTGGTGTTGTCCAGTCAGCCGGACGTGGAAGTGCATAATGAGGAGGCCGGGCATAAATATCATAATGTACATGCTTTTGTACAGAAACCATTTGACCCCATGCGGTTGATGGAAACAGTGGGACAGGCCATTAACCGCCAGCTGGTAGCTATCGCCTGATTACCAAATCATGTTGCTGTTATATAATCCCGAAAACATGGATAAAATTACTACACCTACTTTGCAACCCGTTGTCTGTGAGAATGTCCCGAATGTGGAAATGAATACCGGCGCTGTTATCCGCGATCTGGTAAATGAAAAAATAGTGCTCATGGTCGGACAGTTCCAGCACCGGTTACCGGATGACATGCCTTATTTAAAATGCCTGCTGGTCGCCAACGTGGCAGGAGCGGAGAAAGTGATCGCTGAACTGAAACGGCTGTACCGCCGCTTGCCCGCTGCGATCGTATTTCGGGTGGGCAGTGGCTTTGAAACAGGGTTGTCCCAATGGCAGGAGTTTTTTGCGCTCCAGCCGGCTATGACCGCAGTACCTTTTTTCCTGCTGGCAGATAAAGTCACCGACCGAGCACGTTCGCTGAAAAGAGATTTTCCCTTTGTGGACGATATCATTACCCGCGAGTCTTTACAGGACCTCTCCGGTAAAATTGAGTTCGTGACCAAGTTCAAAAATATGCAGCTGCTGCCTCCGGAACCGGAACCTGCGGCACTGCCGGTATCCGCCCGCAAAGGCAAACGCCTGGGTTACGTGCTGAAACGTACGTTCGATATCACGGCCGCCTCCACCGCCCTGGTGCTCGCCAGCCCGCTGATGCTGCTGATTGCCATCGCCATCAAACTGGAATCCAAAGGCAGTGTCTTCTATGCTTCCCCCGCGCCGGCAAAAACTATAAAATTTTCAAGTTCTATAAGTTCCGTACCATGGTGGCAGACGCCGACAAGCAGCTGGCCAAACTGAAACACCTGAACCAGTATGGCGACAATGCGAAAGGAGCGGTGTTTTATAAAGTGTCCAACGACCCGCGCATCACCCGCCTCGGCAACTTCCTCCGCAACACCAGCCTGGATGAGATCCCACAGCTGTTCAACGTGCTGAAAGGCGACATGTCGCTCGTAGGCAACAGGCCGCTGCCGCTGTATGAAGCAGCCACGCTCACCACCGATGAGTGGGCGGAACGCTTTATCGCGCCTGCCGGTATCACTGGTTTGTGGCAGATCAGCAAACGCGGCAAAAAAGAAATGTCTGCTGAAGAAAGGATAGAACTGGATATCAACTATGCTCACCGCAACTCATTCGCTTATGATATGTGGCTGATCATGAATACACCGAAAGCGCTGATTCAAAAAGATAACGTGTAATGTTGTTACACCTGATAGAAATAATACTGTTTGCCTACCTGGCCGCCTGTGTACTGTACAACCTCGTACTGTCTGTGGCCGGCCGGCTGGCCCGGAAAAAGAAACCGGCACCACTGCATGCTGATACCGCCCATGCACGTATCGCAATACTGGTGCCGGCTTACAAGGAAGATTCGATCATATTGTCTACTGCCCGGAGTTACGCGCGGCAGTTATACCCGGTCACCCGCTTTGAAACAATCGTGGTGGCCGATTCCCTGCAACCGGCTACCGTCCGCCAGTTAAGGCAGGACGGTATCAGGGTGGTGGAAGTATCATTTGATAAAAGCACGAAAGCCAAATCGCTGAACGCAGCATTTGAACAGCTGGATGAGGAATACGACCTGGCGCTGATC
Source organism: Chitinophaga oryzae (assembly GCF_012516375.2). Classification (NCBI taxonomy): domain Bacteria; kingdom Pseudomonadati; phylum Bacteroidota; class Chitinophagia; order Chitinophagales; family Chitinophagaceae; genus Chitinophaga; species Chitinophaga oryzae. Next base: position 3,687,381 of record NZ_CP051204.2, read on the forward strand.
TGCGATGCGGACAATGTGCTGGAAGAGTCCTTCCTGCTGAAGATCAACGAGGCTTATCAGCAGGGGTACTACGCCATACAGGGCCGCAGGGTCGCTAAAAACATGGACAGCCCGTTTGCCGTGCTGGACGCGGTCAACGAGATTGTGGCCAACCACCTGTACCGTAAAGGCGCCAACGCCCTGGGACTTTCTTCTTCTGTAATAGGCTCCGGCATGGCTTTTCACTATCCGCTGGCCAAAAGCATCCTGAAAGAAATTCAGGCTACCGGCGGGTTCGATAAAGTCCTGCAGCTGCTGCTGATAGAAAAAGGGTACCCCATTCACTACCTGGAAGATGCCTGCATCTTCGACGAAAAAGTGGAGAACCCGGAAGCTTTTCAAAACCAGCGGAAGCGCTGGGTGTCGAGCCAGTTCGTTTACCTGCGCACCTTCTGGGGCAAAGGCTGGCGGCAGCTCTTCAAAGGCAACCTCAATTATTTTAACCTGGCCATCTGCCAGAATATCCTGTTGCCGAGAATGATCCTGCTGGCGGGCATTACCTGCTGTACGGCACTGGCTTTCCTGCTGCAGCGTTTCCTGTGGATACCGGCCTGGGGATGGGCGGTAGTTTTCCTGCTCAATATCCTCAGCCTGTTATTGCCGGTACCGCGTTTATTTTTCACCCGTTATTTCCTCACGGCGCTGGCAGGACTGCCGAAAGCCGTGTGGATCATGGTTTCGCTGATGTTCCGGTTGAAAGGGGCCAATAATACCTTTATTCATACCAAACATACCAAAACGGAAATCGATAATCCTTTGTTAGATGCAGCCAGAAAATAACATACCATCCCCGCTGGTGTCTATTGTTACGGTCAACTACAATAACAGTGCGGTGACCTGTGACCTGCTGCATTCGCTGGCGAAAAACAGTTACCGCAATATAGAGGTGATCGTGGTGGACAACGCTTCGAAGGAAGACCCCACAGACCTGCTGAAAGCGGCTTACCCCGATGTGCAGGTGATTTGCAGCCCGGAGAACAAAGGGTTTGCCGGAGGCAACAACCTTGGCGTGAAAGCTGCCCGGGGAGAATATCTTTTCCTGGTCAATAACGATACAGAGTTTACCAATGGCCTGATTGAAGGCCTGCTGGAAATATTTGAACAATACCCCGATGCCGGTGTGGTGAGCCCTAAGTTTCACTACTACTTCCACAAGGGGACGCTCGAATACGCCGGCTACCGCGCGGTGGACATCTTTACAGGCCGTAACAGTATGATCGGCTGTAAGGAGGAAGATAACGGACAGTACGATACGATATCTGAAACCAACTACGCGCACGGCGGCGCCATGATGATATCCCGCACTGCCCTCGAAAAAGTAGGGCTGATGCCGGAGCTTTATTTCCTCTATTATGAGGAGTTCGACTGGTGCGAACAATTCAAACGCCACGGCTATAAGATCTACTACCAGTACAAATCACTGATTTACCATAAAGAGTCCATGACAACGGGTAAAAACAGCCCGTTGAAAACATATTACATCACCCGTAACCGGTTGCTGTTTATGAGAAGGAACGTGAAGCTGCCGGCCAGACTGGTATTTATGGCTTATTTCACTTTGATGACGGTGCCCAAAAATACCCTGCAGTTCGCGCTGAAAAGGGAATCGGCCCATCTCAAAGCTTTCTGGAAAGGAATCATGTGGAACCTTACACACCTAAAACGTAATACTGACCCATGTGCGGCATAGCAGGATTTATAGACTTCAAAAAAAGAGCGGACGCGGACATGCTGGGCCGGATGACAGATGTGCTGGCACACCGCGGACCAAATGATAAAGGATATGAGGTGCTGGAGCATCCCAAAGCCAGTGTCGGCCTGGGACAGCGCCGTTTGTCCATACAGGACCTGAGCGCCCTGGGCCATCAGCCCATGCACTTTGAACACCTTTCTCTGATTTTTAACGGGGAGATATATAACTTCAAAGAGATCAGGGCCGACCTCGAAAAGCTCGGGTACGCTTTCCGGTCCTCATCGGACACCGAGGTGCTCATTAAGGGTTATCATGCCTGGAAGGAAAAAGTGCTGGACCATTGTATCGGTATGTTTGCTTTTGTGCTGTTTGACCGCCGGGAAGAAAAAGTAATCCTCTGCCGGGACCGCGCTGGCGTGAAACCTTTGTATTACTACTGGGACGGCAGCACGCTGCTGTTCGGCTCTGAACTGAAGAGCCTCTGTGAATGCCCGTTTTTCCCGAAACAGATCGATGTGAAAAGCATGTCGCTTTTCCTGCAGTACAGTTATATCCCCGGACCTTACACTATCTACGCCGATACCCGCAAGCTGCGGCCCGGTCATCTGCTGGAACTGCCGCTCAATACGGCCGTACCGGAAGAACGGGAATACTGGAACGTGTTAAACGCCTACCGTCAGCCGTTGACCGGCCTGAGCGAACAGGACGTGTTACAGCATACCGAGGAGCTGATGCAAAGCGCTTACCAGTACCGCATGGTGGCCGACGTGCCGGTGGGCGTGTTCCTCAGTGGTGGTTATGACAGCGCCAGTGTGGCGGCTATGCTGCAATCCGGCACCTCCAGCCGGATCAAGACGTTTACCATTGGCTATAAAGAAAAACAATGGGACGAATCAGCGGAAGCACGCAAGATCGCCGAACACCTGGGAACGGACCACCATGAGTGGATCATCGGCCCGGAAGACGCAAGGAGCGTGCTGGAACACCTGCCGGAAATTTATGACGAACCATTTGCCGACAATTCCACCGTGCCTACTACGCTGGTCAGCAAACTCGCCAGCCAGCATGTGAAAGTGGCCCTGTCTGCCGATGGCGGCGACGAAATTTTCGCCGGTTACCACAAGTTCGGCCAGTCTCTTTCTTATACGAGTCAACTGCCCAGGGGCGTACAGACAGCGCTGAGCACCATGATGGGATGGGTGAACCCGGAAGTGATCCCGTACTTTAATAAAAAGTACAACTTCGCCTCCCGCTATGAAAAAATGAAGCTGATATGGGCTTCCGGCAAACCGCAGGAGGCCATGAAATACATCGCACAATATCTCACCGAAAGCGAAGTGGCCCGTTATACCGGTAAGCACCTGGAGAACTACAAAACCAACTTCGACCTCAACGGAGAACTGTCTGCCGTAAACGACCCGCTGAACCGCCTGCTGGCCGTGGATTACAAGACCTTCCTGGCAGACAACAACCTCGTAAAGGTAGACCGTGCCACCATGTCCGTGAGTATCGAAGGCCGTGAGCCAATGCTGGACCACCGCCTGGTGGAATTCCTGGCGCAGGTGCCCGCATCGCTGAAAGTAAAAAACAATACCAATAAATACATTCTCAAACAGATCGTGCACAAATACATTCCGCCGGCATTGATGGACAGGCCCAAACGTCCTTTCATCGCGCCTTTGCAGGAATGGTTCCGCGATGATCTGAAAGAGCAGATGCAGTATTACCTGTCGCCGGAAAGACTGAACAAAACCGGCCTGTTCGACGCCGGGCAGATACAGCGGCTGCTGCAGCAGTACCTGTCGGGTGGTAAAGTGAGCCATCAGAAATTATGGAACATCCTGGTTTTCCAGCTATGGTACAACCGGTGGATAGCAAAACTGTAAGGAACAAACGAAGCATCAATGGCGCAACAAAGAAAGATAAGGGTATTGGAAACGATCCGCCAGGGTAAGATTGGAGGAGGGGAGAGCCATGTGCTGGACCTGGTGGCGTCGCTGGATAAAACGCAGTTTGAAGTGGTGGTGCTGTCCTTCACCGACGGACCGATGGTAGCTGCCCTGCAGGCCATGGATATCCCGGTGACGGTGATCAGCAGCCACAAAGCCTTTGATCTGTCTGTCTGGATGAAGGTGAAAAAATTCATCCGGTCGCATCAAATCGACATCGTACATGCCCATGGCACAAGGGCCAACACAAATATTTTGTGGGCGGCCCGAAGCCTTGGGATACCGGTAGTATATACCATCCATGGATGGTCTTTCCATGAAGGGCTGCACCCGCTGGCCAAAAGGGCCAGGGTAGCCGCAGAGAAGTTCATCACCCGCATGGTGCAGCACAATATCTGTGTGTCCGACTCTAACCGCAACACCGGTCAGAAAGCCTTCGGCGCTTTCAGGGCCACGGTGATCCGCAATGGTGTAAACCTGGAAAAATTCAATGCCGACGGCATTTACCCGGATGTGAAAACGGCCTACGGTATTCCGGCAGACCATGTGGTGATTGCTTATATCGCCCGCATGACCTTACAGAAAGACCCGGTAAATATGCTGCAGGCTTTTGCGCAGGTGCTGACACAGGTGCCGAAGGTCACCCTGCTGATGGTAGGCGAAGGAGAGTTGAAGCAGGCGGCAGAAGACACCGCCGGTGCGTTGGGCATTACAGACCATGTGATCTTTGACCGGTTCCGCCAGGATGTCCCTGCCGTACTGAACGCAGCAGACATTTATTGTCTGCCTTCACTGTGGGAAGGGTTCCCGATTGGCGTACTGGAAGCGATGGCGATGGGCAAAGCGGTGATCGCCTCCGATGTGGACGGCACCCGTGAAGCTTTGACCCATGAAGAAAACGGTCTGCTGATACCGGCATCCAATCCCGATGCGCTGGCAGCGGCCATCGTCAGGCTGGTAAAAGACCCGACGCTGCGGAAGCGGTTACAATTCAGCGCTGTTACGGCTGTACGCACCCGGTACAACGTAGCGGCCGTTACCAAAAAAATTGAAGCGGTTTATCACCAGCTTTTTAAATCATAAAATCATCATGACACAGCCAGTGATCACCTACGAATACGAACGGATTGCAGATATCAAACGTCTGAATTTCATTACGGAAAGCCTGCAGAAGGAAATCCCTGCCAACGCGCATGTATTGGACGTTGGCTGCGGTAACGGCGTTATCAGCCGGCACCTCGGACAGTTTGGCTACAACGTGCTGGGTATCGATATCAGCCAGAAGACCATCGACGTGGCCCGTAGTAAAAATAAACTGCCGAACGTAGCCTTTGAAGCGATCAGCGCAGAAGAACTGACAGCCAAAGGGCAGCAGTACGATGCTGTGATCTGCAGTGAAGTGCTGGAACATCTGCATCATCCGGAAGTACTGCTGCGTACCATCTACGCATCCCTGAAAGATAACGGTATCCTGGTGGTGACAGTCCCCAATGGCATGGGACCCCGTGAAGTATGCGTCACCAAGCCGATGCTGAAAGCACGCAATAATCCGGGCCTGTGGTCATTTATCAACAAGGTGAAAAGCGCCCTGGGCTTCAGGGGAACGACCGTACAATCGCAGGCCGATAACCTGGACCACGTACAGTTTTTCACCCGGAAAGACCTGACAGCACTGGCTTCTGCCAATGATTTTCATATCGTCCGGTTCGCCAAAACCAATTTTGTGGAAGACGTGTTCCCGTTCTCGATTGTAACCAAACGGGTAAAAGCGTTGCAATCGCTGGATTGCAGCATTGCGGAGTTATTGCCGGTGGGTTTTACCGGCGGTTTTAATACGCTGTGGAAGAAAAATACCGGTCACTAAATACCCAAATACCCAAATTTCAAAATACCCAAATTTCAAAATCTCAAAATGAATGTGCCTGTTGGCTCGTCAGTCATGACTGCCAACAGGTTTTTTTATGATCTCATCTATCCGGTCCAGTACCGGCGCCCCGTGGTCAAACTTGCGGGCGAAACACTTACCGGACGACATCAATGCCTCCATGTCTTCCACCCCCAGCACTTTGGGGTGTTCCTTTCCGGCAGACCAGTCGATATAGTGCAGATAGTCCGTTAACTGTGGCCGATATACGTCGCTGTTCATCAGGATGGTCTGGAAAATAAACTCGTCGGCGCCCCAGGTAAGTTTGAAGTACCGGCGCAGTGCAGGATGTTGTTGTTCATACTCCACACAGAACCGCACACAGTCCAGCGTGAGCGTCCACCAGGCGGAGCCGCAGCAGAGTTTCAGTCCCAGCGGCGCTTTGCGGCGGGGCAGCAGGGCGGTGAGCAGTTGTCCCAATTTGTATTTCCCGGGAAAATTGTATTCCACGAAATGATAGTGTTCCATTTTGCTCATCATCGGCCGGAGGGCTTCTTCGCTGATGACGTTCATAAACTGCCTGCCGGTTTGTTTTTCTAAAAAACGAAGGATGTCGCCGATGGGCTGCAGCGGATAATCCTGCCCGCTGAGCAGCGTCACCCATGCGTAGTTGATGCCGGAGCGCAGCACGGTATTCATGCCGTTGAGCGATGCCTGAATGATGCCCCATCCGGCCCAGGTAACGTTGGCGCGTTCTTTTATGAGGTATACCTGCGGCAGTGCCAGTACCTGTTCCCATTCGGGCAGCGCGCATTTGGCGTCGATATGCACGTAGCAGTCCACCTGGGGATGGGCCAGGCTTTTCAGCAGTCGCTCCAGCTGTGCCGGTTGTTTATGTACCTGTATGATAAATGCAATTCTCATGGATAATTATTTGGTAACGGCGCTTTTGTTCCGCAATTTGTTGAGCATGGCCATACATTCCTGCCAGCCGTAGGTCCAGATGTCCCGGATGCTGACATCCAGGTGTTTTTTAACGAAGTAATACCCGAAAGCTGCTGCAAACACTACGTTGAGCAGGGAAGAGAGGGCTACGGACCTCACGTCGGCAAAGAAGTAAACAAACGCTACATCGCAGATGATGTTGAGCAGCAGTTTCAGAAAGTTCTTATAGAAATTGATGTCCGGCAGATTGATCATGTCGAGGGTCACGCCGATGAAACGGTCTATCGGCCAGAGGATGGCGGAGAGCAGGAAGATGCGTACGATGTCCGTTGCGCCGAGATAGGCTTTGTCGGCCAGGATGATAATGAGCGGCTGGGTGAGGACGATCAGTACAATGATAAAGGGGATGATCAGGATGCTGACGGTGCCGGTATACCGGCAGAAGGCGCGGGCCACGCCCGCATAGTCTTTCCGGTTGGCGGCGGCAGACAGTGTCGGTTGTGAGGTGGCCACAAAGCTGCGCAGGATGATCTCTATCACCTCCATAAATTTCTGCGGGATGCTGTAAATAGCTACTGCAGCCGGGTTGAGCATGGTGCGGATCACGAGGTTGTCGGAATAGCTGATCAGGGAAGAAGATACCATGCTGCCTACTACCATGCGGCCGAAGCGGAACAGCGCTACTTTATGTTCGCGGGTACGGAATACCATAGCCCGGACGCGGGTCCACCTGAAGAGGAAACAGTAGGCGCTGGCCAGCGCCATGCTGAGGCAGTAGGCGTATAATACGTTGGGAAGGGAAATCCGTTGGAGGCCAAAGAGGACGCCCAGCAGTACGAGGAAAGAACCGTTTTGTATGAGCCGTATCTGCACGATCTTGTCAAACCGGTGTTCCGCCTGCAGTATCCAGGAGGCAAAGTTCCACGGGAGAGAGAGCAGGGTAAGGATGCCGATCCAGCCGATAAACAGGTGCCAGGTATCGTTGAACCGGTCATAGGCAACGAAGTACACGATCGCTGACAACAATACATAACCCAGCGTCAGCGCCAGGGAGATATACCATGCTGCACCTGCTACGCCCCGTGCGGTGTTTTCCTCCACGCCGGCGTAAAACTTGATGATACCGGATTGCAGCAGACCGGTACGGACCTGGTCCATGATGTTGTAAGTAGCAATAAACAGTACCCACTCGCCGAAAGCATTCAGGGACAATACCCTGACCAGGATGGCAAATGACAATACATTAAAGAATGCGGTGACGAGGTTGCCAAGCAAAGAGTGAAAATGCCGGTTGCGTAAAGTGGCCAATAGACTAAATCCCATGAATCAACAATTAAATCATTTTATGTTGGTTCTTAACAGGATACAGATAAAGTGAAGATGCCAGGAGCGAACGCCCGACGAGGGTATGGTGTAATTCGTATGCAAGATACATTTTTTGTTAAATAAAATGGTAGTCATCCCCCTAAAAAACAATGTTTTCTTTGAAAATCAATTTCGTACAAGCGCTGTTTATTAATAATTTAATTTTAAAATTAATAGATATACATTATTTTTTATATTTGTTGTGCAAATTCTGTTATCTTGCGCCCATACTATTGCAAAGTCTCCGCTCGAGATAATTATGGAATCGTCGCCCCGTTGAAAACGCAATAGCTAACCATTTTTTACGAAAAGCCATGATCTGGTGAAAAAACGCTACGCATTGTTCAGCAGGGCCATTGTGTGCCTGCTCTTCTTATCCCTTGTGTTACCAGCCACCGCTCAACAGGCGGAGGTAATGCTGCCTGCTCAAACTGTCAATAACGTTGCCGGCTATCTGGAAGCGCTGCCGCAAGGATATAACAGTAACACCGATAAATACCCGCTGATCATCTTTTGTCATGGAGTGGGAGAGTTGCAATACGACGCCAACAATCCCAATACGCCACGCGCTATTTCCGGGGTGGCGAACAATGGTATTCCCAGGTTGATCCGTGACGGAAAGTTTCCTGCTTCCTTCAGTGTCAACGGTCAGCGTTTTTCCTTCATCGTGATTTCTCCTTTTTTCATCAGATGGCCGGGCGCTGACGACGTGCATAAACTGCTGGCTTACCTGCAGACGAAATACCGCATCGACCCCAACAGGATATACGTGACGGGTTTGAGCATGGGCGGCGGCGTCACCTGGGGCGTAATCTCGGAAAACAGTACCAAAGCCAAACAATACGCTGCGGCAGCTGTAGTCTGCGGTTCCTATAACGTCAACGACCGCCCGGAGCTGCCAGCCGTGATCGCGGCAAACCACACGCCGGTATGGGCTTTTCATAACAAAATAGATCCGACCGTCAACCCGCAATGGACCATCGACTGGGTCAGCAAAATCAACAGCTCCGTGCCCGCGCCGGTACCACCGGCCAAAATGACCATCTTCGATGCCAGCGGCCACGACTCCTGGACGCAAGCCTACGATCCTAACTATAAGGACCCCGCCACCGGCCTTAACGTATATGAGTGGATGTTGTCTTATTCGCTCAACGTTACGCCCCCGGCGCCAGCCAACAAGCGCATTGTGGTAAAACCCAACCGCGGCAGCGGCATCTACTATACGGATGCCATGAACCAGTTAAATATCACGCCGGGTGACACGCTTTGTATCCCCGCCGGCGACTATGACTATATACAGTTCAGTAAACTGACAGGTACTGCCACCAAGCCGATCATCATCACCAACTGCGGTGGCCTGGTTCGGGTAGGCGTCAACAGCACCGCTACGGCTGCATCTTTCGTATTATCCACCTGCAGTTATTTCAAACTGGAAGGTAACGGCGAACCCTCGCTGCAATACGGCTTCGATATCAACGGCACCAACCAGCGCGGCGAAAAGATGTTTGGCCTTTATCTCGGCGACGGCTCTACCGACTTTGACGTGCATCATTTGTATATACATGACGCCAGTATGTTCGTACAGGCGAAAACGTTACAAAGCTGCGATCACCCCGAATGGCTGGAAGGATCTTTCCTGATGAAAGACATCAAAATCCATGACCTGCTCTGCCGCAACTCTACCTGGGAGGGCTTCTATATCGGTAATACCCATTATCTCTATTCCAGCGGCAACTGCCAGAACATGAAATCCCATCACATCCGGAATCTTGAAGTCTATAACAACGACCTCGAGAACATGGGCAGCGACGGTATCCAGATTTCCATGGCCGACCTCGGGAATAACAAAATACATAACAACCGGGTGGTTAATTATGCCGTGGCCCGCAACAGCGCCCACGGATACGGTATTATGAGCGGCGGGGGCAGTACGCTGCAGATCTACAACAACCGCATTGATAAAGGCTACAATCCCGCTATCCAGATCTTTGGCTCCGGTATCAATACGGTGTACAACAACGTGATCTCCAATATTACTTTTGAGGGGATCAATGCCATCGACAAAATTGTATTTGAGCCTGCCACTGCCTATATCTATAATAATACCGTTTACAACACCGGCGTAAACGGCATTAAGATCTATGCAGACAAAACCACTATCGGGCACAAGGTGTATAATAACCTGGTGATCGCCAACGGTACGCAATGGGATTACCCGCAGACGGGCTATTATATTAAAGGCTCCAATCCCATAAAGTTTGATTTTACGAATAACCTGAATTTTAAGACCCCTGCCGATGCAGGAATAGGCGATGCGCCCAACGGCAACTTCCGGCTGTTGACCGGCTCCAAAGCCATCAACGCGGGCCGCGATATGACGGACCTGGCGCTGACCACCGACCTGGAAAATACTCCCCGGCCACAGGATGCCAAATATGATGCAGGCGCCTACGAGTTCAGGACCGGTACCAATAATATTGTTCCCGCTGCCAATGCAGGCAAAGACCTGTTTATCTCCCTGCCGGTGAACTCCGTACAGCTCGACGGCTCTGCGTCTACCGATGCAGACGGCACCCTCACCGGCTATAGCTGGAAAAAAATCAGCGGTCCCAATGCAGGAACGATCGCCAGCCCGGCCCAGGCAGTGACGAATGTGACAGGACTCGCAGCCGGCACTTATATCTTTCAGCTGACAGTGACGGACAACAGAGGGATCAGCGCTGCCGACCTGGTGACGGTCACGGTGCTGGCCGCAGCGGCCAAGCCGCCGGTGATCATCACCACGACGAACATCACGATTACACTGCCCGCGAATAGCGTACAGCTGGACGCCAGCAGTTCCTATGATCCGGACGGTATCATCACCGGGTATGAATGGAAACAAATCAGCGGACCCTCTGCCAGTGTGCTGGCAGATAATACCTCGAGCAACACTGCCGCTGGTTCGCTGAAGCAGGGCGTATATACGTTCCAGTTAACTGTTACCAACAATGCCGGCTCTAAAGTTACCACGAATGTAACGGTAACGGTGAACGGCGCTCCCGGCACCAATCAACCGCCTGCCGCCAATGCCGGTAATGACCAGACGATCACGCTGCCTGTCAGCAGCGTTACGCTCGACGGCAGCGCTTCCAAAGATCCGGACGGCTCTATCGCCTCCTGGAAATGGGAGAAGATAAGCGGCCCTGCCAGCGGTACTATCGGCAGCGCCACCACAGCGTCCACCAGGGTGACCGGCCTGACCGCAGGTACCTATGTGTTCCAGCTGACCGTAACGGACAACGCCGGTGCGACTGCCACCGCACGGGTAACCGTGACCGTTTTACCGGAGCCCGGCAACAACCAGCCGCCTGTTGCCCATGCCGGCGTCAATCAGGTAATCACACTGCCTGTCAGCAGCGTCACGCTCGACGGCAGCGCGTCCAGGGATACAGACGGCTCTATCGTTTCCTGGAAATGGGAAAAGGTGAGCGGGCCGGATGCAGGCAATATTGGCAGCCCGAATACTGCTGTTACTGCTGTCACCAGCCTGGCCGCCGGGACCTATGTGTTCCAGCTGACTGTAACTGATAATGAAGGCGCCAGCGCCACTGCACGTGTAACCGTGACCGTGCTGCCACCGCCGGGCGAGAACCGTCCACCGGTAGCCAATGCCGGTCAGAACGAAAAAGTAGTATCGCTGGTAATCCTCGATGGCACTGCTTCTTATGATCCGGACGGCGCTATTGTAAAATACAGCTGGGAGCAGGTAACAGGACCTGCCGGGGCAAACATCGCCGGCGCCAGCGCGGCAAAAGCTACTGCCACCGGGCTGATTAAAGGCGTATATACGTTCCGGTTAACGGTGACCGACAACGAGGGACTAACTTCTGCCGCTGTCAAAACAGTGACGGTGGTAGATCCGGATATCCCGGACAATGACTCCGGCATTGTAAACCTTTATCCTAACAGAATTGTCGGAAATGGCAGCGCTTTACTGAAAATCAAACACAGCGACCTCCGGTCCGGCAGGATCACCATCTATAAAAGCAATGGCATGGCAGTGAAGCAGTTCACCTTCCAGATGAACGACGTCTTCACCACCGGCATTGATTTCAGTGCGCTGGGCACCGGAATCTATTTCATTGAAGTCAGAGGGATAGGTACGGATTATAGATGGGTAGGGCGGTTCATGAAACTATAAGCGGGATTCATAAGCGCAGATAGCCTCGTATAAAGCAGCCGCGGAATTCTCCCAGGTATGGGTGAGCGCAAATGCCCTGCGGGCTGCTGCCAGTTCCGGCTGACGGCCGTCGAGGGCAGCTTTCAGCTGCAGGAGATAGGAAGTCAGGTCATCCGCCAGGTATACATAATCCTCAAACATCTTCATGGTAGGGGTACGGGTGGCCACTACCGGTTTACCCATCGCCAGGTATTCATCTACTTTGAGCGGGTAGTTGCCGATCGTCAGATCGTTGACTACCTGCGGATTAATACATACATCGAAGGATTTCACATAGGCCGGAAGGTCCGCCATCGGCTTGCCGCCGGTAAAGTGTACGTTGGGCAGTCCGTGCAGGGGCGACTTTTTGAAATCCTCGTCTTCATGCCCCACCAGTACAAAGTTCCAGTCTTTTTGTTCCGATGCGAGGTTCACCAGCAGGGGGATGTCCAGCCTTAAACTGGTGAGCGCGCCTACGTAACCGATCACCGGTCCTTTCAGATGGACCGTATCCGCCGGCACGTCCATGGGGCGGTCGGGATTGAACAGCTCCAGGTTGCAGCCCTGACCGATATAGTGGCTTTCGGGATTATATTTTTTCAGCCGTTCGGCAAGGTACAGCGAGTTGGCCACACCGATATCCGCCTTGGCGATGTGCGCCGGCTCCAGTTTTTCCCCGTGTTTACGCCAGTAGTCCACCGCCAGGATGTTGTCCCGGCTGTAGTAGATATATACCGACGGCTGTAACAGCTCTTTCAGGTAGAAGCTCCTGAAAATATCGTTGTCATTAAAAAGGATCACATCTTTGAAGCCCAGCTGCCGGATAGCCTTGCGGATATTGCGGGCGAAGCGGCGGTTGTTGATGCGGTTGAAAACGGAAAACAGGGCGGTAGACGGCAGCCAGTTGATCGACTCGATGACCGAAGTGGGATAAAGGTTCCACATATTGTCACTGATCTGCACCAGCGAAGGCGCTTTCCCGTTGATGACCGCCTTATGGTGATCAATTTCTTCGCCGGCATGGCGATTGAAGGAGGTACGGCGGTCGATGGGGGCGTTAACATACAGTACCCTGTTTTGTTTGGAAAACTCGGCTGCAAGGCTTTTGCAGTTACTGCCAATTTTGGTGTACCAGGGTTGGAGGCCCACAATAACAATATCCCGGTTAGAAACAGACATCATAACAATATCAGTAGGGTAATAAAAAAGGGAGGTTGTCCAGAGGAGGGATGGGTAAAATCAGATGGAATGCAAAGTAAATAAAATCCGCCGGTTCATACAAATAAACTTTATCCGGCCCTAAAAGGTTAAATTAAGATCAGAATCATTTATATATGTCAGAAACAGTTGAAATCAGGAATATTACTGCCGCAGATTACCTGGACCTGCGGGAATCCATGGTGTCTGCTTATCCCGATATGGCGGGAAGCTACTGGGGAGAGGCTACCATTCAGCGGTTGATCAGGTTGTTTCCCGAAGGACAGATAGCCGTTACCGTTAACGGCCGGGTGGTAGGTTGCGCGTTGTCCATCATCGTGGATTATGACAAGTTCGGTGACAATCACACGTATGAGCAGATCACAGGTTATTATACCTTTAACACGCATAACCCGAAGGGGGACATCCTCTATGGTATCGAGGTGTTTGTTCACCCCGATTTCCGGGGCCGGCGGCTGGCGCGGCGGTTGTACGACGCCCGCAAAACGCTTTGCGAGCAGCTGAACCTGGAGGGGATTGTGGCCGGCGGCCGTATTCCCAATTATGAAAAGTATGCAGAGAAGATGTCGCCGAGGGAGTACATCGAGAAGGTGCAGGACAAGGAGATTTACGATCCTACGCTGACTTTCCAGTTTTCCAACGACTTTACCGTCAAGAAGATATTAAAAAACTACCTGCCTAATGACGAAGCATCGAAAGGCTTTGCGACGTTGTTGCAGTGGTTCAATATTTATTACGAGAAGGACAGCGATACGATCCGGTATAACAAGTCCACCGTGAGGATTGGCCTGGTGCAGTGGCAGATGCGCGATTATGGCGGACTGGAGGCGTTTATGCAACAGGTGGAGTTTTTCATAGACGCGGTGAGCGACTACGGGTCCGACTTCGTGGTGTTTCCGGAATTATTTAATGCGCCGTTGATGGCGGAGTTTAACCAGCTGGACCCTGCGGGCGCGATCCGGGGGATGGCCAAGTATACCGAAACGATCCGCGACCGGTTCCTCGAACTTGCCGTGTCGTATAATGTCAATATCATTTCCGGCAGTATGCCGATTGTGATTGACGAGGTACTGCACAACATCTCTTACCTGTGCCGCCGGGACGGTACCTGGGAGCAGTACATCAAAATTCATCCGACGCCGGGGGAAGTGTATGCCTGGGGGATGAAGGGTGGTTCGGAGATCAAGGTATTTGATACCGATTGCGGAAAGATTGGTATCCAGATCTGTTATGATGTGGAGTTTCCCGAGCCGTCCCGCATTCTGGCCGAGCAGGGGATGCAGATCTTGTTTGTGCCTTTTATGACCGACACCCAGCATGCCTATAACCGTGTGAGGTTCTGTGCGCAGGCGCGGGCCATCGAAAATGAATGTTATGTGGCCATTGCGGGGTGTGTGGGTAATCTGCCTAAAGTTAATAATATGGACCTGCAGTATGCACAATCCTGTGTATTTACACCATCCGATTTTAACTTCCCGGTGACAGGCATCAAGGCCGAGTCAACCCCCAATACCGAGATGGTGGTGGTGGCAGATGTTGACCTGGTATTGCTGAAGGAATTACATGCTTTTGGCAGTGTACAAACGATGAGGGATATACGGCATGATCTGTATAAGGTCGTGAAGAAGTAGGGTAGCAGGGAGTTGTTTTACAGGGGTTTAAATTAGAGCAATACTTTATCTCAATTTTTATAACTAATTGAGATATAGTGTCTTGGATTTATAATTTGATGTAATGGTTTAAGTGATTGAGGGATATTTTTCCGCACTACCGGAAATAATTGATTAGTTTAGTGTCGGTTTTTCTTCAAGCTATATCCTAATTAATTGAATGTAAAACTTTGATAATCAATATATAAATTAAAGACTAAAAGATGAATAACAAGATCAACTTAGCCCTCCAGATCCTGCCTTCCGTGCCTTCCGAGCAGGTATACGCCGTCGTCGATGAAGCCATTGCCGTAATCCGTGATTCGGGTGTAAAGTACAGGGTGTGTCCTTTTGAAACAGTGATGGAAGGAACCTATGATGAGTTGATGGAGGTAGTCCGTAAGACGCAGGAAGTATGTTTTAAAGCTGGTGCATCTCAACTGCTCGTGTATATAAAAATGCAGATAAAAAAAGACCAGGATGTGACCATTGAAGAAAAAACAGGGAAGTACGATTCCTGATATATTAAATTTCACTATCTTTCTCGACAAACCAAAGGACAGGACTTATGAGGTATGCCGCAACATTGGATGGCAACTCCAAAATCATTACTAATCTGACCATCATTATCACGTTGATCATCTTATGCCGGCAGATCACCGATGTTAACCAGGAGGCGGTGAAAACGAGCGTATTGTTGTTCCTGCTGATACCTGCCATCCTGGTGGCGGCCTGTCTGAGTCCCCGGTACTATAAGATAACGGCGGAAGGCGTAGTGATCAAAAGGCCGTTGTTTCCCATCACCATCCTCTTTGACGACATTGTGCGGCTGCGCAGCATCACCGAAGAAGAGCTGGGCACCAGCAGCCGTATGCTGGGCATCGGTGGAATTTTCGGTTACCTGGGCACGTACCGGTCAGCCGAAATAGGCAAGTACCAGCGCTGGTGCACCAACCGCGAAAATCTTGTCCTGATAGAATCGCGCTCCCGTAAATGGGTGATCAGCCCGTCTGCCGCGGAAGATTTTGTTAAGACCATGAACGGTATTATCAATACTGCTAAATAAATAATCTTTCAGCCGGAAGCATTCGCTTCCGGCTGAAAGATGTTTGCTGTTCTCCAAAAAACGGCGTGAAGTCTTACCTTTAAGGATGATCGTTATTGAAGCCATCTTTGAAGCCTTTGAAGGAAAAGCTGACGCCATGCTTGCTCTCTGTCAGCGCACCGTTGCTGACACCTTACCGGAAAAAGGATGCCTTGTATACCGTTTTGCCCGTAGCATGTACACAGATACACAGTTTATTTTATTTGAAGTATGGGAAAGCGAAGCAGACCTGAAAGCTCACTTTGAACGTGCCGCTTTTCTGAATTTTTTCAGAGACCTGCCGGCACTGGGTGTTGGCGTGGAGTATAAAGCATGGCAGGGGAACAATGAACGGTATATTCCGCCCAACGGGAAGCCATGGTGGTGATCATCGTATAGTATCGTCAAACACGCCCCCGCTGTTGTGATAAAAGCCCCGGCAGCCAGACAGCCCGCCTGTAATGCTATCCGGGCATTGGCTAAAGAATTCAATTACCCTTCCATCAGTATATGCAGGATTGAGAATAGGACGTGGCCAGGTTGGAGAACATCCCGGACGCTCGGCCTGCACCTCCCTGTACATTTTCGTATAGGCTTTAACGGTACTTTTCTTTTAATTGGAAGCAACCATTTATAAATACTACAATATTAATTATCAATAAACTATAATTAATATTAAATTTTATGTTACGAAAATACTTAAATGCGGACAGAGCGCATTTGACTTTCGTCTTTCCTTGATGTATCTTTTATAATATAATCTCAAAACCAAAGTCTAAATCTAAAACACCATGAAATCAATCTGCACATTGATGTTGGTGGTGGGCGCTTTCCTGTTTATTCCCTTCTCTTACTTGCACGCCCAACCCCGCATGTTAAAAGGCCATGTCGTAGCCGCCGGTACCAACACCGCCTTACCCGGTGTAACAGTCCAGGTAAAAGGTGCCAGCCGCGGCACCACCACGGATCCCGACGGAAGTTTCCGTATCGAAGTGCCCGGCGGCCCGGGCAGCCTCATCTTCAGCTTTGTGGGATACCTCACACAGGAAGTGCCCATCGGCAGCCAGTCCACTGTCGACGTGACGCTGCAGCCGGATACCCGCAGCCTGGAACAGGTAGTGGTCACCGCTATGGGCATCAAAAAGGAAAAGCGGGCCATCGGCTACGCCATCCAGGACGTGTCAGGCGCTGACCTCATGCAGTCCAAACAATCCAACGTGGTCAACGCGCTGCAGGGCAAAGTCGCCGGCGTACAGATCTCCAGCGGCGGCGGCGCTCCCGGCCAGGGCTCCCGCATCCTTATCCGCGGTATCAACTCACTGGACCCCACCCGTGATAACCAGCCACTTTTTGTAATCGATGGCATCACCATGGACAACAACACCTACACAACGGGCAATGCGGACACCCGCGGCATGAGTAACCGCGCCGCCGACATCAACCCGGATGACATTGAAAGTATCTCCGTCCTCAAAGGCGGGGCAGCCACTGCATTGTACGGCCTGCGTGCCGCCAGCGGCGCCGTGATCATCACCACCAAATCCGGAAAGGCAGGACGCACCCGCGTCAGCTTCACCACCACCGCCGGATTCGATAAAGTGGGTAAAACACCGGACGTGCAAACGCAATACAGCCAGGGTAACAACGGTCAGTATGACAACCAGAGCTTCTGGCCGGCATGGGGCCCCTCTGTGGAAGAAGCCCGTAAACTGGACCCCGACCACCCGGCTTCCCTGTACAACAACTACAAACAAGCCTATAACACCGGCTCCCAATACCGCAACACACTGGCGATCAGCGGCGGTACGGAGAAAGTCGTGTATGCGGCATCGTTATCCCAGTTCAACCAGAACGGTATTATCCCGTTCAGCAACTATCAGAACTACTCCGCCCGCGTTAACGGCGATATCCGCTTCAGCGAAAAAGTAAAAATGGGCGTGGCCCTCAACTATATCAACTCCGGTGGTAACCGCGCCAACGCAGACCGCTACGGCGAACAGATCATCTACTGGTCGCCCCGCTGGAACATGCGCGACTACCTGAAACCGGACGGCACCCAGCAGACCTACGGCACTACAGACAACCCGATCTATACCCTGTACAGCAACCGGTTCGGGGATAACGTCAACCGCCTGATCGGTAATATCAATTTCACCTACTCTCCGTTCAAATGGCTGGACATCCTCTATCGCGCAGGCACCGATTTTTATACGGACAACCGCCGCCATACCGGACCGGGTCCCAAAGGCATCGCAGGTGAGGTGGTCAACACTGACAACGGCTTCGGCTTCGTGAACGAATACACGCTGAATCAACGATCTCTCAGTTCCACCCTCATCCTGAACTTCAAAAATAATATCACCTCCAAACTGACGTCCGACCTCAAGCTGGGACATGACCTGTTTGACCGGCGGCTCAAACGGCTCTCTACCGAAGGCGACACCCTCGACATCCCGGACCTGCTGATCATGCAGAACGCTAAAAAAATCGTCTCCTCCCAGTATATTGAAAACTACTATCTCATTGGCGTATTCGGGGACTGGACCCTGTCATGGGACCGCTGGCTCTACCTCACGCTGTCCGGTCGTACGGATATCAGCTCCTCATTGCCTGTTGGCAAACGTGCGTTCTTCTATCCCTCCGTGAGCCTGTCGTACCTCTTCACCGACCACCTGAAGATACCGGAGAGCGTACTCTCTTACGGCAAAGTGCGTACATCCTGGGCGCGGGTAGGTAAAGACGCGCTGCCTTATAACACCGGCTCCGGCTACATCCCGCTCATCAACGGCCCTATCGACAATAACGTGATCGGATGGACCCGCGCCGACCGCTATGGCGATGCCCGGCTGAAACCGGAGTTCACCAATACCTTCGAGGTGGGCGCCGAACTGCGCTTCCTGCAGGACCGCATAGGCATCGACTTTGCCTGGTACACCTCCAAAAGCACCGACCTGCTGATCCCGGTGAAACTGTCCAGCGCTACCGGTTATGAAGACTTTTATACTAACGCCGGCTCCATCCGCAACCGCGGCGTGGAAATAGCTTTTAATGCCACCCCGATCAAAAAAACAAAGTTTCAGTGGGACATGCGCATTAATTTCTCCGCCAACCGCAACGAGGTGCTGAGCCTCGGTCAGGGACTCTCCGAAGTGGTGGTGGGCAACCAGTTCGGATATGCCGGCTCCACCGCTACCATGAAATACATCCCCGGTTACCCCGTAGGCGCCATCTTCGGCACCAGCTACCTGCGGTATACCGGCGGGCAGCCGGACAACAGCATCCTGATCGACTACAGCCGCCCGCTACAGATAGCGGCCAGCGGCAGCCAGGCCGGTTTCCCGATGATCAACTCCAGCCAGAAATACCTGGGCAATTCACAGCCCAAATGGATCGGCGCCATTACGAACACCTTTACCTACGGCCCGCTCAGCCTCTCTGTGCTGATAGACACCCGCCAGGGCGCCAAAAAATACAACCAGCTGGCCAACTTCATGTCGGCCTTCGGTGAATCGGCGATCACGGCAGACCGCTTCTCCAGCAAAGTGTTCGAAGGCGTATTGCCCGACGGTACGCCCAATACGCAGGTAGTATACCTGCAACAGGCCAAAGGACCGGATGGCCGTAACTATGGCGGTGGCTTTTATCGTAACGTATATCGCGGCGTGACGGAAAACTTCGTGGAAAATGCCTCCTGGATAAGGTTGCGCAACGTCAGCCTCTCCTGGCAGCTGCCATCTGAATTCCTGTCCCGCACCCACCTGATTTCAGCGGCCAACCTGACGCTTACCGGTAATAACATCTGGTTGCATACCAAATACACCGGCTTCGATCCGGAGTCCAGCTCCCTGAACGCCGGCAGCAATATAGACGCCTTCGCCGGCTTCACGTACCCGACTACACGTAGTTACATGGCCTCCCTGAACGTCACCTTCTAAATTGCTTCGATCATGAAAAGGATACATACCATATTATATATAGTCTTGTTCGCCGTTCTCATCGCCGGTTGTAAAAAACAACTGGATATCAACGATAACCCCAACCAGGCGGTGATACCGCCTATGAACGGGCTGCTGGCGTCCACCACCTATTTTACTTCGTACAACGTATACCGTGTGAGTAACATCACTTCCTACTTTGTGCAGTACCTCGCCTCGCCCAATGCCAACGGCG
Source organism: Chitinophaga oryzae (assembly GCF_012516375.2). NCBI lineage: Bacteria > Pseudomonadati > Bacteroidota > Chitinophagia > Chitinophagales > Chitinophagaceae > Chitinophaga > Chitinophaga oryzae. The sequence continues at coordinate 3,707,558 of NZ_CP051204.2, forward strand.
CCAGCGATACCTACGAAGTAACAGATTACACCACCACCTGGAAAGCGCTGTACGATAACATGACCGACCTGCATGACCTGATCGCGCAGGCCCGCACCGCCGGCGCCGACTACCACGTAGGAGCGGCCGAAGTGATGATGGCCATCAACCTGGAAATGCTGAACGACATGTGGGGCGCCGTTCCTTATACGCAGGCGTTTAATACCAGCTTCCTGCAACCGGCCTATACACCGGACGACAGCGTATACCTGCAATGCATCGCCCTGCTGGACGACGGCATCGCCCGGTTGAAAAGCACCAGCTCCAAATATGAGCTGGATGCTACCAAGGACCTGATCCACAGCGGTAAACCGGCTGCGTGGATTAAAACGGCCTACACCGTCAAGGCCCGGCTCCTGAACCATATCACCCGGAAGGGGAATTACGATCCGGCTGCCGTGCTGGCTGCCCTCGCCAACGGCTATACGGACAATGCCGACGATGCGCAGCTGGTGCGGTTCCAGTCCCTCAGTCCGTGGAACCAGGCGGCAGTAAATAACGTCAACAACCTGCTTGACGGCTGGCTGAGCGCTCATTTCGTAGATGCCCTCAGCGGTAAAACTTTCGGCGTCTTTGATCCGCGGCTGCCGCTCATTACCGATACTACCCGCTTCGGGGATTACAGGGGCACCGTCAACGGCGCCGGCAGGGTAGGCTCGGGCACCAACAAGGAAGAGTGTTACCTGTCGCAGAAAGGGTTTTATTCCAAACCCGGCGCTCCGCTGCTGCTGGCCACCAATGCGGAGGCCCGCTTTATACAGGCAGAAGCGGCTTTTCGCAGCGGCAACAAACCACTGGCGTACCAGGCTTATATCCAGGGAATCACCGTGAACATGAACAAACTGGGCGTGGAGACTGCAAAGCGGGACGCTTATCTTACCAATCCTGCCGTGGCCGTAGGAGAGGCTGGCCTTACCCTGGCGCTTATTCTGAAGGAAAAATATGTGGCGCAGTTCCTGCATCCCGACACCTGGAACGATGCCCGTCGCTACGACTACCAGTACAAGGACTTTAGTATGCCAGTCAATGCGCAACTGCCGACCTTCATCCGCCGCGTCGCCTATCCCGATTCGGAGAAAAGCCGCAACGGCGCTAACGTGCCGTCTGTAACGCTGACGGATAAAGTCTGGTGGGACAAATAACAACTATCTTTCATCACCAATAAAATAAACAAATGCCCGTTTGGTAGTTACGCCGAACGGGCATTTATTTGCATTCCATCAGCATAACACGTTAAATAAAATAATCGTATGTCTTATATCAATGTAGTCATGTCTCTCAGAGAACTCCTGCCTTATGTGGCGGATATACTGCAGAAAAACGGAGGTGAGTTTTTTATAGAAAAGCGGGATAACAGCGGGACTATTTTGGTAGAAAAAGTAGCCGTGGAAACGGGGCATATCAACGGGGAAGATAACCGGGGCAAAAACCTGGACTTCTTTATTTTGTCAAACCCGGCTTACAACTTAACCAAACACCGGCCGTACGATGATGAAACAGCGCCATTCGTCATTGTTGGACAGGGAGGGCGTGAAACAGCGGACAGCATCGAACGGATAGCCTTAAGGGTGCTTTCGAAGACACCTGATAAGAATACCACTAAAATTTTTAATGCGATCAAAAACAAATTAAAGAAAGATGATACGATAGGAACGGGGGTAGAGGGTGGCTCCAGGTTCCACGATAGTTATTTCTATCAAAAGAAATATGTCGGAGCGAAAACAATGAAAACAGATTTTTATAATGATAAAGCTACGGCAATTAAAGTAAAGCAGGAATAACGCATCCGTTATTCCTGCTTTATTTGTTTATCTGAAAACGAGATATGCTACGATCAGTGTAAAGAAGACATTAAACAGCTGCGCAATAATGAATGCCATGGCCGGTCTGCCGTTTTCTACCCTGAAGATATCGGTGAATTTGGTTTCAAGGCCGATGCAGGTGAAGGCGAGGGCAAACCAGTAGGTCTGCAGTTCTTTCAGGGAGCCTTTGGCAGCAGCTACTACCGGTGCCGGTAATACGAAAGAGAACAGGAGGGAGGCCACAATAAAACCCAGCACAAACTTGGGAAACCGGTCCCAGATGGTGCGGAGCGTCGGTTTCTCCACGTTGCCTTCTTTTTTGGTGTAAGACCAGTAAAGGGAGATGATGAAAGCGGCCAGCCCCAGCAGTACGTTCTGCGAGAACTTCACGATGGTGGCATATTTCAGGGCTTCATCCCCCAGTTTGGTGCCGGCAGCCACTACAGCGCCGGAAGTATCGATAGTGCCGCCCAGCCAGGCGCCCGCCACAGCGGGAGACATACCGGCCCACACCGCAATCCCGGGCATGATCAGCATCATCGGGATGGCAACGATCATCACCAGCGAAATAACATGCGAGAGTTTTTTATTATCTCCCTCAATAGCGCCGGAGGTGGCGATAGCGGCAGATACACCACAGATAGACACCGCGCTGGAGATCATCATACGGAATTCATCGTCCAGCCCCAGCATCTTACATAGCCAGAAGGTGAAATACCAGACGGTGAATACCACTACCACCGACTGAAGGATGCCCAGCATCCCCGCCTGCATAATGTCGCCAAAAATGATATTGGTGCCCAGCAGCACTAAGCCGATCTTGATGTATAGCTCTGTTTGCAGCGCGGGTTTTACCCATTCGGGCAGCCCGATCACATTGCTGATGAACAGCCCCAGGAGCAGACTGAAAAGCACAACTTCAATGCCCAGGTCTTTGATGGCTTTGTTGGCGGTGATGATCTGCGCCAGCAGTGAAATAAGCACAATGGCCAGCAGCCCGGTCGCCAATGCGGCGGGTTTAAAATCGCCCGCCAGAAATCGCGCCAGTAGCAGGCTTCCCAATACCCAAAGGAACAGTACGCCGATATGTATCAGGTTGGAAGTGTTGGTCAGCTGTGTCCATAATTCGGTGCCGGAAGACCAGCTGTATTTCGGTAATGCCGGCTTTAGCCCGGCCACCACCAGTGTGACGGTCAGAAAAGCGATGATCACCGCAATCCAGTCTTCATGAAGTTTTTTAGGTTGTAACATAGGCTTATAACTTATACACGCGTTTGATTGCTAGTGAAAAAAGAGGTACCCGAGGAGGATAGCGGACAGCAGTCCGAAGAAGTCGGCAATCAGTCCTGCTGTCAAAGCGTAGCGGGTATTTTTGATATTCACGGAGCCGAAATACACGGCCAGTACATAAAAAGTGGTTTCCGTAGTGCCCTGTATCACGCTGGCCAGTTTACCCTGGAACGAATCGGCGCCGTAGCGGGTCATCACCTCGATCATCAGGCCCCTGGCGCCGCCGCCGCTCAACGGTTTCATGAGCGCTACCGGCAAGGCAGGTACGAAATCAGTATTGAAGCCCATCCATGAAAACAGGCTGGCGATAGCGTTAATAATATAGTCCATACAGCCGGTAGTGCGAAACACACTGATAGCTACCAGGATACCCACCAGGTAGGGGATGATCCTCACCGACACATGGAACCCTTCCTTGGCTCCCTCTATAAAATGATCATACACATTCAGTTTTTTGACGATACCTGCTCCCAGGAAGAGGATCACGATCGAGAAGATGATGGCGCCCCCCAGGTTGCTCATGGTAGGACCGATCTTTTCTGCCGGCATCGTGCTTACCCAGTAGTAGAGGCCGGTCACCACCGCCGCAAAACCACCCAGGAACACCAGTACCGGCAGTTTGAACAGGTTGATCCGCTGGTAGGCAGACACGGTGAACATACCTATAATGAACGCAACGAAAGTAGAAATCAGTGTGGGAACGAAAATATCAGCCGGGTTGGCAGCCCCGGCAGCCTTGCGGAGTGCGATCACGGAGGTGGGGATGAGCACCACGCCGGCCGTGTTCAATACCAGGAACATGATCTGCGGGTTGCTGGCTGTGTCCGGTTTAGGGTTCAGCTCCTGTAACTCCTTCATGCCCTTGAGTCCCATAGGGGTGGCGGCATTATCGAGCCCCAGCATACTGGCGGAGAAATTCATCATCATGGACCCCATGGCCGGATGGCCCTTGGGGACTTCGGGAAACAGCTTGGAGAAAAAGGGATATACCAGTTTGGAGAAGCGGTTGATCATCCCGGCAGCCTCGCCCACCTTCATGATACCCAGCCAGAGCGTCATGACGCCGGCCAGTCCCAGGGAGATTTCCGCCCCTGTTTTGGCGCTGGCGAGCATACCGTTCATAATATCGCCGAAAATAGCCGTATCCTGTAAAAACACCGACTTGAAAACTGCCACTACAAAAGCTATCAGGAAAAAGCCCAGCCAAACGTAGTTTAATGCCATTAGATTATTGGTTTATTCAAGCAACAAATAAACTAAAATAAACTTATCTTTGCGCAAATTTTAAAAAATGGCTTTGCAAGTTGGAATTGTAGGATTGCCGAATGTAGGGAAATCGACATTATTTAACGCGGTGAGTAACAGCGCTAAGGCGCAGGCCAGCAACTACCGCTTCTGTACCATAGAACCTAACGTAGGACAGGTGGACGTGCCTGACACCCGTATGGACAAACTGGCTGAACTGGTGCAGCCCCAGCGCATCGTGCCTACTACCATCGAGTTTGTGGACATCGCCGGCCTGGTGAAAGGAGCCAGCAAAGGCGAAGGTCTGGGTAATAAATTCCTGGCCAATATCCGCGAGGTAGACGCCATCGTGCACGTGATCCGCTGCTTCGAAGACGACAACATCCTCCGCGATGAAGGCGCCATCAACCCGGTAGGCGACAAGGAAATCATCGACACCGAATTACAGCTGAAAGACCTCGAAAGCGTGGAACGTAAAGTGGCCCGCACCGAGAAAATGGCGAAAACCGGCGGCGATCCTAAAGCCAAAGCGGAATTTGAAGTGCTGAAAAGATGCCAGGAACACCTGGAAAAAGGCCGCAATATCCGCGAACTGGGACTGAGCAAGGAAGAACGCGTAGCCATCGCCGACCTGTTCCTGCTCACGGAAAAACCGGTACTGTACGTAGCCAACGTAGACGAAGCTTCTCTGCATACGGGCAATAAATACTCCGAAGCCCTGAAAGAAGGAGTGAAGGCCGAAAATGCCGAAGTGATCGTGATGAACAACACCATCGAAGCACAGATCTCCGAAATGGAAGATCCGGCCGATAAGGAAATGTTCCTCTCCGAATATGGTCTCACCGAACCAGGCCTCAACCGCCTGATCCGCTCCGCTTACAACCTGCTCGACCTGATCACCTACTTTACCGCAGGTGTACAGGAAGTACGCGCCTGGACGATCCACAAAGGATGGAAAGCGCCGCAGGCCGCCAGCGTGATCCACACCGACTTTGAAAAAGGTTTCATCAAGGCCGAAGTGATCGCCTATGATGATTATGTGAAATATGGCTCTGAATCCGGCGCCCGTGACAACGGCCGTCTGCGGATCGAAGGCAAGGAATACATCGTGGCCGACGGCGACGTCATGCACTTCCGCTTTAACGTGTAATCATTTCCGTTACAATAACTACTTTCATGATACTCAAACGCATGAAGGTTACAACAAAACCGGGAGCGTCTCAGTAATGAGACGCTCTTTTTTTTGCCGAAGGAAATCTGAAAAATAAAAAATTTCTTATCAAGTTACATTCTGTCCTATTGCTGCGGTGCTGCCCGCTAATGCCTGTCTGTATTGGTGTTGGACGTGTAGGAGCGATCGCGTAACAGTATCTCCCTAAAAAAAATATACTTGGCAAATTGGACTTATTTATTAGTTTAGCCTACTATTTTAATGTTAGCTCATGCGATTAGTCAGGAATGTAAAATTGTTTTTCCGGGAAGGAAACTCGGATAAAACATATGAAATAGACCTTTGTGAAGTTGGCCCGGAACAATATACTGTTAACTTTAGATACGGCAAACGCTTCGGAACCCTGAAAGAAGGCACCAAGACGGTAAACCCCGTAGCCCTCGCAGCAGCCACCACTATCTTTGATGCGCTCGAAAAAGAAAAACGCAGCAAAGGTTATCTCGGTGAGCAGGAAGCTGTGCAGGACCTCTCTTTTGTACCAGTAGATACTTCCGCGGTGGCAGACCCGCAAAACGCCGCTATTCTCAAAAGGTTGCAGGGCGTGCTTGAAAACAAGCCCGCGTATAAAACCGTCTGGAAAACATCGCGTGTGATCTGGAAGGCAGGTGAACGCAAAATCAAAGAAGCGGTCCCTTATCTCATCAAACTGATGGAGAGGGGAGACGCCATGCAGCGTTATACCGCGCTCTGGGCGCTCGGCAGATGCGCCGATCCCGCTGCTGCGCCGGTACTGCGCTCCTATGCCGACAACGGTTCCTACGCCCAGAACATCCGGATGCTGGCCGCCAACGGCCTGCTGATGGTGCTTCCCGAGGAAGAACGCAATGCCCACATCCAAAGTCATCTTCACCGGTTGCCCGAATCCCTGCAGGAAGTGATTACCGGCAACAACGCACAGGCCATCTTCGACGAAGTGCAAAACCTGGTGATGGTAAAAGCCGAACTTAATTACCCGATGCTGGAAGACCTGTACATCGTGGCATATAGTAATAAGCCTGTGAGAGATGCCGTCATCGGCTTCCTCGTTAACATGCCTTTGCGCCCCAGTTATTTCCAGCATATACGCCACATTTTCAAACAGGCCGAGCTGCGCGACGATCAGGGAGTCGTTGGTACACTGGCCGCCAGGTTTGAAAGAGAAATGCCGATGTTTAATCATGCCGGCAAAAGGCTGGACTATGACGGCAACGAATACCATCCCAATGTATTCGTACCGGAACTGCAGGAACATTTCAAAGTAGCTAAAGAACTGAAAAAGCCCGGCTCACGCCTCGCTTACTCCAATAAAACAAGGAACTACCTGAGACGCAGGGTGCTGCGCAACCTGCGCGCTATGGGAAAAAGAGCGGACCTGGAGTATGTACGCCTTGCTACCGCCTTGCTGCTGCAATACGAAGAGCAGCGCGATGCGACGCAGGAATACCAAACCCGCCACTACAGCTGGGTCAACGGACGGTATACCACCTGGTACCGGCAGTTCCCGGCTCATTCCCGCGCCGTGTTCCTGAACTATATCCTGCGCGGTAACACGCCCAATCTGCGGCTGGACTCCAACGGCACGGAATGGTTCTATGAAGAGCCGAAGAATGAGAAGGGTGAACTCACCCGTGAAGCCACTACGCTGCGGGAACATCCCGACACCGTAAAGGCACAGCAGAAAGGAACGCTGTTAAAAAAGCTGTTCAACTGGCTGGGCGGCGAAAAGCCGGCGCCTTCTGCCGGTGTGGTGCCGCCTGCCCATAAGCCGGAAGCCGCGCCTGCCGCGCCGGTCAGCGATGTGCCGTTCCTGGAGTTGTGGCGTCAGATGCCGCAGGCTTTCGTGCAACTGATGATAGCCGGCAAAATGGAAGCGGTACACCTGTTCGCCATGGAGCAACTGAAGTCGCATCCTGAATACGCGGACCTGAAAGCCAAAATGGATGAGAGAACGATCTACTATCTGCTGATCAGCCATTTTAATGTGCCATCCCTCTTCGGTCTGGAACTGGCGAAAGAAAAATATAATCCGGCAAGCCTCTCCTTCTTCCTGCTGTACGCTGTTACTATGAGCCCTCTGGAAGTGGCCAGGGTACAGGGACTTGAGTGGGTAGACCAAAACAAGGCAGCCTGCTTCGCCGATGCGGATTTCCTCATGCGGCTGATGTTTAATCCGTATAAGGATGTTCGTGACTACGTTCGCCATCAGCTTACTCCTGAGCATCTGCCCGTCGATAAAGCCCGTGCGCTGGTGGGTAAAGCCATTGCTGCGTTGCTGGCATCCAACAACCTGGCCGATGACGTTAATCACAACCTCAATGACGGTTGCAGCATACTCGAACACTTCTGCGCCGATGCGCTTGGTGAAGTGGATATGAAAGTGATTGTGGAGCTTATGAACTCCCCAACCCCCGCTTGCCAGGCGTTTGGTGTGCGGTTGATGGTGATGAAGAAAGGTGCGCTGAACTTCGCGGAATTGTCCGATCAGCTGCTGCGTAACCTGGCAGCCAGCAGCCACGAATCTGTAAGGATGGCCGGTATAGCGGTGCTGAAAGCCATGCCGGAAGCAGAGCTGCTGAGAAGGGCAGAAGTGCTGCTCGATATCGTGCTGGCGCCGTATGCGGACGTACGTAAAGCAGTACGGCCGGTGGTAGCTTCACTGGTAGCGAAAGACAGCCGCCTGGCGGTTTACCTGGTGAACGAACTGGTGCCCCGCCTCATGCGCAAAGAGACAGCAGAAGGTATCCATGAAGATATCGCTGCTATCCTGAGCAATGAACTGGTAGAACATTTACAGGATGTGGATACCGCCACCGCTTTACGCTTGCTGTATGCCAACTACCGCGCTGCGCAGGAATTCGGCATCGTGGTATTGAATAAATACATTCCGGCGGAAGCCCTCACGGTGAAACAGGTGATTGCCGCCGGCAGCCACGAGCTGCTTGCCGTGAGAGAATGGAGCTGGGGCTTCTATCAGCAACATGCCGCCCGTATGCGTTATGAACGCGATGCGGCCATCGGGCTGCTGGACGCCAAATGGGACGATACCCGTCGCTTTGCGCAGGAGTTTTTCCGGACACAGTTCACCGAAAACGACTGGACGCCGGAAACACTGGTAGCCATTGCCGACAGCGTACGCCCGGATATCCAGGCGTTTGGCCGTGAGATGCTGATGCGCTTCTTCAAAGACGCCGACGGCGCCGCTTACCTGCTGAAGCTCAGCCAGCACCCAAGCGTGGCCATGCAGGCCTTTGCCACCAACTACCTGGAAACCTATGCCGCCGGCAACCTCGAATACCTCCGCAGCATGGAACACTATTTCCGTTCTGTCCTGAGCCGCGTCAACAAAGCCAGGGTAGCCAAGGAGCGTATCTTCGGCCTGCTGGAGAAAGAAGCGCTGAAGTCTGCCGAGGCAGCCGCTTACATCGGAGAGATCATCGCACATATATCCGCGACCGTGTCCATCGCCGACAAAGCCCGCTGCATACAGATCATGCGTAATATCCAACAACAGTTCGATATTCCTTTGCCAATAACGTTAATGCCCGTACGAAGCAATTTAGTTATTTGATTATTTAGTTGTTTCAATATTGGAAGCAGCTTGTTCTTCTTATCAATAATGAAATAACCAAATAACAAAATCTGAAAATAGATTTATGTTATTCAATTACAGATATAGCGGTAACTCCCAGGTGTACAGCAATGCTACATCCGCCGGTATTTCCTTTGCACCGGACACCCGCCGTGACCCGACCTTTTTTGTTGGAAAACTCCATAAAAAAATCGCTTTCCGCGAAGCCATATCTGCCCTGCATGATGTAGTGGTGTCGGACCTGCGTTTTAAACCCAAAGACAAAACAGCCTACAAGGAATGGGCTGCCCAGCAGGAATCCATATGGCTGGCGGAACACATGAACGCCTACGATATGGAAGCTGCCAACCAGCGCATCGCCACCCTTTCAGCGGAGCTGAAGGAGGTAGGAGAGCAGAAGGATAAAGTAATGGCGCCATTCTATAAGGCCCGTAAACAATATTTTGATTTTCTCTACCAGAAAGACAGGGATGCCTGGTTTGTACTGGACCCCGTCATTACCGTACATCCGGATGAAATGTTCTTCGAATGTTTCAGCCAGGATGAATCTACCTATGGTAAACTGAGCGCCAGTTACAACGTCTTTAAAGAAGTGAATGAGTTCGAATGCGGTACCACCAATATCGACTATTCCGCTGCATTATACGACGAGTTCCAGAAGATCCGCGACTATAAGGAAACAGACTTTAAAGTAGATCCGGGAGGCTTCCAGATACAGACTTCTCAGGAAGAAATGTATCATGAAGTAAAGATCGATCTGCCGGACAGCTGGGTGAGAGGCTTCTTACAGGTAAGCTCCGCGATGACGCTGCCCGCCGCTACGTTCGACCTGCATCCGATGGACGTATATAATTTCTGCCTGTGGCTGCGCCGTTTCAAGGAGAAAAGCGGTCCGCGTTCCATCCGTTTTAAGCTGGAACCGGGCAAGCCGGTCCGCGCGGTATTTGAACCCTGGAATCACGAAATCGTTTGTGCGAGATCGTTATATAAAGGTGGCCAGAGCCGTGAAATCAGGATATGGGGCAGAAGAAGACTGCTGATCCTGGAACGGCTGATCCCCATCGCCAGAAAATTCACCGTGCATCTTACCGGTAACGGCCTGCCATCGTTTTATGTGGCAGACCTCGGGGATATGCAATTCACGCTCGGCCTTTCCGGCTGGACCGCCAATGACTGGTCCCGCGCCGGCCAGTTCGACCTGATGGCTCCCCGCGCCATCGTGGACGACAGCGCCAAACTGAAAGTGTTTGCCGAGCTGCAATCCCGCTGGATGGCCAAACCTGAAGCCATTGCCGTTGCCACCGGACTGGACAAAGCTACGGTGCTGGGCGCGCTGGGTATCTATACACAAGCCGGCAAAGTGATCTTTGACCTGCACAGTGGCATGTACCGGTTGCGTGAACTGAGCCGCGATCCGCTGCCGCTGGAATCGCTGCGTTTTGCAAATCCGCTGGAAGCAGAAGCAGCTGAACTGGTACAGGAAAAGAAAGTGACTTTTACCGCCCAGGAAATTCCCGGCAAAGGCGTTCAGCTGAAAGGCAACGTAAAAGGCACACATCGTGTATACCATCCCGTTATTATGATCGACAATGACGAAAGATTGAGCGATGCACACTGTGATTGCAATTTTTATAATACCAACAAGTTGTACAAAGGGCCGTGCGAACACATGCTGGCACTGCGTATGACGCATGCTGAAAATAATTCTGCACAATAAAATTTTATTTTTCAGAATTATTTTCTAACTTGCCTGCTCGTTAACAAACACAGATCTTTGTAAAGAGGAATTGATTGCACTTGCGCCCGTAAAAGGGACGAATGATGTTTCGTCATTCAGGAATTATGACTATACATGCTTCACTAAATGCAATCTTTACTTTGGGAGGGGCGTACCTAGTGCGAATTTACGGTACGAGCCCCGGGGGCTGAAATTCACACTAGGTACGCCCCTCCCTGGAGTTGATTGATTTAGTCAATGGCTTGCACGAAGGCCTTTTCCTCTTTACAGAATCCTGTTTCTCCCGCGTCAGGCATGGCTTTCGCAGCCACTTCAAAGCCGGACCTTTTTACTCCGCTTCAGTTTCGCTGCTTAACATTCATTAAAAAAGTAAACGCCAACACTATGGCCGAAGGCTTAACCCGTCAACAGCTGTACGACAGAATCCGTGCATCCTCCAAAGAGGAATTTATACTGGAAGAAATGACCCGTCTGGGTTTCTGGGCAAAAAACACCTCCCAGCCATCCTTACCGGAAACACTGATACGCAGGGAAGGAGAACTGCGCCGCGAGTTGAATGAACTGCTGGCCGAAAAACAAAAATACCGCAATAAAGAAAGGATGCTGGCAGACATGCGTAAAGAACGCATGGCCAAAGCCAAACTGAAACGCGCGGAAACAAAAAAACGCAACGAAGAGAAAAGGAAAGCCCGCGCGGCTGCCTGGGCTGAGAAAAAGAATCTCGATATCACCTACCTCGGTGAGGAAGTGTCCGCCGGGCTGAATAAAGTAACGCCCGACGAAGCGCAGCTGGCGAAATTCGGCCTGCCGGTATTCAAAGACGCTACTGCATTGGCTGCCGCCATGGGTGTTACCCTCGGCAAGCTGCGCTTCCTGGCTTTTAACCGCCAGGTGGCCAATACTTCCCACTATCAGCGCTTTGAGATACCGAAGAAATCAGGCGGCACCCGTGTTATCTCCGCACCCATGCCGCAATTGAAAGCGGCACAACACTGGATACTGGAAAACATCCTCTATAAAATCAATAACAGCGCCGTCGCTCATGGCTTCGTACCAGGCAAATCTATTGTCACCAACGCCGCACCGCACGTAGGGCAGGACATCGTGATCAATATAGACCTGCGCGACTTTTTCCCTTCCGTTCCCTACAAAAGAGTAAAAGGTCTTTTCTGTAAACTGGGATATGCTGAACAGGTGGCTACCATCCTTGGCCTTCTCTGTACAGAACCGGAAGTAGATGAGATCCTGCTGGATAACCGCAAATACTATGTGGCCAAAACAGAAAGGCATCTGCCACAGGGAGCTCCCACCAGCCCGGCGCTGACGAACCTGATCTGCTTTAAACTGGACCGCCGCTTCGAAGGTCTGGCGGCTAAATACGGTTACGCCTATACGCGATATGCCGACGATATGACATTCTCCGCGAAAGGTGATGCCGCTGATAAAGCAGGACAAGTATTGTGGGCCGTTAAACAGGTGGTAAAAGAAGAAGGCTTTACCATCCATCCGGATAAACTGAAAGTGATGCGCCGCGGCGATAAGCGCGAAGTAACCGGTATCGTGGTGAACGAGAAAATCAGCCTTGACCGCGAAACCCTGCGCAAGTTCCGCGCATTGCTGCACCAGATCTCCAAAACCGGTCTTGCCGGTAAACGCTGGGGCAAAGGCAGGAATATTATCAGCAGCATGGAAGGTTTTGCCAACTACGTCTATATGGTAAAACCGGAACAAGGCGCCAAATTAAAAGAAACACTGGCTGCCCTGTTGCAGCGGGAGGATATCAAAGCGGAAGCGCACAACCTCTGGACGACCGGCACTACAGACGGCACCGCCGCTGAAACGACTACAGAGACGCCTTCTGCACCGCAGTCATCTGCACCACAACACCCGGAAGGCGTTCACATCGCAAAAGACACACCAACGGCTACCAACAAACCGGATAAGCCCTGGTGGGATGTTTTGTAATTAATTACGAATTACGAATTACGAATTACGAATTACGAATTACGAATTACGAATTACGAATTTAAACCTAAAGACATACAATAAATGCGAAGACCTGAGCTATATACCCGCTCAGGTCTTCGCATTTTAAATTCGTAATTCGTAATTCGTAATTGAATCAGAGGTTGTATCCCAGTGAAATATACCATTGTGATCCAATGGTAGGGTTGCCCCAGGATTGTACGTAAGATTTGTTCAGGATATTCACGCCTCCCAGTTTAACTGTGGTCTTGGCTTTGGGGAAGAACTTGCTGACCATGGCATCCAGTGTGCCAAAAGCAGGGATCTCGCTCAGTGCCAGCGCATTCACGTTCGGGCCTACAAAGGAAGACTGCCAGATGTAGGACTGTTGCCATTTCCAGACAACGTTAGCGGCTATATTGGAATTAGCGATATTGCGGTTACCGAGGTTAAGGCTGTACCTGACTTTGGGCGTGTTGAACATGGCCAGGAAGCTGCCCAGTTCTTTCGCGTTGCTCAATTCATTGTAAGAGATATTACCGCCGGCGGTGAAATTCAGCGGCAGGCTGTAATCCAGTCCCACTGCCCAGCCCCATGATTTTACGGTTTCTTCCGCGCTTACCGGTACTGAGAATATCTGTTGCGGAGTGGTGCCGCTGGCAGGTTTAACGAGCACCTGGCTGCCATTCATGTTTTTAAAATCATTTTTATAGATGTAGGCATCTACCAGCAGTCGTTTTGCGATCAGCGCTTTATAGCCGAGTTCGTAGGCCTGTATGCGTTCCGGTTTGAACTCACGGAAGGTATAGGCTTTAGGTGCGCCAGCCAGCACTGACTGTAATGTAAATACTTCTCCGGACCTGAGACCATAGCGTTCACGCAGGAACGGCAAACCGCCGATCAGGTGTGCCTGTGGCGTGGTCAGGTCAATGTACTGGTCCTGGTTGTTGGGTATGCGGAAGCCGGTCTGATAGGATACACGCAGGTTATGGGTTTGCAGGAAGGTATATACTGCGGACAAACGCGGACTGAACTGGCCTTTGAAGTTCATGTTTTTATCATAGCGCAGCGATCCGGTAAGCTTCAGGTGATCGTCGATCAGCTTCTTCATGATCTGAACGTAACCGCCATATTCGTTGATGCGGAACTCTTTACCGTTGTCGTCAACGGCGAACAGCGTTTTTTCAGAGTTGAGTGTGTACAGGCGGTAGTTACCACCTACCAGTATCTCGGCGAACTTGATCAGGTTATGGAAGTTGTACATGAACTCCAGCTGATAGAGATTGGTTTTATCCGTGAATTTGGCGCCTACGCCTTTAGCGTCGCCGGGGATCGGTTTTTCGCGCACTTTGGCGGCGGCATTGTTGAAATCAGCGGTGCCTGGCATGAACCGGCCGGAATCAGCTTTGGCACGCGCGTTCTGGAAGAACAGCGGCATGCGGGAGGAGACGGCGTTCTGCGCGGCGGCATAGGCGGCGGCGTCATTGGCGCCTCCCTGGAGTGCTGCGCCGTATGCCTGTGCAAAGGTGCCCAACGCCTGGGTGGCATAGGTGCCGAAGTACTGGGCATACCATTGAGTGCTGGGTTTCCAGGCTTCGTTGATACCGGCGGCCAGGGTGCCGCTGGCATAGCTGTCGCCGGACCTTTCCTGTGTGGTGTAGGCCCTCACATAAAAGTCGGGGTGCCGCAGTTCCACTTTGTACTGGCCCATGTTGAAGTCTTTCAGGGAGTAGCGGTCGGCGCCGGTGTAAACGGTGGTACCGGAGCCGTAGCTGCCCTGGATGAGGGCTTCGAGGTTTTCAGTGATTTTATAGTGCAGGGCGCCGTTCAGTTTCAGGTTTTTGGTGCCGTAGTCTACTACGTCCGCTTCGTTGTAGCCGGTGCGGGTGATGGTGGCTTTATTGGGAGCGGGCATGGCGGCGTTGAAGATCTGATCGGGGGAGACTCTGCCGCCAAACATAGCGGAGATGCCTGCCAGTTGCTGGGTCAGCTGACCGCCGGTTTTGAAGGAGTTGTACATGTTAACGGAGTTTTCATCGCCGTAGATGTTTACGCCGTTGTATCCTTCGTTGTTGGCGCGGGTGCCGTCCTGCAGCGTATGGCCGTTGGCCAGGCTCTGGTCGCGGTAGTCGTGCGCCTGCCAATCGTCTGCTTTGATGTAGCCTACGTTCAGTTTAAACGCCCATTTGTTGTTGAAGGCATGTGCGTAGCGTACAGACACGTCGTAGAAACCGGTCGTAGCGGAAGTGCGGCCGCCATCGTTGAGGATGCCGGTTTTCACCTGCGCGCTGAGGCCCTGGTACTGGAAGGGGTTTTTGCTGGTCATCAGCACGATGCCGTTGAGCGCATTGGGGCCGTACAAGGCGGAGGCGGCGCCGGGTATCAGTTCCACGTTGTCGAGGTCCAGTTCGGGGATGCCTACCATGTTACCGACGGAGAAATTGAGGCCGGGGGCCTGGTTGTCCATACCGTCGTTCAGCTGCAGCACGCGGGTGTTACCGTTGCTGTTGAAACCGCGGGTGTTGACAGACTTGAAGGTAAGGCTCTGGGTGCTCATTTCCACGCCTTTCAGGTTGGCGAGAGCGTCATAAAAGGAGGCTGCCGGAGACGCTTTCAGGGCGCGGCTGTCCAGCTTTTCGATAGACACCGGCGATTGCAGGATACTTTCCTGTACGCGGCTGGCGGCTACCACCACCTCCTGCCCGAGTATTTCGGTGGTGCTGAGGGCAATGATTACTTTTTCATTGGCATTGTTAACTACCTGTTCTGTGGTTTGATAACCTACATAGGTAAAAACAAGGGTCAACGGAAGTGCATGGTTCGTTTTGAGCTGGAAGTTGCCGCCGTTGCCCGTAATGGTGCCGGCTGTGGCGCCTTTCACGGAGACAGTAACTCCCTGCATGCCGTTTCCGGAAGTTTTGTCTGTTACAGTACCGGTAATAGTTGCAGGCGTTTGTGCTGTGAGTACCAGGGAAAAGGACATCAATAGCAACAGGGAGCCCAAACATACTTTTAGAATGTTTTTCATACGCAGTGGACGTTTGTGATTTAGACTCGGTTTATCTAAATATAAGTAAAAAACAAATACAACTGCGAAACTGAAAATATTTCCTGCAGGCGCCGGTTATTGCCAGTCCTTCAGGATCTTGCCGATCTTTTCAAACTCAATCAGGAAGCCGTCATGGCCATAGGAGGAGTCGATTTCATGGTAACTGGTATCGGGCAGATAGGTGGCCAGCAGGCGTTGTTCTTCCGGGGGGCAGAGCAGGTCGCTGCTGATACCGATCAGTAATACCGGTTGCTGTATGTGGGAGAGGGAAGTGGTGATGTCTTCATGGCGGCCACGGGCGATGTTGTGACTGTCCATAGCTTTGGTGAGCAGCCAGTAGGATTGGGCGTTGAAGCGTTTTACCAGTTTTTCGCCCTGGTATTCGATATAGGAAGAAGCGCGGAAGTGGTCAGTCTTTTCCTTGTCGGGATCAGACTGGGTGCGCATAAAGGTCTGGTAGTTCCGGTAGGTGACCATGCCGATTGCCCGGGCGGCTTTGAGGCCGCGGGCGCCGGCATGGGGCGCGGGGTCCTGCCAGCTGGCATCTGCTTCGATGGCCAGGCGTTGTGCGGTATGGATGGCGATGCCCCAGGCGCTTTCAGCGGCGCCGGTGCAGAGCAGGAACAAGCGCTTAATGCGCTCCGGTTCTGTCAATGCCCATTCCAGTACCTGGTAACCGCCCATGGAACCGCCTACGAGCAGGCTTATCTGTTGTATCTGCAGGTGTTCACGCAACAGGCGGTGTGCCTGTACCATATCGCGGATGGTGACCGCGGGGAAGGAGGTGTACCAGGGCTGGCCGGTAGCAGGATTCACTGTATGAGGGCCGGAGCTGCCGTAACAGGAGCCGATGATATTGGCACATACGATAAAGTGCTGAGCCGGGTCTATCACCCGCCCATGGCCGATAAGGCCGCTCCACCAGTCAGCCGCGTCGCTGTTGGCGGTCAGTGCATGACACACCCATACCACGTTGCTGCCGTCAGCATTCATGGTACCGTATGTATGATAGGCGATCTGTAATTCAGGTAATACCTGGCCGGACTCCAGCCGGAATGGTGCTTTGCTGTGAAAAACCTGTGCAGACAATAATTCAAAATTTTTGCAAATCTACAAAGACAATTACGAATTACGAATTACGAATTACGAATTGAGGGCTCCCTGATGGCAAGGTTACTAAATAACCTTTCCGGGGAAAGGCTCCTCAATTCGTAATTCGTAATTCGTAATTCGTAATTGAATTATATCTTTGTTGGAAGAAATCCACCTTATCATGAAAATAGCATTACAAAGAGTAGACGACGGATTCAACATGGAAGCCGTAGATGAAGGCGGCCACAAAGTGTTGATGGACTCATCCCTGGAAAACGGGGGGAAGAACAACGGGGTAAGACCTATGCAGATGATCATTATGGGCCTCGGCGGTTGTTCTGCCATTGATGTGCTGATGATCCTGAAAAAACAACGGCAGGAAGTGAAGGATTTCCGCATAGAGATCGAAGCGGAGAGAGAACAGGGCAAAGAGCCGTCTTTATGGGAAACCGCCCACATCGTATTTCATTTTACCGGCAACATCGACGCTGACAAGGCTGCCCGCGCGGTGGAACTGTCTATGAATAAATATTGCTCCGTAGCGGAAACGTTGCGCCAGGCCAGGACCAAACTGACCTGGGAAGTGAAACTGAACGCCTAACACGGAGAAACCACCATGTCCATGAGCAATAACAAGCAATACCAACCGGAAACCAATGCGGTCAGGATTCAGACAGCACGGACCAACGAAATGGAACACTCCACGCCGATGTTCCTGACCTCGAGCTTCTGCTTTGACAATGCGGAGGAAATGAGGGCCACCTTTGCGGATGAAACGGATTTTAATATCTATAGCCGCTTTAGCAATCCTAATGTGGACGAGTTTGTGCAGAAGATGTGCGCCCTCGAAGGCGCGGAAGCCGGTTATGCTACCGCGTCCGGCATGAGCGCTATTTTTGCCAGCTTCATGGCCCTGCTGAAAGCAGGCGACCATATACTGAGCGCCCGCTCTATCTTCGGTTCCACCCATACTGTCATTACCAAATTCCTGCCCAAATGGGGGATAGAATGGTCTTATTTCGACCTGAACGATCCCGCCGGCATTGAAGCGATGGTCAAACCCAATACCCGGATGATCTTCGTAGAAACGCCCTCCAACCCCGGGCTGGAAATCATCGATATTGCCTATCTCGCCGGTATCGCCAACAAGCATAATATCATCCTCAACGTTGACAATTGCTTCGCCACCCCGGTGCTGCAACGGCCCATCGAGGCAGGCGCACACATCGTTACCCATTCGGCCACCAAGTGGATCGACGGGCAGGGGCGCGTACTGGGCGGCGCTGTCCTCGGTAAAAAAGAACTGATCAAAGAAGTACATACTTTCTGCCGCAGCACTGGTCCGGCCATGTCGCCGTTCAACGCCTGGGTGCTGAGCAAAAGCCTGGAAACGTTACACGTGCGCATGGAACGCCACACCTCCAGCGCGCTGAAGCTGGCGCAGGCCCTGGAAGGCAATCCGCACCTGAGCAGCGTGAAATACCCTTTCCTGGCCAGCCATCCGCAGCACGACATCGCCCGCAAACAAATGAGCGGCGGTGGCGGTATCGTATGCTTCGAACTGAAAGGCGGCCTCGAAAGCGGCGTACGTTTCCTCGACGCGCTGGAACTGCTGTCCCTCACCGCTAACCTGGGCGACAGCCGCAGCATCGCGTCACACCCGGCCAGCACTACCCACGCCAAACTGAGCGACGAAGAAAGAGCCAACGTCGGCATTACGCCCGGCCTGATCCGCATCTCCGTTGGCCTCGAGAATGTGGGCGATCTCCTCGCTGATATCGAGCAGGCACTGGCCAAAAGCGCATTGTAATCATCAATGTATATAAACAACATTGCCCGGGGCTTCAGCTTCGGGCAATGTTGTTTAAAGGAAACGCGGTCCTGTATTTAATATATTATTTAATATATTTTGTTATATTAGAATTATGAAATCCTTTTCCCATTTTCTGCTGATCCTTGTCCTGGCATACCTGGCCGGTACCCTGCTTCCCTGGTGGAGCGTAGCCCTGGTGGCTTTTGTTGTTACGTTAGTATTGCCGCTGACTCCCGGCAAATCTTTCTTCAGCGCTTTTCTTTCCATCTTTATATTATGGCTCGTGCTGGCTTTTTATATGGATGTTCGCAACGATCACCTGCTGGCCAACCGTATGAGCGAAATGATCCTAAAAGTACGCAGCGCGCCGTTGCTGGGCGTGATCAGCGCTTTGATTGGCGGACTGGTGGCTGGTTTCGCGGCCAGCAGCGCGGCTTTTGTCCGTGCCCCGAAAAAAATCGTGTCCTAGGTTATCATGTGCTGTTAAATTTGTGGTAAAACGGTAAGTACCTTATTGACGCGTACATACCTGGCAGTTATTTTTGAGCTATGATGAAGTACTTACCGACCCTGTTTTTACTCCTGTTAACAACGTACTGTGAAGCCGCTATTGTCAAAGGGCTCGTGACCGACGACAAAAATAATCCGCTACCTTTTGCTACCGTCCTCATAAAAGGCACTACCACCGGCACCACCACCAACGCTGCCGGCCAGTACCAGCTGGAAGTACCTTCCGGCCAGTATACGCTCGTATGCCAGTATATCGGTTACCGTAAGACTGAAAAAGCGATCCAGGTGGACGGCTCCCCGCAGATCATCAATTTTACCCTGCTGCCGGTCAACCTGCAAATTAAAGAAGTAGTAGTAAAAGCAGGAGGAGAAGACCCCGCTTATGCCATCATCCGGCAGGCCATCAAAAAAAGAGCTTTCTACCAGCAACAGGTACAGGAGTACACCTGCATGTCTTATATCAAGGGCACGATCAACATGACGGGCACACCCAACCGGTTCCTGGGTAAAAAGATAGATAAAGAAGACATGGGGGTGGACAGCACCGGCAAAGGGATGGTGTTCCTGTCGGAATCTGTTACAAAGATCTCTTTCCGCGCGCCGGAAAAGCTGAAGCTGGAAGTGATCTCCGACCGTAAAAGCGGGGGAGGATTCGGCATGAGTTTCCCGGCTTTCATCAGCTTCTACGATAACAATGTATCTGCTGTGATCACACAGATGGGACCGAGAGGCTATATCTCCCCGATAGCACAGAATGCATTGTCTTATTATAAATACCGCCTGGAAGGAGAGTTCCGGGAAGACGGCCGTACGGTCAATAAGATACGGGTGATCCCCAGAAGGAAGCAGGAGCCCCTGTTTTCCGGTTATATCTTCATCTCCGACGGGGACTGGCGTATTCACAGCACCGACCTGATACTCACCAGCGAATACCAGCTGGAACTGATGGATTCCCTGCGTATCCGGCAAACGCATGTGCCGGTATCAGGGGAGGTGTGGCGCGTCAAAGACCAGGTGCTGCATATGTCTGTAGATAAATTTGGTTTCGGCATGGTGGGCAACTTTGTGAATGTATATTCCGATTATAACCTGCATCCCAACTTCCCGCCGAAGTATTTCGATAACACCTTCCTGAAGTACGATTCTGCTTTTGATAAAAAGGAAGCGATCTACTGGGACAGCATCCGGCCGGTGCCGCTGGAGGATGCCGAATCCCGCGACTATCATGAGAAAGACAGCACGGCCCGCGCCAACAGGCTGGCTGCTATGAAAGGGAATACCCTCGATTCGCTGCGTAAAAAGCAGAAGCCGGTCAAGGTGATGGATGTACTGTGGAACGGCGTGAATCGTAAAATGTATTTCCGCCGCGACAGCGCCATTGAATCACACGGTTTCCATCTGAACGGCCTGGCGAAATCCCTGAAATACAATACAGTGGAAGGCCTGGTGCTGGCACTGGAGCCGCAGGTGAACTTCAATACCGGGAAAGAACAACAACTGAAAATTTCTCCGTATGTGCGTTACGGTTTGAGCAATACTCACCTGAACGCTTATACGTTTTTGACCTATAGTTCGGAAAGCCGTATCCGTACCCGTTATGGGCGCAACGACTGGACATTGGGCGGCGGTAAGCGGGTCAGCCAGTTTAACCAGGATAACCCGATCAACAATCTCGCGAATGAATTTTATACGCTGTTGCTGAAAGAGAATCACATGAAGCTGTATGAAAACTGGTTCGCGCAGTTACGCTATAGCCGTACTTTTCAGACGAACGACCGCTTAACTGTCGGCGCCCGTTATGAAAGCCGGATACCGCTGGAGAACACCACTGATTTTGTGATCTTTAAGAGCGGTAAGCAGTTTTCTCCCAACCACCCCGAAGACCTGGCGCAGATACCGTTTGAGCGGCATCGGGCTTTTATCGTAGACATGAGTTTCCGTTATCAGCCGGGGCAGCAGTTTGTGGAGCTGCCGGACCGTAAAATGCCGCTGGGTTCCAGGTACCCGACGTTTGAAGTGGCCTATAGCAAAGGGATTCCGGATGTGGGCAACAGTGTGGTGGACTTCGACAAGTGGAAGCTGTCCGTATTTGATAATATGAACTTTAAATTATTCGGCGAGTTCCGCTACCGCCTAACTGCCGGTGGTTTCTTAAACGACCGTAATGTGCAGATACCGGATTTCCAGCATTTCAATGGTAACCAGACTTTCTATAACACCAAATACCTGAACAGTTTCCAGCTGGCGCCTTATTACCGCTACAGCACTACAGCGCCGTTTTTCATTACGGCCAATGTGGAGCATCATTTCAACGGGTTGCTGACGAACAAGATACCGCTGCTCAACCGGCTGAAGTGGAACCTGGTAGCTGGTTCCAACGCGTTCTATGTGAATGATAAAAACAACTATGTGGAAGCATTCCTCGGGTTGGAGAATATTCTGAAAGTAGTCAGGGTAGACGTGGTGGCAGGTTATCAGAGCCAGGATGATACGCGCATCGGCGTGAGAGTGGGGCTGGGGGGAATATTCGGTAATTTAATTAAGCTGGATTAGCAGGGGCGCCGACAACATATTTGGTTATTTGGACCGGCTTTTATTGGGGAGAACAAATAACCTTGTATCCAAATAACCAAATTTCCGATGTCTTCTTCATGGCTTATCTTTTTTTGCTTCTCATTTCTTTGCGTTCATCGAAGAAGTAAGCCAACAGTCTGTAGACCCAGATGCCAACGATAGCGTACAAAAAGTAAGTAAGGTAAATACTCATAACATAACATTTTCGGGTTAATCAATTTTTTGTCAGAACGATATTTTCAAAAAGGGTGCCAACTCGGGGTTCGTAACTTGGAAACAAAGATATATACAATAAATATCAAATAGTTATAAATCCATAAATAACTTTTTCACACTTTGTGAACATTTGACAGTAGCCATCTGTTGTAAAATTGATACTCAACCAGATACACTTTTTGTGGAATTTATCACACTGAAGTGGGATTTTAACCATTACTGACTGAAAACCGATATTATGAGAAAAATTGCCTGGATAGCGCTGGGGGCGGGCATTTTGCTGGCTGCTGCCGCTTACATCACGGAGACCAATGACCTGCCGGGAGCAGCGGAGCTGCGAACGGTCGGCTTTATTGGTTACATGCTGATTATCAGTGCCGTAGCCTGGTTTTTACTGCGTCGCCTGTACGAGTGGGACAAAAAGGCGGAGGCGCCCCGGGCTTAAAAAATACAGAACGCCGGATAGATATCCGGCGTTTTCCGTTCTGATATTTATAAGGATTATGAAAAATCCCTGTTTAGACAAACGAGGGACAGCTTACTGCGAAAAAAACTGATCTCATTGTTCGAGGTAAGGCCGAATGCTGGTCATGACCGCCTCTCCGTTGATCCCTGCCTTGGAAAGAAACGAATTGGCGCCCGCTTTAAAGGCCGCCTGCCGCTCTCCGTCCTGAAACCTGTTGGACACCACCACAATCGGAATATGCGGGTCCTGGCGCCGTATAGCCGCAATCATCTCCAGTCCGGACATATGTGGCATCACCAGGTTGGTGAGCACGATGTCGGGCTGCACCCTTTCCAGGTACGCCAGGGCTGTTTGAGCATCTTCAAAAGTCTGTATGATGAAGCAGGTAGCTGTTATCTGCGGGGTTATCCAATTCAGAAAAAAGGGATCGTCATCCACCCAGAGAATGTTATAGGGTTTACGCTGCCAGGTCATCATGGGATATCGATTTGGGTTAAGATACGCGCGGGAAACAAAATGCGCGGAACTCTTACAGTGCTGCTCTAACCGCCAAGCCGAACACAGCAAAGAAGAGCCCGCGCAC
Organism: Chitinophaga oryzae; assembly: GCF_012516375.2. Lineage (NCBI taxonomy): Bacteria > Pseudomonadati > Bacteroidota > Chitinophagia > Chitinophagales > Chitinophagaceae > Chitinophaga > Chitinophaga oryzae. Next base: position 3,730,739 of record NZ_CP051204.2, read on the forward strand.
AGACGTCGCGGGCCTCACCTTCTATACCTGTGTTCTGGTGTTTGGCGGTTAGAACAGGCTAAAAAGCGATGCCTCGTAATATTTTTTTGGGGAGGCAAAGATAGCCGAATATAATATTTTTTTCAATTGACTTGATATATCAAGTCAATAATTTTATGCCTTTTTTCCAATTTGTGCGAATGAATGGTGTCCGCAACGAAGAACTGTCCAAAAGATTTGGCGAAAGATTCCGGGAACTACGCGAGGCGACAGGCCTCAGCACACGGGAATTTGCTGATACCGCCGGCATTGCCTATTCCCAGGTATGGACCATAGAGTCGGGGAAAGGCAATCCAACTTTGAGTACCATGGAAGCCATCGCCAAAGCGCTCGGTACCGATATTTCCAAACTACTGTTAGGTTTATAGACAGGGTATTTCACTGATGTGTGATGCCCGCCTGTTGTTTTCTCTCCCTTTCCGCGCGGTTTTCCGCCGGATTTGCCTATCTTTGCGCTGCCTGACAAAAAACAGGCTTCATTGACCTACTTTTAAGACGAATCGATCAACCACCTGGAAGGACCAGGGTATTGATTGAAATTTTGTTCACAAGGCAAGTGTCCGTAAAATTTCAAACAAATGGTATTACACAACAGAGTCTCTGCCGCCGAGCTCAGGAAGCGGCTGGAGCTGGAAACATTTAAGCGCGTTACTATTTCCTTTTACCAGTACGCGAAAATCGAAGACCCGCAGGCTTTCCGCGATCAACTCTACGAGTCCCTCTTCAAACTGGACGTTTTCGGACGTATCTACGTAGCCCATGAAGGTATCAACGCACAGATCAGCGTGCCGGAACATCATTTTGAAGCTTTCCGCAGCACCCTCTATGCCATTAGCTTCCTGAACGGCATCCGCCTGAACGTGGCCGTAGACGACGACGGCAAATCTTTCTTCGTGCTGAAGATCAAAGTGCGGGAAAAAATCGTGGCCGACGGTATCGACGATCCCACCTTTGACATGGCCAACCGTGGCAAATACGTGGACGCCAAAGGATTTAATGAACTGACCAACGATCCTGAAACGGTGATCGTGGACATGCGCAACCACTATGAATATGAAGTCGGACACTTCGAAGGCGCCATCGAAGTGCCTTCGGATACTTTCCGCGATCAGCTGCCCATGGCAGTAGACATGCTGAAAGACCAGAAAGACAAAAACATCATCATGTACTGCACCGGCGGAATCCGCTGTGAGAAAGCATCTGCTTACATGTTGCACCACGGGTTCAAAAATGTTTTCCACCTCGAAGGCGGCATTATCGAATACACCAATAAAGCCCGGGAGCAAAACCTTCCCATCAAGTTCAAAGGCAAAAACTTCGTGTTCGACGAGCGGCTGGGAGAAAGAATAAGTGAGGATATTATTAGCCAGTGTCATCAATGTGGGGAACCCTGTGATACCCATACCAACTGTTTAAATGACGGCTGTCACCTTTTGTTCATCCAGTGCGAATCCTGCGCCCAAAAATACAACGGCTGCTGCAGCGAAGCCTGTAAAGAGGTGCATGCGCTGCCGGAAGAAGAAAAAGCAGCCCTGCGCAAAGGAGTGGACAAAGGACTCATGTTCAACAAATCCCGCAGGAAAAGAATAAAATAAAAAAACCGCCCCGCGTGGTTTCTTCTCGGCAGGGCGGAGTAGATATAATTATAAAATCAGTGCAGGCCGGACCGTCGTCCGGCCTTTCCTTTTTCATAACCATTCTATCAACCTATATGCGAACTAAAAATTGATCTTCTCCCGGCATCCGCCGGAAAGCGATATCATAAGTTTACATGTCAGCAGTTCTGTTTCGGTATGCCCGGTAAAATATGATCGGGAATACCAGTAATGTCAGCACGGTTGCGGTGGTCAAGCCGCCAATTACGACAATCGCCAGCGGCTTCTGCGTCTCTGAGCCAATACCGTGTGAAAGCGCCGCGGGTACAAGACCTATCGCCGCCATCAGCGCGGTCATGACCACCGGCCGGATACGGCTCTGTACTCCCAGCCTGATTGCCTCATTCAGATGAAGTTTTGCCTGCAGGTTTTTATGAAATACTGAAATCAGTATCACCCCATTCTGTATACAAATACCAAACAGGGCAATGAAACCCACACCGGCAGAAATACCGAAGTTCATACCTGTAACGTGCAAAGCGAGAATACCCCCTATTAGTGCAAAAGGAACATTCATTAAAACCAGACCTGCATCCTTCACATTGCCCAGCATTATGAACAACACGAGGAAAATAGCGACGAGGCTGATGGGCACCACCTGTCCCAGCCGTTGCGTAGCACGTACCTGGTTCTCGAACTCGCCGGTCCAGCCTACACTATAGCCCTTGGGCAGTTTGATGGTTTTATTTACTTTCTGCTGCGCTTCGCTGATGGTGGAACCCAGGTCGCGGTCACGCACGGAAAATTTCACGCCAATGAAACGTTTGTTGAGATCGCGGTAAATAAACGCAGGACCGGTGATAGTGGTGATCTCCGCAATTTCCTTCAGCGGCACTTTGTTGTTGTTGATGGTAGGCACCATCAGGTTGGCCAGGTCTTCCTCATTTTTACGGTAGTTGGCGTCGTAACGGATACGGATGTCGAACTTTTTCTCGCCTTCATACAACTGCGTAGCGGTCTTACCGCCAATGGCCATTTCTATCACCGCCTGTGCATCGCCGGTAGAGACGCCGTATTGCGCCATTTTGTTATCATCGAGGTTGATGCTCATTTCAGGCTGACCGATATTGCGGATCACACCAAGGTCTTTGATGCCCTGCACCGTCTTCAGCTGGGTGATCACTTTCTGTGACAACGATTCCAGTTCGGCCAGATCGGAGCCATATATCTTTACGCCATTGGCGGCTTTAAAGCCGGCTACGGCTTCTGATACGTTATCGCTGATAGGCTGGGAAAAGTTGAGAATAATGCCCGGATATTTTTTCAGCCGGCCTTCCATCTGCGATATCAGTTCGTCCTGTGTGATCCCGCGTTTCCATTCATCTTTAGGCAGCAGGTCTACCTGGTATTGTATAAAATAAAATCCGTTGGGGTCTGTACCGTCATTGGAGCGGCCTACCTGCGACAATACCCGTTTCACTTCGGGAAAGCCGCCAAGGTCTTCCCGGATGCTGTGCGCCATACGGGTGCTTTCTGTGAGCGACATACTCATGGGCAGCTCGGTGGTTACCCAGAGCGAACCTTCGTTGAGCTGCGGCAGGAACTCCGTACCCAGGAACTTGGCTGACAGGAAAGTCAGTGCCATAAAGGCGAAAGCGCAGATAAGACTCAGGCGTTTATTACGGTAGGTCCAGTTAAATCCGCGGGTCACGATGCGGTCGAAGAAGTTGACCACAAAGTTGTTTTTCTCCTTTACGTTTTTGTTGAGCAGGATGGAACAGAGCACCGGCACCAGCGTGAGGGTGAACAACAGTGCGCCCATCAGTGCGAAGCCCAGTGTCCATGCAAGGGGTGAGAACATTTTCCCTTCTACCTTCTGGAAGGAGAAGATAGGTATCAGCGAGATAATGATGATCAGTTTGGAAAAGAAGATGGCTTTGGCCAGGTCGCCGCCGGTTTGTTTGATCCATCCCAGCTTGGCCATCTTGTTGAACCGCTCCATGCCGTACTTATGCGCTTTGTGGTCCAGCATTACAAAGATGCCTTCCACCATCACCACGGCGCCGTCTATGATAATGCCGAAGTCGATGGCGCCCATGGAGAGCAGGTTGGCGCTCATACCTTTGATACGCAGGCACATAAAGGCAAACAGCAATGCCAGCGGGATGATGATGGACACAATCACCGTGGTGCGCCAGTCGGCCATAAAGATGAACACGATCACGGTCACAAAAATGATCCCTTCCGCGAGGTTGTGCATTACGGTATGGGTGCAGAATGCCATCAGGTTGTCACGGTCGTAGAAGGTCTCCATTTTAATGTCATCGGGCAGCACGGTTTCGTTCAGCTCCTTCAGCTTATCTTTCAGGCGGTGCAGCACTTCGGAAGGGTTCTCGCCCTTACGCATCACCACGATACCTTCCACCAGGTCGTCGGCTTTATCGAGGCCCACCTGCCCCACGCGCGGGGCGGACGACTCATGTACGTTGGCCAGGTCTTTCACCAGCAGAGGTACGCCGTTGATGTTCTGTACGATGATATTCTCAATATCGGAGACGCTGTTGAGCAGACCAATGCCGCGCACCACATAGGCCTGTCCGTTTTTCTCGATGACGTCGCCGCCTACGTTGACGTTGCTTTTGGTGACGACCTGGTACAGTTCCAGCGGTGTAATGTCGTATTTGGCGAGGCGCACGGGGTCGGCGGAGATCTCGTAGATCTTTTCCTGTCCGCCGAAAGCCACTACGTCTGCTACGCCCGGCACGCTGCGGATCTGCCGGTCAATGACCCAGTTCTGCCAGGTGAGCAGGTCGCGGGAGTCGCGTTTGTCGCTTTTGAGATAATAGCGGAAGATTTCCCCGGTAGGGCCGTAGGGTGGCTGTACTTCCGGTTCTGCGCCTTCGGGCAGGTTAATGCCTGCCAGCATATTATTAACCTGCTGTCGCGCAAAGAAATCTTCCACATCATCTTCAAAAATGATTTTTACAACGGAAAGCCCGAACATGGTAACAGAACGGACGCTGGTTTTGCGTTGTACGGCGTTCATCGACACTTCTATCGGCAGGGTCACAAAACGCTCCACTTCCTGGGCGCTGCGGCCGTTCCATTTGGTAACAATGACGATCTGTGTATTGGTAACATCGGGAAACGCTTCGATGGGCGTATGCAGGAAGGAAAAGACGCCTGCCACTATCAGCACCACCACGCCGATAAAAACAAAAAGTTTGTTTTTGAGCGAAAAAGCGACAATATTTTTAATGAATTTATTCATAATTCCTCTTCTTTAGAATAGCCGGACTGCTACTGCGTCTTAGTCTTTCAGCGCGTCGTAAATCAGCAGCTGGTTTTTGGAAATCACTTTTTCGTTGGCCTGCAGACCAGCGTTCAGGTAAGTCTGGTCACCGGAGGTTTTGGCTACTTCCACCTGCCGTACGGCAATGTTGAATTTGTCTTTAAACACCAGCACATAGTTCTTGCTGTTGTCGAAGATGACAGCGGCGGAGGGCACGGCGATTTTTTCTTCCTGGTCGGTATATTTCACATACACGGTGGCAAACATTTCGGGTTTGAGCAACATGTTTTTGTTGTCTATCCTGATACGCACCTGCATGGTTTTGGTAGCAGGGTCGAGGAAATTATAGATCTTGTCTATCTTGCCATGGAAAGGCTGATCGGGGTAGCTCACGGTCACAATCTCTGCTTCATAGCCTTCCTTTATTTTGGCGATATCGGTTTCAAACACGTTGGCCATCACCCATACGTCGTCCAGCTCGGAGATGGTGAAGATATTGGCGCTGTTGTCTGTCCGGATCTCCATGTTGTTGTTGATGTTCTTTTCAATAATATATCCGGAGATAGGGGCGGTAACGAGATAGGTAGCGCCTTTCCCTTTACGGTATATTTTAAAGAGATCGTTGAGGCGGTTGATCTCTGCATCGTTTTTTTGTACTTCTCCTCTTGCGTTCACCACATCTTTTTCGGTGCTCAGGCGGCTGTCGTACAGGTCCTGCGCCACTTTCAGGTTCTTTTCGGCTACGCCGCGGTCGGAGCGGGCCTGTGCCAGCTGCTTTTCGTAGTCGGCGATTTCGGCGCTGTGTATGACGGCGAGCACCTGGCCTTTCTGCACATAGTCGCCCAGCTGAACTTTGATATCTTCCACATAGCCGCTCACCAGCGGATACACTTTCAATACTTTTCCGCCGTTAGGGGCCACTTTACCGGATAGCCGTACTTCGTTCATCACCGGCACCATCTGTGCGGTATCGATGCGGATATTTTTTAACATGGTATCGCTGAGTACAAAGGTGCTTTTCTCGGAATCTTCTGCCTGCGTGTGTTTGCATCCACTCCAGGTAACTGCTGCCAGCAGCAAAAAGCCAACGATCAATATAGGCTGTTTCATGCGCTTAGTGTTTAAATAATTCTTGTCCTGTGGCGTAATTAAGTTCTTCATATGCGTTTACCCGGTTGGATAGAAACTTGTTGATGTTTTTGGCGTTGTCGCTATAGCTGTTGAAATAATCGATGAATTGCAGCAGGGAGATATTGCCCTTGCTGAAGTTTTTAGCGACTTCGGCGATCAGGGTGTCAAACTCGTTCTGGAACTGGTGGAGGTCGAAGCTTTTGTAACGCTTTTCCAGTGCTACGATGCGCTGATAGGCGTTGATCACTTCTGTCTGCGCTACTGACTGTTGTTGCTGCAGTTGCTGCTGACCGGCGCCGATCTGCAATTGCGCTGCGCGGATATTGCCCTGGTTGCGGTTCCACAGCGGCAGGTCTATGCCCAGCGTGAGGCCGACGAAGTTGTCGATGTAGCTGCCTTTTTTATCGTAGGTAGCGCCTACGTGCAGGTCTGGTACGGCCATGGCTTTCTGCAGGCGGTAGTTCAGTTCAGCGGTCTGGTATTGGGTAGCGGCGATGCGTACATCCGGGCGGTTTGTGGTCACGCTGTCCAGCAACGCCGGTAATTCTATGTCATCGAGCCGGTAGGGGGCAAGGTCTGCGGGTGTTACCACGGCTTCGTAGAAATCCTGGCTATGCAGCAGTTGCTGGAGGTTTTTCTGTGCTTCCAGTTCCTCCTGTTTCAGGTCTGCATAATCGTTTTCTATGCCTACCTGCAAGGCCTGCAGGCGTATCAGGTCGGAATGGGCCACGCTGCCTTTTTTGTCGGCAGTGACATAGGCGTCTACGATACGTTGCAGGTTTTCCAGTTGTTCTTTGAGCACTTTACCGGTTTGCCGGCGATAATACAGGGTGTAGAAGTTCTCGCGCAGTTGCAGGCGGAGCGTGCGTACCAACTCATCGAAGGTAGCCTCGTTCATTTTAGTGGCGGTCGCCGCCAGCTGTACATTTTTGTTGCGTTTGCCGGCCAGCTGTACCAGCTGATCGATGGTGTACTGTGTTTCTCCTCCGGAGCCTACTTTAAATGGCTGGAATTTGTCGGTGCTGCCGAAGCCCAGCACCGTGCTGAAGGAGGGATTGTTCCACATTTTAGCCTGGCGCACCAGTGCTTTGGAGGCGTCAATCTGATAACGTTGTGCTAACAGTACATAGTTTCTCACCAGGAAGGAATCTTCAACGGCTTGTAAAGTGACCGTCCGGGTGGGAGTCTGGGCCGCTACAGGTCGGAAAAAGCCCAGGCTGGCAACGCATACTGACAATATCAGTCTCGTCTTGGTTCGCATAATGCCAATTTTCATGACACAAAGCTCCTCAAGTGACATTAAAGGCGGCTTTAAGATGTATTAAAAACGCATTAAAATGAGCGGAGATTAAAACGGTATTAGAAAGAAGAAAGGGTTACAGGTGGGGGAGCAGGACGGTAAAGGTGGTGCCTTCTTCCACCGTAGAGGTAACAGTGATATGACCGTTGTGTATCTGCACGATCTTTTTGCAGATCGATAAACCGAGGCCGTGGCCGCGGGTTTGGTGGGCGTTCTCGCCACGGTAAAAAGGTTCAAAAACTTTATTGATTTCGCCGGAAGGGATCACGGGTCCCTGGTTTTTGATTTGTACCGTAATATATTGGGTAAAGAAATCGATAGACACATGGGCGCTGCTGTCGGGGGAGAATTTGCAGGCGTTGTCGATCAGGTTCAGGAAAAGTACTTTCAGCAGGCTTTCATTGCCGAAACAGGTGACCAGCAGCTCGTTTTCCGGTACTTTGATAAACTGGATGTCTATCTTGCCGGGTGTTTTTTGTTTCAGCCGGATCAGGTTGGCCATGTCCATCAGCAGCTCGTCGATACGTACGTTGTCGAATACGAATTGTTCCTGGTTCAGTTCCGACTGTGCCAGCTGCAGCAGTCCGTTTGACAGGTCGGACAGGTTTTCTGCGTCTTCCAGCACGGAGGTGAGGAGCGCCTGGTATTCTTCTTTGGTGCGTTCCTTGGAGAGGGTGACCTGCAACTGGCTGATAATGGCGGCCAGCGGGGTACGCAGCTCATGGGAGGCGTTGCTGACGAAACTTTTCTGGAGATCGAACGAGTTGCCGAGGCGCTGCAGCATGGTGTTGAAGTTGGCGCCCAGCGTAGCAATTTCGTCTTTGCCTTTTACGGCTACCTGTGTGTCCAGCATGTTGCTGGCGTTAATTTTATCTACCTGCTGCACCAGTTTGTCGATCGGCTGCATCATTTTGCGGGCGAAGAAATAACCCACGCCCACCAGTATCGCCACTGCGGTAATCAGCTCTATCAGCAGTATCTGGCGGAGGTTCTGGAGGTTCTGGAAGCCGTATTTATCGAAGGAGGACACAATGACGATGACTGACACGTCTCCCTCGGTATAGAAGACGCCTACCTGCTCGCCGCTGTTTTTGATGTTGCTGTATAATTTGTTTTGTTTGATATAGTCCAGCAGGCTGCGGTGTGTCCGGATGGTCGTGTCTTTGAGGTTGCTGTAAAGCAGGTCGTATTCGGGATTGTATACGAGGATGGTTTCTTTGTAGAGGTCCTGGAAAGTGGTACGGTCCAGTTTCCGCAGCAGGTCTACTTTTACGTGGCCGTCTTCGATGATCACGTTGGCAATGGAGCGGGCGCGGTATTCCAACCGCTCCATGTATTCGGCGCGCCTGGATTTGGAAGAGAAATAATAGGCCAGCACGGCAAAGGCAATCAGCATCAGCGAGGCTGAGAGGGTGTAATACAGTGCTATTTTATATTTGATCTTCATGCAGGATTACTCTTCGGAGAGGTAATATCCCATGCCGGTTTTGGTATGGAGCAGTTTCTGCTCAAAGTCTTTATCGATTTTTTTACGCAGGAAGTTCATATATACTTCGATGACGTTGGTGCCGGTATCGAAGTCGATGTCCCATACTTTTTCAGCGATGGTGAGTTTGGAGATCACTTTGCCTTTGTGCAGCGCCAGGAAGTCGAGCAGCTGGTATTCTTTGGCGGTGAGGGCTATTTTTTTGCCGCCGCGGGTGACTTCTTTCTTTTCCCGGTCTATTTCCAGGTCGGCGATGGTGATTTTGTACTGTGTGCCGTGCGGGGTCTCGGAGCCGGCCCGTTTAAGGAATACGCGGATACGTGCCAGCAGTTCGCGGAAGTCGAATGGTTTTACCAGGTAATCGTCTGCACCCAGTTCAAAGGCCTGCATTTTATCTTCCACGCCGCCCAGTGCGGTGAGCATGATCACGGGCACGCGGTTGTTTTTGCGGCGGATCACTTCACACAGTTCGTAGCCGTTGTGATGGGGGAGGTTGAGGTCCAGAATGACAAGGTCGTAGTTGTTGCTGGCAGCCAGGCTTTTGCCCATGCGGCCGTCGTAGGCCACGTCTACCTCGAAGCCGTTTTCTTCAAGGCCTTTTTTCACGGCATTGGCTACTTTGACTTCATCTTCTACCACCAGTATTTTCTGCATATAAAACTTTTTAAAATTACGAATTACGAATTACGAATGGAGGGCCTACTTTTTGACAAAGTCATTAAATAACCGCTCAACCAGGAAGCCCTCCATTCGTAATTCGTAATTTGTAATTCGTAATTAGCTAACGAGGTTTGCTTCCAGTTGCATGATTTTCTCGAAGAGCTGTTCGTATTGTTCGTTGGCCCTGTCGATGAATTTCAGTACGTCCTGGTATTCGCTTTCTACCTGTGCAAACTTAGTCCGGTCGTTATAGGTGGCCGGGTCGCCTAAGTTGGCTTCCAGGCTGGCTTTACGTTCTTTCAGGCTGGCCAGCTGTCCTTCTACCTGTGCAAACTGTTTTTGTTGTTTCTGCAGTTCGCGTTGCACGTCTTTATTGATGGCGCCTTTGGTGGCGGTGTTATTGCTGGTGGCGGCTGGCGCCTGTTTGGTTTCTTTTTTGGTTTCGGCGGGCGCGGCTTTTACCGGTGCAGCAGCAGCTTGTGCGGCCATCCGTTTTTTCCATTCTTCGTATTCGGTGTAGGTGCCTTTAAACTCTTTGATTTCGCCGTCCACGATTTCCCAGATCTTGTTGGCCGTCTGGCTCACGAAGTAACGGTCGTGCGATACGAGCACGAAGCTGCCTTCGTATTTATCGAGGGCGTCGATCAGCATCTGCACGGAGTTCATGTCGAGGTGGTTGGTGGGCTCATCGAGCATGAGGAAGTTGGCCTGGCTGATGATGGTTTTGGCCAGTGCCACCCTGGCTTTCTCACCCCCGGAGAGGATACGTATTTTTTTGAATACGTCGTCGCCGGTAAAGAGGAAGCAGCCGAGCAGCTGGCGCAGTTCCAGCTCAGTGCGGCCGGAACCGAAATTTTTCAGTTCGTCGAGGATCTCGCTGTTGAGGTCCAGGGATTCGAGCTGGTGCTGGGCGTAGAAGCTGGTCACCACGTTGTGTCCCGGCACTCTTTCGCCTTCCATGGGTTCCATGCCGAAGATAATACGCAGCAGGGTGGATTTACCCTTACCGTTGGCGCCGATCAGGGCGATTTTATCGCCGCGGTTGATTTCTGCGCTGGTATTTTTCAGGATCTGGTTAGCGCCATAGGCTTTGCTGATGTTGTTCAGCGTACACAGGATTTTGCCTGGTGTTTTATCGATGGAGAAGTTGATCTTGATTTTAGACGGACCGTTGTCTACCTGTTCCACCCGCTCCAGTTTATCCAGCCTTTTGGCGATGCTCTGTGCCTGGGCGGCTTTAGAGGCTTTGGCTTTAAAGCGTTCGATAAACCTTTCCTGCTGGCGGATATAGTCCTGCTGGTTTTCGTAGGCGCGTTGCTGCATTTCGCGGCGCAGTTCTTTCTCCACTTCATAGTCGGCGTAGGAGCCGGCGTAGTGGTGTAGTTGCTGCTGGTATACTTCCACGATTTTGTTGACCATACGGTCCAGGAAGAAACGGTCGTGCGATACGATGATCACAGCGCCGTTGTAGCCAACGAGGTACCGTTCCAGCCATTCGATGGACGGAAGGTCGAGGTGGTTCGTCGGTTCGTCGAGCATGAGTACGTCCGGCTGCTGGAGAATGAGGCGGGCGAGGAGCACGCGCATCCGCCATCCGCCGGAGAATTCGCTATAGGGGCGGTCCAGGTCGGCGGTGGTGAAGCCGAGGCCTTCCAGTACCTGTGCCGTTTTGTGTTTCATGTTGTAGCCGTCCAGCGCTTCGAATTCGTGGAGGGCGTCGCTGAACTGGTGCAACAGCTCTTCTGTCTGGTCGTGTTCCAGTTCTTTGGTGAGCCGGTCGATTTCCTTTTCCAGTTCCAGCGCTTTGCCGAAGGCCATCATCCCTACGGTGAGGATAGACTCGTCCGTCTCAAAGCTGAGCAGGTCCTGGTTGAAGAAGCCGATCGTCAGGTTTTTGCTTTTATTAACGCTTCCTTTGGAAACGGAGTATTCGCCATTGATAATACGCAGCAGGGTGGATTTTCCGGTTCCATTCAATCCGATAAGGCCAACGCGGTCTCCCGGCTCTATATGCCAGGAAGAATCTTCCAGGATAACCCTGGACCCAAACTCAAAAGTAATGTCCTGTAATGCGATTAACATAATTGATCAAAAATTGGATAAAAAACGTGCAAAGGTAACCAGAACTTATGTCATTTTAATGATTCCGATACTTTTGTATTTTCATAATATATTAATAATTATTAAACAAATAATTAAATATTAAAATATACAGATAATCAAATATTTCCAGTCCCCGCTGATTATTATTACTTTTGCGAACGAAGAAAACATCCACCCATGAATTTCAGATTAGGCGTTCCCGTGGGAACATTATGCATAGCGGTTGCCCTGTTTGGCTGTCAGTCATCCTCCACCAGATCCGGTGAAGAAGCGGCGGCGCCGGCAGCGGCGTTACAGGCGCCCTACAGCCAGGTATATTACGATTCCCTGCAAACGGTCATGCAGGCTTACTATCAGCTGTCAGACGCCCTGGTAAAAGCCGACAGCGCAGCGGCCAACGTGGCGGCGGCTTCCCTGAAACTGCACATGGACAGCCTGCCGGTAAGCTCCCTTCAGATGGACAGCAGCCATCTTAATATCATCACCGGCACCACCGGCAGCATCAGCGCTGAACTGGCGGGTTTTGAAGGCGAAAAAGACCTCGAAGGCAAACGGTCGTCTTTCCAGATGGTGTCTGACATGTTATTCGATCTCGTCAAGAATACCGGCCTCAAAGGTAAAACCCTTTATCATCAATATTGCCCGATGGCCTTCGATGACAAAGGCGCTTACTGGCTGAGCGAAAAACCGGAGATCCTGAATCCTTACTTCGGAGATAAAATGTTGCATTGCGGAGAAACAAAAGATACTTTAAGTTACCAGTAAATTGTAAATTACTGTCTATTGCCGGAGCACAATAGACAGTAATATGCAAAGCTTTAGATATGTAGTTACTTTCCTGATGATCCTGACCCTGTGTGTGGCTGCAAAGGCACAGCGTTACACCGTTAGCGGGTATGTACGCGACAGTACCAACGGCGAGTCTCTCCCGGGCGCCACGGTACAGGTGCAGGGCACCGGCACCGGCATCCAGACCAACACCTATGGATTTTATTCCCTCACCCTGTCTCCCGGCACTTACACCATCATTTATTCTTTTGTAGGTTATGAAAGCAAATCGCTGGAATTAAACCTAACAGGTAATACTATACGTTATATGGAACTGTTGCCCCGGTCTTACCAGGCGAAGGAAGTCGTGGTAACGGCCCGGCAGCAGCATGCGCATGTGAAGAGCACAGACATGGGCCGCGTGGAGCTCTCTTCCCAGCAGGTGAAGAAGTTGCCGGCGCTGATGGGGGAGACGGACGTGCTGAAGGCGCTGCAGCTCATGCCTGGCGTACAGGCCGCGGGAGAAGGCAATGCCGGTTTTTATGTGCGGGGCGGCGGTCCCGATCAGAACCTGATCCTGCTGGACGAAGCGCCGGTATACAATACCGGCCACCTGTTCGGCTTCTTTTCCGTTTTTAATGCCGATGCCATTAAAAACACTACTCTTATTAAAGGAGGCATGCCGGCCAATTACGGCGGGCGCCTGTCTTCCGTGGTGGACGTGAATATGAAAGAAGGCAACAACAAAACGTTCCAGGGCGAGGGCGGCATAGGACTGATCGCGTCCCGGCTTTCCCTGCAGGGGCCGCTGAAAAAAGACAAAGCTTCCTTCATCGTTTCAGGGAGGCGCACTTACATCGATCTGCTCTCCAAACCTTTTGTCAACAACTCGGAGTACAAAGGTACCGGCTATTACTTTTATGACCTGAACATGAAGGTGAACTATATCCTGTCTGACAAGGACCGGCTGTACCTCAGTGGTTATCTCGGCAGGGATGTGTTCAGTTTTTCCAGCAACAACCGGAAGTTCCTGGTGAAGATCCCCTGGGGCAACAGTACGGCTACCCTGCGCTGGAACCACGTTTTCAGCAGTAAGCTGTTCGCCAACCTGTCGCTGATTTACAATGACTACAAGTTCCAGTTCAGCGCGCTGCAGAACAGTTTTAACCTCCGCCTGTCTTCCGGTATCAGCGACGCCAACGGGAAACTGGATTTTGATTTTTACCCCAATCCCCGCCATCATATTAAGTTTGGCGGTAATTATATTTACCATGTGTTCACGCCCAGCACCGTCAGCGGGGGGCAGGATTCCACCGTATTTTCTCCTCCGGAAAACGCCTACAAGAAGTATGCGCATGAAGTAGGGGCCTATCTGATGGACGACTGGGAGATATCGCCGCATTTGCAGCTCAATGCGGGCGTGCGTTTCAGCGGTTTTATGCAGATAGGGCCTTATACCCGTTATATCCGCAATGATGCCGGCCAGAAAACCGACAGTGTGCGATATGGCCGCTGGCGGCCGGTGGTGAGCTATGGAGGCTTTGAGCCGCGCCTGATCCTGCGGTACTCCTGGAATAATGATAATGCCATCAAGGCTGCTTTTACGCGTAATTACCAGTTCATTCACCTGGTGTCCAATGCAGGCACCACTTTGCCGACCGATGTGTGGGTGCCCAGCACCTACCGGGTGCAGCCGCAGCAGTCGTGGCAATATTCCGCCGGCTACTTCCGCAATTTTAAAAACAATACCTACGAAGCCTCTGTAGAAGCCTATTATAAGGAGATGTACCACCAGATAGAATACCGCGAAGGATACACGCCCTCGTTGTCTGATCCCGAGCTGGATTTTGTTTTCGGAAAGGGGAAAGCTTACGGGGTGGAAGTGTTTGTGAACAAGAAAAAAGGTGCGCTGACAGGCTGGCTGGGATATACGCTGGCGTGGACGTGGCGGAAGTTTCCCCAGCTGAACAACGGGGAGTGGTACCCGGCAAAGTACGACCGGCGGCACGATTTCGTGGCGGTGGCTACGTATGAATTAAATAAACGGTGGACTTTTTCGGGTGTGTTTATCTATGGCACGGGCAACACCACTACGATGCCTGAACAGTTCTATTTCATGGAAGGCGCGCTGGTACAGGGATATGGTAAGATCAATTCATATCGCATGGCGCCGTACAACCGGCTGGATTTATCTGCTATTTATACACCCAGGCCGAAAAGAGAGAACAAGCGGTTCCAGGGAAGCTGGGCATTCTCGATTTATAACGTGTACAGCAGGAAAAATCCCTATTTCATTTATTTTGACCAGGAGGGAAAGGCGGTGGATGGGTCACTGAAAGTCACGGCCAGGCAGGTGTCGTTGTTTCCGATTATTCCCGCGGTGACGTATAATTTTAGGTTTTAGCGATCATTTAAAGAACTTAAAGTAGGTCCAGATAATACCCAGGATAGTGCCTGTAATGGTCACGTATTGTAACAGCCCTGTATTGCTCATTTTTGAACAAATCTCTTTAAAGTCCGTTTGTATTTGAAGCTGCACTTTGTCCAATTTTGTATGACAGGTGTTAAGGTCTTCTTTGAATTCATCGAGATCTTCTTTAATTTTATCCAGCTTGGTATCTACCGCCACGAGTTTGGTGGAAAGTTGTTGTATATCCGTTTTAAGCAGGTCTTTGCTATAGGCTGCATCCATTTCGGAGAGAAGTTCTTGTGCTTTGGCATCTTCCAGGTGGAGGTCCTTTCTGAAAATATCGTAGATTTTGATATGGTTTGCAGACATAATTCAAGTAGTTTGGTGATAGAATAAAGGGGCCTGGGTTTAATACAGAGTGATACCTGCCGTTGTATTTACATTCCCGTTCGGAGTCATTTTTTGAATGCAGCTACAACAAATCCCAAAGTGATGTTCAAAATTGTCAAAATGCCAACAGCGCCAGCTATAAAGTACCCTATCCTTAGACAAACCGTTCCAATAAGTCCTTTCAGATCATTTCGTATTTCAGTAACCTCTGCCTTTACTTCTTTGAGGCCTGTTTCAACATGTTCTAATTGGGTAGAAATTTTTCCTATTTCAGTTTTTGTAGCGAATTTGTCCGCCTGAGCCTCGCTAATGGCGAAATCCATAGAAGAAACCAACTTTCTGGTTTGTTCTTCACTAAGGTGTAGATCTTTTCTCAAAATGTTATAGATAACGTTATTGGTTGCAATCATAGTGATGTTGTGTTAAATAAGAGAAAAATATGTTCCATTGTTACTGCCTTGCTACGACTGCAAACAGCACTACAAGGCCAGGGATGCCTAAACAAACAACCCAGAAGAGGATACGATCCATTTGGTCTATCCGGCGTTCAAGACGATCGTTATTTTCGCGTATTGTATCGCCATATTGTATTATTTCCTGTAATCGGTCGTTTAGTATGTTGTCCATTGTCAATAACAGTTGGATGGTTGCATTTTCAGTTCATCCCTTAAAATGGAAGAAATACGATGTTCGTCACTGAAAGTGGGCCTGCGTCCCGGTTTTGAAATATACCCCATAATTTATTGATTAATTACTCAAAATGAATGTTTTTGAATTATAAAATCAAAATTACTTTCCCTCGTCTGTCCTCCCAATTTTTTGCACAACAATTTTTAAAAAATCTTCTTTCGGGAGATGAAAAACGGGGAGGGAAAGGTACGTGCCGGGGTTGGTTGGGTATGTGTATGGAGCCATAGTGGCTATCTTTAAAGCATTTTGTCCGTGGGCAGGGCAGGAGCGCCCGTTGATACCACCATTCTCATGGTCCCCTTATCCGCAATAACGATTTTGTCAACTTTCTGATTCCCGGCGGATCAACAACTTTGTAAAGTGGCGTTATTTTCTTATATTTACAGGCTTTGTTGACTTTCCGGACTGATACCCACCGCCGCGTGATCCATTATTTTTAAATTCCCTGGAATTTCGCTGGCGGACTAAGCAAAAAGCTAACAAACTATTTCTTAACTTCGCAAACATTTTATAAAGGAAATATAGCGCATATGAAAAAGTATGACGCTAACAGTAAAACGTATGATAAATATCACTTTTCCGGATGGCGCAGTTCGTCAGTATGAACCAGGAGTAACTGCATTGGACATTGCCAAATCCATCAGCGAAGGATTGGCACGTAAAGTATTGGCTGCAAAAGTTAATGGGCAGGTAGTGGACGCTACACGCCCGGTTACAACGGATGCTACGCTGCAGCTCCTGACGTGGACGGATACAGATGGTAAATCCACCATGTGGCACTCTTCCGCGCACCTGATGGCCGAAGCCCTGGAAGCCCTGTATCCCGGTGTGAAACTGGGTTACGGTCCCGCTATTGAAGCCGGTTTTTATTACGATATAGACCTGGGCGACCGCACCATCTCCGAAGAGGACCTGAAGGCGATTGAGGCGAAGATGGTAGAGCTGTCCAAAAAGAACAGCGAATACATTCGCAAAGACGTGAGCAAAGCCGACGCACTGGCTTATTTCACGGAGAAAGGCGACCCCTACAAAGTGGAAACCATCAATGAGCTGCCTGACGGAAGCATTACCTTCTATACACAGGGCGGTTTTACAGACCTGTGCCGTGGCCCGCACATTCCGAACACCAGCTTCATCAAATCCATTAAGCTGACCAGCATCGCCGGCGCTTACTGGCGGGGTAACGAGAAAAACAAGATGCTTACCCGCATCTATGGTATCACTTTCCCCAACCAGAAAGAGCTGGATGAATACCTGACGCTGATCGAAGAAGCGAAAAAACGCGACCACCGCAAACTGGGCAAGGAACTGGAACTGTTCATGTTCTCTGAAAAAGTAGGACTGGGCCTTCCGATGTGGCTGCCCAAAGGCGCCATGCTGCGCGAACGCCTGCAACGCTTCCTCCAGGAAGCCCAGCTGGCCAGCGGCTACCTGCCGGTAGTAACGCCGCATATCGGTAACAAAAACCTGTACGTGACTTCCGGCCACTACGAAAAATATGGTAAAGACAGCTTCCAGCCGATCCATACGCCGGAAGAAGGAGAGGAATTCATGCTGAAACCGATGAACTGTCCGCACCACTGTGAACTGTACAAAGGCTCTCCCAAGTCGTACAAAGACCTGCCGGTGCGTTTCGCGGAATTCGGTACCGTATACCGCTACGAGCAGCATGGTGAACTGCACGGCCTCACCCGCGTAAGAGGATTTACCCAGGATGACGCCCACCTGTTCTGCCGCCCTGACCAGGTAAAAGAAGAGTTTCAGAAAGTGATCGACCTGGTGATGTATGTGTTTAACAGCCTCAGCTTTACTGAATATACGGCCCAGATCTCTTTGCGCGACAAGGAAGACCGCAGCAAGTATATTGGTACAGAAGAGAACTGGAACCTCGCCGAACAGGCCATCATTGAGTCTGCCGCCGAGAAAGGCCTCAATACCGTGATCGAATACGGTGAAGCCGCCTTCTACGGCCCTAAACTGGACTTCATGGTGAAAGACGCCCTCGGCCGTAAATGGCAGCTGGGCACCATCCAGGTGGACTACAACCTGCCGGAACGTTTTGAGCTGGAGTACATCGGGGCCGACAACCAACGTCACCGCCCGGTAATGATCCACCGTGCGCCGTTTGGCTCCCTGGAACGTTTCATCGCCGTACTGATCGAGCACTGCGCCGGTAAATTCCCGCTGTGGCTGGCACCTACCCAGGTGAAAATCCTGCCAATCAGTGAGAAAACCCAGGCCTATGCAGAAAAAGTGGCAGAATTGCTGAAAAAAGCGGAAATTCGCGCTGAGATCGACGACAGAAGCGAGAAAATCGGTAAGAAAATCCGCGATACGGAACTCGCCAAAGTGCCATATATGCTGGTGCTCGGCGAAAAAGAAGCGGCCGACAATATCGTGGCAGTACGCCGGCAAGCCAAAGGCGACCTCGGAACCATGACCCTGGAACAGTTTACCACGCTGGTCAATGAAGAGGTGGCCAACCGCAGGCCAATCGAGTAAACATACTTAAATGTGGAAAAGAAGTATATAAAACAATGAACATTCCGGAAAACAGGTATGTTAATTGCACGGAATTTTCCCCTTATTTTTGTATAAGTTGTTTTTGGTCCATGTGTGGGATATGGACCATGGACTATGAACAATAATTAATAAATCTTAATTTTTTTAATGCAACAAAAACCCAGACCAAATTTTGGTGGTAATAATCGGGGAAGAAACCCGAATTTCCGCAGGGAACAACAACAAGAACACCGGACCAACAGAATGATCCGTGTCCCTGAGGTAAGACTGGTAGGTGAAAACGTGGAAGTGGGCGTATACCGGACCGAGGAAGCCCTGCGTATGGCTGAAGAGCAAGGCCTCGACCTCGTGGAAATATCCCCTAATGCCGCACCCCCTGTATGCCGTATCATCGACTACAATAAATTCCTTTACGAAAAGAAGAAGAAGGAAAAGGAAATGAAGGCAAAGGCGCACAAAAGCGAGGTGAAAGAAATCCGCTTTACGCCTAACACCGACGATCATGACTTTGACTTCAAAGCGAAACATGCGGAGAACTTCCTGAAAGAAGGTAACAAGGTGAAAACCTACGTACAGTTCAAGGGACGTGCTATCATGTTTAAGGAGCGCGGAGAGCTGATCCTGCTGAAGTTCGCCGAGAGGCTGGCGGAAGTGGGCGGCCTGGAAAGCATGCCTACCATGGAAGGTAAGCGCATGATCGCCATCTTCGCACCGAAAGCTGCCAAGAAAAAAGAAAAGGAACCCAAAGAACCTAAAGAACCAAAAGAGCCGAAAGAACCCCGCGTTGCTGAAAGCAAACCGGAAGACCAGGCTTAATTGGCTCCAGCTTATACAGCGGCACCAGCAGGTATCACATCACCTGCTGTGCCGCTTTTTTGTTCAGCAGATCATACTGCGGCTGAAAGGCAGCCGCCACCGGTAAGTTATGGCTGACAGCGATGGCAGGCATTATACGGGCGTCGTTGTTCTTGTATTACCCGATGCTTTTCATCACCTTTTGGGCCCGCGAGCGGATGCCCGGCGAAGGATCATGCTCCAGCAGGTCTTCCAGCAGGATCCGGATTTCATTTTTAATGTCGGGATAAGCGACGGCCAGGTTGGATAATATGGTCATGGCAAAGGCCTTGATGGCAATCATCTCCCTGGGGTCTTCCAGGTATTGAAAGCAGGCGTTCATCACAGGGCCGTGCAGGTCCGGTGGCAGCGTCATATCCTGTAGCACACGCAGCACATTTCTTTTCACCGCAGAGGGAAGTCCACCGGTTTCCATACGGGCCACCATTTCCGGCAGGTGAGGGGTCATCAGTTCCGGATGCTTCTCGGCCACCAGGCTGATGATCCAGGCGCTGCGCTGCACCACCCGGTATTCATCTTCCAGGAAAAGCTGCATCAGCCGGGCGAAACGTTTGGGGTCGCTGCCTATCCAGCCGACGACGGAAAGGATCTGTTCCTTGTAACTGGCCGCCAGTATTTCTTTTCTTAGTTCCATACTACCGGCAATTTAAACTTAATCTCCCAGTTGACCATATGCGAGCAGGTAACGGAACATACGTTCCCGCATCCTTTCCAGGTCGGCGTGACGCACCGGCGTGTGCGGATCTTTCCCCATATCGTCCCAGATCCTCAGCTGGATGTACTGTTCAAACAGCGGATCGGCGCGGAATATTTTGGCTTCCGCCGCTGTCATGGGGCCGCCCTGGTAACGCAAAGTTTCCTTACTGGCTTCCGAAAGGGTATCGTAATAGGCGCTGTCTGTCCACGTGAGGTATCTTTTGGCGGCTACGTGGCTGGCCACCAGTTGCCCCATCCTGGCCGGAAATCCGCAGGAGGTGAGGTAACGGTAGCCGATGGTGTCGTGGGCCTGGGCGCCGTAGATGTCCATCTGTCCGCGGCCTTCAAAGAAATGGCCGATGTCGTGCAGGAAGGCCGCCAGTATCATTTCATCGTCGAAACCCGTTTGTTCGGCGATGAGGGCGGACTGCATCATGTGCATCAGCATGGTCACCTGTTCACCATAGGCATGATGGCCATATTGCTCATACAAACCGAAAAGTTCGTCTACTACAGCGTTGGCCCGGATTTCTCTACTGTTCATTTTCGTTTATAGGTTTACGTTAGATAGCGTTTATTCAGCCTCTTAATATCGCACAATTTTACCGTGCGGGTGTTACGGGAATATTAATTTTCACGGCCGCTGCAGTGGGAGCAATACGGTAATAACCGTACCTTTGTACTTTCGCACCCATACAATCTGATCTACTTGCTAAGAAGAGAATTACGCGTCATCCTGGTGTCGCTTGCTGTTAGTTTTATCCTCACCGTGGCCAAATTTGTGGCCTACTATCTGACCCATTCCGTGGCGATCCTTTCTGACGCGATGGAGTCTATTATCAACGTGGTGGCGGGCGGCTTTGCAAGTTACAGCATCTACCTGTCGGGCAAGCCGAAAGACGCCAACCACCCTTACGGGCATGGCAAAGTAGAATTTTTCTCCATCGGCTTCGAAGGTGCCATGATCTTTTTCGCCGGTATGCTTATCCTTTTTAAAGCCGTACAGTATTTTATATCACCGAGGGAACTGCATGAAATGAGCAGCGGCTTGTGGCTGCTGGGCTCCACCACGCTGGCCAACCTGCTGCTGGGCCTTTACCTGATCCGCTCCGGCCGTACGCTGGGTTCTATCACGCTGAGCGGCAACGGTCAGCATATCATGACCGACGTATACAGCAGCGTGGGCCTGATCATCGCGCTGGGCGTCATTCATTTTACCGGCTGGAACTGGCTGGACCCGGCCGTTTCCCTGCTCATGGGCATCCTCATCCTTACGAAGGGATATCAGCTCATGCGCCGCTCTATTTCAGGCCTGATGGATGAAACAGACATGCAGGTGGTAGACAAAGTGATAGCGCTGCTTTCCGCCGAGCGCGTGCCCAACTGGATAGACATTCACAACATGCGGGTGCAGCAATACGGTAACAACTATCATATCGATTGCCACATCACCATGCCTTATTACCTGTCGCTCACAGAAGCGCACGATGAAATGAAAAGGGTGGAAGTGCTGGTCAATAAAGGGTTTGAGGGGAGCGAAGTAGAATTTTTTATTCATATGGACCCGTGCATCCCTTCCTGTTGCCACTACTGCCTGAAAGATGCCTGCCCGGTGAGAAAAGAGGCTCTCACGGGGGAGATCATGTGGACGAGGGAGAATGTGTTGCCGAACAGAAAGCACGGATAGCGCTCGCAGGCTCGCGGGTTCACGCAAAGCAGCAAAGCAGCAAAGCACGCAAAGATTTTTTGAGTTTTAATAAGAAAGCAAAGGAGCGAAGATCAGATTTTGATCTTCGCTCCTTTGCTTTCTCTGCCCGCTTATATGATCTTTGCGTGCTTTGCTGCTTTGCTGCTTTGCGAGACTACTCCGCGCCTGCCTCTTCGCCATCTCCATGGCCCATTATCTCGCGGATAGGCTTCACTGCCTGATAGATGCCGCGGTTGTATTTATTGCCCAGGATGATCAGGGTGGTGGAGTCCTGCACAAAACGGTAAAACACGGTGTTGTTGCCATGCCACCAGCCATTGTGGTACACAATATTTTTGGTGCTGTCGGGATACACCATCAAACGCCATCCCAGCCCGTAATTGCGGATACCGGGTTTTTCATGGCTGTAAGGCGTATAGGCGGCTTTCAGTGTGGCTGAGTCCAGCAGTTGGCCGGAATACAGCGCCTGGTCCCATTTGAGCATATCGCGGGCGGTACTGTAGATGCCTTTGTCGCCCATCACGCCGTCGAAATAGGTGTCCGGTTCTGCCTGGCCGTTGTATTTATGGCTCTGCGTCTGGTGTGGCCGGGGCGTGGAAGCGGGATCGTATACAAAGGTGTTGACCATATGCAGCGGTTTGAAGAACGTTTGCTGCATGAAGTCGGCGTATTTCTGCCCGGTGGCCTTTTCAATGATGGAGGCCAGCAGGAGATAGTTGGTGTTGCAGTATTGGAAGTGGGTATCGGGGAGATGCTGGATGCGCGGTTTATGTTGCTCCATCAGGCGGATCACCTGTTCATTGGTGATGAACGCTGCCCTGTCTTTCCAGAGACTGTCGCAGAAATAGAGGTAGTTGGGCAGGCCGCTGCGGTGATTGAGCAGCATGCGAACACTGATGCCTTTGTAGGGAAACTCCGGGAAGAATTTCTGTACGGAGTCTTCCAGGCTCAGCTGTTTTTTTTCTGCCAGCCACAGCACAGCCGTGCCGGTGAAGGTTTTGGAGACGGAAGCCAGCTGAAAGGCGGAGCTGTCCACCAACGGTATTTTAGTCCGGTAGTTTTCCAAACCATGATATTGTTCGAAGATGATAACGCCTTTTTTAGCTACCAGGATAGCGCCGTTAAAGCCGCTGCGCAATAGTTTCCCGGTATAAAATGCATTCAGTTCCCGTTGCAGCTGCACTGTGCGCGGTGCTTTGAGAATGGCTTCGCGTTGTGCCTCCGTTAAGTTGAGCGTATACAGGCTACTGTCTGATATGGCCTTTTTCCTTTTTGCTTCCCTGCGTGCTGCATTGCCCTGGCAGCTGGAGATGATGGCAATTCCCGTGATAGATAAGATGATGCTTACTGCTTTCAATCGCTTCATTAGAGGTGATTCACTGACTTACTTAATGCTGATTCTCTCTGTAAATTTTCAAGGCGTTAAAATTATACTCATTGACAATGCATACCAAATATTCTCAGGCATCCAACCCGCTTTTAATGCATTTTTAAGCCCATTGATTATTAAAATATCAAAAAAAACAGGGTAGAAAGCCTGTTTTTTGATAAAAATCGAATTTGACTATGATAGTATTTGATTATTCCCCAACATAAAGTAGGTTTGTGCCTTGTTTTTGCCCCGCGTAACCGCAATTATTAAGCCAATTGCGACCGAAAAAATTACATATAATTCTTTATAATATTATGGAACAGGTAAAGTCTACAAGTTATCCGAAGGAAAAGATCAGCATTTTATTGTTGGAGAATATCAGTGACGCCGCTGTGGCAGAATTCACCACGGCAGGCTATTCGGTTCGCAAACTGACTGGTGCGCTCAGCGAAGCAGATCTGATCAGCGAGATCAAGGATGTTCATTTATTAGGTATCCGTTCCAAAACACAGGTCACCCGTAAAGTGCTGGAGGCTGCCAAAAAACTGCAGGCCATCGGTTGTTTCTGTATCGGCACCAACCAGGTGGACCTGAAAGCGGCCACCGAACATGGTGTGGCTGTTTTCAACGCGCCTTATTCCAACACCCGTTCTGTAGCGGAGCTGGTGATCGGACTGTCTATTGTTCTGATTCGCCGTATCGTGGACAAGAACGCGGCCGCCCACAACGGTGTCTGGATGAAAGAAGCCAAAGGCAGCTATGAGCTGCGCGGTAAAACACTGGGTATCGTCGGTTACGGCAATATCGGCAGCCAGGTGAGCGTGCTGGCGGAAAACATGGGCATGAACGTGATGTATTACGATGCCGAAACCAAACTGCCGCTGGGCAACGCCGTACAGCAAAGGTCCCTCAAAGAACTGTTTGAACAGGCGGACATCATCTCCCTGCATGTGCCTTCCAACAGGTCCACGGAAATGATGATCAACCGGGAAACCCTGTCCTACGTGAAGAAAGGAGCCATCTTCCTGAACTATGCCAGGGGAGAGGTGGTTGACCTGGAAGCGCTGAAAGAGGCCCTGGAAAGCGGTCAGTTGTCTGGTGCCGCGGTAGACGTGTTCCCGGTAGAACCGGAAAAGAACGGCGCCGCTTTCAGCACACCGCTGCAGAAGCTGTCCAACGTGATCCTGACGCCGCATATCGGTGGCAGCACCGAAGAGGCGCAGCATAACATCGGCCTCGACGTGAGCGCCAAACTGCTCAACTACCTCGAAAAAGGCGCCAGCTTCGGTTCCCATACCGTACCGGCCATCAGCGTGCCGCCTATCGAAAATACACACCGTATCCTGCACGTACACCAGAACGTGCCGGGCGTATTGTCCGCTATCAACACCGCCCTGTCTGAAAATAAAATCAATATCCTCGGACAGTACCTGAAAACCAACGACCAGATTGGTTATGTGGTGCTCGACGTGGACCGCCAGCTGTCCCAGGAAGCCCTGGCCCTGCTGAAAGAGGTGAAACATACTATCAAGGCACGACTGCTTTATTAATTTAGAGATTTAGAGATTTTGGGATTTGGGGATTTTGGGGTTTATAGGGTGTTTTAAAGCAATCTATAAATAACAAAATCTCAACATCTCAAAATCTCAGATCAAAAATCCGGTTCCCCGAAATCCTCCAATCCCAAAATCCCAAAATCCGTAAATTGAAAAATCCGTAAATTCGAAAATCCCCCATCAATTTGTAAATTGTTTCAGATTTGTTTGTTATCCTTGCAAGCGTAAACAGCCATCAAAACAGAAGCATGAACAGTATCAACGTACGCATAGCAGGGGTAGCATTAATGACCGCACTGCTAGGGCAGGTAAATGTAAACGCGCAGGACAGCGAGCCTAATAAATGGGCCCCTGAACAGATCAACATCGACGGCCAGGCAACAGAATGGCCAAAGCCACTGCAGTTTTATAACAACGATACCAAACTCTTTTATACGATCGCCAATAATAAGGATACCCTGTTCGTGATTGCCAGCGTGCCTGATAAAATCAGCCAGCAGCGTATCATGCGTTCCGGGTTGAGCATATCCATCAACCCCACCGGAAAAAAGAAAGGCGGCGCGATGATCACCTTTCCGCTGGTAGGGGAAATCAATGCAGCCCCGGACGTACCGCAGGAGTCCCGCCAGAAACTGGCCGACGAATGGAGAAGACAGGCCCTCGCCAACGTGAAGGAGATCAAAGTGGAAGGATTGACCGGCGTAACGGACGGGAATATACCCGTTAGTAATCCCAATGGCATCCGCACCGCCGCCGCTTTTGACGCAGCAGGCAACCTGGTTTGCGAATTGGCCGTACCCATTGCAGTGGCAGGCATCCCTGCCGCATACGATAAGCCGGTCGCTTACCGTTTTAAGGTAAACTCCCTGAGCGCGGCAGAACGCCGGGAACAGGAGAAAATCCTGCGGGAAAAACAAGCCAAGGCCAGCAAGGACGGGGGAGCACCCGCCATGCCGGATGAAGAGACCCGGATGAAAATGATGCTGTTCTTTTCAACGGAATTCTGGACGAGACAGACGTTGGCGGCGCACCCGTAATTTTTCAAATAGTCTTAACCGTTATTATGCATACAAATCTGTTTACCTCAGGAGCCAGGATTGCCCTCGCCGGCATCACCTGTGTACTTTTATGGACGGCCTGCCGCAAAGACAACAAAACGTCGCCGGACCCGGCGCCCCGCACAGATACCACCAAGGTAACGGCCTCGTCGGACGAGGACTCCCTGAAATACCTGATGTACCAGATCATGCAAGTCACCTACGCCGATGGCGGCCGTACCCCGGCCAGCGGACTACCAACCTACTACTGGTATTCCCAGGTGCCGGCCCTCAACCCGTTTGACGCAAAATACGCCAACGCCGACAGCCTGCTGTCTGTAATGAAGACATACGCCATTAATCAGACCACCACCCGGCCGTATGACCATTACAGTTTCCTGGACCGCAACGGGGTACTGACCAACAAACTGATGAACGGCATTTCCTCCCAGGCTTTTGCCGCCACCAATGGCGACCTGGGACTGGACTACGGCATAGCGCAGGACGGCGGCGGCAACGCCCACATTTTTGTGTTGTATGCGGATAAAAACGGTCCCGCCGGCAAAATCGGCGTTACCCGCGGATGGGAGATCATCTCGGTCAATGGTAACAGCAACATCTCCACCAGCCAGGCCTTCCTGACGTCGGTGTACAACGCCATCTTCAACAGCCCTTCGGTAACGCTGGGCTTCAGAAGGCCGGATGGCACCACCATCACCCAAACCCTGACCACCGCCAGCTATAACATCAACCCGGTTGTTTTTGATACCGTGTTTACACTGGCTGGAAGCGGCAAAAAGGTAGGCTATTTCTCCATGTACACCTTCTCCAGCATCATCAATAGCAGCGGTCAGGACACCTATACCAAAACCGCGCTGGACCAGCTGTTCAATAAGTTTGCCGCACAGGGGATCACCAGCCTGATCGTGGATTTCCGCTACAACGGCGGCGGCGCGGTGTCTACGGCCGAATACCTGGACAATGCCATTGCTCCGGCCGGGGCAGCAGGTAAACTGATGTACAGCACCGTCTTCAACGATAAGCTGATGGCGCATGCCTCCCAGGTGGGACTGACGACCACCACCAAATTTGCGGCAGCCACCAGCAAACTTCGCCTCGACGATGTGTTTTTCATCACTACCGGCAATACGGCATCTGCCAGCGAACTGACGCTGAATAACCTGAAACCGTATATGACCGTGAAACTGGTGGGCGCTAAGACCTATGGTAAACCAGTCGGTTTCATCGATTTCAACATCGCTGTTTTCGATCAGAACCACAACCGGAAATATCTGGCAGACCTGTATGCCATTAACTTTGAGACGAAGAACGCCAATGGCGTGGGCGGGTATTTTACAGGGATTGATGTGGACGCAACTGCATATGATTATGTAAACGTACCCTGGGGAGATACCCGGAATGATGACAACCTGAAAGCGATTGTCAATTATCTTACCACCGGAAAATACACCGGCAACGCCCGGGCCGCATCGACCGAAATGAGTAATCTGCGGCAGGCGATCCCGTCACTGAAGCCGGTGAACGGTTTTAACGGCATGGTGGACTATGAACGCAGCCGCATTATCAGCGCCGGTCACTAGTTACTAAGAAGCTTACAAACAATATTGATCCCCGCAAAGCCGTCTGCGACGCTTTGCGGGGATTTTTCATCAGTAAATAATCACCTCGTCGGTAAACATAAACCCACGTTGCCCGTTCTTCGCAATGACACGCACATAACGCGCCTTTTGCTGACGCAGATCAAATTTAAAATCCTTGAAAGCCAGCGTGGACAGGCTAACCGGCACATCGTTGCTGACGGTTTGCACGGTGCGGAAGTGTTGTCCGTCATCTGATAACTGTACTTCCACTGCTGCCGGGATGTAGACACCTGGACCGGTCAGCTGCATAAAATTGATGGACAAACGCTGCAGCTCCGTCACCTTTTCCAGGTCTACCGTAATATCCATATCTCCCAGAAATCCCTGCCACTGGCCGTCCCCGTATGTCAGCGATCCACGGTATCCGTTCACCAGCGTTGCTTCGCGCTGCGCTGCATACTTCTCATTATAAGGTCTGTTGTAAATTACTTTTTTCCCGAGGGCCATATGATCGTCCACTGCCAGCACCGCCGGTTTGCCCTCCAGCACAGTGTCCCGGAAGATAGCTGCCGTAACAACCGCCGATCCTTTCACCGTAAAACGTCCGTTGTATAACATCGACTGCGGCGTGGGAGCGGAGCCGTCTGTGGTGTAACGAATCTGTGGGCGATACTGTTCCGAGGTAAACGTAATAGCCGCTTCATGCTGTGTGGTATTAATTTCCGGATGGATGCTCACCGCATAGGAAGGACGGTAATAATTTACGTTTAGGCGTTGCAGTAATCGATAGTGCGACTGCATCCGCTGATGGAAGTCATCCCATTTTTTGCGCAGCGTGTCCGACCATACTACCTCTGACAGCGCTATCACCCGCGGGTAGGTCATGTATTCCAGGTGGTAGGAGTTAGGGATGTACTCCGTCCATATATTGGCCTGAGCGCCCAGCACATGTTTAGCTGCGGTGCTGTCCAGTTCGCGGGGGACCGGTTCGTAGCTGTACACTTTTTCCAGCGGAAGGTAACCGCCGATGGCTTCCGGCTGGGTGACAGGGTCTGCCTGGTAGCTGTCGAAGTAACAGTAGGCGCCGGGCGTCATCACCACATCGTGACCGGCTTTGGCTGCAGCGATGCCGCCGCTTTCACCGCGCCAGGACATCACGGTAGCTTCCGGCGCCAGGCCGCCTTCCAGTATTTCGTCCCATCCCAGCAGTTTGCGGTGGCGGGAGATCAGGAATTTTTCCATGCGGCGGATGGCGTAGCTCTGCAACTCTTTTTCATCGTTGAGCTTTTCGGTGCGGATGCGCTGCTGGCATTTGGGACATTGTTTCCATGCTTTGGTGGAAGCCTCATCGCCGCCGATATGAATGTACCGGGAAGGGAAGATGGCCATCACTTCGTCGAGCACGTTTTCGAGGAAATAAAAAGTGGAGTCGTTGCCGAGGCAGAACTCTGAATTTTTGTAAGGTATACCGGAGCAGGAGAGCGCCGGGTACATGGCCAGCACTTCTTCCGAGTGGCCTGGCATTTCTATTTCGGGTATTACGGTGATGCCTCTGGTGGCTGCATAGGCCACAATTTCTTTGGCTTCCTGCCGGGTATAGTATCCGCCGTAGGCGTTCGGGTCGCCCTCGTGCGAATAACGGCGTCCGCTCTTCCACCATTCTTTCCAGTTGGCGGTAGTGCGCCATGCGGCCTGTTGCGTGAGTGCCGGATATTTTTTGATTTCCAGTCTCCAGCCGGCGCCGTCGGTCAGGTGCCAGTGGAAGGTGTTCATGCGGTACAGCGCCATCAGGTCGATAAACCGTTTGATGTAGGACGCCGGAAAGAAGTTGCGGGACACGTCGAGGTGTACGCCGCGGTAATTGAAGCGTGGCTGATCGGCGATGTCTGCGCAGGGGAGCAGCGAGCGGTCAGGTTGCAGCCAGCTGAGCTGCACGATGGCCAGTGCGGCGTTGATGGCGCCGGCATCGCTGCGGGCGTCGATGGTCACCGCCGCCGGCGTAATGCGGATGCGGTATCCGTCGGGGTGTGGTATAGTGGAGGCATTCGCCTTTCTGAAGATAATCGTGGAGCGGTTTTTTCCGGTGGCCGGAAAGTGGCCCATTTCTTTCAGCAGCCCGGTGGCCTGGCGAAAATCTTTTCCGGGGAAAAGGAGTCCCTGGCCATTGAGATGAAAATAACCGGTTCCGGCGGTGATCTGCGAAGGACGCGGGATCAGGTCGAGGTTACCGGTATACTGCGCTTTTCCTGGCAGCACACAGCATGCTGTCAGCAACAGCATACCAACACAATACTTAAACATAAGCCTGGTAAAATTAAAGGACAATGATAGGGAAAGAATTACAAAAAAGGGAACAGGGAGTGCTGAAAAAGCAGAAAGCATAAAGCCCGGAGGCTTTATGCTTTCTGCAACAGGAGTATTCGTTTCTCACTTTTATCTAACCACGGTCACTTCGCCTTTGATAACATTGGAAGCGCCGCCGGCTACTTTCTTGTAGGTGAGCCACCATACGTAGGTGCCGATATCTACCGGGCTGCCCTTGAACTTACCGTCCCATCCTTTGTGACTATCGGAGGAGATGAAGATCAGTTCGCCCCAACGGTTGAAGATCCGCAGTTCGTAGTCGAACATAGGTCCGCGTACAATTGGTCTGAACACATCGTTCCGTCCGTCGCCGTTTGGTGAGAAGGCGTTCGGGAACTGCGGTTTCGGTTCGCACTGGGTGAAGTTGACCCGGATGTCGTCTGTTGCGCTGCCGCAATCATTGAACACGGTCACTGTGTAAGTGCCACCGTTGGTAACCTGCAGGGTGGGCGAGGTGCTGCCGTTATCCCAGCGTACGCTGGTGATGCCGTTGCCCTCAGCGCGGAGTGTCAGGGTTTCGCCTATACACATCACGGTATCATTGCCCAGGTTGATTTTCGGTACACCGGTGATGTTAACGTTCACGCTGTCGAGGTATACTCTCTGGCAGAACCTGTCCATCACGGCCAGTTTGTATTTGCCGGCCTGGCTTACCTGTTTGATCGGGTTGGTGTCGCCATCGTTCCAGAGGTAGGATATTGCGTCTGTATTGGTGCCGTTGAAAGTAACGGTGCCATCAGGGCAGATGTTCCTGTCCGGGCCGAGGTCTACCTGTATGCCCGGTTTCATTCTTACGTTAACGGTATCTCTTACCACGCAGTTGTCTCTGCTGACAGCCACCCAGTAACCGCCCGGTTTGTTGACGATAATGGAGTTGCTGGTTTCGCCTGTCTGCCATCTGATGCGGCCGCCGTTGGAATTAACGGTGAGCATGATAGACTGATCAGGGCAGATGGCTGTGTCGCGGCTCAGGGTAATATCCGGTGGAGGATTCACGCTTACTTTCACGGTGTCGATGGTGATACAAGCGCTCTTCATCACTTTCACCCAGAATTGTTCCTGTGTGCTGACGAGGATAGAGGCGGTAGTGGCACCAGTGCTCCAGAGATAGGTAGCGCCGTCCACATAGGCATCCAGTTTCACGGACTGACCACGGCAGATGGTAGTGTCCGGGATGCTTACCAGCGGAGTGGGGATGAGCCCTACTTTAATGGTGTCGCTGGTTTCGCACTGGCCGTTGCTGATGTTCACCCAGTAGATGCCGGCCTGTGTGATCTTGATCCGCTGTGTGGTTTCGCCGGTAGACCATTTGATGGTGTAGGCGAAGTTGGAAGCGCCTGCATCCAGTACGAGGCTGTTGCCGCCGCAGATGGTGGTGTCCTGTCCGAGGTTGACTACCGGTTTCTGAATGTAGTTCAGCTGGTAAGTCATGGTATCGGAAGAGCAGCCTGTTTTACCATCTGTCATGATGAAGGAGGCTGAAGTAGCGCCGTTCAGGTTGAACTGGTTGCTGCGTTGTGTTAATGGCAGGCCTGTTACAGCGTTGGCAGGTGTTACCGCCACAAGGGTAAAGGTGGGCAGGTTCACGTCACCTACCGGTTGCAGGGCTACTCTCGGGTTATCGGAGCAGTTGGCCGGCAGGGTAGCGCTGAGCTGCGGTTTCGGACAAGGTTGGATAATGATGCGTTGGATCACATCGTTGGCTTTGTTGCCGCAGGCGTCTGTGATGCTCCATCTTCTTACGATGGTATAGCCTTTACAGATGTCTTTCACAAACGGATCTTCGCTGTACACCGCTTTTTTCGGGAAGGAAGGATCACAGTTGTCTGTGGCGGTCAGTGTCACCGGCGCCGGGATCGGGTCCTGGCAGTATACGGTCACGTCTGCCGGAGCAGGCATGATCACTGGTCTGGTGGTGTCCTGTACGGTAACGATCTGTTTCATGGTAGCGATGTTGCCGCATGCATCTTTTGCAGTCCAGGTCCTGATGATGCGGTAGTTGTTGCCGCAGGCGCCAGGAATGGTTTCGGTGATGGTTTGACGGGTCACTGTCAGACCGTTGCCGGTGGTGCTGCAGTTGTCTGTAGCGGTTACATTGGTAGCAGGGGCCGGGATGGCGTCGCAGTTCACCGTGGTGTCTCCTGGAGGTACTACGGTGAATACCGGTTTGGTGGTATCCTGTACGCGGATGGTCTGCTGCATGGTGGCTTTGTTACCGCAATCGTCTGTGGCTGTCCAGGTACGGATTTCCAGATAATTGCCGGCACAAGCGCCTGGTATTTTCTGTGTTTTGGAGCTGGTGAATACCTGGATGTTACCGGAACAGTTGTCGGTAGCGGTAATCACCGGCCATGCGGGTACTTTATCGCAGTCTACCAGTGTGTCTTTCGGCGTTGGCAGAGAGAATACCGGTCTGGTGGTATCCTGTACGCGGAGTATCTGCTGTACGGTTTTGCCGTTGCCACATTCATCCAGCGCTGTCCATTTGCGGTAGATGGTATAGTTGCTGGCACATATACCGGATTTGCGGACAATGGAGTCTCTGGAGGTAACGGTGATGATACCCGGAGTACAGTTGTCGGTAGCGGTCAGGTTGATGCCCGCCGGTACTTTGTCGCAGTTCACGGTGGTGTCAGCAGGTGGCTGCAGCGTGAAGACAGGAGCGGTCATGTCTTTCACGGTGATGATCTGTGTCAGTGTTACACCGGTGTTGCAGGCATCTTTGGCTGTCCAGGTGCGGATCAGCTGATAGTTGTTGCCGCAGGCGCCCGGTATATCTTTCCGCACTTCCACCACCGGAATGGTGATGTCGCCGGCGCAGTCGTCTTTCGCGATCAGATCTACTCTGGCAGGCACCTTGTCACAGTCAACAGTGATGTTGGCTGGAGCAGGGGTGGTGAACACCGGTGCTTTGGTATCTACCACGGTGATCGTCTGGGAAGCGGTGACGAACAGGCCGCATCTGTCGGTAGCGGTCCATGTACGGGTGATGGTAGTGAGACATGGTGAAGTGACGGTGGTTACGTCATTATAGGTCACATTCAGGGACACGTCATCATAAGGCGCGTGGCTGAATACCGGTTTACCGAAGAGGGTAGTGTAGTCTTTACCCTGTACGCATTCGGTGGTGATGGCCGCCGGTTGTGACACTACGATCGGCGCTTTGTTGACCACTGTGATTTTCACTACGTTGCTGATGTTATTGATACATGCACCGGAAGCTACTATTCTTCTGTACCAGATATCTGCGGTCAGCAGGCCTGGCTGATAGGTATCGGTGGTGGCGCCGGGGATGTTGGTGAACGGTCCGGCTGCACCGGCAGTGCTTTGCTGCCATACATAGGTGTAGGTACCGTTACCACCGGAGAGTACGTTGCCACGTATAGCCGTTGGCGTTTCAGTGGTACATACGGTCTGGTCGGCCTGGATGCTGTTGCCCAGAATCGGTTTGCGGTTGATCAGCGTTACGCTGGAGCTGGTAGCGGCACATTTACCGTTGCTTACCACCCATGTCAGCTGTGCTGTTTCACCGGCGGGCACGGTAATCGTTGCTTTCCTGTCGGTAGCGTTGCTGATGGTGATCAGGGCCGCATTGTTGCTGGTAACTACCCATACACCTTTAGCACCTGGTACGCCCGGATCGCTGGCGTTCATATTAAAGGTAGCGTTGTCGCAATGTTCCTGGTTAGGGCCAGCATTGGCGGCTACCGGTGTCAGGTAGTTGATCAGGGTGACATCGTCCCAGGTGGAGCTACATACACCGTTGGTGATGGTCCAGCGCAGAGTAACGGTATCGCCCGGGTTCACCTTCACTTTGGAGACAGGGCTGTTGATAGACCGGATCACGGCAGTGCCTTTGATGATAGACCAGAAGCCTGTCGCGCTGGACACGCTTGGTTTATCGGCGGCAAGGGTGAAGTCGGTCAGCTGGTTACAGGCTTCCTGGTCAGGACCGGCGTTGGCGTCGAGTGCTTTCGCATAGTTGATCAGGGTCACCTGGCTGGAAGTGCTGGCGCATTTGCCGTTGGTGATGGTCCATTTGAGAACAACGGTATCGCCAACAGGTACTTTCACTTTCGTGGCCGGATTGTTAGGCTCATAAATAGTGGCTCTGCCAGGCACGCGGCTGATGTCTGTCCAGGTACCGGTGGCGCTGGAGGCGCCAGGTTGGTTGGCGTCCATCACAAAGTCGCCGGTGGTGTTACATTTTTCCTGGTCAGGGCCGGCATTGGCAACAGCTGCTGCTTTGTAGTTGATAATGGTTACCCTGCTGGAGGTGGCTTTACATGCACCGTTGGTGATGGTCCATTCCAGTACGACGGTATCACCCACAGGAACGGTGACAGCGGTCAGCGGGTTGGTAGGTTGTTTAATCACCGCTCTTCCTGGTATACGGCTAACGTCTTTCCATTTTCCGGTTGCGGTCGGAACGCTGGGTACGTTGGCTTTCATCATGAAGTCGCTGGCCTGGTTGCACGCTTCCTGGTCAGGACCGGCATTGGCGGCTGCTGCCACGGCGTAGTTGGTGATGACTACGTTGTCTGAAGTAGCGGCGCAGGTACCGTTGGTGATGGTCCAGGTGAAGGTAACGGTCGTACCGGCTTTCACGGTCACCCTGGTTTTAGCATTGGCAGGGTCGGCAATGGTCACGCCGGTCATAGTAGAGGCAGTCCATTTGCCGGCGGCGCCAAACTGCGTAGGTGCGTTACCGTTCAGGGTGAAGTTTTCGTTGTCGCATTGTTCCTGGTCTTCACCGGCATTGGCCACAACAGGTGTTTCGTAGTTGGTCAGCACCACATCGTCGCTGGTTACTGCGCACACGCCGTTGGTGATCGTCCAGGTAAAGGTGGCGGTTTCTCCCACCGGCAGGTATACGCCGGTTACCGGCTGGTCCGGGTTGCGGATGATGGCTTTCGGGTTGTTGGTCGTCCATTTACCGGTAGCGCCGGCAGCTTTCGGATCGTT
Source organism: Chitinophaga oryzae (assembly GCF_012516375.2). Classification (NCBI taxonomy): domain Bacteria; kingdom Pseudomonadati; phylum Bacteroidota; class Chitinophagia; order Chitinophagales; family Chitinophagaceae; genus Chitinophaga; species Chitinophaga oryzae. The sequence goes on from NZ_CP051204.2 coordinate 3,765,280, forward strand.
ACCTTCCAGCTTCAGGTCCGTTTTAACGTTACAGAACGATTTGTTTTGTCCTGCATCGGCTTTGGCAGGGAGCTCGTACACGGTTACTTTAGCGGAAGCGCAGGTGGCGGCGTTACCGCAAGGGCCTGTGCTTTCAGCGCGTACGAACCAGGTAGTGGTTTTAGATACATTTTTAAAGGTGGCGGTCCTGCCGTCGGCACTGATGACGTCTGGTGTTACCGCGGTGCTGCCGGTAGTTCCGGGGCAACCGTTGATATACCATTTCCAGGTGGCGTTGGTAGCGCCGTTTTCATCTGTGCCCAGGCTGCCGCCCTGGATAGTGAGTACCACGTCGCCTTTGTCGCAGATTTCAGCGGCATTCACAGTCAGGCCGGTGGCCGGTGTGGAAGGCTTCATGATTTTCACGGTGAAGTGTACATCTCTCGTACAACCAGCGTTGGTTCCATCCTGGACAGTCAGCACGAAGTCGTAAGTACCGGCAGGAGCGGAGGTGGGGAAGGTCACTTTGTAAGTGCCTGCGCCATTCCATTTCTGGTTGATGATATCTGTAAAGCCGGCCATTTTATTAGGTGTGGTGGCTTTCACAGAATAGAGGGTGATGATGCCTGTCGGGTTAGACACTACCATGTTGAAAGAGCCGTCTGTGTTGCACACAGGAGTTACGGCAGCTACACCTACCGTCGGTGCTGCATTGAGGATCAGCTTAATGCTGGAAGTGCTATTGGTACATACGCCGTTGCTGATGGTCCAGGTAACGGTAACGGTTTGTGGCGTGCTGGTGTTCAGCGTAGCGATCGCTTTCGGATCGTTAGGGTTGCTGAAGGTTACGCCTGTGCCGGACCATGTACCTGTTTCAGTAGGTTTCGGTGTATTGGCATTGAGCTGGAACTTGTTGTCACCGCACTGGGTAATATCAAAACCAGCTTTGCTTTCTGTGAGTGCTTCTGTATTGGTCAGGATAATCTGATCAGAAGCGGTACAGGAAGCTTTGAAGTTATTGGTAACGGTCCAGAGCAATGTCACGGAGCTACCTGCAGGCACGCCTGTAATGGTAGTGGTGTAATTGTTCGGAGTGGTGATTTTTGCCCCAAGGCTGTTGCCCACAAAGCTCCATACACCTTTCTGGTCGGCCAGTGGCTGATTGCCGGTAACGGTGAAGCTGCTGTTGTTACATTGTTTGATTTCAGCAACACCTGCGTCGGCGGTTGGCATAGATCTCACTTGCACGATCACGTTATCGGTGACGGTACAAGCGCCGTTTTTCACGGACACAGCGTACACGTTATCCCCAATTTTGATCGGTGTGTGGGAGAAAGATACTTTGTTGTCTGTGCCGGGAATAGCAATACCGTCGAGCGTCCAGCGGATGGTGTAGCCAGCGTTGCTGCTGCCGATGCTGAGGGTGGTGGTTTCACCTTTACAGATCTCAGCCGGAGTAGCGACTACATCTACGGTTGGTTTAGCGTCTACGGTGACGGTGAACGGATAATTGGTAACACAACCGGCGTTGGCGCCATCCTGGATTGTCAGCACGAAGTTATAAGTGCCGGCAGGAGTGGCGGCGGGGTAGGTTACTTTATAAGTACCGGCGCCGTTCCATTTCTGGTTGATGATATCTGTGAAGCCGGCCATCTTATTAGGGGTGACAGCTTTCACAGAATAGAGGGTAATAGCGCCAGTCGGGTTAGACAACACGAGGTTGAAAGCGCCGTCGGCGTTACATACCGCAGGGATAGCAGCGACAGCTACCGTCGGTGCGGCATTGAGGATCAGCTTAATGCTGGAAGTGCTATTGGTACATACGCCGTTGCTGATGGTCCAGGTAACGGTAACGGTTTGTGGCGTGCTGGTGTTCAGCGTAGCGATCGCTTTCGGATCGTTAGGGTTGCTGAAGGTCACGCCGGTGCCGGACCATGTACCTTTTTCAGTAGGTTTCGGTGTATTGGCATTGAGCTGGAACTTGTTGTCACCGCATTGGGTAATATCGGTACCGGCTTTGCTGACAGTGAGCGCCAGTGTGTTGGTCAGGATAATCTGATCGGAAGCGGTACAGGAAGCCTTGAAGTTATTGGTCACAGTCCAGAGCAATGTCACGGAGCTACCTGCAGGCACGCCTGTAACGGTAGTGGTGTAATTGTTCGGATTGGTGATCTGTGCACCGAGGCTGTTGCCCACAAAGCTCCATACGCCTTTCTGGTCGGCCAGTGGCTGGTTACCGGTCACGGTGAAGTCTTTGGTGTCGCACTGTTTGATTTCAGGAACACCTGCATCAGCAGCCGGCATAGACCGCACCACCACGGTTACATTGTCGGTAACGGTACAAGCGCCGTTGGTAACGGTTACAGCATATACGTTGTTGCCGATTTTACCGGGTGTCTGTGTGAACGATACTTTATCGTTGGCGGCAGGGATAGCAACACCGTCGAGTGTCCAGCGGATGGTATAGCCAGCGTTGCTGCTGCCGATGCTGAGGGTGGTGGTTTCACCTTTACAGATCTCAGCCGGAGTAGCGACTACATCTACGGTTGGTTTAGCGTCTACGGTGACGGTGAACGGATAATTGGTAACACAACCGGCGTTGGCGCCATCCTGGATTGTCAGCACGAAGTTATAAGTGCCGGCAGGAGTGGCAGCGGGGTAGGTTACTTTATAGGTACCGGCGCCGTTCCATTTCTGGTTGATGATATCTGTGAAGCCGGCCATCTTATTAGGGGTGACAGCTTTCACAGAATAGAGGGTAATAGCGCCAGTCGGGTTAGACAACACGAGGTTGAAAGCGCCGTCGGCGTTACATACCGCAGGGATAGCAGCGACAGCTACCGTCGGTGCGGCATTGAGGATCAGCTTAATGCTGGAAGTGCTATTGGTACATACGCCGTTGCTGATGGTCCAGGTAACGGTAACGGTTTGTGGCGTGCTGGTGTTCAGCGTAGCGATCGCTTTCGGATCGTTAGGGTTGCTGAAGGTCACGCCGGTGCCGGACCATGTACCTTTTTCAGTAGGTTTCGGTGTATTGGCATTGAGCTGGAACTTGTTGTCACCGCATTGGGTAATATCGGTACCGGCTTTGCTGACAGTGAGCGCCAGTGTGTTGGTCAGGATAATCTGATCGGAAGCGGTACAGGAAGCCTTGAAGTTATTGGTCACAGTCCAGAGCAATGTCACGGAGCTACCTGCAGGCACGCCTGTAACGGTAGTGGTGTAATTGTTCGGATTGGTGATCTGTGCACCGAGGCTGTTGCCCACAAAGCTCCATACGCCTTTCTGGTCGGCCAGTGGCTGGTTACCGGTCACGGTGAAGTCTTTGGTGTCGCACTGTTTGATTTCAGGAACACCTGCATCAGCAGTCGGCATAGACCGCACCACCACGGTTACATTGTCGGTAACGGTACAAGCGCCGTTGGTAACGGTTACAGCATATACGTTGTTGCCGATTTTACCGGGTGTTTGTGTGAACGATACTTTATCGTTGGCGGCAGGGATAGCAACACCGTCGAGTGTCCAGCGGATGGTGTTGCCAGCGTTGCTGCTTCCGATGCTGAGGGTGGTGGTTTCACCTTTACAGATCTCAGCCGGAGTAGCGACTACGTCTACGGTTGGTTTAGCGTCTACGGTGACGGTGAACGGATAATTGGTAACACAACCGGCGTTGGCGCCATCCTGGATTGTCAGCACGAAGTTATAAGTGCCGGCAGGAGTGGCGGCGGGGTAGGTTACTTTATAAGTACCGGCGCCGTTCCATTTCTGGTTGATGATATCTGTGAAGCCGGCCATCTTATTAGGAGTGACAGCTTTCACGGAATAGAGGGTAATAGCGCCAGTCGGGTTAGACAACACGAGGTTGAAAGCGCCGTCGGCGTTACATACCGCAGGGATAGCAGCGACAGCTACTGTCGGTGCGGCATTGAGGATCAGCTTAATGCTGGATGTACTATTGGTACATACGCCGTTGCTGATGGTCCAGGTAACGGTAACGGTTTGTGGCGTACTGGTGTTCAGCGTAGCGATCGCTTTCGGATCGTTAGGGTTGCTGAAAGTTACGCCTGTGCCGGACCATGTACCTGTTTCAGTAGGTTTCGGCGCATTGGCATTGAGCTGGAACTTGTTGTCACCGCACTGGGTAATATCGGTACCGGCATTGCTTTCTGTCAGTGCTTCCACATTGGTGAGTACTACGTAAGCAGAAGCAACGCAGGCGGCGTGATAGATGTTGGACACCGTCCATCTCAGTGTTACGGACTGGCCAACCGGTACGCCGGTAACAGTTGTTTTGTAGTTGGTAGGATCGGTGATTTTCGCACCCAGGTCGGCGCTGGCAAAGCTCCACATCCCTTTCTGATCACCCAGAGGCTCTCTGCCTTCAACAGAGAAATCAGGGTTGTTACATTGTTTGATCTCATGCCTGTCGATATTGGCGTTCGGCATGGACCTCACCTTGATGGTCACGTTGTCGGTAGCGGTACAAACACCGTTGGTCACGGTTACCGCATATACGTTGTCACCAATTTTAGTAGGTGTGTGAACGATAGACACTTTGTTGTCGCCTTCCGGGATAGGAGTGCCATTCAGTGTCCAGCGGATCGTGTAGCCGGCGTTGCTGTTATCGATGCTGAGTGTGGCAGCGGTACCTTCACATACTACATAAGGCAGTGCAGTGATCTTCACGGCCGGGTTTTGGTCGATCTTCACGGAGAAGGTCCTGGTAAACACACAACCTGCGTTGTTGTCGTCCTGAACGGTCAGTACAAAGTCGTATGTACCGCCCGGAGTAGTGGCCGGATAGTTTACCTTGATAGTACCTGCGCCGGTCCATGGAGCATCCACGATTGGCGTGAAGGACGGCAGCGCATTGGTAGCCGCTGGTTTGATGGAGTATTTGGTGATGTTGCCTGTCGGGTTGGACAGTACCAGGTTGAAGAACGCATCAGCGCTACATACGGTAGGTACCGTTGCTACAGCCACAGTCGGTGCGGCATTGAGTGTCAGCTTGATGCTGGAGGAGCTGTTGGTACATACGCCGCCGTTGCTGATGGTCCAGGTAACGGTAACGGTCTGCGGTGCGCTGGCGGAGGTCAGCGTAGCGACAGCTGCAGGATCGTTAGGGTTGCTGAAGGTCACGCCGGTGCCGGACCAGGTACCTGTTTCTGTAGGTTTCGGCGCATTGGCGCTGAGCTTGAACTGATTGTTACCGCATTGGGTGATATCAATACCGGCTTTGCTGACAGTGAGCGCCAGTGTATTGGTCAGGGTGATCTGATCGGAAGCTACGCAGGAAGCCTTGAAGGTGTTGGTCACCGTCCACTGCAGTGTTACGGAGCTACCGGCAGGTACGCCTGTTACGGTAGTGGTGTAATTGTTCGGATTGGTGATCTGTGCTCCCAGGTTGGCGCCTACGAAGCTCCACACACCTTTCTGGTCAGCGGCCGGCTTGTTGCCGGTTACGGTGAAGTCTTTGGTGTCGCACTGTTTGATTTCAGGGTTACCTGCATCTGCAGTCGGCATGGACCTCACAATTACGGTAGCATCATCAGTAACGGTACAAGCGCCGTTTTTCACGGATACCGCATATACTTTATTACCGGTGCCTGTTGGCGTGTGGGTAAAGGTTGTTTTGTTGTCGGTACCGGCGATAGGAGCGTTGTTTAGTGTCCAGCGGATGGTGTAACCGGCATTGCCGGCGGCGATGCTGAGGGTGGTGGTTTCACCTTCGCAGATCTCTGTCGGGCTGGCTACAACATTTACCGTTGGTTTGGCGTCGATGGTGACGGAGAACGGATAGTTGGCTACGCAACCGGCGTTGGTGCCGTCCTGGATGGTCAGCACAAAATTGTAAGTGCCGGCCGGGGTAGCGGCAGGGTAGTTCACCTTAATGGTGCCGGCGCCTGTCCACGCAGCGTCCACGATTGGCGTGAAGGAAGGCAGCGCGTTGGTAGCCGCTGGTTTGATGGAATATTTGGTAATGATACCGGTTGGGTTGGACAGTACCAGGTTGAAGAACGCATCGGCGTTACATACAGCAGGTACAGTTGCTACCGTTACGGTCGGTGCGGCATTCAGTGTCAGCTTCACGGAAGAAGTACTGTTGGTACATACGCCGTTGCTGATGGTCCAGGTAACGGTAACGGTCTGCGGTGTGCTGGTAGAGGTCAGCGTAGCGACAGCTGCAGGATCGTTAGGGTTGCTGAAGGTCACGCCGGTGCCGGACCATGTACCTGTTTCAGTAGGTTTCGGCGCGTTGGCGCTGAGCTTGAACTGATTGTTACCGCACTGGGTGATATCAATACCGGCTTTGCTGACAGTGAGCGCCAGTGTATTGGTCAGGGTGATCTGATCGGAAGCTACGCAGGAAGCCTTGAAGTTGTTGGTCACCGTCCACTGCAGTGTTACGGAGCTACCGGCAGGTACGCCTGTTACGGTAGTGGTGTAATTGTTCGGATTGGTGATCTGTGCTCCGAGGTTGGCGCCTACGAAGCTCCACACACCTTTCTGGTCGGCAGCAGGCTGGTTACCGGTTACGGTGAAGTCTTTGGTGTCGCACTGTTTGATTTCAGGCTTGCCTGCATCAGCAGTCGGCATGGACCTCACAATTACGGTAGCATCATCAGTAACGGTACAAGCACCGTTTTTCACGGATACGGCATATACTTTATTGCCGGTGCCTGTTGGCGTGTGGGTAAAGGTTGTTTTGTTATCGGTACCTGCGATGGCAGTACCATTCAGCGTCCAGCGGATGGTGTAGCCGGCATTGCCGGCAGCGATGCTGAGGGTGGTGGTTTCACCTTCGCAGATCTCTGTCGGGCTGGCTACAACATTTACCGTTGGTTTGGCGTCGATGGTGACGGAGAACGGATAGTTGGCGGCGCAACCGGCGTTGGTGCCATCCTGGATGGTCAGCACAAAATTGTAAGTGCCGGCCGGGGTAGCGGCAGGGTAGTTCACCTTGATGGTGCCGGCGCCTGTCCACGCAGCATCCACGATTGGCGTGAAGGAAGGCAGCGCGTTGGTAGCCGCTGGTTTGATGGAATATTTGGTAATGATACCGGTCGGGTTGGACAGTACCAGGTTGAAGAACGCATCGGCGTTACATACAGCAGGTACAGTTGCTACCGTTACGGTCGGTGCGGCATTCAGTGTCAGCTTCACGGAAGAAGTACTGTTGGTACATACGCCGTTGCTGATGGTCCAGGTAACGGTAACGGTCTGCGGTGTGCTGGTAGAGGTCAGCGTAGCGACAGCTGCAGGATCGTTAGGGTTGCTGAAGGTCACGCCGGTGCCGGACCATGTACCTGTTTCAGTAGGTTTCGGCGCGTTGGCGCTGAGCTTGAACTGATTGTTACCGCATTGGGTGATATCAACACCAGCTTTGCTGACGGTAAGCGGTTCGGTATTCGTTAAGGTGATGTTGGAGCTGGCCTTACAAGTCTTATTATATTTATTATTAACTGTCCAGGTCAGTACAACTGATTTTCCGGCCTGTAATCCGGTGACTGTTGTTTTCGGATTGGTCGGGTCGGTAATAACAGCGCCGTTGGCGGAGCCGCTGATAGTCCACACACCTTCCTGATCAACAGGCAGGGCAGGAGCGTTCATGGTAAAGTTGCCCACATTACATTGAGGGCTGGCTGTACCCGGATCGGCTACCGGCACGGCCCTTACTTCCACCGCCAGTGTTTTGGTATCGGAACAGGTCAGGTTGGTTACTTTGACACTGTAGTTATGTGTACCGGCTGATGTGGGCGTGTGGGTAATGCTTTGGGTGCTGCCTGTCTGGGTGACACCATCGATGGTCCATAATTTGGTATAGCCGCTGTTGGAAGCTGCAACGCTCAGCGTAACGCTGGTGCCCAGACAGATATCTGTCGGGCCGCTGATGGTGGCATCCGGCTGGGCGTCTACCCTTAATTTAAAAGGAGCGTCGTAGGTACATCCCTGGTTGTTACCGTCCTGGATGGTCAGGATAAAATCATAGGTACCCGCAGGAGTGTTCGCTGGCAGGTTTACACTAATCGCACTGCCGGTAGCGGGCCAGGTGCCGGTTACATTCGTGAAGGCAGCCAGCGGTGTGCCGATGCCCTGTTTTACGGTGTATTTGGTAACAGTGCCGCTCAGCGCAGAGAAATTAATGGTAAACTGTTTGGCAGTCTGGCAAACAGCAGGGACTGTAACGGTTACTGCCGGAGCGGGGCGCAGGTGCAGGTTGACCTTTGACAGGCCGTCCGCACATTTGCCGTTGCGAAGTGTCCAGGTAACAGTGATGTCCTGTGTGGTAGCAGTGCCTGTCAGTGTAGCGGTGGTCAACGGTGAATTCGGGTCACCGAAAGTAACGCCGGTTCCGCTCCATTGACCGGTTTCCCAGGCAGCAGGTGCTGTTCCGGAAATGTTAAACACTTTGTTGGCGCACTGCGTGATGTCTATGGTGGCAGCAGAAACGGGGAGGGGCATGTTGATCAGCACCACTTCGTCGCTGGCCGCGCATTTAGACAGGTTTTTATTGGTGATGGTCCATACCAGGGTTACTGATTTACCGGCTGCCAGGTTCGTGACAGTGGCGTTGTAACTGGTAGGATTGTTCAGCGTTGCGCCTTCGTTGATACCGCCCTTGAAGCTCCACATACCGGTCTGGTCGGCCAATGGCTGGCTGCCGGCGAGTGTGAAGGAGGTGGTGTTACACAGTTTAATATCGGTGCCGGCATTGGGTTTAGGCATTGAGTTCACAATGACTTCCGCCTGGTCCGATATGATACACTTACCGTTGGTCACCGTAACGGTATAGATATTTTTCGCGGGCGGTACAGCCGCGGGATTGGTGACTTTGGTGGGAGTGTGGGTGATAGACGTGCCTTTGGCGCCGGCTATCACGGTGCCATTGTAATCCCAGGTAATATCATACACGCTGTTTTCCGGCTGGATCTCCAGCTTGGCGATTTCTCCTTCGCAGATGCTCGGAGGCGTCAGCAGTTTAACATTAACGATGGGTTTCTGATAAACGAGAATTTCTGCGCGGTTACTATCGCGGCAGACTTTATTATCCCCGTAGGATTTTTCACCCACCACTTCATAGGTGGTGGTAACGTTCGGGCTGACGTCCAGCGTGGTGCCGGTAACGAGCGGGTTTACCTTCCATGTATAAGAGGTGTAGCCGCCGGTTACTTCCAGGTGGGCGTTCTGGCCGTTACATATTTCATTACCGGTAACCGAAATCTGTGGTTGTGGTAAGATGGTGATTTCTACCGGTCGGGAAGGAGCGGCGCAGTTCCCGAGTTTGACGTTGTCTTTTTCAGTGATGCCTACCCTGAAATAATAGAGTTTGGCGACGGATGGATCTCCCTTCAGGGCGCCGGCGGTGAAGTTCAGGATGGGTGTTTTACTGCCGGTTACAGTACCGGCGTTCATGGGACCGTCCACCATATCGGTGTAGGTAACGCCATCGGTACTGATCTGCCATTGGTATACCGGGTCCTGGAAATAAGTAATGGGCTCCAGGTAGGCTGTGAGGCTTAACGGAGCGCCACCGCAGATCTGGTCTTTTATTCTTTTTTCATCTTTCAGACCGTCTACATACGCGAAAAGATCGGGGCTGCAATAGGTAAACTGGATATCGTCAATAGCGATGTCGTTACCGCAACCACCGAAGTTATTGTTGAGAATGGTGAGTTTTACCGATGTTAAGTTAGGCGGTATTTTGAAACTGCCGCCATATTGTTGCCATTCAGGTTTTCTGAGGTTCATGGATACGTCATTCGTATTGAACCTTTGCAAAACAGCGCCGGTGGTAGGGTCGGTAAGGATAAATGTCACACCCGCATAGTGATAACCGTCCGGTTTGGTATCGGACGCGCGGGCGCAGGTCTGATCAAATACTTCCATGCCGTTCACGTTCATGAACCAGGCGGAGAAGTTATAGATGGAACCCGGGCATAGGTTTTTAATTGTTCGTTGATAGAAGGATTTTTTTTCGATCGCTGAGTTGATCACCAGCATGCCACCGAATGTGTTAACATTATCGCCGTTGCCGGTACGATCGTAGGCTTTTACCCATTCCGGTTTTGCCTGTGTATGGTAATATTCTACGTATTCATTGTCTGCAATGTTAAGACTGGTAATATTGGTAGGGAACCTATAGGTAGAAGCAGCTCCCAGGTTAGTATAGAGGGAGTCGATGACCCGGTTTTTGCGGGGCCGGTCTCCGGCGTTAAAAATGCCGAAGTCTTCTTTGAAGCCGGCCATGGTACTGATGGTTCCGGCGCACTGGGTAATGGTACAGTCCTTTACTTTGATCTTTCTGGAGATGGTAGCTGTTCTGCTGCCGTTCTTTTCATAGATCTTAACGGTAAAGGTATACTCGCCTACCTTGTTAAGCCGGATGGTCATCGCTGTGACGCCTGCATAGGAGCCGGGTGTCCGGCCTACCCATTTGTCGGCGGCCGATGGCAGCCCGTTTTCGGTGAAGAGGAACTCGTACTCATCGGCGGCCAGGGCAGGAGAGACGCTCCAGTCCATGTGATCTACCGTAAAGTCGGAGTTCCACAACAGGCCGTTCAGGGTGGCAAAACTACCTGCGCAGATACTGTCGGGTGCGTTGATAAACGCCCTTTGTGCCATCGTCTTTGCAGACGGTAGCACAAAACCCGTTAACAGTAGTAAAAAGGTTAAAAGTCGTTTCATAGGTGTAAAACAGTTAAGTGAAAAAAGTATCAGTTCTGAGGGCTTTCGCCTGTTCAGTAACTGTTGTTTTCCAACCGCTTACAAGGGTGTGTGGACCCGGAAAACCGGTTCCGGTCCGGGTGAGGGAAGGTGTAGAATGTTTTCATAGGCGTCAGGTGTTTAAACGTTATATGGCTAAAATATGCGACTATTTTAAAATTAAAATTAAAAATAATATAGAGAAATAAAAAAAGTAATGATTTTCATAATATGAAATACACACTAGATAGGAAGAAGGGGAGGGTTAACGAAAATTGATTCTCAATCGGTTAAAGGAGGTTAAAAAAGCATTGAAAAAGTTATCCACATCCGGCGGCTATTGGGATTTATTTATCTGGTGCTGTGTTTTATGAAGTTATTTCCCTACCTTTGCAGACCAAATTTGATGTAAGATGCCCAAAGTAAGAACACATTCCCGGGCCAAGAAGACCTTCAAGGTTGGCGGGAACGGACAGATTAAGCGGTTTAAAGCCTTCAAAAGCCACTTACTGACTAAGAAAGCTACTAAAAGAAAACGTAGCCTGAGAGGAAGTACACTGGTTCACGAAGCGAATCTTAACCTGGTTAAGAGAATGCTCGGCCTCCGCTAGTATCCGTCCAAACAATCGAATTTTATAACCTGAGAAAAAACAAAGACAATGCCTCGTTCAGTTAACGCCGTAGCTTCAAGAGCCCGGAGAAAAAGGATCTTAAAGCAAGCCAAAGGCTTTTACGGTAAAAGGAAAAATGTTTACACCGTAGCGAAGAACGTCCTCGAGAAAGGACTCACCTATAGCTACGTAGGTCGTAAATTAAAGAAAAGAAACTATCGTCAGCTGTGGATCGCCCGTATCAACGCTGCGGTAAGAGCAGAAGGTCTGACCTACTCTGTGTTCATGAACAAATTAGCTGGTAAGAACATCGATCTGAACAGAAAGGTGCTTGCTGACCTGGCCATGAACGAACCAGAAACCTTTAAAGCACTGGTTGCTTCCGTAAAGTAAGCGCTAATTAACTTTAAATACCAGGTAGCTGGCATCCCACCGGATGTCAGCTATTTTATTTTTAGGGAAGAGGCCCACCACGGCCGACCCGCTGCCGCTCATCGTGGCATATACCGCCCCGCCTTCATACATCGCCGCTTTTATCGCTGCCAGTTCCGGATGCGCTGCAAATACCGGCGCTTCAAAATCGTTGCTGATGACCTGCCGCCAGGCGGTCACCGGCGACTGTATCATTTCTTTTAACGCCCGGGCCGGCGCCTGTGGCGTGATTTGACGGAAAGCCCAACCGGTATTGACATGAATGCCCGGGTGCACCAGTAAAAAAGAGTAGCCCGAAAGGTCCAGTGACAGCGGTTCCATGATCTCTCCGCGGCCGGTAGCGTAACAAGGCTGATTCAGTATAAAGAAAGGGCAATCGCTGCCCAGCACAGCTGCATAGTTGATCAGCTGCGCCTGCGTGAGTTCCAGCTGAAATTTCTTATTGAGCAACTGCAGCATAAAGGCAGCATCAGCGGAGCCGCCACCAAGGCCGGCGCCAATAGGAATATGTTTATGCAGGTGGATGTTGACCGGCTGTAATTGGGGAAAGTCCTGTTGCAACAGGTGAAAAGCCCGGAGGCACAGGTTGTCCGCCGCATCGCCGGGGACGGGAATGCCGCTGCTGGTGAACTGCAGGCTGCCGGGGGCAATTACTTCCAGCGCATCTGTCACGGGCAGGGGAAAGAAAACGGTCTCCAGGTCATGGAAGCCGTCTGACCGCTTGCCGATGATATGAAGGCCCAGGTTTATTTTACAGTTGGGAAAGACGATCATGGTTATGGCATTACACAGCAAAACCGCAGCGGCAGGGGATTCCTACCGGCAGCAGCTGTCCTTTCTGAAAAACAATTATTTACTTTTTCTGCTGTTGATTTCATCGCGAATAGCGATGGCGCGGATATAATCTTCCTGTTCCAGCACTTCCTGTAGGAGTTGTGTAAGCTCGTCCAGGCTCAAGGCCTTGAGATCGTCCTCGGCGCCTCTCTCGTGTTCGGAAATCGTGGGCGTAACAGGCTTGGCGCTTTTTTTACCTGCCGGATCATCCAGCAGGATACCGGCGCTGTTGAGGATATTTTCGAAAGTGTAGATCGGACAACCGAAACGAACGGCCAATGCAAGGGCATCGGAAGTGCGGGAGTCTATCTCAATGGTTTCGTCGTTGCTGGAACAGATAAGTTTGGAGTAAAAGATGCCCTCCTGGAGATTACTGATGACCACCTCATGGAGCTCTATGTTAAAAGCGGTCATGAAGTTTTTCATCAGGTCATGTGTGAGGGGGCGGCTGGGTTGCATTTTTTCTAACGCTACGGCGATCGCTTGCGCCTCAAAGCCCCCGATCACGATGGGTAAACGGCGTAACCCATTTACCTCTCCCAATACCACGGCATATGAATGAGTCTGCGTAATGCTGTGCGATAAAGCAACTATTTCCAGTTCTATTTTTCTCATATCTGTCTTGCGTTGTCGCTGAATATTTTGTAAGACCGTGAAGTTAGAAAAATATTCCTTATCTAAAAAAAATCTTAATCAATTACGAATTACGAATTACGAATTACGAGTTGAGAATCTTTATGTTGAACATTCATTTATGAACCGCTTAACAAAAGAGCCTTTTGCCGGGCGGTTATTTACGAACCTTCAACGAAACAGCTCCTGTTTCGTAATTCGTAATTCGTAATTCGTAATTGATTTATTGACCTTTGAATTCTTTGACTGCGGCTGTCAGTTTCGGTACCACTTCAAATGCATCACCAACTATGCCATAATCTGCGGCCTTGAAAAAAGGTGCCTCAGGGTCTTTGTTGATCACCACGATCACCTTGCTGCCGTTCACACCTGCCAGGTGCTGTATGGCGCCGGAAATACCGATCGCTACGTACAGGTTCGGGCGTACGGTCAAACCGGTCTGGCCCACGTGTTCATGATGCGGGCGCCAGCCGGCGTCGGCTACCGGGCGGGAGCTGGCCGTGGCTGCACCCAGCGCTTTGGCAAGGTCTTCCAGGATACCCCAGTTTTCGGGTCCTTTCAGGCCCCGGCCGCCGCTGACGATGATCTCAGCTTCTGTGAGCGGAATATCGCCGCTGACGGTTTCCGTTTTAATGACTTTTACTTTAAAATCCGCATCATTGATGGCAGGCGCGAAAGCTTCCACAGCAGCAGTGCCGGAGCCGGCCACGGCAGGGAAGGTGTTGGGCGTCAGTGCGATCACTTTGCGTTCGGAGGTGATATTTACGTTGGCGAAAGCCTTACCGGAGAATACGGTTTTTTTCACCACAAAGCCGTTGGCTGTGTCCGGGTAGGATACGGCGCCAGCCACCAGGCCGGCTTTCAGGCGGGCAGCCACACGGGGTGCTACCGCTTTGCCATCGAAGTTGTGCGGGAATACGATCACGGCTGCGCCTTCTTTATCGGCTGCTTCCGCAATGATTTTAGTATAAACGGTGCTCTCCACTTCCTGCAGCCGCGCATCGGCCACATGCAACACTTTGGCAGCGCCATAGTTGCCCAGGGCGGCCAGTTCCGCGTTGTCCGCAGGACCGAGTACCAGCGCCGTAGCGGTGGTGCCCAGCTGGGCGGCTACCTTTGATCCGTATTGAACTGCTTCCAGTGCTGCTTTCTTGATTTTTCCGTGTGCCTGATCGGCAAATATTAAAATAGACATGAATACGTTAATTAGAAATGAAACAATAGATACCCGCTGCCCTGGTTAGATCACTTTGGCTTCTTCATGCAGCAATTTTACCAGTTCCCCTACATTGTCGGGGTTGATCAGCTTCACGCCCGCTTTGGCCGGCGGCAGCTCAAAGCTCACCACGCTGGTCAGCGTATCGGTGGCAACAGGCTCTACTACGGCCAACGGCTTGGTACGTGCCGCCATAATACCGCGCATATTCGGGATACGGGCTTCTGCCATTCCTTTCTGACAGGAAACGACTACCGGCAGGGATACTTCACAGATCTCTTCGCCGCCTTCGATCTCCCGGTTGATAGTAGCCACCGTGCCGTTCAGCTCAAACTTAGCTGCGATAGACACGTAGGGCAGGTCCAGCAGTTCGGCTACCATACCGCCTATACCGGAACCGTTATAGTCGATGGTCTCTTTACCGGTGAATATAATGTCATATTGTTTTTCTTTTGCATGTGCCGCAATCTGTGCAGCGATGTAATAACTGTCCGCACTGTCAGCATTGATACGGAACGCCTCGTCACCGCCCAGTGCCAGCGCTTTCCGGATGATAGCATCGCAGTCAGCTCCGCCTACGGTGATCAGATGAACATCGGCACCAATCGTTTCCTTCAGCTCCAGCGCTCTTACCAGTGCGTACCATTCATCATAGGGGTTAATAATAAACTGGACACCAGCCTCATTGAATTTCGTGTTATTGTCCGTGAAAGCTATTTTTGCAGTCGTGTCCGGAGTTTTACTGATACAAACTAAAATCTTCATGGCCTTAAACTGTTTGGTTTAAAAATGCGGTAAGAGCAAATATATCTTATTTATGTAAGCCAACCGCAAGGCTATATTATGATTTTAATCAGTATAAACAACAGAAGTATGAATGAAAATTATAATTTGTTGATACCGGTAAAAAGCACAGCAAAGACATGGACAGAATCGCACAGATCAAACAAATGCTGGAAACAAGCCCGAATGACAGTTTCCTCAAACACGCCCTGGCACTGGAATATATTAAATTAAACAATGACACTGCGGCCCGGCAGCTGTTTGAAGAACTGCTGGCATATGAACCGGGATACACCGGCTCTTACTACCACCTTGGTAAACTGCTGGAAAGGCAGGAGGAGAAGGAAGCCGCCATTGCGGTATACGAAAAAGGGATGGCGATGGCCAAAGCTGCCAACGAAAGGCATACCTATAACGAACTGCAGTCGGCCTACGAAGAGCTGGTCTATTAATTCATTCAACACACATCCATGCCGCAACATTTACTGACTAATTTTTTGGCCCACATCGCCGGGCAACGTTTGTTTGACCCCGCCCAGCGCATCCTGCTGGCGGTAAGCGGCGGGGTAGACTCCGTAGTGATGGCCCATCTGTTCAGGCAGGCGGGACTGCAAGCGGGTATGGCCCATTGTAACTTCCAGCTGAGGGGAGAAGAGTCGGTGCGCGACGAGCAGTTTGTGCAGCAACTGGCTGCTGCCCTGGACCTTCCCCTGTACACCACCCGTTTTGATACCAACGCTTACACTGCAAGACATAACGTCAGCATACAGGTCGCCGCCCGGGACCTGCGCTACCAGTGGCTGGAGGAGGTCCGCCAACGGGAAGGCTACAGTTACATCGCCACGGCCCACCATATGCAGGACAGCGTGGAAACCGCACTCATGAATTTCTGCAAGGGCACCGGTATTGCCGGCCTGCACGGTATCCTGCCCAAACAGGAACGGATTATCCGCCCGCTGCTGTTTGCCGATAAAGACATCCTGATTGCTTATGCCGCCCTGCACCGCATCGATTTTGTGGAAGACAGTTCCAATATAACGGATAAGTATACACGTAATTTTTTCCGCCACCAGGTTATTCCCCGTATGCAGGAAGTGTATCCCGCTGCGGTGAAGAACATGGACAATTCCATCCAGCGGATGCGCGAGGCGGAAATACTTTACCAGGAATCCGTAGCGCGTCACCGTAAGCGCCTGCTTTTTCAGAAAGACAACACCTTTATGATCCCTGTGCTGAAGCTGCTAAAGACAGTACCGCTGCAGACGGTAGCCTGGGAACTGCTGAAAGACTTCGGTTGTTCTGTAGCGCAACTGCAACAGGTGCTGCAACTGCTCCACAGTGAATCCGGACGGTATGTGGAAACGTCCACGCACCGCATCATCCGCAACCGCAGCTGGTTGCTCATTACGCCGGTAGCACAAACGGATGCTTCCATTCATGTGCTGGACGGCACTCCCGCCCACGTCACCTACGATAACGGACAACTGCACGTCCGTCAGCAGGAGCGGGGACAGGCAAGCATTCCTACGGCGCCGGAAACAGCCTGGCTGGACGCTGCCAAAGTAAGCTTCCCGCTGATTTTGCGTAAATGGAAACAGGGGGATTATTTTTATCCGCTCGGAATGCCTAAAAAGAAAAAGATCAGCCGCTTCCTGATAGATCAGAAACTGTCGCTGCCTGACAAGGAAAAAGTGTGGGTGATAGAGTCTGCCAAAAGAATCATCTGGGTGGTAGGCATGCGTATCGACGATCGCGTCAAGATCACCACAGGAACGGAAAACATCATTGCCATAGAATTAAAAACCCGGGACTAGCGCCCGGGTTTTTAATTCTATGGCGCGGGAGATCATTTCCCGCAACTGAAATATCATTACGGCCGGTGCAGCAGGAGGTCTATGAAGCGGGCGCCCAGCTCCGGGTGGAAAATCAGCGGAAACACAAGGCCGAAAACAGCTCCCCAGAAGTGCGCGTCATGGTTGATGTTGCCGCCCCCTTTCCTGGAAAGGTATGCGGAAAGGGCCAGGAACAGCACCCCGTAAAGAACAGCCGGCATCTTAATGAAAAAGAATACGCCGATCTGCGCCCACGGCTCTACCATGATAAAGGTGAAAAGCACCGCGGAAATAGCTCCTGAAGCGCCCAGCGAAGCATAGTAGGAGTTGTTGCGGTGTTTGAGAAAAGAAGGAATATCGGATACGATAATGCCCAACAAATAATACAACGGATACATCAGCTTAAAGCCAAACAAAGCCCTGAAAACATCTTCCACATAAGGCCCAAAGAAAAAGAGGGTCAGCATATTGAAAATCAGGTGCGTATAATCGGCATGTACGAACCCGGAGGTAATAAACCGGTAATACTCGTTACGGTTTTTTACCATGTATGGTTGCATCGTCAGCTTATCCAGCTGGTCATAATTGTTCAATGCGGTGTAGGAAATCAGGCAGGTAACAATGATAATAATAATACTGACGGACATAAGCTCAGAATGTTAGACTATAAATGTAACTATTGATGATGATATTTTTCCCTGTTTAATACCGTATAGGCACGATACAGTTGTTCGGTAAAAATGAGCCGCACCAGCTGATGCGGAAAGGTGAGCGGCGACAGGGACAGCTGCAGCTGCGACCGTTGCAGCACGGACTGGTCGATGCCGAAGGCGCCGCCTATCAGGATGATCAGTTGCCGCGTGCCGGCATTGGTGCGCTGCTGCAGGAATTCTGAAAACTGTACGGTCGTCATCATTTTCCCGCGTTCATCCAGCGCCAGCAGATAGTCGGTCGGTTGCAACAGGTCGAGGATGATTTTAGCCTCCTGCTTTTTCAGTTCAGGTACCGATAAACTGGCGGCCTGTTTGACCGTAGGGATCAGCTTCACCTCAAAATCCACGTAATGCTGTAACCTTTTTTGGAAGACGGCCATGCCCTCCCGAATGTAGGGGTCATGCTCCTTTCCGATGCTCCAGAGTTGAATTTTCACTTGTAATAATCATTAAACAACAGTTGTAAAAGTAAGTGTAAATCAGAAAATTGCAGAAAAAAAATAGGAAGAATTTGGTATTTTCGAAAAAAGGCATACCTTTGCAATCCCATCACACAAATGGCTGCGTAGCTCAACTGAATAGAGCATCTGACTACGGATCAGAAGGTTTCAGGTTTGAATCCTGACGCGGTCACAGAGAAAAGGTCACTTCATCGAAGTGACCTTTTTTATTTCCCCCCCGAAATAAACAAAACGAAGATCAATTGCTTTTTCTGCCCGGTTATCCGGCATCTCTTTACCAGGTTGCCGACAGGCGACCGGCAGCCATATTTCAGCGCGGTCACTTATTTTCGTATTAAACGCAGATGTTAACCTTTACAACCTATGATAATCAAGACCATTTCCTCCATAGTGCCCGGATATCGCGGGAACGGGAAACCGTTTGGCGCACTGGTCGCCACTGATACCATCCTTAAACACATTGGCAACGCAGATGAGCAGGCGCTGGATATTTTTGATACTGCATTTATCAGGGAAAAAATTGGTATTCATCATGTGGCGCTGACCAGCGACACTATTGAATGTATGAAGGTATTGTGGGACCACCGGTCAGACTGGACACCGGCACAAGCCTTCGCCTTTAGCCAGCACCAGTTTAACAGGGTGCTCTACGATATGCTGGCTGTGGCCATAGACGACTGCCTTGACCAGATGAAGCAAAAGCACACGCCTGACGGTACAATGCATATTTCGCATCATATTCACTTGACAGGCATCATGCATCCCTTTATTGAAGATGCGCTCTTCCGCGTGCGGGAAAAGTCGGGCATCAGGCTTACGCAGACCTGTAACACTATTGTGATACAGCAGGGTTGTACTTCACTCCTCACTGCATTGCGCCTGAGTGAAACCTTATTAAAGGGAAACATTGTACCGGGAGCGCACATATTGATAACCGCTGAGAACAATATGATCTCTAATACACATACATTGGCGCCGGGAAAAGCTAAACGGGAAAACATCAACGAATGGATCTACTCATCTATTTTCGGGGAAGCTGTGGCTGCCTGCCTGGTGAGCGATCAGCAGGCAGGCGATGATGTTCCGGAATGCAGCGGGCCGTCAGGCTGGGAAGTGACCGCCCTCCGGGAAAACGTGTTGCTGGAAGACTGGCGGTTGAAATATGTTTACAGCGCGGAACGCGCAGACACCTATATGCATGTGCGCGCCCGTGAAGTACCGGATACCTACTATCTGGGCATAACAAAAGCGCTGGCAGCTGCCGTTCAGCTGAGCGGAGGCCTCGACCATATATTCCGGATATGCCTGCATGAGTCCAACCCCGGCTTACTGATCAGGGTCGCCGACGGAGCGGGCATCCCTCATGAGATGATACCCTCTACCTGCGCGGAAATCGGCACGTTAGCGGGGGTGTCTTCCTTCCTGTTGCTGGATATAGTGAACAGGGAATTCCTGAGGCTGCGTGCTGAAGGAAAGGAGGTGGACGATAAAGTGGTGATGGCGTCTGTCGGCGAAGGTTATAGTAAAATGCTTTCAGGTTATGTTTGTCTCACTGCTTTATAATGATCTCTATGCCATTACTTACCGGAAAAGTAGCCGTTGTAACAGGCGCCAGCAGCGGAATCGGAAGGGCCATCGCTGTTTTATACGCCGGCGAAGGCGCTACGGTGGTGCTGGCATCAAGGAATGAAGACAACGGGAGGGTAGTAGCCGGTGAGATCCTTGCGGCGGGCGGGGACGCCGTATTTATAAAAACAGATGTAAGCAACGAAAGAGACTGCGAAAGGCTGATCAAAGAAACCGTTCGTCTTTACGGGCGACTGGATATCGCCTGTAACAACGCCGGTACTATGGGACCTGCAAAACCCGTGGGCCGTTTATCTGCTGATGATTGGAGGCATGTTATGGATGTTAACCTGCACGGCGTGTTTTACTGTATGCATTACGAAATCAACAGCATGTTGCCTCATAACAGCGGGGTGATTATCAATATTGGCTCTATCGCTTCCCAGGTAGGGTTTAAAAACCTGGGCGCCTATGCGGCAGCGAAACACGGCCTGCTGGGACTCACCAAAACTGCTGCATTAGAGTACGCCGAAAATGGTATCCGCATCAACGCTATAGGACCGGGCACCATTGATACGCCTATGGCGCGGTCCTATACGAGCCCGGACAAATATGCGCAGTTCCGGAAAGTCTATCCGGTGAAACGGTATGGACTGCCCGAAGAAGTTGCGGGGCTGGCATTGTGGTTAGCCTCGGACTATGCATCCTTTGTTACAGGGGCGTTTATCCCGGTGGACGGTGGCTACACGGCGCAATAGATCAGGTTCAATGTCCGGAAGGCCGTTTAACATCTGGCAGTCTGACAGGTGGTCCTGGTATTACAGATGATAGCCTGCGTGGCACACATACAGTCGCTCGGCAGTGTAGCGCCGCCAACTATCCCTGCCTGCTTTTCATTGCTTAAAGCAGCGATACTGATTTTTCCCAGCAACAATTTTTTTACGGAGCCGGCTTTTACTTTTTTCATAACGCATGAGTTGATGAACCGCTAAGGTAAAAGCTGTTGCTGCGGGTTTCCTTCAGTGTGAAAGGAGGCGTACACAGGATAATTACGGAATGTTGCAGCGGCGACAGGGATAAATATTTCTGCTGCGAAAAACAGAAAGATATTTAGAATAATGTATGGAAGCGCGGGACTACTGCATACCTCCTGCAGGTACAAAGGCGATATTTATATTTCACCTGAAAGCTTTCCGCGGCCCTATGGTATTACCTGTGTTCTTACCTGTATGACAAACAGTATGTTGATAATATCTCACCTAAAACCCTTCGTTATGAAAAAGAAAAAAGTGAATCTTTCCAAACTCACCCTGAACAAAGAAGTAATCGGTAATTTATCCCAGGAAAAGATAACCGGCGGTATCTCTTCTCCGCGGCTTACCTGTCTGCGTACTTGTCTGCAAACCTGCCTGGACAGTTGCTTTTGCACTGAGATTTCCCAGTTTCAGAATTCCTGTGAGACAGGCTGCAACACTACGGTGATATGCCCCTGATATGAAGTACAACCTCAATGATTAACCCAAATCTTACACTATGAAAAAGAAAAAACTGAACCTTCCCAAACTTTCATTGAACAAAGAAGTCATCGGCCAGTTGTCCCAGGATAAAATAATGGGCGGAGCAACGGTATTGGAGAACACCTGTCGCCGGTCGTGCTTTCAATCCTGCATCACCTGTTTTGTCACCTGTCTTAACTGCGTGACGCTGGACGTTTCCTGCCCGGTAACAGCCTGCAAATAAAAACTGCATGTCTGCGAAATCTGATCAGTAGCGTGAGCTTAAAGCGGGTGTCTCAACAGTTATTTTGAGACACCCTCTTCTTGTTACGACAGCACTGATCCGCGCAAATGCACACCTGTGTAGGAATCCGGCCGTGCTGTCAGGGCTTCCGGCGTGCCTTCAAATAAAACTTTCCCGCCTTTATGCCCGCCTTCAGGGCCCATGTCGATGATCCAGTCGGCCTGTTTGATCACCTCCAGGTTGTGTTCTATCACCACAACGGTATTGCCTTTTTCTACCAGTCCGTCTATCAGCTGCACCAGCCTTCCCACATCCGAAAGATGCAGACCGGTGGTAGGTTCATCCATTACATATATACTGCCTTTTTTATGCAGTTCGCTGGCGAGTTTGATCCGCTGGCATTCTCCGCCGGACAAAGTACTTAGCGGCTGGCCGAGCGTCAGGTATTCCAGGCCTACTTCGATCATACTATCCAGTTTGCGGCAAATGTCTTTGGCAGTAAAAAAGCTCCGGGCTTCACTGACCGTCATGGCCAGTACGTCGGAGATGGATTTTCCATTGAAATGGTAGGCCAGTACTTCTTCTTTGTAACGTTTGCCTTCACAGACCTCGCACGGTGTTTTCACACCTTCCAGGAAAGCCAGGTCTGTATAGATTACGCCGCTTCCCTGGCAGTTTTCGCAGGCTCCTTTGGAATTAAAGGAGAACAGGGAGGCATCGACCTTGTTGGCGGTGGCAAATGCTTTCCGGATCAAATCCATGGTACCGGTATAGGTAGCCGGATTGGACCTGGTAGACGTACCTACGGGCGATTGGTCAATCACTACCGCCTGCGGATAAGTACTCAGAAACGCATGATGGATAAGCGAGCTTTTGCCTGAGCCGGCAACGCCTGTCACTACTGTCAATACGCCTTCGGGTATATTGACGCTGACGTTATGAAGATTGTTGGCGTTGGCGTTAGTAATTGGAAACTGGCCTCTTGGCGACCGGCATGCCGTTTTCAGCGGGAGGCTGTGCTTCAGATATTTTCCGGTCAGCGTATCGGAATGCAGTAACCCCTCCAGTTCGCCTTCGTACATGATCCGCCCGCCCTGGGTGCCTGCATGGGGACCCACGTCTACAATATGATCAGCGATGCGGATCACATCGGGATCATGTTCCACCACAATCACGGTATTACCTTTATCACGGAGCTTTTGGAGCAGTCCATTCAGCCGGTATACATCTCTCGGATGCAGTCCTACGCTGGGCTCATCAAAGATATACAGCACGTCAGTGAGACTGCTGCTGAGATGTTTTACCATCTTCACCCTTTGCGATTCTCCGCCGGAGAGCGTATCTGTCTCCCTGTTCAGCGTCAGGTATTCCAATCCCATGTCCACCAGGTGTTGTAACCGTTCTGTCAGCGTCCGGACCATCGGTGCTGCCACCGCGTCGTCAATTTCCTTTAGAAAGGTAATCAGTTCACCTGCCTCCATCGCAGAAAGTTCAGCGATATTATATCCTTTGATCCTGCACGACAATGCGGCCTCATTGAGGCGGGCGCCTTTGCAGGAAGGGCAGGGGCCTTCCTGCAGATAAGGCCGGATCATTTTCTGTGTCCGGTCGGACAGTGTTTTAATGTCACGGCGGATATAGGCCCTTTCGAACTTTTCTATCACCCCCATATAGGTGGCATTCATGTTCCCTTCGCCGAGACGGAGTTTGAACTTCCGGGGCTGGCTGTACAGCAGCAGCTCCATTTCTTCTTCGGAATAGTCCGCCAGCTTTTTGTCCACATCGAAAAAGCCGCTGTGCGCGTACATGTCTTTCTCCCAGGTTGCCAGTCCGGGTGCCTGTATGGCGCCTTCTTTCAGTGATTTGCTGCGATCTATGAATTTCGAAGCATCGAATCCGAGTTTGCGTCCCCTGCCACCGCATTGCGGACACATGCCCTGGGGATCGTTGAAAGAAAAAGCGTTGGCATAACCAACATACGGTTTGCCGATGCGGGAGAAAAGTACCCGCAATACAGGAGATATATCCGTGATGGTACCCATGGTAGAATGAGATCCTCCGCCCAGGCGCTTCTGATCTACCACAATGGCCATGCTCAGCCTGTCAATAGAATCAGCGTCCGGCTGGGGGAATTTAGGCAACAGCGAACGGATGAACATACTGAAATTCTCGTACAGCTGGCGTTGGGCTTCCGTGGCAATAGTGTCAAACACTATCGAAGATTTACCGGACCCCGATACACCTGTAAAGATGGTGATCTTTCGTTTAGGAAGGCGCAGGTCAACATTTTTCAGGTTGTTCTCCCTGGCCCCGCGGATTTCAATAAATTCTGGTATCATGCAGGCATAAAATTTTGAGGAGATGTAAAGTAAAAAAAATAACCGGATTAACAGCTGCTTTTTGCAGTTGCTGCCTGATGACAATTTACAGTCAGTTGGTTTAGGTTTGCCATTGTTACTGTTAACCATTTTTAGAAAGAATACTAAACCTGTAAAACCCTTTATTCTCCGAAGGCCATAGTGCCATAAATACCCGCATCTGACCCATACTTGTTTGCCTGGCCGGTAGCTGTTGCCCGGCGTACTAATGCATTTTTATTTGTTGACCTAAAAATTCAAATCTATGAGTGAGTCTTATGGAGAGAAAAACCCTGCGCTTGAAAATGCGCTGTCGAAATCAACGGCGGATTTTTACGTACCGGACGGGCGTGATGTACTGTCCCGGATGGACGCCTACTATTCCTGGGTGAAAAGCAGGGTGCGGACCAACACCTGGCAGTATTCCAGGACCCAGACAAGCAGGCCGGGCCCGGTGATAACGGCGACGGACGCCGGCGGCAGGCAAATGGAAGGCGTTAATTTTGCTTCGCAGGATTATCTTGGATTGAGTGCCCATCCAGACGTGCTGAAAGCCGCACAGGAAGCGCTGCTCCGCTACGGCCCGCATAGCGCCGGTTCTCCGATGTTTATGGGGCAGACAGACCTGGTGCCGCAGCTGGAAGAAAAACTACAGGAGCTAACCGGTATGGAACATGTGCTGATTTTTCCTACCGGCTGGGCGGCAGGATTCAGCAGCCTGACAGGGCTGGTACGTAAAAACGACTACATCGTCATGGACCGGCTGGCCCATGCCTGTCTCCGGCAGGGCGCTTATGCAGCAACGGCCAACGTATTTAAGTTCGATCATCTTGATCATGAAGACGCCCGCAAAATACTGGCGTCCATCAGGGCGAAGGACGCCGCAAATGGCATACTGGTTGTATCCGAAGGCTTATTCTCCATGAATGCCGACACGCCGGATATCAGGCGGTTACAGGAGATCTGCCATGAATTTGGTGCCCGGTTGCTGATGGACGTGGCGCATGATCTGGGGGCCACAGGTCCTGAAGGCAGCGGCCAGTTGGGCATACAGGGCATGAAAGGGAGGGTGGACCTGGTCATGGGAAGCTTCTCCAAAACGTTTGCGGCCAATGGAGGTTTCATTGCTACGCATTCGGCGGCGGTGAAGGAATACCTGAAAATGTATGCGGGGCCCTACTTGTTTTCCAATGCCGTTTCTCCCGTGCAAACCGCTGCGGCGCTGCAGGCCAGCCGTATTATCACCGCTCCGGAAGGAGCTGGCCTGAGAAAATTGTCGTTGGGGAATACGCTTCATATGAGAGCGCGTTTTGCTTCCAACAACCAGCCGTGCCTGGGTATAGCGGCCCCCATTGTGTTGGTGCCTGTAGGCGGTGAACGCCATGCCAGGCTGTCCCATAGCCTGCTCATGAAAAAGAACATTGCGGCCATGATCGTGGAGTATCCCGTGGTTCCCTTATCTGAAGCGAGAATCCGGTTGCAGCTGATGTCTACCCATACCATCGGGCAGATAAACCATGCAGTGGACCACATCTGTGAAGTGCTCGATGAGGTCCGGAAAAAATAATTGTTATACCCTTTTAAACCCAAACGTATGAAACCCTCCAATGAAGGTACTTCCTTTATGCTCACCAGTGCGGAGCGTAAAAAAATTCTCCGTGATTTCAACAACACTTTAACGCCTTTCGACAAAGATCTTTCACTGGTGCATCTTATACAACAGCGCGTCCGGATGGCGCCGGAGAGCGTCGCGCTTGTCTTTCAGCAGGAAAGCCTTACCTACCGGCAGCTCGATGAGCAGAGCAACCAGTGGGCGTGTTTGCTGCAACAGGCCGGTGTAGGAACGGACAGCCTGGTGGCTTTCTGTCTGCCGCCATCTATGGAGAAAATTGTTTGTATGCTGGCTATTCTTAAAGCCGGCGCCGCCTATGTGCCACTGGATACAAATTTGCCCCAGGCCCGGCTGGAATATATGTTGAAAGACGCGCAAGCGCCGGTACTGATCACTTCCGTCCGGTTGAAAACCACTTTTGCCGCCTATAACGGACGAATACTGCTGGTGGATGACGATGCAACAGTAGCCGCCCTGCGCGGCCTGCCACGGGATTTCACCCTGCCGCCCATTACGCCCGGCAGCCTGATGTACGTGATTTATACCTCGGGTACTACCGGCAAGCCCAAAGGTGTGATGGTAGAGCATGAGCAGGTGACCAACTTCATGCAGTGCTATGGCGATTACCTGCAAATAGATGCTACCACAAAGGCATTGCAGTATACGTCGACCGGCTTCGATGCATCGGCTGCCGACCTGTGGCTGCCGCTGGTAGCAGGTGCGGCATTGTTCCTCTATCCGGACAGCCGCATCACGGGAGAGGAGTTATGGCGGTTTATCAAAGAACATGAAATAACAGCGCTTCCGTTCATATCACCGTCTGTATTAGCGACGCTGCCGGCAACGGAGAACACCGGCAAGCTGCAGACTATTTGCGTGGGAGGAGAAGCCTGTCCGGAGCCGCTGGTGAAAAAATGGAAAGACAGGGTGCGGCTGGTGAATGGTTATGGTCCCACCGAAGCCACCATCCTGGTAAGCTGTTTTGTTTATGACGACGCGCATCCCGCCGCCACTATCGGTCGTCCTAATGCGAACTGCAGTTTTTATATCCTTGATGCCAATATGCAGGTGGTGCCCATTGGGGAAACAGGTGAACTCTATATTGGCGGCGCGCAGGTGGCACGTGGCTATTGGGGGCAACCGGAACTGACGCAGCAAAAATTTATGGCCAATCCCTTTGCGACTGAAGAGGAGGTAAAAAACAACTGGAAACGGATGTATCAATCGGGCGACCTGGCCCGCTATCTGCCCGACGGTAATGTGGAGTTCATCGGCAGAAACGATACGCAGGTAAAGATCAGGGGCGTCCGGATAGAACTGGGTGAAGTGGAAAATGTACTGTGCGGCCTTCCGGGGATCGTACAGGCGGTGGTGATCGTTCATGAAGACAGATATGACGAACGGACGCTGCTGGCCTGTGTTGTACATGAAGAAGGCAAACTGAGGGGAGAGCGGTTGCAACAAGTGACCCAGGAAGTTAGAAAAGCCCTTCAGCTGGAATTGCCTGCTCAGATGATACCTTCCGCTTTTCTTTTCCTGGAAAAATTGCCGGTAAACGCGCACGGGAAAATTAATAAACAGGCGCTACATCTTGGCTCGCGGGAGGTGATAGAGGCTGTTTTTCCCGATGGGGTGGGTTTTCATGAATGTGAACAGGTGATTAAAGCCATCTGGAGCGAGGTGCTTCAGCAGAAGGATATCAACGTCACGGATAACTTTTTTGACCTCGGCGGGCACTCTATCCTGATCACACAGGTGTATAAAAGGCTGCCCGCTATTTTCAGGGCTAAAGTTACGCTGCCTGACCTTTTTGACTATGTGACCATAGAGGCGCTGGCGGCAAAGATCAGGGCTGGTTTGACCGGCGACCAGGAGCTGATGAGGAGCGAAGCGGATGAAAATTACCTGCTGAAAGACGTTTATCTTTCTCCTGATATAGAGATCGAAGGCACGATAGATCCGGAATCGGTCAGCAATCCCAAAAATATTTTCCTCACCGGCGCTACCGGCTTTGTGGGATGCCACCTGCTGGCAGAGCTGCTGACTTCCACGACTGCCGATATTTATTGTCTTGTCCGCGCTGCTGATGAAGACGCTGCGCTGGAAAGGATACGGCGTGTTTTTAAAGACAACCGCATTCCGGATGAACAGTTTTCGGAAAGCAGGATCAAACCCGTCACCGGAGACCTGACACAATACCAGCTGGGTATCGCCGATGAACAGTTTGACATGCTCTGTGATATTATCGATGTAGTTTACCATTCGGGTAGTTCGGTCAGCTATATTGAGCCGTATAATTACATGAAAGGATCAAACATAGGCGGGCTGAATGAAATTATCCGGCTGGCTTCCGCCCGGAAACTAAAATGCCTTGCGCTGTTGTCTACCGTAGCCGTATTTGCGTGGGAATCCTACGATACGCAACAGTATTTCAAAGCGGAAGATGACAACACGATGCAGGGATTAAAATATTTAAAGAAAGACATCGGTTATGCCAAAACCAAATGGGTGATGGAACAAATACTGGCGCTGGCTGCGGCCAAGGGCTTGCCAACTGTGCTTTTCAGGCTTGGCTTCGTGATGAGCCACAGCCAGACGGGCGCCAACGGGCTGGATCAGATGTGGTCCATGCTGGTCCGTAACTGTATTGCGAATAAAGCCTACCCGCTGATCGTTGGCATAAAAGAAGAGCTGGTGACGGTCGATTATGTTTGCAGGGCTATGGTCCACATCACCAAACAACCCAACGCCATTGGTAAAAAGTTCCATCTTACCCCGCGCGTGGAAGACGATGTGGATTGGATCGAATTTTTTACCCGCCTGAAAGAAAACTTCGGCTTTGATCTAAAAGCGTTGCGTTACCGGGAATGGATGGAGTTGTGGGAAAACAATGAGGACGATATATTCTATCCTTACCTGAGCCTGTTTACCGATGAAGTACACGGCGGACGCTCGCTGGTGGAAGTATATCAGAACAGCTATCATTTTCATTGTGATAACACCCTGGCATTTTTAAAAGGCAGCGGTATTGCGCCGTCTAAAATAACGAATGAAGTGATGGAGGCCTATCTGCGTTTCCTGGGCATTCCTGTTCCCGGAAAGGCTGCTGTATAGCCCCGGGCATTAAAATAAAAAGAGGGTGTCATAAGACACCCTCTTTTTTATAAAGGCCGGTTATTGTACCGTTATGGTGTCGCTATAGGCCACATGGAAAGTATCCAGTGCTTTCAGCTCCGGGATGTACGAAGAGAGAACGGCCACCTTTGTACCTGCGTTGACCGCATTTAAAACCACCGAATCACTGCGGGACGGAAGATCAACTGTCTGCAGTTGGTTGTTGGCATTATAGAAGGTGAGGCGTGTGTTGGTATTCAGCGCGGTGTCTGTTGCCGAGAAAAAAAGTTTGTACGCATTTCCTGGCAGGGCCTCCGGGGGCTTTGAACTGTTGAGCTGACGATTAACAAGCGAGGAAATATACAAGGGACCGTATATCCTTACACCGGAAAGCGACTGTCCTACAGATTTGTTTCCCTTACCGTCGGTTGTGTACAAAACAAAATTCTGTACATATTCGTCCATGCCGGTAATCAGCGTCCGGATGGTATCTTTTGTGGTGCCTTTAGCCGGCAGTTTCATGGAATCGGTATTGTTGTTCCAGTATATGATGTATTCCGTGATACTGGGGTCCGGGCTTGGCTGCCACTGCAGCATTGCCCGGAGGTGGCCCGGCCTGGCGTTCAGGCTGCTGACCGGCCCGGGATAGATAATTTCGGCATCGTTCAGCAGGTCTTTATATTTCGTCGCCTCTTTGGTACAGGCTACTGTACAAAGGCATAAGGCTGACATTAAAAATGCAAATGCTTTCATGTTCGTTTATTTTGTATTTCCAAAAACGGTTATCTCCATGGCATGGGCAAAGGTGGCGCCCGACCAGGATTCAGCAACAGCCAGTCTCAGGAAGCGGGCCCTGGGGGCCGTGAAAGGAAAGGTAAACTCGCTCCCTTTGTTAAAAAAAGCTTTGTCGGCGGCAGTGGCGGCGGTAGGAGGAGCGCCGGAGGGAGGGCCGGGCCATGCAAAATTTCCCATGTTGACCCAGTCGCCGAGGACGGTGCCGACTTCTGCAAATACCGGTAATACCGCATCTGCCGGCGCGGGATTATCGGAGCCCCAGATGGAGAACACTTTGGGATTGCCGTGGCCGTATTCATACCCGGACCTTCCGTAAAGGATAAACCGGCTCAGCTTCGCGGAAACGCCCAAGCCAAAAGTAGCTATGATGGGCAAGGGGACATTTTCCTGCACGGTATGCCAGCCTGTTCCGCCGCTGTTGCCATTCCAGAGATTACTTAGCGACCAGCCAAACCCTATTTTAGTATCACTGGACAACCGGTTTTCAAAGAATTTGCTTTTGTCGAGTTCCTTTTCGAACAGTGGCCGGATCGTTTGATAAACAGTGTCTGAATTGTTGCCCCATTGGTCGGTGACGTAGGTGGCAAATGCTTTGGGCAGCGTGTCAAATCCCCTCGCCGAAAAATTGATGAGCGTAAAGTCACTGAAGTTTTGCTGGTAGATCCCGTATTTGGGATCACCTGCGGCTTTGTAGAGCAAAATAGCGCCAACAGGTTTTTTGTAGGGATTGGCCGTTTGCACATTTACGCCACCAAAATCGGCCTGCATTTTAATGGTTTTTGCCACGAGCTGATAAACGGGCGTATCAGGGTTCACCTTTACGGTCACCACATCTGATGACACGTCGGCGCGGGAAACAGCGGTGAGTTTTACTTCATATTCTTTCTTTTGGGCAAACCCTTCAACAGTAATGGTGTCACTGTAGTAGCTGGATTTTGTCTCCCTTGATTTCCCTGTCGCATCATTGATGATGTAAGATGCTTTTACATAGAGTACATTTCCTGTTTTGGGCAGCTGGTACGTAATAAAGGCGCCTCCTTTGAAGTTGGTCACTTTGACATTGGACACAACGCCGGGCTTCGTTTTATCGGAAGAAACAGGGGTGTTATAATCCACTTCTTTACTGCACGAGAAATGAAGATATACGAAGGCAATCAATGCCGGTAGTGTGATTTTCAGAAAACGGGATGTCTGATGCATAACGTCTTGAGTTTTTGTGGTTACCAGTAAAGCGTCTGAACAAGATTGGGATTGTTGGACATGGCCCCGTCTGACAGCGGCCAGAAGTAGTCCTTCACGGTAACGCCGGGAATGAATAGTGTCTGTAATGTATAGAAGCCGCTGTTGCTGCTTTGGAAGATGCTCCAGCCCTGAATGGGGTTGGACAGCACGGTCAGCATTTTCTTCCAGCGCCGGAGGTCCCATCCGCTTTTGCCTTCGAAGCACAATTCAATCCGCCGTTCCTGGTGAATGATTTCCCGCAGGCCTTCTTTGCTGGCCGGTTTGGAGGGGAGCTTGCTGTATTGCGACCAGGATGCGACCACGCCTTTGAGGCCCGCACGTTCGCGTACCATGTCAATGTACCGGTAGCTCTCCGCATTGGGGCCGGAAACTTCATTCAGGCACTCTGCATACAGCAGATAAAGATCTGCCAGCCTGATACGGGGCAGCCTGTACGAAGTTTGCTGCACGCCTTCGTTAAATACAGTAAGATAATTAACGAGCTTTTTAGGCCATGCAGCCAGTACATTGATCCTTACCCTGTCTTTTGGGCCGGCTTTTGATGCGGGGCCTTTTGCTTCGATATAGAGGGCGTTATTGGGATCTGTAACACCGTTGCCAAACCAGATGCCGCCATCGAAACCGATATTGGCATAATACCTGGATTCTCTGCCGAAGTTATTTTTTACTGTTACATAGCCGCTTTTGATATAGTATTTGTTGGCATCGTCGCCGGTTTGCAAATCAAAGCGGTGGGGGTAGTCCCAGTTCTTGTCCTCGTTAATGGGAACACCGTTGCTGGTGTAAAAAAGATCTGTGGTGAACATCGGCACGGTGAAGCTGCCTGCCGCTGAGGTGGAATTTTCCACGGCTTTGCTGGTAAGCCTCGGTATACAGAAGGACTGGTATCCGAAATTGGGGTTCAGCGCCCATATCACTTCTGCATTAAGGTCCCATTTTTCTGTAACGGCATTTTGTATGGTCAGCACTTTACGGAGGGAATCATTGAGGGTAGGCAGATTGGCCGGCTGTATAAACGTGTAAAGCCGCATATTCAGCGTGGTGGCCTCGTCGATGGCTGCTTTGCAGGCGTCTGCGGCCCGTTTCCATTTGGCGGGATCTGCGGAAGCCGGGAAAAGCGCCTGGCCGTCCCTGTTTTTAAACTGTGCATAATCTGCGTTGCCATTGAACAACGGGCTGGCCTGCATGGCCAGTACTTCTGCTTTCACTGCCAATGCTGTCACCCTGGTGATCCTTCCCAGTTCCTGTTGCAGGTTGCCGATCTGCTGCGGCAGATCAGGGATGGCTTCATCCAGCAGCTGCACAACATAGTTGAACACGGTATCCACCGGTTGCCGTTTTACGCGGATCTCTTCAATGGGAGCGGTAATGCTCTGGTTAACCCGGTAAATGGGAATAGGGCCGTACATCCTGGTAAGGAAATAATGATAGTAAGCTTTCAGGAATTTTGTTTCCGCTATCCAGCGGGCTTTCTCTTCCGGACTGAGATCGATGGGTTTGTCGATGTTTTCCAGCATGATATTGCAGCGGCGGATGGCCTGGAAGATGGAGCCTGCGCCGTTGTTGCCGTCCCAGTAGTTCAGCACCGGGTTGGAAATATTTTGCACGGTGCCCCGTATCAGCTGAAAGCCGGCATCGGAGATCGGCCTCTCTGAAAGGTCGTCAGGGTAAACGATCTCGCCGGATGTGGTAAACCCTGGATCGGTCACTACATCGCTCATGTTCTGAAGGGTACCGTAGCAGGTGAAAAGGTAGTTCTCCGCTTCATTCCTGTTGCGGAAGGCATAATCGATTGTTCCTACGTTCTCCGGCGTTACATCGAGATATTTTTTGCATCCCTGCAGGAAGCCCAGGGTAAAGCAGCAGGTGACTGCGAACAATATCCGGTCAACTATATATTTCATGTTGCGGTGTGTTTATAAGTTAACATTAAGGCCGATGTTGTAGGCTCTCTGTATCGGGTAGTTGAAACCATTGTTTCCCAGCTCGGGGTCCCACAGTTTGAACTTTGTAATATTGAAGAGATTCAGGCCGTTGACATAGATGCGGCAGTACCTTACGCCGATCCGCTCCATTAGGGAAGCCGGCAGCACATATCCTATTTCTGCTGTTTTCAGCCGCAGGAAGCTGCCGTCGCGCATCCACCAGGAGCTTTGCTGCAGGTTGTTTTCGATGGCCTGCGCGCTGGTGCCCAGCCGGGGATAGAGGGCATACAGGTTTTGGTTTTCCTCCGACCAGTGGTCGTCAGCAAACGCCTGCAGCACCTGTGACTGGCTTTGGATCTGCGGAGAAGGAGGGATAACAAAGGGGCTCACCGACCTGGGGTCCATAAAGAAGCTTACCCTGGCTTGCCCCTGGAAACGGGCATTCAGTTCAAAGCCTTTGTAGTTGATCGAAAAGCCGAAGCCGTACATGATCTGCGGTACGGTAGGAAATCCCAGCGGGACCATGTCGGCCACGGTAAGGCGACCGTCTCCATTCAGGTCGCGGTATTTGATGTCGCCGCCACGGGGAGGATTACCGCCAAATGTCTGGGAGGGAGATGCCATCGCCTCTTTGTCGTCCACAAAAAGCCTTTCGGCGATATAGCCGAACTTCTGGTTCAGCATCGTGCCGGACACGTAACGCCAGGGCTCTGCATACTGTGGCTCTTCATAAGTGCCGTAAGTCCCTTTCGAATAAGTGAAGTTGGACATGTATTGGATCCTGAGGTTTTTGGAGAACACCTGGTTGTAGTTGGCGGTAAGGTCGAGGCCACTCACTTTAACGGTGCCTACATTGGTCAGGATACCCGCTTCCAGCCCCATGCTGGAGGGGATATTACGAGACATCAGGATATTGCGGCGGTCTTGCTTCCAGTATTCCGCGATGAAGTCGAAATTTTTAAAGAGGGAGAACTCCATGCCCGTATTGAGGATTTCAGCGGTTTCCCAGGTGACGTTGGTGTTCTCGTAGTTGTTGATCTTTACGCCGTTGCGGTTATAGATGTTCTGTAAGCCGAAGTAGGCGCCATTACTGGCATTGAGGTTTACGTCGGAGAGGTAGAAGAAACGTTGCTGCCCGATATCGTCGTTGCCGCTCAAGCCATAGCTGGCCCTGAGCTTCAGTGAAGTGATCACGTTTGTCAGGCCCTCGCTCCAGAATTTTTCCCTTGACACCATCCATGATGCGCCAACGGTGGGAAAGAAGCCAAAGCGGTTGTTCTTTGAAAACCTTTCTGATCCGTTGTATCCGAAGTTGAATTCCAGGAAATAACGGGTAGCATAGTTGTAGCTGAGGCGGCCCGCCAGGTTAAGGTTCCTGTAGGGCAGGGAGTATTGCAGGCTGGGCTGTTTGGTAACAGGGTCGGTGCCGTTGGCCACCAGCCGTTGTTGCCGCACGCCGATCAATGACGTGGAAATATCGTGTTCGCCCAACTGTTTATGATATTCAAGCTGTCCCTGGAACTGCAGGAAAGTATTGGCATCCTTATTCCCTGGTGAGTAGACCAGGTATTCGGTGGCGGCGCCGTTGTTGCCGGAGCCGAGGCTGCCGAGGAAAGTGCCGCCGGGAAGTGAATTGAGCCATGTGAGCCGGTATTCGCCGGTGGCTTTGTTGTAATCCTGTGGCTGTACCGTATAGTAGAACGGGTTATAGGCCATGGTATTGTCGAAATAGGAATAGCGGTTGGTGTTGAAGAATCCATGAAACTTCAGGCCCGGGGTGATAAAGCTGAAGTCCTGATGTAATTCCAGGGTGGCCGACATCCGCGATTCAGAGAAACGTTTGTATCCTCTCAGCATCTGAGCATAAGGATTGGAATATCCTACGCCGGTGCCTGTACTGGAGGTCCCGCCGCTCTGGCTGGAGTTGCCGAACAGGATATGCTGGACAAGCCTGTTGGCTGAATCGGGGGCATAATATGCAGGAAACAGGACGGGGCTTGTATGTACAGCAGCGCTGTAGAGATCGGAGGAAAACGACGCGTCGTTGGTGAGCGGACCGTTATAGTCGTTAAAGTTGCCCCACAGCCTCAGTACCATCTCCGTGGTTTTAGTAAGCTTCACATTAACGTTGGAGCGTAACTGGTAGTTCTTGTAATTTACGTTGTTGTTGAAGTTGTTGGCAGAACTTCTTTTCAGCATGCCATTGTCGTTGCTGAAAGAGCCGGATACCAGGAAACGGGCGATATCTCCGCCACCGCTCACATTCAGATTGGCCCGCTGGGTGCTGGCATATTTTTTAAACATCAGGTCCAGCCAGTCTACTGCCGGGTATACATAGGGATTGTGGCCGGGCGCTTTGTCGATGGTCTGTTGTGTATTATATATTTTATCCGCATCAAAAACGATGGGCTGCAGCGGATCGCGGGTGGTGCCGGCCTCATTGTACAGCTTCATGTAGGTGATGGGATCGGCCAGTTTGATACGCTGGGTAGGGGTGGAGATCGCATTTTCCAGGATGAGATTGAGCCTGGTCTTCCCTTCCTTGCCTTCCTTGGTGGTAACGAGAATAACGCCGTTGGCGCCCCTGGCGCCGTATAGCGCGGTGGCGCTGGCGTCTTTCAGTATGGAGAAGCTGGCAATATCGTTTACCTGGAGGCGTGCCAGGTCGTTGGTGGTCAGTTCAACGTTATCTATTAATATCAGTGGGTTCTGCCGGTACCCGAATGTAGTAACGCCGCGGATGAAAAAGTTGGAGTTGTCAAGGCCGGGCTGCCCGCTTTGCTGGAAGCCGATGATGCCGGCTACCTGGCCTGCCAGTGCGTTCGTGAGGTTACTCCCCGAGGTCCGGAGATTGTCGGCCGTAATGGTAGATACGGAGCCAACAACAGATTCCTTTATCTGCTTCCTGCCGAAGGCTGTTACCACAACGTCTGTCAGCACCGTCTCCAGCGGCTTGAGCTGAATGGAGAAGGTGTGTGTTTTCTCCGTTACAACAATGGTGTCTCCTTTGAAGCCTACAAACTTGAACAGGAGCGCGGTGCCGGGGGGGACGCTGATAGTAAATCTGCCGTTGTTGTCTGTCGCAGTGCCGAGTGATTTATTATTCGCCGCCATAATGGTGACGCCGGGAAGCGGCCTTCCGCTGGTATCGGTGACGGTACCCGTGGCGGGGAGCTTTTGCTGTGCAAAGACTTGCTGCGACAGCAGCAGGAAAAGGAGGAGCATGGGGTGGCAATACCATCTCCGGAATGGTGTGTGGAATTTCCTCATGTAATTTGAAGTTATGGGTAAGAAAAAGACGTTCCCTGTCCGTCTTTATGACAAACAAATATTTTGGTTAATAATAGCGCATACGCTGGTCCTGCGTTGCGTTACAACGTGAATGCTGTTTAATACTTAATAATGTGTTAAAGAATCGCTACTGTCTTTTGAATTTTTTCTGAATGATTTTGGTCGTTACTGTTTTTATATGAGTTTTCCGGAAATAACCCTGTGCTGCGCGTGCGTTCGTGCACTGTCATTGCTCACCGTATTTCTGCAGAAAAGAACTGCCTGGTAGTGCCCCGGCACTACTGTTTTTCGCTTTCGTGGTCTTTATCGTCAAGTGTTGATGGGGGTGTTCGTCCTATCAGTATAAATTTGTCTCAATAGCAATATGCCGTCATCAAAATTATCAATAAGGCAGAATTGATTTACAGGTAAATTTGACTTATTTCGGCACAATATTGCCTTTTTTTTGGGTGTGCTGCCGGGAATGTTGTTAATCAGAAACGGAGTTGCAAGCTCTTTCGGTATTCTTTAGGTGTTAATCCTTTTTTTCTTTTGAATAACCTGTTAAAGTGGGTCGTGTGATTGAAACCTGCCCTGGATGCCAGTTCGGCCATGTTCATTTCTTTCTCTTGCATGAGGCGGCAGGCATAGCTGATACGGAGGTCATTTACAAAGTCAACGAAAGACTGTTGGGTCCTGCTTTTAAAAAAGCGGCAAAATGAGTAGGTGTTCATGGAAGCGACCGCTGCAATTTCCGTGAGGGGGATTTCCCGGCGAAAGTTGCTGAATATATGTTTAAAAATAGCTTCCATCCTTGTTTGCTCCTTATCCCTAAACGGATTCTCATAATCAACGCTGGTTAATAACCGGTATTCTTTTGCTTCTGTTAAACAGACGATCAGCTCCATAAAGGAGCTGATCTGCCGCAGCCCATATTCGGTAAGCATACGCTTCATTAGTGCGACAATATTGTCTTTACAGGCGCCATAAAACTGGATACCCCGCTGTGCCGTATGCATCCATGATTCCAGCTGTGAGGTGCTTCCGAACAATGCTACACATTCTTTCAGCAGGGACGGTTCTATATTAATTACCATAGAGTGCGCCTGCAGCTGATTTTCGTTTCCGAAATAACTGGCCTCATTGTACCACACATGCGGTACATTTGAACCAACAAAGATGAGCTCTCCGCTTTCAAAGTATTCCACATTGTCTCCTATAATCCGCCGGCCGGTGCTCTCCACCACATGTACCAGCTGACACTCCTTGTGAAAATGAAATTCTGTCGAAAACGCAGGAAGACTGATCTCTTTTATCAGAAAGAGCTGGTCTGATATCAGATGGGGACTTAGTGTCGCTAAAATTGGTTTCATTTTGATTTCTAATAAAGTAAAAGTGAAAAATGTCGCCTCCCATGTAAATGCCGGAATGCCGGGTGTTTAGCAGTAAACATATTTTGAGGGTATTAGACAGGCAATATATATTACCTGCGCCTGGGGAATCATGCGGGATGATAGTTGGGCAATGTCTTCATCCGATAAAAATACACTATTTATATACTGACTAGTTGATTGATGACAAAGAAAAAATTTAAAAAAATTTTTTTCTTTCGGCTGCACCTGTTGCCAATTTTGAGTGTCTTTTTTAATAAACGAGGGCGATAACAGTAATCAAAATATTAAACGTGAAGGGTATGAAGGGCATATCAGCAATCCCAATAAACTGCAGGCGATTGTACAATGGGCAACTTGCATGCTGCCTCATGACAGGAGCTGAAGCGTGTGTTCGTTCCTGTGATACCCGGCCTGATAGTGGTTTTTATCTACCGGTGGCGGCTGAACGTATTGTCGCCGGGCGACGATGCGGCCAAAGCGGCCGGTGTGGACCTACGGTGAAAGATCGCGCTATGGAGGAACAGGTGCTCGTCCGGCTGGGGCTGTCGGAGGAGAGCAGCAAATGGTGATGGATTGAAAATAGTACTGACAACGGGGAAGAAATGGCCGGCCCGGAAAGCCGGCCATCGGAGAGCCCGACGTATTTCGTTAGTTAGGCTGGTATACGCGCACATAATCGAAAACCACGCTATCGGGATAAGTCCCTAAGGAAGGAGTGCCGCCAAAGCCCGTGAGTTCCGTGCTTAAAATCATATACTGGGTGCGTTGAGACAGCCCGAAAGTGGTTTCCCATGTTTTCCTGCCATCAATATAGAATTTATAAGTTGAGTCGGTCCATAACAATCCAAAGGTATGATAGCCTGTGTCTACAGCGGGGTAGGGCACCTGTATTCCCTGTGATTGATGGGCGGTGCCATAGCCGTTGATATGAATGGTCTGCCACACTTGCCCGGGGCTTTTGCGGTGGTATTCGAATATGTCTACTTCCGCGCCGTTCACCGCAGGATTATTATAGGGCGTGTTGCCCATGGTGGGAGATTGCAGCCAGAAGGCCACATGCGGACCAATGCTTTTATTCATTTTAGCACGGCATTCGTAATACCCGTATTTAGGGTTGAAATGCCCGTCGGTAGCGGTCTGCCCTACATAGTACGTGCTGCTGTCTTTTACCACCCGGATAACCATATTGCCGTTCCCGTCCAGGGAAATGGTCCTGGCCCCGTCTACGGTAGCATACTGCCGGACGGTCCCGTTGGCCCTGTAGCTCCATTTGCTGGTGTCCATTTGTGTGCCGTTAAATTCGTCATTCCATACCAGGTGATAATTGGCCAGCAGTTTCTCGACGTCTGTTATCCCGCCTTTTTTACCGGCGGCTGAAATAGTGTTTGCAGGTATGCCCTGCAATTCGGACGGCGGCGTGTTTTTCTGGCATGCGGCAGCCAGTATAACGATACCGGCAGAAAGCCATAACAGTTTCGCTTTTTTCATAACGTTTGATTTTAGATAGTTAGAAAATTGGTGATGTTGATTCTCTCTGTTTAAACCGGTTGGATACTGTGTTCTCCAGGTTCCACACGCAACTGTCCTGTAATTGGTGCGCAGCTTTTATCACAATCGCATTTTTGCCGGATTGCAAAACCACCTGCTCCCAGATGACCCGCCCAAGGGTATCGCGTTTGCCAGTCCCCATGTTTTTTCCGTTGACATACAGCGTTGCGTTATTCTGGTTCGTATAGGCTTTAACGGTAGTTGTTTTGTTTTTCCGGCTGACGGCACGTTTCTCTGCCAGGTGCAGCATGGGTTCGCGGCTCCAGTTGGCCTGGTAGAAATAGAACGCATCCTTTTTTACTTTGCGGTCGTAGGTAACCAGGCCTTTATCATTGAGGCCGTTGACGCCGCCTTCGCTCCGGATGGCAGAACTGAAATCGGCCAGTGCCCAGACGAACTTCCCCCAGATAAAGGGCCGCGCTGCCAGTGTGGCCCAGGAAGCCTCATGATAGGCTGTTTGCCATTCTTCCGGGTGAAAGTTGCCATCCGCCACGGGCTTTTTCAGTTCTTCCTGATGGTGAAGGATATTGGCGCCGGCCCCGAATTCGCTGACGCCAATGGGTTTGTCCGGAAATTGCTGATGCATGTTGTCTGCCCAGGCGCCCATGTCTTTAAAGTCACCGCCATACCATCCATAGTATTTATTCCAGGCAATGACGTCGCTGACGGTGTTGAAATGACCGGAGTCCAGGAAGGTGGCGCAGGTGATGATCCTCGACGGATCTTCTTTTTGGGCCAGTTGCTGAAGCTCGTGAAGAAAAGGCACAGGATCGTCGTAATCCAGTTTTAATTCGTTGAACAAACCCCAGAAAACAACAGCGGGATGATTGTACCGCTGACGGATCATTTCAGTCAGCAGTTGCCTGGCGTGTGCTTTTAATGCCGGGTTGTCAGTGAAGCCGGTGCCTGTATAGCCGCCAGGGCCCACGAGCGGTATTTCTGTCCACAGAACGATACCGTTCTTGTCCGCGAGATGATAGAAATAATCCAGATGCGGATAATGTGTGAGCCGCATGGCGGTGGCGCCGGATTCCACGATCAGTGACATGTCTTTTGCATGATCGTTGTTGTTCAGGGCGGAACCGCGTCCGGCCACATCTTCATGCAGCCCGAAGCCATAGAGATCGTAATGACGACCGTTGAGCATAAACCCTGAGCCTGCATCTACTTTAAAAGAACGCAGTCCCAACGGCTGGGTCACTTCATCGATCAGTTGATGGTCCTGGAACAACTGCACCGTTACCTCGTAAAGATATGGGTCTGTTCTGCCATTCCACAGATGAGGGCGGGGAATGGCGAGGGATTGCAGGAGGAGCGAATCACCGGTACCGATGCTCGCCTGTTTGCTCGCCACTTCCTGCTGCCGGGCGTCTTTGATAACGGTACGTGCTTCCAGGTTCCGGGTGGCGCCGGCCAGTGACAATTTCGTCAATACGTTTACCATGGCTTCGGCCGGGGTGATTTTATCCTGGCGGATATACACGCCCGGCGACGCGTAATCCAGCGGGGTGATACAGTTCTTATCTGTGACGATCAGCCATACCGGGCGATGCAGGCCGCCGAATACATTAAAATCACCGGAGAGGGGCAGTACGTCCATCCGTTCGGCATTGCTGACCTGCACGGTGATGGTATTGCTGGTCCCAGCCTGCAGGAAGGCCGTAACCTCTGCGCAAAAGGCGGTATAACCGCCTTTATGTTCTGTGACGAATTTATTGTTCACCAGTACATCGGCTACCGAGTTGGCGCCTTCAAAATAAAGGAATATTCTTTTGTCTTTCCATTCAGGCCGGAAGGCAAGTTGCCGGGTATAAATGCCAGTGCCCCGGTAGTAGTGGAGCTGGCCGTTGAAAACATCTTTGTCATTCCAGGTATGCGGCAGGGTAACCTGTTGGAGAGGGGCGTTCCTGCGGACGTCGTACGAAAAGTGGAAATTCCAGTCGTTGTTCAGATTCAGGCAGGTCCTTGGAGCGCCCCCGCCGGCATAGCTCAGTAGCGTTATAAAGCAGGCGGCGATGGTGATAATGTATGTTCTTTTCATGGTGAGTATTACAGATCAAAAGTCGTTGATTGTGGCTATTGGCTATTCCGGTGCATATTGCTACTGTGCTGCCGGGAAGATTAATAGGTCAGTTGCAGAACGGGTTTGTTGCCAGGCGCTTCTTTGCTGTAGAACGTCATATAGCCGTTGGAGTTAAACGGTCCGGTGTTCATGAGCAGCAGTGAAACGGTTTTACTGCCGGCCTGCAGTTCCCTGTTGACGGCGCTGGTAACGTCCATGTTATACCAGCCTGCGGCGTTGACGGTTACCTGGCCCACGAGGGTGGTGTCTTTCGGCGCATTGTTCCAGGTGATGGCATTTTCAGCCCAGGTTTTACCGGCAGTACTGTAAATCTTCACGGTATTGGTCATGCCGGTGCCTGCACAATAGATGCTGAGATTGGCTGCATTTACGCTGGCTGTGCCCACCTGGTTAAAATTGAATTTCAGATAAGACCTGCGTGCATAGGAGGTGGCATCCGATTTCACCACCAACAGGGAGTCGGCGCCATAGTTAGTACCGGCATAACTGCCGTCGCGTACATAGGCATCGGCCAGCGAGCTGCCCGCCTGGGATATTACGGCGTGCTGAAAAGCGCCGACGTCGGGATTGCCGGAGGTGGGCAGGGAATTGCCGGCGAAGTCTATACCACCGTTATTGGCGATGAAAATGCCGGCGTTACGGCAACGGGAAGTATCGCCGATATTATAGCCGTTGGCTACGGGGAAACCAATACCGGTGCCCGGGTTTACAAAACGGGGATCGTCATAAAAATTATTGCTGCGGGTAGCAGTGCCCCAGTTGAATGCGGTAAATACACTGCCCGGGTATAAATCGTTGTTGTAGAACCTGGACTGGGTTGTCAGCGGAATAGACTGGCCATTGTCTCCTCTGCACAGGGTCAGGCCTGTGGCGGTGGAGGCGGCATAAATGATATTGTTGGAATAGGTACCATATGGAGCGCTGTGGAAAATAGTGCCTCCCGGATTTATGATGTAGAAAACATTGTTATAAATCTGGTGATTGTTATTGGTGCTCCCGTTAAAAAGAAAAAGTTTTTTCTTCCCGGTGGTGCCTATGTCATTTACGCTTACGTTGTAGCGTACAGTGATGTTGTGGGAGTTATACATGAACAGCATGAACCCGCCATTGTTGTCGTGTGAGTAATTGTACTCAAAAATATCACCATCAGTGGGGGAATTGGCGTCGTATCCGTCTGCATCAAACGCCATCCCGTCATTGCCGCCACCGCCTGTCATTCCATACACTTCGTTGTAAGCCACAAGTGTATTCTTGCTTTTTACTGTCCATATACCTGCATAGTTGTAGCTGTTGGTGTTCATACAGGCTTTGTACACGGTGTTGTGCGTGACTTTACACCCGCCGGTAGCTCCTGCCATCACGATACCATCTCCGTATATGTATTCCAGCAGGTTATTGTCAAACACAATGTTTTTCCCCGTGCCTACGGTCCGCATACCTTCTACAGCACAGTTTTTTATATGGCAGCTTTGAACCAGCACGTCGTCTGTTTTGCCGGCAATGATAATGCCGCCGGTCCCTTTCACGAAGTTGGTCTGGAAATCTTTGGCTGCATTAACAT
This sequence comes from Chitinophaga oryzae, assembly GCF_012516375.2. Lineage (NCBI taxonomy): Bacteria > Pseudomonadati > Bacteroidota > Chitinophagia > Chitinophagales > Chitinophagaceae > Chitinophaga > Chitinophaga oryzae. The sequence goes on from NZ_CP051204.2 coordinate 3,807,685, forward strand.
CGTGCACATAACAGTTTTTTATGGTGATGTTGCTGGAAGGGGTGGCTTCATTTCCGCCATCGACCATTATTCCGGTGGCTGCATAGGTAGTGCCGGCAGGTACCGTGTTGGTTATTTCGAGGTTATTCACCTCCCAAAAGGATACCCTGTTCAGCAACAGCGTTTTGGAGTTGTTCACTTTTCCGCCGCCATTGATAACCGGTCGGGCTTCGCCGCCGTACTTGTCGATGATGATGGGCTGGCCCGCGCTTCCTGAGCCTTTGGGACGCAGGGTGTCGTTCCATACGCCGCCGCTTTTAAATAGGATCTGATCACCTGGGGAGAATGTCATGGTGTTGACCTTAGCGATTGTTTTCCATGCGTTGCTGTCGCTGGTGCCGGCGTTGCTGTCGTTACCATCGGGGTCTACATAATATACTGTGCCGGTGGCTGTTGCAGTGGCCAGTGAAGATTTCAGGCCGTCCAGTTTCTGTAGTTCCTGCGATTTGGAGCAGGCGAGGAAACACAGGCTGGCAGCAAAAAAAAGAGCGGTATGCTTTTTCATATTGTGGGTTTTAAGGTGAAAATGGATGTAGGGCCGTCGTATTTATTACAAGCCATTGTTGATCTGCTGGTCGTTGTAAGGAATGGGTAACCAGTATCTGGCTTTGGTGATTGTATTCAGTGGTTTCAGATCGTCTGCCGCTTTACGGGAGTTGGCGGTTTCCACCAGTTCGAGACGCTGCAGATCGAACCAGCGGGTATATTCCCCGGCAAATTCCCAGGCCCGTTCGTCGGCTACGGCATTGGCGAATGCTGCGCCGGAAAGGCCCTGCGGCAGATCGTCGAGGCCGGCGCGCTTCCGGATGAGGTTGACGGCATTGTAGGCTTCTGCAGACGGCGCCCCGGTGGAACGTGCCTGCGCTTCTGCATAGGTGAGCAGCACCTGCGCATAACGCAACAGTTTCACGGAAAGATCACTACCGGACGTCAGGAAGCCGGGGGTGGGGGTGTTTACCCTGAACTTGTTGTAATAAGGATGTTTGGTCTGACCGTTTTGCCAGCTGACGTCGCCCGCGCTGGTTTTGAATGTCGTGTGAAACGTTACGTCTTTTCTTTTGCCTTCGGGAAAATTGTTGAAGAAAGTGACTTCGCAGAAGTAATCGTCCCATCCTGCTTCATCTCCCGGCATGCTTGATTTTCCATACAGGGTACTGGGATTGCCGCAGCTGTTGCAGAACTGCAATGCAAACACATCTTCCGGGGTATTGTTGCTGGAAGGTGTTCCGGTCCATAAGCTGCCGAAGTCCGGTACCAGGTCAAAGCCATAGACCGCTTTGCCGTCGATCACCTCTTTGGCTTTAGCGGCGGCGAGCGCGTATTTGGAGGCATCTTTCAGCGGGTATCCTCCTTCGGTAAGGTATACTTCCGCAAGCAATGCTTTGGCGGTGCCTGCGCTGGCTCTGCCTGCGACGGGCTTGGTATTGCCCATCAGGGTTTCTGCTTTTTTCAGGTCTGCTTCGATCAGCGCGTACACCTGCGCGGGGCTGCTCTTTTGTATGGAGAGCAGGTCCGGGCTGTATTTCGATGTGGTGATCAGCGGGATGTTGCCCCATAACCGTACCAGCCAGAAATAGGAGAAGGCCCTTAAAAAATAAGCTTCACCGCCAATCTGCCGGATGTTGGCGGAAGTACCCGCCTTTTCGTAATTGGCGATGATGTTATTGGCATTCTGGATGGTCTTGTAACATCCGAGCCAGATAACGTTAATACGGCCGTTGGTGGAGTTAACGGCAAACTGGTCCATCTCCCTTAGTTCCTGTTTGTTACTGGCGGAATGGGTGGTGAGATCGTCGGAGCCCATTAGTACGGCATCTACCGCTGCTGTGGCAAAGCCCGACGTATAGCCGTTTTTTAAAGGCTGGTATGCGCCGGCCAGGGCGGTCTGCAGGCCTTCGATGGTGCGCAGGGCGTCATCGCCAACAAGCTGTCCGTTGGGCGTTTCATTCAATTCTTTGTTACAGGCTGATATGGCGGATACAAGCAGTAAACAGTATATTATCTTTTTCATGTGCCGGAGTTTGAAGTTAGAAACCGATTTTTACGCCTCCTGTGATGGTTTTTGCATTGGGATACGAGCCATAGTCAATGCTTTGATTAACGTCGCTGCCGGCGCCGGTGGCAACGCTGTTGGTTTCCGGGTCCAGCCCTTTATACTGCGTGATCGTAAAGAGATTGACCGCCCGTACATACAGCGTGATCTTCGCCTGCTTCACCATCGACCCGGGTAACTGATAGCTAAGGCTGATGTTCTTAAACCGGATGAAGGTGCCGTCTTCCAGGAACCGGGTGCTGACCATATAGTTCTTATTGGTTTTGCTGAATGCGGGAATATCTGAAGTTTCGTTGACCCCGGGGATATACCTGTTTTTGATGTCAGCAATGGTGGCCTGCCGCATATCGGAGTTGGCGGTAATGCCGGCGGCATAGGTGTAATTCAGTTTATCATATCCCCCCAACGACTGTACGAAAACATTCAGCGTGAAACCTTTCCAGGTAAAGGTATTGTTCCAGCCCCACGAATACCGTGGCAGCCCGTGCCCGATAATGTGGTAATCACCGCCGTCGATAACCCCGTTACCGTCGAGGTCCCGGTATTTAGCATCTCCGGGCACATTGCCATAGGCTGCGGCAGCTGCTTTTTCTCCGGGTTTCCAGGTTCCTTCATAGGTAAGTCCCCAATAGGTGCCAAGCGGTTGCCCGGGAATGATCATGAACTCCGGCTGGGGTGAAAGGCCCGCGCCCACGTTGGTGCCGGAAGGGATGTTTTTGTCGGAGTAAAGCGACTCCACCCTGTTACGGAGAAAGGAGATGTTGAAAGCGCTGTTCCAAGTGAGGGCGTTGCGACGGATAATATCGCCTGACAAAGAGAGCTCAATTCCTTTGTTGTTTACTTTGCCGACATTGGACAGTACGCTGCCGCCGCCCAGGTAGTTGGGGATAGGAACGGAAAGCAGCAGGTTGCTGGTGTTTTTATTATAATAATCCGCAGTGAGCGACAAGCGGTTGTCAAACAGGTCTGCGTCCAGCCCGATATCCCACTGCTTGGTGGTTTCCCACTTCAGGTCCGGGTTCCCCGGGTTGCCAAGGATGATACCAGGGGTGATGCTGCCGGGGATCAAAGTGGTGTTGACGTTCTGATAGGCAGTCAGTGTCTGGTAGGGATTGATGGCCTGGTTGCCGGTAACGCCATACCCTGCCCTGATTTTAAGGTTGTTAACAAAGGAGGCATTCTTCATAAAATCCATTTCAGAGAGCTTCCAGGCCACCCCTACGGAAGGGAAGGTACTGTACTGGTGCCCTCCCTGGAATTTGGAGGAGCCGTCCCGTCTTACGCCGGCAGTGATGTAATAACGGCCTTTATAATCGTAGTTGACTCTTCCGAGGTAGGAAAGCAGCTTATAGTCGGAATAGTTGGTACCGATACCGTAGGTCTGCGCCAGTGACAGGTTATAGAAGCCGAGGTTGGGAAAGGTCAGGCTGTTGGCATTGGCGTTAAAACCGCTGGTGCTGAACGACTGATATTCCAACACACCTGTTATGGTGAGTTGATGGGTGTTGTTGAATAAATGACTGTAGGTAAGGTTATTGGTATTTTGGATGCCGATATTTTCACCTGAGCCGCGTCCGGCGTTCGCCAGTCTGGAGGATGTCACCGTAGGCCCTGTATAGTTCAGCGTCTGAATATTGCTGTAGTTGACGGCGCCGGACACATCGAAGGTAAGGCCCGGAACAAATTCGTATTTCAGCCCTGCGATGGTGGCAAATGTTGAATTATGCGTAATACTGTTCTGATCGGTAGCAATGGCTACCGGGTTATTGGAAATGGAGCCAATGGGGTCGTTGAGCGTGAATTTCCCTGTACTGTCGCGTACTGGTACGGTGGGCGCCCACGCGATAGCCTGGGTGACCGGCGCGTCCCTGCCCACGATGCCGGTGTTGCGCGTTTCATTTCTTACTGCGTAGGCGTTTACGTGAAGCGACAGTTTTTTGTACAGCTGTGCATTAAGGCCCGCCCTTACGGAATATCGTTTCAGGCCTGAATTAAGGATGATTCCCTGCTGGTTCAGAAAGTTTCCGCTGGTATAATACCTGGTTTTGTCACTCCCGCCGGAAATACTCAGTTGATACTCCTGAGTAGGGGCCGTTCTGAAGATTTCGTCCTGCCAGTCGGTGCCCCCCTGGCTTTTGAAACGCTCGAGCTGCTGCGGCGTAAAGATGGGCGATCCACCGTTAGCGATAGCGTTTTCATTGGCGGTGGCGGCAAAATCAGCGGCGTTCAGCAGGTCCATTTTCTTTAATACGCGGGCGCTGGAAAACTGTCCCATCAGTTCGATACTGGTTTTACCGGGCTTCCCTTTCCTGGTGGTGATGACAATGACGCCGTTGGCGCCCCGGCTGCCATAGATAGCGGTAGAGGAGGCGTCTTTCAGCACGTCCATTGTTTCTATATCCCCGGGATTCACCGTGGAAGGGTCGGCGCCAACGAAGCCATCAATCACATACAATGGGTTGTTATCGCCTTTGATGGAATTGTTTCCCCGTATCCGTACCGATACTGCTCCTCCCGGAGCGCCTGCATTGGACATCACCTGAACGCCGGCAGCCCTGCCCTGGAGGATCTGTTGCACATTTACTACGGGCTGCTCTTTAAAATCCCTGGTGGAGACAGAAGCAATGGAGCCGGTCAGGTCCCGCTTTTTCTGGGTGCCGTATCCCACTACCACCACGTCGGTGATAGCGGTTACTTTGGAAGCCAATACTACTTTTAACGGCAGACCAGCGCCGGCAAGGGGTACTTCCTTTGTAACATAATTGACGGCAGTAAAGACAAGCGTTTCATGGTCGCCGGCTTCTACTTCGAAGCTGCCGGACTTACCGGTGAGGGTGCCCCCGGGCCTTCCCTTTACCTGGACACTGATACTCTGGATCGGCTGGCCGTTTTCGTCAAGGACCGTTCCGGTCACCTTCCTGTTTTGTGCCCATACCCATAGCGGGAGTAACAGGATACTCAGCATCATTAATCGTGGAAACATAACGTATGTGTTTGGAATTTACTGACAGCAAGGTATCTTCTGTTATGTCCGGGTATGGGGTAAAATCAGAAAAAAGATGGGGTAAAATTGTAAATTCTGTGAAGAAAGGGATGAAAATCAGTATTTTTTTGCTATCCTGCAATTGATATGATGACATCCCCATCCTGCAAATAATGTTGAGCGAACTATTTTAATAAAGCACATTTGTTTCGGCTATGCTGAAAAACGGTTTCCTGGCACTCTTATTATTTTGTTCCCTGCGCCTGTGTAGTCAGGGCCTGTTGTTCAACAGGCTAACTTCGGAAGAGGGGTTGGCGCCCGGAGCGGTATTGAGTATTGCACAGGATGGGAATGGGTTCCTGTGGTTCGGGACACAAAATGGGCTGGACCGGTTTGATACGCGCCGGTTTAAAATTTATAAAAGCCAGGACGCTCCCGGCAACGATGTCCCGGAAAACTATATCACCCGTTTACTGGTAGACTCGCACAAGGTGCTGTGGGTGGGCACCCGTAATGGCCTGAACAGGTATGATCCGGTGATGGACCGCCTCGATCCGGTGCCGCTTGGAAAAAAGCAGGGAGAAGGCTTCCTGAGCATCAGCTGTATTTATGAAGACAGGCAGCATACGCTTTGGGTGTGGTCTTCGGAAGGGTTGTTCCGGCTGGACGATAGGGAAAGTGGTCGTTTTAACCCGGTCAGCATCCCTGATTCTGTCGCAGGGCTGTCGGTCAATAACAATATCCGCACTATTTTTCAGGACCATCAGGGCACCTACTGGATCGGGTCTTCCTGTGGACTTACACAGATGACGCCCGAAAACGGGAAGTGGCGTTTCCGCTGTTTCCGGCATGATGGCCGCAACGAATCCGGGTTAAGCGATAACTACGTTACCGTGATCTTTGAAGACAAAGCCGGCCGCCTGTGGGTAGGCACCCAGCAGGGCGGGGTCAATCTTTATGATCGCCGGTCAGATAGTTTTAAACATTACCGGGCCGGCGGGCCCAATGGGCTGGTGAACAATAATATCCGCGACATTAAGATGGATGCCCGCGGAATGTTGTGGATAGGCACGCAGGGAGGCATCAGTGTTTATGATCCGGCAAGCGGCCGGTTTGATAATTACCAGTCCTACCCCGATAATATCCAGACCCTGAGCCATAATTCGGTATACAGCATTTTTATGGACAGCTGCGCCACTGTATGGATTGGTACTTATTGGGGCGGGGTGAACAGCGTTTCGGCAGACAATACCCCTTTTCACGTTTATAAAAGCAGTACTTACGGCGAGGGGATCAACAATAGTGTGGTAAGTGCGCTCTCGGAAGACGCAGCGGGGAACCTGTGGGCAGGCACGGAGGGAAGTGGACTGAATTATATTAACAGGGCCACCGGCAGGATCACCTGGTTTCGGCATCATCCGCAAGAGGAAGCGTCACTCGGCTCTGACCTGGTGAAAGTGATTTACCGGGACAGGGATGGGCATATCTGGATCGGAACGCATGGCGGGGGCTTAACCTGTACAATCCTGCAGCCGGAAATTTCACGCGTTATTTTTACAGGGAAAACGATCCCACCGTCCGCACCGCTGAGATACTGACGATGCTGGAAAGCCGCGAGGGCATATTCTGGGTAGGCATGCAAACCGGTTTACGGGCGTTTAAAAGAACGGGTACGGCCTTACACCTGTTGCCTGATAACCGGCTTGTGCGGGCAGTGAGCGCCAGGTCCGTAAAGTCGGTCCTGCAGTCAGCCAATGGGGATCTCTGGGTAGGCACCTCCGGAGACCTTTTGCTGATGCGGCATAACAGCGACACTGTATACCGGTTTTCGACGAAGGAAGACCTGCCGAAGAATAATATCAATTGTATTCATGAAGACAGGAACGGAAACATATGGATTGGCTGTGCCTTTGGCGGACTGGCGCTGTATACACCCGGGGGAACAAAGAAGTTTACCATTTATACGAAGGAAAACGGACTGCCGGACGATAACGTCACCGCCATCCTGGAAGATAAACATAACAACCTGTGGATTAGTACCGGCAACGGGTTGTCCAAGCTGGACGTAAAGAACAGGAGCTTTAAAAACTACAATAAAAGCGATGGGCTGGCCGGTAATATTTTTAATATCAATTCCTGTTATAATAGCAGTTCAGGAGAGATGTTATTCGGAGGATATAAAGGACTTACCTTTTTCCGGCCGGACGACATCAGGGAAAACCCGTTTGCCCCGGTTACTTTCCTGACAGGCGTGAAACTGTTTGATCATCCGGTAACGATCGGGCAGTCGGACGGGCTGTTGGAAAAGGAGATAAGTCTTACCAGCGCTATTCGTTTCACCCATCTGCAAAATGTGTTTACACTGGAATTTGCTTCTCTGAATTATGTACAACCGGAAAAGAACAACTATGCCTTTAAGCTGGAAGGATTTGACAGCGACTGGAACTATACATCCAATCCTGCCGCCACCTATATGAACCTGCCGCCGGGCAGCTATACTTTTTTTGCGAAGGGTACCAATAATGATGGTGTTTGGGGGAAGCCGGCGCAATTACGCATCACCGTGTTGCCGCCCATCTGGAAAACGATCTGGGCTTACGGGTTATATGTTCTTTTTGCGGCAGCCGTTGTGTTTTTTGTTGTACGCTTTTTTGTGTTGCGGTCATTGATCCGGCGGGACCATGAGCTCACGCAGTTAAAGCTGGATTTTTTTACGAATATCTCCCATGAAATGCGGTCAAGGCTCTCGTTGATCATCGGGCCTGCAGAAAGATTGTTGTTAATCAACCGGGAAGATTATGAAAACTCCAGGCAATTAAAGATCATCAGGAAAAACTCGGAAAGCCTGTTGCACCTGCTGACGGAACTGATGGATTTCAGAAAAGCTGAATCAGGCAACCTGCCATTGCAGGTGGCAGAACAAGATATTGTCTCTTTTCTGCGAGAGGTCTTCTATGCCTTTGAAGACCAGATTCTGTCGATGAACATCCAGTATGGGTTTAATAGCCCGGATGTCCCGGTCTGGTTATATTTCGACAGGATCCAACTGGAGAAAGTGTTCTATAACCTGTTTTATAATGCCTGTAAGTTTACGCCATCAGGCGGCAGGATAGAGACCGCCGTTGAGGAGGAGGAGCGGGCGGTTGTCATTACCATAAAAGACAATGGCAGGGGAGTAGCTCCTGAAAATCTGCCTAAATTATTTACAAACTATTTCCAGGAAGATGATGATGGCAGCGACAATAAAGGATATGGTATAGGCCTGGCGCTGGCCAAAAGCATTATTGAGTTGCACGGAGGAACTATTGCGGTAGACAGTACCCGCACTGACGAGGGAAATACAACGGTCTTTACAGTTACTTTGCGAAAGGGTAACGTCCATTTCAATGCTACGGTAAGGATGGCCAAACCGGCCGCTGGCGGCGGGAACAAGGCTAATACACCGCCTGCTGCCCGGCAGCAGGAAGATTTGTTGATGATGCCGGATAATACAAAGCCGGGCACTGCTCAGAAAAAATATACGATTCTGCTGATAGAAGACAATGAAGAAATTCTGGCGTTTAATCGTGAAGTGCTGGAGAGAGATTATCATGTTGTTACCGGCACAAATGGTTCGGAAGGGTGGAAGACAGCGGTGGAACTGATCCCTGATATCATTGTCAGCGATGTAATGATGCCCGGTATGGATGGTTATACATTATGCAGCCAGCTCAAAAGTGACGAACGGACCAATCATATACCGGTCATCCTGCTGACGGCAATGTCGTCGTCTTCCCAGCAGTTAAGCGGGTTGCAGAAGGGAGCCGATGTATATCTTACCAAACCTTTCAGTATACAGGTATTGACATTACATATCAGTAACCTGTTGAGCCTGCGTGAAAAAATCCACCAACGCCTGGTGAAGCAACTGGCTTTCCCATCAGCGGGGCAGCCGGATGGCGATGGTCAGGAGCCGGACGAAGCGGCCGCCGTCATCGAAGATCCGTTCCTGTTAAAGGTGATAGCGGTGATTGAAGAGAACATGGATGAACCGGCTTTTAATGTAGATACCATTTCGCGGAAGCTGGCGATCAGCCGTCCGGTTTTGTATAAAAAACTGCATATGCTGACAGGGCTTACCGTAAATGATTTTATCAGGGCCATACGCATGAAAAAAGCGACCCTGTACCTGGATAGTGCCGAATACAATATCAGTGAGGTCGCCTATAAGGTAGGGTACAGTGATCCTAAATATTTCAGCCGCGAGTTTAAAAAACATTTCGGAAAATCGCCGAGGGACTGGAAGCAGAAAGGCAGCTAGGCTGCCTTTAAGTCAATTATTCTTCGCGGAGTAACAGGTCTACTTTTGTGTCCAGTTTTCCCAGCGCCTGTAAAATGGCTTCCATATCAGCCTGTGGCGACAACTCCGTGTTTGTCCAGTAGCTGTTGTATTTCCACATTTCCAGCACTTCGCTTACCGGAAGATCATAAGGTTTGAATAAGGGGTTCAGGGAAACAAGATGCAGTTGCCCGTGCTGTTGGATCCGGTTATATACTATTTTAAAAACGATGCCTTCATTTTTGGTGATCACCACGCAGGGCGTGCCGTCTTTGAGGGTGGACCAGTCCTGTATATATTCCACGATCACATAAGCCCCTTCCGGCACAGGCAGCATGGACTCGCCCTTCACGGGGAACATTCTGAATTTACGGTCGGCCGGCAGCTGCGGCATATGAAATACCGGCAGGCTGGAAATATAATCAGGGTCCGCATAACCGGCGGTATACCCGGCCTGTACGCTGTGGGAAACCATCTCCACCTGTTCTTTATTGTCCGGGGTGATGGTGGTGGCCAATACCCGCATTTTTTTCCCGGTTACGTAACTCATGTCGCCGGCTTCCAGTTCCCGCAGGTGCAGTTCTCCCAGCTGGGACAGGTCGAGCCGTACGAACGTGTCAATGTCTACCTTAAAAAAATCAGAGATCAGCACCTGGTCTTCCAGCGGCGGATTGCGGGTGGCGCCGGTTTCCAGCGCTTTCAGCTTGGTGCGGGTAAACTGCAGGGCGGCGGCGAGGTCGTCCTGTGTCATTTTTTTCCGGTTGCGGAGAAATTTCAGGTTATGCGCCCAAAAATTATTTTGTTCTTTCATATTTTTTTGGCATTATTACTGCCGTGGTATTGGCATTATTAATGCCAAATATAAGTCAACTTTTTGAAATATGAAACAGTCAGCTGAAAGAAATGAGGTGATCGCCAGGCTGAGAGGGGAAATTCTTTCTTCAGGGAGTACTGTGTATTCATCCCATTCCAATGAGCATCCCGACCTCGGCCCGTTGAACAGGGCATTTCCGGGGGATTGTTTTCCTTTCAGGGGCACCCATGAATTTATCAGTCATACCAGTGAAACGGCGGCAGCCACGCTGGGATTTATGGCCGGACTGCTGAGCCGTTTAATGAAAGGGCCGGAGATGGCTGTATGGGTGGGCGCCCACCGGACGCTGTTTCCGCCCGGCCTGAAGGCTTTTTGCGTGGTGCCGGACAGGATCATTTTTATTGACCTGGTATCGGAGAAAGAGTTGCTCTGGGTGGTGGAAGAGTGTCTGAAATGTAATGCGCTGGCGGCGGTGGTGGGAGAGGTCCCGGATATTCATCCCATTGCGCTGCGCCGGCTGCAACTGGCGATAGAAAAAAGCGGGGTGCCCTGCCTGTTGCACCGGCACCGGCCGCGGAGTGTGGAGAACACCGTGTGTACCACCCGCTGGATGATCTCGCCCATGGCCAGTTTGATGGAAGATGATTTACCGGGCGTAGGTTACCCGCAATGGCAGGTAGCGTTGCTGAAAGTCCGCAACGGCAAGCCGGGCAGCTGGCAGATAACATGGGATGGGCAGCAGTTTCAGCATGGCTATACAGAAAAGACCGGGGAAGAAAATGTTTATATCAAAGCGGGTTAATCGTATGAAACGTTATATGGCAGTGTGGTTTCGCCATCTGGCGGCTGACCGGCTGGCGCTTCGTTTCCCGGGGCTCCGTCAGCAGCCTTTTGTGCTGGTGGCGCCGGAAAGGGGGCGGGTCATCATCCGTGCCGTCAGCCGGGAAGCCGGCGCGCTGGGCATACTGCCGGGTACGGTGCTGGCGGATGCCAGGGCCGTATATCCGGACCTGTTATTTTATGATGAGGACCCTTCGCAGGATAAGCTGCTGGAATCCCTGGCCATATGGTGTTACCGCTTTACGCCGGTTGCCGGCGTGGACGGGCCGGATGGGCTGGTGCTGGACATCAGCGGCTGTACGCACTTATGGGGCGGGGAAGAAGGTTACTTTGAAAATATTGTCACCCGCCTGCAGGCGGGCGGCTATCATGTGCGTGCAGCGATTGCCGATACTATGGCCGCCGCGTGGGCGGTGGCCCGTTACGGGACCACCCATCCGGTGATTGCTCCGGGAGGCCAGGCTGCGGCGATGCGTGACCTGCCGCCGGAAGCCCTCCGGCTGGAACCATTGGTGACAGAGCGTTTGCGCAAGCTGGGGTTTACACAAACAGGGATGTTTATGGACATGCCGCCAGCAGTACTGCGGCGGCGCTTCGGTCAGCAGGTGCTGGAGCGGATCGGCAAAGTGCTGGGCACCTTACCCGAACTGCTGGTACCGGTACAGCCGCCGGAACCTTATGTGGAGCGGCTTCCCTGCCTCGATCCGATCCGGACGGCGCCCGGTATTGAACTGGCCATCCGCAGGCTGCTGGAAACCATTTGTCAGCGGTTGCAACAGGAAGAGAAAGGACTCCGCAAAGCAAGGCTCGTCTGCTATCGCACCGATGGCGGGCAACAGCTGGTGGAGATCGGCACCAACAGTCCCGTGCGTAACCTGGAGCACCTGTTCCGGCTTTTTGAATTAAAGATCGATACCATCGAACCGGACCTGGGCATTGAACTGTTCGTGCTGGAAGCGCCGGTAGTAGAGGGCTTGACGACCCAACAGGAACGGTTGTGGGACCTGGACACCTGCGGCAAAAAGGATGCGGTGACCAAATTGCTGGACCGCCTGGAGAGCCGTATCGGTGCTGCGGCCATCCACCGGTACCTGCCGGAAGAGCACCACTGGCCGGAGCGTTCGGTGCGCACTGCCAGCGATATACAGGAAGCGGCGGCAACACCCTGGCCCGAACACCTGGTAAGACCGGTAAGCCTGCTGGGCGCGCCGGTGCGCATCGAGGTGTCTGCCCCGATCCCGGATTATCCGCCCATGCTCTTTATCCATAAAGGGAAAATACATAAGGTGGTCAGGGCCGACGGGCCGGAAAGGATTGAACGGGAATGGTGGATCGAGAAAGGCTTACAAAGAGATTATTACCAGGTGGAAGATGAGGAAGGAGGCAGGTATTGGTTGTTTCGCTCCGGGCATTATGGGGAACATAAGCCGGAATGGTTTATTCACGGATACTTTGCGTGAACAGTAACGGTATGGGATATACGGAATTGCAAATCACAACGAACTTCAGCTTTTTACGGGGCGCATCGCACCCGGAGGAACTGGTGGAACAGGCGGCCAGCCTGGGCTACAAGGCTATTGCTGTTACTGACCATAATACGCTGGCCGGTATCGTGCGGGCGCATGCCGCGGCGAGAGGAAAAGATATCCGTATTATCCCCGCCTGCCGGCTGGACCTGCAGGATGGTCCGCCATTACTGGCTTATCCGACGGACAGGGCCGCGTATGGCCGCCTGTCGGCCCTGCTTTCTACCGGTAACCTCCGTACGGAGAAAGGTAAATGTGAACTGTATAAAAGAGATGTCTATCAATATGCGGCCGGTATCAAATTCGTGATGATACCGCCGGCGGCGCTGAACGGGGAGTTTGACTTCGATACGGATTTTAAAAAAGCAGCGAGGGAGTACCGCCGGTATTTCAGATCGGAGCTATACATGGCGGCATGCTGGTCTTACCGCGGTGATGATGGTAAAAAACTGTACCGCATTGCACAGTTATGCGAAGAGCTGCATATCGGGATGGTGGCCACGAATGACGTGTATTACCATCACCCGGAACGGCGGGAGCTGCAGGACATTGTGACCTGCGTGCGGGAGAAATGCACGATCCACAACGCAGGCTTTCGGTTATACCAGAACGCGGAACGTTACCTGAAACCGGTCGCGGAAATGCAGCGTTTGTTCCGGCGTTATCCTGCCGCCCTGGCGCGTGCACAGGAAATAGCGGATGCCTGCCGGTTTTCGCTGGACAGCCTGGAGTATGTATACCCGGAAGAGATCACCACAGAAGGCCGTACGCCACAGGAAGAGCTGGAAATGCTGACCTGGCGGGGCGCTCATGAGCGGTTCCCCGATGGTATCCCGGAAAAAGTGGAGAACACCATCCGGGAAGAACTTTCTTTTATGGCCCGGAAAAATTACGCGGCTTATTTCCTGACGGTATACGACCTGGTGCGCTTCGCCCGGAGCCAGGAGATATTATGCCAGGGACGCGGCTCTGCGGCCAATTCCGTGGTATGTTATTGTTTGGGGATTACTTCCATTAATCCGCAAACGGTGAATCTCCTGTTTGCCCGTTTCATGTCAGACGCCAGGGATGAAGCGCCTGATATTGACGTGGACTTTGAGCACGAACGCCGGGAAGAAGTGATCCAGTATGTCTATTCAAAATACGGGCGTGACAGGGCCGGCATCGTGGCTACGGTGACACAGGTGCATTGGAAAGGCGCAGTGCGTGACGTAGGGAAAGCCATGGGCTTGTCGATGGATGCGGTAGATCACCTGGCGAAATCAGGGTATGAATTCAGGGAAGAATGGAAGGCGGGCGAAACCGTTTCCAGTGAAGGGTTTAGCGCGAAAGATCCGTTGTTGATAAAAGTGCTGGAACTCACGGAACAGTACATCGGCTTTCCGCGGCAACTCGGTCAGCATACAGGTGGTTTCGTGATCACACAGCATCAGTTGTCCGATCTTTGCCCTATCCTCAATGCCAGGATGGAAGGGCGGACCAATATTGAATGGAACAAGGACGACATCGAAGCGCTGGGGTTCCTCAAAGTGGATGTGCTGGCGCTGGGGATGCTGACCTGCATCCGTAAAGCATTTGATCTGCTGCGGCAACATTATGACGAGCATTACACGCTGGCAACTATTCCTGAAGAAGATGATGCTGTTTATGATATGATCTGTAAAGCAGATACCATCGGCGTGTTCCAGATCGAGAGCCGGGCGCAGATGTCGATGCTGCCCAGGTTAAAGCCCCGCAACTTTTATGACTTGGTAATCGAAGTCGCTATTGTAAGGCCCGGCCCTATCCAGGGCGACATGGTGCATCCGTATTTGCGCAGGCGCAATGGCGAAGAGCCGGAAGATTATCCTTCAGAGGAACTAAGAGCGATTCTTAAACGTACCAAAGGCGTGCCTTTGTTCCAGGAGCAGGCTATGGAGATAGCCATGGTGGCAGCGAATTTTACCGCTGCGGAGGCAGATGGTCTTCGTCGCAGTATGGCCACCTTCAAGGCACACGGACAGATTTCGAAGTGGCATGAGAAACTGGTGACGGGTATGGTGAAGAAGGGCTATGACCGTGCCTTTGCCGAGCGCATCTTCAAGCAGCTGGAAGGCTTCGGCTCCTATGGTTTCCCTGAAAGCCACGCCGCCAGCTTCGCGTTGCTGGTGTATGTTTCCTGCTGGATCAAATGTTATTACCCGGACGTATTCGCCTGTGCATTGCTTAACAGTCAGCCCATGGGTTTTTATGCCCCGTCGCAGCTGGTGTCCGATGCCCGCAAACATGGGGTCATCGTTCGTCCGGTGGATGTGAACCATTCCAACTGGGACAATACGCTGGAAGAACATGCCGGTAAGTACCGTGCGTTGCGGCTGGGCTTCCGCCAGATAAAAGGGCTGGGGCAGGAAGAGATGGAGCGGCTGATAACAGGGCGTACAGCGCCATATAAAAATATCCATTCCATGATGGATGCCGGTGTCGGCCTGAGCGCTTTGGAGCGGCTGGCAGATGCAGACGCTTTCCGGTCTATGGGTATGGACCGTCGCCGGGCATTATGGGAAGTGTCGGCCCTGGCAGACCGGCCACATGCGCTTTTTGAAGGGCAGGCGTCAGAGAGCGCCAGCGAAGCGCCGGTAACGCTGCCTTTGATGACGCCTTCCGAACATGTGGTGCAGGACTATGCCACCATGGCTTTGTCGCTCAAAGCCCACCCGGTGAGCTTTGTACGGCAGCAACTGTTTAAACGCAGTGTCTTGTCCGTCCGGGAGCTGGATCAGTGGCCTGATGGCACCCTGCTGAGAGTAGCCGGACTGGTACTGGTGCGGCAGCGGCCGGGAACGGCCAGCGGTATCTGTTTTATCACGATAGAAGATGAAACAGGCAGCGCCAACCTGGTCGCTTTTGAGAAAATATTTGATCGTTTCCGGAAGGAAATCGTTTCGTCCCGCTTGCTGATGGTGGAAGGAAAATTGCAGCGGGAAGGGAGTGTGACGCATGTCATCATTCAGAAGTGTTATAACTGCAATGCGCTGCTGAACCAGCTGTCATTGCCCACCGATGAAGAGCACCTGATGAATGTGCCTTACAGCGACAGTACGCCGCCTGTCGCTAAAAAGACCGCGCCTAAAATGATACAGGCGGAACTATTCCCGAAAGGCAGAAATTTTAAATAGAGAATCATGCAACTGAAATTATTTGAAGATAGCCCGCTGATGCTGCCGGAAGACCTGTTAGAGTACTACCCGTCTTTTCTGGGCAGGGAAGAAAGTGATCAGTTACTGCAGCAACTGCTGAGTGCCGTTCCCTGGCAGCAAAGCAAAGTGATCATGTATGAGAAGGAAGTGCTGACGCCGCGGCTGTCGGCCTGGTTTGGAAGTGAGCCTATCCGGAGCGGGGACCAGCGCGCGGTATTGCCCTGGCCACCGGAACTGCTGGCTTTAAAAGCGAAAGTAGAAGCGCATACAGGCATATCGTTCGATGGTGTTTTATTGAACTACTACCGGGATAACAATGATTCGGTGGCCTGGCATTCGGACAAGGACACTGTACCGGGATTAAAAACAGAAATTGCTTCTGTGAGCCTGGGAGAGGAGCGTAATTTCGATTTCCGCAGCAAAGACAATCACCGCCGTCGTTATACCATCAAACTGGAACATGGATCGCTGTTATTAATGAAAGGCGACCTGCAAAAATACTGGGAGCACCGCATCGCCAAATCTGCCAAACCCATGAAAGCGCGGATCAATCTAACTTTCAGGAAAGTAGGCGGAACTGCGGCGCTCCCGTACCAGGGGGAAGCGGTTCCCCGCTAACAACCGTTATAGTCGTAGAATGTTTTGTCCATAGCTTCTTCGTATTGTTCTGCATCCGCTTTGGGAAGATGTTTTTTCTTCAGAATGACTTTTTTCTGCGTCACACCATTGGGGTGTATCCGGATGCCGGAAAATCCATCTTTGTTTTTTTGTAAGATCATGACGCCGGAAAACCGCGGTTCTACTAGCGGTTCCGGACTTGTCCCGGCGTGATGCCAAACCTCCGCTTGAAAGCATGGATAAAATTGCTGGCGTTGCCGTAGCCGGTCAGCCAGGCTACCTCGTTGACGTGCATGTCTGTCTGCTGAAACAGCTGCATGGCATGGGCCATTTTGCGTTCCTGTACCAGTTCATAAAAGGAGGTGTTGTACTGCAGGCGCAGTTGCTGTTTGATCTGGTGTTCCGTCAGGGGAAAATGCCGGGCCACATCAGCCAGGGATTGAAGCTGAAGGAAGTGCTCCAGGATATAGTGATAGATGTCCTGCATCTCCTGCTGCCATACCGGGCGGGGCTCCGGGTAAACCTCGGAAAACAGCAGGGTGATGATTTCTGTTATTTTGCTGTGACGGTATACCGGCAATAAGTTATCGGATACCGGCGGGTGTAACAACGAACGTAAAGCGAGCTGTATTTCCGGTGAAATCCGCATGGCGGAAGGGGAGAGTGTGAAGGTGGCGCCGGCAGACAGCTTCCGGGCGACTTCCGGCGTCGGGGTGGAAAACTGCGCCAGCACGTTCTGCAGAAAAGACTGCCGGAAAGTGATGGCAAGATATTCGAATCCCTGTTGTGCTTTGAAGTGCAGGTCCGACTGGAAATTGTCGGACGCGTACAGGTTAAATTCCCCGGCCTGCAGCGGTTGTGGAACAAGGCCTTTAAAATCGGCGCAGGAGCTGCCTTTCAGCTGGAAGTGAAGGCTGACATGCGGAACATCTTTTACTTTTTGCACTTTGATGTCCTGTCCGAAATCAGCTTTGAACTGTATGATCCCGAAGTCCTGGTTAAAGGCATGCGACACCTGGTGCCGTACGTGTGGTATGGCGGTGGTGTTGTGCTCGAACTGATCGAAGCGACGGTCGCCGGAAAACCTCCGGGCTGCAATCTCTTTATAGGCGTCTCCGCTGATCGTATAAGCCATACCGCAAAGATCACCATTTTTACGTCGTAAATCAATACCCGTTGCCGGCTATCATTACTACCTTTAACGGATAAAGCATAGAGCAATAACAAAATTTCAAAATAATAAAATTTCAAAATGATATGCGTGTTTTAGTTACCGGTAGTTCCGGGCATCTGGGCGAAGCGTTGGTGCGCAGGCTGCAGGAGTTGCATTATGAAGTGATCGGTGTGGACAGGGTGGCCGGTGCTTTTACGTCGGCTGTCGGTTCCATTACCGATGCAGATTTTATCAGGGAATGTATGAAGGACGTAGCGGTGGTGTTCCACGCAGCTACTTTACACAAGCCGCATGTGGTCACTCATTCCGTGCAGCAGTTCGTTGACACAAATATCACAGGAACGCTGACGTTGCTGGAAGCGGCTGTGGCGGCCGGCGTAGAGCGTTTTGTGTTTACCAGCACCACCAGTGTGTTCGGGGAGGCGATGGAACCGGCGCCGGGCGGACCGGCGGTATGGGTGACACCGGAGCTGCCGCCGGCGCCAAAAAATATTTATGGTATCACCAAGGTGGCTGCGGAAGATCTCTGCCGGCTGTTTTACCGCAAGCGCGGGCTGCCCTGTGTGGTGCTGCGCACTTCACGGTTCTTTCCGGAGATAGACGATGACCGCGAAAAACGGGCGGCGTATGCAGACCTGAACCTGAAAGTAAATGAACTGTTGTTTGGCAGGGTAGACCTGGCAGACGTGGTGTCTGCGCATCTGGCGGCCGCGGAGAAAGCGGCCATCATCGGGTTCGACCGTTATGTGATCAGTGCCACCACACCATTTGTTACAGCGGATATGCAGGCGCTGCAACAGGATGCGACGGCGGTGGTGCGCCGTTATTTTCCCGGTTTCGAGGAAGTGTACGACCGCCTGCATTGGAAGATGCAGCCGGTGATGGACCGTGTCTATGATAATTCAAAAGCGCGAAAGGCGCTGGGCTGGCGGCCGGCATACGATTTCGGACAGGCGCTGGCGGCGCTGAAAGAAGAGCGCGATGTCTTCAGTCCGCTGGCGCAGGTGGTCGGCTCTAAAGGTTATCATAGCACTGTTTTTACGGATGGACCTTATCCGGTTGATAAATAGCCGTCGCGGTAATTGCTTTGTGGGAGCATGTTTTAGCAGGCCATGCATCGACTGCGTATAGTGGTTGACGGTAGTGTCTCAAAAAATATTTTTAAAAAAATTTGTTTAAATAAAAACTAATCCTACATTTGCAATCCCAAACGGGGAAATGGCTGCGTAGCTCAACTGAATAGAGCATCTGACTACGAATCAGAAGGTTTCAGGTTTGAATCCTGACGCGGTCACAAAATGAAAAAAGCTGCAGCATGTTTTGCAGTTTTTTTTAGCTCAATAGAAACATACTGTTAAAAAGTAGCAGATGTAAAGGGTTGAAAAATAATTTGTTAAGATAAAATAAAATGTTTATCTTTGCAATCCCGAAACGGGAAATGGCTGCGTAGCTCAACTGAATAGAGCATCTGACTACGGATCAGAAGGTTTCAGGTTTGAATCCTGACGCGGTCACAGATTATCAATGAATGAAAAGGTCGCATGTTAAATGCGACCTTTTTTATTTTCCTCTCCGTTCAACAAGCTTACTCAGCCTGTTACTCCCACAGCTTTCATGAATAGCGGAATGCCTGAAAAAATAAATGACCGGCAGAAAAATAAACAACATCAACGTTTTATCTTTTTCAATAGATTTATGGCTGCTAATACAAGCCTATGCACGTTGTGAGGATATGTTGTTTTATTTTCTGGCTGACGGTGATCGCTACCACCACGTTTGCTCTCGGTTATCCTATACGCTATCTCGGTATAGAAGACGGATTATCCAACAATGCCGTTACCTCGGTATATCAGGACCACAAAGGCTTTATGTGGATAGGTACCTACGATGGCCTGAACCGGTATGATGGTTACAGGTTTAAAATTTACAGAAACAAAATAGGTGACAGCACCTCCCTGGCGGATAATGGCGTTTACACCATAGCGGATGACAGCCATCACCAGCTGTGGGTAGGCGGCCGGCGGGGGGTGAGCGTGTTTAATCCTGCCAGCGAAAAATTCGCTATGCCGGTATACAGGCCGGTGAATAGCCGTGCGCTTCGAAAGGTCAATGAAAATATACATATTATCAAGACGGATGAAAAGGGACTCGTCCTGGTGG
This sequence comes from Chitinophaga oryzae, assembly GCF_012516375.2. Lineage (NCBI taxonomy): Bacteria > Pseudomonadati > Bacteroidota > Chitinophagia > Chitinophagales > Chitinophagaceae > Chitinophaga > Chitinophaga oryzae. The sequence goes on from NZ_CP051204.2 coordinate 3,827,386, forward strand.
GTACGGAAAAGAACGGCCTGCTTGTCTTCGACAACAGCCTTTACAATGGCCGGCAGATGGCTATACATCAAAAAGGAAAAACCATCACCGACTACGAGGTGACCGGTATCCGGTTTACCGGAACATCCGCCTGGATATTTGTGCAGGATATTGGCCTGTGCAGATATGAAAGCGGTCAGCAAACTTTATCGGTTATTTCTGCGGAGATCCCGCAGGCCAACTGCCTTAACCTCGATAAGGCAGGCAACCTGTTGCTGGGAACGGATACCGGCGTGTTCCGGTATATCGCCGCCACCAACAAATTTTCCGGTAACGTCTTGCCCGAAAACAGCAAGATCGTTCATATATACACCGACAAAGCAGGGACCACCTGGTGCGCTTCCGATGGAAACGGCCTTTACCTGGTGACAGGTACGGATGTTCCGGCACGTTCGTTTACTGCTCCGGGCAGCAGGACGCAGCTAAGCAGTAATGCCGTTTATTCCATTTATGAAGACCGGGAAGGCCGCAAATGGATAGGTACCTTGCGCGGCGGTATTAATATCCTGGAACCCAGGCGTAACCCGTTTGAGCTGAATGTACTGAACCGCAGCCCCGACGCCAGGGCCATCGATAATTTTATTTTTTCTTTTTGTGAAGAAGATGAAAAAAATATCTGGATCGGCACCGATGGAGGAGGACTGAAACGCTGGAACCGGGAAACCGGCGTCCTTACTTCTTTTCATTATGATGCACATCGGCCGGAGGGCATCAGCAGTAACTTTATTACGTCCATTATTCATGATGTGCACCGTGACTTATGGATCTCTACCTGGTTTGGCGGCGTTAACCGTTACCGTACCGCCACCGGGAAATTTGAGCACTACGTGTGTTTTAATCCATATACCCGTACGGCAGAAAACAATGTATGGCTGGTGTATGAAGACCGGCAACAACAACTTTGGGCCAGCACCACGAATAATGGCACCCTGTATCGTTTTGATCCCCGCGAAAACCGCTTCGGCCTTTTCGACAGCAGCCTGGTCAACATACAGTGCCTGGCGGAAGACCGCGAAGGCCAGCTATGGGGAGGCAGTTATACGGCGCTCATCCGGATAGATAAAGATCACCGGCGTCACCGCCGTTTTGATATCGGTTATACCGTGCGATCTGTCTACCATGATAAAAAAGGTAATTTCTGGGTGGGCACCGACGGAGGCGGCTTACTTCATTTTAACCGGCAAACCGGCGCCTATACCCGGTATACGATGACAGAAGGCCTGCCCAGCAATTCCATTCTCCGGATGCTGGAAGACAACAGCGGCAATATCTGGATCAGCACTTTCAACGGCCTTTCCAAATTTGACCCGCAGAAGAAAACGTTTCGCAATTTCTCCGCATCCGACGGTTTACAAAGCAATCAGTTTGGCTTTAATGCGGCACTGGCATTGCGTTCCGGCGAGTTTGCCTTCGGCGGTATCAAAGGCTTTAATATCTTTTATCCCGATAGCGTGTATGCGACCACCGGCATCCCGCCGGTATGGTTAACCAGCATCAACATCAACAATACGCCGGTGACGGAGCTGGACAACTACGTATCCGGCAGAACACCGGAAGGAGAGGTGCAGGAAATGACCGTGCCCTACGATAAAGCCACTATCGCTTTCGATTTTGTGGCGCTGGAATATACGCTGCCCGATAAAATCAGTTATGCCTACAGGCTGCGGGGATGGGACAACAACTGGAACTATGTAGGTCAAACCAGGACGGCCAACTATACGCACCTGCAGGAAGGACATTACACGTTCGAGATAAAGGCCAGCAATGCCGACGGGTTCTGGAGCCCGGAAATACGCACGGTCTCCCTGATCGTATTGCCTCCCTGGTACCGCACACGGTGGGCCTGGCTGTTGTACATCAGCGTTACGCTGGCGGCTATTTACCTGTATACCCGGTACAAAGCCCGCGAAGAGCGGCTGAAATATGACATCAAACTGGCACACCTGGAAAAGGAGAAAGAAAAAGAACTCAATGAGAAGAAACTGTCTTTCTTTACCAATATCTCCCATGAGTTCCGCACGCCCCTCACGCTCATCATCAATCCGCTGAAGGAGTTGCTGCATAAAAACGACCGGGACCTGGGAATCGTGTACCGCAACGCCAGACGGCTGCTTAGCCTGGTCGATCAGCTCCTGCTGTTCCGCAAGGCCGACCAGGGAGGCGACCAGCTGAAGATCGCCCCCCTGGACATAGTAAACCTGTGCCAGGAGGTATATCTCTGTTTCTCCCAGCAGGCAAAAACTAAAAATATTCAATATGACTTCCGGGCTACTTCACCGGCGATCGGGATATACGGAGACAGCGAGAAACTGGAAATTGCCATTTTCAACCTGCTGTCAAACGCTTTTAAATTTACCCCCGACAATGGCACCATTATATTTGAGGTAAACGAAGACGCAGACACGGTGACCATCGTGATCAAAGACAGCGGCTGCGGCATTGAAAGCGAAGCAGGCGACCGGATCTTTGAAAAGTTCCGGCAGGCACAGGACCGTAAAGAATCATTACAAACGGGATTTGGGATCGGCCTCTACCTCGTAAAACACTTTGTTGAAAAACATCATGGAAGTATCCGCTACGAAAGCAGGGTAAAGGAAGGTACCGCTTTCCGGCTTTCGCTGAAAAAAGGAAGCGCCCATTTTGCCGGGACCCCGTTACTGGAAAACAGCGGACATAAATCGGCCTTCCTGAAAGAACTCAGTGCGGAGGTGGACCTTGGGCCTCAGGATGCTCCCGCCATGGATGCAGAGCTTCCAGCCACTACTATCACTGAAAAGAAATCCATCCTGTTGATCGATGATCATGCTGAAATCAGGCAGTACCTCCGGCAGCTGTTCAAAGACAAGTTTGTGGTGTATGAAGCCGATAACGGCGTCAGTGGCTTTTCCGCAGTGGAACGCTATATGCCCGACCTCGTGATCAGCGACATCCAGATGGAGGGCATGGACGGGGTGGCATTATGCGTGAAGATCAAACAGACAGACACCATCAGCCATATCCCCGTGATCCTGCTGACCGGTTCTTCCGCAGCAGATACCCGCCTCCGGGGACTGGAAAGCGGGGCCGATGATTACATCACCAAGCCGTTTGACAATGATATCCTGATGGCGAAGGTCAATAACATTATCAGGAACAGGAACCTGCTGCAGCAGTACTTTTTTGACCGGATTACCCTCAAAAACACCAATATCCGGGTGCCGGCGGAATACCAGGACTTCCTGAAACGCTGTAACGAGATCATAGAAGCCAACCTGGAAGACGAGACCTTTTCCATTAAAAAGTTCACCCTGGAAATAGGGATGAGCCACTCCAGTTTATACAAGAAAGTAAAATCCATCTCCGGACAAACCATCAACTCCTTTATCCGGTCTATCCGGCTCCGGAAAGCGGCAGTGCTCCTGCTCAAAGAAAACTACTCCATTACCCAGGCGGCCATGCAGGTAGGCATAGGAGATATTAAATATTTTCGTGAACAGTTCGTGAAATTGTTTGGCATGAACCCCTCCAGCTATGTCAAAAAATACCGGCACTCGTTTAACAGCGACTTTAACATCACGGAAGGCCAGGAAGAGGTGTAATGCCCCTTTATCCGCCACCATACTCACTTTGATCACAGGGGGTAATTATTGCCCCCTGTGATAATTTACGATTTTACCCCTCTTTTTAAATGATTTACCCCCTCTGGCATCTGTGTGCCTCATCTTACATTGCGGTCATCATAAGGGGCTGGAAATGAAACAGTCCATTCAACCAAAATTGTTTCGCCGGCATTCCGATTTACTCATTTAAATGCTACGTTATGAAAAAACTTCCATCCGGAACGGACCGTGGATTATTTGTCCCTTTACGGAGCCAACCAGTTTTTATCTGTTTACTTTTTCTCCCGCTGCTGTTACTGGCCGGAGCCGCTCAGGCGCAGCAGGCCGTGGTAACGGGCACAGTATCGGCCGATAACACCCCCGTTCCCGGGGTCACCATCCGCGTAAAGAACAGAACAGGGGGAGCATTGACCGACGGCGACGGGAAATTCAGCATCAGCGCTGCCGTCGGAGATACCCTGTTATTTAATCATATGTCTTATAACGAGCAGCGTATAGCCGTAAAAGGAGCATCGCCCCTGCGGATCGTACTGACTGCCCTGAGTAAAACGGTGAACGAAGTGGTGGTGGTAGGATACGGCACCCAGAAGAAAGCTACCCTCACCGGCTCCATTTCCGTAGTGAAGGGCGCTGACATTGTGCAAAGCCCGCAGCCCAACGTGTCCAATGCGCTGACCGGCCGTTTCTCGGGCGTTATCGCCAACAACCGCTCCGGCGAGCCCGGCTACGACGGCTCCACCGTTACCATCCGTGGCCTGGCCACCACCGGCAACAACGACGTATTGATCGTGGTAGACGGGGTGCCCGGACAGATCGGCGGGCTTGAACGCCTCGACCCGAACGACATCGAAAGCATCTCCGTCCTGAAAGACGCCTCCGCTGCGGTCTATGGCAGCAGGGCGGCCAATGGTGTGATGCTCATCACCACCAAGCGGGGCAAAACAGGGAAGCCGGTTATCAACTACGGCTTCAACCAGGGGTTTTCTTCCCCCACCAGGCTGCCTGAAATGGCAGATGCCTATACCTATGGTCAGATCATGAATGAAATACGGTATTATAATAATAGTGCCGGGGGCATGAACCAGTTCTACACCGAAGAACAATTACAGAAGTTCAGGGATGGCTCCGACCCTGTCAATTACCCTAACACCGACTGGCAGAAAGCTACCCTGAGAAAAACAACCACCCAGCAGCAACACAGCCTGTCTGTGAATGGCGGAGGGGAAAACGTAAGGTATTATGTCTCCCTGGGGATGATCGGGCAAAACGGCCTGTATAAAAACGGCGCTACCCAGTACCACCAGTACAACTTCAGGTCAAACATCGACGCCGACGTGACCAAACGGCTGAAAGTAAGCCTGTACCTGTCCGGCCGCCAGGAAGACCGTCAGTATCCCACCACCTCTGCAGGAGATATCTTCCGCGGCATTTACAGGGCTTACCCCACAGTGCTGGACAGGTACCCCAACGGCCTGCCTACCACCGGTATCGAAAACAACAACCCGGTGATGCAGGTCACCGACGCCGGTGGTCTCTCCCGCAACCCCGTCCAGGTGTTTAACGGCATCCTGAAAGGGTCCTACGCGGTCCCCGGCATAGAAGGGCTGTCACTGGACGGTTTCCTCTCTGCCGATAAAGCGTGGAACTTTGCCAAGACCTTCGCCACCCCTTATAAAGAATATACCTTTGACGCCGCTACCAATACCTATACGCCGAAGATAGTAGGCGGCTCCAACGGGAAAGCGTCGCTGGTGCAGCAACAGCGGAATATGTCCCTGCTTACGACCAACATCAGGCTGAATTACGCCCGCCGTTTTGGCGCTCACGATATCAATGCAATGGTCGGATATGAGCAAAGCCGGAACATGGTAGACACGTTCAGCGCCGGCCGTATCAATTTCCCTTCGCCGCTCACCCCGGAATTGTCCCAGGGCGGCGCCGCGGCGACCGACAGGACCAACTTCGGCAGCAGCTACAACTTCACCCGTAAAAGCTATTTCGGAAGGATCGCGTATAACTACCTGGAAAAATACCTGCTGGAAGTACAGGCCCGGGTAGATGGGTCCTCCACTTTCCCGGAAGGCAAACAATATGGTTTCTTCCCTTCGGTGTCTGCAGGATGGGTCGTATCCAAAGAGTCCTGGTTTGAGCCGGTGACCTTCATCAATAACCTGAAGCTCCGCGGCTCCTATGGTACGCTGGGTAACGATAACGTGGGATTGTTCCAGTATTTCGACAACTATTCTTTTTATAACCAGTATGTGTTCAACGGACAAATGCAGAGCGGCATCGACCTGGTAAAACTGGCCAATCCCAATATCACCTGGGAAGTGGCCCGGAAAATGGACCTGGGACTAAATGCCACCCTCTTTGAGCACTTTTCCCTGGAGTTTATCTATTTCCAGCAGCACCGTACGAAAATATTAACCCCGCGCACTTCCCTGACACAGACCTCCGGTATCGTGAATCCCTTTGACAAAAACAATCCGCTGGTGCCCGCGGAAAACATCGGGAAGGTCAACAGCCAGGGTATTGAAGCTACGCTGGGGTACGATAATACCACCGGCGGCGGTTTCCATTATAATGTGTCCGGTAACGTAACCTATGCCAAAAATAAAATCATCTTCAAAGACGAAGCAGTGGGTACTTTGCCCTACCAGCGGGAAACAGGCGGCCCTATGAACACTTACCTGCTGTATAACGCGATCGGTATTTTCAGAAACGCAGACGACCTGGCCAAATATCCGCATCTGCCCAATGCCAAGCCCGGCGACCTGATTTATGAAGACTATAACGGGGATAAGCAGATCACCGCTGATGATATGGTGAGAACAAAATATGGCAACATTCCTGAAATCACTTACGGTATTAACCTGGCAGCCGACTACAAAGGATTTGACCTGTCAGTGCTGTTTGCGGGGCAAACACATGTCAGCCAGTACGTACTTCCTGAATCAGGTACTATCGGCAACTTCTACAGCAGCTGGGCAGATAACCGCTGGAGCCCTTCCAACCCTGATGGTTCTTACCCACGGGTAGATGAACGTGCCTCTTCTTCTGTTAACGGTGGTCTCCGGCCCAATACCTTCTGGTTGAACAATGCCGCTTTCCTCCGTTTGAAAAACATCTCCCTCGGTTATACCATTCAGTCGGCTGTCCTGTCACGCGCCAGGATAGCGGGACTTCGCGTATATGCCAACGCCTTTAACCTTTTCACCATCACCAAAGTAAAAGACTACGATCCGGAAGGATTCAGCAACAGCGGACAGTTTTACCCGCAACAGCGCATTGTGAACCTGGGTGTAAATGTTAAGTTCTAAAACACAAAAATCAAATCATGAAAACGAAAAAGATATTATACGGAGCGGCGTTGGTGGCGGCGGGATTGTTTTCCGCCTGCCAGAAAGATTTTCTCAATGTAACGCCTACTGACAAGATACTGGGAGACGCTATACTGGCGGATTCGGCTTTGTTTGAAAACTACGTCATTAACCGTTACCTGAGCATCCGGCTGCAGGATAAAGAAGGAGAGGGCAGTAATCCGGGATTCGGAAGAGGATTTGAATATGGCTTGTGGAGCTCCATCACAGACGAGTCTATCTACAACAATGATGATAATACGTGGGTAGTGCAACAGGGACAGCTGGCGCCTGAAAATATGGGCATCACCGGTACCATCTGGGGAAGAAGTTACCGCAGCATCCGGGAATGCAACTATGGGCTCAACAATATCGACAGCGTAGCCATGAGTACCGCGCATCGCAAGCGGTTGAAGGCAGAGCTGCGTTTTATCCGCGCCTACCGCTATCATGACCTGATCCGCAACTATGGCGGCGTTATCATGATGGGTGACCGGGAATACAGTTTACAGGACAATCTCAACGACCCTGCTTTATTCAACAGGGCTACTTTGCAGCAGTCGATGGATTATGCTGTCTCCGAGCTGACAGCAGCTGCGGCAGACCTTCCGGCTGACAACAACAGCACCGACTGGCTGCCCGGCAGGGCTACCCAGGGAGCTGCGCTGGCGCTGAAAGCCCGCCTGCTGTTATATGCTGCCAGTCCGCTCTACAATGCTGGCACCTGGCAGGCGGCGGCGGATGCTGCGAAAGCGGTGATGTCACTCTCTAAATACAATATCGCGCCCGACTATACGCAGCTGTTCCTGAACAGTAACAACAACGAAATCATTTTCGCACGGCAGTTCACCATCGGCGCCCGCCATGTATGCCTCGAAATTTCCAACGGTCCCAACGGGTACGGCGGATGGGCCGGTAATACACCGCTGCAGAATATGGTGGATGCCTATGAAATGAACAACGGCAAACCTATCACAGACCCCGCTTCAGGCTACGATCCGCAAAATCCGTATGTGAACAGGGATCCCCGTTTCTATGCGACTATTCTCTATAACGGCGCCTCCTACAGGGGATCGGTGATACAAACCTTTACCCCCGGTGGTAAGGACAGTAAGGACGGACCTTCCAACTGGAACGCTTCCAAAACAGGGTATTACCTGCGCAAATTCATGGACGATAAAAACCCGATCGATAATCCCTGGGATGTGGCCGGCTTGCAGCCATGGATCTATATCCGCTACGCCGAAGTACTGCTGAACTATGCCGAAGCGCAAAACGAAGCAGCAGGCCCGGACGCGAGCGTGTACAATGCTGTTAACCAGGTACGGCAGCGCGCCAGCGTTCATCAGCCGGCATTAACACCCGGCCTGACCAAAGACCAGATGCGCGACGCCATCAGAAGAGAAAGACAGGTGGAGCTGGCATTTGAAGAGCATCGATTCTATGATGTCCGCAGATGGAAAGTGGCCAATGTTACCGAAAATATACCGGCCTACGGCATCGATATTACACGTAACAACAACGGCAGCTTCACTTATGCCCGCAAAGTAGCACTGGATAACCGCCTGTTTAAGGAAGCCAATTACTGGTTGCCTGTTCCGAGAGCAGATATCCTGGCATCCAATGCTACCCTGAAACAGAACCCGGGTTATTAAGCTCCGGCATATATCCAACGGGGACAAGCCTGTTGTAAGGTAGTAAGATCGTTGCGCGGGATTTGGAAAATAATCAGCCACTATTTTACTACTTTACAGGCTTGCAACCTTCCTTCTTAATCAAAAGAAGCCTTGCATACCATGCGGCTTTGCGTGCAACCGCCTATGATGAACATGAAAAAAATAACAGGCGCCCTGCTGGGCTGTATGGTCCTGCAGCAGGGCATGTCCCAGCATCAACCGCCGATACGGGTAAATATAGACCTGGCCGCGAAAGCGCAGACCATTCACAATTTCGCAGCATCGGATGCGTGGTCCTGCCAGTTTACCGGTACCTGGCCGGATAATAAAAGAAACCAGCTGGCCGACTGGCTGTTCAGCCGCGATACTACGGCAGATGGCCAGCCCAAAGGCATTGGATTGTCCATGTGGCGGTTTAATATCGGCGCCGGCAGCGCCGGGCAAGGCGATAGCAGCGGTATCCGCGACGAATGGCGCCGTGCTGACTGTTTCCTGGGTGCCGACAACCACTACGACTGGCAAAAGGCTGCCGGGCAGATATGGTTCCTGAATGCCGCCAAAGCAAGGGGCGTACAGCAGTTCCTCGGCTTCCTGAACAGCCCGCCCGTGGCGTTTACACGCAACGGTAAAGCATTTGCCGATAAAGGACAATGTAACCTGTCGCCTGAGCAATATCCGGCTGTTGCCGGTTTCCTGAAAGATGTAGTGCTGGGAGTGAAGCGGTTGACCGGGATTACCTTCGGTTTTGTGAGTCCTGTAAACGAGCCTCAATGGGACTGGAGCGACGGCGGCCAGGAAGGATGCCCTTATAACAACGAACAGATTTACGGCCTTGTAAAAGCGATCGACCAAACCTTTGGCCGGCATCAGCTGCCCACGCGGATTTTAATACCCGAAGCGGGTAAACTCAATTACCTCTACGCCGGGGAAGATAAGCCTGCCAAAGGAACACAGGTGGCCGCTTTCTTTGATCCGCACAGCCCTGCCTACCTGGGCGATTGTGCTCACATATACAAAGCTGTTGCCGGGCATAGCTACTTTACCACCTCCCCGCAGGACACGGCAGTGGCTATACGCAAACGGTTACATACCGCACTGAAGGGCATTCCCTTCTGGCAGTCGGAATATTGCATACTGGGCGATAATGCGGGGGAAATGAACGGCAGTAAGGTGGACCTGGGCATGGATGCCGCGCTGTACGTAGCAAGGGTGGTCCATACAGACCTTACCGTTGCCAACGCTGCGTCCTGGCAATGGTGGCTGGCGATATCGCCTTATGACTATAAAGATGGACTGATCTATATCGATAAAAACAAGACCGACGGGCAAATACACGATACTAAAATGTTATGGGTATTGGGTAACTACAGCCGCTTTATACGGCCCGGAGCGCAACGGGTAGCCGTGCAGTGGAAAGAGGAAAACACTACCCGCGACATCCTCGTGTCGGCCTACCGGAATAAAGACAATACGCTCGCCGTGGTGATCGTCAACAGCAGCGCCGCCGATGTTACCATTGAGGTGGATGGCAAAGGGATACCCCGCGGCAACAGACGCAGCTATACCACCAGCGACAAAGGTAACCTGCTGCCGGCTAACGTAAACGGCCGTACGCTGGTGGCGCCGGCACGGTCTGTCGTAACAATAACGCAACAATTAAATATCCATAAACAGTAACCAATGAAGAAAATCAGCGTTATCATATGTATGATATTATACTGCGTACAGCTCAGTGCACAACACTCGTTTCAGTTAGGGGACTCCACCTTTTTGCTGGACGGGAAACCGTTTCAGATGATCTCAGGGGAAATCCATTACCTGCGTGTGCCCCGTGAATCATGGCGGGACAGGGTGAGGATGGCCAAAGCCATGGGATTGAATACCATCGGCACCTACGTCTTCTGGAATATGCATGAGCCGGAACAGGGGCAGTATAATTTCTCCGGTAACAACGATGTGGCCGCCTTTGTGAAAATATGCCAGGAAGAAGGGATGTGGGTGATTTTACGTCCCAGCCCCTATGCCTGCGCTGAATGGGAATTTGGCGGTTACCCCTATTGGCTGCAGGAAATAAAAGGGCTGGAAGTAAGAAGCAAAGAGCCGCAGTACCTGAAGGCTTATAATAACTATATTAAAGCGGTAGGGAAACAACTCGCGCCCCTGCAGATTAATCATGGAGGCAACATCCTGATGGTGCAGGTGGAAAACGAATATGGCTCCTATTCCAACGACAAGTCTTATCTTGAGATCAATCGCAAAATGTTCGTGGATGCAGGCTTCGACGGCCTGCTGTATACCTGCGATCCCGCGGCGGACGTAGCCAAAGGCCATTTGCCAGGCTTACTGCCGGCAGTGAACGGTGTAGACGACCCCGAAAAAGTGAAACAACTGGTCAGAGAAAATCACAACGGCAAAGGCCCTTTCTATATCGCAGAATGGTATCCCGCCTGGTTCGACTCCTGGGGTGAGAAGCACCATACCGTTCCCTACAAAGACTTCCTTACCCGTTTGGACCGTGTATTGGCAGCGGGCATTTCCATCAACATGTACATGTTTCATGGCGGTACCACCCGTGGTTATATGAATGGCGCCAACTACAGCGAGGCTGCCCCTTACTCGCCACAGATCAGCAGTTACGACTACGATGCTCCGCTGGACGAAGCCGGCAACGCCACGCCTAAATTCATGGAGTTCAGAAAAATAATCGCCCGGCATCTGGCGACGGGAGCGACCTTGTCGGAAGTGCCGGCTAAAAAACCGGCGATAACAACACCTGTCATTACTTTTGAGCGCAGCTGCCCGATGTTCAGCCAACTGCCTGCCGCGGTAAAAAGCGTACATCCGTTAACGTTTGAAGACCTGAAACAGGCTTATGGTTTTGTGTTATACCGTACCACGATTAAAGGCGGTGTCAGCGGCACATTGAAAATCAAAGACCTCCGCGATTACGGACTGGTGTTCGTCAACGGCAAAAGAGTGGCTGTTCTCGACAGGCGCCTGAAGCAGGACAGCACTGCCATCACACTCCCTGCGGGCAAGGTGACGCTGGAGATCCTGGTTGAAAACCTCGGACGCATCAACTTCGGTCCTTACCTCCTGAAAAACAGGAAAGGAATAGACGGAGAGGTGCTGTTTAACGGACAGGCTATTCAGCAGTGGCAGCAGTTCAGGCTGCCGTATGAACAGCAACCGGCCATCAAACCGGCAGCGGTGGGAGCAGACGCGCCGGTATTGAAGGAGGGCCATTTTACGCTGAGCGCCAAAGGAGATACCTACCTGGACATGAGCAAATGGGGGAAAGGCGTGGTGTGGATCAATGGCCATCACCTGGGGCGTTACTGGCAGGTAGGCCCGCAGCAAACGCTGTATGTGCCGGCGGAATGGCTGAAAACGGGCGGCAATAAAATTACCGTGCTGGAACTGATCAAACCTGGCGAAAACCAGGTACAGGGGCTGGACCATCCGATACTGGACGTGTTACAATAGAACATTCATAACGATAGCAACATAAAGAGGTTGGTTCGATGAGCGAATCAACCTCTTTCGTTTTTATACACTTAATTTGATCCATACACCGCTGAACTGGTAGTTGACAGTCGGTCCGCTCGGGAGCGTGAAACTGATCTGCGTCAGGGGAAGAGGGCCGTTGTTGTTAAGGGTATAAGGCCCCACATAGCCGTAGGCAGAGTCATACAGTTCCGTCTCATTAAGCGCAATGGTATGGTTCAGATTTTCCACCACTACCAGGTGCGCTTCTTTGGGACCAGGCTTTTGAGTGTAGTTGACAGGCCCGTTGACAAGCCCGTACGCCGGTTGTGTGGTGATCAGGTCGATCTCTGTCGCCAGCAGGTCTGTGCCTGCGCCCACGTTGGTCACCTGGATGTGTTGCAGGATACCGGCGGCGCTGTTATTGTAGTAGACAATAATGTTCTGAACTGCCAGTCCGAACTGCCTGGCCACAAAAGCCAGCGCTGACGGCGGGTTGTAGTCATTTACCGGCGCCTGGTACCGATAGGTGGCAGTGGGCGTGGGAGCCAGCAGGTTGAGCAGCAGATTACCGGTTATCTGGTAAATACGCTGGGCAAAAGCGGCAGGCCCGGGCGCGGTATAACGCTGCGCGACGTTACCGGTGTTCAGAATGTCGGGGAGCGTAGCGCTGCCCAGATGGGTTAAGGCAGCAGCGAGTGCGAAGGCGCCACAGCTGTTGGTAGTGGTTTGCTGTACGCCCTGGTAAGCATTAAAAGCCATAAGATAAGGTTTTAGTTGTTAGAGAAATTTGATGATATAGTACACGTAGACATTTTTAGCTCTTGTTTCCGTGCTGGTGCGTACATTCCCGGGAGGGGCCATGCTGTCGGAAGGGTTGCCTGTGAGGTTATCGCCGGCGGTGATGGGACTTCCCGTACCGCTGCTGCCGACAGGCCCGGATGGTTGCCCTGGTTCTTTGTAGATATGCTGATGTAACTGCAGGGCATCTTCCTGTAGGGAACCTACTTCACTGCTGGTGTCGCCGTTGGCCAGCTTCCTGCTGCCGGCGTCAGGATCGCGGCCGCTGCCCATGTCTGTCATACGAAAGAAATATCCCCGGTAGTCCGGAACGGAAAACTCATCGTCTTTTTCTTTACCGGTGTTGTACTGTTTGCCCAACACATGATACAGGATGGGATATTCCAGTTGGGATAAGGTCCTCCCGTCGCAAAGCATCCAGCCGCAGGTATTGACCATGCTCTCGAAATCTGCCGGCCGGGAATATTGTTCCGTTATCTTTCCCGCAAAGGCCATGACGGCTCCGGGTGGGACACAGGAAGGCATTACCGGCAAATGGCCGGCATACAAAGGCGCTGGTATCATAACTGTTAAGGATGAGGCTGTGAAGTGAATTCGGGGAGCTCGCTGCTTTCCTGTACCACCTGCATCGCAGTAGGCAAGGATATCTCCCAGGTATGTTCTATCTCCGTATAATCGTTATCGTTATAGACCGATTTCAGGTGTGCGGCTATGCGGGTGTCTGCGGAGTTGACCGGCACAAAAGGATAAGGCGCAGGCCATATAATGCCGGACGACAGGTAGTACAGCAGCTGGAAATTGAAGGATGGCCGCACCGGCAGCAGTACCCGCGCCCGCTGCGCCTGCAGGAAGGGCCTCAGTGAATCGTCGCGGCCCTGCAGTGCGTAACTGAAAACGGAAGGGCTGTCGTCAAAGAACCACGTCATCTCATCCCATTCCAGCGCTTCGCGAAGAAACTGGTAATAACGGGGTTCGTTGATCTGAAAGGTAGCGGGGTCACCCACTTTGGCGTCGAACACCTGCATCAGCAGGGCGGCACAGCGGCGTTGAAGCGCAGACCTTTCGGTATTGCGCAACAGCTCCGGGTTACCCTGTTCGCCTTCGCCGGCAAGCCTGCTCAGCGTACTAATGTAAACGGATATACGTTTTTGCCACGCTTCGCTGATCTGGCGGTACACCTGAGCTTTCCATTCATTCATTTTCTCTTCGGTAACGCTGCATTTGATGCGGACGTTAAGCGTAAAGTCGTTGGGCTTGTAAGGCGGGGTGTCCGGCGTATTCGGCCCGATAACGGACACCGGCAGCTGGCCTTTCTCGCCGTCCATGTCCAGCGTCTGCGTGCGGGTGCTGTCGGTCAGTTCAAAAAGGGCGCTGCCGGCAATACCGCTGATAGACCTTACCGGCGCTCCGCCGGCGATGATGCCGGTCACAGTAGCCTGTACCGCAAAATAGTTGTCGGGTATGGCGGCGTATTTCTCCGTTTCTCCCGGGCTCAGTATGACGGCAGCATAGGTATAGGGTTCCGGCGGCTGCCGGATAATGTCTACCTGGTAATAGCTGAGCAACTGCGCATAATTGGCGGTAGTGATGTCCGTGTAGGTAGTGATGCCCATTTCCGCCGGCGACAACGGCTTCTGCAGGTCTGTCGCGTTCAGCGACTGCTGCGACCGGATATAGTCCCGCGCCGGTTGTGCTATGCTGAGCTCCAGCAAAAAACGATGCCCGTAGTTTTCTACTGATACACGGTATATTTTATTCAGCCACCGGTAAATACCCCTGAAATGCCCGTCGCCGTGGCGGTTATCAAACAGGCTGCTGGTCACGGATTCCTGCTCGTTGTACTTGCTGAACGACCTGGTCCTGCTGACGCTTTCGCTGATACGGTTTAGGGTGCTGTTCAGGATCCGGCTCACAAACCCGCTGTCCGACTGTATGCTGTCGCTGTCGGGCTTCAGGGTGGACGACCATTTGCCGTTGAGCACCGCCTGCGTAGGTGGGCCATAGGTGGTCGTGAAATTGTCGTAGCTGGTGCTCTGGGTGAAGCCGGCCAGTGTTTTCTTCGCCTCCAGCAGCAGATCGTTGCTTACCTGCTGGTATCTGCTGATATTGCTGGTGTTCTCTGAAGAACGTTCGCTGACTTTTTCCTGGTCGCTGCTCAGCTGCCGCTGCATGATTTTTTTCTGTTCGCCCTTCATCACATTCCGGATACCGGCAATTTCTCCTGGCTGGTAGCGCAGCAAACGGTAGCGGGACATTTTAAGTTGCCCGATGGCATAAGGCGCTATCCAGCTGTCGTCTTTAAGCGGTACAGCGGTGGGATAGGGCGGCAGCGGAAATATGTCCGCTGGCAGTACCACGGTGGCGTGCAGCAGGCGGCTGATGTCCGCCCTGCTGAGTTCCCGCGCCGGTTGTGTGCTGTATTGCGTTTCCAGCAGGTTACAGATCAGCAGTATTTTATTGACCGCCACGGCGAAAGATTCGTTGAAGCCCGTGATGATGGCGAGCGCAAAATAATTCTGCCATAGCTGGTCAATGATGGGCAGCCAGGAGGTGGTGTCCATGCCTGCGCTGATATCGTCGTCGCCTTCGCAGTAGTCTGCCATTTTTACCCATTCGTCATACAGGTCCGGAAAGCTGTTGAACGGCGCGGGTACCTGTTGCAGGCTGCCGTAATACTGACCGGCAAAAGGGGCGTCGTTCTGGAGGAACTGTATGCACAGCTGTTCCATGGCTTTACGGTCTTTCTGCGGCGTTGTGGCCACCAGCTGGCTGTAGAGCGAATCGGCGCCGGTATGCGCCGGATTGTAGGAAAAGAAATGCAGCCAGCTGTTTGCCGGGGCCTCGTCCGGCCATGGTTGTATGTTGATATAAGGGAAAAGCGGAGCGTCTATAGCGGTCTGTGGCGGCAAATCGTTCGTGTCGTCGTCGTTGTCCGGGGGCGGCGGGGGAGGCACCGGCGGCAGATGCCGGAACAAGGCAAGGGTGCCGTCGAAATGATGTTGCAGTGCCGGATTTTCATTGTATCCGTAGTACAGGTTGCCGTTGAGAATGACTTCCTTTTCTTTCACTGTCAGCATCAGCTGGCCTTTTATCCGGAACGCGTCTGGTGCGGAGTACTGCACGTCCCGCTGTTGCCGGGCGCCGATATATCCGGTGATCACCGGTACAGGCGCATCCACGGGGTAGTGAAAATCGTATTTTACCACCGGTACTCCTTTGAGGGAAAGCTCGCTATCTGAAGCAAGCAGCTCAGACACCACCTTGAACGTGTTGTTGATAATAGTTGTCTCAACCATCGCTTACAGATTGAAAGGTGAAAGGAAGCCCCACCCCGTTTCACCCGGCCGTTGGCTTTGGAAACGGGAATGGGGCGTAACGGTTATGCATACAGGATATTCTGCAGGGTGAACTCAAAAGGAGTGGAGGTGGGGCCGGGCCCGCCGCCGCTCATCACGATGTCTGCGCTGGCGATGCCAAACAGCGACAGTTCCGTGTTGATCTGCTGGAGGATGGCGCTGTTGATCAGCTGACCTTCCACTACCTGTGAAACCACGCCTATCCAGATAGTAGGCCTGAACTGGAAGGTCGCTTTCTGGCCGGGTGCAATCGATGTTTTGGTGGCCAGCAGTTTACCATCGCGGTATACGTTGGCATTCACGGCGCCCTGGTCCAGCGCGTTCAGCACTTCCACCTCATTCTGGCTGCTGGACTGGCCGGCGTATTTCAGGATGTCGCCGGAAGGATCTCTTACCACCTGGAACTGCTGACCGTTTTCCGCTGTCTTCAGCGGGCTGTAGTTGCCCCAGCTGTCACTGGCGGAAACTGACATGGCCATAGGATAAGAGAACGGATGGTTCCAGCCCTGTCCGAGGTTTTTAACTACCTGCCAGGCAACACACAGCTCGTTGAAAGAAGTGGCTTCGTTGCGCTGGAAAATAACGATGCTGGAGTTGTTGCGGTCATTAGACCGGTTGATAAGATTTAACCTGATGTCTGCCATAAATAAGCGTTTTAAGGATAATTGAAAAGGGTTGTCTGAAGTGTATCACCGGTGATGTGAAGTAAAGGTAGGACGGTCATGGCCCCGGTTTGGCGCGCATGGCATAAGCGTGATGTTGAAGGGAATAAGTGGCGGGATTTAAGGTATAAGCGAAAAAAGGAATGAAGATTAGTCTTATATTTGTTCAACTCAATTGCCATAATCTTTACGAAACTCAATTACCATTCATCTTTTTCAAACTATCCTCTATGAGCCAGATTGCTCCTCTCTCTTTCGTTACCATTAAAAGCCAGGAAAAGAAGCTGTTTGGGACCGGGCTGGCCGAAAGGCTGTCTGTGGAACCGTTGGTGGCGGTTTATCCGGATGCGGAATTTCCCAATATGTACCGCCTGGTAATGAGCCTGTATATCCCGGACGGGCAGGAGCCGGTGATCAATGAAAATTTCGATGATATGAGAGATGAGGAGACGGAAGCCGGACGGTTGCTGGTACGGCAGATTATTATAGATTATCAGAAAAGCGAGGCGGCAGACCATACCTGGTCACTATGGAAGGTCATTATCAACTACGCGGTAAAAGGTGATCAGGCCCAGGCTATCCGCGTGATGTACCGGATCGGGGACCCGGAAACTTCCAGGGGGACCGTTACTACCGTCAAGAGACCCGCATAGGTGTTACATGAAACGGTTCTTTGCTGTTCCTGTTGTTGCCCTTCTCTGGGCGACACAGTTGCTGGCATCGCCCGGCCCTGTACCGGGTCCGATATATAGCCTGCTGCGACAGCGATGCAGTATTTGCTCGCATAAGCCCGCCGATTCCGCCAGCCTGATTTTATATAGCCAGTACCCGGCGCCTTACCTGGTCCACTTTCACAACAGCCACGTATCGTTGCGGAACAGAGACCCGGACAATGCCTACCGGTATATCCTGAAAACACTGGAAGACATTGACAACGCGCCAACACATCCTCTTTACCCTTACGCTTTTTTTCTACGTGCCGGCATACAGTATAACAGACAACTATACAAAGAAGCTTTGCAGGATTTTCTCCGGCTCAGCGGCACCAAAGGACTGGACCCGCGGCTGCTGGCAGCCTGCTATATCAATATAGCAGAGATCAGCCTCGAATTGCGGCACTTCAACACGGCGCTGCAGTATTTCAACAAATGGGAAAGCCGCTTTATGCCGCTGGCAGACCTGCAGGTAAGGAAAAGCGTCTGCCATAATAAAGGGCTTTGTTTTTTCCATATGGGGATGTTCAGGGAAGCGGAAAAATACCTGTTGCAAAGCCAGGAGATGGAGAGGCAGCTGAAAGACACTACCGGCCTGGCTATTTCCAGTATGGACATCGGCAATTTGTATTATGAACAGTATCTCGACAGCAAGGCGATCCCCTATTTTGAAGCGGGGCTGCGCTTTGCCCAGCAGTCGGGCGACCTGGCCGTGCGCCGAAATGCCTATCGCAACATGGCGGTGGTGGAGGAAAACAGGAAAAGGCACTACGAAGCATTGCAGTACCGCAAGCACTATGAAACATTGCAGGACAGTATCTGGAACCGCGACCATATCTGGGAGATGGCCAAACTGGAGAAAAAGCTGGCCGTGGAAAAAAGAGAGCTGGCGATCCGGGTGCTGGAACAACAGGCAGGCCTGCAGTCGGCGGCATTATCTGCCCAGCGCTGGCAACGGAATACCCTGCTGGTAGCGGTGGCAGCGCTGATGTGCCTGTCTGCGCTGGCGGGATACGCCTACCGGCAACAGAAAAAAAATACACGCATCGTGGCAGAACAGCGGCAAACACTGCATGTGCTGAATGAAACAAAAGACCGCCTGTTTTCCATTGTGGCGCACGATCTGCGGTCGCCGGTATACAGGATGAAAATCAGCCTCGGAAGACTGAGAAAAGCCATACGGCAGTCCCGGAGCGAAGAAGCAGAGATACTGGCCTCCGGCAATGAAAAGATCGCCGGCAGTACCTATGCGCTGCTCGACAACCTGTTGCACTGGGCGCTCAGCCAGACCGGCCAGCTGTTCTTCCGTAAAGAGAAACTGCATCTACTGACCGTGATCAACCAGGTCTGCTATGATCTGCTGCCGGTAGCGGAAGATAAAAATATCATGGTCCACCTGTCTGTTCCGGAGCAGGCTTTTTTCATCGCCGATCTGAACACTTTCCGGATAATGGTACGTAATATCCTGGATAACGCTATCAAATACACGCCGGCAGGAGGTGCTGTCACTATCTCCGCAGCAATGCAAAACAACGGCTGCCAGCTGGTGATCAGCGATACCGGCATCGGGATGGACCAGCAGCTGCTGCACGCAATCATGACAGACAACCACGTAAGAAACCAAACGGATACCGACGGAAGACAAAGCACCGGGCTGGGCCTCTGGCTCTGTAAAACACTGGCAGAAAGAAACGGCGCACAATTGCTGATGGCTGCCCAACAGGGGATAGGCACCACCGTAACGATTTTTCTTCAAACGGAAGCATCATGAAAGGAGTGAAAATACTGATCATCGAAGACGACCGGCAGGATGCCGGCCTGCTGAAAGGGATGTTGCTGGACCATGGCTACGAGGTGGGCGGCATCGCTACCTCGCTGCCGGAAGCATTGCAGCTCTTTCACATGCTGCAGCCCGACCTGGTGATCATCGATATTTTTTTGCATGGCAGAAAAGACGGGATCGCCTTCGCGGAACAGATCAGCGGCGACGAAGATAGCCGTAAGCCCTTTATTTTCCTCACCAGCGCGGCTGACCGCAACACCTTTGAGGCGGCCAAGCTCACCGCTCCGTTCAGCTATCTGCTGAAGCCCTTCAATGAACTGGAACTCCAGTACGCCATTGAACTGGCAGTGGAGAAGTTTACCGGCGCGCCCGCCGGCATGTTCGCCATGGAGGAAAAGAGCACCGTCATGCTGAAGGATATCTTTTTTGTCAAAAGAGGAAACGTGCTGGCCAAAATATCACTGGATGATATACAGTATATCGAAGTAGAAGGGAAGTACAGTAAGATAGTTTGCAGCAAAGACAAATACCTGGTACAACAGCCGCTGAAACTCATCCTCGACAGGCTGCCGGGTATTCGTTTCGTCAGGATACACCGCAATTATATCGTCAATATCCGCGAAGTGGCAAAAGTAAACCTGACAGACAATGAAATTGTGCTGGAAGATGGACGATCGCTGCTTTTCAGCCGCCGTTACTTCGACGACTTCATGCGGGCGTTTGATGTGCTGCGGTAAAAATTGTTTATCGATGGGATAACTTGTGGCTCAGATTTTCTTTTCGTTTTTTCCAGGTGACAATCTGCGCGGGCTGGTTAACAGGAATCCCCTTTTTATCTGTCAGCCCAAGCGCTTTCACGAGTTCCCGGCTGATGCCCGCTGCTTTCCTGTTCTTTTTTGCCCAGGACGACTGTTCCGCTTTTACGTTGTCTTCATAAGCCCTGATAGCCTCATTGATGATTGCCATTTCTTTGCGTGGTTCCTTTTTCCTGCGGTAAAGGATCATCAGCCGGTTATAAGGTGCGGCGTTTAAAGGGTCTTTCTTTACCGCCGTCAGGTAAAGCTGTATGGCCTTGTCCAACGCACCTTCCTTTTCCAGCTGGTGGCCTTTTTCAATCAGGCTTTTATGGGATTCTCGTACCATGGCAGTAACGGTTTGGTGTAAAAAATCAACCACAAAAATGCAACCATAATCTTCTCCGGAAATCAAAAAATCAGCAGGTTGCGGACTTTCCCGAGAAACACATGTTTGTTCAAAAAGCGGATATTATCGTTGACAATCTGGTACAACAGTCCAAAACTATACCCGTTGTCTTCTTCCACGTTATAAATCTGGCAGACGATGGCGTCGAAAGTGCCATCGTTGAGGGTAATGCTGTCTTTATAGGCCAGTACGGCGGTTTCACTGTCGTCGGATGCAGACAGCAGTTCTTCCGCTATGTCCAGTATTTCGTCCATGTCCCGGGTCTTTATCCGTTGCATAACATCGAGAGAATCCCCCGAAAGAATGAATGGCTCAAAATCGCGCTGCGATTGAATCTGTTCAATGGCAATGTTCTCTGCTTTTGTAGCGGCCGCCTGTAAGGAGGAGGTGAGGTCTGTGTATTCCATCATGTTGGGTTATATATCCCTGTCAATTTACCCTATATTTACCAAACAAGCATCATTTTATCATGAATGCAAAGCCCGCAGCCGGTACCCCGCCTGCTCATCTTCCTGGAAAAAAATCGAAATACAGCCCGATGAATTCACGCATGGCGGATGGCAAGAGGCCGCCTCAATAAATGGAGACGGCCTCAGTTTTATCATTGTTCAATAACATTAAAATCCTTGTCTGAGCCCCAGCAACAGCAGTAACAGCAGCATCCCGTTTCCTCCCAGCTGTAACCTTAACAGCCGTAATGCTTTCCCGATGTGCTTTTCAACAGTATTGACTGAAATGTTGAGCTGTTGCGCCACTTCTTTATGAGACAGCCCTTCGTAACGACTAAGCAAAAATGCTTCCCGGCACTTATCCGGCAGTAGCCCGATCGCTTTGTGAAGCATGGTTTCCAGCTCTTTTTGTTCCAACTGGTTTTCTATGTCTGCGTGCTTCTCCTGTAATAACCCCATTTGATGGTGGTGAGTGGTATGAAGAAGGTCTGCCCGGATAATATCCAGTATACGGTTTCTCAACGCCGTAAAAAGATACCCTGCGAGATTGCCTGCATGCCTGATGTCGTTTTTTTTCAGGTACAGGCTGATAAATACTTCCTGCACCACCTCTTTTGCTTCCTCCTTTGACCTCAGCCGTTTGTAAGCGGCATTCAGCAGCGGGATGGCATATTCATCGTAGATAGCATCGAAAGCTTCTTCCCGGCCTTCCAGCAGTAAGCGGAAGAGCGTGTCCTGGTCGTGTAGTGGTTGTTTGCTGATAGTGAAGGTTTTAAAGTACTCAAACATAACCATTTAAAGCGCTGCCGGATAATATTATATTCACCCGGAATGGGTGAATATTAACAATTTTAAAACAGGATGGCGGTAACAGGCAAGTTGTTCGTTAATCAGAGAAAGGGCTGCTATATGGATAATGATCACCTGTTGATCCTCATCGAAAAATATTTAAACGGCGAAGCTACGGCGGCGGAAAAAAAGTGGTTGGAGAACTGGTATGCTTCCTTTGACAACAGCGCCGACTGGCTCCGGGAAGGCACCGCAGCGGCGGCGGAAATAACAGCGGAACTGAAACAATCGTTACACGGCAGGCTGGCGGGTGCGGCACAGCTAAGGGCGGTGAATAAACAGGTGTTTTTGCTGCGGCGGAAACGGCGCCTGTTATGGGCAGCGGCCATCGTGATGCTGCTGGGAAGCAGCGCGCTGCTGTACCGGCTACTGATGCCGGCCGGCGTGATGGAAATCATTGTTGCCGGGGCCGTCCCCAGAACGGTGACTTTACCGGACGGCTCTGTAGCGCGGTTACAGGAGGGCAGCAGTATCCGCTATGAGAAGAAATTCAGGGGCAATCAACGGGAGGTGTTCCTCGAGGGTGGTGCACAGTTTGACGTTACCACACATACCCATCCGTTTGTCGTTACCAGCGCGCAGCTCTCCACCCGTGTGCTGGGTACCGTCTTTACCATCCTGGCTTACCCGGGCACAGACAGTATCAGCATCACGGTGCTGGAGGGGAAGGTACAGGTGAGCAAACAACGGCATATCATAGGGACACTGGGAGCGGACGACCGGCTGGTGTATAACATCCCCACCGGCGCTGTGGCGCAATATCATATCCAAAACCAGGAAATACAATGCAACAACCAAACCCTGCAGGAAATCATGGCCCTGCTGGAGCAATGGTACGGTTATACTATTCAGGCCAATGACACCACCATCCTGCAGGAGCGCTATACCGGCAGTCTAAACCGCAACGAAACAATGGAGGAAATGCTGACCATACTGTGTGAAGTGAACCATATCAACTATGAGGTAGATAAGAAGAACAAACGGATTGTATTAACCAGGAAGTAAACGATATCAATCAAATTCTAAATAAACAGCGAACAACAGAAGAGAAAACAAACAACAAAAAAAGCCGTCCTGTGATCAGACAGGGCGGCTTGTACGGAGTTCTATTTGCGTAACATAAAACCCACCACAAATCTAATGCAATTTCACGTAAATGAAATAGCACGGCCGCCCTATGGCCGGAATGCCCTGCCGCACCGTGCTATCAGCCAAAATCTAGTTGTCGTCATGCGAATCTCATCTCTATTACTGGCGTTACTGACCGTCGCCGTATCTGCGTTGAAGGCAGAGGAGGCTGCCGCCCAGCGACTAAAGGCGTTAAAACTCACCATGCTGGCGAGGAACGAACCCCTGATACAGGTACTGCGCAAAATAGAACAGGCCACGCCCTTACGTTTTGCCTACAATGCCACGCAGGTCAATGGCAACCAGCTGGTGAACGCCGCCTTTAACGACACGCCGATGGAAGACGTGCTCAATACACTGCTGGCGCCGCGTAGTTATGCCTGGAAAGAAAGAGGGAATAACATCATGATCTCGGTGAGTACCGGAACGGCCCCAAAAACGGCTGTCGATTCCTTTGTGCTCAGAGGCAGGGTCCTCACACAGGGAGAGCCGCCGCAGCCTATACCCGGTACTACCGTGGCCGTAAAAGGTACCACTAAAGGGGTGATCACCGACCCTGACGGCTTTTTCGAAGTGAAAGCCGAAGCCAATGAAGTGCTGGTGTTCAGCGTCATCGGCTATAAACCGAAAGAATACACGGTGCAGCGGAATCAGCGGAACCTCGTGATATCCCTGCAGGAAAATGTCAGCGGCCTGAATGAACTGGTGGTGACCGGCTTCTCCGAGCAAAAGGTTAAGCACATGGCCAGTTCCGTCGCCACGGTGAACCTGTCGAATGTGAACAATAAACCCATCACGCAACTGTCACAGGCGCTGCAGGGCGGCGTCACGGGAATCAACGTCAACCAGGGATCAGGGCTGCCCGGCGGCGATGCCGCGGCCATCAAGATCAGGGGCGTGGGCACTTTTCTCAGTTCAGACCCGCTGGTGCTGGTAGACGGCGTGCCCTTTGATATGAATAAACTGGACCCCAATACCATCGAGAGCATTTCCGTGTTAAAAGACGCAGCGGCTGCCTCCCTGTACGGCGCCCGTGCCGGCAACGGTGTCATCATCATCACCACCAAAAGAGGGGTGCCGGGAGTGGTCAACGTGCAATATAACGGTTACGCCGGTACGCAGACACCTGTGTACTCGCCGGAGTTCGTAGACGCGGCCACCTATATGCGGATGACCAATGAAGCCATCCGGAACAACGGCGGTGATCCGTTGTATCCGGAAGAAGTGATCCGGCAAACGGCCGACAAATCCGATCCCGTAAAATACCCTTCCACCAACTGGAAAGACGAGGTGATACACCAGCAGTCCCGGATACAGCAACACTCCA
Source organism: Chitinophaga oryzae (assembly GCF_012516375.2). NCBI lineage: Bacteria > Pseudomonadati > Bacteroidota > Chitinophagia > Chitinophagales > Chitinophagaceae > Chitinophaga > Chitinophaga oryzae. The sequence continues at coordinate 3,851,816 of NZ_CP051204.2, forward strand.
TGTCGGTATCCGGTGGTAACAGCGCCGCAAGGTTCGCCCTGACCGCCAGTTACCTGAGCCAGCAGGGGATGGTGAAAAACTCATCTTTCAACAAAGGAAATGTAAGGGCGAATACCAGCGTAGACCTCAGTAAAAATATCGTGGTGTTTATGGACCTTTTCGCCTCCCGCGAGGAACAAAACCAGCCCTACGCACTCGGAAGAGGGGCGGCCGGTATATTGGGATGGGCCTATGCCGCTCCCCCCAACATCGCCGCGAAGTACCCGGATAAACCGGAACGGCCGGGATATACCTATTACGGCACCTACGGCGAAAGCTGGAACCCTGTGGCCAATACGGAAAGAGGAGGCGTTTCCAACAGGGTCAGGGATGAAATACTGATCAACCTGCGCCCTAAATGGGAAATCATTCCCGGCCTCACCCTGAAAGGACAGTTCAGCTATCGCGTATCTTCCGGCGCAGACAAAATTAACCGCGACGCCTATATCTTTTTCGATTACTTCACCAACCAGAAAACAGGCCGCGATTTCACGGATATAAAATCAGCCGGCCCCAGCAACCGTTCCAGTTATTACTATACAGGCGGCAATCTCGATTATAACAAATCATTCGGTAAACATCGTGTAAACGCAGTACTGGGCTATTCAAAAGAAATGAACAACCCCGACCCATGGAAGAAAATCACGCTCGCATCGGTTTTCGGAAAAGTGTACTACAGCTATGCCGACAGGTACCTGCTGGAAGCAGGGATGCGGCGCGACGGCTCCTCCATTTTCGCCCCCGGCAAAAAGTGGGGCAATTTCCCTTCCGTCGCCGTAGGCTGGAACCTGGGCAACGAAGCCTTTATGAAGCCACTGACTTTCCTCGATCAGTTCAAGCTGCGCGGCTCTTACGGACGGCTGGGCAACAATGCGATCGACCCTTACATGTACCAGTCGACCGTAGACCCGGGCAATGGTAAAGAAAATACTTTCGGTAACCCCAATATCACCTGGGAAAAAGTAGCGATCCTCGATATCGGAGCCGACCTGAGCTTCTTTAAAAACAAAGTGGATGTTACGTTTGACTGGTACAACAAAAAGACCAGCGACCTGATACTCCGGCCGCAACCCAGTCTTACTTCCGCTATCGGGCTTACGCCTGTTAACATCGGTACCATGAAAAACGTAGGCTGGGAGGTGAAACTATCCTACAATACCAATGTGGGTAAGGATGTAAATATCGCTTTCAATGCAGGCTATTCCCGCAACAAGTCCACATTACTGAAACTGGCGCAAACCCTGCCGCTGATCGAGGGCAATACTATCCGTGAAGTAAACGGCGCCTTTGCTGAATACTACGGATATAAGAGCCTGGGACTGATACAGCAGGGTGACATAGAAAAAGGAATTGCCATCATCCCCGGGCAGGCGGCGGGTGATATCCGTTACGCCGATACCGACAACAATGGAGTAATCGATGACAACGATAAGGTAAAGTTAGGCGCCACGGAACCCTACAGCACTTACTTCGGCAGTATCTCTGTCAAATGGAAACGTTTCGATTTCGAAACGATGGTCACCGGCATCGGGCAGGTGGTTAATTTCTACAACGGACGCATAGCGATTCCATTCAACGCCGCCAGCGAAGGAGGGACGCCGCTTACCTGGCACATGGATTACTGGACGCCGGAAAACCCGGGCGCCCGCTTCCCGCGGCTGCTGCCATCACCGGGGCCGAACGAAAAAGTGTCTGATTTCTGGAGCGTGAACGGGGCTTATGCGCGTGTAAAATATATCCAGATCGGTTATCAGTTACCGGTATCGCCAACCGGACGTCTCAGGCTGAAAGGCATACGGGTATACCTCAATGCGCAGAACCCGCTGACCATCACGGAGATGGAAGTCAGTGATCCGGAAACCCGGGGAGATGAAACAAAATACCCCATCATGAAAATGTATACCGCCGGCTTAAATATCAGTTTCTGATCCTAAAAACATGACGATGAAGAAATATTGTATCATTGCGGCCGGCCTGCTGCTGGGCTTTACGGCCTGCAAGAAAAATTTCCTGGTACGGGATAATCCCACCGCCACCACCGATGAAAAATGGTGGAACCTAGAATCCGATCTGCAAAGTGCATTAGGGGACATATACGGCGGACTGCCGTCCGGTACCCTGAGTGATTACGGCTTTATGTCCAATTGCAGGATGCACCTGGCCGGTACCACCGACGAGGCAGTATTCCGCGGGAACTATGGCGACTGGCAGACTTTTCCCGTAGGACTGGCCACCAGCCAGACGAATTCCGTTACAGAGATATACAGAAAACATTATTCCTATATCCGCAGCGCCAGCCGTTTCCTGGAAAATTACCACCGCGCTTATGTGGAAGACGCCGCCCGTAAAGCACGGTATGCCGGTGAAGCGCGCGCCCTGCGCGCCTGGTACCACCTGGACCTTTTCCTGTTATATGGACCGGTTCCCATTGTCAACCACTCGCTATCGCCGGAAGAACAATTCGTGAAGCGCAATACCAAAGAAGAAGTGGTCAGTTTCATTGCCGCTCAGCTGGATTCTGCCGCAGCAGAATTACCAGCCACTTATCCGGAAAGCGACGTATACCGTATGAGCAAGGGCGCCTGTTACGCCATGCAAACGGTGCTTTACCTGAATGTGGGCGACTATGCCAAATGCGCGGAAGCAGCCAAAAAAGTAATTGACCTCAATGTATATGAACTCTATCACAGCGCACAACCCGGTGTGTCCAGCTACGCTTCGCTGTTCTCCTACAGCGGTATGATCAATAAAGAACGTATCCTGTTCCGCAGGGGCGGACAAAACGAAGGTTTTTTCCGCAATGCGCCTAAAAGCCTCGGCGGACAAGCTACCACCAATCCTACCGCTGCAATGGTCAACACTTATGAAACGCTGCAGGGAAAAACGCTGGAAGAGCTGGGGCCGGACAGTATGGCCATTTACCAGGCCAACCCGCGGTATAACAATAACCGCGATCCTCGTTTAGCGGCCAGCGTGATCGTTCCGGGCGAAACGTTCGTCAACCGCAAGCTGGAGCCGTTCACCGCCGGCAATGCCGACCAGATAGGGCTTACGCAGTCCACCCAGACAGGTTTCTGGACCAGGAAATACGTGGACGTCCAGGACGCCGGCGCGCCATGGAGCGGCTCCCTTCATTTTATGATCATCCGCTATGCGGAAATATTGCTGGATTACGTGGAGGCGCTGGTGGAAAAAAATGAATGGCAGCACCCCGATGTGGTCCGCTATCTCAACCAGGTGCGGCGCCGTGCAGGCATGCCGGACGTGGACGTAAGCCGGTACAATTCGCAGGCGGCGCTCCGTGCGTTGATACGCCGGGAGCGGCAGGTGGAACTGGCATTCGAAGGACAGCGGTTGTTTGATATCCGGAGATGGAAAACCGCGGAAGTGTTGCTGAACCAGGCCGCGAAAGGCGCCGTGGACCCCGCCACCGGCAAAGCGGTTATCGTGGAACAACGGAAGTTCAACCCCCGCCGCGACTACGTATGGCCTATCCCGCTGATTGAAATGAACACCAATCCCAACATGGTACAAAATCCGAACTGGTAAACCGATAGCAACATTAATCGTTTGAACAAATGAAAAGAAGATTTTTAGAGATATGTTTTTCCGGCGCGTTACTGTTTTCAGCCGCCACCGCCTGCGCACAACAAGATGCCGGACTGGTAGCCAACGCCAGTGAGCCCGAAGCCCTGCGCGACGCACGCATGCGCTGGTTCCGCGATGCACATTTTGGCATGTTTGTCCACTGGGGATTGTACAGCGCCGCCGCCGGAGAATGGAACGGGAAAGACTATGATGGCTGTGTCGAATGGATACAGAACATGGCCAACGTGCCGTCAGCGGAATATGCCGCCAAACTGACGCCGCTGTTTAAACCCAAAAAAGGCTTCGCCCGTGAATGGGCTAAAATGGCCAAAGACGCCGGCTGCCGCTACGTGATCTTCACCAGCAGGCATCACGAAGGGTTTGCGCTGCACGACAGTAAAACCACCACCTTCGACGGGATGGACGTGACCGGCCGGGACCTGTTCCGCGAGATCGTCAACGCCCTTCATGAGCAGGGGTTGCGGATAGGAGTCTACTTTTCGCTGCTGGACTGGCATCATCCGGACGCTTATGTGGAACACGGCATGCCTACGCCCGGCGGCGTGAAAAACGAGGGCCGCGACAATGCGAAGTATGTTGCCTATATGCATCAGCAGGCGGAAGAAATGTTTTCCAATTACGGGCCTATCGACGTGGTATGGTGGGATTACAGCTCCAAAGAGATACAGGGCGAAAAATGGGGGGCTAATGCGCTGGTGGCGATGGTGAAAAAGCATCATCCCAATATTATCATGAACAACCGGTTGTACGCGTTTGATCATAACAGCGAATACACCCGTGCGCATGGCGACCTGGTGACACCGGAACAGTTCATCCCGGAGACCGGTTTCAAGGGTATGGACTGGGAATCCTGTATGACGATGAACGGCACCTGGGGCTATAGCAGGAGCAATCAGAAATGGCACACCAGGGAAGAGCTGGTCCGCAATATGATCGATATTGTTTCCAAGGGAGGGAACTACCTGCTGAACGTAGGCCCCATGGGAGACGGCACCGTTCCGGAAAAGAGCGTGGCGCTGATGAAGGGTATCGGCGACTGGATGCGGGCCAATGGCGAATCCATCTATGGTACGCGCGCCAATACCATCGGAAAGGTCAACTGGGGACGTATCACCACTGCGCCGGGGAAATTTTTCCTGCATATTTTCAACTGGCCGGAAGATAACCGTCTGCATGTGCCGCTGTTGCCCGACGCCGGCGTAACGCCCGGGGCCTTTTTCCTGGCTGACACGACGCATGCGCCGCTGACAATAGCGGCAGATGAACGCGGACTGTTTATCGATGTCAGCAACAGGGCGTTTAAAAATAGCGCCGCTACGGTGGTGGAGCTGGATGTTACCGGCACGTCGCTGGTGTCACAGGGCGTTTTCCCGGAAGCAGATGGCAGCTACCAGCTGATGGCGGGCGATGCGGTCCTTACCAATGGGGTAGGGCTGTCGGTAGGCGAGCAGGCGGCCATCTACAACTGGATGTCTGTAGACGGTACGGCTGCCTGGAACATCCAGGTGAAACAGCCGGGCCGGTACAGGATGATATTGCGTTTTGCCTGTACGGATGCCTCGGCCGGCTCGAAGGTGGCCGTAAGCGCCGGGAAAACAACGCTGACCGGCGTGGTGAAAGGCACGGACAATAGCTGGAGCGCTTACCGGGATTGGGACCTGGGCACCGTCACTTTGTCGAAAAAAGGCGTGGACCAAGTACTGGTGAAAGCGCTGACGAAACCGGGGCTGGGTGTCATGAACCTGCAACGCATCCGGCTGATACCGGCAGGAAAATAAGCAGCAACGCTCCCGTTTGCCAGCAAAATGTTAAATCTGCCGCACCGCGGTTTCATGGCACAACTCTTGGCGGAACACTAACAGCATTAAAACTCATCACCATGAAAAAGATATTGTTAGCGTCCACCATTGTAGGAACTGCTGCGGCAGGTTTAATCCTCTATCTGGTCAGAAAAGGAAAGACAAAGATGATTGACCGCTCTGCCGGTGTTATGGAAGATGATACACATACGAAAGAAAAGTTATTCGGGCAGAACCACCATCCCGTGCAGCAGGAAGATATCTACAGCAGCGCAATGGGTTAACGGATTTGATTGCAGCACATGACCGGGGTCATCAAAAAATGACTGCCGGTTTTTTATTTTCCTGTGCTGGCGGCCTCCGGCCGGAAGCCCGTCGCGATGATTTTACACGCACGTTACACGAAACGGGATTTTTATCTACAGGAAAGAAAATAACATAGTGATTATGCCGTAATTTTGCGCCGGCATTTCTTTTGAGACCTGCCGGTTGTTAACCATTTTTGTTTACCATGTGAATAAACTATCCGTTACAATGAAACAGAAGTTTTCCTGCTTTTTGATTGATGAGGTCCGTGACAACAGAAACCAGTTTTTCCTTGCACTCGATCTGTTACAGGCGACCCGGGCCTGTATTTGTTTTGATAATGCCCCCCATGCTTTATCCTACGCTGCCCAACAGGCATACAAACCGGACTATATTTTCCTGCATACCCGTCAGCCGGGCATAGATGGTGTCCGCCAACTGGAAGAGCTCCTGCAGTCTCCGCTGCTGGCGGATGTTCCGGTGATCTTCTACGCGGCCTCCTTTAACCCGGAAGATATGACCCGGATGAAATTTATGGGCGCTACCGACTGGATGGTAAAACCATCCAACCTGCATGCGCTGCGCGACGGGCTGAAGCTGATTTTTGAAACGGTCAGCGGAAAACTGCCTGTGTCGCTTCGGGAAGCGCAACCTGCTGCGGTGTTGGTATAACGTATCGGTAGCCGTGCTTCCTACGGGGTTGGCGTGAAACAATTTCCTTGTCTTAAATACCAGCGAGATGATGACACGTTATCAACAACAAGGAGCATTGCTGAAAGCAAACGGGGAATGTGTTTTCCGCGTATGGGCGCCGTTCAGGAAAAGTGTTACGCTGCTCCTGCTGGGTGGGGAAGAGGTGGCCTATCCGCTGACGGCGGAAAAAGACAGCGGCTACTGGAGCACTACCCTGCAGGGCGTTACCGATGGCATGCATTATTATTACCTGCTGGATGAACACCTGCAACGGCCGGACCCCGCTTCCCGCCGCCAGGAAAGTACGGTACACCATGCTTCCTGCATAACAGACCCCGCCAGCTTTACTTTTACAGATCAGCAGTGGAAGGGCATCTCCCCGGAAGACCTGATCATTTATGAAATACATATCGGCACCTTTACACCGGAAGGCACTTTCCGGGCTGCCCGGGAGCGGCTGCCTGCCCTGGAAGCCCTCGGTATTACCGCCATCGAACTGATGCCCGTCTGCCAGTTCGCCGGCGACATGAACTGGGGATACGATGGCGTATACCCGTTCGCGTTACACAACCGCTACGGCACGGCGGATGATTTTAAGGCGCTGATAAATACCGCGCATCACCTGGGAATGGCCGTCATCCTCGATGTGGCTTTCTGCGGCAGTAATACGGAAGGAAACTATCAGTCCGACTTCGGCCCCTATTTTACACAGAAATATACTGCCAAAGGAGCGCCGGGCGTCAATTTAGACGATGCCTGGTGCGATCCCGTACGGGATTTTTATATACAGAATGCGCTTATGTGGCTCGACGAGTTCCATATCGATGGGTTGCGGATGGATACGCTGCACGGCTGCCAGGATAACAGCGCGCAGCACTTTGTATGGGAACTGTCGGAAGCAGTAGGGGAGCTGGAACAGCAGACAGGTAACCGTAAACTGCTCATCGCTTCCACAGATTTGAACGATCCCCGTTACACCAACCCGGTGTCCATCGGTGGTTATGGATGTACCGCCCAATGGGCGGATGAATTTCATCATGCGCTGCATAGCCTGCTGACCGGTGAAACGGAAGGGTGTTACGGAGACTTCGGCGAGCTGTCCCACCTGGTGCGCGCCTTCACCAACGCGTTTGTTTATACAGGACAATACTCCCCGTTCCGCAGGCGGAAGTTCGGCCGCCAGTTAGTCGACAGCGATGCCCGGCATTTTGTCGTCTTCGCCCAGAACCATGAACAGACAGGGCGCCGGAAAAAAGGCGAGCGGCTGGGCACATTGGTGTCTTTTGAGGCGCTGAAGCTGGCAGCCTCTACAGTTATGCTTTCCCCTTTTATCCCGTTGTTGTTTATGGGAGAAGAATACGGGGAGACATCCCCTTTTTTGTCCTTTACCGCGATGAGCGACGCCGGCGCTTTCCGGCGCAGCCGCCTGCGATGGGACATCACAACAGCGCCTAATGCTGCTTTGCTCGCCTGCTACCGTTTTCTGATCGCTTTCCGTAAACACAGGCCCGCTATGCGCGTTACTGCGAAAGACGCGTTAGAGATACATCCTGTCGGTCAACTGCCATTACTCGCCATAAAACGAACCAGCGGGCAGGATACGGTGTTGATACTATTGAATTTTGATAAGGGAATACAAACTTATCATCATGTGGCCCCAACACCATTAAAAAAAATATTTGACTCCGCGCATGAAATGTGGAACGGTCCGGGTGTAAAAGCCGCTGATGAGATACTGGAAAATGAACCGATTTTGCTGCAGCCCCTCTCGGCTGTCGTATATGAAATGGCGCATCATGAGGAATGAGTTCTTTACGCCGGTAGCCACCTACCGTATTCAGTTTAACAGGGATTTTACCTTTACGGACCTCGAAAAACAGCTTGATTACCTGCACCAGCTGGGTATCACTACCATCTATGCCTCGCCGGTTTTTGAGACTATGCCCGGAAGCCGCCACGGTTACGACGTCACCAATCCGCGCGAAATCAACAATACCATCGGTTCCCTGGCCCATATGCGACAGCTGCATGTGAAACTCCGCTCCCTGGGCATGAGCTGGGTGCAGGACATCGTGCCCAACTACATGGCGTTCCATTGCCGCAATGCACGGCTGATGGACGCCCTGGAGAGAGGCACGGCTTCGCCGTATTACAACTATTTCGATATCGACTGGCATCACCCTGATCCTGATCTCCACGGAAAACTGATGGCGCCTTTCCTGAAAAAAAATCTCCGGGAAACCATCGCAGATGGCGGTATCCGTCTCAGCTACAGTACCCTGGGACTGAGCATCGTCACCGGCGGACAGTCCTACCCGCTGTCCGCCAAAAGTTATAAATGGCTGCTGAACGTGCTGCCGCCGGGCATGGGCCCGGTGAAAGACTGGCTCACAGAGATGAAGGGGAATATCTTACAGCGCCGCTCACTGTCAGATTGGGAAGCCATGAGGAGCCTGCTGAAACCGCCCCGTAAGCACGCTTTCCTGCCACTGCTGGACCTGGTAAACAGCGATACGGCACTCCTGCAGGAACTGCTGGACATACAGCATTATACTTTTGCGGCGAGGAGTGAAGCCGACTTTCGGATCAACTACCGCCGCTTTCTTGGCGTCAACGAGCACATCGCGCTGCGCATGGAAGACAAAGCGGTGTTCGAAGAATACCATGGTTTCCTGCATCGCCTGTACCAGGAAGGTATTATCCAGGGGTTGCGCATTGACCAGATAGACGGACTGCTGGACCCGGCCCAATACATTTACCATCTGCGGGAACTGTTTGGCAATAATTGCTACATCATCGCCGAAAAGATACTGGCCGGCCATGAAACACTGCCGGAACGGTGGGCGCTGCAGGGGAGTACCGGCTATGATTTCCTGGCCGGCGTAAGCCAGTTGCTGACAGACGGAGAAGGTATGGAGAAGCTGGGCCGCTTTTACCGCACGCATTTTCCGGGCCTGGCGCAATATCCGGAACTGGCCCGCAGCAAAAAACAACTGGTGCTGGAAAAACATATGAACGGCGAATGGGACAACCTGGTGAGAGAAGCCTTTCGCCTGAAGCTGGTGCTGCCGGAGACAGATAAGATCCGGCTGAAAATGGCCCTGGGTGATTTTATGGTATGCCTGCCGGCCAACCGTATCTATCCGGACGGATGGCCCCTGCCGGTAACAGATACGCGGCAGCTGGACCAGGCCATAGAAGACGCCATATTGCGCAATCCCGCTACCGGTACCGCACTGGAGCTGATCCGGTCTTTCTGGGACCCCGATAAAAAACAGCAGCAGGGCACGGCTGCGCTGCTGTTGCTGAAAAAAATTACTCAGTTCGCAGGGCAACTGTACCGGGAAGGGGTAGCAGAGACCCTTTTCTACGTATATAATGCATTGCTGTCGCACAACGAGGCCGGCGATTCGCCTGTGCAAAATAAATGCACGCCTGACGGTTTCCACGAACGCATGGCAGTACGGCAGTACCTGTCGCCTTTCTCGCTTAATACCACCGCCACCCACGATACCCGCTGGGGAGAAGACGCCCGTATCCGGCTCAATACACTGACCATTATTCCGGACCTGTGGATACAACAGGTGCAGGCCTGGCATACCGCCAACCACCACCTCATCACGCTGATCGATGAAAAACCGGCGCCCGACCTTAACGACGAATATTTTATTTACCAGGCGGTTTTCGCCTGCCTGCCCGCCGCCTGGGAAGCTGGCAGCGGTTTTTCCAACCAAATGACCGCCACTTTCCTGAAGACGGTGCGGGAAGCCAAAGTCCACAGCTCGTGGCAACTGCCGGATACGGCCTATGAGCTGGCCTGCCTGCAGTTCATCGAAAAAATACTGGAGTCCGGCAGCACTTTTCTCGAGGGGATGCATCACCTGGCGGAAAAACAGGGAGCACAGGCTCATATCTTTTCCCTGGCGCAAACGCTGATTAAGATAACAGCCCCCGGTATACCGGATATTTATCAGGGATGCGAACTGTGGGATTTCAGCGCGGGTAACAACGACGGGCAGCACCTTGTTAACTACGCGCTGCGCCGGAAGCTGCTGGCTGCCTGGCAGGAAGACGGCCATGCCCCCGGATGGCCGAAAGAACATACCGGCGGCAAAGCAGGCATAGGAAAAGAAAAACTGTACCTGGTCAGTAAGGCGTTACAACTCCGGAATGCCCACGCCTCCCTCTTTATCCACGGGGAATATATTCCATTGACCAGTGGCGAACGGAACAACCAGATCGCTTATGCCCGTAAATACCGGCAGGACTGGTGCATTGTAGTGGCGCCTTTGCTGTCCGCTCAATCCGGCAAACACGATCTGACACCGTTGACGCTGCCGGCCGGTGCGCCCCTCAAATGGAAAAATGTTTTTACCGGTGAACTCCTGACCGCGCAAAACGGACAATTGCCCTTGCCAAATACACAACATTGCCCGGTGGTACTGCTTTCCCCGGCGCCCGATCATAAGTTTCACCGCTGAAGGGAATATTTTTTTAATATTGTTTTAAAATTTGAACAGTGTTCAATATTTTTGTGCCATCAAAAAATTAACGGACGGCTGCAATATTTCGGGAGGCAGTTCGTCTTACTTTAGTATTGACTTTATATGTTTAAGTTTTTAAGTTTGTATGATCGCTGACCATGCACCTCATACTTTAATCACCGCCCAATTATATGAAACAACCTTCCGGAAAGGAGAAAAAACCCTCAGGTATCTTTGGATTGTTACGGCCATACAAAGGTTTGATAACCCTGCTGGTGTTGTTTGCCCTCATGGGCAACAGCCTGAATCTGTGGCTGCCTAAAATTATAGGGCAGGGGATCGACGATTTCTCCCACGGCCACTTCGTCTATGAGCCCCTGATCGTTAAGTTTGGGCTGGCCGCCTTACTGATCTTCATCTTCACCTATCTGCAAAACATCATTCAGACGTACGCGTCTGAAAAGGTGGCTAAAAACCTGCGCGAACAACTGGCGGAAAAAATATCCCGCCAGAGTTATGCCTGGATGGAACAGTCCAACCCATCCCGCCTGTTGACCAACCTCACGGCAGATGTGGACTCCATTAAACTGTTCGTGTCGCAGGCAATCGTATCGCTGGTCTCGTCTGTCTTCATCATTATCGGCGCCAGTATCCTGCTGCTGACTATCGACTGGAAGCTGGCATTGGTGGTGATCGCTGCCATCCCCATCATGGGCACCGCATTTTTCTTCGTGCTGAAGAAAGTAAGAACGTTGTTCATGAAAAGCCGTGAAATCATGGACCGTCTCAATAAAGTGATCAACGAAAGCATCCTGGGCGCAGCACTCATCAATGTAGTGAACGCACAGCAACGGGAGTACGAAAAATTCCTCGATGCCAACGGGAAAGCGCTGGATTTTGGCCTGTCTATCCTGAAGCTGTTCGCCGGCCTGATCCCGGTGATCGTTTTTACGGCCAATATGACCGGGCTGGCGATACTCGCCCTGGGCGGCCGTTTCGTGATCGACGGCAGCATGACCATCGGTGACTTCGCGGCGTTCAACAGCTACCTGACGCTGCTGATATTTCCTATCCTCGTCATCGGGTTTATGAGCAACGTTATTGCGCAGGCAACGGCTTCCTACCAGCGTATCAGCGGCGTGCTGCATTCCCCGGACATGCTGGAAACAGGTACCCTCGTTAAAAATCTGGAAGGCGACATCACCTGCGAGCATGTATCGCTCAGCTACGGCGAAAAACCTGTCCTGAAAGATATTTCCTTCTCCGTGAAAGCAGGGTCCAAAACAGCGATCATCGGTCCTACGGCCGCCGGCAAAACACAGCTGCTCTACCTGCTGATGCGCCTGATCAAACCCGATGAAGGCGCCATCAGGATAGACGGAGAAGACATAGCCGCCTATGAAAGCGAATCCTTTCACCAGCAGGTAGGCTTCGTATTCCAGGACAGCGTAGTCTTCAACATGAGCGTCCGCGAAAATATCGCATTCAGCGACGTCGTTACTGATGCCTCACTGGAAAAAGCTATTACCACCGCGGAGGTGAAAGAGTTCACCGACCAGCTGCCGGAAAAACTCAGCACTACCGTTTCCGAACGGGGCACCAGCCTCTCTGGTGGCCAGAAACAGCGCCTTATGCTGGCCCGCGCCCTGGCGCTGAACCCTAAAATATTGCTGCTGGACGATTTCACCGCCCGTGTGGACACCCGCACGGAACGAAAAATCCTGGCCAATGTGCACCGCAATTACCCGGACCTGACGCTGGTGTCTGTAACCCAGAAAATAGGCGCCGTTACCCATTATGATCAGATCATCCTGCTGATGCAGGGCGAAATGATTGCGGCGGGCACCCATGAAGAACTCATGGAAAAGAGCCCGGACTATGTACAGATTTTTAACTCCCAGCAAAGCACCAGCAATTATGAATTACAATCTTAATAAACCCGCTACGGCCAAAGGCGTGTCCAACTACGTGGCTTTCAAAGGCTTGTTGCGGCTCATTTCGCACGAAAAAAGCAGGCTTGCGGTAGCTTTACTGGCAACCATCGGCACCTCGGGCCTGAACCTGCTGGGGCCCCTGCTCACGGCCTATGCGATCGATACTTATGTGATGCACAAACAGTATCACGGCGTGCTGGTATACTCCGGCATCCTGCTGGCCGTGTACCTGGCGTCCTTTGGCATTAACTACCTGCAGACAAAGCTCATGGGCACGGTAGGGCAACGGACGCTTTATACCCTGCGCAATGCTGTCTTCCACAAACTGCAACAGCTGCCGGTGGCTTTCTTTAACCAGAACAAAGCCGGAGATCTGATATCCCGCGTTAACAACGACACGGACAAACTCAACCAGTTCTTCTCCCAATCGCTGATGCAGTTTGTCGGAAGCATCATCTCCATGACCGGCGCCGGCATTTTCCTGTTCTCCCTGAACGTAAAACTGGGAGCGGTGGCGCTGATACCCGCTTTGCTGTCGTTGATATTCACGCGGTTGTTGTCGCCGTGGGTAAAAAAGAAAAATGCAGCGAACCTGAAAACGGTCGGCGGACTGAGTGCGGAAATCCAGGAAAGCCTCAGCAACTTCAAAGTAGTAGTGGCTTTCGGCAGACGGGATTATTTCATGCAGCGTTTCAATGAAGCCAATCAGAAAAACTATACATCGGCAACGGCCATGGGCATCGCCAACAACGTATTCATGCCGTTTTACAGCCTGATGGCCAGCCTCGCGCAACTGATGATACTGGCCTATGGCGTATACCTGATCAGCACCGGTTCATTCACGATAGGACTGCTGGTCAGCTACATCGCTTATGCGAATTACTTCTATAGCCCCCTGCGCCAGCTGGCGGCGTTATGGGCCAACTTCCAGACGGCAATGGCAGGGTGGGAGCGTATTTCGGAAATACTGGTGCTGGAAAGCAATATGGGCACCATCGAAGCGCACGCAAGACAGGAAGGCGCACCGCTGCTGGAAATGAAGCAGGTGCATTTCGGGTACACCGAAGACCGCGAAATCCTTCATAACATCAACCTTCGCCTGGAACAGGGTAAAACCTATGCACTGGTAGGGCCTACCGGCGGCGGTAAAACCACTACCGCGTCGCTCATCGCCCGCCTTTACGATCCGGTGAAAGGCAGCGTACTGCTGGACGGAAAAGATATCCGCTCCTATAACGCCGCGGAACGTACGCGCCGCATCGGTTTCATCCTGCAGGACCCCATCCTGTTCACCGGCACGGTCAGGGAAAATATCCTGTATGGCAACGAGGAATACGAAAATTACACCAACGAACAGCTGGAGGAAGTGCTCCGTGCTGCCAGCCTGGAAAAGCTTCTGGACCTGTTTGAAAAAGGACTGGAAACCCCGGTGCAGTCAGCCGGAGAGGGCGTCAGCCTGGGACAGAAACAGCTGATCGCCTTTATGCGGGCAGTACTGCGTAAGCCCGACCTGCTGATACTGGACGAGGCCACGGCCAATATCGACACCGTGACGGAAAAGCTGCTGGGCGAAATACTCGACAAGCTGCCCGTCACCACTACCCGCGTGATCATTGCGCACCGGTTGAACACCATCGAAAACGCCGATGAGATCTTTTTCGTAAATGACGGCGCCGTTACCAGCGCAGGGTCTTTCCACCAGGTGGTAGATCAGCTGATGCACGGCAGCAAACATTGATTCGTATATACTTTACCGTTTATCGTTTCAGCAGTCAGGCCAGGGGCCTGACTGCTTTTTTTGTGATATGTTTGTAATATGATTTTCGCCCTTATCCGTCTCCTGATAAGTTTATAATCTCCGGCATCCCTGCGACTGCGCACTTCTCCTGCACCGTGGTCAGGAAGATGCCGGCAGGCGGGCGATAAGCCCCAGCCGCCGCGAATGGGCAATCGCTTCTTCACTGTGCCTGAAATAACAACAGGCGATGCCCAATGCTTCCAGTTTACGGACGACCGCCAGCACGGCCGGTTTCTTTTCATCGGAGAGATGCCGCAGGTACACGCTGATGATCCGTTGGGGAAAATGGCGGGCGATAGCTTCGTAGATATAGGGGTCTTGCTGGGTGTCATCTCCCAGCAGCACAAAAGGCATATGGGGATAGCTTTCCAGGATACGGGCGATGCGGGTGAATTTGGTGTGATGTTTTCCGCCTCCGGTCTTTAATAGTTGGGAAAATCGCTTCAGCTGACTGAGCAGGTATACGCCTTGTGGCAGCTGCCATTCATCCGCAAATTCGCGGATGTAGTCATACAGGTTCCATTCGCTGCTGGACACGTAGAAGAATGGATTGGGGATAGCCGGCGGGGTATGGCCGTGACTGAGCAATTGGTAATGATGCACAGCTCCTTCGAATGGCTTTCTGTTGCGGGGATTATTGGTAAGCATTACCACCAGTTTTTTTAACAAGCGTTCAGAGTGGGAGATCAGAAAAGTGTCGTCAATATCTGAAATACAGCCAAATTGTGTATGGTGCGGGATATATATCACACCATTTCCCTCCGCCATCGTGTTATCGTTTTGTATATGCGTTACCGTTACCGGATGCCAGCCTGCGGGGCTGGGATATTGCGGTTTCCATTGAAAGTGGAAAAAACCGTCATCTGTTGTTTTCGTATGGATCGTCTGCCCCTGCCACTGTAATTGGACGGGCGCCAGCGGTTTGGGTTGTACCAGAAAGCGACGAAGCATGGACCAGATATTGCCCGGTAGGCGGTAACGGAAACGTACTTCGGGTACGGGGCTTCGTACGAGCACATGTCCGAATACCTGTAACTCGCCGGTATGCCCGTATCCGTGATAGACTTTTACAACAGTGCCGGTATTGATGCCGATGCGCGCCCACCATCGTCGGGAGCGGCTTTCTTTTGCGGCGTCATATTTGCGTTTGCCGGAAGGATGCATATCATATTACTGAAATGGATAAGAAATTAAGATTATTATTTGTCATCAACCCTGCTTCGGGTGCTGCCCGGAAAGTTGCTCCGCAAGAAGCAGTCCAACGTTTTCTCGCCCGTCATCCGGATGTCAATGGGGAGTTGCTGCTGCTGACCGGCGATTTTGCCGGCAATGAAGCCCGTTTGCAGGAGCTGCTGCAGGAAGGAGGGTGGAGCGGGGTAGTCGCCGCCGGTGGTGACGGTACGGTAAAAATGGTGGCCACCTGTTTATTAAATAAGGAGGTCCCGCTGGGCATTTTGCCGGCAGGATCGGCCAACGGCATGGCGCGCGACCTGTGTATTCCCGAGTCCTGGGAGGATGCCCTGGAGCTGGTGATGCAGGCGCATGTCCGTAAGATAGATGTGATACGCATCAATGGCCGGGATATTTCCATCCACCTGAGTGATATTGGGCTGAATGCTTTGCTGGTAAAGTATTTCCAGCGGTCGGGAGTAAGGGGTATGACCGGGTATGCCCGGATGGTGCTGAAGACTTTCTGGTACCGGCAGCGGTTTGCAGTGGAGATAGACAATGGAGCTGACCAATTGTCGCGGGAGGCGTTTATGATTGTGCTGGCCAATGCCGGCAAATACGGAACAGGAGCTTGTATCAACCCTGTCAGCGACCTGAGTGACGGTATTTTTGAGGTGGTGCTGATAAAAGAGCTTTCCCTGCTGGAAACGCTGAAGATGTTGTTTATCCGCCGCCCTTTTAACCCGCATAAGACGGAGATCATCCGGGCGCGGAAGGTACATATCTACACCCCCAAAAAGGCCGAATTTCAGATCGACGGGGAGTATATGGGCAAGGTAAATGAAGTGGTGGCAGAAGTAATGCCCCGCGCCCTGGCGGTATTTGTGCCGGCGCAGCGGTCAGAGGGTTAGTTCGTCGCGGCTGAGGGCATGAAACAGGTTTTGCAGTTGATGGACATGCACCAGCGGGCGCCCGTAGGGGACAAATCCGGCCGGTGATTCGGTGACCGGCTGGAAACAGCCTTTTTCATAGCGGATATGCAGGCTGTTAAGCCGGTTGTACTTCAGGGAGTAGATATTTTCATCTTCTCCTTCTTCAGGTACGCCCCTGATAAAGTCAAATCTGACCAGTTGATAGAGGTCAAGGAGGACGGGATTGGCTTTTTCACAGGGAATTTTGCTCCGGGGAAGCCCGGAGTTATAGATGTAGCCATCCAGGATACCTTCCACTACGAAGACTGATTCTTCCATGTTGTAGTCAAAATAAGACACATAATTGCCAATCCTGATATCTGCTTCGTCGATCATTTGGGTCACAATTTACGCCAGGTAAAGCAATAACAGGGCAACCAGTGCAGGCAATGCCTGTACCAGGAAGATCTTTTTCTCGGCTGTCAGTGCACCGTAGGTACCGGCTACCGCCACGCAGCCGAGAAAAAAGACCGCTGTGTGCCGTGCCCATTCCGCGTCTGAAATGAGCAATGACCAAAACAATCCTGCCGCCAGAAAGCCGTTGTATAGCCCCTGGTTGGCAGCAAGTGGTTTGGTGGCAGGGAATAGTGCTTTGGGGAATTTCTGAAAAATCTTAGGCCCTTTGGTGGTCCAGGCAAACATTTCGAACCACATAATGTAGAGGTGTTCCAGCATGACGAATGCGATCAGGAACTTGGCCAGTACTAGCATAACCTTGAATTTGATGGATATGCTAAATATAAGAAGAATTATGACGAATTGCGGATGACGAAAGCGAATTTTGAGCTGAGAATCTCATTCACCTTCCGCCATCCCCCAATTCCTTAGAAGTTATTTTCTTCAGTGGTCGCATTATTCTTCTTTTTACCGCGGTTGGTGCCACCTTTTCTGCCTATTGCCGCCATGTGTTCGCGGTTGCGGCTAACAGCCTCGCCACCTTTTTTACCGGCCGCGCGGGCTTCTTCGGAGGTGAATTTGTGGGCAACGCCCTGCTGATGGGCAGCCCTGCCGCCTTCCCTCGAAATAGCACGTTGTTGTTCAGGGTCCATGGATGCAAAGCCCCGTTTACTGTGTTTGGGTTTGTCTGTAGGACTCTTCTCGTGGTTCTCGGCACTCGGTGCGAGTTGTTGATACCTGATGTGTTCCATAATCCTGGATTTTAATAGTTTAGTGAACAATATTGTGTAGAAGTCGATCAATATACATGCCACCGCCCGAATTGCCGTGTACAGGCGTTTTGTGCTTTGTCCCCACCTGTTGATGGGGCAATTCGTTCCACAATACATAGAATTTTTAACACAGTTCCAGCCCTGTTTCCCCATATTTCAGACCGATTTTGCCTGTTGTCAGCTGGCGTGTAATTTGTTTTTCTTACACCTGTTACTTCTTTTTTTAACCCATTTAAATCTTCAAATCATGGCAAAGTATTCCAGGAAGTCTCAGGAGAAAGTGGAAAAATCCATGCATGAGATGCACGAAGGCAAACTTAAAAGTGGCCGTAGCGGTAAAAAAGTAACGAACCCCAAACAAGCCATCGCCATCGGATTGTCTGAAGCCAGGAAAGAAGGGGCGAAAGTCCCCAAAAAAGCGGCGGCTAAAAAATCATCTTCCAAAAAAACAACCGCTAAAAAATCAGCGCCGAAAAAAGCAGCCGCCAAAAAATCAACAGCGAAAAAAACGACGGCAAAACGCGCTACGGCTAAGAAGTCAACTGCCAAAAAGACAACTGCCAAAAGAGCAACCGCGGCAAAAAAGACGACGCAACGTAAAACATCTGTTAAAAAATCTACCGCTAAAAAAGGCGCTGCCGCCCGTAAGAAAACTACCAGACGCCGCGCCATGGCTACTGCCTGATACTGGCCGTTTTATCCTTCCATTTATATATAAAAAAAGACCGGTAACCACGTGTCACCGGTCTTTTTTATGTGGCACAGGCCTTGCAGTTTTAATAATGGATCAAAACCAGTTTGTATGGAAAAGCATAGTATAACGGTGATGATTAAAGGAAAACCATACGGCCTGACCATTAGCATCAACAGGGTCGCTTATGAAACGATTTATGAAGTGGTCCCCGATGTCCGCGAACATGTGCTGGACGATTTTCAACCCCATTCCCAAACCTTTATGATCGATCATACAGATACCCCTGAAGGAAATCTGCGTATTGTGGAAAGTGAACAAATTGCCCGCATCATCTGGACAGAAATACTCAATAAAATGGAAGATCTGTAAGCCTCCTCCCGTGAGCCCCTTTTTTTAGCCGCACGCCTTTTGTACTTTTGCGGAAAAGCGTGTGGGATAACTATGATGATGGTAACCGATAAAACCTATAAAAACACTAACCGCCGGGAGCGGATCATATTTGTTGTTAAACTGCTGATATACTCCGGCATCGTATACTTTAACCTCGAACATCCGGCATTTTATGACAACTTCCCCTGGTTGTTTAAAATCACCAACGCCCTGTCTTTTTTCCTGGGCGCCAATATTCTCATTTCCGTTGCCTGGCTCGTGATACTCTCCTGGTATACCCGCCGCCACCGTACAAAACCACTGGAGAAAGATAACTTCATATTGGGGATTAACCGCATCACTTCTGTGTTAAATACCCTCTTTTTCCTGCTGGCAATCCCCATCTTTTTCGGGAAAGACCTGATGCAGCTCATTACCAGCATCACCATCGTGGCGGCTGCCATCGCCCTGTTGACCAAAGATTATATCTCCAATATGATCAACGGGTTGATCGTCATGTTTTCCGATCAGCTCTCCCTGGGCGACCAGGTAAGGATAGGAGAGTTCAGGGGCAAAATCATGGATATCACCCTGATCAATCTTGTACTGCAGAACGATGACGACGATATCGTCATCATTCCTAACTCTGTGGTGTTTACCAGTATTATTGTCAACCAGTCCAAACAGAACATCAAAAAACTGACGCTTGAGTTTGAACTGGACCATAAACACAAGTTCACCGTGGAAGAGCTGGATGCGCGCCTGCGCAGGTCAATAGAGGCTTACCAGCGCTACTACCGCGAAGAGAGTTTCTCGCTCAAAACCCTCGAAATCAAAAAGGACTTTGTGCAGTTTAAACTGCAGCTGCTGGTGCCGCATCCCGACAAAGAAAAAGAGCGCCTCATCAAACGGGCGCTCAATACGGAAATCATCGCTATTGCAGAAGGCGGTAAAAGTTAAACCAACACGGAAGCAGCAGTCATCTCCGCCAGCAATGCGTCTACCTGGGAGGTCTCCACATTCGGCATACAGATAATATGCGACCATCCGTTTTCGGAGGCCAGCTGCCACTTCCGGCGGATATTTCCGGGCGGCTCCGGAAATACCACCGTGATGGAATCGGGGTTGCGCCAGGCATTGATACCGTTTTCCCTGAAACGGTCAACTGCATATGCGGCTACGGACAGGCTGTGCCGGGCCCTTTGCTCAAGGCCGGCAAGGCCGAGGCTTTTCAGCGCGTACCATAAAAACAACGGACTGTGGCCGTTTCTTGAACCGGTGATGGTGGTGTCCATACTGCCGATATAGGCGACAGAACGGGCAATCCTGTCACGGTAAGATTTTTTGGCTACCACTACGCCACAGGGGATAGGCGAACCTATAAACTTATGTCCGCTGATAGCGATGCTGTCTGCCCCGTCAGCGAAATCGAAAGCGGGCCTTGGGTCTAAAAAGGCGCAATAGCTGCCCGACAGTGCGCCGTCGGCATGTATATAATGATGCCGGATAGCCAGCCGCTTCAGGATGTCTTTGATACGTCGTATGTCGTCCCGCGCTTCGGTCATGGTAGTACCGATGTTGGCCAGCATGATCACGGGCATATGCCTGTTCATTCCCATCGTCTGCTCCAGGTCATCATAATCAATTTCCCCGTTGGGCAACGTTCTTATCATTATGCTGGGCATGTTCAGCAGGTGCAGGTTCTTCTGTACGCTGTAATGGGTGGCCTCGGAATAATAGACCATTGCCTTGGGGTACAGCTCCCGTGCGAGGTACAGCCCGTAGAGGTTGCCCTCCGAGCCGCCGTTGGTCACGTACCCCCACCAGTCGTTGGCCGGGGCACGGAACAGCCGGGCAAAAAACTCCACCACATATTTTTCCATCTCCCGGGAACCAACGGTGTAGGTGGAATCCACAAAAGGATCCCCCAGATTGTTAAGCGGATATTGTAAAAAAGGGAAAAGCGGACTGTAGTCAAAATCTTTGGATACCGGGTATCCCAGGAAATGCCGGGTGTGGTCGTCTACTTCGGTCAGCAAACGCTCCAGCATGGCCGCATCGGCGGCAGGTAACGGGTGATCTTTCATAATCGGCAATTACAGGTGTATGATGCTGCGAAGCTATGGAAATGCAATTGAATTGAACCGTAAATACTGTAAAGCCAGAAAATATATACTATTTTAGACTTGTTTATAGTTTAATTGAACTGAAAACGGTCGCCAGCGCCCGCTTTTTCAGATAAAATTGTCTGCCATGGATACACTCGATAAAACAGACCGCCGCATCCTGGAAGTACTCCAGGAAAACGCCCGTCTCAATACCAAGGAAATTGCGCACCGTATAGGCCTGAGCGTTACTCCAACCTACGAGCGGCTGAAGAAGATAGAGAAAATGGGCGTCATCAGGAATTATGTCACCCTGCTGCACCCGGAGAAAATCGGCAAAACGCTGGTGGCATTCTGTAGCGTTACACTGCAGCTGCATTCGCAGCCGCTGCTGAAAAAATTCGAGGTGGCCATCAGCAGGATGGAAGAGGTGATGGAATGTTACCACGTGGCGGGCACATTCGATTATATGCTGAAAGTAGTGGTGGACGATATGCGCAGCTACCAGCAGTTTCTGACCAACAAACTGGCGGCCATCGAAAACATTGCGCAGGTGCACAGTTCCTTCGTTATGACGGAGATCAAGCACACAACGGCTTTCGGACTGGTGTAATTACCGCCGCAGCACGCTCATGCCGCTGACAGGGTTGTCCTGCAATACGACCGTATAGCCGCGGGCGTTAACATCCTGCTCGTCGGAAAGGGGAACGGTAAAACTAAAGCAGCTGCCTTCTCCGGGGGTGCTTTCGAACCAGATGTGGCCATGGTTGCGCTCTACAAAGTCCTTGGACAGGTGCAGCCCAAGCCCGCAGCCCTTTTCGTTCCGGGTGCCGGTGGTGGAATAATAGATGTTGGAGAAAATACGATGCTGGTCTTCTGTGGGGATGCCGGTGCCGTTGTCTTTTACGGACACCCGCGCTTCTCCCTTTTCCAGCTGCGCCAGGAGTACAATTTCCCCGCCGCCGGGCGTAAATTTGATGGCGTTGTTGATCAGGTTGCGCAATACCAGCCGGATCATGTCGGGATCGGCATATACCAGGATAGCGCTTTTCAGTTCATGGGAGAGCTTCACATCCTTCTGCCGGGCCATGGTCTGCAACAGCTCAAACTCCTGGTTGAGCAGCAGCGTGAGATCAAAATCATCTGCTTTGACACTGATGCCCTTCATCTGGTTGCTGGCCCACTGCAGCATGTTGTCCATCATATAGGCGGTGTTTTTCACATCGCGCCACAGTTCATCGGTATAGAAGCTGAACTGCCGGGCGTCTATCTTATCATCTTTCAGCAAAAACAGCAGCCCTTCGAGGATGGCCAGCGGCGACCGCAGGTCATGGGATATCACGGAGAATATTTTATCTTTTACCTGGTTGAGATTTTCCAGGGTGGCGTTCTGTTCAAGGATGATGCGGTTTTGCAGGGATACTTCCTGGTTTTTGGCGTTCAGCTGCTGGTACAGCTCCTGCTGATGTTTGTACAGCCGGTACACCATGGCGGTGATCAGCAGCAGGGCTAGGAAGAGGGCGGCGCCGGACAATACCAGTACCCGCTGTTGCTGGATGGTGGCCAGATGCAGCTGTTGCTCCTTTTTGAGCATTACATTTTCCCGCTGTTTTTTCTCTGCTTCGTATTTGGTGGCGGAGCGGTTGATCTGCCGGCTCTTCTCGAGGTTGAAGTAGTCGATGTTACGTTCGCTGAAAGCCTGGTAATGTTTCAGCGCGGAAGCATAGTCGTGCCGCGCGGAGTCCAGCTTGGAGCGGATCTTATAGTAGATCATCTCGTTTTTGACGTTGCCCAGCTTTTCGTTAATGGCCCTGGCGGTGTCCAGGTTCTTCTCCGCGCTTTTCAGATCTCCCAGCATCGTCTGCACCTCTGCCAGGTTCAGGCTGGCTTTGGTGATACCAGGCAGGTTGTCGGTGTTCTTGTAGTATTGGGCCGACAGCTGGTGATAGCGCAGCGCTGTCTTATACCGGTTCTCCAGCATGGCCACGATGCCCATGTTCTCATAGGTATAGGCCAGACCGCGCTCATCGCGCAGTGATAATTTAAGCTTCTCGGACCTGGTTAAATATAGTAAGGCGGAATCGGTTTGTTTCAGGGCTATGTAGGCAGAGCCTATATTATTAAGGGTTTTGCTGATTTCGGGGATTTCGTTGAGCTGTTCTTTTATCTGGAGGGATTTCTGCAGATAGATCAATGCGTCCCGCGGGCTGTTCTGCTCCGTGAAGATGTTGCCCACATCATTGTTCAGGATGCCGAGGGTACGCGGTTCTCCCTGTGCTTCTGCCAGTTTCAGTGCGTTCAGCGTAAGTTGCAGTTGTTTGTCCAGGTTGCCTTTGGTATTTTCCACGAGGGCGAGGTTGCGGGTAGCCCATATCTTCCCTTTTACATAACCCAGCTTGTTGCTGATGTTGAGGGCTTCTTCACCCATACGTTCCGCTACGCCCGCGTCTTTGGTAAAGTATAGGCGTGACAGTTGGTTTAACAGGTCCACCCGCACAGTGTCCTGCTGCGGGTGCGCATTAAGGTTGAGCTGCAGGCTGTCTATTCCGCTTTGTTGCGCTCTGGTGGAAGGAGACAGCAGCAATAAACATAGCGGAATAAAAATACATTTTTTCAAAGGTATGGCCGGCAGCATAAGGTATTGTTGTTGGCTGTGACATAGTAGAGCGATTCGGGGACGTACGCTTTAATTATGCCATAAAAATAAAGATAAAGCCGGACGATTCAAAAGAACCGGCAATAAATTGTGGTGGCGGACGTGTGATTTTTGTGTTATGTTCCCTGAAATCCGAATACAGTTGTATCTTTCCGGGGAGAAGGGCAACTACCGGCGACGGATAAACTTGTCGAGTCGGTTACGCCGCTTAAAATCTTAAACATCAGCTAATTAGCATGAAACCTGTCATCACTATCGAATATTGCCCGAAGTGCGGCTGGCTCCTCCGCGCAGCTTATATGGCCCAGGAGTTGCTGACCACCTTTACGGCTGAACTGGGAGGGGTAACATTGAGGCCCAGCGAAACGGCCGGCACCTATACCATCTTTCTGAACGAACAACAGGTCTTTGACCGGAAAGAAGCAGGTCATTTCCCTGAAATAAAATGGCTGAAGCAACTGGTGCGGGACCTGGTAGCTCCTGGTAAACAACTCGGACATTCCGACCGGTAATCAATTACGAATTACGAATTGAAGACCCACTTACAGCAGGTTACTCAAGTAACCGCGCTGCCCGGGAGCCCTCAATTCGTAATTCGTAATTCGTAATTCGTAATTGATTAGTACCTTTGCGCCCATGTATAAAGCACTTACTATCACGGCGTTGTTCATTTCATTGGCCATAGGTACCCAGGCGCAGCAGGACACACTTGCTAACGGTAATACCCCTCCACAGGAAGACAGCCTTGCCTTCCGGAAGCGCAGCTTTTTCCCGCTGCCGGTACTGGGATATTCCCAGGAAAAAGGACTGGAGATAGGCGCCGCCATGTTGTATTCTTTTTATACAGACAATAAGAATCCGGACATCACCACGCGTAATTCTACGCTCAACCTGATACCGGCCGTTACCACCGAAAGCCAGTTTAAAATTGATCTGAAGGCCAATATATGGACCCGTAGCAATACCTGGCATTATAAAGGCAATCTGCGTTATCACAATTTCCCGCTGTATTTCTTCGGTATCGGTAATGAAACCCGTCACGACGACCGCTCCCTGTTAAACAATACCCGCTATAAGGCGCAGCTGGAAGCGGAGCGCCGCATTAGCGGCCATTTCTACGCCGGCGCTTCCCTGTTGTACCAGAATGATTCATACAGCAGCAAGGATGATAAAGGTATTTACAACACCATGTCTTTGGTAGGCAAGGAGGGTGGTCATGTCACGTTTATCGGCCTCACCGGCATTTTCGACAACCGCGACAACCAGAACTATACCCGCAAAGGCTGGTGGCTGCGGTTAAATGCAGCCTATGCGCCGGGTTTCCTCAGCTCGGAGCCGTTATTTAAGCTGGAAGCGCAGGGCTCCCACTTTATTTCCCTGTCACCCAAAAGCACTATAGGCCTGAATGGCGTGTTTAACAGCCTGCAGGGCGACCGGCTGCCATTTTACCTGTTGCCCGAAATGGGAAATGACAACATCATGCGCGGCTACTACACCGGCCGCTACCGTGATCAGAACTACCTGGCGGGACAGGCGGAATACCGTTACCTCATCGATCCCAAAATGCATATCAAAATATGGTTTGTGGACATCCGGCCTAAATTTGCACTCGCTGCCTTTGCCGGCGCAGGCTCCGTGTTCAACAACCATAATTTTGCACTCAATGGTTTTAAACCCAGCTTTGGCGGTGGTATCCGTTACTTCTACGACGAAAATGCCAGGCTGACAATTCGTATAGACTATGCCGTTGGCGAGCAACGCAGCGGTGAAAGCAGGCAAAAGGGATTGTACCTGTCGCTGGCAGAAGCTTTCTAAAACAAGTGGGTGAGCTGATTGTTATTTGATAACAAATCGTTAACTTCCGGTAACGACGAAACCATCTCACCAAAACCACTGTTTATGAAAAAAGTGCACCTGTTTTCAGCCACTATGCTGGCGTTGGCACTCGCAGGAAACGTCCGGGCCCAGGACCATTCCAGTGCTGCTTCTCCATCAAAATTTTATCTCAAAGTAACGGGTGGTTACTTCTTTAGCGTTTTCCCGGGACAGTTCCCGAATGTTGGCCCATTTCCACCGCAGGACCTGCATACCGAATACAATCCCACGCGTCCCAATCCGCTGGACACCATCAGCCGTAAAGTGCTTACAGGCTCATACGGTGAAGGTGCGAGGGGCGGGATCGCAGTAGGGTATAATATCAATAAATACATGGCCGTGGAAGCTTCGTTTAATTACTACCGCAGCCGTAAAAACCTGATGACAAAAAATCTCACCACGATGGCGGGCAGTGGCAAACAGCTGACCAGTGTGGAGTCACGCGGATATGTAAACGCGGTGGACTTCGCGCCGGCCCTCGTGCTGAATCCCGGTTTTGAAAAGGTGAACCCCTATGTTCGTGTAGGAATGGTACTGCCGCTATGGGGCCGCCTGTACATTGATACCGATGTGGACCAGCTGACCAGCCCTGCCGGCATTCCGCCCGGTACCATGGTGCACACCGTTATCCACCGCAAGGAGGAAGTCAAGCCCAATATCACCATCGGCTTTCAGGGCGCGATCGGTGTATCCTTCTACGTGAGTCCGCGTATAGACATCTTCGTGGAAGGGGAATACCGCAACGTACCGGTAAGAAGTAAAGAAAAAGAAGTCACTGCCTTCGAGCAAACCAATAATATCGTCAACGCCTCCACCGGCGCGGTAGTGGCGCCACTGCCCACACAGCCTACCCGCAGCCTCGGCGACCTGAGCGTGGCGGAAAAAAACACCAAATATGTGACCACGCTGGATAAAAACTCCAACACACCGGTCAACCAGATCGGCAGTAAAGTGTTTTACCGCAACGACAACGAACCGTCCAACGATCTCAAATCATATATCAATATCGGCGGATTAGGCGCCAACGCCGGCATCAAAATAAAACTATGATGGCCAGCCTGATTGTTGCTGATTCGCCTGATACGCGATTCGCCTGATTCGTTTGGTCCTTGTGACCTTTGGTCATCTTTGTCATCCTGGTGGCACACCAGGTACACCAGGTACACCATTTACACTAAGATCAATATAACGCTCCGACATCCCAATCATAAACATAGAAGCCGGCTTACATAGCCGGCCTCCTCATTTAAAGGGCCTGAATAACATCGTCGCCCAGGGCGTGAGCCCTGGGATATTGGGATATTTTGATATTTTGATATTGAAATATTGAGATATTTTGATATTCTGATATTTTGAATTATCTGGAATTTTAATTTGATTCCCCTGGAAGATGCCTATCCCTCCGCAGAAGCCTCATTCAGCGTCTTCACCGCATCGGCGTCCAGCTGCAGTTGTATTCCGTTGATAATATCCTGCAGTTGTGCCACGCTGGTGGCGCTGGCGATAGGTGCTGCGATGGTAGGGCGGGTGAGGAGCCAGGCGAGCGAAATACCTGCGGGTGTACTGTTATACCGCACGGCCACGGCGTCGAGAGCGGCAAGGATACGCCGACCCCTGTCATTCAGGTAGCCGAGTGCTGTCTGGCCGCGGGCGCTGCTTTTGGCGATGTCAGCCTCGCTGCGGTATTTGCCGCTGAGAAAGCCGCTGGCCAGCGAGTAATAGCTGATAACACCTAATCCGTACTGCTCACAGAGAGGCATATACGTTTTTTCGAAACCGGCGCGGTCGTAGAGATTGTATTCCGGCTGGAAGGTATCGTATCGTGCCATCCCGTTGTGGCCGCCGGCTTTCAGGCTTTCTTCCAGCCTTGCTGCGCTCATGTTGGAGGCGCCAACAGCTCGTACCTTGCCGGCTTTAATCAGCGTGGCATAGGCCTCCAGCGTTTCTTCCACCGGCGTGTCGGTGTTGTCATAGTGGGTCTGGTAAAGATCGATATAGTCGGTCTGCAGCCGCTGAAGGGAATCTTCCACCGACCGGATGATGTATGCTTTGCTGGTATTAACACCCTGGCCCATATCAGCGCCCACTTTGGTGGCGATCAGCACGTTGGCGCGCCTGCCGCTTTGTTTCAGCCATTTCCCGATAATGGTTTCGGATTCTCCACCCTTGTTGCCGGGGACCCAGCGGGAATAAACATCGGCGGTGTCAATAAGGTTGAACCCGTTGCCCGTAAAGGCATCCAGCAGTTGAAAGGAAGTTTTTTCGTCGGCGGACCAGCCAAACACGTTGCCGCCAAAAGCGAAGGGGGCTGCTTCCAGCCCGGATTTTCCAAGTTTCCGTTTTTCCATGATGATTAATTTTGAAGCGCTTGTAATAATTCCTTCTCTAAATTTAACGACTTTTATCGACCTGCGTGTCCTCAGCTAATTTCACTACATTTGGTGATCAATTTCATTATATGATGATGCCAACAGGTATATCACAGGCGGATTTTAACTGGCTGACCAATAAGTTCGGCCAACAGGGCGGTAACTCCCATATCGACACGGAAGAAGATGTTATACACGAAATATTTCCGGACAAAGTAGTCATCGGTACGCGCTTTCTGAACTGCGCCACCTATGAGCTGTCTTTCGAAGGAGCGGCGCTGACGGTGAAGAAAAGCCGGCTGGACAATTATAAACTGGGAGATGCTGCGCACATGATAGCGGATGAACTGGACGCAGAAGATGTGGAAGAGCTGACATTGCGTTGGAACGCCATGCTGCGCGAACTGAAAATGTTTGATAAACTACAGGCGCAGGGTAACGCGCGCGAGTTGTTATCCCAGCTTTACCTCGATATTTTTGAAGAAGACGAAGCGGAAGAACAGATCAACAACCTGCCGGAAAATGTACCTGCCAACGTAATGGCCATCTGGGAAGAACTGCAGGTGGCGTTACAGCAAACGGGCAATCTCACGGATTTTGAATGGAGGTCTTTGTCTGATGAAGGGGTGTTTGCCCTCAATGAACTGTCTCCCCTGGTACGTACCGGCGCCATCCTGGAAGCGCCCTCGCCGGAAGACTATGAAGCGATGCTGGCCGCAGAAGATTTTGCCAAAGCGCTGCTGGACTATTTTAACGAGCAGCTCGAAGCCTTCGACCTGAAGATTGTCGCCATCGGGCCTGCGCTGGATGAATACCAGTCTTTTTCCTGTTTCCCCATGCAGGACTTCCGGCTTGCCAACGCAATGCTGAAGATGGAAGAATTATGCCTGGTCTGCTTTTTCTGATTTTACAGGAATTAAAAAGTGATTAAAATATGACGAGTGGTCTGGCAAAAGCCGGTCGCATTCAATATCTTAGTGGGCACTAAGTTGGTTGGATGTGAAAATATTAAGGCTGCTATTCCTTGTACTCATTACTGTCTGCGTGCTCCCCCAAGTGGAGCAGCACGATAGTTATGTGCGCTCCCAACAACAGCATACTTTCAACATCACGCAGTATGTGCTGAAACATACCCCCCGGTACAAAACGACCATCAAAAAGTTGAAGCGCCGGCCGGTAGGCATTAACGATAGTCATAGCCAGGTATGTTCCATCTACTGCGCTTCCCTTCCCCCTTATTTTATTTATGTAGATGATACCCGCACAGGATATCACTGCAATCCCTATCTCAGTGTTCCCGTCCCCCTTCGTAGCTGGCGAGGCCCGCCAACCACACGTAACTTTTATTTTGGGATTTGTTGATTTTCGATTTTTTGATGTCGTGGATTAGCAAACGAAGATTAATAAAGGATCTTCTTGCTCGTCTTCCCGAAATCACAAAATCCGTAAATCACAAAATTCATAAATCTTTTTACTAATCTTTTCAGCGAGTTATGCGTAATCATATGACCGCGAAAAAGAGGTATGGGCTATTGCTATGTCTGCTGCCTTGCACCTCTTTGTTCGCCGGCCCGGTCGCGGACAGCCTTTCACTCAGGCAGGCCGTAGACCTGGCCCTGACCCATTATCCTGCCGTGAAGGCGAAACAGGCGCTTGTGAAAGCAGGACAGGCCAACATCACCGATGTCAAACACAACTGGTACCCTGCGCTCCGTTTACATGAACAGGTGGATGCAGGTACCGATAACAGTATCTATGGTTCCTATTTCACTATGGGCATGATCCCGTCTACCTCCGGCGGTATCCGGGCAGACAATAACGCCGCCCTCATGAGCGGTAATATCGCCATGGCCTCCATGCAGTGGGAGATCTACAACTTCGGCGCCTACGGCACGCAAAAAGAGGCCGCCCGCCAGGATTTGCATGTGAACGAGGCGGATCTTAACAATACCACCAACCAGCTCACCGTATCGGTCATCCGGGACTACCTGGAACTGTTGCGGCTAAACGAACTACGGCAAATACAAACGGACAATATCCGGCGTAACGCCGAAATGGCCCGCGCCGTGACAGCCATTGTGTTGCATGGCCTGAAACCCGGAGTGGACAGCGCCATCGCGGCCGCAGAACTGTCCAAAGCACGCCTCGGTCTTCTCGAGGTAGCTAACCGGTACAACCAGGTCCGTATACAACTGGCGGCTTTTACTGGCCTGGACACCGCGCAGGTGCTGCCCGTATTCGGCAGCGGCGCCACGCTGCCGCAACTGCTGGAGCCGGATTCGTTGCGGCCGGCAGACAGCCACCCGCTGCTGGAATACTATCACGCGCTGTACCAGCGCCAGCAGGCGCAGGAACAGGTGGTCCGCAAACAACAACTGCCGAAGGTAAACCTGATGGCAGCCGGATGGATGCGCGGCTCCAGCGGCACCTTCAACGACGTGTATGATAAAAACCTTTTCAGTGGTCTCGGCTACAGCCGCTACAATTACCTGCTCGGACTGGGCATCACCTGGAATGTGGCCGACCTGAAACACACGCGCGACAGGATGGCGGTACAAAAGCAGAAATCTGCCGCCGCGGCGCAGGAACTGGAAACCTCGCGGACCAACCTGCAAAGCCTGTATCAGCAGGCGCAGGCCGATATACTAACGGCGCAGGCCAAACTAAAAGAGCTGCCCCTGCAGCTGATGGCCGCGCAGGCTGCAGCCAAACAGAAAATGGCCCTGTATAAACATGGCCTCACCAGCATCATCGAAGTCACCAACGCGTTGTTTGTGCTCAACAGGGCGGAAACAGACCTGGTACAGGCCCACGACGAAGCCTGGAAAGCATTGTTTCGTGCAGCCTATGCCGACAATAACCTCGGACAGCTGATCAGCAGCCTCTGAGCAGGATACCGGTTTTCATTTTAAAGTAACGCTTATGTCTTTAGTCTCTTCAGCCCTGAAAAAGCCGGTCACGGTAGTGGTGCTCACTGCCGGTCTGCTGCTGTTTTCATTACTGGCTATGTTCAGCATACCCATCGATATCTTTCCCAAACTAAACCTGCCGACCATTTACGTGATAGAGCCTTACGGCGGCATGTCGCCCAAACAGATGGAAGGCTTTTTCGCCACGCGTCTGCAGGACCAGTTCCTGTATGTGAACGGCGTAAAAAATATCTCCACCAAAAACATACAGGGGTTGACGTTGTTGAAACTCACTTTTTACGAAAATACCGATATGGCGGAAGCCTCTGCCCAGGTGGCTTTGCAGGTGAACAGGGCCATGAAGTTTTTCCCGCCGGGCGCGCTGCCGCCACAGGTGCTGCGCTTCGACGCATCGTCGCTGCCGGTAGGGGAACTGGTTTTCAGCAGCCCCAATAAATCGCTCAAAGAGATCTATGACCTGGCGGCCACCCGTATCCGGCCCATGTTTGCTTCGGTGCCCGGGCTGTCCGCACCACCGCCTTTTGGCGCCAATTCCCGTTCGGTCGTGGTGAATGTGGACCCGCAGCGCCTGCGCGCCTTCAACCTGTCGGCCGACCAGGTGGTGGAGGCGATCGCGAAAAACAACGTGATGACGCCGTCCGGCAACATCCGTATCAATAATACCATGTATGTCACAACCATTAACTCCCTCGAAAAAGAAGTGACCGATTTCGGGGAGATCCCGATTGTGACTAACGGCAACGCTACCGTATTTGTCAAAGACGTGGCCCGCGTGGCAGATGCTACAGACGTGACTGTGGACTATGCGCTGATCAACGGCAAACGGTCCGTATACATTCCTGTGGTAAAAACCGCAGACGCCTCCACCTGGGACGTAGTGAAAACGCTGAAGTCCAAACTTCCGGAGATGCAAAGCCTCCTGCCCGACGACGTAAAAGTCTCTTACGAATTTGATCAGTCGGTATTTGTGATCAATGCTGTGAAAAGCCTTATCACAGAAGGGTTGCTCGGCGCGCTGCTCACCGGTCTGATGGTGCTGCTGTTCCTGCGCGACCTGCGCAGCTGCCTGGTAGTGGTGATCACCATTCCGATCGCTGTGCTGTGTGCTGTGCTGGGGCTGCGACTGGCAGGGCAGACGATCAACCTGATGACGCTGAGCGGCCTGGCGCTGGCCATCGGTATCCTGGTGGACCAGGCCACCGTAACGATAGAGAACATACACCAGCACCTCGAAATGGGCAAACCTGTCAGGCGCGCTATTTACGATGCCTGCGAGGAGATAGCCTTTCCGCTGGTGCTGATCCTGTTGTGTATCCTTGCTGTTTTTGCACCGTCTTTTATTATGACCGGCGTGCCCAGGGCCATGTTCCTGCCGCTGTCATTGTCCATCGGTTTCGCGATGATCGCTTCTTTCTTTGCCGCACAATCGCTGGTGCCCGTGGTGGCCAACTGGTGGCTGAAAGCGGAGAAATTCAGCCATGGCCATAGCCATGTGGGACTGGCGCTCGATAATGCGGAGGTGAAGGAGGTCAATGAACATCTGCAGCAGGAGACCTCGGTGCCGGAGGCCAGGAAAGAAGGCTTCGAACGCTTCAAGGGTGGCTTTGTCCGCGTGCTGGAAAATGCCATGAAACGTTCCGGCCTGATCGTCGGAGTGTACGTCATAGGGTCGTTACTGCTGGCAGGCGGCTGCTATTGGTGGATAGGGAAGGACCTGATGCCGCATGTGAATGCGGGGCAGTTTCAGTTGCGCCTGCGCATGCCCGACGGCACCCGGCTGGAACGTACCGAGGCGGGCCTGCATGAGGTGCTGAATATCATTGACAGTACCGTCGGCGGCCATGTGGCCATCAGTTCCGCTTATGTAGGCCTGATCCCCAGCAGCTACGGTACCAGTAACCTCTACATTTTCAACAGCGGCACGCACGAAGCGGTGCTGCAGGTGAACCTCGACGAAGATTACAAAACAGATATAGAAAAACTGAAGGACCAGCTGCGGTCCAATATTATGGCGAAGATACCGGAGATGCGCCTGTCTTTTGAACCGATAGACCTCACGGAGAAGATCATGGCGCAGGGGGCTTCCACGCCGATAGAGCTGCGGGTGGCGGGTAAGGACATGAAGCAGATTGCGGGATATGCCGAAGGGCTGGTGTCGCGGTTGAAGCAGATTTCTTTTCTGCGCGACGTGCAGATTGCGCAGCCGCTGCATTTTCCGGTGATCAGTATTGAGATAGACCGGCTCAAGCTGGCGCAGATGGGGCTGAACATCTACCAGGTGGCGCGCTCGGTGACAGCTTCCACATCTTCCAGCCGTTTTACGGAAAAAAACCAGTGGCTGGATGAGAAGGTCGCCTATACCTACCAGGTGCAGGTGCAGGTGCCGGAATACAGCATGACGGCCATCAACGACCTGAAAGAGATCCCGCTGGTGCCTGGTCAGCCGCGGCCGGTGCTGGCCGATGTGGCATCTTTCCGGACCACGGAAATGCCGGGAGAATATGACCGCGCCGGTCCGCGTAGGTTCGTTACCGTTAGTGCCAATATCACCGGTAAAGATCTGGGCGCAGCTACCGCCGCAGTGCAGCAAGTGGTACGCGAAGCGGGTACGCCGCCCAAAGGACTGGTGGTGGAGCTGAAAGGAGCATCGAGCCTGCTGGTAGATACGCTGGAAAGCCTTGAACGCGGGCTGGCTATGGCGGTAGTCGTTATTTTCCTGCTGCTGGCGGCCAATTACCAGTCCTTCAAACTGTCGCTCGTGGTGCTGGTGACGGTGCCCGCGGTGATCGCCGGCGCGCTGCTGGCTTTACTGATGACAGGCGCTACGCTCAACCTGCAGTCTTATATGGGCATGATCATGTCTACCGGCGTATCGGTGGCTAACGCCATCCTGATTGTCACCAATGCGGAGAAGCTGCGGTTGTCTTACAACGATGCCGGTAAAGCGGCGGTGGTAAGCGCAGGCATCCGTTTACGGCCTATCCTGATGACTAGCCTCGCCATGATAGCCGGGATGATACCGATGGCTACCGGTCTCGGTGAAGCCGGCGATCAGACAGCGCCATTGGGCCGCGCCGTGATAGGAGGGCTCATCGCTTCCACATTGGCGGCCCTGTTGATATTGCCGCTGGTATACGCGCGAATGCAAAAGAAAGCGACGCTTGTATCTCCTTCTTTAATGCCTGAAGATCTTTAATTCAAAATAAAAACGATATATATGAAAAATATGACTGCTAATTGGATGATGTTGGGACTGCTGGCAGGGCTGGCAGCCTGTCATTCGGCGGCTGCACCCGAATATAAAGCGACGGCGCATGAGCGGCAGTATCAGTTGGCCAAAGTGGTACAACAACCGCTGTCAGGCAGTATCCGCCTGCCGGGCACACTGGAAGCGTTTCAAAAAGTGAGCATCTACCCGCGGATAAACGGTTTTGTAAGCCGTATAATGGTTGACCGTGGTTCCCGTGTAAAAAAAGGACAGGTGCTGCTGGTGCTGGAAGCACCGGAGATCACCCAACAGTTTTATGCGGCGCAGTCCAAATATATACAGGCGGCAGCCATGTATGCTGCCAGTAAAGACAACTATGAGCGGACGGTGGCGACCGCCGCCGAAACGCCGGGCACTATTTCGGCGCATGACCTCGAGCTGTCCAAAGCCCGTATGCTGGGCGATAGCGCACTGATGAACAGTGAACAGGCCAACTTCCGCGCCCGCGGAGTAATGCGGGACTATCTCACCGTAACGGCCCCTTTCGATGGCGTGATCACGGAACGTAATATTCATCCCGGCGCCCTGGTAGGGCCTGATACCAAAGTGGGAGACAAGCCCATGCTGATGCTGGAGCAGGAAGATAAACTGAGGCTGGTGCTGCAGGTACCGGAAATTTACAGCGGTCAGCTGATGGGGCAGTCAGTGGTAGACTTCAATGTTAACGCCATGCCGGGCAAGGTGTTCAAAGGCGCTGTGTCCCGTGAGGCAGGCACACTGAATGCCCGGTACCGCTCCGAAGCAGTGGAGGTAGACGTGCAGAATACGTCCCGTGAACTGAAGCCGGGTATGTATGCGGAGATTACGATGCCGGTCAACGGCTCCGCATCGGCGCTGGTGGTCCCCGCATCTGCGGTGGTAATGTCTACGGAAAGAAAATATGTCATCGTCGTGAAAGATCACCGCACGCAGTGGGTAGATGTACAGGAAGGGAATCATCATAACGATTCTACAGAAGTATTCGGTAATCTGAAGGCGGGGGATGAAGTAGTGGTACAGGCAACCGATGAAATCAGGGAGGGTATTGCCATTCACTGATGGTGCTCCGTTTAAAAAACATGCCGTCCCGATGATTCGGGACGGCTTTTTGCTAACTGTTCCGTCTATATTGATTTCTTCTGTTCCTATTGAAAAAAGGGAACGGTAACATCCACCTAGTAATCAATAACGGATATTTACCTGTTGTTCAACTAAAAAATGTACATGAATATCCTGACATGCCTTTCAGCATGGAATCGTTGTATAACTGAAATAATGGAGGAGTGGTTAAGTCAGACTGCCCTGCAATAACTAAAATTTTTTCACACCGGGTCAACAATCCCCTGGATGATAAGTATGGATGAACTCAAAGTGGTCAACGCCAATAGCTGTTTATCAAATCACAGAATAACTACAAAACTGTCTCACCTGCGTCATTGTTTAAATAACACGAAACGTTTTGAAATTGTTGACAAGAAATAAAAATTACAGATTGAACAGTTCTTTGATGCCGAGGGCCAGCATTTGAACGCCGATCACCGCGAGGATGAGCCCCATCATTTTGGTCACCACCATCATGACGTTGGTGCCGATGACCCGGACAATACGCTCGCCGGCGATGAAGAGCAGATAGGTGATGTAACATATAATGGCGTATACGCCCATAACAATGGCGAGATGGGTCAGGTCTTTGGCGGCGGAGTAGCTCATGGAAGTGGTGATGGCGCCGGGTCCTGCCAGCAGGGGCATGGCCAGCGGCGTGATAGCCACGCTGATGCCCTGGTCCGCCTTCACCGGCTGATCGCCCAGTTTCTGCGCCTGTGCGCTTTCTTCCTTGCTTCTGACCATTTCATAACCGATAACAAATACCAGTATGCCGCCGGTAACCCGCAGCGCCGCCAGCGTAATGCCGAATACGTGGAAGATCAGTTTGCCGGCCACACTGAAGACAAGAATAATACAAAAGGCTACCAGCACCGATTTGGTGGCGATGTTGCGTTTGGCTTTTTTGTCCATGTAGGAAGTCAGCTCCATGAAAACCGGTATCGCGGAAATGGGGTTCACGATCGCCAGCAATCCCATGAACACGGTGGTGGCAAATGCAAAGTAGTTATCGAACAGAGACATCATACCTCAATATAGGAAATTTATTAATTCGTAATTTCCCAAAGTACAGTTTCCCGGAAGATTATTTTTTACTGCCGGATGCGGGGTAGCTGCCAGTTGTAACGCAGGCTTAACAACCGTATGCCTACTATAACGGTAACGGATATACTCTGGATGAGATCTGCCGGCAGATGGGTGAAGAAGCCGGCCAGTACAAATAGGGAGCCGCCGGCAATGGAAGCCACCGCGTATATTTCCCGGGTGAAGAGCACGGGTTGTTCGCCAGTGATCACATCGCGGAGCAGGCCGCCGAAAGCGCCGGTAATAACGCCGAGCGCCACGCATACGGGAATGGGCAGCCCCGCAGCGATACCTTTGTTGATACCGGTGATGGTAAACATGCCGAGGCCGATAGCATCAAAGATGTTCAGCCAGCGTTGGAGTATTTTTACGTAGGAGAAGAAGAGGGCTGCAATAACAGCTGCTACAATGATGGCGGTGTTGCTGAGTTCATCCGTCATCCAGGCTACCGGGGTAGCACCAATCAGCAGATCACGGATGGTACCGCCGCCGATAGCGGTAATGAAAGCCAGGGCCAGGAGGCCGATGACATCATAGGATTTATTGATGGCTGCCGTTGCGCCGGAGACGGCAAAAGCAAAAGTGCCGGATAGTTCCAGCCCCTGTATAAAGGTCAATGACATGCCCCTGTCTGATTTTCGCGCTAAGATAATCAGTCTGCAGGAATATCCGTGCTGCCGTCAGGCGGCAATCAGTAATCGTAGTCGTATTCGCCGCGCAGCGTACGCTCTATCTGGTTACGGAGATCGTTGCTGAAGCCTTCTACCTCGATTTTGGGCTGATGATCAAGGTTGATACGGAACCGACCTTTTTCAAGCGCCAGGAGGTCGTATATGTCTTCCAGCAGGGCGTAAAGCAGTTTCCGGGTATTCTCTGCTATCTGGGCCAGAAAAGTATCCTCAAAATGAAAAAATTCACGGTTTTTATAAGATAAGGTAACTTCAATCATAACAAATGGTTTTTCCAGGATTTGTGATAGTTTTTAATGTTGTTGATAAGCGTACTAACCAACTGATAATCATTAATTAATTATTAATATTTGCATAAAAATAGAAAAAAAGAAATAGTTTTTTCCCTATATGTGATGTTTTTTATCCACATTGGTCAAAAAAGATTAAAAAAGGTTATATCTTCAAAAGTTGACCACCCGATATTTCCCCTGCTCCGCTGGCCATAATCTTCCTTTCTACTTTTAAAAATTTGGTTACCATTGTGTTTTATATATCCACAATGAAGAAAATAACACTATTGGTCGCCTTGTTGGCGGTGAGTTGCTTCACCGTATTCGCACAACCAGGCAAAAAAATCAAATGGTCGCGCGATGGTCGGGCCATATTAAAGGCGGAGCCGATGGGCATTACCGCTGTTCCGCTATCCGGCGCCGAGCCTGCCGTGATCGTGCCTTCGGAAAAATATACGCTCCGCGGCGCCGGCAAAGCACTGGAAATCCGGGATTTCTCTTTCTCGGCAGATGAAAAAAAACTGCTGCTCTACACCGACGCAAAGAAAGTATGGCGCTATGAAACCCGCGGCAACTACTGGCTGCTGGACCTTACCACCGGTAAACTGCAGGAGATAGGCAAAGCGCGTGCCGCTTCTTCCCTCATGTTCGCCAAACTGTCGCCGGACGGCAGTAAAGTGGCTTACGTGAGCGACCACAACCTCTACGTGGAAGACTTGGCCACCGGCGCCGCCAAAGCACTGACCACCAACGGTACCCGCCGTTTTATCAACGGTACCTTTGACTGGGCCTATGAGGAAGAATTCGGCTGCCGCGACGGTTTCCGCTGGAGCCCCGATGGCAAAAGCATCGCGTACTGGCAGATAGACGCCACCAAAATCCGCGACTTCCTCATGATCAATAATACCGACTCCATCTATTCCTTCAACGTGCCGGTAGAATACCCGGTAGCAGGGGAGAGCCCTTCCGCCTGCCGCATCGGCGTGGTGGACATCGCCACCGGCAATACCCGCTGGATGGACGTCCCCGGTGATCAGCAACAGCACTACATCCCCCGCATGGAATGGGTGCCCGGGAAAAAACAACTGATTATCCAGCAGCTCAACCGTAAGCAGAACCAAAGTAAAATCATGCTCTGCGACGCTACTAACGGTAAAGTACACACGCTGTACGAAGAAAAAGACAGCGCCTGGATAGATGTAAAATCCCGCTGGGATGACGACAATATCGCCGGGTGGGATTTCCTTCGCAACGGTAAAGAGTTTATCTGGGTGAGCGAACAGGACGGATGGCGCCACCTGTACAGCATCTCCATGGAAACCGGCAAAGCCACCCTGCTGACGCCCGGCGACTATGACGTGATCACCATCTCCAAAATAGATGAAGCCGGCGGCCAGATCTGGTTCACCGCTTCGCCCGATAACCCGGTACAGGAGTACCTTTACAGGGTGCCGCTGACCGGCGGCAAAGCTACCCGCATCACACCGGCAGACCAGCCAGGGTCGCATGAGTACAGCATTTCCCCGTATAGCAACTGGGCCGTTCATTCTTTCAGCAATGCCTGCATGTACCCCGTGAGCGAAAACGTGGAGCTGCCGGCCCATAAAAGCAGCGCGGAAGTGGCACAGGCGCTCAGACAATCCGTTGACGGCGGAAAATGCCTCGACTATTTCGAAGTGCAAACGGCCGACGGGATCAGCATCGGCGGCTGGATGCGCAAGCCTAAAAACTTCGACCCCAACAAAAAGTACCCGATCGTATTTTATGTATATGGCGAACCTGCCGGCGCTACCACCCGCGATGTAGCCGGCGCCGGCCGTAACTACCTCTACGACGGCGACATGGCGGCAGACGGTTATATTTATGCTTCCCTCGACAACAGGGGCACACCGCTGCCCAAAGGCCGCTACTGGCGCAAAAGCATCTACCGCAAAGTAGGGGTGCTCAACGCCCGCGACCAGGCGCAGGCTGCACAGGCGCTCATGAAAAAGTATGCATTCATCGATCCCGCCCGTACCGCCGTATGGGGCTGGAGCGGCGGCGGCTCCATGACGCTCAACCTGATGTTCCAGTACCCGGAGATCTACAAAACAGGTATCGCCATTGCTGCCGTGGGCAATCAGCTGACCTACGACAATATCTATCAGGAACGTTACATGGGACTGCCGGAAGAAAACAGGGAAGATTTCATAAAAGGTTCCCCTGTGACCTATGCTCAAAATCTGCAGGGCAACCTGCTGTATATTCACGGGACCGGGGATGATAACGTGCATTACCAGAACGCAGAGATGCTGCTCAATGAACTGATCAGGTATAATAAACAAATCCAGTTTATGGCCTATCCCAACCGCACCCACAGCATTTCAGAAGGAGACGGTACTTTCACCCATCTGTCTACCCTGTATACTAAATACCTGCGGGAGCATTGCGAACCGGGAGGAAAATAATTTCGGAATTTTTTGATTTTCGATTTTTTGATTTGGGGGATAGGGACGGTACTTCGATCATCTCCCAAATTCCAAAATCAAAAAATCGAAAATCAAAAAATCTCTAACTTGCGCTTTCTTAATAAACTGAATTACATGTCTAAGACTTCTGTTATCGGAATTATTGCCGCGGTGGTAGCGATTGTTTGTACATTTTTTCCGTGGGCGGTGATCGAAAGCCGGCAGCTGGTATTTACGGGATTGAATACAACGGGCTCCCGTTTCGGAGAACCGGGCAAACTGAATATTTTCCTGGCGGCACTGGCCATAATTATTTTCCTGGTGAAGAATAAATGGGTCATGCGGATGAACCTTTTTGTATCAGGTTTCCTGCTGGCATGGTCTTTCCGCAATATGCTGCTGTTTTCCCGTTGTGAAGCAGGCATCTGCCCGCAGACAGGTATCGCACTGTATATTTCTGTGGCGGCGGCTGTGGTGGTTTTCGTCTGTGTATTGCTTACCCGTAACCCGGTCGTAAAAAAATAACTAAATTCTAAAATTTCAAAATACTCTATGTAGTACCCAGGCCCCGCACCATACACCGGCGCCCATCAGCCAATACCGGATGACAATGGGTAATGGGCGCTGGTTGGTTACTCTCGCTTTTATAAAACTGAATACGGTCAACCCCAGGAAGACCAGCAGCATGCTGGTTTGAGAAGCCGCTGTAAAATTCTCATTCGATAAATAAGGACCTACCGACAATATACCTCCCAATAAGAAAAAGAAGGCGGTGAACAGCGCACTGCGGATAGCACGGGAACGGCTAAACGTTGTTTCCATTACCTGTTCCTGTTGCAGTGTTGTTTCCCACATCGCGGCATCTTTCTGCATTTCATCGGCGATATGGGCGATGGTATGGTCGTTAATGTCGAGGTGTTCCAGCTTCCGGCGTTCGTCGTCAGAGAGCAGGGCGCTGTCATGCTGGGCATCGCCCTTATTGGCCTGGTAAGCGCTGTACATCACCAGCAGGCTGCCTGCCAGCAGGATGCAGAGCTGGATATTGTAGAAGGTCTGCACTTCCAGCGGGAAGGTCTGCATGACCTGAGTGGCAAAAAACAACAGGAATAATCCGTCCGGAAAGCCGATCAGGAAGTCGGTTTTCCATCCGGAACTGCGGATGGCCT
This sequence comes from Chitinophaga oryzae, assembly GCF_012516375.2. Classification (NCBI taxonomy): domain Bacteria; kingdom Pseudomonadati; phylum Bacteroidota; class Chitinophagia; order Chitinophagales; family Chitinophagaceae; genus Chitinophaga; species Chitinophaga oryzae. The sequence goes on from NZ_CP051204.2 coordinate 3,892,794, forward strand.
TATGTGGTGCTGTCATACGTTGCTGTTAGCTAAACGCTTTTTCGATGCTTTTGCGGATGATCTGTACGCACTCAGAAACCTGGGTGGCGTTCATGATCAGTGGTGGTGCGAACCGGATCTTGTCGCCATGAGTGGGCTTGGCGAGCAGTCCGTTTTCTTTTAAAGTCAGGCAGAGGTCCCAGGCTGCTTCCGGATCTGGATGGCTGATCACGATGGCATTCAGCAGGCCTTTTCCGCGCACGGTTTTGATATAAGGCGATTGCAGGTCCTGCAGTCCCTTGCGCAGCAGCTGTCCCATAGCGGCTGCATTTTCCGTCATTTTCTCGTCCTTCAGTACCTCCAGCGCGGTGATAGCCACTTTACAGGCCAGGGGGTTGCCGCCGTAGGTAGAGCCGTGTTCTCCGGGTTTGATGGTCAGCATGATCTCGTCGTCGGCAAGAACGGCGCTCACCGGCAGTACACCGCCGGAGAGGGCTTTGCCCAGTATCAGGATGTCGGGCCGCACATTTTCGTGGTCGCAGGCCAGCATGCGGCCGGTACGGGCCAGTCCTGTCTGGATTTCATCTGCAATAAACAGTACGTTGGCATCCTGGCAGTAGGCGCGCGCTTTAGACAGGTAGCCGTCGTCCGGTACTACCACGCCGGCTTCGCCCTGGATGGGTTCTACCAGGAAGCCTGCCACGGTCTTATCTTGCAACGCCTGCTCCAGCGCAGCGAGATCGTTATAGGGGATCACTTCATAGCCCGCCATAAACGGTCCGAAATTATTCCGGGCCACCGGGTCGGTGCTGAAGGATATAACATTAAGGGTACGGCCGTGGAAGTTGTTGGCGCAGACAATGATCTTCGCCTTGTTTTCCGGAATGCCTTTTACCATATATGCCCAGTGCCGGCAAAGCTTCAGCGCTGTTTCCACCGCTTCCACGCCGGTATTCATGGGCAATACTTTATCGTAACCGAAATAACCGGTGATATACTGCGTGTATTCTCCCAGCAGGTCACTGTGAAATGCCCGGGAGGTCAGCGTGAGCTTCTGCGCCTGTTCTATCAGTGACGCAATAATCCGGGGATGGCAGTGCCCCTGGTTAACGGCGGAGTATCCGGAAAGAAAATCGTAATAACGTTTACCATCTACATCCCATAAAAAAACACCTTCGCCACGCTCCAACACCACCGGTAACGGATGATAGTTGTGAGCACCATACTGTTCTTCCAATCCGAGAAAATGCTGCGTTCTTTCGCTTATCGTAAATGCTGGTATCATAGCCCAAAAATACGAAATTGTTCTCGCAAAGGAGCAAAGTGAGCAAAGAACGCGAAGAATACAAGGAATTCTGGCTGCTTTGCTCCTTTGCGTGATTATAATTCGTCGTAATACAGGTAGTATGCAACCTGACTGCAGCCGCCTACCACGCCCAGCCCGCCGAAAGCGTTACTGCGTATCTGGATGGCCTGTATCAGGCTGTTCAGGCCGGGGTTACGCCGCACCTTTTCATAGGTAAGCAGGAAAGCATAGTATTCCGGCGTGACAGATTTCACAAACACCAGCACGCGGCCGATAGGTACTTCTACTTCGATGCTGCCGGCGGTCAGCGCGGTGGCGTTGATATACAACCGGGTGTTCAGCGGTTTGTTGGCACGCTGCGTGAAAAGAATACTGTTGTAGTTTTCATTCAGTCCCCCTACCTGGTTGTTGTCGGCATCCTCATCCTGCGTGTACACCGGAATACGCAGATAGCTGTTGAGGTACACCGTGTCTTTATACGTTTTGATGTCGGGGTTGTTTTTTACCTGCTCATACAACTCGCGGTTATTTCGCACCCGGTAGCGCACGTTCCGGTAGATGAAGATAGTATCCAGTTGTATCAGTTGTTTCAGCGCTTCCATCACCACAAACTGCCGCGCGTTGGCAGGCGGTGGTTGAACATTGAAGTGAAACCGCAATACCGGCCGCCCGTTCAGCGTGGTGCGCACCGTGTCCAGCAGGTCTACTTTAATGGGAAGCGGAATGGTGGTTTTGGCCGTCACGTCCTTGGTATCAGGCACTTTCACCTGTATAATATAGCTTTTGTTGGACTCGATCCGGGTATTGCCTCTATAGAAGGCCATATTGGAAGAAGTGTCTTTCACGTAATGCAGCTGTTCCAGCAGCTGGCTGTCGGCGCTCAGCAGCTGCGCCGTCGCATTGGTCACCGGTTCAAAGAAGTTGTTGATGTCCGGACCTACCGGTTTGCTTTTGCCTACCCGCATCTCCACCTTTTTGCCGGCAACCAGTTCACTGTATACGACTGCCCTGGGTTTACCGCTGGAAGGAGGCACCGGGAGCTCGTGTATACATCCTGTCAATGCAGCCACGCAGAAAATACATCCTATATGAAACAAATACTTCATCACTAAAATTTAAGCGTATAACTGATATAAGGTAACGTTCGGAACAGGCTGTACTGATATAACTGCAGCGGATAAATTTCATCGTAAGACATGGTCACAAACTGGTCATAGCTGACAATGAAGGGATTGCTGCGGGAATATACGTTATAGATGCCGGCTGTCAGTACATGATGGATAGACCGCGTGGCGCCCAGGTAAACAGTGGTGCCGAGATCGAGATGGTGTACAGGTTTGAGCCGGAAGTTATTGAGCCTTGTAATAAAAGGCAGATAGTTGATCTGGTTATTGGCGAACGGAGAATAGCGTTCGTCCAGCTTACCGTTGATGTTACGGCCCCAGTCATAGTCGGGGAAGATCTGCGTAGGCAGCGTGAAAGGCGCGCCACTGGAGAACTTCCAGGAAGCAGAAAGGCTCCAGCCCGGTTTCATGCGGTATTTAAGCGCCAGGGATATATTATGCCGGCGGTCTTCTTTATAAGGAAACATTTTACTGCCATTGATCCCCCCAAACTCCCGCCAGGCCCATGCCAGCGTATAACTCAAAACACCGGTGAGCCTGCCGGTGTTTTTTTCCAGCAGCAATTCGCTCCCATAGTTATATCCCTTGCCGTTGATCACTTTTTTCTCCCAAAGATCGGAGTTATCGAAAATGTTAAGGACCGTATTGGTGGTCACAATATCTTTCAGCAATTTATAATACAGGTTGATATTAAACCGCCAGTCGCTCTCCCATTGTTTTTGATAAGACAGGCTATAGGAGAAGGCTTTTTCCGGTTTGATATTTTCTGTACTGGGCACCCAGAGGTCCGTGGGAAGATTGATCACGGGGTGGTCAGCTGGTGCATGAACTGCGTCATCTGCGCAAAGGAAGCCTGTACATATTGCTGGTTGGGCAGGTCCCAGCGGACCATAAGCCTGGGCTGAAGGCTGGCATAAAAGGAGCCGCGCTGGGCCAGTGCACCGAAATGTGCGCCGGGGCGCAGTGTCAAACGGTTGTCGAACAGGCGCAGTTCATCTTCGCCATAGAGGGTGAACTCTGACATGTAATATTTGGGGGCGGGCCGCTTTATAGCGTCGCCGCCGTCCACATTGCTGCTGTAGGCGGTAGGGGCGAAGTTGTGATAGGTATAGCCGCCGCCGAAAGAGAGCTTTTGGACGTTGCTGATGGTGAACTCCGTTTCGTTATGCAGGGCGATATCCCTGACACGGGATACGCCTTTGCCATTGAGCGAAACGGGCGCGATAGCCGACAGTTTGAAATCGGAACTCTGGGAAAAGAAATTATAGAACCGGCTGTAGGTGGCGGTAGTATTGGTAAAAACTTTAGGAGAGATGACACGGGTCCATTTCAGCGCTGCGGTGATATTGCTCCAGGCGAACTTATAATCGTCCAACAGCGGGAAGGGGGAGTTGTCTTTGGGAATGAACATGTTGTCCTGCCCTTTGTAGAAGCTGATGTAGACCCTGTTTTTATTGTCGATGATCTGGTTGAGCTTGAAATTTACATCGTAGAGCGCATATTTACCGTATTGCTGGTTGAACCGTTTACCATAGATACCGTCGATCAGCGACCGCCGGAAGGAGAGGAACATGGCGCTTTTATCTTTCACGAGTGGTCCTTCCAGCTCAGTGCTGGCAGATACGGGGCTGAGAGTGACCTTGCCATGCCATGCTTTCATATTGCCGTCGCGCGTGCGGATATCTACTACAGAGGAAAGCCGGCCGCCATAGCGGGCGGGGAAGGCGTCTTTATACAGCGATACATCTTTGACGGCGTCTCCGTTAAAAACAGAGAACAGGCCGAAAAGATGGCCGGTATGATAGAGGGGGACCCCGTCCAGCAGGTAGAGGTTCTGGTCGGCGCCGCCGCCGCGGATCAGCAGGTTGCTGCTGCTTTCCAGCGAGCTGCCGGTGCCCGGGTACAGCTGCAGCGATTTAAGCACATCTTTTTCTCCCAGCAGGGCAGGGAAGTTTGACAAATAACCTACCGGCATTTTAACATAGCCGGCCTGGAGGGTGACAGAGTCCTGGTCGCCGGTCACCACTACGGTTTGCAACGGGTTACGCGGCTGCATGTGGATTTCAAGCTGACGGTCGTCCGGCAGAGGAAGCGGCTGGACGACCGTTTCATAACCCACATGCGAAAATACCAGGCTGGTGCAGCTGTCCGGCACCTGTACGCTAAAGAAACCGTATGGGTTGCTGATGGCGCCGCGCCGGGTGACAGGGTCATATACGGAGGCGCCGATGATGACTTCCTTGCTGTTTTCTTCCTTGATAAATCCACTGATGGTGTAATACTGGGTCTGGGAGGATTCCCGCAGCAGGAATATTTTCCCGTTGATGGCTGCCGCCTGTATGCCCGTGCCCTGCAGGATGGTGTTCAATACCTGGCCGGTACTGCGCTCGCTGCCGGTCAGCTGCACCTTTTTGTTGAGATGCAGGAAGCTGGAACTATAGGAAACAGAGATGCCGGTCTGCCGCTGGATATCCTGGATAAAGAAGAGGATAGAGCCTCCCCGGGAGGGAGGGGCATAAGAAGCCTGGAGAATAGTATCCTCTTTGGACTGTGCATATAAAACCGTTGCCGGCGCGAGCGCCAGCAAGCAGAAAAATAAGCCTGTAAAAAAGTAGTTTACCCGTCTACCTGCCGATGACGATCGTATCGCCCTCTTGTTTGTAATGGAAACCAAGCAAAAGTTGTAATTCATGCAAAACCTCGTCGCAAGACTGGTCCTGGAAGCTGATCGTAGCTTTTTGCTGTGCTGCAGTAGCCTGATAGCCATCCTCAATCCTGATGACTTTGCCGTAAAAATCGGCTAATTGTGGCAATATTTCAAGAAGTGATTGATCATTAAATTGGAAAATTCCTGTTTTCCATGCCATGAAGTTAGGATCGTCGTTGTCGTCGGCGCTCAGCTGGCCATTTCCCCAGACGCCTTTCTGGCCACTGGTAAGGATAACGGAGGTGGTGTCGTTGGCTCTGCCCAGTCTCACCTTACCGGTGGAAACGACGACGGTGGTATGGGCATCGGCCGTTTTTACGGTAAAAGAAGTGCCCAGCACTTCCACCACTGACTGGTTAGGCGTTTTTACCAGGAAAGGATGGCGCGGGTCTGCAGCCACTTCAAAGAAAGCTTCACCTTCCAGGGTGACCACCCGTTCTGCGCCTTCGGAATATTTGATTTTGGCGCCGGGGCGCAGTGTGATCACTGATTTATCGGATAATTCGAGGCTTTTGATTTTGCCCTCGTTGGCAGCCAGTTCCTGTACTTTCAGGGACGGGCGGCTGGCCAGCCACCAGGCGCCGGCGCTGAGCGTAATGAGCAATACCGCCGCTGCAGCGATTTTGAAAACAGGCATCCGCACCGTTTTGGCGGGAGGCGCTTCTTGTTGCAGTACCTGGTCCACCTTGCTCCAGGCTGCAGCGGCATTGAACTGTTTTTGCCGGGAGAGGGGAAGGCTCCGGGGAGCGTCCTGCCATACCTGCCTGGCCTTAATGTAAGCGGCTTCGTTGTCAGGAGAAGCTTCCCGCCATTCCCGGAGGATGGTGTCCTCCTCGGGCGTAGAGACAGATGACAGTTGCTTCGCAATTATTTCATATATGTAGGTGTCCATGTTGTACAGTGTGTGCTCTGATATTAAAACGTAAAGAATCGCTTGTGCCCTCTATTAATTGTTAAAAAAATTTAACAGAAAAAATAAAAATACCGGCAAACCGTATTGGCCCAGGTACTTCCGTAGCAGCTTGAGTGCCCTCCCCATGTAGTTTTCCACGGTTTTGGCTGACAGGCCCAGCTTTTCGGCGGTCTGCTGGTGGGTCATTCCCTGGAGCCGGCAACAGGTAAACACTTCCCGGCATTGCGGCGGAAGGTTGGCAATAGCTTCGTAAATCAGCTGCTCGTAAAAAGGTTTGGCCTCCGATATTTCCCGTGCATCGGGATCTTCACTGACGTCGGCTACCCATTCAAAACCCTTGTTGCCCGCTTCCTCGGCGGTACGCCTGCGCAGCGCTGAAATAGAATTATTACGCACTGCCCTGTACAAATAGGCTTTAATATTGGGTATCTCAATCAGCTCCCGGTGCTTCTGCCATAAGCGTATAAAAGTTTCCTGTACCACATCTTCGGCGGCCGCATCATCATTCAGGAAACTGCTGGCATAGTTACACAGCTCACTGTACAGAGAATGGAAAAGCTCATTATAGGCTTGATAAGAAGGTGATGTTATCATTTAGCCTTCATAGCGTTTAAGTAATGAAATGATCGCCGCTAATGTAAGGCAATTTTTTATTTTCCTGTCAATAGGGGGATATGAGAAAAATTGCGTCATATCCTTATATAACGCCTAAGCCTATATGCGTTATCGTCCTTTAATCTATATGCTGTAATGTCCTTTTTAGTTTTTAGTTTGTGTTTTTTAGTTACCACCGGTTGCATATTCTCTATGCAACCGTTTTTTTTGAGTTTTCCATCATCCTGGTACTGTGCAATCTTCGGTATTATTCGCAACCGGGCTCTGCATTCTTTCGGCCCATTTGTGCGCTGTCGCCTGAAATAAAGCGCTGGTGATTCCCGCCGGTCATACCGCCGGCCGGCATATACGAACATTTACCTGCCCATCCCGATCGGCCGGCGGTCCCCGTAAACGGTCATCTTTCGACCATGGTTTTCCGTTAGGCGGACATATCACATATTTTACTATCTTGGCCCCCCAAAAAAACTCCCTATGAGAAGATTAGCGAGCTTGTTAATCCTGTTGCCAGCGATGGCCTTCTTTTCATGTAACAATAACAGCAGCGCCGCCAAAGAGCCCGCTGCAGACAGCGTAAAAACCGTAGCTTTTGATTTTCAGGGCTGGTTGAAACACCTGAAAACGATCCCGCACCCGGTACATGGCTATGACCTGGAAAACATCGACAGCGCGCTGGGCCCTTTTGCCCAAAGTGGTTTTGCCAGCGTGTCAGCAGGTATTGTGGCCCGGCAGAAAAATTACCTGGCCATTGCCGCACAGGGTTTTTATAAAAAAGACAGCGACTCCTCCGTAATGCTGCTGCTGGTCTATAGCCCCGATGGAAAAGAAATCGGCCGGCAGGAAGTAGGAATGAGCAAAGAAGAATCAAAAGGAGATGAAAGCAACTCCATTCACAAATGGCCGGAATTTATTAATGACAGTACGTTTTGGGTAAAGGAAACCTGGTACACTTACAAAAAAGGCGTAGCTAACGGGGAAAGCAAGGCGCGCATCAAACAATACCGTATTAACTACCAGGGGCAGATCAGCGCTGTTCCCCAGGAAACAGTCCCTTTCGACACCTATGCAGGACGTTTTAAAACACTCACAACGCCCTTTACCGTTAATTATACATTGGCCGGCCTGCAGCCGGTATCGCTGCTGACACCCTACTTTGATTTCAGTGACCTGATTTATTTCGAGCAGATCAAATTGTTCCATTATGGTAAAATCCCGGTTCCGGGCAAAGGAACTTATCTGTTGTATGCCGTCGGCGCCCTGGAGGGGGGGGAATCCATGATGGATTCCACTATACAGCTGGTATACCACACCCCGGACGGAAAGGAAAGCAGCAGTATCCGGCTGAACGGATATATCGGCTCTGAAGGATATTACAGCGCCTCTAAAAACGCTACCGTAGCTGCGGACGGTACTATCCGGGTGACGGAAGAGTCCAATGATGAAGACGGTGTTGGCGGTGAAGTCGGTTTCCTCTTCAAATCAGAAGAGCTGGTGGTATACACACCGGAAAATGGTGCAAAATTCAAGCGCCAGCTGGTAGGGAAAAACTTTTACAGCGCTGAATTTAATCCGGCCGACATGAAAGAACTGCTGGCCACCAGGAGAAGTAGTTATGATGCTGCTTCGCTGGATACTGAATTTGAACAGGCGCTCTTCAGCGTGCTGCGGGATGAAACCATATATGTGCGGATGCACGTTTATGACAACGGCAGCGAACAGCTGGTAGAAATTTATACTGTAGGCACTGATCTGCGGGTACTGGACCGTTACGTGGTGTACAACAATCTGAAGAAGACGCCTTACGAGAAAGTGTCGGCGCGGGATAATGTTTCCGTGGACGGTGAAATCGAAAAAGACGATACCGTTCGTAAACTGCCTGTGAACGGGCCTGTTACCGTTACCCTGAAAGATAAAGTATTGCAGATTACGCCGGAAGGAAAGTTCCAGGCGCAATAATCCATCTATGAGATATTTACCATTTTGGTTAGCACCGTTGTTCCTGTTTGCCTGCGCCAGCCCCGAAGCTGCGAACCGGCAAGCAGGAACTGACAGTAGCCACACCAATAACGAAGCGGTTAAATTATGGTTGGAGAAGTTGCCGGAGGCAGACACCAGTAAACACTTCCTCAATGTAAGCGAAGACGTGGACCCCGGTCCTTTCGGCGACCGCGGCTATCATCGTTTCTCCGCCGCAAAGCTGCCCGGCAAAAGAAAGTATGTTGCGGTACTGGCTGCCTGTGAGTTTGAGCTAAATACACCGGTGTCATCATCACAGCTCCTGGTAACGTATACGCCTGATGGAAATGAAATAGCCCGGCAGGAAATCGGTACGCTTCGCCTGACAGTTGAAGGGACGCAGGAGTTGCGCAGCTGGCCTGTGTATATTAATGATACCACTATTGAAGTCAGAGAGGAACGGCCACAGGGTAAATCGCAGATACGGCGCATGGTGCTGGCTGCGGATGGCGCCATCCGCCCGGTCCCGCCGGAAAAAAGCCCGTTTGATGAGTACGCCTCCCGTTTCCCTGGTTTGCAGCTACCATTGGCCATCAGCAGTGCGGCTATCCCGAAACTAAAACGGGTGTCTCCGCTCACCCCCTGGTTTTCTTACCAGGATATAATAGGGTATGATAAGCTGGACATCTATCACTATGGTAAAATTATACTTCCGGGAAAACCACTGTTACTATTATACGCCTACGGCCCTGCCAACGATGAGGGCGCCGTACTCGACAGTGCGGTGCAGCTGGTGGCCTGCAAACCTGACGGAACTGTTACTGATCAGAAAGATCTGTACGGAAAACTTTTCGGAGAAGGAGTGGAGCATCGTTGGAGAAATGCCGTTATTCATGAAGACGGCAGCGTTACGCTGGAGGAATCCATTGTAAATGACGCAGATATGGCGTTATGGCAATTAGGCAGCACGGAGGCCAGGCACATGACTTATCGCTTGGATGCTGCCGGGAAGTTCCTGTCGGAAGTCCGTCGTATCACCTATACCGTTCCTGCTTATACTGTAAATACCCTTAAGGAAGTATTTGAACAAAACAAAGATCGTTTTGGTACACCGGAAGGAGGACATCATAAAGAAATGTTATTCGGTATACAGGACAGGATGCCGTTCGGTATTTTGGTGTGGGTGCACTTTTACCAGCACGGTGAGCATCAATTGGCGGAACTGGTTGCGATGAACGATGCAGGTGGGATACTGGACCGCTATGTATTATACAATTATCCGGAAACTGCTGACTACCGTGGAGTAGCAATTCCGATGGATGCATCGCAAAACAAGGCATATCCCGTTACCAACTTAACCGGGCCGGTTACAATCCAGCTGGCAGAAACTACCTTACAGCTTACACCGGAAGGAAAGTTCGTCAAGCCATAAAATGATATAACACCATTCGGCAGCGGGGCAAAGCGGGAATGATACTTGTATCGTTCCTGCTTTGCCCCGCAATTCGTATTTTCACATAAAACCATGTAGTATGTCCGGAACTTTCACAAAACTGAAGAACGCCTATCATCTGTTGAAGAGCATCGATTTTAAAATGCTGGCCAAACTGTCGGAGAAGGTAGACCTGTCGCAGGTGATGGCCTCGGTAGCCAAAATGGATGACAACCAGCTGAATGGACTGATGAAAATGCTGACCAGCAGAGGCTCCAAAAAGAAGCTGCCGCCGATAGATGGTGATTTTTATGATATCAGCAGCCGGTTAAATGCGGAAGACCGGGCGCTGCAGCTGAAGGTGCGGGCCTTTATGGAAAAAGAGATACAACCTATTGTCAACGAATACTGGCTTAAAGCGGAGTTCCCGTTCGAGATCATCCCCAAATTCAGGGAGCTGAATATCTGCGGCGTTACGTACGATGGTTACGGTTGCCCGAACCGCAGTTACCTCATGGAAGGCATCATCGCCATGGAGATGGCGCGCGTAGACGCTTCCATCGCCACTTTTTTCGGCGTGCAGAGCGGTCTTGCCATGGGATCTATCTACATGCTGGGATCTGAATCGCAGAAAGATGAATGGCTGCCGGGCATGCAGCAGCTCAATATTATAGGCGCTTTCGGCCTGACCGAACCGGAAGTGGGCTCCGGCGCTGCCGGCGGTCTTACGACCACGGCTAAACGCGAAGGAGATACCTGGGTGCTGAACGGCCGGAAAAAATGGATCGGCAACGCCACTTTTGCGGACGTGACGGTCATCTGGGCGAGGGATGTGGACGATAATCAGGTAAAAGGTTTCCTGGTACGGAAAGGCACTCCGGGCCTGTCCGTAGAAAAGATGCATGATAAGATGGCGCTGCGTATCGTGCAGAACGGGCTGATCACCCTGAAAGACTGCCGCGTGGCGGAATCCGACAGGTTGCAGCGGGCCAACAACTTCCGCGATACCAGCCGGGTGCTCCGCATGACACGTGCCGGTGTAGCCTGGGAAGCAGTAGGATGCGCGCGCGGCGCCTACGAAAATGCACTGGCGTATACCCGTACCCGTGAGCAGTTCGGAAAACCTATCGCTTCCTTCCAGCTGATACAGGGCCACCTGGTGGAAATGCTGTCCAATCTCACCGCTATGCAGACCATGGTCTACCGGCTGTCGGAGATACAGGACGAGGGAGGGTTGAAAGACGAACACGCCTCGCTGGCCAAAGTATTTTGTACCCTGCGCACGCGGGACGTGGTACGCGGCGCCCGTGAAGTGATGGGCGGCAACGGTATCCTGCTGGAATACAACGTAGCCCGCTTTGTCGCCGATGCGGAAGCTATTTATTCCTACGAAGGCACCAAAGAAATCAATTCGCTGATCGTAGGCAGGGCCATTACCGGGTCCAGCGCCTTTGTATAAAAAATCAGAATCTTTTTATAGATTTAAGGGCTCCCCCGTTATGGGCGGAGCCCTTTACTATTTTAAAAATCCGTTATGAATTCATCGAACCGTCGAAATTTCCTGAAAAACGTATCACTGGGAAGCCTCGCTGCCATTAGTATTCCCAATATCGTGTCCGCCGCCGTGTCTGCTGACAAAGGCAAAAAGGTGACACTGAAAAAAGAAGGCGTCATCCTCTTCCAGGGCGACTCCATCACTGATGTGGGCCGCAAGCGCGATGCCATGGACGCCAATAACGGCTCCGCCCTGGGTGGCGGTTATCCGCATCTCGCCGCCGCTCATCTGTTACTGAAACGGCCGGCCGACAACCTGAAGTTTTATAATAAAGGCATCAGCGGCAATAAAGTGTTCCAGCTGGCCGACCGCTGGGAGGCGGACTGCCTGCAACTGAAGCCTGATGTGCTGAGCATTCTTGTGGGAGTGAATGACTTCTGGCATACGCTCAATGGCAATTATAACGGCACTTCCAAAGTATACCACGACGACTATGACAAGCTGCTGGACCGCACTAAACAGGCTTTGCCGGACGTTCAGCTGATCATCGGGGAACCCTACGCCGTTAAAGGCGTGAAAGCAGTGGACGACAGGTGGTATCCGACGTTCAACGAATATCGCGCCGCCGCCCGGGAGCTGGCGGACAAATACAAGGCGGTCTTCATTCCTTACCAGGCCATCTATGACAAAGCATTGCAGGCGGCGCCGGCGGCCTACTGGACGCCCGATGGCGTACATCCCAGCGTGGCCGGTGCACAACTCATGGCGGAAGCCTGGCTCCGGTGCGTTAAATAAAAAAAATACGGCAGGCAGGGTAGTGGTACGCTGCCTGCATAAACTCCCTGTTTTTTCAATTAAGTGTTTCTACTGAAACCCCGGCAGCCCGTCCGTCGTAGGTTTGCATCAGAATAAAACAAACACTTAGTCATGAAAAAATGGTTCCCCCAATCAGTGATGGCGTTATGTGCCGTTTCCGGGATGCTCATGTTTACCCAATGCAAAAAAGACAAAAAGGATAGCCCCAAAGATCCTTCCTTCAAAGAATTCCTGATCGGTAAAAAATGGCAGCTGACCGCCTATACCGCCAATCCGGGTATAGACGATGGTGAAGGGCAGGTGGTCACAGACATCTATGCTGTACTCCCCGCCTGCGTCAAAGACGATTTCACGGAGTATTTCGCAGATGGAACAGCTGCTGAAGATGAAGGCCCTGCAAAATGTTCCCCTGCCAGCCCGCAACGGCACACCTTCAACTGGGACCTCAAGGCAGACGGGACGCTGGAAGGCCGCGGGGACGACGATGATTTTACCGGTACCTACCGTGCCGAAAAAATCAGCAACACCAGTTACAGGATCACCGGCACCGGGCATTTTAACGATGATCCGACGCCGCGTACCGTAGTGCTTACGTTTAAAGCTGTTTAAACAGACCGGATAAAGAAAGAGGTCCAGCGGTGATCAGATGGCGGGACAGTCTTCGAAGGAAGACTGTCCCTTTTATTTGCGGGAAACGTTTATTACATTTGCCGACACCCGAAATTCCCGTTATGAAACCATTTATTATCTTCATGCTGATGCTTGCACCATACGCTTCAACACACGCGCAACACAAGGAAACCATCCATTTATGGCCGGACGCCGTGCCAGGTGAAACCGCTGCGCGCCATGCGGCCGTGACTGCGTCCGATACCAGTCGCGGCGTGGTACGCCTCACCGATGTGACCGATCCCATACTGGAGGTATATCCGGCGAACCCGGCACACGCTAAAAATGTGGGCGTGGTCATATGTCCCGGCGGCGGCTACAATATCCTCGCCATCAACCTGGAGGGCTATGAAATCGCACAGTGGCTCAATCAGTTGGGCTATACCGCCTTTGTGCTGCAATACAGGGTGCCCAAAAAAGAAGCCGGCGCCTTGCAGGACGCCCAGCGCGCTATGCGTATCGTACGCAGCCGCGCCAAAGAATGGAAGCTGGACCCCGAAAGAATAGGCATGATGGGCTTTTCAGCCGGTGGAAGCCTTACCGCCAGATTAGCAACGCAGTATAACGTAAAAGCATATACGCCGGTGGATAAGGCCGATTCTCTGTCTGCCCGCCCGGCTTTTGGTATGCTGATATATCCTGCTTATCTCGACAGGGGAGAAGGGCGTACGCTGACGCCGGAACTGCGGATTGACAAACAAACGCCTCCTATGTTCCTTTTTGCTACCGCCGATGATACCTATGGCAACAGCGCGCTCGTGATGGCCGGCGCCCTGCGTGATGCCGGCATACCGGCAGAGCTGCATTTTTACGCCAAAGGCGGCCATGGTTACGGCCTTCGCCCGGGCAACAGCGCCGCTGAAGTATGGCCGGCGCTGGCCGCCAAATGGATGGAGCACCTGGGCGCCCGATAATCCTGTAAATCTCTTTCCGGATTATATAAATCTTCCGGCGATATATTCGGCAACTTTACAACAATTAAAACACACAGTTGTAATATTAAAAACCGGATATCGCTATGGACAAACATCAGCACATGCATATGCACATGGACCACGATCATCACGATCGGGAGCCGGAGGCCGACGCAAACGCCGGTCACGTGCATGACCATACGGACCATTCCCAACATTCCCCTCAGCCTGGCCATGCCGCGCATGCCGGCCATGGAGGTCACGCCGGACATGACCACCAGGCCATGATCCGCGATTTCCGGCAACGGTTTTACGTAGTGCTGATACTCACCATACCGGTCATGCTGTTGTCGAAAATGATCCAGCACTGGCTGGGGCTGGACATTAGTTTCCCGGGCGATAACTACCTCCTGTGTGCGCTGTCTGCCGTCATTTTCTTCTATGGCGGCTGGCCTTTCCTTTCCGGCTGGTGGTCTGAAATGCGGACGCGCAATCCCGGCATGATGACGCTGATCGGCTTCGCCATCAGCGTAGCTTTTGTATATAGCGTGGCCACGCTGTTCGGACTGCAGGGCATGGACTTTTTCTGGGAACTGGCAACGCTGATCCTGATTATGCTGCTGGGACACTGGATTGAAATGAAGTCGGTGGCGGGCGCTTCGCGTGAACTGGAACTGCTGGTACAACTCATGCCGGCGGAAGCTCACCTGGTGGAAGGCGGCAATATCCGCGAAGTAAAAACCGACAGCCTGCAGCCCGGCAACATGGTGCTGATAAAACCCGGGGAAAAAGTAGCGGCAGACGGCGTTGTAACGGAAGGCAGCAGCTATCTCAATGAATCCATGCTGACGGGAGAGTCCAAACCGGTGAAAAAAAGCAAAGGCGACAGGGTGATCGCCGGATCTATCAATGGCAATCAGGCGCTGCATATCAAGGTGTCCCACAACGCGGCCTCTTCCTACCTGTCACAGGTGATCAGGCTGGTCAACGATGCGCAGCAGGCCAAATCGAATACGCAACTGCTGGCCGACAAGGCTGCCCGCTGGCTGACGATCATCGCCATTGTGGCAGGTATCGCCACTTTCGCCTACTGGCGCATCGACGGCCAGTCCATCTCTTTCGCCATGGAACGGATGGTAACGGTCATCGTTATCTGCTGCCCGCACGCCTTGGGCCTCGCGGTACCGCTGGTGGTAGCCCGCTCCACCACCGTGGCCGCCAAAAACGGCCTGCTGATCAAAAACAGGACCGCCTTCGAAAACGCCCGTAAAATCACCACGCTGGTATTCGATAAAACCGGTACGCTTACGGTAGGCAAGTTCCAGGTGGTGCAGCTGGAAACGCTGGACAACCGCTACAGTCAACAGGAAATACTGATGCTGGCAGCCGCCGTGGAACAACAGTCGGAGCATCCCATCGCCACCGGCATTGTGGACAAGGCCCGTAACGAAGGAGTACAGATACCTGCCGCCAGCGATATGCAGGCCATGACCGGCAAAGGTATCAGCGCTACTGTCAACGGGAAAAAAGTACAGGTGGTAAGTCCCGCTTATATGAAAGAACAGTTCCCGCAACAGGCGGCAATAGGGCAAACAGATACCGGCACCCTGTCTTTTGTGATCGTGGATGGTCTGCCGGCAGGCTATATCGTATTGGCGGATGAAATCAGGCCGGAATCACTGCCTGCTATCCAGGCGTTGAAAAAAGAACACATCGCCAGCGTACTGCTCACCGGCGATAACAAAAAAGTGGCGGCCGCTGTGGCGCAACAACTGCAGCTAGATAACTATATCGCGGAAGTGCTGCCGCACCAGAAACTGGAAGAAATCAAAAGATTGCAGGAAGCAGGCCAGTACGTAGCGATGACTGGCGACGGCATCAACGACGCGCCGGCATTAGCCCAGGCGGATATCGGCATCGCCATCGGCTCCGGTTCTGACATCGCTGCAGAAACAGCGGGCATCGTGCTGGTCAACAGCAACCCGCAGGACATCGTCAGCCTGGTACGTTTCGGCAAGGCCACCTACCGGAAAATGATCCAGAACCTGGCCTGGGCCACCGGTTACAACGTCATCACCATGCCGCTGGCAGCAGGCGTGCTGTATCACTGGGGCGTACTGTTAAGTCCCGCCGCCGGTGCGGTACTGATGACAGTGAGCACCGTCATAGTAGCTATCAACGCCAGATTGCTGAAATTATAACTTTTCATTATTAGCATTTCCAGTAAATATTTCTATACATTTGGTGCAGATGTTTCTTAAAACCTGTTACTATGGGAATATTTGATAAACTCCGGAATGAATTTATTGACATTATTGAGTGGACAGACCCGTCCGCCGACACCATTGTGTGGAAGTTTCCCCGCTACCAGAATGAAATAAAAATGAACGCCAAGCTGACGGTAAGAGAATCGCAGGTGGCAGTTTTTATGAACGAAGGTAAGATAGCGGATGTTTTTCAGCCCGGCATGTATACGCTGACAACGCAGAACATGCCTATTCTGACTACGTTACAGGGATGGAAATATGGTTTTAACAGCCCCTTTAAGGCAGATGTGTTTTTCATCAGCATGCGGCAGTTCACCAACCAGAAATGGGGCACCAAAAACCCTGTCATGCTGCGCGATGCCGAATTCGGCCCGCTGCGGCTGCGCGCTTTCGGCAGCTACGCTTTCCGCGTGAAAGACGCTGCGCAGTTCCTGAAAGAAATCGCCGCTACCAATCCTGAATATACGGTTGACGGTATCAACGAACAACTGCGCAACCTGGCCGTTTCCCGCGGTATGGATGCCATTGCCGAAGCAAAAATCCCGGTGCTCGACCTGGCTGCCAGGTACGATGAGGTATCCCAGCTGATCACCGAAAAAATACGGCCTGAGTTTAATGAGCTGGGCCTCGACCTGACGAAATTCCTGATTGAAAATATTTCCCTGCCGCCCGAGGTGGAAGAAGCGCTGGACAAACGCAGCAGCATGGGTATCGTAGGCAACCTCGGCGCCTATGCACAGTTCCAGGCCGCCAATGCCATGGAAAAAGCTGCAGAAAACCCCTCCGGCGGGGGACTGGCTGCTGCCGGTCTCGGCGCCGGTATGGGGGCTGCCATGATGGGCCAGGTAGGTAACGTATTCCAGAATAACCAGGCTAATCAACAGCCTGCCGCCGGTGGCCCGGGTGTTCCGCCGCCGCTGCCGGGCACAGAGCCTTTCTTCGTGGCTGTGGAAGGTAAACAGTCCGGCCCTTACAACATGGACCAGCTGCGTCAGCTGGCCGCTTCCGGTAGTCTCCAGCACCAGACCCTGGTCTGGAAAACAGGCATGGCCGCCTGGACCGCCGCTTCCGCAGTGCCTGAACTGGCGCCCGTACTGGCCACTGTACCGCCACCATTACCGTAAATTAATTACGAATTACGAATTACGAATTACGAATTACGAATTACGAATTACGAATTACGAATTACGAATTACGAATTTATAGCTTACTAACAGCTCCATGCTGCTAAAGAACTCCCAATTCGTAATTCGTAATTCGTAATTCGTAATTCGTAATTCGTAATTTTTCACAAATATTCCTATGTCTTTTGAGGAAAAAACCAAAGAGACGGTATCCTCGCTGAAATGTCAGAACTGTGGCGCCATCCTGCATTATGCGCCCGGCACCAACAGCCTGAAATGTGAGTACTGCGGTACCGTTAACACCATTGAAGCAGAAGCCTCTCCGCAAGGCATCCGGGCTTTCGATTATGATGCTTTCATCGCAGACCTGCAGCGCCATACAGAACATACCGAACAGGCAGTCGTGGTGAAATGTACCAGTTGCGGCGCTTCTACGACCATGTTGCCCAACGTGACGGCAGATGCCTGCCCGTTCTGTGCATCGCCGCTGGTGGTGCAGCAGGGCGCCGCTACGGCCATCCTCCAGCCGCATTATGTGCTGCCCTTTGCAGTGGATGATAAACAAGCCGGTAAGTTCTTCCAGCAGTGGATGAGTAAATTGTGGTTTGCTCCGTCCGACCTGGTAAAGAAAGTGAAAGACAGGTCCTATCATCAGCTGAAAGGCATTTACATTCCGCATTGGAGCTATGATACGGACACCGTGACTTCCTACAGCGGGCAACGCGGTGAATACTATTATACTACTGAAACCTATACGGAAGAAGTTAATGGCAGAACAGAAACGCGTACCCGCCAGGTGCGTCATACGGCCTGGTACGACACTTCCGGGGTGGTAGACAATACCTTCCGGGACGTACTGGTTTCCGCCAGCCCTTCCTTGCCCCGCAAGATGGCCGAAATTCTCGAACCCTGGCACCTGGACCAGCTCAAAGCCTACGATGGCCGCTATCTGAGCGGCTTCCGGGCAGAACTGTACCAGACGGACGCAGAACAGGGACTGGCCATCGCCAAAAAGCGGATGGACCCCATCATCCGGGACGAAATATGCAGCGATATCGGCGGCGATGAACAGTCGATCGACAGCTACAAGGTGGCCTACAACCAGCTCGGGCTAAAGTATATCCTGTTGCCGGTCTGGCTGAGCGCCTACCGCTATAACAACAAACTCTATCATTTTGTCGTAAATGCCAATACCGGGGAAGTCACCGGGGACAGGCCCTATAGCTGGACCAAGATCGTCGGGCTGATTGTGCTGATCATCGCCATTGTATGGGTTTTGTATGTGTGCTTCGCTCAACCTGAATAAATGATGAAAACTGCCGGGAAAAACTTCCGGCAGTCATCTTTTACATACTGGGGAAAACCCTCTACACCAAAGCTGCTCCGTTATTCCCTTCTTAAAGAGCTCTTCCTTTTTGCCCGGCCACAGGGCGGTGTTAAAACGCATGTGCCTGCCTGAAAATTTTTGTCAGTTCATTTGTGGCTAATCTGTATTTAAACCCGTTAAACTTCTAGGGTTATGAAAAAAACAACCTTTTTTGCTGTGGTGCTGCCTGGCATGTGGTTGCTCCTGTCCTGTGGTAATAACAACATGCGAAGTAATGCCCGGCAGGCGACTCCGGCAGATTCGGCGGAAGCCATTAATAACGCGGAAAAAACGGTGGACTCATTGTCTGCTTCCTTTGCGGTAAACGCAGCCGATGACGGCATGATGGAGGTAGCGCTGGGAAAACTGGCGATGGAGAAGGCCATAGACCCGCGGGTGAAAGCCTTTGCCGCAATGTCGGTAAACGATCGTACCAGGGGAAACGAACGGCTTAAATTAATTGCGGAAAAATGGAAGATCGCACTGCCTTCAACGCTGGCCACAGCCTCGCAGAAACATCTTGAGCGGCTCTCTAAAAAAAGCGGAAAACGTTTTGAAAAAGAATACATCGGTGAAATGGTGGACAGCCACGACCAGGACCTGAAAGATTTCAACTATGCAGCAAACAACCTGGGCAATGTGAGCCTGCGGGAATGGGCCAGGAAAGCGCTGCCGGTATTGATGGTACACCTGGATTCAGCAAGGGCTATCAAGAACGCACAATAGTGCACCGTCTTCATCCTACAGGAAACCCACCGGTTCCGGGTGTCTTTTCGTATATACGTTTACGTATGAAACGACACCCGGTTTGTTTTTTTACATTATGGGGAAAAGCCTCTACGGCAAAGCATTCGCGGCCGTTTATCCGTTAAGGTGATCTCTTCCGTGTAAACCGGCTGTCCTGTTGCTTTATCCATACCATGCGTCCGCATGGTATTTTTTTTGCCGGATGATTAGCTGAAATCAAACATTAAACCCAATAAATCTCATCAACTATGAAGAAAACAATCTTATTGGCTACGGCCGTGCTGGGCGCATGGATGCTGTCTTCGTGCAACAACAATGCAAACAATCCGCAAAGTGAAAAACCAGTAGATTCTGCACAGGATGTAAACGAGGCGGTAAAGCCTGTTGACAACAATTCCTCTGAATTCGCTGTAAAGGCGGCCAACGGTGGTATGATGGAGGTGGAAATGGGCAAACTGGCACAGGAGAAAGCACAGAACCCGAGGGTGAAAGCTTTTGCTGCAATGATGGTCAGCGATCACACTAAAGCAAATGACGAACTGAAAGAGTTAGCCGGCAAAAAGAATATCGCACTGCCTGCGGAGCTCTCCACTGAATCGAAAGAACACATGGACAAACTGGCGAAGAAAACAGGGAAGGACTTCGACAAAGATTATATGGACATGATGGTAGACGACCATGACAAAGACGTGAACGAATTCGATAAGGCAGCCAACAACCTGGAAGATGCGGATTTAAAAACATGGGCCAGCAAGACCTTGCCCACGCTCAGGACCCACCAGGATTCTGCGAAAGCGATCAAATCCGCCCTTAAATAAATCAAGTGATAATGAATGACGAATCTGAGTGTCTGTTATGGCGCTCGGATTCGTCATTTATCCTTTCAGAGAAGGTCGTTGTATTCCGGATGCCTTTTCATATAAGCGTGTACGTATGGGCACAGCGGTTTTACCTTTAATTGGTTTTCCCTGGCGTATTCCAGCACGTATTTGGCCATTTGGGAGGCGATGCCTTTGCCTTCCAGTTCAGGCGGCACTTCCGTGTGAATGTAAGCGATGCCGCCGGGAAACAGCTTGTACACGATAAAAGCGGTGTGCCCGTCGACAGTGGTTTCAAACTGGTGTTTTTCGGTGTTTTGCTGAATGGTAAGTTCCATAATTATTCATTGTCTTTATAACCGTTAGTGATGTGGGTGCCGTCGCAGTACGGCATGTTGGAAGAACTGCCGCATCTGCACATGGCGGTTACCATGTGAAAGGGCGTTTCTTCGCCGGCGGTATTTTTGATCAGCACGTTGCCATATATGAGGCGCGGGCCGTTGGGCACTGTTTCCGAGAGGCTGCTGGCGGTTATTTCTGCCGCTTTATCCGCTTCATTGTTCAGGTAAAAAGTGAGTGCGCCGGAAGGACATTTCTTTACCTGCCGGATAATCCGGTCGGTCGTACTGCCGTCAGCGTTGATCCAGGGCTTGGCCTTAGGATCGAATACTTCGGGAAGGCCATGGAAACATATTTCGGAGTGTTTGCACACTTCCGGCTTCCATACGATGGTGACTTCTCCGTTGCTGTATTTTTTAGTAATGTCTTTCATATCAATCTTCTTTGGTATTGATAATAACGGGGTTGGTAAGCAGCTTATGAATGGGGCATGCATGGGCTATTTCCATGAGCCTTTTCCGTTGTGCTTCGTCCAGGTTGCCGCTGATGCGTACGAGGCATTCGATCACGGTGGTAGCCGGGTCCGGCTTGGCGGCACTGTCGAACCGCAGGTCGATATCTATTTTCTCCACCGCCCATTTTTTTCGTGCGGCATACATCGTCAGGGTGATGGCGGTACAGGAGCCGAGGCTGCTCAGCAGCAGTTCTCCGGGATTAGGTCCGGTATCCCCGCCGTTAATGTCGGTCGGTTCGTCTGCCAGCCAGCGGTGATCTCTTGCGGAAATAGAAACCTGGTACGGTATTCCTTCGATACTTACTTTTACTTCTTCGTCCATGATGCGGTGATTACCTGAAATTTTCTTTCACCCAGCCTGCGGCCAGGTCGATATCCTGTTGTGTTAAATTATGTCCTGTGTTGATGTTGTGGCTGCTGACGTTAAAACCATTAGCGCTCAGCAGGGTAGCATAGGCGGCTGTTGCGGCCGGGTCTACGGTGCTGTCCATTTTGCCGGAGCTCATGAAAACAGGCTGCTGGCGGTTGGTTTCGAATGGGTCCTCAATGCCATGCAACGGCTGCATCGGCCGGAAGAGCATGGCGCCGGCCAGCAGCTCAGGGTACAGCATCAGTACCGCGCCGGCAATATTGGCGCCGTTGGAATAACCGGCGGCGACCAGCTTCTGCAGGTCGAAGCCCTCCTGTGCGGACAGTTCCTTCAGGAAGTGCACCATTTCATGCGTCCTGAAATGCACGTCCGGCTCGTCAAATACGCCCATGCCCAGGCGGCGGAAGAAGCGGGGCATACCGTGTTCCAGCACATTGCCGCGAAGGCTGAGGACATGAAAATTCCTCGTCAGCGCAGGCGCCAGCGGCAGCATGTCCTGTTCGTCGCCACCGGTGCCATGCAGCAACAACAACGTGTAGGCGTCCTTGTTAGCTGCCGGCTGGTAGACATATTTCAGGGGCTTAAAATCCATTTTAATCCAGTTTTATCAGTTTCTGTTCTATCTCTGCCCGTTGCGGCTCAAACTGGGAGGGCAGCATCAGGTGCGTGCCCAGCTGGTCCACCGGTTCATCCACGGTAAAGCCGGGAGTGTCTGTGGCCAGTTCAAACAGTACGCCGCCGGGCTCCCTGAAATAGACGGAGCGGAAATACTTGCGGTCCAGCTGCTGTGTGGCATGCAGGCCTAACGCTTCGATTTTCCCGCGGTAGTATTCCTGCTCCGCATCGTCTTTCATGCGAAAGGCGATGTGGTGAATACTGCCGCCGGCAACATGCCCTCGCTGTTCTCCTTTGGCTTCCACCAGGTCGATGTAATTGGCGGTATCGCCGGCAGGCGCCTTGAAGCGGTAACGGTTGGCGAGGTTTTTTTCAAGCTGGTAACCAAAAACGGATACCAGCAGATCAGCAGTAGGCTGAATATCTTCCAGGGTCAGCGTTACGTGGTGAAATCCCCGCAGGGCATTGGCTGCACTCACTTCGGCCGTTTCCCAGGGTGTCCTGTTGTCCGGCGTCTCGGGAACGGTCAGTTCCACTTTCATGCCGTCAGGGTCCAGGAAGGTGAGGTAGATCTCCCCGAACTTGGCGGACGGTTTATTGTAAATCATATTGGCGGCATCCAGTCGCTTGAGCCAGAAATCCAGGCTGCCTTCCGGAACGGAATAGCCCACTTCCGTAGCCATATGCGTGCCCCTGCGGCCGGCCATAATATCCTGCCACGGAAAGAACGTGAGGATCGTTCCGGGTGTACCGGTTTGGTCGCCGTAATAAAAATGATAGGTATGCGGATCGTCAAAGTTTACAGTCTTTTTTACAAACCGTAATCCCATCGTCTTCGTGTAAAAGTCAAAATTCTTCTTAGCGTTACCGGAAATAGCGGTAACATGATGCAGCCCTGTTATCATTTTTAGATTTTTTGATTGAGGGATTTTCGATTTTTTGGGATGAAGATGAGCGAAGAATATATGATCTCCGCTGCATTTTAAATTCCAACATCAAAAAATCGAAAATCCCCAAATGTTTATTGTTGTTTCAGCAGTTGTACTTCACACTGAATTTTTACTTCGTCACTCACCATTACACCGCCAGCTTCGGTTACAGCGTTCCAGTTCAGGCCAAAATCCTTACGGTTGATTTTACCATGGATGGTGAAGCCCGCTTTGGTATTGCCCCATGGATCTGCTACCACGCCGCCGAACTCCACATCCAGTTTGATGTTTTTAGTCACGTCGCGGATGGTCAGATCGCCATACAGCGTATAGGAGCCATCGTTGTCCACGTTTTCCGTTTTAGTGGCTTTGAAGGTGATGTTGCGGAATTTGTTCACGTCGAAGAAATCCGGAGAGCGCAGGTGCTCGTCGCGCTGGCTGTTGGCAGTAGAGATGGAGTCTACGTCTACGGTAGCTGTGGCGCTGGCGTTGAGGAAGTTATCCCCGTCTGTTTCCGCTTCTACCTGGAAGGTGTTGAACCGCCCGGTAACATTGGTGATCATCAGGTGTCTGATCTTAAAAGTAAGTTCGCTGTGCGCGGCGTCGGAGACCCATTTTTGTTTTGCCATAAATAAAGATGTTTTATTTTTTATGAATTGGTAATGTTGTTTGCTGGTGCAAATGTCCGTTAAAGAACAGGGGGCAAAAATGGATTAAATAAATATAACGATGTACTTTTTTTATTCTCTCTGAAGATAACGATTGCCCCCGGGATTTACTCATTTTCAGATTATGTACGATTTTTTTTGAATAATATAAACATTATGCATGAAAAATTGTTTAGGTGTGTTGGTATTAAGGAAACCCGGACGAAAAGATATCTTATGAGACATCTCCTGTTATTAACGCTCATCCTGCCGCCGATGTTTGCCCCGGCGCAGGAGAAAGGACAACAGCTGACTTTAAAAGATTGTTATGAACTCGCCCGGCAACGTAATGCGCTGGTAAAACAGGCGGAACGCTCGCTGCAGGCGAGAGAATATTCCCTGCAGGCCGAGAATCGTGCCTGGTTCCCCAAAGTAGACCTGCTGGCCGGTTACAACTACCTCGGAAAACCGCTTGAAATCAATCTGCAACAGGTAAAGGACGGGGTGGTGAACGGATCGGCGGCGCAAAGCGTCAATACGGCCAACACCGTCTTCCAGCAGATCACCGGGCAACCTTTGCCACAAAATGTGCAGGACGCCATCTCCAATGCCACAAAAGGACTGATCAACGCATTTTATCCCAACTATAACCCGCAGCTGGCGAAACAATCGTATTTCGTGGCAGGCGTCGGGGTACGCCAGCCGATCTTTCTGGGCGGAAAAATATCCGCTGCCCAGGACCTCGCCCGCTCACAGGTAACAGCCGGCCAGTTCAATAAACAGGTGGTGGAGAAAAACCTGTATTTCCTGATCAGCGCCCAGTACCTGCGTATCATGTACCTCAATACCATCCTGGCCCACGAAGCGGTAGTGGTGGAGGCTTTCCGGAAAAACAGGGATTACGCCGCGTCGCTGAAAGACAATCAGATACTGCCGCCTTACCTGCTCAACTGGGCGAAGGTGTCCTATACACAGGCAACGAACCGATACAGCAACCTGGAGCTGGAGAAAGAAAATGCCCTGTTGGAAATGAACCAGCTGCTGGGCAGGCCTATAGATACCGCCATCGTCATCAGCGATACGCTGCGGTACGAGCAGGCCAACGTCACTACAGGGGAAGAGAACGCCTTCTGGCACAACAATCCGTCGTACCGCCTGCTGGAAAGCAAGACAGACCTGGCCAGAGTAGCGGTGAAGGCTACACGCTCCCTGTCGCTTCCCAACCTGTTCGCCATCGGCAATGTGTCGCTCTACCAGAAAGACCTGCCGGTGACGGTGCCGCCGTGGCTGATAGGCGTGGAGCTGCAATGGACCCTGTTCGACGGCTTCCAGCGTAACAAACGTACCAAAGCCAGTAAACTGCTGGTAGAGGAGGCAATGATGGCCGCTGAAAATACCAGGACGTCCCTGGAGCTGCAGCTGCGTGTGGCCTCCAACAAGGTAAAGGCGCTGCAGCATGACGTGGCTTCGCTGGACAGCGCCCGGCAACAGGCGCGCCTTACCACCACGCTGGTGACCGACCGCATGGAAAACCAGCTCTCGTCCGTGAAGGATGTAAACGATGCATTGCTGCTGGAGGAGGAGATGCATAAAATATACTACACGGCCGTACTGGGCTACTATCTGGCACTGGCCGAATACTGGAACATCGTGGGCACACCGGAGTATTTCGCTACATACGTTAACAACTAAAACCGGTCATATACATGAAAGCCGTACTAAAAAATTACTGGGCACTGCTGATACCCCTGGTAGTACTGATCATTGCACTGATTTTTTTCCTGAAGAAGCCGGCCGCAGCGGATAGCACGGTGATCGGCATGGTGGACGCAGATTATGTGGACGTGGCCGCGGAATTCCCCGGCCGGCTGGACAGCCTGCTGGTGCAACAGGGAGATACGGTGAAGAAAGGGCAGCTATTGGGCGTGCTGCGGTCTACCGAAATCAATGCCATCCGCAACCAGGCGCTGGCAGCCATCGAAGCGGCGCAAAGCCAGCTGCAGCTGCTGGAAAAAGGCGCCCGCCCGGAAGCCATCAAAGCGGCCGACAACCTTTATAACATCACACAGGAACAGTATAGGCTGATGCAGAAAACCTATCAGCGC
The DNA here is from genome assembly GCF_012516375.2 of Chitinophaga oryzae. Classification (NCBI taxonomy): domain Bacteria; kingdom Pseudomonadati; phylum Bacteroidota; class Chitinophagia; order Chitinophagales; family Chitinophagaceae; genus Chitinophaga; species Chitinophaga oryzae. Next base: position 3,918,561 of record NZ_CP051204.2, read on the forward strand.
ATGGAAAATCTCTTCAACGATGAAGTGATATCCGGGCAGGAAAAAGACCTGGTGTACTTTAAACTGCAGGCGGCCAAAAAGGAAATGGAAACGGCCAAACTGAACATGGACATGCTGAAACAAGGCACCCGCCCCGAGATGCTGCAGGCGGCATCGGCCATCCTCAAACAGGCACAGGAAGGTTACAACCTTACCAAAGCCTTATCTGATAATACCTACCTCCACGCACCCTCCGACGGCATTATCTCTTCTATGGTCATCGAAGAAGGAGAGATCGTGTCTATCGGCTACCCGCTGATGACCCTGCAGAAGCCCAATACGTACCATGTACGGTTCAATATCCGGCAGGATGAGATGAACAGGCTGCCGGTAGGCGCCAAAGCGCGCTTGGAGGTGCCGGGCTGCAGCCCGGAAAAATTTGAGGCGGTCGTCTATAAAACGGCGCCGTCGCTGACTTTCGCAAACTGGATACCGGTAAAGGAAAAAGGCAAATTCGAACTGCGCACCTTTACTGTTGACCTTAAACCTGTTAACCCGTCCGACGTGCAGGGATTGCGCCCCGGCATGACGGCCTCCCTGCAAATGCCATGATACAGGCCATCGTCAAGGTTATGATAAGGGAATGGAAACGCATCGTCACGTTCCCGGTGTATTACATCGCCATGCTGGCGCTGCCGCCGGTGTTGTGTTTGCTGTATGCCGGCATCTATAATAAACATTTCGCGGAAGACCTGCCGGTGGCCATCTGGGATGAAGCTAACTCGCCGCTGTCACGGCAGTTCACCTTTATGCTGGAACAAACGGAGAGCATTCACATCACGCAGCAGGTACAGAGCGAAGGGGAGCTGCAGGCAATGCTGCACAACGGTACCGTGATGGGCGCTGTTCATTTTCCCCGCCGGATGGACGAGCATATCAAAAGCCGGCAGCCGGTGTATATCACCATCTATACCAATGTATCCTACCTGGTGCCGGCGAAACTGTTATATAAAGATGCAGCGCAGGTGCTGCTCACCGCCGCCGCCGGCGTACAGCTGCAGAAGCTGATGAAGACGGGTATGCCTGCAGGAAAAGCCATGGCATTGGTGATGCCCGTGCAGCTGCAGTCGTTTACTTTATACAACCCGCGATACGATTATCAGCAGTACCTCGTGCCGGGCGTGATAGCGGTGGCCATGCAGATGATGATGATCATGGTGGTAGCGCTGGCGCTGAATTATGAACATAAAACCGGGTCACTGGGAACATTATACGAAGCCAGCAACGGATCGGCTTCGAATGCCGTTATCGGGAAAGCGCTTGCTTATCTCGGCGTAGCGTGGTTGGATTATATCATCATCACGCTGATCATTTATCCTTTGTTCGCCTCGGGTGCGCAGTTGTTCAGCTGGGCGCTGTTTACCATCTTTACCCTGCTGATGCTGGCCTGTATCAGCGTAGGCATGATGGTGTCTGCCATCTTCAAGGACCTGTTGCTGGCCTGCGATGTAGGCATCTTCTATACTTCGCCGGCTTTTGTGTTCAGTGGTTTTACGTTTCCGCGCTGGGGCATGCCCTGGTACGATCAGTATTACGCGATGATCATGCCGCTGACACCTTTTGTAGATGCGTTCTTCAAAGTATATTTTATGGACCTGCCGTTGCGTTATGTCAGGCCGGAAATGGCACATATGCTGCTGTTCACCGTGGTAGGGCTGCCGGTGGCCATCCTGCTTTTCCAGCGTACCCTTCAACCTTCAACTGTACAACATGCCTGACAGGAACAACAACATAGGACAGCTGTTCCTCCGGGAAATAAAACTGGTGGCCGGCAATCACAGCCTCCTGCTTACACTGCTGCTGGCACCGCTGTTCTACGTGTTTTTCTACGGCACTATCTACAGTTACAAAGTAGAAGAGAAAGTGATACTGGCCGTTGCCGATGACGACCGTAGCGAGATGTCGCGTATGTTTGTGGAGCAGATGAACAATATGCAGGTGGTGTCCGTGCTGCGGGCTTCTTCGCTGGAAGCCGCACAGGAGCGGATGTACAGGGGGGAAGCGCAGGGGTATTTTTACATTCCCAAAGGCATGCAAAGCAAGGTGCTCTCCCTGCAACAGGCGGATGTGGTGCTGGCCGTGAACGGTGCACGTTTCCTGCCGTCGAGCGAACTGACAGGCGCCATTACCCAGCTGGGCCTCACGATCGGCGCAGGGGTGCGGTTGCAGTACCAGGAGAAGATGGGCCTGAACTCCGCTATGGCCTTGCAGGAAGCGATGCCGGTCAACATAGACTACCGTCCGCTCTACAATCCCCAGGCCAGCTACGGTGGTTTCCTGCTGCCGGTGTTACTCGTGCTGATCCTCCAGCAGACGCTGCTGTTGGGCCTCTCCGGTAGTATGGCCCTGGAGCGGGAGAACGGGGAGATCGGCCGGCTGGTGAAGATGGGCGGGGGATTGTCGGGCATGCTGTACGGCAAAGCTGCTTTCTACCTGCTGCTGTACCTGGCTTACGCTGCGTTTTTTATGACGGTCAACTACCAGGTGCTGCATCTGCCTTTCCGGGGCAGTTACCGGGACCTCGCGGTGCTGCTGTTCCTGTTTATCGTGACCCTCATTCCTATGGCCGTATGGATAGGGACGCTGTTTAAGAGTCAGCTGCTGGCTGCCCAGTTGATGGCCTTTTCTACATATCCATTTTTTCTTATATGCGGCTATGCCTGGCCTTTTGAATCGATGCCGCCGCTGTTGCAGGGGCTGGCGTCCCTGCTGCCGCTGACGCCTTTTGTGAAAGTATACACGTCGGTCGTTCAGACCGGGGGCACGCTGCAGGACCACACCGGATCGGTGATACACCTGGTGCTGCTGTGGGTGTTTTACCTTTTAATGGCATTATGGGGATTAAAACGATTGAATAAAAAGCAACAACCTATATCTTTGTAAGGTGTACGCAATTGTCGATATAGAAACTACCGGGGGCCATGCCAGCGCCAACGGCATCACCGAAATCGCCATCTACCTGTTTGATGGCCGGGAAGTCACACAGCATTACCAGACGCTGGTTAATCCTGGAGTGCCCATTCCTTATTACATAGAGTCGCTGACGGGTATCACCAACAGCATGGTGGCCGAAGCACCACCGTTTGAAGCAGTGGCGCCGCTGATCCATGAACTGCTGCACGATAAAATTTTCGTGGCGCACAACGTCAACTTTGATTATTCGTTTGTGAAGCACCACCTGGCGGCCGCCGGGCTGGACCTTCAGTGTAAAAAGCTGTGTACCGTCAGGCTGGGGAGGAAGATCTTCCCGGGACTACCGTCCTATAGTCTTGGCAATCTCTGCCGCCATCTGGAGATACCGATCAACGGCCGTCACCGCGCGGGCGGGGATGCGGAGGCTACGACAAAGCTTTTCTCCCTGTTGTTGCAGCATGACAAGGAAAAAGCTATCGCCGGCGCGCTGAAAGCGGGCTCGAAAGAACAGTTCCTGCCGCCCAACCTGCAGCCGGAAGTGGTGAAGCAGTTGCCCGAAGTGCCGGGCGTCTATTATTTCCATGACCTCAAAGGAAAGGTGGTGTACGTGGGGAAAGCCAAAGATCTGAAAAAGCGCGTCAACAGCCACTTTACAGGGCATAGCGCCAGCCGTCAGCGGCAGAATTTCCTGCGTACCGTCTGTAATATCACTTACCAGGAAACCGGTACAGACCTGATGGCCTGTATCCTCGAATCGGTGGAGATCAAGCGACTGTGGCCGGCTTTTAATGCGGCACAGAAGCGGGTGGAGTTCCGTTATGGTTTTTATCTTTTTGAAGACCAGGAAGGATATCTGCGCCTCGTCATCGAGAAGAAGCGCAAGTTCAGCCACCCGGTGCATGCCTTTAACCTGCTGATAGACGGTCACCGGCTCCTGCGGGCGTTGATCCGGCAGTTTGAGCTGTGCCCCAGGCTCTGTTTTCTGCAGAAAGGAGGGGGCACCTGCGCCGGAAAAGCAGCTGCCACCTGCCATGGCGCCTGCGAGAAGCTGGAAGCGCCGGAGGCTTATAATGAACGGGTAAAAGCGGCGATAGCCTTCCTGCAGGAACAACAGCCTTCCGTGGTGATACTGGACAAAGGCCGCAACACCGGCGAACAAAGTTGTATCCTCATGGAGAAAGGCCGGTTCTATGGCATGGGTTACGTGCCTGTTCACCTGCAAACAACGGATGCCGAACTATTAAGGCCGCACCTGACACAGTACCCCGAAAATGAAATCATCATCAGTTTATTGAGACCGTATGCCGGTGCGGGGCAACAGTTGGCATCTTCCCAAAAATGAAGGACGGAAAAAAATTGAAATCATGCGATCCATGGTTTACTTTTGCACGCAAATCAGTGATAACTCATTTTTAATTTCATAATTCATGTTAGATTCAAATTTCAAATTTCCGGGTCAGACCGCCTTCTACAAAGGGAAAGTACGTGATGTATACACCATCGAAGACAGACTGATGGTAATGGCCGTAAGCGACCGCATCTCTGCGTTCGACGTCGTTCTGCCCCGCCCTATTCCTTACAAGGGGCAGGTACTGAACCAGGTAGCCGCTATCATGCTGGAAGCTACCAAAGATATCGTGCCTAACTGGGTGAAGTCCACCCCGCTGCCGAATGTAACAATAGGTTTGAAATGCGAAACGTTCCCCGTGGAGATGGTGGTACGTGGCAACCTTACCGGCCATGCCTGGAGGACCTATAAAACCGGTCAGCGTGTACTCTGCGGCGTTACCATGCCGGAAGGGATGAAAGAAAATGATTTCTTCCCCCAGCCGATCATTACACCTACCACCAAAGCGCACGAAGGTCATGACGAGGACATTTCCCGTGAGGAAATCATCGCGCAGGGCCTGGTGAGCAAAGAAGACTACGAGCAACTGGAAAAGTACACCCTCGCCCTGTTTGCGAGAGGTAAAGAGATGGCGGCAGAACGCGGCCTGATCCTGGTAGATACCAAATACGAATTCGGAAAAATCGGCGATACTATCTACGTGATCGACGAAATCCATACACCGGACTCTTCCCGCTATTTCTATGCAGAAGGGTACGAAGAAAACCAGAAAGCCGGCAAGCAGCAGAAACAACTGAGCAAGGAGTTTGTGCGCGAATGGCTGATGGAAAACGGATTCCAGGGCAAAGACGGCCAACAGGTGCCTGAAATGACCGACGAGTTCATCAACAGCGTGAGCGAACGTTATATCGAGCTGTTTGAAAACATTACCGGCCGCAAATTCGTGAAAGAAGATGTAACGCCGGAAGCAGCAGAAGCGAAAATCATCGAAGCGCTGAAACAGTTGTAATTACGAATTACGAATTACGAATTGAGGGCTTTCTTGTAGTCAGGTTAGTTAATAACCGAGCTATGGGGGAGCCCTCAATTCGTAATTCGTAATCCGTAATTCGTAATTGAATGCTATTTTTGTGGCAAAACTTTCCGATTGAAACATCTAGCTGCGCTTAATAAATATTTCCTGGCCAACAAATGGCGCCTGATCCTTGGGTTGCTGTTTACGGCGATATCCATTGTCTTCAGCGTTTTTCAGCCTATCATGGTGCGCCAGATCTTTGACCTGCTGTCGCACAACCTGGACGAGTACCGGCTGCTCAGCGATACCGGTCTGAAGAGCGCTTTCAGGTCCAATTTCTCCCACATCCTTGCTTTTTACGGGGTGAGCATATTGATCTTCGCCCTGCTGAGCGGCTTTTTCCTGTTTCTCCAGCGGCAAACGCTCATTGTGATGAGCCGGCATATCGAATACGACCTGAAGAACGAAATCTATCAGCACTACCAGAAGCTGGACCTCAACTTTTTCAAGATGCACCGTACGGGGGACCTGATGAGCCGTATCACGGAGGATGTTTCCCGTGTACGCATGTACGTTGGCCCGGCGATTATGTATGCCTCCCGCACCCTGTTTTTGATTGTCATCATCGTTTACCTGATGCTGGAAGTAAATCCGCTCCTCACGCTGTATACCTTGTCGCCGCTGCCTTTCCTGGCGCTGACGATCTACTATGTGAATAAAATCGTTCATCGTAAAAGCGAGAGAATACAGGCGGAGTTGTCGAACATTACATCCATCGCACAGGAGTCGTATTCCGGTATCCGGGTAATCAAATCCTATGTGCAGGAGGAGGCCAGCGGCCGGCATTTTGAAAGTGCCAGCGAAGCCTATAAGCTCAGTTCTATCAGCCTTGCCAAAACGGACGCGTTGTTTCAGCCTATCATGGCCCTGATGATAGGTCTGAGCGTGATACTTACTATTTTTATCGGGGGCTACCAGGTTATCGAGGGGAATATCACCGTTGGCAACCTTGCTGAGTTTGTGATCTATGTGAACATGCTCATGTTCCCTTTCCTGTCTATCGGGCTGGTGGCAACGATGACACAGCGTGCCGCCGCCTCACAACAACGGATAAACGAATTTTTAAAAATCGAGCCGGATATCAAAGACGAGCCCACAGCCCGTACAGTGCAGCTGGAGGGAGCGGTGCGGCTGGAGAATGTTACGTTCACTTATCCGCATACCGGTATTACCGCGTTAAAAAACATCCATCTGCAGATAGCGCCGGGCCAGAAGGTGGCTGTGATTGGCCGTACCGGGTCCGGTAAGAGTACGCTGGCACAGCTGCTGATACGCATGTACGACCCGCAGCAGGGCCGGGTAATGCTGGATACGCACGATATCCGGTATATGCACCTGGAGCAGCTGCGCAACCAGATCAGTTATGTGCCCCAGGATGTGTTCCTTTTCTCAGACTCCGTTGCCAATAATATCCGCTTCGGTGATCCTGCGGCCAATTTGCAGGCAGTGCAACAGGCGGCCCGGCAGGCTTCGGTGGAGAAGGATATTCTCGGCTTCAGCGAAGGGTTTGATACTGCGATAGGAGAGCGGGGCGTAACCCTCAGCGGTGGCCAGAAACAACGTATTTCCATCGCCCGGGCGCTGGTCAAGGACCCGGACATCATGATCTTTGATGACTGTCTCTCTGCCGTGGACGCCCGTACGGAGAAAGAGATCATCGGCAACCTTTATGCCTATCTGAAAAATAAAACAGCGGTCATCATTACCCACAGGATCTTCTCCCTGTTTGAGTTTGATAAGATCATCGTACTGGATGAAGGCAGCATCGTGGAAGAAGGAACACATGAAGAATTATTATCATTGAATGGTTACTATGCTGAACTGTACGCAAGACAGCAATCCGGTGACGAAGAAAGTGTAACTGAATAACAATCACACTCTTGTATAGTCTCTGCCACGGCCTGTTACAGCCCGGTTTTATGATTTTTCAAAATCATTTAAAAATATTTTGATATTTGTAAAACAATAGTATATTTGTTCCTTATTGTAACAGGATTTGATTCGTTAACACTTAAATCTATCAACTGTGGCGTACGAAAACACCAATCAACAGGAAAGAAACAATGATAGCATCTTTTCTAAACGATTGAAAGCGGGCAAAAGAAGGACATACTTCTTTGATGTAAAGACCACTCGGGGAAACGATTACTTTCTGACCATCACAGAAAGTAAAAAACGTTTTAATGACAACGGTTATGACAGGCACAAAGTATTCCTGTACAAGGAAGACTTTAACAAGTTCCTGAACGCGCTGACCGAAACCATCAACTACGTTAAAACTGAGTTGATGCCCGATTTTGATTTTGATGCCTACAATCACGATTATGTGCAGGAAGACCAGGACGAAACAGAAGGCGACAGCGAGGTAACCCGTACCGCTGAAGTAGTTGCCGCTGCAGCTCCGATTGCGGCGTCCGCCCAGGCTTCACATAGCGCTGACGAGGTAGACAAATGGTAACTGTGATTCCCCTGATTTCCGCTGATTACATGATGAAGGAGTCACCGTCGTATTAAGTTATAAAAGAGCATCGCCCACTGAACTTTCAGTGGGCGATGCTCTTTTATGTATGGCCTTGCACTATTGTTTTCTCAGCGCCTTGTAGGCATTGATCAGGCCATTCGTGCTGGCGTCGTGGTTAGCGATGTAATCCTCATTCTGCAGCTCCGGAAGAATTTTGCCGGCCAGTTGTTTGCCCAGTTCCACGCCCCATTGATCGAAGCTGTAGATATTCCAGATAACACCCTGTACAAAAATTTTGTGCTCATAGAATGCGATCAGCATACCCAGGGAACGCGGCGTGATCTGTTTCAGCAGGAAAGAGTTGGACGGACGGTTGCCGGTAAACACTTTATATGGCAGCACCCGTTTGATCTCTTCTTCGGAAGTGTTGGCTTTCTGCAGTTCCGCTAACACTTCTGCTTCGGTTTTGCCGTTCATGAGCGCCTCCGTTTGTGCGAAGAAGTTAGACAGCAGCTTTACATGATGGTCACCGATAGGGTTGTGGCTGATGGCCGGTGCGATAAAATCGCATGGAATGAGCCGGGTGCCCTGGTGGATCAGCTGGTAGAACGCATGCTGGCCGTTGGTACCGGGCTCGCCCCATACGATCGGACCGGTTTCGTACTGTACGGGGGTGCCGTTGCGGTCCACATGTTTACCGTTGCTTTCCATATTGCCTTGCTGGAAGTAAGCCGCGAAGCGGTGCATGTACTGATCATAAGGCAGGATGGCTTCTGTGGCGGCGCCGAGGAAGTTGCCGTTCCAGAGGCCTACCAGCGCCATGATGGCGGGGATGTTGCGGTCCAGCGGCGTCCGGGTGAAGTGGTTGTCTGCCGCATGTGCACCGTTGAGCAGTTCCGTGAAGTTTTCATAACCGATGGTCAGCGCAATAGACAGGCCGATAGCGGACCACAGGGAGTAGCGGCCGCCAACCCAATCCCAGAATTCAAACATGTTATTGGGATCGATGCCGAAAGCCGTCACGGCTTTTTCATTGGTGGACAACGCCACAAAATGTTTGGCGACAAATTTTTCGTCTTTGGCATGTTCGAGGAACCAGTTACGCGCGGTATGTGCGTTGGTCATGGTTTCCTGCGTGGTGAATGTTTTGGACGCGATGAGGAAGAGGGTTTCGTCAGGTGTTACCTGCTTCAGTGTTTCCACGATATGCGTACCGTCCACATTGGACACGAAGTGGGGCTGTATGCCCGGCTTCCAGTAGGGCTTCAGCGCTTCGGTCACCATCACCGGGCCCAGGTCGGAGCCACCGATGCCGATGTTGACAATATAACGTATAGGCTTGCCCGTATAACCTTTCCATTCTCCGGAGTGTACCTGCCGGCAGATATGGTCCATCTTGTTGAGCACGCCCAGTACGTCCGGCATTACGTCGCGGCCGTCGAGCATTACCGGTTTGCCGGAGAAGTTGCGCAGCGCGGTATGCAGCACGGCGCGGTTTTCCGTGAAGTTGATCTTCTCCGCACCGAACATCGCCTGGATGGCGCTATTTACGCCGCATTCATCGGCCAGCGACAAGAGCAGGGCGCGCGTATCTTCTGTGATCAGGTTTTTGGAATAGTCGAACAGGGTGTCTTCCAGTTGAAGCGAAAACGTTTTGAAACGTTCCTGGTCTTCCATAAACAAGGCACGCATCTGTACCTTTTTCATTTCGTCGGCATGTTTCAACAATGCCTGCCACGCTTTGGTGGCTACTGGACTGGTAGATGGAAACATATAATAGCTTTAGTTAATTGCGCATCAAAAATAATCTTTTACTTTTTAAGATCTGGGTTTCCTGTATAAATGCCAGGAAATTGCGATGGCGATAATACCTATAGCTATGATGCAACTGTGGATGATGGGTTGTTGTTCGGGGATACCGGCTTCCCGTCTTTTCACAACGATACCGTAGAACGCCCATACCGCTACCAGCGCATGCAGGATATTGTTACGCCGGAATATCATCCCTATGCTGATCAGCGTGCCCAGCGCGATCATGCTGATGGTCCACCATACCTGGAAGGTGACGCTGCCGGTCCACCCCGCATACACCAGCAGGGTAGTGATGTTGGCAAGCGTGGCGATGCTGATCCATCCGAGATAAATACTGAAGGGCACATGGATAAACAACTTCTCCGCCATGCCGGGATTACTGCGGCCAATGCCGAAGTTCACATGAATGATAAAAAGCGCTGCAAGCAGAATCAGGATGAGCCCTACGGTGACCGGTATCAGTTCGTAATGCCAGGCGAAAAGCCAGGTAGCGTTTACCACGCAGCTGATCAGGAACCATTCCTTCATGGCGCCCATCAGGCGTGCCAGCGTGGCGGGACGTTTGCCTGAGAAAGCCAGCCATAGCTGATAAATCACAAAGCACGACAATGAAAGGTAAATAAGGCTCCAGATAGAAAAGGTGAAACCCGCCGGTGCAAAGAGATTGGGGTATTCATCGGATATTTCCCCGGTATTTTTACCGTTGATGGGCAGCAACCATGACAGCGCATTGGTGGCTATCATAAGCACAAAAGCGAGGGTGTTGAATACCGATTTGTTTTTATAGTGAAGGGTTTCATGGGCTACCATCATTGTAATAGGAACTTTTTTTAATATTATTTGAAAATATTACCGATGTGGTTTCCCGCTCCTGCTGCAAAAATTATGCTAAAGGTATGTTAAAGGATCGCAGCAGCGTTCCGTAGAATTGTGAATACATTAGCAGAATTGCACATTTTTACATACATTTGCCCGCTATGACAGCAGAGCAACTTAAAGCTATGAGGGACCGTCTTTATGTCCTGGGAGGTTTTCTTTAACGTCCCTGACCGCATAGCTAAAATCGAAAACGACAAACAACTGAGCCTGGCCCCCGGATTCTGGGATGATAACGCCAGGGCGACTTCTATCCTGAAGGAAATTAAGGTAAACAAATATTGGGTAGACCTGTACGACAATGTGCATACCGCCATTGAAGACAGCAGCGTGCTCAATGATTTCTTTAAAGAAGGAGAGGCAACGGAAGAAGAGGTAGAGCAGGCCTACAGCACTGCGTTGACCGCTTTGGAAGACCTTGAGTTCAAATCCACCCTGAACCAGCCGGAAGACGAGATGCCGGCGGTATTGACCATCAACTCGGGCGCCGGTGGTACTGAAAGCCAGGACTGGGCTGAAATGCTGCTGCGCATGTACCGCATGTACGGTGAAAAACAGGGATGGAAAGTATCAGAAATCGACACGCAATACGGCGATGGCGCCGGCATCAAATCCGCCACCCTGGAGTTCGACGGCGATTTTGCCTACGGACACCTGAAAGCGGAAAGCGGTGTACACCGGCTGGTACGTATTTCGCCCTTCGACTCAAACGCCCGCAGGCACACCTCTTTCGCTTCCGTGTATGTGTACCCGTTAGTGAACGACACGATCGAGATCGCCGTTAACCCTGCCGACCTGGAATGGGAATTCTACCGGTCGGGCGGTAAAGGCGGACAGAACGTGAACAAGGTGGAAACAGCCGTGCGCCTGAAACACATCCCTTCCGGCATTATCATCGAATGCCAGCAGGCACGTACGCAGGGAGAGAACCGCGAAAAAGCGCTCACCATGCTGAAATCACGCCTGTACGAAGAGGAACTCAGGAAACGCGAAGAGCTGAAAAACGCCGCCAATGCCAACAAACGTAAGATCGAATGGGGCTCCCAGATAAGGTCTTATGTGTTCCATCCTTACAAAATGATCAAAGACCACCGTACCGACTTTGAAGTGGGTAACGTGGGACCGGTCATGGACGGTGAGCTGAACGGTTTTATCAAGGCTTACCTGATGATGCAGAAGGAAGAGGACAATAATTGATAATGATAGGTAAATAATTAATAGGTTTCTGCTGCAAATTTGACCGTAAATTTGCAGCGGAAACTTTTTTTGTTAATAGATACACCAACAAAATCTGAGGAAATGAATACAGGATATTTTCAATACGCTGCACCTGCTAATGAGCCCGTGTTGAGTTATGCACCCGGTTCCCCGGAAAGAGCTGCGCTGAAAAAGCAATTGGCAGCATTTAAAGCTGAAGTGGCAGATATCCCGATGTATATCGGTGGTAAGGAAGTCCGTACCGGCAACACGGTAGACCTGCGCCCGCCGCATGAAATCAAGCACAAGTTGGGTCATTTTCATCAGGGAGACGCTTCCCACGTGAAAGCAGCCATCGCTGCCGCACTGGAAGCACGTGAGAAATGGGCGAATATGGACTGGGAAACACGTGCCGGCATCTTCCTGCGCGCTGCCGACCTGATCGCTACCAAATACCGTTTCCACATGAACGCGGCCACCATGCTCGGTCAGAGTAAGAACGCCTACCAGGCTGAGATCGACAGCGCCTGCGAACTGATCGATTTCCTCCGTTACAATGTACACTTCCTGAGCGAAATATACCGTCAACAGCCGGTGAGCGCCCCGCTGACCCACAACCGTGTGGAGTACCGTCCGCTCGAAGGTTTCGTACTGGCAGTAACGCCTTTCAACTTCAGCGCCATCGCCGGCAACCTGCCTACCTCCGCTGCCATGTGCGGTAACGTAGTGGTATGGAAACCTGCCAATACACAGGTGTTTGCAGCGAATATGTTCATGAAAATCATGATCGAGGCCGGTCTGCCTGAAGGCGTGATCAACCTCGTTTACGCCGGCGGCCCGCTGATCGGCGATATCTGCTTTGCCGATCCTCACTTTGCCGGCATCCACTTCACCGGTTCCACCGGCGTGTTCCAGACCATGTGGAAAACCATCGGCGAAAACATCCACAAGTACAAAACCTATCCGCGCATCGTGGGTGAAACAGGCGGTAAAGACTTCGTGGTGATACACAAATCTGCCGATGTGGACACCTCCGTGACCGCACTCGCCCGCGGCGCCTTCGAATACCAGGGCCAGAAATGCTCTGCCGCCTCCCGTGCATACATACCAAGCAATCTTGCCGACCAGATAAAATCCAAACTGGTTGCTGAACTGAAAACCATGAAAATGGGCACCACAGAAGACTTCAGCAACTTCATCAACGCCGTCATCGATGAACGCTCTTTCGATAAGATCGCTCAGTACATCGACAACGCTAAAAATGATCCCAAAGCGAAAATCATCGCCGGCGGCAACTACAACAAATCTGAAGGTTACTTCGTTGAACCTACTGTCATCGAAACCACCGATCCTAACTACGTGACCATGTGCGAAGAGATCTTCGGCCCCGTATTAACGATCTATGTTTATGACGGTGAAAAATTTGAAGACGTCCTGCAGACGGTAGACAGCACCTCCGAATACGCCCTCACCGGCGCTATCATCGCGCAGGACCGCTACGCCGTGGAACTGGCCACCCGGAAACTGGTGAACAGCGCAGGCAACTTCTATATCAATGACAAACCTACCGGCGCAGTAGTAGGCCAGCAGCCCTTCGGCGGCGCCCGCGCTTCCGGCACCAACGACAAAGCCGGTTCCATGCTGAACCTGTACCGTTGGCTGAGCGCCAGAAGCATCAAAGAAACTTTCGTTCCGGCTACCGACTACCGGTACCCGTTCCTGAAAGAAGCATAAAAACTTCAAATGTTCATGATAAACAAAGGCGATGAATGTTTATTCATCGCCTTTTACTTATTTTGTAAATGAAACAAACGCCCGGACATGGAGACAGGAAAAGAAGCCGTCAGCACGATCGCACAACAATACTTCGGAGAACCGCATAAACAGTGGCGGGTGGCCGACCTGGAACAACGCATCATCGCAGGCGGTTATGCCCCGCAGGAAGCGGCGCAACAAGCAGGCCTGGCTTATGACGCCTATTTCCGTCAGCAGCTGAAGAAAAAAGGCACCAAGGTGCTGATATTCCTGGTATTAGCGGCGGTTTTCCTGGTAAGAATACTCATGATGGCAGATAAAATGGGGAACGTGAAAGAGCTTTCCGTCTTCCTCGCACTCACCGCCTATACCCTTGTACAGGGACTTATCTGGAGCATACACCTGTTCCAGCTCAAAGAAGAAATCTCTTCTTTCAGGGACCTGCGCAAGCTCTGATCCTCACATCTTTTTTAACGCTGCCAGCGCTTCTTCCACATGTTTTTCGCCGTCGCGGAGACTATTGAACGTATGCACTACCGTACCGTTTTTATCGACGATATAGGTGACGCGTCCGGGGATCACAAATGTTTTGGGCACGCCAAACAGTTTGCGGACTTCGTTTTTGGTATCACTGAGTAAAGTGAAGGGGAGGTTATGGTGGGTGGCAAAGCTTCTGTGAGAAGCCACATTATCTGCGCTGATACCGATCACCATGGCGCCATAACGCTGAAAATCCTGGTAGGAGTCCCGGAAAGAACACGCTTCTTTCGTACATACGCTGGTTTCATCTTTCGGATAGAAATAGATGACGAGGGGCTGCTTGCCCAATACGGTGCTGATATCAAATGTTTTCCCGTTTTGGTCCTGCAGACTGAATACCGGGACTTTATCCCCGGTTTTGATCTGTCCTTCGGCAGATGGACCCCAGAATTGCAAAAAAGCGGCCATGGCAATGATTAGCTTGAGTGTTTTCATACCAAATTATTTGGTACGCCTAAAGTACGACAGATAGCGGGAAATCAGTGTAACTAATTTCCCGCTGTTGTTTTTTAGAAGTGGAAGTTGATCCCGAGCATAACATTGTTTAACCTGAAGTCTTTAAACAGCCCGGCCTCTGAAGAGGTGGATTTTGTGCTGCCCACTTTGGTCGTACGTACCCCTGCGGCAAAGACAGATCCCATGTTCGCCGTCAGCGAAAAGGACGGCGTTAAATGAAACAGCAGGCCGGGGGTTATCGAGAGATTGTAACCGGAGGTCTTTTGTTCTCTGTAGTGAAGACCTGTAACCGGCTCTGTATCGGCGTCAACCCTGCCGAAATTTGCGAGGGCAGCACCGTCTGCGTATACAGACAGGCGGCTGTTCCAGATAGGCTGCTCGTACCGGACAAATGGGCCCACATTCCAGCCGCTGTTTTTAGACGGAATAGTGTTGTCGCTTGTATTGGAGCTGTATCCTCCCAGAATGCCGATGGCCCAGCGCTCTTTAAAGTAATAACCGTAGGCCAGCGAAATATTTACGTAGTGGGACGAATTTTTGCCGATAGCACCGGTGCCTGTTTCGTAAATATCATTACGGTCGGCATATCCGGCGCCGACACTGATAAAATTCTTCTTTTGTTGGGCAAACAACTGACCGCTGCCAAGGAAAGCGGCAGCTGCCAGTACGGGAATGACAATTTTTTTCATAAAACGGGATGATTGAATATAAATTTGTTGCTATATAATCGAAATCTTTCACGCAGAAAAATGAAAGATCCTGATATTTATCTTGCGGCTTTCTGATATTCATCTTTTTAAGTGTAGCATTAATCCGTATTTTTGGCGACTAAAAGCGTATAGTTTTGAAGACCATACTAAACGGCAAACAACTGGCTATTACGATAGACAGGCTTTGCCATCAGCTGATCGAGAATCATTTGCAGTTTGAGAATACGGTGCTGATAGGCTTGCAGCCACGTGGCATCTACCTGGGAGACAGGATTTATGAAACATTGAAAAAACTGCTGCCGGGTACTGCTATCCATTATGGCAAACTGGACATCACATTTTACAGAGACGATTACAATAAGGGCAAAACACTCCATGTGCCCAGTGAAACCAACATTAATTTCTCCATAGAAAATAAAAAGGTGGTGCTGATAGACGACGTATTGTACACAGGACGAACGATCCGTTCGGCGCTGGATGCCATGCTCGACTTCGGCAGGCCGGCCTCGGTGGAACTGCTGGCGTTGATAGACCGCCGGTTCAGCCGCCAGCTGCCCATTCAGCCCGATTATACCGGGCGCACCATCGATGCTCTTATTTCCCAGAAAGTAAGGGTATTATGGGAGCAAAGGGATGGGAAAGATGAAGTCATTCTGGTTGATTAACATAAACCGGATTTTTCAATTCAGATTTCACCCTTTATATTTGCACATTAATGTCACTTTCTGTAAAACACTTACTCGGAATTCGCGATCTGCAGCGCCAGGATATAGAACTTATTTTTCAAACAGCCGACCAGTTTAAGGAGGTTTTACAAAGGCCGATTAAAAAAGTTCCCACGCTGCGCGATACTACCATCGTTAATTTATTTTTTGAGAACTCTACCCGTACCCGCATTTCTTTTGAACTGGCGGAAAAAAGGCTGGGCGCAGATACCATCAATTTCTCTGCTTCCGGTTCCTCCGTGTCAAAAGGAGAGACGCTGATCGATACGGTCAACAACATCCTGTCCATGAAAGTGGACGTGGTGGTGATGCGTCACTCAGCCAGCGGTGCGCCGCATTTCCTGTCGCGCCATATACAGGTGCCCATTCTGAATGCAGGCGACGGTATCAACGAACATCCCACACAAGCGTTGCTTGATGCTTTCTCTATCCGGGAAAAACTCGGCAGCGTGGAAGGAAAGAAAGTCGCCATCTGTGGTGATATCATGCACTCCCGTGTGGCCCTTTCCAATATCTACTGCCTGAAGAAACTGGGCGCAGAAGTAACTGTGGTAGGTCCGCCTACGCTTATTCCCAAACACATCGCCGCCGCCCTGGGCGTCAATGTCAGCTACAATATCCGGGAAGCGTTGCAATGGTGCGACGTGGCCAACGTGCTGCGTATCCAGCTGGAAAGACAAAATACGCCGCTGTTTTCTTCCCTGCGGGAATACTCACTGGCGTATGGCGTCAATCGCCAGCTGCTGGACAGCCTCAATAAAGAGATCCTGATCATGCACCCCGGACCTATCAACCGTGGCGTGGAACTGAACTCTGATGTGGCTGACTCCGGTCAGTCCATCATCCTGGACCAGGTAGAAAACGGCGTAGCAGTGAGAATGGCTGCTTTATACCTGCTGGCAGGTAAAAAACAAGACCTTCAATAAAGCGCACAAACGATACTGACTGAACGAAACAGGCCGTCTCATTTGAGACGGCCTGTTTCGTTATCAGAAGGAGGCATTCAGCCCGATAGTATAAGAACGGAAGAACGGATATACGTTACCGTTATAGCCACCGGCCTGTTCCGGATCATAGTAACGGATCTTCATCCTGGTACTTTCCCATAGGTCCTGCCCGGAGAAATAAAAGCGGAGGTTCTTGACGGGGACGCGTTTCAGCCATGCCGCCGGCAAATTGTAACCCAACTGCAGGTTCTTCAGCCGGATATAAGCGCCGTTCATCACCCAGTGACTGGAGGGGACCGTGTTTTGTTCATCATGCAGATAGAGGCGTGGAAACAACGCATACGGGCGCTCCGGCGTCCAGTAGTCCTGGTTGATGTCCCAGGGCTGCTGCCAGCCATCGGTAAACGGAATACTGTAACGGGGATCAGGCATGACCTTGCGGTTGCTGACGCCCTGGAAAAAGATAGAGAACTCCAGGCCTTTCCAGGAGAAACCGGCATCGATGCCGTAGGCCAGCTGGGGGTCGGTGCTGCCGAGGTACACCAGGTCGCGGTTATCGATCTGGTGGTCGCCATTGATATCCCGGTATTTGATATCGCCGGGTGCTGTGCGGGCGCTTTGGAAAGCGTGCTGCTGTACATCGCCGGGCGTCTGGAAATAGCCGTCTGCCATGTAACCAAACAGCGAAGCGTAAGGATAACCGGGGATGCCCACATTCCAGCCGGCTTGTGGTGTTACGCCGTCGTTGGCCAGTACTTTCGTCTGATTGTTAAACAGGTTGGCGTTCAGGTACCAGGTGAAAGGCCCGTGACTGCTCCGCCAGCCTGCATTCACTTCCCAGCCCCACGCCCTCATTTCCCCGGAGTTGAAACGCAGCGGCCATGCGCCCTCCGTGGAGGACAGTTGCACCGGTATGCGCATATCGCGGTTGTGTTTCACAAAATAATCTGCGGAGAGGGTGAGCCTGCCGCGGAACAGGGTGGCGTCCCAGCCGTAGTTGTAAGTCGAGATATTTTCCCAGCCGGATGCCTGCGGAACAGGGTTTTTATAGACAAAAGGCGTAAAGGGACGGTTGTACCCAAAGGTGAAAGTGCTCAGCCGTTCGTCGTTGTCAATGTTGTTCCAGCTGTTGACATTACCCAGTCTTCCCCAGGACCAGCGAAGTTTGAATTCATTGAAAAAATGGAAGGTGCGGTAAAACCACTCCTCATTGTTGAGCCGCCATCCGGCAGAGAAGGAGGGGAAGGCCTGCCATTGTTCCATCGCCGGGAAGGCGCTGCTGCGCTGTGACAGGCGGCCGCCGATCAGGTTGGCCTCCAGCAGGTAGCGGTTGTCGTAGTTGTAGTTGAATTTGCCGAACAATGACAGCAGTGTGCCGTTGGTAAAGCGGGTCATGCTGTATTGCGGCGCCCCGTTAAAATTATAGGCGTTGACGTTATCCGGAGGAAGGTCGTAAGAGGCCGCCGTATATTGGTCGGTGTTATAGGTCTCCTGCGTATAGCCGCCAAGTATATGAATGTTGTGCTTGTCAAGCCTGGTGTCATAATCAGCCAGCAACTGGAGGTTGCCGCCTTTGCCCTGCAGTTTGCTTTTCTGCAGCAGGCTGTGCTCCTGGAGCGCTGCCACCGGGGCCAGCTGGTTCCATAGTGGGATACTGTTGCGCCCGAGGTTGTCGTGGAGGGTGTGTTGTTGGGGACTGTATACCAGCCGCAGGGTGAGACCTTTGGCCAGCAGGCTGTCGGCCCGCAGGGTGAAAACAGCGTCGATGTAGTTGTTTTTTTCCTCGCGGATACCGCCGTCGTGCAGCATAGCATAGATGGGTGCGCCGCCGAAAGCGAAGTGCGCTGTGCCGGGCACAAAAACAGGGACGTTGCCTGGTCCGCGGTAAAGTCCTGCCAGCAAGCCTTGTGGCCCTTCCACCGGTTGAGATGGGGAGAAGGTATTGGTTTGCGCGTAGGACAGGCGTGTTTCGAGACTGATATGTTTGCTGAAGCGGTTGTTGAGATTGAAACGGGCATTCAAACGGCGGGTCCTGTCGGGGCCTTCCACGAAGAGTCCCTGCCGGCCGAAATAGCCGAAGGAGGCGGAAAACTGGTTCAGCGAATCGCCGCCTTTAACGGAGAGGTTATAGTTCTGTACGCTGGTTTTCTTTTTGGAAAGCAGTGACAGCTGGTCGAAGTTATAGTAGTAACGATAATAGCCGGGTTTCGTATAGTCTTCTGCGTAATAGTTCCCTTTTTCCATCAGCGCTATTTCACCGGGTTGCCATGGCGCAAATCCGCCGGCGTTGACGGTGGCTTCATTCTCCATGCGCGCCTGTTGGGCGGAGGAGAGGCGGTGGGGGATGCGGATGGGAGTTTCAAAGCCAGCCAGGGTATTGAAGTCGACAGCCAGTTTACCGGGTTTGCCGGTGCGGGTGGTCACCAGCACTACGCCGCCGGCGCCGCGCGCGCCATAGATGGAGGCGGCGGAAGCGTCTTTGAGGATGGAAACGGATTCAATATCATCGGGGTTCAGGACGGCCAGCGAGCCGGGGACGCCATCGATGATGACGGGGGTATTATTGCTGCCGGAGTTGACGCCGCGAACCTGTAGGTTAAAACCTTCTTTACCGGGCTGGCCGTTGCTGCGGGTCACCACCAGGCCGGTGGCGGTGCCTTGCAGGGCAGCCATTACATTGGGTACCGGCCTGCTTTTGAGCCGGGCACCGTCTACCTGTGCAATGGCGCCGGTGATGTTGGCGCGTTTTTGCAGGCCATATCCGAGTACGACGAGTTCGTTGAGTTTTTTAAGATCGGGTTGCAGGGTGACGGAGATATTATGCCGGTCGCGCACGGCGATTTCTTTGGTTTCGAAGCCGATCAGCGACACGGAGAGGACGGCTTGCCCGGAAGCGAGTTCCACTTTGAAGCTGCCGTTTTCACTGGTAGCGGTACCGTTGGAGGTGCCTTTTTCCCGCAGGGATACGCCGCTGAGCGGTTCCAGTCCGTCCGTCACGACGCCTGTCACGAGCCAGCGGTTGCTGTTGGCCGGCCGCTCGCTGGTAACGGGCACTTCGGCGTGTACTGCATTCTGTGGGATGACGATGATTTGTCCGTCTCTGATTTCCACTTTATAGCGGGCAGTGGGGAAGAGCTGACGCAGCACATCCTGGAGGAGTGCATGGTGTACATGAATGCTGACGCCTTTGCGGGTTTCCAGTTCATCGGTGGAGATGGCGAAGGTGTAGCGGGTTTGTTTTTCGATGTCACGGATAACTGTCTTCAGGCTGGCATTGGCATATTGCAGGGAAATTCTTTTCGGTTGGGCATCAGGGGTTTGAGCGGCTGCGGGGGAGCCGGTAAAAACCAGGATAACAAAATATAAAAGGAAGACAGGCACGCACCTAGACCTGGTATAAGAGCGCGGCGCCTGTAGCATAGCATGCTGCATAAGCAAGAGGGTCGGGCGCCGGTTAGTAGATTTCTACCAGGTTGTCTTTACGGGTGATATTGATTTGAAGTGTTTTCCGCATAATGTCCAGCACTTCCTCCAGCGGCATATTGGGGAAGGTGGCCAGCAGTTTTTTGTCATTCAGCTGCTGGTTGCTGATGTCTACCTGTACATGGTAGAAGTCGGACAAGGCAGCAGCTACTTCGGTGAGCGGAGCGTCATCGAAGGTGAGGGTCCTTGTTCTCCAGGCCAGGATGTTATTGTTTTTCTTATAAAACCGGGTGTCGATGGTGCTGCCATGGCGGGCGAGAGACGCTTCCTGACCGGGTGTCAGGATCACTTTTTTATCGGTGCCCTTGCCTTTATAGGCGGCGCTTACTTTCCCGGACTGTACGAACACTTTCACGCCGGAGCCGGCTGCTTTTACGTTGAAGGCGGTGCCCAGTACCTCTACTTCTACGTCAGGCGCGTCTACGGTGAAGGGGAGGGCATCGTTTTTCACGACGTCAAAGAAAGCTTCTCCCTTGTCTATTTTGATGTGGCGGTTGTTTTTGCCAAAGGTGCGGGAGTAGCGTACAGTACTGTGTGCATTGATATATACCATAGAGCCGTCCGGCAAGTGGAGGCTGTCAAGGTTCTGTGCGGTGGTGATGGTTTTATAGCTGCCGGGGCCGAACCAGGTCCAGGTAAGGCCGACGGCGAGTACGGCAGCGGCGGCCCACCAGTAACGGCCTTTCATCTGAAAGACGCGGGTACTGCGGGGGGCGGCAGGTGCAGCGGTGTTGTCGGTAGTGGTGGATGGCAGGGCGTCGAGGGTTGCATTCAGTTGTAGCCACTGGCCCTGGGTGTCGAAGGCAGATGCTGCCGGGAGCGGATCTCCCTGCCACATCGCTTTCATATCCAGAAAAATATCCAGATTAGCGGTGTCCTGCTGTATCCAGTCATTGAGCTGCTGTTTATGCTGCTCGTTGTCCGGATCTTCCAGGTAACGGATCACTATATCTATATCAGTTTTCTTATTCATGGCTACTTATTAACTATACAATCGGAAAATGTGTTACCATTAGTGGAACCCAAAAAAAATCCTGGTTGTTTTATTCTTTGTTGATCAGTACCACCCGCAATTTTTTCAGTGCGGTAGTAAGGTGGGCATATACCGTATTAATAGAGATGTTCAGCTGTTCTGCGATTTCCGCAGGGGACAGGCCTTTGAGGCGGCTCATTTCAAAGACGCGGCGGCATTGGTCCGGCAGCTTATCGAGGGCCGACCGGTACTGGGCTTCCAGTTCCTTGTGTTCCAGCATGGAATGAGAGGTCTCCGCAGGAGCGGCTGTGAGTAACTGTTCCTTTGCGTATACTTCTTTCCGTTGTTCTTTTTTGATGCGGTTCAGACAGGTGTTGACAGTAGCACGGGCCAGGTAATGATTGATGGGGGCCCTTTCATCCAGGTTTTCCGCACCTTTCCACAAATTGAGGAATACATCCTGCACCATGTCGTTGGCATCATCTTCATCTTTTACATAGCGAAAGGCAATATTATACATGGAAGGAGCGAACTGCTTGAAGACTGCTTCAAACACCGCTTTATTCCTGCTTCTGATGCCTTTTACTATTTCGTCGTTACTTAGTTGCAACATGCTTTGATCTTTTGTTTCCGCCAGTGCGAAGATAAATTTTAATCACTTCGCATTCAGTATTTCCGGAATTTTTTGTCTTTAACATTTCTTTCACTAATGGTAAGCGCATTGTCGAATGTATTGTTAGTATACAGCCGGTTAATGAATTGGTGCAGTATCGCAAAAATCATGCACAACCAGCCGGTTGCACAGTTGTCATCATTATTTTAACCATACAAAAAATTGAATGCCATGAAAAAAACAATCACAGGAATGCTCGCTTTAGCCGCTATGGTAGTAGGGATGTCTTCGTTTAAAAGTGCTGATGCAACGACTGTAAGGTCTTTGGATAGCGCTTCAGTTAAAATGGACTCGCTGATGTCTGTTGACTCAGTGGCACGTTTTGATTCTCTCTCCACCGGGATAGATTCGCTGATGGGTCTGGATTCCATCGCTGGTATCGACTCCATCGCTGGTATCGACTCCATCGCTGGCATTGACTCTATCTCCGGCATCGATTCCATCGCCGGTATTGATTCTGTTGCCCGCATCGATTCTTTCACCCGCGTAGATTCCTTCTCCCGTGTTGATTCTGTGTCCAGGATGGACTCTCTTTTCCGTAACGATTCCCTGCGTATGGACTCCGTAAAAGGTATGGATTCTCTCCGTACTGTTGAAGGCGGTTCCATCAGCGGTAAAGTTACACCTGCCGACGGCGCTGCTGAAGTAGAAGCGGACAACGGTACTGAAAAACTGAAAGGTGCCGTTGCACAGGGCGCTTTCGCTATTCCGGCTGCCAAAGCTGGTACTTATACCATCACCATCGTAGGTAAAGCGCCTTATAAAAGCGCCGTTATCAAGGATGTTAAAGTAGAGGATGGTAAAGCTACCGATCTTGGCGAAATCAAGCTGGAACAATAATCTGTATAGCATCCAACAATTCAATAGCATCCTAAAATGGAAACCCATTTTGGTTTGATCTCAGGGGAGCTTTTTCGGCCCCCCTTTTTTTATGCCTGTATGTGAATGAAGTTGCTTTATAAGTATATTTTCAATATTTAAATGAAAATATTTTATTGAAAAAATGAGTTATAAGGCAATAAATATTTTTTCAGTTTGAAAAAGTTCCCTACATTTGTTACTGTATTCGCATCTGAGTGAATTTTTTATTTTATCCATGTCCGTTTGTTAAAGCCCCAGAAAAAGAGCCGGAAACGGCTCTTTCTTCCAAAGCCCTGGTTTTGACGGAATGGGAAAAAGACACATAAACGTTATCTAAAAAGGTTACATCATAGCTGTCATATATAATAGCTGTCACATCAATCAACCATTATCTGACATCGTTAAACCCAACTGATCTAAGTGAATTACGAAATCATCGAGATGCAGCAATTCTCCGGGAAGCGCGCTGGTATTTATTCTGTTATGATTGCGGACGACAATCTGACGTTGTTTGAACATTTTGTGAAGGCGCATGTAAGGGACCATGCCATGGAAATAAGGAGCATTACCCAGTATCTTTCTTATATTGGAAACAGGTACGGGATGCAGAACAGGTTCTTTAAAGTGGACCGGGGTATGCCCCGGGACGGGGTTTGTGTGTTGTTTGATCACCCGGAGAAAAAGCTCCGGCTGTATTGTTACCGGGTGGGCACTGCGGCCCTGATCGTAGGCGGCGGCATGCCCAGGCCAGGCAGAAGAGGCGGGGAGGGAGTGCCGGAAAAAATGCTGGCCCGTATATCACAGGATATCCGCCGTAAAATCCGCACGGGAGATATCTACTGGTCGGCGCAGGAAGCCCGGCTACAGGGAAACCTGGTGTTCAGGGCAGAGGAGAAAGGATAGGCGCCGTGGTAAGCAGCCGCTACCCGCGGGAAACTTCATCATCGTTGCGGACAGCGGAAAACGACAGGAGCAAAAGCAGGCAGCCGCTGTCCGGCTACATCTTCATCATTTGGAACAGATGGAAAATAATTAGAACAAATGGAAAACAATCATCAGGGCGCCAGGAAATACAGCAGTAAAATTATTGCCGATGTGATGGCCAGCATCACACCGCTGGAAAGTCTGCAGGTGGAAACCCGCTTTGTGCTGGCGGGCCGTATAGCCGGTATCATGGACAGCCGGCATATGTCCAATAAGGAGCTGGCCGCCCGGATGGGCAAAAACCCGTCTGAGATCTCGCGCTGGCTGAGCGGCACCCATAATTTTACCATCGATACACTGTCTGAAATAGCCATAGCGCTGGAAGTACCGGTGGCTACTTTCTTTTCGCCGGCACAACCCCGCGTTGTCAGGGATGTGCGGCTGACCGTCCGCTCCGGGAATATCCCGGCAGACAGTATTTCATTTTCACCGGTGACAAACATTCGCTGATAAGGCCGATCGTTGCTGATGTTTGCTGCCATGCAGTACCATTTTAACGGAACCACCTGAAACGGAAGAATGGCATTATCCGAATTTATTGCCAATTTACGCTCATGACTAAACGATCTTCACCGGCAAAAACAGGACCGCAGCACCTGGTCCTGCTATCGATAGACCTGCTGGACAGCTCCCTGCATTATCCGGGAGACCACCCGCCGTTCGAAAGCTTTCATTTCGATGTGCACATCACCAGTAAGGCAGACGATGAAAAAAGCCAGGTACTGGTAACAGTGACCATCGGTGTGCACCATGAAAATATTGCCAGTCCGCTGGGCAGCATCACCATCAACTGCACTTTTACCATGAGTAACTTTGCGGAGGTGGTCAGGCTCAATGCGGCCGGTCAGCCGGACATGCCGGATGATCTCGTAGAAACACTTCATAGTACAGCACTCTCCACCGCGAGAGGCGTCATGTTCGCCACTTTCAGAGGTACTTTCCTGCATCATGCGGTGTTACCACTGATCACACCGGGCTCCCTTACAGAAGAAAAAAAAATTAACAGCTAGTTTATGCGCACGGTCATCCTGCTTCTTATTTCCAACACCTTTATGACTTTCGCCTGGTATGGACATCTCAAACATCAGGATACGGCCCTGTGGAAGGTGATACTGATCAGCTGGGGCATCGCTTTCTTTGAATATTGTTTTATGGTGCCGGCCAACCGGTTGGGCGCCCAGGAAGGTTTCAGCGGCTTCCAGCTTAAAACCATTCAGGAAGTGGTCACCCTCACTGTTTTCAGCGTTTTTGCCGTGTTCTTTCTGAAGGAACCGCTCCGCTGGAATTACCTGGTTTCTTTTGCCTTTCTTATCGGAGCCGTGTATTTTATGTTTAAAAAGTAGCGGGATTTTGACGATTCCTGATTATCTTTAGCCATTGTATCTCAATCAACCTGAAAATAACCGGCCATCCAAATTGAGGGAGGAAGCGAATATACAATTGCTGGTGGAACGCATTGCGTCGCTGGGCGACGAACAGGCCTACAAGGCCCTGTTCCGCTTGTTCTATAAACCACTCAGCCAGTTTGCCTTCTCCATCGTCAAGTCATGGGAATCGGCCGAAGAAGTAGCCTCCGACGTATTCATGAACATATGGAGAAACCGGGAACGGCTGCTGCAGGTCCAGAATATTAAAGTCTACCTGTACGTCTCGGCCAAAAACATCTCCCTGAATTACCTCTCCCGCGCTTCCAGGACCCAGCATTTCAGTCTCGACGAACTGGAAGTGGATATCAGCGGCGGTTACGCCACGCCGGAACAGATATTTATCTCCGGGGAAATGGTCAAAAAGATAGAGGCAGCCATCAATCAGCTTCCCCCCAAACGGAAAATGATCTTTAAACTGATCCGGGAGGACGGCCTCAGGTACAAGGAAGTGGCGCAGATACTGGACATTTCAGTGAACACCATCGATGTGCATATGGCGCAGGCGCTGAAAAAAATCAGTGAAGTCGTCCACCTTCATTTCTCCCGCTAAAAAAAAGTTAAAAAAAATTTCAGGAGGGAATAGTAGATTTTGAAAATCTGCATGTCCTTCTATTACAATCATGCTTTTGCATCAACGACATGGAACAGGAAAGAATTTGGTTATTGCTGGGAAGAAAGGTATCGGGCGAAGCCTCTATGGCTGAATTGCGCGAGCTGGAGGAGCTGTTGGTGCAATATCCGGAGTTACGGTACCAGGTGTCGGTGCTCAGCAACATGCCTGTACCGGAAACAACACCGGCATGGGCAGAAAAAACGGAACTGGCGCTGGAAAAACACCTGCTCCGGCTCGGTAACGACCTGGCCGCGGCGGAACAGCCGGCAGAGAGCAACGTACGTCACCGTAAAGGCAGGGCAGGAATACTGGTAGCCTTGTCGTCACTGGTGGTATTGTTGGGCGGGTATTGTCTTTTTCTGCTCAACAGCAAGACAACGCCTAAAGCGCCGGCGGAAATGGCGGAGATTCAGACCCGGAACGGTTCCCGGTCCCGCGCTACCCTGCCGGACGGCACGGAAGTATGGCTCAACGGCGGCAGCCGCATCACCTATCAGCGCGATATGAACACGCAGCAGAAAAGGGAAGTGTACCTCTCGGGGAAGCTTACTTCAACGTCGCTAAAGATGCTGAAAACCCGTTCGTGGTAAAAACCGACCGCATGGCGGTCAACGTGCTGGGCACCGCTTTTAATGTCAAAGCGTATCCCAATGAGGAACAGACGGAAACATCCCTGATCTCCGGATCGGTGGAAGTAGTGCCGGCCAACGACCAGGAACGCCGCATACAGCTACAACCCAATCAGAAATTTATTATCAGACATACACAGGATGGCAATGCTCAACCCACACTGGGTTACAGCGTGGAACAGGTGAAAATGAACGGGCAGAACGACCTGATCAACGAAACCGCCTGGTGTGACAACGTCCTGGTCTTTGACAACGAAAGCTTCGCGTCCGTGGCACTGAAAATGGAACGCTGGTTCGGAGTGAAAGTTTATCTGGCGGATAAAAAACTGAAGGCATACCGGTTTACCGGTACCTTTAAAAATGAATCGTTGCCTCAGATTCTGGAGGCGCTGAAGGTTACATCATCTTTCCGTTGCGAGATAAAAGGCAACGAGGTATTTATCAACCAGTAGCACAATTATGTCTGACAAAAGAGAAAAGGTACCATTGGCATAAAAAAAGGGCAAATGCTGCAAACATTTACCCTTTTGTTCAGATCCAACGGCAGGTAGCTTCACTTGGCAATGTAGTACTGTCGTCGTTTTATTGACCTTTAACAACCTAAATGTATGCAAAAAAAACATACATTTTGTCATCCTTTTGCACATACATAAGGAAAATGTTGTACTGCTAATGAAACTGGTGTCCTTTATTATTCTGATTACCTCTTTGCATATAACAGGCCGCGTGTTTGGTCAAAGTGAGCGGATATCGGTGAAAGCAGATCAAATGCCGCTGACACGCCTGTTAAAATTGATGGAGAAAAAAAGTAGTTATCGTTTCGTATATCGTAACGATCTGATACCCGCACATGTACGGGTTACTATCGACTTGAAAGAGGAACCAGCAGAGGAAGCCCTCCGGCGCATATTGCAGGGAACAGGGCTCACTTACAAACCGCTGACCGATGGCCTTATAGCCATCGTACCCGGTGCGCAGGCAGCTATCCCGGATATCGTCGTCAGCGGTCAGGTGACCGACAATACCGGCCACCCGCTGCCAGGGGTAAGCATCCGGATTGCCGGCGTCAATAAAGGCGCAACCACCGGCACTGACGGGCAGTTCCGGATGATGGCCCCTCCAACGGGAACACTGGTTTGCTCTTTTATCGGTTATGAAGAACAGAAAATAGCGATCGGTCACAGATCGATGTTGAATATCGTCCTGAAGGACGACGCCAGAGGACTGAATGAAGTAGTAGTAGTGGCTTATGGCGTTCAAACAAAAGGTTCTTTGACAGGTTCAGCTGTTATGGTTAGTTCGGCCTTGTATGACAAAGCCCCCCGTAGCAGCTTCCAGGAAAGTTTACAGGGAAATGTCCCGGGACTTCAATCCTTGAATGGTTCCGGTCAGCCCGGATCGGTGCCCAGCATCCGTATCCGTGGCATAGGCTCTATCACTGCCGGCAGCACTCCGCTATACGTAGTGGACGGTGTACCGGTAGTGACAGACGACCTCACCGACTTTAATGTGAATTCATTAGCCGGTATCAACAGCGCTGATATCGCTTCCATCTCCGTGCTCAAAGACGCCGCGGCAGCCTCTATATACGGCTCCCGCGCTGCCAACGGGGTGATCCTCATCACCACCAAAACAGGCAGTCCCGGACGCACGCGGATCAGCCTCAGCGCACAACAGGGGGTAAACACCCTTACCATCCCCAAAAGCAATTATCCGCTCAACAACCGCGAGATGATGGAACTACTGCGGGAAGGATGGTACAACAAAAACGATGGCACCGGGGAAGCCGGTTTTATACGGGAACTACAGGCCCGTGGCATCGACAGCACCGTCAATACCGACTGGACAAAGTTATTGACACGCTCCGGCGGCTATACGCAGGCGAATCTTTCCGCCGCCGGCGGAACAGACAAAACCCGCTTTTATGTGTCCGGCGGCTTCTATGACTCCAAATCCGCCCTCCGCGGGGTCGACTACCAGCGGATGACCGGCAAACTTAATCTGAGCAACCAGGCTACCGACAGGCTCTCTTTTAATGTCAACCTGTCGCTGGTATACCAGAAAGCCAATGCAGTAGGGGATGTGGGACTACTGGCCAACCCGGTCCGTTCCCTCGCCCGCATGCAACCCTGGCTGAAAGTATATAACCCGGACGGCTCGTACGACTTCAGTTACAACAATAGTTTCAACCCGATCGCGGTACTCACGGAAGTAACCCGGACCGGCTCCATTTACGGACTGCTGGCCGGTGCAGGCGCCAAATACAATATCACCGGCGACCTGTCGCTCGAGTCCAAGATCAGCCTCGATCTGAATTATGCCCGCAGCAATTCCTTCTATCCGCCCGCCTTTGGCGACGGCAGAAATACCAATGGCAGGGCTTATGTCAACAATAGCCTGTGGAACAACTGGGTATCCACCAGTATCCTGCGGTACCAGCACCGCTGGGGCCAGCATGGCCTGAACACTTTTGCAGGATTTGAGGCGCAACGCACCGGTAATACCGGCAACAGCGCTTCCGCCACCAACTTCCTGCCCGGCAAAAGCGAACTCGCCGATGCCTCCAAGCCCGAATCCATTAGTTCGGTCAACGTCGCCAATTCCCTGACAGGCGTATTCCTCAACGCAGGATACGACTATCAGCAAAAATATTACCTCTCCGGCTCCATCAGAAGGGATGCATCCTCCCGCTTTGGCGCGCAGAAACGCGGCGCCAATTTCTGGTCCGTCGGCATCGCCTGGAATATCTATAAGGAAAGCTTCCTGCATGATGTTCCCGGTATCAACGAATTAAAGTTACGTGCTAGCTACGGCAGCAACGGGAACCAGGCTATTGATAATTACGCCTCTTTGTCGCTGTACAATCCGGCTAATGATTATGAAGGGAAACCGGGGTATGTGTTAGGACAATACCCCAATCCCTATCTTACATGGGAGCAGAACAAACCCTTCAACGCAGGCGTCGATTTTGCGGTACTGAAAAATCGTATATCCGGCACCGTTGAATATTATAACCGGGTTACTTCCCGGCTGCTGCTGAACGTACCGGTGTCGTCCACCAACGGGATCACCACGGTATTCCGTAATAACGGCGAGATGCGTAACAGCGGATGGGAAGTGTCGCTCAGTACGCGCAACATACTGCCGGACAACCCGGAATCATTTTCATGGCGCACGGACTTTAACTTCTCTACCTTAAAGAACACTATCACCCGGCTGGACAACCCGATGACCAGCATCTATAAACGGGAAGTCGGCGGCGATTTCTACCAGTTTTTCCTGGTAGGTTATGCCGGCGCCGATCCGCAAACAGGAGAGGCGCTATGGTATACCAACGCCAGCAAAACCGCCACCACAAAAGTATACGGCGAAGCGCAGCGCTTTAACCAGGGAAGCGCCCTCCCTAAATTCTACGGAGGCGTTACCAACTACTTCGCCTACAAAGGGTTTGAACTCAGCTTTCAGTTCTTTTATAACTGGGGCAACCTGGTGTACGACAACTGGGGCTCTTTTACAGAATCGGACGGCAGCGGCGGTTTTGGCGCTACCTCCAAACTCTCGCGGCGGATATATGAACACCGCTGGCAGCAACCGGGAGACGTGACCAGCATCCCGAAAGTCGTATATGGCGGCACACAGACAGGCCTCAGCAACCAGGCTTCTTCCCGCTTCCTTTACGATGGCAGCTTTGTCCGCCTGAGAGACCTGCTGCTGGCTTACAACCTGCCGAAAGGATGGCTGTCCAAAGCCAGGCTCAGCGAAGCACGCGTATACTTCAGAGGTAATAATCTATGGACTTTCGTAAAAGACGGACAGCTGACGATGGACCCGGAAGTGCCCGTCACCGGGGACTACGACCAGCGGCCACCGATTTTTAAAACCTTCCTCGTTGGAGTAGACGTTAACTTTTAACACGCATGTTGCAACGATATAAACATATTGCCTGGGTTTTGGTCACTGCACTGGTTACCGGTTGCAGTAAGGACTTCCTTCACCAGGACCCTGCGGCAGCAACGGAAACACGCCATGCTATCAAAGACCTGGCAGGCCTTCGCGCCGCCATCAACGGGGTGTATTCACTGATGCAAAATGAAAACTATTACGGACGCACCATGTTACTGTTGCCCGACCTGCGGGGAGACAATGAATACATCAGTGTTCTCAACAGTAACAGGTACCGTAATCTGGACCAGTACATTGTGACGGCGAACGATACGTACATCACGGATACCTGGAACCAGCTCTACGCCGTAGTAGCTAACGCCAACATGATCATACAGAAAGGACCGGCCGTAGCGCTGGCGCCTTCTGCAGCCGACAGTACAGAAGCCATGCAGATCGTAGCGGAAGCTTACGCACTGCGCGGACTGGTGTTCTTCGATATCGCCCGGCTGTATGCCCAGGCGTACAATTATACGCCCGATGCATCGCATATGGGCATACCGCTGGCCACCTTCACGGACGTGGAAGTGGTACAGTCCCCGTCCCGCAGCAGTGTAAAAGATACTTATGCGCAGATCATCCGGGACCTCCATCAGTCCATCCGCCTGTTTAATGACAGCAGAAGCACCGCTTTCAGTTCGGGACGGATCAACAGTTACAGCGCCAAAGCCCTGCTGGCCAGGGTGCTGCTCTATAAGGGCGACTGGGAAGGGGCCGAAGCCGCCGCCGGCCAGGTAGTCAGCAGCCGCAAATACGAGTTGCTGCCGACAGACAAAGCGGTGAGCGATTTTAACCAGGCGGGCAACAGCGAAACGATCTTTGAAGTGATCAACACATCCGTAGACAACCGCAGCACAGACGCGCTGAGTGCGATGTTCAACCAGTCGGCCTACGGAGACGTGCTGGCGACCGATAACTTGCGGAACGTATACAACGAGAAAGATGTCCGGCTCGGATTTATCAAACGCGATAAACGGGCAGGCAATGGGGGAGAAAATCCCGCCAATATCATCACCAAGTATAAAGACGTCACCACTTTTGCGGAAAGCATTAAGGTGATGCGGCTGGCGGAGTTGTACCTGATCCGGGCAGAAGCCCTCGGCCGCCTCGGCAGGGATGCAGAGGCGCGGCAGGCGCTCAACGATATTGTTTTGCGGGCCAATCCGGGAACAGCACCGGTAACCGCCAGCGGAAAAGCGCTGCAGGATGCCATCGCACTGGAACGGCGCAAGGAGCTTGCCTTTGAAGGACACCGGCTTTTTGACCTTGCCCGCACCGGGACACCCTTTGTAAAATACCTGGCTAGTGACAGAACCATCTCCGTGGCTTTGCCCGGACCAAAAATAATCTTACCCATCCCTCAAAGGGAGCTGGATGCCAATCCGAATATACGCCACCAGCAAAACGAAGGATACAACTAATCTAAACCGCCTTTGTTGACAATTGGTTTTTGCAAGCTGGTTGGTTTTTGCTTGTAGGGTCCCGGTTACACACCGGGACCTTTTTTATTTGTTTATTTGTTTGGTGTATTATTCGCCGTTCAACCATTAATATCTTCCTTCGCGTGAATTTATTGCTATTTTTGGCGACCTGTAAATCACGTTTGACTACATGTTTCTAAAAATCCGCACCGCACTGGCTTTACTGATCGCACTGACAGCCGGCGTCCCTGCCATGGCGCAGCCGTCGCCCGTCTGGAATGCCGCCGACATTAAGCTTCAACTCAAAAAGCTGGACACGCTGGGCAGCGTGTTGTACCTCGCAGCTCATCCTGATGATGAAAACACCCGTTTGCTGGCCTACCTGGCCAAGGAAAAACTGTACCGTACCGGTTACCTGTCACTCACCCGCGGTGATGGCGGCCAGAACCTCGTCGGTAATGAGCAGTCCGAACTGCTGGGCCTTATCCGCACTCAGGAGCTGCTGGCTGCCCGCCGTACCGACGGCGCCGAACAGTTCTTCACCCGGGCGCAGGATTTCGGCTTCTCCAAAAATCCCGCTGAAACTTTCACCATCTGGGACAAGAAAAAAATCCTTGGCGACGTGGTATGGATGATCCGCAAATTCCAGCCGGATGTGATCATCTGCCGCTTTCCGGCCGACAGCCGCGCCGGGCACGGGCATCACACCGCCTCCGCCATGCTGGCCGCGGAAGCCTTCGCCGCCGCCGCGGACCCTAAACAATACCCTGAACAACTGCCATACGTAAAACCCTGGAAAACGACACGCCTGTTGTGGAACACCTTTAATTTCGGTTCCGCTAACACCATTTCGGAAGACCAGTTCAAAATAGACGTTGGCGCCTATAACTACCTGCTGGGTAAAGGTTATGGCGAAATAGCAGCAGAAAGCCGCTCCCAGCATAAGAGCCAGGGCTTCGGCGTACCCGCCGGCAGAGGCTCCAGCATGGAATATTTCATGACCATCAAGGGAGATGCCCCCCGTCAACAGTTGCTTGACTGCGTTAATACCTCCTGGTCGCGCGTTGCCGGGGGCGAAGCCATCGGCGCTATGGTAGATAAGGCCATCCGTGATTATAACCTGGAAGATCCCGCCGCCTCCGTGCCGGTGCTGCTCAGTATCCGCAAAGCCATCCAGGCGCTGCCGGAAGGCTACTGGCGCAACCTGAAGCTGAAAGAAACAGAACAACTGATTTACGCCTGTGCCGGATTATGGGCGGAAGCTTACAGCGCCACGCCCACCGTAGTGCCGGGATACAATATGGAAGCCACGGTACAGCTGATCAACCGCGGACATTTCCCGGTACAGCTCCGTAAAATAGACCTGCCCGGTAAACCGGATGCCGCCGGCGCCAGGGAGCTTTCTTACAACAAATTCAACAGCATTTCCCAGTCACTGACCGTTCCTGCTGACGCAAAAATCTCACAGCCCTACTGGCTGGCAGAAAACCATCCGCTGGGCACTTATGCCATCCCCGACCCGCAGCAGGTAGGCAACCCGGAAAATACGCAGCCGCTAACAGCACGTATTTACCTGCAAATAGGCGGACAGGAATTCCTGATAGAACGTCCCCTGCAATATAAATACACCGATCCCGTAAAAGGGGAGCTGTATGAACCGCTGGTGATAACGCCGCCGGTGGTAGCCAACCTGAACAACCAGGTGTACATCTTCACCAACAACCAGCCGCAAACTGTACCGGTGAAACTCGCCGCTTCCGCCGACGGCGTTACCGGTAATGTGCGCCTGCGGCTGCCCTCCGGCTTTGCCGTGAAAGAAGGCAACCAGACGTTCCGGCTGGAAAGGAAAGGCGACGAGCAGGAACTGCGTTTTACCATTCACCCGGTGGCAGCAGCTACCACCAACCACGTAGATACATTCACGGTAGTGGTTAGCTGTAACGGTAAGGAATACACGCAAAGCATCCAGCATATCCGCTACGATCATATTCCACTGATCACCCTGTTCCCCGAGGCTTCCGCGAGACTGGTGACAGTAGACCTGAAGCACAACGGCAACAAACTGGGGTACATTCCCGGCGCCGGCGATCTGGTGGCAGCTTCGCTCCGTCAGGTGGGCTATGATGTAACAGAACTGGGCGAAAAGGAAATTATGGGCAACCAGCTGTCGCAATACGACGCTATTATCGTAGGTGTGAGAGCGTACAACACCAACCCCCGCATGAAGTACTGGCAAAGCCAGCTGATGGACTATGTTCACCAGGGAGGCACCCTGCTGGTACAGTATAATGTGAACAATCCGCTGGTGACGACAAACCTGGGACCATTTCCGTTTAGCCTTTCCCGTGACCGCGTGACAGACGAAAACGCGGCGGTGACCTTTCTGCGTCCTGACAACGCGGTGATGCATTATCCCAATAAGATCACCAGCGAGGATTTCAGCGGCTGGGTACAGGAGAGAGGTTTATATTTCCCCACAAACATTGACAAAGCATACGAGAAATTATTTGCGATGAACGATAAAGGCGAATCGCCGATGGACGGCTCCACAATTGTGGCGCAGTATGGCAAAGGCAGGTATGTATACACCGGGCTGGCGTTTTTCCGCGAGCTGCCTGCCGGCGTGCCGGGCGCTTATCGTTTGTTCGTGAACCTCATTTCTGTGAAACACTAAACTAATGGCTGGTAAACACGAACAGAACCGCCCCCGGATGAGAATAGCAGCGATCCTCTGTATCCTGCTGGGGCTGTTCATTGGATTTGGAATAAAAAGGGTCCACGTTGGACTGTTGATTGGCATCGGCCTGGGATTGCTGACCGGCAGCCTGTGGTCCAGGAGCTCAGACAAGTGATTCTTTTTAAAATTTTAAACCTTTAAAATTCTTAAATGGCTACAGGTCCGGAAGAAGAGAAACCGCCACTGTTTCCCACCTGGGGATATTGGTACGCATTGGTGATCGCCTGGCTGGCTTTACTGATCATCCTCTTCTATCTATTCACCAAAACATATTCATGAGTTCATTAGACTGGGTGGTATTGATTGCCACACTCGCCATCATTATATTATACGGGGTCTGGAAGAGCCGGGGACAGCAGAATATGGAAAGCTACTTTCTCGGCAACCAGTCCATGCCCTGGTACATCGTACTGTTGTCTATCATTGGCACGCAGGCCAGTGCCATTACTTTTATTTCCGCGCCCGGTCAGGCTTATACTGACGGGATGCGCTTTGTACAGTACTACTTCGGGCTGCCTCTGGCCATGGTGGTGCTTTGTATCACCTTTGTCCCGATTTTTCACAAGCTGAAAGTATATACGGCCTACGAGTTCCTGGAGAAACGTTTTGATCTCAAGACCAGGACGCTGACATCCTCCCTTTTCCTGATACAAAGGGGGCTGTCTACCGGTATCAGTATCTGTGCGCCCTCTATTATCCTGTCTTCGCTGTTGGGCTGGAACCTGTACTGGACCAATATGATCATGGGCGGGTTGCTGATCATCTATACCGTAGCGGGCGGCACCCGTGCGGTAGCCTATACGCAAACACTGCAGCTGGCCATTATCTTCGGCGGTATGTTCCTCGCCGGCTGGATGGTGGTTCACCTGCTGCCTGCGGACATCGGCTTTAAACAGGCGTTACAGGTGTCCGGTAAAATGGAAAAGCTGAATGTCATCGTTACCAAATTTGACTGGAACGACAAATACAATATCTGGAGCGGGGTGATAGGCGGCTTTTTCCTGGCGCTGTCGTACTTCGGAACGGACCAGTCGCAGGTAGGACGTTATCTTACCGCACGGTCCGTAAAGGAAAGCCGTATGGGCCTGCTGATGAACGGGCTGGTGAAAGTGCCGATGCAGTTTCTCATCCTGCTGATCGGCGCCATGGTGTTTGTATTTTACCTGTATTTCCGTGCGCCGATATTCTTTAATGAAGCGCAACTGGCGCGGGTAAGGGGCACGGCGCATGGGCCGGCGCTGGAGCAGCTGGAAAGCAGGTACAACCAGCTGGCCACACAGAAACAGCAGCAGGTAAAACAGCTGGCAGCGGCGCTGGAACAGGAAGACGCCGCAGCGGCGGCGACAGCCAAAAAAGTATTGCAACAGACGGATGAACAGGCGCAGTCTGTGAGATCAGCCGCGCTGTCGTTAATGAAAAAAGCCGATCCGGCAGCAGATACCAACGATACCAATTACATCTTCCTGCATTTCGTGGTGAATAATCTGCCCAAAGGTTTGGTGGGCCTGCTGATCGCGATTATCTTCCTGGCGGCGTGGGGAAGTATTGCCGCGGCCCTCAACTCACTCGCCTCTACAACGGTGATCGATATTTATCAGCGGCTGTATAACGGTCACGCCTCTCCGGAGCACTATCTGCGGGTGTCCAAATTATGGACGCTGATATGGGGCGTGTTCTGTATTGTGGTAGCGCAGTTTGCCAGCGGGCTGGGGAGCCTGATAGAAGTGGTGAACGTGCTGGGCTCCTGGTTTTATGGCGTTACGCTCGGTATCTTTATGGTGGCCTTCTACCTGAAGCGGGTGGGCGGTACCGCCACTTTCTGGGCGGCTATTGCAGCAGAAGCGGTAGTGCTGGCGATGTACGGGACCGAGCAGGTGTCCTTCCTCTGGCTCAATGCCATCGGCTGTGTGCTGGTAGTGATATTCGCTTTGATGATACAACCGTTCGTGAAACAAAAAACTATCGCCGGATAGGCGCGGACCATTCCTGTTATCAGACGATAAAAAATGCCCCGGGTAAGATACCCGGGGCATTTTTTATAAGTCGCATATTGTTAGCCGGAGTCAAAATTATTTGAGTGTGGCCAGCAGTTTGTTGTTCAGTGCTACGTAGTCGTCATTCTTCGCAGCTTTTGCCAGTTCGATGGACTTCAGGGCAGCTTCTTTAGCGCCGCTTTTGTCTTTGGCTTTCGCATAGATTTTTGCTTTCTGATGCCAAACCCAGAATGCTTCGGGGCTTTGTGCTGCAGCAGCGTCTATCCATGTTTTGGCTTTGTTGATGTCGAGATTGTGCTCGAGATAATAAACGGCAGACTGGAAGTATGGTTTTTTCTCGCCGGGAGCAGCCATGGCAGCGTCGATCTGGCCGAGGATTTTATCCTGGATGTCGGCGGTGATCGCCACCGGTACTTTTACTTTATCCCAGCTGATCACCAGGTTCATGGCGGATTCTTTCACATCTTCAAAGCCGATGGTGAAGCTTTCCTGTGGCGCCGCCAGTGTTACGGGTTTTACCTGTACGCGGGCAATGTCGTTTTCTGGTTTGTAGGCGGCGGGGCTGCTTACATCGAGGCTGCTGGTCAGGATAACTGTCCACTGCTGTGCACCGGGAATGGTCAGCAGGCCGTATTTGCCGGCTTTTACCGGTTTGCCGCCGAAGTTTACGTCTTCCCCGAAAGTGATAATGGTGGGGGAGTTAGCGCCGGTTCTCCATACTTTGTTGTAGGGAACGATATCGCCCATGATCACCCTGCCTTTTTTTACCGGGCGGGAATAGTTCAGTTCCACGCTGGAGAGGGCGAAGTCTTGTTTTACAGTCTGGCCCGGGCTGGGTGCAGGCATTTTAATACCTTGCGCTACAGAGGTGCCGGCATATAACAGCAGCATGACAGCGGCTGATGCCGTAAGGTTTCTGACAGTTTTCATATGTAGTGTATAATTGGTGGCAAAGGAAAAGGGATGGCATTATTCGATTAATCCGCTGCGGAATGCGTATAACACAAGGCCCACACTGTTTTTTACGTTCAGCTTTTCCAGCAGTTTCTGGCGGATGCCTTCTACCGTGCGAGGGCTGAGGAATATCTGTTCGGATATCTCCTGTGTGGTGAGTTC
This sequence comes from Chitinophaga oryzae, assembly GCF_012516375.2. Lineage (NCBI taxonomy): Bacteria > Pseudomonadati > Bacteroidota > Chitinophagia > Chitinophagales > Chitinophagaceae > Chitinophaga > Chitinophaga oryzae. The sequence continues at coordinate 3,956,268 of NZ_CP051204.2, forward strand.
CTGGCAGATCAGCTTCAGCACCTCCTGTTCGCGGTCGTTGAGCTGTATTTCGTTTTTGAGTGTCGGTTTAAACTGTTGCTTATTCTTGTGCAGGACTTTCTTTAATAAAGCCAGGTTTACATTTTCATTAAAATAGAAGCCTTTCTCATAAGTGGTGCAAATGGCTTCATAGATTTCTTCCGGATCTGCATTTTTCAGCAAATAGGCATTGGCGCCGTTCTCCACAAGGTGAACGATGAAATTGTCATCTTCGTACATGGTGAGGATGATCACTTTCACGTCGGGATACTTCTCTTTTACTTTAATGGTGGCCTCAATGCCGTCCATGTTAGGCATCTTCAGGTCCATCAGTATCACATCCGGTTGATGTTGTTCCATATGCTGCAGCAGATGCAGGCCATCGTCCGCCTCAAATACGAAACGGATATTGTCATACGGTACCAGTGTGTTGATCACCCCACTGCGGAAGATCTTGTGATCGTCAGCAATAGCCACCTTAATGTGTGCCATAGTGAACAGTTTATAGAGAAATAAATTATTTTTTTGTTAATAAATTACTGTAAGTCATGTTGTTACATATGGGTACAACAAAACCGGATGGCAATTTAGTAATAAAACAACATATCCATTCACTATTCTGTACTTAAGCCTGATAATTTTCTACGGTAATAGTGGCGAGCGTACCTTTAGGATCGCCCGCGGCGAAGTTAATCTTTCCGCCGATTATATTAAGGCGGCTTTCGATGTTTTTAAGGCCGAGGCTTCCGGTTTTCTTTTTGTTGGCGTCCAGAGATGGCAGCAGCAGGCCGTTGCCGTTGTCTGCTACAGTGATGGTCAGCAGGGAAGGGGTGGTCTGGTAAGTGATGGTGACCTCTGTCGCTGCCGCATGTTTGAGGATATTGTTGATCAGTTCCTGTACCACGCGGTATACGTTGAGCGCTTTTTCCATTTCCACGGGGTGATGGTTTTCGGCTACCCGGAAATGGATTTTTACCGCTTTGTTTTTGTTCATCAGGCTGCAGAACGAATCCAGCGCATGGGCCAGACCGAGGTTTTCCAGCGCCTGGGGGTGCAGGCTTTGGGAGATGAACCGGAGCTGTTGTATGATAATGTCAGTGAAGTCTTTGGTTTCCTTCAGCCTTTCCGCTTCGCCGTTGCCGGTTTTCAGCAGGGGCATCAGACCGCCGATGCTCAGTTTCAGCACAGACAACTGCGCGCCTACTTCATCATGCAGGTCTTCTGCAATTCTTTTGCGTTCCTGCTCCTGGCCCTGTAATACGGCCACCAGCCGTTCCCGTTGCAGTTGGAGGTCCTTGTCCCTGATCAGCAGTTTATGTTGTATGACCTGTTTTTGCTGAAACATCACGAGCAATATCACGATCACCCCAAGGATTAACATTACTGTAGTACCGATTACAATAATATCAATTGTCTGCATACCCTAACCTTTTAGTTTTTGTGAGGCCAATATACAGCAGAAACATGTTAATTATAGCAACAACATAATTGATACTGATCAGCGTAAGTACCATGCTCTGTTTGATAGCTGCTTCCGCCTCCTGTGCCTGGATGAGGTTATAGCTGATGGAGAAGAGGAAGGAACTGCAGAAATAAATGAAGATGCCGGAATTATACCAGAATACCGACAGGGTATTGATATACACTGCATTCTCCATGATTTCCTTGTCTGTCAGCAGCTGCAGAAAGAAGATAACGCCGTAGGCGATGATGATACCGGATTTCAGTCCGGCGCTGATAGAGTTGTAGGACTTGAAGCCTTCAAATTTCAGGATATCGGCGATACAAAGTCCCAGTACCAGAATAGGGAGCCAGGTAATGATTAGTTTGACGGTAGGGTGTTTAATGATCGTCCAGTAAAAGAAGGACAGAATGACGAACTGTACGAAGTTCATCACACTGAACAACCACATGTTGTTTATCTTGAGGTTTGCCATTATGGACGAGGCCAGGGCGAAAAACACGCTACTGATGATATAGTAGCACATCCATCTGCCGGGAGCGTCCAACGTCTTGAATTTTAACAGGAAGGGGATCAAAATTAATGCTTCGATCCCCATCATAGTGTAAAATATACCAAGGAATATATTCAGATTCACGATGTTCCTTTATTGAGTGGGTGGTTTAGTACCGCCGCCGGAGCAGTAGTTAGGGCAGGGAAGGCCCTGGTCAAGAATGAGGGCGCTGGACATGCTTTTGGCAACGGAACCGGTGGCAGGATCTCGTGCCGGCGGAAGGATGTCGTTACCTTCACTGTCAACGGCCACCAGCACCATTTTCTTTTCTTTGATACCGTCACCGTCAGTGTCGATCTTCAGACCGTAGTAAATTCTCAGTGCAGTGCAGTCCGGCTGATTCAGCAGTTCCAGTACTTTGTCTTTACCAAAACACATGGCCTTTACGTGAGTGCCCATCGATTTCTGCTGGGCATGCTCGTCGTCATGGTTCTTACATAATTCCTCCATCTCCGCCCTGGAAATGAAGCCTCCTGCATCGGCAGGAACTGGTCTCTTTGTAGAATCGCTCATAATTGTGGGTAGTTTAAGGTTTTGGGGTAAAATTATTACAATATTACACGTTTGCAAGATCGTTTGAGCAACAGGGTTTTCACCCCTCAAACGGGGCCGGAATACAAAAAGCAGCAGGGGCGTGGACTGAGGCTGAACAGAGGTTAACGGCTAACACTGAAATAACGTAACAGCCACTAAAAAATGCGTATAAATACGCATTCCGTTTTTTCAGGTTTACAACGCTTGACTACCATCCTGATGTTGTTAATCTTTGCACCAGCAACCGGATCGAACAATCAGCACGGGCGTTATACGCCCCGGATCTGTCAGCACTATAGGGCCTTTCTACCATGTTTGTTTTTAAGTATAGTATGCAGCGGGTTTCTGTCACCACCCCATTAAAACAAAAAAACATGAGTTACCTGTTAATTGGAAACATCTCTGCACTTATCTGTGACGATTGCATTGAGCCCCTCGCAAATGCACGGATACGTGTTTACCTGCCGGACCCCCGTTACCCGGTCGCCAACTCCCAAGGAATTTTCAGTGACCTGCAACCATTGTCTGCCAAAGAAGTACTGATGAAAGCAGACCGCCTGCTGGCGGAAGCTGCGCTGGACGACCAGGGTAATTTCACCCTGTCCTGGAAACAGGAACATCTTTTTACAGAACCCCTCGAGCTGGACCTCTGCCTCGATACGCTCCCTGGCAAAACCGGCATCCGGTTGCCCCGCAATTTTCACCTTTGTAAAGCGGTATTGCACTGGAAACGCAGCACAACCGGTTACATCGGCGCATACGCTTACGTGGTGCCATCCGACATATGGAACGTTATCCGTGGCGAAGCCGGCGCCTGGGTGATTACGGGTACTGTCAAACAACACCGGGAAACAGGGCAGGAGCCGTCGCCCAGCCTCCGGGTGGAAGCGTATAATGCCCTCTCCGGCAAAATGATAGGGACCGCCTTTACCAATGAGTATGGTCGTTATACTTTGCGCTTTTCGCGGAAAGACCTGTACCACGGCGCACTGCAGCCTGTCAGGCAAGGCCGCCGGCATATGGGGCCAGACGTCTATTTCCGCATATATCATCATGACAGGATAGTGCTGGCAGAAAACGAAACGCATGCTACGGCGCCGGACAGGCAGGACCTTCCACCCTGTAGCTGTGTCAACCTGGTTTACCGGTCTTCCATGATGAAATGGGCGTCCGGCCAGATACAGGGATGGCTCCAGGATATGAAAATGCTTTCCGGTAAAAGCCGGAAGAAACGCGAACAGTGGCATCTGAGCAACGCATTGGTTTGATGCTCCTTCAACATATTTTGTTTGACCCCTTTTTTATCGTGTACCAGCCGCCTTCGGGCGGCTGTTTGTTTTAAAACCGGGGGTGATAGCGGGAAAGGGTGTCACGCAGGTACTCCCTGTCGAGATGGGTATAGATCTCTGTGGTAGAAATGCTTTCGTGCCCCAGCATCTGTTGCACCGCCCGCAGGTCAGCACCGCCTTCCACCAGGTGGGTGGCAAAAGAGTGGCGGAACGTATGGGGAGACACGTTCTTCTCAATACCTGCCAGCCTGGTCAGCTCCTTGATGACCAGGAAGATCATCACACGGCTAAGGGGGCCGCCGCGGCGGTTGAGGAACAGCGTATCTTCTTCCCCGTATTTAACGGGCAGGAGTATACGAACATGCCGGCGGTAGGTCTCGATATGCCGCATTGCATCGCGGCCGATGGGCACCATCCTTTCCTTGTTGCCTTTGCCCACCACACGGATAAAGCCTACGTCCATATGCAGCTGGGTGATCTGCAGGTTAATGACTTCGCTGACACGCAAGCCGCAGCTGTACATGGTTTCCAGGATGGCCTTGTTACGGTGCCCTTCGGGGGTGCTGAGGTCTACCTGCGCGATAATTTTTTCGATCTCCTCAAAGCTCAGTACGTCGGGCAGCTTACGCTGCAGTTTAGGGGCTTCCAGCAACTGGGTGGGATCTTCATTGGTCATGTCTTCCAGCAGCAAAAACTTATAAAAGGCCTTGATACCGGAGATGGTCCTCGCCTGGGAGGCAGGGGTCATACCCAGTTTGGACACCCATTGTACACAGCCCTGTAAGTCTGCCAGGGTGATGTCCTGCGGGCGGAGTTTCTCCCCGCCATGCGCCTGGAGGTATTGCTCCAGTTTCTCTACGTCGCGCAGATAGGCCTCTATGGAATTATCCGACAGTGACCGCTCCAGCTTCATATATCCTTTAAATAGTTTCCGGAATGATTCCCACATAATTGAGGCAAGTTAAAAGTTTTATCCTATTTTTAATGATACCAGTCTTTATTCACACCCAGTCATTTATCACAACCAAATCTTGTTATGTCTGCCCCCGCTTTCAGAAAAATAAACAAACTGCTTGTGGCCAACCGTGGCGAAATTGCCGTGCGGGTGCTCAGGGCCGCGGCTGAACTGCGTATCAGGACGATCGCCGTGTTCACGTATGAAGACCGTTATTCGCTGCATCGTTACAAGGCAGACGAGGCCTACCAGATTGGTCGCGATGATGAGCCGCTGAAGCCTTATCTCGATATTGAGGCGATCATCAACCTGGCAAAAACGCAACAGGTGGACGCTATCCATCCCGGCTACGGCTTCCTCAGTGAAAATGTGCAGTTCGCCCGCCGCTGCCGGGAGGAAGGGATCATCTTCGTCGGCCCTTCGCCGGAAATAATGGCGCAGCTGGGAGATAAAGTAGCGGCCAAGGTCATTGCCCGCGAAGCGGAGGTGCCCCTGATCGCTGACAGCCAGGTGCCGCTAACAGACGTGGCCGTTGTTTTACAGGAGGCACGGCGTATAGGCTTTCCGGTGATGCTGAAGGCAGCCGCCGGCGGTGGCGGCCGCGGGATGCGTATGGTGACGGAAGAACCGGCGCTGGAAAGAGCTTTCCTGGAAGCGCGCAGCGAAGCCGCCAAAGCTTTCGGCGACGACACCATCTTCATCGAGAAATTCATCGAAGATCCCAAACATATTGAAGTACAGCTGATGGGTGACCAGCACGGCAATATTATACACCTCTACGAAAGGGACTGCTCCGTGCAGCGGCGGTTCCAGAAAGTGGTGGAGATAGCGCCCTCGCCCAATCTGCCGCAACATACGCGCGACAAACTGTATGAGTACGCCTTACGCCTCGCCCATAAGGTTGGGTTTAACAATGTCGGTACCGTAGAGTTCCTGGTAGATAAAGCGCACCGTATTTATTTTATAGAAGTCAACCCACGCATCCAGGTAGAGCATACCGTTACCGAAGAGGTAACCGGTATCGACATCGTGCGTTCACAGATATTGATAGCGCAGGGACACCGGCTGTCCGACCCGGAGATATTCCTCAAAGGGCAGAACGATGTAAGGCTCAATGGCTTCGCTATCCAGTGCCGTATTACCACAGAAGATCCGGAGAACAATTTCAAGCCTGATTACGGAACGGTGATCGCCTACCGCAATGCCGGTGGTTTCGGCATACGGCTGGATGAAGGCAGCACTTATTCCGGGGTAAAGATTTCTCCGTTCTTTGACTCCATGCTGGTAAAGGTGACAGCCTGGGGCCGCACGCTGTCAGGCGCCTCCAGCCGATTGCACCGTACGCTGCGGGAGTTTCGCATCAGAGGGGTGAAGACCAATATCCGTTTCCTGGAGAATGTGATCACCAATGATGTGTTCAGGAGGGGGAATTGTACCGTCGGTTTTATTGACCATCATCCGGAGCTGTTTAAACTGTCGCAGATACGGGACCGCGGCACCAAGACGCTCATGTACCTGGCGGATGTAACGGTGAACGGTCACCCTGATATAAAAGACAAAGCGGAGAACAAGGTGTTCCGTACGCCGGTGGTCCCGGTCAGCGAACCGCTGCAGCCGTATCCTGCCGGTATGAAAGACCGGCTGCAGCAAATGGGAAGGGAACAGTTTGTGCAGTGGTTGCGCGATGAGAAGCCCGTCTATTTTACAGATACTACTTTCCGGGATGCACATCAGAGCCTGCTGGCCACCCGGGTCCGTACGAAGGACCTGCTGGCCGTAGCCGAAGCGTACGCCAAAACCAACCCGGAGATATTTTCCATGGAGGTATGGGGCGGGGCTACCTTTGACGTGGCCATGCGCTTTTTGCATGAATGCCCGTGGCGGCGGCTGCAGTTGCTGCGCAAAGCCATGCCTAACATGCTGCTGCAGATGCTTTTCCGCGGGTCTAACGCGGTCGGCTACTCGGCCTATCCCGAAAACCTGATAGCCATCTTTATAGAAAAGGCTGCTGAGAACGGCATCGATGTGTTCCGCATTTTTGATTCGCTCAACTGGGTGGAGGCTATGGCGCCGAGTATCCGTTTCGTACGGGAACGTACCAACGCTATTGCCCAGGCGGCCATCAGCTATACCGGCGATGTACTGCGGCCGGGCAATAATAAATATACGCTGCAATATTATACGGACCTGGCCCGTCGCCTTGAAGATGCCGGCGCCCATATGCTGGCCGTGAAGGATATGGCGGGGCTGCTGAAGCCGGAAGCCGCGGCGGTATTGATCGGGGCGCTCCGGGAAGCGGTGCGGCTGCCGGTGGTGTTGCATACGCACGATACGGCAGGGGTGCAGTCGGCCACCTACCTCAAAGCCATCGAGGCCGGGGTGAACGTGGTGGACACGGCCATCGCCTCGCTGAGCGGACTTACGTCGCAGCCCAACCTTAACTCGCTGATTGCCATTATGGACGGGCACCCGCGTGGCCAGCAGATGAACCTCGCGTCGCTGAACCAGCACAGCAACTATTGGGAGGATGTTCGGGAATATTATTATCCTTTTGAGTCGGATATGAAGGCGGGCACCGCACAGATCTATGAGAACGAGATTCCCGGCGGACAGTATTCCAACCTGCGGCAGCAGGCAGAATCGCTGGGGCTGGGAGATAAGCTGGAGCAGATCAAACGGAACTATGCCGTGGTCAACCAGCTCTTCGGCGATATTGTGAAGGTGACGCCAAGCTCCAAGGTGGTGGGCGACATGGCATTGTTCATGACCAGCAACCAGCTGACTGCGGAAGATGTGCTGGACGGGTCGCGCAACCTGGCGTTCCCCGCTTCGGTGAAAGGTTTTTTCCGGGGAGAGCTGGGAGTGCCTTACGGCGGCTTTCCTGCTGAGCTGCAACGGATTGTGCTGAAAGGAGACAAGCAGATAGAAGGGAGTCCCAACGCACAACTGCCGCCGGTGGATTTTGAGGCGGACTTTGCGGCGTTCCGGCAGAAGTACCCTCATGCGGAGTTCCTCGACTACCTGAGCTTCCAGATGTTCCCGAAGGTGTTTGACGAGTACTATCAGCATGCCATGGTGTTTGGCAACGTAGAGGCTATTCCGACGCCGGCCTTTTTCTATGGGTTGAAGCAGGGAGAAGAGATACTGATCACCCTGAGCAAGGGGAAGACCATCATTGTGAAGCTGTTGTATGTATTACCGCCTGATGAGCACGGGATGCGGACGGTGGTGTTTGAACTGAACGGGTATGCACGGCGGGTGCAGGTGCGGGACTATGCGGTGAAGAGTGTGGCGGTGGTGAACCGGAAGGTGGTGGACCCGGCGGTGGAGATCGGGGCGCCTTTGCCTGGTCGTTTGTCCCGGGTGTTGGTGAGCGCAGGGATGACGGTAACGCCGAACATGCCGTTGTTTATTATCGAGGCAATGAAGATGGAGACCACGGTAACGGCTACCCGAAACGGAAAGGTAAAGGCGGTATTGTTAGGGGAGGGAAATATGGTCCAGCAGGATGATGTGGTGGTAGAAATGGAAAAATAGGCTTCTGTTTACTGACTTGGTTTAAGTTAGTTTGTACAAATATTTTAAAATCAATTAATTGTAATTTGTGTTTTTTCGAATCAAAGTATACTTTCCGTGCCTGGTATACGGCATTTCGGGGCTTGAAAATCAAGCTGTTTTTCCGTTTTGTCGTGTAGGTGGCGTCAAAAGTCCGATTATCTAAATATAGGATTTAAGTGAAATGATTTAATTTAATGAATATCAATAAATTGTATTTAAAAAATATCGAATTTCCGGGACAAAAAAATAGCCTGGCATTTGCCAGGCTATTTTCTGCTTTCCGATGAACGGAGACTAGAATTTTTCGAGGCCGCTGAAGAAGAAGTCGCCTTCGATAACAGCATTCTCATCAGAGTCGGAACCGTGAACGGCGTTACGGCCGATAGACTCTGCGTATTTTTTCCGGATGGTACCTTCTTCTGCGTTGGCAGGGTTGGTAGCACCGATCAGTTTACGGAAATCTTCCACTGCATTCTCTTTTTCCAGGATAGCTGCTACAATGTGGCCGCTGCTCATGAATTCTACCAGTTCGCCGTAGAAAGGCCTTTCTTTATGCACCGCATAAAATTCGCCTGCTTTGGCTGCAGACAGCTGCGTCATTTTCATGGCTACGATGCGGAAACCTGCGGCATTGATCATGTTCAGGATGCCTCCAATATGCCCGTTTGCTACCGCATCAGGCTTGATCATTGTAAATGTTCTGTTGCTCATATTTGTTTTATTCCGAATTACAGATTAGGCCGCAAAAATAATTACATTTTCTTTAGTGGTAAAAAATTTTGAAATTCTGGCTCAAATAAAGATCTTCGCACTTCATTTTCTGCCGCAATTTATTGGTTGCGACCAGAATGCTAGTTTTAACATTACAGTTTTTGAATGAAGCCGATCGAGGAAATTAAACCTTTACTGGACACGCCTAAGAGAGCAGTCATTACGATGCATCAGAAACCCGATGCAGATGCGATGGGATCCTCACTGGCATTATATCACTATCTGATTCAGAAAGGTCATCTGGTGACGGTCATTTCTCCTACTAATTTCCCGGACTTTTTAAAGTGGATGCCAGGAGCGGAGGGCGTGATTGATTTTGAATCTTCTACAGACAAAGCGCTGGAAGCGCTGAAAGGTATCGAACTGCTTTTCTGCCTCGATTTCAACGCATTATACCGCACCAAGAACATGGCGCCGTATCTGGAAGCCCTCGATTGCACTAAAATATTGATTGATCACCACCTGGAGCCACAACCCAGTTTCGATTACGGGGTGAGTGATACATCTGCCAGCTCTACAGCGCAACTGGTGTATGAAACCATCTATAAGCTGGGCGACGAGCAACTCATTAACCTGGACATTGCCCAGTGTATATATGCCGGTACGGTAACCGATACCGGTTCATTCCGTTTCGCGTCTACTACCGCCCGGGTACACCGGATGGTGGCCGACCTGATGGACAGGGGACTGCGCCATGAGATCATCCACCAGGAGATCTATGACAATTTCCTCGAAAACCGCCTCCGCTTCCTCGGGCATAGCCTGCTGAACCGGATGGAAGTATTCTATGAATATAATACGGCCATGCTTGCCATTCCATACTCCGATCTGAAGCGCTTCGACCTGCAGACCGGCGACACGGAAGGGCTGGTCAATTTCCTGTTGTCTATCCAGGGGATCAAGATGGCCGCACTGATCATAGACCGGAACTCCGAGGTGAAACTGTCGTTCCGCTCCAAAGGCAACTTCGACGTTAACACCTTCGCCCGCAGGTATTTCGAGGGAGGAGGACACTTCAACGCATCCGGCGGCAGAAGCACAGACTCCCTGGAGAAAACCGTGAACCGGTTCATCAAAGCCATGGAAGAAAACGAGACACTTTTACAATAGGACAACTGTTACCAAGAAGTATATCAACTACTAATACAATCAAATGAAAAGAAACAATCAGTTATTAGTTGCAGCGTTCGGCTTATTGATAGCCAGCTGCGGAACGGGTGGCGTTAAAAAGACACCAGGCGGTATTGAATATATCGTTCACAAATCCGGCAGCGGAGCACAACTGAAGCTGGGAGATACTGCCCTGATGAATGTGACGCAGCGTATCAATGATTCCATTCTGGGTGAATCCCGCAAAATCGTTGGTGCTGCTCTCCCTGTTCTGATTTCCAAACCACAGAATAAGTTCGACCTGATGGAAGGGCTTGCGCTGCTGCACGAAGGTGACAGTGCTACTTTCGTAATTCCCTGGGATTCATTACCTGCTAACGAACGTCCTCCTTTCGGTAAAAAAGGCGATAAGCTGAAAATCACCTTCGCAGTAGAAAACAAATTCTCAACTTCTTCCCAGAAAGAAAAAGATGAGAAAGCTATCAAGGAATACATGGACAAAAACAAAATCAAGGCTACCAAAAATGCTGACGGTGTTTACATCGCCATCCAGCAGGAAGGTACCGGTCCGACTCCTAACGCCGGCGATACTGTAGTGGTTCACTACACCGGTAAACTGACTTCCGGTAAAGTATTTGATTCCAGCCAGGATTCCACCCTGCGTCCGGGTATGCCTTTAGATCCTATCAAATTCCCGATCGGTATGGGCTTCGTCATTAAAGGATGGGATTCCGGTCTGAAAGACCTGAAAAAAGGCACCAAAGCTACACTGCTGATTCCGTCCACACTTGCTTACGGTTTACAGGGCAGCCCTCCGGCAATTCCTGGTAACTCTATCCTGGTTTTTGATGTACAGTTGGTAGACATTAAATCCGGTGTTCCGGCTCCTGCAGCTCCTGCAACCCCGGCTCCTGCTAAATAATCATCCTGCCCCGGCAGTAAATTATAAAGCCTCCCGTTTCGGGAGGCTTTTTTTATGGCAATGGTTGCCTGTAATATATTATTCAAGAAACCTGCTCCGGATGTCCGGTGTGGGAATCATACAACTGTCTTTTCTGCCGAACCAGCGGTAACGGTTACGCGCAATGATGTCATAAACGCCGTCCCGGATAAAACGGGGAAGAATGATGCCGGCATACAGCAGTCTCCAGGGAAAGGGCAGCTGCCGGGCCACCTTCAGCGCGGCGGTACTTTTCGTATACGCTTTTCCGTGCTGTACCAGGATAAAGGATGAAAGCCGGCTGGTATCTATCTGATGCGCCGCCCCCAGGGAGGCGGCAGTGGCCGACTGCAGCGGGGCAAAGCGGAAATGGCCCTGCCGGTCATGCCGTATCACAAAGTTGATGCTGGCATTGCAGAAGTTACAGACCCCATCAAATAGTATAATATCCATCAGTCAAATCGTTGTGCCGTTTACGTTAACTGCCTCACGCATAACCATCGATCAGCACCTCATACATTTTAACTTTAAGGTCTTCCAGCGACACGTCGGTCACCAGGTTGCCGTCCTGTGCATAGGAAATGGTGCCCCTTTCCTCCGAAACAATGATGGCAAGGTTGTCGCTATGCTCGGTGATGCCCACGGCTGAACGGTGCCGCAGTCCCACCCGGGTGGGCAGGTTGGGGTTCTCGGAAACCGGCAGGATCACTTTGGCCGCCAGTATCTTATTTCCCACAATGATCAGCGCACCATCGTGCAGCGGGCTGTGTTTGTCGAAAATACTCTCAATCAGTTTGGCGCTCACGTTCCCGTCGATGGTGATGCTGGAAGCGGTATCGAACTTCAGGCGGTAGGTGGTGGCAATCACAATCAGTGCACCGGTAAAGGTGGCCTGCATGTGACTCACTGCCACAATCACTTCATTGATAATGTTTTCTTCGTCCTTATAGCTTTTGAATTTATCGGGCAGGAACAGCTTGGAAAGAAAGCTGTCTTTGCTTAGCGGTGTTTTTTTCCCCAGCACCAGCAGGAACTTTCTTATCTCCGGCTGGAAGATAATAATGATAGCGATGATGCCGACATTGATAAAGTTTTGCAGGATACTGGTAAGGATGGGCATTTGCAGGGCGCGTACCAGGAAGTAGGCAGCATATACCATCAGCAGGCCCACGAAAATATTGAAGGCCAGGCTGCCCTTCAGCAACCGGTATAGCTGTATAATCAGAAAAACGACGATCAGCAGATCCAAAACATTCAGCCAGCGAAACTCATATCCATAAAATTGTATTACTTCCTTCATAGTTGTAAAAATACTAAGATTTAATTGCCTTTCATTTTCTCTGTGATCCTGACTGCTTCCACGGCTGCTTTTACATCATGTACCCGCAGGATGTGGGTGCCATGCAGCAGCGCTATGGTATTGAGGACGGTGGTGCCATTCAGCGCCTCCGCCGGGGTGATGTCCAATAGTTTATAAATCATGCTCTTGCGGGAGATGCCTGTCAGCAACGGAGCCCCCAGTATGTCGCGGAAAAGCGACAGGTCTTTCATCAGCGCATAGTTATGTTCCAGCGTTTTTCCGAAACCGAATCCGGGATCTGCAATGAAATCACGGATACCGGCGGCGCGGCAGGCGGCCAGTTTAGCTACCATATAATCAAGGACTTCCCGCACCACGTCTTCATACTGCGGTTTATGCTGCATGGTGGCCGGCTTCCCCTGCATATGCATGGCAATGTAGGGCACCTGCAGCCGCCCCGCTACGGGGATCATCTCCTGGTCGAGCTCCCCGGCACTGATATCATTAATAATGGCGGCGCCGGCGTGGACTGTTTTTTCCGCCACGGCGGCGTACCAGGTGTCAACCGAAATGATGGCTTCAGGATAGTGGTTCAGAATAGCATGGACCGCCGGCAGCAGCCGGTTCAGTTCTTCTTCCGGGCCCAGCATGGTAGCCCCCGGACGGCTGCTTTGCGCCCCCAGGTCCAGTATGGCGGCGCCTTCCTGCAGGTGCTGCCCGGCCTTCTCCACGACCTGGTGCAGCCCGTGCATCCGGCTGCCTTCATAGAAAGAATCATCCGTCACATTGATAATACCCATCACCACCGGTGTGGCCAGCGATAACAGCTGTCCCCGGCAATTGATGGATGGTCCCCCTGTGGTATCGATATGGTGTGATCTCATTTAATGGTTTTTATTCTTTATTTTGCCTCCTGAATCGCTCTTCACAAATTTAAGTAATGCAAAATAAAGGAATTACACATGTAAAGCAGCAAAATGGCTAAAGATCGCAGACTTTGATTTATACGTTTTGTTTACGATCTTTATCGGATTGCTCCTTCGGGTGTAATGAACTGTTACGTTATAGGACCATGAATACATTAGCACAATACGATGCCGCGCTGGCAGGCTGCAGAGACATTTTCATCAAAAAAACGAAAGATTACGGCACTTCCTGGAGGGTATTACGTCCCATTTCAGTGGTAGATCAGATCTTTATCAAAGCGCAGCGTATCCGCAACCTGCAGGAGATAGGCGTACAGAAAGTGGAAGACAATATAGAAGGGGAGTTCAAAGGGATCGTTAACTATGGCGTGATCGGGCTTATACAGATGGAACAGCACGGCAACCCCTATACGGATTTGCCGGTGGAAGAAGTGGAACGGCTTTATGAACATTACATCGGGCAGGTGAAATCTGTCATGGAGGCCAAAAACCACGATTATGGCGAAGCCTGGAGGGATATGAGCCAGGAGTCTTTTGTAGACCTCATCCTGACAAAATTGCTGCGTATCAAACAGATCCTCCGCAATCAGGGTAAAACCCTTATCTCGGAAGGGATCGATGCTAACTATACTGATATCATTAACTATGCACTGTTTGCGCTGATCAGGATCGGTGAAGGCAGCTCCGGGCCTTTGGACCGCGGGCCCGGCATCTGAATGGAGAATCCCGAATTCATTGCTTAACCATTAAACTATTTTATGAAAGTTGTCCTGAACCTATTGCGGATTATTGTTGGCGTACTGTTTATTTTTTCAGGCCTGATCAAAGCCAATGATCCACTGGGCCTTAGTTATAAGATGGAAGAGTTCTTTGAGGTGCTCCACCTCACTTTTCTGTCGCCATATTCCCTTGCCTTCTCGGTGATCATGAACGCTTTTGAGATCATTGCCGGCGTGGCCGTGCTGATCGGGTACCGGATGCGTATCTTCTCCGTACTGTTGCTGCTGCTGATCCTGTTCTTTACCTTCCTTACCGGTTACGCCCTTTTCAGTGGCACCATCCGGGAATGCGGCTGCTTCGGCGATTGCATCAAACTCACCGCGGAACAGACCTTCTGGAAAGATGTGGCCCTGCTGGTGATGATCCTCGTGATATATGTTTACCGTAACCGGGTACAGCCCCTGTTTAAAGGAGCGGGACTGGTACTGCTCGTTGCGGCCATCGCTTCGTTTGGCGTGCAATGGTATACGCTCCGCCATCTGCCGTTTATCGATTGCCTGCCTTACAAAGTGGGTAATAATATACCGGAGAAAATGAAGCTGCCTCCCGGCGCTACGCCGGACGTATACGAGATGATCTTCATCTATGAGAAAAACGGGGAGAAAAAAGAGTTCACCGCCGATAACTACCCCTGGTCAGACAGTACCTGGGTGTTTGTAGACCGCAAGGATAAACTGGTCAAAAAAGGAAATGCTGAACCGGCTATCAAAGACTTCATCCTTACAGATCTGGATGGGGTGAACCAAACGGAGGCGATCCTCAGTGAAACCAAACCAGTGTTCCTTTTCCTGGTACAGAACGTGGAGAAGGCCGGCGAGGGCTGGGACAACAAAATGAAAGCCCTGCAGCAGAAATGGAAGAACCAGGAAATATTAATATATGGTGTTTCTGCTTCCACTAAAGACCAGATCGCTGCATTCAAGCAGCAGCATGGACTGGAATTTCCTTTCGTGCAGATGGATGGCGTGGCGATTAAAACCGCCGGCAGAAGCAATCCATGCCTGATAGAACTGAAACAGGGTACCATCAAAGGTAAATGGCATTATAACGATATTCCGTAAGACACTATGTTGCGCTTTCTTTTCAGGAAAACAGGATATGGGTTGCTGGTACTGCTGGGCGTGGTAGTACTGGTGTTTTTCCTGTTCAACGTGCTGCCCGGCGATCCGGCCCGGCTGACGCTCGGCCAGCGGGCAGATGTGTCTTCCCTGGAAAACGTCCGTAAAGAACTGCACCTTGACCAGCCGGTAGGGGTGCAGTTCCTGCTTTATGTCAACGATCTCTCGCCTGTTGGCATACACCCGCTGTCTGAAGCGCGGGAGAACCTGCACTATGTGACCCTGGCCCCGCTGTCGGGAGAAAAAGTGCTGGTGCTTAAAACGCCCTATCTGCGCCGTTCCTACCAGGGCAAGAAGCCGGTATGGGAGATACTGACGGAAGCGCTGCCCGGTACCTTGCTGCTGGCGGTTGCCGCCATGCTCTTCGCTACCGTGGCCGGCATCGCGCTGGGCGTACTGTCTGCCGTGAAACAAAACACCTGGATGGATACCAGTGCGGTATTCGCCAGTGTGGTCGGTATTTCGGCGCCTTCCTTTTTTGCGGGTATCGTGCTGGCTTATTTACTGGGATTTGTATTCAGCAGTTACACAGGGCTGCACATGACCGGCAGCCTGTTTGACATAGACCCGTTCCGCGGAAGGGTGCTGAACCTGCGTAACCTGGTGCTGCCGGCACTGACGCTGGGCATACGGCCCCTGGCCATTATCGTGCAGCTTACCCGCAGCGCCATGCTGGATGTGCTGCACCAGGACTTTATCCGCACCGCCTATGCGAAAGGCCTGTCCCGCCGTGTAGTGATCTGGCGCCATGCGTTGCGGAATGCGCTTAACCCGGTGATCACCGCCATCACCGGCTGGTTCGCCGAACTGCTCGCCGGCGCTTTCTTTGTGGAATATATCTTCGGCTGGAAAGGCATCGGGAAGGTCACGGTAGATGCGCTGGACAAATTTGATTTCCCGGTAGTAATGGGCGCCATCCTGTTTACCGCGGGCATCTTTGTACTGGTCAACATCCTGGCCGATATGTTGTATGCGGTGGTAGACCCGCGAATAAAGCTGTAATCCGCTTAAAACCAGGTATCTGTAATAATATCTTCCCCCAGGGCCGTCGCCCTGGGAATTTTTTTTTAGAAATGTTGTAACATCGTCTTTAGTGAGTCGTCTTCTCATTATAAAAACGCAATATCCCGCATGTCATTGGACTTATTTCTCAACCAGGTCGTTCCCGTCAGGCAAAAGCTGTTCCGCTTTGCATACCGTCTGCTGGGCAACGAGGAAGACGCGCAGGATATTACGCAGGATGCCCTGATGAAAGTGTGGAGCCAGCAGGAGAAAATGCCGGAGCTGCAGAATATGGAGGCCTGGTGTATGCGGATCACCCGCAACCTGGCGCTGGACAAAATCAAGTCGCGGAAGTACCGCCTCGCCGATGAGCTGGACAGGGCAGGGGAAGTACCGGCGACGCAGCAGAACCCGCACGCCATGGCAGAGAAGAACGATGTAATGGTAAAAGTAAGGCGCATTATCAACGAACTGCCGGAGAAATACCGGACGATCATTCAGCTGAGAGACATGGACGGCTATTCCTACCAGGAAATTGCCGACATCCTCGAACTGGAGATGAACGATGTAAAAGTCAACCTGCACAGGGCACGTAAAGCAGTGCGGGAGAAACTTCAAAATATACAGGTATATGGATTATAATCACATCATCGCGTTACTGGACCGGTATTGGGAAGGGGAAACCACCCTGGAGGAAGAGGCGTTGTTACGCCGGTTTTTCAGCGAGTCCCATCCTGATATGCCGGAGCCCTTGCAGGAAGCAGCCCCTTTGTTTGGCTTCTTCCGGGAAGAAATGGAAAGAGAAGAGGCGCTGGGAGAAAAGCTGCCGGTACCGGCGGAAGCCGGTCCTGTTACCAAAGTAGTGCCGCTGTCGCCGTTCCGCCACTGGATGAAATATGCTGCAGTGCTGCTGATGGCCGTGGGCATGGGGTATGCCATGAAACAATTCCGGCAAACAGCAACCAAAGCCCGTATAGCCGAGGTGCAGCAGAAGAAAATGGAAGAGGAGACAAGGATGGCTTACCTGGAAACGAAGAAAGCATTGCAGCTGCTGGCTAAGAACCTGAACAAGGGCACAGAGAAAATGCAGAAGCTTTCTTATTTCAACGAAGCGACCGGTATCATTGCCGGCACCAATTAATAAGGCCCATTTTAAAACCTGATATAAAAATCGAGAGAAGATGAAACGTTCACTTTTATTGCTGGTCGCGGTTTTTGCCAGTATGCACCTCTTTGCGCAGAGTAGCATTGACCGCTTTTTCCAGAAGTACGAAAATGACCGGAATTTTACCCTGGTCAGTATTACGCCCAAGATGTTTTCCATGTTTTCCAAACTGGATATGAACGATCCCGATGCCAAAAACCTGATGAGGGTGGTACAGAAGCTGAAAGGATTGCGTATCCTGGCCAAAGACAACACGAAAGACGGTCAAAGGCTGTACAAGGAAGCCGCCGTGCTCCTGACTTCAGACTTCGAAGAGCTGATGACCGTCAGGGACAAGGACAGCGACCTGAAGTTTATGGTAAAAGAAAATGCGAGGGGAAACATCAATGAGCTGATCATGCTCGTTGGCGGCACCAATGACTTTATGGCCATGAGCCTGGTGGGGGACATCGATCTGAATGAAATCTCACAGATTGCCAGTTCCGTCAACATCCAGGGGATGGATAAGCTCAAAAACCTTAAAAAGAAGTAACCCGAAAATCTGCACACATGAAAAAACTATTGTTAGGTGGTTGTTTACTGCTGGCCAGTGTTTCCACCGTTGTCGCACAGGAAAAATCACTGCGGGAATTCCGGCAGAAATACAAAGGATGTGCTGAAACAGCCAGTATTAAGTTAGGCGGTATGTCTTTGCGCCTGGCCGGATGGGTTATGTCTTTTGACAAAGAAGATGAAGACGTCAAAAATGTGCGCGCTTTGCTGAAGGATATCCGGAAAGTAAAGGTGCATACTATTGAAAACCTGCATGGCGCCAGCATCAGCAACGATGACGTGGCTACGCTCATGCGCAGGCTACAGGACAAAGATCATTTTGAAACCCTGATGGAAGTACGGGACAAAGGCAGCCTGGTACATATTCTGAATAAAGGGAAAGACGACGAATTGGGCCATGTGGTGATGCTGATACAGGATACCAATGAGTTTACCATGGTGAACCTGGAAACGAATCTTAAAATTGCTGATATCAACCGGCTGATCAATCAGTTTGCCTCCAACTGATACTTTACTAACGGATCATCACTTCCTTTACCACATTTTCCCCCAGCATTTCATTCACCAGTTTGATGATCTTGTCTTTGGAATAAGTTAATTCCTGTTTTAACGGTGCTACAGAAGTTGTAATGATGAGCTTATGCTCAATCAGCTGGATGCCCTGTGTGTAACGCGCAATGGTTTTGCCCATAATTTTCTCCCAGTTCTCCTGAATACGGACTTCAGTAAGACGGGGTTTGAGGCGGCTTTTGTTCATAAATTCCCGGAGAGCATCTCCGATACTGGTAGTTCCGTGGCGCATGGGGCCAAAGCTACGAATATTTAGGGATTTTTTGATTTACGGATTTTTTGATTTCGGGAATATAAATGAGCGTAGTCCAAATTTTAAAACCACATTTTTTCCTGTCCCGGAAATCAAAAAATCCGTAAATCAAAAAATCCCTAAATATTTATAAGCTGTATGGTCTGACCTGTTCCTTCGAAGCTGTGCTGCAGCCGTTCGGCATGTGTATCGGTGATAAACACCTGGCCGTAGGAGGGACCGGCCACCAGCGCAATCAGGCGGGTGACGCGTTCCTGGTCCAGTTTTTCAAACACATCGTCGAGCAGCAGCAGTGGTGCAAATTGTTTGAACTGTTTGATCACTTCAAACTGTGCCAGCTTCAGGGCGAAGAGAAAGCTTTTGCGCTGTCCCTGCGATGCGCTGCTTTTCATGGGATAGTCATTGAGGAGGAACTGGAGATCGTCGCGGTGGATGCCGGTGGAGGTCCGTTGCAGCTGGAGGTCCTTAAAGCGGGCCGCATGCAGCTGAGCCGCATAGTCTTCCTCCTGCAGCGTGCACTGATAGCGGATATTGACCACTTCATGGGTGCCGGAGAGGTAATCGTACCGTTGTTGTACCTGCGGAATGAAATCAGTGAGAAAGGCTTTGCGTTGTTCGAAGACGGGGATGCCGTGGCGGACCAGTTGTTCGTCAAACACATCCAGCAGGCTATGTTGTTCCTGGCCGGTGCCGGTAATGTTTTTCAGCAGTGTATTGCGCTGCACGAGTATTTTCTGGTAGGCGATCAGGTGCTCGAGATAGTCGGGGTAGAGCTGCGACAGGAGGGTGTCCAGCCATTTGCGGCGTTCTTCGCTGCCGCCAAGGATGATTTCGGCATCGTCCGGGGCGATGATCACCGCGGGGAACTGCCCGATATGCCGGGAGAAGCGGTCGTATTTCTCGTCGTTGAGGGCCACTTCCTTTTTGCCGTCTTTGACCGTGCACACGATTTTAGCCGGCTGTCCCTGTTTCTCAAAATAGCCTTCCAGCCGGAAGCCGTTGGTCAGGTACCGGGTGTTCTGGCTTTCATTGCTGGTAAAATAGCTGCGGGTGAAGCAGAGGTAGTAGATGGCGTCGAGCAGATTGGTCTTGCCGGAGCCGTTTCTGCCGGTGATGCCTATCACCCGGTGGTCGAACCGGAAGTCCTGCCGGGTATAATTTTTAAACTGTGTGAGCGATATTTTCCTGATATGTAGCAAAGAAAATAATTATGTGTATAAAAAAATATGCAAATTCTGCAATATTTATAACTGATAAAGATCCGTGTCAGTGGGCCTTTATCTGCCAATAAACTGCAATTAAATGCAAAACTGTTTGAAATTGATGAATTTGCATAATTTAATACTAATTGGATTTGATATTTACATTTTAGGATTTTCCTGTTATATTTGCCAACAAATTTAGAAAGAGTGCAAACTAAAACAGACGTGAAGACGAAATTCACCAAAGAGACATATCTGTACTGGTATGAATTGATGCTTTTGCTGCGCCGCTTTGAAGAGAAGACAGGCCAATTGTACGGAATGCAAAAAATCCGTGGCTTTTGTCACCTGTACATCGGACAGGAGGCAATTGCTGCTGGTGCGATGACTGCGACGAAACCGGAAGATAAATTCATCACTGCGTACCGTGACCACGCATTGGCTATCGCCAAAGGGATTTCTGCCAAGGCTTGTATGGCTGAGATGTATGGTAAAGCAACCGGATGTTCAAAAGGCAAGGGAGGTAGTATGCACTTCTTCTCCAAAGAGCACAACTTCTTTGGCGGCCATGGTATCGTAGGTGCCCAGATTGGTACCGGTGCGGGCCTGGCGCTGGCGGAGCAGTACCAGGGCACTGACAACGTGGTGCTGTGTTTCTTCGGTGATGGCGCTGCCCGTCAGGGTATGCTCCATGAAACCTTTAACATGGCGATGACCTGGAAGCTGCCGGTAATCTTTATTTGTGAAAACAATATGTACGCGATGGGTACTTCTGTAGAACGTACCTCCAACGTACTGGATATCTATAAGCTCGCTGACGCTTACGAAATGCCGGCCGACTCGATTGACGGTATGAGCTGCGAAGCAGTGCACGAAGGGGTGGAAAGAGCAGTAAAACGCGCCCGTGAAAACGGTGGGCCGACCCTGCTGGAAATCAAAACTTACCGCTACCGCGGCCACTCCATGAGTGATCCGGCTAAATACCGTACCAAAGAGGAGCTGGAAGAGTACAAACAGAAAGATCCGATCAACCAGGTGTTGGCTGTTATTCAGAAAAACAAATGGGCTACGGAAGCTGAGATTGAAGCTATCAACGACCGCGTAAAAGCGGAAGTGGAAGAATGTGTTCAGTTCGCTGAAGAATCTCCCTGGCCGTCTGACGATGAGCTGCTGAAAGACGTTTATGTGCAGCAGGATTATCCGTTCATCGTTGACTAAAGCTTAATAGTACGCAGCAGTTAGCTTTTGACCTTTTATCTGAATGAAAGGCTGAAAGCTAACTGTTGCTCATTGATACCTATTAAATAACCAAGCAATCACAATTACCTTTTAAAATGGCAGAAACTAAAGATAAAGCCACCACGCCGCAACCTGCAACTAATTTTGACCTGGAACAGTCCATGCACAGAGCGGAAGACTTTTTCGTTAAAAATAAAAATGTCATTACTATCGCCGTTCTGGCAGTAGTAGTAGGGGTAGGCGGTTTCTTCGCCTATAACCGTTTCGTTAAACAACCCAACGAAAACAAAGCCCAGGAAATGGTTTTCCATGCCCAGAACTACTTTGCGGTGGATTCCTTCAAACTGGCGCTCAACGGCGATGGTAACAACTACGGTTTCTTACAGGTGGTGAACAAATACGGCGGCACCAAGGCCGGTAACCTGGCAAAATACAGCGCCGGCGTATGCTATATCCGCCTGGGCGAATATCAGAAAGGTATCGATATGCTGAAATCCTTCAGCTCAGACGATCTGCTGCTGCAGCCTACTGCACTCGGCCTGATCGGCGACGCTTACATGGAACTCAACAAAACCGCTGAAGGTATCGAAGCTTATAAAAAAGCAGGTCACTACAATGATAATGAACTGACTTCCCCCGTTTACCTGTTCCGTGCCGGTATGGCCCTGGAAAAAGCAGGCAAACCCCAGGAAGCCGTTTCCATCTATAAAGAAATTAAAGAGAAATTCCCCCTCACCAACGAAGGCCGCGAAATGGACAAATACCTGGCGAGACTGGGAGATGTAAAGAACTAAATCAATTACGAATTACGAATTACGAATTACGAATTGAGGGTTCTATTATCGAACGTGTACTTAGTAACCTTCTGTAAAAGAACCCTCAATTCGTAATTCGTAATTCGTAATTCGTAATTCCAAATTGAACGTATGTCTGAGCACAATAAAAGCTTGTTAAATGATGCTGGCATTCTCAACCTGGAGGATGCCAGTGTTGTTATGGTATATACCGAATGGAATGATGCCATTGTGAATGAACTGGTAGCCGGTTGCGAAAAGTCACTGCAACAGTATAAAGTGTCCAAAACCAATAAAATCATCGTGCCGGGCGCGTTTGAACTGCCCTACGCCTGTAAACAGTATTGGGAGAACACCAAAGGCACCGGTCAGCAGCCTGGCGCTATTATTGCTTTCGGTTGCGTGATCCGTGGCGAAACCCCGCATTTTGACTATGTGTGTAAAGCTGTGACGGAAGGTATCCTGCAGCTGAACCTTCAGTTACCCGTTCCCGTTATATTCGGTATACTGACGGTAGACAACGAACAGCAGGCGCTCGACAGGCTCGGCGGCGCACATGGGCATAAAGGAGAAGAAGCCGCTATCACCGCTTTGAAGATGATCGCGTTACAAAGAGACCTGGCGAGAGGAATTTAGCACCATACCAATGGTTGTCATTTATCCAGGCCCCGGCGTAACCGGCCCTCTGCACAACCAACGGTCCACCGCTAAAAGATTTTAAGATGAATGTACAGTTATTTATACCATGTTTCGTAGACCAGCTGTTCCCCGAAACCGCTTTCAATATGGTGAAAGTACTGGAGAAGCTTGGATGTAACGTGATGTATAACCCGGAGCAGACCTGCTGTGGCCAGCCTGCCTATAATGCCGGTTATCAGGATGAATGCAGAACAGTCGCCACCAAATTTGTCAAAGATTTTAAGACTTTCGATTACATTGTGGCCCCCAGCGGCTCCTGTACAGGATTTGTCCGCAACTACTACAGCAAACTGTTTGATAATTCCGCTGCCCATAACGACGTGAAACTGCTGCGCAAAAACCTCTACGAATTCACCGAATTCCTGACGGAGGTATTGCATGTGACAGATCTCGGCGCCACCCTCAACGGGGTAGGCACCTACCACGACGCCTGCGGCGCCCTGCGTGAATGTGGTATCAAGGAAGGACCACGCAAACTGCTGGAGAAAGTAAAAGGCCTTGAGCTGAAGGAAATGAACGACTGCGAAGTTTGCTGCGGATTCGGCGGCACCTTCTCGGTGAAGTTTGAACCCATCTCCGTGGGAATGGGCGAGCAGAAAGTACATAACGCTGTCAACAGCGGCGCGGATTACCTCATTTCCACCGACCTGTCCTGCCTCATGCACCTCGATGGCTATATCCGTAAACACGGTACTCCTATTAAAGTGATGCACATCGCCGATGTACTGGCGAGTGGATGGTAAACTAAAAACGTTACACATGAACTACTGGCTTGTTAAATCGGAACCTTTCAAATATTCATGGGAACAGTTCGTAAAAGATAAAAAGACTTTCTGGGACGGCGTTCGCAACTACCAGGCCCGCAACAACCTGAAAGCCATGAAAAAAGGAGACCAGGTACTGTTCTATCACAGCAATGAAGGCCTCGCCGTGGTAGGCATTGCCGAAGTAGCCAAAGAACACTACCAGGACCCCACCACGCCCGACCCTAACTGGGTGGTGGTAGACCTGAAACCCGTCAAAGCCCTGAAGGTGCCCGTTACCCTCGCAGAAATGAAAGCTGAAAAAAGGCTCGCCGACCTCTCGCTGATCCGCCAGGGCCGCCTGTCGGTATGCGATGTCACCAAAGATCAATTCAACGTGATCCTGGAAATGGGCGGGATGAAATAGATTTTGGGATTTTTTGATTTTGAGATTTTTTGATTTTGGTATTTCCTAACCTGGTCACAAATCCCAAAATCAAAAAATCTCAAAATCAAAAAATCCCAAAATGGTTATGGAGTTTCCAAAATGTCCGCATCATACCGGAAATTTCATCACCATGAAGCATGTTACCCTTGTCTCCGCTTTCTGGCTACTGACAGCCTGCAGCCATCAACCTGAGCCCGAAGCCGCCGCGGCCTATGCGCCCCCCGCCGTTGCTGCCACCGAACCCGCTCCCGCCGCACCGGATGCGCCCGCCGACGAAAAGGCAGCGCTGTATACAGACGCCACCTCCTCCGGCCTGCTGTCCCCCGAACAGAAGATCATTAAAACCGCCCGTATTATTTATTCCGTAGATGATTTTGCGGCAGCCAAAAAACGTGTAGCCGGCATTGTTAGTAAGTCCGGCGGGTACATTTTAGCGGAATCACAACATGGTGATGGTACGGAAAAGCGCAACCAGCTGGATATCAAAGTACCTGCAGCCGCTTTCGACAGTTGTGTGGACAGGCTTACCGGCGGCGTAGCGCGGCTCGATGAAAAAAGCATTAACGCACAGGACGTCACCGCCGAATATGTGGACCTGAACGCCCGCATGACCACACGGGTGGCCACGGAACAGCGTTACCTGGAGATCCTGAAACAGGCGCGTACGGTGAAAGACGTGCTGGAAGTGGAAGCGCAGCTGAAATCTATCCGGGAGGAAATAGAGGCGGCCAAAGGCCGGTTGCTGTACATGGACCGCCAGGTGAGCTACAGCACCATTCATCTCGA
This sequence comes from Chitinophaga oryzae, assembly GCF_012516375.2. Classification (NCBI taxonomy): domain Bacteria; kingdom Pseudomonadati; phylum Bacteroidota; class Chitinophagia; order Chitinophagales; family Chitinophagaceae; genus Chitinophaga; species Chitinophaga oryzae. The sequence continues at coordinate 3,981,035 of NZ_CP051204.2, forward strand.
ATACTACCAGGTGCTGGCCCTTTCCATGCCGGAAGCGCCGGGGTTCTTCCCCCGGGCCTGGCTGGCGCTGCGTAACGGCTGGAACAATGTACTGGGGCTCCTGATAAACCTGATGGGCTGGTGGCCGCTGATGGCGGTTGGCGTTTTTCTTTTTATATTTATCAGAAGGCGTTGGAGAAAAAGGAATCGGTCTCTCGCAACAGCCTGATTCATTTAAATACTACAAATATATGAAACCAAGATTAGTGGTGCTGACCGGAGCCGGCATCAGCGCTGAAAGTGGCCTCCGGACTTTCCGTGACACCGACGGGTTGTGGGAAGGTTATGATGTCTACGAAGTGGCGTCGCCCCAAGGCTGGCAGAAGAACCCCGGGCTGGTGCTGGACTTTTATAACAGCCGTCGCCGTGATGTAAAGAATGCACGGCCGAATGCCGCCCACACCGGGCTGGCGCAACTGGAAGAAAAGTACGATGTGCGCGTCATTACGCAAAATATCGACGACCTGCATGAACGCGGCGGCTCTTCCCGGGTGCTGCACCTGCATGGTGAAATATTCAAGATGCGCAGTGTGAAAAACGAAGAGAGCATCTTCGATATACAGGACGATATCCGCCTGGGCGACCTGGCGGAAGACGGCGGCCAGCTGCGCCCGCACATCGTGTGGTTTGGCGAGGCGGTGCCGATGATCGAACAGGCCGTACGGGAGGTGATGTGGGCCGATATTTTCGTGGTGATCGGCACCTCGTTGCAGGTATATCCGGCAGCCAGTCTGCTGAACTACATCCGGCCGCAGGCCAGCGTTTACGTGATCGATAAAAAGCTGCCGCCGGTAGAAGGGTATGAGAACCTGATCTGTATCGAAAAACCGGCTACGGCCGGTGTGGCGGAATTACTGACGCTGTTGTAAAAAAATAAAAGCTCCCCGCATTTGCCGGGGAGCTCTCACCAGTCCTTTCTTCTCCGTTAGTGTTTATCACAGGATAACCATATCGTACTACTCAAAGCTTTCTTCAAAACGGATATCAAATTCTTCCAGTTCTTTTAACACCGGATTATATACTTCCGGCATTACCGGGATACGCAGGCCGGTAAGCGTTATTTTTTCCTGTAACAGCAGTTTGGCGAGGATGCCCAGCGGCAGGCCTACGGTTTTGGCCATAGCGGTGCGGACATTGTCTTCGCCCTGTGTGATCATGTAGCTGTGTATACGGGTAGCCATATTACGGCGCTCGAATTCTATTTCATGCATCATCACGATCATGTCTTTATCGGACGGTTCCATCTTCAGTTTATCTTCCACCAGGTGCTGCAGCACTTCAGCGTCCGTTTTCTCGCCGAGATTGAGCTGATCGCCGTTGAGGAGGCCGAGGAACTTCAGTTGCCGGATGACTTTTGACTTGGTGCTGACGCCGAGGAAGCGCGCCATCACTTCTTCGTGGCCGGCCTGTTTGTCGGCCCCTTCAATATGCCGGGTGGCCCAGTCGAAGCAGGAGAGGTGGTCGGTCTGTATTTTACCGTCTTCGCCGGTGAGGCCGAGTTTGATCAGAGCGTTCCATCCTTCACAGAAGTCGGGATAGCGCAGGGTGGCGCGCATGAAGGTGGCGATGTTTTCCAGCCGGTAAGATTCCATGTAGCCGAGGGAATCGCGGTTGGGGTAGTAGGCCAGTTTGCCCAGCCCGGGCACCTGGATGGTTTTATTGTGATCAAAGAGCTGTTCGTAGTTAACCTCGCGGGTTTTGCCCTTATCGCGGTAGACGGCGCCGGAAGCCCCGGCCATCACTACATTGCGGGCGTTCCAGGATATCTTGTACTGCCATGGGTTGTCCAGGCTTTCCGGGGATATCAGTCCGCCGCAGTAGGATTTAAACGAAAAAATCTGTCCGCCTTTTTTCTCGATGGAGTGGATCAGTTTCATGGCAGACATATGATCGATGCCGGGATCGAGGCCCATTTCATACATGAACAGGAGGCCGGCTTTTTCAATGTCTTTTTCGAGCTTGCGTACTTCGGGGTCTATATAGGAAGCGGTGAGGAGATTTTTTCGAAACTGGAGGCAGTCTTTAGCCACGGTGATATGCAGGTGGGGAGGGAGCAGGGAGATGACCAGGTCTGTTTCCTGTATCAGCTGCTGCCGGGCAGTCTGGTCTTTGATGTCGATGGCGGCCGGTGTGGCGTAATATGATTTGCCGGTTTTTGATTTAATAAGCATCAGGTCATGGTCTGCTACCGTGATATGCCATTTTTGTCTAGGAGCGTTCGCCAGCAGATAATCTATCAGGCTGGTCGCCGATTTTCCGGCCCCAAACAACAGAATATTCTTCATAGTTTCTTTAAGAAAAGGTTAAGAATCAGGGGAATAACAGCATTTTTGATGTTTATGTTCGAACAGACAGTAAATTTCGGTGCATATTCCGCCCAATAGATAACTTTGGGTGATTCGATCTATTGATTATCAGTCGATTAAAAACAAATACTTTGCCAATATTTAAATTTCGATATATTTCCCTATTTATACATATTTTAGATAAAGTAAAATTAAACCATTACACATACTAACGCAGAAAAGCAAAAAATGGTTGTTCTTTATGGAAAAAATCAGTCATATATGCAATACGCTATATAATTGATTAACGCAATGATGTTTTTATTCACATTTCTTCGATTTTAGGCCATAATAAGGGCCGAAATGGCTATATTTGCCCTTATCTGTTTTCAGCAGAAAAAACTGTAAATCAACACACAAAATGACAGAGCACACGGAAAATCAGCAGGAAGGGAGAATTGTCCAGATTAATATCGAGGAACAAATGAAGACGGCCTACATCGATTACTCGATGTCTGTAATCGTGGGTCGTGCCTTGCCCGATGTGAGAGATGGTTTAAAGCCTGTACACCGCCGCGTTTTATTTGGAATGAACGAGTTGGGCAACCACAGCAACAAGCCCTACAAGAAGTCAGCGCGTGTGGTGGGTGAGGTAATGGGTAAGTACCACCCGCATGGTGACGCCTCTATCTATGACACCATTGTACGTCTGGCCCAGCCCTGGAGCATGCGTTATCCCATGGTGGACGGTCAGGGTAACTTCGGTTCCGTAGACGGTGACATGCCCGCTGCGATGCGTTACACCGAGATCCGTCTTCAGCGTATTGCGGAAGCAATGCTGGAAGACATCGAAAAGGAAACGGTGGATTTTACCAACAACTTCGACGACACCCTGGAAGAACCCACGGTGTTGCCTACCCGCATTCCGAACCTGCTGGTAAACGGCGCTTCCGGTATCGCGGTAGGGATGGCTACCAACATTATGCCCCATAACCTCGCCGAGGTGGTGGACGGCGCCGTTGCCTACATCGACAACCGGGAAATCACCATTGAAGAACTGATTAAACATGTGAAAGCCCCCGACTTCCCCACCGGTGGCACTATATATGGTTTTGAAGGCGTTAAACAGGGCTTCGAGACCGGAAGGGGCAGAGTAGTGGTGAGAGGTAAAATCACCGCGGAAACGGCTAAAAACGGCCGCGAAAGACTGGTGATCTATGAACTGCCCTACCAGATCAACAAAGCGGTATTGCACCAGAAAATCGCACAGCTGGTCAACGATAAAATCATTGAAGGCATTACCGACGTAAGGGACGAAAGTGACCGCGAAGGGATGCGCCTGGTGATCGATCTGAAGAAGGAAGCTATTTCCAACGTGATCATCAACCAGCTGTATAAATATTCCGAACTCCAGACTTCCTACGGTATCAACAACGTGGCCCTGGTGAAAGGCCGTCCGCGTATCCTCAACCTGAAGGAGATGCTGGCCGAATTTATCGACTTCCGCCACGAAGTGGTGGTAAGAAGGACCCGCTTCGACCTCCGCAAAGCAGAAGAGAAAGCGCACATCCTCGCCGGCTACCTGATCGCACTGGACCACCTGGACGAAGTCATCGCCCTGATCCGCGCCTCCAATACGCCGGACGTAGCGAGAGACGGCCTGATGAGCCAGTTCGGCCTTTCCGAGATACAGGCCAAAGCCATCCTGGAACTCCGCCTCCAGCGGTTGACCGGCATGGAACGCGATAAGATCCGCGCGGAATACGACGAGGTGATGAAACTCATCGCCTGGTTGAAAGACGTTCTCAATGACGAAGGTCTCCGTATGAAGATCATCAAGGAAGAACTGGAAGAGGTGAAAAAGAAATTCGGTGACGAACGTAAAACCGAAATACAGTACCTGGCCAGCGAAATGAGGATCGAAGATATCATCGCGGAAGAAGACGTGGTGATCACCATCTCCCACCTCGGCTATATCAAACGCACTTCTGCCTATGACTACCGTCAGCAGAAACGCGGCGGCCGCGGCGCCATCGGCGGCAGGACCCGTGACGAGGACTATATCGAACACCTGTTCGTGGCCTCTACGCACCACACCATGCTGTTCTTCACCGAAAAAGGACGCTGCTACTGGCTGAAAGTATATGAAATACCGGAAGGCGAGAAGAGCGGCAAAGGACGCGCTATCCAGAACATGATCCAGCTGCCCGGCGACGATAAGATCCGCGCCATCATCGACATCAAGGACCTGGGTGACAAAGACTTTATCAACAACCACTATATCGTTCTCTGTACCAAAAAAGGTATCATCAAAAAAACGCTGCTGGAAGAATTCTCCCGTCCACGCCAGAACGGTGTAAACGCTATCACCATCAACGAAGGGGACCAGCTCCTGGAAGCCAAACTGACCACCGGCGACAGCCAGATCATGATGGCCATCCAGAGCGGCCGCGCCATCCGCTTCCCCGAAAATACCGTGCGTGACACCGGTCGCGGCGCCATCGGCGTAAGAGGTATTGAAGTGGACAGCGAGAAAGACGAGGTAGTTGGTATGATTTGTGTTAACAAAGACGACGAATCTCGGACAGTGCTCGTGGTTTCTGAAAAAGGCTTCGGTAAACGGACCAATATTGAAGAATACCGTATCACCAACAGGGGCGGTAAAGGCGTGAAAACCATCAATATCACCGAAAAAACCGGTAACCTGATCGCCATCCTCGACGTAACGGAGAAGCACGACCTGATGATCACCTGTAAGTCCGGCATCACCATCCGCATGGCCGTGGCCGATATCCGCGAAGCAGGACGCGCCACACAGGGTGTTCGCCTGATCCGCCTGGACGACGCTGATGAAATTGCAGCAGTAGCCCGTCTGGACGAACAGGAAGAAGAACCTACAGAAGGAGTGGAAGGAGAAGAAAGCACTGTAGCCAACGACAGCACTTCCGCCACCGACACTGGCACCGAACAGGATACTGTAGCGGAAGAACCTGAAACTCCGCAGGAATAGTATTCACAACAGACGGAAAAATTTAACCCGCTCATGGCAGGAGGTGCCCCTCAAAAGGTGTCTCCTGCCTAAACTGATAAAAAAAGTACGGCCGGCTTTAGTGGTAACGATGAGTCCGATTGTATTGGATTATTGGGAGCACCATACTCTTATTGTAATCAGCAACTAAAAACTAGAGACATGAAAAAATTATTGGTATCTCTTCTCTTTTGTACGGCCGGCGTATCGGTGATGGCCCAGAGAGCAAAAGTAAGCAGCGCAGATGAGAACCTGAAGAAACAAGACCTGGAGAAAGCCAAAGCAGATATCGATGCAGCGTTACAGCATGAAAAAACCAAAAACGATGCAAAGACATGGCTGGTAAACGGCAAGATCCTGGAAGCAATGGGCACCAAACAAAAAAGCGCAAACCTCGCCCTCGAAGCCTATGCTTCTTTCAAAAAAGCACTGGAAATTGATCCTAAAATGAAAGAAGCCATCCTGGAGATGAGCGGACCAATGTTCAACGTATACGCTACTGTAGCCAACGCCGGTTACGGTTTCCTCAACGAACAGAAATGGGATTCCTCCCTGGTGGATTTCAAACACGCCTTTGAAATCGCTGAATTCTACAACAGCAAAAACCTGGGCACCACTATCCCTACCGATACCGCACTGACTTTCTACACCGGTTACGCTGCTAACCAGGCTAACAAGAAAGATGATGCCTTCACTTACCTGAAAAAAGCCGCTGACCTGCAGTTCAAAGGCGAACCTGCACTGTACGTAGTACTGGGCCAGCTGTATGAAGAAAAAGGCGACCAGGCCAACTGGCTCAAAACCATCGAACAGGGTAAAGCTTTATTCCCTAAGGATAAACGCTTCAACGATATGGAAATGGCTTTCTACAGCAAAACCGGTAAAACCAACGAATTACTGTCCATGCTGGAAAAGAAAATGGCCGATAATCCTAACGACGAAGCAGCTGTACTGGACTACGCTATCCGTGTAGACAACCTCGCCAATCCCCGCGACGAAAAAGGTAACGACGCTCCGAAACCGGCTAACTACGAAGAGCTGATCGGTAAAGCAGAAGCTGCCTATAAAAAAGTACTGGAGCTGAACGCTAACGACGCCACTGCCAATTTCCAGCTGGGCGCACTGTACTTCAACAAAGCCGTTGTGTTCAACAAACAGCTGAATGAACTGGACAGCAAACAACAGACTTCTCCTAAAGCTAAAGAACTGCAGGGTAAAGTAGAAGGTCTGATGAACCAGGCATTGCCTTTCTTCGAGAAAGCTGACGCCAGCTTCACTGCTAAAGCCAGCAGCCTCGATGCAGGTGACAAACAGACTTACGAAAGCTGCCTGTACGCGCTGCAGAAAATCTACGCTATCAAAAACCAGACTGCGAAAGTGGAAGAAGTGAAAAAGAAACTGGACGCACTGAAATAGTAAATAGCATATACATTATAATTGAGAAAAAGTCCGCCGGCAACGGCGGATTTTTTTTGTCCGTACATACCGGAATACCGGCGCTGAAGCCCGTGCAAAAAAAGAATAGCTCCGGGTAGCCCCGGAGCTATTCTTTAACTCAAACGCTGTATAATGGTAAATTAAGCGGCTTTCTTAGCAGCAGGCTTAGCTTCTGCTTTTTTGTGCTCGTGATGTGCTTTCTTGGTAGAGTCAGCAGCTGGTTTAGCTTCAGCTTTCGCTTCAGTTTTAGCTTTTTCTTTCTTTGCAGGTTTAGCAGCAGGAGCCTGTGCAAAAGCAGCAGCAGAAATGCTCAGTACCAGTGCGGCAGCGATAATTTTTTTCATGATGATTGTCTTTTTAAATGATTAATGATGTTTTGTTCAGTATTGTGATGTAAAAATAATGCCGGTAACGACGCAGGAAGGGCGCGTTTCGGTGAACCGGGTATTACTGTCGTTGAAAAAGGAAAAATGAACGGTCGTACCGGGAGATGACCGCCTTAAATCGTGATGTCTATCGCTTCCTGTATGGCCTGTAAACACAGCTGTTTCAGGGTATAGAACAGTTCGTTGGCCGTATCGGCGTTGTAGTTATTTTCATCGGTCTGCTCCAGCTGCTCCAGGATAGGGTAGAGGTGCGTTTCCAGCCCCGTAAAAGACACGGTCGTTTTCAGGTTGTGCGCAGTAGCGCGGATGCTCACCGGGTCGCTGATAGCGATCGCATTTTTCAGCATGGCCAGGTCTTCCGGCAGCTGTGTGATAAACTGCTGCAGCATGTTTTTTTCAAAGGACTTATCGCCTTTGGAAAGGTCCCGCAGGTATTGCATATTCAGCAGGCGGGTATGTCCGTTTTCCGGCACATAGGCGCCGGCGGGCGGCATTTCGCGGGAAGAGAACTTGCCGGTATACACCTGGACCATGCGATACAGCGTATTCTCATCGATCGGCTTGGAGATATAATCGTTCATGCCCATCTGCAAACATTTCTCCCTTTCTCCTTCCATAGCATGCGCCGTCATGGCGATGACGGGAATGTTGGAATGCATCTCTTTGCGGATGTGGGCAATGGCGGAATAGCCATCCATCTCCGGCATTTGTATATCCATCAGCACCAGGTCGAAGGCCTGTTTTTCCAGCGCCTGAAGCGCTTCCCTGCCATTGTTGACGATCCGGTACTGCAGTTGCCAGTTGCCGAGCAAATGCCGCAGCAGGTTCTGGTTCATACGGTTGTCTTCCGCCACCAGTAACCATACGTTAGGGTGTATAGGCAGCGGGTCTTTTTCTGTATATAAGGTATCGGTATTCTCCGGCATCATTTCCCCCAGCATGTAAGGCAGTTCCACTTTGAAGGCCGTGCCGCTGCCGGGCGTACTTTCTACAGAGATGAAACCGTTCTGCAGTTCTATCAGTTGTTTGACGATGGTAAGCCCGAGGCCTGTTCCGCCGTACTTGCGGGTGGTAGAGGCTTCGGCCTGGTTAAACCGGTCGAAGATACTGTCCAGCTGCGCTGCCTCGATGCCAATGCCGGTGTCTCTCACGGTGAAGAGTATACGAACATTTTTGTCTTCCGACCATGTCCTTGTCACATGGATGTCCACTTCCCCTTCAGCGGTGAATTTGATGGCGTTGCTGGTCAGGTTGACCAGCACCTGGGTGAGGCGCATCACATCGCCATAGAGAATGTCGGGCACCTCGTCCGCTATGCTGATATTGAGCTGCAGCGCTTTTTCTTCCGCTTTGGCGCGGAAGAGGGTGTCGATGGAGTGCAGTACGCCGCGGAGGCTGAAAGAAGTGGCTTCAATACGCATCATGCCGGACTCTATTTTGGAGATGTCCAGGATGTCGTTGATGATTTCGAGGAGGTTACGGCCGGCGCCGGAGATAGCGTTGACGTATTCTCTTGATTTGTCGTTCAGGGGCTGGGCCTGCAGCAGGTGTGTGAAGCCGAGCACGGCATTCATGGGGGTACGGATCTCATGGCTCATATTGGCCAGGAACTGGTCCTTCACGGCGGCCAGGTTTTTCTCCTGGCGCTGCGATTCATCCAGCGCTTCTATAAGTTGCTCCTGCCGGTGGATGCGGCTGGTGATATAAAGAAAGGCCAGCAGGCTGGTGAGGCAGGCAAAAAGCACCAGCACGGTGCCCCAGCTCTGTGCTTTCTGTCCGCTGGTATCAATGAGGCGGGTGGTGCGGTTCACTTCTGTTTGCCGCGTGGTGTCCAGCTGGTGGAGGATATTGGTGATGGCTTCTCCCAGTCTTTTGCCCCGCTGGTTGTTGATCATTTTTTCAGCGGCGCTTTTCCCGCTGCTGTAGAAGGTATCCAGTATCAGCAGGTTGAAACTGTTTTTCTCGTCCACGAGGTAATTGAGCTGGGTGAGCAGTTTTTCGGTGCTGTCGTTTTTAACGATTTTATTGATTTCTTTCAGGTCGGATTTGATGACGGCGATTTCCACCTCAATGCCGGTGATATGCGTAGTGTCGCGGGAGATAACGGCGCCGCGCACTTTGCTGTCTGTTTTGGCAAGAGAGGTTTGCAGCTTCTGGATTTCGTTTTTGACGTTGAGTTCCTGCAGCAGCTGTTCATTACCGGAAATAAGCTTCCGGATGTTTTTGGCCGAATTGAACTGCAATACCACGAACAAAATCATCCCTGTGATGAACAGGCCCAGCAGGTAATATTTTATTCTTTTCGGCTGCATGACATTATTAACGCTAATGAAGGAAAGGCGGTTCAAAATACGATAATAAAGGTCGGCGTATTTAATTTATTGTTCAACGGGCGATAGGTATCGGTCAAAACGGGGAAATGGTCGTTCAACTGTTAAAGAAAGTTTAATTTATTGTTGAGGGCCGCTTTGTAGGTGTCTGCCACCGGAATGACATTTTTTTGAATGATGATATTACCGTCTTCGATGCTTTCTATTTTGTCCAGCGCCACCATGTAGGAGCGATGTACGCGCATGAACTTACTGGCCGGTAATTTTTCTTCCAGCGCTTTGAGGGTGGTATGGATGGCGTGGAATTTCTGTGCGGTGAATAGCTTTACATAATCGCCCATGGCTTCGAGGAAGAGGATGTCTTCCGTCCTTATTTTTTTGAGGACGCCGTTGTCGCGGATAAAGACAAACTCCGTATCGGACACCTGTATTTCGCGGTGGTTGCTGTCAATGATTTCGCGGGCTTTTTCAATGGCCTGGATAAAGCGTGCCGGGCTGACCGGTTTGATGAGGTAATCTGCTACATTCAGCTCGAAAGCCTCTACAGCATAGTCTTTGTTGACCGTCGTAAAAATGATGAGAGGCCTTTGCTTACCCAGGTTGCGGGTCAGTTCGAGGCCGCTCATGCCCGGCATTTCGATATCGAGCAGCAGCAGGTCTATCTTTTCCTTCCGGATCAGGTTATAGGCTTCCATGGCGCTGCTGCATTCGCCGGTCACATGCAGTTGTTCCACATGGCTGGCCAGTTGCTTCATGGCTGTGCGTGCGAGTTTGTTATCGTCTACTATCAGGCAGTTCATGCGGCTAATTTAGGAACAAATGATAATATAAAATCATCTGCACCGCTACGGGAGCGCAGTTTTTTTCGCCGGCTTTTGTTGTATATTCCGGAACAAATTCCCCTGTTATCATGAAAGCTTTTCTCTTATCCGGTCTGCTGATGTTGCTCGTGACTGCCGGGAATGCACAAACCCCCACAGCGGCAGATTTTCCGAAGTTGCACTGGCTGGAAGGCACGTGGACAAAGAAGGCGTCCAGGCCCGGCAGGACGGGGTTTGAGCAGTGGGAGCGGTTATCCGGTACTGCGATGAAGGGCATCGGTGTCACGATGAAGGAGAAGGATACCCTCTTTAAAGAAGGGCTGCAATTGCAGGCGAAAGCGCATGCATTGTATTATGTGGCCGACGTAGCTGAAAACAAAGGGCTGGTCTGGTTTAAAATCACGGCCATCACTGCTGATGGCTTTACCTGCGAAAACCCCGCGCACGATTTTCCCCAAAAGATCGTGTATCAAAAGACGGACGATCAACTGAAAGTGACGATTTCCGGCGATGGCAAGTCTATCGATTTTTTCTTTGAGAAGAAGCCGTGACTATTTCCAGTATGTATTGGCCAGGTGCCGTAGCAGCCCGGTGAACAGCTTTAGGTGTCCCGGTTGTACGAAGGCATGAAACTGGTCGTGGGTGGTATGAAAACCCATATAAAACAGCCACCATCCGAGCGAGATGAAGGGTATTGCTTCCAGTGCTGCTTCATCAAGGGGCCGATGTTCGCGGTAAGCATCCAGCAGCAGCTGATACTGCCGGTCGGCTTCGTCCTGTGTCATCCTTTTGGTGTATACCTCCAGCGAGAGGTACTGCCAGAAGGAAGCAATATCATTCACCAGCCAGCCATATCCCATAAAGTCGAAGTCAAACAGCGTGATACTGTTTGCATCGAAGTGCATGTTTTTCGGAAGGAAGTCGAAGTGGCAATATCCCATCGGCAATTCTTTCATGGCTGACAGTCTCGCCGCGGCCGTGGCGGCAGCCTGTTGCAGCCACGTGTAATCTTCAGCGTTATTGGCGAAGAAGGGCTGCAGCAGGGTAAGCGGCCGGACGAACATACTCTCTTCATTAAATTCCCACCTGGCTTTTACGGGACTGAAAGCGGCGGAAACCTGGTGAAAACGTGCCATTTCCCTGCCCAGCAGCTGGCACTGCTGATCGTTCAGTAATCTCACCGGGTGCCCGGGTGCATAGCTGAACAACACCGCGCATCTTTCGCCCTCCACGGCGTTCAGCTGCTGAATGGTTTCTCCGGCTATGTCCTGCAGTGGGTAGGATACCGATACCTCCGCGGCTTTCAGCGCCTGCAGCAGGGCTACTTCTTCCTGTATCTGCGGCAGGCTGCGGTGCGTGGAGCGGTACACCCGGAGTATAAAGCGGTCTGCGGATGTCCGGGCCAGGTAAGTATCGCCGACGCCGCGGACCAGCAGCTGGCACTGTACATCTTCCAGCGCGTATTTTTCGGAGAGGAAGGCGGATAAAGCGGAGGGGCAGAGGGTGGAATAAGTGGCGGGAAAAACAGTTTTCATCCCGTAAAGATATTCATCTTCCCCGAGTGTTTTTTTAACAGATAACATATTTGATAAATAAATAATTATATATAATTACATATATTTGAAATATATAATTAATAAGATGATGTCCTATATCAGATCAGTTGTTTGTTTATGCTTATTTTTTATCCCTGCCGGTTTGTGGGCGCAGGTGCCTGTGGTGACGCTGGGTCCCGCTGTAGAGGAGCCATTGGACGGATGGGACAAACTGATGCAGCTAAAAAACGGGCATACCTTCTGGTTGCATTTTTCCAAAAAGGAAGGGCTGCGGGTAACGGTATACAATGCCCGGCGGGAGCAGGTTGCAACTGATTCCGTGGCCGGCAGCCTGTGGAACGCGGCAGACCTGGAATCGACCGAAATCGACGGCATTTACGAAATCAACGGTCAACCGGTGATCTTCCTGCAACAGCTGGTGAAATACGTCCCCGTTTTTTTCAGGTTGGTACTGGACCCGCAGACGGGTAAACTGCTGCGGGAGGACAAACTGGGCGAACTGCCCACTGTACAGCACCGCAGCGTATATGTACAGGAAAACCTGGCATCGCATGACTGTTACGTGGAAAAAGATCCTGACAGCGACTACTATGCCGTCGCCTTTTTCAACGGCGCTGAAATACAGCGTAATGACAGCATGCGGGAACGTATCCGCGTGATGCATTTCTCGCCCGCCCATGAGCTGATCAATACCGGGCTCTATTACCTGCCGGATACGGCGTATAACTATTTCAGTTATATCAGCCTCTCGGTGCACGGCAAAGAAAAGGTGTATATGAGCACCGTAGGGTTCAATGCCAAAAGAAAGGGGAACGAGCCCTGGTCGAAGGTGTTGTTTTCAGCGCTGTCGCCCGACTCCGCGACATTTGCGCATCACGTTCTCGACTATACGGCCAACTTTCGCGATGTGAGCGGATATCAGCAGTTCCTGCCGGCACGGAACGAAGTGAAGCTGATGTTGTATGCGCCCGGACAACGTGCGGAAGGCAGCAGCGGCATCTTCCTGAATACGCTGCTGGCTTCAGGCAAACTGAGAAAACATCAGCAGTTGTCTTTCCCCGAGCTGGGCAAAAACGTTCAGATCAACCTTGGCTATAAGGAAGATTATAAAGGCGTGCCACAGCGGGTATACTGGCATGCTGACGGCAGCGGGACGTTATTGCTGGAAGCGCTTACCCGCTACAAACAGGGCAACACACAGATCAACAAGCTGCATACCAACATGGGGGACATCGGCGTGGCCTTGCTGGACAGCAGCGGTCGCGAGAATGAAACGCTGGCGGTTTCCAAATACCAGTCCATCACCGGCGTCTGTGAGCCTTTTTCACTGCATCGCAGGATGAAGAGCGAATGGGTGTTCCGTAATAAGATCGCCGCGCTGAATACCAACACCTACCTGTCTTACGACTATGTCAATATTCCTAACGCCACTTTTATTTTGTTCAACGATTACCTGCAATACCTGGAAACCGGCGGACAGGATAAAGTGAAGAAACCGTTGAAGTATGCTGCAGATGCCAACGTTGTATGTTACCGTTTTTATAACGGTAAGATGGAGCGGCTTTTCCTGTTCGGCGCGCCGGAGGTAACGAAAGGGTATTACTGTATGATGGGCGCTTCCAGCTACGATGCCGTGCAGCGTGTATACGCTACCGTGATGATCAGCCGCAAAGGCACAGAGAAAAAAGCGGCTGTAGCGTGGATACAGTTTTAAAGGTCTGCCGGTCTATATCCTGCAGGCAGGGCGCCCAGCCGGAACTGGTTGACCGCATTATGCGCCAGCCGGGTAGGTTCGGGCAGCCGGTATTTCCGCACACATTGTTCCACCAGTGACAGGCTGCCTTCCACATCGATGAGATGGCCGGGGAGACGAAGATGGGCTTTACTTTTTGTTTGCTGCGCAGCACAGTGCCGATAACGACGCCTTGTTTATCGGTCAGCGGTGTGTGGGCGCCTTTCTCTTCCCCGGGTTCTTTATAGGTGCCGTACAGCTTTTTCTTGGCGCTGCCTACGGTCACCTGGCCGGCCAGTACCCCGAAATGGGAGGCGATGCCCATGCGCCGGGGATGAGCAATTCCATGGCCGTCCACCACCAGCACGTCCGGTTTCTGCGGCAGTTGCTGCCAGGCGTCCAGCAGTGCCGGTACTTCGCGGAAAGCCAGGAAGCCGGGCACATACGGGAAAGTAACTTCTTTAACGACGAGGCTGTAGCCCACCGGTTCCAGGCTGGGGAACCGCATCAGTACAATACCCGCATATACGGTGGTGCTGAACTTATTAAAAGAGATGTCTGCCCCGGCAATCAGTTGTATTTTCCCTTTAAAGGGCGCCGTGACCACCTGGTGGCGCAGCTCCTGCTGCAGCAGGGTAGCTTCGGGTACGGAGAGGGTGTTGTAGTCTTTCATGGATATCCGCTGTTGCTTCAGAATAATGATAATTGTTCGCCGTCTTTCGGCGGGGCAGCTTTCCCGAACACGGTACGGCCGCCATACTTCCACGAGTCCTGCTTTTCCCGTTCTATCACCTTTTCGAAATTGGCGTTAGGCTCAAAATCCTGCTCCATGCGCTGCGCTAACGTTGATAGCTTGCGGATGGCCTCCTGTTTATCGGTATGGCCTATTTTCGCTTTGTTCAGCGCGTCCCGCAGCGTTTCGATCGTTTCATCGTAGATCCGGGTGGGGACGGGAAACGGGTGTCCGTCTTTTCCGCCATGCGCAAAAGAAAACCGTGCCGGGTCTTCAAAGCGGGAGGGGGTACCGTGTATTACTTCACTGACCAGGGTGAGGGACTGCAGGGTGCGGGGGCCCACGCCTTCCAGCATCAGCAGGGATTCGAAGTTGGCGGGATGTATGTCGTGCGCCAGTGCCAGCACGCTGCCGAGGCGTTTCAGGTTGACGTTTTCCGCGCGCACCTCATGATGGGAGGGCATCACCAGGTTGCGTATTTCGGGCAACAGGTGTGCAGGTTTTTCCTCCAGCAACTGCAGGATACCGGTTTTGGTAGCAGCGGCCTGCGTATCGGTGAGATTGAGGATCATGCCCTGGTTGCGGCCATAAATGAAAGTGTGCGGCGCTTCGGTATAAGACGTAAAGGCAGAGGAATGCCAATGGTAACGGCGTGCCATGCTGCTGGCGTCGTTCATGCCCTGCTGCACTACGGCCCAGTCGCCTTCGGTCGACAAAACAAAAGAATGCAGGTACAGCTGGAAGCCGTCCTGGATGGCAGTATTATCCACCTTAGCGGTGAGTTTGCTGCTGTGTACGAGCTGATCGCCCGGGAGGCCGGTTTTATCGGCAATGCGCATCAGTTCGGCCGGTGTTTCACGGCTGTGCCGGCCTTTGCCGCCGCAGATATAGATGCCGAGTTCCTGGGAACGCGGGTTGACAGCCTTTTTCAGCGCGCCCATCACGCTGGTGGTGATGCCGGAAGAGTGCCAGTCCATTCCCAGCACACATCCCAGCGCCTGAAACCAGCAGGGATCGCTGAGCCGCCTTATCACTTCGCTTTTTCCGTAATCCGTCACAATAGCCTCTACAATAGCGCCACCCAGAAGGGCCATCCGTTTGGCCAGCCAGGGTGGTACGTGACCATAGTGTAGCGGCATGTCTGCATAAGAGGGCATGGTATGGTTACAGTGGATTTAGTTGTACCTGAAATTGTGATATGTGTTTGTTCTGTAGCAAAAATTCATCTAATCGTTCCATTTTGCTACGTTTTCCACGGACTGTGTAATTGACCTCGATCAGGTCTTCTTTGCGAACGGTTTGCATCCGCTTGAATTTTAACCCGAAAGTATTGAGAATATGCTCCACATCTACCTGCGGGAACTTATCCTCATGAAAATAGATGGTATAGTAACGTTTGTCATTGATTTCAGCAATACTTTTTTCCGTGAACTCCATCAGGATAAGCACGATCAAAGCGCCTGCCAGTCCGCCTATGGCCAGTACGTACTGGCTCATGCCGATCGCCATGCCCAGGGCCGCGGCGATCCAGATGGAGGCCGCCGTGGTAATACCGTCGATGGTAAAATCATTTTTGAAAATCACGCCTGCGCCAATGAAACCCACGCCGGTGAGGATGTTGGAAGCTACGCGGTCAGAGCTGTTGGGATACCCCAGTTCAGCAGACAGGATCGTGAAGATGGTACTGCTGAGGCAGATAAGCGTCATAGTACGCATCCCTGCCGCCTTCCTTTTGTATTCCCGCTCCAGCCCCAGGATAGCGCCTATCAGCAGGGCGATGCATACTTTCAGGATCTGGTCTTCCTCTATTGTTTGTAGCAGATGTTTCATATCGAAAGGTGGAAATGTACGCTTACAAATGTAAGGGTTGGCACAATTCTTTCCTGCATCTACTTAATTAAGAACAATAAATACCTGCCATATGAAGCCTTTCGTATATAAATTTTTTATGGTAGCCTGCGTTACAGGAATTCTCTGTATCCTTTTGTTTGCCTGTAACAGCAGCAGGGAAGCGTCCCGCGAAGCAGATTCAGCTGCGGCGACCGTTCCCCGGGTCGACAGTACCAGTGTAATACCGGTGGACACCACCGCGACCAAACCAGATACTACGCGCCAGTAAAAACATTTTAAAGGGGATGAAGTTTGTTTATACCATGTAACTGTTTATTTCACCCTTTAAACACTGGATCATGAAAGTATCTCACCTGCTGTTAGCTGCCGGCATTTCAGCTGCTATGTTGACGGCCTGCGGCAACGGCGCACAAAACAACAACCAGGATTCGATGAACCTGAACAACAGCGGTACTACAGACACAGCCGCTATCCTTCCGGACACTGCGCCAGCCGCACAAACACCTCCGGGAGCTATTAATCCGGGCGAAGATTCAGCCCGCTTCGGTACCGGCGCCGGAGATTCCTCCAGAAATCCGGGGCACAAATCGCAATAGCTTGTAGCCCTAACGATGCCTTACTACGGAATAAAAATTGTTTTTATCCGAAGTAAGGCATTCCTTTATACAATATATTTGCTGGTATATCGTCCCCATTAACAAAGTATAAATCCTACATGCAAAATGAAACCACTGCCGCCGTCCCGGCTCCCAAACCTGGCTTGAAATGGACGTCCCTTAAAAAGACCTTTCGTTTATTCCGTTATGTAAAACCTTATTGGGTCGAATTTGCCCTCGGGTTCGTTTTTCTGCTGATATCCAGCCTTGCCGGCCTGGCATTTCCCCGTCTGCTGGGCGACCTGGTCGACCCCAAAAGCGTCAATGACCTCCTTCATGGTTTCAACAAAGCGGGACTGTTGTTGGTGGCTGTTCTGATAGGACAGGCCATCTTCTCTTTTTTCCGTACCATCCTGTTTGTAAACGTCACTGAAAAAACGCTGGCCGCGCTGCGGCAGCATGTGTACAGCCATATGATCCGGCTGCCCATGCGGTTTTTCCTCGAAAGAAGGGTGGGAGAGCTGAGCAGCCGTATTTCTTCCGATATCACCCTGTTGCAGGACACTTTTACCACCACGCTGGCTGAGTTCATCCGTCAGATGGTGATCATCATCGGCGGCGTGATCATCCTGCTGGTCACCTCCTGGCAGCTGACCGCCTTCATGCTGGCCATTCTTCCGGTCATGATGGTGGCAGCCGTTTTCTTCGGTAAGTTCATCCGCCAGTTCTCCAAACAGGTACAGACGCAGGTGGCCGCGGCCAACACGGTGGTGGAAGAAACGCTGCAGGGGATCGTAAACGTGAAGGCTTTTGCCAATGAATTTTTTGAAATAGCCCGCTACCGGCAGCGTACCAATGAAGCGGCCCGTATCGGCATGAAAAGCGGTAAGTACCGCGGGGCTTTTTCTTCTTTTATCATCCTCGGTATTTTCGGCGCCCTGGTGGCGGTGATCTGGAGAGGGGTGTCTATGGGCATGAGCACGCCCCAACTGCTGTCATTCATCCTGTATTCCGTATTTATCGGCGGTTCTATCGCCGGGTTGGCGGAGATATACACCAGCCTGCAGAAAAGCATCGGCGCCACGGAAAATCTTCTCGAAATACTGGACGAGCCGGAAGAAGCCATTACGGAGGTGGCGCAGATAGCGCCGGGAGAACAATTGGGCGGACAGATTTCTTTCCGCAACATCTCTTTCCATTATCCTTCCCGGCCGGACCTCACCATTCTTGAAAACATTTCCTTTGAAGCGGAGGAAGACCAGAAAGTGGCCCTGGTGGGGCCCAGCGGTGCAGGAAAGAGCACCATCGTATCGCTGTTGCTGCGTCTTTACGATCCCGTAGAAGGCCGCATATTATATGACGGTAAGCCGGGTACTTCCATCCCGCTGTCGGTGCTTCGTTCCCAGATGGCGGTAGTGCCGCAGGACGTGTTTTTGTTCGGAGGCACGATCCGTGAGAATATCGCTTATGGCAAGCCGGATGCGACAGAAGCGGAAATTGAATCGGCCGCCCGTCAGGCCAACGCATGGGAATTTATCAAACATTTCCCGCTCGGCCTGGAGACCATCGTGGGGGAGCGCGGCATTCAGCTGTCCGGCGGCCAGCGTCAGCGCATCGCCATCGCAAGGGCGGTACTTAAAAATCCGCGTATCCTGATCCTCGACGAAGCGACATCCGCACTGGACTCCGAATCAGAAAGACTGGTGCAGGACGCGCTGGATAAACTGATGGAAGGCCGTACCTCCATCGTGATTGCGCATCGCCTGTCCACCATCCGCCAGGCAGATAAAATTATTGTGCTCGACAAAGGCCACATCGTGGAACAAGGCACGCATGCGGAACTGATTGGCGTAGACGGAGGACTGTACCGCATGCTGAGCGAAATGCAGTTCAGCCACTAATATGTTCCCGGGCTGAAGCCCGGGACACAGAGGAAAACAGGAGTCTGAAGATTTAAACTACATATAGGGCTTCATCTCTTCGTCGATATCTTTCCGGAGGTCCATCAGCTTTTTGGCATAACTCTCCATACTGATCTCATTAGCCGTACGCGGTGTCCATTTGGGCACCGGTATGGTTTTACCGTTGTCGTCTACCGCCGCAAACACCATCACGCAGTGCGTGGTTTTCTGTTTGTGCTGCTGCCGCGGATTGCCGGCAAAAACATCAATGGAGATATGCATACTGGTATTACCGGTGTAGATGATGGTAGCGGTAATTTCCACCAGGTCGCCGATGGCAATCGGTTTGAAAAAGCGGATGCCGCCTACATATACGGTGACCGCATATTGCCCGCTCCAGTTGGCCGCGCAGGTATAACCCGCCTGGTCTATCCATTTCATCACGGAGCCGCCGTGTACTTTGCCGCCAAAGTTGACGTCAGAAGGTTCGGCGAGAAAGCGCAGGGTAATAGTATGATAAATAGAGTCCATGTAGTTGATTTTTTTCACGCAAAGAAACACTTAAGGCCTGCGTTATTTTGTAAGAACGCAAAGAGCGAAGATCGCGATTTGATTATACAATATATTATACCGGGTACAATAATACAATATTCTCAAATGTAATCTTCGCTCTTTGCGTTCTTACAAAATAACGCAGGCCTTAAGTGTTTCTTTGCGTGAGCTACTCGCCCTTATCGCCGCCGCCCATCTCGTTGTTATTGTCTTTGCCGGACTTATTGTTTTTCCGTTTGAACAGGTTGTAATCCATCTTTCCGAAGCGCCAGGTTGCGTTGAGACGAAGCTCGCGGGTGAGGCGTTTACGGTAGTTTTCCGTTTCAGAGAAGGCCGTGCTGGTATAGCTGAGGTTACGGTCTGAATTAAAGATGTCGTTCAGCGTCAGGGAAATGGACAGTGCTTTATTTTTCAGCATGTCCTTTTTGAGACCGGCATCGATGGAGTACACCGGCTTTCTCTCGCCCTGCGGCAGGATCTGGCGGGATTCGTATTCGCCGGTGATCTGCAGGGTAAGGTTCCAGGGCAGTTTGGTATTGCTGTTGAGCTTACCGAACCAGGTAAAGCCTGAGTTGCTGAGGTTATCTCCCTGGTTGGCGGCACTGATTTTTGTCTGCGCCAGGTTCACGTTAGCGGTAAGGTCCCAGTCTTTGGTGATCTGGCTTCTTACGGTGAACTCCGCACCAAAGGAGTTGCGGGTGCTGGCGTTGATCGGGTAGGATAGCAGTACCCTTTGCGTTTGTCCGTTCAGGTTAAGGGTGGTGTCTACATAAAAATCAGTGATGGCGTTATCGGTGTTGCGGTAGTACAATGATACCAGTACATTGTGTTTATGTGCGATGTCTTTCAGGTAAGACAGCTCAAAGGAATTGGTGAATTCCGGGCGCAGGTCCGGGTTGCCGCGGCTGGCATTCTGCCCGCTGTACTCGATGGTGGGCAGCAGGTCCCGGAACCAGGGGCGGCGTATACGGCGGCTGTAGTTGAGCTGCAGCTCATGATCGCCTTTGAATTTCTGGGACAGGAACACGCTGGGAAAAAGGCTGATCGGGTAGTTGATCTTATAGGAAGCCTTCTCGCCGAAACGGGTTTCGCCGGTGTAGTTGGACTGCTCCGCTCTCAGGCCGGCCTGGTAGCCGAAGTTGCCATGGGCGCCGCTATAGCTGACATATCCTGCGTTGATCTGTTCCTGGTAGTGGTAGTTGTTGGACAGCGCCGAGTCGAGGGTGAACGTACCGCTGGGGTAGTTCTGTCCGAAGGTGTTGGTGAAGTTGTCGAACTTACGGGTGTTGGTACGGAGGCCCATTTCGATCTTCGATTTATCAGAAAACGGGCGTACATAGTCTACCTGCCCGGTGATATAAGTCGTTTTTCCTTCCCCGCTGCCATAGCGGTATTGCGGTTTTACCGGGCTGTTGATGGTATCGCCTTTCAGGTTATAGTATTGCAGTGAATACTCGGAGCTGTTGTCGCCGGTGGCGTAGTTATAGGTAAAATCAGCCGTCAGTTCTTCGCCTTCGCGTGCGAATGTATGTTTATAGCCCAGCTGGGTGGAGTAGTTGCGGAACCCGTTTTTGCTGTTGTTGATACCGGTGCCGTAGCGGACCAGTTCCCGGTGAATGTCAAATTCGTTCTGGATCTGATCGTTGTAGCGGTTGAAATTACCGCCGGTGATGCCCTGGGAGATGGTGAGGGTGTTCCGGTTGTCCATGAACCAGTCCACGCCGATGCGGCCGTTCTGGAAATTGCGGTAGAAATCTCCGTCCTGCAGCTGATCGGTGTAGGTGGTGGTGTCTGACAGGATATTTTTCCGGGAGATGCGGCTGGTCATGGGTGATTTACGGTTACGCGTGCCATAGTTGATGAAGAAGTTGAACTTCTCCTGGCGCAGGTTAAAATCGATGCCGGTATTGGTGCTTCCCAGGGAGGATACGCCCGCGCTAAGCTGCCCGTTGATCCCTGCTTTTTTATTTTTTTTCAGGACGATGTTTAAGATACCGCTCATTCCTTCTGCATCGTATTTAGCGGAAGGGTTGGTGACCACTTCGATGTTGGCGATGGCGTCTGCGGGGATCTGGTCGAGCGTGAGGGTGGTGGGTCGTCCGTCCACGAAAATGGTGGGGGCGCCGTTGCGTACGCTCACGTTACCGTCTATGTCTACACTCACAGAAGGCACCTGTTTCAGTACGTCCGTAGCCGTGCCGCCTATGCTGGCGAGGTTCTTTTCCACGTTGAACACCCGTTTGTCGATAGCCATGGTAAAGGCTGGTTTCTCACCGACTACGTTAACAGCGGCCAGTGACTTTACATTAGCGCGAAGTTTAATATTGCCGGCATCGAGACTGGTGCTTTTGGCGGTAAGCTGTACCGGCTTGAAGACAGCTTCATAGCCGATGAAGTTTACTTTAAGGATATATTTTCCGGGTGTGAGGTTTTCGAAGTTAAAATCACCGTTGGGTTTGGAAAGCATGCCGGTGAGTACGGAAGAATCCGGGCGCAGCACGGCCACAGAAGCATATTCTACCGGTTTCCCCGTCTGTGCGTCGAGCAGTTTTCCGTAGATATTTCCGGCATTGCCAGCAGGTGGTTTGTTACCGTGCTGTTGTGCCGTTAATGCCAGGTTAAACAAGAACATCCATCCTGTCAATAGCAATACAACTTTTCTCATAATTTCTTTTACTAGCGTCCAACAATTTATAGCGGCGGTAAATTTAGTTGTAATGGCGGAAGAAAATCGTTTTTTTAGGATGAAAGGTGTGTCAGAACCCTTCACAGTAACATGTTCCAACTTCGGAATCTTACAGAATACTTTACAGGTAATGGTTTTACAAAGGGTGTGCCTGAAAATCCACGAGTGTTAAATAGTGTTAAGCTCTCGCAAAGAAGCATAAGGCCAGTGTTTTTTTGGTAAGAAAGCAAAGAATATAACAAGCGGTCTCCGGTTCTTTGCGTTCTTACCAAAAAACACAGGTCTTATATTCCTCTTTGCGGGAAAATGATCTCAATGGTAACCTTCGGTTCTTTGCGTTCTTGCCAAAAAAACACAGGCCTTATATTCATCTTTGCGAGAAAATGATTTCAATGGTAACAGATAGCTACGTATCTTTACAGCCAGCTGTTGCGTTATTTTAATTTTTTTATATGCATAAGGATTACCGACCGGACTGGGATATTTACACGTGTCATATTGAAGAAAGTCCAGCAGTAATAGGCCTTGACCTTGACCTGAGACGATTTGCACCATTGAAGGAGAAGCCGAATGCGATATATATTACGGTATACCTGAACAATCCACGGGAAGACGGATTTCCGCAGAACGATGAATTCGCCATCATGGGCGAGATAGAGGACAGCCTGGTAGAACAGCTAACAACCAATCTGGACGCACATTTTGTGGGCCGTACTTTTTCCAATGGTGTACGAGACTTTTATTTTTATACAGGCAACCTGTTGCTGCATGATAAATTCATTGCGGATGCAATGATTAAGTTCCCGGACTACCGTTATGATTACGGTGTGAAGGAAGATAATAACTGGGAGCTTTACTTCGACTTCCTGTTTCCCGACGTATATGAGTTTCAGCGTATCCAGAACAGGAAAGTGCTGCGGATGTTGCGGCAGCATGGTGACATGTCTGAACGGGAGCGCCCTATTGAGCACTGGATCCATTTCCGGACGGAGGAAGACAAGACGGCCTATTGGGAGCATATCCGTGAGAACGGTTTCGAGATTGCACATGACATGAAGAATGACAATCCTGAATTTCCGTTTAAACTGTGTGTGTCGCGGTCAGACAAAGCCAGCGAAGCCACTATAGACAGTGTGGTCATGACCCTTTGGGAACTGGCCCAACAGGTCAACGCAGAATATGACGGCTGGGAGACCAGCATCGTAAAATAGCCAAAGCAGGGATCACAAGATCCCTGCTTTTTTGTTTATTTCCTGAGCAACCCTGACAACAGGGAAATGAGGAACAGCACCAGGAAAATAAAAAACAGTATTTTGGCTATAGAGGCCGCGCCTGCGGCGATGCCGCCAAAGCCGAAGATGGCTGCCACAATAGCGACAATGAAGAATATTAATGCCCAACGTAACATAGCAGAAGGTTTTAAGGTGAACAATATATAATACTGGTTGCAATAAGCTTTCTTATCTGTTCTGCTTCATTCAATTATTATTCCGGTCCAGTACAATAATTGCATTACACGCAATCCCATTTTTTTTTAATATACTTGTCACCTTCGAGTAACCTTTGAGGACGGAATTAAAAATATTAGCTGCTATTTCTGTTACCTGCTGGCTCCTTTGCTGGTGCCAGCTGACGTTTGCCCAGGATAAGCCTGTGGCTGACACGGTCCCGAAGCGGGGAAACGGCCTGATGAAAAAGATCGGGGAATACCGGGATTCGCTGCGGAATAAAGAGTACCGTCAGTCTTTTATCCGCCGTATTACCAGGCAGGATGTGGAGACGCCCGACGAGAATCTGGACAGTGTCATCACCAAAAGTGAGGCATATTTTACCCCCTTTGTGGGAAAAGTCATCAGGAATATCTATTACCGGAAGGTGAAGGTGTTCGGTCCCCGCAATATTAACGATACCACGTTCACCACCAGCATGAAGCTGATTCACCTGGCTAACCGGCTGCATTTCGATTCCCGGGAATGGGTCATCCGCCAGTCGCTGTTTTTCCGGGAGGGATCCCGCCTGGACCCCTTCGAACTGGCCGATAACGAACGTTACCTGCGTAACCGGCCCTTTTTCTCCGATGCCCGTATTCACGTGCGGAATGCCAACCCGGATTCCGATTCGGTAGACGTGGAGGTGATTACCAAGGATGTATTTGAATACGGTGTGGACCTGTCGCAGTTCAGTGCTACCAACATCAAAACCCGGGTGTCGAACAATAACCTGCTGGGTGCCGGGCAGGGACTGCAGGTGGGTTTTCAGTGGCGCAGCGACTACACGCCTACCTGGAATACCGAAGCCCGTTACACTAAATACAACGTCTTCGGTTCTTTCGTGGACGTAGGCGTCGGTTATTCCACCCTGAACAATACCACGCCGCTGGATACCAATGTGTATGAAGGCACGATCTACGTTACCTTTAACCGGCCGCTGTACCGTAATGCGGCTAAATGGGTAGGAGGGCTGACACTGGCCAACAACTGGTCAATCAACATCCTCGGCAGGGAGAAGCAGACGATTGACAGTCTGCTGTACCGCGATTACCGCTATACCGTTATCGACGGGTGGGCAGGCTACAACTTCATCAACAATTACGAACATAACGGCACCATCGGCCATAAGCCCAATTTCGCAGTGCTGTTCCGGCATTTTAACCTTAACTTCTCCAGGACGCCTGACCAGATGCAGTTTAAAGAGGACCCGGTATACAACGACCATCGTTATTACCTGCTGGAATTCCAGGTATACCGGCTGGACTATTTTAAGACGCGCCAGTTCTTTGGTTTTGGCCGGACAGAGGATATTCCGCTGGGATATAACCTGAAGGCGGCTACGGGCTGGGAGACCTGGAAAGACCGCCGCCGGCTCTATACCGGCCTGGAAGCCCAGAAATACTGGACTACCAGAAGACAAGGACTGTTCAATACCTCGGCCGGTGTCAGTACTTTCTGGCAGGAAGGTAAACTGGAAGATGCCGTTATTCATGCCCGGGCGGAATATTACAGCCGGCTGTTCTCTATCAGAAAAGCCCGGTTCCGCCAGTTCCTCAATTTAGACTACCTGGAAAGCCCCAACCCATTTTTCTACAAACCGCTTAATATCAACAACGACAACGGTATCTGGGGATACAGATATACCAGGCTGAATGGTTACCAGCGCCTGAATTTCGGTTCTGAAACCGTTTATTACAGTCCGCTCCGGTTCCTCGGTTTTAAGTTCAACTTCTTTGCTTCCCTGCAGGCTTCTATGGTCACCGCCAAAAATGACAACCTGTTCAGCAACCCTATCTACATGGGTATTGGCGGCGGTTTCCGGGTGAAGAACGAAAACCTTTCACTCAACACCATCAAGGTGTCGGGCTATTATTTCCCGAATGCACCTCCGCTGCAGCCGAAGAGTTTGTTGGAGATCACCACCATTGTGGATTTCAGGTTTGATATCTCCGCTTTGAAAGCTCCCGCTTTCCTGAGTTTTTTCTGATGAATGTTTAACTGAAAAAAGGAAGATATATGGAATGGCAAAACAGGCTGACGTCATTGCTGGGTATTGATTATCCTTTTATACAGGCGCCCATGCTGGGCATCACCACCCCGGCGATGGTAGCGGCCGTGAGTAACGGCGGCGGGCTGGGATCGTTGCCGGTGGGCGGGCTGCCGCCTGCGCGGGTGGCTGCGCTGATAGCAGAAGTGAAGGCGCTCACCCGGAGGCCTTTTGCGGTGAACCTGTTTACTTATGAAGTACCGCAGGCAGACCAGCCGGAACAATTTGAGCAGATGCAGCAGTACCTGCAGCAACTGTATAAAACAAACGGGCTGACAGTACCGGCAGTCGCTTTTGACACCGTGAAAACGCATGCTTACCAGGAGCAGTTGCCTGTATTACTGGAGGCCGGTATTTCCCTGGTGAGTTTTACTTTCGGCATACCGGACGAGGCCAGCATAGCCCTGCTGAAAGCCGGCGGATGTGTGCTGCTGGGTACCGCCACATCGGTGAAAGAGGCTGTGGCGCTGCAGGCAGCGGGCTGCGATGCTATTGTGGCGCAGGGGATAGAGGCCGGTGGCCACCGGGGTTCGTTTTTACCGGGACCGCTGCCACAGGTAGCTACCATGGCGCTGGTGCCGCAGATAACTGACCGGGTAGCCGTCCCCGTTATCGCCGCCGGCGGTATCGCCGACGGGCGCGGTGCGGCGGCGGCTTTCTGCCTGGGCGCCAGTGGCGTACAATGCGGCAGCGTACTGCTAAGGAGCCCGGAGAGCGCAGCAACGCCGCATCATAAAGATAAGGTGGGAGCGGTCACGGATACGGGCACACGGATTACACGGGCCTTTTCCGGCCGGTGGGCGAGAGGAATCGCTAATGTGCTGATGGACGGGATAGAAGCGTCAGGACTGCCGCTGAATGTCTATCCGGTGCAGGATGCACTGACGCAGGCCGTCCGTAAGGTGGCGAAGGAACTGGACAACCCGGATTTCATCGTTATGTATGCCGGACAGGCGGCGCAGCTGGCAAAGCCGCTTCCGGCTGCAACGCTTATGGAAGAGATCAGAACAAGCGCTGAAAAAATATTGTCCGGGCAACCTTAATAAATACGCGTGAAAAGGCCCGGGTAATCTTTCACAATACCGTTTTCGTCAATCGGTAATTCTGCCCTGAAGCCGCTGTCGCCGTTTTCATAGAGGTACAGCCGGTCCTCCATTTTGGTGTAATATTGTGACAATTTCTGCAGTTCAAACTCCGGTAGTTTGATATACAGCATCTGCAATAGTTTTCTCTCTCCCTGTTCAAACGTCAGCCGGCGTATCGGTAAGGTATTGGTAAAAGGGGTCAGTGAAATATCGATGTCAGTACAATCGTCAAACGCCTCGATATGGTTACCGTCTTTGTCAAACCAGTGGCCGTTCAGATCGGAGGTCAGTTTCAGCGCCGTGGGCTGAAGGCCGTCCCGCCGGATGTGGAAGGAAGACACTTTCCATTCCGGTGTCACTTCAATTTCGTATTGAATGGAAAACGGGTCTGCGTCCGTGCAACCGTTGATAATTCCTTTGACGAGGTTGTTGTGTTCCTGTTTGGTCACTGTCAAAAATTCCGTCGCCGGCCACAGGGTGGCCTGCCATACTACTGGTCCCATGATTTATCTTTTTATGGTGGATGATTTAATTTGGATGATTACGCTTTTGGAGGCGGGCGTATTGCTTTTGTCTGCGACCGTGTTCACCGGCACCAGCACATTGGTTTCCGGGAAATAGGTAGCGGTGCATCCCGCCGGGATATCGTATTCCACGATGATAAAGCCGGGAGCTATTCTCTCCGTTTGCCCGTGATAGTTATACAGGTCTACTACCTGGCCTGCTGTAAAGCCGCCGCTGGCAATGTCCTGCGGGTTCATGAAGATAACGCGCCGCTCATGGTGCACGCCACGATAGCGGTCATCCAGCCCGTAGATAGTGGTGTTGAACTGGTCGTGGCTGCGGATGGTCATCATCAGGTATTCTTCCCGGCTCAGCGGCGTGGTAGTGACGGGGGCCACGTTAAAATTGGCTTTGCCGGTGCCGGTATTGAACTGGCCGGTCCTGGAGCCGTTGGGCAGGTAAAAGCCGCCGGGGTGGCGTACCCGTTTGTTATAATCGTCAAATCCGGGGATCACTTTTTCTATCGCATCCCGGATATGATCATAATGCTGTGTGTATTGTTCCCAGGGCACTTTGCTCTGTGGTCCGAGTATGGCCCTGGCCATTTCGCAGACGATCACCGGTTCGCTTTTGAGTTCTGCGGATATGGGATGCAGGTTGCCTTTAGACATCTGCACTACGCCCATGGAATTTTCGCAGGTGACGAACTGCGCCTGCTGTTGTTGTATGTCTTTATCGCTGCGGCCGAGGCAGGGGAGTATGATGGCTTCCCTGCCATGTACGAGATGGCTTCTGTTCAGTTTCGTAGATACGTGTACGGTAAGGCGGCAATTGCGCAGGGCTTTTGCCGTGTAGGCCGTGTCGGGCGTGGCAGAGAGGAAGTTGCCGCCCATGGCGATGAACACTTTGGCATCACCGCGGTGCATGGCATGGATGGCATGCACTACATCATGGCCGTGTTTATACGGTGGTTTAAAGCCATATACCGCCTCCAGTTTTTGGAGGAGGGCGTCGGCCGGTTTTTCATAGATGCCCATGGTCCTGTCGCCCTGTACGTTACTGTGGCCGCGCACCGGGCAGGTACCTGCGCCGGGTTTGCCGATGCTGCCTTTGAGCAGCAGCAGGTTAACGACCTCCCGGATGGTATCCACGGAGTTTTTATGCTGGGTAAGTCCCATGGCCCAGCAGGCAACGATCTTTTGTTTGTGCATCAGCGCCGCAGCGGCTTCCCGCAGTTGCGCTTCGCTGATACCGCAGGCGGCGGCAAGATCGGGCAGACGCTGTTGCCGCAGGTGGGCTATGTATTCATTATACCCGCTGGTGTTGTTGCTGATAAATGACTGATCGAATACGGTGCCCGGATGTTTATCTTCTTCTTCCAGCAGCAACAGCGCCAGTGCTTTCAGCAGAGCCATGTCGCCATTGATTTTAATTTGCAGGAAGATATCGGTGAGATGTGTTTGCACCTGGAGGATACCTTTCACGGTTTGCGGGTTGAGAAAATTGAGCAGTCCCGTTTCCTTCAGGGGGTTGACGGCGATGATAACAGCGCCGTTGGCTTTGGCTTTCTGCAGCGCCGTGAGCATACGCGGGTGATTGGTGCCCGGGTTCTGGCCGAGGATGATGATCACTTCCGCCTGATGTACATCTTCCAGGGTGACCGACCCTTTACCAATGCCTACTGCTTCGCCGAGGGCAACGCCGCTGGACTCGTGGCACATATTGGAGCAGTCCGGCAGGTTGTTGGTGCCATATTCCCTGACCATCAGCTGGTAAAGGAAAGCGGCTTCGTTGCTGGTCCGGCCGGAGGTATAAAATACAGCCTCGTCGGGTGTATCCAGCTGCTGCAGGTGTGCTGCAATTTTATGGTAAGCGTCGTTCCAGGATATGGGCGTATAATGCGTGGCGCCGGGAGCGAGGTACATGGGCTGCGCGATCCTTCCTTTTTTGCCGATCTCGTAGTCGGAAAGTGCTCCGAGGGAATCGATGCTGTTGGCCGCAAAAAAGGCGGGGTCCAGCTTACGGGTAGTGGCTTCCTCGGCGATGGCTTTGGCGCCGTTTTCACAGTATTCCGCAATGGGGGACCTTTCATCGTCAGGGTCAGGCCATGCGCAACCGGGGCAATCAAAGCCGTCTTTCTGGTTCAGTTCCAGCAGGGCTTTCATGGCCCTGAAGGCATTCATGGCTTCCAGCATATGTTTCATACTGGAAACGACCGCCGGGATGCCGGCAGCTACCGTAGCCGGTTTGGTGAGTTTAAGGCCGGTGAACTTCACCGGTGTGAACTCCGTATGTAACCCCTTGATAGACATGATTATTGCTGATTTCTCTGATTTGGATTTTTGTGTTTGTAAAGCAATCAGTTAGTTGGAATGTCAATTATTGTTTTGTTTTCCTGGCAAGCTACGTATTTCTCCCGGCATCGAAAAAATCAGCAGTAATCATGTAATCACCGTTAAGTGTACTGATTATACCTGTCTTCTTTCAGGAACCCGATCAGCGTGATATTCCACGCCGCCGCCATTTTAACGGCCATACTGGAAGGGGCGCCGATAGCGGCGATGACCGGAATACCTGCCATAGCGGCTTTTTGTATCAGTTCAAATCCTGCTCTGCCGCTGAGCAGCAGCAGGCTTTGTGGCAGGGGGAACTGTTGCGCAAGTGCAGCACCGATGACTTTGTCGACGGCATTATGCCGGCCGATGTCTTCCCGCAGCAGTTGTATCCGGCCTTGTTCATCCACCAGCGCTGCGGCATGGAGGCCGCCGGTGTGCGCAAAGAGCGCCTGCCGGGCCCGCAGCTGTTCGGGTAACTGTGAGAGCCACTGTCCGGGAGCGCGCCGGTCGGAATGACTAACGTTAACGCCTGTATGAATATTTTCGATAGAAGATTTTCCGCACATACCACAGGCGGCAGTGGCCTGAAAATGGCGCTGGCTTTTGTCAAGAAAAGGCACCACCTGTTCTTTCAGGGCAACGGTAGCGATGCTGCCGCCTGGTGTTTCCGCCAGCGTCACCTGCCTGATAGCGGCCGTACCGGGAATAATACCTTCGGTAAACAGGAAGCCGGCGGCCAGTTCTTCGTCCTGACCCGGGGTGCGCATGGTCACCGCTATATTTTGCTGGCGGCGGTTGTGGGTGGGCCCATGCTCCAGTCTTATTTCCAATGGTTCTTCTGCTGCCAGGACATCTTCGGTATCGGTTACTCCTGTGGCAGTGATTTTTTTAATACGGGTATGAACAACAGCATTTGTCATAGTTAAAATTACACTTTCACGATCATCTTACCGCTGTTTTGCCCGGAAAATAATCCCAGCAGTGCGGCGGGCAGCTGATCAAATCCTTCGATAATGGTTTCGGTGTACTTTATTTTGCCGGCGCGTATCCATTCTCCCAGCTGTTGAATGCCTTCGAGGTAGCGATGGGCATAGTTACCGATGGTGAAGCCCTGCATCAGGACGCTGAATTTGATAAGTGTGGGCTGCACCCGTGGCCCGATGGGGACTTCGGTGCTGTTGTACAGGGCTATTTGTCCGCATACGGGTATCCGGGCGAAAAAATTCAGGTGCTCCATGACGGCGTCGGAAATTTCGCCGCCTACGTTGTCGAAGTAGATATCGACGCCATTGGGACAGGCGGCGGCCACGGCAGCTCCCAGGTGTGTATTGCCCTTGTAGTTGATGGCGGCGTCGAAGTTAAAGTCGCTGGTCAGCAGTTTCACTTTTTCTTCGCCGCCGGCGATGCCCACCACCCGGCATCCCTGTATTTTAGCGATCTGTCCGGCTACCAGTCCTACAGCGCCGGCAGCCCCTGAAATCACCACGGTTTCGCCGGCTTTGGGTTTACCGATGTCCATCAGGCCGAAGTAAGCGGTGAGGCCGGGCATGCCGAGCACGCCCAGGTAGTAGCTTGGCGGGATGCTGGCGTCTATTTTACGGAGGTGGTCGCCGGAGAAAACGAACCCGGTGGCCCAGGGGAAGAAATTTTTACCGCCGCCGGGCATGACCAGGTCGCCGGGGGCGAACCGTGCGTCTTTGCTTTCCGTCACGGTGGCCACGCCGCCGCTTTCTATCGGTTCCTGTACCTTAAAAGGAGGGATATAGGAGCGGGCGTCGCTCATACGGCCGCGCATGTAGGGATCTACCGAAAAATAAAGTGGCTGGAGCAGCACCTCGCCGTCATTCAGGCCGGGAAGTTCCACATCAACGGTTTTAAAGGTATCGGCAGCGGGTAAGCCTTCGGGCCGCTCATTCAAAAGGATCTGTTGTATTTTCATAAAATGGATTGACGGTATATCTTTCTTAACGGGCAAAAACAACTTTTGTTTAAGCTATTTTCAATATAGCCCTTCTGATGGGAATTATCGGGTAATAATGTATTTTAGGGCCGTAATTAACCACTAAACCCTAACTGTCTATGCGTTTGGATGATGAAAGATTAAGTGACAATGTCGAGAAGCGTTCCGGAGGCGGAAAGCGTACATTGATTGGCGGCGGTATCGGCGGCGTCATCGTCATTGTGCTCGCACTGTTGTTTAAACAGGACCCCAACCAGGTAAACCAGGTACTGCAACAGGTGCAGGGCCCGGGCGGCACTGAAAAGGTGGAACAGCTCAGCAAAGAGAATGCATCTGCCATTGAATTGTTTTCCTCCAAAGTTCTGGCCAGCACAGAAGACGTGTGGGCCGCTGAATTCAGACGGCTCAATATGGAATATGAGCGTCCTAAAATGGTGCTGTTCGAAGATGCCACCACCTCCGGTTGCGGAGCTGCCGAATCAGCCATGGGCCCATTCTATTGCCCGGCTGACCGGATGGTATACCTCGACGCCACCTTCTTTAAAGAACTGGAAGACCGCTTCGGCGTAAAAGGCGATTTCGCCAAAGCTTATGTGATCGCACATGAGGTAGGCCACCATGTGCAGAACCTGTTGGGCATCAGCCGCCAGGTACAGGCAATGCGTAGCAGGCTGAGCGAAACGGAATACAACAAACTGTCCGTAAAGCTGGAGCTGCAGGCCGATTTTCTGGCAGGATTATGGGCCAACCATGCGCAGCAGATGCGTAACATCCTGGAGGCCGGCGATATTGAATCCGGTCTGAACGCAGCCAGCGCCGTAGGCGACGACAAACTGCAGGAGGCCTCCACCGGCCGCGTAGTGCCCGATGCCTTTACGCATGGCACTTCCCAGCAAAGGATGTTCTGGTTTAAAAAAGGATTCGATTCGGGCGACCTGTCCCAGGGAGATACCGGTATCGGATTAGGACAGGCAGGACGATGATGATTTAGATATTTTGTTATTTGGGTATTTTGATATTTAATGAAGCCGTTTGATGTCAAAATATCCAAATAACTCAATACCCCAATAACCAAATAGCTAAATAACCAAATCTTACAGTTCCAGCATCTCCTTCGCCAGCGCGATCATGTGTTCATCGCCGGTATATTTGCCTTTCTCATCTGACAGCTTGACCACCGGCGTCCAGCGGGGAGCATCCTCCGGCCGGGCCTCATACATCTTCACCACAATATTCAGCGGCGTCAGTCCCACATCATTGGTAAAGTTGGTGCCGATACCAAACGACATTCCTATCTTTCCCCGGCAGTGAGCTGCTATGGCGGCTACTTTTTCGTAGTTGAGGCCATCGGAGAAGATAATGGTTTTGGAGAGCGGGTTGATGCCTTTTCCCTGGTAGTGGAGAATGGTTTCATCGGCAAACCGGAGCGGGTCGCCACTGTCGTGGCGAACGCCGTCAAACAGTTTGGCGAATTTTTTATCGAACTGCTCGAAGAAAACAGGGGTGGTATAGGTGTCGGACAGGGCGATGCCCAGATCGCCGCGGTATACATGTACCCAGTGCTCCAGCCCCAGCATATTGGCCATTTTAAAGCCGTATTTGGCGGCATGGAACATAAACCACTCATGGGCGTGGGTACCTACCGGTTTTACCCCGTTGCGCATGGCCAGATGGACGTTGCTGGTACCGATAAAGGTATGGCCGCCGTACTCGCGGAGCGTCTGCACCACCAGTTTCTGCACGGCCAGGGAATGCCTGCGCCGGGTGCCGAAATCGGCGATGGTAATGTTCAGCTCTTTATATCGCTCTATTTTGGCGCGGGTGATAGCGATGACTTCTTCGTCCGGTACCCGCTGTTGCCCGGTAGCTTCGTAGTAAAGCTCACAGATGAGCGACATCAGCGGCACCTCCCAGAGAATGGTACGGTACCAGTAACCGTCGGCATGTACCTCCAGCTGGTCGCCGTGCTGGGTGATATGTATTTCAGAAGGATTGTAGCGGTAGCCCTGCAGAAAATCGAGGTAGGTAGGGTCGAGGTAGGGGCAGGTAACAGCGAGGAAGTCTTTTTCCTCCTGGCTGAGTTGCAGGTACTGCATCTCGTCCACTGCCCGCCGCAGCAGCTTGTCGAAGCCCGGCGGGTAAGCATGTTGGCCCCGGTTGATGAATTTATAACGGGCACGCGCCTTCGGAAACAATTTGATCACGCAGTGCTGCATGGTGAACTTGTAGAAATCATTGTCCAGGATGGAATTCAGCTTCATAGTCTGCCGTTTAATTGACAATTATACCATATTTTTGCACTCATCATCATATCCAATTAATAATAATGAAACAGATTAAAGTAAAGTTTGCACTTAACCCGCAAGAAACCGTTTTGTTCAAAGTAAACGGCTCGTTCCTCAAAAACAAATGGCAGGCAAAACCAGGAGCCCTGTGCCTAACCAACGAAAGGATTGTTGTAGAAGGCAAATCGATGACCGCATTTTTATTGTTTGGCGTCATCGGATGGTTGTTGACCCGGAAAAAAATTCTTAAAGAATTTCCGCTGACAGATATTACCAACTTCAGCAGAGGTAAACAAGGCTTCAACAAAAAGGTAGCGGTGTTTGAACTGCTGGATGGTTCTACGGTACGTATGGCCATCACCGGTAAATGGGAAGTTTTTGAAGCGGCCTACCACAAAGCGATGCTGGATGTAAAGCCACTGTTCTCCATAAACTGATTTACAATTTAGTCCCACAAAATTTACAGTAGTCCGCATTCGCATCGTGGCCTTCACGCATGCAGTGCGGACATATGCGTTGGTCCACCTCATTCTTATCCCGCAGCCGGCTCATTTCCACCGTTACAATTCCCGTAGGTACCGCAATGATTGCATAGCCCATGATCATGATCAGGGCCGAAAATGCCTGCCCCATAGGGGTAATGGGCGCTATATCGCCATAACCCACCGTAGTGAGGGTCACCACTGCCCAGTAAACGCTGACGGGGATACTGGTGAAACCCGAGTTATGCCCCGATTCAATGACATACATCAGGGAGCCGAGTACGACTGTCAGCAGGAGGATGAAGAAAAGGAAGACGGCAATCTTGCGGCGGCTGTGTTCCAGCGCCAGCGCCAGCTGCCTGCTTTCATTGAGGAAAGGTACCAGCTTGAAGATCCGGAAGATCCGCATCAGCCGCAATATCCGGATGGTGAGCAGGAAATGGGCGCCGCCGAAAAGAAACTCCACGTAAGTAGGCAAAATACAAAGCAGGTCTATCAGCCCGTAAAAGCTGGTGATATAGGCTTTGGGGCGGTAGCTGCACCATATCCTGAACAGGTATTCCAGGGTGAAGAGAATAGTGAACACCCATTCCAGCACCGTAAACAGCCGTTCGAACCGTTGTTGTACGCTGACCACACTTTCCAGCATCACCACGGCTACGCTCAGCAGGATCATCGCCAGCAGCGCTACGTCAAACGCCCGGCCGGCAGGCGTGTCCGCTTCAAAGATGATGTTATGCCAGCGCTGCTGAAAAGGGGAGAGTGTTCTCCTGTCTTGTTTTGCCATGCGGTGATATTGTATTGCTAAAATACGAAAGTTCCTCCTCAGCTGACGGACAGGGTGCTGCCGTAACAAATAAGGCCGGCTTTACGGGCCAGGCTGCGTGAGGCATAGTTGTTCCATGAAGTGCTATAGAGTGGTAGCGCTCCCATATCACGTACCCTGGCAGCCCAAAGGGCCAGTGCAGCGGCAGCGTAGCCTTTACCCCGGAAAGGCGCCAGCGTGTCGATGCCGGCTTCGTGAGCGGTTGCGGTAATACGCACGCTGCGGCATACGGAGACTACCTGTCCGTTTTGCACGACGGCGGCACAGGGTTGGACAATATCCAGTTCCTGCGCCAGCCACGGAAATTCAGGGCCTATCATCGCTATCTGTTCCGTTGTCAGGTGAATGGCAGGTGCGGTAGCGATGAGTGTTTCGGGGACAAGAAAAGAAGGTCCGGCTTCCCACCGGGCACTTTGCAGTAACTGCCGGTACTGCATAACCTGTGGCGGCGCGCCGTTAGGGACTTCCGCAGCTGCTTCCGGGACTACCACAGCTTCCAGGGCCTGTACCAGCGCTTCCGGCACATCGTCCCGGTATCTGCGGACA
This sequence comes from Chitinophaga oryzae, assembly GCF_012516375.2. Taxonomy (NCBI): domain Bacteria; kingdom Pseudomonadati; phylum Bacteroidota; class Chitinophagia; order Chitinophagales; family Chitinophagaceae; genus Chitinophaga; species Chitinophaga oryzae. Next base: position 4,016,529 of record NZ_CP051204.2, read on the forward strand.
GGCGTGCCGGTTACAGGAAGACCCAAAAAGAACCGGGGAGCAGGCCCACGGTCGGCCCAGGGCTCATTGGCCTGTAACATCCGGCCGGCGGCGTTATAGGTGAACAGCACATCGGCATGTAGCTGCATCAGCGTTTCCGTTGTCGGGTTATGCAGGGAATTCATCACCGCAAGTTATCCTAATTATTTATCTTCCGGAAAATTGTGTCGGGCTATGCATAGAATAAAGAGCCTCCTGGCGGGCATATTGCTCGCAGCTGATGTTATAACGGCCCAAAGCAGGCCAACCGGTCATCCGGAGATCAGACGGACGGTGCAACAGATCAACCGCGATTCCACGCTGAAGCAGGTGACGCTTAATAATGAAGAGTGGATGACGGAGATGTCGGACGGGGGTGGCAGCCTGACCGGCTATTATAAAAACAAAACACTGGTGAAAGCAGTCCGCTGGATAGGCTACTCCAGCGGTGTGGAAATCGTGGAGTTCTATTTTAAAGACAATAAACTGCTGTTTGTCTATGAGCAATCTGACCTTTTCTTCTATGACGAAAGGAAAGGAATGCTCCGGACGGACTCCCTTGTGCGGAACTTCGAAGGGCGCTATTATTTTTCCGGTAAAAAGATGATTGATTATACCACGTTGGGGCATAACCGTTTTGAAAACGATTCCCTGGACGCAGCGAAGATATGGCCGCAGGAAGCAGCCACCTGCAGGCGTTTGCTGGCCCGCAAGGTGGCGCGGTAGTTTACAGCAGGATGTCGATGTCTGCTGAAGTGAAATACCGGGGACTTCATGCCCGGAAATTACTACGCCGTACCGTAGTTTCAACGGGAGGATAAATTGCAGCGGAATACGGGCCCAGCTTTTCATATTTTCCACGTTAATGTTTAACAGCGATGATAATTGTATGCCGAGAGAGGGCACAAAAACAAAGGTGGTGCGGCTGGAGGTGAACTGTGCGCCGGCCTCCACATAGCTGTACAAGCCGATGAACCGTTTGTTGCTCACCCAATAGTCGAAGTTGCCTTTAATGCCTGCTCTTACCTGCTGCGCCGTTGTCGTGGACTTTTCCGCGTTTCTGTCTTTGAGGCTGGCGAAGCTGCCGGACACCGTATAGCCGAGCCAGTAGTCCATCAGTCCTTTTTTACCACCGTCACTGTTATAGTCAAAGTGTTTGAGGAAGTTGCCGGCGTTGATCCTTATCTCCGGGCCCTGTATATAATGGCCAACGAAGGCAGGGCCGCTGGTAAGGCCTATCACAAAGGAGTTGCCCACCCTGCTGCGAACGAAATCGCGGTAGCGCAGCGGTGCGTTCGCCTGTCGCATGGCGGATGTGATGGTGCCGGGATCATCGAACAGCGGGTCCATATGGGAACGGTAGGGAATGGGTACCCACATGAGGCTGGGAATATGGTGGATCAGGTACAAGGGCTGATTGGCGTGGTTGTCAGGGATTTTCTCCAGGAAAGGGATAAAGGCCGTTCCCGCTGCGCCCCGCTGAAAAGCTTCGCTGAGGTCTTGCAGGGATAATGATACCGCATGAATGATGCGTTCCGCTTCAGGGGTAAAGGTGGCATAACGTATATCCGTCAGCGTAGTATCTTTCTGCCAGCTGTGATGAGGATTGTTGAACTGGCCATCACCATAGGCATGCCAGATTTCTCCTTTGCGGTTTACGACCGTGGCGCCGTTGGCGCTGTAGAAATCGTGCAGTGATTTGTTGTTGGTGATGGACTCGAAGACGGTGCGGTTTACGACCAGATGCCCTGCGGAGAAAGCGTCTTCCAGGAAGTGGTCGGCGAAGGCGTTGAAGAGCATGGCATAAAACAGCAGTTGCCGGGCGGCGGCCTCGTTTTGCCGGGACAGGAGCCCGCTTTGTTCCGCCAGGTCGATGGCCAGTACGTGTAAGGTAACGTACATGTTGATCGCATTGGTGCGCCCCAGTCGTTTAAAGATGCTGTCTACCAGTGCCGGCTTTTCGCAGAGGCGGATAGATGCTTTGCTGAAATGCCGCAACTGTTCAGGAAAACTTTTACGGTATTCATAAAAATGAGAAAGGTTAACGGCAGCTTTCAAGGCGTAGCTGAAGTCCAGTTTGGAGAGTTTGGCGTCGGGCGCGGCTGTATAACCCATTTCAATGTATTGATCGTGCAGCCGGATGATCTGCTCCATTACCGAATGCTGGTAATGCAGCTGTTCTTCGAGTAACAAAGGGTTGCGTTCGTGATCGCCGCTGAGGCCGTTCAGTACGCCGTAGGAGATGTTGCTCTGGCCCGGCCCGGAAAAAGCGCCGAAGTAACTGCGGCCCTTGTCGTCTGTACGGATGTCCAGGTAACGTAGCAACTGAGCTTTGCCGCTTTCGGGCAGTGACCGGAGAAAGCGCAGGAAGGCTGCGTCGCCGATCAGTTTATGCTCTCCGTAGTTGTAGGCAAATAAGCGTCCGGTAAAAATGGTAAATGTAATGGCAATAATGAATAGTCCCTTCATAATTTGGGTTGTAGTTCACAGATAGTTGTTTGAAGAGACAGTTAAAGGGACGATACTTAAAGTAAAGGTATTTTGAGTGGATGACAATGGAAAACAGCCGGAGATTACAAACTATGGGAAAAATCCCGGTGCCGGCCGGAAATATCATCCCCCGTTTATGGTAGTTATTATAAAAAATAGTACATTTGACCTAAATTTTGGAACGATGAACGACTACACTACTATGAACGAAGAGGAAGATGATAAGAAGTCCTTTATTCAACGCCTGAGAGACAGTGTGTTGCCGATTAAACCGGAAGATTCCGGTTTGACGAAAGTGATGAAACAGATCGGCTTTGGGTTTTTTTTGGGCGTAGCAGGCGTGGTAACAGCCCTGCTGGCGATAGCGGTATCATTTGCCCTGTAAAAATGAAACGGTTGTTGTACATATCCGGTATCAGCGCTTTTTTGTGGTTGCTGGTGCACCTGGCGCGATGGTACGGGCAACCGCTGCCTTACCTCAACGGGCATCTGACGGACCTGATCGTGGTGCCTTTAATAGCGCAGGTGTGCCTGGTAGTAGTGCAGCGTTGGATGGTGCAGCAGGATAACTATCACCTGCCGTTAGGATATGTACTGTTTATTGCAGTGTATGTATCGGTGGTATTCGAAGGGGTGATGCCCCGTTTTTCTCCCCGCTACACCGGCGACTGGCTGGATGTAGCCGCTTATTTCGCGGGCGCTGCGGGTTATTACGGCTGGCAGCGCTGGCCGGCCACAATGCCGGCAGGATAACGGTGTGGGATATATGTAAATCAACGCTGTTCCTTGTCCGGCCCGTTGAACAAGGAACAGCGCGATCTTTGGATCAACCATGCTGGCCCACGGTGTAACCGCCCGGTACCGTGTGGAAAGCGATGTTCAGTTTGTTCCACGTGCCGATCATGGCTACTGACAGCGCGATATCGGCAATCTGTGATTTGCTGAAATGCTGCGCCAGGTCGTTATAAATCTTCTCATTCATATGATTGGCATTCAGTGCTTCTGCAAAAGCTAATGCCGCTCTTTCTGCCTCAGTATAATAAGGGCATTCGCGCCATGCCGGCAGAGAATACAGCCTTTGTGGGTCTTCTCCGTGATGAACGGCATCTTTATAATGCATGTCCAGGCAATAAGCACAGCCGTTGATCTGGGACATGCGGGTATTGATCAGTTCGTGCAACTTCGCGTCAACTCCCTGACGGAGATAGGCGCCGGTTTTAAACAGCCCGTCCATAAATCCTTTATTTACGTCTTCGAAAGAAATTCTTGCTTCCATTTTTTATCGTTTTAATTTTGAATAATATTGTTTTGATAAGATGACAACCTGGTATTTTCATTTAGGACATGAATTTTAGATATTTTTTTATTTTATTTTAAATAGATTGATTTTGTGTTATTTAGATAATGTTGATCATCAAAAAAAGGAGAATGAAAGCGGTACATGCAGATACAAGGGAGTTGCTTTTCAGCGTAACGGAAGCGCCGTCGGCTGCTTTTTCGCAACCGTTGCAGTTGGCGGAGTATGTAGTAATGTTTATTCCCGCAGGAAAAGGGGTATATCATGCGGACTTTACCACCTTTGCCTTCAGTGGGCCTGTGCTGTTGTTTGCTACACCGTTCCAGTTGTTGCGCCTCGAGACTAAAGCCGAAGTGCCTTTATCATTGCTGCGCTTTCACGGCGATTTTTATTGCATAGAGCATCACCGTGCGGAAGTAGCCTGTAACGGACTGCTGTTTAACAACATTTATCAGCAGCCCTTCGTACAGCTTGCGCCAGGAGAAGCGGCTGACTTCTCGCAGCTGATAGCCCAGTTACAGACGGAATTTAAACAACCGGAGCCTTCAGGTATTGTCCTCAAAGCCTACCTGCAGTTACTACTGGCCAAATCCAGCGCTATCAAGCTGAAAACACTGGCAGCCGGCGAGGATGGCCCGCCGGCGGATGAGCAGATGGAGCAGTTCCGGCAATTGCTGGACCAGCACTATCTTACCTTACATAAACCGGCAGATTATGCTGAACTGCTGGCTGTATCTCCTAACCACTTCACTAAAAAATGTAACCGCTATTTCGGGAAATCACCTTCCCGCCTGATCCAGGACCGGTTGGTGCTGGAAGCTAAAAAACAATTGCACCTCACCCGTAAAAGCGTCAAGGAAATCGCCTATGCGCTGCGGTTTGACGATGAGTTTTATTTCAGCCGCTTCTTTAAAAAACATACCGGCGTATCGCCTCAGACTTTCCGTCGCCGGACGGGCATTTCCATTGTGGCAGATTTGTCCATGCAATAGCGTTTTCCTTCCATGGTCTGCCGCCAGCGCCCGGTTTACATTTGCGTCGTTATATATTTTTCAACGAACAAATGAAAACCATGGACAAAATGTTGCTTGCCATCGCCCGTCTCGATCAGGCGGGGAAAAAAATAGTACGCTGGGGTATTGTGATCGTCTTTATCTGGATAGGCGCCTTAAAATTTGTGACCTATGAAGCGGATGGTATCGTTCCTTTTGTAGCCAACAGCCCTTTTATGTCTTTCTTTTACAGCACGCCCGGTGACTACAGGAACCATATGAACAAGGAAGGCGAACTGATTGAAGCCAATCATACCTGGCATGAAAACAACAACACTTATGGATTTTCGTACGGCCTCGGGATCTTCCTGATCTTCCTGGGCGTTCTGCTGGCCATATACCGCGTATCGCCGCTGGCCGGTATTATTGGCAGCGCGCTGGTATTCATCATGTCGTTGGGCACGTTATCATTTTTGATCACCACGCCGGAAACATGGGTGCCACATCTCACCGACCATCACTGGGGATTCCCCTACCTGTCCGGCCGCGGCAGAATGGTGCTGAAAGATGCGGTGATCATGGGAGGCGCGTTGATCACCATGAGCGAATCTGCGGGCATTTACCTGAAGCGTAAAGGCTTACGGTAGTTTCTCGTACGGTTTTTTGATATCTTTGCTGGCTGCCCTAAAGCAGCCAGCTATGCAACTCCAGATAATTGACGTATATGCGGAAACGATATCCTGGCGCCGGAACGACCTGGTGGACTGGGCTTCGGGAGAAAAGATTTATGGCGACGGTGAATGGCCGCTGCAGCGGCTACATTATGCCTACGACTTCGACGCCGCCATCACTTCCGCTGATGGACAATACGCCTTGATTTTTGCAAAGCAGGGCACCAAGGGCCTGTTGCTGAAGAACGGCCGGATGCTTCGCGAAGTGAACCGCTCTTACTATCAGGCAGGGGTATACGAATATCCCGCTGTCTTCTTTGTCGCGTCCAACGGCAGGACGTACCTTGCCCATTGCCCGGAAGCTTACTGCCAGCTGGATTTTGAGGATGTGGAAACAGGGGAGGTGATCACGCGTGTGGAAGGCCGCCATCCGGACGATTATTTTTACTCCCGCCTGGAAGTCAGCGCCGACAACCAATGGCTGATCAGCAAAGGCTGGGTATGGCATCCCTGGGACATGGTGGCAGCATTCAATATCGAAGCCTGTATACAAAACCCTTTACTGCTGGACAACGCCCGGAAAAATCCCGACGTAAACGCGGAAGTAGGTGTGGCTGGCTTTATCAGCAATCATGAAGTATTGGTGGGAGCCATCGGCGAGGGAGAACTGATGGATGATGAAGCGGAAAACGCGGAAGCCCTGCGGCCGGGTCAACTGGCCATCTGGGACCTGGAAACAGATCAGTTGTCAGCCTCCGTAACTATCAAAGGTATTTTTGGCAATATTTTTCCGATAGATGATACCTATACCTGGGACCTCGCGGGATTTCCCCGTATCATCAACTACCGCACCGGTGAAATAGTGGACCAGCTGCCAGAATTCCCGGTGAGCGCACAGGTGTCGTCCATTATCCACCACATCGAGGCGCCGCAGATCGCCTGTCACCACGCACGGAACATGATCGCGGTAGTAACGAAAGACCGGAAAGTAGGGCTATTGACCCGCTGACGGACGTAGCGACCGGTCAATGACTATCTTATGCCAGTCCGGTTGTACCCCTTATAATCATAGGCAATGTTGTGTGCCACCCATACAAAAAGGGCCCTTGTTTTTGACAGAGGGTCCTGATACCGGTCCGTCAGTTCATGGGTAAGCCGGCGAAGGTCTCCATGGCAGGAGACGGTCCGGGCCACACTGTCGGTAGTGGTAAAGTCTTTTACGGGTAAGGTGGCCTGCGCAATGGAGAGGCAGGGTAACAGCAGCAAGGGAAACAGCGATCGACCGAACATAGGTATAACGTTTATCGGTTACACGAAGTAGCCTTTTGATAACCCCTGCAAGATATGGATTTGGATAGCGGTAGAGACAATAAAAAGAGCAGCTTCTTTTGAAGCTGCTCTTTTATATAATCACTACGCGGATGGTTATGGTTTGTAAACGATGCGGTAGATGGTGCCCATCTTATCATCCGATACGTACAGGGAACCATCGGGGCCCTGTGCGAGGCCACAGGGGCGGTGTGCGGCATCGCCGGGGGCGGCGATGTTCTCTTTGCCGGCGAAACCTTTGGCAAATACTTCCCATTTGCCGGAGGGAGCGCCGTCTTTAAACGGCACAAAGGCCACGAAGAAGCCCTGTTGCGGTTCGGGCGCCCTGTTCCAGGATCCGTGGAAAGCAATGAACGCGCCGTTTTTGTAACGTTCGGGGAACATGCTGCCGGTATAGAACAGGAGGGCATTCGGCGCCAGGTGGCCGGGGAAGGTGGCTACCGGGTCGTCATATTTGTCAGTGACTGCTTTCTTGCCATCGCCGCCATATTCAGGGCAAACGATTTTTTTCTGCTGCACCTGGTCGTAGTAGATATAAGGCCAGCCTCCGTTGAAGCCTTCATGCAGTTTGTACATGGTTTCGGCAGGCAGTTCGGCGGATTGTTTGGCGTCATACAGTTCCGGGAAGAAATCGTGCAGGTTATCGCGGCCGTGCTGCATGACAAACAGGGCGTTGGCCTGGTTGTTCCAGTCGAGGCCTACTACGTTACGCAGACCGGTGGCATACCGTTTACCGTTATGGTATCCCTGGTTCAGTTCATTGGCTTTGAATATCCAGATGCCGCCAGCGGAATCCAGCAGGGGACAGGGCTGCATGCCCGGAGAGCCTTTAGTGCGGTCTTTCTCCTGGCAGGCGTTGGACGGCGCCCCTATATTCACATAGAGGTTACCGTTATTATCCAGGGCAATGGATTTTGAATTGTGCTGGCCGCGGTCTATCAGGCCGCTGACAAGCGTGTCCGGATGCTGCGGGTCGGCCACTTCCTGCTGATCGTTCAGTTTGTAGCGGAACACGCTGGTGTTGGAAGAGGCGTACAGGTAGCCGTCTTTGATGGCTATGCCGGTACCGCCGAAAGGCGCAAATGCGGAGCGTTCATCTGCGCGGCCGTCACCGTTTTTATCTTTCAGCACCACGATGGCGTTGCCGTTGACCGGGTTTTCCAGTTTTACATATACGACCCCGTTCTGGCTGACGGTCAGGTGCCGGGCGTTGCCGGTACTATCGGCAAAACGAAGCGCGCCAAAGCCTTGCGGCAGTTCCAGTCCTGCATTGCCGGTATCGGCGGCCGGCTCTTTGGGCGTTTCTTTGACAGGGTTGTTGTTACAGCTGTGCAGCACCAGCATGGCAGACGGTAATAAAAGGCCCAGGGCTACCGTCCTGAAAACCCGCTTGTCTGACCGCATGGGCCATAATCCTGTTTTCATAGTATTGTGTTTAGTGCTAAAAAATTTCATTTTCCTATGTCCGTAACCGTTGACGACCATAAAAAGTACGAAATTAATAGAAGATGCAGAAAAAAATATGACACACGGAGCAGGCTCCGTAAGCAGCAGATGGAGATGTGTACAACGGTATCGTCAGGCAGGGGTCTGAAAACGGGGCAGGTGCGCGGACAAAGCCTGATAGAGTTCGTTGAAATGCACCGGCTTCGAAATATAGGCACTGGCGCCGGCCAGCAGCAGCTCTTCCTTTACTGAAACAAAAGCGTCTCCCGACACCATCAGCACCGGTATGTCTTTCAGGAAACTGTCGCGTTGCAGGTGCCGCAGCAATTCCCGGCCATTCATGCCGGACATGTGCAGGTCGGTGATAACAATGTCCGGCCGCTCCAGCTGTATCCGGTGCAGCGCGTCTTCGCCATCATCACAAAGGGAGGGAATGATGCCCATGTGAGCTAGTATCCTGGTGAGCAGTGCGCTGCTGACAGGATCGTCTTCTATCACCAGCGCTGTTGCACCCGGAAATACATTCCGGCGGTAATGCTGCTTGATGGGCGTATGGCTGTTTTCCCGCGCTGCTTCCAGTGGCAGCGTGAAAGCGATGATGGTATGGGTGCCCATCTCATCCGGTTCCAGGTAAATCCGGCCACCCAGCAGTGTGACGAGGTGCTTGGTGATGGACAGTCCCAGCCCGGTAGCCTCGGTGATCTGGTTACGCTCCGACACAAATGCCTCGAAGATATGCCGGGCTTTTTCAGGATGAATGATGCCCTCGTTGATGACCCGGAAGAGGATCTCCTGTTGGTGGCGTTCGCAGGTAACAGATACAATGCTGTTGCCGGTGGCGAACTTCACCGCGTTGGACAGGAGGTTGTTGATGATTTTGGTTAGGATAATTTTATCGCTGCTGATAATGGCCGGTAGTTGCCGGTCGAAGCTTTCGCGAATGACAATACCCCGCGAGTGCGCTATGTAACGGCTGATAGCCGCACAATGTCCCACACACTCTTTCAGATCCAGTGATTCCCGGGTAACAGTGTTAAACCTTCCTGCGTCGATGCGCGACATGTCCAGCACATTGTTGATGATGTTGCGTGCGATATAACAGGCGGAATACAGATCATCTATCTCGCGCCGCTCTTCGGTATTCTGCTGATCGCTTTTACGCAGCTGCAGCAACTGGGCGATACCATAAATAGCGTTGAGGGGTGTACGCAGTTCGTGGTAAGTTTCCCGCAGGAACGTGCTTTTGGCGATGGAAGCTTCCTTGGCCTTTCTCTCTGACTGCAGCAGGGCGTGGATTTTACCGATATAAAACGACATGACCAGCACCATCATGGTCACGAAGCCTGCCGATGTCAGCAGGTGCATCATATAGACGGCGTTGTCGTTCAGCTGCAGCGGCACAATCACCGGATGCCGGCGGTTGACGTGCACCAGCGCTATCAGGAACAGGGTGATCACCAATGTGGACAGCAGTACCTTGCGCTCCCTGTTCAGGAAAAAGGTACTGCAAAGATGGAAGACGATGACGGCCAGGAAGGCGATCACCAGGTCGTTGGGAATGGCGTCTTCCAGCAGGCAGCTCCAGTACACGGCAAAGATGCCGTGTATCAGTAACATGATCAGGCTGGCCCTGAAATACTGACGGTAGTGATTCAGCAGGACGACTATCATAAAGCCGGCGGCTTCTGTTACCACCGGTACGAGGATAAACGGCGTGGGATGCAATACATAAAAGTAAGAGCCGATGCTCAGTACCATCAGGGTAACAATAAGTGCCAGGGAATTGGAGAGGACCACAGGGCGTTTTTCCTCATCGCTGGCGAGGCCGGCGGTACCGGCCAGCAGGGGCGCCTTTAAAAGGGTAGTAATGCGGGGTTGGGTGGGCGTGTACATGTGACAGCATTAAATAAGATTTTCAATAGTTTTTTGAGGGTGTTCTGTGTTTGTTGTAACAGCGCTATTACGCCTGTAAGCATGTTTTAGCAAGGCTTTGGTTTAAAAATCTCTTGTCATAAGCTTCAGGTAAACTACAAATCCACTTAAAATTAGGAAAGCAGGAGAGAGGTAAAACAGCAGGCAGCTATCATTTTTGTAAAAAAAAATAATGATCAGTTTGTTTCGATTTGTTTTATTTGTTTTCTTTTTAGGTTTTTATTTCTTATTTTTCTGACCGTATTCAACCAAAATTGAAAAGCCGAAGACAGGGGCGCAATGTGAACTTTACGTTATGAATCAGCGTAAGCATATGATTTTCATTATACCAGCTATATTTTCGTCCACCTGAAAAAGTTTAAAACCATATGAAACCTATCTGTCACTTTCTTTTTCTATTGTCTTTATTGACATGTTGCCTTTTCCTGCAGCCGTCAGCGGCCCAAACCACGCAGGCGTCTATACAAGGCACGATTACGGACGATGGTAAGCAGCCGGTGCCCGGCGCTTCGGTGATGATTCGTAACGAGTCAACCGGGTTTACCAGCCGGACCGTCTCCAATGCCAAAGGTTATTTTGTGTTCAAGGAACTTCCGCTGGGTGGCCCTTATTCAATTGTGGCACGGTACATGGGTTTTGAAGAGCAGAAAAAGACCGGTTATAACCTTAACCAGGGCGATGTGGTCGGCGTTAATTTTGCGCTCGGCTCCAGCGTACAGCAAATAGCAGGCATTACAGTGACCGGCAATGCCAATGCAAAAGGAAAAGTAGAAAACCTCGGCGCCGCCACGGCCGTGTCTCCCAAGCTGATGAACAAGATGCCGGTTAACGGCCGGAATTTCGCCAACCTGATGGACCTTTCCCCGTTGAGCAGGGGCGGCAATATTTCCGGTCAGCTGGGTTCTTCCACCAACTTCTCCATCGATGGTATGACGGCCAAGAACCCCACGTCCGCCGGCGCCACGACGAGCCGCAGCGGCGCGCCTTATTCCATTTCCATCGAGGCGGTGCGCGAGTTCAAAGTAGTGACCAACCAGTACGACGTGACCTACGGCCGCAGCGGCGGCGGTACGGTAAGTGCCGTGACCAAGTCCGGTACCAATACGCTCACCGGTTCCGTTTTTGGCTTTGGCAGGGCTAACTGGCTTACCAGTAAATACGACATCAAAGGCAACAAACGCGCCAACGACTACTCCACCTATCAGTTTGGCTTCTCGCTGGGCGGCCCGCTCATTAAAGATAAGCTGCACTTCTTCGTTACCTGGGACCGCCAGGTAGACAAGCGCTCCCTGGTAATAGCCGACATACAGACCGCGGCTGACGAGGACTTTTTCAAGATCACCCGGGCGAAACTCGATTCAGTGGTACAGATAGGACGCGAAAAGTATGGCATATCACCCACACAGGCACAATACGGCTCTTTCGATAAAAAACGTATATCCGATGCAGTATTTCTGCGTCTCGACTGGCAGATCAACAAAAACAACCTGCTGACGATCCGCAACAACCTCACCAACGATAATAACAAGCTGGGGCTCGTGGATAACACCCCCATCAACCTTTATGAGTCGACAGGGAACGATTTCAACTTCGACAACAGTTTCCTGGTAACGCTTCGTTCTTCCATTAATCCTAAAATAACGAACGAACTGAAGGTACAGCACCTGTATACCTACCAGAGCAGCGAGCCAGGCAACCAACTGCCTGCGTCCAACATTCCCAGGGCCATCGTTGAAAATATTCCTTCCGTTACCGCTACCGGTAACCGCTCCACGAATGTTGAATTCGGAGGCCACCGCTTCGCGCAGGAGTTCTTCAGAAACAACGTTTTTCAGCTGGTGAATAACCTCTATTATAATACCAACAACATCCGCTACACGTTTGGAGTTGACTTCATGTACACCCACGCCAGGTCCCTCTACGGCAGCGAAGTGAACGGCCGTTTTCATTATAATACCATCTCCGGGTTACTGGCCAACAAACCCTACAACTTCTACCGCGAAGTGCCGCTGATGGACGATCCCAGCGTAGTGTCCAATATCTTCAACATCGGCTTTTACGGACAACTGCAGACGAAAATCGCTACTGGCATGGAAATTACAGCCGGTCTCCGTGGAGATTACGCACATTATCCCACCTCGCCGTTCAACCAGCTGGTGTTTGATGAGCTGGGCGTGCGCACAGACCATAAGCTCCGCTCGTTTATTATCCAGCCACGCTTCCAGCTGACCTGGGATGTGCAGGAAAAACACCGCGACTATATTCGTGTGGGCGCCGGCGTATTCGCTTCAGACATTAACAACTATGTGGTGATCAACAATCTCACCTTCGACGGCAAACATTTCGGCACCGTGGATGTAAGAGGCGCAGACGTTCCGGCGGCGGATTTCATCGGCTTCCGCAACAACCCTTCATCCAAACCCACACTGGCGCAATTCCAGCTGCCTACCATCAATACGAACGGCCCCGATGCAAAAGTGCCGGTAGTATATAAAGCCAACATATCCTATACCCGCTTTATTACCGAAAGGCTGAGAGCCGGCATTACCGGGTATCTCACGCTGGCCAGGAACAACTACTTCTATGTCGACCGCAATATGGCGCAAACACCTTTCTTCACGCTGAAGGACGAAGATAACCGCGGGGTGTTCGTTCCGCTTAATACGATGACGAAAGACGGCATTCCTAACTGGAAAGACGGCCGTATCAGCAAGAACCTGGGCCGCGTGCTGGAGCTGAACAGCGATGGAAAAGTAAACCAGATGGCGGTGGTGGTAGACGTGTCCTATAACTATCATAAAGACGGTGAGTTATCTCTCAGTTACACCTGGAATGATACGAAAGACAATACTTCATTTAATGGCAACGTGGCCAACTCCGCAACGCTTTCCCTGCCGGTGAAAGACGACCCGCGGAACCTGAGCAATGTCACCTATTCTGATAATCAGTTCAGGCACAAAGTAGTGTTCTACGCCGTGTCTCCCACCTGGAAAGGGTTTAACCTGGGCATCCGTTATTCCGGTATAGGCGGTACACGTTACAGCCTGTTGTCCGGCGTGAACAGCAACGGGGACTTTGTTAACGGTACCAATGACCTCGCCTATATCTTCGACCCCAATAACAGCGCCGTGCCCAAGAACGTGCGTGACGGCCTGCAGGCGGTATTGAATAACCCCAAAGCCAGTCCCAGTATCAAGGATTATATCCGCAGATATGCCGGCAGAATGGCTGAAAGAAACGGCGGTATCAATGGTTTCTATGGTACGTTCGATCTGCGCGTAAGTAAGAAGTTCTCTTTCGGAAAAACTAAAACGCAGGGCTTTGAAGTTTCCGCTGACCTGTTTAACGTAGCCAACGTCTTCAATAAAAAATGGGGAACGTATAAAAACCTGGGCAACCAGGGCCTTTATAAAAGAGAAGGCTTTGACGTGGTTAACCAACGATTCAACTACGGCGTAAACACGGATGGCTCCGTGGAACCTACCGGTAACCCCTTCCAGTTCCAGATCGGCTGCAGATACAGTTTCTAGCCTGCTCCAAATATTGTTGAATGAAAGGGCTGTTCGGAAGCCTTACCGACATCCCGCCAGGGTCCTGGTTAAATTGTCCTGATCGGCATTTTTGATGCAATCAGACTGTTTAACCAGGACCTTAACCTTAAATTAATATTGGACGAACGCGGTGAATTTACTTATGGCTTATCTTTATTCCCGTTGATTTATGCCAGCGAGAGCCCTGAACCCATGATCAATACCGTGCTGTAGCCCCCTGAGAAGTAGCCCTGTTTTTATTTCAAAATGACCAAAATTCTGTGACCCGCGCGTTTATTAACCTAACATATACATTATGAAAAAAAATCAATTACTGTTAGCAGCAGCTATCCTGACCTTTATTGTTAGTTCCTGTAAAAAAGATGTTCAACCCGACGTTGAAAGCCCACAGACCGTTAAAAGTTTTAAAGACCTGCAAAAAGTTCCCAATGCCGTAGTCAACGTTAAGGCAGGAAACATCAGCCTGCAGGATGTATTGAACAACAACAAACAGAGCATTCTGTCATTTCTCCGGGACAGCGCGTGGGCCAATGGGACCGGGAAGACCATGATCTTTTCTTCTGATGAGCAGATCGCTCCCGAGAACCAGTTAAGGCTCGTGTATCCCGGATCAGTACTGCAATCTTCCGGCATCGCCAACCTGCAGTATGTGCCGCTTGCACAGCTCCAGGGTAAAGTGAAGCCGATCACTGTTTCTGTTTCAGCGCCAGGCAAGTACATTACTGCCGATATTCCAAAGCCCAGCCTTTCCGCCACAAGGTCCTTCATCAGCAATGTTTTTGGCAGCCAGGTGGGTAATGAGCTGGTAGGCTTTCAGTTTGACATGAGCCAGTTTACCTATTATGAAGAGCTGAAGCTGGCTATCGGCGCCAATGTAAACATCGGCTCCATGTTCTCTGTAGGCGCTTCTTTCGGCAAAGAAAAAGTGGAAAAAACCACCGGCCTCATTGCTAAATTTATCCAGAAGAACTTCACCCTGGACATGGACCTGCCGTCAGAAGGCAATCTGTTCGATTCCACTGTTACTCCTGCGATGCTGGCGCCGTATTCTCCGGTGTATGTAAGCTCCATCACCTATGGAAGAATGGGTATTATCAAGGTAGAGTCCAATTATTCCTATGATGTGCTGAAAGTCGCTTTCAACCTGGCGTTTAAAGTGTCCACTGTTGGCGGTGGTGTTACCGTTGACGCCCAGACGAAAAAGATCATCGACGAATCAAGCATCATGGTAAGGACCATTGGCGGCGAAGGCAGCGAAGTGACCAAGACCATTGTTGGTTACGACGAATTCAGAAAATATATTGAATCCGGCGGAAATTATACCGCACAGGCGCCTGGTTTCCCGCTGTATTTCACATTGAGCCACGTTAGCGACCATTCTGTGTTCAGCACCATCTTCAATGTAAACATCCCCAATCAATAATTCCTATGACCTATATTAAAAGGATAACCGGCGCTGCCGCGTTACTTTTGCTCATTCTGTCGGGATGCAAAAAACATAACGACGTCGCAGGCACTAACAGCATGCAGGGGCTATCCAAAGTATCCCTGCCCACTATTGAGCTGAAAGCCCATAACTATCTCCCCGGTGGAATCGGTGTGGTGAAGTTCGGCGAAATGGACCCTAATACTGCAGCCAATGAAGTAAAGACCAATACGGTGGAGCTACGCGATAGTATCTGGACCGATGGTTTTGGCAAGACCGTGATCGGCGTTTCAGATGAGATCAGTATTTCGCAAACCACACATTTACAGCGCGCTTTTGCCGGATCGCTGATACAGGGTAATTCGATCAATGACCTGACCCTTAAGCCCATAGCGACCTATCAAAGCAAGGTGAAGCCGTTGAAAGTATCTGTTTCGTTCCCCGCAAAACGTGTGAGCGGCGTGATCAGCAATGTGAGCCTGTCCGGCACCAGGTCATTCATCTCCGATATCATGTACAACAACCAGCTGGGCAACCAGTACGCTTCCTATGGCTACAGCATGGAGCGGTTTACATCATATGACGAGATTAAAACTGCCTTTGGTTCCAACGTTAATACCAGAGCGCTGTTCTACAAAAGCTCCAGCTCTTCTTCCGGTGAGGAACACCGTATTACCAAAAGATCCGGTATTTATGTGCGTTTCGTGCAACGGAACTTCACCATCGACGTGGACCTGCCGGATGGCGGCAACCTGATGGACCCTTCTGTCAATCCGGCCGACCTGGCCGGGATGAGCCCTACCTACGTTAGCTCTATCACCTATGGCAGAATGGGCATCATGTCGATTGAATCGGACTCTTCTTATGAAGCCACGTATGAGGCGTTCAACAAAGCTTACAAAGCACTGTTTGTGAGCGGTTCGAGCTATCTTACTGAAAGCGAGAAGAGAATCATTGATCACGCGGACATGCGTTTGTTCCTCGTAGGTACCGATGGGGAGGCTACCGTTAAATCCGTGCTCGGATTTGATGCGTTTCTGAAGGTGGCGCAGGAAGGACAGCAGTTTTCCGCCGACAAGCCGGGCGTTCCTATCTATTTCTCACTGAGCAACCTGTCAGACCACAGCCTGGTGAAACAAACGTTCAGGGTAAGCGTGTACACTGATCCGGTGTATGCCAGGATGGAAACGGAAGGCGTAAAGACTGAAACGGCCCGGAACTGGTATGGTGATCAGTGGGAAGATCTGACGAAAACGAAAGGACGCGTATTTGTCCGTTTTTATTCGGATGTACAGGCTACGAAGCCCACCAATCCGCCGTTGTTCGTGAGATTTAACTACAAGGTAGTAAAGAGAAATGTCTTTGCTGTATATGGAATGCCGGGGGGCAGCTTCCCATATGAAGAAAAGACCACGGAGGAAAAAGGTTTTTGTTACAATGTGTTCCGGATCACGCAGTATCCGCTGGCAGATCCTGCACTGCTGGAAGATCGAACGGAACGTAACAGGACTTACCAGGAGGACACGATGACCCTTACTGAGACCACCTCCACCTCGGATGAGTATACGTATGTGTTGTTGCCGGGTGATTTTTATAAGGTGCTGACACCTGTCAGACGATAAATAAGTGATAATGATTTTGATAAACCATCAATACGGGAAGAAATTTCTTCTTCCCGTATTCCTTATTTACAGCGTTTTAGCGGCGTGTAAAAAGAATGATGACGTTCCTAAGGTGCCCGATGTTACTGCAAAGGAGCCACTTTGGGCGGATTCTGTCTTTCTGTACGCGAGCCAGGTTTACCTGTGGAATGAGCAGCTGCCGGCCATAAAAGATTTTAACCCGCGCAGATATGTTTCGTCCGAAGGCCAGCTACACTACAAAAAGGAGTTGTTCGATATCAGCCAGATGGCCATTAATAGCCAGACCGGCAACCCCTACGAGTTTAACCGGTTGATACCTTCCATACCGAAATACAGCGCTATTTTCGGCGCGTCCGACAATGGCCCTGAGATGGTAACGGCAGAGGTGTCAGACAGGTTCGGCGTCAGCATCGTAGTGGTCCAGGAGCAGGCGTTATATGTTAAATACGTTGTAAAGGGAAGCGATGCGGAGAGGGCCGGTATCAGAAGAGGGATGCGGATCGTCAGCATCAACGGGCGCCCCGTTGAGATAACGGCTGCCTACATTGCGACGATCATGAAGATTTTCAATGAAGGGACACAACTGGACCTTCTTTGCAGGGACCACAACGTGGACCGCCGGTATAGCCTCGCCTACAAAAGAAACAACTACTTTGAGCCTATCCTGAAAGATACGGTCCTGTCGCTGCCGGATGGCCGCAAGGCCGGTTATCTGGCTTATCTCCGGTTTACCGATGTCCGGCATGTCTATAAAGACCTCGATCGTGTTACCGGCGGCTTTGCCGCCAGCGACGTATCTGACGTGATCATTGACCTTCGTTACAACGGCGGCGGCAATCTTACGGAACTGGACCGCCTGGCGAACCTGCTGGCGCCATTTGCCGCCGATGGAAAGGTAATGCGAAGAGAACAATACAATGACCTGGTGAAGTCCGGAAAGGCCACGCTGCTTTCAAAACAACCAATTTTCGGCGCTGACGGCTTACCGATTTATTACAACGGGAGGGTAATCACCTATGGGGATGTCGATTACACGGAAGAAAAAAATACGGTCTACTTTAACAAAACGGCAGGAATAGGCACGCTCAAAGACCTGTACGTCATCGTAAGCGAGCATACCGCTTCGGCTGCCGAGTTGTTGGTCAGCTGCCTCCAGCCTTACCTGAAGATAAAAATCATAGGAGTGAGCGCAGCTGCCGGGAACCTTACGGCTGTCAGAACGTACGGGAAACCCGTTGGCTTCTTTCCGCTGGTGATCGGCAACATGAGCGTTTATTATTCCTTGTTCAGGAACGTGAATGCCAACGGAAAGGGTGACTATTATGACGGGCTGCAAGCCGATATCAGCGTGTATGATGATCCGCAGTTTGATTTTGGCAGCAGGGGAGAAGCTGGCCTGGAAGCCGCACTGGCCCTGATCTCCGGCCAACGCGCGCAACATCCTGCAACGGAGCTGATACGTGGCGCCGCAGCTTCCTGGAGGGATTTGAACGTGCAGGAACATCCACCCGGCATGCAAAAGTCGACGATCATGCTGAAAGATGGTACCAGTATTCGTGTTGACCGATAGGGGCACCAAAGGCTGTAAAAATGGATGAAGTATTGTTGCCGGCTGTCCGGGCTAAATGTTTAAATTTACAATGAATCAATACATACAGCTTTGGAAACGACAGACGAACAATTACTGGACAACCCTGCCTGGAGCGCGCTCACAACGGTGCAGGCTCCATTGGCGGAAGGTACCGCTCACTGCAAGAGATACAGGAGAGAAGTTCTCTCTTTTGTCGCCTGCGATCATGCGGCAGGCCATTCGCTGGAAGAATTACAGCCATGGATACACGAAGGGGAATCGTTTTACCTGATAGGGACGTTGCCGCCGCTGCCGGCCAACTGGCAGGTGGTGCACGAATTGCCGTGTGCGCAGATGGTCCTGCAGCGCATGAATGAAATACCAGCAAAGACGCCGGTGGAGATCGCTGTAATGACCGCTGCGGATGGAGGCGACATGTATGACCTGGTCAACCGGGTGCAGCCGGGTTATTACAATCCTGGCACACCGTTGCTGGGCACCTATTACGGTATCCGGCAGGAAGGCCGCCTGGTAGCCATGGCGGGCGAAAGGATGCGTATGCAGGGGTTTACGGAGCTGAGCGCCATCGTCACCGATCCGGCCTTTACCGGCAGAGGGTTTGCGCAACAGTTGATCACCCGTTTGTGCCAGCAGCATGCAGCTGACGGCGCCACCTCCATGCTGCATGTGTCCGTGGCCAATGAGCGGGCCATCCGGCTGTATGAGCATATGGGCTTTGTGACCCGCCGCGAAATCGTTTTCAGAAAAATCGTCACGGGGTAATCACTTTTTAAACCTTGCAGGGTACATCCACGCACTGACCTGGTACGGATAGGGCTCGTACATTTTATTGTCTTCTGTAAACGTGTAACCCTGTTTGAAATCATCATAAGCTTTCTGCATAACCTCCCGGGCTTCTGCGTCGCGTTGCAGACGCATCAGGCATTGCGCTTTGTAATAGCCCGCATCGGAAAATTGCCCGTATAGCAACAGGCTGTAGGTAAAGCGGTCCAGCGCTTCGGCGTATTTTCCCTGCTCGAAATCTACAATACCCAGGTAAAAAGGATAGAGGCTGTGCAAGGGCGCTTCGGTACCGGATTGCTCCCAGCGCTCCACACACTGCCGGAAGTAAGTCCGGGCGCTGTCATATTGGTTCAGCTGAAGGTAGCAAAGGCCCAGGTAAAAATCATAAGGATGGTCCATTACGCCGTAGTGACCGCTTATCCGCTTCGCCTCTCTGAAATCGGCGATCGCCGACACATATGATTTCTGGAAAATACATTTGATGAAAGCACGGTAGTCGAGGTATTCGGACGGATCATAGGCCACCGCCTTGTCCAGATAGGCCATGCCGGCTTCATACTTACGCTGTTTAAACAGCGGCATGGCTTTCAGCTGCCATAACTGTGCATTGCGCGGTAGCAGTGCCAGCCCGCTGTCCAGGCACCGGCCCCATTCCGGCGCAAAATAATGGTACCGGGCGGCGGCTTCAACATAGTGCTGCGAGATGGAGTCCTGCTGCTTCGCGGTAAATACCGGTGGTTGTGCATGGCTACCGTGTGGAAGGAGCCATAGGGCGATAAAGAGGCAAACGGTGTATTTCATGAGGTTACTTCAATAGTGACAGGGAAGTTATCGCATTACCGCCATTTAAAAAAGCCTGCCGGGGGCTTTTACGCCGGCAGGCTTTTGATATATCGAAGTAGATCGTTACCGGGCGCTAACCGGTGCGCCATAGGCTTCTTCGATCGTTTTCAGGTCCAGCTTTTTCATTTTGAAGATAGCGTTCATCACACGGCTGAGGCGTTCTTTGTCTTTATCCATGAGCATTTCGCCCAGTTGTACCGGCACCACCTGCCAGGACAGACCGAATTTATCTTTCAGCCAGCCGCATTGGTCGGCTTTGGGATCGCCACCGGCACGCAGTTTTTCCCAGTAGTAGTCTATTTCTTCCTGTGATGCACAGTTCACCATGAAAGAAACAGCCTCGTTGAACTTAAAGTACGGGCCGCCATTGAGCGCCACAAAGTGTTGACCATCGAGTGTAAAGTCAACGGTCAGCACAGAACCGGCCGGCATCCCGTGTATATCGTGACCGGCCTCGGTGTAATGGGTAATGTTGCCGACAGAAGAATTTTTAAAGATGGAAGTATAGAACCTGGCCGCTTCTTCGGCCTGGTTCTCAAACCACAGATGTGGTGAAATTCGCTGGGAAATGATGCTGCTTGCCATAGTGTTTATTTTTTTAACAACTAAGGAATGAAGAGGTTTGATGACATCCCAAAGGTAAAACGGACCTGCCGTTCTACTGGGGGGAGGAGGCGACTTTGTAAAGGGGTATTTGCGACATCGGTATGAATATCTTATTTTAGACGGATGAACCTGAAGTAATCATCCATGAAATTTTTACCGATAGAACGTTATACGTTGTTAACCAAACTTTCCCGGGAAGAAATAAAAGCGCGCCTGGAGGCGAACGTAGAGCCCAAAAGCACCAGGCTGCAGGTCCGGATCGGATGGTCTAAACCCAGGACCACCAAGCCTTATCAGGGGGCGGTCAGCACAAATGGTTTTTACATCAGCCGTATTATCAATTACCGTAACTCCTTTCTGCCGGAGATCAGGGGAGAAGTCAGCCATGAGATAGTGCATACTGCTGTTAAGATCGACATGCAGGTGTCGTGGTTTGTGCGGGTATTTATGTTGTTCTGGTTTGGGGCTGTGGTGGCGGGCCTGGTGCTGTGCGTAGGAGCGATCATCAACGGGTCCCGTGCGGGAGATAAATTCGATCCCTTTTTGCTGGTGCCTTTCCCGATGTTGATATTTGGTTACCTGTTGGTGAGGCTGAGTTTCCAATATGAAGTCAACAAATCCAAAAAGTTCCTGCGCGACCTCCTTCAGGGGTGGGAAGAAGGCAAGGCCTGAGGTTGATCAGGAAAGCCCTAAGGCTTCCATGATCAACGGTATTTGTACCAGGAGCCGGTGTTGAACAGCAAAGCCTGTTCATCTTCCTGTACCCAATCCTTTTCAATCAGCTTTTTCAGCCCCATATAGGTGGCGCTTCCTTCAGGCGATAGCAGGATACCCTCTGCTTCGGCAATTTCGGAGATACCGGCTTCCATTTCTTCTTCGGTGACGGTCAGCGCTTTACCGTCGCTTTGCCGGATTACTTCCTGCATCATGTCTTTTGCAAAAGGCTGTGGAACAGCCAGTCCATAAGCGATGGACGGATAACCGCTGAAGTCATCAGGTAGATTTCCGTTTTCGATGTACTGTACCATGGGAGCACAATTTTGAGATTGAATAATAATCATTCTGGGCAGCTTGCCGGTGACCCAGCCCAGCTGCTGCATTTCGCGGAAGGCTTTCCACATGCCTATCAGGCCGGTGCCGCCGCCGGTGGGGTAAATAATCACATCGGGCAACTGCCAGTGCAGCTGTTCGGCGATTTCATAGCCCATCGTTTTTTTGCCTTCCAGGCGGTATGGTTCTTTTAAGGTGGACATGTCCAAACCGCCGGTTTCCTGCACCAGCTGACGCGCCCTGCGGCCGCAGCTGTCTATCAGCCCGTCGGTGAGCAGCAGTTCCGCCCCGTACAGGCGGCATTCTTCCTGCAGCGTCGCCGGCGTATGCCGTGGCATGATCACTGTCGCTTTCATCCCTGCTTTGGCGCAATAGGCGCTTAAGGCGCCGCCTGCGTTACCGGCAGAGGGGATGATGCAATGTGTGACGCCCAGTTCCTGCGCTTTGGATACCGCCACGCTGATACCCCGGGCTTTGAAGGAACCGGTGGGATTTACACTTTCATCTTTCAGTAATATCTGTACGCCCGTGCGCGCACTGAGCGTGTGCAGGGTGGTCAGCGGCGTGCCGCCTTCTCCCAGGCTCACTATATGACGGGGATCCGCTACCGGCAACATTTCACGGTACCGCCAGATACTGTGGTCCCGTTCTTTGAGAAAATCAGGTGCAGGCAGGTCGCAGGTATAGACGGCTGTCAGCGGTTGCTGGCAGCAGGTGGCGTACGACTGCAATACGGTGGCATCGTATAGCTTTCCGCAGCGGGGGCACTGCAAAGCGGTGAGGCGCGATATGTTCTTTTTTGTAAGTGTCATTCCTTGTAAATGTAGGAATGACCTATAACAAACAGATGGTCTATTTTGTTATAACCTATAACTATTGGTTATATATGCTTCTGGCGTAGCGGATCAGTTTTTTATTCAGCTCACTGGTTTCGCCTTTCCGCTGAATGAAGTAAAAACTTCTTTCTATATGAAGTCCCTCAAAGGAAATCTCCGTCAGGTCACCCTGCTTCAGTTCCTTGAACACAGAGCGTTTGGGCAGAAAGCCAATACAGCCCGACTCTATCAGGAAGTTCTTCAGCGCCTCAGTGCCGCCTAACCGCGCTTTGATCTGTAACTCATCGATGCCGGTCTTGTGTTTCTGCAACGCATCTTTCAGCGCTTCCAGGGTGCCGCTGCCACGTTCCCGCAGTGCAACGGGCATTCGCAATACCTCTTTCAATGGATAGTGCCTCGTTTTGGAGAACCCGCTCTTCCTGCCGCAAACGGCAATCACCTGGTCGTTGATAAAAGGGTGATACACCACGTTGGTCAGCTTGCCGCGGCCTTCTATAATACCCAGGTTGATCTCCTGGTTTAACAACGCCTCCAGCACAATTTCAGCGTTGCGGTTCAGCAGGTTGATCTCTACCTGCGGATACTCTTGCTGAAAGGCAGACAGCACCTTCGGCAATATATACAGCGCCACGGTAGTACTGGCGCCCAGCTTCAGCAACCCCTTGGCCTGGTGCTTGTCGCTGAAAGCGGCCATCTCAAACTCCGTGTCAGCCTGTATGTTCGCTACCTGCAATAAACGCTTCAGTAAAAAACTGCCGGCATCTGTCAGTGATATCTGGATGCCCTTGCGCTCAAACAAACGCGTTCTGTAATATTCTTCCAGGTACTTCACATGTTTGCTGATGGCCGGCTGCGAGATAAACAGGGTCTGGCTGGCCTTGGAGAAACTTTTCTCCCGGGCCACTTCAATAAAAACCTGATGGTGGGTAGAAAGCATGATAAATTACGAATTACGAATTACGAATTACGACCGGAGGCGCGTCTATGTAATTTACAGGATTAGTTGCCGCAGAAAAAAAATAAAAAGAAATAAAACGTTTGTTACATTTGAGATACACAAAAAAATTTCCCAACATTCTTTATGTCCACCCGCTCCAGGAACGCTGTTCACGCGTTGCCACAGAAGATCGCCGCGCTCGATCATCTGCGTGCATTCGCTATTTTCTTTGTCTTCTATTACCACTATCGCATTTTCCCGCACCCGGAATGGCTGGACACGCCTGCGCGTTTCGGGTGGACAGGGGTAGACCTGTTTTTTGTCCTTAGCGGTTACCTTATTGCAGGCCAGCTGTTCAAAGAAGTGGCAGATACGGGAACGGTTAAACTGAAACCGTTTTATATCAAACGCTTTTTCCGCATTGTCCCGCCGTACCTGCTGGTGCTGGCTTTATACTTTTTTCTACCGGTTTTCCGGGAGAAAGAAATGCTGCCGCCCTTGTGGAAATTTCTCACCTTCACACAGAACTTCGGACTAAACCTCAAAACACATGGTACGTTCTCTCACGCGTGGTCGCTTTGTGTGGAGGAGCAGTTTTACCTCCTGTTTCCCTGCCTGCTGGCCCTGCTGCTGTATGTAAAGGCCGGTCGTAAAGCTTTCTGGCTGATACCGGTGCTTTTCGCCGGCGGGCTTGCCTGCCGCTGGTGGATATATAACGTGCTGGTGGCGCCCGCGGGCGACGACCCTAACTTCTGGGTGATCTGGTACCGCGCCATCTATTACCCGGTATACAACCGGCTGGATGGGCTGCTTGCCGGCGTAGCGATCGCCGCGCTGTTTCAGTTCAGGCCGTTGGCGAAAGAGTGGGTCAACAGATACGCCAATGGTTTATTTGCTGTGGGATTGGCTTTGCTCACGGCAGCGTGGTTTGTAACGGAAAACAGTTTTTCCCCGGTGTCCACCGTATATGGTTTCCCGTTAGTGTCCGCCGGCTACGGCGCGATCGTGGCAGCGGCGGTATGTCCCCGCTGCTGGCTGTACCGTGTTCACTCCCGTGTCACAGCGCTGATTGCAGCGCTTTCCTATGCTATTTATCTGAGCCATAAAGGCGTGATACATGTAACGCAGGACCTGCTGGGAGGCCTTGGCCTGGCTAAAAACAGCGGCTGGATGATGCTTTGCTGCACGTTGACCTGCATCCTGGCAGCGTGGCTGATCCGACTGCTGGTAGAAAAGCCGGCGCTGAGAATACGGGACCGTGTGTTATCCCGCAGTGGCGGAGCTGTACGCCCGCCCGTTTCTCAGCAGCAGGCAGCATGACGTATATTACCCGGCAATCCTGCCATCTACCAGGTGGATCACCTTATCGGAACGGCGGGCGAAATCATCATCATGCGTGACGGTCAGGATGGTTTGTCCCCGCTCTGAAGAGAGCTGACGGAAAAGATCGAACACAATGGCGGCATTCTGGCTGTCCAGGTTGCCGGTAGGCTCATCGCCCATAATGATCAGCGGTTCGTTGATCAATGCGCGGGCAATGGCCACCCGCTGCTGCTGTCCGCCGGAGAGGAGGGACGCCCGTTTGGTGGCTTGCGCATCTACCCCTAATAGTTTTAAAAGGTCTATGGCTTTCTGTTCGATCTCGGCGGGAGAATAGCGTGCCAGTTTCAGCGCCGGCAGCATCACATTGCGGAGCACACTGAATTCGGGCAACAGGTAGTGAAACTGGAACACGAAGCCGATGTGATGATTGCGGAAGTCCGCCAGCCACCGGTTACGCTTGCCCTGCATCTCTTCGCCGTTGATGCGGATGCTGCCCTCAAAAGCCGTGTCCATAGTAGATAACAGGTACAGCAGCGTGGATTTGCCACTGCCGGATTTACCGGTAATGGAAACGAAATGGCCTTTTTCTATGTCGAGGCTCACGTCTGTCAGCACCTGCATCCGGGTGGGCTGGTCAAAATATTTGTTGATATTCCTTACTTCTATCAGGTTCATGGTCATCCTCTTAAAATCGTAATAGGATCTACACGGGCGGCTTTGCGGGATGGCAGGTAGCCGGCCAGCGTAGTGGTGAGAATACCGAAGGTGAAACCGGTCACGTAGTACACGGCGCTGAAGCTCACGGGTAAATGGTCCAGTGTGATCATTACATCGCTTTTATAGGGCATTTTGGAAATGCCATATGCTGCCAGGAAACCGAACACCAGTCCCATCAGCGCGCCGGTCAGCCCGATGATCAGCGCCTGCACCAAAAATATCCAGCGGATATCGGTATCGGAAAAGCCCATCGCTTTCAGGATGGCGATGTCTTTCATCTTTTCGTAGATCATCATGGTGAGGATGTTGAAGATACCGAACCCGGCTACCAGCAGGATGGTAACGGCAACGCCATACACGATCATTTTACGGAGCGCGTCGCCCTCCAGCAGGGCGGAGTTGTCCTGCTTCCAGTCGGAGCCGTGAAAGCCGTATTTGGCCTGCAGTTCCCTGGACATGGCCGGCGCCTGTTCCATATCGTGCAGTTTTATTTTGATGTCGGTGATATAGGATGCCGGCACTTCCAGAAAGCGCTGCACGGTATTGAGGCTGGCGTAACTCTGCTGTTTGTCGATATCGGTAAGGCCGGTTTTGAAGATACCGACCACCTTTACGGAGAAATTGTTGCCTTTTTCGGTAGTCACCTCCAGCCGGTCGCCGGTTTTGACGTTGAGCCGTCTGGCCAGGCCTACGCCTACCACGATGCTGTTGGGCAGCGTGGAAAGCTCTCTGAAGCTGCCGTCCACCAGTTTAGCCTGTAAGTTGAACAGCGCATTCTCCTGCTCAAAACGGATACCGTTGATGGTGCCGTTGATACTGCTGGAGCCAAGCCGGTAAAATACCTGCGAGCTGACGGAGCCGGAGATAGCGGCCACCCGCGGGTCTTTTTGCAGGGCCTGTACAATCTGCGGGCCGTCCTTCAGGCTGAGCAGGATATCTTTGGGCTTTACGTGACTGACCACATTAACGGCGCCGGGTTCAGCCCTGTCCAGGATATTGGAAGAGGCTGTCTGTATCTCGTTGTACAGGCGCAGGTGCGGCGACTGTTCAAACGCTACCGCCTGTACGAAATCGTTGGAGCCCTGTATAAAGCTGACCATGAAGATGAACACCGTGATACCAAAGGTGACGCCTGCGGTGGCGATCACCGTTTGTTTCAACCGGGCACGCATATGCGTGAAGGCTATGGTAGCTGCCAGTTTGATATTGGTGAATATTTTCATCGTCCTTCTTTTATGGCGATCACATCGCCTGCTTTCAGACCGGATTTTATTTCTACCCAGTCGCCACTGCGGATACCGGTAACAACAGCGCTTTTGCGAAGGTCACTGCCTTGTTGCAGGTATACGCTGTCACCTTTCATCAGGTAATCGGAGGGCACTACCAATGCGTTGATACGTTCCCGTATGAGGATATTCGCTTCTACCGATGATTGCGGATAAAAGCGGGCAGTGTCCTGCACGGCCGCTTCTACCTGGAAACTGCGGCTTTCCTTTTGCAGCAGCGGAATGATTTTATTGATGGTAGCGGAAAATTGTTTGCCTTTGTAAACATCGGTTTCGAAATATACTTTCTGCCCGGTTTTTATCTTACTGATATCGCGTTCGTCTACCAGCAGCTCCAGTTTGAACTGTCCGGGCAGCCCGACCATCACTACCGGGTCATTGAGCTGCGCCAGCTCGCCGGTTTTCAGGTATACTTTATACACCAGCCCGTTGACAGGGCTTTTCAGTACTTTCCCTTCGCGGCCTTGTGTGTTGGCTGCCAGCTGCTGTTTGGCTTCCAGCAGTTTGCCGGACAGGTCTTTTTGCAGGGTCTGGTACCGGTCCTGCAACGTTTTGTATTCCGTGGCGCTGGTAGCGGCCTGCACGCGGGCCTGTTCCGCGTCCTTTTCGGACACGGCTTTGCTTTGTGCCAGCTCCGTATATCTGTCGGCGTTAAGGGCGTCCTGCTCCTTTTTTGTTTTAGCCAGTGCGATGCGGCTTTGCAGTTCAGTGAGCGCGGCGGAGTGTTCCTGTGCATTGCTGCCGGCCAGTGCTACCTGCTGTTGCAGGATGTTTGCCTGTTCCAGCTGGCCGGGCGTGCCCAGCACGGCCAGGACTTCATTTTGGCGGACAGTGTCGCCTTCTTTCACCAGAACGTTCAGCAGCAGGTCGGCGGAATTGGCTTTCAGGAAGTAATAAGCTTCAGGCATGATTTCTCCGGAAGCATATACTGCTTCGTTCAGTGTGCGCGACTGCACCGTGTAGGTAGCGGTTTTGGATTTGCAGGCAATGAGCAGCAGCGTCATTCCTGCGATGGAGAGCAATGTTTTCATGCAGATCTTTATTGATGTTGCAGATAGTTGAGTTCAGTGTAGTGTTTGTAAAAGTCAGTGCGGGCATCGTTGAGTTTGACCTGCGCGTCGTAAAGGTCCTGTTGTATCTCTTTCAGCTGGACCATATCAATGATGCCTTTGTTGATCTTTTGCGTGCTCAGGGTTTCATTCTCCTGCGCCAGCAGGATGTTTTCCTTTTGCAACTGTATGTCGGCGGACGCTTTTTCCAGCAGCAGTTTTTCCTGGCGGTATTTTCTTTCCTGTTCGGACTCGTATTGTTTGAACCGGCTGGAAGCTGCCTGCCACTGCGCTTTTGCGCTGCGTGGCTTAGCGGAAAAGTTAGACCAGGACAGCGGGAAACGCAATTCCACACCGGCGTAGCCGACTGTAAACCACGGAGAGCGGGTGATAAAATTCAGCTGGTCGCCAAAGCCCAGTTGCTGGTAAGAACCTTTAAGATGCAGGCTGGGATAGTAAGCTGCTTTTGTATGCTGGTATTGTTGCGCAGCGACGGCCACTTTCAGTTGCTCCGTTTCATAGTCCGGCAGCTGTGAACTGTTGTACTGGCTGATTTCCAGCGGAGGCAACGGGTCGGCAGCCTGTGTGGCCAGCTGGCTGTCCAGCGGAAAACCCATCCAGAACTTAAGATCGAGATATGCCTCCTGTAAGGATACACCGGCCTGTTGTACAGCCTGCTGCCTGTTTTTTAGCAGGGTGGCGGACTGATTAAATGCGATTTTGTCTGTCAGGCCTTTTTCAAACTGTAGTTTGATGAGGTCATGGATCTGCTGGTAATTGCGGTACAGCTGTTGGGCTACGGTGAGATAGTCCTGCTGCAGCTGCGCGCTGTAATAAGCCATGCGTACGTTTTTCCGCAGCGACCGTTGCAGGGACTGATATTCGCTGGCGCCGGACTGCTGCTGCAGCCTCGCCAGTTTGATCTGCTGCCATGTTTTTACGTCTACCAGCGGGAGCGTAGCTTCTGCGCCATAGTTGCCCATCCATGGGGTACCCATGCGTACCGGTACGAAAGTGCCGGCCGGCTGACCTGCCAGTTCCCCGGGAAATATCTGCACGGGGATCTTCCAGTAGTTGTTCACCGCAGCGGTGACGGTAATGTCGGGGAGCAGTTTGGCCGCGGCGGCTTTGCGGTCCTGCACTGCGGCCGCGGCGGATTGAGCTTTGGCCAGAAGTTCCTGATGATGGGTGCCGGCATAGTCGAGGCACTGTTGCAGACTCAGGGTAGTCGTAGGTTGACCGGTGTCTTTTTCAGGCATGGTCTGTCCGTCTGCCACCCGGATATGAGTGGCCAGCAACAGTAAAAGGATACCTGTTTTCATTATTAATTGATTATAATTCTTTTAGTTCTGAACTTAAAGAACCAGACGCGGCAAAAAAAAGCCGCTAGGAGTGGGCCTTGTTAAGCGCGATGGTCCGCCTCCACCTTTCCAGTATCAGCGGCATTTCCACCAGCATCATTTTATAAAGCATGGATACCTCTTCCAGTTCCTGGTTAAGCTCATCATTCGTTTGACGGATGGACCTGATTTCGTCCAGTATGTGAAAAAACATTTTAATCTTCGCCGTGAGGGTGTCTTCGTTGAACATACTGGTGACATTCGCGGAGAAATAACGTTTCCGTTGCCCACCCATGGTTTTGGCAGAAATCATTTTTGCTGATTCCAGCATCTTAATGCCATTGGATACTGCGCTTTTGCTCACCCCGAAGTATTCCACGATCTGTTCAAACGTTGCTTGATGGCCCTCACACAGCAGCAGGTATATATATACCCGTGCAGCTACCGGCGTAAGGCCAAGGCCTTCCATAGCCGTGCTCAGTTTCTCTATCCTGTCTCTGTAATTTTCCAATGCCGACGTCTTTTGTCATCACAAAATTGAAAAAATAAAGTTGGTTCTCCAAATAAAGAACCAACTTTATTTTTTTGGAAGATGAAATCAAAGGCTTTCCACGCTGGCTAGTCCTTTCTCCACGGCGGTTTCTTTGGTGGCGGTCATACCGGCGCCCTCTATCCGGTAGGTGGTAACGTCCGTGATGCCTAAAAACTCCAGCATATACCGCAGGTAAGGCTCCGCAAAATCAAAAGCAGCCATAGGCCCTTCGGAATAAATACCGTTGGAGGCGATGGCGAGATAGGCTTTTTTCCCCGAAAGCATTCCCGCAGGCCGCCCGTCTTTATAGGTGACGGTTTTGGCTGGTCTTACCACATGATCTATCCATGCTTTGAGCGGGGCAGGAATGTTAAAGTTATAAAGCGGCACCCCGATGACGATCATGTCGGCTTCCTGTATCTGTGCTACTGCTGCGTCAGAAGTCTCCAGCAGGGCCAGCTGTTCGCCGGTGAGCGCATCGGGCGGCGTTCTGTAGGCGTTTACCAGGTCGGTATGTAACCATTCCCATGACTGGCCGGCTACGTCGTTAACAACCACTTCCTTATCCGGATACCGTTGCTGCAGTCTTTCTACAATCCGGTTGCCCAGCAGTATACTATTGGATGATTCCCCGCGCGCACTCGATATGATATGCAAGATGTTTCCCATGATCTGTTTTTTTGAATATTTTTGTTTAATTCTGTAGAAAGAATTTTTTTGACGGTACAAATGTACCTGCCTTTAAGCGCTATACTATCAATGTAACCTACAGGTTAGCACTAACCTATGGGTTAGTAATTCAGAGATATGGAAACAGTAACATGTACAGAAAAATGTAATCAGGTGATGCCGGCGGCGGAAGACGCCTTATATATCATTGCCGGTAAATGGAAAGTACGGATCATCATTACGCTGGCCACGGGTGACAAACGTTTTAACGAACTGCAACGGGCATTGCCAGGCATCTCGGCCAGGGTGTTGTCCAATGAATTGAAAGACCTGGAACTGAATGGCCTTGTCAGCCGGAAAGTGCTGGACAATGGCACGATCCTGTATGTCCGTAACGACTATGCGGACTCGCTGCGCAATGTGATGCACGAACTGGTGCAGTGGGGAATAGGACACAAGGAAAAAATACGGAACAGGGAAATCTGACCGGCTAAAACGATACAAATGATCAGACCCGAAATTATTATCGCGGTAAAGGACGTGGAAAAAAGCTCTGCCTGGTATCAGCAGCTGTTGGGCTGTGAAAGCCGCCATGGCGGCGGTACTTTCGAAATACTGGCCGATCCGGAAGACGACACCGTGGTGTTATGCCTGCACAGATGGGGCGCCCATGAACATCCTACAATGCTGGACCCGGCGCCGGCAGCAGGCAACGGATTGATCCTCTTTTTCCGGGTGACGGACCTTGATGCGGCCTGGAAAAAAGCGCAGCAACTGAAAGCCATCGTGGAAGAGCCGCCGCATATCAATGCCAACTCCCACAGAAATGAGTTCTCCCTCAGGGACCCGGACGGATATTATGTGTCTGTAACGGACTGATAACTTACTGAAAGGCCCGGAACAAACGTTCCGGGCCTTTTTCTCACCACTATATTTTAACTGCCGCTATATTTGCGGTATCTCATTAACGCCTCTACGTAGTAATAGTCGGCGTACGACAAGGGTACGTTGATTTCCACGCCATGTGGTAATGAACCGACGCTTTTCATCAGGATAAAATTATTGTTCCCTCCTTCTTTAGCACGGTAGGTACCGGACGAGAGGCCGGCGATGATCTGCTCTGCTGTTTTCCAATAGGTGTCTGATTGTTTGCCCTTGACCAGCGTGCTCAGTTCCAGCAGGGCGGAAGCCATGACGGCGGCTGCGGAAGCGTCGCGGTAAGCGTGCGGGATATCCGCCGCGTCAAAATCCCAGTAAGGGATTTTGTCTTTCGGCAGCGCCGGATGGTGCAACAGAAAAGACGCTACGGCCACTGCCTGCTGTAGATACCGCGGGTTGCGGGTTTCGCGGTACATCATCGTATAACCGTACAGTGCCCAGGTTTGTCCCCTGGCCCAGGCCGATGAATCCGCCGCGCCCTGGAAAGTCTTTTTGGCCACAGGCTTCCCTGTGAGGGTGTCGTAGTCGATGACGTGCCAGGTACTGAAATCCTTACGGAAATGATGCAGCAGCGTGGTATTGGCGTGCTTTACAGCGATGTTGTAATATGTAGAGTCGCCGGTCTCACGGGTGGCCCAGGTCAGCAATTCCAGGTTCATCATGTTATCGATGATTACGGGAAACTGCCAGTTGCCATGGTCCCATGACCGGATACAATTCACGTTGTTATTAAAGCGGGATGCCAGCGATCGGGCGCTGTTCAGCAGGATGTCCCGGTAGGCCGCCTGCGGCGCAATGCGCAGGGCGTTGCCATAGCTGTTGAACATCATGAACCCGAGGTCGTGGGTCTGCCGGTTGTGTTGCTCTTTTTCCAGCAACTGCAGGCGTTTGTTGGCCTCAGCCAGTATCTGCGGATCTTTGCTGTATTCATAGAGATACCACAGCGTGCCGGGGTAGAAGCCGCTGGTCCACCAGCGGGATTCGGCGGTCATCAGCGTGCCGTCTTTAGCGGTGGTGCGGGGAAGCCTGCCATCCGGCAGCGCCGCCATCATGTGTTTGTACTGTCGCACTGAGAAGGACAATGCCGATTCCACGGTTTGCTTCATCGCGGGCGACATGTTCCGCGTTTTCGTTTGGGCCTTGCCGTTATAAGTCATGGTGAGGCAACAAATCACTATGCACCAACTCCATTTTCCTATTTTCATATCGTTGTTATTTCAGGTAGTTGTAGACAGAATCCAGTTTAAATTGTCGTTGTGATTCCTGGCTGGGGCGCGGTGTTTTGTCAATCTCCGAGAAATAATCGGTGCCGTCCCAGATCAGCCGTCCGCCGGTAACGCGCGGATCGCCGGTGGCAACAAGATGCGCCTGCATCTTAGCGGAGAGTGAATCTTTCAGTTTTGCATACCGTTGGTCGGCTGCGAGGTTGTGCAGCTCATCCGGATCGTTCTTAATGTCGAATAATTCTTCTGCCGGTCGTTTAGCGAAACCCAGTTCAAAGAAAGGTTTGATGGCTGCGCTGTCTTTATGGGCCATGATATAACATTTGGCCAGTCCGGGGTAGTGCAGCATGTAAGGATCGATGTCTCCATACAGCGGCGGATCGCCGGCGGGCCACCTGTCCGGTTCGTAGTTGCGGATGTAGAGGTAGTCGGGCGTACGGATAGCCCTGCCGGGATAGCCCAGCCCATGCTGGCGCACGAAGGCATGACGTTCCCTGCCAAGCACCACAAAGTCCCGCGCGGGAGCTGTCTGTCCTTTGGCAACTATGGGCAACAGGCTTTTGCCGGTCATCTCTTTGGGAACGGCCACCTGTCCCAGCTCCAGGAAGGTAGGCGCGAGGTCGTTCAGCGTCACCAGGTGGTCGGTAGTTTCGTTCTCCCTGAATTTTCCGGGCCAGGAAATGATCAGCGGCACGTGTGTGCCAAAGTCATACAGGTTGGCCAGTCCGCGTGGCATCTGCCAGCCGTTGTCACTGCACACGATGATAACGGTATTTTCCAGGTCGCCGCTTTCCCGGAGCTGTTGCAGGATGGTGCCCAGTTCTCGGTCGAAGGTTTCCACGGCGGCATAGTAGTCCGCAATATCCGTACGTACGTCTTTGCGGTCCGGGAGATAACCGGGCACCTGTACGCTGTCAGCGTGTATGCCTGCCCGTTCACCGCTGCCTACTTCGTAGGGACGGTGCGGTTCGTGGCTGCTCACCCAATAACACCAGGGGGCGCCTTTACGGGCGGAGAGGAAGTCGCCGAAGTTTTTGAACTCGTTGCCGGCGGGATTCCGTTTGCGCTGGTTGGCGGTAAAACTGCCCGGCCCCCAGCCTTTGCCCTGAAAGCCGAGTTCATAGCCGGATGCTTCCAGCAGATCTGTGTAGAGTTTCAGTTTTGCGGGAAGAATGCCCCACAGGTTAGCGCCTTCTTCGATGCGCCAGATGTCCTGGCCCGTGAGCATAGCTGCCCTGGCCGGTGAACAGGAAGGGGAGCTGCAGAAGGCGTTGGTGAACCTCACGCCCTGGCGGGCTATCAGGTCCATGTTGGGTGTTCTTACGGTTTTGTCGCCATAACAACCGGCATGGTTCCATGACTGGTTGTCAGACATGATCATGAGAATGTTGGGCCTCTTTTTCTTTGGTGCGCAGGCGGCGCCAAGCAAACATAACAGCAGGCAGGCAGCCAGGTTGCGGATTGTTTTTATCGTCATGTTATCGGGTTTTAATGATGGCCGGCAGTACGTCGATGGCTTCGGTAGACTGCCCGTTTTCGGTGAGCACGGTACTGTGCTGGTACCGGTGCTGTCCCTGTTGGAAATGCCCTCTGCCATAATGCAGGGCGGTGGTTTGATCGTCGCTGAAAATGTAGAGCAGCGGCGCTTTGTTGTCGTCCAGTTCCGCTACGATATGCCATGTTCCGATGCGCCATTCGCCGTTTTGTTGTGTGACGGGAAGAGTAGCTGCGTTGGGAGCGCCTACCTGCATGACCGTCAGCAGGCGGGCCTGCCGGCCCGGCGCTGTTGTAACGCCGCAATGCCATTGTTCGGTAAAGGGAACGATGTTGCCTTCGTCGTCTGTTTTGCCTTTCCAGTTGATGGCTGGTGCGTTAAAACGCTGATGCACGACCGTATTGGTTTTCGTATGGGCGTAAACGTGTACGCCGGCTTTTACATTTGGTTCGTTGACAGAGAAGGTGTTACCGTCGCCCTGCCGGATGGTGTAAGGGCTATGGGCCTGCCAGGTCCATTTAACGGGTGCTCTGGCCGCCAGTTCATCATACAGTACGATAATGTTGCTGTCGAGCATCAGCATATGGCGGCGGTAGCGGGTTACGCCGGCATCGCCGAATCCGTTCTCCCGGGTGGGTTGCAGGTGATTGAGTTCGAAATGCCCCAGCCAGAACGGTGCCGTCACCGGGCCGTACGCGTTGGAGGCATCGCCCAGCGTGTATTGTATCCGTTTGCCGGCGATGTGCCGGGGCATCCAGCCATAGCCGTTTTCCCCGATACGTTGGCCGAGGCTGTCGGCCAGTATGGTACAATAAGCGCGGGTATTGCGGTAGTGCAGCAGGTTATGTGCGTCGCTGAAGTTGCTGTAAAAGCCGCTGCCGCCAAAGACCAGTTTACCGCCGTAGTTGACGTTGAAAGCATTCTGGCTGGCATGGCCATGGCCGGAAGACCCGAACGGATTGGCGCTCAGGGAGGCCATCAGGTCTTTACGGGTGTCGTCTATATGGGAGTGCATCATGGTCAGCCCAATGTCCGGGAAAGTACGGGAGGCCGGTAATGCGGCAGGAGAGATGATTTCCGGGCGCGGTGTGTTTTTCACCAGCAGGCGGAAGAGCACAAAGTCTTTGTCCCTGCGGAAATAGTCGGGGAACTGTTGCTGTATCGTATGTACGTACCAGTTAAAATAGGGGTTATGTACTTTGCGGGCCAGTGCTTCAGCAAATACCGCCGGTGTGCGGGCGGTGGTCGACAGGTTCTCGTGCATGTCGCCCATGGCTACGGAAGCTGATGCCGGCGGATAGGAATACAGCAGGTAATAGGGCAGGTTCTGCATCCAGGGGGCGGTGAAATAATCCACCCCGCTCAGGTCGCCGAACAGGAGGGACAGGTAGGCGAGCGATACGAAATTAACCCGGAAGTAGCCGTTGCCTTCGTGCCATCCGCCATCTGTGGTGCCCAGCACGGGAAAGCGGGCGCTCCATACCTCGTAGGCGTATTGCAGCCACTGATCAGCCGGGGGCGCGTCATGTGCCAGCGCGATGGCCGAGATCGTGAAGTTACGCAGGATATGTTGCCATATATGGTTATCGCACAGCTGTAACTCGAAACGATTGATCATGTTGCGGCAGATGCCGCTGCCGCGACGGAGGATCGCTTGTTGCAGCGTAGCCCGCTGTGCGGCGGTGAGGCGGTCGTATGCCATGTCGTAGGCCCACGCCATGCCTTCCATGACGTTGCCGTTGTTGAAATCGTCGCGGGTACCGTAGCCGGCAGGATCGAGACTGGCCAGGTGCATGGCGCGGCGAACGGCCTCTGTGGCGTAGCGGGCATCGCCGCTGAGCCAGTAGGCTATGCAGAGCTGGCGGATGGGGTGCGCCACTTTTTCGCCGAAGCCGTGATACATAAACTCTGTCATTTTCTCCTGCTGTTGGGCGGTCATGCCGGTGGTGTCGCGTGGCCGCGTGGGCTTTTCCTCCGGGAGCGGAGCGTTGAGCAGCTTATCTGCGGAGCGCAGCAGGGCGATAGCTTCCGCGTCGTTGCGGTTGGCTTCCCGGAAACCGGTCAGCTGCGCCTGCATGTTCCACAAACGGGGATGCGGCTTGCGGGCTTTCTCCATCATCTGCGGTAGTGTAGGCGTTGCCGTGGGAGCCGACACATAAAAGTACTGTCGCGGTGACCAGCGCCATTCCTCTTTTTCCTGCGCACGGGAGGCATATTGCCAGTACCATTTGCCGGTAGGCAGTGGCGTATGCAACGCGTACATGGCCCAGGGAAGGGTATCGCTTTGCAGGGTGCGCGCGGCAGGAAAAAGGCTGTCCTGGCTGTAACGGACCACATAGCGGGTGTTTTTGCCGGCTACGGCAGGCCATAGTAACGCCTGCGGATCGGTGGCGCCGTTAGCCGGAAACGGCCAGCTGCGCTCCCGTTTATGCAGGAAAGGCGCGGTAATATGTTGATTGGCATCGGGCAACTGCTGCGCGGTGGCGCCCAGGGAGAGCATCACTGCGAGACAGGCCGGCCAGCGAAAAGAAGGAGGCATCTTATGGTTTTAAAGGAGTGAAAGGATCATCGGTAGCCAGGCACCACTGGCGGAGGTAACGGCGGAACCGTTCCTGCATCTGCAGGAAACGTTTGTCCGCAGAAAGACTGTGCATCTCTCCGGGGTCCTGCCGTAAGTCAAACAGCTGTTCCCTGACAGGGCCTTTGTCATACACGATGTATTTGTAACGGGCGGTGATAACGGCTCTGCCGTCTATATCGAGCGACTTCTCGTTATCGGCGAAGGTGGTGGCGATGACCAGCGTATCGCGGAGCGACTGCTGCCGGCCGCTGAGCAGTGGCTGCAGGCTGCGGCCTGCCAGGTAGGCGGGCGGGACCGCGCCGGCATAATCGCAAAGGGTCGGGATGATATCGGTTCCGTTGC
The DNA here is from genome assembly GCF_012516375.2 of Chitinophaga oryzae. Lineage (NCBI taxonomy): Bacteria > Pseudomonadati > Bacteroidota > Chitinophagia > Chitinophagales > Chitinophagaceae > Chitinophaga > Chitinophaga oryzae. The sequence goes on from NZ_CP051204.2 coordinate 4,053,466, forward strand.
ATACCAGCTGATCGCTGGTGGTGCCGCCACGGATACCCGGGCCGGCGATGATCAGCGGCACGCTGGCAGATTCTTCGTACAGCACCTGCTTCTGGTTCCAGCGGTGCGCCGCATAGCCGTCCCCGTGGTCGCTGGTGAAAATCACGATGGTATTGTCTTCCAGCTTGTACTTACGGAGGGTTTCCAGCACCATGCCCACGTACTGGTCTACCTGCTCCGTCAATCGGTTGTAAGCCCAGCGGTACGCCCGCCATTGTTCCGGCTGCCATTGCAGGGTGGGATAGGTGCGGTAGTTGGAATGCTGCTGTTCCCGTACAACAGGCGGCTCCTGCGCCGGGATGCCGAAGTTGGCTGGCAATGCCGGCCAGTGGCTGCTGTCAGGCAGGGGAGGCAACAGGTCCATTTTCATATCGTCGCCCCGCGCCCATTCACAGATGTCATGCGGATTCACGAAAGAGGCTACAAGAAAGAAAGGCTGGCGGCTGTCCTGCCTGATAAAGGCGGCGCAGTCGGCAGGCGTGGAGGCATCCATCCAGTCGCGCATCCGGGTGTTTTTCATGTACTGAAAACCGTGCCGCGCGCTGTCGGCCGTCAGTAGCGGGATATGCCACTTGCCGACGTAACCGGTGCGGTAACCGGCAGCTTTCATCAGGCGGCCGGCCATCATCACGGTGTCGGGCCAACGGTTTTCTTTGTCGGAAGCGTTGGTGGTGATCCGCATCTGGTGTGGCATACGGCCGCTGAACATACTAATGCGCGAAGGTGTGCAAAGCGGCTGCGCACAATAAGCGCGGGTGAAACGCACGCCTCTGGCGGCAAGGCGGTCCATCGCCGGCGTATGCAGCTCCCTGTTGCCCGCAATACTCATGGCTTGCGCGGTTTGCTGGTCGGTGATGATCCACAGGATATTGGGCCGTGCAGGCGTGACCGTTTGTGCGGTGGCATGCAGGCTCCAGAAGACTCCCACGCACCATAACCATTGTTGAAAGATCCTGTTCATTTTTCTGAGGGATTAGTGTCTTTGTATTGCCGCTGTAAGGCCAGCAGTTGTTGTTTCAGGCTGTCGGTCACCGGGGCATAGGCCGGGTTGCCGTACTGGTTTTTCATTTCGTGCGGGTCCTGTTGTAAGTCATACAGTTCCCATTCGTCGATGTCGTTGTAGAAATGAATCAGCTTGTAACGCGCCGTACGGATGCCGTAGTGCCGTTTGACCATATGCCACGACGGGTATTCGTAATAGTGATAGTAAGTGGCGGTACGCCAGCCGGCGGGCGCCCGGCCGTTGTTGGCCAGTACAGGTTTTAATGACTTCCCCTGCATGTCTGCCGGGATATGCGCGCCTGCATAGTCCAGCAGGGTAGGTGCAAAGTCCACGTTCATGGCGAAGGCGTCGCTGCTGCTGCCCGGACGGATGCCCGGCGGGTAACGTATCAGCAGTGGCATACGGTAACATTCTTCATACATCATCCGCTTATCGAAGAAGCCATGTTCGCCCAGAAAGAAACCCTGGTCAGACGTATACACGATGATAGTGTTGTCCAGTTCCCCGGTGGCTTCAAGATGCTTCAACAGGCGACCTACATTGTCGTCTACTGCTTTTACACAGGAAAGGTAATCCCGCATGTATTGCTGGTATTTCCAGCGCACGAGGTCCGCGCCCCGGGGCTTCAGCCGGTTGTATTCGGCTACACGGCCGGCATAGGCTTTATTCCACTGTACTTTCTCTGCCGGCGTCAGGCGGTTGTACACCTGGAAAAAACGATGCAGGTCTTCGGCCTTGTTGTTGGCCTGTTTGTAGTCGTCGCCTTTGGAGTCTTTGAAGGCGCGGCGTGCAGGGCGTTGCTCCATGGCGCGCAACGTGTCTGCTGCGGCCACTTTGAGGTCCCAGGCATCCCACATATCGGTGCTGATGTTCATCAGCTGCTCTCTGGCGGCCCTTCCACGGTCGCGGAAATCGTCCAGCAGATTGGGTGGCTCGGGAAACGTGATACTGTCGAAGGTGCCCAGGTCGCGAACAGCCGGCATCCAGTTTCGATGCGGTGCTTTATGCTGGTAGATGAGCAGATAGGGCTTGCTTTTATCACGATGTTCCAGGAAACGTATCGCCTTGTCGGTGATCACATCTGTCACATAACCCTGCTCCCGGATGGTATCGCCGTTCTCTATAAAATCAGGTTGATAGTACTCTCCCTGGTTCGGCAGGATGCTGTAGTAGTCAAATCCTACCGGAAGGGAGCCCAGGTGCCATTTGCCGATCATTGCTGTCTGGTAACCTGCCTGGTGCAGCAGCTGCGGATAGATTACCTGGCTGCTATCGAAGGTTTTGGCGTTGTCAGTCAGCCCGTTGATATGGTTGTACTTTCCGGTGAGGATAGTGGCACGGGAAGGACCGCAAACGGCATTGGTCACGAAGCAGTTCCGGAACAGCATTCCCTCACTGGCCAGCCGGTCCAGGTGGGGCGTCCGGACCAGCGAGGTATCATAACAGCTCATCGCCCTTGTGGTATGGTCGTCTGTCATGATGAAAATGATGTTGGGCCGTTTCTCCGGCTTTTTGGGCTGACAACTGCATAGCATGGCAAGCCCGGCACAACAGCCAAGGGCGTTGCGAAGGAGCGTTGATCGCATATGTTTCGTTTATGGTTTCAGGTTATATCCGAGTTCGTAGGATTGTTGGTCAATAGTAACGGTGGCGCTTACACGGTTTTCGTCAGCCGCCTTCACAGCAGCCCGGATAACGGGCGTCTTTCCGCTCACCGGGTATATGACGGTAATGAAACGCTGTGTCTTCCCGTCCTGTTTGGCGGACTGAAAAGCATACGCGTCCCGCTGTTCTTTCTGCCGGTAGGCATACGATACATAGCTGTCTTCTTTGGCCATAGTAGCTGGCTGCGCGGGAAAACACTGCAACAGCACATTGTTATGGTCATTGAAGTTGGTCGTTACTGTTAACGCTTTATGGTCTGCGGTCGTTGGGCCTTCTTTGAAACCATAGTGCAGGGCTACCTCCCCGGTGGCGTCTCCGATGGCTTCATCGATGATCACAAAAAAACGTTTCTCTACAAAGTAAACGGAACGGCGATGGGTGAGCCCTTTGTAGCTTGGGTTTTCATATACCAGCTGGTCCAGCCGGGGGAAGTGTTCCATTGTAGGCGCTTTGCGTTGACTTCCATATCGGCGTTGTCCAGGGTCAGGGTATTGTGTACCCTCGTCTGGCGGAACCAGTTGCGTTCCTTCATCACGGCTTCGTCGCCGCCATAAACATAACAACCTGCGTCCGGGAAGAAATTGCGGCCATGGATGTACAGTTCAAAAGTACCGTTGTCCGGCTGGCTGTGCCAGAAAGCCGGCGGACTGGCTTTGAGCACCATCATGGTGGCATCCGGCGTCCAGCCGTTGCGGAAGATATAGATGCCGCCGTCTTTTAAGGCATTTGACAGGTGCGCGGGCGGTGTTCCTTTTTTGAAGTCGGTGGCGAAATAACGGATCACTTCATTGTCAGGAAATACTTTTGCCCAGCCTTTAAAATCTCTCAGCAGGCCCGATTTCTTTTCCAGCTTGGCATCGCTGAACATGGGATAGGTATAGTCGGGAAAGGTGAATTCCGCTACGGCCATGATCATATTCTCCACGGTAGCCTTGTAGGAGGCGGGGAACTGGTCCGCAATGCCATTGATCTGCAATATTTCCAGCGCCCGGCAGAAAATCTGTATGGCGGCAATGTGATAGTTGAATGACAGCTCAAACTGCAGTCCGTCAGGATATACCTGCACGCCTATTTCCTTATTGAGGATGCCGGTGCCGGAAGCCCGCCATGCGGCGGCGTCGCGGTATTCCGGGAAGAAAGTGCCGGCGGTGATGATACGCTGCGCTTCAAACAGCAGGTGGTTGCCCTTTTCTGAATAGTGATGCACGATGTAGTCGGCATGGACATAGTAGTTATGCAGGAAAGCCAGCAGGAATTCAGGCGTGAACGCCGGCGAGTGCAGGAAGTACTGGAACTGGGCCGTTTGGCTTGCCACCCGGTGACTGATCTCCAGGGGACGCCATGCAAAGCGGTCATTTTCAGGAGAGAGCCCCTGAGGGTTTTTAGCCATCCAGTCAAGATACTGACTGGCCCATGCTTTGGCATATTGCTCGTCGCCGGTGGCGCGGTACATTTGGCCCATAGGTTCCCACCAGTACATCCGGTGTAACTGCCAGCGCAGTTCATTGTCTTTCACCGGCCACAGCTGCCAGTTGATGTCATCGCCGTAGAAATAGGGTTTATAACCTTTATGGGCAAAGAAGATATGTTTCAGCCCGTCTTCCGCTTTCTTCCGTTCTTCGGCATTGGGCATCGGTACGGGCCCGGTGGCTTCCACTTCCGGATGATGTACGTCCTTACGTTGACGGTAGTACGCTAACAGCTGTACCGCTGCGTTGCGGTAGTCTTTTTTCAGCCAGCTGGCTTTTACTTTTTCCAGTCCTTTCCGGTCAAGGTCCAGCCGGGAGAATACGCTGGTGTCTGACTGGGCCGTCAGACGCTGCTGCCCTGCCAGGAGCAGGACAGACAGCAGCGGAAGGAGAGCCTTTATGAAACGTGCCATGGATCAGTATTTTGGGTTTTGGGTGAGGGTTGGGTTTTCGTCGCGCTCGCGTTGCGGGATGGGGAAAAGTTCGTGTTTACCATCCTGGAAGTTGTCGCCTGCCACGTAGGGGAAATTGGCGCGGTAGGCTTTCAGGGCGGTCTGCGTAGCACGGATTTTAGCGCCCAGCATGTTCCAGCGGATCAGGTCCCATTTGCGGAAACCTTCGAAGCACAGCTCATGCGCTCTTTCATCCACGAGTGCGTTAAAGAAAGCCGCTTGTGCCAGGCCGGGCGTTAAATCCGGCAGGCCGGCCCTGTGGCGTACTTCATTGACGGCGCTGTAGGCCAACTGTGTGGGGCCGTTCACTTCATTTTCTGCTTCGGCCTGCATCAGCAGCACATCGGCATAACGCAGCAGCACCCAGTTAATATCTGTGTTGTTGGGATCTTTGGGAGAAGTACCCTGCCAGTTGCGCCGCCACTTCCCGGGAGCCCATTTGGCATCGGCGGTACCGGTCAGCGGTACGGTATTGCCGTTTTTGTCGATCTGGAAGGTCGCCACGGCTACGTCTCTACGGAGATCGTCTTTTTCAAAGGTTTTCTGAAACAGCGGATGAGTGACGTAGAAGGAATTGGCGCGGCCGTAGGGGCTGGCAGCGTCGCACAACGGGCTGTTCCAGGTGCCGATCACGCCGCTGTTGGAGGCTTGTCCCAGCGGGTTGAAAAGCGCTGCTTCGAACATGCTCTCTTTGGGTTCCAGCTTCAGCGAACAATAGTTACGGAACACCTGCTCATAGCTGGTGTTCAGGGAATGTTCGCCGGAGGCGATAACAGCTTTGGTCTGTGTGAGCGCGCTGTCGTAATACTGGCGGTAGTTGTCGGGACGTTTCATGGTACCGTCCTGGCGGAGGGAGTAACCGCCACGATAGAGGTACACGCGTGCCAGGATACCTTTTACTGCGCCTTTGCTTACCCGTTCGTCCTGTCCTTTGGCCGAATTCCAGGGCACGGTGGCAGCAGCGGCTTTCAGATCGGTAATGATCTGGTCGTATACCTTTTCCCGGTCTGTCCGGGGCAGCTGTAATTGCTCGGTGGGTGACTGGGTGGGGGTGGTTTTCAGGGGTACGTCTCCCCATAATCTTACCAGGTCGAAGTAGTACAATGCGCGCAGAAATTGGGCTTCGCCCAGCAGGCGGGCCAGTGTTTTTTTCTGGTCTTCCGTTCCGTTTTTATAGAGTTCCATCTCCGGGATTCGCTGGATCACCAGGTTGGCACGGTCGATGCCGATATACAACATGCGCCATGTTTCCCGCAGCCACGGATGGGTGGGAGACACGCCATAGTGGGCCAGGATCCGTTTTTCATCATTCAGCACGTTGCCCTGTACCTGTGCGATGTCGGTATCGATGGCGTAGGCCAGCGACAGGTAAAAACCGTAGGTGCTTTGTTCCCCTAAAACGTCATACACGCCCATGGTGGCCATGGTGGCCTGGTTTACGTTTTTGAAGAAGGTATTGGAAGCATAATAGGAGTATGGATCTTCTTCCAGTTGCTTCTCACAGGAGGCAACGGACATCATCATCAGCCCGGCGGCCGCAAACGGCGTTAGCTTCCGGCATATGGCACTACCAAAGGCAGTCAGTTTATGGTAAGTCATCGGAGGAGTGTTTAATAGTTTTAAAATGCAACATTAGCGCCCACAGTGTAGGAGCGGCTTCTGGGGTAGGCCCCGAAATCTACGCCCGGCGTGATGCCGCCCTGGTTGCGGGTGCTTACTTCCGGATCATAACCGCTGTAAGATGTGAACGTATGAATGTTGTACGCAGTGAAGTAAAGCCGGCAGCTGTTAACCTTCACGCGGCCCAGCAGGCTTTTGGGAAGATTGTATCCCAGGCTGATATTGTTGATCCGCAGGAAGGAACCGTCTTCCACCATCTGGTCGTAGAACTTGAGATCGCGGCCGCTGCCTTCGAGCGACGGAATGGTCTTTCCATTATTGACCTCCGCCAGCTGCGCCGGATCGGTGATCTTATTGCCGTTCCCGTCAATAGTACTCCAGCGGTCTTTGATATAGGCGTAGGCGTTACGGTAGGCCAGGTAAGTCTGGCTGTTCACCAGTTTGTTGGCGTTGTAAATTTTATTGCCGTACATCCAGTTGATGAAGACGCTCAGGTCAAAACCTTTATAGGAGAAAGTATTGGTGATGCCGCCATAATGTTTGGGGGTGGCGTCGCCAATCACCGTGCGGTCGTCTGAGGTAATCAGGCCGTCTGTTTTGCCACCCGGACCGGAAACGTCCTGCAGTTTCAGGTAGCCGGGTTTGGGATAGTCGTTGGGGTTATAAGGGATGCCGGGCTTTAAAGTATATTTCTGAGTAGCCGGGTCATAATCGAAATCGCTGACCTGGTACACGCCGTCGGATTTATAACCGTACATGAGCCCTACAGGCGAGCCTACCTGCACCAGGTAATCGCCTTCTTTCAGCGCGCCGTAGCCGGATTCGCCGTAGAAGAAACTGGGGCCGGCCAGCGCTTTCACTTTGTTTTTGTTAAAGGAGATGTTGAAGATTGTCCGCCACTCAAACTGTTTTTTGCTGATGTTGACAGTGTTCAGGGTCAGCTCTAACCCCTGGTTACTGGTTTCGCCGATATTTTTCAACACAGCGGTGTAACCGGAGAGATAGGGCACCTGTGCATTCAGGAGGAGGTCGCGGGTATTATTGCGGTAATAGTCCGCTGTCAGTTGTATCCGCTGGTCGAGGAAACCGATGTCTGCACCGATGTTCTGGGAGACGGTGGTTTCCCATTTCAGGTTGGGATTGGGCAGGGTAGTGGAGCCTACGCCGATGACCGGTTGATCGTTCAGCGGGTAATAGTTGGTGCCCAGGAGGGACAGGGATAGATAGTTATTGATACGGTTGTTACCCGACTGGCCATAGCTCAGGCGGAACTTCAGGTCGGACAGCAGGTGTTGCTGTTTCATGAAGTTCTCCTCAATAGCACGCCATGCCAGCGCTACAGAGGGGAAGTAGCCGAATTTGTTGCCCGAGCCGAATTTGGAAGAGCCGTCGGCGCGCATACTGGCCGTTACAAGGTAGCGGTCTTTGTAGCTGTAGTTGGCCCTGCCGAAGAAAGAGATCAGTTTCTCGTCGTCACGGAAGGAGCGGGGGATGCCTGCCAGTGCGCCCTGTGAGAGATCGTCGAGGCCAATGTCGCCATTTGGAAATTTAGCGGCGCTGGCTTCCACGAAGCGGGAGGTGGCATAAAGCTGCTCCTGGCCGATCAGTAGGTTCAGTTTATGTTTTTTATGGAAGGTTTTGTCGAAAGTCAGTGTATTGGAGTAGTTCCAGCTGCTGCCCTGTGTAAGGCCGATGGAGCCGTTGGGGCCACCGGTGCGGCGGGCGTTAACGGACCGGTCGCCGTTGAATAAATTCGCATCGCGGTTGTTGGCTTTCAGTCCCACGACGCCTTTATAAGTCAGATTTTTGAGCAGCTTGTATTCCAGCGCGCCGTTGAGGTACAGGGCTTTCAGGTCGGTGCTGCGGTATTCTGCGAAGGCGTTGGTACGCGGATTTTGCATCACGTTGCCGTTGTCGTCCTGGAGAGCGGGATCTTCGTCAACATTTACGAGATCGATGTCATTGCCGCTTTTACCGATAGTGGGACGGTATTGCAGGATGTTCATCAGTTTGTTGAACCGGTTTTCGCCTTCGGAGGTGCCGCTGCCATAGATGTTCTGGGTGGTATAAGTCACGCTGGCGGATACTTTCAGCCGGTTGTTGTCGCTGTGGTCGATGCTCAGTTTGGCAACGTTCTTTTTGGCGCCGCTGTTGACCATGATGCCCTGTTCATTATTGAAGGAGTAGAACAGGTTGAAGCGGGTGTTTTTATTGCCGCCGCTGGCGCCGATTTTATGGTACTGTGTGGTGGCATTGCCGCCATACATCTGTTGCTGCCAGTCGATGCCCGGTCTGCCTTCGTACAGTGTTTTCAGCTCGCTGAAGGCGCCGTAGCGGGTGGTGAATTTCTGCAGGAGGTCGGGGTCGCCCATGCTTCTTTCATAGTCCATCAGCACGTAATCGTAGGGCGTCATCATATCGATCTTGCTGGTCACCTGTTTGCCGCCGTAGTACATATCGTAGGATACCTGTGTGCGGCCGCTGACGCCTTTTTTGGTGGTCACCAGCACTACGCCGTTGGCGCCGCGGGCGCCGTAGATGGCAGTAGCGGAGGCGTCTTTCAGGACTTCAATATTTTCGATGTCGGTGGGATCGAGGAAGCTGAGGCCGTCTGTTTGCGGGAATCCGTCGATCACATAAAGGGGCTCATTACTTTGGGTGATGGAGCCGCCACCTCTTATTTTAATGGAGATGCCTGCGCCCGGGGAACCTTCTGCCGCGGATACCTGCACACCTGCGGCGCGGCCTGCGAGGGCCTGCGCCACGTTCTGTACCGGCACTTTGGCCAGGTCGCTGCCTTTAACGGAGGCGATGGAGCCGGTAAGGTCGCGGCGTTTAACAGTGCCGTAGCCTACCACTACTACTTCATCCAGCCCTTTTACATCTTCCTGCAGTGTCATCTTCACCGGGGCATTGTCGCTCACGGTAAGGTGCATCTTACGGTAACCCATCAACGAAAACACCAGGACTTCCCCTTTGGGAGCTACTATTTTAAACTGGCCGCTGGCGGCGGAGGAAACGCCTTTGGAGGTACCCTGTATGTGCACCGCCACGCCCGGAAGCGGGTTGCCGGCGGCATCAGTGATTTTGCCGGTAACGGTGATACCGGTATCTATCGCCAGCGGGATGTCTTTGGAAAGCGCTTCCAGTTCACCGGCAGCCAGGTATTCGAGCCCGCTGCTCCTGGGTTTGGCTTTCAGAATGATGTATTGTTTACCGAGGGGTTCAAAGATCACGCCGGCAGGGGCGAGGACTTTCTCCAGCACGGTACTGAGTTTCTCGTTGACGAAAGTGCCGTTCAGCTCCGGGTAAGATAGAAAAAGATTGGTCGTATAGGAAAAACGAAGGCCCGTAAGGTCGGTGATATGCTCCAGCGCCTGTTCTACCGGCTCATGATGAAGCGAGATGGTGATACGTGCATTCAGCGATTTCTGCGCGCGGGCGTCCCTGCCATACAACAGGCCCGCCCCCAGCATCACGATAAGTAAAGGTAGAATGGTAGTTCGCATAATTATAAGCAATAGCTTACTTATACAATCATTTAATTGCATAACTTCGTAGTGGTTTGGTTAATAAAATGTAGTGACTAAGCCATTTGCAGGGATGTTGGCGCATCCCTGTTTTTGTTTGTTACATGCTGACGCTGATTATATGTTAGGTTGATGATCGGTTTTATATGTCAGGTTGATGATTGGTTTTTTACCGGCAGCCTTCTCCGCTCCAGGTAATGTTGCCGTCCTGCAGCTGGTATCTGCCATTGCTGGTGGCTGCAATGAGTTCCAGTGACTGCTGGAGGGACTGGTCTGTCAGGTCTACAGTGAGGCTGCAGTGTTGCAGTCCTTCACCTTCTATCTGACAGTGGACATTAAATTTCTTTTCCAGCCGCTGAATGACTTCCGCAAAGGCCATACGGTGAAAATTCATGTTGTACTGGGTGCCAGCTTCGAGGAGCGACTGCTCCCGGGGCACAACAGCTTTCACGGTAAACTGGCTGCTGTCTGCCACCAGTTTTTGTCTTGCCGCCAGTACAGCGGTTTGTTTTGGTTGACCTTCCCTGCCACCGGCTACAGCAACTTTACCCGTGAGCACACTCAGTTCCATCCCATTGGTGGCCGGGAGCACCCGCAGGTTAAAGCTTGTGCCCAGTACTTTGGCGGTGTAGCTGCCGGCTTCCACTACGAAAGGTTGTTGCGGCCTCTGGGTGACTTCAAACAGTGCTTCGCCGGTGAGCTGTACCTGCCGGATGTCCTGCCCGAAATGGTCCGGGTACTGCAGTTGACTGCCGGGTTTCAGCCATACGATGCTGCTGTCGGGCAGGATGACTTTCTGTGTGGCCATGCCGCTGTTCACCTGGTGAATAACGGGTGCGGATGACCACCAGTGATAATGTTGCCCTGCCAGTATTACAAGGCCGCCGAGGCAGGCTGCTGCGGCCACGGCATACCATCTGTTGCGTTTAGGCGCAGCCGTTGCCTGAGGCTGCTCCTCCTGTATCCGCGCTGTAAGCTGCTGCAGGATGCGTTCCCGTATAACGGCCGGCGTATCGCTGTCTGCCGGTAGTATCAGTTTTTCATCATCGAACTGGTTGTACCAGTCGTTGAATTCGGCGAGTTCCGCTGCAGAAATATTGCCTTGCAGCCATTTCTGCGCCAACTCACGGATCCTTGGTGGTGGATGTTGCATTGGTGGATTTATCTATAATGACAAATAAGAAAGAAAGATGTCCTAGCGGGTCAGCAAAAAAAATATAATTATTCTGAAAATCTCTGTGAAGGTGCCTCTGAGGCTTTTTAACGCCCGGGTGAGATGGTTGGCGACGGTTTTTTCTGAGATAGCGAGCGTAGTGGCAATTTCTTTACGGGAATAACCGCCTTCGCGGCTCAGCCGGTACACCAGGCGGCATTGTTCCGGCAGGGCCCTGATAGTCTGTTGCAGCTGCCGCTGCAGGTCGGCCACCTGCAACTGTTCCCCGGCCGATTCATCGGCAGCAGTCCCGGTGTAGACCGTGTATTTTTCATACCGGAGGAAACGCTTCTGGCGCGCCAGCGTGTTCAGGACTTCGTACTTCACCGCAGTGGCCAGGTAAGCCGGAAGCGAAAGGGTGACGGAGATCTCCGCCCTTCGCTTCCAGATATTATAAAAGACTTCCTGCACGGCTTCTTCCGCTTCCGCCGGATTGTTCAGCCGGTTGAGCGCAATGACGTACATCTTGTCCCAGTACCGGTTATATAACTCGGTAAAGGCAGCTTCATCGTTCTGTTTTAGTTTGTCGAGTAATACGGAATCCCCCAGCTCTTTCATACGCGTTGAACATCTCCCCTATAGAAGCAAGATTGGTTGATGAATGCTCTAATGTAAGAAAAACCGGTTCATTATGCAAACGTTTGAATTACTTTCCCAGAAAGTCTTCCAGTATGTGGTTGAATTCCTGCGGGCGCTCCATCATAGGGGCATGACCGCAGGCCGGCAGCATCACCAGCGTGGCATGGGGGAGCAATTGATGAAATTCACGGGCCACGTCGGGCGGAGCGATACGGTCTTCCTCTCCCCAGATCAACAGGGTGGGGGTCTGTATCTCCGGTAAAATGGGAGCCACATAATTACGTTGCGCTGATTTGGCGGTTTGCACAATGCGCAGGCATTTTATCCTGTTCTGTGTGGTCTGGAATACTTCGTTGACCAAAGCGTCGGTGGCAATAGCCGGATCGTAGAAGGTATAGGCCACCCGCTCCCGGATGTATTCATAGTTGCCCCGTTTGGGATAACTGCCCAGGTTATTATTTTCATACAGGCCGGAGCTGCCGGTCAGCACAAGCCGGGAGACTTTATCCGGATGACGGTGTGTAAAAAGGATGGCTACATGGCCGCCGAGGGAATTGCCGATGACAACGGAATTTTCCAGCCCATGCTGCTGCACGTATTGTTCCAGGAAGCGAACGAGGTATTCAAGATTGTCCTGGAGATGGTAATCGAAAATAGGAAGTAACGGAATGTGAATGTCATAGCGTGATTCAAAATGCTGTGTAACACCTTCCCAGTTGCTAAGCCCGCCGAAAAGTCCGTGTAATAAAATCATGCTTTGCTTCATATATTTTTTTAAAGCAAAACTAGCGGTTCGTTCTTTTTACGTCTGTGATCTCAATCACAAAAGTTGCGGGACTGGTCCAGCAGGTATAAACGCGCTCTGCTCAAGGCTTCCCGGCTGGTGTAGAGGTAACGGGCGATGTTGGTCAGCGATATTTTCTGGATAATGGCGGGGCGCCTTTCCAGCAGGAACCGGTACCGTTGCAGCGGTGTTTTAAGGGACAGGATATACTGATGCTCCGACTGTTGTTCTGTCATCTCCTGGAAGAGCTGAAGGTTCACATGCAGCAGGTTCATATGGAGGTCGTACAATGGCTGTAACTTCTTAATATTGATCCGTAAGATCACGGCGTCTTCGATGGCGGTAATGCTGACGGCCGACGGCGCCTTTTTATTATAGCTTTCGCAGTTGGCCAGGAAATCGTCGGCAAAACCAAAGCGGACAATTTTTTCGTTGCCTTCATCGTCGAGGATAGAGAATTTGAACATGCCCGAGAGCACAAAAGCGGAATAGCGGGCCACTTTACCATACCGCAGAAAAGACTCTCCTTTACGGATATGTTTTACTACGGCGATACTGTCCAGCAGCTGCCATTCTTCCGGGGTGACTACCGGATATTTTTTCATCAGCCGCTGATATATAGAAGGAAGCTCATGAGTTGTCATGCGCGCAAAATTAATGGAAAATTGCGGGAATTATTCACCCCCGCTTCGGGCCAGCCGGATGATGTCTTTGCCATCGATGATCTGCCGGGGATAGCCCTGCAGGGTGACATGCACCATGGCCCGTCCCAGCTCGCGCAGCGTGCAGAAGTAATTAGGCCGCACCATGCGGCCGATGGGGTACAACCAGTTGATGAACCGGTAAAAAGTATGGGTATTTTTTAATCCTTTGGTTGGCCTGATAAATCCCGGCCGGAAAGCATACACCTTCGCGAACGGCAGCTTCATCAGATCGTTTTCGGTTTTGCCTTTTACGCGGGCCCAGGCACGTGGTCCTTTTTCAGTGTTGTCTGTACCCGCGCCGGATACATAACAGAAAATCATATCGCTGTTCTGCTCGCTCAGCACGCCGGCCACCCGCATGGTGAGGGTGTAGGTAAGATGGTAATAAGCCTCGTGGCTGACGCCCAGAGAAGATACGCCGAGACAGAAATAACAGGCATCGTAACCCCGCAGCTGCGCTGCAATGGGAGACAGCTCCAGGAAGTCCTGATGGATCAGTTCTGTCAGTTTGGGATGGCTGATGCCGCATGGCTTGCGGCTGATGATCAGCACGCGCCCTACCTGCGGGTGATGCAGGCATTCATGAAGCACTCCTTCACCCACCATACCGCTGGCACCGGTAACAATCACTTTCAGTTGCCGGAGTTCGTTCATGGTGATGTTTTATACATGGTAAGTTAACTGCTTTTGACCAGTTGCCCAAATCAGACCGTAACCCATACCCGGTGAGGCTGTCCGTCAAAAAAACATTTTTTACTGTCCGTTTTTCTTTCTTTTTTGCGGGCATGGAAAACAAGATCAGGTTTATTATAGAACGATTGCTGGGCAGAAACCTTCAGCCGGAAGACGGCCTCAGTGCAGCGGAAGTAACGGCAGCGGAAGAAAGACTGGGCATCCGGCTGGCGCCGGTATTGAAATCACTTTACCAGTGCGCCGGAAAAGAAGAAACAGTAATGGATGTCTTCCAGCATTTTACCCCGGTGGAAGACCTCTCCGTAGAACATGATAAACTGGTTTTCCTGGAAGAAAACCAGGGCGCTTGTGTATGGGGGCTTGCATTGAATGAAACGGACAACGATCGGGCTGCGGTGTACCAGTGCCCGTACCCGGATGATCAATGGTATGCGGAAGATTACCCCCTGGCCGATTTCCTCGAAATGGCACTGTACTACCAGTTTGCACAGGGCGGTTACGAGTGGCTGGGCGCTCTTTATCCGGGCATGGATGATGAAGACATCGCCGCGGTATTGAAAGACGCGGAGCAGTGGGAGAAGGTGGTCGATCAACCGGGCAACCTGATCATCTACTGGCACCAGGATACGCTGATATGGTACTTCCCCGATAAGGACGGAGGCGTCAGCGAAACCTTGTTTGCCAGCAGCCGCACGGAAGAAGCCTTCGCCGACATGGAGGACCGTTACCTGTTTAAAGAACTATAAGTTACACGCGATCCTGCCCAGCTGTTGCAACTTCCGTTGCAGCTGTTCCGACCAGGGCAGGCCAAACGATAACCGCAGACAGTTGTCAAACTGTGGCTGCAGGGTAAACATCCGTCCCGGTGCAATACTGATCTTTTGCCGAATGGCCTGTTCGTACAGCTCCACCGTATCAATACCCTTGCGCAGTTCCACCCAGAGCGACAGCCCGCCCTGCGGCCTTGATATCCGCGTGCCTTCCGGGAAATGGGCCGCAATGGTATTCGTATAGTGAAGGTAGTTAGTATAAAGCGTGTCCCTTAGTTTGCGCAGATGGAGATCATAACCGCCGCTCTCCAGGAACAGGGCGGTAGCTTCCTGCGTCAGCGTGGGATTGGCCAGCATATGTACATATTTCAGCCGGAGCACCTGTTCTTTGTAGCGGCCCGGCGCCACCCATCCCACACGGTACCCCGGCGCCAGTGTTTTGGAAACGGAGCCGCACCATAATACGTTGCCGGTTTTGTCGAACGTCTTACAGGAAACCGGCCGTGAAGGGCCAAAGTACAAATCGCTGTACAGGTCATCTTCTATCAGCGGAACATGGTGCTGTTCCAGCAATGTTACCACTTCCTTTTTATGTTCATCCGGCATGCAGCAGCCCAGCGGTGTGCTGAAATTGGACACCAGCAAACACAGGTTAATGTTTTTAACGACGGACTTCAGGGCTTTAATGTCCACGCCCGTTTGCGGGTGCGTGGGAAGCTCCAGCACCCGGAGCCCCAAGCTTTGCGCCAGTTGGAGGATACCGGAAAACAGCGGGCTTTCCGTGGCGATGGTATCGCCGCTTTTGGTGAGCGCCTGCATGCACAGGCTGATGGCATTCAGGCCGCCATTGGTGGTAACGATGTCGTCGGACGACAGCCTGCCTCCCCACATAAAGCTGCGTTTTGCTATCGCCTGCCGCAGCCGCTCACTGCCTGCCAGCGGTTCATAGCCGATGCTGCTGTCTTTTAATTCGCGTGAAGCTTTCAGGAGGCACTTATTGAGTTTGGCTACCGGCAACAGTCCGGGCGCAGGCACGCCAATAGAAAGCAAGGTGATGCCTTTGCGTGCCGGGCCTCCGTATATTTTGCTGATCAGCTGGTCCGGTATGGAACGGCTGTCTTTTTCGGAAGGTTTGCTGGCCGCAGGGAGAGGAAGCTGCCGGTAGGCGCCTTCGGTGACGAAATAACCGGATTGCGGCCGCGAGATGACCAGCGCTTTGCTTTCCAGTTCAAGATAAACACGTTTGGCCGTATTCATACTGATACCCTGTTCCTGGCAGATGGTCCGGATAGATGGCAGCTTGTCGCCCGGTTTTAATACACCGCTGCGGATTAACGCTGCAATATTCTGTGCTATCTGGCTATATAGGAAATCCTTCTTCATGGATCTAAACTGTATCCATCAAAAATACAAATATTGTAACTGTATCCATGTGCTGATTTTCTCCATTTTTGCTGAAAATTTTTTCAGATGATCAATCAATTGGAGATTAAGACAGGTTTGGAGAATATGGACCTTACCGCCATCCACCAGTTCCTGAAGAACGATTCCTACTGGGCAAAAGGGATCTCTTATGAATTAGTGAAAGCGTCGCTGGAAAATTCTTATTGCATGGGGGCGTTTCTGGATAACAAACAGATAGGGTTTGCCCGCGTTATCACTGACTACAACACGTTTGGCTGGCTGGCCGACGTATTTGTACTACCGGCTTACCGCGGTCAGGGCGTTTCCAAAAGTATGATGCGGTTCCTGACAGATCAGCAATGGGTAGGCAGGTTGCGCCGCCTGATGCTGAATACGCTGGACGCACACGAGTTGTACAGGAGCTATGGTTTTACAGCGCCCAATAACGCAGCGTTGCTCATGGAGGTATACCGGCCGGACGTGCATCTTAAATCTGCACAGTTTTTTACCGGCGAAGAATACACGGCATCCTGAAAAAAGCCGGGGAAGCAGACCATTGGTCTGCTTCCCCGGATAGCATATAATCAGTGTGTGATTAGTCTTTACGCAGCGGTATCAGGTTGCGGACACTGTTGTCCTGCAGATACAGTCCTGCCCAGGTGAGGATGCCAAAGAGCACGGGAAACCAGAAAGGTTCTCCCACGCGCAGCATGACGGCTACGGCGCCGCCAAGGTAAGCGGTGATCAGAATAGCGCCCAGCACGGCGGTGCGCGGAATGGCGTAAAGTATGGTACCGATCAGCAGCACATAACCAATGAAGGGTACCTGGGAGATAGGCCACCCGAGGGCTTCAGAACCTTCGTTGGAATATTTGTTGCCGATGATTTTCATGATTGCATCGAACAGGGCGAACAGGATCACCAGGATGCTGATGACTTTGCCGGTAATGCGAACAGATTTGGAAGGTGCAGTTATCGTTGCCATGTGTGTAAGTTTTTGGTTTAGGTTTTATAGATAGTGAATCATTTTTTGTCTGTGTCATCGCAATGCTTCCGGAAAACGCTGCGCTGATTGACTGATACAAAAGTACTGTCAATTGCAATAACGGATGTTGTGTGAATCCGACATTCTGAGGGGGTGTTTGCGGCGAAGTTTCAAAAACATGCAGCAGCAGGCTGTCTGCTGCTGCATCACACAAAAGATAAAGGGGAAAAACGTTTAACAGTGGCTGGCTGCCAGTACCGCGGCGATATGCTCTCCGGAGAAAGTGATTTCATCGCCCGGCTGTATGTTTTGTATATGCCGGGTGGGAGAGAGCAAAACTCCTTTATACTGGTGGGCTTCCACGGCCGTGACCCTGGCCATCAGCCGCTCCGCTTTGCGGCCGGAAGTACTGCTGAAACCATAAACAAAAAACAGGCAAACCGTGTCTCCGAAAGTAAGACGAGACAGTTCTTCTGCGGCGGGTTTGCTGAATATACCAGGATTTTCTGCAAGGATGGCGGATACGTTCTCGAACTGTATGGACGTGGTCATATGGTTAAATTGATTATTGGTTGCTGCGACGCGGAATTATACTAAGATAATAATAATTTGGGGATTTAGGGATTTACGGATTTTTTGATTTTGGGGATGTTCAGGTTGCTTAAAATCCCAAAATCCCAAAATTCCAAAATTTTCAAATTTCTAAATGTTCCTGGAGGTGTGTATATAAAACAGACCGTCAAAAACATTCGGCCAGATCCCTTTCTGCGGGACGAAGTCAAACAGGGTGGCTTGTTGCTTTTGCAGCAGCCAGCCTTTGGCGGTGCGGTAGTCGGTAAAGGCCTGCGCATAGCCGGTGGCATCGAGTTGCCCCTCCACGCTGCCCGGTACTACCGGCGGTACGTCGGCTGTCTGATTATTTGTAAAGTCGGTATAGGTACCGGTTGAGCCAGAGAAGCCGATGGCGTAAGCAGCCTTGCCAAAACGTTTACTGATGGTGGTGCCCATGGGTACATACGTCTGCAGAAATGGTACGGGTTTGTCATTGACATCGTTCAGCCGGCTGGTATTTTTCGCAATGTGGATGTTATGCGCCCACACGATAATTTTTTTACCGGGAAACATTTTCTCTGCCAGCCAGATCAGGTTTTCTGCCATCTGTTTATCTCTAACACTCAGTTCATTGCCGCTGACCAGTCCCCAGTAGCGCAGCGTTTGTGATTCTATGCTTTCCGTAACCTTCAGCCAGAAACCGGGAGAGGCGGCGAAATGGGCGGGCTTGTCAGGCTGTTTGGACAATACGGTTTTCAGCTGGTGCAGCACCTTAAAGAAGGTCTCCTGTTCTGCAGCGGTGGGCCGGTAAGCGTTGGATGCAAAGGTGGCAACCGATACGCGGTGGAACAGCTCCCAGCTGCTGTCGGGCAGGGAAAGATGTTTTTGCCGGAGGAACAGCCCGAAGTCGGTGAACAGTTGTTTTTTAGCAAACTCCCCGGAATGCTGACTTTCAAAACCGGTGATCACCAGCGGCCTGGCGCTTTTTACATTCGCCTGCACATAGTCATGCAGTGGCTGCATCTGTTTACCGGTCGCCCACATAAAAAACAGGCTGCCAATGACTTCTTTGGAATAGTCGCCCCCTTTGACAGTATTATCCCAGATACGGGCGCAGTCATAGAGGCCGCTTTCAAAAGCCAGTACTTCAAATCCCATCTTTTCATGGAGGAATTTAATGAGCCGCGTTTTGGCGAGGAACGTGGTCCCTTCTCCATGTGTCTGTTCCCCGAGCATAACAATCCTGGAGCGGCCGATAGCGGCGCGTAAAGGCTCCAGGTCGGCATAACGGTCGTCCGACGGATCGATGGAGCGGATCTCTTTAGCGTTGGGAATATTGGGCGCCTGTGCGGCGGCTGTCTGGCTGCCTAGGGCAAGGGCCAGTAGTAAGGGCATGAAGGATTTGCGTGTAAGCATAGCTGTTAGTGCGAAATATGATGACACAGGGAAGTCGGTCTGTCTGCCTGAAGGTACTATGAATCTGACCAACCTCCCGGTAATTTAGTCATTTTCGCCTGATCAGGTATACGCCAGGTAACGGAAGATTATCCAGTGTTGCCTGCTGGCCTGTCGGCAGGAAATTGTTTTCCCTGAAGAAGGGCAGTAGCGGATTGCCTGCATATTCGTGCATCCACAAAGCGTCGTAGGATTGACTGATCTGCAGGCATTTTTTTATCAGTGCTTCTTTACAGCCGGTGGCGGCATATTGTTGCAATACGCCGAAGCCTGCCAGCCGTTTTATTTTTTTATCGGTGAGATCATCGGGCCGTCTACCGGCAGAAGTGATCAGGGCATAACCTGCCGGCTCGTTGCCGGCATAAACCATCAGCCATTGGTTGGAGAAATTGTTGATGTCGGATGCCAGTTGCTGTGGTGTAAACGTTGCAAGATAAGCATCCAGCTGTTTGCCGGTCAGCAGGTGTCCGTATTGCTCGTTGCCCAGCGCGGTGATCAGGGAGAACAGGGCCTGTATATTGGCTTCGTTCACCACTACAAAGCGGGTGGTAATAGTCTGTGCAGTTTCCATTGCTTTCATCGTTGTTAAGCCGTAAAGGTAGCCCTGCAGCGGCTGGGCCCTGCGATACACATCCTGTAAAAAGAAGCGGTACAGTTGTCTGCGGTTAGAGCAACACAGCGCCGGCTTTTTTGATGGCCCTTTTTCTGGCAGCGGTATACGTATCGGCAAAAACAAGGCGGAAACAATGCCGGAAGGAACCGGAAAAGGAAAAAACGCTGCCGGGGGTAAACCGTGCCCCGATCCGCTCGCAAGCCTGGTAAAAGGCGTCCATGTCTGTTTGGACAGGCAGTTGCACCCAGCAGTTATACCCGCCGGCGGGGCGGGCCATAGAGGTACCTTCCGGAAAGGAGCTGCTGACAAGATGAAGGGTCAACCATGCATTTTTAGCCAGCTGGGTACGGAACGAACGCAGATGCCGGTCATAGCTGTTGGTGCGCAGCAACTGTGTCACCGTTTCCTGGAAAACGGGGGATACCGTACTGCCAAGGGCAAACCTTACCTGTTCTGCTTTTGGCAGGTAGCGGCCGGTCGACAGCCATCCCAGCCGGATGCCCGGCGCCAGTGTTTTGGCATAGGAGGAGCAGGTCATCACCAGGCCGCTGTCGTCCAGCGCTTTCAGCGGGGCGGGCCGGGCGCCGCTGAAGTAGAGATCACCGTAGATATCGTTTTCTATGATGGGAATATCATATCGCTGCGCCACTGCCACCAAAGCACGCTGCTGGTCCGGCGGCATGCTGCTGCCTGTTGGATTATGAAAATGCGGTGTTACCACAATGGCGCGCACTTTGGTACGGACGGCCACTTTGCGGAGCACGTCCACATCAAAGCCGTCACGGGCCACGGGAATTTCCACTACCCGCAGCCGCAGTACGGCCAGCACTTCCAGCACGGAGAACACACACGGGCTTTCCACCGCCACTACGTCGCCCGGCACGCATACCGCCGATAATGCGATGTATAACGACTGTAATGCGCCATCGGTTACCAGCAGTTCCTCTTCCCGGAACCGGGCGCCGTAAGCTGCCGCACGTTGTATGATTTGCTGTTTCAATGCCGGTGAACCGCTGGCAGGGTAGTAGCGCAGTAAACCGGCTCCCTCTGCACGTACCACCTGTTGAAGGGTACGCAGCAATAGTTTCTGCGGTATCATCAGATCGCCGGGCGCCGCCACGTGGAATGAGGACAGCGAGTGGCGGTTGCCCGGCTGAGCAGTGGTATGCGTCAGCCCCGTCTGGAAAACGGCGTCTCTCACCACGGGCTGCCGGTTTATTTTTTCCGGTTTCTCCATCTCCGGCTGCCGGCTCACAAAGTAGCCGGAGCGCGGCAGGCTCTCCACCAGGCCTCGCATCAGCAGGTCTTCATAACCCCGCTGAATGGTGCTTACACTGGCGCCATATTTTTCTTTCAGCGCCCTTACGGATGGCAGTTTGTAGCCCGGCAGCCAAAGGCCCTCCCGGATATTTTTCTCTATGTCACGGGTGAATATTTCGTGGCGGTATGTTTTGATGGCCAAATCTGTACTGTTTATTTTTCATAAATATACAATCTGTACCGGAATGTGCCACACGGTCGTATTTTACCATCTATATTGTCGTTTTTACACGCTATAGGAACGGGGAATTCGGTATAAATTTGCATCAACATCAAACAAAAAAATTCTAACTATGGCTACAGCTATCTTTGTCAACCTGCCGGTAAAGGACCTTCAGAAAAGCATCGAGTTTTTTACGCAACTGGGATACACCTTTAACCCCCAGTTCACCGATGATAAAGCGGGGTGCATGGTGATCTCCGATACCATCTATGTGATGCTGCTCACTGAACCCTTCTTCAAGACCTTTACCAACAATGGCATCTGTGATACCGGCAAACATACCGAATGTATCAACTGTCTTTCTGCCAACAGCAGGGACGAGGTAAACAGCATCGTGGCCAAAGCGGTAGCGGCCGGCGCCACTACGCCCAAACCGCCGCAGGACCACGGCTTTATGTATGGTCACTCGTTCCTGGACCTCGATGGGCATCACTGGGAGTACGTATATATGGAGCCTAACGCCGGGAATTAATTACGAATTACGAATTACGAATTGAGGGCTTTCTTATGGAAAGGTTATTAATGAACCACTCTATAAGAAAGCCCTCAATTCGTAATTCGTAATTGTCTACTCGACTTCTATTTCTTTATTATACCGGTTCCGGTATTGCACCGGTGACATGCCGGTAATTTTCTTGAAGGTGATCCGGAATGCTTTGGGGTCGGTGTAACCTACATTGTACATCACCTCATTCACATTTTCGCGGGATGATTCAAGGCTCTTTTTGGCAGCCTCTATTTTTACCCGTTGAATATATTCGACCACGGTATTGGAAGTAGCTTTCTTAAACCGCCGCTCCAGGTTCCTGCGGCCGAGGGTGAACATGCCTGCCAGCTGGTCGACCGTGATCTTTTCGGTGAAATTTTTTTCGATGAACTCCTGCGCTTTGCGGATAGGCTCGTCTTCGTGGTCTTTCTGTCCGCGGAACACCATAAAGGGCGACTGGCTGTCACGCTGAATGTCTATCTGGAACGCTTTGGAGCAGAAGACAGCGATCTGGCGGTCGCAATATTTTTCGATCAGATAAAGAATGAGATTGAGGTAGGAGAAGGCGCCGCCGCTGGAGTAAATCCCATGTTCGTCGGTGAGGATTTTATCTTCCACCAGGTCCACCTGCGGATACATTTTCCGGAACTCGTTGGCAGCCATCCAGTGGGTGGCGCATTTACGCCCGTTCACAAGACCGGTGGCGGCCAGCAGGAAAGCGCCTACACAGAGGCTGCCCACTTCCGCACCGGCTTTGTACTGCTGCACGATCCAGGGAAGAAACTCCCGGTTCTGTTCAACGATTTTGGGCATATCTCCGTCCAGCGCCGGGATAATGATAAGGTCGGTTTTGGGGACCTCCTGGATGGTGGCGTCCGCGTATACCGTGTACATACCCCCGCAAGCGGGAACTTCTTGGGTCAGCCCTACCAGCTGCACCTTAAACATTGGGGCGTCGCCATTGTTTTTCAACATCTTGTTTACTTCCGTAAACACCTGACGAGGTCCTTCAATACTGCCTAGTACGGCTCCTCTGGGAACCAGGATAGATATGTGTTTCATAAAGTAAAGGTAAACGGGGTATTTGTCGGGATCAACCCCTCCGTTTGGCGTAAATACACCCCCTGGGGATGATGTATTAACTATTTTTTTTACGTGGGCGCAAGTCGCTGCCAGCAACGAACAGGTGAGGAATATGCCCCTCCCGGGGTTGCCCTTTGCCCTTTTTCTGCTATATTTGCGCGCCTCCGGCTATCACTATAAACAGGAATTATGAGCTTTTTAACGGTCTCCAACATCAGCAAAAACCAACTGGGCGCACCGGTTGTGAAGGACATCAGCTTCACGGTGGAAAAATTTCAAAAAGTGGCCATCGCCGGGGAAACAGGTTCCGGTAAAAGCACGCTGCTGAAGATCATCGGCGGTTTCGCGCAGCCCGATGCAGGTAAGGTGTCTTTTGAGGATGTACGGGTGGAAGGACCGCTGGAGGTGCTGATCCCCGGGCAACCCGGCATCGCCTACCTGTCACAGCATTTTGAGCTGCGCAACAACTATCGTGTGGAGGAAATCCTCTCTTATAACAATAAGCTCACGGAAGAATCAGCCACCGAGCTGTATGAGCTGTGCCAGATCTCCCACCTGCTGAAGAGAAAAACAGACCAGCTGTCCGGCGGGGAAAAACAAAGGATCGCGCTGGCACGGCTGCTGGTTACCGCGCCCCGCCTGTTGCTGCTGGACGAGCCTTATTCCAACCTGGACCTGATCCACAAAGATAAACTCAAGGAAGTCATCCACGATATTTCAGAGAACCTCGATATCACCTGTATGCTGATATCCCACGACCCGCTGGACATCCTCTCCTGGGCCGACGAGGTGCTGATCATGAAAGACGGCGAAATTGTCCAGAAAGGTACGCCGCAGCAGGTGTACGGTCAGCCGGTCAACGAGTATGTGGCGGGTTTAATGGGCGCCTATAACCTTTTCAGCCCCGCCAAAGCGAAGAAGCTGGCCGGCCTGCCGGGTATAGAAGCCAGCAGCAAAAACCTGTTCCTGCGCCCCGAGAGCCTGCTGCTGTCTGAAGACGAAACGCCCGTGAAAGGAAAAGTGAAACATGTGCATTTCTATGGCAGCTTTTATGAGACGGCGGTCAGCCTCGCAAAGGACACTGTCCTGGTAAGAACGGCCAAATCCCGGGTTAAAAAGGGCGATACGGTGTTTCTCTCCACCCATCCGGACGAAGTCTGGTATTTCTGATTCTGGTAAATCGATATACCGGGGCCGCCAGGTGTTAAATCTGACGGTCCCGGCTGTTAATTCCCGTTTTTTCTTTAACTTCCCATCCCGAGGCCGCTGAAAGCGCTGGCCATATCCATCGTCGTCCTTAATAATCGTATCAGTTTAATCGTATCGTTTTAATCGTATCAGTAACCATTTGTACGTAAAGACCTCTTTTACCGTACCCCTGTTTGTTTATTCACACAACCAACTATACGTTAACATGCGTCGCTCACTTACCGTCTTCTTTTTTGTTTTAGCCCTGGCCGCCTTTTCTATCGGCGTGCTGTTCATCTTCGGATATGATGTGCACCAGCGTAGTGCGGGAAAACTGCTCGCATCGGCAGATACGCTGGCCCGCGAACATCCTGGTATACGCATCATGGACAACGCGTTGTTGACCCTCAGCCGCGCAGAAAATAATTTCCGCATGTTCACCATTACTTACAAGCGCAACTATTTGCAGCAGTTCTCGGTGCAATTGGGAGAAGTGCTGTCGTCGGTTGACCTGGTGGCGGGCATGCTCGCGAAAGCCGCTGATCACCAGCAGTTCGAAGGACTTGTCAACAAAAAGACCGAAGTCTCGGAACGGATCGCCCAGATGAAAAAAGCAACAGACTCCATGTTGTCGACTTCCCTTACTGATGATCGTATTGACAAACTGCTGAGCAGTATTCCCGGTTACAAGGTTAGCCAGATCAAAAAAGACGAGGTGACTATGGATACCGTCAGCAACGTGCAGGCGGCGCCGGAGAAAAAGAAAGGTTTCTTTAAGCGGCTGGGAAATGCTATCTCCAATAAAAACAAAGGTGATACGGTAAAGGCCCAGATGGCCGTGATGGTGAAAACCAGGAGCGGGAAAGTGATTGACAAGGAAACGTACGATGCCCAGCGGATGAAAGATATCATCACGGACGTCAACGGATATTATAAAAAAGTGTTGCGTACACAGTTGTCCAACCGGATGAAGATCGATGCGGATGAACAGTCCCTGGCAGGCACCAACATCTCCATGTTAGGAGAACTGGACACGCTGATCGTGGCGCTGAGGGAGAGTGCCACTGTAGCATTGGCGCAGCAGAAACAGCAGGCCAAACGTACGGTATACGCAGATACCAGCACCATGCGCAACATCGCGGTATGGGGATTCATTTCACTGGTGCTGGCCATCGCCATGGCGTTGGGCACATACTGGCTGTTACATAAAAAGGAAATGCAGCTGAAAGCCAGTGAAACAGCAGCGCGGGAACAGGCAAGGGTGCGGACGGAATTCCTGGCCAACATGAGCCACGAGATACGGACACCGCTCAATGCCGTGGTAGGCTTCAGTGAACAACTGTCGTATTCCAACCTGACGTCCGGTCAGCGGGACCTGCTGCGTTCCGTTGAAACATCGGCGGATATGCTGATGCAGGTGGTCAACGATGTACTGGACTTCTCCAAGCTGGAAAAAGAGTACATTTCTATTCTGCACGAACCTTTCTCCCTGTATGATACATTTGAAGACGTGATTAATACGACCCGTATTCTTGCTGTACAGAAGAACCTGGAGTTTAAGGCCGATTTTGACGGGGACCATCGCGAAGTCAACGGAGACGCCTTCCGCCTGAAACAGATCCTGCTCAACCTGATCAGTAACGCTGTTAAATACACGCCCAGCGGCAGTGTAACGGTAACGGGCATACTGGAAATACAATCAGACACACGGGGACTGTTTACTTTCAGGGTAAAAGATACCGGGGAAGGTATCAGCAAAGAGGCGCAGGCCAACCTGTTCGAACGCTTCTACCAGGCGGCCCCCGCCCGCGTAACCGTCAAAGGCACCGGTCTGGGCCTGGCCATCACCAAAAAACTGGTGGAGATGCACGGCGGTAATATTTCCTTTACCAGCGAGCCAGGGCAGGGCAGTGAATTTGTTTGCCGGATACCCTATGAACTGGCCAGCGGCGAAAGGCACACAGCGGTAGCCATGCCGGAGACAGAACAACCGGTGGGTGCGTTTATGGAAGGCCGTTATGTCCTGGTGGCGGAAGACCAGGAGATGAACCTCCTGCTGATGAAGATGATGCTTACCCGCTGGAAATGCCGTTTCGATATGGCGCGGGACGGGGAAACGGCGCTGCGGCTGCTGGACCAGCATCGTTACGACCTGGTGCTGCTGGACCTGCATATGCCTAAATTCAGCGGACTGGAAGTGGTGGAGCGCATCCGGAAAAATGCGGACCCGCAGAAAGCAGGCGTGGTGGTGCTGGCGCTCACGGCGGATATCACGGAGCAGGATGTACGCGATTTCCGGCGGGCGGGTTTCAACGACTGGCTGATGAAGCCTTTCAAGGAAATGGACATTTACCGGGTAATCCGTAAAAACCTGCGCCTTGGTGAAAAAGTGGTGCCGGAACAAAATTGATCATAATAGCAATCCCGTGTTGCAGGGCCGGTGAAAAACCATGAGACGTTTTTCCGCCGGGAACAACACGGGATACAAATATCTTCTCCGGGATTTATTTTCCCTTGATAACGCTTTCGATCGGACGGCCTACGCAGCCGTTCGGCATTTGCACATGCAGCATGGCAGCGAGGGTAGCGGCGATGTCTGTCATATGGGTAATTTCATTGGTGGCGCCATGTTGTACGTGCCATCCCATAAATACGAGCGGGATGTGGATGTCGTACAGGTTCCAGTTACCGTGGGTAGTGCCTTTTTCGAAGCCCTGGTACCAACCCGGTTCAGGGATGATCATTACGGAGCCGGTGCGTTTGGGATTGTAGCCGTTGGCGATCATGTTTTTGATGGGTTGGGGTATCGGGCTGTTACCGAGATTGTCGATATCGGCGGCGAACTGGATACCCGGCTGGCGCTGGAGGAACTTCACGGTTTCTTTTTTGATGGCGTCATAGTCCAGTTTGTTGGCTTCTATTTTAGCCACGTCGTAGTTCACGTGATAGTTCATGCCGGAGCGTACGAGGCCTTTCACACCGAAGCGCGCAGCCAGCAGGCTGTCGAGGCTGGCCATCATAGGCTTGTCTTTTACGAAGCCGGCCGGCACGTTGTATTCGTTCATGAAACCTACAGAGTGGGCGGCGCCATGGTCTGCGGTGAGGAATACCAGGTAGTTGCCTTTACCTACTTTTTTGTCGAGGTAGCTGAAGAAGCCGGCCAGGTCCTTATCGAGGCGGAGATAGGTATCTTCCACTTCAATGGAATTAGGACCGTATTTGTGGCCTACGTAGTCGGTAGAGGCGCAGTTGATGGTGAGGAAGTCGGTGGCTTCGCCGTTGCCGAGGTTGTAACCTTCTACGGCTGCCATGGCGAATTCCAGGGTGAGGGTGTTGCCGGAAGGTGTGGTGCGCAGGCTGCCAGGATCTTTTTTGTAAATCTCTTTCATGTTATGCGGGAACACGGGGGCTTTTTCGCCGCCAAAGGTGCCTTCCCAGGCCACGTCGTCAGCGGTGCTTTGGACGTAGCTGCTGAGCGGATACAGTGGCTCCCATGGTTTGGACATCAGCTGCTCCGGCAGTTTGCGGGCGTTGAAACGTTTTACCCATTCAGGGAGGTCTTTCATGTAGTAGGTGCTGGTGATAAAGCTGCCGTTGGCGTCATCGAGCCAGAAGGCGCCGTTGGGCGTATGGCCTGCGGGCAGGATAGAGGCGCGGTCTTTCAGGGAAACGCCTACTACTTTAGAGCGGAAATTCGTGGCGAAACGCAGTTCATCCGTGATGGTAGACGCCAGCAGGTTGCGTGGCGACATCTGTCCGGCTTTGGAAGTGCTGCCGACTGCCTTTGCCACGGTATCTTCGGTGCAATACCATTTTCTGCCTGTCAGCTGATCGGTCCAGTCATTGCCCGTAATGCCGTGGATGGCAGGCACTGACCCGGTATATACGGTGCTGTGTCCTACAGCGGTAAAGGACGGGAGATGGCTGATGGTAGTGTTCTCGCAGGAGAAACCTTCGTTCAGCATTCTTCTGAGGCCGCCGGATTCGTAACGGTCGGCATAACGGTACAGGTAATCCCAGCGCATCTGGTCAACTACAATGCCCACTACTAGTTTGGGTCTTTCCGGAGCTTGAGCCATTGCCGACGGTGCCTGCCCTAAGGCAAAGGCGCCCACTATCAGCAGGGCGGAGAGTTTTAGTCTGGTCATGTTTTTTTTAGATTTCTATATAGCTGTAAATACTTAGCGGTCCTGGTCCCTCCGGCCAGAACCGCTAAGTTTATTCCGTTTCAGCAATAATGCTGCTTTTTTTTGTATGAACGGACAAATAGCTGGATGAATACTAGTACCCAGGATTCTGTTCCAGATTAGGATTGAGGTCCTTCTCTGTCTGTGGGATAGGCCACCAGTAATCGCGTTTGGGATTGAAGGTCCGTTTTTCCAGCACATTGCCGGCGAAGTCGTAGATCTCGGTGTTCAGTTCGGTCTCCGCCGTTTTCCAGCGACGGATATCACTGTAATACAAGCCTTCACCGGCGAACTCCACGCGTCTTTCGTGGCGTATCTCTTTACGCATGTCTTCTTTGGACAGGCCGGGCGCAAAATGCGGCATGCCTATACGGTCGCGGATCTGGTTGAGCGCTGCGTATACAGTGGCGTCCGGGCCAACGGCTTCATTCTGTGCTTCTGCATACATCATCAGGATGTCTGCATAACGCAGCACGATGAAGTTGATTTCAGACTGTCCGCCTTTCAGGTCTTTCTCGGCTTGTGATGGCGCCAGGGTATCATACACACTGAATTTTTTCACACCGTAACCGGTGATGGCAAAGCGGCTGGAATCCACAAATTTTCCCTGGAAGGTATCAGTAGGAAATGTAATGGTACCTTGTAAGCGGGGATCGCGGTTCAGATAAGGGTGCCGCGGATCGTAACCGGAAGCCGGATCGGTGACAGGCAATCCATTCTTCATGTAATACGCCTGCGCAAGGCCCAGCAACGGAGCATTGGAGTTATACTGAGCGCAGATCAGGTCGAAAGAATTGCCCTGGTTGGGGAACATGTACTGCACGTCAAATATAACTTCCTTATTGTTTTCATTTACTTTGAGGAACAGGTTACGGTAGTTGGCAAACAGTCCGTAGCCGGTGCCGCCCAGGTCCATTACTGCTTTGGCAGCGGCAGCGGCAGCTGCCCATTTTGCGGTATTGTTGCCAGGGTTCAGCAGCGGGCTGGCTTCATACAGCAGTACTCTTGCTTTTAGCGCCATGGCAGCGCCCTTGGTAGCCCTGCCTCTGTCGGCAGCGCCGTAGCTCAGCGGCAACGCTGCTGCTGCTTCGTCCAGGTCTTTGATCACCTGTGCCACCACTTCTTCGCGTTTGTTGCGCGGCAGTTTGCTCTGGGTGTTCATATCCGGCGGGTCCAGGATCAGGGGGACGCCACCATAATAGTTTTGAATGGTGAAATAGTAAAGACCACGCAGGAACAACGCTTGTCCTTTCATGATTTTCTTCTGCTTTTCGTCCATGCCGGGCACTTCGTCCACCTTTTTCAGGAACGTATTGCAACGCCCGATACCGCCGTAACAGTCGGCATAGCGGGAGCTGATAATACCACCGCTGCTGGGCATCTGCTGACCGGAAGCGATGGAATTATAGGCCATCCCGTTGGTTTTGTAGTAAGCATTGGGAGACATCGTTTCTTCCCAGAGCGCGGTGGCGTTGTTGGACCCTTTACCACCGTAAATGCCGTCATTACGCAATACAGAATAACAGCCCGTGAGCGCAGCGTTGGCAGCTTCCGGTGTTTTCCAGAAGGTCTCTTCTGTGTATTTGTCGTGCGGTTGTGTGTCCAGCAGGCTTTTGTTGCAGGCAGATGCCAGCAGGCCCATGGCTACGATCGCTATATGTATTTTGTTCATTTGGATCATGATTGAATAAGATTAAAAAGTGACGTTCAGGCCGCCGTTAAAAGTCTTCAGCATCGGATAACGATACAGGTTGCTCTGGTCCAGGACAGCTTCCGGATCAAAGTCTTTGTAACGGGAGAACGTCAGCAGGTTTTCGCCGTTCACAAACAGGTTCACTTTGCTGATTTTTACTTTAGACAACCATCTGTCAGGCAGGGAATAACCCAGCTGCAGGTTGCGCATTCTTACATAAGAGTTGTTACGCAGCCAGAAATCGGAACCCCGGAAGTTGTCCACGTTAGCGACACCGGTGGTCACAATCGGCAGGCGTGCGTTGGTGTTGGTAGGCGTCCAGGCGTCGGTCAGCCATTCTTTCGTAGCATTGGCGCCATTCACGAAAGGCAGGGCCAGGTTGCCCTGTGGGTAAGCTTTTACGCCGGCAATACCCTGGAAAGAGGCATTCAGCGTAATGCCTTTGTAACCGAGATTGAATCCGAAACCAAACGTCCATTTGGGAACGGAGGAAGAGGCATCCAGTATCACACGGTCGTCGCCGTTGATGATGCCATCGCCGTTGATATCCTTGTATTTGATGTATCCTGCCTTGGTCTTTCCGCTCTGGTAAGCACTTTTGCTCACCTCTTCGTCGGACTGGAAAATACCGTCTGATAACAACACATAGTAAGCATCTATCGGATGACCTGCCTGTGTAATAGTGTTACCGCTGATGACTCTTTCTCCTCTCAGGTCTACCACTTCGTTTTTATTGTAGGAAGCATTGCCGTATACATTGTAGTCGAAGTTGCCGATGTTGTTTTTGTATTGCAGCACCAGCTCTATACCGGTATTGTCTACCCGGCCTATGTTTCTTTTAGGACCGGCGAGGTTACCTACCTGTGATGGAATGGCTACCGGCCGAAGGATGCCGTCGGTGATTTTCTTATAAACATCAACGGTAACGGCTAAACGGCTTTTGAACAGGTTCATGTCCACCCCGGCGTTATAGGTGGTGGTGACCTCCCATTTAATATCGGGGTCAACAGCGGCTGTCACTGCAGCGCCGGATCCGAGTACAGGACTGGAACCGCCGAAGCTGTAGTCTTCACCCATGCTCACAGAGGGGGTGTAGCTGTACAGCGCTACGGCCTGGGTACCCAGCTGGCCTGCGGAGGCACGGAGTTTCAGTACGTCGATCAGGCTGGACTCAAAGAACGATTCTTTATCGATGCGCCATCCGGCAGAAGCGGAAGGGTAGAAGCCCCAGCGTTTTCCGGGCGCAAAGCGGGAAGAACCGTCATAACGGAACGCGGCTTCAAACAGGTACTTGCCGTCGTAGTCGTAGTTGGCGCGGCCAAAGTAAGACTCCAATACGTCGCGGTTGGGAGTGCCGGACGTGGCGTTCCAGTATACGCCGGCGTTAAGTGCATCCAGCGTGGCGTCCAGGTACCCGTACATGCTGGCCTCGAAGAAATCTTTTTCAAAGTTGTCGTAGCTGGCGCCCAGCATTACACCAAGGTTATGTTTGGTGGCAAAGGTTTTTTTCCAGTCCAGCGTATTGTAAAAGTGGATGTTCATGTCATTGTAGTCCGTTTTCACCGCACGCGGCGCTGTATTAGGATTGTTCCAGTTGATGGGGGCGTTGGTTTTAGGATCGAATGTCTGCATCCGGGGAGTGAACTGGCTCAGTATACCATCATATTTGTCTACGCCGAATTTGATATTGTAGTTGATATCAAAAGGCAGTTTGTATTCTGCGAAAACGGTCGCAAGGAAACGTTGCACCACTTTCGTTTGCAGACCGTTGTAAGCCAGCATGCGTGGGTTTTCCCAGTTGTTGCGGCCGGAAGTTCTCATCCAGGAATTGCCATAGCGGCCGTCTGCCAGGGTATCGGTCAGGATCGGCAGGGCACGGGCCAGGTATTCCCAGGTAGAGGCGTAGAAAGGCTGTGTATAGTTACGGTAGTAGCCGTCGAGGGTTATACCGGCTTTCAGCTTTTGGGTTACCTGCATGGAGGCGTTAAGGCCTACGGAATATTTTTTCTCATGGTTGCCGGGGCCGAAGAGGATACCATCCCTGTCGAGGTAACCCAGTGACAGTCGGTATTGGTATTTATCGGTGCTACCTGCCACGCTCAGATCATGCTTCTGAATAACTCCGTTTTTAAGCGCGATTTTATACCAGTTGTTGGAAGGGTAGGTGATCGGATCGGTCAGCATCCCTTTTTCGTATTCGGCGATCTGTGCATCTGAATAGTCGACTTTGGTGGTCCCTTCATTGCGGTTGGCCTGGTTCTTCAGTTTCATGTACGCGATAGGATCATCGATGATGTCCGGCAGGTAGGTCGCTTTCTGCACGCCACGATAGTAGCTGTAGTTGATTTTGGACGCGCCTTTGCCTTTTTTGGTGGTCACAAGGATAACGCCGCTGGCTGCACGGGAGCCGTAGATGGCGGCGGCAGCGTCTTTCAGCACGGTAATGGACTCGATGTCGTTCGGGTTCAGTTCGTCCATGGAGTATTCAATCCCGTCTACCAGTACCAGCGGGTCGTTGCTGCTCAGCGTACCGACGCCGCGGATGCGGATGGTGCTGCGGTCAACGCCGGGCTGGCTGCTGCCGAGGTTGGTGAATACGCCGGGAACGCCCTGTAATGCATTACTGGCGTTGGTCAGCGGACGGCCTTCCTGTTGTGCCATAGATACGGTAGTGATGGCGCCGGTCAGCGTGGCTTTTTTCTGAGTGCCATAACCTACCACCACTACGTCGTTGAGTTTTTGGACGTCTTCTTCGAGGGTGATGGTCAGCGGGTTGGCATTGGTTACCTTGATCTCTTTCGTGAGATAACCAATGAAAGAAATTTTTAACGTAGAACCTGTGGGAGCGCTCAGTTTGAACTGTCCGTCTGCGCCGGTACTGGCGCCTTTGCTGGTGCCTGCCACCTGGATGCTGACACCGGGGAGTGGCGTTCCGCCGGTCCCGGTAATTTTACCGGTGATGTTTACATCCTGCGCATACAGCGATGTAAAGGAGGTAAGGATGATTCCGAGGCATAGCATAAGCATACCAGCCGGACGTAATGCCCGGAATCGTGTTCGCAATTTCATAGTTTGTGTTGTTTTTTTTGGTTGATATTATTTGATCGCTTGTTCCAGCCTGTTGGGATAATCTGTAATGATACCGTCTACGCCCATGGCTTTTAATTGTTTCATTTCCTGTGGTTCCTGTACTGTCCAGGGCACAATCAGCATATTTTTATCATGACATTTTTTGATCAGCTCCGGTGTCACCAGCTGATAGTGCGGATTGTAGAAGGTGGGTGTGAAGCCCAGCTGCTGCATGTTCTGTTCGAAGGTGACGTTTTTGTCGCCGGTGAGGAAGCCGAGTCTGATGTGCGGATGCGTTTTATGCAGCACCTGCAGCGGACGCATGTCAAACGACTGGATCAGCAGGCGATGGCCCAGTGGTTTCAGTTGTTTCACCGCCATCATGATCTTCATGTATTCTTCCGGTGACGGTTGTTCGGTGCCGTCTGTTTTTTCGGAAGATTTCACTTCCAGCAGGTAATATGCCGGCGGCAGGTGGTGTTTTTTCGTATAGTGCTCCACGGAGTCGATCATTTCTCCCAGCAGCGGCGCATAGGAGCGGAGCCTTTCCTGTTCCGGGAAAGCGGCGTACGGTTTTTCTCCGATGATAAAACGGCGGATGTCGGCGTAGTTCATCTGGTAGAAGGTATACTTGCTGCGTTCCGCGGCAGGGATGTCTTTTCCATCCGGCATGGTGGTATAGGACGGTGTAAAGGAGGCGTCGTGATATACGACCACCTGTCCGTCTTTGGTGATATGTACATCAAACTCGATGGTGTTGGAGCCGGTCTCCAAACCTTTGTACATGGCCGGAATGGTGTTTTCCGGCATCAGTCCCCGTGTGCCGCGGTGCCCCACTTTAAAGAAAGAAGGCAGGTCCTTGTGCTGTGCAGCGGTAGTGGACTTCGATGTTTTACAGGCTGTAAAAACAGTGGCGGCAGCTGCCATGGCACAGGCCATCAGCCGGACATTCATTTGTTTTTTCATTGTTTGGTAAATTGTTACAGGTGTAAGCATTCTGATCAAACGTGGGCTATATACGTATATCCCTTATGGTTACTAAAGTCTTTTTATTTCAACAGCAGGTATAACGCTGCAGCCAGTACGCCGCCAGCCAGCGGGCCGGCTACCGGTATCCAGGCGTAGCTCCAGTCGCTGTGTCCTTTGCCGTTCATCGGCAGGATGGCGTGCATAATACGTGGGCCCAGGTCCCTGGCCGGGTTGATGGCGTAACCGGTGGTGCCGCCAAGGGAGAGGCCGATGGCCCACACGAGGAACGCTACCGGTACAGCTCCGAGCGAACCGAGTCCCACGGGCGTTTTATCGGTGCCGATTTCAGCGCCGGTAAAGTAGAAGATGGTAAACAACAGCACGAACGTTCCGGTCACTTCGCAGATAAAATTGCGCAGCGGTTTACGGATAGCCGGCTCCGTGCAGAAGCAGGCGCGTTGCAGTCCGTTGTCGGGCGTAGCGTCCAGGTGGTCTTTGTAATTGTACCATACGAGGGACGTGCCCAGCATGGCGCCTGCGAACTGGGCGAGTGCAAACATGGGCACGTCTGCCCAGTTGAACTTGCCGGCAGCGGCCAGCGCCACACTCACAGCGGGGTTGAGATGCGCGCCGCTGTAAGGACCTGCTACTACCACGCCTACATACACGCCGAGCGCCCATCCGGTGGTAATAACGATCCATCCGCCGCTGTTGCCCTTTGTTTTGTTCAGCACTACATTGGCGACTACGCCATTGCCCAGGAGGAGCAGTAATGCGGTGCCTATAAATTCAGCTAAAATCGGAGACATAGAGATTGATGATTTTGTTGATGGCTGTTGGTTGATAATTATTGCTGAGCCCAGTGCCTGGCGGCGTCGACGGCCTTATGCCAGCCACTGATCCATGTTTCACGATGTTGTTGCTCCAGGTTGGGAACGAATGTTTTTTCCATCTGCCACTGGCTGCGGATCTCTTCGATATTCCGCCAGTAACCGGTGGCCAGTCCTGCGAGGTAGGCGGCGCCGAGCGCGGTGGTTTCGGTGATGCCTGGCCGTACTACCCTGGCCTGCAGGATATCTGCCTGGAACTGCATAAGAAGGTTGTTGCCGGTGGCGCCGCCGTCTACGCGCAGCTCCTGGATGCTGATACCTGCGTCGGCTTCCATGGCTTTGAGTACGTCCATGGTCTGGTAAGCGATGCTTTCCAGTGCAGCGCGGGCAATGTGGGAGGCGTTGGTGCCGCGGGTCATGCCTACGAGCGTGCCACGGGCGTGCTGGTCCCAGTAAGGAGCGCCCAGTCCGGCGAAGGCAGGCACCAGGTATACGCCGTCGTTCTGCGCAGCTCTGGCAGCCAGCGCTTCCACTTCAGAAGAAGAGCGGATGATGCCCAGGCCGTCACGCAGCCACTGCACGATGGCGCCGGCAATGAAGATGCTGCCTTCGAGGGCATAATGTGTCTGGCCATTCACTTTCCAGGCCACGGTGGTCAGCAGGTTGTTTTTGCTGAGGATGGGTTTGGGCCCGATGTTCATCAGCATAAAACAGCCGGTGCCATAGGTGTTTTTTACCATGCCCGGTTCGGTGCACATCTGCCCGAACAAGGCGGCATGCTGGTCGCCGGCCATACCGGAGATGGGTATTTGTTCTGCGAAAACGCCGGGAGCGGTATGACCGCATACTTCGCTGGACTCTTTCACTTCCGGCAGCATGGAAACGGGAATGTCCAGCAGTGCCAGCAGTTCTTCGTCCCACTGTTGTGTGTGGATGTTGAACAGCATGGTGCGCGAGGCGTTGGTGATATCGGTAGCGTGAACGGCGCCATGGGTAAGGTTCCATACCAGCCAGGCGTCTACGGTGCCGAAAGCGAGTTTGCCTGCGGCAGCTCTTTCACGGGCGCCGCTGACGTTGTCCAGTATCCATTTTACTTTGGTACCGGAGAAATAGGCGTCTATCACGAGACCGGTTTTGGCCCGGATCAGTTCCTCCTTGCCGCTGGCTTTGAGCGTGTCACAGAAAGCAGCTGTACGGCGGTCCTGCCATACAATGGCGTTGTGCACCGGCTTGCCGGTTTCCCGGTCCCATACGATGGTGGTTTCCCGCTGGTTGGTGATACCGATGGCGGCGATGTTGCCGCCTTCAAGACCTACTTTGGCCATAGCTTCGGTGGCTACGCCTATCTGGCTGCTCCATATTTCCGCCGGGTCATGTTCTACCCATCCCGGTGCGGGAAACAGCTGTGTGAATTCCTTTTGCGCTACAGAAATAATGGCTCCTGTTTTGTCAAAGATGATGGCTCTTGAGCTGGTAGTGCCCTGATCCAGCGCCATTACGTATTTGGTCATGTTTTTCTTTTTCTGCGTGGATAATTTAATTCGCTATAGTTGACAGTGGAATTACGATGGTTGTTAAGCGCCTACAGGTAACTGTTCCCGTGTGCGGACGTTTTTCAGCAGGTAGTTCGCTGCCACCGCGTTGAACGCTTTAACCTGTTGTTGTTGCCAGGCTTCGTCTTTGCCCAGTTCGGCGGCCATCAGCGCGGCTACTTCCGGCGCCATGTCGATGGCTGCCTGTGCATCGAGGAAGAGTGCCCTTGTTCTTCTGGCGAGGGTGTCTTCCACCGTGCGCGCCATCTCCTGTCTTACCGCCCAGATCACCTGTGCTTTGATATAAGGCAGTCTCGGGTGCAGCGGTTTAGCCAGTTCCGGTTGTTTGGAGGCGAGGGCCTGCACCTGTGCTGCGTCGCTGCCGTATACGTCCAGCGGCGCCTGCGCCATAGGCTGCTTCTGATAACCGTGGATACGCAGTCCTTTCGTGTTGCATTTGGCCGGGGTGATGGTACCCTGGCGGATCGCTTCGTCCACCGTGTCTTCCGCCATTTTACGGAAGGTGGTCCATTTGCCGCCGGTGATGGTGATCAGGCCGGAAGGGGCGACCATGATCTTATGGCTGCGGGATATTTCCTTGGTGCTGCCGGTATCTTTCTGCGGTGCTGCCAGCGGCCGCAGGCCTGCGAATACGCTGAGGACATCTGCGCGTGTAGGCGTGCGCGTGAGATACTGGGCGGCGGTGGCGAGGATAAAGTCAATTTCCTGTTCCAGCGCTACCGGCTCCATGCTGTGTGCTTCCAGCGGTGTGTCGGTAGTGCCCAGCAGTACTTTGTTGTGCCAGGGTACGGCGAAGAGCACGCGGCCGTCGGATGTTTTCGGGATCATGATGGCGCTGCTGCTTTGCAGGAAGGAAGCGTCGAGCACGAGGTGCACGCCCTGGCTGGGGCGTACCATCGGCCGCGCGCCGGGATTGTCCAGCTGCAGGATCTCATCCACAAATACGCCGGTGGCGTTGATGACCGTGCGGGCAGCCAGACGGAAGGATTCGCCGCTTTCCAGGTCGGTGGCGGTGACGCCGCTGACTTTCCCGTTTTCTTTCAGCAGCCCGTCTACTTTGCAGTAGTTGAGCAGCACGGCGCCGCTTTCTGCGGCTGTCTGAGCTATGTTGACCGCCAGGCGGGCATCGTCAAACTGGCCGTCGTGATAAACGATACCCCCTTTGAGGCCATCTGCCTGTATGTTGGGCAGACGGTGGGTGACTTCATTTTTACTGATATGTTTGGACTTGCCCAGGCTAAGGCGGCCGGAAAGCAGGTCATATATTTTCAGACCGATCGTATAAAAAGGGCCCTGCCACCAGGAGTAGTGAGGAATGATAAACTGCTGGTTGTGCGCCAGGTGGGGGGCGTTGTTCAGTAACAACCCTCTTTCATACAGTGCTTCTTTCACCAGCGCCACGTCGCCCTGTGCCAGGTATCTCACGCCGCCGTGCACCAGTTTGGTGGCGCGGCTGGACGTGCCTTTGGCAAAGTCGGCCTGTTCCAGCAACAGTGTCTTGTATCCTCTGGTAGCAGCATCCATCGCTATCCCCAGGCCTGTGGCGCCTCCTCCTATAATGATCATGTCCCAGGTACGGGCTGGCATGGATCGCAGACTTTTGATTGATTCCGGTCGATTCATATTATTACGGTATTCCTTTTAATTACTTTCAAATTGTTATATTTGAGTGTAAAATAAAAGAAAATAAAACAATTCGAAACCAAAATAGAAAAATAAACGAGAAAGTGAAATATTTTTTGGATGAAAGGAAATTGACGGTGAGCAATGGCGGGACATTTCGGGCTCTTCCAAATGAAAGAAAATACTCGATAAAAATATAATAATACAAAACAGTTTGAAATAAACTCGCAAAGGAGCAAAGGAGCAAAGAGCGCAAAGAGAGCGGAGAACCTGCTTTGCGAGCGAAAACTGTTTCTTTGCTCTCTTTGCTCTCTTTGCTGCTTTGCGAGCGAAAATTGTTTCTTTGCGCTCTTTGCACCTTAGCTCCTTTGCGAGTGAAAAAACTTGCCGATAGGTTTTAATACGTTATTTTTATGTGATATGTCTATGATCAATATTGCTGAACGCCACAAGTATATACTGGATAAGCTGGCTGAAAAAGGATACGTAAACGTTGTGGAGCTCTGTAAAGAGCTTGATGTGTCCGGCGTGACTATACGAAAGGACCTGAAACTGCTGGAAGATAAAGCCCTGCTGTTCCGCTCGCATGGCGGCGCTTCTGTCAACAATCCTTACACCAACGATAAACCGGTGAACGAAAAGGAGAAGCTGCGCAGCGAGGAAAAGAACAGTATCGGTCAGGCGGCGGCCGCGCTCATTGCGCCCAACGATGCCATTATCATCGCGTCCGGCACATCTGTACTGGCGCTGGCTAAAAATATTCATCCCAAGGGGCATCTGACGGTGATTACCGGCGCGCTCAACGTGGCGCTGGAACTGATCCGCATCCCCGACGTGGAAGTAATACAACTCGGCGGTCAGCTCCGCACCAGCTCGTCGTCCGTCACCGGACCCTATGCGGAAAAAATACTGGAAGACTTCTCCTGCAGTAAATTATTCCTCGGCGTGGACGGCATCGACCTCGGGTTCGGACTCACTACTTCCAATATTATGGAAGCGCACCTGAACCAGAAAATGATTGCCACCGTACAGAAAATCATCGTGCTGGCAGACTCCACTAAATTTGGTAAAAGAGGCTTCGGACGCATCTGTGGCCTGGAAGACGTGGATGAAGTGATCACCGACACCGGCATTTCTCCCCACCTGGTGAAAGCCATGGAAGATATGGGTATCAAAGTGACAATTGTATAAACACTTTCCCGTTTTTAAATATCTTTACAGCTTCATCTGTCTTATTCTAATCTATCACATGGTTCTCGATACGATCAGCAACGCCCATCTTTATTACGGCCTGGGCCCCCGTTTTGTAAAGGCTTTTGAGTACCTCGCCACTACAGATTTCCATGCACTGGAAAAAGGGAAGTATGCAATAGATGGCGACAACCTCTTCGCCATCGTCAATGAATACGATACCGTAGATCCTTCCGGTGAACAAATGGAATCACATAAAAAATACATCGATATACAATATATCGTGAAAGGAGCAGAGCTGATCGGTCATGATTTTCTGCAGCAACAAACACCTTCCAAAGCATACAGCGAAACAGAAGATTACATGCTGTTCGCTGAAAAACCTGCTTTCTTCACCCGCCTCGATCAGCATCACTTCGCCATCTTTTTTCCGACAGACCTGCACATGCCTAATCTCCGGATTGACCAGCCAGCAGCGGTAAAGAAAGTGGTGATCAAACTGGCAGTTTAATTATTTCGTGATTTTTTGATTTACGATTTTTTGATTTTGGGAAAATAACAGGCCTTGTCAGCCAAATCAAAAAATCGTAAATCAAAAAATCTACAAATGGAAGAGGCGCTCTAGTACAAACCCCAGTGCTGCGGCGATCACCGTCCCCACAAGATAGCATACACAATCACTCCAGAGAAATCCATGTCCCAGTAATATGCCCAGCGGCGTGTTCCGCAGCTTCACTGCCCATTCCGCCTGGTATAGCTGTTGCAGTTCAATGGCGATACACACCAGGTAACTGATCAGGGAAACTTTAACGATAGACTTCACCGGATATAAAAAACGGAAGCCGAAAAAAATACAGGTGGCCGAAAAAACGTCGCCTCCATAGATACGGACAAGGGAAGGGAAGTACTGCGGGGCCCATCTGGTGGCTAGTCCAAGGGGTATGTTCAACATGATCAGTACAAAATACAGCCAGCGTTTCTTTGCTTTCATGGGCTAAAAATAGAGGGACAAATATTGTATAAAAGTTTTATCATTACAAAATAATACGCTCATTTCTAATCCCAAATGTATGGCCAGCTGGAAAAAAATAACATTGTTTACCGCCCTGCCGCTGACGGCGCTTATTGGCGGGGCTTTGTGCCTCACCGGCACACCGGTAAAAAAAGCACCGCAACACCCCCCGGTTGCTGCACGCGCCGGCGACGTGATCTTTCAGGAATCTATGTCAGACCTCAGTACGGCCATTAAAGAGGCCACGCACTCAAAGTACAGCCATTGCGGTATCATCCTGCCGAAAGACGGGCAGTTATATGTGTATGAGGCCCTGCAGCCGGTACGTTACACCCCTTTGCAGCAATGGATTAACCGCGGCCGGAAAGGACATTATGTGATCAAACGGCTGAAGAATGCAGACAGCGTAGTAACGGCGGCGACTGTACGAAAAATGATAGACGCCGGAAAAAAATACAACGGCAAAAACTATGACTTTTACTTTGGGTGGTCTGATGAACGGATCTACTGTTCTGAACTGGTCTGGAAAATATACAGGGAAACGACAGGGCTGGAACTGGGTAAGCTGGAGCAGCTGAAGGATTTTGACCTGAGCAGCCCGGCTGTGAAGGAGCAGATGAAACAGATCTACGGTAACAATATCCCGTTGTCGGAACAGATCATCTCACCGGTAAGTATGTTCAATTCTCCGCTGCTTACCACAGTGGAAGAAAAATAAAAAAGGTGCGGGGCTTATTGGCCCTGCACCTCATTTAATGCTTTCTCTTTGGCGGCCTGCTCTTTCTTCTCGCGTTTGGCCTGCTTTCTGAAATATCCTCTCAATAGGAAGTTATGTTTTAAGGCTTCCATATTCTGATCGAGTTTGGAGGAACTGGATTCCAGGTTGGTGATAATTTTCTTCAGGGCTGCGGCAGACTCCTGGTCGTGCAGCAGCACGCCGGCAGGGGATTGGTCGCTGGTGAGGTTTTCGCTCACTGAAGCGCTGGCTTTTTTCAGGTCGGCTACCATGCCGTTGGCTTTCTGTGCGGCTTCTTCCATCTCGGTAACGGTAGAACGCAGCCGGCTGAATACCACGGTGTCGGTAATCAGGTTATTGGTCAGCGAGCCTTTGGACTGCAGCTTGGAGGCATAATCCGCCAGGCGGTCTGTCAGTCGTTGTGTATTGGCGGCGGTAGTCTTCAGGTTGTTCAGCGTAGCCTGTATATTGGTATAGGCGGAGTCGTCTTTCAGCAGTTTACCGATAGTGCCCTGGCCATCTGCAATGTTTTTGGTGATGGTTTTCAGGTTACCGGTGATCTCCACCAGGTTTTCGTTGTTGACCTGCAGCGTAGCCATAATATTGTCGGGGCTTAGCGCGGCTTCAGCTACGATCACATCGCCGTTTTCCACGGCAGGCGTGGTTTCGGTGCCGCCGAAAAGGACCACGATCTTGTTGCCCACCAGTCCGTCGGAGCCTACTTTGGCTTTTACATCTTTATGGATAAACTGTCTTGAGCTTTTTTCGATGTTCATGATCACTTCAATCACGTTGTGTTGCACAAACGTGATCTTTTTAACGGTGCCTACTTTCACGCCGGAATACCAGACGTTGTTGCCGGCAGCCAGGCCATTGATGTCGTGAAACATGGCTTTAACACGGATGGAGGAAACAAAAGCTTTGCGTTGTCCGCCGAGGAACAGTATCCCTACAGTAAAAATGATCAGTCCAACAAAAATGAAGACACCAACTATTACTGTTCGTTTGTTGCTTTCTTTAATCATAGCTTACTGTATGAAATTGTATTGATAAAAACTTTGGATGAGTTCATTTTCTTTCTGAAACACTTCATCGAAGGAGCCCTGTGCCACAAATTGCCCTTCCTGCATTACCGCAATGCTGTCGCCGGTTTCCTTGGCGCACGTCAGGTCATGGGTAATGATGATGGAACTGGTATTGAACCGCCGTTGTACTTCGTTGATGAGGTTATTGATCTCAATGCAGGTGATAGGGTCCAGTCCGGCCGTCGGTTCATCATACAGCATGATCTGCGGTTTCAGGATCAGCGTACGGGCGATACCGATACGTTTGCGCTGGCCGCCCGACAGTTCTGCGGGCAATTGATTGATAGCCTGTGAGAGCCCCACAGCGTCCAGCACGATGTCCACCATGCGGCGCACCTGGTCGTTGCTGATATGTTTATTGTTACGGCGCAGGGGAAAAGCGAGGTTTTCGCCGACGGTCATACTGTCGTACAGCGCAGCACTCTGAAAAGAGAAGCCCACCTGCATCCGCAATTCACGAAGGTCAGCCTCGGTAAGGGAACTGATGTTTTTTCCCAGCACGTTCACCGTGCCGGAGTCAGGGTACAGCAGTCCGACGATGATTTTGATCAGCACGGACTTACCGGTACCGGAGCGTCCCAGTACCACTACGTTTTCGCCTTTATGAACGTCCAGGTTAATACCCCGTAATACGTGATTTGAACCGAAGGACTTATAAAGGTCCCTGATCGAAATCACGACGTCGTTCATGTCTATTTCCGGGTTACGTTGTTTCATCCTACCTGATTGAGTTTACTACCTGAACAATGATTACTTCTTCTATAAAAATCAGGAACATGGAGATCACCACGGAGGTGTTGGCGGCTTTGCCCACGCCCTGTGTACCCTGGGAAGCGTTGTATCCCTGGTAACAGCTCACAATGCCGATCGTAAAGCCATATGCCATGGCTTTAAAGGTGGAAGCGAACAGGTCCAGGAAAGTAATATCGCTGAATGCCTTCAGGAAAAAGAAGGTCATACTGGTCTGTTCGTTCATGTGTACATCAAGATAAGAACCCATCAGGCCCACGAGGGCCGTATATGCCATCAGTATCGGCAAACAAACGGTGGTGGCCAGCACGCGGGTTACCACCAGGTATTTGAACGGATTGATGGCAGATACTTCCATGGCGTCTATCTGTTCTGTTACCCGCATAGATCCAAGTTCCGCACCAATACTGGAGCCTACTTTACCGGCGCAGATCAATGCGGTTACCAGGGGGGCCAGCGCCCTCACGACGGCAATTGCTATCAGCGACGGAAGCCAGGAGGTGGCGCCAAACTCGGACAAGGATGGCCTTGACTGTTTGGTGAACACCAATCCGGTGATGAATCCTGTTAAACTAATGAGCGCCAGTGACTTATAACCAACCATATAACATTGCCGTATAAACTCCCGGGTTTCAAAAGGGAACCTGAAAAGTTCCCGGAAAAACCGGGCTACGAAAAGAAAGGTGGTATGTACGCTGATGAAAAAGCGATCAACTCCGGGTGATATGACTGGTTTTTCTGGTTGTCCGTTGCTGGAATCCATTTGCCGATTTTTAACTACATGAAACTAAATCAGAGCCCAATAATATTACAAAAAACGGTCTTTTTTGTTATTCGAAACACAACTTAATACACATATTTTCAGGCCCATAGCGTCTTAAGCGGGCGGAAACGGCAGTGGAGAAGGGCAGAGGGGGTAACGGGCAACGTTATACGTTTGGGGATTTTTTTCCGCTATTTGCCGGAAAGAAGCAGCAGCGGTCAACCACAATGGCCCGGGTTGACCGCCGTGCCGTCATCAATGATGGTAATGGTAAAACACATCGTCTACTTTCATCCTCGGGAAAGTTGCCGGCAGCTGGTCGGCGGAAACTTCATCAAATCCTTTTTTCTCATAAAAGCGGCGGGCGGCATGGAGAAAATTCACCGTGCCCAGGTAAATGTCGTGAATGCCCCGCGTAGCGGCGTATTCCAGCAACGTGTCCAGCAATGCCGTAGCGATACCATGCTCTTTGCCCCTGTATTCCTTGCGGACAAACATCTTCCGGAGCGCGCCTCCGTCGGCCGCATAGGCGATGAGCGCAATGGTGCCTACCAGGCGGTCGCCGTCAAAAGCACCCCAGAAACCGCCGCCGGTCTGATGGTAGTACTGCTCAATGTCCAGCAGGTCCTGCTGCTGCGACAGGTTTGTCGGCACGTTGAACTCCTGTTGCTGTATCGGCAGGATCAGATTGATCACTTCCTGCGAATAATCATTGCCAATCGGTTTATAGGTAATTGCCATGTGATTATTATTTGTTTTTTGCAAAGATATGTAGTTGACTACATAAATGGAAAAATTTTTTAGTCACGTGGCAATAAAATTCGCCGGGGCCTTTAACCCCGGGACTTTTGCCGATGAATCTCTTCCGCTCTTTCAAAAAAGCTCTTTTCCCGGAACCGGGCTTCCACTTCATTGATAGCGTTCATGATATTGTTGGTGGAATTGGTC
Organism: Chitinophaga oryzae; assembly: GCF_012516375.2. NCBI lineage: Bacteria > Pseudomonadati > Bacteroidota > Chitinophagia > Chitinophagales > Chitinophagaceae > Chitinophaga > Chitinophaga oryzae. The sequence continues at coordinate 4,097,706 of NZ_CP051204.2, forward strand.
AGATCGGTGAGGGCGGCGGTGATCAGTTCCCACACGGGTTTCATTTCAGTCACCAGCTGCTGGCCTTTTTCAGTGAGACTGATCATTCGTTTGCGGGTATCCGTTTGGTCTTTCCGGGAACGCACCAGCTTTTTGGCTTCCAGTTCTTTGAGCAGACTGATGGTAGACGGATGGGTATAGCCGATCTCATGTGCGATTTCCACCACGCTCAGCGTTTCGTTGGCCGCGAGGCTGTACACGACAGGAAACCATTTGGGTTCAAAGTCGATACCGTGGGCTTTGTAAATCTGCTGGCCGTCTTTGCGCAGCAACTCGCCCAGGCGCTGCAGGCGCGTGGAAATAGCCAATATGCCGGATTGATCGATCGCATTAATCATACAGCGAAAATAAGCAGACACTTTTAAATGGCCGCAGATTCCTGTTGCAGGTGAAAACGGAAAGCCTGGGAACCGTCGCGGGCGGTGAGGATCGTCAGTTGCAGGGACTGTCCCGGCCCGGCGGGCAACGCCTCGGCGCTGTAAAAGGCATGTGCCCCCACGCGGTACCATGTACAGGTGCGGTTGTTTATAACACCCTGCAGCTGCTCGGTGATAACGCCCCTGATGAAAGCCCGGTGGGTGATGCTTTTGAGGTAGTGCTGGTATCTTCTGACCATAAAACACAAACCGGCGCCGACTACGATGGCGGGCGGGGTCCAGCCCAGCAGCATGGCAGGGGTACTGAAGCGCTCGGGCATACCGATCACATAAAATAATACGAAAAGAATGAGCGCAAAGACCAGCGCCACCAGCCCGGTATCCTTCAGCAGGGAGGATCGTGCGGCTGTGAGTATCGGTTGTTCCTGCAAAACAGCAGGGTGGGCTTCATACCACACATGGGGCAACAGCCAGTTCTGTTCCCCGCTGCGGACGGTTTCCAGCCGGACCGGCTGATGTACCAGTCCTGTTACCCGCGTCAGCTGCGGCCATACGGCAGTGCCGTCGATGAGCAACAACGGAAAGGCCTGTACGAACTGGCCATCTTCAAAATAATAACGGAGGGTATGGTTTTCGGTGAGTTCCAATCTCACCAGATGCCCGCTGCAGACAGTTTTTTCATACGTGCCCGGGATAATCTCCAGTTTTTTCAGCAGTTGAGCGTCGGCAGCAGACAACGGAACTTGTTTCTGTTGCATCTGTTCATTGGAAGCGTTAGGTGGACAAATAGGATTTCTACGCTTTTGTAATAACAACAAAATACGGAAAAATATTATGAAATACAGACCTGCCTGACTGGTTATTTTTATGACAAGGACAGTTGGAGCATTTTATCGGTATAACGCTGCTGGCTGTACGCTTTTGGATCAGCACTTCAGCGCTGGTTTGAGCCGGTATAACAAGGGCGTGACAGCATCTTTTAATTCCTGTATTTCATCGGGGGTAACGCCCAGGCTGTCTGCCAGGCGAAGTGGGATCTCTGCTGCCTGCTGCTCCAATGCTGCGCCCTGCGGTGTCAGCTGGATGTTGACAATCCGTTCATCTTCTTTACTGCGTACCCGTTTGACCAGCTTTTTGGTCTCCAATCGCTTCAGCAGCGGTGTTAAAGTGCCGGAATCCAGCATCAGCGTTTCTCCGAGATTTTTCACGTTCATGGACTGATGCTCCCACAGCAGCAACATCACCAGGTATTGCGGATAGGTGAGGTCCAGCTCACCCAGCAATGGCTGATAGTGGGAGGTGATCAGTCGCGATAAGGCGTATATCGGAAAACAAAGTTGATGGGAAAATTTGAGCTGTTTCAATGTTCGCAATTTAACGACACAAAACTACGCCAATGTTTCCAGTAAAATACGGGCTACTTCTTCGGAGGATGCCGGGTTCTGCCCGGTAATCAGCAATCCGTCCCGGATGGCATAGGAATGCCAGTCCTTCTCTTTGCTGTAAATACCGCCGTTCTTTTTCAGTTCGTCTTCCACGAGGAAAGGTACCACCTTCGTCAGCTGTACGGCCTCTTCTTCGGTGTTGCTGAACCCTGTAACTTCTTTGCCTTTTACCAGTGGCTCGCCGTTGGGAGCTTTCACTTTGTTTAATACGCCCGGTGCATGGCACACGAAGGCCACAGGTTTGTTCTGTTTGTAAAACGTTTCAATCAGTGTAATGGATACCGGGTCGCTGGCGAGGTCCCACAGCGGTCCGTGGCCGCCGGGATAAAAGACCGCGTCGTAGTCATCTGCAGTCACCTCATTGAGTTTGGCGGTATGCGCCAGTTTGTTTTGCAACGCTTTGTCTTCGTTGAACCGCTGCGTAGCCGGCGTCTGAAAATCCGGCAGCGCACTTTTCGGATCAATGGGCGGCTGTCCGCCCTTCGGCGAGGCGATGGTCACCTCAGCGCCGGCATCTGCCAGCGCATAGTAAGGGGCAGCAAATTCTTCTATCCAGAAGCCGGTCTTCTCCCCGGTGTTGCCCAGCGTATCATGGGAGGTAAGCACAATTAATACTTTCATAAAAAAACAGTTTAAATCACTTCAAGGTCAACGGTAATATTACCACGGGTAGCCAGTGAATAAGGACATACCTGGTGCGCTTTTTCCACCAGCTCCTGTGCCACCTGCCGGTCTGTTCCCGGAATTTGTACCCGCAGCTTAACAGATAACCCATAACCGCCCGCATTGTTCTTGCCAAGGCTAACTTCTGCCGTAACGCTGGTGGTACCGGTCTGTACCCGCTGTGTCCGTATGACGAGGTTCAGTGCACTGTCAAAGCAGGCGGCATAACCAGCGGCAAATAGCTGCTCAGGGTTGGTATAAGCGCCACCCTGGCCGCCCATGGCTGTTGGTATCCTTACTTCGAGGTCCAGTACGCCGTCATTGGTGGCTACATGTCCGTTTCTGCCGCCGGTGGCAGTAGCTTGCGCTGTATAAATGGTTTCTGTGATTGTCATTTTATTATATTTTAGTGGTGTAAAATTAAATTGTGTACAATTTAAATCCAAATATATTTTTTGAGGGAGATGAATGAGTTATTTTTACCATCATTTATCCTGATGCCTATGATCCGACAGTTATGCTTTTCGATGCTCGTGTTATGGAGCTGTTATGCCTGCAATTCCTCAGACAAACCTCATTTTCCATTACCGGCCCGCGCGGCCGGGCGCTTTTTAGTCAACACTGTCAGGGATACGGTATTGGTAACCGGTAGGGGCGCCCGGATTCATATTCCGGCAAACGCTATCCGGTCAGAAGGTAATACTGTCCAGCTGGAAGTAACAGAAATATATGAAGTGGGAGAGATGCTGGCGGCGAACATTCAAACGGTAAGCAACGGTCAATTGCTGAGTAGCGGCGGCATGATCAATATCCATCCGGCAGATAACAACAGTGCGCAATTGGTGAAACCATTACGGGTAGAAGTTCCCACTGCTTTCTTACAGGAAGGCATGATGCATTATGCCGGCATAGAGGATGAAGCGGGGAATATCAACTGGACCAATCCCCAGCCACTTCCGCGACAGCCACTGCAAGATCAGCTGGATAATGGCAAAACGATTATGCGACAGCATTGTGAGAGCTGCCACACGATAGAAAAAAAACTGACAGGTCCGGCTTTAATGCATGTTACTGCGCGTCGCGACCGGCAGTGGCTCTACGCTTTTATTGGCAACAGCGCGGCGGTCATCGGTAGTAGGGATCCGGAAGCTAATTGCCTGTTTAATGATTATAACAAGACGGTCATGACGGCATTTCCGGCCCTAACAGATGCTGATCTGGAGAGTATCTGTCTTTATATAGATCAGGTAAGTAAACAAAAGGACCCGGAAGGTTATCAGCACATGCTGGCAGCTAAAGATTCCTGCCGCCGGTATGTGACAGCTCAATGGGCCTTGTTGGCGCCTCAAAAACAGATGTCGCCTGATCCGACAAACACGAGCGGTGGTTACGGAGATGTTTATTATAACATGGTCATTGCCGCATTTGGCTGGCATAATCTGGATATGCTGTTGAGAGACATGCCAGGTGTGGAGAAAGTACGTTTAACTGTTACTGTAAATGGTCCGCATAAGAATGACGTACAATTGTTCCTGACAATTCCTGCGCTGCGGGTGTCCGTAAAAGGAGAACCGGTAGACGGAATCGCGGATCGCTATTGTTTTGGTGATGATGAAGCGCCTTTAATGCCCATTGGCCGGCAGGCGTGGATTGTGGCATTGGGCGAAAAGGCGGGTATTACGTTCTTTGCAAAAACCGGCTTCCGGATACAACAGTCCCAACAGCTGAGTATTTCCCCGGAAATCAGCAGCCCCGCTGCCTTTAAAGAATGGTCTGAAAAACAGCAGACCATTCCGGTGAAAAATATTGTTGCTTCAAAAAATGCAGACTCCCTGCCGGCCCAGTCGGAGGTCCTGAGACAGGTAAGCGTGGACTGTGGCTGCGGTCCGCAGTTGCCCGCCGCTCCTGCTCCTGCACAGCGGTGAAGACTGCATGGATATTTTTTTACGCCCTGCCATACAAGGCAGGGCTTTTTACGTCTTCCTGTCAATGCAAAAATATATTTCCGTCTGCCTGGTTATGCCTCCCTGTTAACTCAAAAACAATTCCCTCATCCACCCAAAAGAAAAAAATATTGTCTGATAAAATAAAATATCGTTACTTATGCGTCATAATGACGTTAACAAAAACATCAGCATAGGAAGTAAAACCCCACGGACAGACTTTCAATTACCTGGTGTATAAATGATGATAAGATGAAAAAACAAACAAGGGCGAAAACCGCCTGGGAAACATTGGATATCCTGACCAATGGCCGTTATGTTAATCCCCATGGAAAAACAGTCAACATTCAGCCCGCGCTGCAATATGCCACCGTCAACACGGTATTGTACCGGCCGGAAGATTTTGAAACGGTGTACCGGCAACGGGATAAGGCGCCTGCCCAACAGGAAGGGCTTATAGATGTGACAGGAGAAAGTACATATGCCGCCGCTTACCGCCTGGTGGTAACAGAAAAACAAAAAGACGTATGTTGCCTGAATTTTGCCTCCGCTAAAAATCCCGGTGGCGGCTTTCTCAAAGGAGCGCACGCACAGGAAGAAGCGTTGGCCCGCGCCAGTGGGCTGTATACCTGTCTGCAGCAGCAAAGCGGCATGTATCAGGTCAACAGGAGTTGCGGCAGCTGCCTCTATACGGACCATATGATTTATTCGCCGCTGGTACCGGTATTCCGTAATGATGCAGATCAACTGCTGGAGGATTATTATACGGTTTCGGTGATCACCGCACCGGCCGTCAATGCCGGCGCCGTGAAAGACAATGAACCGGAGAACGTAAGCCGCATTAAGCCGGTCATGCTGGGGAGAATGGAGAAGCTGCTGTCGGTGGCGGTAGCGCAGCAGCAAACCACATTGATACTCGGCGCCTGGGGGTGTGGCGTATTCCGTAATGACACGGCAGATGTGGCCGGATGGTTCGCTGAACTGTTACGCAGCGATGCTTTCCGTCACCGGTTTTCCAAAGTGGTGTTTGCCGTGTATGACAATACAGAGAAACAGGACACGATCCGTACATTTAAAAACAAACTGACAAATCATGAACTATAATAACCAGTGGCTGATGGAAAAATATCAGCGTAAAGATAAAATCAAGTACCTGTTTTTCTGGGGACACGGGGAATCAACCAGCGGGGTTGTCACCCAGAGCTGTTTAAGCCAGTGGTGGGTAGCGCCTTTCAGGGAAAACGGTATTACCTATCCCACGGCGGAACACTGGATGATGGCCGGAAAAGCCCGCCTGTTCAACGACGAGGCGGTGCTGCAGCGGATACTGAAAGCCAGAACGCCCGCGGAAGCAAAAAAACTGGGCCGCCAGGTACGCCTGTTTGATCCCGCCGTTTGGGACGAACACAAATCCAACATCGTGATAGCAGGAAATCTGTTGAAGTTTTCCCAGCATCCCGATCTGAAAGAATTTTTAATTAACACTAAAGACCGCGTACTGGTAGAAGCCAGTCCGGTAGATACCATATGGGGGATCGGCATGAAATCCGATCACGAACATGTGGAGAATCCCTTGCGCTGGAGAGGCCAGAACCTGTTGGGTTATGCGCTCATGGCGGTCAGGGACAAACTATGATAATCATGGACCAGAAAAGAAGAAAAAATATCAGCAAATTTCTCAGTCTTATACTCCGGCATAGCCCGGAAACCATCGGCCTGCAACTGGATGAACAAGGTTGGGCCGATATCCCGGAACTCATGGGTAAAGCTGCCCGCAGGGGTCAGCGCTTCACCATGGAAGAACTCCTGGTAGTAGTGGCCGAATGTGAAAAACAACGGTTTGCGCTCAGTGAAGACCATACCCGTATCCGTGCCAACCAGGGACACTCTGTTAAAGTGGAACTGGAGCTGGAGGCGGCCACGCCGCCCGAATACCTGTACCATGGCACCGTCGGGAAATTCATGCAGGCCATCCGGGAGGAAGGGCTGCTTAAAATGAGCCGTCACCACGTTCATCTGTCTGAACAACGCGAAACCGCCATAGCTGTCGGCGCCCGCAGAGGCCAGCCGGTGATACTCACCGTCCACAGCGGCCGCATGTTCCGCGACGGCATTCTCTTTTTCCGGTCGGCCAACAATGTATGGCTGACAGACCATGTGCCGGTAAAGTATATCGCGTTTTAGCAAGTGGTGGCCTGTGTCACCACTTTTGACAGTTTGCCCTGCTTTCGCTACCTTTATTACGACTAAAAAAAGAAGCTATGTCAATTACATCAGAAGCGGAATTACAAGGAATGAAGAGGATCAGTGAAGTGGTGGCCATCACACTGAAAGAGATGCGCAACTATACCAAACCAGGCATGTCTGCAAAAGAGGTGGATGAATACGGCGGCGAGATACTGCGGAAGTATGGTGCCAAATCTGCTCCGAAGCTTACCTATGGCTTTCCGGGATGGACCTGCATCAGCATTAACAATGAGATAGCGCACGGGATTCCTCACGCCACAAAAATTCTGCGGGAAGGAGACCTGGTTAATATCGATGTATCAGCGGAACTGGATGGCTACTGGGCGGATAACGGAGGTTCTTTTGTACTGGGCAACGATGTGCACCTGCACCTGCCGCTGGTCAATGCCTCCCGCAACATCCTGTATAAGGCGCTCCGCAATATCCGTGGCGGCGTGAAAATAGCCGACATCGGCAAACTGATTGAAAAAGAAGCGGCCAAAGCCGGTTTCACCGTGATCCGCAACCTCGCCGGACATGGCGTGGGCAGAGGGCTTCACGAACCGCCGGAGGATATTCTCAATTGCTACGAACGGCGCAACAAGGAACGTTTCCGTAAAAACAGCGTCGTAGCCGTGGAGACTTTTATCTCAACCCGCTCCAATTACGCCAACCAGGCAAATGACGGCTGGACGCTGATCGGCAACAAAGGCGGATTTGTAGCCCAGCACGAACATACGATCGTCATCACCGATGGCGAGCCCATTATCCTCACCGCCGATAATGAAATTTAGACATTTGGTTATTTGGATATTTGGTTATTTCAATATCCAAATGTCCAAATAACCAAATATCTAAATAACCAAAATGGCTACATTTGCCGGATGATGTCTTTATACACAGAGAAAGCTCCGGTAACGGTTACCTGCCATAAGCGGTTGACACCTTACCTCGAACAGGAAATAAAAGAACTGGGTTTTACCGTTGAGGAAACTTTTGTCACAGGCGTGCGCCTGCAGGCTTCTGTCAACGAATGTATCCGCCTGAATCTCCACCTGCGCTGCGCCAGCCAGGTATTATACAGCCTCCGTCAGTTTGAAGCGCATAACGCCGATGATATCTACAGCGAATTGAAATCCTTCCCCTGGGAAACTATTCTGCCGGCCGACGGGTATTTTTCCATTACCAGCAATGTGCAGAACGAAACCATCAATAACAGCATGTTCGCTAACCTGCGGGTGAAAGATGCGGTAATAGACCGTATGCGGGAAAAGACAGGTAAACGTCCATCTACCGGTGCGGAACTGAGTGGCGGCGTCATTCACCTGTTCTGGAAGAATGAACATGCGGAAGTATTTATCGACACTTCCGGCGATTCGCTGGGCCGTCACGGGTACCGCAAGATACCCGGAAAAGCGCCGATGCTGGAAGGGCTGGCGGCAGCCACCATTCTGGCTACCCGCTGGGACCGCCGTTCTCCTTTTGTCAATCCCATGTGCGGCTCCGGCACCGTAGCCATAGAGGCAGCGCTGATAGCCACCAACAGCCGGCCGGGACTTTTCCGGAGCAACTATGCTTTTATGCATCTGCTGGGGTATGATGAAGCGGTATACCTCGAAGAGCGGGGCCGCCTGGAAAGCCAGATCGTGGATGTGCCGGGACTGAAAATTATTGCGACGGACCTGAGCCCGCAGGCCGTGGAAAATGCCCGCAAAAACGCCAGGGCTGCCGGTGTGGCGGACCTGATCACCTTCTCCGTCTGCGACTTTGCCGCTACGCCCGTGCCGCCGGATGGCGGGGGAGTGGTGTACATGAACCCCGAATATGGACTGCGTCTCGGGGAGATCACCGCTTTGGAAGAAACCTATGGCCGTATCGGCGATTTCATGAAACAACGCTGCGGCGGCTACACCGGCTACATCTTCACCGGTAACCTGGACCTGGCCAAGAAGATAGGTCTCAAAGCCAAACGCAGGATCGAGTTTTACAACAGTACGCTCGACTGCCGTTTGCTTGAATACGAATTGTATGCCGGTACCCGCGATGCGCGGAAACTGGCGCACGAGTAGCATGACAGGGCCGGTAAAGTACCTTTGCCGGCCCGTCCTTTCTCCGGGATACTCCTTTTCAGAAAGGATCCGGAATCCGGCAGGGCCGCCGTAATCCTGCATTAAATTTCCCTTTTCGGAACGATGGGTTATCAGGGGAGAAGAAGGAGGTCGAAAAAAAGAATGAAGGCGGTAAGGCCTTCATTCACTGTTATATCCGTTAACTGATTTCGCTGACATTGACAGGGCGAGAGAAACTCTCTTCAAGCGAGATAATTGTTTCCGTACGCTCTATCCCTTTGATATGCTGCAGGTCGTCCTGCAGGATTTTACGCAGTTCGGCACTGTCGCGGCAGATGATCTCCGCAAACATGCTGTAGGCGCCGGTCGTGTAGTTCAACCGTACAATCTGCGGAATCTTCAGCAACTGTTTGGCCACGTTTTCATACAGGGAACTCTTTTCCAGGTAAATGCCGATAAAAGCCAGGACATCATAGCCAATCGCACGCAGATTGACCTGCAGCCTTGTGCCTTTGATCACGCCCATTTCATGCAGTTTCTTGATACGCACGTGGATAGTGCCGCCTGATACAAACAGCTTTTTTCCCAGTTCGGCGTAAGAGATACCGGCATCTGTTGACATTTCTGAAATGATCTGTAAATCTAATTTGTCAATATTTAAAGAGTGGCTCATTTTCGCAGGGCGATTTAGATTATTTTCTAAAAATATGCATTTTATTGCAATAATCGCAAAAAAATATGAATTCCAAGCTTCTTTGACTTGTTTTTTCCGGGAAGCGGTTGTATGCCGGCGGGAAAGCTATCATTTCCGGTATTCCCTTATTACCGCGGAAGACTACCGCCAACGTATATACGCTGCAGTCTGCAAACGGATATTCCTTACAATTACCCGACAGCGAAAAATTGATAATGTCGTCCTGATGATGTATATTGTCTATCTCCAAAAAGACACACTATGAAGGAATCTGCCTCGAGTAAAACCGCGCAGTATATGGCACTATTCCGTGCAATGGAAACCACCCGCTCAAAAACAAAAAGACTGTTTACCGATAAATACGCCCATCTCTTTTTGCCACCCGGCTTAAAGGTAGCGGCACGCCTGAGCCATCTGCGCGCTTTCCGTAAGGTAGCTGAAAACATTATCCATAAAAAGATTCCCGGCGCTTACACTTCCGGTATCGCCAGAACCCGGCTGATAGACGAGCTGCTGGAAGAGGCTGTCCGTAAAGGCGCCCGCCAGGTGATGATCCTGGGCGCCGGCTTCGACACCCGCGGCCTGCGGCTGCCGTTCCTGCACGGCATGCCCGTCATAGAAATTGACCATCCCAACACGGCCAGGTACAAATTATCCCGGCTCAGCGGCCTCCATATTCCCAGGCATATCCGTTACTACCAGATCGACTTCAACAAACAGAGCCTCGATCAGCTGGGAGCGCAGCATCACTTCGATTTTTCCGTTCCCACAGCGTTCGTATGGGAAGGGGTGACCAACTACCTCACGGCGGAAGCGATCGATAATACCTTCGGTTTCCTGCAGCGTTTTGCGCCCGGTTCACACGTTATCTTCACCTATGTTCACCAGGAAGTGCTGGATAATCCGGCCGCCTTCACCGGCGGAGAGAAGTTATTGAAAGAGGTTGCCGGCCTGGAGGAAAAATGGACCTTTGGCTTTGTGCCGTCTTCACTGCCCGGCTTCCTGCAGCGTTACGGGTTCTCCCTCCTCAAAGACCTGGGAGCGGATGAATACCGGTCGCTTTACCTGGGCGGAAGAGAAAAGGAGGAAGGGTATGAATTTTACCGGGTGGCGTTCGCCCGCCGCCTGTCAGACTAATGTAAAGAAGAGGTGCCGCCTGCCAATACTACCTGTAACAATCTGCAAAGCTCGTCAAACCGGGCCGGTTTCGTAATATAGTCTACCGCACCCATGGAGCGGGCGGTGGAAATCTCCCGTGGTTCGTCGCTGGTGCTGTAAATGATCACCGGGATGTTTTTCAGATGGTCAATGTCTTTGATCCGCTTGAGGAACACAATCCCGTTCATCAACGGCATGTTCAGGTCCAGAAAAATAAGGTCGGGCTGGTAGGCACGGGTACAAAGATTATCCAGCGCCTCCTGGCCGTTGCCGGCCGTAAGGCACTTTACGGGATGATTCAGTTCCGCCAGCGCCAGTTTAAAAAGCTCCTGGTCGTCTGTATCGTCATCCACTAACAGCAGTGTTTTCAACTCCCCATAGTCCTTGTGTTGCATATAGCGGTCTCCAGATTATAAATGTACGCTTAATTATCTGAATAAAAGGTGCGCAAAGCAGGTTATAATTCATTCACGCTCACGCCTATATGCAATATTCTTCTCCTGAACTTTTTGACTTTGTGGATGTTATCCATATAGGACCGAAAGCCGCTTTACAGCGGTTTATTAAAAAAAAATTTATGCGTACTCCATCTGTATCTCTTAGCCGCCGCTTCCGGGGAGCTGCCGCCCTGCTGGCGATAGCGCTGTTTATGGCTGCCTGCGGCACTTCTGTCCATATGACAGGTACCTGGAAAGATCCCGGCGCCGAAACAGGCGGCTATCATAATATCCTGGTGGCGGGCGTCAGCTCCAATCAAACGGCAAGAGGAACGGTGGAAAGCAGGCTGGCCGCCCAGCTGCAACAACATGGTATCGTGGCGGGAAAAAGCATCGATTTGTTTCCGCCCAACTTCGACCCCAAAAAGGAAGAATCGGTAAAAACCGCCTCCGCTAAAATTACAGCGGCAGGTTACCATGCGGTGCTGACGGTGACACTGGTCAATAAAGAGTCTGAAACCCGGTATGTACCGGGCACCGTAATGTATGCGCCTTATCCTGCTTATGGCTGGTATGGCCGCTTCTGGGGCTACTATGGCTATATGTACAATTCGGTGTACTCCCCGGGATATTATACGACCGATAAGGTGTATTTCCTGGAGAGCAACCTGTATGACCTGGCCCAGGACGGAAAACTGGTATGGTCCGGCCAGTCGGAAACCTATAACCCCAACAGCCTGGAATCGTTCGCTACCGCCTACGCTAAAGTTGTGACGGACGCTTTACAAAACAACGGGTTGTTACGGCGCTAATTTGCCGGTTCGTCATAATAGGTCCTGTCCCGGATGATTTTACCGTCTTTCACGGTAAAAACCACGCAAATGGGAAGCTGCCACTTTTTGCCGTCCTGGCCGGTAGCACTGGAGATAAATTCAACGATAATGTGGTTTTTGTCGCCGTAGATGTCTTTTATTTCGTCCTGCACATCCGGGAACTGCCGGTGCAACTCCTGGTATTTTTTTACCAGCTGCGCGCGCGAGAGAGACACCATCTCCGGACCGTGTTCAGGGTCCAGGAACTGCGCGGTATCTGCGTAACAGGCCGCCATCTCCTGCCAGTTATGCTCATTAAATGCGGCAAACATATCTTTTACTACCTGAACATGAGGGTTGGACAGGCTGATTTTTCCTCCCGGCTGCACACAGGCTGTCACCAGGAAAAGAGATAAAATCGTACAGTACGTTTTCATAGCAGGAAATTAATGCTGAGAAAATCAAATTACGAAGAAGTATGATAAAAGCCTAACTTGCCCCTTTAATCGTTGATTTTTATGGAGATGACTCAACCGAACCCGGAGATACTGCAACAGCTGGTAACCATGAAAATGCCCTTCGGGAAATACAAGGACGTGATTTTGTGCGATCTGCCGGTTAGTTACCTGGAATGGTTTCAGCGCAATGGTTTCCCGAAAGGCAAACTGGGCATGATGCTGGAGACCATGCTGGTCATCAAAATGAATGGTCTCACCCATCTGCTGACCCCCCTGAAAAAATAACCCAATAACCAAATAACCCAATAACCAAATAAAGGAGGCTGCCTCGTTAACGGGCAGCCTCTCCAAATAACGTTTAAGTATATACGTTGTTATAGTCAGGACTTGTTAAAACCAGCTGGTGGTTTGTTCTTCTTCGTTGGCGGCCGGTGCGGCAGGAGCTGCAGCAGCGGCTACGGGGATAGCTTCTCCCGGGTGGTGTTGTTCTGTAACAGACGGTGTTTCCGCTTTAGGTGCGGGCAGCACATTTTTCCGGATGGCGCCTTCCACTACGGCGCCCTCTTCGAGTTCAAGAACGATGGCATTCACATCTCCCTTGACGAAGGCTTTATTACTGATATGGGCTTTGTTGCTGATATAAACGTCTCCATACACTTTCCCGTGTACAACAAGATCGGCCGCATAAATATGCCCTTTGATGCTGGCGGTTTCACTGACCACCAGTTTACCGGTCGTTTTTACGTTGCCCTTCACGTTCCCGTCAATCCGTCCTGAAATGGTAGCGTCGATGCTGCCGTTTACGGTTACTTCTTTAGGGATACGAAATGCTCCCGGTACAATGATGTTTCGGAAAAAATGTCTCACACTTATCACACAAACGAATTAGAGGGTTATGGGATTATTTACGACCGGTTGATGCTCGTCATCGAACGTAGAGATAATAGAACTGGAGTTGCCGAGATCAAGGCCGACGCTCCTCTGTGGTTTATTGTCCGAAATCCGAAGACTGTTATAAAGATAACCAATACTCATGAGTTTTTCAGGGTCAGGCGCCACCTCAACCGGAATAAAATCACGGAATTCTTCCTGGAAAGCATCGGTCAGTTCTTTGTAGTAAGCGCCGCCGCCCATCAGGTATATTTTTTCACAGCTTTCAAAGTCCAGGTCGGTGAAGTAGCTGCGCATCAGCGGAGATACCACCTCTTTGTAATACTGCGTCAGCACGCCTTTACGCATTTCCCGCAGGTCAATGCGCTTGCGGTTGGTGAAAATAGAACCTTTCATGAAGGCATCGTCCACCTGGTGTTCGTTTTTCATTTCCAGGTAATGCTTCTGGTTCAGTTCACGGGTCAGGTTGTTGATGGCGTAGCGGATGCCATGGGAGCTGAAGCAGGTACGGTGTACCAGCCCGTCGCCGGTGGCCATGCCGCCTTCTATGGTACCAAAACCAAAGCTGATGGCAATGAAATTGTCCAGCTGCGGTTCGTTGATCGTCTTTTTCAGGCCGATGATACCGCCAACGATCTCCGGGATGATCTCATATTTTTCGATGTCGAACATCGCTTTTTTGTAAGACCCCTTCGTGTTGTAAGTCTGCGTATCGTAGTCGATCAGGAAATGCCGCTTGCTCAGGAACTGCTCCGCTGCGGTTTTGTAGACGTTGTAAGTGGAAAAGGGAAAACCCATGGTCAGCGCAATGGGCTGCTGTACTTTGTCGGCCGTATTAAGCAGCGCTGCTTTGAACAGGATTTCATAGTCTTCTTCAGTTGGAGCTGCATTGGTAATCCTGCCCGGATTAATGCCGCCCCGTTTGGCCAGGTTGCCTACCAGATACCAGGTTTCATCTTTTTTGATCTTCAAGCCATTGAGTAAATCTTTGCTCGAGTTTTCGGTGTTCCCAAAGGCCGTCTCAAAAACGCTGGGGAAACTGGTTGTAGTTACTTTCATAGTGTTGTATTGATAATAACGGTTGTTTTCTCAATTTAGCCGGGATGAGGGTTTCATCATGATACTAAACAGGGCTTAAATATATAAAATATTAGTAAACAAGGGGATGACAATCGCTGAATGTAAGTTAAATTTAATACAGCTTCCCTGAATTTCAAAATCCCCTCCATACTAAAAAATGCTGATTCCCGTTTTCTATACGTCCCCTTGTCCCGGCCTGCTCACTTCTTATCTGGTTTTTCATGAGATCCATGCGATATGCCTGGCTGCTTTCAGGGCTGCTGTGGGCTTGTAACTCCTCCCAGAGAATTTATACCGCCCCGGCCATCGGCGCGGAAGCACAGTTCGATAAAGGACTGCGTCCTGAAAAACATCCCAAATACCTGTTCGACAAAAAGACGATGAAAGACATGGAACGGCAGGGCGCTGTATCCAACTACCATAGTAAAAGACGAAACACCGCCCCCACGGCCCCGGTAAAAAAGGCCGGCAGTGAATCCGTCCCCGCAGACTCCACCGCACACCCTGCAGACAGCACCGGCGCTCCCTTGCCTCAACCGGCAGACAGCGTACGCACACCGCCGGACAGCACGCACCGGTTACCGGCAGCGCTCAACAAATAACAACACCATCGACGGAATACTTCAGCCTGTCTGCATAATTTGTATGCCGTCAATCCTTTCTTAACTAGCGGGGACCCCGGCAAAATCCCTATTTTTGAAAAACAAGCCCTTCGGATGCGAAGGGACTTTATGACTGATGTATGATGAAAATGCGACTTCTATTTTTACTGTTGCTGGCAGGCTGGCAACAGGCTTCGGCCCAATCCCTGTTCATGCCGCGGAACATCCGGCAGGCATACGAGAAACAAACAAGGAGCGAAAGCGGCGCCCCCGGGCCGCGGTACTGGCAGAACAAAGCCAGCTATGATATCCGGGTGAAGTTTGAACCCGCCACCAACCTGGTATCCGGTTCCGAGACTATTGTGTATACCAACAACAGCCCCGACACATTACGCTACCTGAACTTTAAGTTGTTTGCCAACCTCTTCCAGCACGGCGCCGTTCGTAATATGGTAGTGACAGCAGAAGACCTGCATAAAGGCGTGGCCATTAAAAACGTTAAAATCAACGGCGCAGACCGCAAGGTATCAGCCGTTACCGGTACCAATATGCCCGTCGCCATAGACGACCTGGCGCCGGGTAAGCAGACGGAGATTTCGCTCGACTTTTCCTACACGCTGAACGAAAACACGCATATCCGTACCGGTACCGTAGACACCGGCGCCTACTTCCTGGCTTATTTCTTCCCGCGGGTGGCGGTATATGACGACATCAACGGATGGGACATGGTCCCCTACAGCGGCGTGACAGAATTTTACAACGACTTCAGTGATTTTAAAGTCGCCGTTA
Source organism: Chitinophaga oryzae (assembly GCF_012516375.2). Lineage (NCBI taxonomy): Bacteria > Pseudomonadati > Bacteroidota > Chitinophagia > Chitinophagales > Chitinophagaceae > Chitinophaga > Chitinophaga oryzae. The sequence goes on from NZ_CP051204.2 coordinate 4,113,389, forward strand.
CCGTTCCCGGCAACTACCAGGTGTGGGCTACCGGCGACCTGAAAAACGGGCCGGAAGTATTTTCCGATACTTACCTGCAACGGATTGCCCGGGCGGAAAAGAGCGATGGCATCGTCGATATCATTGACAGCACGGATATCCGGAAAGGGAATATCTCTCCCCGGAACCCCTTTAATACCTGGCGGTTTGAAGCATCCAACGTAGTGGATTTTGCTTTCGCCATCAGTAACCACTATTGCTGGAAGGCCACCAGCGTGGAAGTGGACCGCGCTACCAAACGCCGTACCCGGGTGGATGTGGCCTTTAATACAGCACACGCGGATTATTTCGGGGTGATCGATTACGCCCGCGCAACGGTCGACAGGATGAGCCATCATTTCCCCAAATGGCCTTTCCCATATCCGCATATTTCTGTATTCGACGGACTGGACCAGATGGAATACCCCATGATGGTGAATGACAATCCCGTTCCTGACAAGGCGGGCGCCATTGAACTGACGGACCACGAGATCTTCCATACCATGTTTCCTTTTTACATGGGCACCAATGAAACGATTTACGCATGGATGGATGAAGGCTGGGCTACCATAGGGGAGTGGCTGATCTCACCGATGATCGACTCCACGATCGTGGATAATTACGGGATGGCCAATTACAATGCTATTGCAGGCAAAGCGCAGGACCTGCCCATCATGACGCCCTCCAATCAGCAGACCGACGCGTATATGACCAACGCGTACCCCAAGCCGGCGCTGGGCTATTTGTATGTAAAAGACATGCTGGGCGACAGCCTTTTTCTAAAAGCGCTGCATCATTATATCCGCACGTGGAACGGGAAACATCCGCAGCCTTACGATTTCTTCAACTGCATGAACGCAGGCGCGGGTAAAGACATGAACTGGTTCTGGAAAAGCTGGTTCTTCGATGACGGATATCCCGACCTGGCCATAGAGAAAGTTGACCGCAACGGGCAGCGCTGTGAAATTACCGTACTGTCTAAAGGCAACAAGCCGGTACCGGTAGACCTGACGGTAACGTTTGACGACCAGACCACGCTGCAGCTGCATAAAAGCATCGCGTGCTGGGAGAAGGGAAATAAAACCGTGACCATTCCTTTCTCCACATCCAAAAAAATCAGCAAAGTAACCCTGGGAGGTACCTGGTCGGCGGACGTAAACCCGGCTGACAACGTGAAGGTATTGTAAAATAAAAGCGGCTGGTCCCCCGGGGCCAGCCGCTGTATCTTAACCTTGCGGGCATCAGCCTTTCAGGCGTTTTACCAGGTCGATGTACTCCTGCATGGCAGCTTCTTTGGACTTACCTTTCAGTGCAGCCCAGGCTTCATGCTTGGCTTTCGCCACAAAGTCGAACGGATTGGCCGGGGGATCAGTGTCCACGTCACCGGTGGAACCCTGTTTATAAAGGCTGTATAATTGCAGCAGTATCTCGTTGGACGGCTTCTCGGAGAGGGTTTTGCTTTCGGCAGCAGCTTGTTCAAATTGTGCGGTCAGGTCCATATCATTCAGGTTTTAGATCAAATAATACCCCCGAGGGGGATTTATCTCTAATATATGAAAAATTGACAATCCGCATGTAGCATGTTTATCAAAACATAATCGCCCTAAACCGCTGACTAATAAACAATTTTTAATACCTTTGCGGCCTGAAAAGGCTTAACCGGGCATTTTAACCGCCACAGGCCAGTAAATCAACATATGAAGAATATTCGCAATTTTTGTATCATTGCCCATATTGACCACGGTAAGAGTACCCTGGCCGACCGATTATTGGAATTTACCAAAACGATCTCCGATCGTGATATGCAGGCGCAGGTGCTGGACGACATGGACCTGGAAAGGGAGAAAGGCATCACCATCAAGAGCCATGCTATCCAAATGAACTACACCGCCAAAAATGGCGAAAAATATACGTTTAACCTGATCGATACCCCCGGCCACGTAGACTTTTCCTACGAGGTGTCCCGCGCGCTGGCCGCCTGTGAAGGCGCGCTGCTGCTGGTAGACGCCGCTCAGGGTATCCAGGCGCAGACCATCTCTAACCTGTACCTGGCACTGGAAAATGACCTGGAGATCATCCCGGTGATCAATAAAATTGATATGCCGGGCGCCATGATCGAAGAGGTGAAAGACCAGATCATTGAACTGATTGGCGTAAAAGATGAGGACATCCTGCTGGCATCCGGTAAAACCGGTATCGGCATCGAAGACATACTGGAGGCGATCGTGACCCGCATTCCCGGGCCGAAAGGCAGCCTGGATGCGCCGCTGCAGGCGCTGATCTTTGACAGCGTGTTCAACTCTTTCCGCGGTATCATCGCATATTTCCGCGTGTACAACGGTTCCATCAAAAAAGGAGATAAAATCAAATTCGTTAATACCGGAGAAGAATACGAAGCCGATGAAGTAGGTATCCTGAAACTGGGACTGGAGCCCCGTAAAGAGGTATTTGCCGGCGACGTGGGCTATATCATCACCGGTATCAAGAGCGCCAAGGAAGTAAAAGTAGGGGACACCATTACCCTGGCCAGCAGGCCTTGTGAAGAAGGCATCAAAGGCTTCCAGGAAGTGAAACCCATGGTATTTGCCGGTATCTTCCCGGTAGTGACCGAAGACTTCGAAGAGCTGCGCGAATGCATGGACAAACTCCAGCTCAACGACGCCTCCCTGACTTACGAACTGGAAACATCACAGGCGCTGGGCTTCGGTTTCCGTTGCGGTTTCCTCGGTATGCTCCACATGGAAATTATCCAGGAACGCCTCGAAAGAGAGTTTAACCAAACGGTGATCACCACCGTACCGAACGTGGGCTTCATCGCGCATACCACCAGGGAAGGCGTGGTGATCGTGAATAACCCGAGCGAAATGCCGGACCCCACCAAACTGGAAAGAATCGAAGAACCTTTCATCCGGGCTCAGATCATTACCAAGCCTGAATATATCGGTAACATCATGACGCTTTGCCTCGGCAAACGTGGTATCCTGCTCAACCAGAGCTACCTGACCACCACCCGTGTGGAACTCATGTTTGAATTACCGCTTACCGAGATCGTGTTCGACTTCTACGATAAGCTGAAGAGCCAGACCCGCGGTTATGCCTCTTTCGACTATACGCCGATCGGTTTCCGCGACAGCGATATCGTGAAAATGGATATCCTGCTCAACGGCGATAAAGTGGACGCCCTCAGTGCGCTGATCCACCGCAGCAGAGCGCAGGACTTCGGCCGCAAGCTTTGCGAAAAGCTGAAAGACCTGCTGCCCCGCCAGCAATTCCTGATCGCCATCCAGGCAGCGGTAGGCGCTAAAATCCTCGCCCGCGAAAACATCAGCGCCATGCGTAAAGACGTTACCGCGAAATGTTATGGCGGTGATATCTCCCGTAAACGTAAACTGCTGGAGAAACAGAAGGAAGGTAAAAAACGTATGCGCCAGATCGGTAACGTGGAAGTGCCGCAGGAAGCGTTCCTGGCCGTACTCAAGCTGGACGACTAATAGACAAATTTTAAAATTTAAGAATTTTCAGATTATAACAGCGAAGAGTCTACGGAACCTTCGCTGTTTTTATTTTCCGGAAAAGCGAAATTTTTCGTAAACTGTTTACGTGTTCGAATGTTATACCCTTTAAAACATCCATTACATGCGTAAATGGCTCAAAGTTGTGCTGATTGCAGGAGGAAGCCTCGTAGCCCTGATTATTCTGTTGTCTGTTGGACTGGCCCTGTACATTAAAGGAAATAAGGCCGCTTTTCTGAAGCAGATTACCGACCAGTTGAACGATAATATCAATGGCGAGCTGTCTGTGGAAGATATGGAACCATCTCTTTTCAGGAGCTTCCCCAACGTGTCCATTGCCCTGAAGAAAGTAGTGCTGCGCGACAGCCTGTGGCAGCAACACCATCACGCCCTGTTGGATCTCGACTATGTTTTCGTACGGGTAAACACGTTATCACTGTTACGCAAACACGTAGATGTGAAAGAAGTGTCCCTGGAGAAAGGGAACATCTACCTGTTTACCGACAGTACAGGCTATACCAATACCTCGGCGCTCACCGCCAGTAAGCCTGGCAAGAAAAAGAAAGCGTCCCGCGATGCCGATATCCGCAACATCGGCCTGTCCCAAATCACGTTTACCATCGACAACCGGCAGAAGTTTAAACTTTTCGAGCTGGATATACAACAGATGGATGGCAAGCTGAGGAGTAGCGACTCCGGTATGCACCTCGACATGCGGTCAAGCATTCTCGCCCGCAGCTTTGCTTTCAATACCAACAAAGGCAGTTACCTGAAAAACAAGACGCTGGGCCTCGACCTTTCCCTGTTTTTTAATAAGATCACCAAACAGCTGATCATCCCTGAGCAGCAGATAAAAATAGACCAGACGCCCGTACGGATAGCGGGTGTCTTTGACTTTTCGCAGAAGCCGCCGCCGTTCCGGCTGAAGATCAATGCTAACCAGGTGCTGTTGCAGGACGCGGCCTCATGGCTGTCACCGAATATCTCCGGCAAACTCGCCACCATCCACCTCACCGCGCCGCTGGACGCGGAAGCTAACCTTGAAGGACGTATGAAATTCAGGGATACTCCCCGGGTGGTGGTGACCTGGAAGACGACAAAGAACACGCTGGTGACTGCCGCCGGAGAATGGAACGACTGTAGCTTCACCGGGCGGTTCAACAATGAAGTGCTGCCTGGTGCGGGCCATAATGACGAGAACTCCGCTGTGAATATTTTCGGCCTCAGGGCCTCCCTGGGGGAAGTGCCCCTCGAGGCAGATACCATCCGGGTGGTGAACCTCAAACATCCGTTGCTGCGCGGGCATTTCCGGTCGCAGTTCCCATTGGCGCACCTCAATACGGCTGCCAGCGAGGTACCGATACTGTTCAGCGAGGGGACCGCGGCGGCCGATCTGTATTACACCGGGCCGGTATTGAAGGATGATAACACGCCATCGGCCCTGGAAGGGACGGTGCAGGTGCAGCGTGGTGGCTTTACCTACCTGCCGCGCGACCTGACATTTCATGACTGCAGCGCCACGCTTCAGTTTACCGGGCAGGACCTGCTCGTGCGTAATGTGCGTATCCAGTCGCAGAAAAGCGCCTTACAGATGGAAGGAACTATCCGTAACATGCTGAACCTGTATTTTACGGCGCCGGAGAAAATAGAGCTGGACTGGAAGATCAGGAGCGCGCTGGTAGATCTCAATGAATTCAGGAGTTTCCTCACCGCCCGCCGCAAAGGGAAAAAGGCGGCGCATAAAAAGAAGGCCAGAACGGAAAGCAGGGTAGGGCAGCAGCTCGACAAAGTGCTGGCAGCCAGCAATGTGAAAATGGACGTGGCGCTGGACAAGATCGTGTTTGAACATTTCACCGCGCAGAACGTAAAAGCGCTCATTGCGATGACGGAGTCGGACATCCAGCTTAACAAGATAGGGTTCCAGCACGCGGGCGGCACGGCCCAGGCTTCGGGCAGCGTGCATCAGCAGGGCGCCAACAACACCTTTAAAATTAACGCCAATATATCCAACGTGCATATTGCGCAACTGTTCTACGCATTCAGCAACTTCGGCATGGAGTCGCTGAAGTCCGATAACCTGCGGGGCATCGTGTCTGCCAAAGCGGATATTAAAGGCAATGTGCTGGACAACGGGGCGCTGGCGAAACACTCGTTGTTCGGCACGGTCAACTTTAACCTGCGCAACGGCGCACTGGTCAATTTCGGCCCGCTGGAAGACATCGGGGCGTTTTTGTTCCGGCGTCGCCGGCTGGACAGTATCACCATCGAAAACCTCAGCAATACCCTGCAGATACAGGGAAGCAAGATTATGATACCCCCTATGCGGATCGCCTCCAGTGCAGTGAACATCGATGTGAACGGGGTGTATGGCCTTGCCGGCGGCACCAATATCAACCTGGACGTGCCGTTGCGTAATCCCGCCAAAGATTCGGCAATCACCGATAAAGCAGAAAAACGGCGCAGGAGCAGGAAAGGGATTATCCTGCATCTCCACGCCGTTTCAGGTAGTGACGGAAAAGTAAAGATCAAACTGGGCAAAGGCGATTAAGCGCCAAAGGCCTGTTGGATATCTTCCTTAATATCATCGATATGTTCTACGCCAAGGGATATACGCAGCAGTCCCGGCTCTACGCCGGCAGCCCGTTGTTCCTCTTCGCTTAGCTGCGAGTGGGTAGTAGTGGCCGGGTGAATGATCAGCGTTTTGCTGTCGCCGACGTTCGCCAGATGGTATATTAACTGTAATGACTGTACGAATTTGTCCGCTGCTTCCTTGCCGCCTTTGATTTTAAAGCTCAGTACTCCGCCGAAGCCGTTCTGCAGGTATTTCTGCGCCAGCCCGTGGTATTTGTTGCCCGGCAGGCCGGGATAGTTGACATACTCCACCTGTGGTTGTTGCTGTAACCATTGTGCCAGTTGCAGTGCATTGTCTACCGTACGTTGCACGCGAAGCGACAGGCTTTCCAGCCCCTGCAGGAACAGGAATGAGTTCTGTGGCGCCAGCGCAGGCCCCCAGCTGCGTAAGCCGGTTACCCGCGCGCGGATGATATACGCAATGTTGCCAAACGGGCTATGGGAGCCAAATACTTCCCAGAACTTCATGCCATGGTAAGCATCATCCGGCTCGCTGAATTGTTTGAATTTACCGTTGCCCCAGTTGTAGTTGCCGCCATCCACGATGATACCGCCGATGCTGGTGCCATGCCCGCCGATCCATTTGGTAGCCGCTTCCACCACTACGTTGGCGCCATGCTCCAGGGGGCGGCAGAGATAACCGGCTGCGCCGAAAGTATTGTCTACCACCAGCGGCAGGTCGTGTTTACGGGCAATGGCGCTGAGCTTTTCAAAGTCGGGAATGGCGAAGCCCGGGTTACCGATGGTCTCCACATAAATCGCTTTTGTGTTTTCATCGATCTGTTTTTCGAAGCTCTCAGGGTTATCCAGGTCTGCAAAACGGGCTTCCACACCGATTCTTTTAAAGCTTACTTTAAACTGGTTATAGGTACCGCCATAGAGATAGGAAGAAGTCACAAAGTTATCACCCGGCAGCAGGATGTTGTGCAGCGCGATGAATTGCGCCGCCTGTCCGGATGCCACCGCCAGTGCGCCCACGCCGCCTTCCAGCGCTGCCACTCTCTTTTCAAATACGTCGGTGGTGGGGTTCATGATACGGGTGTAAATGTTCCCGAATTGCTTCAGCTCAAATAAATCGGAGGCGTGTTCCGCACTGTCGAACGTATAAGACGTTGTCTGGTAAATGGGAACTGCAGCCGATTTGGTGGTAGGGTCGGGGTTATACCCGGCATGTACCTGCAGGGTCTCAAAATGTAACTTCCTGGACATAATTTTTGGCGTTTAATAATGAAGGTAGATATTATAGTCTACAAATATAGTAGACTAATTTTGATTTCCAAATGCCTGGGGGATATAAAAAGCGGATATAAAATAATCAGTTATCTTCGGGGGATCATTTGACGATTGTTTTAGTGAACCTATGTTATTAACGATTACCACTACACGTAACCCCGCTACAGACCTCGGTTATCTGTTGCACAAACATCCGGCTAAGGTGCAGACTTTTCCGCTGACAGCCGGTGATGTACATGTTTTTTATCCGGAAGCCACCGCAGAGAAATGTACAGCAGCGCTGTTGCTGGACCTGGACCCGGTGCGGCTTACCCGTAAATCCGGCCCCGGCGGTAATGACTTTGCGCTGGAGGCGTATGTCAACGACCGGCCCTATGTGGCCTCTTCCTTTATGAGTGCCGCTATTTCACAGGCGTATTCGTCGGCCATGAACGGCCGGTGCAAAGACAAGCCTGAACTGGTAGACGTCGCCTTCCCGCTGGAGGTGGGCTTATCGGTGCTGCCTGTCAACGGTGGCGAACCGCTGCTGCGCAGCCTCTTTGAACCGCTCGGCTACGAAGTGAACGTACAGTCTTTCCCGTTAGATTCCCGGCACCCTGAATGGGGACAAAGCCGGTACTACCAGGTAACCCTGAAGAACACGCTGCCTGTATGGATGTTGCTGTCCCAGTTATATGTGCTGATCCCGGTATGCGATAACGATAAACATTATTTCGTGGGCAGCCATGAGATAGAAAAACTCATGGAAAAAGGCCGCGGCTGGCTGGAAGACCATCCGGCCAAAGAACTGATCGTTCGCCGTTACATGAAACACCTGGGACCACTTACCCGGCAGGCGCTCAATCTTATCATGAAAGACGAAGCTGCGCCAGAGGAGGTGGAAGATATGCCTGAACCAGTAGAGAAGGTACGCCTGCATGACCTTCGCCTGCAAACGGTGCGCGACCTGCTGCTGGAACACCAGGCAAGTTCCGTGGCGGACCTGGGTTGTGGTGAGGGCAAGCTGCTCCGGCTGCTGACAGAGAAGTCCGCTTTTACCCGTATTCTCGGAATGGACGTCAGTTACCGCTCACTGGAAATTGCGGGCGAAAAACTAAAGCTGGACCGCATGTCCGACAAACAACGGAAACGGCTGGAATTGATACAGGGCTCCCTGTTGTATAAAGATAAAAGGCTATCCGGTTTCGATGCCGCCACCCTGGTGGAGGTGATAGAACACCTGGACCTGCCGCGGCTGGCGGCGCTGGAGAAAGTAGTATTTGAATACGCCCGCCCGTCGCTCGTGATTATCACGACGGTAAATGCGGAGTATAACATTAAATATGAATCGCTCGCCGCGGGAACTTTCCGGCATAACGACCACCGTTTTGAGTGGACCAGACCCGAATTTGAAGCATGGGCCGCAACAGTGGCCGAACGCTTCGGGTATACCGTTACCTTCAGGCCATTGGGCGAATGGGACGACGCTGTGGGCGCTCCCAGCCAACTGGCACTGTTTACAATCGCTGCCGCATGATGACGTATACTACTTTAAAAGAACAACGGGAATACCTGCTGCTGGAGTGTATCAGCGGCAGCAAAGCCTATAACCTGCAGGTGCCTTCGTCAGACACGGACCTGAAAGGCGTTTTCATACTGCCGCAGCGGGAAGTGTACGGCATGAGCTTTACAGACCAGGTGGCCAATGAAAGCAACGATGAGGTGTACTTTGAGATTAAACGTTTCCTGGAACTGCTGGAGAAAAACAACCCGAATATCCTGGAGTTGCTGAGTACGCAGCAGGAGAACTGTCTGTTCCGTCATCCGCTGATGGACCTGGTCAAACCGGAAGATTTCCTGTCGCGCCTCTGCATGGACACTTTTGCGGGATACGCTCAAACCCAGATCAAAAGAGCGCGTGGCCTCAATAAAAAGATTAACCAATCCTTCCCGGAAACACGAAAAGACATCCTCGAGTTTTGTTATGTGGTACAGGGCAGCCAGAGCGTTCCGCTGAAACAATGGCTGGAAGCGCATCAGTTGCAGCAGGAAGATTGCGGTATTTCCCGGATCGATCATTTCCGGGATGCTTATGCGCTTTTTCACCGCTACCAGTTTCCCCGCCCTGTTAAACTGAAAGGCCTGTTCTCCGGTGCAGACGCCAACGACGTGCAGTTGAGCGCCATCCCCCAAGGCGTGGTGCCGGCGGCGATCATGCATTTTAACAAGGACGGCTATACGGTGTATTGTAAGGAGTTTGCCGCTTACTGGGACTGGGTGGAGCATCGCAATGAAGCGCGGTATCAGCATAACCAGGCACTGGGGGCCGACTACGACAGCAAACACATGATGCACACTTTCCGCCTGCTTACCATGGCAGAAGAGATAGCCCGTTACCGCGAAGTGCGGGTGTTCCGGAAAGACCGCGATTTCCTGCTGCGTATCCGTACCGGGGAATTTACTTACGACACCCTGCTGCAGATGGCAGCGGAAAAATTAACCAATATACAGGAGCTGTATGCTCAGTCAGACCTGCCGGAGCGGCCCGATCCGGCATTGACACAGCGACTGCTCATCAAGATAAGAGAAGAATTTTATGGCAAGAAGAAATAACCTCTCCCATATATCCATTCCGGAATTGTCACTGGTACTGCTGGTAGGGCCGTCAGGCGCCGGCAAGTCCACCTTTGCCCGGAAATACTTCAAACCTACGGAGATCATCTCTTCTGATGTATGCCGTGGTTTGATCAGTGATGATGAAAACAACCAGGCGGTATCGGCAGACGCATTTGAGCTGGCCCGTTTTATAGCGGCCAAACGCCTCAAACACGGACTGCTCACCGTTATTGACGCTACCAACGTACAATCCGAAAGCCGTAGGGACTGGATCAGGCTGGCCCGGGAATATCATGTGCTGCCGGTGGCCATCGTACTGAACCTGCCGGAAGAAGTGTGCAGTAAAAGAAACAGGGACCGCCCGGACCGCAACTTCGGCGGACATGTGATCCCGCAGCAGATCAGTCAGCTGAAGCGCAACCTGCGTCATCTGAAGGAAGAAGGCTTCCGCCAGGTATATGAGCTGCGCTCAGAAGAAGACGTGACCATGCTGGAAACCATCTCCCGTACACCTTTATATAACAATAAAAGAGAAGAGCACGGACCGTTTGATATCATCGGCGACGTACACGGTTGCTACGATGAACTGTGCATGCTGCTGGAGCAACTGGGCTATGGCATCGACCGTGAACATGCCGAACTGATAAGCGCTCCGCAGACGACTAACGAAGACGGTTACACGCGTACACGCAAACCGGTGTTTGTGGGCGACCTGGTAGACAGAGGTCCGGCCTCGCCGCAGGTATTGCGCCTGGTGATGAATATGGTGAACAACGGCGCGGCATTGTGTGTGCCTGGTAACCATGATGCCAAGCTGCTTAAATGGCTCAACGGCAAACAGGTGCAGCTGAAACACGGACTGGAAAAGACTGTGGAGCAACTGGGCGCAGAGCCGCCGGAGTTCCTGGAAAGCATCAAAACGTTTATCGACGGATTAATCAGTCACTATGTACTGGACGACGGTAAGCTGGTGGTGGCCCATGCCGGCCTGAAAGAAAGTATGCAGGGCCGCGGTTCCGGCGCTGTACGGGAGTTCTGTATGTATGGCGAAACAACGGGAGAGATCGACGAGTTCGGCCTGCCGGTACGCTATAACTGGGCACTGGAATATAAAGGCAAAGCTATGGTAGTATACGGGCATACGCCGGTGCCGCAGGCGCAGTGGCTGAACCGTACCATAGATATAGACACCGGCTGCGTTTTCGGCGGCAGCCTTACCGCGTTGCGTTACCCGGAGAAAGAACTGGTATCAGTGCCGGCGCTGCAGCAGTACGCTGTACCGGCGCGTCCCATCGGCTATAACGCCGACAGCAGCCTGAGTGTACAGCAGCAGTACGATGGCGTGCTGGACATTGCGGACTTCATCGGTAAAAAAATAGTCAACACCCGTTACAGCCATAGTATCACTATCCGCGAGGAAAACAGTATCGCGGCGCTGGAGGTGATGAGCCGCTTTGCGATCAATCCCCGCTGGATGATTTACCTGCCGCCGACCATGTCGCCGGTGGAGACTTCCACTTTACCCGGTTTGCTGGAACATCCCGAAGGAGGGCTGCAGTATTTCCGGGATACGGGCGTGGACAAAGTGGTGTGTGAAGAGAAACACATGGGATCGCGTGCCATCGTGGTGGTATGCCGTAATGAGGACGTGGCCCGTGACCGTTTTGGGGTAGACGGGGAAGGCATCGGGGTAGTGTATACCCGTACCGGCCGCAGTTTCTTTGCGGACAAAGGGCTGGAGCAGGCTTTCCTTGCGCGGGTAAATACAGCGCTGGAAAGTTCAGGTTTCTACAACGATTTCCAGTCCGACTGGGTATGCCTGGACTGTGAGCTGATGCCCTGGAGCGCCAAAGCACAGGCGTTGCTGCAGCAACAGTACGCCGCCGTGGGAGCGGCTGCCGGTCACGCGTTGCCGGCCGTGACAGCCGCCCTGGAACAGGCCGTCCGCAACAATGTTCCTGCTCAGCTGTTATTGGAGAAGTACCGCAGCCGCCAGCAGCAGGTATCGGATTATGTGGCCGCCTACCGTCAGTATTGCTGGCCGGTTCACCGGCTGGAAGACTATAAGCTGGCGCCGTTCCATATTATGGCCACAGAGGGGAAGACCTTTTTCGACAAAGACCACGAGTGGCATATGACGCATATCCGCAAAATCTGTGAGGCGGAGCCGGAACTGTTGCTGGCCACCGCTTACCGGGTGGTGCAGATCGGAGATCCGGAAAGTGAGCTGGCCGCGGTACAGTGGTGGGAGCAACTCACCGCCGCCGGAGGCGAGGGAATGGTGATGAAGCCTTATAGCTTCCTGACCAAAGATGCGCGGGGATTGGTACAGCCGGCTGTAAAGGTGCGCGGCAAAAATTATCTCCGTATTATTTATGGTCCGGAATACGATGCGCCGGAGAACCTGGCAAGACTGCGTTCCCGCGGGCTGGGGGCCAAACGTTCGCTGGCGCTGAGAGAATTTGCACTGGGCCTGGAAGGGCTGGAAAGATTTGTAGGCAAGGAGCCACTGCAAATGGTGCATCAGTGCGTTTTCGGTATCTTAGCGCTCGAAAGTGAACCGGTAGACCCCCGGTTGTAATCCGTTACTATTACATTAAACAAAGAAGTATATGAAAGCCATAGCCGTATCTGAATTTAAAGGTATCCCAACTTTGATGGATTTGCCCAAACCCGCCGTAAGGCCCGGTACAGTACTTGTGAAGGTACAGGCAGCGGGTATCAATCCCTTCGACTGGAAAATGATTGACGGGATCATGAATAATGGAAAAACACCGCATCAGTTTCCGCTGATCATGGGAGTAGACGGCGCCGGCGTGATAGAAGAAGTAGGAGAAGGGGTGACGCATTTTAAGAAAGGAGACCTTGTATATGGGCAGTTCATACATATGCCGATAGGCGAAGGCTCTTATGCGGAATACGCCATTGTCCCGGAGAAAGCCGGGCTTACCATGGCGCCGATGAGAATCAGTCCTGAGGAAGCGGCGGCAGTGCCTACCTCCGGTATGACAGCCCTGCAGTTGATAGACAAACTGAAACTGCAGAAAGGCGATGTGGTGCTGATCAACGGCGCTACCGGCGGCGTGGGTTCCTTTGCCACGCAGATAGCCGCTGCAAAGGGCCTGAAGGTGATCGCCACCGTAGGGGATGAAGCGGACGCCAAAAGGATGCATCAGCTGGGAGCGGCCGTTACCGTCAACTATAAAAAGGCGCCGCTGGCCGACCAGGTGAAGGCGAAGTTCCCGCAGGGCATCGATGGGCTGATTGATATGGTGAGTGATAAAGCCGGGTTTGAAAACAACCTGCAGCTGGTAAAAGAAGGGGGCGGGGCGTTTACCACATTGTTTGTGGCGGACGACGAAGCGCTGAAAGCGCGGAACCTGCATGGCGGCAATTTTGAAACAGAAGGAGGCCCGGCAGCACTGGACCAGCTGTCCCGCCTGATAGACCAGGGCCAGATCAAAGTGCCGGTGGAGAACAGGATCAGACTGGAAGATGTGCCAGCCGCTATTGCTGCCAGCCGGGAAGGAAGGGCCAGCGGCAAGACTGTGATCATTATGTAATGACTGACTGGTTACCATAAAAGAAAAAGCAGTGTAGGGATGCTACACTGCTTTTTTTGTATACCAGGGTGATGGTTATTTCACCGGCACTGTCGCTTTAAATATTTCCACGTTGCCGGAGGTAGTGATCTCATAACTTTCGCCGTAGGCGGCCATTACGCACTGGCCTTTGTGAAGGTCCAGCGTGTCGGAGCCTTTGATGGTGGCCGCGCCGCTCATGACGATCATGATTTCGGCAGCTTTGGTGGTGTACGTGTACACTTGTCCTGCGCTGATATTGATTTTGCTTACGACGAAGTCGGGAGCGGGCGTAGGATAGATTTTTTCCAGTCCGCCGGAAATGCTGTCACCGGTGAGCACTTTCGGATGTACCGCTTCAAAGCGGGTATGCTTCAGCAGTTCCGGCACATCAATGTGTTTGGGGGTGAGGCCGCCGCGCAGTACGTTGTCTGAATTGGCCATCAGTTCCACGTTCTGACCTTCGAGGTACGCGTGCGGGATGCCTGCGTCCTGGAACACGGCTTGTCCGGGTTGCACATGCATGATGTTGAAGAAGTAAATGGAGAAGATGCCCCTGTCGAGGTTATCGGCGCCATTCGGATCGTTGAGCACCGCGCGGGCTGCCCAGAACGCGGGATCCGATTTAGATAGTTTGCCGGCTCTATAGTCCGGTATGAGGCGGTCTGTCAGCGGGCGCAGGATAATGTTGGCCAGCGCCTGCGGCATTTCCATTACGCTTTTATACAGACCATAGTAGCCTTCTTTTTCGTATATGCCTACCAGTGAGGTAAACTCGGGAGTGTCCAGCAGTACCTGTTGCAGTTTGTCTTCCGGCAGGAAACCGTGCAGCAGCCAGAATTCGCTGAGGGCCACCATGATTTCCGGTTTGTGGTTGGCGTCTTTATAATTACGGTGAGGTGCGTTGAGCGGAATGCCGGCAGCGTTTTCGCGGGCGAATCCTTTTTCTGCCTCTTCCTTGGTAGGGTGCACCTGGATAGACAGCATATCTTTTACGTCCAGTATTTTAAAGAGGTAGGGTAGTTCCCGGAACTGTTGCCATACCTGCGGTCCTACGATGCCTGCCGGGTCCTGCTGTATCAGTTCATTCATGGGCACCGGGCCATTGCTGGTGGTAATAGCGGAAGGTGCGCTTGGATGTGCGCCCATCCAGTATTCTGCACTGGGTTTTTCTGATGGGGCTATTCCCAGCAAAGCAGGGATGTAGGTAGATCCGCCCCAGGCATAATGCTGAATCTTTCCATCCAGTCTGAATAATTTCATAAAGACGATTTACGGGTTTATGGTTTTGACGGTGGTATGCGCCGTTCGCATGCGTAGTATGGATATTACGACAGCGGGCGGTGGCAACCAAGTGCAAATTACTGTCAAATTCTCCAGATTTTTAAGTCCTGCATCGCTAAATAGTTGAAAAACAAACGACTGACACAGGAAATTAAGTATCTTGGAGGAAGTTGTTTGTTAAATCATTTCCCCGATGCACCCACAGGAAACAGGGCGGGAAGGTGAAAGGATTGCGCAGGAATATGTGCGCCGCTTTTGTACCATCCGCCATACCAATTGGAAATGCGGCCGAAAAGAGATTGATATTATTGCCGAAAACGGCGGTACCGTCTTTTTTATTGAAGTCAAAGCCAGGAACGGTGACCGTTTCGGTTGGCCGGAGGAGGCGGTAGACCGCAGGAAGCAGGCGCATATACAGCTGGTGGCCGCGGCCTACCTCGAGCATTTCCATCTTTACCCGGAGGCGGTCCGCTTTGATATTATTGCTGTTACGTTTACTGCAGCAGGGCATGAGCTGTTGCATCTGCGGGATGTGTTCTGATATACAGATGGAGGGATATGTTGATGCAGGGTTCGGTTTACATCGATTGCATGATGTTACAATCCCGGATTCCGTTGGATGGATCGGTTGGTTTACATCGATTGCATGAAAATACGGACCTGAGTTCCGGATGGCTGACCGGCTGTGCAACCCCATTGGGCGTGTTTTAGCAACGTATTGCGTTAACTAATACTTAACAAAATAAACACTTATAATCTATGTTTAATAAAAAGATATTTTATATCTTTGCCGTGCAAAAAAAATGACCCCTGTGATGTAATCACAAACCCGTTTAAAACCGGGTCAGCTATCATAATCATCTCCCTGGAAAAACTCCGTACAACACCTTTGATGGTATTGTTCATCATAAAAAATTATTATTATGAACTTATGGAGCCTGATAGTATTTATTCAACAGACAGTAGGAGCGGTAGCGATCAACAGCAGCTTACCATGCAGGATCATTCAGGAACAGCCGTATAGCAGGCGCCTCTTTGTGCAGATGGAAGCAGTGGAAGGAGAAGAGAACCTGTTACTGACAATTTCAGACAATCATCACTCACCTGTGCGCATGATCCCTATTGCGCCAAACAGTCTGCCAGCGGGGCAACTGGTATGTCTGACCGGATTATCAGCCGGAGAATATATTGCCCGTGTAACCGTGGCCGGAAGGGTCGCAGAGAAAAAAATCGAAATAAGACAGTAAAGCTGTCTTAATGCTTTCGGGAGTCATATGGATTTAGGGATTTTTTGATTTACGGATTTTTTGATTTTGGGGAGTTTAATTTTTCTTACCCGAAATCAAAAAATCCGTAAATCAAAAAATCCCTAAATTATTTTACTGCCACAGGCCGGTGTAGTTATGCGGCGTAATGGCTTTCAGTTCCTTTTTCAGCGCTGCGCTGATTTTCAGGCCATCAATGAATTTATGCATGCTCTTCTGGGTGATGTGTTCACCGCCACGGGTCAGCTCTTTCAGCGCTTCATATGGCTGCGGGTAGTTCTCGCGGCGCAATACGGTCTGAATAGCTTCTGCTACCACGGCCCAGTTGTTTTCCAGGTCTTCTTTCAGCTTCGCTTCATTGAGGATCAGTTTATCCAGTCCTTTCTGAATGGACTTCGTGGCCAGCAGCGTATGGCCGAAAGGCACGCCCACGTTACGGAGCACGGTGGAGTCGGTGAGATCGCGCTGTAGGCGGGAAATCGGCAGTTTAGCGCTCAGGTGCTCAAACACAGCGTTGGCGATACCGAGGTTACCTTCAGCGTTCTCAAAATCGATCGGGTTTACTTTGTGGGGCATCGCGGAGGACCCTACTTCATTCTTTTTTATTTTCTGTTTGAAGTAATCCATGGAGATGTAAGTCCACACGTCGCGGCAGAAGTCGATCAGGATATTGTTCACCCGTTTGAGGGCATCAAACTGGGCGGCGATGTTATCGTAATGTTCAATCTGGGTGGTATACTTCATCCTTTGCAGGCCGAGGGTATTGTTTACAAATTTCTCCCCGAATTTTTCCCAGTTGATTTTAGGGAAAGCTACAGTGTGAGCGTTGAAGTTACCGGTAGCGCCGCCGAATTTGGCAGCGAACGGAATTTCGCCCAGCAGTTTGATTTGTCCTTCGAGGCGTTCTACAAACACCAGTATTTCCTTTCCCAGGATGGTGGGAGATGCGGGTTGACCGTGGGTGCGGGCCAGCATGGGCACTTTCATCCAGGATTCGCCCAGCTTTCTGAGGGCCAGTACCAGGTTGGCCAGTGCAGGCATGTACACATGTTCAACAGCATCTTTCCACAACAGCGGGGTAGCGGTGTTGTTCACGTCCTGAGAGGTCAGACCAAAGTGTACCCACTCCAGCTTGTCTTCCAGGCCGAGGTTCTTCAGCTCATTTTTCAGGAAGTACTCCACTGCCTTCACGTCGTGGTTGGTGATTTTCTCGGTGTCTTTGATCAGCTGCGCATGCTCAATGGTAAACTCCTGGTAGATTTTGCGCAGGGAAGCGAATTTGGCCTTGGGTAAGGTAAACAGCTTCTGTTCAGACAGCGCAATAAAATATTCCACCTCTACCATCACACGGTAACGGATCAACGCAAATTCGGAAAAATAGCCCGCAAGCTCGTCCAGTTGCTTGCGATAGCGCCCATCCAGCGGGGAAATGGCAGTTAATGGTTGTAGTTGCATAATATATATGTATTCCAGTTTTTACAAAAAAGCCTGCGGGAAAAACAAGTCCGCCTTTACCACCTGTTTTCAGGGGGACTTCGGGATTTGGAACTTGTTATCCGGGATTTAGTTACTTTTGCAGCTTCAAAATTACTGAAATTGGAACGGAAAGTAAAAGTTGCGGCTGTAAGTTATTTGAATACGAAGCCTTTATTATACGGATTCAGGAATCATCCGGTCATGGAACAGATGGAATTGTCAGTGGATTATCCTGCTAAGATCGCCCAGCAGCTGATAGATGGTGAGGTAGATGTGGCCCTTGTGCCGGTGGCTATTATCCCTAAACTGAAAGAACACCATATTATAGCGGATTATGGCATTGGCGCAGAAGGCCCGGTAGCCTCCGTATGCCTCTACAGCGACGTGCCCCTGAACGAAATTAAAAGAATCTACCTGGACTACCAGAGCCGTACGTCTGTGGCCCTGCTGAAAATACTGGTAAAAGAACACTGGAAGCTGGAGGTAGAATTGGTACCCACCACCGGCGACTATGAGGACAAAATCAAAGGTACCGACGCCGGGCTCGTTATCGGCGACCGCGCCCTGGCACAACGGAAAGTGTCTCCCTTCATCTTTGACCTCGCCGAGCACTGGATGCGCTTTACCAGCCTGCCTTTTCTCTTTGCGGCATGGATCAGCAATAAACAGCTGCCGGAGGCCTTCATTCAGCAGTTCAACGACGCCACCAGCATCGGCATCAAAAATATTCCTGCCGTAGTAGCGGAAAATCCGTACGACCTGTACGACCTCACCACTTACTACGTACATAACCTGAGCTATCCGATCACCCCGGCCAAGCGCCAGGGCATGCAGAAATTCCTGTCCTATATCAGAGATTTGGGCATTTGATTATTTGGTTATTGGGGTATTGGGGTATTTAAATGCGGCAGAGGTAAGACTTCGCTGGATTTAAATAATCAAATAACCAAATGAAAAAATAGCTAAATTCATAGTTCAACAAATTCTCCCGCGGTCATGAGAATCGGTATTCTCGGCAGTGGTCCTGTTGGACTGACACTTGGAAAGGGCCTTATCCAGACGGGCCACCAGATAACCATTGGTACCCGCAACCCGGCCAGGGAGGGCGTGCAGCAATGGATCCGGCAACAGGGGCAACAAGCTGCCGCCGGTACTTTCCGCCAGGCTGCCGAATTCGGAGAGCTGATCATCATCTGCACCAGCTGGCCCGGCACCAAAAAGGCCATCGAAGCCGCCGGTATATGGAACTTCAAAGGCAAAACCGTAGTAGATGTGACCAACCCCGTAGATGGTAAAGGCCCTGATGAACATGGCCGCCTTAACCTCCTGATCGGGCATACCAACTCCGCCGGTGAACAGATCCAGGCCTGGCTTCCCCCGGATGCCAAAGTAGTTAAAGCCCTCAGCTGTATCGGATACCAGCACATGCTTTCCCCTGATTTTGCCGAAGGTTCTCCCACCATGTTTATCGCCGGCAACAACGCCGAAGCGAAACAAACAGTGGTAGACCTGCTTAACGAATTCGGCTGGAAAGATGTGGCCGACATGGGGCATATAGAAATGAGCCGCAGCATAGAACCACTGGCCGTGTTGTGGACCGCCTACGGGTATCTGCATAACAGCAGCGGACACGCGTTTAAATTATTAAAGAAGTAAGGTATACATCTACCTAAAGCAAAGCGGGTAACATACTATGTTACCCGCTTTGCTTTATATTACAGACAGCGTATTTCTCCCCCTATTTATTATCTGTCGCCTCTCTTTTCTTTACATGGATATAAAACCCTTTGTCCACCTCAAACTGATTCGGGTCGGGCAGGGTGATGCTGGCGGTGCGCCAGCTGGTAGCTGGATAGATCAGTTTATATCCGTTCTCGCTCAGCTTAACGCGCACGGGCATATTAAAATCCTTCACGCAGTTGGTCCAGCGATACTGTACCTGTTGACCGATGATCCGGTACTCCAGCGTAGGGATAACGGTATCCCGCAGGTACTGGTCGAAAACGCGGCCCAGGTCGAAGCCGGCAGCGTTGCTCATAAACCGCTCCACTTCCTGCGTAGTCACTGTTTTGTGATAGAATGTTTTGTTCAGGCCTCTCAGCATCTGGCGGAAAGCTTCATCGTTGTTCATGATGAGCCGGATGTTGTGGATCATATTGGCGCCTTTGGGGTACATGTCGCTACTGCCTTCTGTATTAACACCATAAGGCCCGATGATCGGCACATCATTTTTAATGATCTGGCGGATGCCGGCCACATATTCTTCACCAGCTTTAATACCGTACTGGCATTGGGTGAACAGTGTTTCGGAGTAGTTGGTGAAAGACTCATGTATCCACATGTCGGCGATGTCTTTGCTGGTGATGCTGTTGCCAAACCATTCATGGCCGCTTTCATGGATTATGAGGAAGTCCCATTTAAGGCCCCATCCGGTGCCGGAGAGGTCCCTGCCCATGTAGCCCATCTTGAATTTGTTGCCATAAGCTACAGCGCTCTGGTGTTCCATGCCGAGGAACGGCGTTTCCACGAGCTTGTAGGAGTCTTTATAGAAGGGATACTTGCCGAACCAGTATTCAAAACATTTGAGCATGGGCTTCACCACTTTGAAATGTTCTTTCGCTTTGTCCACGTTGTAATCCAGCACCCAGTAGCTCAGGTCCAGTTTACCGCCTTCGCCGGAATAGGTGTCTTTTATCTCGCTGTAGTGCCCTACGTTGATAGCCACATCGTAGTTGTTAATGGGGTTGCTGACATACCAGGTATAGGTGACGGTACCATCGGGGTTATCCGTTTTTTTCTTCAGCCGCCCGTTGGACACGTCGGTCATTTCAGCCGGCACGGTCACATGGATACTCATGTTTTCCGGCTCGTCGCTCTGATGGTCTTTATTGGGCCACCACGCGCTGGCTCCGAAGTGCTGAACGGCGGTAGCCACCCAGGGGCGTTGCTGTTCATCCCGCGCCCACACCACGCCGCCATCCCAGGGGGCGTTTTTAGCCTTATGCGGTTTGCCGCTATAGAATACAGTGAGATGTTTGGTTTTGTCCTTTACCTGGGGCGATTTCATTCTTACCAGCCAGGCGTTGCCGTTGCGGGTAAAGGCCAGCGACTGCCTGTCCTGTAAGATACTGTCGATCACCATCGGCACCTGCAGGTCTATCTGCATTACCGTATCGGGTTTCAGTACTTTATAGGCAATGGTATTGAATCCGCTGAAGGTGCTGTCTTCCAGGTGGACCTGTACATGAAGGTCATAGGAGGTCACGTCCCACCAGGCTCTCTCTTTTGTGATAGAACCCCTTAACGTGTCTGCTTGGGTGAATTGTTGCTGGGCGCTGACAGTACCGGCTGTCAGCAGCGCCATACAAAACATGGTAATGCCGCGCATAATTAATGAGCTATTTTATGCGGAAAGATATTAATTTACTGCCAAATGAAAAGTTGTTATTGTCAGGTGGTTATATCTGTTCTTTGCCTGTTGGGGCTGTGCAGCCTGCTGCTCGGTTCCTGCGGACAGGCGGAAAGCCACCATCAGCAGGTATTCCGGTATAATCAGACAGAGGGGATCAGCAGCCTGGACCCTGCCTTTGCGAAAAGCCAGGCGGTTATCTGGGCGGTAAGCCAGTTATATAATACATTGGTAGCGCCGGATACGAACCTGGCCATCCGTCCTTCCCTGGCCAAAGGGTGGCAGGTATCGGACGATCACCGCACTTATACCTTCGATCTGCGGACGGACGTTTATTTTCATGACAGCGATATTTTCCCCGGCGGCAAAGGGCGGCGGATGACCGCGCGGGACGTGGTATACAGCCTGCAACGCATCACCGATCCGGCCACGGCCTCCCCGGGCGCCTGGATCTTCAATGGGCGTATTGCGGCAGACAGCGGCTTCCGCGCGCTGAACGACTCCACTTTTCAACTGACGCTGGTAAGACCTTTCCATCCGATACTGGGTATCCTGAGCATGCAGTATTGTTCGGTAGTGCCACATGAGGCGGTGGAAAAATACGGGAAAGACTTCCGGAGCCATCCCTGCGGTACCGGGCCGTTTAAGTTCTTTTTCTGGGATGAAGGGCAGGGGCTGGTCTTCCACCGTAACCCGAAATATTTTGAGCGCGATGCAAAGGGGCACCGCCTGCCTTATCTCGATGCGGTGCAGATCAGTTTCCTCGACAGCAAAGCGTCCGAATTCCTGCTGTTCCGCCAGGGGCAGCTGGATTTTATCAATGATATCGACGCGTCCTTTAAAGATGAAATACTCACCAAGCAGGGAACACTGAAGCAGGAGTGGAGCGATAAGATGGTGCTCGACAAAAAGCCCTTCCTGAATACGGAATACCTGGGCTTCCTGGTAGACAGCAACAATGCGCTGGTGAAAAATGCGCCGGTAAGGATAAGGAAGATACGACAGGCCATCAACTACGGTTTCGACCGTACGAAAATGATCACCTACCTGCGTAACGGAAAAGGAACGCCGGCATCGGCCGGTTTTGTGCCGGCCGGGTTGCCGTCATTCGATACCGCCAAAGTGAAGGGGTATACCTACGATCCGGGCAAAGCCCGGCAGCTGCTCGCCGAAGCCGGTTTCCCCGGTGGCAAGGGACTGCCCGTCATTAAATTATTATCGATTCCCATCTATGCGGACATGGCCGATTATGTAGCCAACCAGTTGCAGGAGATCGGCATCCGTTTACAGGTGGAGGTAGTACAGAAAAGCCTGCTGCTGGAGCAGACGGCCAAATCGCAGGCGCTCTTTTTCCGCGGCAGCTGGATCGCCGACTATCCCGACGCGGAAAGCTACCTGGCGATGTTCTACAGCCGTAATCCTGCGCCGCCGAACTATACCCGCTACGCCAACCCGGCTTTTGACAAGCTGTATGAACAGGCGCTGGAGGAAAACAATGACAGCCTGCGATATCTGCTTTACCAGGAGATGGACCGCCGGATCATCGCGGACGCGCCGGTGGTACCGTTGTTCTATGATCAGGCCATGCGGCTGGTACAGCCTCATGTGTCCGGTTTATATAATAACGGTATGAACCTGCTGGAGCTGCGGTTCGTACGCAAGAAATAGTTTTTTAACATTTCATTCACTATACGAATTTGTAAAACTGCATGAAAGCCCGGTATTTAAGTATACCTTTGGAGATTATTTGTCAATTTTTAAAGCATTCTAATGACGGCGATCCTGATATTCTTCTGTGTGCACTGGTTCTTTTCACTGTTCTTCCACACGTTTTATCTGCACCGTTATGCATCTCATCAGATGTATACCACCAATAAATTCTGGGAACGTTTCTTTTATTTCTGTACCTGGTTTTTCCAGGGGTCTTCCTATCTCATCCCACGTGCTTACGGGGTGATGCACCGGATGCACCACGAGTACAGCGATACAGAGAAAGATCCGCACTCTCCGCATTTCTTTAAGGACGTATGGACCATGATGGTACAGACCCGTAAGATCTATAATGGCTTCGTGACACGTACCAGCACTGTGGACGCTGTATTTCTCGAAGAGCCGCTGCCTGAATGGGAAGCGATGGATAGATTTGGCGACAGCAACATCACCCGCTTTGCATGGATGGCCATCTACGTAGCATTTTACGTTGCGTTCGTGCCTGCCGGCATGTGGTATCTGTACCTGCTGCTCCCGATCCACTTTCTGATGGGCCCTGTACAGGGTGCTATCGTAAACTGGTGCGGTCATAAATATGGCTACAGCAACTTTGATAACGGTGATAAATCCAAAAACACGTCTCCCTGGGGTATCATCCTGCTGGGCGAACTGTTCCAGAACAACCACCACAAATTCAAAGACAGTCCTAACTTCGCCAAAAAATGGTATGAGCTGGACCCTAGCTACCAGGTGATGAAACTGTTCAACGTATTGGGCATCATCAAACTGAAACCTGCGATGGTTACACCGGCTGCCATGAAAAAAGCCGCCTGATCAACAGCGTACAATCAATCTGTTACAATAGAAAAATGTCTCACCGCAAGGGTGGGACATTTTTTTTACAGGCAGGGTATAAAAGAATAAAATTGTAATTTGGCACGTCGACATACCCTGGTCCCCATCATGAAGTACATCAAATTACTCCGGCCCGCACACTGGGCAAAGAACACCTTCCTGTTTATTCCGCTGTTTTTTGCCGGAGAGATCTTCAATGTCGCCAAAGTACTGGAACTGCTGCTGGCTTTTATGGCGTTTAGCATCACTGCCAGCAGTATCTATGTTATCAATGACTACCAGGACATTGAGGCTGACCGGCAACATCCGGTGAAATGTAAGCGACCCCTGGCATCCGGAGAAATATCCCGGCCGGCGGGACTGATAATATTTATAGGCTGCCTTGCCGTAGGCGGAGCGCTGGCATGGATGGTGGGCGCCAAGTTTGCCTTTGTGCTGGGCATCTATTTCCTCATGAACCTGTTTTACAGCTTCGGGCTGAAGAATATCTCCATCCTGGACATCATTATCCTGGCCATCGGTTTTGTATTGAGGGTAAAGGCCGGCGGTATTGCCGGCGGCATCGCCATCTCTGAATGGCTGATGGTGATGATCTTCCTGCTGGCACTGTTCATGGCGATCGCCAAACGGCGCGACGACGTGCTGATCCGCCTGCAGTCAGGGCAGGAGATGCGCAAGGCCGCCAGGGGCTATAATCCGGATTTCCTGAACGTGATGCTGTCGCTTGTGTCGGCCGTAATTATCGTGTGCTACCTGATGTATACGATGGCCCCGGAAACGCAGGTCCGTTTTCATACTTACCGTCTGTATTACACAACCCTTTTTGTAATTGGCGGATTATTACGATATTTGCAAATAACCTACGTGGAGAACAACACTGGTTCTCCCACCAAGATCCTATATAAAGACCGTTTTATTCAATTAACCATACTCCTGTGGGTACTGAGTTTTTATGTGCTGATTTATTGGCCCACTAATAAAGTTTTTTTTGAATAATGCAAAAGCGGTTAGCTAACTGGGGTAATTACCCCGCCATCATATCAGAAGAAAGTGCGTATACGCAGGAAGAGCAGCTACGGTCGTTCGTAGTGGCGCATCATGGGTTTATAGCCCGCGGCAATGGCCGTTGTTACGGAGATGCTTCCCTGGGAAAGCACAGCCTTTCGATGCTCAAATACGACAAGATCCTCTCTTTCGATACCGTTGCCGGCGTACTGGAAACCCAGGCCGGCGTTACACTGGACCAGATACTGGACATTATCGTTCCCAAAGGATGGTTCCTGCCGGTAACACCAGGTACCAAGTTTATTACCGTCGGCGGAGCGGTAGCCTCCGACGTGCATGGGAAGAACCATCACATGGAAGGCGCATTCTCGGGCCACATTACCGAGATGGACGTGATCACCGGTGATGGCGCCACCATCACCTGTTCCCCCTCACTGCATACTGACCTGTACTGGGCTACCTGCGGAGGGATGGGACTTACCGGGGTGATCACCCGTGTGAAGTTCGGGCTCAAAAAGATAGAGACGGCTTACATCAAACAGAAACAGATCAAGGCCCGGAACCTCGAAGAGGTGATACGGCTGTTTGACGAATATAAACACTACACCTATTCCATGGCGTGGATCGACTGCCTGCAGAAAGGAGACTCCTTTGGCCGCAGTATCCTGATCGTGGGAGAGCACGCCACCAAAGCGGAGCTGAATCCCAAACAAGGCCAGGCCCCGCTGCAGCTGCCGGCCAAACCCCGGCTGACGGTACCGTTCAATCTGCCTTCTTTTATACTGAATACTTTTACAGTAAAGGCTTTCAACTGGTTGTACTACGGTAAGAACTTCAAAAAGGAGATCAACAATGTGGTGCCTTATGAACCGTTCTTCTACCCGCTGGATGCTATTCTGCACTGGAACCGCGGCTACGGGAAGGCTGGTTTCATACAATACCAGTTTGTGTTGCCGTTGGAGCAAAAAGAAGGGCTGGTGGCTATTCTCCGGCGTATCAGCGAAAAAGGATGGGGATCTTTCCTGGCGGTGTTAAAAGTCTTCGGGCAGCAGGACTCCCTGATTTCTTTCCCGATGGAGGGGTATACGCTGGCGTTGGATTTCCCGGTACGGAAAGGGCTGTTTGCATTCCTGGACGAGTTGGACGAGATCGTGTTGCAGTACGGTGGCCGCCTGTATCTTTCAAAAGACGCCCGCATGAAGCAGGAAGTTTTCTGGAAGAGTTACCCCAACGCCAGGCGATTTGCGGAGATCGTAAACACCTACAATCCCGGTAAGCGGTTTGAGTCGCTGCAATCAGAAAGACTGCATATCATTTAGTCATTTAGTTATTTAGTTATTTGGTCATTTTAACGTTCCCCCACAATTAAATAGCGCAGTGACAAAATATCTAAATAACAAAATATCCAAATAAATAAATGCCTACGGTTCTTCTTTTAGGCGCAGGTTCGGACATGGCAGTAGCCATTGCACGCCGGTTTGCCGCTACTCAATATAACGTACAACTGGCTGGCCGTCAGCCTGCTGCCCTGCAACCGTTGCAGCAGGACCTCCAGGTACGGTACGGGATAACCGCCACCGTTCATGCCTTCGACGCTACTGCCTACGATACCCATGCCGCTTTTTATGCCGCGCTTCCGGTGCAACCGGATATTACTGTTTGTGCTTTCGGTTACCTGGGAGACCAGGAACAGGCGCAGGAGAACTGGGCAGAAACGGCCCGTATCCTGGATGCCAACTTCACGGGCGCGGTGTCTATATTAAATGTGGTGGCCAATGCGTATGAAGCGGGAAAAGCGGGTACAATTGTGGGCATTAGTTCCGTGGCCGGTGAAAGAGGGCGGCAAAGCAATTATATATACGGCAGCGCCAAGGCGGGTTTCACGGCTTACCTCAGCGGGTTGCGCAACCGTCTTTTTCGTAGCGGCGTGCACGTAATGAGCGTGCTGCCGGGGTTTGTAAACACCGCTATGACACAGCATCTGACTTTGCCGCCACTGCTGACCGCGCAGCCGGAGCTGGTAGCCAACGCGGTGTTTAAAGCAGTGCAGCGGAAAAAAAATGTGCTGTTCGTAAAATGGCCCTGGAAATATATTATGCTGATTATTAAGCTGATACCTGAGTTTATCTTTAAAAAATTAAGACTGTGACGGGCATTGCATTCTTCGATTTTGACGGTACGATCACCTACAGGGATACCCTATGGGAGATCATCCGTTTTCAAAAGGGGAGCGCCGCATTGTATACCGGTATGGCCAGCCTGCTGCCGGGACTGGTCCGTTTTAAGTTAGGGAGACAGACGGCGCAGGAGAGCAAGGAACAGGTGCTGCGGTATTTCTTTGGCGGCATGCCGGAGGAGCAGTTTACGGAGAACTGTCAGCGCTTCTGCCGCGAGCGGTTACCCGCGTTGGTAAGGGAAGCGGCATTGACGGCCATCCGGAAACATCAGCAGCAGGGCCGGCAGGTGGTGGTGGTGACGGCTTCCGCCCGTGACTGGGTGGCGCCCTGGTGCGACACGTTGGGGATCGGCTGTATAGCCAGCCAGCTGGAAATAGCCGATGGCCGTATCACCGGCAGGATCTCCGGTGTTAACTGCAACGGCCAGGAGAAGGTGGTCCGCATCCGGCAGCAGTTTAACCTTTACGACTATACGGACATCTATGCCTATGGCGACACCAACGGCGACCGGCCAATGCTGGCGCTGGCGCAATACCCCGTATATAAACCTTTCAGAAATAAAGGATAACATCTCCTTATAACAGATACAGTATGTCCAATTCGTTTCCCAATGCCCGCAAATGGGCGGTTTTAGAAATCCTGATCATTGTGTTGCTGGCGCTGGTGCCATTGTTTACCACCTTTCCCTATCGCGTTAATATCTTTCTGTCATGGGAGGGCGCCTACCGGCTGTCTCAGGGACAGGTACCTTTTAAAGACTACGGCTCACCGCTGGGATATGGTTTCTGGATCATTCCCGCCTTCTTTTTCAAATTGTTCGGGCCGCAAATGATCACCCTGGTGAAAGCGCAGGTGTTCATTAATATTATCGCGGGCCTGTCATTCCGCTCTATACTGAAAACGCTGAACGTGACGCCGGGAGTACGGCTGCTGTCGGTGCTGGTATTTGTGATGTCTTATTCGTTCTTTAACTTCTGGCCCTGGTACAATCATACGGTGATCGTGTATGAGCTGGTGGCTATCAGCTTTTTGCTGCGCTCCTTTTTTGCAGAAGGTAAGGGCGGCCGTTACCTGTTGCTGGCGCTGGCGGCCTTGTTTGTCTTTTTATCGCTTTTCACCAAACAGGATGGCGGTGGTATGGCGCTCATGCTATGCCTTGCGTTGCTGGCTTATAACTCGCTGGAAACCCGCCGCTGGTTGGATATCCCGGTGTTTCTCGGTTTTTTCGTGGTGATCGCCTTGTTGTTTATCGTTCCGCTGATGTCGGGATTTGCCTACTGGTTTAATCATGGGCAGGCGCCTCACAGCTCCCGGCTGGCGCTGAACGATTTTACCGATGAGATCATGGGCGGGTCCAACTGGATCAAGATCTATGTATTGCTGGCGGCGCTTTGCCTGTTTGCCGGTGTCAAACAATGGGGCGCCTTTATACATGAGCGCAGGGAAGTGCTGTTCGCGCTGCTGACGCTGGGGATTTTAGGAGAGGCGGCCATCTTCCAGGTGACCAGCTACACGCCGCCGGATAATAATATATTCTTCCATAGTTTCGCTTTTGCATTCATTGCCAGTTGGTTGTGCCGGTTATTGTCAGTTCCGCTCAGCACGGGCAGCTCTTTAGCAGTGGCTACGGCGCTGATTTTATTCTGGTGGTCCGGCACCTGGTGGAAGTACATCGGCCGGTATACCGACCGGTTGTTCCCCGTAAAGGAAGCTGCCTATGCGCCTGGTGATTCCACGCATGAAAATGTGGTGTCGCGCCGTAACTATATGGTGAATACCGATACGACGGACGTACCGGTGTCGCAGTGGACGTTTTCCAGGCTGCCGGTGTTCCATAAGATCTATATGCCGGCACAAACGGTGGCGGGCATAGACCGCGTACTGGCGTTACCGGTAGTGCAGCAGAAAAAAGACAGTATCCGGGTACTGAACATGACTGAGCTGACGCCGCTGGCAGCGGCAATGCCTTTCAGACTGGAAACAGGGCAGGACTATCCGCTGTGGTATCACCTGGGAGTGGGGATGTTCAACCGTCAGCTGGCGGCGTTTAAGGAGAAAGTACGCGGTCATCATTATGATATCGTGCTTTACGAGTATGCGCCAACGTTAAACAACTTTTTCCCGTTTGCCCTGAGAGGGGAACTGAAGCAGCACTATCAGCTGGTGGATTCCTTCCTGGCGCCGCGCCGGCCGACCAATGCCATGATTGAAGTGTATGTGGCAGACGGCGTTCAGCCCCCTGAGCTGAACGTGCTGCCGCAGAGGGCAGATACATTAAGATAATGACTATATTTTCCTTGTATTGAAATATTATAAAAGCGGCGCCGGGGAAGGTGCCGCTTTTTGTTTTATCTTGTTGTGTTCCCGGTAGCAGCTATACCAGGAAGATATCTTATCATGATGCCTTCGGCGGAAGAAAAACAAATCAACTGTACATATGAAAATCCTGATGATAGGCACTACCGGCGCCATTGGCGCCAGGGTGCGGCAAGCGCTTACGGAACGGCATGAAGTGATTGCTGCCGGCCGTAACAGCGGTGATGTTCGTGTAGACATTACCGATGAGGCTTCGATTGAACAGCTGTATAAAACCGTAGGCAACATAGATGCTGTGGTGGTGACCGCCGGTTCTTCCGGAATGGAAAGTTTCCAGCGGCTGCAGGCGGCAGATGTGATGACGGCGGTCCAATCCAAGCTGATGGGGCAGGTGAATGTCGTCCTGAAAGGGCAGCATCACCTGAATGACAATGGGTCTTTTACGCTGACCTCCGGTATATTGGCTGATGAACCCGCCCGCGATACAGTCGCAGGCGCCATTGTCAGCGGGGCGGTCAATAGTTTCGTAATGGCTGCGGCGACTGAGTTACGGCGGGGCATCCGTATCAATGCCGTAAGCCCGGGATTGGCGGCAGATTCTGCCGATGCCATCGGCCACCTGTTCCCCGGCTTTCACCCGGTGCCCATGAGCAGGCTGGTCACAGCATATCGGAGGTGCATCGAAGGGGTGATTACAGGGCAGGTGGTCAGGGTGCATGGGTGACAAACCGAAGATATCCACCCTCAAAATTACCGACTTCATTATATTCAGGAGTTACGTATTGGTAACTACCGGACGACATCTGTCGTCCTTTTTTTATTTCCGCTGTTGTCAATTTTCTGAAAGAATGGCGACAAATGTCTGCTCGATTACAAAGAGTAATCGGTCATTCTGACAGATTAAATTTGGCTGCCCTCAAACGTGTACTACGATATTTTTCACCATCTAATTATTTTAAAGAAATATTTGTATATTTAATAATATAATTATATTTTGTATTTATAAATTTCTACAAATACTTCCATTTTTTGATGTAATATTGCTGCCGCCCGCTATTCCGTATGTGAGGTGACAGGCACCACACAAAACATGCTTTCCCTTAAACGAAATCTGCCTTAAAATACTATCATTGCTGCCTGAAAACAACCACTCCGTGTGGTTGTTTTTAACTTTATAATTAATTGATTTTAAATTGTTTGTTATAAAAACTGTGAAGTGGAAGTTTAAGTCTTGGAAATCGCTCAAAAACAGCTGGGTTTTATTAACCACTAAAATTAATTTTACTGGTTAATATAATGCCTTACATTTGTGCAGAAGACCATTTCAAACAACGGGTTATGTCTACAGAAAAAAGCATTGCCACTTTACGGTTTGACGGCGGAATACTATGCCTCGATTTTGTGAACACGATCAGTAACCGCAACAAGTCTGCTCCCTTTGATTACCTTTCCGGTTTCAGGGAGTTATTAGCGTGGTATGGCCGTACGGGCGTAATTACTGCCAAAGTGTCCCAAACTTTGGAACGGCTGGCCAGGGGTTACCCGCAGAAAGCGGCGGTTGTTTTTGACAGAAGCATCGCGCTCCGTGAGTTATTATTAAGGCTCTTTACCGCTGCTATCCATCGGAAAGCACCTGACCCTTCAGACATCGTTTTATTCAACAGTTATGTGGCTGATGCCTACGCCAACATCGAAGTTGCCTGGAAGCCGGCGCAACGGCAGGGGGAACTTTTGTTCAACGCTCCGGCGCTGGAACAGTTGACCTGGTGGCTGGTAAAATCGGCCCTTGAATTGTACACCGGAAAAAGTTTGCAGCAGGTCCGTCAATGCCCGGCCTGCGGATGGTTGTTTCTCGACAAAAGCCGTAACGGCTCCCGTAAATGGTGCAGTATGAGCAGCTGTGGGGACATTAATAAAGTACAGCAATTCCATCAGCGTAACAAAAAGAAAACAAAATGACCGCGTCATCCACACCTGCCAGCTATAGTTCAAAGACATTCCTGTATCTGCTGGCAGTATATATTATATGGGGATCTACCTACCTGGGAATGAAGATCGCCACAGAAACGGTGCCTCCCTTTTTGTTGTCCGCGCTCCGCTTTTTTGCGGCCGGCGGTATCCTCT
The DNA here is from genome assembly GCF_012516375.2 of Chitinophaga oryzae. Taxonomy (NCBI): domain Bacteria; kingdom Pseudomonadati; phylum Bacteroidota; class Chitinophagia; order Chitinophagales; family Chitinophagaceae; genus Chitinophaga; species Chitinophaga oryzae. Next base: position 4,144,580 of record NZ_CP051204.2, read on the forward strand.
TGGTGATCGGGTACTCCAGGGAGCGGAGTATTCCTACCCAACGGCAGCTATGGTCAGCCATTTTCGTAGGTGTGTTACTGATAGGCATCGGTAATACCACCGTGGCGCTGGCGGTGCATTATATGCCGTCGGGTTTGGTGGCCCTGCTGGTGGCCGCCATGCCGGCCTGGTTTATGGGGCTGGACTGGGCCTTTTTCAGCAGGAAACGTCCGTCGTTGCTCACGGCCCTGGGAATTGTGCTGGGATTTGTAGGGTTGTTTTTACTGTTTAATCCGTTCTCGGCCGCCCATACCACGCGGAGCTTTCCGTTATGGCCTATCCTGGTAGTGGTAGCAGGGAATATTTGCTGGGCTACCGGTTCGTTGTTCGTGCAGCGGTTATCCATGCCAGCCCAGATGACCAGCACGGCGATACAGATGCTGGCAGGTGGCGCTTTCTCCTTGCTGGCCAGTGCTTTGCTGGAACCCGGCGCATGGGGTACACTACCGGGCATGTCTCAACGTAGTTGGCTGGCTTATGTTTATCTTGTCATGATCGGCTCACTGGTAGGCTATACCTCTTACAGCTGGCTTACCAGGAACGCGCCGCCACGGCTCACCTCCACCTATGCTTATGTAAACCCGGTGGTGGCCATGTTCCTGGGATGGGCCATCGGTCATGAAGTCATCGACAGCATGGTAGGCGTGTCGGCCGCCATCGTGATCGCCGGCGTAGTGCTGATGACGTTAAAGAAGTAATTTGTATTTTGTCTGGACAATCGTATTGTTATTATGGACAGGATTAACTGGGGCATCATCGGATGCGGTAATGTGACAGAAGTAAAAAGCGGGCCAGGCTTCCGGCTGGCGACCAACAGCGATGTGGTAGCTGTCATGCGCCGGAACAGGGCACTGGCGCAGGATTACGCGAAGCGCCACCAGGTGGACCGTTATTACGATGATGCTTACGATCTGTTGCAGGACCCCCATGTGAACGCTGTTTATATTGCCACGCCGCCCGGAAGTCACGAAGAATACGCGCTTGCTGCCATCGCGCGGGGCTTGCCGGTATATATAGAAAAACCGGTAGGCATCGATCTGGCAGCCGCCCGTCGTATAGCCGCCGCTGTGAGTGCAGCCGGTGTTCGTGCATGCGTGGCGCACTACCGGCGTCGTCTGCCCGCTTTTGTAGCCGTAAAACAATGGTTGACCGAAGGCCGTATTGGCCGGGTGCGTCATGCCGAACTGCGCCTCTGGAAAGACGCCCCCAAAGAGAACGCCGGTTGGCGCCTCGATCCCGCCTTGTCAGGCGGCGGCCACTTCCATGACCTGGCGCCACACCAGCTGGACATCCTCCTGTATTATTTCGGCGAGCCTGTCAGGGTGACCGGTACCAGTACCGGGAGGGACCCGCGTATAGCCGACCAGGTGAGGGGAGAGATACTGTTTCCTGGCGGGGTACTCTTTAATGGCAGCTGGAACTTTACCGCGCCCGCCGGAAAAGAAGAGGACATCTGCGTACTCACCGGAGATGCGGGTACCATCCGGTTTCATTTCTTCAGCGATTTCCATCTGGCGGAGCTGGAGACAGCCGCCGGAACAGAGCATTTCAGTTTTGATATGCCCGCTAACGTGCAGGCGCCCCTCATTGCCGAAGTGGCGCAGTATTTCCGCGGCCGGGGAGTCAACCCCTCTTCTGTGGAAGATGCCGTTAAAGGAATGCAGATGATAGAACAGTTGCTCGGCCAATAGATACCCATTATTTTTATAGGTGTTGAAACCCCTGCGTAGCAAGTATTTCGCAGGAAGGGGAGATATTTCCCTTTCTTTTCCTCTTGAAAATCACTATATTGCGAGAATCACACTTTGCAGGAAAACCCACTGTCCAACTCCGGACAGTCCCTGTTGATGAACCACAGCCGCTTTAGCAGCATTATATTTATTTATATGTATCGGTTCCGCTCTTTTGGGTGTGCTATTTGTTTTGTTACTGCGCACAGATCACGTAATTGATAATTAGAGATATAAACTGACTATGAGAAAGACTATTATTGTTTCGAACAGGCTACCGGTAAAAATTACAGAGAAAGACGGTGAATTTTCACTGCAGGCCAGCGAAGGAGGATTGGCAACCGGTTTAGGATCTATTTACAGAGAAGGCAATAACATCTGGCTGGGATGGCCGGGACAGGAAATCAGCGATCCGAAACAACAGGAGAAAATTACCAAACAGCTCAGGCAGATGAACCTGATGCCCGTTTTTCTCACACAGGAAGAAATCAACAACTTCTATGAAGGATTTTCCAACGAAACCTTATGGCCGGTATTCCATTACATGGCCGTGTATGCCCGTTACGACCAGGGCTATTGGGATGCTTATTACCAGGTGAACAAAAAGTTCCGTGACATCGTGATGCAGGTCGCCGAACAGGGCGATATTATCTGGATACACGATTATCAGCTGTTACTGTTGCCCGGCATGCTGCGGGCGGAGATGCCGGAGATATCCATCGGCTTTTTTAACCATATTCCTTTCCCGTCCTACGAGTTATTCAGACTTATTCCGTGGCGTGCGGAACTGATAGAAGGAATGCTGGGGGCCGACCTGATGGGCTTTCATACATTCGACGATACCCGTCACTTTCTCAATGCCGCCAGCCGTATCCTGCCGGTCAATACCAGTGCCAACGTTGTTTCCTATAACGACCGCGCCGTAGTGGTAGAGACTTTCCCGATGGGCATCGATTTCAATAAATTTTCCGCCCTTGGAAATGACACGGAGGTAAAACACCAGTTGCAAAACCTGCGGGAAAATTTCCAGCAGGAGCGGATGGTGCTTTCCATCGACCGCCTGGATTACAGCAAGGGTATCCTGCAACGCCTGCAGGCCTTTGAGTTGTTGCTGCAACTGCATCCGGAGTATGTGGGCAAAGTTGTCCTGTACATGATCGTAGTACCTTCCCGGGACACTGTTCCGCAATACAAGGAGCTGCGTGATGAAATCGATAAACTGGTGGGTAATATCAACGCCCGTTTCCGGACCCTTGCCTGGCATCCGGTGCAGTACTTTTACCGTTCTTTCCCGGTAGAGGTGCTGGCAGCATTATATAATTATGCCGATATCTGCCTGGTGACGCCTATGCGCGACGGGATGAACCTTGTCAGCAAAGAGTACGTGGCCAGCCGTAATAATAATGATGGCGTGCTGATTCTCAGTGAAATGGCCGGGGCGTCTAAAGAACTGATTGACGCTATTATCGTCAATCCCAATAACATCGGGGCTATCACCCGGGCCATCGTGGACGCGCTGAATATGCCTCTACCGGAACAGCAGCGACGCATGAAACAGATGCGGCAGCTGGTGTCCAAGTTCAACATTAATCATTGGGTGAAGTTATTTATGACCCGTCTGGAAGAGGTGAATGAAATGCAGCAGAATATGCTGGCCCGCAGGGTGAACCAGGAGACCGCCGTAATGATCCGCCAGCAATACAGGAAAACCAAAAGGCGCATCATCTTCCTGGACTATGACGGCACGCTGGTAGGCTTTCAGACCAATGTCGATATGGCCGCGCCGGACCCCGACCTGTACCAGCTGCTGCGGGAACTGGCCGCTTATCCGGGCAATGATATTGTCATGATCAGCGGCAGAAAACATGAAACGCTGGGAGAGTGGTTCGGCCATCTGCCGCTCGACCTGATCGCGGAACACGGAGCCTGGCAGAAGACAAAAGAAGGGGAGTGGTACCAGCTTCCGGGGCTGACCGACAAATGGAAGCAGGAAATACTGCCCATGCTGGAACAAGCCACCGATCGCACGCCCGGTTCTTTCGTGGAAGAAAAAAGTTACTCGCTGGTATGGCACTACCGTAAAGTAGAATCCGGTTTGGGTGAACTGCGCGCCAATGAACTGATGAATACCCTTCGTTATTACACACAGGAGAAAGGACTGCAGGTGTTGCCCGGCGACAAGGTCATCGAGGTGAAAAATATAGAGATCAATAAAGGGAAGGCCGCGCTGAGCTGGCTGAACCATAAGAAATACGATTTCATTATGGCCATGGGCGATGATGTGACGGACGAGGATATTTTCAAAGCCCTGCCTCCAAAGGCAATTACCATCAAGGTAGGAAGCCAGGTATCCGCGGCGCAATATTACCTGCGCAGCCATCACGAGGTGCGACATCTCTTACGCACACTCAAACATTTAGAGATTTAGAGATTTAGGGATTTAGATATTTAGATATTTTATTGGTGTCCTGTTATATAAATAAATATTTTTATATAAAATACAGCAAAACACCAATAAAATATCTAAATATCTAAATCCCTAAATCTCTAAATGTTTAAAGGAATATTGGTTTGTCCAGTTTCATGGCGATACGATAGGCGGCGTTCATCAGGCCTACATGGCTGTATGCTTGTGGGAAATTACCCCATTGGCTGCCGGTAGCGGATTCCACGTCTTCACTAAAGAGCAGGAGGTGATTGGAGTACTGCAGCAGCTTACTGAATTCGCGTTGCGCATCATCCACACGTCCTACACAGGCGAGCGCCTCTACATACCAGAATGCACACACGAGGAAGGTAGTCCTGGGGAGTCCGAAATCGTCTGAGTGACGGTAGCGGTAAAACAGTCCTTCCGGTGTTTTCAGTTCTTTTTCCAGGCCTGCCAGGTGGTCCCGCGCTTTTTCGGAGGCGGGATCGAGGTAGTTCATCATGATCAGCTGCAGGGTGCTGGCATCGAGATGCTGGCTGCCGGCGGCGTTGGTGTATACTTTCCGGACAGGGTCGTAGCAGCTTTCGATGTGGGCGGCGGCGCGGTTTTTCAATGCAATTGCCCTTTCAATCAGTTCTTCATTGCCGATGGTGCGCGCCATTTTCTCTGCGGCGTTGCAGCCGGCCCACTGAAACAGGTTCGTATAACAGTGTACGTTAGCCATGTTGCGGAACTCCCAGATACCTGCGTCTTTTTCATCGATGGTACGCTCTATTTTCTTCAGCAGGAGATTGATCCAGCGGTCAGAGTCTTTTCGCTCAGAGAAGATGAAGCGGTGGTCTGTATACAGGGGCAGCATAGAAATCAGCACCTGTCCATATATATCATTCTGGATATGTTCGTAGGCCTGGTTGCCGACCCTGACGGGCTGGTTGCCCATATAGCCGTCGAGGTGGGGGAGAATGGTTTCCACCAGTTCCTTTTTGCCCGTAATGCCATACAGGGGCTGATAGCGGAAGTCGCCGGAGAAGGAGATATCAGTAATGTAGCTGAAGTACTTTTCCATTTCCTCGAAGTGCCCGATATGGTTCAGCGCGGTAATAACATAATAGGTGTCACGCATCCAGCAGTAGCGGTAATCCCAGTTGCGGCCGCTGTCCGGAAATTCGGGGAGACTGGTGGTACTGGCGGCAATGATGGCGCCGGTGTCTTCGTTCTGGTGGATTTTAAGTGCCAGCGCGGCCCTGATCACATATGGCTGATGGTAATTGGCGATGGAAGAGTGTTTGATCCAGGTGTGCCAATAGGTGATGGTTTCCCGGAGGAACCGTTCGGCTGTGCTGGTCAGCGCCGCTTCCAGCGGTTGCCCGTAGGTGAGTATCAGGTACTTGGTTTCGTTCAGCACAAAATATTCTTCTTCAAAAACATAACTGACAGCGATATTGGTAGTCAGTCTGATTTTATCTTCACATCCGGCAAACTCAATGTGGTTGCTGCCTCGTACCGGGTGCAGCTGAGCTGCGCCATAGTCGCAGGTGGGCGTGCATTTCACCCTGACGCGGGGAGAGCCTTCGAGGGGTTCTACCTTCCGGATCAGCATCAGCGGCTTAAAAAAGCGTTCGTATTGCAGGAAGCGGGGGGCGAAGTCCGTCACCCGGTAGCTGCCCTCATGTGTGGTGATTTCGGTACAGAGCACGTTGGTGTTCTCCATATAATATTGATGGGAGTCGAAATCACCGTTGGGAAGGATGGAAAACGTACCTCCTTTTTTACGGTCGAGCAGCCCGCCAAAAATGAAGGAGCTGTCCATCCGCGGCCAGCAGAGCCAGTCTACATTCGTGTCTTTGTTGATATGCGCCAGGAAGGCGCAGTTACCAATAAGTCCAGTCTGATAGGTATGTCTTTCCATTAAAAATCAATTTATTGGTTTTACATTTTTTTCAGAAAATTGTTCAACGAGGGGCAAATGCTGTTCCAATTTGACTATTTTTAGGAGATAAGTTTACGATGTTATGCAGACGATCAAAAAGCAGCACTATTTGCCGAAGTTTGTAGCACCTGTATATGAGGAGGGGGTAGACCTGTATCTGCTGGCAGGTGATCTGGGAGGCACCAAAACCAACCTGGCGTTGTTCCGGCTGGCCGATGGCGATCTGGATGTGGTGCGTGAAGATAAATATGCTTCCCGTGACTATGCCAGTTTCTCGGAGATTATTCAGCATTTTATCAGTCAGGGCGACCGGCAGCCGCAACGTATATGCATTGGCGTAGCCGGACCGGTGGTGAAGGGAAAAGTGGAACTGACCAATTTGGCGCGCGAGCTGAGTGAAGAGGAGATCCGTCAGGCTACGGGTATTCGTGCGGTAGCGCTGATCAATGATCTCGAAGCTACTGCTTACGGTCTTGCTACTTTATCTCCCGGGCAACTGACTACGTTGCACCGCGGTGCCGCCGACAATAGTGGTAATATGGCGATTATTGCGCCAGGTACGGGTTTGGGCATGGCGGGGCTATACTGGGACGGGCAGTATCATCATCCGTTTCCTACAGAGGGGGGGCATGGCGACTTTGCGCCCCGTACAGAGCTGGACATCGCCTTGTTACGTTATCTGCAGGAGAAATATGAGATTGCCAGCTGGGAGCGTGTGATTTCCGGACCGGGCATCGTGACCATCTACCAGTTTCTCCGTGATGTGAAAGGTATGGAAGTGCCGGCGGCGCTGGAGGCTGAAATGGAGGCCGGCGACGATGCGGCAGCCATCAGCAAGGCAGCGATGGAAGGCAAAACCGCCATCTGCGTGAAGACGATGGAGCTGTTTGTGCGTTATCTGGCCCGTGAATCCTGCAACCTGGTGCTGAAGATGAAGTCCACCGGAGGGTTGTTCCTCGGCGGCGGCATTCCTCCAAAGATTGCACGGTTGCTGGAGACCGGGGAATTCTATCATCATTACCTGCAGGGCGACCGGATGGCAGAATTACTGGCCAGCGTTCCGATACATATTGTCAATAATGATAAGTCAGCCCTTTGGGGCGCGGCATATTATGCTGGATTATTAGCAGATTAGTTTTATTTTTGCGGCACAGGAAATGGTGTCTTCCTGCTCAGAACCGTTCCGGGTCCTCCGGAACTGATGGCGCCTACAAAACGAACCTGGCGATACGGAGATATCGTTATAAACTGCTGTTTGTAGGACATGAAACAATTCACAAATAAACCGGAACAGGTGACAGTAGCGTATCAGCTGCTGCGATGGACTGTATTGGTATTACCCGTTGCCCTGGTCGTGGGCAGCCTGGTAGCCCTCTTTTTATGGTTGCTCGACAAGGCGACCCACATTCGTTTTGAGCATGGGTGGCTGCTCTACCTGTTGCCTGTGGCAGGGGTACTGATTTATTGGTTGTACCGTCTTGGCGGCAAAAATGCGGAGAAGGGTAACAACCTGATCATGGATGAAATACACCAGCCGGGTGGCGGCGTTCCCGCGAGGATGGCGCCGTTGGTGCTGCTGACGACGGTGATCACCCATTTGTTTGGCGGTTCTGCCGGACGGGAAGGTACAGCAGTACAGATTGGCGGTAGTATGGCCGCCTGGATCGGAAAAACGCTGGGGCTAACAGAAAAGGATATACGTATATTATTAATGACAGGTATTGCCGCGGGCTTCGGGGCTGTTTTTGGTACTCCCATTGCGGGCACCGTGTTCGCGCTGGAAGTGCTGGCCATTGGCGCTATGCGGTATGATGCACTGGTACCTTGCCTGATAGCCGCCGTGCTGGCCGATGTGGTTTGTTCCGCCTGGGGCATATCCCATACTCATTACCAGATATTATATACGGGTACGCATCTGACGCCTTATATACCTTTTGTGAAAGCAGATCTGCTGTTGTTGCTGAAAGTGATAGTTTGCGGTGTAGCTTTCGGGCTGACCAGTTTTTTATTTTCCTGGTTGATACATGCCATTAAATATAACGCTAACACCTATATTAAAATACCCTGGCTGATTCCGGTCGTGGGTGGACTGATGGTGATTGCCATGACTTTCATTGCTGGTACCCGTGATTACCTGGGGCTGGGCGTGTACAGCCAGTCGGCCGACGGGATCAGTATTGTCAACGCTTTCCGCGACACGGGGCATATATCCGACTGGAGCTGGCTCTGGAAGCTCGTTTTCACCGCTGTGACACTGGGAATGGGTTTTAAAGGAGGGGAGGTGACCCCCTGTTTTTCATGGGCGCCGCGCTGGGTCATACGCTGGCGCTGTTACTGGGCGCGCCCGTAGATCTCTTTGCCGGACTTGGATTCATTGCTGTTTTTGCCGGAGCCACAAATACCCCGCTGGCCTGTACGTTGATGGGCGTAGAACTTTTCGGCGCAGATCATGTGCTGTACTTTGCCGTAGCATGTTTCACCGCGTATTATTTCAGCGGTCATTCCGGTATATATGCCTCACAGAAGCTGATAGTCTCTAAATTTGAACGCTAGAACCGCCGTGGTGGCTGGTTTTAGAACTAACAATTTTGTTAGCCCGATGTCTGCGTACTTATCCTGTGTAAGTTTGCTGCATGAACAAAACGAATATCACCGGCATCCATCATCTGGCTATACAGGCCAATGATTTCGCCGCCACCTGCAGATTTTACGAGGCGCTGGGTCTTGAACCTTTTCATTCCTGGGCGCTTCCGGAATATAATATCACGCACGCCGCACTGTTACGGATCCCGGGCACAAATTCCTTCATCGAGATCTTCGACAAAGATGCGAATGTAGCGGCGCAGGGCCGCCGGAAAATGCCCGGAGAAAGCGTCGTGACCGGTGCATTGCTGCACCTGGCGCTGACGGTCGTTGATGTGGACGGCGCCTATGCGCACGCATTATCGCTCGGCGCTACGAGCTGCGTCGAACCTTGTGAATTATCGCTGGGAATTCCGCCGTTGAAAGTTCGTAACGCACTGGTGTACGGGCCGGATGGAGAAGTGATCGAATTCATCGCTTTTATTTAATTTTTTTTTGCCGCCGGGGTATGAGTTGACCTGGCGGCATTTTAGTTTGTTCCCGTCGAAAAATTGCCAGCGCTAAAAATAAGCCGGGTTGACTCCACAGGGCATTAAAGGCCCAAACCGAGTGTGCTGAGAATCAGATATTCGTACACTGGCCCGGTACAAAGCTGTATAAACGAGCCACAGCGGCTTCATTTCACAGAATTTCCGCCCCGGATTATTAGAAACTTCTTCGCTGAGGGATGATGATAATTGCGGCCTCCGAATATTCTTATAATAAACATTATGTTAAATAGAATAAAGCCATTGGAGTATGGAAAAGCTATTAGGTCTACCCTTACATGTGAAGCCAATTGAATCCATTTAAGCTACTCCTGGATAAACGCTTCCGGATAGCGCAGATCTGTAGGGTGTTTAAGGGTTTTAAACCACGGTACTATAGCCTTCGTATGCTGCCCTGCCGCCGGGTCAATTGAAATGTGAAATATCCAATTCTCAGGGCCTTCGTTTTCGGGGAATTCGGCCTTGGACAATAACGACGGGCGTACTCCCGGCGAATACGGGCGCTTTATATGGTAAGAGTAAATGCAATGCAAAACCACAAAACCAAAGGTCCGGCACTTCCCGGTCGGACCTTTGGTTGGACAATGTTGGTGCCCGTTATCAGATTTCGTAAATTATAGCACAGGGCTACTCAGGTAAGCGCTTTGAACGTCAACACGTCTTTTACTACCGCTGCCTGTTGCTTCAGTAATACAGTGCCACACCGCAGATCGAAGCCTGACATTTCGAATGACATATTGCGGTCGAAAAATGTAGGGAATCCGCTAACGTATCCTCGCCTGACGGCATAGTCGTGCGCTGCAATGAACCGTGACGGAATATCTCCCAGTTTGGGGTTTCCAAGGTCGGCAAGTTTAACATATTCCACGTCGGCAAAGTCCGGTTTAATAAATACGGTACTGCATTCTATGCTGTTCAGCACCGGATTGATCTTACCTATTTCTTCGGTCAGCGTCTGATGCTTTAAGAGCCCATTTCCCTGCTGTGGTTTCACCGGGCTTACCACCAGTTCATCTGATAAGTGGGCAGCCGTTTGATGGCGGCCACCGTTTGCCGATCCGGCCAGCGCCAGGCTTGAATGCCTGACCGGGGGTTGATGTACCGGTTTCGGTTTCGACTGACCGACAGTGTTGCCGGTCCACCGTTGCAACGATGTATTTTCGAAGGCCTTCAGAATACCCAGGATGGACGGGGCCTCGTAAAACGCCGGGAGACCGCTCACATACCCGTTTTGCACCGCATAGGTATGCGCCGATTTCATGCGCGCAATGAAATCTTCCAGGTCAGGCATTCCCAATGCATACCATGATATATTGCTTCGCTCGGCGCCTTCGTGGGTAAAAAATACCGTAGTACCGAACTCGTTACCGTACTTGTCCCGCACTGTCTTAAACGTCGGGTACGCACCTGGGTAACCTTCGCGACGGGCTGTCTCTGACCGATGACGGAAGGACTGTATCGCCAGTTCGCTTTGCGTGAAAGTGACCGGAGGCCCGAATTCTCCGATGAACTGCTCAACGGGCAATGGCGTTGCGGAAGCCTGACCGAAAATTTCCCATTCTCCTCCACTTTCGATAACTCTGCCGGGGCCTCTGATAATGAACTCTTTGACGTTTACGTCCAGCGGTGTGGTAACACTGACGCCCTCTTTCCAGCGTTCCCGGAAGAGAATTTGCCCGTGCCTCACGAGATCATCATGCCCGAACCGGAAGGATGCGGAACCAAGCGTTTGGTCCGGCCCAGCCAGCCAGTTCCATACTTTTTCGAAGAAGTTCATACTGTCCGGGATGGCGGATTCAACCGCCTCGCGAACCGCTGCTTCTACATCGTTTTCCATTTCATCTGTGATGCCGGCAGCCAACCGGACCAGGTCGCGGCCATTGATGAGCTGGTTCATTTTGGCCTGGAATGTGGCGCAGAATGCGTCGTATCCTGCCTGCACAGCGTCGTTGCTCAGGTTGTCTTCCTCCATCAGGATCACTACCACGCCTGCAATGCCAGGCAAGTCGGTAAAGTCGTGGGACAGGGCCGCCACCATGCTTTTATTGTTATCTGTTACCGGGATAGGCCGAAGCACGGTTTCCCATTTTCCGACAGCAGGTGGAATGGCGACTATATCGCCTTCGTCTACACTGTTTCTGTTCAGGTTGCCATGTAAGGGGTTTCGCTTTTCAATGGTGACGGCGCCCCACAACAGCTGTTCGTCAGGATCATTATCGTTACCAAAGCGGAAAGTGTCGCCATCGATTTTATAGAAGAGTGTCCACAGATAAGGCTCTGCATTGCCGGGGCCGTCACCTTCATCGAAACAATGAATGTGATTTAACTGGATGTTTAACTGCAATGAGGTTCTGGATTTCATATACTGTTTCCTCCTTCAGTTTTTGGGGGTGAGAAGATTGATTTTACGACAAAATTCCCAAGGATAAGTGAACCTGTATAGAAGAAAAACGACGTTTATACCGGCAATTAAGCGTGTTTATACGCATAGCCGCATTCGAAAATTGGTGTAGCTTTATGATGCCATGTTAACCGCCGAAACCATATATGAAAACCATTGTCCGCCAACACGGGCATTAGCTCCGTTCGTTTACGAATATGTGTACCGGTTCATCAGTATTCCGGATGGCATGACCCTGGTAAGGGACATGCCGCTGCGTATCTTCAGCTCCATCGATTTTTTTCCGGGCGATCCGTTTGAGACCCGGGACCTGCATACCGGGAAAACGCTGCCTTTTGCGCGATGCAGTATCCGGGGGCCCAGGACTTTCACCAAGTATAAGATTGATCTGCGCGGCAATTTCAGATCCTTTTCCGTCCGCCTTCAGCATGGAGGGCTGTACCGGCTACTGGCCATTCCTGCAGACGAACTACGGGACCAGTCCGTGGATGCTATGACGGTGCTCCCCGCCTATTTCGCCGAAATACAGGCACAGCTTACCTCCTGCCAGGATATTGCTTCCTGTGTAGCGCTCGTTGAACCTTATCTTTTGCGTTTGGCGATGAGCCGGAAAAAAGAAATCCGGCCATCAGCCGCAGTTTCGGAACTGGTCTCCAACATCGAGGGCACGCTGGCGCCTTCGTCTATCCGTGATTTATCGGACAAAATATTTCTGTCGCGGCGGCAGCTGGAGCGGAATTTTATCCGTGAAATAGGTACCACGCCGAAATTGTTCAGCCGCATGATCCGGTTTACACATATGCTGAAGTATAAGGATAAGTTTCCCGATGTCAATTGGGCTAACCTCGCCTATGAGTTCCACTACGCCGACCAGATGCACCTTGTCCGCGATTTCCGGGAATTTCTGGGGGTGCCTCCCTCTCGTTTCCTGGCCGAAAAATTTGCGTTTTAACTGCCTGTAACAGCCTATTACAGCGTTCTTAGCACGCCGCCATCGGCCCTTATGGAGGCGCCGTTGATGGCTGATGACAAGGGACTTGCCAGGTATACCGCCAGGCTGGCTATTTCTGCAGGATCGATAAATCGTTCCAATAGTGAATGAGGATTGGCGCTATGCATGATCTGTTGCCTGATGACTTCAGCAGGTTGCTGGTGACTGGCGGCGATATACTCCACCGCCGCTGCCACGCCATCAGAATAAGTAGGGCCTCCCAGGATGGTGTTTACAGTTACCTGCGTGCCTTTTGTTAGTTTCGACAATCCGTTACTGAGCGCCAGCATGGCCGCTTTGGTAGTACCGTAGTGGATCATGTTGCCCGGGACATTGATCCCGGATTCACTGCTGATAAAAATGATCCGTCCCCAATGGCGGGACAGCATTCCCTGCAACACCTGCCTGGAGAGCTTTACAGCGCTCATGACATTGATGTCGAAGAAATGGCTCCAACTGTCATCTGTAACATCCATGAAATCTTTGACTTCAAATATGCCTGCGTTGTTGACGAGTATATCTACCGGCGGCAGCTGCTGCAGCAATGTCGTCACCTCCTCCTGTACTGACAGGTCTGCTGCCATTCCTGTTACGATGGCTTCGGGAACCAACGCTGCCAGGCGCTTTACGGCCTTATCCACTTTGGCAGGTGTTCTTCCGTGAAGGATCACTTCTGCTCCCTCCTGTGCTAAATACTGCGCGATCGCGAATCCGATTCCCTGTGTGGAACCGCTGATGAAAGCACGTTTCGATACTAATTGTACATCCATGTTTCAGTTCAAATTTATTTTTGTAATGATCATTACAAAAATTGGCAGAAATTTTTATTGCAGTATGCTGAGTTGTACTTCAATCAGCTCTTTCAGTTTCTCTTTATTAGGATGCATTCTTCGGGTCACGTTAAGACCATTCCAGCAGGTGACCAGGTATCTGCCTAAAACAGCGGCATCAGCGGGGTTGGTAATACTCCCCGACTTCTGGGCTTCCCGGACCGTTTCTGTAAACATCCGCTCCACATCCTTCAGGATACTTATGGCTTCGGTCTCCAGGTCCTGGTCCACAAAAGCCAGGGCGGTTACCGTGTTGGCCACAATACATCCTTTCAGGTGCGTGTGTTCATCGGCCTCTGCGAGGCTTCTGAAGAAGTCTTTGATGAGGTCCACCGGCGAGGCATGCTCTTTCAATTCTCTTTTAAAGGCCAGAAAGGCCTCCCGGCGTTGCTGCAAGGCTTTGGAAAAAAGTTCTTTCTTACCGCCGCGAAAAGTATTATATAAACTGCCGCTTCCCATTTGAGTAGCTGCCTGCAGGTCCTGCAAGGATGTAGCACTATATCCTTTCTCCCAGAATACCTCCTGGGCCTTTAAGATAACTGCGTCGTTATCATATATTGCTGGTCTTCCTTTCATTTTTGTAACGATCAATACAAAAATAAAAATATCTACCGTTCTGACAAAAATATTTCTGCTTCTTCCCTGTTATCTGCCGCCTACCCATTGATCAACAAGATAATAACCGGAAAATTTCTATCTTTAGCCTCGCTGATGGACACTCATGAACAACGGAATATCAACGTTATATTTAATGCTCCGGATTCCCCAGAGGCGGCAGCCGCTTATAAAATGTATTACAGGCAGCTGTACAACTACGGCAGGAAACTGACGGACAACAACAGCCTGATCGAAGACGCCATTCATGACGTATTTGTGTCCATGTGGCAGGCCCATAGCCGCAACCCAGCTATGGACGCCAGTAAGAGCTACGTATACAGCAGCTTTCGCCGTAAACTGGTCCGCTATCACGAAGATGCCATCAGGCGGATGCAGCGCGAAGAGCGGGCCAGCGAGTCCGCAGCACCCGAATTCGGCGCCGACCATATCCTGATCCACCGCGAACAGGACCAACAGCTGAAAACAGCCATACTACAGGCTTTGCAACAGCTCACCCCCCGGCAGCGGGAAGCCGTCTATCTCCGCTTCTATGAAAACATGCAGTATGATGAGATCGCCGCGGTGATGGATATCTCCGTTAAAGCCACTTATAAACTCATGGCCCGGGCACTGGATGAACTCAAACAACTGGTGAACATCCCCTTCTACCTGCTGCTGCCTATGCTCCGGTTATTGTTTATCCGGCAGTAATAAAAAAAATAAAAAATTTTTTGTTTTCATGGGGTAATATTTCCCTGTGCCGACTTATATATATCAGTAAACAGCTAAAAACAGGATGCAGCGCGATAAACCGGACAATGAAAAATACAGTGTAACAGCTCTGCTGGGCGATCCGTCTTTTGTGCGATGGGCATTACAGCAAGCCCCAACGGATACCGCCCGGTGGGAAAAGTGGATCGCTGCAGGCCCTGACAATGCTACTACCGCAGCAACGGCGAAGCAACTGCTGTTACAGGTCCGGTTCACGGAACACCTGCCAACGGAAGAAATGGCGGCACAGTCGTACCAAAGGTTTACCGGTACCATCGCGGCACTCCGGCAATCACCCGTTCAACGCCGGCGCCTATACGCTTTTTTGACATGGCGCAACGCCGCCATCTGGACAGGCTTGCTGGCCATAGCAGGTACCGCTGCGTTTTACACCTGGCGGCAGCAAACAACAATGAAAGTGTCTACCGCTTTCGGGGAAACCAGGCAGGTAGTACTTCCCGACAGCTCTCTCGTGATGCTGCGCGCCAATTCCACCCTGCAATACCGCCGCTCCCTGAATGGACAGCTGCGTGAATTGTGGCTCCGTGGAGAGGCCTGGTTCAGCGTGAACCCGGATAAAAAAGCAGCCGGATTTGTTGTGCACACGGAAGATGCCGATGTAACGGTATTGGGCACTACCTTCGACCTGAAGCAACGCCGGCACCGGACCGCCATCTTCCTGCAATCCGGGAAAGTGCGCGTCGACTTTCATGATCCGCAGCGGACCAGCAGGATCCTCTCCCCTGGCGACCTCGTGGAATATGACGCACAGCATCAACAAGTCTCCGCGTCGAAAACCGACAGCAGCTACAGCAGCTGGACACAGGGTAAGCTGACATTGACAGACGCTCCCCTGTCTGACATTATAGATATCCTGGAGAACAACTACGGGGAAAAAATCGTAGTGAGCGATGAAAAAATAAAGGAAAGGAAAATAGAAGGTATTATATACCTGGAGAACAAAGCAGACATTCTCTTTATTATCTCCAACGTGCTTGACATACAAATCAGCCGCAGAAACGATACTATGTATTTCAGTAACCGAAAATAAAAATACGAACAAACACCAATCACCAACCATCCAGTCCGGAACACCGACCATTCCCCGACTGTATGCTAAACAAGGACTAGCGCGACGCTAACCAAAATCATAAAACCAACTAACGATGAGGAAAGTCTTATTCTTCCCTATGGGAATGGTATTGCTTTGCCTGAACGCCACCACTCTTCCGCAAAGGGCTATGGCACAGCAAACCATACCAACCGGCAAACAACGACAGGAAAAGATGACCGTGGATGCGGCATTGAAAAAACTGGAAAAGAAATACGGTGTCACTTTTGTCTATGACAAAACACTGGCCAACGAAAAGTACACCTCCTTTAATCCCGACCATGCCGGCAGTCAAAGCGTAGAAGATCAGCTGAAAGCTATCCTCTACCCTAACGGCCTGTTGTTCCTTTATATTAAAAAGGATTATTACGCTATTACCGTCAATAAAGACAAAAGCAACCAGATGCTGACGGCTGATAATGAAGCTAAAAAGGACGAAGCACAACCACTGCCAGCCGCTACGTTGTCCGCAGCAAGAGGGCGTGTAACCGACGAGAAAGGCGCCCCCCTCGAACGTATCAGCGTACAGGTAGCCGGTACCACCACCGGCGCCTATACGGACGCCGACGGCTTGTTCAGCATACCGAATGCCGCCAATAAAAAACTGATGATCAGCGGCGTGGGTTATGCCCCGCAGGAGGTGCTGGTCTCCGGCGCCTCCCCGGTAAACGTGAAGCTGGTCACCTCTTCCAAAGAACTGACGGAAGTGGTGGTCGTAGGTTACGGTGAACAAAAGAGAGCAAAAATAGTAGGTGCAGTCGCTACGGTCAACAGCAAGGAAATTACCGAAGCACCCGTGGCCAGGGTGACCGACGCCTTATCCGGCCGTGTGCCGGGCCTTTTTGTATCCAAAGCCAGCGGCGCTCCCGGCAAAGGCTCTACCTTTTATGTGCGTGGCATCAGCACTACCAACAACTCCGAACCACTGGTGGTAATAGATGGTATCCCCAACCGAAGCCTGGACGACCTCGCCCCCTCCGACGTGGAAACCATCTCCGTGCTGAAAGACGCCTCCGCTATCGCGGTATACGGCGCCAGGGCGGCTAACGGGGTGATACTCGTCACCACCAAAGCCGGTGGGTCCGGTAAACCATCCATTAGCTTCAGCGGCAACCTGACAGTCCAGCAACAGACAAGAGCCCTTAAACCACTGGGATCCTATGAGTATGCTGGGCTGTACAACGTGGCGCTCAAAAACGAGAACAGCTTTAACCCGGCCGTGGGTAAAGGTTACACCGATGAAGTACTGGAAAAGTTCAGGACCGGCAGCGATCCTGACCGCTATCCTAACACTGACTGGTACAATGATATCCTTGCTCCCACCTCTATACAGCAGCGGTATGACCTGTCTGTGAGCGGTGGCAGCGAAAAGACGCGCTACTTTGTGTCCGCAGGGTACAACAACGAAGGTGGTTTCTACCCGATGGTGACCTACAAACGGTATAACGTGCGCAGCAGCCTCCAGTCTGAAATCGCCAAAGGCCTGCTGTTCGATGTGAAGCTGGCAGGTATTATGTCTGACAGCAGAGACGCCCGTGCCGGCAGTTCCACCATCATGAAAATAGCCATTTCCAGTCCGCCGTATTATGTAAATAAATACAGCAACGGCCTTTACGGATTCGTTCCTGCCGCCAAGGGCAATATTTATCAGCAATCCAGGGGGGAAGACGGCTACAGGCAAAATAACGTCAACACCTTCAACGGTACCATGTCGTTACAATATAAGCTGCCTTTCACAGAGGGCCTCTCCGTAAAAGGAACTTTCGCCTACGACAGGAACATGACCAATTTCCGGAGCTTCGCAAAGCCGTACGCGCTGTATACCATGGACAATGCCGGCGTTATGAAGAAGGCCAACAACACCCCCACAGCGCCCGAGCTGACAGAGAGCAACCGGCAGAACTACTATGCCACCAGCGAATTCTCTGTGAACTACGACCGTTCTTTTAAAGATCATCACGTAGGCGGCATGGTGTTATATACCCAAACAGTTTTTAACGAACGGTATTTCGGCGCTACAGGCAGAAACTTCGTATCACCGGCACTGGAAATCCTGAATGCTTCAGATCCTACCAATACAGCCGTGGAAGGCACTGCCAGCCGTCAGTACAGACAAGGGGTGGTGGGCCGTTTCACTTATGACTATCAACAGAAGTACCTGCTGGAAATGAACTTCCGGTATGATGGGTCCGATATCTTTCCCCGGGATGGCCGCTTCGGTTTCTTCCCTTCTATCGGTGCCGGCTGGGTGATATCCAAAGAAAATTTCTTCCCGCAGCGGGGCCTGGTCGATTATCTTAAACTCCGTGGTTCCTGGGGCCTGCTGGGTAATGACCGTGTAGATCCCTACCAGTTCCTCGCCAGCTACAGCCTCGTAGGTGCAGATATTTACGGCGTGAGCCATGGCTATTCTTTTGGCGGCGTCAACCCGGTATATTACCAGGGCCTTCAGCTGAACGTACTGCCTAACCCCAACTTCACCTGGGAAAAAGCGGTGATGAGCAACATCGGTTTCGATATGCAGCTGTGGGACAGCCGGATCAGCATTACCGCCGACTACTTCTACAAACGCACCAAGGATATCCTTGCTCCCCGTGCACAAGCCGTACCGGATGTTATCGGCATCACCCTGCCCGTGGAAAACGCAGGTATCGTGGATAACCGTGGTTTCGAAATCAGCGCCGGCTATAATGGTACCGCAGGTAAATTCACCTACTACGTAAAACCCAACATCACCTTTGCGCGCAACAAAATGGTGTACTACCCGGAGGCCAGCAGCATCCCGGAATGGCAACGGCTGACGGGCAAACCGGTCGCCATCAGGCTCAATGGCGGCAGTTCTAAACCGAAATTTGTATCAGATGGCTTGTACCAGTCGCAGGATGAGGTGGAGAAAGGACCTAAGCCATTGTATCCTACCGTATCCGCCGGTGATATCCGTTATGTGGATATCGATGGTGACGGCAAGATCACCAACAATGACAAGATCATCACCGACAACGGCGGTTACCCGGAAATACAATACGGTATCGCCATGGGCGGCCGCTACAAGGGCTTTGAACTCAACCTGCTGTGGCAGGGAAATGGTAACGTGATGGCTTACGTATACGGGCCTTACTCCTTCCCGTTTTATGCTGACGGCCACGCACAGGAGATACATAAAGACTACTGGACGCCGGATAATCCCGGCGCGGCCTTCCCCCGTTTGTCCATCGCTTATGTCAATAACACACAGGACTCTGATTTCTGGTTACGCAATGCCGCCTTCATCCGTCTGAAAAATGCCGAACTGGCGTACAACGTTCCCGCTCAGTGGCTGCGCCTCGCAGGCATTAAAGGAGTAAGGGTTTATCTCAACGGCAACAACCTGCTCACCTTCAGCCGTTTGAAACAAATAGATCCCGAAGCGGCGGCCAACGGTACCGTAGCCTATCCGATCATCCGGAGCTATAATGCCGGTGTCAACATTCAACTGTAAACAACCAATAACAGACATCATGAAAAGATATATATTTCTCCTTTTGCTCACCGCCTACTGCCTGACGGCCTGCCAGAAGGATTTTCTGAACAAAGGGCCACTGGACAAGTTCACCGATGAAGTCATCTGGAAAGACAGCAGCCTGGTGAACCTCTATGTTGCCAATATCTACTCCGGTATTATTTCCGAATATGACAGGGCCGGCGGCGCCCTGACAATGAGCTATACTGACGAGGGCGAAGCCAACCGGCCATACCTGGAATGCCAGCTGGTCAACTTTGCGCAATACAACTCCGCTACCGCTGTGTTTTCCGAAGTATGGACAGACAACTACACCAGCATCCGTAAGTGCAACACGCTGCTGGAGCAACTACAGTCAGCACCGTTCAGCGCCGCATTGCAGCAGCGGATGCGCGGGGAAGCTCACTTCCTCCGGGCATTCTTTTATATGGACATCTATGCGCACTTTGGTGCGTTCCCCATTATCGAAAAAGCACTGGGACTGAATGATGAACTGGCCATTCCACGCGCTACCGCCAAAGAATGTGTGAACTTCATCCTGAAAGACCTGGAAACAGCCGCCACTCTCCTTCCCGCCAAATATTCCGATCCGGCACAGACAGGCCGCGCCACACAAGGCGCCTGCTATGCCCTGAAATGCCGGCTGTTGCTCAATGAACTGGACTACCCGCGCGCTGCCGCCGCTGCCAAACAAGTGATGGACCTGAATCAGTACAAACTCTTCCCTGATTTCAAATCCATGTTCCAGCCGGGCAACGACAATAATGTTGAGGTCATTTTCGACAAACAGTTTGGCAGCCTGCAAAGCAAACAAAAACACGATCTGAACGATTATGAATATCCGCGCAACTTCACCGGCTTCGCCAGCGGCGTTAATGATCCGACCCAGAACATCGTGGATGCGTTCCTGATGAAAGACGGCAAGCCCTGGAACGAGTCTCCGTACTACAATCCGGAGCACCCTTACGATAACCGCGACCCCCGCCTTTACAGCAGCGTATTGTACGACGGTATGCTGTTCCGCGGAGAGATACTGGACCTGCAGAAAGGCAGCGCCGCTAATCCTGCCGAGCGTGGCACGCAGACGGGCTACTATCTCAAAAAATTCCTGGACACCACTTACGATCTGAAGAACATTTCCAATCCCAACCTGAACAATGCCGTTATCATACGGCTGGGTGAAATATATCTCAACTATGCAGAGTGCCAGCTGAAAATGGGCAATACAGAAGAGGCCCGTACCTACGTGAACCTGCTCAGGGTGCGCGCCGGTATGCCGACGATCGCTGCCGGAGAAATGACCTGGGAGAAATACGAGCGCGAAAGAACGGTGGAACTGGCCTTTGAAGGACAACGCTGGGCCGATATACGCCGCTGGAACAAAGGCCCGCAGATCATCGGTCAACCGGTGTATGGCATGGTCATCAGTGTTGTCAACGGCAAGCGGACCTATACCCGTACGAAAATAGAAGACAGGGTATTTGTGGCGCCGAAGATGTACCTGTTCCCCATTCCGATAGATGTGCTCAATAAGTACCCGGCAGGAAAAGAGTTGAAGCAAAACCCGGAATGGGATTAACGCCGTCGTCCGGAATACATTAGCTTACAACGCCAACCATTTAATCAGTCAATATGAAAAAAATAACAACAAGCGCCCGCATCCTGCTGCTGCTCACCACCTTAAGCACAGGGGCCTATGCACAACAAAAGACCGTTGTCATTAAAGGTACTGTGATCGGTGACACCCGCGGCTACAACCGCATGGATATGTACTCCCGTAATCCGGACCGCTACGACTCCATGAATGTGGTCAACAATACCTTCTCAGGAGAAGTACCTTTTGAAGCACCTTACCGCCTGCTGTTTGCTTCACTCCATGATTCAAAAGTAAGGGGCGGTTACGCACCACAGGCAATATTGATCGACAAACCCGGCACTTACCGTGTGGTAGCTACGATAGACAGCAACGGCACCCATTATTCCTCTGTGGACGGCGCCGCACAACAGGTGTACGCCGCCTTCTCTGCCGAACAGGATAAAGCCTGGGAAGCCATCGAAAAGACCATGAAGCAGAAATACGGTGCAGATGTAATGAAGAGCCTTTACGGTAAAAATCCCAATGCTGCCGCAGCCGCTGACATGGAGACCATGGAAAAAGCCGCCACCGCTAAACTGCTACAACGCCATGTAAGCAGGAACCCGAGATCTTATGCTTCCGTAGTCATCCTGCAACGCAACAGCCGTTCCCTGGACAACAAAACACTGATTGCATTGTACGAAAAGCTTACGCCTGGTATCAAAGCACTGCGGGAAGGTGAAGCCATTAAAACAGAAATCGCTGCCCGTAAACTTAGCGTCAACGGCGCCACACCGGCCGACTTTACGCTGAAGAACGAAGTGGAAAAAGCAGTGAAACTCTCCGACTACCGGGGCAAATACCTGCTGATCGATTTCTGGGCCAGCTGGTGTGGTCCCTGTCGCGCATCTTTCCCACACATGCGTGAACTGTATGCACAGTACAAAGACAAAAATTTCGAGATCCTCAGCATCTCTACCGACCGTGACAAAGCCGCATGGCTTAAAGCGGTAAAAGAGGAAAACAATCCCTGGCCGCAAGCCCATGACGCTAAAAGCGAGGTATCCAAAAACACGTTCAATGTGCAGGTGTTGCCAACGTTGTTCCTCCTCGATCCGAAAGGAAAGATCATTGCTCAAAAACTCGAAGGCAGCGAGCTCGATAAAAAATTGAAAGAGCTGATGCCGTAATTTCATCAGCATAAAATCACGCAAAAAAGAAAAGACGCAGTTCATGCGTCTTTTCTTTTAACAGCTATATCGTTATCAGAATCAACTGTTTATATTTTTCCGCTTCATGTAGCGCTGTAACACTAGAACGTAGCAGCAGCGGGCTGCTTGGCCTTAACGTCAATGATAGTACGATTAATAAACGGCGCCATAACAATCAGCAACATCAATCCCAGGATCAACATTACGACCAGCTCATTATAGTCCATCGCATATTTCAGAAAGGCTTGTTTATTTACCGCCTTGTCCAGCAAACGGGTAGCTGCCCGGGTAGCCATACCCGGTTCCATCCCCCTGGCATGCAGGGCCGACTGGTACAACTTCAACCGTTCCTCCAGGTCGTTGTCCGCCCGCGAGGCATGGTCGGTCAACCGCAGCGCATGCGTGCCGGAATAGAACAGGGAAAAATAGTTTATCAGTGCCGTACTGATACCGAAAAATGCGAAACGGATAAATACGCCGACCGCCGCGGCTGACTGGCTCAGGGCTTCCGGTACGGAGGAAATAATAAACAGCAGTATTGGCGTAAACACCATGCCGGCGCCCATGCCTTGCAACAGCAACGGTATAATAAAGGTATTCATGTCTGCTTCCGAGGCAAACAAAAAGTACATTGCGCCATGAAATAATAACAACAGGGAAAAACCCGCCAGCCAGATAAACTGAAGCGGACGTTTTTTAATGACCAGCCGCGCAGAAGCCACCGCACCTATAACGATCCCGATAATATTATAGATCAGCAGCTCATAGAGGTTGATCGGGTCCATCCCCAGTACCGTAGAAAAATAGGTGGTGGTAACAGAGAAAGCGCCTCGTATTAAATACAACATCCCAAGCAGGAAAATACCGAACACGAAAGCCCTTGACCGAAAAACCTCCTGGTGTATAAACGGGCGCTTACGGACCAGCTGCCGCGTCACAAACACTACCGCCAGGAATACAATGCAGATAAGGCTCCATACGATGGTGTCATCCTGCAGCCAATAGTATTGCTGCCCGTAGGTGACCACATAAGCGATCAGGATCAGCATAGGGCTGTACAGGAAAAAGCTGGCCCAGTCCAGCTGGTACAACGGCGTTTTTCTTACCAGGTGCACTTTGTTCATCAGCAGCAGTAACAGTATCCCGCCGGGCACAAAAGTGTAGATGATCATCTTATATAGAACGTTGTACTCGTAGTTATCTACCAGCGGGGCTGTCACCAGGGAGGTGAGCGAAGCCGAACACAGGATCATGGAATAAAAGATGGTGTACCCTGTTTCCCGCGCATGTTCTGATTTTAACCTTCCGAAGAGCAATGTCAGGCAGATGCTTGTAACGCCGCAGTTGACCATCCCCTGGAGAAACCGGCAGGCGAAGAGTACCGGCAGCGTGCGGGTACGGTAGCAGGCGTAGCTGATCAGCACCTGGAGCACGAGGCATATCAGGAAGTACTCTTTGGTGGAAACACGGCTGAAGAAACGGCGTTCCAGGGGAGTAAAACCAGCCAGTGCTGCATAGTACAATAACATAGAGAACTGCATGTCCGCCGGCTCTACTCCATAGAACCCCGTCGCCGCGCTGATATTGGCCGTTGACAGCGCAAACAGCATGACAGTTGGAAACAGGACGAGGAAAATCGTCAGCCGGATAAGCCATTCCGGCGCCCAGGCTCTGAATATACGGTTACCTTTACTCATGATCACCGGCGGGCTTTAGATACAGATACGTTTACACTCATGCCTGCCGAAAGCGCCTTTAGTTCTTCCGGGCTACCGTTTAGCCGTATCCGTACGGGAATACGCTGGGCGATCTTCACAAAGTTACCGGTAGCATTATCAGGCGGCAACAATGAAAACCGGCTGCCGGTGGCGCCGGACAGGGATTCTATTTTACCGGTGAACGTCTTTCCCGGGAAAGCGTCTACAGCGATGCCGGCCGTTTCCCCGATAAACATGTGGCGGATTTGCGTCTCTTTAAAATTAGCGACCACCCACTTCCCCGCTTCCCAATCCACGATGTAGGCCAGCGTCTGGCCGGCCTGTATCAGTTGACCGGGCTGTATGGTGCGGCGTCCCATTTTGCCGTCATACGGCGCGGTGATCACTGTATAGGATACGGTGAGGTCCCTGTTTTTCACGACCGCCTCCCTTCTTTTGATTTCGGCTTCCAGCGCGCTTTGTTGAACGCGGGCGTCGTTGATCCTGGCCAGAGATGCATTATAGGCATCTATAGCCGTATTGTATTCGGAACGGGCCACAGCCAGCGCTGCTTCCACTTTTTCCAGCTGTTGCCTGGTGGCCGATTCGGCGTCGTAGAGTTTTTTATAGCGGTCATATTCCTGTTCCTGGTTGTGCAGCTTTGCTTTAGCCGCGGCTATCTGGGACTGGTATACTTTAGCCGTTTCCGAGGAAGTGGTGACTCCGCTTTGAACAACACTCACCTGTGCTTTTGCATTGAGCAGCGCCGCACCGGCTTCCTGTTGCTGGGCGGCATATTCGCTATTGTCTATCACCACCAGGGTGTCGCCTTTCTTCACCTCCTGGTTTTCTTCATAGCGGATGGATTCCACATAACCGGTGACCCGGGCTACCACGGGGTTGATATATTCATCGACCTGGGCGTCGTTGGTCTCTTCATATTTCCATTGGCGCAACAGTGTCCTTACGCCCCATATGGCGAGACATATTACCACGATGGAGGCAACCACGGTGGTGATCTTCGATATAATCCTGTCTGTTTTGTTCGTATTCGTGTTCGTGTGTGTGTTGCTCATATATTAAAGGTTGCCTGTTGCTTTCAATAATTGATAGTATTGTAGTTGTGCGGTCACTTCCGCGCTGGTGAGATCGAAGCGGGACTGCAGCAGCTGTGTCTCGGCGTCCAGCAGGTCTGTCAGCAGCGACAGCTGGTTGAAATAGGTATTATTGACAATCCGGAAGTTCTCCTGTGCCTGGAGGATATTCTCCTGCGCCACGCGGATACGTTCCAATGCTTCGGTGTAACGAAGGTAGCCGGCCCGTACTTCTTCCCTGACTTTATCTTTCGTATCGGCGTGTTCTATCTCCTGTCGTTCCAGGTCAATCTTTGCCGCTTCCTTTTTGTGTTTGTTCTGATACAGCGCCGATATGGGCAATCCGGCTTTCACGCCCACCTGACCGAGACCGTACAGGCTGATGGCATAGGGATAAAACAGGATCTGCGGATAGGCGTAGGAGTACTCGGCGAACAATCCTACTTTAGGCAGAATATTGGACTTTACTGCTTTGAGCCTTAGCTCACTCAGGGCTGTCTCCTTTTCTGAAATCTTAAACGCAAACGCGTGTTCATAGGCTTCCGCGAGGTAGCCGTTATAGTCTTTATCCGGTACCGCCGCCATGGCGAGGGTGTCCATCGCCAGGTGGTTATCGATGCTGTCCGGCTGGCCGATCATAATATTGAGCCGTTGGTTAGCGATGATAAGGCTGTTCCTGATCTCCAGCAGGGTCATTTTCTGTCTGGAGAGTTTCAGTTCAGCCCGCAGCACATCGCTTTTCAGTACTACGCCATTCTTCAGGAGCTGTCTGATCTCTTCCAGTTCTTTCTCCCGGTCACGGATATCCTGCAACATAACTTTTTCGTACATCCGGTACCGGTATATATCGAGGTAGTATGCCGCCGCTTTGTATTTTATTTCGGCGTTGGTCATGTTCCGCTGTTCAGCTGCCAGCTCGCTCTCCGTTTGTTTAATGATGATTTCGCGGGATGTTTTTCCGCCGTTGTATACATTGAGATAAGCGTCGGCGCCTGCGGAATATGACTGGTGCACGACCGGGAACTGTGTGGGCGCGTTGAATATGCCTTTTTCATACATGGGCAGGTTGGACACCCTGGAATAGGAGCCGCTGGCCTTTATCTCCGGCAGCCGCTCGTCCCTGGCAGCTTTTACCTGCTGCTGTGCGCCAGCCACCCGCAGCTGTTGCATCTGTAGCTGTTTGTTGTACACAGCAGCTTTATTCCATACATCCGTTAACGTGAGGGGACTCTGCTCAGGGTTTTGACAAACGGCTGTTTTGCCGGCCAATAATGCAGAGAGCATTATTCCCGCAAGCCATTTCTTACTAATTGATAACATATTTAATCTGATGAAGATGCAAAGTTCAGCCCATCCCGGTTAAATTATTTGTTATAAATTGCCATTAATTTGCTAAATCCGGCCAAATGGAAGAATTTAAACCAGCACTTATTCTCGAGCAAGTGGACAGGATACCGGAGTCCGCCTACATATGGCACTGGAAAACGGAGCATCACTTTCCCTTCCATAAGCACAACAAGGGGCAGCTCACCTATGTAGAGGGAGGCGTCGCTTTTTTATATACGCGGGATAAGACCTATTTCCTGCCGGCGCGGCATTACATGTGGGTACCCGCGGGAGTGGAACATTACTTTGCGCACCGGTACCCTGCCAACTACGTCCGTACCATCTATTTCTTCCGGGATGAGGATGATGAACAGGAGCCTTTCTACCGGAAGACAGGCATATACCCGGTCAATAACCTGTTGCTGGAAATGATCCTGTACACGACCAAATGGGACAAGGACGTATTGCCCGGCTCCAACGGTTACCGTTTTGTAAAGGCCATAAAAAAAATACTGCCGGACATCAGTACATCGCCGCTGCCGATTAACCTGCCGACAACCGACAATAAGCGGCTGCAGCCCGTGCTGCGTCATATCAACGAGAACCTGGCCGAGCCACTGACGCTGGAAAGCATCAGTACGGAGTTCAATATCAGCGAGCGTACGTTAACCCGTTTGTTCCGCGCTACCATGGACATATCGTTCTTTCAATACCTGAAACTGGCCCGTATGATCCGGGCCATGGGTTACCTGTTGGAGACAGAGAAAACCATCAGTGAGATCGCCTGGGACACCGGTTACAACAGCGTGTCTGCCTTCAGCAACACTTTCTTCAAACTGGTGGGTAAGCGCCCTTCCGACTTCCAGTTGCGGGAAACAGGAAAGGGATGACCGGTTTGGATTTCCGGATATTTGGTTATAAATAGCATTCTACAACAGCTTATCACCAAATATCTGATCTAATTATGAGCGTATTTAACAAGGCCTGGATGCCTTTATTTATGGCCGGCCTTACCTGCCTGTCGTCCGCAGTACAGGCGCAACAGGCGCCGCCGCCTGGTAAACCGGCGCCCAAAGCAGACATCACCGGCGCCAACCCGGTACTCTCCCTCAACCCGGACACTGCTGTCACCAGCTACCACGATGTTACGGTGAAAGGCCAGAAAATTCCCTATAAAGCCATAGCCGGCACACAACCTGTATGGGACCAGGACGGTAAACCCATCGCGGGAATTTTCTATACCTACTATGAAAGGACAGATGTGAAAGACCGTGCTTCCCGTCCGCTGGTTATCTCTTTCAATGGCGGCCCCGGCACGCCTTCCGTATGGATGCAGATCGCCTACACCGGTCCCCGCCTGCTGAACATCGACGACGAAGGATATCCCGTGCAACCTTACGGCATCCGTGAGAATCCACAGTCTATCCTCGACATTGCAGACATAGTATACATCGATCCGGCCAATACCGGTTATTCACGGATTAATAAAGACGCCCCCCGGGAAAAGTTCTTCGGCACCAACGCCGATATAAAATACCTGGCCGAATGGATCAACACTTTCGTGACCCGTCATAACCGCTGGGCTTCTCCCAAATACCTGATCGGAGAAAGTTACGGCACCACCCGGGCTTCCGGTCTGGCGCTGGAGCTGCAGAACGCCCAGTGGATGTATCTCAACGGCGTGATACTGGTATCGCCTACCGATCTGGGCATTGCCCGCAGCGGTCCGGTAGACCAGGCCCTGTCACTGCCTTACTTTGCCGCCACGGCCTGGTTTCACAAAGCGCTGCCGGCGGACCTGCAACAGAAAGACCTTACCGCTATGCTGCCGGAAGTGGAGCAGTTCACCATCCAGGAGCTGATACCCGCTATCAGTCAGGGTGGGTTCCTCGACGATCAGAAACGAAAGGAGATCGCCGCCCGTATGGCCCGCTACTCCGGTCTTTCCGAGAAAGTCATTTTACAGCATAACCTCAATATACCTGTTGATTTCTTCTGGAAAGAACTGCTGCGGGACCGCGGTTATACCGTAGGCCGCCTGGATTCCCGTTACCTCGGGCAGGACAAGGAAGATGCCGGCGGTTCTCCCGATTACAATGCCGAGCTGACGTCATGGCTGCACGCCTTTACCCCTGCCATGAACATCTACCTGCGCGACGAGCTGAAGTTCAGCACCGATCTGAAATATATGATGTTTGGGCCAGTACATCCCTGGGACCGCAGCAACGACAAGACCGGCGAGAACCTGCGGCAGGCGATGGCTGCCAACCCGTACCTCCATGTAATGATACAGTCCGGCTATTATGACGGCGCCTGCGATTATTTCAATGCCAAGTACAGCATGTGGCAGCTCGATCCCGGCGGACGGCTTAAAAACCGCTTGTCCTGGAAAGGTTATCGCAGCGGGCATATGATGTATCTGCGAAAAGACGATCTGGCTACAGGCAATGAAGATATCCGGGAATTTATCCGGAAGTCGCTGCCAAAAGCGGGTCAACCGGCGAAGTACTAGCACTCGCGGAGTTTCTCGCAAAGCACGCAAAGGAGCAAAGAGCGCAAAGTTTTTTTTAAGTTTAAATAAGAAAGCAAAGGAGCGAAGATCAAATCGAATTGATCTTCGCTCCTTTGCTTTCTCTGCTCGCTTTTATAATCTTTGCGCTCTTTGCTCCTTTGCGTGCTTTGCGAGAAACTCCGCGAGCCAGCGAGCGCTAGATTTTATACGCCACGCCCAGTGTCAGGTAAATATTGTACAAAGGAAAGTCAAGTCCTTTAAAATCACCGGGGAACAAAGGTCTTAAACCCCAGTTGAGGTTACCCATCACTTCGAGTTTACGTCCTACCTTACGGAGGGCGCCACCCTGCAGGCCAATGTCAAATTTACGGACATCGGTACCAAAATCGAAGGTGGCGTGGTCGATGATTACTTTTTCTCCGGTAGGGCCGCCGTTGCGGATATAGCCGTCGGATACGTTGCCATAGAAGTTGGAGCTGAACAGCCAGGCGGCATAACCACCGAGGCTGAAGCGCCATTTCTGGTTAGGCGTAAAGGTAGCGCTGAGCGGCAGTACTACATATGCATTGCGTACAGTCGTTTTGTTTTTGCCTGTGAAGATGCCGGAAAAAGTACCTCCATCATCAGTGGTGATGATGGTCGGGAAATACATTACTTCGTCTTTGGTACCCATTCCTTTATAGTCGAGTTTTACCCCGATGGCAGCGCCCCATTTTGGGGTGATGCGGTAGCCTAGTTCATATCCCAGTGACGGACTGAATTCAGGCCAGTAGCCATTGATTTTACGGATGGTGTTAGGAAGGTTCACCGGCGCAGAAGCGCCAAAGTTAAATCCGGCGATGATACGGTGTTCCAGGTGTGGTGTAAAGGTTGTTTCCTTTTTATCTTTCTGTTGAGCGGAAAGTTGTCCGGCTGTCAGTAACAGCGCGGCCACCAGTCCTTTTATTTTTATATTCATGAGTGGTTACGGATCTTTATTGGTGAACAATTTCAAGGCTATCGAGTACCAGGCGGCTGCCGATGGCGCCTTTATAGCTATCGCCGTTTTTACTGGAAGAGGCCACGATAGCCATCATCATTTTTTCTTTGCTGTCGATCTGTCTCTTCAGTACAAAGGGAATGTCAAACCGGGTCCAGTTTTCCCTGGTGGAACCGTCCGGCAGGTAGGCCGTTGCTATGATCCGTTCTGAATTACTGATATTGGTCGCGTCCAGCCTGGTGGTACCGCTATACAGCACCGCATATACAGCGCAGGAGTCGGTCATGCCAGGAACTATGTTACCGGCTTTGTCCTGGTAGTTAGCGCCCGGTTTGTATTTATAATATCCGGTGAAGCGCAGTGGCTTTCCGATGTAAGGCTGACCGAATTGTGTTGCTTTCAGTGGCTCAAGGAAAGCGAACTGGGCGTCAAAAACGCCGACGAAAAGTGAGCCTGCAAAAAGTTTGATGCCCACCAGATTGGAGAGCGCAGTGCCTTTACGGGTCACCATTTCGGCCGCATGTTGGCCGTGATAAGCATCTGTTGTGACGCGCAGCGGATATTCCATAGGATCTTTAGGCACACCGGAGAGCGCAATGCCAGGGTTGCCGGATGACCAAACGACGGTGCTGTCGTCGTTGATAGGATACTGGTATTTGTCTTTGTTGTTGGTCATCCATTTTTCAAAGTCCCATTGCCAGGTACCGATGGTGATCACTTCCACTTTATAGGTCTTTTTATTAAGACCATTGGCGGAAGTCACCACATATTGCGGATGCACACCAGGTTCAAAGTGGATGGAGTCTCCCGAAGCCGGGGTGACCGTCGCGCCGGCGGAAAGGGTCAATGTCGGGGCAATCCCTGTCTCATAGGCTTCATGTGTCAGGTACAACATCACCTTCGCATTTGCCTGGTCAATGAATACATCGCTGCTGAGCAATTTTTTGTCAATACTAAACGTCTCGATGTCGGCCTCAGGATTCATAGGAGCATCCTTAATACAGGCCTGTAGCCCTACCAGTACAGTGAGGTAGCATAAGTTTCGTAGTCTCATGGTTATCAGTTGGTTAACGAAATAGGCGTAAAGGTAGGTAAACTAAACTTCAATATGCTATATATATGTTTAGCGGCATATGTGACAAAAGTCCTAACATTGCGATATGATGAACAGAGCACGCATACAACGGATACTGATCTACGCTGCCAAATGTGTAAGCGGTGTATTGGTAGTTTTATTCCTGTCCTGGCTGCTGGACTACCAGGATGTAGTGTGGGTATTGATTTCAGTGATGCTGGTGTTATCGCCGGACGGTTCTGACGCTCTTACGCTGGCGGTGACCCGTATCAAGGCCAATGTGATCGGGGCGATATCGGGATTTCTGCTGCTGTTGTTTCATCCCAACCTGCTGATCACGATGAGTATAGCGGTATGCATTACCGTAGTGCTATGTAATCTGTTTAACCTGGAAGCGGCCACCCGTACCGCACTGGCTGCTACCATCATCGTGATGACCCACGAAGCGGGTGCGCATTTATGGGATACTGCCGTAGGGCGCGTTATATCCGTGCTCACGGGCTGCATGCTGGGCCTGGTGATCACTTTTATCTTTCATAACCGCTACACGAAACAAACTGCCGAGATGATCCTCTCCAAAACGGCGGACCGTGGCGGGGAATAATAAAGCATCGCTATATGGCCGGCAACGCTGCAACCATATTGATCATACAGCCAGGTCACCGGCCATAGCGGTACTCTACCGGTCACCGGCACACATATAACGTCCTGCCGTTTATGCGTAAGCGGTAACAACAAGTATTCATAAAAATAGGGGTAATACAGACACTTAATGATACGTAAAACTAAAGACAGCACAAGGTTACAAACACCCTAAAAAAACGTCAGGCAAAATTGGGGGATTCTTTCTGTTTTTTTTGTGAGTCAATTGTTAATCCTCCAAAAAAAGCAGCGGTGTTAATTCTGTATCTATTACCATGAAAATAATATTATCAAATAACGAGGCGTTAACATCGGATTTACATTTGGAGAATCGAGTCGTAGTATATTTGACGACCAAGATTTAACCTTAACCCTCTTATGTACTTTGTCCTGGCGCTTTCTTTTCTGATTGTCTGTACAATAACATATGCCGTCTGCAAAGCCGGCCGTTTTTCGTTACCGGTTGTACCGCAACTGCCGGAGCCGCCGCAGGGCGACGATGCCATTGCGGATGTAGCCATTACCGGTATATCAGACAGTGCTTTTACTATTTCGCGCTATCTGCGTAACATCCGTAACATTTCCTCCCATCGATTTGTAACGGTAGCCACGCGGCAGATAGTACGTACGCCAATCGGCACCACCAGCAGCATCCGCATTATCGAAAGCCTGGCGCCCGGCGATGAGCGGCGGCTGGGCCACACGGACCATGTACAGCGGGACGGTGCTTCCATCTACATTGGTTACGAAATTCTCTGGGCGCGTTACACGCCGCCACCCCGTTACTACCACAGCATGACGCCTGCGCCGCCCTATACCGGCGAGGTGGACACAGCGGAACTAAAGCCGGGCCTGCTTTACCAGATACTGCTCCTGGAAAACCAGGCATAAAAAAAATGACGAATGTCTACATAGTGGTCCCATTCGTCATTGTCAGCCTGTCTTTTGTCCCGTTAATCTGCGGGAGTTTTATCTTTTATCAGGGTAATCCATAACATCGTCAGCAGTATGGCTTCCGTGGCGCCGGCGGTCACGTCTTCCAGGAAATGCTGGCTCATGTACATCCTGGAATAAGCCACCATCGCTGCCAGCAGCAGAAACAACCACGACCAGTATTTGTTTTTAACGTAGTAGGAAAACACGGTGGCTGCAGTGAAGGCACACACGCTGTGTCCGGAAGGGAAACTTCTGAAATTATCCAGTACCTCCACGCCGGGCACAAAATATATATCGTGCAGCCGTTCCGCAAAAAAACGGCTGGGCCGTGGAAACGCCACCATAAATTTCAGCGCGAAATTCACCATGGAGTTAAACAGGTAAGCCGCCGCCAGCACGATGCCCTGTCGTTTGTTAAAATAAAACAGCAGCGCAGTGAATACCACACAGGCCCCGGTGCTGCCCAGCTCAGTGATGCGCGGAAAGAGCCAGTCGCCCCAACTGGTGTGTAGCCTGTTGACATAAAAGTAAACTTCTTCCCGGCTATAGATACTGCGAAGCATCAACACGATGGTCACCAGTCCGATAAACGGCCATATCAGCATTTTCAGCTGCTGGTACACCTGCAGCAGCCGCTGCGCAAACGTTGGCTGTAGCATAGGCTATCGCGTTAACCGGCGGTGATAGTTGATCTGCCCGAGATGGTAATTCAGGTGTCCGTACAGGTGCACCAGGAAGCTGTCTGTGTTCATGTCTCCCAGCACCCGCTCCGGGTATTGCCTGGCCATCACCTCCGGTGTCAGTCCCACTATAACGGACAGCACTACACGACGTGTAACGCCTACCAGCGCCAGCAGCTCCTGCCGCGGCACATTTTTATCGCTGAACTCGCGGTCTCTTTCCCTTATGTAACCCGACTGGCCCAATATGGCGCCGATATAATGCTGCAGGTTGCCACACAGGTGCAGACACAGATTGCCTGCGGAGTTTTTGATGCCTTCCGGTACGCGCCAGATGGCGTCTTCGGTTTCATAAGCGGCGATTTCATCTTCCAACCGGCTCAGGTCCCGTTCAAATAAATTGATTAATATTTCTGTAAGCATAACAGCTAAGATAAGGAACAATTGGCAACGTCTCACATTTGCGGGCGGACAGTAGGGTTATAAAGGCCGCCGGTCAGTTGATACGCCTTTGAGAAAGACGTAACAACTGACCGGCGGCGATGTTTACCAGCAATGCTGATTACAGATGGAACCGCAGCCCTGCAGATATGCTAAGGTGCGACAGGTTTTCTCTTTCATCATCTTTCAGGTCTCTCGTCGTTGTCTGGTTACCCTGTTCGATGGTGTATTTACTCAAGCTTCCGGCAAAGTAGGATATCTGGGCGCCTGCGTATAATTTACGCGCTATCCGGATGTCATAACCGACATCCACTCCTGAGCCTACCGTACCGCCGGTGATTACCACCGGGTAAGCAGCTACCTTACCATTATCCTTGTACCGCATATACCCCAGCGACGCTCCTATGATGAACGCCTGACTGTTGTCTTTGGTCGTGTATACGCGTCCCAGAAAAGTGGGACCGTAAAAACTGATGCCGATATTATCAGATGTAGCGGCACGTACCCGACCATCGGGCGTTTCGACGGGGATTACAGCGCTTCCGGAGGACTGGAACCGCAGGTATTTGAGCCCGATGCCCCATGAGTCATTAAAATAGTACTGAACATCTGCGCCTATATTAAAACCGGATTTCAGTTTCTTCATATAGTCACGGGTTTCTCCGGAGAAGCCGGAAGGCAGTTTACCTACGCGGTAGCTGTAGCCACCGTTCACTACAATCCGGAAACGGGGTGCTTCCTGCTCCTGCGCACGCACGCCCAGCGCCATGGCGCTCATCATAAGTACAAGGGACCATTTTTTCATTGGGAAAAGTATATAGCTGATTAAAGTTGATAGGTAGCGGGTGTTGTTATAGGTTGATGATAATGCCACACATTTAAGATGTAAAATAAATATAATCACCCATATTTTCCGCTCTAATTAACTATCTAGATAACCACTATAACCGGGCCCCTATACGCTGCACTGCAACCGCGGCGACGCTGCCCGACCTTGCGCCAAAGCAGCGTTGAAAAGACGACAATCTTCATTTTACCCCGGTGCCGGGTTTTATTATCAGACATTACCATGCTGCAAAGGCACAGGACGGACAACGGAAACGCCTGTACGGAACAGTTGCCAACGCACCAGTCCCGGACGCCCCGCATTGTAGCTCAGCGCGGCACGTACTGCATCAGTACAATACCACAGTCATACCGGATACAGTTTTTCAGTGTCAGCTGCCGGAAGCCGGACAACCCGCCGAAAACCTGGTCTCCATGGCCTAATGCCACCGGGTTGACAAAAAAGTAATATTCATCTATCAGGTTCTCTTTCAACAGATCAGACACCAGGGAAGTGCCGCCGTATACGACCAGGTCTTTGCCGGGTTGTTGTTTCAGCCGGTCCACTTCCGCCACCAGGTCATTGGCCACCGTAGTGTTCCTCCAGGCCGGGCGGTCCAGTGTTTTACTAAAGACGACCTTTTGCATGGGTACAATACGCTGTGCAACCTCATACATCGGGTCGTCCGGCCGGGTATAAACGTCCTCCCAGTAAGGAATATAATCTACCGCCAGTTTCCGCCCTATCAGAATGGTATCGCAGCTGTCTGCCAGGTCCAGCACCTCTTTGCGGATTTCCTCCCAGGCCCAGGTGACCCACTGCTGTTCATCGTTGGGGCCTGCCGCCACAAAACCGTCAAGGGAAACCTGCATTTGCAATTTCAGTTTTCTCATATGCTGTTTATTTTATGGAGATAAATGGCCAGTTGACCGAAGGTGCCGCCAAAACCTTCCTGCATGCTGCCGTTGATGGCCAAAAAGGAGGCTGCTTCCTCCCCGCTGGCCTCCAGCGGCCTGCCTGTGAGCGACAGTACCGTTTCCTCTCCCTCCTGCCGCAGCGTGATCCGGTACAGGATTTCCCGCGGGAACGGCATATCAAAGGGGGCTTTCACCACCCGGGCCTGCTCATCGGCAAATGCGTTGGTAAACTCCAGCAGGTGCGGCGGCTGGATATCGCGGAACAGGAAACGGCCGTAGTTCACCTGCCCCTGCCCTTCCATTCTGAAATGGAAAATGCCCCCCGGCCTGAAATCCAGGCTGATCACGCTGTTGCGCATCTCAACAGGACCCCACCATTCGTTCAGCGCCGCAGCATCGGAAAAAGCATTGAATACCTGCTCGCGCGTGGCTTTGAACCGGTATTCCATTCTAAACTCTGTGGTTGTATGATTACTCATTGGTTTGATTTTTTCCGGTTTGCATTTTTTGTAAATAGTTGTCCAGCGACTTGAACTGCGTAGCCCAGAACTGCCGGCAATGATCTACCCATGTAGTTACCTCCTGCAGCTGCTCCAGCCGGGCCTCACAATACCGTTCCCTCCCCTGCTTCCTGATAACGATCAAACCACACTCCGTCAGAATTTTGACATGCAGTGAAACCGCCTGACGGCTCACGTCAAAGTTCTCCGCGATCGCATTCACGTTCAGCGGCTGACGGGCCACCATTTCAATAATCTGCCGCCGCGTAGGGTCGGCTATCGCCTGAAAAACGTCTCTCCTGATTTCCAATATGCAAGTATTTGATTGCAAATATATGCGCAAGGATTTACTTGCACAAATTTTTCTTCATAAAAAAACATTATTTTCATGGCTGGTTCGTTGGGCTTCATAAAGAGGAAGCCGCAACAGCCTGTTAACCTGAAACAACACCCATGACAACGCTAGCCACTCTGAAAAGCCACGCCGCTACCCGGTGGATTGCCGGTTGTATTCCCTGTCATCTGCGAAGGGACCCATTTGCCATTACCTGCGATGACATCTTCCGTAAACCTCAATTTCATTCCTGATGTCCTCGATCCTGTTCACCAATACCGACCTTCGGCTGAAAGCGCCCTACCGGCAGGCTTACCGCTTTACCATGGCCAGTTACACCAGGGTAAAGGAACAAACCACCGAGAACGAATTTACCCGGGAACTGGAACTGGAGTATCTTCCGGCGGCATCGCCGGAAGAACCGTCCGTGTACTCCATCCGCGCGGGAGAAGACCATTTCCTGCTGGACCATCAGTCCTCTCACCTCGAATATATCATCCGGGCAGTGAGCGACGTTACCCGGGAGGTGCATTTTTACCTGCATGAACCTACTGGAAAGCTCATGCTGGCCAACTGGGAAGATATACTCGATAAATGGACGGACGTAAAAGAGCGGTTGTGGAACGACTATAAAGGCACGGAAATACAGCAGTTCACGGAAGGATATGACAACCGGCTGCGCAATAAACAGGCGCTTACCGCCTCTCTCCTTCAATACAACCTCTATGGCCTGTTCCTTAATCACATTAATATCCTGTACGCCTATACGGGCACGCACACTGCACAACGGGATATTTTCCCGGTCTTTGGCAGCGCAGCCTTACCCGTGCAGGAAACAAGGACCATTAAAAATCTGCCGGACAACATCCGGATAGACATCAGTGGCAACATAGACGAACCCCGGCTGGACACGACGGCGGTAGGACATTACGCCTACCATGAGCTGTCGCTCTCCGAACAGGAACAGACCGACCTGCTGCTGCAGCGGTACGCCGGGCACTATACCCTGGACGAACAGACATGCATTCCGCAGAAAGCGCTCCTTCAGTACAACATTGCTATGGGAACGGTTTATCAGCGTAAATGCAGATTTCATATTAACCCGATTGAATCATCACACCATGTCTAAGAAACCTCAACAGAAGGGAAAAAAGCAGGGCGGCCAACAGGACAAGGCCCAGGAG
The DNA here is from genome assembly GCF_012516375.2 of Chitinophaga oryzae. NCBI lineage: Bacteria > Pseudomonadati > Bacteroidota > Chitinophagia > Chitinophagales > Chitinophagaceae > Chitinophaga > Chitinophaga oryzae. Next base: position 4,181,968 of record NZ_CP051204.2, read on the forward strand.
AAAAAAGAGGAGAAAAAATCCTCCACCGCCGGAAACAAGTATGTCCGCGATATGGCTGACGTTAAGTGTTCCTGTGGCAGCAGTCCCGCTAAACTGAAGGTGACCGCCAACCCCGGCGTTTTCCTGCAGGACGTGCTGAAAGCCACCTCCAGGGACAAGACCATTACCCCTAATTTCGGCACCTGCTCCGCTCAGCGCAATAATCCTTGTCAACCTGCATTGATGGAATGGCAGGATATCGCCGCCGATGTAAACATGGGCGACCAGGCCCACTTTATCCTCGAACGCTCCACTAACCAGTGCTCTGCCGGTGGCGGCAAAATCACCATCACCAGCGGCAAACAACAGTCCACCGTGCAGAACATCAACCCGCCCGCACAGGACCTGCCCATCGCCGCCCCGCTGGAAGTGAAAAACAAGGAAGTCGTATGGCTCGCCAGCAATGAAGTATACAACGATGTGCCTGCGGCCGACCTGTGGTACAAGGTGGAAGGTAAAACCTTTAAACCGGCCAAGCTCACCGCCGCCGTTATCGCGCAACTGCAGCCGGACCCGGGTAACAGCACCATCTTCTATCATACGGAAAAAGGCGTGCAGACCACCTACAAAAAAGGCGTGTCCAAAACCGCCGACTACGGCAATAAGCTGGCTTCCGCAGATGACAAACTGCATTCCGCTTATCCCCTTTACCTGCGCAACGGGGTATTCACCAACGCTTATCCCACCTATAAGTTATATATCTATAAAGGAGAAAATGCAGGCGACGCCAAACAAAAAGTGGAACAGGACATCAACGCCAACAACCACGGCAAGGCGGCCCTCATGCTCGAAATAGCGCGGCATACCCGGGATAACAATACCGACTATATGAAAAACGGCGGCCCCGTGCCGCCTACCGGATTTAACGGTCAGCCTGAATATTACGCCCTTAACTATACCGTGTCCAGTACGCCCCGTTTCAGGGTAGTACTGGATAAGACCGATACCAGCGCCCTCACGATCGTGGAAGCCAAAAAACGCGGCGACGTAAGCCGCGCCGGCATATCCATCGATCCTTTCGTTTCCGCCGACCTCGAAGGCTGTCTCGGTATCCGCGATGGCAAAGGTGGCTACTTTCAGGCACTTACCGGAGGTAAAAGCGCATACTTTACGGCGCTCAACGATAAGCTGATCGACAAGATCCCTGAACTGCTCAATATCTACCGTGTCCAGACAGGCACCGGCAAGATGGCCAAGAAAAAATTCGACGCCAAGGAAGAAGCGCTCTTCTATGTAAAAGTAGACCCGCTGCCGGAACTGAGCAAAGTAGAGATATACGATCCCTGGAAAAGGGCTGTCGACCAGAGAAGAGGTACACAGCCTGCCGGACAGCAATCACCGTGGAGGCTCCCGGCAGAACTGCCATCCAACCCGCTGCGTCCCAATCCGCAACAGCCCGGCGGCGCATGGCAGCCGCTCAACCCCTTCGGTAATCGCGGGATCCGTTCCCTGTTGATCCTGGTATTGCTGCAGCTCAGTTTTACTGCGCCCTCCTTTGCACGCTTCCTGCCTTTAACGGCTACCCATGCGCTCCGCGCCGATACGTCGGACGCTTTCATGAAAGCCATCGACAGTGGCGACAGCACCCAACTGCTGCAGCTGCTGGCCAGAGGGTATAATCCCAATACCGTCATCCTGCCGGACACCAGTGTACAGTACAGCGATCTGGGCACACTGCCGATACGCATCAAACGCTATACGCCTTTCACCTATGTGATCGACTATAACAAAAATCCGAAGCATCATTTTTTTGATGACTGCAAGGGGGAAAACAGCTATGAACGCATCAAGCGCAAACAGGGCCGCTATGCGCTGCTACTGATACGGCACGGTTATCGTCCGTCGGCCGAAGACCTGGAACTGTTGTTGCTGACCGACCCGCCGGCAGATCAGTTCAAAAGCATTGTGCAGCAAGGCCGGTTCAATATCAGTAATGCCAAAGGCAACCAGCTGGCCGCCGCGGCGCTGCGGGGCAACTGCCCGCCTGCGCTGCTCACCTGGCTGCTGGACCAGGGCGCCGGTACCGGCGGCGTAACAGACGCCATCCGCCATCAGTACGCCCGCGACTATACGATTTCCGTTAAACAACTGGAGATACTGGAACAACACCGCTACCGGCTATACCAGGATGCGGGGTTTAACCTGCTGCATTATGCTGTGTACCGGAACGACCTGGCTGCGGTGAAAAAACTATTGGCTGCCGGCGTTCCCGCCAAACAACGTACCACCTGGTTTTATCATGAAGACGATATGACCGACGGCGGCAGTGCCCAGCAACTAACTGCGCTGGACATTGCGCGGAAAAAGCGCGCACAGCCACAGAGCGATAAAAAGGCTGCTGCCGGCACACAGGCGATCATCCAATTACTTCAAACGAAATAACATACCCATGGCCCGTATTAACCCGGTACCGGACCCCAACCGCACACAACCCACGCCCGCAGCGGCGCCCGCAGACGCTACGCCGGATGCGGACAAAGACGGCTATGACGCCGGCTTTAAAGGTCTGAATGAAGAAGAAGAAGGAGACGGAGAGAAAAAGGAAGACAAAAAAGACAGCGAATATGATGGCACCGCCGTCAATGAAAAAGAAGAACAGACCGACGATACCAAATGCCCGCATTGTAAAGACGATATCACACTGGCCCAGATAAAGGCCATCACCACCATCAACGCCAAAGATGAAACCATGGTGACCAAGCTGCTGGAATACCTGAACCTTTACAAGGCAGACCATAAGATAGATACCTGCGTGCGTAAAGCCCACTTTATAGCCCAGGCCCTGCACGAATCCGGTAGCTTCAGCGTGCTGGAAGAAGATCTCAACTACCGCCCCTCCTCGCTGACCAGTTACTGGAAGAAAGAGGAATTCATCGCACTTACCGATGCCAATATCGCCGCGCACAAGGCACATTTTTCCGTGGCCGAGCCTAAGCCGGCCAAAGGCAAGGACGGCAAAGCCGCGCCAGCCGCCGCACCGGCTGCTCCTGTGGCGGATAAGTACAAAGACTTCAGCCTGAACCCTGCTTATATATATGGTAACACCAACAAGGAAAGTACTGTTAAGCTCACCAGCAGCGACGGCAAAAGTAAACTTGAACTTAACCTCGTCAAACACAAAGCAGATGAGCGGATTGTCGGCAACCGCAAATACGGCGGCAGAGACGGCAACAGCAAAGACAATGACGACGGCTACAACTTCCGCGGCCACGGCATTATCCAGCTTACCCACAAGCCTGCCTATACCTCGTTCACCGGGTTTGCGCAGAAAACAGGTTTCAACAACGAAAAGAGTACCCTGGATTTCACCGCCACCTCGGAAGAAAAAGGCGTTAAAAAATGTAACTCCGACCTGCTGAGCGATAAGGCCGATCCCAAGTACGCCGTACAAAGCGCGGTATGGTTCTGGAGCACTTACAAAAGCGGCTCAAAACTTGAGAGTAAGTCTGACAATGAAAATTTCGCCGGCGTGACCAATGTGATCAACGGCGGCAACCACGGCACCAAAGACCGCTATACCAAACTACTGAACGGACGGAAAGAGCTGCTGGTGTATGATCACTATCGCTACCTGCTGGAAAACTCGAAGGACGAAAAGTTTAAACAAAAGCTCAAAGACGCGCTGACCAAAGCGGCATCCGCACAGTCCGTATGTGCTTATAGTAAAAAAACCAAGAAATTTGACGCAGATTGCATCTCCGTTGACGCCGATCCTGAAGCACAGGCAATATTGGACGAATTTGGCGGGAATAGTAAACAGGACGCGGCAAAAGGCAAAAAAGACGACAAGTCTAAAGCGCCGCCGGCAGCTCCCGGTCAGGCTGGTCAGACCGGCAAGCCGGCCCCCGGACAGGCACCTGCCGGCAAACCCGCTCCCAAACATTAAAAAAACAGCAGCATGAAAATAGCTTTCCTTTTTCTGGCACTACTCACTACAACGGCTATACGGGCGCAGCAGCCCGCTGACAATGACGCCTACAAGAAGTTCGTTCCCGCCGGGTATGAAGTCAGGGATGCGGTCAGCGGAGACCTCAACGGGGACCATATCCCGGATGTAGTACTGGTATTGCAACCGAAAGCGGCAGCCACTTCGCCCGATACGCCGGAAGCGCGGCCCTTCATGATCCTGCTGGCCGACAGCCGGCACCGGCTGTCACTGGTTGTTACCAATAAGGACTTCATCCTGCCGGCAGATATCGGCGGCACACAGGGGGACCCTTATGTCAGCACCACGATCGACAGCTGCTCCTTTACAGTCCAACAATATTATGGCAGCCGGGAAAGGACCCGCACCGAAACCACCTTCTGTTATGTGCCGGCCAAAAAAGACTGGCTGCTGAACAAGGTGGTCATCACCACGGAAGATGCGCTCAATGCAGATGCGGCCCAAACCGTCGTGAAAAAAGGCAAACAGCTGAAGCCTGTTAGTATAAAGAAATATACCGGGGACTAGTTTCCCCGGTTTTTTATTGCGGATGTTCCTCCCCGTAAGCTTTTATTAATTGCAGCGTATGGTCACAGGCGTTATGACGGCTGTCCAGCGGGCCATGTCCCGGCACTGTGGCTACCGGCCGCGGGTAGCGGGCTTTTAACTTCATCATGGATTTCTTCCATTCATGCGGACTGGCATCTGACAGGTTGCCCAGGTCGCGGGAATCGGTGCTTTTAACAAAGCAGCCACCATACAGCACTTTATCTTCCGGTACCCATATGACGATATTGTCCGGGCTATGTCCGGCGCCCGGGTAAAATACTTCCAGCCGGCGGTCGCCGAAGCGGAAGGTCGTGTCTTCCGGGATAATATACTCCGCCTGATCGTTCTGCTCCTTTTTACACAGCGCCAGCGTCAGGGCGGTGGAATAGGTTTTGATGCCTCTCGCCGCCAGGGCGTTGAGACCTGCTGTGCGGTCGTCGTGGAAGTGGGTGGCGATGCAGGCGATCACCTCTTTGCCATGCCTTTGCCGGATGGTATCGAGCAGCGGCATCAGCTGAGCCGTATCCCACGGGATGTCTATCATCACGGCGCCCTGACGGGTAATGACGTACATGCTGTTGGACGGAAAACGGGCCCCGTTTTCCAGCGTGCCCATTGTCGTATATACGTAACAGTTACCCGCCAGGCGCTGGATGCGGAGCGGTTCGTTTTGTGTTTGCGCTTTCATTGCGGATGGCAGCATAGCGGCCATCAGGGCGATGCCCGTGATATATTTCAGTCGTTTCATGGAATGGACAAGTTTGAAGGGTATGTCGGCTGTGCAATGTTAGGCAAGTTTGTGCACACCGCAAAAATGAGCCTCCACGCAAAGTAACGAAAAGTACCACGATAGTGATAATTATTACCATTCCGGGGTACAGGACCGGTGTAATTTTGCATCAGCATCAAACGATAGCCCTGCATGCGGTACTGTCACTTTATTTTATCACTGCTATTTTTAATGATGACTGCCATGACCGGATGTGCCCAGGATAAACAGGCTGCCACTCCTTCCGGCAGTGACAGCAACAGCCTTTTACTGAAGGCAGCGGCGGCCAATGACACCGCTGTCATCAAACAGTTATTGGCAGGTAAAACAAATACCGAAGCACGGGACAACAAACAACGTACCGCGCTGATGATAGCCACCTATCATCATCACACTGCGGCAGCGGCACTGCTGACAGCCGCCGGCGCCGACGTGAATGCGCAGGACGATATGCTCAACAGTCCGTTCCTTTATGCCGGTGCGGAAGGTTACCTTGACATCTTACAGTTATGCCTGAAAGCAGGCGCCAATTATAAAGTGTACAACCGTTATGGCGGCACTGCATTGATACCGGCCTGCGAACGCGGGCATGTGGAAGTAGTAAGGACCCTGTTACAGGACAAAACCTTCCCAGTTGACCATGTGAACCGCCTTGGCTGGACAGCCCTGCTGGAAGCCATCATCCTGAGTAACGGCGGCCCCGCGCATGTACAAATCGTACAGCTGCTGTTGGACGCCGGCTGTAAAGTAAACCTCGCAGACAAAGACGGCATTACGCCGCTGGCGCATGCCCGGCAGCGTGGATTTAAAGAGATTGCCGGTATGCTGGAAAGCGCCGGTGCGAAATAACTATATACCAAAACCTGGAAAAACCAAAGACCGAAGCAAGAGACGAATCAACATGAACAGATAAGGGTTAACCGATGACTTGTTACAACAAAAAAGCATAGCGGCCTCGCTATGCTTTTCTTTTGCGTTCCATGGCCCTCAGGGCATACATCCTGCCGGAACGGTACACCGACGGCCTTTCACCGAGGAAGGTCACCTGAGAAAATCCTTCGGCCGCCAGCAACTGCTGCAGCGCATCCCGCCGGATGGGGTAAGGCACCCATGTATTGGCGGCATCGGTATCATATTCCACCAATACCCACTGGGCGCCGGGCGCCAGCCGCCGGCTCAATTGACGGACCAAGGCCGGTTTATCTTTCACATAATGCAGGGAATTGGCCATGAGAATACCCTGTAAGCCTTCCACAGGCAATTCATTTTGCACAAAATCAAGTTGCAAAGGAAGGATGTTTTGCTGCGCCGGATTGGGCCGCGCTGTCAGTTGGACCGGCGCTGCGTCCACCGCATAAATAGTACTGCCGGCGGGCAACAGGTTGGCCAGCGCGTAGGTAAACAGTCCGCTGCCGCAGCCCAGGTCTGCCCAGGTACCCGCGATATAATCGGCTTTAATAAGTTGTATTGCTTCCTGTAGTTCCATTGTTTTTTATTTCAGCAGCCGGAAATCACTGGGCCGCATGTTAAGCATTTGCTGGAAAGTATTACTGAACGCGGTGATACCCGAATAACCCACCTCGTACGCCACCTCACTCACATTCATTTCCGTCTGTAACAGCAGCTCCATGGCCCGTATCATCTTCAGCATTTTTACGTATTGAAGGAACGAAGTGTTCAGTGTTTGTTTGAAAAGCCTGGTCAGGTTACGTACGCTGTGGCCGAAATGCGCAGCCACGTCCGGCAACATCAGCGGTTCGCTGACGTTGTCGTGCAGATAACGGAGAATGTCCTGCATGCGGCTGTCTTCCGTAGTGGGCAGCAGGATGGAAAAGGGCCGGCCGCTGGTATGCGGCAGTATATGCTTCAACGTTGTCAATACCTCATGCTGCCAGGTGCCCGGCAGGATATCTCCCCGCCATGCAGCGGAAAGCTGCAGGATTTCATTCACCACGCCCGTTACCGGGTAGATGCTCAACCGGCCGTAAAAAGGATGGCTGGCATCTTCTTCATCCATAAAATAAATATTGTGGATTACCAGCGAGGAGCTGTTGAACTTGATATTGTGGTCCATCCCCGGAGGGATCCAAACGTAGTGTTGTGCAGGAATATAGTATTGTTTATTGTGTGTGTTCAGGTAAGCAATGCCTCCTTCCACCAGCAGTATCTGGCTTTTATCATGACGGTGCATCGGGAACCGGTTCTCCAGCGGTTCATTTAATACATAGATCGCTCCCGGGTTACTGTCTATTTCATTCCTGAATTTTTTGAAGACATCCATACGTGGCCAAAATTAGTAAACTTTTGGCCTATTATACTAAATAAGACTTTCCCTCAATCGTGAATTTTGCACTAACCATTTTTCTGTAGATGATGAAACACGATATTTTACGTTTATCCCTGCTGCTGGCCACCGCTTATCCGTGGCCGGTCTGCGCCCAGCAGCCCCGTCCGGGCGAAATTACGCTGGCCATGGTATGGGAGCAGGCGGAAGCCGGCAACCGGCAGATCGCCCTGCAACAGCAGGAACTGGCGGGCAGCACGGAGAAAGTGCTGGCGGCCCGCGACGCACGGCTGCCGTCGCTCAACCTGGACGGCTCCTACTCCCGCCTGAGCAATATGCCATTGTACACAGAGGGTATCCTGCACGCCCCTAAGCAGTTTCCCGTTTCCCATGAGCACTATGCCGCCGGCAGTAACCTGTACGTCAACCTGTACAACGGCGGACAGACCACCCGGGAAATAGCCATCGCCAAAACGGAACAGTCAATCTCCGCCACGCGGCTGCAACGTTCCGTAGCCGACATTCGCTACGAAGCTGCGGTACATTTCCTCGACCTCTATCGGTACCAGCAGTTCAGGACGTTGCTGGAACAGGATATCCGTGCCAGTGAGCTGCAGCTCACCGAAATAAAGCACCTGTACAAAAACGGGCTGGTATTGAAAAGCGATGTGCTGCGGGAGGAAGTAAAGATCGCCAACCAGCAGCTGTCGCTGACGGAGATCAACAACAACATCGCCATCAGCACCCAACGGCTCCACTACCTGATGGGCCGGCCCGATACCGGGGCGCTGTACCCTGTCGTTGCACTGCCGCCAACCGCGGCGCCGCCGCCTGACACCAGCAGTCAGGATGCCCCCGAATACAGACTGGCACTGAAGCATACCAGTCTCGGCGCCTTAAAGCTGGACCAGGTCAAAGCTGCGCCGTTGCCGAAGCTGGGCTTCTTCGCGGAATACCGCTACACCTATCCGCAAACGTCTTACTATCCGTATTCCAGGGTGCCATGGTCCGCCGGACAGGCAGGTCTTAGCCTCAGCGTGCCCGTCGCCGCTTTTTATCAGAACCGGCATAAAACACGGGCTGCCCGCATTGCATGGCAACAGCAGCAGACGCTGACCGCCAGCGTACAGGACAAACTGCGGCAGGACATACATGCAGCGTACCTCCATTACCAGGAAGCCGTCCAACAAACAGCCGTGGCACGCAATAATATGCTGCAAGCCACAGAGAGCCTGCGCATCCTGCGCAATGCCTATTTCAACCAGCAATCGCTGCTGAGTGATCTGCTGGACGCAGAAACACAATTGCTGCAATCAAAATTCAACCTCACCACCGCCATGGTAAGAGTGCAGGTACAACATTATCAATTACTCAGATTAACAGGAAGAATATGAACAAACAACTGACAACCACCGACCGGTTTATCCTTTACGGCACGCGGGCAGCAGCGCTCTTTACAGCCGCAGGCCTCTGCTGCTGGGGAGTTTGGTACTGCATGCGCCTCCTGCGCTATGAAGAAACCAACGACGCACAGATAGAAGCCTATATCAATCCCATCAGCGCCCGCGTATCGGGCTACATCCACCAGATACGTTTCGAAGAAAACCAATTCGTCAATGCCGGCGATACACTGGTGATCATAGACGACCGGGATTATAAGGCACAGGCCTCCGAAGCTGCGGCGGCCCTGGAAAACGCCCGTGCGCAGACCACTTTGCTGGAAAGCCGTATCACCACCCTGAGAAACGAAGCTGCTGTTTCCGCCGCCCGTATAGATGCTGCCAAAGCGCGCCTGTCGCACCAGGAACAGGAGTATAAGCGGTTCGCCAATTTGCTGGCCGAAGCGTCCACCACGCAGCAACGGTATGACAATGTGAAGGCAGCGCTGGACATCGCCACCTCCGAATACCAGGCCGCGCTGCGCGATCATGCCTCTGCCGAAGCCCGCATTGCGGAAGCCGCCCATCAGTCGGCCGCCGTAGCAGCAGAAATCAGGCGCCGCGAGGCGGTGGCCGAACAGCACCAGCTCAGTGTAGGCTATACCGTTATCCGCGCTCCCTATAACGGACGCGTAGGCCGCAAGAATATTCAGGAAGGGCAACTGATACAGGCCGGCCAGCCGCTCACCTTCATTTCCAACGACGATACGCCGAAATGGGTGGTGGCCAATTTCAAAGAGACGCAGGTGCAGCAGTTCAGGACCGGGCAACCGGTGACCGTTACGGTAGACGCTTTCCCCGGTGAGACTTTCCACGGAGAGATCGCCTCCCTGTCTCCCGCTACAGGTTCCCGTTATTCGTTACTGCCGCCGGACAATGCCACCGGTAACTTCGTCAAGATCATCCAGCGGATACCGGTACGTATACGCCTGCTGGAAAATCCCACCGTACTGGCGCGCCTCGTTGCCGGTATGAATGCCAATGTTTCTGTCAGTAAATAGCCGCTTATGTCATCCGCCACTTTACCACTTTTTAAACCCTGGGTCCCTGAATGGCTGATCCGTGTGACGATCTTCCTCGTGTTGTTGCCGGCACTGGGCATCTTCGCGCTCTATTTCAGCAACGGCGCGGAAACCGCCGGTTATTACGGTATGGAGCCGGCAGACGTACAATATTCCGTTGTGCTGATGTACGCCATGCTGGTGGCTTTTCTCCCGGTAGACGACCGGCTGGTGAAATATATGAAGCCCCGGCCCTACCTCCTTATCGGCGCCGTCGTGAATACGCTGACCTGTTTCATCTGCGCCAGCAGCCGGAACATATCCGTCTTTATGATCTGCCGTTTCATCCAGGGGGTGATGTGCGCCCCGTTCTGCAGCATCTGCCTCCATATGATTTTCTCCCGCTTACGCTCCGACAGGGCACGGGTGATCGGTTACTCCGTCTTCTATGGCAGCCTGCAGATATCTATACCCGGCGGCGCGCTCTTTTGCAGCTGGTTATTATATTATATTGAATTCAACCAGCTGTTTTATTTCCTTGTGCTGCTGGAGGTCCCGGGTATCCTGCTCCTGCTCATGATCACGAACAACGTACGCCTCCGGAAGAAATTCCCGTTGTACCAGCTGGACTGGCCCAGTGCTTTTTTATACGCTGTTTTGTTGTGTATAGCGGGCTACATCTTTGTCTACGGCCAGCAGCTCAATTGGTTCTCCAACCCGCAGCTGTGTTGGCTGCTGCTCATCGCGCTGATCAGCGGGACGCTTTTCTGCGTACGGCAGTTTTCATTAAAACGTCCGTTGCTGAATCTCCGGTTGTTTCGTTTTGCCGGCTTCAGAAACGGGCTGTTGCTACTCGTCGCCTATTATGTATTTAAGGGTACCACCGGGCATGTATATGCTTATCTGCAGGGGGTGCTGCAGGTAGACCCTGTGCATCTGACCCCTGTATGGGTGAGCAATATCGCCGGTATAGTGGCAGGCGTGGTGGTCGCTTCCCGGCTGGTACTTAACCAAACGGATACACGCCGGATACTGTGCTGCGGCTTTCTGTCACTGTTGCTGTTTCATATCTGGATGTACTTTTTGTTTTCCCGCGTAGCCAACACCAGCCAGTTTCTGGCGCCCATGTGGATACAGGGTTTTGGAACAGGAGCGCTGTTCGTGCCCATCATCATGTATGTCGTGGGGACGGTCCCGGCAGCCATGGCGGGCAGTGTTTCCTTCATTGGTATTGCCGCCCGTTTTACCGGCTTTTGCGGCAGCCTGGCTTTCGCGAACTATTTCCAGTTATATGCCAGGAGCATTCATTATAATAAATTCAGGGAGCAGTTCACCGATATCAATCCCATACGGGAAAATGTGCTGGAGCAGTTCCGGCAACATTTCCTGGCCAACGGGCGGGATATGGCCACTGCGCGGCAGCTGGCAGACGGTGCCGCCAGGCGCCTGTTGCAGGAACAAACAGGCTTACGGGCATCGATGGATTATTATGGCTGGATGATTATCGGTTTAAGTGTATTGATTACCGTTATAATAGCGGGACCATGGGTCAAACAACAGGTATTGCGCCCCCGGAAGGCGTTTACGCCGTATTGAAGCATTCCCCGGGCGTATCTGCCCGGGGATATTTTATACGGTTGATTACTTTCTCCATTGGAAATAAAAACAACTTCCTTCCCCTTTCACTGATTCCACCCATACCTTACCGCCCTGTGTTTCCACCAGCAGTTTCAGGATATTAAGACCGATACCGGTCCCTTTGCCGTTATCGCCGTCATTCTCTACTTTTTCAAACAGCCGGAAAATGCGTTCGTTGTCTTTGTCTGCGATCCCCGGCCCGTTGTCTTTTACGAAAAACTCATAGTATTCGCCCTTATCCTCTCCCCCGATACTGATTTCCACCCGGGGTTTGTCTACATATTTAATCGCGTTGCTGATCAGGTTCTGGAACACCTGTTGCAGTTTCTGGCGGCTGGTATATAAAACGGGAAGATTATCCGCTATCTGTATATGCACATTGGCCGGCGGGAACAACAGCTGTACCAGTGTTCCCAGCAGTTCATTCACCGCTGTCAGTTCTTCCGGCTGGTTGTCCTGGTGTGCGCGGCTGTATTCCAGGATAGCGGAGATCATATCAGCCAGTTTATGGGAGGCGTCTACCGCCATGTCTACAAAAGACAGCAGTTCTGTGGACCGCTGCAGCTCTTCCTCCTCGCGGAGAATAAGCAAAAGGCTGGTAATACCGGAGAGCGGCGATTTCAGGTCGTGGGCCACCACATGCATAAAACGCTCCAGCTGCCCGTTGATCTGTTCCTTCGCTTTCAGCGCCATTTTCAGCTCACGCTGATAGTAATACAGCCGTTCGAAGACATCCACTTTGGCGCGGGTCAGGTGTTTGTGCAGGGGTTTGGGAAGGTAGTCTACCGCTCCTTTCTCAAAGCCTTTCAGCATATCTTCCTCGTCTTTGTTGGTAGCTGTTACGAAAATGACGGAGATATCCTTTGTCTGCGGGTGGGCTTTGAGCTGGCGGGCTACCTCATAGCCATCCATGTCCGGCATCTGGACATCGAGCATTACCAGTCCTATATCGTCCTGTTCCCGGGCGATATCCAGGGCTTCCCGGCCGGTGGTGGCCAGCACAAAGGTCCGTTTTTCCGTCTCGAGCATACGCTGCAATACCAGGAGATTGGCCCTATGGTCATCTACCAATAATATTTTAAACTTCGTGGTCATAACTATATAATCCATCGCAAATATAGGGCTTAAAAATGCAGAGATTTACATATAATCCCTATCTTTATTACACTGAATACAGTGACCATAACCACCATGAGTAACCGCTAATCGAGTATATGTATAAGATCCTTGTTATTGAAGACGATGAAGTGATGCCCAAAATCATTGAGCGGATACTTCATAAGGAAGCCTATCAGCTGGACCATGTAGTTAATGGAAAAGAGGCCATTAGAAAGCTGGAAGAGACCAACTATGGATACGACCTGATCATAACCGATATTATGATGCCGTATGCCAATGGTTTCGAAATCCTGAGCCGGGTAAAGGGCAGAAAAGAAGGCAAGCCTATCGCTGTTATCATTGTCTCCAATGCAGGCAATGAAGATATGATCCTGGAAGGCTTCAAACTGGGGGCGGACGATTTTCTCAAGAAGCCGGTCATCCCCGGTGAACTGCTGATCCGTGTGAAACGCCTGCTGATGCAATACCAGTAGTTGTGCCTTTTGCCATGTGATATTTTACTGACCATTTCCTGCGACCATGAAAACCATACCGGCTTTTTTTTCGGCTACGGTGGACCAGTTCCGTTACGCCCCGCTCGTCATCCAGATCGCGGTAGCCTTTACCGTGATAGCCGTCTCGATGACAGCCATCGCCTATATCTCCATCCTGATCAACCGCTACCGGAGCTACCTTCGGGATAAAAAGCTGGCGGCTTTACATCCGATGATCGATGATCTGCTCACAGAACATATATTAATGAACGAAGAGCTGTATACCGATGAGCCGGTAGAGGCAGCTGTTCCGGTGGAAGTATTCGACAAACCCATCTTTGAAAAGAAATGGGCGCGGCAGGTGCTGATACAGCGGCTGATGCAGTACCGCGACAACGTACAGGGCGCTATGGGCAGCCAGCTGCGCAACCTTTACGTGCAGCTGGGGCTGGACAAGGACTCGCTCAGGAAGCTGAAGTCCAGCCGCTGGAACCATAAAATACAGGCACTTGGCGAGCTTACCAACATGGACATTCCTATTGCCGACGTGATCATCCTGCCGTTAACGAATAGCCGTAACCGTGAGTTACGCGCCGCTGCCCGTCACGCTTACATCAAGCTAAGCAAAAACGAGCCATTCAAATTTTTCGACGTCGCCACAGAGCCGTTGCTGCTCTGGGACCAGGTGGAGCTTTTCCGTATCATTTCCACCACCGACCGCATCTCCATTCCTAACTTTGCCCAGTGGATCACCTACTCTTCCAATAAAAGTATTATCTCCTTCTGTCTGAAGCTGGTAGAGCATTACCAGCAGTTAAGCGCCGTGCCTGCTGTGGTAAAGCTGCTGGACACCCGCGATCATTACCTGCGGGCCAATGCCATCAACTGCCTCGGTAAGTTAAAGATTGAACAGGTGGAGGAAAAACTGCGGAGCATGTATGACAGTCAGCCGCACCATTGCAGAACAGAAATACTGAAGGCTTTCGGGCGTATCAGCAGCGGAAAACAGATAGAATTCCTCCGGCAGGAGTTCCTGCATTCCTCGGATTTTGAGATCCGTAAACACGCCGCCAAATCGCTCATTAATAACCAATGGGCCGCCGGCGAGGTTATCCAGGAGCTGGTAGATACTGCTACCCGGGAGAACAAACTCATCCTGAAACACTGTATGAACCCGTTAATCAAATTCTAGTCGCTGATGGACAGTACCTTCTGGGAAATACTCAGGAATATATTCGAGACCGGCATTTTTGTTTACGGCGCCGTGCTGCTGGGCACCTATGCCCTGTTAGCGCTGTTTTCCATCATCGCGGTGCGGGCTTACGCCAAAAAAGGGGAATCTCAGCAGGTAGAGATGCTGCTCAAATCACCGCTGGCGCCGGGCATCACCGTGCTCGCCCCCGCCTATAACGAAGGCCTGACGATCATCTATAACGTGCGTTCACTCATGACGCTGGTCTATCCCCGTTATGAGATCATCGTCATCAATGACGGCAGCACGGACAATAGCCTGGAGCAGCTGATCGAGGCTTTTGAGCTCGTGGCGGTGGACTTCGCCTATAACGTGAAGATCCCCACACAGCCGGTGCGTCACGTCTATAAATCCTCCAATCCGGCTTATGCGCTGCTCACCATTATCGACAAGGTAAATGGTAAAAGCAAGGCTGACGCCGTGAATGCCGGCATTAATGCCGCGTCGTACGATTACTTTGTATGTACCGATGTGGACTGTATCCTGCACGAACATACGCTGGTGGAGCTTATCAAACCGGTGATGCAGGAACCGCATAAACGTGTGATTGCCACCGGCGCCACGCTGCGTATCGCCAATTCCTGTGAGTTTGACCAGGGGGTGATGACGCGGATGCGGCCGCCGCGGCAGCTGTTGCCCCGCTTCCAGGAAGTGGAATATATCCGCGCCTTTGTACTGGGTAAAATGGGGTGGAGCCTGATTAACTGCGTTCCTAATGTGTCCGGCGGCCTCGGGCTGTTTGACAAGGAAGTGGCTATCCGTTGCGGCGGATATGACTTCAGCTCCTTCGGGGAGGACATGGAACTGATGACCCGTATGTGCCGGTACGCCTGCGACAACAAGATCGACTATGCCATCCGGTACGTTCCCCGCACACTCTGCTGGACGGAAGCGCCGGTGACCGTACGCATCTTCGGCCGGCAGCGCACCCGCTGGGCCAGGGGCCTGGCGCAGCTGATGCATGCACATTTCAGTATGTTTATGCATCCCCGTTATGGCCGTATGGGCATGATTATTTTTCCCTACAACTTCTTTTTCGAGTTGCTGGCGCCTATCGTGGAGGCTGTAGGTATTGTGTTTTACATTACAGGCGCGGTGCTGGGGCTGATCAACTGGCCCACAGCGGTGCTGCTGCTGTTGTTTATATATACTTATTCCGTGATGATCACCACCCTCGCCATCCTATGGGACCAGCTTACGTTCCGGTACTATAAGAGCTGGCGGGAAGTGATCTATCTCTGCGCCACCCCGTTAATGGAGATGTTCCTGTATCACCCGCTGATCGTGTTTTTCTCGCTGCGGGGATATTTTCATTTCCTTACAAAGAAAAAGAGCAGCTGGGGCAACATGCAGCGGCGTGGTTTCCAGCAGCAGGCTTCCGGTACTGCCGCTGCCAATTAATCAGCTTTTAAAACTGCCGATATAGTGGAATGGTTTAAAGAATTTTATGAAGGCTTCATCTTTGTGTTTGGCTGCGTGATGCTGCTGATGTATGCCGTGCTGGCCCTGCTCTCGCTCCGGGGCATCCTTCGTTTCCAGCGCAGCCATAGTTATGTGGACTATACGAAAATGCTGGACTCTCCCCTGGCGCCCGGCATCTCCGTGATTGCGCCGGCTTACAACGAAGGCGTGACCATCATCTCCAACGTGCGCTCCCTGCTGACGCTGGTATATCCCAGATATGAGGTGATCATCATCAACGACGGCAGTACAGACGACACACTCGATAAACTGATCCGTGAATTTGAATTACAGGAAGTGGATTTCGCCTACAACGAACGGATTAAATCGCAGCCGGTGAAACGTGTCTTCAAGTCAGTCAATAACGTTTACGATAAACTGCTGGTCATTGACAAGGTAAACGGCAAGAGCAAGGCAGATGCATCCAATGCCGGTATCAACGCCGCGTCGTATGACTACTTTCTCTGTACCGATGTAGACAGTATCCTGGAGAAAGACACCCTGTTGCGGCTCATCAAACCTTTTATGGACGAAGAACACCAGCGGATTAAAGCCGTGGGCGATCCCTGTCCGGAGTGCGGTTACGTGCATTTCGAGGAAGACAGCGTGCGGGTGATCGCTTCCGGCGCCACACTCCGGCTGGCCAACTCCTGCGAGGTAGACGAAGGGGTGATCACCCGTGTAAGGCCGCCCCGCCAGTGGCTGCCCCGTTTCCAGGAAATGGAATACATCCGGGCCTATGTGCTCGGCAAAATGGGTTGGAGCCTGATCAACTGCGTACCCAACGTATCCGGCGGCCTGGGGCTGTTCGATAAGGAAATAGCTATTAAAGCCGGCGGGTACGACAGCCAGTCCTTCGCAGAAGACATGGACATCGTGACCCGCATGTGCACCTACATGATCGACAACAAACTGAAATACGCCATCCGGTATATTCCCACCTCCCAGTGCTGGACGGAAGGCCCGCCCAACCTGAAAGTCTTCGGCCGCCAGCGTACCCGCTGGGGCCGTGGCCTCGCGGAAATCATCACCATGCACCGCAAGGTCCTCTTTCATCCGAGATACAAACAACTGGGACTGGTAGTGCTGCCCTACAATTTCTTTTTTGAATTCCTGGCGCCCATTATTGAGTTCACCGGCATCCTGTTTTACATCTACCTGATCATCACCGGCCAGATCAACTGGCATTACGCCCTGATACTACTGCTTTTTGTATACCTGTATTCCGTGATGATCACCACGCTGGCCGTGTGGTGGGACCATATGACCTTCCATTACTATAAGACGTGGCGGGAAGTGATAGGGCTTGCCCTGATGGCCTTTTTGGAGCCGTTGTTTTATCATCCGCTGATCGTCTTTTTCGCGTTGAAGGGATATTATTATTTCCTGACCGGCAAAAAACACTCCTGGGGCAATATGCAGCGCCAGGGCTTTGGCAAAAAGAAAACCGCAAACGCTTAGCACAAACTTTTTTATAGATGAGGACACCCGTGTTGAAATATATTTTCCTGATCACCGCCACCGTAGCGGTATTGCCGGCCATGGCCCAAAACAACCGCAAAAGCAGGGCTGCCGAAGCGCTCTACGATGACGCCGTCAAAGCCACACGGGCCAAACAATACCCCGAGGCCATCCGCCTCTCCCGTCAGGCGCTGGACCAGCAGCCGGACTTTGTGGACCAGCAGCTGCTTATGGGCAGGCTGTACCAGCTCACCAACCAGTATGACAGCGCCCGGAAATATATACGGCAGGTGCTGGCCACTGCCCCGCGGTACCGGGATGCCTATCTGTATGCCATCAATATTGAACTGGCCCAACAACAATACGAGGAAGCCGAATGTTATGCGGATATGGCACTGGGATATTTCAACGGCGACCGTGAGTTTATGCTGAAGAAACTGGGTGTCATGGATGAAGCCCGCAAGTTTTACCAGGGCAGCAACTACGCCAATACCCTGCTCGACAGGTATGGCACCGACACCGTCGTGCAGAGGGCCGTCACCGGCCACTTCCTGCTGGCAGGCGCCTACTTCCGTAAAAACAACTACAACAACCTCGCCCGCAGCAATTACGAAAAAGCCCTGATGACCGATCCCTCCAACCAGGAGGCGCGGCAGGCACTTACGGGCATAGATATACGCGATAATAACTACAGCGCCGCGCTGGAACGGATAGAAGCCGAACTGGCGAGCCACCCCAACGCCTACGATTTACTGATGACCAAGCTGGAGATACTGCGGGAAATGCACCGTTATCCGGAAGCGATCAGCCACCTGGAAAATATTGTCAAGCGCTTTCCGGGAGATAATAAAGCCCGCAGCCAGCAGGTGCCGCTACGCATGGAAGCTGCCGCCTATTATACCAACACCGATCCTTACGCGCTTTATCAAAGCATACTGGAAAAGCATCCCGGCAATCCGGAAGCGCTACAGAAACTGATCGGGCTGAGCATGTCCCGCGGCGCCTACCGGGAAGCGCTGAACTGGATCAACCTCGGCCTGAAAAGTCACCCGGACGATCTCCGGCTACTGGGCCTGAAAGCAGATATGCTGGAAAGCGACCGCAAATACACCGAGGCTGCCATGCTATCAGAGAAGCTGCTGCAACGCCAGCCAGCCAATGCCACCGAACGGGAACGCCTAGGGCGCCTTTACCTTGCCAGCGGACGGGAATATCTCGCCCAGCAGCAATACCCCGAAGCGCTTCTGCAATTTGAAAACGCCCTGCGTACCACTCCCGGCGACACCACGGCCCCCGACCTGCTGGCCAATACCTACCTGCTGCAGAAAAAGCCTGCGCAGGCGCTTGCCGTCCTTGACCGGGCTTTGCAACAACATCCCGGCAACGCGCGTTTCCTGCTGAAGAAAGCCAACATACTGGCGGACACGGGACAGTACGATCAGGCGACAGCCATCCTGGAATCGTTGCTGCAACGCCATCCGGTAGACGGGCAGTACTCCGCTTTACTACAGGACATTCATCTCAGCGCCGGCAGGATACTGCTGCAAAACGAAGAATACGAACAAGCTAAAAGACAGTTCCAGGCCGTACTTGCACTGCAGCCAGGCCACCCGGAAGCGCTGCAGTACCTCGTCAACGCCGAAAGCGCCATGCAACAGCCAGACAGCGCATTGTCCTGGCTGGACCAGGCGTTGGCTCGCGATCCACATAACCGCGAACTGCTGTTTAAAAAGGCCGGCATCCTCAGTATGCAACAGCAGTATACTGCCGCCGGTGCTATACTCGACAGCCTTCGTCAGCAATACCCTTTTACCGTAAAATACCGTAACGCCTATACGGACAACCTGCTGGCTGCAGGAACTGCCGCCCGGAGAAACCAGCAGCCTGACAGCGCGCTGCAAACCTTCCGGCAGGTACTGGCCATCAACAGGAAAGATTCCGCCGCCTTGTTATATACCATCAACCTGTACAACGGCAAAGGCGCCTATGACAGCGCGCTGGCGTATGCCAACCAGGGCCTCCGGTATTACCCGGACAATCCGGCGTTCCTGGAAAAACGGGTCATCACGCTCGAAAACAAAAAAGATTTCTCCGCCGCCTCGCTGGCTGCAGACTCGCTGTTGCGCTACAGTAATACCACCGCGCATATCGACTATGCCGACTACCTGCGGAGCAAGACGCTGAAAAACCAGTTCGGCCTGTTCTTCCTGCGCTCCAGCTACGACTATGGCACCAGCCGCTGGTACAATATCGCCACCGCCGAATACCGGCGTTTCATCAAACGGGGCAGCTATGCCGTACGCCTTAACTATGGCGGACGAGCGGCCGAAGGCACCGGCATTATGGGAGAAGCGGAACTATACTACACCCATTCCCGCCGTACCTATTCGTACGCCCTTGCCAGTTATGCCAATTCGGACGTGTTCCCCACCGCACGCCTGGCTTATTCTATCTTCCACACGTTTGGCAAAAGCTTTGAAGCAGAACTGGGAGGCCGCTACCTGAAGACCGACAGCGCAGACATCTACTCCGGCGTGGTATCCCTCGCCAACCGGTTTCATGATTTTTATGTGAACTTCCGGGCTTATTTCATCAGTGACCAACCCAATTTTTATACTTCCTTTAACCTGACGACCCGTTACTATATGAACAGGGACCAGGACTACCTGTCGCTCATTGCGGGGCTGGGAACCTCTCCGGATGACCGCAGCCGCCTGGTGCAGTTCCCGCAGTTGTCAGGGTTGCTGACCCGCAGCGTGGGCGCCGGTTACCAGAAAACAGTCCGGTACCGCACCACCCTGGGGCTGTATGGCACCTGGATCAACCAGAAAATCAGTCCTACCATTTTTCAGAACCAGTACGATATCTTTGTAACGGTACAACGAAAATTCTAACCACTTTTATGCACAGGACGATGACATATTTTCTATACATCATGACGCTGTTGGGTTATGGCTGCCAGTCTTTTACCGGCGGCGATATTGCGCTGGTATCGGGCGGTAAAAGCAATTATGTGATCGTATTGCCTGCCGATGCCGGCAAAAACGACCAGCATGCCGCAGCGGTACTGAAGGAGTATGTAAAAAGGATGTCCGGCGCTACGCTGAACATCGTCAATGAGCACACCTTAAAGGATAAAGACCAGCCGGCGATTTACATCGGCCATACCGATCATGCCGCCAATATCAATACCGGCAAAATAAAGCCGGAAGGTTTTATGCTGGCGACCGATGCGCGCGATGTGTATATTATCGGCGGCAGTGGCAAAGGGGTGGTATACGGCGTATATACCCTGCTGGAGCAGTATCTCGGCTGCCGCAAATACAGCCAGGCGCCGGCCACGGTGCCTGCCACCAAAGATATACGCGTGCCGGCACAGCTCCACGACCTGCAGGAGCCGGCTTTCACCTATCGGGAAACCTACTACCCCGCCGCCTTTGACAATGAATACCTCGAATGGCACAAGCTGCATCGTTTTGAAGACCTTTGGGGACTGTGGGGCCATTCGTTCTTTAAACTGATTCCGCCCCGCAGCTGGTTTGCCGCGCACCCGGAATACTTTGCCATGGTGAAAGGCATACGGCAGCCTACGCAGCTGTGCCTCAGCAATGAAGCCGTTTTCCGCCTGGTGGTGGATTCGCTGCGTAAAGCCATCGCCGGCAATCCTGATGCCATGTATTGGTCCGTTTCCCAGGAAGATGGCGGCGGATACTGTACCTGCGATCTTTGCCGCCAGGTGGACGCCGAAGAAGGTGGTCCCTCCGGCTCGCTGATTCGTTTTGTGAACAAAGTGGCCGCACAGTTTCCGGAGCAGCAGTTTACCACGCTTTCCTACCTGTATTCCTCCAAACCGCCGCTACGCACAAAGCCTGCTGCCAATGTGATCATCATGCTCAGCTCTATTGACGCACTGCGGCAGGAGCCACTGAGCAAGATCCCGTCTGCAGCCGGTTTCCGTAAAAACCTGGAAGCCTGGGGTACGGTTACCTCCCGCCTGTTCGTATGGGACTATACCACGCAGTTCACCAACTACCTGGCGCCTTTTCCGGACTATCCGCATCTGCGGCCCAACCTGCAATACTTTTCCGATCAGAAAGTGAGCGGGGTTTTTTCTCAGGGCAGCGGCGATACGCACAGCGACATGGCAGCGTACAACGCCTATGTGCAGGCGAAGTACCTGTGGAATCCCAGGACGGATGCAGACAAAGTGCAGGATGACTTCTTACAGGGATATTATGGGAAGGCCGGTAAAAACATACGGCAATATATAGACGCACTGACGTCCACACTACAACAAACGCACGCCGCGCTTGATATCTACGGAAACCCTGTCACCAACCACCGGGACTATCTTTCGCCGCTGGCGATTGACAAATACAGTCGTCTGCTCGACAAGGCGGAAGCCGCGGCGGAAGGACAGCCTGAGCTGTTAAAACGCGTATATGCGGCACGGTTACCCCTGGAATATACGGTGCTGCAACAGGCCCGCTTTTTCGGGACAGAGCCACATGGTTATCTCGACGCTAACGGCAGGGAATATACGGTAAATCCGCGCTGGCCGGAGCGGGTGCGGAAATTTACGGCTCTCTGCAAGGAAGCGGGCGTCACTGCGCTGGCTGAAGGCGGCGTTAGCCCTGAAGGTTACCAGCAGGAATGGGACAGCCTATTTGCCCGCAAGTGGGTCAGCAGCCTGGCATTCAGGGCGCAGGTATCGCTGGTGAATCCGCCGCCGCCTGAGTTTCCGGGTAAAGGGGCGCAGACGCTTACCGATGGACTGGAAGGCGGCAAAGATTTCAGCCTCAACTGGCTGTACCTGTATGGAAAGGACCTCGTAGCAGTCATTGACCTGGGTGCTGCCAAACCGGTCAATACTGTCTTTATGCATTTTCTGCTGGATGCCCGGCATTATATTTTCAGTCCGTCCCGCGTAACAGTGGCGGTGTCTGAAGACGGCGCCCATTTTACGGACGCAGGTGAGCAGGTCATTACGCCCTTACAGGGAGAAGACTATGATGTAAAAAATATACCGGTTTCTTTCCGGTTAACGGGAAAGGCTGTACGCTATATCCGCGTGACCGGCGTTTGTCCGACGGAAATCCCCGTATGGCGGGAAGCTCCGGAAACTAAACGGCCGGCTATCTGTTGTGATGAAATTTATGTACAGTAATATCAGGGCAGCTGGTCCAGCGCCAGCTGCACCGCTACAATAGCTTTATCCAGCTCTGTTGCCAATACCTGCAGCTGTTCCGTTGTAACACCGTTCGTCTCTGTGTCCCGGATTGCTTTTTCCAGCCCTGTCAAACCTGCGTAGGTGGTTACACTCCGCATACTGTGGCATATCTCCCTGATCCTTTTGGGATGCTGGCTCATGTCCTGTCCCGTTATTTCCGCTTTCACTGATTTACAGTCCCCCAGCAACAGGGAGAGTGTTTCGCGCAGCAACGGGTCTTGCTTTGTATCGCTGCCCAGGTAGCCCATGAGCACGGAAAGGTCCAGTGGCCGGACGCCTGCAGCTTCTATCCCGGCCGGTTCGTCACCCGTCCCCCATTTGTTGACCAGCGCGAGTATTTCATCTTCCACGAAAGGCTTGGAGAGAAAGTCATCCATCCCGGCGGCGATGCATCTTTCGCGTTCGCCTTTGGTGTTGCCGGCAGTGAGTGCCACAATGGGAGTATGTTTCTCCGGAAACAGTTCCCTGATACGACGGGTGGCATCATACCCGTCCATTTCGGGCATCTGTATGTCCATGAACACGAGGTCCGGTTGTTCGCTCATATAGAGCTCCACCGCTTCCAGGCCGGTTTTTGCCTCCACAATGGTAGCCATGGGCACAGACCGGGTAATGATGGCTTTAATCAACAGCATATTGACGCTATTGTCTTCCGCCAGCAATACTTTTAACGACGTGCGCTCCGGTTGCAGCTTTTGGGTTGTTGCCCCTGCAATATCGGTCTGATCGGAATTTTTCAATGACAGGTGTGCCAGTGCGTTGTACAGGTCCTGCATTTTAACGGGTTTCACCAGCCGTTGTTCCACTTTCAGTTCTTCACATACCCGTTGTACCGTTTCATCATCTGAAGAGCTGTACAACAATACGACCGGCGTCCAGGTACCCAGCTGGTCGGCCATCTGCCGCATTTTACGGAGTGTTTCCAGGCCATCCATCACCGGCATGTGATAGTCCATCAGCACGGCGTCGTACGTGCGCCCTTCCATGAGCAGCTGCAGTGCTTCAAAGCCACTGCGGGCCATGTCGGTTTCAATACCTTTCAGCAACAGCATCTGTTGCAGGATGGTGCGGTTATGTTCATTATCATCCGTCACCAGCACTTTTTTTACCGCCTCGATATGCTGCCAGGTTACCGGTGGTCCGTCGGCTGTTTCCACGGTTATTTCAAAAAAGAAAGTACTTCCTTCACCGGGGATGCTTTCCACCTGCAACCGGCTGTTCATCAACCCCAGCAGCTTGTTGGAGATGGTAAGGCCCAACCCGGTGCCACCATATCTTTTGGTGATGGATATATCTTCCTGGGAGAAGGCTTCAAAGATTTTTTCCTGCCGCTCTTTGCGGATGCCGATACCGGTGTCTGACACCTCGAAACGAATGGTGCGATAGAGTTCAGCATTCGCCGGTGAAACGGGGTAAATCTTCAGGCCGACCTCCCCTTTCTCCGTGAATTTGACGGCATTGGAAAGGAGGTTGACCAATATTTGTTTCAGCCGCAGCTGGTCAGTCCAGATGAACCGGGGCAGGTCCGCGGACACGTCATAGATCATTTCCAGGCCTTTGCTCTGCGCCTGGAACTTTACCATGTCGCTCACCTGGCTGCTGACTTCGAAGATGTCCTGTTTCTGGATATCCAGTTCCAGTTTACCGGCTTCGATCTTCGAGAAGTCGAGGATATCGTTGATGATATTCAGGAGGGTGCTGGCGCTCTGGTTAACGATAGAGAGGTATTGATGCTGCACTTCGTTGAGCCGTGTTTTCAGTACGAGGTCAGTAAACCCGATGATACCATTCAGCGGGGTCCTGATCTCATGGCTCATATTGGCCAGGAATTCCGATTTGGCCACGCTGGCCTGTTCCGCCAGCTGTTTGGCTTGTTGCAGTTCTTCCTGGTGCATTGCGTTGGCCGTTACGTCTTCCGTCAGGATGGTGATCCCGCCTACGCCGCCGTCATGATAAAACCACGGCCTTACTTCCCAGTGCAGGTGCTGGTCGTGCTCCCATCCAGGCGGCCGCCAGATGAATTCGCCGTTCTTGTCCACCTTACCGGCCAGCGTGTCGCGGTAGATCTGTTTGAATCCCGCGGGGATATTGGGCAACAGGTCATAGACCATTTTACCATACAGTTGCTGCCCCGTTAGCTGATTGTCTTCCTGCCATGCATTACTATAGGCGATAATACGAAGCCGTTTATCCAGCATCACCACCGCTGCGGGAGTATGTTTCACAAAAGCGGAAAGCTTGGCTTTTTCATCGAGCAGCAGCTGCTCCGCTTTTTTTCTGTCTGTGATATCAGTAGCAATATGAAGATAGCCGGTGAGTTCATTGTTCATGTTGTGGATAGCGGAAATGACGAGCGACACGTTCACCGCAGAGCCGTTTTTCCGGATGTAGGTCCATTCCTGCTGTGCGCCGGGGCGCTGACCAGCCGCTGCTTCGGCAAATACCTCCACAGGGCTCACGCCTTTGGCCGCCGCTCTTTCCGACAGTTCCGCCGGCTCATGGAAAGCGACCGGTGTTTGTTTGCCGACCATTTCACGGGAGGAATATCCCAGCAGGTTTTCCGCACCGCTGTTAAACAAGGTAATGGTGCCGTCTAACGCTGTCGCGATGACGCTGACGTCGGTGGCCGACTGCAGGATGTCTTCCAGCAGTTTGCGCGACCGTTGTATTTCTTCTTCCAGCCGCTTTTGGCGGTCGATGTCCTGGAAGGTGCCATATAGCCGGATACATTTGCCGTCTTTGAATTCAGGGCTGCCGATAGAACGGACCCAGATATCTCTGCCTTTGGCGGTGACGATCTCCAGTTCAATATCCCAGGGTTCATTAAACTCAATCCCTCTGTTGACGGCATTCTCAATGACCGTGCGATGGGGTTCTTTGTAAAACTCCAGCGCTCCCTCCAGCGTCGGTACAAAGTCGTCTCCCACTTCATGGATACGACGTGTTACATCAGACCAGTAAGGCAGTTGTTTTTCCAGGTCCAGATGCCAGAATCCAATCCGTGCTACGCTGTTGGTCCGCTCCAGCATTTCCGTGGTCCATTTCAGGTCTTTTTCCAGGGCATGCCGCAGCGTGATATCCAGTGCATTGGCGATCACGTATGGGTTTCCATCCACAGAGTATTCGAGTACGTTATTATACAACCAGATCCGGATGCTGCCATCGCGGTGGCAGGTATGCATCAGGCCACTCACCTGTTTTTCTCTTTT
Source organism: Chitinophaga oryzae (assembly GCF_012516375.2). Classification (NCBI taxonomy): domain Bacteria; kingdom Pseudomonadati; phylum Bacteroidota; class Chitinophagia; order Chitinophagales; family Chitinophagaceae; genus Chitinophaga; species Chitinophaga oryzae. Next base: position 4,207,817 of record NZ_CP051204.2, read on the forward strand.
GATGGTCTCGAGGTATTCAAAAACACCCTCCCTGAAAACCGCAGGAACGATTTCCCAGAGCATTCTGCCGATCAGTTCGGCAGGCTGATAACCGAGACTCTCAGCGCTGGCGTGATTCACCGCCAGCAGTTTTCCATCGAGGTCATGCATACACATCATGCCCCTCGAGTTATTAAAGAATACCCTGAACTGGTGTTCGCTTTCCTGCAGCTGGCGTTCCTGATAGATCACCTGCGAGATATCTCTTCCCACCGCAAAGATGTGCCCGGTGGACACCTCAGGGGAAGCCATCCATTGCAGCCATATATATTCGCCGTTGATTGTCCGCATACGGTTTACAAAGTTCACCGTATTGATTCCTTCGTTTAGCCCTTTCAGTTGCTCCCCCGAACTGTCAATATCGTCCGGATGAATAATATCAAAAACGGACCGGCCCAGTATTTCTTCAGGTTTCCAACCCAGCGCCCGGCCAAAGGCAGGGTTTACCATTTCAAAGGTACCTTTACTGCCTACGAGGCAGAACAAATCATTGGACAATAGAAAAAACTTCCGGAAATGTTCCATTTCCTCCGTGCGTGCAGCAGCCGACTGGTTCAACATAATAGGTGGTTAATGCCGTCAATTTACAAAAACTAAACGCATTCTCCACCTACTTTCTGTAGATCAATTGTTCTTTAAGACGATCCGGTAGCGCGCCTTACCTTGTTCCAGATGACGGATGGCTTCGTTCACCTGTTCCATCGGAAATTCTTCCACGACAGGATAAATGTTGTGACGCACGCAGAAGTCAAGCATTTTGCGTATCACGGCGGGACCGCCACCAGGGCTTCCGGCAACAGACTTTTGTCCGGCGATCATGTCAAAAACGGGCACCGTCATCGGTTCAGGTACGATGCCTACCGTATGCAGCTTGCCTTTGGGCGCAAGGCAGCCGAGGAATACCTGCCAGTCCAGGGGTACATTCACCGTACTTAAAATAAAATCCAGCTGGCCCTGCATCGTTTTCAGTTCATCCGCGTTCCTGGAGTCGATCACACGGGTGGCGCCCATCTGCAGAATTTCTTCATACTTGGCGGGATTTGAACTAAAAGCTATCACCTCGCAGCCCCAGTGTTTGAGGAATTGCAGCGCCAGGTGCCCAAGGCCGCCGATACCGATCACGCCCACCCTGTCGGTAGGTTTCACCCCTTCGATCAACAACGGGTTGAAGACCGTCAGTCCCGCACACAGGAGCGGTCCTGCTTTGGCCATATCCATCTTTTCCGGGAGCGGGATTATCCAGGACCAGTGGCCCCGCACGATGTCTGCAAAACCGCCGTGGCGGCCCACCACTACCTGTTCCGCGGTAGCACATAACTGCTGGTTGCCTTCCAGGCAGTGCGGGCAGTGCATACACGATCCAGAGAACCAGCTAAGGCCGACTTTATCGCCTGCCTTTACTCCCTTTACCAGGCTTCCTGTACGGATAACTTCTCCCACTATCTCATGACCGGCCACCAACGGGTATTGCGAGAAGCCCCAGTCGTTGTTGATCATACTCAGATCAGAATGACACAGGCCGCAATAAGCTACCCGGATATCTACCTGTTCCGGACCAATTTCCGGTAATTCATATTCAAATTTTTCCAGCTTTGCGTGAGGCGCCGTGGCGGCGTATCCCGTAACTTTCGTCATATAGCAGTATTTTTTCTGCCTGTAAAATTATACGGCAGGCGGGTGTGACATCTCACATATTCAAAGGGAAAAGTATAAAAATCAAAGGGCAGGCACACGTATGTGCCCCGGAGCGTGTCCTGTCTGTTTTTTGAAGAAGTTGTAGAAGTAGTTGGGCGATTCAAAGCCCAGGCTGTGAGCGATGGCGGCTACCGGCCAATCGGTGTGGCGCAGCAGGGCTTTTGCTTCTGTGAGCACCCGTTCGGCGATATGTATGGATGTGGATTTGCCCGTTACCTCCCGCACAGCATGGTTCAGGTGGTTGACGTGTACCGCCAGTGCTTTTGCATAATCGCCGGCAGAGCGCAGCGTCAGCTGGCGGCCGGGAGCGTCTATCGGAAATTCCCGCTCCATACGTTCAAAAAAGCCGGCAGTGATGCGTTCCGCCGCGTTCCGTTGCCGGATGCTGATAGTATGCGGCGCTATCTTCAGCGCCTCATGTATCAGCAGCTGCAGGTAGTTCTGCAGCAGCTCATATTTATAGAGGTAGTCCGACCGCATTTCTTCGAGCATCTGTTGAAAGATATTACTGATACGCTGCTCCTGCACGGGGTTAAGGAAAAAAACAGGGCTGGTGCCGGCCCTGAATAGCGGCGCCTGCTGCATGCTTTCACTCCGTTCCGCGTTTTGTAAAAACGACTTCCGGAACATACAGAAATAACCCGGCTGGGCAGCAGACAACGGTTCCCAGCCGAAAGGCGTATGCGGGTTAAAGAACACCAGGGCGGGACGGTCTATTATGATCTCCTGATCATGCCAGCTCAACCGGCTCTGTCCCTGCAACAGGGAAACTTTATAATAATCCCGCCGGTTGTAGATGTGTGGTACCGTGCAATGATCACCGTTTTCGAAGACATTAAACAAACGGGCCCCTTCTCCGATGATGCCTCTGCTGTCATAAAACGCCGCTATGGTTTCCTGTTTTCCCATGATGTCAAAACTAAGCAAATCAAAGAATAAAAACGTATCTTGAATCTTCACAACGTCCCTCATATGAAAACGTATCTCTTAGCGATACTCTGTTGCTTTTTCCTCTCAACAAACGCTCAATCAGACCTGGCGCTTGCCGGCGCCCGCATATATCCATCGCCCGGAGCGCCGCCGCTGGAGGACGGCGTGGTACTGATCAAAGCCGGTAAGATCACGGCAGTTGGCACCCGGCGCCAGGTAAAAATTCCGGCACACGTACAGGTGGTAGACTGTAAAGGACTGGTATTGATGGCCGGCTTCTGGAACTCCCACGTGCATTTTATGAGCCCTGTGTGGGAGCATGCCGACAGCCTGCCGGCCGCACAGCTCACCCGGCAGATGACGGAGATGCTGACCCGCTACGGCTTCACCCATGCCTTCGATCTGGCGACGCTCAATTTCCGTAACCTGCGGGCATTGCGCGACCGGCTGCGGTCCGGTGAAGTGGAGGGCCCGGCCTTGTTGTCTGCCGGCGAACCCTTTGTACCACCGAATGGCAGCCCTTTTTACGTACACCCGATAAAACTGCCGGAGATCAGTACGCCGGAGGCAGCAGTGGCCTATGTCAGGAAACAGCTCGATGCAGGCGCCGATGCCATCAAGATATGGTCTGCTTCGCCGGTAGGCGATAACAAAGTGGTGGCCATGCCGCTGGACATCGTGCAAGCCGCCACCGCAACCGCCCATAAGTATCACAAGCCCGTTTTCGCGCATCCCACCTCTGATACCGGATGGCGTGTAGCCGTGGCCGGTGGCGCGGACATCCTGGCCCATGTGGCGCCCGATGGTTATGTTGGCTGGCAGCAGGCGGATGTCGATTTACTGAAGCGGCGCCATGTAGCGGTGATCCCTACGCTGAAACTATATAAATGGGAGCTGGAAAGAAACAAGGTGGCCTCTGCGGAAGATCATCCGCTGGTGAAGACCGCTATAGAACAGATCGGGATGTACGCCAAAGCAGGTGGTGAAATCCTGTTCGGCACAGACGTAGGCTATATCTCCGATTTTGATACGGCAGATGAATTCCGTTTCCTTGGGGCTGCGGGGCTTACCTTTGACCAGATACTTACCTCGCTGACCACGGCGCCGGCTAAACGCTTCGGCATGTCACAGCGCTGCGGGCGTGTTGCTAAAGGACTCGATGCCGACCTGGTATTGCTGAAAGCCGATCCGCATGACGACGTGAAAAACTTTGCAGCGGTGGCTTACACCCTCCGCCAGGGGAAGATCATCTACGACGCAAAAGCAGCTGTCAAATAAAAGAAAAACGGGACTGGTTAAGTCCCGTTTTTTTTATCTTATCTGTAACCTGTTGTGTCAGCAGGTTTACCTGCCTCCTGCACTTCTACCAGGTAACGCCAGCAGTCGGGCTGTGAGCCGTCAATGTCCGTAAAGCCGTATTCCTTTGCCAGTTGACCGCTGGACAGCGACTGTCCGTTCCACCGCTGCTTGTCTTCGTCCGCCGCCAGCGACGCCACTGCCCTGCCCACATAACGGGGCGTCTCAGAAATAGCGAAATGGGGCTCTTTCTGAATAGCGTCTTGCCAGTTATCTTCTTTTACTTCAAAGGCCTCCAGCATAATTTCAGAGCGCATCCAGCCCGGCGTGACCGCCACTGCGGAACAGCCATGAGGCGCCAGGTCCTGTGCATGCGCCCAGGCCATTCTGATGGTGGCCGTTTTGGCCAGATCATAAAATACGTTGAGGCGGTAATTGCGATTGTTGTATTCCGCGGTGCCGTCTGTGACTTCTACCAACAGACCGCCCGGGCGCCGTATCATCAGCGCCAGTGCGTAATGCGCTGTGATCAGATGAGTATCTAACGGCAAATGGAACAAGTGCAGGCCGTTATTCAGCGTATGCTCCCACACCGGTTTCTTCCATTCCATGAGGTTTTCCCCGCCCCAGATATCATTGACCAGGATATCCAGCCGGCCCTGCTCCCGGTCGATACGCTGAACCAGTTGTTCCACCTGGGCTGGTACGAGGTGATCTACCTGTACGGCGATCCCCTGGCCACCGGCCGCAGTTACCAGTTCCGCCGTTTCCTCGATTGTCTCCGGACGTTTGTATTCCGATTGTTGCTGACGTGTAGTTCTGCCTGTTACATAGACAATAGCGCCTGCGGCGCCCAGTTCGACGGCTATGCCTCTGCCGGCGCCGCGTGTTCCGCCGGCGACTAATGCCACTTTGCCGGCGAGGGGTTTCCTGTTTTCCATGAAAGCTGATTTTGTAAAAGGTTATTCAACGATGCTGACCGTGGTGATGCGGATGCCAGGTTCGCGGCGCAAGATAATGAAATTACTTTTACCAGTATCTTTGGACCATCAAACTATGACCATAGATGAAAAACGTGCCCGAAAGATTTACCTGGGCAGCTGATCTTGTAGCGCCCTTACCAGCAGACCATGTGCTCGAAATAGGCTGTGGCGCCGGCCTGCTGATCGGGCTACTGGCCACCAGGCTTACCACCGGAGAACTCATAGCGCTGGACAAATCAGGCCCCATGCTGCAAAAGGCGGCGCAACGCAATGCGGCTTATATAACAGCCGGCAAAGTAACGCTGGTGACGTCGGAATTTGCAAACTATACGACAGCCCATCCCTTCGACCGTATCGTATCTTTTAACGTTAACTTCTTTTGGAAAGGGCAGCAGGCAGAGCTGAAAGTATTACGACAGCTGATCAAACCGAAAGGAAAGATCTTCGCTTTTTTTGACACCCCCTTCAACAACACCATCCCCCAGCTGGCTGCGCAGATCACGCAGCATCTGCAACAGGCGGGATTCGGCGTACTGGAGACGGTCATCTCTCAGGCGCCGCCCCGTGGCTCTTTTTGCATGATTATTCAACCTGCAAAAAAAACTTTAACATAATTAAACAAAGTGGTGTCCTCATTTTTCTTTATTTTTTCAACTGAAAAACCAGTAAAAGAAAAATGAGAAAGCGTATTGTTACCCTCAGCCTGTTGTGCGCTACTGTAGCTGTTTGTGCCCAGGATAAGCTCTACTACTTCCCAACGGCTGACAGCAGTAAGGTCGGCGTAAAAGATGATCAGGGAAAGGTCATTGTTCCGGCTAAATTTTCCGGTGCCATTAACTATGCGTACGATCAGCCGATTACTGGTCCTACCATTGAATTCTGTGATGTATCTGTTTCATTAAGAACGCCGAAATTATCCCCGGCCGCTCCCGGCGGTGAGGTTTATGACAGAAAAGGCCGCTTCCTCTACTACCCGCTGTCTTATGATAATGGGCCCGATTACTGGGAAGAAGGTCTGCGCCGCTTTGTGGAGAACGGCAAGGTTGGATTCGCAGATAAAAGCGGGCATAAGGTTCTGCCGGCAAAATGGGATTTCGCCAGCCCATTCAATTACGGTTACGCCGTTGTGTATGAAGGCGGCTGGGTGAAACACTACGATTCGGGCGGAGAGCACTGGTGGATAGATGCGGTCTCCGGGAAATCAGTCAGTTACCTTATCAATAAAAAAGGAGAACGGGTAAATCCCCTTCCGGCCGGGCAGGCAAAAGACTACAAGTATGAAGGCGCCTGGTATCCTTATCCGTTCCGCTACAATGCTGCCGAACAAAAGATCATCGACAGCCTGCAACGGCTGGATGTGATCAACGACATCCACCTGGTGAACGTTTATGACGACGCGCCACGAAAGGATTTACTGCTGCAGTTCGAAATAACGGAGCGGCCCACGCCCGCTTTTCCTTACTATACCATACAAAGTTTTTCACGCCAGCAAAGGGAAGACAGGATACAGTTTATCGTGGACCCTGATGGCACCAATTACCGCTACCAGCCCTGGTCCGACAGAGAAGAACCAGTGCCATTAGAGCAGTGGATCATTACGGAATTAAAAGCGGCCAAAGCGTTTATGCAGGAGCATTCCGACACGCCCTTCCGGTTTGATGCCGACGCGCGGTTAAAGGAATGGGAACCGTCAAATTGATTCCACGGTAATTCCTTTTTTAGCCAGCTGCTCCGCGATCTCTGCAAGATTGTCGGCGTGAAAAAGGTTCATCCGTTTCAGGTTGGGGAAGTGTCTGATGTCTTCAAAATGGACAATATTGAAGGTCTCATCTTCCCCATCCCAGAACCTCAGCAGCTGACCATAGATGTCATCTCCGCCATCCTGGGATATCTCCGTTATTTCAGGCGCATACTTTTTATCGATCTCCAGCGCTTCAAAGTAGGCGGTCACTTCAGGAATGAACCCGTACCCTTCTTCTTCTATATCTATCTCACGGCCGGCGTAGTTCTCCACGAATTCATACAAATCGAAGGCAGGCTTCAGCAGTTTTTTGTTATACATCAGCTTCTGTATGACTGCCAGCTTGAAGTTGAAGTCCGTGAAGTCAATCTTTTCCGCAGCGACCGGCGGTTGTTTGTATTTATCGGAATATACTTTAGGCGCAGGCGGATCATACGGGCCAATGCCAAAACTCTTCATAATACCGTCTTCCACATCGACGTATACATCAAAATTACCAACCGTGAGCGTTCCGCCCTCATCCCTTTTGGTTACCTTTCTGGCTGACTGTTTATGTTTATCAAAATAGGCCCGGTAGTCCAGACCGTTGATCGTAAAGACGCCGGTGAAGACCATTTCCGGGGAAAAATCCATGTCATTGGTAATATAATCGATATGCAGGCCTTCGGCCACCTTTCCGTTTTTGGAATAAGCCAACAGGCCAAGTTTATCCCACGTATAGATGTGGTTGTATTTCTTTGATACATGCCTGGCTTCCCCCAACAGGGCTTTCAGCTGTTGAATATCCAGCGGGAACGACATTTCCGCGCCGTTCAGCGCGAAGCTATTATCTGTGATGGTGATTTGCATAGATCATATTTTTCCTGTTAACAAACAGGGGCGAATATCGTACTTTTCCCTGTTAATAAAACAACAACGATGAAGCAATTGCTTCATCGTTGTTGTTTTAGAAGGAAAGAGCGGTAGTTATTCTGATTTCAATGACTTGACGGGGTTCATCAAAGCTGCTTTTACAGACTGGTAGCTTACCGTCAGCAATGCGATAATCAGCGCCAGCAGGCCGGCTAATGCCAGCATCCACCACTGTATTTGTATCCGGTAGACAAAGTCTTCCAGCCACCGGTCCATGATGTACCAGGCTGCGGGTACCGCAATGACAAAACCGAAGAGCACCAGCTTGATATAGTCTTTGCTGAGCAGTCCCACGATATTAACCACGGTGGCCCCCAATACTTTCCGCACGCCGATTTCTTTGCGCCGCTGTTCGGTGGTATATGCGGCCAGGCCAAACAGACCGAGGGACGCAATCAGGATAGCCAATATGGTGAAGCCGCCAAACATTTTACCGAGACGGGTATCCTTTTTATACAGCTGATCGAATTTATCATCGAGGAACTGGTATTCGAACGGATAACGGGTGTATCGTTTCACCGCCTGTTCAAAGAGCGCGATGGTGCCCTGGAGATCTTCCGGCCGTACCTTTGCAGAGATGTAGCCGGTGGGTGACTGGTCCAGCGTAAGCACCAGCGGTCCCGGTACATGGTGAACAGAATTGAAGTGAAAATCCCGCACCACGCCGATGACGGTCCTTCTTCCGTGGCCGTCCGAGTAGTCAAATGATTTTCCGACCGCTTCTTCCGGCGTCCAGCCAACGGCTTTGGCAGCCGTTTCATTGATCACCGCAAGGGGCGCGCCCAGGGTATCGGCGCCAAAGTCGCGGGAGAAACCGCGGCCGGCCACAGTACTCAGACCATATACCTCCTGGAAGTCATAATCTATGCCCGTTGTACGGGTAGACAATCTTTCGCCGTTGCTGCCGGGCCAGTTCATCATGCTCTGGTTGGTATGAAACTCGGTGGGAAGATACAGGGAGTAGCTCATGGACAAAATACCGGGGTGACTGAGCAGTTCTTTGCGGAGCGTGTTGTAATGGCTGCTGACCGCTTCGTCGTTTACCCTTATGGCGAGCACATGTTCGCGGTTATATCCCAGGTTCTGATGCTGCACCAGCTGCATTTGCCGGTAGATGATAAAACTGCCGGCCACGAGGATGATGGACACGGCATATTGTCCTACGATCAGTATCCGTTGCAACGAGAAGCTGCCGGCACGGACGCCCTGTTTGCCTTTAAGCACCTGTGCCGGGCGCAGGGACGTCATCAGGAAAGCAGGGTAACTACCGGACAGGAGGCTTACCATCAATACGAGCAACAGCAATCCTGGCAGCAGGAACGGGTTACCGAAATAGTCGATGCGGAGGGTGCGGTCCATCAGCTGGCTGAAAAACGGCAGCAGCAGATGTACCAGCCCCAATGCCAGTACCAGCGCCAGCACCGTCGTGATCAGCGATTCTCCCAGGAACTGGGCAATCAGCTGGCCGCGCATGGCGCCAGCCACCTTGCGCATCCCTATTTCCTGCGCCCTGCGGGCAGAGCGGGCCACGGCCAGGTTGGTATAGTTTACGCAGGCCAGCAGCAGGATGACAAAACCGATGGCAAGAAACAGGTATACGTATTTATCGCTGCCGCTTTTTTCAAATTCAAGTGTATCGAGGTGCTGGGAGCGCAGGTGGATGTCTTTGAGCGGCTGCAGCAGGAACCGGAGGCGGTCTTCCGGACGCCAGCGGGACAAGTTTCCGTCGATATAGGCGCGTAATCGCTGCTCCAGCTGCGGCGCCGAGGCCGGATTTTCCAGCAGGGCGTAGGTATAGACGCCGTTGTTCATCCATGGCTCTTTCACCGAGCAGTCCACATAGTGTGGGTCGGCGGTGACGGGGAGGATATATTGAAACTGCAGGTGGGATGCTGCGGGGATATCCGCCATGACACCCGTAACTGTATGCGGCTGATGTTGTTGGTACAGGATGGTTTTTCCCATAGCGTCCTGTTCGCCAAATATTTTTCGTGCCATAGATGCTGTCAACACAATGCTGTTAGGCATCTTCAGCGCCGTTTGCGGATCTCCTTCGAGAAACGGGAAGTTGAACAGGTGCAGGAAAGCAGTGTCAGCGAAAATACCCTGTTCCTTAAAGTGGTTGTCACCCACGCTCAGCAACGGGTTAAAGGTTGGCTCCACGGTAGTGGCGTCCTTCACTTCCGGGAACTCCCGCCGCAGCGCACCGGCCAGCGCCGGAGAAGTGGTAGACCAGTAGGATTGTCCTTTGGAGACAGGGCGTTGCTGTATAACGCGGACAATCCTTTCTGCATGGGCATGGAAACGGTCGAATGACCATTCATGCTGCACAAACAGCAGGATGAGGATAAAACAGGCCAGTCCTGTGGCCAGGCCAAAGATATTGATAAAGGAATATCCCGGGTTGCGTAACAGATTGCGCCAGGCGATCTTGAAATAATTCCTTAACATGACAGTATTGTTTTGCGTTACAATGCAACAAGAATGCTGCCGCTTCCCGAAAATACGCTATTGTAGCCAATTCCAGGCAATTCCCGGGTCATGTGTCCGTCCACATATGAACGACAGTTGTCCGAAACCGGACAGCAAAAGCGGTCCGCCCGGTTGTTCTACAAGCAAGGGCATCAGGCCACCGGTATCAACCCGCTGCCGGACGAGGCCGGCGTGGCAAAAATCTGTATAAGCATTTCGGTTTGGCGCAGGTGCAGTCCACCTTGTCCGCCTGACCGGACTACACGCCTTCTTTACATCGGACTACAGCCGCGGACCTGTTTATCTGTATACTTGCAGGGAAACAGTATTGAAACCATGAAACCATCAGACCCAACCGCCTATCCCGAACTGGCGGCATCGCTGAAATCTGCCCCCATCAACACCCTGTTTGCCCAGGCGGTCGTAGAAGGGAAAGTTAACGGGAAAGTATATACGGACAATCCCGCTGATCCCGGCGCCTTTTACATTATACACCCATATGGTATGTCACTGCTATGGGGAGAAAGCAACGACAAAGCATTTCACGACGAGATCAGGGATTATGCCTTCAACGTCCGGGGACACCGGAAGGGGGACGAATGGCTGCAGGCATTTCCCGGCAGCTGGGACTCTTTGCTGGAGGGGCTTTTCCGGGAGGAACCCAAACGCGTGGAAACAGACCGCCGGCTCAATTTCAAATTCAACGCCGACAAATATTCTGCACAACGCAAAGCTGTTCCGGCAGATGCGCCCATACAGATTACCACCGTTACCCGAGAAGCATTTAACAGCATGACCGGTACCGTTATCCCCGCTTCTTTCTGGAACAACGCCGACGAATTTGTCAGCCGTAGTATAGGCTACAGCGTATATTATGACCAGGCGCTCGCCGCTATCGCTTTTGCCGCTTTTATTGATCCCGAAGTATTGGAAATAGGCATCGAGACCTGCGCGCCCTACCGCGGAAAGGGCCTGGCTTACCACGCCTGTGCCGTGCTGATTGATTATTGCCTTGAGAAAGGACTGGAACCGATATGGGCCTGCCGCGGCAGTAACACTGGTTCACGTAAACTGGCGCAGCAACTGGGGTTTGAAGTATCGAAAGAACTACCCTTTTATAGGCTGCGGATATAGCCTGCTGCATCAGAAAACGATCCTCGCCCACCAAAAGTGATTACCTTTCCTGCCGGGGTAAAAAAGGCCCTTTCTTATAAAATTCAGTCCAGTTGTGCTTTTTAAATTAAAATTAGTACATTTGGCCTAAATTTATATTTTATGAAAGCAATCATCATCGGTGGCGGCATAGGCGGCCTCACGACTGCTATTGCCTTACAGCAAAGGGGTTGGCATTATGAGGTATATGAAGCCACGCCGGAATACAAAGCAGTCGGCGCCGGCCTGTTACTGGGCGCCAACGCCATGAAGGTATATCAGCGGCTGGGCATAGCAGGAGAACTTGCGGGCCGCGGCGGATACCTGGAAAGGGTATATATCAAAGATTACAAGGGAAAAGTATTACAACAGATCGACAACAACCTGCTGGAACGGCAGTACGGCTCCCGTAGTTTGCCGATTCACCGGGCTGCTCTGCAGGCAGCGCTGCTGGAACAGCTACAACAGCCGGTCAGCACCAGCAAAAAATGTATCGCCGTAACCGAAACCCCGGACAGTGTTATCGCCCGCTTTGACGACGGCAGCGAAGCCGTGGGAGATATCCTGATTGCGGCCGACGGCATCAGGTCCGCCGTACGGGAGTACTACATCGGCAGCCAGGGTTATCGTTATTCCGGGCAGACCTGCTGGCGCGCTACCGTTAACATGGAACTGCCCAACGCTGAACGGCTGAACAGCGCCGAAGTATGGGGCAAAGGCAATGGCGTAAGAGCTTCGTTTATGCATGTAGGTGGTAACGAAGTGTATTTCTGGTTCACCAAAAAGCTGCCCGAAGGTACCGCCTTCACCGGTGAAGAAGCATTAGCGCTGATACAGCAGGACCTGGCTGACTTCAGCGGTCATATGCAGGAAGTTGTGGCACACCTCACTCCTTCCCTACTGATACGCTCGGATCTTTACGACCTGGCGCCCATCCGCCAATGGCATAAAGGGCGGGTAGTATTACTGGGCGACGCAGCGCATGCCACTACGCCCAACCTGGGACAGGGCGCCAGCCAGGCCATCGAAGACGCCTATGTGCTGGCAGACTGCCTTTCTTCCCATCCTGATCATGAGACTGCCTTCCGGCACTATGCCGCCAAACGGCTGGCACGCACCCACAAGATCGTCCGCATATCCTGGCAGCTGGCACAAGTCACCAACTGGAAAGGTTCCTGCACAGTGGGTATCCGCAACTTTCTCCTGCGCAGTGTTCCTCCCGGCGTCGCCAAAAAGCAGCTGGATTTCATTTATAACATTGACCTGTAAATGATTATTCCCGGTACAGCGTCGTGGGAATGGTATCAGTATTGCATGGCAGGATGATGGCGTGATGAGACGCCTATCGCCATGTCATCAGGTCATTACAGTTTTCCTGCAGCATATCGCTGCCCTTCACCTTCAGCTGTACAACCCGCTTGTCTGCACCGTCTGTAACATTATATTGCTGGCCGTCCGCCGGAATGATCGTCAGCTCCCAGTTTTGTATGGCATTGCCTTCCCCGTCATAGTTAGTACCCACCAGCAGGTATTTTCCATCCGGGGAGAACACCGGGTAGCCTTCTTCTTCATTACTGGTGGTGACCTGTACCCTGTTGCTCCCATCGGCATTCATCATCCAGATGTGTTTTCCTCCTGCAAACGCCAGACGCTGGCCGTCATGGCTGGCGGCCAGGTGGTTCCAGTCGTTGAAATTCATCTGCGTCACCACGTCGCCCCAGGTGTACTGGTTATTGAGCCGGTATACGGTACTCCCCGCCACACAGACGATACTGTTGTCCGGCATCCAGGCGATACTGCCATTGACTCTTTTTCCGCCGATGGTAACCACCTCCTTTAACAGCCGTCCCTGTAAATCCATTACCAGCAAGCCTCTGTCAGACACCGGCGGTACTGCTATCCTTGATTTGTCGGGGGATAGTTGCGGTTGCGTAAAATTGCTGACTTCTGAATTTCTCTTCCGGAATTCCGAAAGGGTTTCCCCGCTCTGCGGGTTGATGATACGGTATACTTCTCCGTCATAATCATTGGGGTCTTCCAGCGACTGGACCATGATACTGCCGTCGCGGCTGATGTCCCAGGCGTGACGGTCACCATTGTACCCCAACGCCTTGGAACGTACGCCACTGCCCAGGTCCAGCCGGTAGGTCACCGCCAGCCCCATTCCTTCCGCCCAGTCATAATAGATGTTCCCCGAAGCCTGCCAGCCACCATCTCCCGGACCGGCATTGTCTTTTTTGCTGCAACCCGTGCCCAATAGTACGGCTGTCAGGCACAACAGGGAAGAGAAAATTCTTGTCATCGTGATAGTTTTTTGAGTGGTTAACAACTGTTAGTCCTGATACAAATTTCATACACCCTTCTATAGAAGACAATCAGGTAAAATATTGATTTTCCCGTATCCATAATTTCCCTGGTATGGAAGTCCGGTATTCTTGCTATTTTAGTTGTATGCAACCATTACCCGGTTTTCCATTGTACCGCTGTAGGCGGCTGTTGCTATGCATGCTGGTGTCGCTCCCTTTTGTGAGCCCCGCACAACAGCCTTCCGGACAACCTTATCCGGACAGCCTTCTGCAACTACTCCACTACCAGTCAAACAAAGCGGAAAAAGCGGAAATACTCTTCCAGCTATCACAATACTGGGCCGATCTGGACAGTGGCCGGGGCGTGACATATGCGAGGGAGGCGTTGAAATATATCCCGCATGATCCTTACCACGAAGGCCGCGGGCATTACTTCCTGGCCGGCGCTTTTTTTGAGTATGATATTCCGCGGGCGCAACAGGAGTACCAGCAGGCCATACACCGGCTTGAACAGCGCAAGAGCAGAGAAGCTGTCCTGTTGCTTTCAAAAGCATGGCACAACTACGGCGCCCTGGAACAACGTCAGGGCCGCGAAAAAAATTTCGCAGCAATACTGCTGAACAAGGTCGTACCGCTGGCCACACAGGCGGGCGATACGCTGCGCCTGGGCAATTACTACCTGAGCCTCAGCACCGTCTTTGATAATATTTTCGACTACAAGCGTGCCGCAACATACGCACTGCAGGCAGCCGCTGTTTTCAACCGGCAGCAGCCGGGCAGCGAATACCTGATAGCGTGTTACACTGCCGCCGCCACCAGCTGCCTGTCGCTCAACGATGCGGCTGCCTGTAAAATATATCTCGACAGCGCCGCCGGTTATGTAAACCGGTATCCGGACTCTCGCCTTGGCCCTGCTTATTACCGCACTACGGGCAGGTATTACAATCATCAAAGGGCGTGGCCGCAGGCGTTGTCCCATCTTCGACAAGGCATACTACTCGCAGAGAACGTAAACCGGCCCTACGATGCGACCACCATCAAAATGGAGTTGTACCAGACCTATAAGGCACAGGGGGCGTTGGATACCGCCCGGCAAATATTACTGGATATCTACCGCCGGCCTTATGTAAGAGAAATGCCGGAGAATATGCGGCTGATACTGCGGGAACTGGCCAGCACTGATTCTGCCCTGCACCGTCCGCAGGCAGCATATGACTGGTTACTGCAATACTCCAGCTTGACGGACACCCTGACGGAACGCCAAACGCGACAACAAATCAGTGAACTGGAAGCGAAATACAATTATGCGGAGAAAGAAAAAGCGTTGTTGCTGGTGAAAGCCCATGCAGTCCGTCAGAAAATGTTGTTGTGGGGCATTATCTTCCTGTTGGTTCCCTTCTGTGTGGTATTGATATTTCTCTACCGGTCCCTAAGGAGCAAAGCCCTGCAGGCGCAACAGATAGCTATCGCGAAAGCGCTGTTATACGGAGAAGAGCGGGAACGAAGCCGGCTGGCGCGCGACCTGCATGACGGATTAGGCGGCACGCTGGCCAGTATCAGTATCCGCTTGTCGGAAGTTTCCGGCATTCCCGCCGGTCCGCTTGCACCCATCAGCCGCCAGTTGGACCTGGCAGTGAGTGAACTGCGGCGTATCGCGCATAACATGGCGCCGGAGGCTCTTTTCCGGCTTGGGCTGCAAGCGGCATTACAGGACCTGAGCGAAACGCATTCCAACAGTCGTACGACGGTCACACTGCAGACGATGGATATCCGGGATGACCTGCCTCAACAGGTACAACTTATGATTTACCGTATTGTGCAGGAACTACTGACCAATATCACCAAACATGCAGCAGCCGGAGAAGTACTGATACAATGCAGTCAGCTGGATGACATGTTCTACATTACCGCAGAAGACAACGGCAAAGGCTTTTCAATGGCCGGGATACCGGCCGGCAAAGGTATCGGTATACAGAACATCCGGAACAGGGTAGCGTTCTTAAACGGTAAAATGGAGATACAATCCTCCCCGGGTAAAGGCACCATCATCAATATTGAACTATCATGCAAACCAACAACACCATCTCCGTCATCGTTATAGAAGACCATAGCATTTTCATCGAAGGCCTGCGCACCGTCCTGGAGCATGCCCCGCAGCTCGACGTCGTGGCGGCATTTACCGATGGAGAAACAGCGCTGCATTATTTGAAGGAACATCCGGTAGATATCGCCCTGCTCGACATCAGCCTGCCGGGCGTACAAGGCCCGGAGGTCTGTCGCACTATAAAACGGGTATGCCCTCATACCGCTGTCATCGTACTCACCAACCATGCGGAGAAAAGCATGGTACTGGACATGCTGAAGAACGGAGCCGACGCCTACCTGTTAAAAAATGCTCCGAAAGAAGAGCTGTTACAGGTGATCACCCAGGTGCTCCGCCATGAGTATCAGTTACCGGGACCTTTACAACAACTTCTTTTTAAACCGGCGGCCAACCATAACGCCCCCTTCCCCAAACTTACACAACGGGAAAAAGAAGTCCTGCTGCTGGTCAGTGAAGGAGCCACCACGAAAGAGATCGCAGGCAAATTGTTTATCAGCCGCCAAACGGTGGAGTCGCATCGTCAGCACCTGATGCAGAAACTGGGGGTCAGTAATGCCGCCGCCTTAATCAAAAAGGCCGGGGAGTATGGATTGTTGTAGAAGTTCAACTTATTATACATCCTCTTGCTACCCTGCGTAAAACCGCTGGGGGTAACCTTCCGGATATCGTTCCAACGTAAAAAACTCATCAAAAGTCGCAGGATCGGTACCGGCATAATATTGATTGATCAACTGTAAAAAGGCCTCCAGTCCGGGCGCGATCACATTCCTGTCACCGTCGGTATGCCAGAACTCCAGCAGTTGCCCTTTGTCTCCGGTGAAAAGCCCTTCCGCATCATAACAGATATAATCGCCACCGCCATTGTGAAAAAGCGGTATCCAGGCGGCATGCCACCAATTCTCTGCTTCAAAGTCATACCCGATCATGCCTGTCAGTTCTTTGGCGATCTCCAGTGCTTCCTGCAAGGGCACAAATGCTGAATTATTGACAAATGCTTCGTAACAGTCATCCCGCTGACCGTTCTTCCATTGGTACAAGGCTTTCACGTCAGCAGGCAACGTGATGCCGTAGCTCTTTTCCAGTGCGGCGATAGCTTCTTCTGTCAGCGGTGCATTGAGGCTGGCATAAAATTCCGGTCTTAACTGTGACAGGTGTTGGTCCAGTGTGGTTAACGTGTGATGCATGGCAAACCTTTTATTGTCTTTTATTGTCTTTTTTCTTTTCCAGTTCCTGTATCAAATCTGCCAGTCCTTTGATTTCAGGCATCAGCTCATTACACCGCCTGGCCCATTGCAGGGCGTCTGCCAATGCTTGTTTTTCCGATGCCGGCAGCTGCGCAAAGGCATGGGCAGCTGTATACAACTGGTCGCTGATTTCTCTTGAATAAATTTGGGCGACGATTTTCCGCTCCTCCGCAAACCCCGGCATTTTGGTGCTGTCTTGCTCCCCGCTCAAAAAAGGCTGCATGATTTTATCATAACGCCGTTTGTCTTCCCGGCGGATAGAATCTATGGAAACGCTGAAGGCTTTCTCAGTCATCGTGTAACCTGCCTTTTTCAGCAGGCTGTAGTCCCTCACCAGTGTACTGTAGAGGAGATCGAGACGGTTCAGGAACTTATATTGGCCGGCATTGAGGCCGTATAACTGCTTCCCGAATGCCAGCAGCGCATTATACTCCACCAGCCGCCGGTCTGTGAACGCGGTGCCGGCACCCTTTCTGACCAGTTTTTCGAAAAGACGGCCTGTCACCTGTGCTTTGGAAGCGTCGCTGAGAAGATGATAGTGGTCCATCAGGTACATCAAAGTGGCTGATCGTGTCCCGTTGACCTGGCGGGCCAAAAACAACAATGTACTGTCGTTGTTCAATACCTGTGCTGGGATAGCGGCAAAATAGGCGTCCAGCACTTCGCTGTTGTCCAGATCGGCCGCTGCAAGGCGGGAAAGATAGTTCCTGAGAAACCCCGGCTCCCGGTTCCCTTCGTTGAACATCTTTTCAAGATTGCCCGGGTTATTCCTGTCAGCGCCCGCTTGTACCGCCACATCCGCCAGTTGGGTAAAAGGCATCTTTTCTCTTTCGCCGACTGCCTTATGCACCAGGTAACCGTCACTGTTCAGGAACAGAAACGTCGGATAGGCGCCTACGTTATACTTACGGGCCAGCGTCACGCCCTCTCCTTTTTCAGCGTCCAGTTTATAGGCAATAAACTGGTCTGCGTATTTCCGGGCCACGCCGGGATCGGTAAACACTTCCCGGTCCATGTATTTGCAGGGGCCGCACCATTCGGTATACACATCTACAAAGATCATCCTGTGCTGCAGGCGGGCCTCCTCCAGTAGTTCTTTCCAGGAGCCTTTAAAGAAAGCAATACCGGTTTGGGCAGAGGCAGCGGAACAAACAAGTATCAGGGAGCAAAAGGAGATCAGTTTTTTCATGGTAAATGAGTAACAGGTGGCGGAATGATGGTAAATATAGAAAAAACCGGATCTTGCACCAATAACTGCTATTGTCATGAGGCGCGGGAAAACAGTTATTCCGATTCATACGCTGGAAACAGCCCACGGTCACGGCGTCGTGCTGCGGCGGTTGCACGCGGCCGGCACCGGTGATATCCTTCAGCCGGAGGCACACCGGGACGACCATTATCTTTTTCTGCTGGTAACAAGCGGCAGCTGCCGGTTTATGATCGACTTTAAACAGCACGACCTCCGGCAAAATGAAGTTATCTACGTATACCCGGGACAGGTACATGTCTGCACCCGTGCCGATCAGGTACAGGCGGTAGCGTTATCCCTGGCCCCTTCATTGATACCGGCTATTTACAGCGGAGCCCTTGAAACCGTTAACGGCATGCAGCAGCCGGCTTCCCTCGACACCGCTGCTACCGGCATATTGCTTCAGGGACTGCAATTACTGGAACAGCTGCTGGAACAGCCGGCAGACATGTTTTTCCGCCAGCAGATGCTGGCCGGCGCCATCGATGTGTGCACCGGTATCTTTACCGGCGCGTATAAAGACGGTCAACAAGCAGACACCAACAGCAACCGGCCTGAAATGATCATGCGCCAGTTCAGGGCGTTGCTGGTCAATCATTACCTTACGTTACGGACCCCTTCCGCATACGCAGCGGCCTTGCATATATCGGCCGCTTATCTGAGCGAAACGGTAAGCGCCCAGTCGGGGTTTACGGTCCACCATTGGATACATGAGCAACTGATGCTCGAAGCCCGGCGGCGGTTGTACCATACCGACGAAACGATCAAAGAAATAGCACATGGGCTGGGATATGAAGACCATGCTTACTTCTCCAGGCTATTCCGGAAAAAAACAGGGCTAACGCCACAACAATTTCGTGCCCATTCCCGAAAATAGTACCAGGCATCCCGGTGTTTGTCCATTTTTCAGTATGCGTTTGTGCCGGAGCTTTGCCGGTAAAACATACAACACATGAAAGTAATTATTGCAGGCGCCGGCCTGGGCGGCCTTTGCCTGGCACAGGGATTAAGCAAAGCCGGAATCGGTTTTGAAGTATATGAAAGAGATGCTGCTTTCGACAGCAGGACACAGGGCTACCGCATCAGGATAGACCATAGCGGCCAACAGGCGCTGGCTGCCTGCCTTCCGTCCGATTTATATAATGCCTTTGAGAACACTGCCGCCCTGCCGGCGCCCGTGTATACGCTCGATACCCGGATGCAGACGATGGAAGACAAATGGGTGGACCAATGGATAAGAGACGAGCGGGAAATACCTGCCGACCTGAAGGCTGACCGGCACACGTTACGGCGGGTGCTGATGCAGGGCATTGAAGACCATGTACATTTTGGCAAGGAGCTTACCGCATACAGTGAACAGCCCGACCAGACGATACAGTGCCTGTTCGCCGATGGAGAGACTGCCACGGCAGATGTGCTGGTAATAGCCAATGGCGCTGCTTCCACGCTGGTGGCCGGCTGTTTTCCCGGCACTTCCCTGCATGATACCGGCGACATCTGCATCTATGGTAAAGCTCCATGGAACGGGGAACTTCAGCAGTTGCTCCGGGAGGGCACCAATGTTATTTTCGGAGAAAACATTGCCGGTATTATCGACGTGATGCAGTTTAACCGGACCACGCGATCTTCCGTTATGCCTCCGGAAGATTATCTCTATTGGGCACTGATTGGTCAGCGCAGCAGTTTCGGGTTGCAGCCCGGCCAGTCGCTAAGGCTCTCTGTTCCGCAGTTACAGGAGGCCGTTGCGCAGGCTACCAGCACATTTCCTGATGCGCTGAGCCCTTTGTTTACCGGAGCGGCAGTCACCGCCGGCGCTATTGTGCCTGTGCGGCACTCGGTGCAGGGAGGTCGCTCTCAGCAGGTACGTGTAACCGTTAGCGGTGATGCCATACACACCATGAGTCCTGCTGCCGGGCTGGGCGCCAATACCGCTTTACGGGATGCCGCCGCGCTGGCAGCACACCTGAAAAAGTCGGCAGATGGTCATCTCCCCCTGATGGAAACATTATTAAATTATGAACAGGAGATGCTGTCATACAGCGCTGCGGCCATCAGCGCGTCCAAAAAGGGCAGTGCCTTACTTTACAACAGCGGAGATAATCCTTAAATTTAGTATATTAGAAGTAAAACCGGCAAACCGTGTCGCAGCGCGGTGCGCATCCATATCGACAGATGATTCCTCGCCGACAGCATGTCCAACGAATAGGTTTTAACTATCAGATTATAGAACTAATTGATTTTTCCTATATCCCTAATGCCTTTACTTTTACCGGACCGCATCTGTAAAAAAGGTGCAAGCACATATTCCTTCCATACCCAAAATTGAAACAAATGGAAAAAGAAGTAAAAGACATCAGTAAATGCCCATTTCACAATGGCACAATGAAGCATAATGTTGGCGGTGGCGGCACCAGGAATCCCGACTGGTGGCCCAATCAGTTGAAAGTTAGTCTGCTCCGTCAAAACTCGTCCCTATCGGATCCGATGGATAAAGATTTCGACTATGCGGCAGCTTTCAAGACGCTTGACCTGGAAGCCGTAAAAAAAGACCTTCATGCGCTGATGACCGATTCTCAGGATTGGTGGCCGGCCGATTTCGGTCACTATGGTCCATTGTTCATTCGTATGGCCTGGCATAGTGCCGGCACCTATCGCGTAGGCGATGGCCGTGGTGGCGCAGGGTCCGGACAGCAACGGTTCGCGCCGCTCAACAGCTGGCCCGACAACGTCAGCCTGGACAAAGCACGCCGGCTGCTGTGGCCCATCAAACAGAAATATGGCAAAAAGCTCTCCTGGGCCGACCTGCTGATCCTTACCGGTAACGTAGCGCTGGAATCCATGGGCTTTAAAACATTCGGTTTTGCAGGCGGCCGCGAAGACGCCTGGGAACCGGATGAATCCGTATACTGGGGCGCAGAAACCACCTGGCTGGGGGGCGACCTGCGTTATGCGCACGGTTCCCCGGGCGTAGCAGAAAACCACGGTGTAACGGTAACAGATGAAGACGCAGATGGAGATATACACTCCCGTAACCTGGAAAAACCGCTGGCAGCCGTACAGATGGGACTTATCTATGTAAATCCCGAAGGTCCTGACGGCAATCCCGACCCGATCGCCGCAGCGAAAGATATCCGTGATACTTTTGGCCGGATGGCCATGAACGACGAAGAAACGGTCGCCCTCATCGCAGGAGGCCACAGCTTCGGTAAAACCCATGGCGCCGCCCCTTCTTCCCATGTAGGCAAAGAGCCGGAAGCGGCAGACATAGAGCTGCAGGGACTCGGCTGGGCCAACAGCCACGGTACCGGTAAAGGCGCCGATACCATTACCAGCGGCCTGGAAGTCATCTGGACCAAAACGCCCACGCAATGGAGCAACAACTTCTTCGAAAACCTGTTCGCCTTCGACTGGCAGTTGACTAAAAGTCCGGCCGGTGCACACCAATGGGTAGCTACCAATGCCGACAGCATCATCCCCGATGCTTATGACGGTAATATAAAACACCTGCCCAGGATGCTCACCACCGACCTGTCCCTCCGTTTTGATCCGGTATACGAAAAGATCTCCAGACGTTTCCTCGAACACCCGGATGAATTTGCAGACGCTTTTGCGAGGGCGTGGTTTAAACTGACGCATCGCGACATGGGCCCGCGCAGCCGCTATCTTGGCCCCGATGTGCCGTCAGAGGTCCTGATCTGGCAAGACCCCATCCCTGAAGTAAATCATCCGCTGATCGATGAGAACGACATCGCAGCGTTAAAAACAGCCATACTGGCCTCCGGCCTGACCGTATCTGAACTGGTTTCCACGGCATGGGCGTCCGCATCTACTTTCCGCGGCTCCGACAAGCGCGGTGGCGCCAATGGCGCCCGTATCCGGCTGGCCCCGCAGAAATACTGGCAGGTCAATAACCCTTCTCAGCTGGATAAGGTGCTGAGCACACTGGAAGCTATCCGGAAAGACTTCAATGGTGCGAAGCAAGTCTCCCTGGCTGATATGATCGTGCTGGCCGGTTGCGCAGGCGTCGAAAAAGCCGCCAAAGATGCAGGACATAATATAACCGTGCCATTTGCGCCCGGCCGCATGGATGCTTCCCAGGAACAGACCGACGTGGAATCTGTCGGCTTCCTGGAACCGCAGGCAGACGGTTTCCGTAATTACCGCAAGGCTAAAATCCCGGTGTCCACCGAGGAACTGCTGATCGACAAAGCGCAGCTGCTGACACTCACCGCTCCCGAGCTGACGGTATTGCTGGGCGGCCTGCGTGTACTCGAAACCAACTTCGACGGCTCTAAACATGGCGTCTTTACCAGGCGCCCGGGTCAGCTGACGAACGATTTCTTTGTCAACCTGCTCGACATGAGGACCGCCTGGAAAGCGACCGGCCCTGATAAGGAAATCTATGAAGGCAGCGACCGCAGCACCGGGGAAGTAAAATGGACAGGCACCCGCGCCGACCTGGTATTTGGCGCCAATGCTGAACTGCGTTGCATTGCGGAAGTATACGGCAGTGCCGACGGACAGGAGAAATTTGTGAAAGACTTCGTGGCAGCGTGGAATAAAGTGATGAACCTTGACCGGTTTGATTTGCACCGCTAACGGTATGAAATAAAGGAAAACAAAACAGCCTCCCTGAGGGAGGCTGTTTTGTTTTAGTCGTTCAATCCTTTTCCATCAAGGATATGTTCCATATATTTTTCGATCCTCGACATCCGTGTTTTGGCTTGTTTGGCTGCCGAAAAATAAAGCAGGTAGCCCCGTTGCCGCCCGGGCGTTAGCGCCTCAAAGGCTTTTTTCAACGCCGGTAATTTATCCAGCTTTTGCCGGAACTCTTCCGGCATGTTAAATTCTTCCGTCTTTTTATATTGCACCTGGTAACCGGCTTTCTCTATTTCGATGGCTTCAAACACGTAAGATTTCAACATACGTGTCATCTTTACAATCTCCTTTACATTGGTAAAACGGACCTGACGGGTAGCCTGCACGTTCTCCGACTGTATCACGAGGATGCCCTCCGGATCGGCCATCAGTGCGCCTTTAAAGAATAACAATGCGCAGTATTCCTTAAAGCCGTGCATCAGCACCACGTTGGTACCGTTGTACGTGTAACAGGGAACACCCCATTTTAATTCTTCTGTCAACTGACAATCGAGTAGAATGTCTCTCAGTTTTTCAAACTCCTCCCGCCATTTTTCGGAACGCTCCATGAACGCATCTACTTTTTCTGCACCGGTTTTTGCCATAGAAATATAGTTTTTGGCTGATTTTTTAGCTGGTTATCGCCTTGGTTTTCGCCTGCAATATATACCGTATTCGTTAATTTATCGTGCTTTACCCTGTTTCGTCAACAGGTTTGCGTTTGTAAATTTTCCGGCAAGTATTATCTTTATTCAGGGTCATGTGCGCCGTCTCCGGCGATCCAACAACAAGTTGCTATCCACGACAAACATATCTTTATCAAACGAATGCTATGGAAAAAATCACCCCGCAGGATATACGCTATGCCGATCTTGCAGAAAAGCGGTTCAACAAACGTTTTGCCGGAAAACCTGAATACATTGTTTTACCAGCATCCACGGAAGAAGTAACAGCGGCCGTGCAGGAAGCGGTCAGCAGCCGGCGCAGGCTGGTGGTACGCAGTGGCGGCCATTGCCTGGAGGGCTTTGTAACAGATCCTGCCGTACAGGTATTACTCGACCTGTCGATGATGAGCGATATTTATTACGACGCCGGACGGGCGGCCTTTGCCGTAGAGGCCGGCGCCACCGTGGGAGAAATGTACAGGAAGCTTTTTCTCGGCTGGGGCGTGGTATTGCCCGCGGGCGAACATCCCGGCATTGGCATGGGCGGGCATGTGTTGGGCGGCGCTTTTGGTTTTCTCTGCCGGGAATACGGTCTGGCAGCAGATTATCTTTATGCCGTGGAAGTAGTAACGGTCGACGCTTCCGGGAAAGCCCATGCCGTCATCGCTACACGGGAAACAGATGATCCTGACCGGGAGCTCTGGTGGGCGCATACCGGCGGCGGCGGCGGTAACTTCGGAATCGTTACCCGCTACTGGCTTCGTGCTGCGGATGCTACCGGCAATGACCCGTACACTGCATTGCCCCTGGCGCCGTCATCCGTGACCACTTTCCGGGTATCGTGGGACTGGCAGCAGTTGGATGAAAGCGCTTTTAACCGGCTAACGAAAAATTTCGGTGCCTGGTGCCTGGAAAACAGCAGCCCCGACTCCCCCAGCCTCCCTTTATTCAGCATACTTTTTCTGAACCACCGGAATATTGGTAAAGTAGATATTAAGGGATTGGCCACCGGAGCCAATGCCCGCCAGCTGATAGACCATCATCTGGCCGATGTGGCAGTACCTGTTGGCGTTCCTTATTCTCTGCAGACCGAAGAAACGCCCTGGTTACGCTTTGCTCTTAATCCGTTTCCGGAACTGTTTCAACCGGGCCTGGACAATATACATTCCAAAGTGAAAGACGCCTGGTTCCGTCAGCCGCTGACGGACAGCCAGATGGCGACTGCCTACCGTTATCTCAACGCAGCAGTTCCCATCGGCGGCGGCCTGGGTATGGCCACCTACGGCGGCAAAGTCAATACTGTTGCACCAGATGCCACCGCCACCGCCCAACGGAGCTGTATCATGGACGTGGCCTGCAACACGGGATGGATGGATCCCCGGGGAGCGGCGGCCAGCCTCGAATGGGTCCGGCATTTTTACAGGGACCTCTTCCCGGATACCGGTGGTGTACCGGTGCCGAACGAACAAACCGACGGGGCTATGATCAATCATCCGGACACCGACCTGGCCGATGCCGCCTGGAACCGCTCCGGCACACCGTGGCACACGCTCTATTACAAAGACAATTATCCCAGGCTGCAACGGGTGAAAGCCCAATGGGACCCGCTGAACATCTTCCATCATGCCTTATCCATACAGGCAGCCCTGTAATAGCGAAGCGGCGCACAGACGTGCACCGCTTCGCTTGTTTGCTTGTTTTGCTATTTATTGTAACAATTATGAAATCAGCTGAACCGCTGAGTTGAACCTATTACTGACCTTTGTAAGTAAATTGTTTGTCATGACGCGTTCCTGCTGCAACAGAAATATTCTGAGCATTTGTCTGCACTGTCCCGTTGATTTCTGCCTTATAACTTACGATAATCGGCGCACCTTCCCTATTGCTTACAGCTACACTTAAGCTGCCAAAATCGAATGATTTAACAGTTTCAAAAACATAGGTCTTTGTAGCGCCCAGGAATTTCGTTTCATCTACGTTAACGTCATCGGCATTACCCTGATCTGCACCGTTGATCTTCCATACGGAGGCTCCATACTGGCTGGCATCATGATTGCCGGCATTTGCCCAGATTTCAACATCATCTTCGGCGGTAACCCCTGTCGCGGTCACTGTATATTTAATCGTAATTTTATTGGCTGGCGCCGGGTCATCTTTTTTGCTGCAACCGGTAAATACTACACTGGCCATCGCCGCAAGGCACAGTCCCCAAACAATGTTTTTTGCTTTTCTAGTTCCCATTTATGTGTATTGAAGGTTAAAATGAATGACCCAAAGGTAGGATGGTATGCTACCCATGACAATACCGGGAAACCAGCATTTTGAACTAAGGGTTTTGGAAACGATTATCTGTAAAGGATTCTACAGGGCCATCAACGGATTACCTTTCCGGTACCGTAACGGAGCAACTGCTGCTCAAACCGTGCGAAGGCAATATCCAGTTGACGCAACTTTTCTTCCTTCAGTGCAGCAGGCCGTATAAAGCTATACCGGATGCTGTTGCTGACTATCTGCCTGATATCTGCATACCGCAATGACGGGTAGCGGGTGGCCAGTAATACATATTGCCGGGTAAGGTCTGTCCGGAGCACGCCGGCATCATCTGTACTGATAACAACGGGTACTTTGTGGGTAAAATACAACAATACCGGATGCAGTTCATTTTGCACTTTCAGGATAAATTCATTACTGCTCAAATTGATTTCGACCGGGATCTTCTTGCGGGCCATATGGTCCAGGACAGTTTTCCAGGCTGATTCATAAGCGATGTCAACCCCGTGTCCTATCCTTCTGGCGCCGGCAACCATCACCGCCTCCGTGATATGGGAGCGCAGCTGTTCCGGCCTGACCATACCGGCAGTCAATTCCCCGGCATGCAGCGAATAAGGTACCCGTCCGTGATAGTTGCGGTCCAGATGAGCGAACATGAGCATGTGCAACTGATAATCCCTCATCGACACTTCCCCGTCTTCCCGGGACACCAGGTTTACGCCCACTACCAGCGAATCCCGGCTGGCCACCTCGAAAGCCAGCATTAACCGCCGGTACACGCTTAACGGAGCGCCGGCCCTGGAAGCGCTGAGCTGATACCGTAATATAAACGTACTATCGTCCACGTTAGCATTGCGGTGTATCTCCGCCATCCGGCGGCGGCAGCTGTCCGCCCAATGGACTGCCCCATGTGCGAGCAGCGAATCCCGTACTTTGTCCAGGATGCCGAATACCACGAGGCTGTCTTTCAGGGAGACGCCTGTCAGCGATTTCTCCCAGTCAGCGCTTTCCGGCTGGTCGATACGCATATCCGGCTGGCCCGTCTGGGTTTCTATATACTGAACGTTTTCACTGACCGCCCGCTGCTTCAGTTCGCGTAACCCTTCCTCCATGCCAAATGAGGCAACGAAAGACATCTTCCCGAAGGTGGCAAAAAAATGCTCGTCCGATGGGCGCAGCGATGCTTCGTAATCTTTCGCGGACACTGACCGCAGAAACGCCTGTTTCAGTGAGTCAAACCGTGCATCGCGCGGCAGTGCCGCAAAACGTTTCCAGGGCAGGGCGTGCTCAGTGCCGGGCGTGTCGACATCCATTGTTGAAGTGTTGATCCAGCCGTTATGGTCAGCAAGGATCTGCCAGTAGGTCTCTCCATACATCGACCCTGAAAAATGGTGATGAAGATCTCCCCCTTTAGGCATCGCCGTAAAAAAGGCAGTCAGTAACAGCGGATCACGGCGGATCTGTTCAAAATAATCGCCTGCCCGGCGGGAAAGGTCTTTGTCTTCAGGTACAGGGCTCAATGCCATCAGGCCGGCTACACCGGCCGCAACAGCAATAGTTTGCAGCGTTTTTTTCTTCATAGTGTTTTGCTAAAAGGTCGGTAAGCCTTTGCTTACCCAAAAGAAAGACAATTCACGGAAATACGGTTACAGCATAAGCAGGAAAACGGGCAGGCCGCTACAGGTTTTTATGCTGTGCTATGTTCTCCATCAGAAAGGTACTGATTTCATCAAAGGAATAGGGCTTGGAGAGGAACCCTTTTATATTGTTGAGCAGCACCTGTTCTTCCGGGCTTAGTTCTTCCCTGATACTCTCCCTTGATGCACCGGAAGTGAGCACGATGGGCGCCTGTTGTCTTTCTTTGGAGAAGGCTGATATCAGGTCGGCCAGTCGTATGTCAGGAAGATAGGCATCCAGGAAAATAACAGCATAGTCGCTGTTGCGGCTCATTTCCAGCGCCTTAGCTCCGGTACCTGCTATCTCCGCTTCAAAGCCGAGGTAGGTTTCCAGGAATTTGCTGAGGTATTTCTGCGTAAAGGAATCGTCTTCGATGACAAGTGCTTTTAATCCCCTGCCATCGAAGTAGTCGTTGTACCTGCTATGTTCTTCCTCTTCATAAGTGGGATGCAGCGGGAACACGAGGGTGAAGGTGGTTCCTTTTCCCGGCTTGCCGGAGGCCTGAATAGTACCTCCCAGCAGCGTGACCAGCTTTTTGGTGACATAGAGGCCTATGCCGCTGCCGGTACCGGGATTGCTGGTAGCGTAGAGATCAAAGATCCGGTCAGCCTGTTCGGCGGACAGTCCCGGCCCCTGGTCTTCTATAACGATCCTGAAAGTGGCGGCCGTCTCCTGTATCCGGACGAAAATGTTACTTCCTTCCCGGTTGTATTTGATAGCGTTTTCAATGAGGTTGCCCAGTATCTGTTTCAGCTTGACTTTATCCGTAAGGATGTTATTCGGGAATGAGGCAGTTACCGAATAATCAATATGGATATTGCGCTGTTTTCCGTAGTACTGGTAGATAGTGCGGATATCAGCGATGAACCGCCTGATATTGAGCGGCTGGCTATTGGCTGGATTAGGCAGGCCCTGTTCCAGCTTGGAAAACACCAGCCCATTGTTGATAATGCTTCTGGCATGGTCTACCGAGATATGCAGATCATTTACCAGTTCCTGTGCAGACAGGAGCCCGGCTTTGCCCATCACCTTCGCTTTCAGCATTTCACTGATGGTGAAGATTATCTGGATGGGGCTTCGGAGCTCATGAGAATTTTCGGCGATAAAGGCGTTCTTGAAACGGTCCAGTTTTTCCAGCTGCTGCGTTTTCTCATACAGTTCGTTCGTCTGTAACCGCTCTTTCTCCACCAGTTTATGGTTCACATCCGCATACAGGTTGAATACGATGAGGATATGCAGGAAAATAACCGGGTAGATAATATACGTCAGCAGGTTGTTCGCACTAGGGATCACTACCGGTACGAACCGGTAGGCGTAGTTCAACACCATGATAAAAAAAAGGATCCCGACCACCGTCCATGCGAGCCAGCGGTCCCGCCGGGACGTATACAGGATGATGACGATCCCCGCGTTGAACAGGCACATGATATGTACACCGGCGGCCGGTTCCAATACCAGTCCGAAATACAGCGTGGCTATATTCTGCAGCGTAAAATAGAGCAGGGAAGTTACCCGGTAGTCTGTTTTTTCGTTGATACGTAATATGATGAGAAATCCCAGGCATTCGATGATAGCAGGAATCAGAATGGCCAGTGAAGGTTTTACCACAAGATAAATCATCAATCCGGCTGAAATAGCGACAACAGCGGTGATCTGGCTAAAGATACGGATTGCCTTTTTCACGGATGCTGCCTTAAGATCGTCTGTTATCACATTTACCGGTTTAGTCGCATCAACATATGATGAGGGTATCATAACATCAGCGTTCAAAAATGGTGGAAGGTAAGCCTGGTGAGGCGGGCCGCGGCCATTACTTTTACTTGACATGAATTTAACCAAATGAGGGAAGGAAATTGTTAATCACATGTTAACACAGACGCTATTAACAAATAGCATAAGCGAAATGAGGGAGCGGCGGCGGTTAGTATCTGAGGGTGTGGTCATACCATTCGATGTGTCCTGACAAGAGCAGGCCGATGGCATCGACATACCTTCTCACCGCTGCCCCATAGGGCCCATAGTTACCGGGGAGGTTGTTGGAAAGCTCCAGGAAGGCCGACAGGTCCCGCTCATGGATATCCACCGCCCGGTCGATCGCCTCTTCCGTGGAACAGTTGAACTCTTCTTTAATTACGAGCACCAGGTTCATGGCCTCATGATCTTCCAGCTCCTTTTTCAGTGAGTAGACATCGTTGCTCCAGGAGACGAGCCGGCAGGCCAGCTGGCGGAGGCGGCGAAGCACGGGATCGTTGATCACGGGAGGCGGCAGGATGGCATGTACTTCAATCTCCGCAAAGTCGAGTAACGGGTACGTGGCTACGATTTTCTCCCGCAGCACGAGGTACTCTTTCAGCCGGGGATATCTTACTTCTTCCCGGTAACTGAAAGCGGTATCTGCCTTCATCCCTTCGAAGAACAGTCCCATACTGGCGTTGAACTGGTCCATCCAGAAGAGATTGCCTTCGACATGCGGCAATATCTCTTTTCTCATGATGAACATCTGCCGGAAAATCTCATTATCGTCTTTCGTCAGCGGAGCGCCCTGTAAAATCTCCATCGCCCGTTGTATTTTGGCGCTCAGCTCCCCGAGCGGCAACGGGCCATAGAAATCATCAAAGACAAAGAAGGTGAGGTTCCAGCGCGTCATCCAGATGAGCTGGGGAAGAGATGCCAGCGGGAAAAAATGCGCGGCGAGGTTGCCGAATTTACCATTCAGCATCTTCTTTTTTTGGTTTGCATCTAAACAATCATATGCTGATAACCACTCATTTACCAGGTTATC
Source organism: Chitinophaga oryzae (assembly GCF_012516375.2). NCBI lineage: Bacteria > Pseudomonadati > Bacteroidota > Chitinophagia > Chitinophagales > Chitinophagaceae > Chitinophaga > Chitinophaga oryzae. The sequence continues at coordinate 4,237,973 of NZ_CP051204.2, forward strand.
AAGGAAGTTTGCATGCTCGCTTACCCTTACAGGCAGTGGGTAATAGAATTTGGTTAAGGTGGACATGGGAGGTAGTTTTTGTGTGAGGAGAAAGATGAAAGGCGGCACTCAACTAAATTTAACAAAAAACAGGAAAACAGGATAGTGATGGCCGTCACTAAAGGGGTAAAGCACGGCGACCGGAGCCGCCATGCTCAAATAAAGGAGGTTTAACGGGAAACGGGCAGGGATAAACGTTTCTATCGGTCCGGCAGCATCACCCGCCGGTCAGCACATCTTTCAGGCACTCCGCAAACTCAGCGGCGGTAATTTCTTCCCCGAAATGATAAAAGCGGTCTTTGTCTTTCGCTATGGTGACATTGGTGTCCACAGTCTCAAACGTGGCGTAATCGGCATTTGCCAGCGCCTGTTCCTGGAAGAACACGGCAGCTGCATCTTTACCGTAGTTGGTATTGAAAGCTGTAAAGGTCCCGGGATCGGCTTTCTTCAGTTTTTTACCCCGCCACAGCACATAACGGCTGTCTTTGGCGTAGCTGCCGTTGATCCGGCTGAAAGCAGCAGTGTCTATCCCTTTGATGGCGACAGGCTGCTGCGAATAGTACTCCATCATCCACAGGCCGTTTTTGTCTTTCGCATAAGACGTGGTCTTTTTGGGTTGCCCGTGTTCATTCAGCTGAAAGCCGGTATCCAGCACCTCAAACGTGTCATAATCCACTTTTTTATCGGCGCCGCCGATGTTGTAAATATGATGTTTGTCCTTGGCGAAATAGTAGTTCAGCACTTCAAAGGACGTGGGGTCTGCTCCTTTAAAAGGCTCTCCCATGCGGTAGCACCGGGCTTTATCCTTTGCAAAGTCAAAGCGGCATACAAATGTTTCCGCATCGGCATGTTTAACAGGGTATGTATTGTAGCAGACACCCTGACCGTCGATGAAATAGTAGCCGTTGCCACCGGGAAGGTTTTGGGCAGATGGCCATGCTGTTGGTTTTTCCCACATAATTCCGTTTATAAAGTAGCTGAACCGATCAGCTGATTGATACTGCGCAGGTCTTCTGCCCTGTTGCGGCGGTTTCTTTCAGAGTGATTGCGGTTGATGGCCCAGCCGGTATCCGGCAGGTGTTCAAATATATCGCTTTCTTCCTCCCCGAAGATAAGATGGCTGCCCAGGAACCGGGTGAGGATTTCCAGCTGGTCAGCCGGCAGTTCCAGCGCCATCTCCTTCAGGTGATCAGTTATCGCTGCCGTTATCTCAGCGAGCTCTGACCGGTTTCCCGCCACCAGTGGCAGCAACATAAAAAACAGGAGCGACGGGTCTGTTTCGTCTTTGCTGATGATAGCCTGCAGCTCTGTCCACCTCAACAGGGAGAGGTGAAAATTACCGCCGGTATTACCGAGATAAGTATCGTTGAAGAAGTAGATGGTTTCGTTAGGATGAAACTCCGCGAAAAAAGTTACGGCCTCGTTGAGACGATGTACATAGGTATATCCGTCCCATGGCGCTTCTGTTTTACCGGTCAGTTCTTCCCACCATTCACCAGGCGGCATGGAAAAATGTTCCGGCAGATAGTCAGTCAGCATGGTTTCCAATTCATCGTCGGAGGCAAAAGGGAATTGGGTCAGCAGGAACAGGCAGAAATTTTTATCTGATAAATTGAGTTGCATTCGTCGTACATTTTTTGGGTAACCGGATCAACAATGCCGTTTTTTTATATGGCAGCCATAAAGGTATAAAAAAAAGTAAAGCCCGCGCGATTGCGCGGGCTTTACACTATTATCTGAAAAACAGCTTATTTGTAAGCCGGGTTCTGTTCCAGGTGGCTGATGTCGATCTCACGCTGCGGGATAGGCAGTATGTTGCGGCCGTTGCCGGAAGCCTGGGTGATGGGTTTCCAGTGGTCAGCAGCAGTTCTCTCCAGTGTTTTCTTGCGTCTGATGATATCGAAGAAACGGAAACCTTCGCCGTGCAGTTCTTTTCTGCGTTCGTTTTCGATTTCGGTTTTCAGTGCTTCGCCGGTGTTGATGGATTTCACCGCACCGGTGATCGCTCTTTTCTGTACTTCGAACAGGGCTGTTTGTGCAGCCGCGTCGTTATTCAGTTCAGACTCGGCTTCTGCTTCGATCAGGTACATTTCAGCAGAGCGGATCAGTGGCATGTCCAGGTCCAGAGTGCTTCTGTAGTAGAATTTGTTCATCAGGTAACCGTCTCTGGTTTCCACTACGTCATCCCGTTGCAGTGCATCGCCGACGGTAGTTTCTACCTTGTCCAGGTTCACGTAGAACTGTTTTTTGCGGATATCATTGTCTGCAAAAAGCGCAAAGAAAGATTTGGAGGCACGGAAGGTGCTGTAACCGATATCATACGGTTCCTGGAAGGATGCCAGCATCAGGAAGGCGGTATTGTCATCTGTGCGGTAGTCCAGGCCCCATATCCACTCCGGTGTTTTATCCACAAAGCCGCCCAGCAGTGTGGCAGCGGGGTCCAGCGGATATCCCACGCGGGCTTTTTTAGCATAGTTGCTCGCTTCCGCCCAGTTGCCCATATCGAGGTACAGGCGCGCCTGCAAAGCATATACAGCGTTGATGGTAATACGGAAAGCGTTGGTACGGCTTTTCTTCAGGTTCTGTTCCGCGAACTTAAGGTCTTCCAGCATGAAGGCATAGATTTCCTTCACGGAAGAGCGGGCTGGCGTAGGATCATCTGCTTTCAGCGGTTTGTCCACTTTAGGGATACCCAGGCCATCAGGGCTTACAGCATACGGCTGCGCGTACAGGCGTATCAGTTGATGATTGGCCCAGGCCCTTAATACCCTGGCTTCCGCGAGGTAATCGGCCTTTACGTCTTCCGCGATGGGGGACTTTGGCAGGTTGACGATCGCCTGGTTACAGCTGGAGATCATTTCAAAGGCTCTTTTCCAGAAAATAAAGGAAAGTGCGGCTGTACCGCCGTTAGCTACTTCCGTGAACTGGTATTCAGTAACGAAGCGGTTATAGTTGCCGGTGCTTTTAATCAGCTGGTCGCCGCCTTTTACATCTACGGTCAGGAAGATGTGGTTGGTAAACTGGCTGGGCTGCATCAGATCATAGAGGCCGATCATAGCAGCGTTTACGCGTGACGGTGAGCCGAATGCGTCCTGGGACTCTACCGACAGCACAGGTGCCGTATCGAGGTAAGATTTCTTACAGCTGGAGAATGCAAAGCCAGCAGCCAGTATATACGTAATATATAAGTTCTTCTTCATTATTAAACTTTTTTGCATGGTTTATAATCCAATGTTAACACCTACTGTAAATGTTTTTACGTTAGGGATATCATTGCCGTAGAAACCGTCCACTTCAATTTCGGGGTCCATACCTTTATGTTTGGCCCATGTGAACAGGTTCTCAGCAGCCAGATAAATTCTGGCGCGCTGGATATGCGCCCTGTTCAGGATGGATTTAGGCAGGCTATAACCCAGGTTTACTGTTTTCAGACGCATATAGTTGCCATCGAACAGGAAGCGGGAAGAAGTACTGGAACCCTGGTCGGTATTGTTTTCCATGAAGCGCGGTACGTCTGTAACGTCGCCTTTTTTCTGCCATGCAGCGGCCGCCACATCGCTGGCAATGTTGGTACCTTTAGCGGAACCATCGTTAGAGATAGCCTGCAGGTATGAATCATAGATTTTGTTACCGTAGTTAAAGAACAGCATCGCAGTCAGGTCAAACCCTTTATAGGTAGCTTTCAGGTTGAAACCGCCATAGAACTTAGGCAGGGAGCTGCCCATTTTGTAACGGCTCGCCTGTGTGTACTGTTTGGTAGTGATACGTTTTCCGGTGAGGTTACCGTTGTTGTCAGTTTCGTTTCTGTACCACTGCGGTCTGCCGTCTTCAGGATCTACGCCTGCGTATTCCGGGATAAAGAACTCATAACGATCGCCTCCCACTTTCCAGAGTTTGCTGCCGGTAGGCGCAATGATGGAATCAACGCCTCCGAGATCAACAATTTTGTTCTTGTTGGTGGTGATGTTAGCGCCCAGATCGAGTGTAAAGTCGTTGTTACGTATTACATTCGCTTCTACTACCGCCTCAAAGCCGGTATTATTCAGTTTAGCGAGGTTGGTTATCACAGACTCAAAACCGGTGGTCATGGACAGCGGCTTCTGAAACAGCAGCCTGTCAGAGCCACGACGGTAGTAACCTGCTTCCACGCGGATTCTGTCGATAAAATATGCTTCAATACCCACATCGGTAGTGATGGCGCCTTCCCAGCGCAGGAGCGGGTTACCCAGCTGGGCGTATTTCGTACCGGCCTGACCGTTATAGTTAGCGCCTGCATCATACAGGTCCAGACGGTCATAACGGCCGATATTATCAGCACCACTTACACCATGGCTGCCTTTGATTTTCAGTTCTCTTAACCAGCCGGCCGTGCTGCTCATGAAGTTCTCTTTAGAGATCATCCAGGCTCCACCTACGGACCAGAAAGTACCATATCTTTTCTGCTCACCGAAGACAGAAGATCCGTCTGTACGGAGGCTGGCAGACAGGATGTACTTATTATCGAAGTCGTAGTTAACACGGGAAAAATAAGAGTTAAATTTCTTCTGTGTGCGGTCTGAAGTAGGGTTGCTGGCAGTAGATCCTGCGCCCAGTTCGGAGATACCCTCAAACGGAAACCCAGTAGAACCGGCGGTCAGGTTGGTATAAACATAGTTAAATGCTTCCTGGCCCACCAGTACGTTCACATGGTGTTTATTGAAGTTGTTGTCAAATGTCAGGGTATTCACGATGGTTGTTCTGGTATCTCTCGGCGCATATTTATTGCTACGGCCGTTTACGGCCTTACCGTCGCCATTCAGCGGGTTGTAGTAGCGGCTTTCCCGCAGGTCCACCACGTCAGCGCCCACTTGTGATTTAAAGGTCAGGTATTTCAGGAAATACACCTCGGCATAGGCGGAGAGGATAGCTCTCAGCGTTTTAGCATTGTGTATATTGGATTTGCTCAGGCCTACCGGGTTATAATCCTTCATCACAGGGTTGATGTAATTGTAAGCAAGGCCTTTGCCTGAAGGGTCCAGGACGGGGTTACCGCTGGCATCCCGCTGATATAGGGAATATACCGGAGAGATTCTGTCCGCAAAATAGATAGGGTTAGCAGAACCTGTAGCACCCGGAGGGGTGTTTTGATCCGTAGAAGAGAACGTGGAGAACACACCAAATTTCAGGAAGTCGGTAGCCCTGGTTTCCAGGTTCAGTTTGGCATTATAACGTTTAAAGTCTGATGCCAGTATTACGCCTTTCTGGTTGAAATAACCAGCACCGAAATAATAAGTGGTTTTGTCTGTACCGCCGGCAACACTGATACCGTAATCCTGGGTCACACCAGTCCTGGTCACCGCGTCTCTCCAGTCCGTATCATAATACTTAACGGTACCGGAAGTCAGCCTGCCGTCTGCGCCATAAGGATTGGCGTTGTTGAACGGATTGGCCTGCAGCGCCGCGATGGTGGATGCATTGGCCTGTTTAGCCGCATCAGCAGGCGTAGCGCCACCGGCAACGCCTTTTTTGTAGTAGGAATCCCACCAGTATTTGAAGTATTCCTCACTGCCCAGGAAGTCATGCCTGTCAACAGCGATACCGGACCAGCCATTGCTGCCGGTCACGTTCACGCTCATTCTGCCGGCTTTACCTTTTTTGGTCGTGATCAGGATCACGCCGTTGGCAGCGCGGGAGCCATACAATGCAGCAGCGGAAGCATCTTTCAGCACCGTTACGGTTTCAATATCTTTAGGATCGAGGGTAGCCAGTACGTCAGCAGTAGTGGAAGCCTGTGTAAAGTCGCCGGTAGCGATGGCGATACCGTCCACTACATACAAAGGAGCACTGTTGGCGTTGGCGTTAGTGCTGGTACCAAAGCCGCCAACACCGCGGATGCGGATAGTGGTGGCGCCGCCGGGCTGACCGGATACGCTTTGTACTGTTACGCCAGGCACATTACCTTGTAAAGCTTTTTCAAAAGAGGTTACCGGTCTTTCTGCCAGCACTTCTGCTTTTACCACAGAGGCAGCACCGGTAAAGGTGGCCCTCTTCTGTGTACCATAAGCCACTACCAGTACTTCGTCCAGTACCTTGTCGTCGGGCTTCAGTGCCACACGGATGTCTGAGCCTGCGCCCAGTGCCACTTCCTGTTCTTCGTAACCTACAAATGAAAACCGAAGTACCTTGTTCTGACCCTGCACTACCAGGGTGAAAGTACCAGATGCAGTGGTCACGGTGCCGGTTCTTTCACCTTTGACTTGTACCGTTACGCCTGGCAACGGGTTACCGCCCTTGGCGTCTGTAACCGAACCTGTAATCGTCCTGTTTTGAGCCTGCAGTCCGGCTATCCCCGAACATAGCAGCATCAATAGAAGTAGAACTCTCTTCATTGTTATGGATTTTGGTTTAGATAAATGTTCACCCGTCTCATCCGGGAGGTTGAGTCACGATATTGGCGCTGTGCTGTAAATTGATTTAGATTTTAATTATCCTCTCTAAGCGGTTTAAATTTTGGCAGGGACCAAATATACTTCTCTTCTGCTGTTTCATCGTGAAAACAGCCAGCAAAAACCATCTACAGTATTTTAAAATTCCTGCCGGGAAATGCTAAATAATGCTCTAAATAATTCGACTGAAAAAATTTGCACAAGGTCACTTCAGGAAGAAAGTTAGTTATACCAACAGAGGCCAGGGATAAAGCACACTCTTGGAGTTTAGTCAACACAGTTGGCTATTTCAAACATAAGCAAGTCAACATATATCTGGTTGCTACAGCAAACAACTTCTCACAAAAAGATCTCAAAATGCACTCGTTCTACTTTACGACTGCAAGATAATTTAACAAAACTATAATTTCCAAATTTATTTATGATTAGTTATAAAAAAACGAGCACCACTATACGAAGAGGCGCCCGTTCCTAGCGAGCTACATAGTAAACCAATATGTCTATTTTCATTGCCCAATAGCGATGTTTAAATGGGAGTCCATCCTCAAAATACAGGAGAATATTTGCTGAAGCCGTAGTTAATATACGGTCATCATTCATCAATAACCGCTAACACCTGCCCGCAGCGATCACTATATTTATGCGTGAAAAGCATACGACAGACATATGAAACATCGCCTATTTTGGAGTGTAGTTACGGCCTGCAACCTTTACGGGGCTGCGCTTTCGGCGCAACAGCTTTCCCGGAAGCCTTACCTGCCGGACCATGCAGCGGTCATGGAACGTTACCGTAAAGTACAACTTCTGGACAGCCTTACACGCAGAAAGGTATTCCGGCATAACGTGGAGGCCGGCTGGCTCCCCGGCGGAGAACAGTTCTGGTATACCGTCGGTAACAGTAAAGACACTACGAAGACTTATTACCTGGTACAAGCCGCTACAGGACGCAAAAAAGAAATAAAAGACACTGCAGCACAAAACCGCCTGATCGCTGCCGGCACACCGTCATCCCAGGTAGCACAAAGAGGACCGTCCAGATGGCAGGACTTCGAAACAGATTCCGTATCTCCCGATAAACAATGGATAGCCCGGATCATTAACGGTAACGTATATATTCAATCTACCCGTGACAGCGCGCTGACGCGGCTGACCACCAACGGCGCCGACACTGCCCGGGCAGCCCGCTATGAAGCGTTGGCATGGTCTCCCGACAGCAAATATGTGGTAGGGTATCTTACCCGGCCGGTTACCGATTCGGCGGCCTATTACGTGCTGACGGACGTCGCCGGCACTACCCGCGGACAGCTTCGCTCCCATCCTTATAAACAACCAGGAGATCCTTTCCCCGCCTATCAGATGTATATATTTTCGATCGCGGATAAAAAGGTGGTGCGTACTGATGCGGAAGCGCTGGATTTTTTTGGTCCGCCTGTATTACATTGGCGGCATAAGGCCCCCCGCTATTTTTTATATGAAAAGGTGGACCGCGGCCACCAGCGTTTCCGGGTGATTGAAGTGGACGCACTTACCGGCGCCACCCGTACCGTTTTAGATGAACAGGCGCCCACTTTTATCTATGAGTCACGCCTCTATACCCATTATCTGCCGGAGACCAACGAAATGTTGTGGACGTCCGAAAAAGACGGCTGGCGGCATATTTACCTCGTCAACACCCTCACCGGGGCGGTAAAGAACCAGGTCACCCGCGGCGAATGGGTGGTACGTGGCATCGACAGCGTGGATACAGCCAAAAGGGAGGTATGGTTTCGTGCAGGTGGCATGGAGCCGGGAGAAGATCCCTACTTCATTCATTACTATCGTATCGGTTTCGATGGGCAGCACCTCCTCAAACTTACACCGGCGGCAGGTAACCACCAGGTATCCTTTTCGCCCGACAGGAAATATTATATTGATAAATACTCGCAGGTAAATGTTCCCCCGGTGAATGAACTGCGCCGTACTGCCGATGCCAAACTCATTACGATAGCAGAACGGGCCGATGTCAGCGCCTGGCGGTCTACCGGCGTTCCTTTCCCCGTACCGTTCCACGCAAAAGGCCGGGACGGGCAAACAGACATATGGGGCATTATGTGCCGCCCTTCTGATTATGACAGCACACGGCGATATCCCATTATCGAGAATATCTACGCCGGTCCGCATGATGCATTTGTGCCGAAAAGTTTTATGAGCTACTATACAGACATGCAGCGCCTGGCGGACCTGGGCTTTGTAGTAGTCCAGATAGACGGTATGGGTACTGCCAACCGCTCCAAGGCATTTCATGACGTATGCTGGAAAAAACTGTCAGATGCCGGTTTTCCCGACCGTATCCGCTGGATCAAAGCACTGGCAGAAAAATATCCCTTCGCAGACACAACACGTGTAGGGCTATACGGCACTTCTGCCGGCGGCCAAAATGCACTCGGCGGCCTGCTCTTTCATCCGGAGTTTTACAAAGCGGCGGTGGCTTCCTGCGGCTGCCACGATAACCGCGTGGACAAACAGTGGTGGAACGAACAATGGATGGGTTATCCGGTAGGGAAACATTATGAAGAACAGTCCAACGTCACCAATGCCGGCAAGCTGAAAGGCGACCTGTTGCTGGGCGAAGCAGATACCAATGTGCCGCCGGAGTCTACTTATCGCGTTGTCAACGCGCTGATCAAAAGCAACAAAACGTTCGAATTCCTTCCCATACCAGGAATGGGGCACAGCGACGGCGGTCCGTATGGACGGACTAAACGCAATGACTTCTTTGTGCGGCATCTGCTGAAAGCCACACCGCCGGACAGGAACAACAATGAATAGTTTCCCGCAGAGAAGCGCTCCCGCTTCAGAAGCAGCGCTTCTCCGTGTTGACGTAAAAGTCTTATTCATTATATTTATCCTGTCTTAATGTGCGCCCATGAAAAAAGAAAAATTACAGGGACCGGAGCAGCCTGTTCTTTCCAAAGCCGTGCTGGAACAGGAAAGGAAGATGTTACTGGACCTCGGTAATGACATCACCCGCGTCAGGGATAAAAATGATCTGCTGCTCCTTTTCTCCAGGCGGCTCAAACGATATTTCTATTTCACGCACACGATCGTCACCCTCATCGATGAAAAGGGCGGCACCTACACGCCTTTCCTGCTGGACAATGAATACTCTCCTATCCGCACCCACCCGAAATACACACAACTCGCCACTGCCCGTTTCCCGTTGAATGAACCTTTTATACAGGCGGTATTACAGGCCGACGGCCCTATCTCGTTTCTGCTGGAAGACGTGATGGACCGGCCGGGCAGCCCAGTCTTCCTTAAAGTGAATTATGAGGAAGGCGTGCGGGAAATACTGATGACGAAGATCATGATGGAAGACAAGCCTGTGGGCTTCATCCACCTGTATACCGACAAACCCGGAAGTTTCACCCGCGAGTTCCGGAGTGTGATCAATGGTATTATTCCCCAGTTATCGGGCGCTGTCTCCAACATCCTTAAAAACGAAGAGATCTATAGGACAGAGAGGGAGAAATCCTTTCTGCTGGACTTCAGCAATGAAATAGCCCAGGTCCGGTCCAAGCCGGAGCTGCAGGCTGCTATCTTCAAGGTGTTGGATAAAACCATGCACACTCAGCTGGCCATGATCCGGGTAATTGACGACGACGGCATTCACCTTTCGATGTTTATGTGCGATCCCACGTTGTTTGGCGGCGCCAGGGCTTTTGAACAGATGTCCGGCACACAGATTACGGTAGACGAACCTTACACCTCGAAGGTACTGGCCAGTAAAGAAGGACTGGTCTTCAGCGTTGCGGAGGAAATAAAAAACGGTAACGACTATGCGAAGCTATGGGCTACTACCGGCCGGAAAAATATGTACAGCTTTCCCCTGCGGGTGGGCGACCGCAATATAGGCACCATCTGGATGCTGGCCAACCAACTCAGCAAGTTGCTGCTGAGAGGTATCTGTGCGCAGATATCGATCGCTATTGCCAACATTCAGGCCAACGAAAAACTGCTGGCCTATAAAAAACAGCTGGAAAATGAAAACGACTATCTGAAAGAACAGATCAGGACAATCTATAATTTCTCCGAAATAGTAGGCAACGGGGCTGCCATGCAGGAGGTTTACCGGCTGATATCACTGGTGGCGACATCGGGAACCACGGTACTGGTGCATGGTGAAACAGGCACCGGCAAAGAGCTGATTGCCCGCGCCATTCACAATGCATCTGCCCGGAAGGACAAACTGATGGTAAAAGTCAATTGCGCTGCCTTACCAGCCAATCTGATAGAGAGCGAACTGTTCGGCCACGAACGGGGCGCCTTCACCGGCGCTACGGAAAAACATATCGGCAAATTTGAGCTGGCGGACAAGAGCACGCTGTTTCTCGACGAAATCGGCGAACTGCCGTTAGAAGCACAGGCTAAACTGCTGCGCGTTATCCAGGAGCGCGAGCTCGAAAGAGTGGGCGGTAAACAAACCATCCGGGTGGACGTGCGGTTGATCGCAGCTACTAACCGGAACCTGGAAGAAGCCGTCAGAGCGGGCCAGTTCCGGGAAGACCTCTACTACCGGCTGAACGTATTCCCTGTCCGGTTACCACCGCTGCGGGAACGGCCGGAAGACATCGAACCGCTGGCAAATTTCTTCGTGAAAAAATACGCCCGGAATGCCGGCAGGAAAATAGCCCGGATCTCCGTCAAAGCGATACAACAGCTCCGTCATTACAGCTGGCCTGGCAACGTGCGTGAACTGGAGCACATGATAGAACGCAGCGTACTGCTAGCCACTGATGGGGTACTGAATGACATTTTCATTCCCCCGAAAATTACAGCAGAAAAACAAAGCCCCGCACCTGCTGCCAACCGGTCGCTCGAAGAAGTGGAACGCAGCTATATCATAGAAGTCCTCAAACGCTGCCACGGAAAGATCTCCGGCATCGGCGGCGCAGCAGAAATTCTACGGGTGCCCGGCAATACCCTTCACTCCAAAATGAAAAAACTGGGTATCACCAAAGCAGATTACTTCTCCTGACAGTCATTCACTTTATATCGTGAGTGTTTTCGTGTTTTCACGATATAAAGTGAAAAAGAAAATGCATCAATCGACACAACGATATAATTATCAATATTTTACATTTTCGGCATATGGCTGGCGTTACTGACTGCAAACTAAAAATTCAAACTTATGAAAATCGTAGTCATCGGAGGCACAGGTCTCATCGGCAGCAAAGTAGTCGCTAAAATCCGCCAGGCAGGTCACGAGGTGATAGCAGCATCACCGGCAACAGGTATCAATACCATCACCGGCGAAGGGCTGGACGAAGCGCTGGCCGGCACAGACGTGGTGATAGACCTCGCCAACTCCCCTTCCTTTGAGGACAAAGCGGTGCTGGAATTTTTTCAGACCGCCGGCCGAAACCTGATGGCAGCGGAAGTGAAAGCCGGGGTGAAGCATCACCTGGCATTATCTATCGTTGGCGTGGAGCTTATGCAGGAAAGCGGCTATATGCGCGCCAAGAATGTGCAGGAAGAGCTGATCAGGCAATCCGGCGTACCTTATACCATTATCCGCAGCACACAGTTCTTCGAATTCATTGGTGGCATCGCCCAACAGGCAACGGACGGCAATGTGGTACATATATCAGATCTTCAGTTCCAACCTATCGCAGCTGAAGATGTGGCCACCTTTGTAGCTGAAGCAGCACTGTCAGCGCCTGTCAACGGTATACAGGAGATCGCCGGCCCCGGCCGTTTTACCATGCCCGAACTGGTGACCCGCTACCTGGAAGCCACCAATGATCCCCGCCAGGTAGAGGCCAATCAAAACCTGCAATACTATGGCGCCCGCATTAGTTATGCAGCGCTGGTCCCCGCAGGACAGGCTAAACTGGGCGCCATTGATGTTGAGCACTGGATGAGCAGCCAGCTGGCCAAAGCCTAAAGGCACACTATGCTCCGGTTGCGTCCTTTTCCGGTATTCTCCGTCATAGGTTAAATACATTTTTTAACCACTAAATCATGACGAAAATGAAACACCGGAAAAGGACTTTGTACTTCCTGCTGATTATTGCCGCTACAGGCTTCCTGTTGAGCGCATTCCGGATCACCTCCGGCCGTATCCATCCTCTGGAAGCGGTCGACCATCACTATAAAACACTCGCCGCACTGAATCCGCGCCCCAACGATAGCCGCGCATGGATGGATACGATCAGGTATCCCTGGCCGGAGTACGGCAAAGGCGCCATCAGCAATATGCTGTGGCGGACCACTTATCTCAGCCCGGAGGAAGAATCAAAACTGGCGGTCCTGATTCATGCACCAGCCAACAGCTCAGACCAAACGCGCGCTGAACTGGATTATATGCTGCAGCTGCAGAAAAACAGAACGCCCGAAGAAACGGAACGCGCCCGATACATCGCCAACATTGGCTCCTGGCCGAACATACTAAACCCGGAGGATCCCGACTATCAGTTGAACCGGCAACAGCTATTTTATATTGCCTCCCCTGTCGGAGAATGGTATAACGACAGGAATTTTCCGGCTACCGCAGCATTGCTGTTGAAGTGTATCCAGGATATACGGGTAACGGAGTTCCGGTTAAAATGGACCTTCAAACGTCCACGCCCTTATCACCTGGAACCGGCATTAAAACCGCTGGCCCGGATCAGTTCACCCTCCTTTGCCAGCGGTCATTCGCTCTGGGCATTTTCGGAAGCATTTGTATTCGCAGAGATTATCCCGGAAAAAAGGGCCGCATTTCTTAAAATGGCGGAAGAAGTGCGCTGGTCACGGGAACTGATGGGGATACACTATCCCAGTGATAACGAAGCATCACGGGTCGTTAGCTGGCATCTGCTCAATGCCTGGCATAAAAATCCCTTGTTCGTAGCAGATCTGGAAAAGGCACGAAAAGAATGGAAGGAGAAGAAAGAGACCTTTTGATACTAACGTATACGACCAAACGCGCCTTCCTGGCAGAAGGCGCGTTTTTACTTCAACAAAACTTACCCCGGGGGATGAATGATCGCAACAGGACAGGATATTACCGTACTTGTCAAATTCATATTCACAACATTGCAGAATCATCTCCTTTAGCCGCTGCCTGGCCCGCTGTACCCTCGATTTAGCACCGGATGCAGATATGCCCGATATTTCAGCGTATTGTTTCTGCGTGTAGCCGTTGAGGTCCGTCAATGTCAGGGCTTGCCGGTATATTGGCGGCAACGCAGCCACCATAGGCCTGAGGCAATCAGCCAGTTTGTACTCATCTCCGGGATGCATAATTTCATCTGCAGCTTCCGGCCCGTACACCGCTGATACCTGCCGGCCATTCTGCCTGCGCCGGTGATGATCTGTAATGACATTGCTTGCCACACGATACAGATATGCCCTGATATTATCGGCAGCACTCACTTTAGCAGAATTGACATACACCTTCATAAATACTTCCTGTAGCAGGTCCTTGCATACGGAATCGTCTCCGGTCTGCCTGCAGATGAATTTTTCCAGCTCGTTGCTGAACTGTTGCCATATGGCGGTTACCGGCTGTTGCATTACAGGTTGGTTGCTACGAAATTTTGCGTGTAATCTTTGATAATTTGCCTTACCGTTCTGAACTGCTGCATGATCTCTTCTTCCGTCCCTGTAGCTTTGGCCGGATCGGGGAAGTTCTCATGGAATTTCTGTGCAGTGGAGGGAAAGAAAGGACATCTTTCCTTCGCGTTGTCGCAGACGGTGATCACATAGTCAAAGGGGATATCCCGGTATTCTGCGATGTTATTGGAAGTATGGCCGGAAATATCGATACCGTCTTCCGCCATGGTGGCGATGGCCCGTGGATTGACCCCATGCGTTTCCACGCCGGCGCTGTAAACTTCCGCCTTTTCCCCGGCGAAATGTTTTAAATAGCCTTCCGCTATCTGGCTGCGGCAGCTGTTGCCGGTACAAAGGACCAGTATTCTTTTCATGTCTTGAGAGATATTAATGTCTGAAAATATTAAGCGTTTATACTGTTGGCAGCAGGGTACCATTTTCTGCGAAGCCAGAAGGCTACGTTCACCAGGGCGATGAGTGCGGGGACTTCCACCAACGGCCCGATCACTCCCACGAAGGCCTGACCTGAATTGATGCCGAATACGCCTATCGCCACAGCGATAGCCAGTTCAAAGTTATTTCCGGCAGCGGTGAATGCAATGGATGTATTCCGGGAATAGTCGGCGCCCATCGTCTTCCCCAGCAGAAAACTCACCAGGAACATGATGATAAAATAGATCATCAGCGGGACCGCTATCCTGATGACATCGAAAGGTATCTGCACGATCAGCTCTCCTTTAAGGCTGAACATTACCACGATGGTAAACAAAAGGGCGATCAGCGTGACCGGCGAAATGAATGGAACATATTTTTCCCGGAACCACTTCTCTCCTTTCCATGCGATCAGGCCATACCGGCTGATGATACCGGCGGCAAACGGAATACCCAGGTAAATGCCAACGCTTTTTGCGATCTCTCCGATGGACACCGCCACGGTGATCCCTTTCATGCCGAAAACACCAGGCAACCAGGTGATAAAGATATAGGCATAGACACTGTATAACAATACCTGGAAAATGCTGTTCAACGCCACCAACCCTGCAGCATACTCCCTGTTGCCTTCTGCCAGTTCATTCCAAACGATCACCATCGCTATACACCTGGCGAGCCCGATCAGAATAAGTCCTGTCATGTATTCAGGGTAGCCGCGCAGAAACAGTACCGCCAGCACGAACATGAGTATAGGACCTATCACCCAGTTCAGCAGCAGGGAAACGGACAACACCCTCGTGTTGCGGAATACCTCGCCCATCTGCTCATATTTCACTTTAGCCAGTGGAGGATACATCATCAGGATCAGTCCAATGGCCAGCGGAATGTTGGTGGTACCGGATGAAAAGGAATTGATGAATCCTGATGATGCCGGAAAGAAATAGCCGATGCTGACGCCAAGCGCCATCGCAAGGAATATCCATAATGTAAGATACCGGTCTAAAAAACGCAGCTCTTTACGTTGAGCCGGGTGACAGTTTTGCATGTTGTTATTATGTATTTGGTTTCAGGTACCCACAGGTAATATAAATTGGAATCGGTCAGCAGCAGCCCGGAGGACAGCAGGCAGCATCCGCCGGCTTTTCAGCATAAACGGTAATGCTGTATATGCCTGTAGTGCCTGAACGGAATGCAGCGATTTCTTCCGCGCTCAGGTAGTTGGCCAGGATATCATCCGGAATGGTGATGGTCTTCTCTTTCTGGATGGTGATGTTTTTAAACCCGTTGTTTTTGATCATGTCCAGGTATTCCTGCTGCTGTACAGCGCCGGATACGCAGCCGGCATACATTTCCGCAGCCTGTTGAATAGTGGCCGGCAAAGTCCCCTGCAATACGATATCTGAAATACTGAAATGACCACCGGGCTTCAGTACCCGGAATATTTCCCTGATGACGCCGTTTTTATTGGGCACCAGGTTCAGCACACAGTTGCTTACCACTACGTCCGCAGTGTTTGCGGTGACCGGCATTTTCTCAATATCCCCCTGGCGGAACTCCACGTTATTGAACTGCAGTTTCTCCGCATTCGCCCGGGCCTTATCAATCATGGCCGGCGTAAAATCAATACCGATTACCTTTCCTGTTTCACCGGTTTCCTGCCGGGCGATAAAACAGTCGTTGCCCGCTCCGGAACCAAGATCGATCACCGTATCACCTTTTTTAATTTTTGCAAATTGTGTTGGCAGTCCGCAGCCCAGGCCCAGGTCGGCGTCCGGGTTGTAACCTTGCAGCGAGGAGTAATCGTCACTCATGATATTGTACACCTCCGTGGAGCAGCATCCGGAACCGCAACAGGAAGCCGCGTTGGTGGCCTTGTCCTGCAAAGCGATCTCACTGTATTTCTGTCTCACGATCTCCTTCATTTGTTCATCGGTAGTCATCACTTATAAATTATCGTATTATTGCAATATTGCGATATATAAAAGCAAAAAAATATCAGCAGCAGGTATTCTGCAGGTCGACGTCTTTAAAGAACGCATTAAAAAGCTCCTTGTATTGCTTCCAGATTTTGGGGTTGATGCAATAGCACACGCTCGCTCCTTCTATGGAACCCTGTATGATGCCGGCTGTCTTCAGCTCTTTCAGGTGCTGGGAAGTAGTGGCCTGTGCCAGGCCCAGTTCTTCTACCAGGTCGCCGCACACACAGGCATTCTTTTTCACGAGGTACTGCAGGATCGCAATACGTGCCGGATGCGCCAAAGCCTTGGCCATGGCAGCCATTTCGTTCTGCTGTTGCGTAAAAAGATCTGTTTTCGTTGCACCCATAGATTAATTGTATTATTGCAATATTACGATTAATTTCGTTTTTAAAGAAAAATTTTTCAGGAAACCCATGCATGATAAGATTATAAAAAAACATAGAAGAAATGTGTGCCCGGATGAGAAAAAATGATAAGATTGCACAGCCATCGCCGGCGAACATCAACTTACTCCTTTAATCGCAGGGAAGCATCCAACGGATGCCAACCTGTTAATCAAAAAAGAAGGCACGGGAGTGGAAAAATGTTTTTGACGACTGGTTGGAGCGGCGTGGCGACTAAATACCGGTAAAATACAGGGATGGCATCAAAGCCAACGGAGATGAACATTTTAAATCATTAGCGCAATATGGAAACAACCAATTTTGAAACGGCGATACAGCCATTTTTCTGGGTAGAACACGAAGGCAGCGTGTCCATCTGTCTGAATGTTGGCACGTACAAAGCAGAGGTTTTCCAGGTCCGGGAGGAAGAAGGTTTTGAGGGAAACGGATATGACTGGGCGTCTTTAGCCCATGTTTTCTTACAAGAACAAAAACCGGCATTAGCCGGCATTGTTAAATTTGACCCCGAAGCGGATATGTTTTGCGCCTATTCGCTCAACAAAGAGGCCTTGAAAGAATTTGCGCTTTCCTTCAAAGAGGCATGTGAAAACAACACGCTGATAAAGGATTTGTTTTCACGGGCTGAACTGGACTAGCCATCCGCTACCCTCGTTTATTATACACCCGCATGGCGAAGGCATAAGCTACAAGCATAATTCCCAGGCACCACGCCAGCGCCACCCATATTTCACCGTTGACCGGCTGATTGGAAAGCAGCGCCCTGATGGCATTCACCATCGGCGTCAGCGGCTGGTTTTCAGCAAAGGCCCGTACGCCCGCCGGCATAGTGCTGGTAGGCACAAATGCCGAACTGATCAACGGCAGGAAGTGGATCGGATAAGCGATGGCGCTGGCGCCATCCACCGATTTGGCGGACAGTCCGGCGATAGCGGCCACCCAGGTCAGCGCCAGTGTGAACATGGCGAGTATCCCTGCGACGGCCAGCCATGACAGTACCCCTGCGGAGGAACGGAAGCCCATCAGCAGCGCCACCAGCACGATCACGGACACCGAAATCACGTTGGACACCAGCGAGGTCAGCACATGCCCCCATAAGGCAGCGGAACGGGCGATAGGCATGGAGTTGAAACGTTCGAATATTCCCCGTTGCACATCGGTAAACAGGCGGAAAGATACGTACCCGATACTGTTGGCCACCGCGATGAGCATGATGCCCGGCAACAGGTAGTTGACATAGTTGTCAGCACCGCTTTGAATGGCGCCGCCCAGCACGTATACAAACAACAGCATGAGTGCAATGGGCATGATGGTCACCGTAATGATAGTGTCCATGCTGCGGAAGATATGGCGCATGGAACGCCCCAGCATAACGCCCATATCCATGAAATAGTAGTTTTTTGTCGCTTCCATTTTATACAACCTCCTTTTTACCAACGATACTGAGGAAGATCTCTTCCAGCGTCGGCTGTTTTTCAATGTATTCTTTTTGGGCAGGCGGAAACAGCTGCTTCAGCTCTGCGAGCGTACCATTTACAATAATGCGGCCCTTGTGAAGAATGGCGATCCTGTCGGCCAGCTGCTCTGCTTCTTCGAGATACTGAGTGGTCAGGAAGACGGTGGTGCCGCTGTTGGCCATCTCTTTGATGATCTTCCACACCTCAATGCGCGCCTCGGGGTCCAGCCCTGTGGTGGGCTCGTCCAGGAAAATGAGCCGGGATTGTCCCACCAGGCTCATGGCGATATCCAGCCGGCGTCGCATTCCTCCTGAATAAGTGGATGCCCTGCGGTTGGCAGCATCGGTAAGACCGAAACGTTGCAGCAGATCGTCAGCCACCTGGTGTGGCTGCGCGAGGTGCCGCAGCTGCGCGATCATCACCAGGTTCTCCCGGCCGGTCAGGATCTCGTCCACGGCTGCGAACTGGCCGGTCAGGCTGATGGACCGACGCACCCCTTCCGGCTGCGACGCCACATTGAAACCGTTTACCAGGGCAGTTCCTCCATCTTGCCGGAGCAGCGTGGTCAGGATTCTGACGATGGTCGTTTTGCCGGCGCCGTTAGAACCGAGCAAGGCGAAGATGGTGCCCGCCCTGACCTGGAAATCCACGTCCGTAAGTACCGGTACGTTCTTGTAGGATTTCTTCAATCCTCTTACTGAAATAGCGAATTCATTTTGTAACATGTATACTGGATTTATAAAGTGATTAGCGTGATGCCGCTCATATCTGCTTTGCCGTTTTTCAGGAATTCGTACGTCATCCGGTCAGCCTCACAGTTCACAAACCGGAGCGGCTTTAACGTCTTACATTTGAAGAAGGTATTGAAGAGCCTGGCATCCTGGAAGGTCACCCTGGAAAAAGAACAGTTGTCGAAATAACAGTCCTCCAGCGTGCTGCCTTCGAACACCATATCCGCCAGGGATGTATTCACGAAGGAAGTCCGGTTCAACACGGCGTTTGTCATCGTATTTTTTGCGCAGCTGGCAGAATGGAAGCTGGCCCCGGTGAAATCCGCCCCTGAGAAATTGCAGCTTTTAATATGACTTCCGGAGAATTCGGCTTCTCTCAGCGAACATTCTTTAAAGAGGTTGGTATCTATATGGGATTTTTGAAAATGGCTGCCGCTCATATCGGAACCGGAAAAATCGCAACTGCTCACATGATTGCCTTTCAGCAGCAATCCCGCCATGTCTGAGCCGATGAACCTGCAACGCTGCATATTAGACGAGCTGAATTTCTCATGCAGATGCTTCAGGCCGGAAAAGTCAGCATCCACCCAGTTGCCGAGCGACATATCCCAGGCACGCTTTGGTTCGTGCTCCACCGCTGTGGATTCCGCCAGCGGCTGATCCGACTCACCGGCAGCAGAAGGGAAGCCTTCGGAAAAATAGTTGAGATCGACTCCCAGCACTTGTGCCAACCGGTTCATAGTAATAATGTCCGGAATAGACTCACCCCGCTCCCATTTTCCTACCGCCTGCGGACTGATAAAAAGTAATTGAGCCAATTGCGCCTGCGACATGTCTGCCTGTTTTCTTGCTCTGGCAATCTTGCTGCCGATGATTTTAATGTCCATCTGTACTGTTTTGTTTTTCGATAATGCAAAGATATCCGGGTTCATTACAGGACCATCAAAAGCATCGCTACTGTTAGTTGTATGATCGCTACTCCCGGTTGTTTTTCGACAACCGGGAGTAGTAACCATTGATAATCAGTCAGTTTAAATGCTTCCCCTCTTATCGTATAACCGCCGGCCACGGCCGTTCGCCCCCGGGGAATACTATTTGAAGACCTATATATTAAAAACAAAGACACTATGACAACTGCCGGTTGTCCCTGCTGAGGCCATATTGCAGTCTGGAAAGATAACTTAGCCATCGACCCGTCATGTTTGCATGCCTGTTTTATCTATTCCTGTGATCTGTACTCAGTAACCATTTATTAAATCACCTGTCCAAATGGAAATTCCTTTATTGGTATCCCGTTTTCCCGGGATGGAACACCCTCAGAAAAACGAAATCATCGCCGACACCAAACAGTTTTTCAGCACGGAAGCTTTCGATATTCTCGATGAGAATACGCGGCAATACGGAGACTATGTGGCGGCCGGCGCCCTGTATTCTATTTACATTTACCCGCTGGGAGACACCCGGAAGCTGAAGGCAGTGGCCCGCTTTTTTGCCTACTGGGCGCTGATAGACGATCGGTATTTTGACAATTCCACCGACCTGGACGATATCCGCAGGCTGATGGAGCAGTTTGTAGCAGCGATGGAAGGAACGTCCGACGACGAACGCTTTGCACCGGTGCATGCGTTCTGCTCCCGCCCTGACTGGAACGAAGGGACCCTGGCCCTGTTCAGGAACGAGATGAAGAAATACCTCGACGGTATGATGCGCCTCCGCATAGCAGAAGTACAGGAACAGCTGCTTACGGTGGACGAATACCTCCGTTACCGGCATTATAATATCGCTATGTGGGTCATCTTCTCGATATTGTATGATACGCAGGACGACCTGGAGCTGTCTACCTTCCGGCATCCCGGGTTTGCGCACATTTTCGATTGCTCCAGCAGGTGCATCGCTGTGCTGCTTGACCTGTACAATTTAAAAGCGAGAAAAGCAGAGAAATCCGACTACACCAATCTTCTCCGGGTAATGCAGCGTGCCGAAGGGTTGGACGAAGACGCCGCCATCCGCAGGTGTATCCAGTTGTTTTATGATTATGAGCTGGAGATGGAAGAGGCCTGCAACAAGCTGGAGGCTGATTATCCGCGGGAAGTGCTTTATTTTAAGTACGTAGAGTCCGGCTCTGTCAGGTATTGTACCGAGAGCCGCAAAATGCGGTACCGGCAGCTATCGGACGCCGATGAGGACCTGGTCAACGGCCGGACCGTCCTGTAAGCTGGTTAGTTACCAAAAACCGACCAGCAGATGTCATTCCGCAGCCGCTGATCATCGACCACGAGGGCCCGGATTTTTCCCGGCAGCTGGTCCAGTTGCCATTGGCGTTCTTTAACACGGGCTTCTTCCTTTTGATTTTCCGGCGCTGCAGCCACAGCAGCCCTGATGGCATAGGCAGCTGCCCCGAGTTCATGCGCCGCCACATGGGCCACTGCCACCGCCCAGATGGCCAGCAGATGATGGTCTTCATCAGACAGGGTGCCTCCCCGGCGGACAGTAATAAACCTTTCATCCCTGATTTTAGGAAGGATCATATATAGATAGCTGTGTTTACAAAGGAGCCGGTACCAGCGCCATAATAGGGTGCAGAATGGTTTCTTCAAACTCCGCTGCAAGCTGCTCCTGGGCTTTTCCGCCGCCAAAAGCGGGACTGACTTTGTAGCTTCTGATGAGGTGCTGTTTCTTTTTGCCCATGGCATAGTGCCACTCGCCGGACGAGGATCTGGTGAAGATCACGATCTCGTCCAGCGCCATAAGCCGCTTTCTTCCAAAAGGCGGATTTTCCTTGTACACCGCGTTGGTCTCTCTGTCGAATTCATAACGCACGTTGAACCGGAACATATAGTCGACCAAACCGTGGCCCACGAAATAAATCATCAGGGCATAACACACGATCCTGCCAGCTTCACCGATCCGGACATAAAAGATGGCCAGGAAGATGGCAACAACAGCAATGATCCCTGCGTACCAGGCCAGGCTCGATACCAGTCTCCGGTTGGGCTGTAACGAAATCCTGCCGGGTGAGATCACCACATTTAACTTATCCTTTAGACCCATCTGTTGCGATTATTTCCTCGATGTCATTTAAAATACCCTGTATGCCTCTGGCGGTAAACCCTTGCACCAGGGATACTGATTTCTCTTTACCGTCCTTCAGGTAGTATACGTTCAGGGTGGTATTGGTGGTAATAAAATTCTGGCGGAGAGAATACAGTTCAAAATGTTGTATCGCCGAAATCGGTATGGTATAACCGGATTTGATCAGTGCCATCCTTCCACTGATCTCTTTTTTGTCCATGTCGATGACCAGCGATTTTGTAAAAGCACTCAGGACAAAGATGACAGCGCAGGCGGCAAAGATCCATATTACGCCGGGCGATTTTATGTAGATGCCAAGGGCGACGAAAAGCAGCGCCAGTCCTATCACTACAATATTGAACCCTAACTGGGGTTTCATTTTGTACACGTTACCTTCTCTGGTAAAATTTTTGGGTTGTTCCATTGATGAACTATTCAGGTTTAATACAGGTATTTCAATTGGTCCGGATTTGGGTTACCTCCCACGGTTTAGTTTATCCATTCCCGTTGGGAGCGGCAAATTTAAGCATTTCGCAGCGTAATGGATATTTTTTTTCCGATAGGACGCTCCTCAGAAAATAGCTTTCATTTATAACTTCCGGCGGTTATATTTGTTTACCTGACATGTCCACTTATGAACAACAAGCTAAAAATTGCCATCGGATGCCTCTTTGCCACGTTCCTTGTTCACCGTACCGGAACAGCGCAAAACCAAAGCGCCACCTATAAAAACCCGTTGCCCATAAAATTCGGCGACCCCTATGTGCTGCAGTTAAAGGGCGGCCAGTACTATATGTACGGGACGGGCGGCGGCGCCAAAAACGGCTTTGCCGCTTATTCATCTCCCGACCTGGTCCACTGGAAAGAAGAAGGACAGGTATACTACGCCGGCAACAGGAACGGCTGGAGTGATTCCACCGCCGCCTGGGACGGCGCCTATTGGGCGCCGGAGGTGTATGCCCACCAGGGTAAATACTACCTGTTCTACAGCGCACAATGGAAAAACAATCCTGGCAGGGAACTCGAAAATTTTCGTATAGGTGTAGCCGTTGCCGACAGTCCTGCCGGCCCGTTCACCGACCTAACAGACAAACCCATCTTCGATCCCGGCTATCCTGTCATCGATGCCAACGTGTTATTTGACAAAAGCGGGAAGATTTATCTCTACTATTCCCGCTGCTGTTACAAACATCCGGTAGAAAGCGAAGTGGCTGACTGGGCCCGGAAAAAAGGATGGTTCGACAGTATAGAAGAAAGCTGGGTATACGGAGTGGAACTGAAACCTGATTTCAGCGGCGTTGTCGGGGAACCGGTACTGCTGTTGCGTCCACCGGTAAAAATGGGCGATCAGCAGACAGAATGGGAAAGCCGCTCCGTTACCTCGAAAGAAGTCAACCGCCGCTGGACAGAAGGTTCGGCCATCTTCCGGAAGGGCGATACTTACTACATGATGTACTCCGCCAACTATTTTGGCGGTAAGAACTACGCTGTAGGATATGCCACCTCCAAAAGCCCGCTGGGGCCTTTTGTGAAAGCAGCCAACAATCCGGTATTGCAGAAAAACAATGATAAAGGCGGCGTAGTGACCGGCACAGGGCATAACAGCATCACCTGGTCGCCGGACGGCAAAGAGATGTTTTGCGTATATCACGCCCGTACCCTGGCCACCGGCGATGAACGCGTGGTTTTTATCGACCGGGTGAAGATCTTAAAAGACGGGAAGCTGATGGTAGAAGGACCTACTACCACCCCACAGGTAGCGCCTAAACGAAAATAACGGACTTCCGATTTTCCATCTCTTCACGCCTGCCGTTCGTCAATAAAATTATTTCCTGCTATTGATTTGTAAATAGAAATACTATATTTGTTTATGTTCATACATATGAACGAATTGTTGGATAGCTAAGAAAGGCAAAAAAAGCATCAATCAGGATCAAAATAGCATAGATAGTCCCGGCTCCGGGCCTGTTTTTCTATGCACAGGAAGTGGCGTGCCATCCAGCCTAGTAAGTGAACAATTGTACACGAATAATCAGATTATGTTCCAACGTTATGTAAAAGCAGCTGCCTGCATGCTCACTATCCTTACGGCCTGTAATCACCAGGACACGCAGGACCAGTCGCAGGAAAAGATGCCGGACATCGTGGATTACAACTTCCACGTACGGCCTATCCTGTCCGACAAGTGTTTCGCCTGTCACGGTCCCGACGCCAACAAACGCGAAGCCGGCCTGCGTCTCGACATCGCTGACAGCGCCTATAAAGCCCTGCGGGATGATCCTGGCGCACATGCGCTGGTACCCGGCAATCCCATAGCGTCAGTATTATACCAGCGCATCAGCACCGCCGACACTTCCATGCGTATGCCGCCGCCCTCCAGTAACATGGTACTGAGCAGTTTTGAAGTAAAACTCATTGAGAAATGGATTAAACAGGGCGCTAAATACAAACCCCACTGGGCGTTTGTACCACCGGTATCCCCCGCACTGCCACAGGTAGAAGACCGCAAATGGCCGCGTAACGAGATCGACCTTTTCACGCTGGCACAGATGAATGAAAAAGGGCTCTCGCCAAATCCCGCGGCCGATCGCGAACGGCTGCTGAAGCGCCTCAGTCTGGATCTTACCGGTCTGCCTCCTACGCTCGCCAGGATGGAACGCTTTGCCAAAGACACCAGCGACAAAGGCTATGAGCTGATGGTGGATGAACTGCTGCAGGACAGCGCCTACGGCGAAAAAATGGCCGTCCACTGGATGGATGTGGCGCGTTATGCGGATTCCCATGGTTACCAGGACGACAACTACCGCAGCATGTGGCCCTGGCGCGACTGGGTGATACACGCCTTTAACAAAAATCTCTCCTATAAAGATTTTGTAACCTGGCAACTCGCCGGCGATATGGTCCCTAACGCTACCCGCGAACAGCTGCTGGCATCAGGCTTTAACCGTAACCATAAGATTACGGAAGAAGGTGGCGTCATAGACGAAGAATACCGCATTGAATATGTGACTGACCGCACCAACACCTTCGGTAAAAGTATGCTGGGCATCACGCTTGAATGCGCCCACTGCCACGACCATAAATACGATCCCTTCTCCCAGAAAGAATATTATGAGGTCTTCGCGTTCTTCAACAACGTCAAGGAAATAGGGCTGGAATCCACCGTCGGCGGCCCGGAAACGTATGCTAAAAAACCTTACATGGAGATCACCAGGGAAGATCTCAACGGCATACTGCATTTCATCAACAAACAGGACACGTCCAGGCTGATCGTATCAGTGATGGGCGAAAGAGACAGCACGCGAAAGACCTTTATCCTGGGCCGCGGCAACTACGACAATCCCACCACGGAAGTGACACCGGGCACGCCGCAGGCCATATTACCTTTCAGCACCGGCAGCTACGCCGCCAACAGGCTGGGGCTCGCCAACTGGCTGTTCGATGCGAAGAACCCGCTTACCGCCCGCGTATTCGTCAACCAGGTATGGCAGGAATTTTTTGGCAGGGGCATCGTCAAAAGCACCGGCGACTTTGGCATGCAGGGCGACCTGCCCAGCCACCCTGCGTTGCTGGACTGGCTGGCGACAGATTTCGTGCAGCACGGCTGGAATATTAAAAGACTGGTGAAACAAATCGTGATGTCGGCCACCTACCGGCAGTCAGCCGTCATCTCCCCGGAGAAACTGAAAGCAGATCCGGAGAACGTATATCTATCAAGAGGGCCACGTTTCCGGCTGCCGGCGGAAACCGTACGTGACCTTGTATTACAAAGCAGCGGCCTGCTGGTGCCCGAAGTCGGCGGCCCCAGCGTAAAACCGTACCAACCTAAAGGGCTGTGGGAAATGGCTACCTCCGGCCGCGGACAGCTGTCCACCTACCGCCAGGACCATGGCGCCAGCCTTTACCGCCGCGGGCTGTATACCTTCATCAAAAGAACCGTACCACCGCCATCGATGATGATCTTCGATGCCAGCAACAGGGACCAGTGCGAAGTGAAACGCGCGGCCACCAATACACCGCTGCAAGCGCTCATTATGCTCAACGACCCGACAGTGCTGGAAGCCTCCAGGGTACTGGCCTCCCGCCTGTTGCAACAAAACAGCAGCGGCATACAACAAAACATACAACAGGCTTTCCGCCTGATCGTATGCCGTACGCCGCAGGCACAGGAGACCGCTACCCTGCTGAAATACTATGAACAGCAGCAAGCGTATTATAAACAACAACCGGCCAATGCCTCCAAACTGTTGCACCACGGCGAATATCCCATGGCGACCAATCTGGACCAGGCCTCCTGGGCGGCCATGATGCAGGTGATCACCACTATTTATAACCTGGAAGAAACACTTTCCAAAACATAAACCGGCATTGATCATTTATCATCTCTCATTTTTTCTCTTTAAAATAATAACAAGATGAAAAACGAATTCCTGGAGCGTCACCTGAATATGAACCGCCGGAAGTTCCTCTCCCGGCTCAGTCTGGGCGTCGGCAGCGTAGCGCTTGGCTCCCTGCTGATACCGGACCTGTTCGGAAAAAGCAGCGCCAGCGAGGCGCCCTTCATCCCCGGCATGCCGCACTTCGCCCCCAAAGCTAAAAGGGTCATTTATTTGTTTCAGAACGGCGCTCCTTCACAGCTGGAGAGCTTCGACTATAAACCCAAACTGCGGGAGATGATGGGCCAGGAACTGCCGCCCTCCATCCGCATGGGACAAAGGCTTACCGGCATGACCGCCGGACAGTCGTCATTCCCGCTGGTAGGTTCTCATTATGACTTCCAACAGTATGGCCAGGCCAGGGCATGGATAAGCGATCTCTTTCCGCATACCGCACAAATAGTAGACGACATCTGCATCGTGCGTTCCATGTTCACCGAAGCCATCAACCACGACCCCGCGCTTACTTTCTTCCAGACGGGCGCACAACAGGGAAACCGCGCCAGCTTTGGCTCCTGGATGAGCTACGGCCTCGGCAGCGAAAACAAAAACCTTCCCGCTTTCTGCGTGCTGCTCTCCCGCGGCAAAGGCAACGGCCAGGGGGTATATTCCAAATTGTGGTCCAACGGGTTCCTCGACAGCATCCACCAGGGAGTGCAATTCAGCAGCGGCGACAGCCCCGTGCTGTACCTCAACAATCCCGAAGGCATCGATATGTCCAACCGCCGACAGATGCTGGACCAGCTGGCAGCACTCAACGATCAGTCCTACAAAGACTTCGGTGATCCGGAGATCAGCACCAAGATCCAGCAGTATGAAATGGCCTACCGTATGCAAACGGCTGTGCCGGAGCTGACCGACCTGTCCAAGGAACCGGACGACATCATCAAACTATATGGCCCGGAATGCCTTGTTCCCGGCACGTTTGCGGCCAACTGCCTGCTGGCGCGCAAGCTCTCCGAAAGCGGCGTGCGTTTCGTACAGCTCTATCACCAGGGATGGGACCAGCACGGTAACCTGCCCAATGAAATGGCCGGACAGGCAAAAGATGTGGACCGCGCCTCCGCCGCGCTTATCACCGATCTGAAACAACGCGGCCTGCTGGATGAAACGCTGGTAATATGGGGCGGTGAATTTGGCCGAACCAACTATTGCCAGGGTAAGATGACCGCAGATAATTATGGCCGCGATCACCACCCACGCGCTTTTTCCATCTGGATGGCCGGCGGTGGCGTAAAGCCGGGCATCGTTTACGGAGAGACAGACGAGTTCGGCTACAATATTGTGAAAGATCCCGTGCACGTACATGATTTCCATGCCACCGTTTTACACCTGATGGGGCTGGACCACGAAAAACTAACATTCAAACACCAGGGCCGCCGCTACCGTCTTACCGATGTGGCCGGGAAAGTCATTCCCGGATTGATGGCCTGATAAAAATATTACACATGGAGAGAAGAAAATTCGTACAATCGTCTGCGTTACTAGCCGCCTCTTTTTACATTTCCCGCGACCTGTTTGCCCGTCCCAAAGGACCGGTATACGGCCACCAGGACATGCGTTATACCCTCGACACACGATGGGGCACGCTCGACAGCAGCCGCCATCCGGTGAAGGACTGTCACGAAATGGTGCAGGACAAAAAGGGCCGTATTATCCTGCTCACCAATGAAACGAAGAACAATATCCTCGTTTACAGTAAATCCGGTAAACTGCTGGATTCCTGGGGCCACGCGTTTCCCGGCGCCCACGGGCTGACGCTGGCCAATGAAAACGGTACCGAATACCTGTTCATCACCGACACCGACAAACACGAGGTCTATAAAACCACCATGGACGGCAGGATCGTGATGACGATCAGCTACCCGGCAGAAACAGGGCACTACAAAAAGAAAGAAGAATTCGTTCCTACCGAAACCACCGTTACCGACGAAGGTGATATCTATATCGCTGACGGTTATGGTGCACAGTATGTGATGCATTACGACCGCCAGGGTAAACTGTTAAATACTTTCGGCGGCCGTGGCGAAGGCGATGCTCACCTGGACAATGCCCACGGCATCTGCGTCGACCGTCGCCAGGGCGCTCCTTCCCTGCTGGTGACAGATCGCACCCGTAACTGTTTCAAACGTTTCAGCATGGACGGCAAGCTGCTGGAAGTGATCTCCCTGCCCGGCGCCTGCGTATGCCGCCCCGTGATCAAAGGCGACCATCTCTATGCAGCCGTATTGCGTTCTCCCGATATGAACGTCAGCGGCAGCGGCTTTGTGACCATCCTCGACAAAAACAACAAGGTTGTTTCCAATATCGGCGGCACTGCGCCGGTATACAACGGACAGCAGTTGCAACCCATGCAGCAGGCGGAGAAGATCTTCGTTCACCCGCATGATGTATGTGTAGATAACGATGACAACGTGTACGTGGCCCAATGGGCCGCCGGCAAAGTGTACCCCTATAAACTCAGGAGGATATAATGAAGTGGAATCGTATCCGATGGCAGGACGCCGGTAACCAGTTTTTATTTGCCGCTAATATTTTTGTGCTGGTGTTATTCATCGCCGGCAGCAGTCTTACGGTGCCTGCGTGGTTGCAGGTACTGGGGCGTATGCACCCGCTGGTGCTTCATTTTCCGATCGTACTGCTTCTCCTGGGCAGCCTGCTGCTTTTTATTCAGCTGCGCGAGCCGGAAGCCAACCGCTGGAAAAACTGCTTTACCGAACTGCTGCTGCTGACCGCAGCGCTTACTACAGCCGTTACCGTTATTATGGGCCTGCTGCTTGCCCGCGAAGGAGGTTATACCGACAACGGCAGCATACAATGGCACAAATGGGGCGGCGTGGCCGTGCTGTGGGCTTCTTCCGCGCTGTACTGGCTGCGCGCCACAGCGAAGCCCTGGCTGCCGAAAACAGGCGCGCTCGTCACCGTGGCGTTATTGCTGGTTACCGGCCACTATGGCGCCGACATCACCCATGGCAACAATTTCGTGCTGGCGCCGGTGACCCCGCGCAATACCCCAGTGCCGTTAGACAAAGCCCTGGTGTACGACCACCTGGTAAAACCTATCCTCGAAGAAAAATGTATGAACTGCCACAATAATGGTAAAGCGAAAGGCGGTTTATCCATGGAGTTACCGCAACAGCTGCTTGCAGGGGGTAAGAGCGGGAAGTTGTTCATTCCCGGCAATCCGGCTGTCAGCCTGCTGATGGAAAGACTGCACCTTCCGGCGGAAGACAAAAAACACATGCCGCCTGCCGGCAAGCCGCAGCTGACGGAGGAAGAAACAGCGCTGCTCCACTATTGGATCAAAGGAGGCGCCGACTTCAAAACAGCCGTAGCCACGCTGCCGGCCCGCGACAGCCTGTACCTGCTGGCTGCACAACGCCTGCAGCCTGCCACGTCCGAAGCGCCGGTATATGATTTTTCTGCCGCCGATGAGAAACTGGTGCAACAGCTCAGCAATAACTACCGCGTCGTATACCCGATAGCGTTACACGCCGCGCCCCTGGTAGCCAACTGGTATAACAAAGACAAGTTCAATATCCAATCCGTCAGCGAACTGCTGCCCGTCAAACAACAGCTCATAGAGATGCATCTGCAGAAGATGCCCGTGAAGGATGCTGACCTGGAGGTATTGTCGCAGTTTAAGCAGTTGCGGGTGCTCAACCTGAGCTTTACCAATATCACCGGGCAGACATTGGCCACACTTGCCAGGCTGCCCCATTTACAGCGTCTTTCGTTATCAGGCACGCCGGTAACGCTACAGCAGCTGACCAGCCTGAAATCAGCCCCTGCGCTGAAAGAGCTGTATGTATGGAACACCGGCTTGTCACCCGCGGACCTGCAACAGGCAGAAAAAATTCTCCCCAGGGCTACCCTCGTAAAAGGCTTTACCAATGACAAAGGCGAGCAACTGAAACTCAATCAGCCTGTTGTGCTCAACGCTGTAGCAGTCTTCAAAAACAGTTTACAACTGAAAATGCAACATCCCGTAAGAGGGACTGAGATCCGCTATACGACCGACGGCAGCGTACCCGACAGCCTGCATTCTCCTGTATTCAAGGACAGCCTGCTGATCACCGGTAATACCGTGGTTCGCGCCATCGCCTGCAAACAGGGATGGTATGCCAGCGATCCCATACAGCTGTCGTTCAGCAAAACCACCTATACGCCCGACAGTATCAGGCTTACCAACCAACCCGAAGGATCTTATATCGCTAACGGTGGCACCAGCCTTACGGACGGCCAAAAGGGCGGAACAGACCATAACAACGGCAAATGGCTCGGCTATACGAAAAACAGCCTGGAGGCTATTGTGCAATTTCCTGCGCCCGTACCGCTAAAAGCTGTTACCATCGGCGCACTGCGTAACACCGGCGCCTATATTTTCCTGCCGCGCCAGGTTGAAATATGGGGCGGCAACGATCCGCGGCATCTTAAATTATTAAAGAAAGTCACGCCTCCCGCAGACAAAAAAGACGATCCTGTTACCACGATGGACATCAATTGCGACTTCCCGCTCACACAGGTATCGTATGTTAAAATAATGATGACACAAACCACGCTGCCACCGTGGCATCCCGGCAAAGGCAACCGCGCCTGGCTTTTTGTGGACGAGCTGCTTTTCAACTAAAAATAAGGAAGAGCGTTGCCGTGGCAACGCTCTTCCTTAACAAGGAGGATTGATCTGGTTGATTAATGTGTCAGGCCAATGAAGCCATCCTCATTACCGCTGTCAAAAGGAGAAATAGTATATTGAATTGTCATTTTTTCTACCCAAAGCATGACAAAAGGCAACAATGGCACGGTTCTGGTAATTACATGTGAAGAAAAATTACTTTATGAAAAAAATACATCTACTTTTAACCGCTGTCGCCCTGATTCTTTTCAGTTCCTGCTATACGGTGCACACTGCGGGTAACAGCGGGAAAATACCTCCGGGCCAGGCGAAGAAAATGACCGGCTCCCAATCCGCCAAACCATATGCGCCCGGACAGCAGAAAAAATACTAAGTAGTTAAAACGGACCTTGCAACGGTTCATTTTTTCTCCGCCCAGATATAGGCTCTCCTCGTTGGATACTCTACTCCTTCATAGGGGTGCCTTTCTATGGCATCAATAACATCAAAGCCCGCCTCGTTCAGCAACGCGATAATAGCATCTGTCTTAAAAAAGAACAGATCTACATCCACTTCCTTCTCATGTGCCTTATCAAAATGAACGACTTCTTCTCCTACGTGAAAAGAAAATAAAAAGCCTCCTCCTGTTTTCAGCACCCGGTGAACTTCTTTGAAACAAGCCCCCACCTGTTCACTCGTAAAATGCACGATAGCATAAAACGCCAGCGCACTACCCAGGTATGCCGAGGGGTAACCGGTGTTCAGCAGATCGCTGGTCTCAAATTTTATATGAGGAGAAAGCCTGCGGGCGGTATCTACCATAGCAGGTGACAAATCCGTACCGATAAGTTCCTTCATACCGTTGTCATGCAGAAAACGTGTTGTTTGCCCGGGGCCACAGCCAAAGTCCGCACACAGCCCCTTTTCCTTGTTGGCAAATGCAAATTCCTTCAGCAACAAACGGTCAAACTGTTTTTTGGAGAGCTCATCCCAGCGTTCCGCCGCATAGTCTTCGGCAACCTGGTTATAACAGTGCAGTACTTTTTCCTGTGGGTTCATATGAAAGCTGAGTTTCCGGTATTAACAAATTTTGTTTACTGAAAATATGCTTTAAAAATGATATAGAGAAATGTGCCCGCTTACATTTTTTTAAGCCGGGGGCAAGCCAGTGCCGGATTTTAGCGCTTGGTTTTATTATCTTTAGAAAGAAGACTGTAATCCTCCGACCCACTTTACGAGCCAACGGCGGTAAGCCCAAACCAATGCCACAATGATCGATTTATGAAACCCAGTTAAACGGCCCATTTTACTTAACGAAAACCCAATGACAATTATGAACCAGGCATAATGACCGGCCCCTCTATATTTTTCAACCAAATCTGAACCATCATGAAAAAGACGTTCTGTCTTATTGCCATTCTCATGGCAATCACCCTCCTATTGCCTGCACAGCAGCGGCAGGTAACCGGGAAAGTGACGGGCAACAATGCGCCTGTCCCTTTTGCCACCGTCCAGCTTAAAGGAGCTGTTACCGGCACCACTACAGACCAGCAGGGAAATTTCAGGATATCCGTAACCGGTAAAGACGCCGTGCTCGTCGTCCGAAGCCTCGGCTACCTGTTGAAAGAAATACCTGTCGGAGAGGCTGCCACTATCAGCATCGACCTGCAGCCGGATGACAAGACCATGCAGGAAGTAGTGGTGACTGCGCTCAACGTAAAGCGGGAAAAGAAATCACTGGGCTACTCCGTCCAGGAAGTAAAAGGTGCAGAACTCACCCAGTCGAAAGACGCCAATTTCATCAATGCACTCAGCGGAAAAGTAGCAGGCATACAGGTTACCGGATCTTCCGGCAATATGGGAGGATCTGCCAGGATCACCATCCGCGGTATCAACTCCATCTATGGCAACAACAACCCGCTGTTTGTGGTCGATGGCGTACCGATGGACAACAGCTTCTTTACCGGCAACAATCCTACCAGCAGCCTTGACCAGGAACGCGGCCGCGGCGGATATGACTATGGCAACGCCATACAGGATATCAACCCCGCTGACATCGAATCCCTGTCCGTACTCAAAGGCGCTGCTGCTTCCGCCTTGTACGGCACCCGCGGTTCCAACGGCGTGATCGCCATCACCACCAAAAAGTCCAAATCAGGCGCCGCCAGCGGCATTGGCGTCACCTATAATTTTGGCGCACAGATGGAAAAAGTGTACATCATGCCGCAATACCAGGATGAATACGGTGGCGGTTATAAATTCACCAAACTGTATGTAAAGGAACACCCGGAAGGATTCAAAGACGGCAAAGCCACCTATGACGATAACGATGGCAAAGGTCCGTACGACCTCGTTCCGGACTATGAACCCGACGTATCCTGGGGACCACGGCTGGATGGCAGGCTCGTACGCCACTTCTGGTCATGGGACAAAAACAAACAAAACCCTGACTTCGGCATATCTGCCCCCTGGGAACCACATCCCAACAATAACCGCAGTTTCTTCGAAACCGGCCTGACGCTCACCAACAGTGTAGCCGTCACCGGTAGTAATGAGAAAGGCGCTTTCCGCCTGGCTTACACCAATCTTGACCAGAAATTCGTTCTACCCAACTCCAAACTCAAACGCAACTCTCTCAGCTTCAATGGCAACTATGCCATCTCCAGCCGGCTGGAAGCCTTTATCGGCGTCAATTACGCCAGCACCAATACCCTCGGCAGGCCCGGTACCGGCTACCACGGCAGGAACGTTATGCAGGGTTTCACTGAATTCGGGCACCGCGACTGGGACATGGAGAAGATGAAAGACTACGCCTATGCATACGACGGGTCCCAACGTTCGTGGAACCGCGGCGCATGGGATGATCAGCCGCCACGGTATACCGACAATCCCTACTGGACACGGTATAAAAACTACCAGACAGACCGGCGCGACCGCGTATTCGGCAACGCAGGCATCAACTTTAAACTCACCGACTACCTTACCGTTACCGGTAAATTTATGACCGACTTCTATACCGACAGCCGCCAGGAAAGAGTGGCCATCGGTTCCCAGGGCATCCCCTCTTACGTTGAAGCCACCCGTTTCGTAAAGGAAAACAACTACGAAGGACGTATCAACTTCAACAAATCCATCGGCACCCGCTTCTCCCTGACAGCCTTTGCAGGCATCAACAGAAGGGAAAACTATTTCAAATTCACCGGCGGTGAAAGCAAAGACGGGTTAAACATCGATGGCTGGTATAATCTCGCCAACTCACGCCAACCCGCCCGTACGTACGACCGCGTGGAAAGGCTGCGTGAGAACGCCGTCTTCGGCAGCGCCTCGCTGGGCTACCAGGGCATGCTTTACCTTGACGTTACCGGCAGGAACGAATGGTCCAGCACCTTGCCGGCAGCCCACAACGCCTACTTCTTTCCATCTGTATCCGGGTCATTCGTCTTCTCCGAACTCAGCGGCCTGAAAAACACCCGCTGGCTGTCTTTCGGTAAACTCCGGCTGGGATGGGCGCAGGTAGGTAAAGGCACTATTCCTTACAGCACTGCGCTGGCCTACCTGGCAGAAGAGAACTTCGGTTCCACCGCCCACATCACCGTACCCGATCAACTGAACAATGCAAACATAAGACCTGAGATCACTACCGAAGTGGAAGCCGGCCTTGAATTACGTTTCCTGCATAACCGGCTGGGCGTGGATTTCAGCGTATACGACAAAAAATCAAAAGACCAGATCATCCCGCTGACCATCTCCGCCTCTTCCGGTTATACCACTGCCATCATCAATGCGGGGCTGATCAGGAATAAAGGGTTTGAACTGGCGCTCACAGGCACACCCGTGCAAACAAAGAGCGGGTTCACCTGGGACCTGGGTTTCAACATCGCCCGCAACAAAAACAAAATCGAAAAACTGTACGACAATCCGGAGAAAGGCATCCGCGTGACCAACCTGCTGCTGGCCAACGCGCCCTTTGCCGTATCTGTGAATGCCCGCGAAGGCGAAACCTACGGCTCTATCGTTGGCTACGCCATTAAACGGGACGCCAACGGCAACAAACTGGTAGGCGCCGACGGCTTCTATATCAGGGACGCCAGCCAGTCGGTGCTGGGCAACGCGCTACCCGACTACACCGGTGGCTTCTCCTCCATGTGGAGCTATAAAGGTGTTTCACTGGGCGTCAATTTCGATTTCCAGATCGGCGGCCAGTATTTCTCCACCACCACCATGTTCGGCCGGCAATCCGGCCTCCTGGCGGAAACAGCAGAAAATGGCATCCGCGAAAACGGCACGGTGGCAGACGGGTATACAGAAGACGGCAAGAAAAATACGAAAGTCATATCCGCCTATGACCACTTCAATAACAACAACGGATACGTGGTACAGGAACTCGACATGTGGGACGCCGGTTATCTCTATCTCAAAGAGATCAACCTGGGGTATACATTTGAGAAATCATTTGTGTCCGCCCTGCGGCTGCAGCACCTCCGCCTCTCCTTCTCTGCAAGGAACGTATGGCTGATCAGCACTGCCAACCCGCACCTCGATCCCACCAGCCTGGCCATATCCGCGGGCAACGTACAGGGCATTGAAGCCGCTGCGCTTCCCTCTGTACGCTCCTTCGGTGTTAACTTATCCGTTTCCTTCTAAAAAGCTAAGCCATGAAAAAAACAATATTTAAAGCGCTGTGCTTCGCGTCGGTAGTGGTGCTCCTGCTGGCAGGCTGTACTAAAAAATTCGATGAGATCAACCTGGACCCGAATAACCCGAAAACAACCGACCCCGGCTACCTGCTGGTCTCCGCCGAGAAAAAAGCCGTAGACAACATCTGGAACGAATGGAACAACGGCCGTACCGGCATGCACTACGCCCAGTACTGGTCCGCCACCACTTACTCCAACGAAAGCCGCTACCAGATCCGTGAAAACCAGAACAACAACTTCTGGAACATCCTGTACGCCGGCACCATCAAAGACCTCAACGAGATCATCAGGATCAATACCGAAAAACCTTTCGATTACTCCCCCAACCAGATAGCCATCGCCGAAATCTTAAAAGTGTGGACCTACCATATGCTGGTGGACGTATATGAAGACATTCCCTACAAATCTTCCCTGGGCGGCCTCGACCGGCCTAATAGTCCATACGACAAGGCTATCACCATCTATACTGATCTGCTGAAAATACTCGGTGAGCAGGCGGCAAAACTGGACCCGTCCAAAGGTTCTTTCCCCGCCAAAACAGATATCATCTACAACGGCGATGTCAATAAGTGGAAACGTTTTGCCAACTCTCTCCGGCTGCGTATAGCGATCCGCGTGAGTGACGTTCCCTCTTTACAGCCACTCGTCAAACAGGCTATCAACGACGCCGTGGCCTCCGGGGTATTTACTTCCAACGCAGACAATGCCCTGTTCCGGTATGTGGAAGCGCCGCCGAACAATAATCCGCTGAACGAGGCTTTCAAATCGCGTATTGATTTCTGTATGTGCAAAACCATGGTAGACTACATGCTCGATATCAAAGATCCCCGGCTGCCTGTTTACGCAGCGCCGGCGAAAGACAACGGCAGGTATATCGGTAAGGCATATGGCCTGAACCAGCAAAACGGGGAAACCATCCCCAACAGCGCCATATCCCTGCCCGGCAGCGCTGTGCTGGACGCCAAAGCCCCGGCTGTTTACATGGATTACGCCGAAGTGGAGTTCATCCTTGCCGAAGCCATAGAACGCAACATCATCAGCGGTTCCGCCGAAGAGCATTATAAAAAAGGAATCAGGGCTTCCCTGGAAGACCGCGGCGTCGCCGCTTCCGCTATCGATCCTTATATTGCCGGCGTTCCCTATAACGGGGGCGACTGGAAGAACGTGATCGGTACGCAAAAGTGGATCGCTCTGTACATGCAGGGCCTGGAAGGCTGGTTCGAAAGGCTGCGCCTCGACTTCAAAAAGCCGGATGGACAAGCACTGTTCGTAGCGCCCGTTGATGGCTCCCTCGACCGCGAAGTCACTGTTGTGCCTACCCGCATGACCTACCCCGTAGACGAACAACAGCTGAACAAAAGCAACTACGACAAAGCGGTCCAGTCCATCGGCGGCAAAGACAGCAAGGCCGCAAAACACTTCTGGGACCTTTATTAATAAACTTTTGAGGATATAGAGACGGTCATGAAAAAAGGTCGGTTTTCGCAGGAAGGCCGGCCTCTTGTTTTCAGCAAGCATTAACCTCTCAGAAATTACGATGCGCTGAAAATCACCCATGGCGCGGAAGACAGGGTGGAATCATCTTTTAAATCTTAATGTTATGAAAAAGAAAATGTCATTGAACAAAAAACTAACACTGGCCAAAAACACCGTAGGAGTTATGACCGGCTACCAGCAGGCAGCCATCAAAGGGGGCCGTCTCACCACTATCGGGAGAACATGCCAGGTGACTACCGGCTGCCCGGTAGCGCCTGAATACCCGGGCCTCGGCTGACAAAACAACGGAAACCGCCGCCTGCGTGGTTTCCGTTGCATTATTTTCTTTCTTAAAATAATATACCCGACAAATAGAAACTATTCCTTATTTTTGAACGGAACAATGAATACCAGTCATAGCAAAAGACCGGCTGGCCGGTAAACGCCCGCTTTCTGTTATTGGCTATTTACCCTTCCTCCTGTGTTTCACGCTAACAGATTTTCCCATTACACAACAGAAAAACCCTTTGGTACGATGTAAACATACTATCTGATAAACCTTTATTCTTCATCCAAAACAGTAAACAATGACCAAAATCGCTCCTCTCCTGGTGGTGGCCACCGTATTGGCCATGGCAATCACCAGCTGTCAGAAACAACCCGAATCCACTCCCCTTGAGAAAATGGACGCCAAAAAATCATCGGTGGCCGTCAATGGCGTAGCCAATGGCACCTATATGCTCAACGTTGTCTATTTCGTTCCATCCGACCTCGATACCGTTCCGGGATACCGGGAAAGGCTAAACGGGGTATTCCTGTATATGCAGCAGTTCACCACCAAATGGATGAACCAGTGGGGATATGCCGGCAGAACAATAGGACTGCAGACAGATTCCGCCGGCCGGTTGAAAATATCGCTGGTCCGCGGACAGCAGGGCAAAAGCAGCTATCCTTACGAAGGCGGTTCCGGCGCCGTGATGAATGAAGTAAACGCCTATTTCGCCGCTCATCCGGCCGAGAAAAAAAGTGACCATATCATGGTGATCATTCCCACCTATTCCTATGGCGCCAACGGAGATCCCAGCGGCGGGCCATTCTACGGAATCGGCCGCTGGTGCTTTGCGCTCGACTACACCGGCCTGGATACGATCAACCTGGGAAAACCGGATGATAAATTCTCTACCAAATGGATAGGCGGCATGGCACATGAGATGGGCCACGGTATTAATCTCCCGCACAACGGCGGCGCCCAGTCGCAAAATATCCTGTATGGCACCACGCTGATGGGTTACGGCAACGGCACTTTAGGTAAAGCGCCTACTTATTTTTCACCGGCGGATGTCGCCATCCTGGCCAATGGCCAGCTATTCAGTCCCGTTACGCGGAGCGACTGGTACACAGATCCCGGCTGCCAGGTGAAACGGGTATATGCGGAGTATAACAGCGGTTCCGCCAGTATTATCGTCTCCGGCAAATTTTCGGCTGCCAAAGCGGTGAAGGATATCGCTTATTACAACCGCAACACCGGTAACGATAATGGCGGCTACAACTCGGTTACCTTTGCCTCCAAGCCGATAGGCACCGACAGTTTTCGTATCGCCATGCCCGTGAGCGACTTCAGGGACAAGGGCAATACAAACTATGAATTTACTATCCGGCTATGCCATGAAAACGGTAGTATCACCAGTTATGTGGCCTCCTACAGCTTTGTCAACGACGTCCCTGTTGTCAACTTCGGGGATAAAGTGGTATACGATAAAACCGGGTGGACAGTAACCGCTTTCAGTTCGGAGGAAACAGCCGCGGAAAACGGCGCCGCCGCCAATATCATCGATGGCTCCGGCAGCAGCTTCTGGCACTCGCGGTGGTCTTCCGCTGCGGCCAGCTATCCGCACACCATCACCATCGATATGGGACAGGCGCTGGACGTAAACCGGTTTACATTTAAACAGCGGAGCAGCAGAATGGTAAAAGACATACAAATCCTGAGCAGCAATAACAACACCACCTGGACGCCGATCGGCACTTTCACGCTGGCGGCCACCACCAACCCGCAGAACATCGTTCTTCCTTCCACCAAAAACTTCCGTTATTTCAGGCTGAATATGACCAGTTCCTATGATGGCGAACAGTTTGCCGCCATGTGTGAGGTGGGCACCTATAAAGACTGATCGAAAAACAGATAAGCATATATAAAAAATCCGGGTAGATGTACCCGGATTTTTTTTTGCTGCCGTCCTCTCGGAAAAAAGTTTCAACTTCGCAGTTTATACCAGTATATGGCAAAAGCGACTGCATCGCTGGAAGCGTTTTACCGGGATAAGTTCGGCACCCTGTCTGACGACTTCCAGAAAAACATAGGACAATTCAATGCCTTCAGGATTGAGGACAGGGTGCGGACAGGCGCCACTTCCCCCACCTTTGTGCGCAGGGATTTTTTTAAGATCATGTTGTACCGGGGAGATAATATTTTTCACTATGGCGACCAAAGTATTCCGGTAAGCGGCAATACACTGCTGTTCTTCCACCCGCAGGCGCCTTATACCTATGAACCGCTGACCGCCGGTACCGGCGGTTATTTTTGTGTGTTCCGGGATGAGTTTTTCAGGGAAAACCTCCGGCTGGAACTGGGCAAACTGCCTTTGTTCACCATAAGCGCGCCGCCGGTATTCAGCCTGGACAAAGAAAAAGCGGAGGAGGTAACTACCATCTTTGAGAAAATCATCCGGGAGCTGCATTCAGATTATGCTTATAAATATGAACTGATCAGGGCTTATGTAAGCGAACTGATCTACCTGGCCATGAAACTCCGGCCAGCCGGCAACAGGTATGCGCATCCCGATGCCGCGTCACGGATAACGGCCGTTTTCACCGAGCTGCTGGAGCGACAGTTCCCTATTGAATCGGTGTCCCAGCGTTTTGAACTGCGCTCGCCGAAAGCCTTTGCAGACAGGCTCTCCGTTCATGTAAATTCACTCAACCGCGCCATCAAAAAAACCACCGGACATACCACCACCGACCTTATTTTCGAGCGGCTGACGGCGGAAGCCAAAGCGCTGCTGAAACACACCACCTGGAACATCGCAGAGATCAGTTATGTGCTGGGATTTGAAGACCAGGCGCATTTCAACAATTTTTTCAGAAAACAGACCACTATGAGCCCTTCCGATTTCAGGCAGGTTTGAATTTGACAAATAATGGTTTGTATACGACAAAAATACTGTCCGGCAGCGGGGTAATTTTGCTTAAAAAACAGATCATGAGCCAAACAAAAACCTGGTATATCACCGGTGCATCAAAAGGAATGGGGTTGTCCCTTGTAAAACAGTTGCTGGAAAAAGGCCAGCGTGTAGCCGCTACCTCGCGGTCAATAAGCGCGTTTGACGCATTCAGGGAAAATGACAATTTCCTGCCGCTGGAAACAGACCTGAAAAGCGAGCCTGCTGTTGCAGCGTCGATAAGACAAGCCGTCGGGAAATTCGGCCGGCTGGACGTTGTAGTCAATAATGCAGGGTATGGACTGGGCGGTGCGCTGGAAGAACTTACCGCAGAAGAGATCAACGAAAACTTTGAGATTAATTTCTTCGCAGTAGTACGGGTGATACAGCAGGCATTACCCTATATGCGACAACAGCGGTCCGGCCATATCATTAACATTTCCTCCATCGCTGGTTTTGCGCCCGGCCTGGGCTGGGCGGTATACTGTGCGGCCAAATTCGCGGTGAGCGGCCTGAGTGCCGCGTTGACCAACGACCTGAAGCCGTTGGGTATCCATGTGACCAATGTTATGCCCGGCGCCTTCCGGACCAGTTTTGCCGCAGCAGACTCCATCGCCTTCAGCCGGCAAACCATTTCCGATTATGAACATTTGCGGGCGTCTCATGCCAAGCTGAGCAGTATGGACGGCGCGCAACCGGGTGACCCGGATAAGATGGCGGACATCTTCCTTCAACTCACTTCCAGTCCGGACCCCGCCACAGATCTTTTCCTGGGGAGCGATGCGTACCATCGGGCCACTGCCAGGATAGCGCAGTTACAGGCGCAGATGAATACATGGAAAGCAGCTTCCTTCGCCACCGATTTTAGTGCGTAGGCCAGTTAAGCGCCAAAGTATTCGTGAAATACGAAATAGCCGCCGCCAATCAGCAGCAGGTCTATTGCCACCGCCAACAGCGTTAGCGGCCACCAGAAAATTGTTCCGTAATTGAGGAACCAAACCGTCTCCGGCCTGCCGGGATGAAATATAAAAGCGGCGGTCTCGCCTACCTGCCATTTTGCAGTAGAAGAGCCTGTCAGATGCTTATAAGTGATGACTTCATGCCGGCGGGTGGGGATATTGAAAACGGGATAGTAAAACGTACCGTCGTCCTCATTTTTCTCTACCAGCTCCACAACGGTGCCCACGGCGCGCTCACCATTCTTCATAAATGCGAGCATGCGCCTGAGGCTTTTCAGGGCAAAGACTAACAGTAAAGCGCCAACGATGATATAAATGGAATGTATGGTCATAAGAATGTTATTGGGTTAATTCAGGGTATAGCTTTCCTGCGGCATTTCTATGAACCGGCGAAGCCAATAGTATCCTCCTCCCAGTATAATTAGCGGCATCCCAAGTGCCATGAAGACGATACTCCAGTTGAAAATCCAGAAATAACGCATCATCCGTACAGCGCCCGGATTAGCGGGATCGTACAGGAATACCGCCCGTTCGCCTACTTCCCAGCTCGCCGGCTTACTGGAGGCCGCATGGTGGTAATCGAGCTGCCGGCCGTCTTTTGTTGTCACGACAAAAACCGGTGAATACGAGTCATCATGCATTTCCAGCGAAGTGACAGTTCCGGTGGCCCGTTCACTGTTTCGGATAAAATCCAGGGACTCCTTCAATTTGTACAGTGAAGCAGCCAGTAGCAGGCATCCGGCCAACAAACATATTTTGTACTTCATGATAGTCTGATCAGGCGTTCAATAAAGAAGTTTATTGTAAGATAACAACAATAAGTTACCTATTCCCCATAAAAAAAACAACTGCAGCAGAAGCGCCAGTGGCAAAGATTTTCCTGATAATACTTTGGTCCTGTTTCAGAAAGTTTGCTTATCTTAATTATCTCAGAAAAATAACCTGTATCAATAACCCACTATGCCCTCATTTCCTTCGAACATACAACATCATCACCAGCTTCTTGCGCTGAACATCCACCCCATGGCGCTACTCCACGTAAAAGACAGGGGAGGTCTGTACAAAAAATCAATGTTATGAAAAAGAAAAACATCGATCTGAAGAAAAAACTGGTCCTCAAAAAAGAGGCGGTAACTACCCTCACCTCCTTCCAGCAGGCGCTTTTAGCCGGTGGTGCTGCACTTATAACCCGTACATTGGAATGTGAGACCCGTCCTATTACAGGAAGACCTGTATGTTATCTCTGCCCTTGATCGCTGAGGTATAACAACAGGGATTGTCCCGCATTGTTACACACATCAAACCCGTAAAATGAAAAAGAAAAAACTGTCTTTAAGCAAGAAATTGATGCTTCAGCGGGAGATTATTGCCCCTCTGAACAATCAGGCACAGTCTCAGTTAAACGGAGGCGGTACCAGGACTACCTGGGGATGCCCTACCTGGTTACCTAACGAAGGTTGCTACACTGAAACAAACCCTCAAATTCTTTGCAATTAATCCCGGCAGCTGCCGGATGAATGCAGCGAATTATCATTGACGGACGACCTGCCGCACAAGCCGGCAGGTCGTTTCATCTAAGGTCGCTATGTCGGCAAGCCACGGCATTCTCTCTGCAGCAGCTGTCATTACTTTCATTATTCACCTTAAAATCTGTGGTTCACATGAAAAAAATACTGTTGTTTGTAGCCTTTGCGGTAGTAGGTATTACCGCTACCACCCGTTCCACGTCCGGGGGAGACAAGCCCCACCTGCAAAGCACCGCCGTCGCCAGGGACGCGAAGTTTGCCACTACCTACTATCCGAGTAAATGGAGAGGCGTGGCCATTGATCCGGCAGATGAGGAATTTATGTATGCCTATACTTACCTGATTAACTATGCAAGTGGTACAGCCACGCTGATGAGTGGCCCCACTTATGCCATGTTTGCGCTCACCTCTTCCTGCAGAAGTGAATGGCTGAATTCAAACATCGACCCGTCCTGTACCTCCGGCTGCCGAACATGGTCTTACTACTACACTCCCGCACCTGCCTTCACCTCAAATATTAACTATTTAGCGGTGGGCTGCCCGTGAGACGGTTAAAAAACAAAACCCCGCGGCCAGCGCGGGGTTTAAAACTTTTATTGTGCAAACAGCTCTTTTAGCTTTTTCTCTATTTCTCCATTTCCCTCTTCACCCATACCGATCTGCTTCATGAGTATTTTCCCATCCGGGCCGATCAGATAAGCAGTAGGAACAGCGGTTACCGCGAAGCTGTTCACCGACACCTTTTTTGTATCCAGTACCTGGGCCAGGGCAGCTCCTGCTTTTTCAGTTCATTGAGCCAGGCGGCCTTTTCCTGGTCAATGGAAATACCAACGATCTCAAACTTATCGCCACGATACTGCTGGTATAACTGTTTCATGTAAGGAAAGGAAGCTTTGCAGGGGCCGCACCAGCTCGCCCAAAAGTCAATCAACACGTATTTCCCCCGGAAACTGCTGAAGGTAATGGATTTATCTTCCGGCGAATCCAGTGTAAAATCAGTCACCTCAGCACCTGTAACTGCTTTTTTCATACCGTTCAGACGGGCGGCCACTT
Organism: Chitinophaga oryzae; assembly: GCF_012516375.2. NCBI lineage: Bacteria > Pseudomonadati > Bacteroidota > Chitinophagia > Chitinophagales > Chitinophagaceae > Chitinophaga > Chitinophaga oryzae. The sequence goes on from NZ_CP051204.2 coordinate 4,282,067, forward strand.
CTTTTGCCGGAGCGGAAGCTTTCTGCGCCGGGCCAAGTTTGTTGTAAAGCCGTTCAAGATCATCCGGCGGAAGGATCACCTGGTAACGGCCAAGAATAAACGCTCCGATGTAAGCGTCTGCATTCGTTTCAACAAAATTGGTAATATATGGAATCAGGCGCTGTTGCATTAACTGCAGGAAAGCCTTGTTACTGGTGGAATCGTTTTTGGGCTTGTCCCTGAAACGCTCGTTTACCGCAGCTCTGAGATCCGTTTTTAACTGCTCCCTCCCCTCCTCGAATGCCTGGAAAGCTGTTGCGGAACGGTTTCCTCGAATGGCGCCGGAGCGAAGCCCTTTAGTCACATCGGCGAGATCGATATAAATAGTGCCGGGACCATCGACAACAACCGGGAACGCCGGTGGCCCCGATCTCATTTTGGCATCATACGCTGAGTAGAGATAAGGGATGGCATCTTTTACCCAGGGAATACTGATAGTGAAACGGCCATCTTTCATTTCAACAGAATCCTCTTTGATACCGTCTCCAAACACATATACTTTATGATATCCTTTCAGGTCCCCTCTGACGGCGCCTTTGATCACTATGTTTGACTGGGCTGCTGCGCCGGTGGCCAAACCCACCATCATTAATGCCGGTAATAACTTTCGCATATTCATCAATTAATCGGTTTAAAAAGGACGGGTTTCGAGCGGAATACCCCAGTTGGGATTGAACCTGAGCACCACGTTGCTGATGGGTACAATAAAATCCTTCGAGTCGATGGTGCCCTTGTAAGTCTGCCCCGCAATGTTGTGTGTAATCTGCGATTTTGACCAGGGTTTACCCTTATCGAGTGAAAAACGTTTCAAATCGAGAAATCTTTTGACGCCACCGATAGGCAGTTCCCGTCGTCTTTCCTGCAGCACCCATTGGAGGACTTCATCCTGTGTGCCACCGGCCAGTGCCGGAGTACCGGTTTTAAACCGGAACCTGCGCAGGGTGTTAAGATCGACAAGCGCCAGGTCCGGCCGGTTCGTTCTGGCATACCCTTCTGCCCGCATGAGCAGAACTTCCGGCCAGGAGAAGCCATCTGTCACCTGCGTTTTGCGGCCACGGTAATTACCGATACGCATGCCGTCATCATATCCGCCGCCAACGGTTGTTTTGTATCCGGGGGCATTGATATAGAAAAAATTAAACCGGAGATCCGCCGCCTGATCGTACAGGGCTATCAGTTCTGAAGAAGGATATGACAGTGCGATGCCCTGGCCGGCGTCTCTTTCGGACACTCTGTAGAACAACATTTCCCGGCTGTTGACAAGGTTGGTGTTGCCATCCTGGGAGGAAACAATCAGGGAGGTAACCGGCCTGGAAGGATCCACCAGTTTGAACTTATTAAAGTCATACAACACGCTTTCCGGGCTTCCTGCTGCCGTCCACGCGAGATTGGCATAATACACCACGCTGTCGAACCGCTGGGTGAAGAGATGATAATACGCCAGCATGGCATGGCCGGTGGCCCTGTCGGCGCGGGAAGGCCAGCTGGACCTTACCGGCAGATCAGGCAAGGCGGTATGCAGTTCACCGAGCACCCGGTTGGCTACTTCTGCCGAGGTAGATAAATCAGGAATGGGTTTGTTGATATCTACATCTACCACATACGGAATGGTTTTAGTGCCGTTGTCCGTACCGGGTTTGTATACCGGCCCGTAAATCATATTGGCATGAAAATAACACCAGGCCCTCGCTACCAGTGCCTGCGCAACGGAAACTCTGCCCAGCTTTTCTTCCTCCGGCGATTTCTGGCTGATACCCCGGATCCCTTCAATAACATTGTTGAAGTACGATATCTGGGGATAAATTCCCATTGACCCTGAACTCCAGAACTGATCATCGAGATTGGGGTTCTTATAGGGCTGGCGGAAGATGTGCGCGTAATAACGTTCCAGGTTAGGATGACTGTTGAGCACAAAACCTACTTTGGACTGTCCTTCGGTCATTTCAAGATTATCTCCCAGGTAAGAGAGCAAAGACCCCCTGTTTCCATCCAGGAAATTGAATTCTATTGTACCGGTATTATCCAGCAGGTGGTCATAATCCGTTACCGATGAAGGAATGAGCTTTCCTTTGGGCTTCACATCGAGAAATCGTTTACAGGAGCCCATCAGCAAAACGACAGCAATGAGTATAAAGTACTTTTGGTTGGTCATAATAGTCAGGTTACAGGTTTACAGAAAATCCGATATAGAATTCGGGCCTCAGCGGCAATGTCCTTTTGATGGTCATATTCACGGACTGCTCAATTGTTTCGGGGTCTACCCCTACCTTGTTGGCCGTTAAAGTCCAGAGGTTGCGGCTCTGGAAATATATCCTCGCACCATTAAGCCCGGTGTTGCCCCATACTTTATTGTCAAGTTTATAGGACAGGGTGAGGTCCCGGAGTTTCAGGAAGTCTGATTTTTCAATCATCACTTCCGTATAGGGGAAATACCAGGCATCTGTGCTGAAAGCGGCCAGCTTGGGATAGATGGTATGATTTTCATCTCCCGGTTTACGCCAGCGCAGGGCAACTTCCTTATGATCGATGTTGTCACCGTTGAACGCATCTCTGCGGAACACGGCCCCCATTTGGGCGATCATCATAAAGGAGAGGTCAAAACGTTTGTAACTGAAAGTATTGGTGAGGCTCAGGATGAATTTGGGCCGGGCTGTTCCTGCATACACCATGTCTTTCACGGCCAATTCGTTGCCGTATATTTTTTCTTTCCCGTCGGAGTAGTACTGAGGAGTACCTGTGTTGTCCAGTCCGGCATACTGGTACGCGAAAATGGCATCGAGCGGATAACCTGTTCTCAGTACTGCCCCGCCGTTGCTTCCCAGCATCGTATTGGAATAGCTGAAGGTCAGGTAATTGGGATTGAGATAGTTATAGTTGAACTGCAATACCTTGCTCTTGTTGTAGCTGCCGTTAAAGAAGACGTTCCAGCCAAAGTGTTTTGTTTTCATCACATCCGATTCCAGGGAGAGTTCGATGCCGGTGTTCCTCGCCGACCCGGCATTCCTGGTAATCATGAACCTGCCGTAGGTAGGGTCGATAAAGTCGGGCGCCAGCAGGTCTTTGCTCATTTTGTTATAATAATCGATGGTCATGTTGAGCCGTCCTCCCATCAAACGTATATCCGTTCCGATATTGGTGATGAGGGTACGCTCCCAGCGCAGGTTATTGTCCGGCAGGGAAGCGATGGTATAGGGAATGGCTCCTGTGGATGTGGAAAAGGCCCCTGGCGTAATCAACAGAAAAGGCCCCTGTGTGAAAGAGATATTTCCGTTGATACCATAGGAACCGCGGATGTCCAGTTTATCTATCCAGGAGACGTTAAAGAATTTTTCCTGTCCGAGTTTGTAGGTACCGCCAACAGACCAGTTGGGTTTATAGCGGTACTTCGGATTGGTGCCGAACAGGTTGCCCTGATCGATACGGGCGCTGCCACTCAGGATAAAACGATTGTTGTACTCATAGGAACCGTTGGCGTATACGGAAAAGAAGCGGTTGTCGCGCAGGGAATAGGACCCGTTGCTGACAGGGTTCATGCCATCGGGGAAGAGGAAATCCGTGTTATAGGCGAAGCTGTTAAAATCCAGGTAATTGAACGTAGCGAATGTTCCGGCCTGTTCGTTATACCCTACCCTGCTGGGTGCGGCGTTGTTGTCTATCAGGTCTTTATTCACTTCGCTGCCGGCGATAACGGAAATGCGGTGAACTTTATTGAAAGTCTTTCCATAGTTGGCCTGTGCCCTGAAAGTATAGGCTTCGCTCTGACTGCGGGTTTCATTCAGGATGGCGCCTTCCGGCAGGTAGTGTTTGCCGGGATTGGACACCGACGAAGCGGCATTATAAAGCGAGCGCACAAAGAAAGAATTGGCATTGCGCAGGTTGCGCAAGATGCCGCTGCCCCTTGTCCATGAACCGCCTACTTCGGCACTCAGGCCATCGAGGATGTTTACAGCGATGCTGCCTCCCAATCTTGCCTGAAACGCCTGATTACTGGTAGTGGACATTCCGAGGTCATTCAGCGGATTGTATTCCATGGATTTAAGGCCGCCATATTCAATATAACGGTCAATGAGATCGGGCCTTACCGCTGGAATATCCTGCGGATTCCCCTGCTCGTCCACAATATTGTAGTAAGGCTTCATGATTTTCCAATTGGTGTAATCCAGCATATCCGCCGCGTCCATTGGTGTTTTGCTGTTATTGAAATTGATATTGGAAAACATTTTAACGGTTACCCGTTTCCCTGGCCGCCAGTCGTTCTTGAGGTCGAGGATCAGCCGGTCGTTGCTGTTACCTTTCATATTGCCCTGATTGGCGATATAGCGGACAGCCGCGTTGGTAGCGAATTTCTCCGTACCGGCGGCGATGGCGATATTATGTTGCTGGGTTAAACTTTTCCGGAAGAAATGCCGCTCCAGCTGGTCCTGGGTATTATTTTTTTTGAGATGTGCGAGTTCCGCATTTACTTCCGCTTCTGAAAGCAGTCCCTGCTCCTTCATCACCATTAATTGCGTTACGCGGCCATAGAAGGTGGATGATTCATATTCCCAGAGCATATTGGCGGCATCGCTGTTATAGTAGTCCACTTCCGCGTCCACAAAATCTGCGGCGCTGGATTTGTTGAGATAAGATAATTGGGGACGGAGCGTCATGCCGGTGCTGCCTTTGTAGCTTATCTGCAACCTTCCGGTCCTGGCCGTTTTGGTAGTGATAACGATGACGCCGTTGGAAGAACGGGCGCCATAAATGGAAGCAGCTACCGCGTCTTTCAATACGGTGATGGTTTCTATGTTGTCGATGTTGACCGTTTCCAACCCACCGGGCGCCGGAAAACCGTCGACCACCACCAGCGGTTCCCCGTTGGCCAGGAAAGTGGAGCGTCCGCGCACTTCCACCTTACCTTCTTTGGTAATGGCGACACCGGCAGCTTGTCCTTCCAGCATGGTCAGCAGGCTGGGTTGCAGTTTGCCTTCCAGTCGTTTTGTCTGCAGGGAGGAATAGGCGCCTGTCATCCTTTCGCGGGAGATGGACTGGTAACCGGTATTGATGGTAACAGCCACCTCATCGAGTTTGGTGGATGCCCGGCTGAGTTTTACGATGAGTGCGGGCCGTCCTTCTTTGAGCATATCTGCGGTCACCGTTATTTCGCGGGGAGTGAAGCCTACGTAGGTAAACCGGAGGGTATTTCCTTCGTTGACGGCCACCGAAAAACTTCCATCAGCCGTGGTGGCTATGCCTTTCTGCGTTTCTTTCACATGGATGCTCACGCCGGGCAACGCAACGCCTTCCATGTCGGTCACCCGGCCGGTGATCACCGTGGCCGCCGCAGGGGAAAATGGCGCAGGCGCGGGAGCCGTCGCAGGTTTTCCTGACAGGATAATGGTTTTGCCCTGCAGCACATAATCCAGGTCCTGATCTTTCAGCACCAGGTCCAGTACCTTTTTTAAGGGAGCATCGACGACAGACAGGGAGACCGTTCCCGATCCCGAAAGCAATTCCTTGTTGCTAAACAGTACGTACCCTGTTTGTTTTTCGATGACTGAAAACACTTTTTTCAGTGAGAGATTTTTGCCGGAAAGCGTGACAGACTGGGCAGAAACAGCCGCTTTCACGGAAACAAGGGCCGTGATCAAAAACACAGGTAGCAGCCTCATTACTTTTGAAATTTGTGCCGGGAGCCTGCTTCCCCGCAGCGCAGGGAAAGACAGGCCGCCATAAGCAGTTTTTTGCATAACTTGTGATCTAGTTTTGGTTGTGAATAAAAACGGTTCGCGAGACCTTTTATCAATCAACTAAAATACCGCCGGGAACGAGGCCAATCGTTTCCGGCTTTTTATTTTAGCGGTATCAGGGCATGACAATCAGCGTTCGCCCTTCAAGACGAAAATGAACATTCGATTTTTCCAGTGCAATCAACAATCCGCTCAGCGGTATATCCCGCGTCATTTTTCCGACAAATTCTATGTCAGGTACGCCAGACTCATATTTAACATCGATATCGTACCATCTTTTCAACTGGCGCATTACCTCGTCGATCCTGGCGTCTTCAAAATCAAAAACACCATTTTTCCAGGCCATCACTTTTGCAATGTCACCGGGCCTCACCTGCACTTTTTCAACCACGTCGCCACGCATCGTGAGCGACGCCTGGTCACCGGGCTTTAATATGACCTGTTGCTTTCCCCCGCGCCCGTTCATGGTAACCGCCACCTTACCCTCCAGCAGCGTGGTATTCAGGGACGGTTCATCCGGATAGGCGTTCACGTTAAAATGGGTGCCCATCACCGTTACCTCGAACCTGTTACCGGCATTCACCACGAAAGGAACGGCTTTGCCTTCTTTTTTCATGGAAGCGGCTTCAAAGTAAACTTCCCCGGTAATCTCCACCCGGCGGACGTCCTGCGTAAACTGTGTGGGGAAGCGAATGGAGCTGGCTGCATTTAACCAGGCAGCGGTACCATCCGGCAGCACTATCCTGAATTGCCGGCCCCTGGGCGTGGCAAGGGTATTAAAGGTTTCTTCCGCAACAGTTTGACCTGCCTTTTTATACGCGAGCTGGCCGTCCTTCACCGACAGTTCCGCGCCGCCCTGGTGGCCGACGATCCCGTTACCAACTGAATCCAGCAGGATGGTGGAACCATCCGCCAGCGTAAGCACTGCGCCATCCTGTCCCGGCATCACCTGTTGGGTTTCCTTTGCCACCGGTGTTGCAGCCGGTGTGGTATTTTCCGCCGGCCAAAAGTACCAGGCGCCCGCCGCCAGCAGCAGTACGGCTGCCGCGTAACGCGTCCAGGAACGGCGCAGGAATGAAATACGGGAGACAGGTCCGGCTGTTTCGGGCAGCTGCAGGCGTTGCTGGTGAAAGCTCTCCAGCGCTTCAGCCGCCGCTGCTTTAAAGTTGGCATACTCCTTCTGCAGCGCTGCAAGGTCTTCTCCATTGTTCAGCGAAGCCCGCCAGTCGTGGTGTTGTGCCTTTTGCTCCAGCCACTTCTCGAGCTCCTCCCTTTCTGCTGCCGGCAGCTGGTCCAGTTTTTCATAAGCCGCCAGCTTTGCTGCCCTCAGCAGGGCAAGCCATTCATCATCCGGTATATCGGGATCATTTATCATCGTGCGATGTCTGTTTGTTATATGACAACAGTAGCAGGACGGATTTGACTTCCATCATGCTATTTTTTTAAAAAAAGGGTAAAATGAGGGATTAATCCGCCAGGAGCAGGCAGATAAGCGCCATGCCGGGAACAATTTTTCCCCGCAGCAATCTTATAGCCCTGGCTTTCTGATGGCTGACCGCCGAAGGGGAAATGCCAAGTTGCAGGGCTATTTCGTTGGTACTGAGCCCTTCTATGTTTAACTGCACCACTTTGGTGCATTCTGGAGGCAGCGTTAAAATAGCTTCATGCAGCATACGAACGACTTCGGCGTTAAAAACATCCTGCAGGATATCTTCATACGTCTTCTCTTCCAGCTGCCTTTCGTAGGCCAACTGTACTTTCTTTTCGTTGCGCTTCAGTTTTTTCAGGTGGTTCAGGGAGCGGTTACGGGTGGCTACGTACAAATAGGCGTTGACGCTTTTTACTTCATGCAAGAATTCCCTCGTTTTCCATAACTGAAGAAAAACCTCGGACACAATATCCTTTGCCGCAGATTCATCGCCTACGATCCTGTTTGACAGCAGGCAAAGCGCCGGATACATTGCCAGGAAAAGCTCGTCAAATGCCGCTGTGTCGCCGTCTTGTATGCTTACCATCAAATCCTGTTCACTATGTATCTCGCTATTTTGCAATGCTCATATATTATTTTAGTCCATATATATCTTTCAAATATAGATTTTACTCCAAAATAATCCTAGCGGCCGACAGAAAAAGCCGGAAGGAGCATACGGCATACGGCATACAACATTACCGAATGGCCGCCGGCATTACACCCGCGGTACTTATCGCTATATTCACCATTCACCTTAAATCCCGTATCACATGAAAAGAATACTGCTGTTTATTGCGCTCGTTGCCGCGGGTATCACAGCCACCCGCTTCACATCCGGCGCCCAAAGCGACAAACACAACCCGAAAGGCAATGCCGTCACACGGACTTACACGTACTACCCCGGCTACTGGAGAGGCAACGCTATTCATCCGGACGACGCAGCGTTTATGTATCCTTACAGTTACCAGCTCGACTATGCCTCCGGGATCGCCACGCGGATGACCGGGCCCGCCTATTACATGCTGTCGGCAAGCGACTACTGCAGGGACATATGGCTTCAATCAAATGTCAACCCTTCCTGTACCACCGGCTGCAGGACCTGGTCTTACTACTACAGCGCTACATCTGTCTTCACTTCCGCTGTCAATTACCGGATTTTTGCCTGCCCGCTCTGACGACCACGTTATTTAATGCAATACAACACCGGGAAGCTGCAGTCTTCCCGGTGCATTAACGTGTATACCTGCCATCGTCAGCCCGGAGAACGCGACCAGCATAGAAGCAGCGCGCTACTCCCAAACTTTTTTTTGTTAAAATGAAATAATTAACGAAGTTCGCTTACAAGACGACGATATTTTTAATCAACGGTCCTAACTATCACTTCCACCTATGAAATCCTGATACACGGAATATCACTATCCATTCCGGACCAATCAGCAACGATATCCATCAGAACCGCATTAGCCAGACTCCCTCACTGGTTAGAACGATAGCTGTTAAAACTCGCGTACCCTCAAATCCATGACTATGGCCATTGAAGCACAAATAAACACCGGCTACAACCCTCAGGGGAACATCTACCAAAAATACCGCCCGCTGGACCATGATAACCTTAAGATCGATGTTAATGCCGACAAGGACACTATCAAAAAAATCGCTACCGACCGGATAAATATTCTTAAAGATGACAACAGGAATATATACCTGCTGAAGTTCCGGGCCAAAAAAATGCAGCAGATACAGCAAACAGAAAAAGCAGCTGGCAGGAAACCGCCACTGGGCATTGTTTCATCGGGAAGAAGCGCCTGGATCAAAAAAATGTACGCAACAGGCCGAAGCATACTGGGGAACAACCAACGCTTTGCCGGTATCGATGACCTTACCCCCATTGCTAACGGCGATAAGATCCCCGTTTATTTCCCCTATCGGCTTACTGCTGAAGATGCCGACCAGAGAGGATTCTACATTTTTGTTCAACAAAACGAATATCAAACCTACGTCACCGACCTTAAGGATACCGGTATTACCGTGATAGGGTATGAACTGGGGACGGAGTACAAGCCTATGCTGGGTTTCGGCGCCAGCCGCTATGCTGCAGTGAACTTCTTCAGCAATATCGGCGCATCAATGGCCTGGTTAATAGATGACAATGTACTCTACATTGCACGCCTCCATGAGTTCAGTTTTTTTGAAGCCAAAATGAACAGCACCCCCGGCTGCTGGGCGCTGGGAGGTACCGGACAGGCGATATACCAGACAGAGAAAAGTCTCCGGGATATCAGAAAAACGTCGGTTTATACCCCGCCAACAAATTTCATGGGCCCGGATTTCCTTCAACAGGCGGTATTGTGGAATATCAAACAATTCGTCGGTAACACTATCAACTTCAGCCCCTACTTCATCTGCTCCGGCGAAGATGTCAGTATCTCCTACTTCCTGGGGAAAGACAAGTGCAAGGCGTTCTATGAATGTCTTATCTATAAAGGCTGTGACAGCAAGGCAGCAGCGAACAAACAACTTCAAAAGCTGAAAAACGGGATATACAATTTAATTGACGGCGTAGATCCTATACCTGTCAACGGCAACTCCACTCTCAGGAAACTACTGCAGTCAAATAAAAAATCCCTGAAGGGCGACCCGATCGAAATAGCCCGCATGAAAGCTTCGGAACAAATTCAGCTGAAATATATGTCCAATGAAAACAGTATAACAACACGGACTGATCTTACTTCCAAGCTACTGCAGATCGTTTTTATCTTCAAAGGTAAATATGATGTTCAACTAATGAATGCATAACTGATGGTACCGTTATCATCGCTTCCCGCTAAATAACCAACAATGGATATCTCTGAACTGATCAGTAAACTCAGGGCAGACGCTTCAGCCGCCGGGCAGGTGGTGCTGAATACCGCCTACCTCAGCGATGCACAGGTGGCCACCATACAGGGCGTGCTTGGTATGGCTCCTACCCGATATATCACGATCAAAAACCTCCGGGCAGGAGACATCCCCGATGCCCAAAACAGCGCCGTCACCATTACCGCCGGGCAGGCAGATCTGTTAAATCAGAACAGCCTCCCCGTAAAGGAGTTGATTTTCACGGTGGGAGCGGCACAGACGATAGACTTTATTCTCAATCTGGCGTTACCTTCCTCCTGGCAATGGACCAGTTCCTTCCCGGACCTCAGCCTGCCGCCCTTTACACTGCTTCCCGTATCGGACGGTTATTTCGTTTACACGACCACGTCACAAAGCGATTACCAGGTCAACGCCAATAGGAGTATCCCATTGTCTGCAGGCCTGAACTTTTCCTGCCTCACTGACGTCAGTAAAATACCTAAACTGGCTGCCATACTCGGCTCCGTCCCCTCCGGCAACCTGCCGCTGAGCGGTACTGCCGACTTTAAAAACAACACTACCGCTTATCCGGCCACGACGTTACTGGTACCGCTCCTCTCCCAACTTCCGCTGACAAATAAATTTAAACTCAGCAACCTGCAGCTGAAAATTGAAATTACCGACCCTGACGGGGCGGCACAGGACATCATTACGGGACTGTGGGCCACCGATCCTATGTTCAACCTGCTGTTTCTGCTGGACAATACCTCTTCGCTGATGATCGAAGTAGACTGTACGCCGCTCAGCAGTGCCGGCACTACCTTGGCCCAGCTGAGCTCCTGCAGTATTGCACAGGCGCTGATAGGATCTTCCTGGCATTTTGAAAACTTTGTCCCGGCCGCACTCAGCGGCGCATTTGGAAGCATCACCTTTGACGTGATCCTTTCACTTTCTTTTTCCGGCGGATTCAATGTTCGGGGCATTACATTCAGGGCCTATTCGGACAGCAGCCTGGGACTGGGATTATTTACGCTCAGCGGCTTCCAGCTCAACTTCACCCTGGACAACCCGGGCGGCCAGGCAGCCGCCTATGTACACATGCTGATAGAGGCGAAAATTCCGTTGCAGACATTTAAGGGCAACTTTATCGGCACTATTGACATCAGCACCAGCGATAATACCAATACCGGCAGCACCTGGAATATCGATACGATCACCGCAGCTTACCCTGATACCGTTTCTTTCACCGACCTCATACAGGAACTGGATCCGGGAATTACCTTTCCGCAGGAACTGGCGGAGCTTACCTTCTCCGATTTCTCCCTGGAGGCAGACCCCGGCGGAAATTCGTATACCTGTGCCTGTTATGGCACGCTGGACATGCACCTGTTCGATGTAATGCTCAGTACACAATTCTCCCTGCTGATAACACACAATGGCAGCACCTCCTATGAGTTGAAGGCCGATACCATTGTCGGTGAGACTTTTCTGAACGCGGATCTTCAGCTAAACAACAATGAAATCGTTTTCACCGGTTCCGCCAAAGACATTCCCCTTACCGACCTGCTGGCCAGTATTTTTTCCGATATCAACATCGATCTGACCATATTGCCGGAAATCACACTATCGGCAATATCCATCCAATACAACACGCCTTCAGTTGACACGCTTACCATTACCGGCTCGCTTGATTATAACGGCACCATGGGAGATTTCCAGCTCGTTGGCCAGAAAAGCAATAACCAGTGGCAGTTTGTGGCCATGGCCGGGTTTGACCTTAACCCTGCATTTGATATCGGCGCCCATATCCCGCTGGTAGGCGGTAAGCTGACCGGAGACCTGACATTGAAAAAAGGGTATCTGATCATCACCTCCAAGGCGCCGCAAGGGATTAAGTTTACCGGCCTGCCGCCCAACATTCCACCTGGTATTTCCTTCTATTTTGACCTGGAGCTGAGAGGAAAAGATACTCCTGTCACCCTCCCTGTGCTCGCCTACTCCGCCGATTTCAAAGCGGTCATGAACAGCTTTTACCTTGCTACCAGTGAAGCGGATATCAGTTCCGGAAATACCGCCTATACCATCCAGATCGGGAAAAACCTCGGGCCGCTGTACGTTGATTCTCTCTCCCTGAGCTACAAGGACCAGGTCATCTATTGCAATATCAACGCAACCATGAAGGTCGGACCGTTTGATGCGGCCCTGGACGGGCTGGGCATTGGCACGTCCCTCAGTGCGTTTACACCGTCGTTTAGCCTGAATGGTCTCAGCTTCGATTTCACAACAGCATCTTTCAGTATTGACGGGGCACTCATTCGCATACCGGACAGTCAGCTTGCACAGGGTGTTTCCCTTCAGTTCGACGGGGCGCTGATCGTCAAAATACAACAACTGGGACTTGCTGCGCTGGGCTCTTATGCTCAGCTAAGCGATGGCGAAGCATCGTTCTTCATCTTCCTGGAAGCCGATTTTCCGCCAGGCGGCCCGCCTTTCTTTATGGTCTCCGGGTTGATGGGAGGATTTGGCTTTAACAGAACGCTTGCGCTGCCCACCTTTGATGAAGTACAGAACTTTCCGTTACTGGCCCTCGATGCGCCGCCAACGGGCAGTAAGAAAGATGTGGCCATGCATACGCTGCAGGTACTGGAAGGACAGATACCGGGAACTGACAATACGAAGCGGCAGTGGGCCAGCCCGCGCAGCGGCGACTACTGGATGGCGCTGGGCGTAGCATTCAACTCATTTGAGATCATTAACGGAAAACTACTGCTGACAGCGGAATTAGGCCGGGAGACACAATTTTCGCTGCTGGGCCTCTCCTGGATGGCCTTACCACAGAAAGCGGTGGAGGGAGACAGACTGGTATTCGTGGAACTGCAGATGGCCGCAGTACTAAAACCGGAAGACGGCACGCTGCAGATTGGCGCAAGCCTCACCAGTAATTCATTCGTATTAACCAAAGACTGTCATCTTACCGGAGGCTTTGCATTCTACCTGTGGTTCGGCGATAGTCCCGACGCCGGTCAGTTCGTACTGACTGCCGGCGGTTACCATCCCGCCTTTAAACCACCTGATTATTACCCTGAAGTAGCCCGGCTGGGATTCAACTGGCAGGTATCTGGCGATGTGTCCATCAAAGGCAGCTCCTACTTTGCCTTTACGCCATCCTGTGCCATGGCCGGCGGACGACTACAGGTACAGTTCCAGTCAGGTCCGCTGCGCGCCTGGTTCGACGCCGGCGCCAATTTCCTTGTCACCTGGCATCCATTGACATTTACCGCCAGCATATGGGAAGAAATCGGCGTGTCGCTCACCGTAAAAGTGTGGTTTATCCATAAAACGCTCAGCGCCAGCGTAGGCGCCGCGGTGGATATGTGGGGACCGCCGATCGGCGGTATTGTAAGGGTGCATGTTGTCTTTGTCACCTTTAAAATCAGGATCGGTTCTGACGGTGCCCAGGACAAAAACAAACAGGTACTGGTATGGGATGAATTCAAAGAAATGTTACCGAAGCCCGAAGACCGCTGTACGATCATCGCCAACGACGGTTTGACCAATATGCTGGAAAAGGACACCGTATCAGGTCAGATTATCTACAACGGTGACACTACCGGCAACCCCACTACGAAAGTTTGGTTCCTGCGGTCAGGCAGGCTAAGGTTCACCACCAAAAGCATGATCCCTGCCACCAGTCTGACTTATGGCAATGACAGCGGGCAACGCGTAAACGGCGCTTCCAACATCAGCATCCGTCCGATGAATATTACCACTGCGACCGCCGTCCATAATCTATGTATCACGCAAAACAGCGCCAGCGGCGATCCTATCAGTGTTGACGGCTGGACGTTCACCGCCAACTACGGGAATGTAGCCGCTACCTTATGGGGACAACCCATAACAGAAAACGGGCAGTTTGTACAGGCACCCTCCACCCCCTCAGCTGATACGGTAGGCAGTCAGCTCACCGGCTATACCGTAGAAGCGCCAGCCCCTCAACCCGGCTACACCTTCGGTATCGTGCAGATGCGATTGCTGCTGAACGAATATATCTGCCAGACCGATAATCCGCAGAACCCGCTCAGCAAATCACATGCTTACAACAACGACTATACGCCGTCCGCCAGCGACACTACCCTCGCCGATATCAGCACTATCGGGACTACGCTAACGGCCGCCAGGAACGCGTTGTACGCAGAACTGCAACAGGACGGCCTTTATACCGGCAGCAATGACAGTATGCAACAGATGGGCGCCACCGCCAACGGCTTATTTGTTGACATTCCAATGGAACAATCCAACTGATTATGAAAAACATAAAAGACCTGAATGACGATATCCCTGTGGGGGACATTAAGTTGTTCGACAACTATATTCCCTCCATCGAAGCCGGCAATTACTTCATAACTGTCCGGCAGCCGGTATACAACGACAGTACGCAGCTGGATACCGATGGCGTGGACGCCGTGCAGGAATTCACCGTAACAGCCCCGCAGTTCTTTATTGATAAAGCGCAGGTAGTAGGTATGTACCCTGCTCCCGGCAGCAGCGGTAAATACAGTGAAGTGCTACCCAACATTGTCCTGAAAGATGCGGGACTTCCCTGGGAAAGAGGTATGGACAAACCCGGTACGCCGTGGCTGGCGCTTATGGTATTCCAGGAAACCGAGCTGAATGACGGCGACGATACCGGCGACAAATCCACCACGACCACCGTAGCAGCATTTCAGCAGGGCCAGAGCGGCGTATTAATGCCCAAAATTACCCGTGAAGATGACATAGACCCGAAAAGCAGCTGTAAAACAATCAGTATGAGTGTTGATGTTTTTCAGAAGATCGCGCCTGGGCTCGACGAGCTGTCCTATCTCTCCCATATCCGCAGGATCAACACCGACAACTGCGCTATCGGCGGCATCAATGAACACGGGCTCTTCTCCGTGGTGGCCGCTAACCGCTTCTGCCTGTCGCCCGAAAGCCAGCAAACCCAGCTAAAGAACATTGTACACCTGGTGTCGCTGGAGGGCATGGAGGAATACCTCCACCCAAAGGTTGACCTCAGCAGCTATTCAGGCGTAGTATTGCTAAGCCTGGCCAGCTGGACGTTCCAATCACAGGCAGACGGCTACAGCTTCCGTATGCTGGCTGAGAACCTGGTCAACTCGGAAAAAAACGGCAATGCCGTAGATCCGTCACTGTTATGGCTCCGGCTACCTGTGCCCGCAAACACCAACACGAATATGAATGCGGTCGTACGCCAGCGGATCAGTGACGGCTATGTTCCGCTCCCCTGGCAGACCCGCAGCGGCGAAAGCACCTTTGCCTGGTATCGCGGGCCATTGACTCCGTTGCTGCCGGCTCCCTCCACCACCCATTACCCAACAGCAGATGCAGCACTGATATTTGACAAAACACACGGCATATTTGACGTTGCACTGGCCGCTGCCTGGGAAACCGGCAGGGAGATAGCGCTGGCCGATGCGGCCTTCCTGCGCAAAGTAACGGACTTCCGGCAGCAAATGAACCTTATCGCCGACAAACTGATGCACCGCGCCACCTCGCCGCATTTCACGTCACAGGCGATAGCAGATACAGATCCCCGCTCCACCGTGCAGGAAAGGCTAAGATCTTTATTGACACCGCAACTGATAAAGGACATCGGCAATACCGCTTCACAGATGCCTGGCAAACGTGCGACGGTAACCAGGGCAAAAACCGCTGCACCGGACCCTCAACTGCAACTGAGCACATTCTTCGGGCGCAAAGACGTGCAGGAACGCCTGCAACAGCTGGCAGCGGACATTTCCGGAGAGTTGTCTGACTGGCTGGCAAAAGTAAAACTACTCTATCCTGTTCCATTCAGAAAGCTGATCGCAGACGAGCGGATGCTCCCCAACGAATCACTGCGTTTTTTTTATGTAGATCTCAATTGGCTGAATGCCGCTATCGACGGGGCCATGAGCTTCGGCATCACCTCCGGTAAAAACCAGCTGCTGCACGACATCGTGATGCCGGGAATCAGAGCCGCAGCACAGCAGAAAGCGGGTATGATACGGTCCCGGATAACAGGGCGACAGACTGCCGACACACAGCCCCCGGACGTGATGAGCGGCTTCCTGCTGAGGTCCGACATGGTGAAGGCATGGCCCACACTGGTTATACGTGCCCGGGATGCCAGCGACAACTCCCTTAACATCATCCGGACAGACCACCTCGCCCCCAATGTATTGTTATGCATCTTCAGCGGGGTCCCCGACAACGTTACCCTCAGCGAGCCTGCGGAAACGCTCTGCTTTGGCGTGGACGATGAAGGATATGCCGTTATCAGGAACATCGTTGCCGGCGATACCGCCCTGGGGCAACAGCTGGGCACCGTGCAGGTCCGCGACCTCTCAGGAAAACAACAATACTGTATGCGCGCACCGGGCAGCCATGTGCTGAACATTGCACCGGAAGATCCTAACGGCCTCGTACAAACGCTGCAGCGCTCCATGACCAGTTTAAAAACGCCGCCACCCAACGGTCAGTTAACCGCCGGCACACTGGCACTTCAGATGATGAAGTCTGCCGAAGCGGTGGTGTTCCAAAGTCAATCTTAAAATCAATCCGTATGAACTCCCCCGTTATAGTACCCATGGAACTGGATGTGCTGCTCGCCAATACCGCCCTGATGGACAGGGACCAGTTCAGGCTGTGGTATTACAGTTATGCTTCCATGAGAAACAAAACATGGTCGGACCCTGAACCTCCGGCTTTTACCGATGGTCATGCCATGCCAGGCACAGGGGCTTACCTGCACTGGACCTTACCGCGCTCGCTGCGTGTTGGCAAAGCCGACAGCACCAGCGACTTTCCGCTTATTCCCAATCGTTGGCTTATTGTACGCATATACCGTGACGCCGGTGGACAAAATGTACAGCAAACATGGATGCTGGAAGCTGACTGCCCCAATCCCGACAACGACCCCAACAGCTGCTATTTTATTGTCAACGATACCGTAAAAAACAACTGGGCCGGCAGCGGCGACACGAACAGAAGCGGCGCGTTCCTGATACCTTTTGACCAGGGAGATAATTCCGATACGCAGTCCTATTATCTTAGTATAGGACGGGCCTTTGATTTGTCCGGTTGGAAGGAGGCCTATCCTGAAAACATGTTTATCACGGCCCTGGGCCCGGGCAATGCGGAGTTCTGCGGCTACATAGGGTTTAACCTGGGTGTATTGTCTTTCTACGACAGTCTTGCGGGCGTACCGGACACCACGTCACTCAGCTATATGGTTACAGGCTGGTATGCAGACCCCGGCAGCGATATCCTTGTTACAGGCAATACCGGTTTTACGGGCGCAGCGACCGCAGATGCCGTATTAACTGCCTTAAACTGGCAACTGGCACAGGGACAAAGCGCCGGTGACAGCAATATTACGCTGTACAGCGGAATGTCATTTAATCTTCCCTGGAATGCTACCGCTGAGCAGCCACCGGCTAATGACGAGCTGCAAAAACTACGGGATTCCCGGCACATGTCGGTTTGTGTGGCCAACACTGGCCTGGAAGCCTTCAGTACGCTGGTGGCCACGCAACTGGAAAACATGCAGGGGTACACAGACCCGGGTAAAACACTTGAATTGCTGCGCGCCTTCCAGTTCGACCTGTTGCCCGAACTCAATAACGTAAATGGCACCCAGCTCGTAAACGAAAGAATACAACAGGCCTGGTTCAACGCCCATTTTGGCGGCAACCGCTGGAAGATTGTCCCCTCCACCGAAAACCAGCAGGCCGCAGGCTATCAGATTTCCGCCGGCGATGCCGCCTGGCTGCAACAGCTGAACCAGGACCAACAGGCCCTTGATGAAGCGCTCACGCAGCTTTTAAGCCTGCAATGGGACCTGAACGCGGTATGGTGGAAATATCATTCCCTTCAGCGTACATTTTACAATGCTGACCAGAACTGGCCGAAGATATCCGCCGATCAGCTGAAACCCTACCTCGACCCGGATGACCCGAAGAGCACAATGGGACAGGTACTGGCACAGCTGAAAGTAGTAAACGACCTGCTTCCCAAAGTACCACAGCCACAAAAAGGAGTCGCCAATCAACAGGATGCATTACAGCAGGGCATTGCCACTTTCGCCCAAAGTAAACAGATCAGCGCAGGCTATGTGTTAAAAGCCGTGGCGCAACCCCGTTACTGGCTCCCCAACAACCCCAATATCATCGTCTCCGGCGTATCTCTTGATCCGCTTGGCGATCCGGAAACAGCCCTCCAGGTAAGGCTGCCCTCACAACTGATACAGTCGTTTACCATAGACAATCAGCAAATCAGCGCTTCAACACTGGGAAATATCATCCCTTCGTTAACCAGCGCTCAACCGTTGCCGGCAAACGTACAGGATATTTATACGGAATTCTTCCTGCTGGACCCGGCAAACGCAGCACAGATAGCACAAAAAACAGGCTTATCGCCGGATGATGTGTATAATGCGATGAACGCCCATGAAACCACCTGTTATACCACAGGCGTACTGCCGGCATTTGACCTGAGCGAATGGCAGCAGCAATGGAGTCCTTTGTTTATGGAATGGCAGATGACGCACACGCCTGTTCCTTTTGCATGGCAAAACACGCCCAACTGGACCTTCGATGGTACCGACTATAAAATGACCGCTTCTCCCCAGGGACAGGGAACGCCTTACATTATTTCGGGCAGGGCGGCCCTGAGCACCCATACCCAAATGACTTTCGGCGCGCGCCTCAAAGCCTTTGCCCGGCAATATAACGACGGAGATCTGAATGACCTGTGGAAGGAAATTAACGATACGGACCAGTGGCGCTTTCTATCCCAGGAACTGGCGGACACCAATGACTACCTCGCCCAGCGTGACAAAAGACTTTACCGCAAACCCGGCCACGCTGCGTTTACCTATCAAAACCAACAGCTGACATACTCTAAGATCATGGGATATCCCGATGATACCAACATATATCCTTTTGATACTCCTTCTTTTGCACAGGGGCTGGTGAACACGCTCCCCGCTGTTAACAAAGATGGTCCCAGCGAATTTCCCTTTCACCAGGTCAGAGGAGGCGAATTTTATTTCACACAGCTGGTCATATACGATAAGTTCGGCAGGATCCTGGAGTTGGTACAGCCTGCCGACGGCGGCGTATTTGACGCAGACAGTTTTCCGCTGATGGTGGATACCGCCTTTGCCGTGGAACATAAGCTATCAGCCGGTATCAATGCTCCGTTCCAGGTGCCGCCGCGGGTACTGCAGCCATCGCGGCTAAATATGCTGCTGGCAGATTACCGGGACAAAAGCAATGTACTGGGCATCACTTCCGATGTTAATCCCATATGCGGATGGGTGGTCGTCAATCATGTCGACAAGTCGCTCCTGCTGTTCTTCCCTGACGGCAGCAACGCCGGTGAAATACTCCTGCTGGCAGATACGAACGGGATGCATATCCAGTGGACGCCTCCTCCCAACAACAACCTGGTATCCCTGGCAGACGTAGGTAACCGGTCGAAACAGCTGGGCGCTTTTGCCACAGCGCTGATAGCCAAAACACCGACTGCATTCGACGCTTTCCTGAAAGCCATTGACAGCACCTTATGGACAGTAGATCCCCTGGGCAAACGCACCGACCAGGACCTTTCGCTGTTCATCGGACGACCGCTGGCGCTGGTGGCCCTCACGTTGCAACTGAAACTGAACGGTCAGGTGTTAAAAAGTGAGGACTGGCCTTTTCCGTTGCAGGATGTGCCACCGGACCCGCATGTTCCCTCACTGGGCGCCTGTGTTTTTGACGTACGTTTCGGCGACCAGGCGTCCCGGGAAGACGGTGTCATCGGTTATTTCGAAGCAGAAAACTACGACCTGTTCAACTGTGTGGTCACGCCGGACAGCTCGGATAATTACCTGCAGCAGATAGGGCCGCTGGACAGTGATAACGGGAATTACGTACAGCTGTCGTTTGACGACGCCGACCCTGTATATCTCACCGTATTGGCCGACCCACGGGCATCCATACACGCTTTTACCGGTATACTGCCGGTGAAGGAAGTGAAGTTACCGGAAGAATTTGTAGAAAAGCCATTATCCTCGCTGGACATCACTTTCAGGGCGGGACCGGTATTGTCTGCCATTCAGCCCTCAGACCAGATGGCCGGACAACCGCTACATGCCGATGCACTCACCTATCTGCCCGTGAGCGCCAAATTCGGCGTCTGGAGCTGGTGGCAAAACACGGTGGCCGATCCCGGAACTTCATCCGCCAGTTTCTCCTGGCAGGGATATACACTGACCAAAGCAACCACCACAGCAGACTTCAACAAGTACACCTCCAGCCTGCACGATGGATATCTGCAATTTATCACCGATCAGGATTCTAAATAAAAAAGTATACTACTATGCAAACAGACACCAAACCGGAGCTGCTGCTCGACTATAATGTCACCCCCCTTCCTTCTCCCCTTGTGCCCGGCCAAAGTGGAAAGGTTAAAATCACGGTAGAAGACAGTCCCTACTACTGCGACCAGATACAATTCAGCGTACCGTGCGGGGATGATCCAGCCGATATATTCGCCACACCGCCGCCCAAGCCGTCACTCTGCATCTCCAATAACCACTGGACAACCGGCGATCCTAAACCTATACATAATACAGAAGGAGGACCTCATTATTACCAATGGACAGTCAGCAATGCGGAGAACAACTACGCAGTGATCAAGACAGACTTCACCTTTACCGGCAATGTTAATGCCCTGGGTGGACAGGCGCAGATAATCATTGATGAGGACTCCGGCACCAACCCGGGAGACCTTGAAGGAAGAGAAGGCTACCGTAGTGTGACGAAAAGCGACAAACCGTTGTTTTACCTCCGCAATCTTTTAGCCATCGACCACCTGTCACCCGGATTCCCCTGCGGGGCATTCAAATTGGGGTATCCCATAGAAATAACCTGGGAAGGCAATGGCACCTCCTACGATCTTTACCAGAGTGGCATCAGCAAAGCGATATACAGCGGGCAGGATACCAACTATACTCTCGAACAAGGCATTACCGATATCACCACCTTTTGCTGCGTGGCCCATAACGCCAATGGAGACAAACTGTATGAATGTCTCACGCTGACGGTGACCAATCCGGCCATTACCGCACAAACAGTGACTTCCGCCGGACAAGAAGAAGTAGATGGAGACATGACCACCAACCAGGCTACCTGCAATACTTTAAGCCTGAGCAGCAACCCGACCGTAATGGCGGCCCCGCCTCCAAATGCCAGTAACCTGATTGACAATGCATCCGCCTTTCGTCTGAACGGTGATTTCAAAGTAGGTGGTGACGCCTCCTTCACCGGCCCCCTCACCTGCGACAGCATCAACACAGACAACCTTACCATACAGCAGTCGCTAACGTTGAACACCCAGCAGGAATCGTTATTCGGCGCTCCCATACTCGTTACCTCCGGCATCGACATCGGTTTTGGTATTGTACCAGCAGTTTCGGATGGTTACGCCGTGGTTACCGTATCAGGACCTATCCTTCCCATCACCGAATCTGCCGCTTATGGTGCGCTTGGCATCGCCGGTGTGCTGGACTGGATTTATACCTACGGGGGAAATTCAGGTTTACAATATATGTCAGAGACGGACGGGTACCTGATGCTTCCGGTACCGGCAGGCAGTAGCTGGATGTACCAGGGTGCAAACATTATTGCTTCCGCACCAATAAGCTTTATCAGTGTGTACTGGATCCCTGTAGGGAAGGCAGGTAGTGAGCAAAGCGTCGGCTTTAAAACGCCCCCGCCTTCCGGGAAAAATATCCCTGATGACAAGCATCCCCGTGCACACTTTGAGCGATATCTGGCAGCAAAAAGGAAACGGCGCAGCGAGTTGATCGCGTCCATGGAAACAATGCTGGAAACAACGTTCGATGCTGCTCAAAAGGAAGAGATGATTGAGCAGCTCATGAAACTCTGACAGATTCTTCAGCATTTCAAAATTATTAATATGGACCACTACATTTCAAAAGGGCAATCAGACCAGGAGCCATTGTCTCTGGCCAGCTTCATTTCTTATCCCTATCAGAACTTCCAGGGAGTGCCGGTTACGCAGTTTACCGCAGGCAGCCCGTTTAGCGTCAGATGGGACAGCAATGGCACTAATTTTAATTTATATGTGAGTGGCAATCCCCAGCCATTGCACACAGGGGCTGGTACTTCCGCCGATCTGCCACAGGGACTGCAAACCAACACTACCCTGATACTGGAAGCAGACAATAATGTGGACAAGCGATATGCTTTCCTGACCATTATTATCAGCAATCCTGTGCTAACGCCGGAAACCATCTGGCATGACACCGGGAATATGACCAACGCAGGCACACTGAACGTGGAAGGAAGCCTGTACAATACTACGCTTACTTTTGGCAGCGAAGGTGTCCTGAACATGGGCGATAACGGTTTCTTTCAGGACTTAACGGTGAGCCAGACTTCAAAAATCAGCGGCACCGCTTTCTCCAACGGCCTGCAAAGCCCCACCAGCAATATCAACAGCCTCACTATTACCAATAATCTGAAGACAGACGGCACAACCATCGCAATGATCGGAGGAGGGCATCTTCTCAAGTTCGGTATCGCTTTCGATATCCTGGAGGTAACGGCAAAGACAGATGGTTTCGCCATTATTACAATAAACCCTAAGGACTGCGACACCAACGTAGCATCCAGCTGTACTATCACCTATGGCCTTCAGCAGTATACCGTCAACGGCATGGTGCTGGAAGAAGACAGTACCGCAGACATTCCCCAATCCGGATACTGTTGTATTCCCATCCGGAACGGAGACACGTGGAGCTGCAGCGGGAGCAACAGCGGAGGCGACAAAGTGCCGCTGATCTCCGTTTTTTGGGTCCCCCTTGGCGGTGGTAGTGATTCGTACACCACGTCAGGAGGAAATTAATTACCACATAAATCACCTCACTATGTCTTCTCCATCTTCGCAAGACCTTACACCCGGATTCACTATTTCTTATCTGCTCATGAGTCAGAACGGCACTCCTTCGACCGTCTTTGAAGCCGGCAGCGCCATCGACTTCTCCTGGGAAAGCACCGGCGACTATTTCCTGTTGTATGAAGGCAACAATACCACTCCCATCTTTCAGGGCAATGGTAAAAGCACTACGATAGCCCAGGGACCATCGGTAGATACCACTTTTACCCTGGAAGCCCAATCCGGCGGCGACAAACTGTATAAGGCAGTTACCGCCATCATTACCAATCCAACCCTGACGCCCAGTAGCATGACCGTTACCGGCGCCCATACCGATAAAAGTGACCTGATCGTGGTTGGTAATTCTACATTCAATCAACTGGACGTAAAAGGCAAAGTAGCGTTTCCCGACCCTGACAATCCCGACTTCCAGATCAGCGGTTATCTGCAAACCAACTGCGCCATTAATGTGTCAGGCGATACTATCGTCAAGGGAACTTTAAACGCAGACGGCGCCACCACACAAAACATTACCGTGAACAACAGCCTGACGGCGCTCCAATGTGCAGTAACGTTGTTCAGCGACAGCGTCTCTGTTTATAATGGTAACGATGCCGTCACCCAGACATTTACCGCTAACTGTGACGGCTATCTGATGGCTTACATACTGCCGGATTTCAACGTTTGGAGTAAGATAACGCTGACACTGGGCAAATATTCCTTCGCGGTATCAGGCGGCCATATCATCAATGCCTACGGCAAGGATGTCACTTCCAACTCGCTGTTGTTACCTGTCGCCAACGGTACATCATTAACCTACGCTACCTCCTATAAGCCGTCCAGGCCTCTGGCATTTACCCTGCTTTGGTATCCCATCGGCAAAAGCGCTTCGGAGAAAGATACATTTGCAGTCAGGGATACCCGGCCGGAGGAATTGCCGGCACCAGTGCCGGACATGGCGGCGATCCAGGCGGCAAGAGAAGCCGCCTGGGTGGAAACTGCCAATGCCTTCATTCAAAACGTTGAACGGGCCAGTAACAAAGAAATCGGTGAAGACATGAAGCGGTTATTGAATGAAAAACTAATGGCGTTGCGGCAGGCAGGGTTATCTGCCGCTAACCGGCTACCAAACCGGCTTTGATCACCTCGTTCGTATGCCGGATAGTGGCTTCCGGCCAGAGCATATCCGGATGAAAAGCACGCGGCGGTGTCCCGGTCAGCGTGTGCAAAGGCCAGGCAGGGTCAGCCAGGGCAGCCTTTCCTATAGAGACGAGGTCGGCATGCGATTCTTTGAGGGCCCTGGCGGCCCTTGTCAGCTGGTGCATGCCACCGTTGGCGATGATCACCCTGCCTGTTATCTGTTTGGCCAGTGCGGCATATGAAGCGCCGTTGCTGTAAAAACTGTCCCGTTCCCACTCGCCGCTTTGAACGGCAATATGAATAAAATCAGGAGCAGCTTTGCTGACTTCTTCCAATACTTCAACGGCCATGGCAGCCCCGTCCTTCCAGCGGTATCGGAGGTCGTTCACTTTCCCTTCAGACAGCCGTATACCGACCAGGAAATGTGCCGGCGCCACCGCCCTGATGGCCTGGATAATTTCCGCGACGATCCGGAAACGGTTGCCGGTGCTGCCTCCGTATGGATCGTCACGAACATTCAGTTCGGGGGTAAGAAACTGATCGAGCAGGTAACCGTTGGCCGCGTGTAGCTCCACTCCATCAAAACCGGCCTGCAGAGCGATCCGGGCGGCGTTCACAAAACCCTCTTTAGCAGCATGGATGTCTTCCAGGCTCATGGCTTTCGGAAAGGGAAAAGCACCTGTACCGCCATACTGCGCCATCTTAACGCCTACAGGCTGTATAGCGGAAGGGGCGATCGTTTCCTGGTAGTACTGGGACAGCGCCCCTGCATGCATCAGCTGAGCAATCATCAACGCGCCATGTGTTTTTACCTGTTTCACTACCGGTCGCCAGGAGGCTGCGTGCGCATTGGTGGTGAGCCCGGGCTGATGCGGATACCCTTTGGCGGCTACCTCGTCCGTATAGTTGCCTTCTGTGATGATCATAGAGAAACCGCCCCGGGCAAAAGCGGTGTAATAGGCTTCCATCTCCGCGGTGGCCAGTCCTTCGGCGGTGGCGCTTACGCGCGACATAGGCGCTACCACCAGCCTGTTTTTCAGTGGATGTGCGGACCATGGCAACGGGTGAAATATGGGATGCTTTGCAGTGTTCATATGTGATAAATTATGAACACAAAACTACAGAGCGGGTTTTCGTTGTAAGTTAAAGTAGTATAATAAAGGGCGTTAAAGTAGTTTAATTTTGAGGGGTTTAACACTGCAGAAAAAAATCCTGCTTTGGACAGGCAGCTATCTACATTGGCCTGCCGGCATGGTAAATCTCCACCATATCCTTTGGACGGTTTATCCTGAAGAAAAGCAGCCAGGCGTATTTTTTGTCAACGATGCAAAACTCCCGTTCATCCTGTCCGGAAGACAGATATATCAACTCTCTCAATGCCTGGTATCGACAGTCGTATACCTGGAAGTCTGCACCCATTGGGATCTTGACAAACAGCACCCAGTAGTTGCGTCCATTGTCCAACATGGGTAATTCCTCATTGTATAATTGTTTGAGCGTGCAGCGCCTGGTGAGGGAGCCATGTTTTAACAGGCCAGCCCTGTTTTCGGATGTAATAAAATTCAGCAGGGTGGTTTTAAACAAGCGCGTGACTATTTTCTCAAATATCTCAGGGCCGGCCCGGAATGGATCCTTGAATCCATCGGGGAACCTCTTTTTTATCAAGTCCAGTTTTTCGTTCCAATACATGTTTACGGATTGTTTACAGTCACTTCACCCGTTTGCGCCAGGCAGGTTACCTGGCTTGCGGCGGTTTTAATCTGGCTTATTGCCTGGTAAATTTAAATTATACATATTTGTGAAATAAAAACAATTTTAATCAGCTTTTTTATGGCGATATATATTGTAAGTGACCTGCTGAATGCAAGAGCCGGGATATATAAATGGCCATTTAAATTCAAGTTGATGCCCGAAATCAAAATAAGCATTTTGCATGAAGAGAACATTTACATTAATTACAATTGTAATATTTTCAATTATCGCCCTCTCAGCCCTGGTGTATTACGTTAGAATGGACGGCTTCGCATTCGCGTGGGCGTTGAGCTTCCTGCTGATGCTATGTGTTTCCGTTTTCACGGATGCGCTGAAAAGTCCTCTTGATTCCCCTTACTATGAGCCAAAAGAATGGGAACGGAAAGGAAAAATATACGAGCGCTTTGGCATCAATTTCTTCAGAAAACTATTGGTCTGGATCGGTTGGGAAAAAGTCATCCGGAAAACTTTCCCGATAGAAAATAACACCAGCGCCTTAACGAAATTATATTATCAAACAAAAAAATCTGAGCTGGACCACCTGATTATACTGGTCGTGGTCCTCGGATTTAACGTTTTTGTGGCTGTCAGGTTTGGTATTGTCAAATCTTTATGGTTGCTGGGATTGAACGTCTTCATGAACCTCTATCCTGTTTTTCTCCAACGATATAATCGCCCGCGCGTGAAGAGAGCGATGAATTTGAGTAAACGGAGAAAAACTTCCGACAGTCTGGTGGATTGATAGTATAGTAGCATAAAGTTACCCCTGGCAGTCAGGGAGATTTTACTATCTTACACCCACACTCGTTTTAACCCGAAAAATGTCTACCGAATGTTCAACACACTGGTACCCCTCATGGGATCTGCTATTGATTCCGCAGCCATCATTACTTTTTTGGAGCAGCACGGATTCAAATATCCCAAAAAGCCTTTTATATCCAATCGCGCCACAGATACATCCTACTGGATTGAAAACAAGAAACTAGGAATTGACCTGCTGTTTAATGCTCAGCCATATCTTGAAATATACCCGCTGATACAGGGAGCCAAAAAAGGAATATTTGTCCCACGACTGGTAACTGCCAGGTGGTATAACAATAAATCGTCGACCATCTTTCCGGGGCAGGTAGACTTCCATGACTCCTTTGAGCGCCTGAATACGGCCCTCGGCGCCCCTACGCTTAAAAGCAGCGAGATATCACCTGTATGGTTAAACGATGACGGCAGCGAAAGCTTCTACCGCTGGCGTATTCCGGTAGATAAACAGAGACAGATAAGCTGGGGGCCCGAATTCACTGACGAACAACTTGTTAAAGATATTGTGCTAGGGCTGGATTACAGGAATCCACTATTTCATCTGTACAACGAAATGACATACGGTACATTTGATCAGTTTGCGAAGGAACAAAGCTATTATAAGACCTCTTACCTCATATTCCTGCAATGGGCGCTGGATAGAAAACTTATTGCCGGCGCTGGCTTTACCTCCGCATTGGATTGGGTACAACACCTGAACAGAGGTTACGTTACGGAGGAGGATTTTGCGGCTGAACATAGATTTATCAGTGCTTATATTAATAACCTCAGCGGACACGATGTGCTTTACAACCGCGACCTGGCACATACTTTCCTGGAAGAACCTGCACTAAAGGACAATTACATGGGCGCAGCGGCTAAAACGGTATTGGACGCTATACCATTCGACCGGAAACACACCGATATCGTTACCCCGCTGCTGGACCGCCGGCTGAAAGAGTACCAGGAGCATGCATTTGCCAGGAGCAGGCCCTGACTTGCTGCAGCCATAAAATACCCGCATGAATAGACGTTTAATGGCGATCGTCTTTATGATACTATGAAGTAGGTGCTATCCCATTCTTTGAGTTTCACAATTATTCCTTTGATAACACCAACCGGCCAACAGCAGGAGGTAATAGCTTTGTATCATCAAAATTCAATGGTACATCATATGAAAACTCAGGCACACAAAGGTGACGCAAAAGACGAAAAACAGCTGATACTGCTTACGCTGAACAATTATCTCCAGGGACGTCCGGTGCTGGATACCGAAAGGCTTCGGGCAGCCTTCCATCCCGATGCATACATCCGGACCATCATAGAAGGAAAGCTGGTCCAATGGACACTGCCACAATACCTTGACCTGGTTGCCCGGGCCACCGTACAGGAATGCCAACCCGAACTGCTTTCCTTCTCCTGGGATGGAGACACCGGTTCTGCGCATGTCCAACTGACTTTTGACACCTTCCGGTTCATTGACCGGTTTAACCTGGTAAAGTTAGACGGCCAATGGCAGATCGTGGACAAGGTCTCCTACCGGGAGGAGCTTCCAAAAGAAACCGTTGAGGCATAGTGATGCACACCAACTATTTCTTCATGATATAGGAAAAGATGTCCCGTACTTCCTGGTCGGACAAATGATCGAGTATCCTCTCCGGCATCACTGACACCTGCTGCGCCTTCATGTCCTTTATCCGCGCCGCAGGAAGAACAATATCCTTACCCCCTACAGGCTGAAGGGTAATTGCGTCGCCGTTACGGGATACAATCTTTCCTTCCAGGGTACGGCCATCCGTAGTCACTACGCGGTGAATGACATACCCTTCCCTGATATCTGCATTTGGATCGATAATATTCAGCAGCATGCTGTTGATATTGTTCCTGTCATAACCGGTGAGCTCCGGCCCAATCGTTCCACCTGCGTCAAATAAACGATGACATGCACCACAATTATTAGCAAACAGCACTTTCCCTTTTTCCATATTGCCGGAACCTGACCTGATGATTTTCATATACCTGGCAATCCGCTCATTCTTTTCTTCAGAAGTAGCCAGCTTCACATTCGGCCATAACCGGTTCACTCTTTCTCCCATCTGCGGATCTTTGAGCAATTTAAACCGGCGGGCGGCAGCTTCAGTAACGTCTGCCTTATTGATCACCTTGGTTTTTTCGATCGCATCCAGGAATGTATTCGCCCACACTGCCCTGCTGGACACCAGGTCTATCGCCGCGTTCCGCACCCCTTCATCACCCCGGTACTGCGGATATGCAGCCACCACGCTGCTGCCTATCTCAGGATTATCAAAATACTGTAATGCCTGTATAGCGGTTTGCCTCAACGCTCCTGATGAGCTGCCAGCCCCTACCACTTTTAATAAGATGGGGACCGCCTTTTTCTGGCCGGTTTCACCCATTATTTTGATATAAGCCAAACGGTGCTGCATATCTGCTTTCGTATCCGCAACAACCTTAATGGCCTGGTCCACCACTGCAGGATCGCTCTGCCGGAGCCCTAACGCCAAAGGGCCTCCGAAAAGCTCATTCTGATAAGGCTGTATGGCTTTGGTAAGCGCCGGCGACAAACCAACCAGGTCACGCCCGCGAAGCCCCTCGCGTAACCCATCGATCAACAGTTTCGCTACCTGCCGGGAAGGCGCCATTTTAATTAAACGGGCTACTGCTGCAAAATTCGCTTCGCCGCCCGCCATAGTATACCGTTGCACCAGCCGTTTTAATATCGTCTGCTGAACGGTCTTTCGCTGCCAGATTTGCGGCTGCCGGAACATCGCCAGCACACGGTCTCTATCCGTTTCTGCTTTATCTCCTATTGCCCACCAGGTCAGTAACGGAATATCTGCATCCGTGGCGTCATCATGGCTTTTCAGCAGTCCTTCGATCATAGATACAGCCAGATCGCTTTTCAATCGTTTTGCAGTGCAGGCAATCTGGCTCCTTACTTCCGGGTCCTGCTCTGAAGCTGCCAGCCGGACCAACCGTTTGGCCACCTGCGGGGATACCGCTCCCCCGTCGCCGGATAATCGCACCGCCCAGTTCCTCACATAAGGATCTTTATGCCCCAGCGCAACGATAGCTATTTCATCGTTCCATCCCCCGCACCCGTTGATGGCCCATAATGCCTCCAGCGCGACCTGCCCGTCACCGGATTGAAGCAATGGCAATAATGCAGGCAGGATGGATTTGTCTTTACGGTTGGCAAACTGTAACTGCGCCTGCTGGCGGAACCATTTATTCTCCCCTTTTAATAATTGTATCAGCTGACCGCCGGAATATTTGCTCAGGTCAAACTTCGGCGGTACCGGCGTATGCGCCTTATTACGCAGGCGGTACACCCTTCCCGATGTTTTATGCCAGGTATCATGCGGATCCACATGCGACAAACGGCTATCGTACCAATCGGCGATGTACACATTGCCATCGGGTCCTGCTTTAATGTTAACAGGCCGGAACCAATGATCATCCGTTTTGATGATCTGCTGTTCATCCACATTGGAGAAGGTAGATCCGGAGGGTTCGAAACGGGTAAGCTGTACATAGTTCAGCAGCGGGTTAAGGGCGATCATTTTGCCTTTATATCTATCAGGCAGACTGGTTTCCTCGTACCTGATCAGGGAGTGTGTAAACCGTTTTCTTTCTCCGGTGAGTTTCATACTGGGCAGATTCCCGAACGTATAGGCGCTGGTGTAAGGACCATGTTTTCCCAAACTCTTCTGATAGTAGGCGCCCTGTTTAAAATTCGGGCCCCTGTCATACCCGTTGTCCCCGGAATACAGCCGCCCCTTGCTGTCGAACTCCACATTGAAGGTATTTCCTCCGCCTTCCGCAAACACTTCAAACACCTTTGTATCTATATTATAGCGCCAGATAGCCTGGCCCTGGAAGGCAACATGCTTTGACACTGCAGAACTGATATCGGCCGTGGTGGTGCTTCCCTGGGCGCCATACAACCAGCCGTCGGGTCCCCAACGTAAACTGTTGGCCACTGCGTGCGTATCTTCCAGGCCGAATCCCTGTAGATGCACTTCCGGGTTTCCATCCGGCATACCGTCGTTGTCCGCATCGGGATAGGCCAGCAGGTAAGGCGGGTTCAGTACCCAGATCTTTCCTCTTCCCGTTATCACGCTGGTGGCTATGTTCAATCCCTGTATAGCATCGGTGGACTTATCATAAACGCCGTCTCCATCCGTGTCTTCAAACACCGTAATCTTGTCCGCTCCCTTCGCGCCTGCCGGCGGAGCAGCCGGTACTTTATCAAACTTCACCCGCAGGTAATTATCGATGCTCACTACTTTCAGTCCCTGTGGGAAAGGATACTGATGATACTGCACTACCCAAAGCCGGCCGCGGTGATCGAAGCTCAGTTCCACCGGCTGTACCACCTGCGGCTCAGATAATACCAGGTCCAGCGCCAGGTCGTCCGGACATTTGAAATGTTTCAGCGTCTCCCTGGGTAGCGTGGGCTGCGAAGAATCCGTCAGCGCACCTACCCCTTTAAATGATTCCATATAACGGGCCACATCTTCATTGTCGCTTACCGGCAATTGTGTATTTTCCTTTTTGGGATGTTGCTGATTACAGGCAGCGATTATCACCATCATACCTATACCCGTAAACCAAACTTTTATTCCTGTATTCATTTTTTATACTTTAAAAGACAAAATTTCACGTCAGTATTTTACAAAAACCCCTCTCTCCTGCACAGTTCCCCCTGTGAGCTGGAGAATATAGGTGCCCGGCGTTAATCCGGAAATATTTAACGAAGCCTGATTCCGGCCTTTGTTTACCTGCATCTTTTCCGAGCGCAGAACAGTGCCCTGCATCGTCATGATTTTCTGCACGGCAACGCCTGCGCTGGCCGCCATAAACACGATTTCTATCTGGCTGCCGGCTGGATTGGGGAAGATGATAAACTGCCTTGTTTTATCAGCGGCAGCTTTCATCGCTTCCGGTTTACTCATCATCGCCGCAACGGAATCCCGCGCCGGCTCTTCTATGTGTTTCACCAGTTTGATGGTTTTGGAAAATCCGTGCTCCAGGTTAAACGATGCCGTCAGCGTAGTTCCCTGGCTGGTAATACTCACATTGGAGGGATTTTCCTGCACATCCCAGTTCCCGTTAAGGACCATGCTGACCGTCCTTGGATTAGCCAGCCAGTAATAATTAAAGGCTGTTTCCGTCGTGATATTCATGTCCGGGGAGTTCACCGTTACTGTCAGCGTATCGCCGCTTTCTCTTAACCCTGCCATGGATACGGCTGACACGCTTTTTACATAACCAATATTGACGTTATTATTGGATGTAAAAAAGACATATGAGGTAAGCGACGAGGGATTATATCTTACCACGTGCAGGGAGTCCGTTTGCTTTAGAATACTATAGGGCATAGCGGTGGCAAATTCCGCGGCCAGCGTTTGCATGCCCTGCGGCGTTGTACCCGGAACTACCACATAATGATAGCTGGCCTTGTTGGGCATTATGCCATGGTTCATCCAGGCTTTACTGGCGTAGGCAGTATCAAAGGAATTTGGAAGGCTCTGATCGGTGACAGACTCCCGGGGAGTAGCCTGCCGCGTTCTCACAACGCGCACGGGCGCATTGCCGGCCGGGATGTAATAACCGGTTGATTGCGCATTCAGGAGCCATAAGGGGGTTGTGGCTGTACTGATGGTTTCATCATA
This sequence comes from Chitinophaga oryzae, assembly GCF_012516375.2. Lineage (NCBI taxonomy): Bacteria > Pseudomonadati > Bacteroidota > Chitinophagia > Chitinophagales > Chitinophagaceae > Chitinophaga > Chitinophaga oryzae. The sequence goes on from NZ_CP051204.2 coordinate 4,314,520, forward strand.
GTTCGCATTTGTAACAGCGGCAGATGAATTAACATAAATGGGCGCATGGGTGGTCTTATTGATGGCCTGGAAAAGATTGGTAGCTACATTCCCTAAACCGTATTGCGTGGTAATTCCACTCCCCAGACAAACCAAAATGCTGTCAAACGCAAAGACCGTTTTCCTGAATACCAGGCGGGAGGGGTTATAATTTCCATTTGCCTTTTCAGAAAAATTTAAACCGAAAATACCATGCTGCCCAAGGGATAACGCCCCTGCGAAATTGAAATTCTGAAACTCCATCGCCGTACCTGCCCTGGAGGGCTGCAATCCTCCATACCCCTCGAAGTGCACGGTAGTGGTACCAGGCATTACATTCCAATCCCATCCGCGGCCGTTGAGTACATACCCGGTGGCGGCGAGGGTGCCGTCATACAATACCTCCAGCGTACCGTAACTCTGGTAACGGCCATACCGGTTCTCCGTCTTATATATTTCCGCTCCGAATATTTTACTCGTAAACCCTCTCATCACCGCCACCCAGTTGCTCTTCCGCTGAATTCCCAATGCGCCGTAGTTATACTGATGAAAACCTTTCAGGGAGTTAACCGGTACGGGATATTTATTGACGCCTGTCACGTCGTTATAGATCCCTCCCATTACCGGGTCGGCATCAACCCCTTTAATATCGCCTCCTATTTCGACGAATTTTTCAAAGCGGTCAGGTGTTACCGGTAACTTATCGGGGAATGGATTTCTCCCGGACTCAGCATGCGCATACAACACGCCTTTGGATGATCCGGCCAGCAGATAAGTCAATCCCTTGCTCAGATTCTCATACGCACTGAGACTTATTTTATAAACCGTCCCTTTTAAATAATAGGCATAGTCGATCCATCTTAACCACGCCCCCATGTAACTGGTATGCTGTGACCCGTGATGGTAACCGACGCCGTCGGGCTTCATCCCGTCCCTGCCACCCAGTCCGGGTACCGTGTTCCGCTCCAGGAAACGTTTCAGCAACTTCAGGTCACGGACGGCGGTGTTTGCGTCCTGCTCCAGGATGGCCAGGTCAAAAAGCAAGGGCATTTTTATATTGAGAAAGTCTACGCTGTAGCCCTCCTGGAAAGTGGCGCCATATAACACGGCATACTCGTTAGACCATTTCAGCATCTTTATCACCTCTTCCCGCATAGCCGGTGAATAATAGGGCAGCGCCAATAAAAATCCCAACGGGAAATTTCTTGCCGGCGTATAAGAATTGGTTTGAAACACAATTCTGCCACCTTCCGCCATGCCTTCACTCAGCAAATACTCCGTAAACAATAATAACTTCGATAAAGCATCCGCATCACCAGCCGCTGCTCTTGCCAGTGACCCGCAATAGGACGATACCTTCACTAAAGTATCAGGATGGTAAATACTGCGAATGCCGGTGCCGTTGATACTGCCATCGCTGTTATAATGGATATTAAGGGAACGCACATAGTTTTTGGCGACGTTTAATAAAGTATCAGTGCCGGGTACTTTTATAAGACGGTTTTTTACCGTCTGCAAATCCGCCAGCTCCGTTGCCGTTGCCGCTACCACCGGCAGGTCCGGGCCGTTCTTCCAATTTTCCAGCACATCCAGATAAGGAGCGTTCGTCACATTCTTCCTGAAATAGGGATAGTCGGGATATACATGCGGACCGGGAATACGAACATCCGTATTGCCAATGATGGTGGCTTCGTCAATATAGACCACACAGCTATTAGCCGCATTGGACGGCTTATAGGTAATTTTCATTTCGGTCAGGGCAAAAGTGTCCGGAACAGATCCGGTGAGGGGATAGTCGTAATAATAAGACCGGTGAAATTCCATCCATCCTTTATAATTCAACAGCATCCTTCCCTGTCTTTTTACCACCCCCTCTTCATCAAGGAACTGGAATAGCAGCGTATCAGTGGTGATTGCCTGGCTATAGATAAACATTTGCGCAGCGGCGGATGCAGCCTTTGTAATTTCCGAATCCGGAATGGCCAGGTTGGTTGCCCGGATGAAATCCCCGTTTTGCGCGGCCCATTTCAGCGAGCCGGCACCTCCCTTGAGGTGTTCGGTGCAGGACGATAACGCCCCTGGTTTGTTACTTTGCCAGTTGCCGGGAATACCGGTGTCAAAAGAAACAAAGCGTTGCTGAGACCTAAGCCCGCTAAGGCCTGCCAAAAACATCAAAACAAGTAGTAAAATTTTGTTCATAACTGATGTGATTTATGGTTTATGGTATAGCAGGAAACGGCAACCGGAAACATTTACTCAATGAGGTTGCTGAATAATTTCCCGGTAGTGCGGCGACGGCAGGAATATGCCCCCGCTTTGCTGATAGAAGTCTTCATTTAACTCGAATACCCCATTCTTAGGCTGCGTCCAGGAAGCACCTGCCAACGGATGATAGCCCTGCATATTTTTCCAGTTGCGGTAATTCATATCCCCATTCGTTTCCATGAACCCCATCCCCACGCCGGGGAAAGACATCAGGCGTGCGGCAAGGTTTTTATTCCAGTCAATTAAAACAGGGTTTACGGTCAGGTCTGCACAGATACAGGGAATTTGTTTTTCAGCAGCCAGCGCCGCTATCTTCATCGACATACTCAGGGTTTTGGCAATGCCTTTCAACACCATGGCCTTGTAGCCCTGTTCTATTCTCCTGATCGCGGAGGTTTCATTGTGCACACTTTCATCGGCGGCAATGGTAATACCGGTGTCGGATACATCTTCTTCATTCTGTTCTGCCAGTGGTTCTTCATAAAACAGGATATGCTCAAAAGCGCCGATCTTCCTGGCATGGTCCAGGTAGCGCATCAGCCATTCCTTTTTTTCATAACGACCGTTGGCGTCCATTGTGTAAATCAGTTTACCGTTCGGGGTTTGCGCTGTACGCAGGTCTTTCAGCGCATGATGCACCTGGGTAAGCCTGGCCATGTCCTTTTCCAGCATCTCTGCCGTGGTTCCCGGGTAACCCGTCTTTATTTTAAATACAAAATAGCCGGCGGCGGCGGCCTGCTGTAAGTCCTGTACCGGCATACCGTACGGCACCTGGTACATGATGGCTACCTTATTGTTTTTATGCGACAGTCCTTTTTTGTAAGCGGCAGGAATCATCTCATCAAAGGTGGAGAAGTTATTCTCTGCCGCGTATAACAGCCAGGCGGCATTGTCGGCACTCACCAACGCATTGTATACAAAATTGGTATTCAGATCTGTTTTACCGGTTAATTGCTTTGCTGCTGCCAGCAGCCGGGGAAGATCGCATCCAGCAACCTTACAGGATCGCGGAACGGTGTTTTTTTAATCAGTTTCAATGCATGGCCTGCCACCAGATACATCAGGGCATTCCCTTCTGTTTCCGAATGGGCGGCAAACAGGTCTGCATCTCCGTATAATACACTCTGAGTGGCAATGCCGGTTTTCTTTACCCCCGATGCCGTTTCCAACCTGGAAGCCACCTGCCAGAGCTCTGTCAGGTAAGCTCCTTTAAAACCAAATGGCCGTACCAGCTTTTCGCGCTCAAAATCCGACCCTGTTTGAATAACCTCAATATTTTTCATAGTATGTGTTCCATAGCCTTTCAGCTGACCCAGGTCCATCCCTGTGAATGCAGCTATCAGGCCCGTATTTTTGATAAATTGTCTCCTGTGCATTGTAATGGTAGTTGTCCCGGATGATCAGTCGGTAACAGTGACGGTTATAGCCCTTACGACCTCCTTCCCTGCATATATGCTGACATTCTTCGCTACAAAAAAAGCTTTATAGGTGCCTTTTTCTGCGTAGGTATAGGTGAACTTTGTGAGCCTGGCATCTGAATATCCTTTTACGGCAACCGATTTGTTAACGCCGGCGGCAGCTCCTTCCGGCCCGTACTCAAACCCGGCTTCCCCGGAATAAAATGAGATAATACCTGCTGTTCCTGCAAAATCAAACTGACCTTCTTTTCCCGCTTCAAAAGTGACGGATGAGGAGGTAAGGTTAAAATCCGGCGTATCCAGCGTTGGTTCTTTTTTGCAGGACACGGTCATCGTTAATAAGGATAATACGATCAATACTGCTTTCATATGCATATCGGTTTATAAATTACCAGCCCGGGTTTTGTGTTAATGCCTTATTTAAAGTCAGCTCCCTTGTAGGAATAGGCCAAAGCCGGTTCCTGTCTGATATGTTAGGCCCAAACCCCTTGATAAAAAGATTCAGGTAAGCAGGTGTAGTGGAAGTACCGAGGTCCCGTTCAATGGTAGCGGAAAGCGCATGCATGCGCTCTACAAAAATCCCCCAGCGGATCAGATCTGCTTTGCGGTAGGTTTCCCCACTCAGCTCCCTTGATCTTTCATCCTGGATAAACCTGCGAAATGCGTCCTTACCGGCGGTTGCTTCTACCGGCATATCTGCATCGGCAGTGGTGTAAATGGTAGCAATGGCGCTGGCGCCGGCGCCATTGCCCCCGGTGAACGTAATGGAAGGCGCAGCCGTATATCCCACGCCGCGGGCTGTTCCATACACCGCATCGGGGGCAAATGTTATCCCTGTAACCTGACCACCCGACATGACCGCAGTGGCCGAAATACCGGAGCCTCCCCCGCCTGTAAAGGTTACGGCGGGTGCAGTCGTATAACCCGCGCCTCCACTGGTGATGGTCACCGTCTTAATACCGGTGCACCATCCTCTTCTTCTCACCTTGTTGACCGCTTCTATGGCTGCTGCGGTAGGTCCGGACACTTCATTTTCCGCTTCAGCAAACATCAGCAATACATCCGCGTAACGCATCAGGGGACAGTTGGTGGGCGTACCTGTATTATTTTTAGGCAGTACCACTTCATATTCCCTTCTGTATTTCCCGGGAAACCTGTTGTAAGCCGTGTTACGGCTAACAGAAGTGAAGAAAATCTTATGATTGGCGGGCTGGCTGGCGGTACCGTAATTAAAAGTGGAGATAGACCAGTCTCTTCTGATGTCTCCTTCCTGGTAACGGTAGTACATGTCTGCCGTTGCTTTAATGCCCGCATAGGCGAAGCCGGTTTGTGTATTCTGTGTGGCATTGCCATTCACATCTCCCAGAGAGCCTGTTTCCGTATAGGCGTCAGATTTATTGCCCCAGTACTCTACCTCCCATAAACTTTCTTTGATATCATACTTATCCGATACCAGGTTGATGAATACGCCGGAATAGGAAGGGTTTAATGCGTGCCCCGCTTCCCCGTCGTCCATCACTTTCTTCGCCCAGTTACGGGCATCTTTATATTTGCTGATATCCCTGACAGGATAACCGGCCATATGCAGGCATACACGTGCGAGCACGCCTCTTACGGCCGACTTGTTCACCCTGCCGCCAAAGCCCAGCTGTTTAATAGACGCCACCAATCCCTCTGCTTCGGTCATATCTGCGATGATGCGGTCATATACTTCTTTCGCAGTGGCACGCGGCGCATCTACCTGTTCAACCGATACAGGAGGCGTCAGGATCAATGGAACGCCCCCAAAACTCTGCACCAGCATAAAATAATAATAGGCTCTTAAAAACAAGGCTTCGCCTTTTACCCTGGCACGGGCAGCCGAATCAAGGGCGGGATTATTATCCAGGTTGGCCAGCAGATAATTGGCACGGCCAATACCAATATACAGGTTACTCCAGAAACTCTGAAAATCAGGATGGGCAGCGGTATAATCATAAATATGAAGCCCGCTCAGGGGAGAACTCTTTACATACCAGTGCTCATCGCCCTCAAACCCGAACCGGAAGTGGATGGGATTGGAATACAATACACCGAGATTATCATATACGCCATTCAATGCAATGTTCAGCTGTTCTACCGTGCGGTAGTAATCAGAAGGCTGCAGAAAGTCTTTGGGTTTGCTATCCAGTTTCTTTACACAGGCGTTCAGACTGGTGAGAAGAAACAGGGATAATAATAAATAGCTGTACTTCATGTTGTATGTTATGAGCGTCAGGAATTAAAAGATGGCATTGAGTCCAAAAACAACGGTCCTTGCGATCGGGTAAGCCGAAAAGTCAAATCCGGGCGTCAGTACCGAACTACGAACGGACACTTCCGGGTCCATACCGGTGTAACTGGTAAATGTGAGCAGGTTTTGTGCGGCCACTGTGAGCCTTAGTTTACTGAAGTGTAAAGCACGCAGGTATCTTTCCGGGAGATTATAACCAAATGAAACGGTTTTCAGCCGCAGGTAAGAACCATCTTCAATTACTCTTGATGAATAGCTGCCTATGGTCCCCTGGCCGCCGGCTTTAAAGTTTTTGTTGGTGGGATTGGTTTCACTCCAGCGATCTTCATAGCTGGCGAACTGGTTCAGGCTGAGTCTTATATTGCCGTTACCTTCAAACATGTACCGGTTGGCGTTCATAATATCATTTCCGTACGACCATTGCAGGAATACGCCGAGATCAAATCCTTTGTAAGTAAAGTTATTGGAGAAACCGCCTGTATGGAGTGGTTGTCCGCGTCCTATGACGGTCAGGTCTGCCGTACTGATGTTGCCGTCCCCGTTCAGGTCCCGGTACTTAATATGCCCGGGCTGGGCAGCAGCGCCGTTATTGGTTACACCGGGCTTCAGCGTATACACGCCGGATGCCGATTTGTCAAAATCATCCAGCTGATAAACGCCGTCAAAAATATATCCGTAAAACATGCCGGCCGGCTGCCCTACCTGCGAAATATAGGGAGGGTTGTTGTTGTACTGGGTTTCAAAGTTCACGGTTGAATACAGCGCATCCTGTCCTCTTACCAGTTCCAGTATTTTGTTCTGATTAAAGCTGATGTTAAAATTGCTGGTCCATTCAAACGCCTTCGTTCTGACATTCACTGTTTTAAGGCTCAGTTCCACGCCCTGGTTCTGAATTTTACCGATGTTCTGTTGTGCGCTCAGCAGGCCCATGGTGGAGGGAAGGTCTGCATTCAGCAACAAGTCGCGCGTGATTTTCCGGTACCATTCGGCGGTAAACTCAATCCTGTCTTTAAACAACCCCAGGTCATAACCGATATTGAATTGCGTGGTGGTTTCCCATTTCAGGTTAGCATTGCCAATACCACTAATAATAGCGCCCTTGCCTGGGGTGGCATTATTAAACGAGTAGGAGTTCGCCACGGGAAAGCTTAACCCGGAATACGCATCATAATTACCTACCCGGTTGTTGCCGGTACTTCCGTAGCTAAGCCGCAGCTTTGAGTTGGATATCACCCGCGATCCTTTCATAAATTCTTCTTCCTGCATATTCCAGGCAAACGAGCCCGAGGGAAAATATCCCCACTTATGGCCTTTGGCGAACTTGGAGGAACCGTCGCCCCGGAAGGTCACTTCGAAAAGGTACTTTGACTGGTAGTTATAAGTCAGGCGGCTGAAGAAAGATGTCATAAAACTTTCACCGGCGCTGGCATAACCGGCATAAGGGATACCTTCATCCAGGCCGGGCATTTCCAGTTGCTCGTTCGGCAGGTTCTGGGCGGCATAACCATAGGTTTCGGCTTTGTAGTTCTGAAACGAAACGCCTCCCAGTACGGTTATTTTATGGTCCTTGTTAAAAGTGGTGTTATAGGTAACGGTATTATCGTTGGACCAGATGTTTGTTTCCGAATAGATCACAGAGCCATGCTGCCCTCTGGAGTTCCGCGGGTTCAGGGGGCTTCCCTGCACGGTTTTGGAGTTAAAGAAGAGATCTCCCCTCTTTTGCCTGCCGGAGACGGAGCCGGAAAACCGGAACACCAGGTTACTCACCGGTGCATAGGAGATATAACCATTGGCCAGCAGGTCCGATGTTTTACTGATATTATGTTCATTGTTACTGGTGATGATGGGGTTTAGACGGATATCGTACTGGTTGAGAAAATCCATATCGCCTTCTTCTTCCGTGAGGTCCGAATTTGGATTACCGGATACCGGCCGGTATCCCCAGGCCCTGGATAACAGGTAGGTGGTGAAGGAAGGACCGTTTCCTTCAGACAGCGGCTGCCCTGACGTGGTGATTTTACTGTAGTTGGCGGTGATGCCGGCTTTCAGCTTTTTGCCGATGCCCTGATCAATAGCCACCCTGCCCTGGTAGCGGTTATACCCCGAATTGATGACGATTCCTTTCTGATCGTAGACTGAACCGGAAATGGAATACTTCGTTTGACCGGTACCTCCTCTTAAAGCGATGTTACTGATAGTGACGGGCGACTGGCGGAATATCTGGTCCTGCCAGTTGATCCCTTCCATATCTTTGTAGGACTCCAACGTTCTTCCATTCGTAAAATAGGTGGCAGCGGCGGATGTTTTATTGAGTTCCGTCTGGTATTTTACAAACTCGTAGGCGTCCATCACCGGTATTTTTTTCTGGACCTGTTGTATGCCATAGGAAGCATTAAAGGAAACAACGGGTTTTCCAATTTTACCTTTTTTTGTTTCTACCAGTATCACACCGTTAGCGGCCCTTGATCCATAAATAGCGGTAGCTGAGGCATCTTTCAGGATATTGATCGTTTCTATATCATCCGGGTTGAGCATGCCGTCTTCCGGATCTTCGATCGGGAACCCATCGATCACATACAGCGGAGAATTACTTTGCGTTAATGAGTTAGCGCCCCTGATGACGATGCCCATTCCTTTCCCGGGTTGCCCGTCCTGGGAGGAAACCTGTACGCCGGCGATACGTCCGGCCAGCGCTTCGCTAAACGAAGCCACGGGCGCCTTTGCGATGTCAGTCATGTTTACCTGGCCTACCGAACCGGTAAGATCTGTTTTCTTAACGGTGCCATAAGCCACTACAATCACTTCAGAAAGATTGGAAACAGACTTGCTGAGCATTACATTCAATACCGCTCCTTTCGTAACGTTGAGCGTCTTTGAAGTATAACCCATCGCGGAAAAGGTGAGGATATCGGCGTCATTTGCCTTAATGGTGTATTTACCGTTTGCATCTGTTTTTACAACAACGCCCGTCTGTTTTGCCCTGATGATGACAGTTGGTACGGGCTCACCTGTTTCTGCATCTGTAACAGCGCCTGTAATGCTTTTAGGCTGCTGTGCATAGATTTTCACCGACGCAAGGAAAAACAACAAGAGCAGCATGACAAGCGCAGGCCTTGAATGATAGATATTCATTTTAATAATTTTGGCTGATAGATGTTGGTTTCAATAATTGTTATTCATCATAGTTGCATAAAAACGTGTACGCACACGAATGGTGACTGGCGTATACATCCAATAGAAACAGTTACTCTTTGCAAGAGTAGATTTTGGCTATCGTTTAACCGCTATATTTTTGTTTGCTTTAAAATTCAGACAATCCTTCAATATACGCTTAACCCTCATGTGCCGGGGCAACGAGGAATTTTCCATACGTGAATAACATTAACTCCGGGAGGCCAGGTTTTTTTGGTTTTCGGCAGCATTATCGTACGTCCATGAATTACAAGCCTACGCTGTTTTTTTTGACAACGTTTCCCTTTCCGATTAGTATAAAAAAGACCCTTTATCTAAAAAACCGGGTACGTACCCGAAATTATAAAACAATTATTATAAAGCAAATTTTTTAAGCTAATATTTGCGCATAAATTCAGGGAAAAACACAGAAGATAATCAAGTGAGTGAGGATTCCTTATTTACCTACTTACAAACTGGTATTTTCATCTCCCTGTAAACAGGTATTCGATGTACGCAGGAATTTTTCCGACATCATTATTCAATCATATTCACTAAAAACTACAGCAAATGAAATGTACTTTCACCATTCTGTTACTAACGATTTCTTTGACAATTTTTATCTATCCTTCCTGTGCGCAGTCATCTGTTCACCCACCAGATCAGGACTTTCATTTATACCTGTTGATCGGTCAATCCAATATGGCTGGCAGGGGAAAAACAGATACTACCCGGAAACCAGCAGACACACGGATCCTTATGCTTGATAGTACGGGAAAGTTTGTTCCTGCTACCGATCCTGTTCATTACGATAAAAAGGAAGCGGGCGTGGGACCCGGAATCAGTTTTGCACAGCATATGCTGGCAGCTAACCCGAAAATAAAAATCGGCCTTATTCCCGCAGCAGTGGGCGGCACTTCCATCCAGCGCTGGGTACCCGGAGGATATGACAGCGTCACCCACACCCATCCATATGATGATGCCATGGCCCGTGCGAAAGAAGCGATGAAATATGGGGTGCTGAAAGGTATACTCTGGCATCAGGGCGAGGCTAATTCGTCTGACTTCCAGGACAGTCCCGGCTATATTTTTTTACTGAGGCAGCTGATACAAAGTATAAGAACAACATTCCATATGCCGCAACTACCGGTAACAATAGGTGAACTGGGATATTTCCGCCCGGCTTTCGTGAACTTTAACGCCATGCTAAAGGCGGTCCCTGACAGCATTTCCTTTACAAATATAGTCAGCGCCAAAGGTCTTCAACATAAGGGAGACAACACCCACTTCAATGCAGAAAGCGCCAGGGCGTTGGGAAAAAGATTTGCAGCAGGAATGAAAGCGTTACAACAAATAAATCGAAAGTAAAATCAAATATCAATCAGAAGCGTAGGCTCAAAGCAGATAAGCCGCATAAATCCTGTGATGTAAGCGGCTTTTCCGCTTTGATTTTCACTCCCATCGCAGGCTTCGATAAAAGATATTCTACCAGCAATTTCGTTTTCCTGCTAAGCCTGGTAACAGCAACCGGGTGTTTTTCCCGTTTTTCAAATTATTTTATCCTCGCCACACTTTAATTAAAATAGATGCGACTACGCAACCTTCTGTATTGACAATAAAATTAATTTTTAAACACATATAAAATTAATACACGTAAAAAATTCGCGCCGGCGACCCTGTTGACGAAATGATTTTTTTATTTATTTTCGATCACACAAAAGTTATTGTTTTACCATTTTTCACCACTCTAAACCTCAAATAACTATAATACAAACGCTGTGGAATACCCTCAAAAGGCCGTCCGGTATTATTTTTCCCTTCACTATTCATTTCAGTAGCACTTCTTTTTTATACAGCCGGAATTTTTCCTGATGCAGTGGTATCTCCAATCCGGTCGTTCCATTTTATGAATAACAGTACCCCTGTTTTTCGAATGACACATCCTCTGATAACTTAGCCTGGAGCAACTTCGGGCAGGGCAGCTACTAGCCGTAATATTTCTTTATTCCATAAAATGAAATACTCTTATGAACACGCTCACACAAGCACAGAAAAACAATCATGCATCCGTTAATCAACGTCTGGGATTGGCGCCAGATGCGCACCTCACACTCAGCAAACAAATTAAAAGTATCCAACAGCAAAAAAAGAACCTGGTATTTTCTTCCGATCCACTTGAATCTGACGTCCCTCCGGTTCATGTAAGTGTCGGATCTATCGCCGAATTTAAAAAAATGGTAGGTGTACCTGATGACCAGGACGACGGCCACATCAACTATCCTTCTCCTTTGGCGGATCATCATCGCCAGCTGATGGCCAGTGTGGGTTCCAAAGCAGAATTATTGGGCAGGATGGATGAAGACCTCCACAATAAAATGCGACAGGCTGCTTATGCTTATGTGATGGGAGATTCCCGTAAAGTGCAGGAATACGAGCCACTGATTAACTCTCTCATGTTCCCTGGCAGGATAGCCGTATTCACCGGCGAAGACCTGGATATCCCTGCTGGCGAAACGTACACCATTAAAGGAGAAGATCCTGTTGTAATGAATTTCGAAGAAATTACGGAAGGCCAGAATGCAGAAATTATGATTACTACCAATTGTTCACTGCATACACAATACTTCACCCAGCAATAGTACGTTCAGTACCGGCATTATTCACCGTATCCGGAAATTCTCCTATGGGAACCAGATCGCGCGGAAAATCGTGGTGCTGCTTCACAAATTATTGTACGTCCTGTTACAGGAAAATAATCGGTTACAAAAACTATTCGTATGACAACCTTCTTAATTACAGGAGAACCTTATACGAGTGCTGCCTCTTCTGGTAGCATGGGTTCCACCGGCTCCACTGGTGCAAGGGGCGTGGATGGCGCCGTTGCCGTGGAAAACAGCAATATCGTTTGTTCCAGGAAGCCTGGCAACGGGCAGGTAGGAAACAGCGGTTCTACCGGTTCCACCGGTACAGCCGGCGCTAAAGGTCGCCCTGCTCCTCCCAGTACTGTTCACTTAGGCGTGGTCACCGGTACTGTCACTATTAAAGCAGGTGGCGGCACCGGCCAGGATGGCGGCCAGGGTGGTACTGGCGGTACTGGCGGCCAGGGTGGCCAACCAGGTAATAATCCGCCATTCAATTTCCCTCCTCCCTTTCATATTCCACCTGTATATCCTTGTACAGCCGGGGTACCAGGAGCGCAGGGCCCCGGCGGAAAAGGCGGCAATGGCGGCAATGCAGGCAATGGCGGAGACGGTGCTACCATCATGGCGTTTTATACATCCTTCAACGATGGTGAAATTGAACCTGTTACTTTTTACGGCACACCCGGAACTCCCGGCCCTGGCGGTAATGGCGGCAGTAGCAGTAACAGTAACCTGGGCCCCGGCAACCCCGGCGCTCCCGGAAATCCCGGCACCGCCTCCAGCATCATCATACGTCAGGAATCCTGACAAAAACACATATCTATTCAATCTCATCCAAACAAAAAAATATTTAATCATGCCTACTATCATCATTACCGGAGAGCCTTATACCAGTCCTGCCCCCAATGGCGGGAATGGCAGCACCGGCACACAAGGCAGCCCTGGCACTGCCGGCGAAACCTGCTACAAAGACAGTGATTGTACTTATTACTGCTGTTCATATCCTTCCAATGGCGGGCAGGGCGGTCAGGGAACAACTGGTATCAACGGATCTGCCGGCGCTAAAGGACGTCCTGCTCCTCCCACTACCCTGAATCTTGGTATAGTAACCGATAACATGATCATTCGCGTGGGTGGCGGAAGAGGCCAGGATGGCGGTAAAGGAGGCAGTGGCGGCAATGGCGGCCCTGGCGGTCCTGCCGGCGCTTTGGACCCTAAAGGGAAATGTACACCTGCCAGCCAGGGTCCGCAAGGCCGGGGAGGAACCGGCGGCAACGGTGGTAAAGCCGGCGATGGTGGCGATGGCACCACCGTAACCGTCAATTACAACAGGATCTCCGGCGGTTCTATCACACCGGATATTTTCCTCGGAGACCCGGGAACTCCTGGTGGCTTAGGCAATGGTGGATCAGGAAATCCTTCCGGCGCCAATGGCAACAATGGCCCTTCCGGCGCCAAAGGCAGCACATCGCAAGTGAATATTCGTCAAGTACCATAAAATGTAAAATAGTATGCCTTCAATTTTAATTATCGGCGCACCTTATACAAGTCCTGCTCAGACGGGAGCTAAAGGGATTGCCGGCAACATAGGTAACCAGGGAGCTGCCGGCCAATATGGTTACAACAGTACCAACTGTACCTACTACTGTCAAACTCCCCCTGCCAATGGCTCAATGGGTACTACCGGCAACACAGGCGGTACTGGTACCGGAGGTGCCAAAGGCAACCCTATGCCGCTGGATGATATTCATCTCGGCATCGTTACAGGTGAATGCACGGTAGCAGCTGGTGGTGGCGATGGCCAAACTGGTGGCGCCGGAGGCGTAGGGGGAGACGGCGGTCCGGGCGGACCTCCGGGAGCCCTTGACAGCAAAAATACATGCACGCCTGCTTCATACGGCCCGCAGGGCATCGGTGGCAAGGGCGGCAATGGCGGACGCGGTGGCGACGGGGGTAATGGCGATACGCTCATGGTATACTACAAAGACCTTGGGGCCAACGGCAAAATCATCGCCAAGGAATTTAATGGCGCCCCCGGCCGACCCGGTACTGCCGGCCAGCCAGGCGGCAGCAGCAGTGGGAATCTTGGCCCCGGAAATCCAGGCGGCCCCGGAAACCCGGGCGCACCTTCAAGTATCATCGTACGCAAAGAATAACACCTGCAAATATTTTCGTCCAACAGCAAATCAACAATGGTCCGGTCCCGCTAATGACTCATGACAAATCCGGGACCGGTTTTCTGATCAATTCTTCCATTACCTGTCTGAGGAACAACAGGAGATTTGTTCTCCAGACGTAAAACGCTTCCTACAATGGCACAGACTAATTCCGCTCCTGAAGCAACTGCGCTGGCTACCAGTATCGATGTTCCTCTCGCCAGCCTGGAAATGATTGCGGCACAGGCAAACATTTATGATTTATTCGACGATGGTCCCAGCCTGCCTCCCGGATGGGATGTCATCATACAACCATTCAGAAATGATCCCGCTACCGATAAAGTCGTTCCTATCCCCTCTCAGGGATACATGGTCAAAATAACCGTTCAGGATGGCGAATACAATAATGTCCAGGTAGATATCCTGGCTGTCGGCATCTCCTGGCTGAAATTTTTACTCTACCAATACGATGGTGCTTTTAACATGGAGACCTTACCCGCCGACATTGCCGGAAAATCCATTCCGGCAACAGCACAGGTACTCTCAATGTACTCCATCGCCTATCAATTCCTGCGCAGACCGATATGGAATGCGGTTACCAAAAGAGAAGATCCTTCCCGTCCGCTGTATATCTGCGGATATGGATTAGGTGCGCCACTCGCACAGATAGCTGCATTGGACCTGCGTATCGGCAACCAGGGCCCTGCCGATCCCAATACGGGCATCAAACCCAATGCGCCCTCAACGCCTACTCCCTGTTATACTTTCACCAATGCCAGCTTCGCGAACAGCGGCATGGCTGCTTATTATACCAATACCATCACTGCGCCTGTAACAGTTACCAGGGCAGGCAACGCCGGCAATGATGTAGATCAGTGGCCCAACTCTCCTTCCGGTTTCTCCTTACTGGGCACCTACAACCCGGTGAATGCCAGTCTTGATCCAAATGCAGATGACCCATGGTGGGAAAGAGCCACTATATATTATACCCAAACGCTGAATGGCAGCCCGATTCCGAATGATCCTGAACCGGTAAATATTAATCCTCCCGCAGGATTCTCCAGAGACATGGCTTTCTCCCTATCCAAGCTTGCCATGCTCTCCTATCACTGGGCTCAGCACCCCGACAGCAGCGGTGGTAATGCCCCTGCCAATTATCAGTATGTAACAAAAATTGATAGTAACGGCAGCACCTGGGCTTATCTCTTTAAAGGAGACACCAATAACTCCATTGTGGTCGTATTCCGTGGAGAAATCAACTGGACAGAGTTTAATACCTGCACTGCCCTCACCGGCTTTACCATGCCACCATGGAGCCCGATGGGCTCCGCGCAGGTGAATATAGGTGCATATAACATTTATGCAGGCCTTGCCAATGCGCTCCAAACTGCATTGCAACCTTACAGCACAAGAGATCTCTACTTCACAGGCCACAGTCTTGGTGGTGCTATCGCCAATATTGCCGCCTCCAATTATGCCATCTCCAAAATTCAAAAGGTGAAAGCAGTGTACACTTTTGGTGCCTTAATGTCGGCCAACGCTGATTTCTCCACTGTATTCAATAATGCGCTTGGCAGCAACAGCTACCAGATAAGACGACCGGATGATATTCTCGCCATCGGATTTATGAGCATCGGGTATTACGAAGTGAATACGCCCGTGCTGCTACAGGGACAATTGAAATATGAAGATCCGGATTATCACAATCTGCTCAACTACATGAAACTACTGGACACAGCACGCGTATAATGCCAGGTGATTTCCGGTTTTCCTGACCCTCAAATCATTGAAGATGATTAATGAAATAAGCGCCGCTATACCAGCCAGACATACACAGGCGATGGCCGGCATCGGAGATAATGGTTTGACTTTTACCGGCCTGGATCCGGTACTCGCCAGCATGGGGATACTGATAGGTTTACTCACCCAGCCCGATCCCCAACAGGAAGTCTATCAGCTAAACCCCAATTGGTTCGCCAACCCTATCAATAATACCCAGCAGGGTATTACTGCCAATCCGGAACAATTCGAGAAGCTGCTAACTTCCATACTGGGCAAAATCGGAGGCAATGCCCTGGGCATTCCCATACAGGATGCGGCGCTTCTCGGCACCTGGTACCCCATTAAAAACGGTAACGACCCTACGGGGTTTTACCTCGTAAGCTATCAGAAAGAAAACAATGGCTTAAAAGAAACGGTACTGGGCCTGGGTGTCCTGCATACCTGGAAAGTGCCTCCCGGCTCCCCGCTCCTTACAGTAGAAGTATGGGGCTTAATGCCTTTCGTAGCCATTGGTAACGGCAGCTTTAAAATTACGTTTACCGATCAGGGTTACCCCATCAGCCTGGGTGTAGCCACCCAGGGCGGCGATCCCAAACTCCCGCTGGTGGATATCAACGGCATCTCTTTCGACGGCGTGAAATTCAGCGCCATGATAGACGTTGCCGCCAGTGATCCTTTTAGCGTATCTCTGGAAGTATTATCGTTAAAGATCGGTAGCGCTCCTCCTGCCAATAAATCCCTCGCAGACCTGCTGGCCATCAGCGGACAGGAAATGCTGGAAATAGCCACAAACCTGTTTATGGGAGCACTTAGCTACGTCTTCCCGAATCAACAGCAATACCTCAATTATATCACGCCTTTACTGGGACTCACCTCGCAGGTGCCCAATCTGCCCGATGTCACCCTTCCTGTAATGGAGTGGTATAACCTGTTTGAGGTAGCTTCCAATCCCGCGAAATATCCGGAAGGCGTTAAGACGCTGTTCTTTAACTGGTTCAATGCGCTGTGTACAGACCCTGATGCGCTGAAAGGATGGATCTCCGCGCTCTCCGGCTTCCTCGGCAACTCCAATCTGCAAATAACCGGAACCGGTACACGCATGAATCCGTTCCGGTTGGCCATCCTGAATGTCAGCAGTATAGGGCAACTGGATTTCTCCGTGGCCACCACGGTAGATGAAGGGGGCATCCGCTACTTTTACCCCGGTTTTTCCTTCGCCGGCAGCAATGTGCCTTTAGGCAGCTCCCCTGCTGTATTCACCGCCCAGGCCAACCTGGAACTGGGACAATTCGGGCTCAGCGCGCAGGCAGTTACCGCCTCTCCCGAAATAAATTTCCAGTTTCAGTTCGCGCTGCAAAATAAAACGACCGGTCAGCCGCTGGTATCCTATGACGGCAACAGCGTAGGTTCCCTCACAGCAGGACTGGTCCTGGGCTCCGACGGAAAAATCGTTCCTGATTTTTCCCTGAACCAGGTGGTTACCACTGCTACTTCTTTTGATAAAGTAAACCTCTTATCTCCCGGCGAACTGGCGGAAGCCGGCGCGGCTGCGCTCAGTGCAGCGCTGGGCACCCTCATCGGTATCGGCACCAGCAATTTTGCCGATAACATAGGGGCACTGATCGGATTAATCACACCTGCCAGTGCGAAAAGTAACTGGCCAACTACACTTCCGGCACCATTCTCCGGCACGCAGATGGCCCACTCCATCCTTAACCCGGTGAAGGCCTGGGCAGATTACTATCTGGCAGTATTGCAATATGCCAACCCGGTAGACGGCAAGGCGGCATTTGCGTATATCATCCAGGAAATGGCGCTTTTACTGCAACAAACTGTATCAGGACTGAATGTAACCGTTACAGGAAGCGGTACCAAAGACGATCCCTGGATGGCCGGTATTGCGCTGAGCAGCAGTAGTCTCCCAGCCTACCTGACGGCCTTCAAACAGGCAAATACAGACAACAGCATCGATTTGGTGATGGGTCTGACGCTCCAGCCTACGATTACGGTGGCTGGTGTAGACATTGCGCCATCGCTGAACATGGAAGCACTTGCGCTGCATTTCCCTGCCAACGGCGCTGGTATAGACGCATCCTGGCTGCCCGCAGTCAGTGCCCGGTTACAGCTGCCAAACGGATTCATGACCCCGGACCTTGGCGGTGTAGTCGTTAGCGTTAGTAAATCACAGCTCTCGGCCGAATGGGACCGCCAGCGCGGATGGGGATGGTCCATGTTTGTGGATTCGCCGAAACTCATCATCAACGGACAGGATATTATCCTCGGACAGAACCTGAATTTCGATCAGCAAACCAACCTGAAAGACCTGGTATTAAATGCTGTACCGGCTTTCAGCCCTTTCCTGGTAGGGGCGCTCGGTGCTTTACTGATGCGCGTGGAAAACAGGGCCGCCCTCTTCGCCATTGGTGCACTGGGCCTGATACCGGATATTACCAAATCGCCGGTATTCCCGGCAGGTCTGAGCTGGACCGGTTTCCAACAACTCAAGCTCAACAGCCTGAGTAATCCCTGGCCGGACCTGCGTAACTACCTGTCGGCCACCTTCGGCACTGCAGCTAATGCCAAAAGCCTGCTCTCCCTGCTCTCCTATGTGGTCAACACGCAGATTGAAGCAGCTCCCGCCACTGGTGGCGCCGGCACATTCGACGATCCATGGACGTTCCCGCTGCCGGCAGGTTTTGAAGGAATCGCCTGGTATGAAGGAGCCGGACAGATATTAGGCCTGGGCGCAGGCAGGTCCAATTCCTGGCAATATCAGATCACTAATGGCAACGACACTACGAAATTTGGCTTCAATTTACTCGCCCGCGCAAACGCACTGAAATATAATCTTTCCACCGGTACCCTTCTCTTCGATGGGCAGGTGCCTTCATTCAGCCTGACAGGAATGCTTTACAACCCGGATGGCATGCTGGTTAATTTACCGGCATCACTGGGAAGCGTAGAAAAAGTGATCGTTGGCTGCAATCTCTCTTACGATACCACCAACAAGTCATTTCATTTCGAACCCGTTGTAACGCTGATCAACGTCACCCTGCCCGGCCAGCAGCCAAAAGCACAACTGACCTTGCAGGACTTCCTGGACCCGGGCTTTACCGCTGCGTTCCAAAATGGCTTTATGGTATTGCTGAATGCCGGTCTGCAAGCGGCATTTGAACAGGTAAAAGCCAAACCGCTCTTCCAGCAGGCCTACAGCCTCTTGTCCATGCTGGGGCTAACGATGACGCCCGACGGAGAAACAGATATCCGCAATATACAGCTATACAATATCACAGACGGTTTGCTCGGTATCAACGCCGCAGGCTGGAACGGACTACTCGCCAATTTCGACACTTACATACAAACGCAATTCAATAGCCTGCTGGCCATAAAGGAACAGCGCAGCCTGCTCTTCAACTTCCTGTCAGAGATCTTCGGCATACAGTTCCCGAACTTCCCTGAGCCAGTGCTGCAGCTGTTACAGGGCATGGGCATCTGCGGACCTGCTGACGAAGGATATACCGTATATCCGTATGTGTTACTGGACTTGATCAGCAATCCCTACAAAACATTCCAACAACTTTATCAGCAACTGTTTGATATTGCAAACGTCGCCAACCTGAAACAACTGGCGGCGCATCTGTCCAGGAACCTGGGCCCCTACAAAACCGGCAGCTGGACCTTCAGCACCGATTCAAACGGCGTTATATCCTTTGGTATTCTACCGGCCGACGCATTCCAACTGGGCTCCTTCCTCCTTACCAGTGGCGGCATACAGCTGGACCTCAGCAACGAAAAGCTGGAAGGAACAATGGATATTTACTGCGCAAACGTAGGTATAACGCTCAGATGTGGATTTACGCTGAAGCTGGAAGCCGGCGTACTGAAACCTGCATTTACGGCATCCGCAGTATGGGGAGACGGCAGCAAACCAGCCGCTCAGGCTCTCCAACTTATACCGTTTAACACCAGCGACTTCCTCAACAACGTTGCTGACCTGGCCCCGGCTTTTACCCTCAATATTGTCCTCAACGCTATTTTTGAAGAACAGCTGCTGAAAAAATATCCGCTCGTCCAGCAGATTTTTATCGGACTGGGATTGGGAGAACAAATGCCAACGGAAAGCCTGGCAGTACAAAAATCGGTGAACAGACGGCATGCCGCTGCTACATCTGTTGCCGATCAGCAGTGGCAGATGCCAGCCCTCATGGGCATCCTCGAAAATCCGCTGGGATGGATCCTCTCCGACGATGTATTAGGTATTAACGGCAGATTCAGTATCTCAAAACTGGTGCAGATGCTCAGTCATCTGCCGGCAGTGCAAGCCTCCAATGGCATCAAAGTTACGCCTGACACCAAAGGGATGACTATCAGCGGCATGCCTTATGGCTTTGAAATTTCCATGAGTGGAGAAAATGAAGTAGCCACTTTCGGTTTTGATACCAAAGACCTTGTTATCAGCAACGAGTGGGGCACGTTGAACCTGCTGTCTTTCCAGATGAGCGTGGATAGTAATTACCAGCCCTCTTTCGCTGGTGAACTTACCGTTTCCACCGGCT
Organism: Chitinophaga oryzae; assembly: GCF_012516375.2. Classification (NCBI taxonomy): domain Bacteria; kingdom Pseudomonadati; phylum Bacteroidota; class Chitinophagia; order Chitinophagales; family Chitinophagaceae; genus Chitinophaga; species Chitinophaga oryzae. The sequence continues at coordinate 4,334,800 of NZ_CP051204.2, forward strand.
CAAAAATAACCGTTCCATTTTTTGTCAACACCGGATATAACAAGGACTTTTTCCTCAACATCGCGCAGGGCAAACCAGGCACCCCGGATGGACTCGCGCTGCAATTACTGCCTTTCCTTGGATGGGGCACACTGGCCGAACAGGCAGCCCGGCTCGCAGCGGCGGCAGTTTTGAAGAATCTTGTTCCGATTGTATTACAGAAATTATCCGACAGCGGCGCTAAAGCATTCGTAGACAAACTCATTGCATTTGGCGATGCTGTCAATACCACAGCACTGGTAGACAACATCATCAAAGTATTGACACCATCTGCATTTGCGACTACTTCACAGCAGGACCTGCTCCAACAGATTGAACAGGTCGCGCTGGCGTGGTTACAGGAAAAATTCACGCCGGCGGGCGCTCCTGTAACGGTGCAGGGTTTAATTACTTTGCTCAAAGACGTAATGCCGGGTGTGTCTGCACAGGGCGGCAGATTAGCATTTACACCGGACAGTAAGATACCGATCACCATTCTCGCAGGACTGAATGACAATGGGTTCTTAGGGCTGTGGGCTGCCTTCACCCTCCCCGACACACAGGTATTGAAAATACAAATTGCGGAAACCGGCGTTGGTGTAAAACTGGATGGAACCCTTGATTTCTCTTTTGCCCTGGACATGCTGATCCCTGTAGATGATAACAGCGGACCAGGTTTAACGTTTGCCTATGATTTAAACAAAGGATTCAATCTCGTATTCGACCCAACCAGCGATAGCACGGATTTCTCCAAACATTCAGATCTGGCAGTAGAACTGTTACCGGATTTCTTCAGCAATCCTGCCGCTGATCCGGGCGCCATGCAACAGAGCGTAACCGATTGGTTATTGCAGGTGGTAAAAGTAGTGCTGCCACGATATGTTTCCCTCCTGGTGCTCAACATTCAAAAAGTGAAAGACTGGCTGGAAGCACCTATCGTGACTTCTGTTGCCGGTGCGCCTACACCTGCTGCACTGTTGACAGCGACGTCCCTCATCCTGAAGAACAATGGAAAATATGAACTGAACAGTATCGACAATCTTATCAAGCTAACACCATCCGGTTTCTTTGGCAACCTGTTCTACACGCTGATGCAGACAGAATTAACCCTGTTGCAATTCGGCGATAAGAACAGTGGCAAAATCACCGTAGGCCCACGTGCAGGCAAGCAGGATTACTATGGCGTAAGAGTGGCGGCGCCTAACCTTAAACTCACTGCCCTGCCTAATCTCGTAGTGCAAATAGGTGCAGACGATACCGAATGGATCGATAAATCCAGTACCAATAAAATCACCGGAGAACCGGGCATAGGCTTCTACCTGCCTATTACTAAGTCGGGCAATAATGAACTGAATGTTGACTTCTCCCTGTTCAATTTATTGTTGTATAATCTCGGTTTTGATGTCGTTGGCACCAATGGCAAGCCTATTGTGGACCAGCCGCGGTTTAAAATTGGCGCAGTGCAGCCGAGAACGGTATTTGAACTGGATTTCAAAGGCAATGCAAAACCTGGCCTGCAATTCGGCGCAGGCGTCACTTTGGCGAACATCGGATTATCGCTCGCGCCGGATAAACTGGCAGGTTCCGCAGGCACCAATCCCATTGCCAATAACATCCTCGGTTCAGGCAGTACAGCTGGTAACCCGCCTGTAAATCCCGAATTTTCCGTCAGCACCGCTTATACCGACAAACTGTGGGTAAATCTGAAATCCAATACCGGTAACGGTTCGCAGGTAATCGTACCGATAGAACGATCTTTTGGCCCATTGTATATTGACAGCCTGGGCCTGGGTTGGGAAGACACAAATAAACTCCTTGACTTCCTGTTCTCCGGAAATGTGGCCCTGGCAGGCCTTAAAGCATCCGTGGTAGGTTTAACGGTAGGCGTTCCCGTTACTGACCCTACGAACTTCAGTTTATATAAGGCAGACCTCCAGGGATTGGACATCAGTTTCAACGGAGGGGCTGTTGCCATCAATGGCGGGTTCCTGAAAACAGAAACCATTGTCAATAATGCGAAGGTTATTATGTACAATGGTGTAGCGGTGATTAAAGCAGGCACCTTCTCGCTGATGGCGCTGGGCTCATACGCGGAAGTGCCGGTATCTCCCGCCCCGGGTGCACCCACCATGCCTTCCCTGTTCATATTCGCTGTGCTGAATTCGCCATTGGGCGGTCCTCCATTCCTGTTTATTACAGGTATCGCGGCGGGCTTTAGTTTTAACCGTTCGCTGGTGATCCCTGATATTACCCAGGTACAGGACTTCCCGCTGTTGAAAGGCCTCGTGGATGGTACTTTTGCAGAAGGTGAAGATCCGGGCAAGGCGCTGGAACAACTGAGTTCGGTAGTGCATCCGGAAATAGGACAATACTGGCTGGCAGCAGGTGTGAAGTTTACTTCCTTCGAACTGCTGACCACCTCCGCCCTGCTGTTCCTCAGCTTTGGCAAGGAATGGGAAGTCAATTTGCTGGGGCTCAGCTTTACCTCCCTGCCGCCAAAGATCCCAAGAAATCTGGCGCTGGCTTACTTCGAGCTGGCTATCAAAATATCCTTCCTTCCGGGAGATGGAATACTCTCCGCAGAAGCGCAACTGACACCCAACTCATTCGTATTATCGAAAGATGTGAAAGTGACCGGAGGGTTTGCCTTCTTCCTATGGTTTAAAAATATCAAAACGTCCACCTACACTATACCTGCCGGTGATTTCGTCATCTCATTGGGTGGCTACCATCCTGATTTCAATAAGCCGGCATGGTACCCTACTGTTCCACGACTCGGGATGCAGTGGAAGATGGATATCTCCGTAGGCAGCATCAGTATTGCCGGAGGCGCCTACTTTGCATTATGCCCCACGGCTGTTATGGCGGGCGGATATCTCAACGTAGCCTATGAACTGGGCCCGTTGAAAGCATGGCTGAACGCATCTGCAGATTTCCTCATCGAATGGAATCCGTTCTACTTCAATGTAGGCATCAGCATCACAGTGGGCGCATCTTTCGGAACAACTATCCTCGGTGTATCCATCACCATCCGCGCAGAACTTGGTGCTACTCTCCACCTGGAAGGCCCGCCAACACATGGTTATGTGAAAGTGGACTGGTACGTTATTTCCTTCACCATCCCTGTGGGCTCAGGAGAAACTGCCACCACCGACAAGAATATCACCTGGAAAGCGTTTGCCGACGCCTTCCTGCCTCCCCCTGCATTACCGGGAAGCACGATGGGCAATGCCAAACGGAAAGTGAAGGCAGCAGATGAAGTGCCTGTGCAACAGGTCGTGAAACTCAACCCGGACTATGGGCTGCTGAGCGATGATAACAGCCTCTGGACCATTCAACCCTATCCATTCACCCTTAGCGCCAAATCGTCGATTCCTGCATCCAATGTGGCTGTCACCAGCAGCAACTTCAGTCAGAAAGGCGTTCCTGTTGGGGTACGGCCAATGGGCTATGTCGATAACCTGAATGCTGCGCTGGTGATTACGCTGACAGACAGCAAAGGTAATCCGGTAGATCTGTCGGCCCGCAAAATCAAAATGATCGTGGACACCAACGGCGCGCCATCCGCGATGTGGTCCCAGGATCCGCTGGACCGCAACAAGCCGCCACAGAGCGATGATATGCTCATCCCTGGCGCTTCTTTCGGTATCATACTGGATGGTGATGAATACAATTACCTCGGTAATGTACCTGCATTCAACATAGAAAATCTCAAATACGATATTGGCGCGTACCGCATGCTGCCTTATAAGGCGGTTATCAAATTCCCGCCGGCAGCAAGATATCCGGCAAGCGATCAAAATAACGCCTATCACGTGATCATGCATTCCATCATGAGTGACCCTGTTATCATTCAGCGTAATAAGATCCTGGAAGGCATCGCTGCCAGCAACATACTGGCGCCGCTCAATCCGGACCTCAGTGTGATGGCCTCTTCCGCAGACATGATCCTGCAGGCGCTTCCTGTGATTGCACGACTGGCTGTCTTCCAAAACAATGGTGAACTGGAAGCTGCAAAGAAAATACAGCCGCCTGCAAGACCGCTGGCTGCAGCAAGTAGCGTCAAAAAGCTGAAAGCGCCGCAGCTGGTAGGTTTGGTGAAGAGGTATAAAGTGAACCGTAACCAGGCCTCCAAATCAGGTAATCCTCAGACTACCGTCAGGAGCCAGTATCAGGCGGTCAACGACATTACCAGTAAAACGAAACGGCCGGCGATTGGCAGAGCAGCCGCTGAAGCCCTGGGCACCACCAAAATGTTATACGATGGAACGTCCGTTCTCTGGACAGTGGATCATCGGGCTGCCACTACGCTACATCTGAAAGGAGATCTGCCGCTGCGCGTTGTTAGCTTCGACCGTCATGGCCGGCTCACCGGCATACACGCAGTAGTGGGCGAACAAAACATAAGCTTGGCCGAAGGTACCGCACAGGTGGCCGTTCAGGGTTATGAAGCCACCGGAGAAGGATTCATCGGCTGGGAAATCAATTCACAGCTATTTAAGACCAACACCGTATGGGCGCTCGGCGATGCTGCCATGGTAAGGGTACAGAACAGTCAGCGTATACGCGTTCGCGGTACCCGTGCCCATACCGGGCTGATAGATGCGGCTGATCTGCTGTCACGCAACCAGGCAACAGACATCAACCAAAATACCCGTAGCGGCTGGATACAATCTGTATTCCCTGCAGACATCAGCTACATCGGCGTATTGCTGGAAGAGCAGACAGGTGCAGAAAGACTCGATGTGGCTATTGCTGCCGGCACTATCCCTTTGCAGGGCGCCAATCTGCCACCGGCACAGGTATACGAAACAGAGAAAGGCACGCTGCTGGTTTACCCTTGTACACCATCGGACAGTTACAATGCCATTCTGGCCATACCAAAAGATAATAAAGTGAAGATACTCGGTATGTATGGCTTGCCGGCATTACCGGCAGACAAGCGGACCATCAGCAACTTTACGCATCTGCGCAATGCAGGACTGGATCTTACCAACTCAGTTGTAAAATCCGCTGTTGTTAGTATTCATTCCAAAAACCAGGCACTATGACATCCCGTTTTGATACCAATCCCGGCACTATCGGCCCGGGTATGATACGCTTCTACGATGCGATCCTTAATCCGCTGGAAGCCGGCGAATATACCCTCAAAGCCGAGCAGCAGGTTAAAGACCTGCCGGGAGAAACGCCACCGCCCTATGTGGCCACACAACAGCTGGTCGTGGACGGTCCCAGGTATAATATCAGCCCTGCCGACATCCACATGGTATATCCTCCGGCTAACCAGGAAGGCCTCTATGATACCGTGATGCCCAATATGGTATTTACCAACTTTGCACTGCCCTGGGCCAGAGACATCGACCCTGCGGTAAAAACAAACAGTAATCTCTCCGCCAAAGACGGCGATGGAAACCCCATTCCATGGATTGGATTATTAACCATATACCCCGATGAACTGGCTGGCAGCGGCGGCACTGCAAAAGCAGGCGCGCCGCAAACCGTAACCGTGTCTGAACTGGTTCATCCTAAAGATCCGAAAATACTTCCACCCGCGCTGGGCGATTTATTCGGCGCAGAAGATACGCAGGTATCTGTAGTAGACCTAGACATCGCCTATTTCCAGTCCATCTGCCCCAGCATCGATGAGCTACCCTTTCTGGCCCATGCCCGGGAAGTAAATACGGATGGGAAAATTCTGCTGGGCATGGATGACGATGGCTGCTTTTCACTTGTATTCAGCAACAGGCTGCCGGTGGCCCCCGGGCAGAATACCATGTACCTTGTGTCTTATGAAGGACACCAGGCACATCTTCATGGCAGCACTATCAGCGGGGACTATACGAAAATACGGCTGGTATTATTGGGGACCTGGCAGTTTAAGGCCCTGGATGCACAAGGCAGTTTCATCCAGTTGATGGCCAATCTTTGTTTACCAGGCAGAGGTGGGGTAAAACTGCTCCAGATGCCCCTTTCAGACGAAACCGGGCAGATATCCGAAGACGCGCAGAAAGCCATCCAGATGGGTTATGTGCCCATACAGAATAACATGCGGCAGGGAGAAGAAAGCACCTCCTGGTACAGAGGACCATTCGTACCCTCTCCGACCAAACGCGATTTCTCCTATGGCCCCTATCATTACAGCGACCATGCCATTCATTATGATCCGGAAAACGGATTGTTTAATCATGCCTATAGCAGTGCATGGCAGACAGGCCGTTTGCTGGCATTGTCCGATTCCAATTTTTCGTCCGCCATGTTCAACTGGAGAAATAATTATCTCAACAGCATCGTCAACTCCACGAAACAACTGGATGGGGAAAAAATGATGGCCATTGCCGGAGAGGCGCATGGCATGATGCCGGCAGCGCATGCGCGGGCAGCAGTGGGTATGCTGCTGGCAGGCGGCTTCAGTAAGGTAAAATGGCCACAGATTCTGAGCCGCACAGAAAGGGTGTTACAGGAAGGACTACCCGGCGTACTGAGTGAAGAAGAGAAAATCGCCATTGTGGAAAACGACGCAGATCCATTATTAATGCTTGTTAAAAAAATAAAAGGAGAACCGCTATGAAATCATGGGGAAACAGAGATGCCGTCATCACAGACGTAACAAGGAAATTGTTGGCTGCCAGGGAAGGAAACTATCCTTTTCCCGATTTGCCGGACAACCTGACTAACTGGCTGGCCCAACTCACCCTGCTGTACGGCGTACCGGTAGAATACATGGTAGCAGATAATCGCATGCTGCCACTGGAATCCATGCGGTTCTTTTACATAGACAGGAACTGGCTGGACCGGCTGGTAGACGGCGCCCTCAGCGTAGGCGTGCTTTCATCCAGGGAGCAGGTGTTTAACGAAACTTTCTACGAAGACATCTATGCCCAGATAGACGTACGGCAAATGCAGCTGCGCGCCAATCTGCGAAATGAAACACCTCCGGCTGTAACGGCCGCCGGTGGCGGCATGACAGGCGTGATATTTCGCTCCGTTGTAGTGTCGGGATGGCCGGGGCTGGAAATAGAAGCGTATAAAGACAAAGTGCTGCTGAAAATACTGCGTATGGACCGCCTGTCTGACAACACCATGCTTTGTATCTGGGAAGACCTTCCGGATACCGTAAATTTCATAGAGCCTTCCGAAGGGCTGCATTTTGGCGTTATCATGGACCCGGGCGCCGATACCTTCAAAGTATACCTGAGAGGCCTGGGATATCCTGACAATAATCCATATCCTGCCGGCGAGCAGATTTTTAATGGTCCCGACCCTGTGGCTGCATCCGGCGGATTCAGAAGTGGCGTAAAAGGGGTGATTGATATCGCCGGCCTGAAAAGCAACATCACCAGGGCTATGCCTGCAGGTGCTCTTCCCGATGGCAAATTATCGCCAGGCGCTATGGCCATACAAATGGTGCGCGGAGCAGGCAAGCAGCCATATGATATGAATTCGCCGGCATGTGAAGGCTCCATTTCTCAATCTTAAACCCTGAATCATGGCAAACTCCCAATATATCCCCGTTTGGCCGGGCCCGGTAGTAATGGTGCCGGTGCCGCTGGACGTACTCCGTATAGGCAAGCCCGATGTAAACGCCACTACCATCTGGGCCACCAACAAAAATAATTATTACAACCTGTGGAGGAAGCAAATTCCAGACCCTACCCCCTTCGGACAGGGTACATGTCCGGACGTGGGCGTACACCTCATGTGGACGCTCCCCTATAGTATGCGGCAGGGGCAACAATCCGCTGAAGACGTTGCGGATATGAATGTGAACTTTCCTTTCGTCCCCAACCGCTGGCTGATTACCCGGTTTACCTATCCGGTACAGGATAAAAACAATCCCAATCCCGCGCCTCCGCAACTACAGGCCACTATCGTTTGCAGCGACGCCTTGTTTGATATCCGGGAGGCCACCGACAATGGCTCCACTGCGGGTGCCAGTCAGTATCCATATCCGGATGATCCTGCGTTCCCCATTAAAGGAATAGGCCAGGCTATGCCGCTGGCCAGCTGGAAAGGCGAAGCCCGTGCAGGAGAAGCCATCATCAGGGCAGTAGGTCCCGGTGACGTATCCTGGTCTGTTGCCTACGATAATGTGAAGAATGTATTTACACTCCATGATCCGGCAGACAGTACTGCCGCACAGTATACCTATTCCCTGCTGGGCTGGTATGATGAACCTGCAGACGACTTGCTGTACGGCATTTCTACCGGCAGCAATGAAGAATGGATGGAAATGTTGCAGGGCCGGTTTGGCTGGACAGTTGGCGGATCTGCGGAAGTGCAGGAAGCGGTAGAAGACTGGCTGGCATGGCAAAAATCTCATGGCCTCGATGGTCCGTTTGATCCAAATAAACTGCAGCTCCCGCCACAGATTAAAAATGCAATGATTGCCTGGAATGCCTGGCGTCAGCAATATGGTGTGAAAGAAGATCAGCCTCCGCTGCCCAGGCAGTGTATTTGCCAGTCGATGGCCACTGTGGCATGGCAGGGAGACAAGATAGCCTATGGCACGGGCGTTCCCACTCCGGAAGGCGGCGTGAGCATTTCTGTGGGTAATAACGCCATGGAAGCCATTTCCGCTTATATGGCCACACAGGTAGTAGAAAGTCAGCAACAGAACCCTGCAAATATACCCATCGTGGAAAGAGCGCTGGAAGCCTTCCAAAAAGATATGCTCGCACAACTCAACGACGATCCTACCGCCGTTGAAATGGCTATCCACGCAGATCGCTTTGAACAACATTACAGCGGGCAACAATGGATAGTAGTACGTCCGGAAAGTACCAATCAAAATATATTGGGTACCGGCGGACAACAAACTATTCCCCTTAGCGCGGCAGATACAGCCACGCTGACCCTGCTGAACAGCAAACAACAGGAGCTGAATACGCTGAACCAGAACCTCTCCACGCTGCGGCAGGAAATGTTCCAGCTGCATGTAAAACAAAGCCTGTTTGTAAAATCCACGCCGGCAGCCACCAAAACACAGGTCAACAACAGTATGGCAGCCATCACCCAGGCTTTGCAAACACAAACAACAGCACGGGACCAGAAGCAGGCAGAAATCGACATAGATTCCGCTGCCTTTGCAGCAAAACTGGGCGCCGATTTTGTCCTGAAAGCAGTAGACCTGCTGCCTTCCGCAGCTCCGGTAGATCCGGTGATCATGGTAGGCGGCGCCTATATCGATACCAAGCTGACCTCGCCGGACCAATACACAGATGCTACAGAACTCTTTGTACGCTTCACCGGACAAACCGTTACAGGTATCAGTGTAACCTTCACCGTAAATAATACCCCCACTACCCGGCTGATAGCGGCAGAAGATCTGCTGAACAAGGTGACCATACCCACCTGGAACATTTTCCCGAAAGAGGCCATGGACCTATGGGTAGAAACCATGATACTGGACACTTCCTGCGCTGCCTTGATAGCCTCCATATGGTTCAGCAAAGCGGGCGTCTCCCCCGGCAACAGTCAGATGCAACAACTTACCCAACAAATTCAGGCACAACAAACGGCTGTCTGGAACGACGCTGCATCCCTGGGTTTCCATCCCCAGGCACTTAAAGCTGTTTCCGGTATAGAAGGCGTAATTCCGTCACCGTTTGCGGTTGCATTCATTACCCGGCAACCATGGACGCCGATCTACATGGATTGGAAGATACAATACATTCCATCTTCCATGGATGCCACCAACTCGCTGAACGAATGGAAACTGGGAGAGGTTGATTTCGACTGGACAGGCGATAACCTTACGTCGCCCGCCAATAACATTGTGCTATTGGGCCGGGCGGTGATGAACCTGAAATCGTCCCAGGTAATCAAATCCAAAATGGCTTCCTTCCAGCAGGACCCGATATTTGACGGCATTCCGCCATATGTGCTGGATGATTTGCAAAGAGTAGCCGGCCTGGTAGGGCACCTGGACCTAATGACCCAATCCATGAGCGGTTTCACCAGGCAACTCATCACTTCGCTGATCTCCATCAATACTGCGCCCACAGATGCCAATGTGAAAAAACTGCTGGGGGACAGCGAACTTAATTACAGACCGAAGCTGGTGAACTACGTGGATTCACAGCCTTTCTTCCCCATTCGCTCCGGGCACTTCCAACTGGTGGACCTCTGGGTAGTAGATGCTTTCGGGCAGGTACTAACCACCAAGGACAGGTTTGCCGCACCACTGGACCCGCTCCCGAACGTGTTATGGTCTGAAAACTTAATCACCAGCAGCCCCAACTATAAAAATCCGGACACCAAAGATTACGGACAACTGTCCCCAAGAGTATCCCAACCGGCAAAAGTGTACTTAAACCTCTTACAGCAGAACAACGACGCTATTCCTACCAACTCTTCCGACCTTACCAGTCCTATCTGTGGCTGGGTAATGCCTAATCATATCGATAATTCCCTCATGGTATTTGATGCCAATGGCCTCAACCAGGGCGCAATTATCAAAGTACAAAGGCAGATTGAGGATGGAAATGAAGAAGCCGATTTCCAATATACTGTCAGATGGGATGCCGTGCCTGGCAGCAATACCACGCTGGGAGCGCCACCTGCACTGGAAAATGAACACCTGCAGGCATTTGTTACCAGCCTCCTGAAAACAGGATTCAGCGGTTCTGCCGCCTATGACGACCTGATGAGCGTCATAGACGTTACCTTGTGGCCCATGACCAGCTTTCAAAGCCAGTCTGCCAACCAGTCCGTATTATTAGGCCGGCCACTGGCAGTGGTACGCGGTGAAGTGCATATGGAACTGGCAGGAACGCCTGCCTATAATCAAAGTTGGATTGACACCGGGATCTATTATGACGACAACCAGCAGTATAAACCAGTAGATCCTCCGTATATGAATACCCCTTTCAGTGTCAGGATCGGCGATTCCTACCTGACAGGCAACGGCGCCATTGGATATTTTGAAGCGGACAACTACGATACCTTCTATGCGGTATATGGCGCCAATGGCCAGACAAACGAGCTCCGTAAGATGTTCTCCCGCAATGCAAGGGGAAAGATCAATTTAGCGGGATTTGCTGCACAAAAATTCACCGGCGCCGGCTTCCTGTCCAACTATGTACAGCAAGGACATACCGTAACGCTGACACCTAAACAAAATGCAGTCAAGCTCACGATGCTGGTAGATACCTCAGGCGGCATTCCTGTTATACCTGGCAGTCAGCCTACGTTCAGCGTGAGTTTGCCTGCAGGCCCGGTATCCATTGCGTTGTCGAACCTGAAGTCGACCTTCCGGACAGGGCCGCTGCTGCTCGATCCCGACAGGATCAAGATGCCTACGCCTGCCGAAGTACACGGCAGATGGGGATGGGTAGCCCGCAAAGATGTGACCACCTGGAGACCCGAAGAACCTATCGAACAATATACGCCGATAGCGACATCGGACCAGGATAACCTGCGGCTGACAGAAGGTTGGATCACCTTGTCGGGCGCAAATAATCAACTACCAGAAAATAACTAAACCAGGATTATGGCAAATCTGACCTTTGACTATTCGTTCCAGCCATCCGAAATATTCACTAATTCGGTAGTGGACCTGAATCTATATGTGACCAACAATACGAATGACACCATTGAATTCGAAGGAGGCCCCAACAGCGACGAAATCCATATAAACTTCCCCCAGGGATCGGGTGCCACGAAACTGGTAACCAATGTTGGCTTTACCGCCAACTCCGATACAAAGTATTTCAGCTGTGCAAAAAGTGCCAGCGATGATGATTATGTCATCACCGCTACCATGAATGTACCGATTCCAAAAGGCGGGCAGATTCATATCATCTTTCTTCAGGTGCCTATCAATGATACCCCCGGCACGGCCCCTGTTACCTTCACAGAATACCTCGGGTCCGCCGACCCCGCCACCGGCACCAGGGATATTGTTAAAACACAGCCGGCTGCCCTGAGTATCATGGCTTATTTGCAGCAGCAGGTCGTAGGACTGGGCCAGACAACCACCCTTACCTGGTACTCTACCGGCGCCACCAGGGTAGTTGTAACAGGATTCGCCACCGGCGACAAGCAGCGGACCTTCGCTGTACAGGGCGACAGGCCCCCGTATAAAGGGTCATGCATTGTGGATATTGCCGCCGACCTGGACAGCACCACCTACACATTGATAGCATACAACGGCAACGGCAACTCGGACCCAAGTGTGCAAACATACGTAGTGCTGTATCATGGCGATGCAAAAATCAATTCCTTTGTTGCCTATAAAACGGATGATCTGAGCCAGCATAATGAAGTAGGATCGGAGCCACTCGCGGTAGACCAACCTGTCACGCTCTACTGGTATCTGACTTATGCTTCCCGCTGGCAACTAAAGCCTCCGGGCAAGCCACTGAACAATCCGATCACCCCACGGCAGGTGACGCCGGGAATGGAGCTGGTACAGGCCTTTCCAGGCAACTACAGTAACATGCCGGCAACATCCGATTATAAGTTGACCGCCTTCGGATTTAAGGACAGGAACCCGAGCCAGACCATCAGTTTCAAACTTAAACCGGTAGGTATAGGTTACTTCAAATTCAAGGACCCTGCCCTTACGCAGGTCGTATGGCAAACAGATCCGGCAGACTGGCTGGCTGTGGAAATAAATATACCTGCACAACAGCCATATACTTTTACGATATGGCAGCCTGGCGGAAAGTTCGATGTATACTATCTCGGAAGCAATGATACGCATCCGCAGATACAGTATTTCGATTACACTAAAGTCAGCGGCGACCAGTACAAACTCAGCTGGATAACTGCGAACCTCACCAGTCTTACCCTCAATCCGGGCAATATCAGTATTACCGGCGACCAGATTAAAAACGGATCACAAACATTGAAGCTGGAAGCAGCACAATACAGACTTACCGGACTGGCCTCGGATGGCAGTAAAATCGACAGTGTCCTGAATGTGCCCTATACAGGTAATTAAAAAATCGATACCGATTTATTGTTCACCTTTAAAAACACATGTTATGACAGAGAAAACTCAATCCCTCGAACCGGAAATCCTGGTAGACCCTAATTGTACCATCACCATTGTAGTGGGAAATAATATTCCCAACTACCCCTCCACAGTATCCAAAAAGAATATCACAGATGCGCAGAACGCCATCGGGCGGCTGACATTCGCAGATATATGGAGACTGCCACCATGGAGAATTGAGGAAGGTACTGTACGCCTGGATGTACAGGGCGCCATTGCTAACGGCGGCCGCAACTGGCAGGTGCAGATCAATGGCATAAATGGGAACTCCACCATTTCTGCCACACTGGTACAAGGCAATCTGGCCACAGCCTCTACTGCAGAAAGACAGCAGTACGTTCAACGCATGGTGCGCAGGGCGTTGGAAGACAGTCTGTCTACAAAAAAAGTGACAGACGTAAATGGACCTTGCAAATAAACAACTCATCCGGGCCGGCGATTCCGCCAGCCCGGTTTTCCGTTTAATCCACACCGTTAGTAAACTCTACAAAATTATTTCCTATGGCAGAAATATCCATTAAAGAAGGCGAAGCAAAGCAGGTTACAGGAAAAGACACCTTGAAATACCCTGATATCAACAGCTGCTTGTCGCTCACCGCCGTTTTCACAGATGACAAAAGAGTAGGCGGTCACGCTGTGATGTTTCCTGCATCTCCGCAACTCACCCTGAAACAGATTTGCGATTACCTCATTGCCAATAAAGGGAGCAGCAATACATTGATAATTGTGGGAGACATTGGCACATGGAATGACAACTGGTCCATGCTGGATGAAACTAAAAATCTTATTATCAATGGCAGGAAGGTCAACAATGCCGGCGAACTGGGGCCAGCTATGGGTTTTACCAACAATGTACTGAAGGATACCATTGTCTGCAATGCCAGTGGAGGCACGTATGACGTCTTCTTCGGTTTTGAAGGTGGCAAAAGAATCTACTGGTGCGTTGATCACAAAACCGGCACCATCTGTACCAAGTTTGGACAACAGCCCTGGTAAAATCTATTGCTGTCGGCATTTCCATGGTTAGATGCCGGCAGCTTTTTTCAGACACTATACTCAAATTTTCTTTCATGGAGCATACCACTCTCGTCGATCTTATCTCCAGGTTCCCTATCGGCAAAGCGAATGAAAAGGTGCTCGTTTTCCTGGATCACAACGGTCATGAGTCAGAGGTTTTCACCTACCGTACCCTGAAACAGCAATGTACTACGATCGCTGAAAACCTGCACGCACATTTGTCTTCCGGAGAAATGGTATTATTGTGCACAACGGAACAATCAGATTTCACCACCGCCTTCTTTGGTTGCATGATGGCAGGTATTATCCCCGCCCCCATGCCTCCGGTGCGTAATAACAAGGATAAAAACGGACTGGAACGCATTGTCCGCATACTGCAGCAACAGCATATACTTACTATTGTCCTGCCGGAAGAGCAGGTATCCTTATTCCGGGAAGCCTTGCAGGCGGCCAATCTTTCGCAGGTGCGACTGATACCTGTAGAGCGGCTCCGGCATCCGGGTATTACCGCCGTGGCGCTGCCCGAAATCAATGAAACAGATATTGCCTATATACAGTATACCTCCGGATCTACCGGTACGCCGAAAGGGGTGCTGATAAAACATCAGCAAGCCATGAGTAACCTCGCCTTCATGTACCGGGTCTTTCAACGCAGCGAATCTGTAAGAGTAGCCGGCTGGCTGCCCTTCCATCACGATATGGGACTGATCGGACATCTGCTCACCGTCCTCTTTGAGCATGGTTTCGGCGTTTTCATCAGCCCACAATCCTTTATGTCCACTCCCGCCCTCTGGCTGAAAATCATCGGTCAGTACCAGGCCAATGCAGCTGCGGCGCCACCTTTCGCATTTGACCACTGCTGTAATAAAATCCACAGTGCAAAAGGATTGCAACTTTCTTCCTGGAAATACGCCTATGTAGGCGCTGAAACGATCTCCCCTGAAGTATTGCAGCGATTCGCTGTCAAATTCGCTTCTGCCGGATTTAACCTGCATACCTTCAAACCGGTATACGGATTGGCAGAGGCTACCCTCCTCGCAGCAGGCGGCGGAAAAGGACTGGACGAACTACTAACGCTGGCACACAAACGCGAAACGGGAAAAAGCCACCGTCAGCTACTCCCCTACTATACAGATCCTGAAGTTCAAATTTTCATTCAACAACCTGAAACCGGCAACCGGCTCCGGGATGGAGAAGAAGGAGACATATATATTCTGGGCGCAGGCAATGCCAGCGGATACCTGGAAGATAAAGGCATACAGCCCATTCCGGAGGGGGCCCCCATCAAAACCGGCGATACCGGTTACCTGGAAGAGGGCCGTCTTTACATTACCGGCAGGTCCAAAGATATCATCATTGTACGGGGGGTAAACTATTCTGCCGATGATCTGGAAAATACCATCCGTTATCATCAGCCGGATATCCGGACAAACGACAGAACGGTCTGCATTTCCCACATCGCTGCCAGCGAACAATTATTCGTATTCCAGGAAATACACCGGCATACGGACAGTGCCACCCGGGAACGTATTTGTAACAGTATTAAGGGAAGCCTGGCGGAAGGTTATGGCATCACACCGGATCAAATCATCCTTGTTCCTTCCGGTTGCATTCCCAGGACCACCAGTTATAAGGTATCCCGGAAATCCTGCCTGGAACGCTATTTACAAGGAAAGTTGCCGGTCATGAATGCAGACAGCACTTCCATTATGCCGGAAGATGATGCTGTGGTAATTGTGGCCATGGCCTGTCGTTTTCCGGGCGCTGACTCTCCGGAGGCCTTCTGGAAACTGTTACAGCAAGGCGGTGACGCTATTTCAACAGTACCTTCTTCCCGCTGGGACAACGATGTGTTCTATGATGAAAGACCGGCCATGCCGGGCAAGGTAAATACCCGCTGGGGCGGGTTTGTGGCCGGTATCGATCAGTTTGATCCTGCGTTATTCGGCATCTCACCGCATGAAGCGCCGGAAATAGATCCGCAGCAACGTATGTTGCTGGAAACCTCCTGGCGCCTGCTGGAGAATGCCGGCTGGAAAAAAGAGCAGCTGGCAGGTACGGATACCGGCGTTTTCCTGGGCGTATCTACTAACGATTACCTGTATATGAAAATAAAACTCATCCCGGGAATGGAAAGCTTCAATGCCTACTCCGGGTTGGGAAATGCGAATAGTCTTACTGCCAACAGAATTTCCTATACTTACGATTTGAAAGGCCCCAGCATGGCGATAGATACTGCCTGCTCCTCTTCTCTTACGGCCTTTCACCTGGCGGTAAAAGCCATTCGTAACGGGGAATGCACCCAGGCGATGGCAGGTGGCGTAAATGCGTTGTTATCGCCCGGCCCTACCATAACCTTATCACAGTTCGGCATGATGTCGCCGGCAGGCAGATGTAAAACATTTGATGCCAGCGCAGACGGATATGTACGTGCAGAGGGTTGCGGCATGGTAATGCTCAAACGCAGGTCCGCCGCGTTGCGCGATGGAGATCCGATACTGGCCACCGTACTTGCCAGCGCTGCCGGACAGGATGGTAAAAGTAATGGCATCACTTCTCCTGACGGCCCTGCCCAATACCGCCTGATCTCACGGACGCTCACAGAAGCCGGCATCTCCCCGGAAACAATTTCTTTTGTGGAAGCTCACGGGACAGGTACCTCCCTGGGAGATCCCATCGAACTGGAACAACTGGTAAAAATATATGGCCAGGGAACAGCGGGCGACTGCCATGTAGGCGCGGTAAAAGCGAATATCGGGCACCTGGAAGCCGGCGCCGGTATTGCGGGTTTGATAAAGGCGGTGTTAATGCTGCAACATGGT
This sequence comes from Chitinophaga oryzae, assembly GCF_012516375.2. NCBI lineage: Bacteria > Pseudomonadati > Bacteroidota > Chitinophagia > Chitinophagales > Chitinophagaceae > Chitinophaga > Chitinophaga oryzae. The sequence continues at coordinate 4,351,657 of NZ_CP051204.2, forward strand.
CAGATTCCTCCACAGCCGCATCTGCAGGAATTAAATCCACGTATACACCTGGAAGGCAGCCGGCTGAAAATCCCTGTCACCCTGCGCCCGTGGGCAGCGAACGGCCCGCGGAGAGCTGCTGTCAGCTCCTTTGGCTTTGGCGGCGCGCTGGCACATGCCATATTGGAAGAGGCAAAGCCGGCAGTTGTTCCCCTGCCTTCCGGCTATACGCTGTTTACACAAACGCCATTCCTGTTCTCTGCACATGCGCCGGAAGGCTTGCTGCAACAAGCGGACAACTGGATTGATTTTCTTTCAAAAGATCCCGCTATCAGTATTCACGATTTATGCTATACACAGGCAATAACGCGAACGGATTTACGATACAGGCAGGCATTTCTCACAGATAGTAAAACAGTACTGCTACAAAAGCTGAAAGCCTTCAGGGAAGGGGTTATTCAGCCCACCGACCCCCTCGCCGACGGACAGCGCTGCTTCGTTTTCTCCGGGCAGGGCGATCAATACAAGAGTATGGGCAGGGAGCTGTATTTCCATTTTCCTGCATTCCGCCGTGCCTTTGATCGCTGTGCTGCCGTCGCAGATGATCCTGAAACAGGATATTCACTGGTAGGTATGATCAACGGAAAAGAAGAAGGCACCTTCCTTTTAGGACATGATTACCAGCCCGTGCTTTTTGCGGTACAGTATTCCCTGGGCATATTGCTGGAGGAAAGTGGCTGTGTTCCGCAACTATTGCTGGGCCATAGCATTGGCGAATACGCGGCAGCCTGCCTGGCGGGATGTTTCGATCCGGAAACCGGTATTGCCATGCTGAAAAAAAGAGCCGCATTGCTGACAGCACTCCCCCGTGAAGGCAGTATGCTGACGGTTTTTGCCGATAAAGAAACTGTAGCGGCAGCCATCGCGGATATCCCGGAACTCTGTATTGCAGCGTTGAATAGTCCTGCTAAAACAGTAGTGTCCGGCAGTCCGGAGGCAATTAACACCGCCACTACTTTCTTCAGCAGCCAGAAAGTGGGCATTTACTCATTGAAAGTTTCGCAGGCTTTCCATAGCCACTACATGGACCCTATCCTGGGGCCCTACCGGGAGTTCCTGCAACAGTTCACTTTCCGTGCGCCATCCAGAAGATGGATTTCCTCTTTACATGGCGCTGAAATGACCATGGCGCCAGATGCCGATTACTGGATAAAGCAAACCAGGCAACCCGTGAACTTCCAGCAGGCAGTTACCCTGCTGACATCGGAAAAAATACGCGAATTCGTGGAAATAGGGCCTGGTGGCAATACGCTGCTGGCCGTCAGTGAAACAATTGATTGCAGTAACACACAGCTTCTGCGTACGCTCAATTTCCGCAAGGGCGACAGAACAGAAGCCTATTTTCTGCTGGAAGCATTGGGCCGCATGTACTGTGCCGGTGCAAATATCCACTGGGAGCAGGTGTTAAAAGGCAATGCCTTCCCTTCCATGATTCCTGGTCAGGCCTTCCAGCATAAACGCTACTGGTTGCCGGGACTGAGTCCTGAACAACTGACGGCATTTGCAGATCATGCCCAGCATATCCGCAGCGACGAAAAAACATTGCGCGATTGTTTTTATCACATTCGCTGGAATCCTGCTGAAACAATAGCCACAGCTATTCCGGAAGATACCTTGCGCCAAAAAATCAACTGGATCATTGCAGCGCCGGCAGGCGTGGTGACAGAGCAACTATTACAGCGATTAAAAGCGATGCAGAAAAGTGTATACTGGTTCTGTACCGGCGGTGACGTATCCACTGGAAAATACCGCCCCGATTACCAGTTTACGGTTCAATCCACGAAAGCAGATTATCGCCGGGCACTGGATAAGGTGGTAAATCTGCAGCGAAAGGAAAATGAGCGGGAGTGGAAAATTATTTATGGAGATGGCAGCGTGTCAAACTACCAGGGGGGCACGCCTGATCACCGTATATCCGATAGCATCAGCACCCTCATCCCCTTCCTTCAGGCTGTCAAAGAGAGCGCTTTGGTAATGCCGCTATGGCTGCTCACACGCCATGCGCAGCCCGTACCTGCGGTCAGTAAAGAACTGCAATTATCCGCTTCCCCTCTTTGGGGGTTTGGCAAAACCTTATTCCTGGAACATCCGGAATGGAGAGGCGGTATGATAGATATCACCGGCGCGGAAGATGTGCCGGCATTATTGTATAAAATACTGCAACCAGGCAAGGAGCACTGCATTGTATTGCGACAAGGGCAACAGTATATCACACAATTGGAGCCCGTTCGGGAGATGCCCGCAGCCGCTGCTACCCTTCGCAGCGATGGCGCTTATATCATTACCGGCGGCTTCGGTGGCCTGGGCCTGGCCTGCGCTTCCTGGCTGGCAGGCAAAGGCGTGAAACACCTGGTGTTGCTGGGCCGCAGGGAAATGCCGCCAGTGGATAGGTGGAGCAGTATTGCGGACACGCACCCGGAATATGCAATCGTACAACAGTTGCTGGGTTTACAACGGGAAGGAGTACTCGTAGAAATATATCGTATAGACGTAAGAGATAGCACCAGCCTCTCCGGGGTATTTGCGCAGCTGGATGAGCAGGGAATACCGATACGTGGCGTGTTACATGCAGCGGGTGTCAATTGGTTTTCCAAAGTAATGGAGCTGGACAGCCGCAAACTGGCCGATACCCTGCAAATCAAGACAGATGCCTCCTGGCAGCTGCATGAGCTAACCAAAAACCGGGACCTGGATTGCTTTTTGCTCTTCTCTTCAGTGTCTGCACTGTGGGGCTCTGTCGACCTGAGTCATTATACAGCAGCTAACTATTATATGGATATGCTCAGCGTATACCGGGCAGGAATGGGGCTTCCTGCTACTTGTATCGACTGGGGCCCATGGGCGGAAGCAGGCATGAGTGCCGGCGAACAGGAAACTCATGTATTGCAACAGCTGGGCTTCCGGCTCCTGGCCCCGTCGAGGGCATTGACCAGCATGGAGACAGCCATCGCGAAAAAAGAACCGCTGTTACTCATCGCAGACATTGACTGGGACAAATTCCGGCTGTTTACAGACTTCTCTTTACAGCCTTCGTTATTCAGCCAGGTGGTAAAAAGCAATACCGCCAGCTCACCTGCGGCCGGCAACCTGGATCATATCCTTAGCAGTGCCCCCGCAGCTGCCAGAGCACAGATAGAAGAGGTTGTCAGAACAGAACTGAGAATGGTGATGCTGATAGAATCGATGGATACCATTGATGCCCGCCAGCGCTTCAATTTCCTCGGGATGGATTCTCTCATGGCCATTTCCTTTGTAGCGCGGCTGGAGCAGTACTTCCACTGCAAGCTGCCCGCCACCATGGCATATAACTATCCCACCATTGAGGCGGTGAGCGATTTTATTTTCTCACTGGTATATAAAGAGCAAAATATCACCGTACCGGAACCAGAAACGGCGCCAGCGCCGGCAATACCTGCAGTGCATGCCTTTGTAGTATTGCAGAAAAAGCAGCACCCGGTCAAACAGCGTTTATACTGTTTTCCGTATGCCGGTTCAGGCGCATCCGTCTATGGACGATGGGCCGAAGCATTTGGGTCCCAGGTGGAAGTAATTGCCGTGCAGCCACGGGGGCGGGAAGAGCGCAGCCATGAACCCGCATTCAGGGAATTACCTGCACTCATTGCAGATTTGCTGCAGGACTATACAGATCCGCAGGAAGAGTTCTTCCTTTTCGGCCATAGCATGGGCGCATTGATGGCCTATGAATTTTATGCCGCCTTAAAAAAGGCCGGCAGGAAATTGCCTGCAGGATTGATATTATCCGGATGTGGTGCACCATTGGAGGCCGGCAGCGGCACCTTGCATCAATTAGGCGAAGAAGCCTTCATTGAGGAAGTAATAAGAAGCTATGGAGATCCCGGTATTGCGGCAGAAAGAAGACAGGCATTGCAGCATAGCAGTGAATTGTTGCGGGCAGATTTACAGGCACTCGAATGCTATCAGCCACAGGGTACCGCCATCAGCGTTCCCCTAACAGTGGTCAGCGGCCAGGAGGACCAGCTGGCGCCTCCGCAAGCCGTACGCCGCTGGATGGAACTGGCCACCAACAATTTTTCCATCCGCTTCCTGAAAGGGGGCCACGACCTGGTACAACAAAGAAGTCAGGACCTCATTCAAATCATTTCTTCAGCCATCAAGTAAATACTATGAGCAATAAAGTAAAACCCTGGTATAATGTATTTGGAGGCCGGTACACCGGCAATCAGCCCCCTTTTTACGAGCGGGAGGAGCTGCCATGGGTACGGATACTGGAAGACAACTGGGAAACCATCCGGGATGAAGTGACAGGACTGATGCAGGAAAAGCCCGCCCGGCTACGCCCCTATTTCATTAACAAATCCATGTCTTTTCCTCCTAAGAAGTGGAAGACGATGGGATTGTATTTCTGGAAATTTACGATGCACGGTAATTGCCGGAAATGCCCGGAAACAGTAAAGCTGATGAAACAGATCCCTAACCTGACGTCGTGTTCGCTGAGTGTATTGGAGGCGGGATCGAATATCAATCCGCATCAGGGGGATACCGATGCAATTATCCGCTGTCATCTGGGATTATCTGTCCCTGCCGGGCTGCCGGATTGTGGTTTCCAGGTGTCCAGGGAGATACGTCCCTGGGAAAATGGGAAAGCCCTTCCCTTCTGTGATGCGCATACGCATACTGCCTGGAATCATTCCGATACGAGAAGGCTGATTCTTATCATTGATGTAATACGGCCGGAATTTGCCGGGCAGCAGAACATGATCTGTGCGCATGTACTCGCGTCTTCCGTATTACAAATGTTGTATCAGCGCTTTGCCTTCCTGGGACGGCAGTCGGGCTATCTGAAAAAGAACCTTTACAACCTGCTGCGATATTCTATCTGGGTGGTATTACCCATTCAAAGATTCAGACTATTCTGATCGGACAGGCAGTCTTTGTCTATGGATGGAGACTGCCTTCCTGTCTTACTGTTAAGCGCAGGTTCCGTAAGTTGCCTGTGATCCCGCTCTGTCCAAAGGGCAAACAACTGGCGATCAATCCGCTACTTGTGAACAGCCTGCTTCATCAGCAAACGAACGGCGGTATCCTTTCGTTTGTCGTGCAGCTCCACAAAGGCCAGTCCTACTTTGTCGTAGGGTAATTTTACAGAAATATAACTGCCGGCAGTTTCGTAGATATATTCAAGGGCGTCAATGGCGATATTGTCTTCATCGGTAAAGCTCTCGGTATCACCTTCAGCATTGAGTTTGCCAACACCCGTCACTTTCTGCAACACCCGGGTCCCAACGGTCTTCACCAGCGAAAAAGTAATGGTTTTATTCTTCTCCTGCAGGGATTGTTTATTGGTAACCACCAATTGCCAGGCAGTGTCCTGCTGCTGCCAGCTGTAACGTTTCACCTGTGCTTGTGCGATGGATGCCAGCCATAGACAGCCTATCAACAGGAGTGCAAAAACTTTTCTCATCATGACAACAGATAGCATTATGATTCAGTAGAAGAATTATCCGCTTTATCGGAATATTCCGGGAGCTCATAGCAAGCCAGGCATACCTCATAGTCTTTGGGCACCACAAACGCCAGAAAATCGTTTTGTGCATACAATGCGGCCTTCAGTGCATTTCCCTGGTTACCCCCAATAACAACCAGCTTTTTACCCTTCCCTTTTACCTCCCGGGTACCGGCCACAAAACCGATATGGCCGCCGCCCCTGCGCTGTTTGATGGCCAATGCACCATATACCGGGTTAGCGATCACCTTGCCACCCTGCCATTCCTTCCATTTTAAGGCCCGGGTTTTATCATAGGCATCCTTTGATTTAAGGCCTTCCATTCCGGAATTTTCCATGACCCAGTTGACAAAAGATGCGCACCAGGAATTATTGCTGTCAGTGATCTTTAGGTCATTTTCATACGGCGTATTGGTATAATACTTCATGATTTCCGGGGATCTCTTACCAGCCGACTCCACAATATTTTTAGCGTTTTCGCTCAACACCAGTTTCATCCAGGCGGCATCCTCCACACAATGGCATTCCTTGTGCTCCACGATTTCATTGGACGGATCATCTTTTGACACCGTTTCAAAAATAAATTTTTGCCCCGGGTCCATGACAGAGATCTTGCCTCCTACTGTACATTGACAGGTAGATTTATCCAGCAATTCATCTATACCGTTGTTATCGACAAACTTTGAAGGATCTTTCCAGGGCATGGTAGCAGGTGAACAGCTGCCTTTGGTGATACTGCAGGTACCGAATGGCATAATATTTTCGTTGGGCTTACAGTCCTGTACTGTAGCCTGCAGCTTGTCTTTCAGCTTTTCGGTCTGTTGAGAGGTTACCTTTAGCTTCGTGGGAGCGCTGCCTTTATCGCATTGCAGTGTGGCCCCATCCACTACATAGTATCTTTGGTCGCCCATCTTGTCAGTTTTTATATTTGCCCAGTAGCATAAAATAATTGTTGAGTATCTTCTGCTGGCTCTTTACCGGCTGCATTGCATAGTAGCTGTAAATATCGTTCATCGCCAGGTCCATTTGCGTGGATGACAGGCTGGAAGGCGTCTGAGCCGGTATCTTAAGGTATTTGCCGATCAGTTTTTTAAACGGTACTATCTCATAGAGGATATCTTCCAGCAAAAACTCTGACGATATTTCCGCCCGGGCAGAGGAATGCTGGACCGTGATCCAGAAAAAGCACCAGCTATCTATTTGTTGCAATACCTGCTCTTTCTTCGCTGGCGGCAGTTTTTTCAGATATTCTTCCAGGGAATAAAGCAACTGGTTCAGATCGTCCGTCCGTTGCTCTTTCAGATAAAAATCAGTCTCATCTTTATAATATTTGTTCCGCAGCGGTGCTGAAAAAGGCCTCAGGAAAGTGCTGTTGAGCGCGCAATTGGATAACAGCTGCGTGGCATACTTCTCCTGTAAATCCTTCAGCAGTGTAAAATCAGTGGTACGCGCACTGCACATCAATACACTCCCCAATAACAGCAACAATCCTATCCATACTTTCTTCATAATTTCGGCATTTGAAAAAAATCAATAAAGAAGCTGCTCTTCTGTTCCTTTGGTGTTTCCGCAGGAGCTTTTTTGAAGATATGTTTATATACGCCTGTGGCTATTTCTTTTCCGATCTGATCGTGTTGCTCCTGTATTATTTTAAGCTCTTTATCATTATCCAGAAAGGCCAATTCCACCAAAGCCGCTCCTTCTTTCTTTTCTTTGTTGAATTCTCTCAGCACGTATAAACGGGGATGCTGGGTTTGTGTATCATCCTTTACGCCTCTTTTTTCGAATAGCGTGATCTCATCCATAATGGCCTGGGCAAATGCCTGTTGTTTTTCGTCACCTTTACAATAAAACACCGAGGTGCCGGCTGCCTTATTCGGTACGCCGGCGGCATCCACATGAATACACAGGAAAAAATCCGCCGCTACGTCCAACGCTTTCTGAATACGCCATTCCAGTTTCTTACCGGCGTTTTTCAGGTCTCCGGTCCTCGTCATGGCATTGGCCACTCCGAAGGCATCCAGGTATTTTTTGATGGAATTGCATACCAGCAGGGTGATATCTTTTTCATAGGTTTTACCGTCATTGGCTACCGCCCCCGGATCTACGACTGCAATCAGCTTTCCTGTTTTTTTGCTGATGTATTGGTCACCATGGCCAGGGTCCAGCATTACCTTCAGCGGACTTGCATCCAGCATCTTTCCGTAGAATTCCTGCTGTATGCCGGCAGTTTCCACTTTCGTAATTTCAGCTTTTAAAACCTTTGACATAAGGGCGGGTTTTATATTTATTCCACAATTTCAGTATGACTAAAAACAGGATACTATAGATAATAAAATAGGATATCATTAACAGCCATCTTGCCCCTGTGCTCAACTCCGGATCTCCATAAGGGCTGAATACAATATGCCCCTTGACAATAGGCCAGTATCGATATGTTCCGTCTGATTGTATCGCGATGGCTTTATCCTCAGTAAATATCCATGAGGCAATAGCCATCACCATGCTCACTACTGTAACTACTACCGCTATTACATTCGCACGCCCAAAAGACACCTGAATAATTCGTCGTATGATACCTGACGTGATATAACACACTATTACAAATGAAAGCACACATTGCACAATTAACACCATCGCCCATTCCCTCCAATAACTCCCCAAAGCCAATGAAATCAGGAAAAAACCCAGGCACACCCATAAAAAGAGATGTCTTTCAAACAGTGAACCGGTCATGTTATTTTTTGTCATTATAGCTTAAATTTCTATTCCACTCCTCGTCTTTAAAAGGATAAACAATACCTTTCTCTGGATTCTTTAGTATGTATACATTGATTTTATCCTTACCGTTATTCAGCGATAGTAAGTAAACGTCACTTTCTATAGACATGAATACAGTGAAAATATACTTCATTCTTTTCTTTAACTCTACATTTGAAATTGTTTTTAAATCATTCAAAAGAGCCGAATCCAATGACTTATTATTCATTTGCAGCCATTCAGGAATATGCGTTTTAATAGTCAAAATGTCGCTATCTGACAAAGGCAGCGGTGATGGATTCAATAATTTCCATTCGCCAATCTGTTTATAGCCAAATTTATTTATATATTGGCTTGCATCTATGGGTCCGTCAATGGACTGGACGTAAGTAGTTGTATTCATCTTTTTGTTCTTTGCAGAAAAACAGCCAATAAATATTGCGACTGTTGCCACTGCTAAAAAGTAAATTATTGTTTTCATTTTTATTTATTGAAGTGGGCTAAATGTTTGCATTTCCCGTGGTAGCCCTTTGGGAGACTCCCCTCCTTTAACATTATATCTTGCTCCGGCAGGATCAAAAACAGCCCCATCCACTATAGTCCTTGCATTAGAGACATCCTCCAGCATCTTATATCGTTTATGATCCTGTTCAGTCGCACCCTCTTTCTTTAAAAGATAATTATATCCGTCATTTTTTCTTGATCTTTTTACACCAAACTGACCGGCTCTGTAGTATTCTTTAAAGTCCAGTTCGTCAGGTGTGAAAAGTGTATCTTCATAATCAGAGCGACATAAATAGGCGTAAGTTATTACCTTCGTTATATCGGAGAATTTTTGTGCCAGACTTTGGGCTGAATACAAATTATGTCTTTCAGTGGTTTCCTTCCCCCAAAAATCTGTTTTATAAACGCTAGTATCAATTTGGGGGTTACCTAAGCCGGTCCGGCAAGAGAAACAATAAATTCTTGCATCAGGAAAAAAGGCATCCCTGTTCAACTGTTGCACAGCGTTATGGGTAATATCCAGCATATCGTCCGTTGTGTTCAGATTGGTAATCCCAATAGCTAGCCTGTTCACCAAGCCATGGCAATAAAATAGCAACCGTTTCACTTTCACTATTTTTCGCACATCACTGGTATCTGCTTCGTTATTCCCATCTTGAGTATTAATATAATTAATGACATGTTCTCTTCTGGCAGCCTGGACCACCCGTATTCCGTTTACGATATTGGCCAATGCCACTGACATAGCGCCAATCTGATTAGCGGTATACCCCTCTTTGTAGATCACCACCGTCCAGTTTAACTCAGGGTTCAGGCGGATACGCCGGATAGCCTGGTGGATAAACATGAACTTGCCATTGGGTCCGGCGTCAAAACCGCGCTTGATGGCGCCCAACAGCGAGTGATTAAACTGCTGTGTGCCAATAACAATAATATGTTCCTCCAACTGAGGATTACTTAATATCTTGTCTTTGTAGTGCTCCTCCGCTTTACCGGCGGTCACTTGTTTGATGGCAACTTTACTGGTTACTTTCATGATACCGGCGGTTAATGTTTCATTTCATAAACTTCCTTCATCTGTGCCAGGCCCTGTTCATCTACCGTACCTTCCAGTTGTTTTTCGTTTTCGCTGCCATCGGTAAAGGACTCCAGCAATGTAATTTTTACGGTTTCGCCGGCATCCACATTCCTGGTTTGTACGTAGATACTGGCCTTTTCGCCCGGTTTGATGCTGCCGATCTCCCTGGCCATATCACCATCCATCCAGAACACGTCCACAATAGCAGGCTCTTTGGTGTAGGTGAACCCGCCTTTATTGGGAACTTTATTCATTTCCGGCGCCTTATATTCTATTTTATCCTTTGCGCTGACCAGCGTTTGCTGACCGTGCAGGTGCATGTTTTGCGCTGCGCCCATATCGATCTTCTCACCATACTGGATGATCTGTTTCTTACCAAAGATATCCACCACCGCATTGGAATTTACATAAAAATTCCGGGCGGTCCCCAATGCAAAGTCATGCCCTGCCTGGTAGTCGATCTTATTTTTAGCAATGGTACTGATATTATTCTCTACATGCAGGGTACTGTTATTGCCAACGCGGGTTTCAAGATTATTCTCCACATTGATCTTCATATTCTTCGCGTTGAGGGTCATCGTTTCCGGGGCGGTAATGGTGATGGAAGAAGTACTGGTGTCCAGCACGATGATGTTGTTGTTCTTATCGGTGATGGTAATACTTTCCTTTCCATTGGTATCGTCCAGGCGTATAACGTGTCCGCTGCGGGTCTTGATGGCTTTGATGTTATTCTCTGCGTCAGCGAAGTCGCTTTTGGCGTTACCGTTATACACTGCGCCGAGTGCAAAAGGCAGTTCCGGGTTTCCACCTTCAAAATCTACCCACACCTCCTCACCTGTTTCAGGGATAAAGTAGACCCCTTTCTGCCCGCCGCCATGCGGTGCTATCTGCCGGATCCAGGGTGTTGCGCCCTGTTGCTGCCAGCGGAAGCGGACCCTTATGCGCCCCAGTCCTGCAGGGTCGTTGTTGTCAACCACGACGGCACTCTGCGTTTCGCAGACGGGCGGTATACCGGGCTGGCGCTGTGGCCGGGCAATATCTTCCGGTATGCCGGTCAACTGATTGGAATATTGGCCGTTACCCGTACATTGGTGACGAATGGAAGTTACCGTAAACGAGCCATGATCTTCGATGCCATACTGACTTTCCAGGATAGAAACGGTATCCCCTACACGTATACCGGGATGTTTGCTGGCCGCCCGCAGCTGTACCTGCTGCGCCTGCCGGCTTTGCTGATGCACGTCGGAAAGTTGTTCCAGTTGTACTTTGGCATCGTCATAACCCTGGTCATTTTTATATAGCGAAGGTTTACTATACAGTTTTTTGCTGATACCGGCCACCTCTTCTGTATAGCCGTTCATCCTGCCAACAGCCTTGACGGCTGATTGCAAAGAGCTGTCCTGGCTGTATTCATAGCCGTGAAATTGCCGGTTGTTGGGCAGCACCTTCAGTTGCAGATCAAAGCTGACAAGATTGGTCTGATGGGTTAGTTTGATTTTACGGGGCGTATAGGTGCCAAAGACAATCTTCTGGCCATCGTAAAAGAACCATTCACCATACCTGCCGGCCATCCTTTGCAGAAAGGCATAGTGACTTTCCTTATACTGTACCGTATACGGCAACACGCCGGTAAATGCCGGGGATACCGTTGGCCGGCCGATATAGGGGTTGCCGTTTCTAAAACAGGTTTGTACCATTTCAGAGAGGGACTGTCGCTCAAAAGCCTGGATATGTGGTTCACCGTCCAGGACGATAGTGGGACTGCAGCCACTGATCACGCAGAATCCATGGGTATCGTCATTTTCCTTACCGGTATTGACGGCGGTGACCAGGCCGTTGAAAGTAAGTGGTTCATCACCTTTTTCTACCGGCGAAACCAGGATGCTGATCTCTTTTCCCAGGAATTTACGGCTGGCAGTAAATAACCCTTTTCCCAGGCTGACCAGCCAGTCATAGCCGATCAGCAATTCAAACGTATGATGACCATCAATCGTCTGTTCAAGTGTGAGACGGTGAAACTGACGGAACTCATGCCCATCAATGGAAATGGTGGTAGTGGTGTGAAGAGACATACAACCTGATATTTTTTAGGATAAACAAATGGCGGACGTAATAATACCGGTTCAATAAGTTGATTTTGGATCAGGAAAAAATATGGTTTATACACTATGATAAACAAACATCCGGTTAACGCATCGGGTCAACAATAACTCAACAACAATATCGGTTCATCATAAAGAAACGGCTATACAGGTATCGCTTACAGATCACAGTATCCGGTACCGGTTTTATCCGATTTCCATATTGCTAATATAAACTTTTTTATACCCAAAAAACAAATTATAGATAGGAATGCAAAACATCCTGGCGGTCAACATCCGTTCACACCACACATCAACCAATATAATAATGTATAATTTTATTGTTACAAAAAGTTAATAAGGAAACCGCGATCTATTGAATATGCTTTCTCCATGCTGGTAATGACAACAATAATAACCATAGCAATTATTAAAACCTAAGCGGTATTCGTTTTAGCAAAAGATCACCAACCAATTATACCTGAAAAAATGGCCATAGAAATCGGGGTATACAAAAGGAACTCAACTAAATGCTCCACTAAAAAACAAAACCCCGCGACCAGCGCGAGGTTTGTAAGTTGCCAGTGATCCCGCTGGGACTCGAACCCAGGGCCCATACATTAAAAGTGTATTGCTCTACCAACTGAGCTACGGAATCATTCCCTTTTTCGAAGGGAGTGCAAAGATAGAAAATTATTTATTCCAACCAAATATGTAAGCAGATATTTTACAACTACTTACTAAAAATATTTATCCTGTAGCCTTACGCCTCCTCTTCTTCCTCATCGATCGCTTTCGCTACTCTCTCCGGAAACAGTGTTCCCATATTCTCAAAACGCGTATTCAGATGCAATCGCATGGCCGTGCGGAAAGCATCTGCAGTGCCGCATTTCAGGATCTCCAGCAAAGACTCGTGCGAGATGATCTGCTTCACTTTCCAGTCTTTCCGCCGGGGCGCATAAGTAGCAAAGAGCGTATTCAGCAGGTTCTGAAAAGCGTAGAGCGATTTGTTGCCCGACATTTTATACAACGTACTATGAAAACGTATATCCAGCTTCGTTAGTTGTTCTGAGTCCACGGTCATGTTCTCTTCTTCTATGATGCGCTGCAGATCGTTGAGGTGCCGCTCTTCTTTATGCAGGAACAGGAAGTCGGCCATGCCTATCTCCAGCATCAGGCGCACTTCATACAAATCTTTCAGGGAGTCTTTGTCCAGCGTGCCGGAGGAGAGAATGGTTTTAAAGCCGTAGAATATATTCGGTGAGGTGAGTACCGTGCCGCGCTTGCGTTTCGTTTCGATGAAGCCCAGGATACGCAGGCGGCTCAGTGCTTCGCGCAGCACCACGCGGCTTACGCCCAGTATTTCTGCCAGTTCATTTTCTTTTGGCAGCGCGTCTCCCAGCTGGTAACCCTTCTCAGAGATATACTTGAGTATTTTCCTTTCTATCTGCTCCGCCAGGGTGAGTTCCTTTTGCATCGATTAAGTAGTATTTATTGTTTTTAATTGATCCTAAAAATAATCTTTTTGCTGATTCCCAGAGAATTTTCTATCAATAAAGGTAGAAATTCGAATTAATATGTACTACAAATAAATTAATTTATATACTTTTAGAGAGAATTCAAGCCAACATATCGTCAGTTTTTTCTTTTAAGTACTACATATTATAAAGGCGGCCGAAAAAAGCACTTTTCGTACCACCTGCTGCAGCTTATGTAATACTTAAAACGAAACCACCCAACCAAACATCTATAAATATTCACGGTTATGAAAAAACAACATCTACCACGCATACACTGGCCGGGGAGCTGGTTACTGGTAGCCCTTACCTGGTTTTATTGCTCACCGGTATCGGCAAGGCAACAGCCACCACAGGAATCCCCTGTCAGTAAAAACATATCCGTCACCGGCAGGGTCACCGACGCTGCCAACCGGCCCATGCCCGGGGTGACTGTCCTCCAGAAAGGCACACAGAACGGCGTTATCACCGACGCAACAGGCAGCTACCGCCTCCAGGTGCCTGCAAACGCCACCCTCGTATTCAGCATCATCGGCATGGACACCCGCGAAATGCCGGTCAACAGCCGCTCCCAGCTATCGATATCCCTGAGCGAGAAATCCACGTCGCTCAACGAAGTCGTGGCCATCGGCTACGGTAAACAATCCCGCGCCACACTCACCACCGCCATCTCCCGCGTCAACTCCAAAGAGTTTGAACACGCGCCCGGACAAAACCCGCTGCTGCAAATGCAAGGCAAAGTACCAGGCCTCACCCTGCAGGTCAACAGTGGCCAGCCGGGCGCAGATCCGCAGATATTCCTCCGCGGCGGTACCACCACCTCCCCGGAAAAAGACGCTCCCCTGCTCATCATTGACGGCATGGTGTCCCAGGGCATGCGCAGCATCTCCGACATCAATACCGACGATATCGAATCCGTACAGGTACTCAAAGATGCGGCTTCCACCGCCATCTACGGCGCACGCGCGGCCAACGGTATCATCATCATCAAAACAAAATCCGGTAAGGCCGGCAAACCACGCGTCAGCTTCGGCTTCAATTATGGCCTTGAACAACAGGCACAGAAATACAAGTTCCTCAGTGCCCGCGATTACATCTATGTAAGCCGCAAAAACACCATGGACTATAACAAAACCAACCCGGATTTCTACCTCACCGGCGGCCGCTATGGCATGTCCACAGGCAATCCGCGCAACTCCAAAAACACCCTGGAATTCCTCGACACCTATATACAAAACTACGGCCAGCCCTATGTGGACCACCTCCTGCAGGAAGAAGGCTGGGAAACCATGCCCGACCCGGCCACAGGAAAACAACTCCTCTTCAAAGGCACCGATTACCAGGACATCACCTTCAACAACGGCAACAAAAAACAATACGATGTCAGCGTCAGCGGCGGCAGCGATAAAGGCACCTACTACCTCGGCCTCGGTCACACCAACCAGGACGGTATCATCGCCGGCACCTTCTATAAAAATTATAACGGCCTGTTTAACGGTACGTACAAACTGAGCGACAAATGGACGCTCAACACCAACATGAGCTACCAGGTACGTTATTCCAATTCACCCAGCAACGACAACAACGTGTTGAGCCGCTCTGTTACCATGCCGCCTACCTACCGCCTCTATTATGAAGACGGTAAACCGGCGCCCGGCGAAGGCATCGCATCTTTCCGCAGCCGCCTGCACGAAATCTATTACAAGGAACGTTATACCGACATCAAGGTATACCGCACCACCTTCCAGCTGGGAGCCGACTGGGACATCCTGCCGGGACTGCGCTTCTCCCCTTCCTTCGCCTACTTCACCACAGAAGGAAAAGAAAATAAATTCGAAGCTTTCAACGAAACCAATCCTAACAGGAACGCCTCCGCCGCGCATAACCTCAACAGGCATACGCAGGCGGACGCGGTACTCAACTACGATAAAACCATCGGCAACCGCCATCACTTCAACGTCATGGCCGGTACCAGCTATATCAACGATTACGACTATAACATGAGCGGCAGCGGCTACGGCGCCCCTAACGATAACATCCCTACGCTCAACGCCACCAAGGTGGAAACACAACGCACCTCCACCACCGAGTCAACGGAAATACTCATGAGCTACTTCGGCAGGCTGAACTACGACTTCGATAACAAATACCTGTTCTCCGCCAGCCTTCGCAGCGACGGCTCCTCCCGCTTCTCCGACAACCACCGCTGGGCCGCCTTCCCGGGCGTATCCGCCGGATGGAACCTGCACCGGGAAAATTTCTGGGACCCCCTGCAGTCAGTCGTTTCCCTCTTTAAAATAAGAGGCAGCTGGGGCCAGGCAGGCAACAACAGCCTCTCTATCTTCGACTCACAAGGCCAGTACAGCACGTCGCTCAGCAGCAACCTGCTCAGCTATATGGGCAACACCGGCATTCTCAACACCGTTCTGCCCAACAACGACCTGGTATGGGAAACCACCACTTCCGTGGACGCTGGCCTGGATATCGGTTTGCTGAAAGACCGCATCACCATCCTGCTGGACTTCTATAACAAAATCACCGACAACCGGCTGTTCGACAAACCACTGGACGCTACCACCGGCTTCAGCAAAATCCGCAGCAACTACGGCACCATCCGCAACCGCGGCATCGAAGTGGAATTAAACGCGACGCCCGTCAAATCAAAAAATTTCACCTGGAACACCGGGATCACCTTCGCCTTCAACCGCAGCACCGTGGTATCCCTGCCCGGCAACGGCGAAGCGAAGAACAGGATCGGCGGCAACTATATCTTCGACCCTAACTCCGGTCAGTACGTAAAAGTAGGCGGCCTCGCAGAAGGCGAACGTTTCGGCGGCCGCTGGGCCTATCAGCCCGATGGCGTATACGCCACCGATAAAGACGCCGCCGGCGCGCCTTACGACGTGGAAGCCAACGGCCGTAAAAAGACCGGTGGCGACGCCATCTGGCACGACTTCGACAAAAACGACACCATCGACTACCGCGATATGTCATTCATGGGTTACATCCGTCCGGATAAACAGGGCGCTATCGTAAACACACTCACCTACAAAGGCATCAGCCTCCGCATCGTGGCAGACTATGCCCTCGGACACGTGATAGACAACGGTTTCAGAGGCAAGGCCAACGGCAGCTCCCGCAACAATAACCAGGCACTTACCGACGTTATCGGCGACGATATCTGGAAACAACAGGGCGACCAGGCCAGCATCCCGAAGTACACCGTGCAAAGCGACTATGATTAC
Organism: Chitinophaga oryzae; assembly: GCF_012516375.2. Lineage (NCBI taxonomy): Bacteria > Pseudomonadati > Bacteroidota > Chitinophagia > Chitinophagales > Chitinophagaceae > Chitinophaga > Chitinophaga oryzae. The sequence continues at coordinate 4,368,366 of NZ_CP051204.2, forward strand.
AACTTCAAAAACCATAACCGCGCCTCCAACGGACTGGGCAACGACGGCACCGCCAGCAACAACTCCCTCTATTACAAAAAAGGCGATTATCTCGCACTCCGCGAAATATCCCTCAGCTACAGCATCCGCGCCGCTCTCCTGCAAAAAGCCGGCATCAGCAGCGTCGATGTGTTCGGCGGTATCTACAACATCTGCTACTTCACCAAATACGACGGCCTGTCGCCCGAAGTGTTCACCGGCGTAGACCCGGGCCTGTACCCACGCCCCCGTCAATATAATCTCGGTGTAAAAGTCAATTTCTAACTGCAATACAACGATCATGAATAAACGTTTTCTCATATACAGCTGCCTGATCGCTTTACTGCCTTCGTTTGCCTGCAACAAAGTGCTGGAAGTAAAAACCGTATCAGACATCACCAACGCCAGCTACTGGAAATCTCCCGGCGACGTGACCGGCTACCTGACAGGCATCTATGCCCTGCTGCGCGGCACCGTCAACGATAAAAACTATTTCAATACCACCTATTACATGGAAGACCGCAGCGATGCTTTCATCGCCGGACTGGAAGGTGGTATGTCCACCGCCTGGCAACAGAACCTCAACAGCGCCAATGCGCCCAACTGGCTCAACTATTACAACATCATCTATCACTGCAACCTGCTGCTGAAAAATGCACCGGGCATCGATTTCCCCAACAGCACCGACCGGGACCGCGCTATGGCGGAGACCTATTTCATCCGCGCCTACACCTACTTCTGGCTGGTACGCTCCTGGGGCGACGTGCCGCTCATGCTGGAACCAGTGGCCAGCAGCAACCAGCAACAACCTGCCCGGGCTGCGGCCGAAGACATCATGTCCCAAATCTTAAAAGACATCGATGCGGCTATCGCCCTTTTTCCCGAAGGCGCTTTTGTCAGCAAAAGCAGGGCCTCCAAACCGGCCGCCTTTACGCTGAAAGCCGACGCGCTGCTCTGGAAAACAAAAGTCCTCAAAGGCAGTGAAGCCGACCTCCGGGAAGCCCTCACAGCGCTGCAGCAGGTGGAAAGTACCGCCGGCCTCACCCTGCTGGATAATTTTGGCTCCGTATTCGCCACCAACAACCGGGCAAATGCAGAAATCATTTTTTCTGTTTATTTTAAGAAAGACGAAAGAAGCGATATGTACGGCAGCCAGCTGAAACCACGCGACATTTTTGTACAGGACGCCATCAACAAAGGAGATATTGCAGCGGCTAAGAACGGCGCCCGCAGCCAGTATATGCCCAGCCCCAGATTCGAGTCCATGTTCACCGACGCGGCGGACAAACGGAAGAACGCCTCCTTTATCAAAGCCATCGGCCCCAACAATAAGCTGATCGGCGTATTTGATAACAAATTCCGGGGCACCAAAGACACGGACTGGTTCTACGATGCGGACATCGTTATCTATCGTTTTGCGGAAATATTCCTGCTCAGGGCGGAAGCGCTGGCAGCGCTGGGCAGTGTATCCGAAGCCGTTACTGCCCTCAATCGTACCCGTACCCGGGCGGGCATCGGCAACTACACGGGTCCCATGGACAAAACCAGCGTGGAAAAAGAGATCCTGAACGAACGTTTCCGGGAACTGTGGCTGGAACAGAAGCGATGGCCCGACCTGCTGCGGTTTCACTACGCAGGCACCATCAACGTATATACGGAAGTGCCTAATCTCAATGGAAAAAATGTACCGTTGTATTTTCCTATTCCGAAAGCACAGATCGATCTGAATCCAAACCTGAAACAAACTGCCGGCTACCAATAAACAATGCACCATGAAACGGACAACCTGTAAAGCACTATTACTTTTTACCACCGGCCTTTTCCTGCTCGCCTCCTGTAAGGGCGGCGGCAGCGAGAACCTCACACCGGCGCCGCCGCCCGGCAATAACGGAGGCGGCAACACCGACACCATCCCGTTCATCTTCCGGGAAAAAACCGGCGGCTACAGCTGTTATCGTATACCCGCCATCGTTAAGTCGAAAACAGGCGTACTGCTGGCTTTTGCAGAAGCGCGTAAAAACAACTGCAAAGACGAAGGCGATATCGACCTGCTGGTCAAACGCTCTTCCGATGGCGGTAAAACCTGGAGCGACCCGGTCATGGTGTGGAACGAAGGCGCCAACACCTGCGGCAATCCTGTACCGGTGCTGGATGAACAGACCGGCCGTCTCCACCTGCTGATGACCTGGAACCTCGGCGAAGACAATATCGGCGCCATCAATGCCGGCACCAGCAAAGACACCCGCCGTGTGTTCGTCACCAGCAGCGACGATGAAGGCCTCACCTGGGCGCCCCCCAAAGAAATCACCAAAGATGTCAAGAAGCCGGGATGGGGCTGGTATGGCACCGGCCCCTGTCACGGGATACAGCTCAAACGCGGCGCCCACGCCGGCAGGCTGGTCATCCCCGCCGATTATATGTCGGTCAAAACTGCGGATAGCCCTGCCCGTGACTCCGCCCATGTCATCTACTCCGACGATCACGGCCAGAGCTGGAAGCTGGGCGGTATCGCCAATAAAGACCGCGGCGCCGAAAGCACCGTCGCCGAACTGTCTGACGGACAACTCATGCTCAATATCCGCAACAGCGCAGGCGGCGCACGGCTTGTAGCCAACAGCACCGACGGTGGCGCCTCCTGGCTGCCGGTCAGGGCAGACTATACACTGGTGGAACCTATCTGCCAGGGCAGCCTGCTTTCCTGTAAACAATGGCTGTTCTTCTCCAATCCTGCCAGCACCGCCCGGGAGAACATGACCATCCGCCTCAGTACCGATGACGGCAATAACTGGAGCAAGTCCTGTAAAATATACAGCGGCCCTTCAGCTTACTCCGACATCGTGATGCTGTCTGACACCCATATCGCCATCTTCTACGAAGCCGGCTATAAAAAACCTTACGAAGGGATTGCTTACAAAGTGGTGCCTGTCACCGATTTTAAATAGAGAGACATGAAGATTTCCGTATATGCCTGCCTGTTATGGATGGTATTTTTCCCTCAGTTGCTGCTGGCACAGCGCGACAGCATGGCCCTGTTCAGCGCTGGCGACGGCGGCTACAGCAGCTACCGCATCCCCGTACTGCTCACGGCTCCCGATGGGCAGCTGCTGGCTTTCTGTGAAGGCAGAAAGGCCAGCGCCTCCGACGCCGGCGATATCGATATCCTGTTGAAACGCTCGGCAGACGGCGGTAAAACATGGTCGGCCACACAGGTGGTATGGGACGACGGTCCGCATACCTGCGGGAACCCCTGCCCCGTGACTGACGCCGCTACCGGTACCATCTGGCTGCTGCTCACCCGCAACGAAGGACAGGACAAAGAACATGATATCATCCATAAAACAGCGACGCATACACGTACCGTATGGGTCTCCAAAAGTGAAGACAACGGCGCTACCTGGTCCAGGCCGGCGGACATTACCGCCACCGCCAAAGATCCCCAATGGGGATGGTATGCCACCGGTCCGGGTATAGGGATACAGCTGCAACACGGTCCCCATAAAGGCCGGCTGGTGGTCCCCTGCGATCACAGCTATGACGACAGCAGCGGCCGCATGGCCAAAGGGCCCTACGAATACGGCTCCCACGTCATCTACAGCGACGACCACGGGCAATCATGGCAACGGGGCGGCAACATCCGCCCTAAAGTCAACGAGTGCCAGTTGACCGAACTGGCCGACGGCAAAGGCGGCCTGCTGATGAGCCTCCGCTCCTATTTCGGCCGTGGCCTCCGTACCCAGTCCGTTAGCAACGACGGCGGCAGCAGCTGGAGCACTCCCGCAGATGTGCCCACCCTCGCCGATCCTGTCTGCCAGGCCAGCCTCATCCGCTATCGCTGGCCTTCGCGGAAACGCAGCGGCGTCCTGCTATTTCTCAACCCGGACAGCGGCAAACGAGCGAATATGACGCTCAAAGCCAGCGCCGACGATGGCCGCAGCTGGCAGCTGTTACGCGTGTTGCACGCCGGACCGGCCGCCTATTCCGCCCTGGCGGTACTGCCCAACGGCGACATCGCCTGCCTGTACGAGGCCGGCGAAAAAAGCGCCTACAGCCATATCGTCTTTCAAAAAATCAGTAAAAAAGTGGTAAGCCATATCCATCAACAATAAGCACAACGAACACATGAACGACATGACAGCAACACGTATTCAGGGACTGGTGGCCGCACCATTTACTCCCATGCACGCCGACGGAAGTATCCATACAGAACGGATACACGAAATAGTGCAAACACTGGTCAGCAACGGCATCAAAGGCATGTTTGTATGCGGCAGCACCGGCGAAGGCCCCTCCATGACAACAGCCGAAAGAATGGAAACCGCCGCCGCCTTTATCCGCGCGGCTGACAAAAAACTGAAGGTCTTTGTACACGTAGGACACAACAGCCTGCAGGAAGCCCAACAACTGGCCGCCCATGCACAGGAGCATGGCGCCGATTTTATCTCCGCCACACTGCCCACCTACTTCAAGATACAAAGCATACCCGGACTGCTCGACAGCCTGGCCACCATAGCAGCAGGCGCACCCAAACTGCCGCTGTTCTACTACAATATCCCGGCGCTGACCGGCATCTCGCTGGATATGGTCGCTTTTCTTGAACAGGCCGCCGGCAAACTGCCTACCCTCGCCGGCATCAAATACACCGCGCCGTTTATGCACGACTTCCAGGCGTGTATGCATGCCAGTGAGGGACGTTATGAACTCCTCTACGGCACCGACGAAATGCTGCTGAGCGCCCTCGCCACCGGCTCCCATGGTTTCATCGGCAGCACCTATAATTTCGCCGCCCCGTTATACCTGGAACTGATACAGGCCTTTAACGACGGGCAGCTGCAAAAGGCACAGCAGTGCCAGTTGCGCTCCGTGGAGATGGTGCGCATCATCGTCAAATACGGCGGGCTGCGGGCGCAGAAAGCCATGATGCGCATGATAGGCCTCGACTGCGGCAATGTAAGATTACCATTACAACCTTTTGAAGAGAACGAGTATATTTCCATGGAAAAAGACCTGCGTGCCATCGGTTTCTTCGACTGGTGCACCCGGGTCGCTAAATCATAAAATCCACGTTCATGAAAAAACTTCTCTTCATCAGCATGCTGACAGCCGGTGCATATGCCGTACAAGCCCAACAGGATAAACCGATTCCATTATATCCCGAAGGCATACCTAATTCCAAAACAGCGCCTGCCGCTTACAAGGAAGACATCGACAGCAACCGGGCCCGGATGGTGACACAGCCGGAGCTGATCCCTTTCCCGGCGCCTGCCGGAAAGGCCACCGGCGCTGCCGTCGTGATCTGCCCCGGCGGCGGTTATGGCAGCGTGGTGATAGGCCGCGAAGGGTATGCCATCGCACGGCGGTTCCAGGCAGCAGGCATCTCCGCTTTTATCGTCAAGTACCGGCTGCCGGACGACCGTATCATGCCCGATAAATCCAAAGGCCCGCTGCAGGACGCGCAACGCGCTTTGCAGATCGTACGGCAACGTGCGGCGGAATGGGGGCTGCAGCCCGGTAAAACCGGAATCATCGGCTTTTCCGCCGGCGGCCACCTGGCCTCTACCGTAGGTACTCACTTCGCACAGCCGGTCATCGACAATCCCGCGCAGCTTAACCTCCGGCCGGATTTTTTGATACTCGTCTACCCCGTGATCAGCTTTACTTCGTATATGCATGCCGGTTCACGGAAAGCGCTGATCGGTGAAAACCCGGACAGCGCGCACATCAAACTGTACAGCAACGAATTGCAGGTGACCGCACAAACGCCGCCCACCTTCCTGCTGCACGCACAGGACGACAAGGTGGTGCCGGTACAAAACAGCCTGCTGTTCTATAATGCGCTGGTCAACGCCGGTGTAAAAGCGGAGATGCACCTTTACCAGAACGGCGGGCATGGCTTCGGCCTGTACAACAAAACCACGCAGGACGACTGGTTTGAGCGATGCCTGCACTGGATGCAGGCCAACGGCTGGATACAATGATCCGGCGTAAAACACACGTGATGAAAAAACTGATTCTTCCTTTATTACTGATATTGGGTATGTCTTTCCAAACTACTGTCAGTCGCGGCCAGGAACCGCCTGCAGGCTATTTCTCGTGGGGACAGCTCCCCGCCCTGCCGGACGCGTTTGGTTTTGCCGGCGCCTTCGCCGGCGTGTCCAACAACGCGCTGCTGGTAGCCGGCGGCGCCAACTTCCCCGACGGGGGCGCCCCCTGGAACGGAGGCGTAAAACAATGGCACGATCAGATATGGGCGCTGGAGAAAACAAACGGTCAGTGGAAACCTGCCGGTAAGTTACCGATGCCGCTGGGATACGGTGTTTCCGCCTCCTGGCGCGACGCGCTGGTATGTGTAGGCGGCAGTAACAAGGACGGCCATACGACCAAAGCTTTCCTCCTGCGCTATACCAACGGCCAGGTACAAACGGAGCCATTGCCCGACCTGCCCGTAGCCAATGCCAATGCCTGCGGAGCGCTCGATGGCGACATTCTCTATATCGCCGGCGGTACTGCTGCGCCGGCCGACACCACGGCCACCAAATATTTCTGGTCGATAGACCTTTCCCGGCCTGCTGCCAGCCGGCAGTGGCAAAAGCTGCCTCCGTGGCCCGGACCCGCACGTATGCTGGCTGTAGCGGGCATACAGCAGCATCATTTTTACCTGTTCAGCGGCGTACATACGTCTACGTTGCCCGGCGATGCTACTATCCGCCGCACCTTCCTGACGGACGCTTTCTGCTACGAACCAGGCAAAGGTTGGCGTAACATAGCGTCACTCCCGCACCCTGCGGCGGCAGCTCCCACGCCGGCTTTCACCGCCGGACAGTCACAGCTGCTGCTTTTCGGCGGCGACGACGGCAGGTACTTTGAGCAGGCCGGCGCGCTGAAAGAGCAACACCCGGGCTTCTCCGATGACATCCTGGGTTACAATACCATCACCGACAGCTGGGCGGTCACCGGCCGGATGCCGGTGCAGAAAGCCGGCGACAGCGTAACTAACCCGAACGGCAGTACGTGGGCGCCTGTCACCACGCCAACGGTGGTATGGCAGGGCCAGCTGATCATCCCCAGCGGAGAAGTGAGGCCCGCTGCCAGGACACCACGGGTACTAACGGCTACGCCTGCACAGCCACCGAGCGGCTTCCGGCTGACCGACTGGCTCGTGGTGGGATTGTATTTCCTGCTGGTAGTCGGTATCAGCGTGATAGTATCGCGCAACATGCAAAACACCACCAGCGATTTTTTCCTCGGTGGTGGTAAGATACCCTGGTGGGCCGCCGGCCTGAGCATCTTCGGGTCCAAACTCAGCGCGCTTACCTTTATCGCCATTCCGGCCAAAGCCTTCGCCACCGACTGGGTTTATTTTCTCAACAATATGATGATTGTAGTGGTGGCGCCGCTGATCGTCTATTTTTATCTGCCGTATTTCCGTAAGCTGAAACTGACCAGCGTATACGAATACCTGTCCATCCGCTTCAGTCCGGGTGTGAAGTTGCTGGGCAGCTTTACTTTCCTCGTGTTCCAGGTCAGCCGGCTGGGCATTGTGATATACCTGCCTGCGCTGGTATTGAGCGCCGTTACCGGCGTAAACATCATCGTCTGTATTGTGGCCACCAGCGCCATCACTACGGCGTACAGTGCTTCCGGCGGTATCGAAGCCGTTATCTGGACGGAGGTGATGCAGGTGGGCGTGTTGCTGGGCGGTGCGTTGCTCAGCCTCGTGTTTATCTCGAAGTCGCTGGACGGCGGCTTCGGCCAGGTGTTCACCGAAGCGGCCGCGCATGGCAAGTTCAGGTTGGCCATCCTTCAGTGGGACATTACGCAGCCTGTGCTGTGGGTGATTTTTGTGGGCGGGTTCCTGACGCAGCTCGTCACCTATTCTTCTGACCAGGTAGTGGTACAGCGTTACCTGACCACTTCTACAGAAAAGGAAGCCCGGCAATCTATCTACACCAACGCCCTGCTGGTAATACCGGCGTCGCTTATCTTTTTCCTCGTGGGGACGGCATTGTGGGCATACTTCCGCCATCATCCGGCCAACCTGAATCCGCATGGAAATACCGACGACGTGTTTCCGTGGTATATCTCCCAACAGCTGCCCGCGGGACTTGCCGGGCTGGTAATAGCAGGCCTCTTTGCCGCCACGATGTCTACCATCAGCTCCAGCATGAACGCTATAGCCACGGTGATCACCACCGATTTTTACCCTTTGTTCAGGCCTTCGGCCGATGACCGCCGGCGGTTTGTATTCGCCCGCCGGACAACGGTGATGCTCGGCGCACTCGGGTGCGGTATTGCACTTTATCTCGTGTCGCTGCATAATACCTCCATCTGGGACCAGTACCTGAAAATCATCGGGCTGTTTGGCGGTTGCCTGGCGGGGATGTTCCTGGCAGGAATTTTTTTCCCGAAGGTGAATGCACGGGGTATCATGATTGGTTTTACCATCAGCGCCATAAGCCTTTATTTTGTGCAGCGGTATACGGCCATCAACTTTTTCCTGTACCCTGCCGTGGCGGTAGTGGTCTGTGTGGCAACAGGGTATCTCGCTTCCCTGGGCGGCAGCCGGAGCGCATCTCAACCTGCGTAAAACCGGGAAGTGTAGACAGCGCACTGTGAATGAATCGCATCAGTTTAAATGGCATCAACCTTTATAAGACATTCATTTTCAGTTAATTTTATTTCGGCATGTTTTTCCCGGTTATTATTTAAAATCCGTTTTTTATGAAACGCAATCGTCAAAACAAAACGGCTAAAATGAACCGGGGCCGTCCTCACAATGAACAGGATGAAAGGATGAACCACCCGACATCCGAACAGAACATGCAGAACCGGGAACATCCCATTGACACATCAAAAAAACATGGTGAACACCGTAAAGGAAAATAGGCCAGTGTTCATAAAAAGAAGCGGCCCGGAAAATTCCGGGCCGCTTCTTTATTTTGTCAGACGAAATCTTTATTTGCCACTGTGTAATTTCCGCTCCAGCATCTTCATATAATATCCTCCCACTACGCTTCTTGCCTGGAACCCTACTTTTTTACCATCCAGTGTTTCGTGCCAGTCGCTCAGCGGAACACGTGTAGGCGTTTCTGTTATATATTTATACAATGGCTGCACAAAAGGTGTGATATCATCCCCCAGCACTGCTGTCCACATGATCCAGTCGGATTTCGTGTACGTCTTCCGGCTGTCGAGCGGTAACCCGAACAGTTGCTGTTTTCCGAGGTAATAGCCTATTTCTTTTTTATAAACAGCCTCCGGAAACAAATGATAATCAAGCACTTTATCCCACACCATATTATACTTCTGACTCCAGGTGCCCGGTTTTCCGAACGCCAGCGTATAGTGGTCACCGTCCGCTGCCAGTTCCAGCCATCGTTTAGCCATATCGCGGGCCTGATCATCATAACGTGTAGCCGTTACCGTTTCCCCCAGCATCCCTGCGAGCATCGCATAGGATTTGATGCCCATAATCGCTTTCAGCGAAAGGTTGGCATTGCGTGCGAGATGGCCGGCAAAGTCGTCGGTGCATAACTGGTTAGCCGGATCAAACCCCGCCTTCAGCAGATAGTCGGCCCAGGTGGTCAGCGTTTTCCAATGTGCCCTGGCGTAATCTGCGTTACCTTCCGCTACCGCTATGGCGCCGGCGAGGATCAGCATATTGCCGGATTCTTCCACGGGCATGTCTTCACCATATACCTGGCCATTGGCCAGCGGATAGGTGCCCAGGTCATGTGCAGCAAACGGTTTGGTGTAACGGCCGCTTTCGGAATATTCAAAGATGCCGGTCATCATGCCTTTCAGCAGGTCAGGGTTATACAGGAGGAAAAGAGGAGCCGACGGATAAGTGACGTCAACGGTATTGATGCAGCCATTGCTGAAATTTTCTTTGGAGAGGAACAGCAGTTCACCTTTAGGGCCTCTCACCAGCTTGTGGGCGGCCACGCTCTGGCGGTAAGCCAGTTCACACAGGGCGGCGTATTGTTCACCGCCGGCCGCTACAGCGTCATGATGCAGTTCCCTGTCAAAGGCTTCGCACTGCTGCAGTACAGCTGCGTATTCTTTCCACGCGGTATTGAGCGCATTTTCAATCGTCGCTGCCGGACTGTCCTTCCACCAGGCCTTCAGATTGGTATGGAAGTACTGGATGGCATAAACATCGTCATAGCCCAGCAGGAACACCTGTTCTTTCGGTGCTGTGCCTACCATACCCAGCGATACGCTGGTGCTCAGCATCTGTTGCCGCTCGCCTTTATCGGGTGATACTTTTTTGCCGGCAAAACGCTGCTCCGCAGCTGCCGGTGAACCCACAAACCGGGCAGCGTGCGCCGACTGCGGCACGCCCACGTACAGGTAGCCCCAGTCAATACGCAGGTCGTCGCCTTTCTTCTGTAAAACGGGTTGCTGTACCGTTCCGGCTTTCAGCAGCGCCAGCTCGCCATTGGCATACTGCTGCGTAGTTACCGGCTGCGACGGTCCGTTGACCGCCAGGTCGGTGGAGGCGCCAAAATATACCTCCACGGCATGTTTCCGGTTATCGGTAGCATGCGCGCAGTAGGAAACGTAAGACACCGGCCTGGACATCAGCATCAGATCACGCACCAATAACGGCGATGTGAATGTCAGCGTAAGCGCTACAGGGCCACACCGGAACTGGTAAATCGTCTGTGTAGCGTGAACGGCCACATCCGTCTGCAGTGCCGGCAAAATACCGGCGCCCTGCCCTGCCGGGGCGCCCAGTACCCGGTAAGTCACCCCGTCGACTTTCACCAGGCCGGACAATGCCTGCTGCGCCCCAGTCCAGTGGACCGTGGCAGACTGGTTCAGCGTGTCTGTAGCAGACCAGACACTGAAATAAGGGTCGTGGGTTATCAGCGGATAAGCGGGTGCTTTCTGCTGAGCCCGGACATGGTATCCGGTGAGCCCCAAACATAATAAGACCAGGATTTTCTTCATAACGGGAATATTAAGCGTATTTTTTACAGTTATGAAAAATAATAACGTTTTTCAGGAAAGGAATAGAAATATGACGAACGGTAACTATGATGGCCATGATGATGACTGATTACCCCGCTTTATGAAGATTAGCGCGAAGATGAAGATATTGGGTTGACATTAAACGGCACTATACATGCTGCAGATGCGGGCAAAAAAACGCAGACCCTGCAAACGCCTTGGAGGCCCTGAGAAGCCTTTTTAGTACGTTATTCAGATCTGCGCGTATCTTGAGTCAGATTATTCGGAGCGCAAAAATAAAACAATTAAAATAAATTTTCAACTAAAACCAGATAAACCATTGTGGCTGCCAACGTATCAGGCTGGCGATAGCCCATATGATGGCGGCCATGCCCAGGCTGCCCAGCGCCTTGCGGTTTTTCCAGGAATAGCCCAGCAGCACCGGCACTTCCCAGTATTTGATGATCACATACAGCAACAGCCCGCCAAGGCCGGTCCAGTTAAGCATCGGGATGGTCCGCTGGCCACCCGCCAGTAGACAGGCGCACAACCAGCCCACAGTGAGCACCTGTAACCAGATGTAGTTCGGCGTGCCGCAACGGGTCACCTCTTCCACAGACATAGGCAGCAGCAGACAGGCCAGCAATACCGACACAGCCACCAGTACCTGTGGCGGCACCGATGGCAACAATGCCAGTACGGCCCACAACAGCAGCGTGGCGGCAGTATACACCCCCAGCAGCTTATCAGCCCGGAGCGATTCCGTTGGGAAAGGCAATACCACCTTCTTCAATACCTTATGCAGATAAATTACCGGTGGCAACGTAAACAAGGCGATCATACCCGGTATAATGACTTCATAAGCGTACCAGTCCTCCGGGGCACGGAACATCAGCCATACCAGCGCCAGCGTAGCCCCCAGCGCGGGCAGCCCTACCTCCACGATGGCTTCCCTTATCGTACCGCGTCTTTCCAGGTGGTCTGCCACCTGCTCCAGGTAACGTTTGATCAGGTCCTGCCGTGTAGCCACCGCCGTTAGCTGCGCCCACAAGGTGAAAACGGACACCTGCACCACCACGGTCCGCAGCGTCTGGTCGCCGATCAGCACGCCCCGCCAGATACCGGCCACGCTGAGCGCCAGCAGCTCCCAGGTAAGCATCCGCGGGGAAAAAAGCCGGTAGAACAGCCTGTATAGTTTGGAATACAACCAACCGAAAATCCGGCTCCAGTAGCGGCTCAACAAATGGATCAGCGAATACGCCGCAATAAGGCCGGACAGCCCAATCAACATCCGGGACGCGGTGAATACCCCGCGCAAAGCCTGCAAGCGCGATGGTTTCGTGACTTTATATACCAGCTCCGTATTAGCGAGTAGTTCGTTTGCCAGTATCGTTGCCTGTTCGGGGGTGACCTCCTTCAGTTCCTGCGCATGCTGCCGCCAGAAGCTGTCGGCAACCGGTTGCCCGGCGTACGACTGCAACGTGCCATATTGATACAGTAATTTCTTTTGGGAAACAGAAAGCACCGACAAGGTGCGGGCAAGGTCATTATCGGTTGTTTGGGCGTATGCAGAACAGGTTAACATAACAATGATGACCATGATGACTGCTGATCGAAGCCTACAGCTAATACTCATACAATTCATTTTCTTACAGATACATCCTGCAATATAAACAAACAAGTACAGATCTCCGCCTGCCGGCTCCATCAGCCGTTCCCGGGCCGGAGCCCGGGGAACGCTGTCATGGTCATTTCTTTATAATTTCTGAAGCGGTTGGCCCTTCACGCTATACTCCAGTTTGAGCGTGTAACCACCGCCGCCTTCCACAAAATCTACTTTGAGCGGATGCCAGCCTTTTTCCAAAGCAATCTGGCCACTCTTCTGCAGCGGTGCATGCCAGCCGTCATTGTCAACGACTGTTTTGTTGCCGATATAGAGCATACCGCCATCATCGCAGGTAAGATAGAAACTGTAGATGCCTGTTTCAGGCGCGTAGAAATATCCCTGCAGACGGGCGCCAAAGGCTTCGCCATGCCCCAGCCCTTCCGGGATGATCACATTGTCCGTGCGCAGGGTGCTGTCCGGCGTGGCTTTTATTTTAGCCGTGGTTTTGAAGGCGCCCCTGAAATAGGCCAGCCGGAAGCCGGTGTCAGCGGGCTTTTCGGCCAGCGCTTTTGCATAGGCCTCCTGGCGGTACCGAAGGGTATAGATATCCCCGCGGTTGCCCATCGGGCTGAAAGCCGCCAGCTTAAACGTCTGCGGAGCCGTTACCGGCAGCGCTGCCGGTAGTACCGCCGACTTCAGGCCCGGAATGGTGCCATCGGTCGTATAACGTATAGTCATGCCGGTTAAGGGCGCTTTTACTTCCAGCAGACCTTTGTCTACAAACACATTATCTTCTGTAAAGCCTTCCAGGTCGGGCAAACGGTAATGAACGCCCAGCTGGTCCAGACGGGCATACTGTTCGTTGAGCCGTTGCAGGTAGCTGTTATAATCCTGCTTATGTGTCCACAGCACTTCTGCGAGAGCTGTCATCCGGGGCATGAACATATAATCGGCCCGTTTTTCCGACGGGATATATTCTGTCCAGATATTGGCCTGGGCGCCCATAATAGATTGGGCTTCTTCCGCTGTCAGTCCTTTAGGCACCGGGTCGAAATGGTATACGTTGCCCAGGGAATTCCGGTCAGGCTGTGCGTCGAAGTACAGCGGGTTGCCCGGCGTCATGATCACCTTGTTGCCATGACGGGCGGCTTTCACAGGTGCGTCGGGCACCCAGGCGCGCCAGTACATGAGGATAGCGGTGGGACTGATGCCACCTTCCAGGATCTCGTCCCAGCCGATCAGCACTTTACCTTTGGCATGGAAGAACTTCTCCATTCTTTTCACGAAGTAGCTTTGCAGCTCTTCCACGTTTTTCAGGTTGTTGGCCTTCATCACTTCCGCGCAGGCCGGAGAAGCCGCCCAGCTGGTCTTTTCCACCTCATCGGCGCCGAGGTGCATGTATTTGGAGGGGAAAAGCGCAGCGATCTCCGTGTATACGTCTTCCGCGAAACGGAAGGTGCTTTCATTACAAGGACAGATCGGCGTGGAGAAATCCTTGCCCCAGCCGGATTTACCGTCACAGGTAAGGAAAGGATAGGCACGGATGGCCGCCATCATATGCCCGGGCATATCTATCTCCGGGATGATTTCCACGTGGCGGGCGGCCGCGTAGGCAATGATGTCTTTCATCTGTGCCTGTGTATAGAAGCCGCCATAGAGCGTTTTACCATCTTTATGAATGATATGCTCCTGGTCGATCTCCATATCCGGGTTCTCTTTGGCTTTCTGCATACAAACAGAATCCTGGTTGTTCAGCTCTCTCCAGGCGCCGACGGTGGTCAGCAGCGGATATTTTCTGATTTCGATGCGCCAGCCCTGGTCATCCGTCAGGTGCAGGTGCAGTTTATTCATTTTATACAGCGCCAGCAGGTCGATGAATTTTTTCAGGTAGCCGACAGAAAAGAAATGGCGGGACACGTCGAGGTGCATGCCGCGCCAGCTGTATACCGGGTTGTCTTTCAGCTGCATCGCCGGAATGGTCACCGACCGGAGGTTACCGGTAGTGCGGCCCTCTATCGTGGACGGCATCAGCTGCCGCAGGGTCGCGATAGCGCGGAAAAAACCGGTGGGTGATTTAGCGCCGATCTGTAACTGCTGTGGCGTTACCGCCAGGGTATAGTCTTCATCCCCGGACAGGGTCATGTCCTGTTTCAGCACGATAGCGTTACCGGAAGCGGCGGTGGCGGTTTTTAACGTGGTACCGGTCCCCTGTTTCACCAGCGCCTGCAGCTGTGCCACTTCACTGGCAAAAGCACGGGCATTGGCAGGCAATACCAGCCGGGTGCCGCCCGTAATGGTGAAGGCGCCCTCCATGGGGACCAACTGCTGCGGATAAGGAATAATCGGATAACGTTTTTCCTGGGCACGGGCGGTATGAAGCCCCATGCCCAACGCCAGAGACAGCGTCAGAACGAAAACTCTTCTCATAAAAAATTCTTGTTATAGCATTGATTTCCAACAAGCAAACCTAACAAGAAAAGAAAACGCTTCCTAATGGGATATTCCCTTTTTCGGGTTTTATTTTATAGGTCCGGCACTATTTTCAGCCGGTCGAAAAAGACAGTTTCTTCCAGTTCCCTTACCTCTCCCGGTTGCATGTCCCCCAGCTCCATGTCTTCGATAGACACCCGTATCAGGCGCTGGCAACGGTGTTTCAGCGCACCCACCATTTTGCGCACCTGGTGGTATTTACCTTCGGTCAGGGTGATCAGCAGCCAGGTATGGGGAGCTTTCTCCGGTGGCTCCGATGGCCGTGCCGGCATGCCTTCGGGCTTCGGTACGATAGCCACGCTGTGCGGCACAGCCACATAATGCATATCGCGGGAGATACGGATAGAAACACCCTGCTGCAACCGTTGCAGCGTTTCGGGCAGCATATGCCCTTTGGCGCGCACCAGGTAGGTTCGTTGGTGCGGCCGCTCCCCTTCAAACAACAGCCGGGTTACTTTCTGGTTGGTAGTGAGCAATAACAACCCTTCCGAATGGTTGTCCAGCCGGCCGATGGCATGTGTACCTTCAGGGAACGGGAAATCCAGGTCGCCCAGCAGTTTGACTTTTCCTTTATCAGGACTGATAAACTGGGAAACCATGTTATACGGTTTATAGATAATAAAGTAACGGTGCGCCATGTGGCTGCAAATTAGGCACAATTCAGCGGAATTTCCATAAAGGCTTTCCCGGAGGGCGTTCGGGGCGGGACAAGGCGGGCGGCTGCGTATACAGTGGTTCGTTGGATAAAAGTCCCAGCATCACAGGGGGGCCTGACCGTTGGAAAGGCGGATGGGTATAAGGCTGCGCGAGTATCACCCGCTGCAGGAAATTTTTATCATAAAGCACGGACAGCAGCGCATCATCGGTAACCGGTGATGTATCGCCGGCAAACAGTACATCTTTTACGTACACCGCATACCGGGGATCGTTTTCACGGAGACACTGATCAAACCAATCGTCTGCCGTGGCGGCGTTGGGGGCTTCCATCATCCGTTGACAATCATTGTTGACCAGTAACAGCACAGGGCTCAGGGAGGCAGGGCGATCGTTTTTTAAACCGGCCAGGTAATTCAGCATCCAGGTATAATGGGTCATCAGTTCATTGGAAACATCCTGTAGTCCCTGCATAGCAGTCGATATTAGACTTATGTCCTTACTGGTAAAAACCAAACATACAGAATATTGGTGATAAAAAAACGATCATAAAAAACCCCGGGCAAAGCCCGGGGCGACCTTCTGTCATATCTTAATTTTGAGAAAGCTGTGATAACACTGTCGGGTCTTGTATCTCGTGGTCCCGGGCCAGCAGGAGCACTTTGGAGATCAGTTCAGCAGACCGGGGGTCTTCATCCACAAACGGGAGGAAGATGCGGCCTCTGTGCTGCGAGTGTACCGGCAGGATAGAAATGTACCGGCCGGGCAGTTGATGTACTACTGCACTTCCGAGGTGTACGCTGTATTCGCCCAGTTGACCTTTGATCGTCGCGTGGCTGCCGTCTACCTTTACATTGTTGAGTTTAAAGAGCCGCAGGGTTTCTTCCAGCAGCACTTTCCGCATTTCTATGGACGAATGGCTGGCTTCGGGGTCTACCCCGCCCACATGGGCCACACTTACTACCAGGTCCAGGTCCCGCATCACCTCACTGAAAATCAGCGGAGAGATATCTTTAAACGCTACCGGCTGGTAGGTTTTGAGATCATGGAATTTGATGGTTTCCAGCGTAGGGCTTTCCACTTCCGCGGGTGAGAACCAATCGGCCATGGCATATATTTTCGCCACGAAACCTTCCTTGTGGAAGACTTTCTGCAGCCCTTCCTCGTAGTCCACTTTCCAACCTCTTGTTTTCAGCAGGGCGGCCGTTTGGGTGGGCTGCACCTGGTGACCGGCATAGCGGCGGGACACGGACACTTCTTTCAGCTCATCTTCCAGCGGCACATACAGCTCGCGGAATATCTGTTTAAAAGGCTGCTGCACGGATTTCTCGAAGCAGTAACGCTGGTAGTCGCTCCACACGCCCGCCTGATACAGGTCGCTGCTATGGGCGATGCGGATACTGTCTTTATCGGTCAGTTTCGTTTGATGGCCTTTGGCATCCACGAGGCTGCCGCTGTGATAGAAACCGGATGCCTTGTCTGTTATGAACACCAGTTTCTCCAGATGCCTGGAGATCACCGGGTGATCGAACAGGGTCGTTAATTCTTCCAGGGAAAATACGTCTCCGCGTACCATGGCATCTTCCAGCCCTTTGCGGGAGCGGCGGAACTGTTCCCGTAATGTTTTCCTGTGCTCGTTGAGCTCTTCTATCTTCTTGTCTTTTTTATATTTCGGCGGAACGGCCTTCAGTTGTTTGTCTCCTTTGAAAGCTACCACATCAGCCTGTCCTTCTTCATCGATCACCAGCCCGATCGTTACATCGTCGTACTGTACCTGCGTTTCTTTAGACAGGATGTTCTGTACCTGCCGTGTTTCCATAGCCCAGGAGAGGCGCTGCGGATCGGCGTAGCCGGCGTTGCGGGCCAGGTTCTCCATGGCGATGCGCAACGCCAGCGCTTCGCTGGACTGTTTCTGCGCACCAAACTGACGGCTTTCTTTTTTAAATTGCTGGAGGTATTCATAACGCGCCAGCACGTCTTTTTCCGGATTGGTTTTGCTTAGCGGAATAAGGCCGTAGAGGCGCAGGTAGTCCTGGTCGCGTTTTTCTTTTACTTTCTGCGTCACTTCTTTTATCTTCAAATCTCCGGTCATTACGTCAGCGTATAAACGTGCGCGTCGGTGCGCATTCCCATCGCTGATATATTTCGCAGCTTCGTACACGATGGCCCAGCGTTGTTTGCCCAGTTCTTTATAAGCTTTCACGAACCAGTCTTTGTCCACCGCGCCGTCTTTGAAGTCCTGCAGGTCCACGGCAGAGTACCGGGCGATTTCACTTTCTGCTTCGGCGTTCTCTTCATTGCCGGCGGACTTGGTATGGGCATGCATCCACCAGATGGCGGAGTCCAGGCCTTTCCAGCCGAGATGCTGGCTCACGAACTTTTGCCACTGTGGCGCATATACGGCGGCTTCTATCAGTTGCGCTTCTGTAAGTTTGACCTTCTTTACGGTTTCATCAAACAATGCCTGTGTATCTTCCGGCAGGGGGAAACAACGTTTGAGCAGGAGACTGAAAATTTTCTGTTTGCTCATGGCTTCCTTATTATAGCTATAGATATAACCACGGTTGAGCGTCGTTTTTCCAAGGCCGGCCCATATTTCACCAAAGCGTTTAACACCATAGACAGCTCCCAGCACCTGCACCATATGCGTGACCGGCGTACCGGAGTCTCCCCGCTTCAGTTCAATGTCCAGGAAGTGTTCCCGCACTTTGATGAACATCTTTTCAAGGAAAGGATGACCTTCAAAATAATTGTCTTTGTTTTTGCCTTTATGGCTACGGGACAATATGCGCATATTCTCTGCGCTGATCAGTCCCCGGTACATCTCACTTTCGGAGATCAACCCGGCTTCGAAAGCGTTGATGAACACCTGCAATGGAGGCAGGTAATTCACCGCCAGTTCAGGCAGACCGGAGAATTGCCGCCAGTGGTAAAGGTTCCAGCAGTCTTCCAGGAGTTTTCCCTGCTTAGGTATTTCATACAGAAAGGAAAGGAAACGTTCCAGCTGGGTGTTGCCCTGCCAGCCCTTCATGCCGTAGTAGCCTTTCTCCTTGAACTGCAGCATTTCCGGCGTCAGCGCATTAAACACACGCTTGCACCCGCCCAGCAGGAATTCGGCCCGTTGTTCGAACGGATGGATCAGTTGCAGGGCGCCGGTCACCTTCAGTACAGGGTCACTGTATTTAAAACGGCGCCCGCCTCTCAGCGTCTCCGGCATCACGTCTTCATACACCGGTTGGTACAGCTTCATAATGCTTCCGCCTTTTATCTCTTCGCCCGCATCATATATATCCGTCATCAGCGAAGTCAGTATGAAAATATCCCGTGGAGTAAGGCCACTTTCCTGATACCAGTTTTCCCATACTTCCGGCAATGGAAAATACGAATACTGCTCTTCACCGGAAGTGAATTTATAGGTGTACACCTTCCGGTTCTGGAAACTATTGGCTAACAATACCATGGATTTGGTATTGTCGTAGTTTTCGACCTCATACTCGTATTGAGCGTGTTGCTGAAACAGATCATTGAGTTTGATGAACTGTTCGTGCAACTTCTCCATCGGCATAGAAAAGCCGTAAGGCCCTTCTGCCAGGCATTTACCATAATAATCGTCGGGATCGACAGCGGGCAAAACTACGGGTGAGATGGCGGAAGGATCGTACAGTCCGTAGCCGTTCTCAGCGGAGTATGATAATACGTTGTTTTCTTCCGAAAGTTGCGATAATAATATTTCTTCTTTCTGGGAGATGCTTTTCCTTCCCCTGAACGCCGTGATCCAGCCGGCCCGCTGTGTGGCGAGGCGGTTATTTTTCTGGAGGCGCAGCGCGATATCCAGGCCGCCGAGCCGTTGTTCTGTATCTCCCTGCAGCAACTTTTCCGTCACCGCCGTCACAATATCATCCGGCTGACTGAGTACCATATCAATGGCCCTGCTTCTGATGGAAGCGCCTTTACGTTTCAGTATATCCGTGAACGTTTCCATTTCTTCCAGGGTGAATTGCTGGCCCTGAAGCGCGTTAAATGCTATAGATACCACGTATTCACCTCTGTCTTTCAGCAGGCGCAGCGCAAAATTCCGCTGAAAAGGCGTCAGCGGGCCTTCTTTTTCCTCCTGGTGGTAATTATAGGGGGAATAACCTTTCAGCAGGGAGCGGGACAGCTGCTCGCGCAGCGTCACGTTCATCTCGTCGAAGTATCCCAGCACGATTTCCAGGCGGTCGTCGCGGCCGTTGATCAGGTTGATCATGGCGCTGAACACATTATTGCGTTCATATTTGATGGTCATCCAGGAGAAGATGTTTCCTTCAAATGTTTTCTCTTTAAGGTCGACTTTCTGTACGATCGCATGCAGCCTGTCAAACAGTTCAGGATAATGCATATCGTAGTGGCCGGTATTGAAATGTATTTTATTGTTGACGATCACCAGCGCCCTGGCTTTTACGGCCAGGTCGGGGTCGTTCAGCGCTTCATAGGCGGCAGGCATGTCCACGTTGTAGTAGTTTGTTTCTACCGCGAACTTCAGCGCCAGGCAGCGTTTTTCCGCACTCTTGTCTTTCAGCAGTTCAAACACCAACGGACGGGTGGCCATTACGTCCAGCACGCCGAGGGCCCACAGGGCCATGTACACGTCGGTGTTGTTTTTACTTTTCATGGCCGCCGGGATGGTGTTGGGTGCTTCGAGGTATTCCAGGCCTTTCCCGAGGAAAGTGCGGACGGTGCTTTCTTTCTCCGCTTCCCAGAAGAGGCCGGCCCATACGTCCAATGCCCGGACTACGGACGAAAAGCGGGTCAGCTTATTGTCCAGTACTACTTTCAGTATGTATTTGAGTGCGCCCACGGAGGTCTCGTCCAGCGCCTCCATAATGGTCTGGCGCAGACCTTCCTGGCGTTGCGCTGCCAGCAGCAGCTGTTCTACCAGCTTCCATGCTTCCGGCTTGTTGCTGTTGAGCAGCGCTTCGATCAGTGCCCTGCTGACTTTACCCTGGGGATCTTTATTGTAGATGATGTCTTCGCATACTTTAAAAAACGAGGCGTTGCCCAGGTCGATCGCTGCTGACCACACCCGGTACAGGACTTCACCGAAGAAATTTCCCTCGTAACGCACCTGTTCCTCCAGGCTCAGGTCAAAGCAGGTATACTTCGTTTTAGGGTAGTATTCAAACTGGTAGGTCACGGGGATGACCTGCCGGAAGAATTCCAGCTGGAGCACAAAATACACTTCCGGGTCGTTGGGGGCGCGGAAAGAGCGGCGGGTATACCCCGTCTGGTATATCTGGCGAGGCATCTGCTCCCAGGCATATTTAACATAGGCGCCTGTTTCCTTACCAAAGAGGTATTCCAGCAGGTTAGCACCTTCTTTCGTATCCCAGTAGCCGGCTGTCAGCAATTCGGCAATCCGGTTATATTTTTCGTCTTTATAGGTAATGGCGAAGGTCTGGTAGTAGCTGGTATCCCTGTCGCGCGTCAGCAGCTTGTTCAGCATGATCAGCACAATTTCAGCTGACGCTTTTGTCAGCAATGGATGGGTGGCTTCTCCAGTGTAAATGGTCATCAGCTCATCGGCCAGATTTTCGATATAATGGGGCTTAGTCCTGGTATTCAGGAATTCTTTAACGTCCATGGTCAAACGAATTAAGGTATGGTAATCGGGTTAAAAAAATGAATGCGGCATAAATGTTTTTACCAGATGCTGCCGGCCAGAAAGGTTAGCCGGATGAAGGTAATAACGGTGTCGGGACGCAGTACAAAGGTACGATCGAGCCCCTGTAACTCTTCCTCATCGGCAAATACAGCGAACAGGCCATCTTCATAAGCCTGCATAGCTGTCTCCTGCGCTTTGGCCATATCTGCTTTATTCTCGTTGTAGATACTGCCAAAACCTACCTTTCCGGTGCCGGCCTGGTCAGCCACCTGCTCTTTGGAGAGAAAAGGCAAAAGATTTTTCTCTGAAGGTTTGTCGTTATAGGCGTTCACCTGTTGTTTGACAACGGCTGCCAGCAAATTGCGGAGTGACGGGTTAACGGGCAAATCATCTATGACAATCTTTTGT
Organism: Chitinophaga oryzae; assembly: GCF_012516375.2. Taxonomy (NCBI): domain Bacteria; kingdom Pseudomonadati; phylum Bacteroidota; class Chitinophagia; order Chitinophagales; family Chitinophagaceae; genus Chitinophaga; species Chitinophaga oryzae. The sequence goes on from NZ_CP051204.2 coordinate 4,390,136, forward strand.
TTCTCTATCAGCGCATGTTTTCTGCCAGCTTGCCTGGCATTGATAATCAGGTCCATTCTATAGTCTTTCGGTACACAAACAAAGTTCTGTGGCGAAGATAACAATACCCCTTCAATAATTCCTCCGGCATGTCAAAAAGTTATCCACGGCCATCAGCACGGCTTTTTAGTCGCCCGCCAGGGCTGCAACGCCAGCCAGACAAGGGCCGGCAGCAGATGCATGGGCGCTGTGAGGCCGGGGAAGAGTTCCGGAGCGGGAATACTGAGCGGTAAATTTACCATGAAAGGAATAGCGGCGCTGAGTAAGGAGAGCACCACCAGCCCGACGTTAAAACTGCGGGGCGCGGCGCCCCGCCGGCGTTCTGCCAGCCACCAGGCTAACATGACAAGCATAGCGACGCCCATATTGGCGCTGATAATGGCCGGTACCGGCGCTACCCGTGAAAAATCCACGCTCAGCGCCGACTGGTAAAGAACGGCGTATCCCACGGACAAGGCCGCTGCTATAAGACCGGTGGTGATGCCACACCAGAAAAGCGCGGGACGCATTACCTGGCAGTAACGGGAACGGTTACGGTAAGATGGGTATAGTCAGATTCATCGCCACGGGGCGTGGTAATGCCGAAGTCTCCCCTGTTGACCTTAAACGTTCCATGAAACACCCCTTTATCACCATTACGGGTAAAAGTAAAAGGAATCGTGAAAGGTTTCTTAATACCATGCATATCAAGCGTGCCTTTGGCATCGTAACCGGTAGCTGTTTTCACCACTTCAGAAGATACAAAATGAATGTACGGGTATTTCTCTGCGTCAAACCACTTCTCTCCCTTCGCATGGCGATTTTTAAGGCCGTTACCGGTGTTGATGGAAGATACGTCCACCAGTACGTCGAATTTCGCTGAGGCAGGGTCCTGCTCATCGAATACCACGGTACCTTTCATAGATTCAAATGCACCATCGGCATACTTGCCGGTGAACTTGATGGAATATCCGCTGCTGATCTTCCAGTTTTGGGCCGTAATAAAGGTAAAGGCGGCCATCAATAATACCAGCACGGCAGCTGCCGGATAAAGGATCTTTTTCATGCGTAACAGTTTGCTTTTTGCAGACAAAATTTAAGCCGGCTTTGGTGTAAAGCCGGCTTAAAGTTACGTGATTTATAAGAGTTTGGCGGGGGTGGAACAGGTAGCATAAAGGTAGTCCTCAGAACATTTTGAAAAAATGAATTCCGGACTGCACCTGTTTCTCATTTCTGCTGTCTTTATTTACGGGAGGAATCCCGGCCTACGCTCCATGGTTAAAAATTCTTCCATTTTTTCAATCAACTATCTACAGAGCACTAAAAATCGAGTCTATGAAAAAAAACACGCTATTGGCACCTTTGTGCGCAGCTGCATTCATACTGTTTGGTATGGCTGCCTGCCAGAAACCCTACACTGAACTTCCTGCGCCGGAGAAATCCGGTATAGGCATCAACGACGGATCGCAAGTATGCATCGCCTATTTTATCACGGATGGCAGAAACCCCGGTTTCAGGTTGAAAGACATTCCCGACAGCGTGGACATGGTGGTACTCTTCGGCCTTAAGTACTGGTCGCTGCAAGACACCACCAAACTGAAAGCCGGTACAGATATGATGTCCAGCTTCACTTCCTACCAGGACCTTTATGCACAAATCAAACAACTACAGTCCAGGGGCATTAAAGTCATACAAAACATCGATGACGATGCCAACTGGCAAACGAACAACCCCGGCGGTTTTGCATCTGCCACAGCCTTCGCAGACACTTTGAAGGCCGTATTGATAGACCGTATGAAGCTGGACGGTATCAGCCTGGATGTGGAGCATTCCGGTGCCAGGCCCAACCCCATCCCTCCCTTCCCCGGCTACGAGATTACCGGTTACAATAACTGGTATTACGGCAGCATGGCCGCCAATACACAATTTCTGAATGTAGTAGGCGCCCTCACCAGGTACTTCGGCATAGGCACAGGCAAACAACTACAGATAGCGTCCGGCATCGATGTTTTCGCCTGGGACCCCATTATGAAAAATTATGGCAGCAAATTCGACTATGTAGGATTGCAGGCTTATAACAAGGACACCAGCATGCAACGCCGCGCCATGAAATACCTCGTAGATTCCAACAAGATTGCCCCGGGCAGAGTCATATTCGGCTCCTGGGCCGAGAACGGATCGAATCTGGCGGCAGATGTGATAAGCGCCAAATGGGTACCGGTACAAGGCAGGAAAGGCGGTATGTTCATCTATACTTACAATTCCAATTTTGCCTATGCTGAAGCGGTTAAACGCGCACTTAAAGCAAATTAAACCTTTCGTTATTCTCCTGATGCCTGTTTACAGCAACAGGCGCCAATGCCGGAGCCGCTACCATCCAAGAGGCGCTCCGGCTTTTTATTGCCCGCCGGTCCATGCAAAGTCCCTTCGTACTGCCATCCCTGTTACCGTATCAGAAATACTTCTCCAGCGTAACGCCGTAGTTAAAGAGCAGGTTCTCCCTGTCGGTACGATTCAGCTTATTATAAGTCATGGAAGCCGTGAGGCTCAACCAGCTGCGCAGCTTCACCGACATGCTGTTGATGCAGCGGATCGTGAAGTCATCTCCATGCATCAGCGAATTCTGAAAGTAATTGCTGCCTTCCAGCACCACTATATTGTGGATGGTCCATTTGTACTGCACCCGGAAGGAGTTACGCACGGTACTATACAGGTCCTGAATGGTGTCATGTAAAAACAGGTCGCTATTTTCAAACAGCAACCCGTCTGTAATATTGAGTAATGCGTTGGGCCGGCGTATCAGGTCGTAGCCAATCCCTGCGCCTCCCTGAAAACGGTTATTGATCTTCAGGGAATAACTTCTGTCATAGTTGGCCAGTCCCCAGTAATAGATCTGCGCTGTATCCGTATACAGGTTGAAATCCACTGCTGCCGACACGTCGTTGTTCGTCAGCGAAGCGTTGTTTTTACCATATACATAACTGGCCCCGGCGTTGAGCGAGACCTTTTTCTTGCTCACCTTAAACCCCAGGTTGTTATTCAGCAGATAAGAGTTGCCATCGTTGGTGCGGTTGATAGACCCGGTAGATGCATATTTGATCAGGTAGTGCGTGGAATCACTAAACTGGGCAAAGCCGGTATAACCATACAGCAGGACAACAATCAGGGCAACTATTCTCTTCATAATCAATTTCTTAATATATTAACGGTGTTATGCCGCAACAATTAACGTGCCCGAAGTTGTCGTGTCTGCCACTATAACACCTCCTGTTTCAGTGCTTCTGCCCAGATGCGGTAGCCTTTCTCCGTAGGATGAACAAAATCGCCGGCGATCTCCTTCAGCAGGACACCTTCCGGTGTGAGCAGTTTCGGGCCGATGTCCAGCAGGCGGATATTTTCTTTAGCCGCAAAGGCTGTCAGCAGCCGGTTGGTTTCGTTGATGACCGCCCTGCGGGGATGGTCCGGCTGTTGCTCCCGCGGGAGAACTGCCATCAGCACAATCTTCGCCTGCGGGACTTTAGAGCGGATGCGGCCACAAATGGCGGCAATGCCTTCCACAATTTCCGCCGGCGTGTTGGCGCGGGCGTTATTCGTCTGACTGGTATTGTTAGTGCCGATCAGCAGCACTACCGTCCGCGGATGCAGGCCATCCAGTTCGCCGTTGTCCAACCGCCACAGTACGTTCTGCGTGCGGTCCCAGCCGAACCCGAGGTTCAGCACCCGGCGGCTGCCAAACAACGCTGCCCAGGCTTCGGGGCCGTTGGGCTTGCGGGGCTGCCCGTTGGCCGATCTTACCAGCGGATAGCCACCGAAGAAATGGGTGATGGAATTACCGATCATGACAATTTCCGGATTGATGGAGTCCTTTATCCGCAGCACTTCCGCATGCCTGGCCCACCAGTCATAACTGTCATTCTCCAGTTTGGATACCGGGATGATGGCGGTATTGGCCGGCAGCGCGGTGTCGCGGCTATGGTCTTCCATCAGCCGGGACAACAGCGGTTCCATGGCTTTGGCCCAGGCCAGCGCGCCGGCGGGACTGGGATGCAGCCAGTCCGGCATCTGTTCCTGGCGGATCGTACCATCCAGGTTCAGGAACACATGATTCACGTCGCAGTAAAACACATGCCGGTTGTCCGCCAGTCCGGACACCAGTTCCGATGCTCTGTCCAGTATCATACGGTGCGACGTGGGATTGGGGCCGTCATAGCTGCCGGGGAAACAGCGAAGCAGGATGATCTTTGTGTCGGGCAGTTTTTCACGCAGCCTTTGCACTATCGCCCTGATACCACCCGCCAGCTGGCCGGCGGTATGGCGCACCGGGTAGTTTTTTTCGTCAATGTTGTTGGTGCCTATTTCCAGTGTGATCACTTTAGGGGACTGCCCTTTCAGTTCACCATGTTCGATATTCCAGAGGATATTCTCGGTGCGGTAGCCGCTAAAGCCCAGGTTCAGCGCTTTGCGGGGCGCGAAGAACTGGTTCCACACCGCCTGGTAGGCGGGCTTTTCAAAATTATGTGTGATAGAGTTGCCGATCATGATCAGATCGTACTGCAGTGCGGCGGCTTCCTGTAACTTCTGTTCATGGCGTTTGCGGTTGCTCCCTTCCGTGGGCACTGCGGCGGTGTTAACGCCAGCCGCCGTATCGGGCTTTTCGAGGAAAGCCTGCAATAGTGACGGCCATTTTGCGGCTGCACCGGGCAGCTGTTTTTGCATGCCGAAGCCATGGCCGCCATCGGGCAGCAGGATGTAGTGGCCTTTACCGTCGTAGCCTTTCCAGACTTTGCCATACTGGGTACAGCTGCTCACCCATTCCGGCACGTCATCGGCGGCGATGAGGGTGAAAAGCCGGGAGCGCAATACCGGCGGTGGTAACACTGCCGGATATACGGAGCCGGGGCGGGTTTCATGGAGGTAAGCCGGGTAAATCAGCATCAGGTTGTCCGGCTGCGCCGCCAGTGGCAGCTGCTGTAACGTTCTGGCGGCGAGGTGTCCGCCGGCGGAATATCCCATGATGCTCAGGGTTTGGGTATGGAGGCCCAGCTGGCGGGCTTTGTTGCGCAGCAGCTGCCAGGCAGCCAGGGCATCCGCCAGCGCCAGGTCGCGGGTGTTGGGTCCGGCGTCGATCCTGTATTCCAGCATGGCGACATCGTAGCCCAGCTTATTGAGGAAGGCGGCGGTCATGCTGCCTTCCGACTTAACGGCCAGCACGCCGTAGCCCCCGCCGGGGAACAGCAATACGGTGCCTTTCGCCGGCTGGCGGCCGGCTGGAAACAATTGCAATAAAGGCTGTCTGACAAGGTGGACCAGGTCGTCTTTTTCAACAGGGTTGCCTTTCGGCAGCGGCGCCCCTTCCAGCGACACACAACGTTGCGCCCAGGCAGCGGCAGGAAAACAACAAAGCAGGAACACGGCGATATACCGGGTATATCCCGAGAGGGAGGAAAAGTTCTTCATACGTTTAATTCAGCGCATACAAAGTAGAAAAAAATTTCAGTTATGCATACTGCCGGCAACGCAAAAGATCAAAGACCGGTGATCATCTTATGCTGTACAGCGGCCATCATGAGTTCCGCCACATTTTTTACATCGAACTTTTGTAACAGGTTACGGCGGTGGGTTTCGATCGTCAGCGGGCTTACATTCAGCTCCTGGGCCATCATAGGCGTAGTTTTACCCTGTGATACCAGCTGCAGTATCTGCTTTTCCCGCCTGGTCAGCGTAGGCACCTGTTTAAATTCGTGCTGCGCCGGGCGGGTAATGATTTCCTTTACTTCCTTACTGAAGGCAATTTCCCCTTTCAGCGCTTCCTTCAGGCAGTTCAGCAGCTCGGTGGAAGATACATTTTTAACAAGGTAACCGCTGGCGCCATTCTGCAATATCTGCAGGATGATACTGCGTTCGGTATGATTACTCAATGCCAGCACAACCGTATCAGGCGACATCTTTTTGATGTCCCTGCAGAGGTCCATCCCGCTGGTATCCGGGAGCATGATGTCCAGCAACACGAGGTCGACTTTATTATGCTGTAAAAAGTCCATAAAGTCTCTCCCCCGCGTGAAGCTGCCCGCTATGGTGATTTGCGGTTCTTCCTTCAGGAGCGTTCTCAATCCTTCAATGACGATAGGATGGTCATCAACAATCGCGAGGACAATATTGTCATTCATCAGCGGCATGTGCACTACAGTTTACTGTAAAAATGCTACAATATCCTTACATGAAGAAGGGGCCGCCACAAAATACCGGTAAACCAGTAGATAAAAATAATAACGGCCGCCGGTCCTGCCGGCAGCCGTTAAGTCAGTTAATGAGCCGGTTCAGAGACTGGCCTGTACGTCATTCAGTTTCATGGTCATAGACTGCGCCGTCTGCAGGGTCCAGGCGTCGTATTCGTCGATGGCCAGCAGTCTTTCGGCTTCTGAGATAAATCCGTGTTGTACCACCTGTGGCCCTCTCAGCTCCGCTACTTTTGACCAGATAGCGGCTTTATTGGAAAAACCTGCTTCTGCCCTGCTGTATTTCTCGTCAGCATTGAAGGACCGTATGTCCCGATATCCTGCTTTTTCGAAGAGTGCGGGCAGATGGTCTGCTATTTCGTTGTCCATACCGGCATCTGCGCGCCAGCGGAGGAATGCGTCGTAGAAGCGCAGCATACTGGCCGGCGGCGCAGGGTCCCACTCCAGGCGGGTATGGTTGTAGTCCAGTATAGACACGCGGCCTCCGGGCGCCAGCAATTCACGGAAACGCCGCAACGCTGCCAGCGGGTCGTTCAGCCATTGTAGTACCCTTGCAGACACGATCAGGTCGTATTTCCTGTCTGGTTGCCAGGTATAAAGATCTGCGGTGATCAGTTGCAGGTGAGGCACGTCCTGTTGATCCTCCCGCCCTTTGGCGATAAGATGTTCGCTGCTGTCGATCCCTGTGGCGCTGCCGGTTTCGCCCACGAACCCGGCGATGCCGGCGGTGATGGCGCCCGTGCCGCATCCCACGTCCAGTACATGCATACCGGGTTTCAGCAACGGCACCAGTGTCGCATAACTGTTTTGTAATGTTCTGTCGTCCAGGATGATGGACGTCCCTTTCGGCATGGTGGCCCTTTCGGAGGCTTTATCCTGCATATCGCTGTTTGTTTTTATTCCACTACCCGTATGCCACTGGCAGTGTACCTTATTTCCCTTTTGGGCTGTGTGATGGCATCGATGGCTTCCTGCGGCTTCCCCGCATCTTTGGCATAATGCTGCAGCTCATCTACCGATGTGGTATGCTGGTAGGCAACGCCATCCAGCACGATGGTTTTTCCTTTAATATCCAGAGGAACAAAGAAGGCGTAGTTTTTCATCTTCACAAACGCCGTCGTGCTGTCGTTGACTTTCAGTTTCATCCAGCATCCTTTTTTAGGACATACGTCCAGCACCTGCGCTTTAATTTTCACCGGCACTTCAACACTGTCATTCTTCAGGAGGACCGGGAGTTTCGCTGCATCGACCGCACCGGCAGCTGTGGCGCCGGCTCCGTAAGTGGCATTGAGGGTGGCTTTACCTTTTGGGGGTTGCGCTACGGCAGCCAAACCGGCTGTCATGAACAGGGCGCACAACATTACTTTGTACATCATGTCAAATACGTTTTGTACTAAGATAAGAAAGAACTATCTACTATTACAATGGACTATTATTTACATATCTTACAAAAACGTTAAAACTACGGCAGATGGTCCGGCGCTGCTTTCATTAAGTTGTATATTTGCTCCATCGAAAACACCCCGCGGGCTTGTTTACCTCCTACATACTGCTACTCCTGTTGTTGTGCTTTGTTGAGATTGTATTACGTTAAAAACATATTGTCATGAAAAGACTGGAGAACAAAGTCGCCCTGATCACGGGCGGAGCAGGAAGCATCGGCCGGACGACCGCAAAATTATTCATCGAAGAAGGTGCTAAAGTAATCCTCGTAGACCTCGACGAATCCTCCCTGAAGAAGACCGCCGCTGAATTAGGCCCGCAGGCAGCTTATGTGGCTGCTGATGTAACGGTGGCCGCTGATGTGGAACGATATGCGCAGGAAGCAGGTAAAAAGTTCGGAAAGATTGACATTTTCTTCAACAACGCCGGTATCGAAGGTGCGGTAAAACCCATTACCGAATTCCCGGAAGACGTATTCGACAAAGTGATGGCCGTGAACGTAAAAGGCGTGTTCCTGGGCTGCAAATACGTGCTGCCGCAGATGAACGACGGCGCCAGCATGATCATCACTTCTTCTGTAGCGGGCCTGCACGGGTCGGCTAACTTCATTGCCTATACGACAAGTAAACATGCTACACTGGGTATCATGAAAACAGCCGCGCTGGAAGCAGCTCCCCGTAAGATACGGGTCAACAGCATACATCCGTCGCCGGTAGACAACCGCATGATGCGTTCTATTGAAGAAGGTTACGAACCGGGTAAAGGAGAAGCGGTACAGAAACAGTTAGCTGCAGGCATTCCCCTGGGACGCTATGCCCAACCGCTGGAAATAGCCAAACTTGTCCTGTTCCTCGGGTCGGATGACAGCCAGTTTATATCCGGCGCCCAATATGTGATTGATGGCGGCTCCTCCGCAAAATAGTAAACGTACTGACCCACTATAATAACGGCCTCCCTCAGACGGGGGAGGCCTTTTTTTTATTATTGGTTTTATAGAGTGTGTGCGTAGGTGATCACCTCTTTCACCGGTTCGAAACCCAGCCGGGTATATATCGGCAGACCCGCTTTGGAAGCATGCAGTACGCAATACCGCTTACCATCCGCCACACATTCCTGCAGCAGCCGCGTGGTCATGGCCGCCGCCAGCCCCTTTCCCCTGAAATCCGGCAGCGTACCGATAAAATGCAGCCCGGCATTCCCCGCTTCATCGTAAAATATCAGCCCGCAGCAGGCCGCTCTGCCGTCTACCGTACCGATAAAAACCTTGATCTTGTTTTCCTGTCCGAGTAAACGGGCCACCACGGCGCCGTCTACACGATAATTAAAAGAACCTTCCGCAATGGTGGCGAAGGTGTATGCATCCGCTTCACTGCCGGCTAATGCGAACCGGATATGTTCCGGACTTTCCCCGGGGGATTTTCCCGCAGGTAGATGATCATTCCCTGCAGACTCATTTTAGGCTGAAAACCTGCCGCCGCCAGCGGCGCCGCCAATGCTTCCGCCACCGACGCCGTAAAAGTGACCGCATCCGGCAAAAGTCCCTCGCGGATCTGCGTGGCAATGTGGGCCAGCGCTTCCGGTTGCTGTACGTCAAATACACGCCGCGGCCAGTCAGACCCTGCGGGCATCACCGCTTTATAGGAAGGCGCCGTAGTGAGCAGGCCTGCCCGCTCCCCTACGTACGCCCAGTGTTCAAACAGGTTTCCGATAATATGTTTTTCGTCTTGTTCCATGTGTCTTGATAAGACCACAAAAATAACAGTCTCACCAATGTTTATAGTAGTCCAGTATAAAACGGGGCGGTAGTCCAGTTATGTTACCGTTTCACCTTTACCAGCTGCATTTCCACTGTATCCCTACCCAGTATGCCCTGAAAGCGCCAGGTACCTCTCTGCCCGCCGGGTTTCAATATCCCGGAAAACGGCTCGTGGACGCCGGCAGGATATCGCCACCGGGCTGACAGCTTCCCTTCCTGCGGATGATACTCGTACGTGCCGATATATCGTCTCCGCCAATCGTTGAACTCCAGCACAAAATCATTCTCCAGGTCCATAAACACCTTTGTCAGCAGGCTGTCTCCCGTTGCCGGCTGCGCGCATGGAATATGATTGACCTTCAACTGCTTTACGATATACTTGCCCGTCAGCTCCGGATGACGGTCCGGATAGTCGTACGTAGCGTTTAATACAAACGGTACCACTGCCACGCCTGCACGAAGCAGCCACTTCACCGGGGCCTTCCAGCCTACTCCCACCGGCAGCCAGTCACGCCGGAGAAAAAATTCCGCCAGCGGCTGGTACAATGTCGTCAGCAGATATGCTACTCCTCCCGTTAATATCAATGCATGCAATAATACGCCAGGAGGCATCCGGTAAAACGTATCGATCAGGATAATGTTCAGCAATACGGGTACGATCATGATAAGCCCCAGCAACCGGGTACGCCGCCACAGCAGCAACAGCGCACAGGCCATTTGCATGATCGCAAGCGCCACCATATACGGATACGACCATCCGAAATAAGCCCAGGTAAGCTCTTCCCCGCTCAACGCACTGAAAGGGATGTCCAGTTGCCCCAATGGCACCACCATCTGCAGATGGTAAACTTTGTTCCAGCCGAAGGTGCACAGGTCAATAGCCAACGTATACAACAGGATGCCCTGTATCACCTGCAGCCACCGCAAGGACGACGCTGGATACCGGCGTTCCCGGTAGTTCCACACCACAGCTGTCAAAAGGAAAATAATCAGCAATGCGTACGCCAGCAACGATACCAACGGTAGCGTCACTCCGTGCCCAATAAATCTGGAAGTCAGTCTCCTGAAAGACGCCCCCACCACTAAACCCGTGATCAGACAAACAATCAGCTTCCGGGAAAATGCAATACGGTCCATTTCATAGTTTAATTTGATGAACCGTAATACTAAGTACTGTAAAGGGCTTCAGCGCCCGGACGGATCCATCCGCACCACAAGTCCCGGAGCTTCTGCCCCGGTTTGCGAGGCAGGTAATACACCAGCTGCCTGGCGGAAAGCGCTGGGCGACATGCCGGTTGCGTCCCGGAAAACACTGTTGAAAGTGGTCTTTGAATTAAAACCGGCTTCAAAGGCAATCGCCAGTATATTCAGGTGCGCATGACCGGGCGCCAGCAATAGCTTTTTTACGCAGGCCACCCGGTAACCGTTGATATATTGAAAGAAACTTTTCCCGTATCCCTGGTTGAGCAGGAAAGAAAGCTCGTGCGTGGAGAGCCCCAGGTGGTCCGCCAGCTTCGGAAGCCCCAGTTCGCCGTCCGTATACAAAGCCTCCTCTTCCATCAGCCTGTCCAGCTGTTTCATCAGTGGCGGTATTTGTTCTGCCGGCAAACGGGGCTTTACCACAGCAGGAGGCAACGCCGGAGCAACGATACTGTTGCCGGCCACTTCCTGCTGACGGAAAGCACTATAGCCGATGACGTATATGCTTAACAGGTAGCCCTGTGCCGTATAAGGCAACAGGTACCGGACACCGTCAAAAAGCTGATTGAACCAGATGAGTATCATACCTGCCGTTCCCCATAGCAGATACTTCAGCCAGCGCACGCCGGTAGTCCCCCTGTAATGTGCCAGCAACCGGTAGGACAGCCCCCAATAAACCAGCAGCTGTAATTTTACAGACATGCCCACCAGCAGCCCCAGGTAACGCGATAACGCCGTTCCCGGCGGCACCAGTGGCGGCAACGGCCACCGTATGCCCGCCAGCGACAGCAAATAAGGCAGCATCATACCGGCAAACAACAAAGCCGGTATCATATGGAGACTGTCACGCCACGAAAGTTTTCTCTGCGGAAACAGAAAGGAAGTTACCGACAATAGCAATGCCGGCGCCATCACCAGCCGGTTGAGTTCCAGCACCGGCACCAGCCATCGATGTTGTTTCTGCAATGCCGTATGTTCCGCAATAAATGCCAGTAGCGCAGCACCTGCACAAAAAAGGAAAACGGCCAGCCATCGGTTACCGGCGCTGTTCGTCCGTCCTGGGTGGACCATCAGTAAAAAAGACAGCAAAAAAATACTGCCACAGGTGAAAGTATAAAAAACCATATGGAACCGGTATTATCCTAATAAGATAAATACCGGCTGTTTTTCCATAAACGGAGAAGTTCATTTACAGTACGTTTTCAACAACTGCCCTGCCTGCTGTGCTCCCAGTATAGCCGCCTGTTGCAGGTCCGGGCAGGCTTTGGCCTGATCGTTCATCATCAGCCAGCTTACGCCACGGCCCAGGTACAGGTCCGGTTCTGAGGGCTTCAACGCCATTGCCGCCGTAAAATCGATAATGGATTGCTGCAGGTTTCTCTTGCGGTCACGTTCGTACACTCCCTTAAAATACAGCAGCCGCTCATTTTTAGGGTATACCTGTACCAGCGTCTGAAAGAAACGGTCATTGTCTGCCATCTGCGGCCAGAGCTTCACAAAAAGTACCGCCAGCGCTTCCCGTTTAGTGTTCTGCGTGATATACACCGGCGAAAAAGTACTGTCATTCAGAAAGGTGGTGACCGGCATATTCGTATAGTTCTCCCCGGTATAGTGCGACTCCCACACAATGAGCTCCCCGGCTGCATCATCGTCTTACTACGGGCGGATACCTCCCCGGTGAGCATTGTGTCATTAGGGTGGCGGCGGGCCGCCCAGAAATACCAGGGGTGATTGCAATACACTTTGTGATTACGCAGCGGCCCTTCGCCCAGGAAGGCAGTCATAGCGTTCATGCCCCACCTTTCTTCATTACCATGGCTCGCAGGGTTTTCATAGTAAAGCGTAAACATCACCTGCCAGATCATCAGCGACGCAGCCGCGCCGTAAGGCGGACGGCTTTTTTTGAAAAACACCGGCAGCACCGCCAGCAGGCAGCAAACTACCAGTGCATTAAAAACCGTGTAGTCTTTTTTGTCAGGGTTGTATGTTTGCCTGAAATGCAACTCGTTGGTAAAACACAGCCATGCTATGAGCACCACGAAGGCCACATATATCCACAGTTCCTGGCGGCCGGGAGGCCGGGGCGCTTTTTTGCCTTTGGCAACAGGCACATCGAACATTGCCCACCAGTGATTGAAGCCGTATACGCAGATCACCGCGGCAAACGGCGCCAGGGTGATCAGGTTGCGCAACGCTCCGCCGGACTGCCCCAGGTCCATGAACACGGCAAAACAAACATACACCAGAAAGCCAACGGTAAACTGCAGGAGGATAAAGTAGTCGGAGAACATCTTCTTTAAGTGCTCCAGGTATCCCCATACAAAAAAGAAGAAAGCCACCGGCCCCAGCACATACACGTACTTACCGATGTGGTGCGTGAGACTGACGCGGTCATAACGGTTTTTCTTCTCCCCGCTGGCCAATACCTCCTGCACCAGCGCCAGCGGCTGACCGGTAAAAGCGTACAGGCCCAGCCACCACGCCACCAGCCCCGCTCCCAGCAATGGGATATACCGGTACATCCGTTGCTGCACCAACGGAAACAACCAGAAAGGCATAAACAGTACGCCTTCCGGGCGGGCCAGCGGCAGCAATCCTCCCACCAGCGCAAACCAGCCAAACTGTTTACGACAGAAAAAAAAGATCCCCAGGCAGATTAAAAAAGAGGCCAACGGCTCCGTCATGGCATCTCTCGAAATACCAAACAAAAATGTCTGGAACAACAGAAAAACCATGACGACGATCGCATTCGGCACACCCTTATATTTGAGTGCCTTGTACAGCAGGATACCCGATCCCGCTGTCATCAATACCATGGTCACAACCGCGCCCATTCTGCCAAACAGCTGTGCCGGGAGGTAAAACAGTGCTACAAACAACGGCCTGTTCCAGGAAGAAAAAAACTGTTTCGGATGATAGCGTGCGTCCTGTACGTTCAGGAAACGGCTGATGGCATCGTCGTCCCAGGTGTAGTTAGAGGACTGCGACCAAACCAGGGAGACCAGCACAAACACGAGCGCGCAGATCAGATAATCGTATTGTTGCCATTTTTTCATACCGCCTGTTTTTCTTCGTGATATTCCTGTTCTGTATTGATGTCCCAGATATTGTCCCTGCCGGCGATCCCCTGGATGATATTATCTACAGCCGTCATTGCTGTCAGCATAGAATGGTCTGCATTGTTGTATTTGTGCATACCGTTGCGGCCAACGAGATACAGGTTACTGATGGTATCTGTATAGGCCCTTAATTCATCGAACTGCTGATAAGTCCCAAAGTAAGCCGGATAGGTTTTCTTCATGCGTACGAGGGTGCTGTCGCGCACATGCTCCCGCCGGATAATGCCGATTTTCTCCAGTTCATCGATGCCAAAGTTAATAAAGCGCTGGTCATCCATACTCCAAAGGTCGTCCCCTTCGTTGCAGAAATACTCCAGTCCTATCCATACGCGATTGGGATCGTTGACCATAAAGGGGCTCCAGTTGTTGAAGATCTGTAACCGGCCTACTTTTACGTCGCTTTCCTGTATATAGATCCAGTTGTCTTTTATGAGGCCGTGTTCCTGTTCTATGACCAGCTTGTCCAGCAGCAGGCCTACCGTTACAAAATCGCGGTATTCCAGGCCGGCGGCAATATCGCGCACCCGTTGCGGTACCGGCCCGTCCATAGCCGCTACCAGGTCTTTTACGGGCATGGTAGAAAAATAGTAGTCGCCCTGAAAATGCTGCGTGGCGGTATCTACGCCGGCTACCCGGCCTTCTTTCATGCGGATGCCTTTCACTTCCTGGTGCAGGTGTATTTCCCCGCCCATGGCCTTGATCCGCTCCGCCACTTCCTCCCAGAGCTGCCCGGGGCCGAACTTGGGATACAAAAAACGCTCTATCAGGCTTGTTTCGGTTTGTTTCTGATGGATATCCGCCGGTGCTTTGGAGGCCGTCAGCTTCTGCAGGGCATGCCGGATGGTTTTGGACACCGAGAGTTTTTTGATCCGCTGATGTCCCCATGCGGCATCTATTTCATGGCAGGGCTTTCCCCACACCTTCTCCGTATAGTCTTTGAAGAATGTTTTATACAGCACTTTCCCGAAGCGTTTGATAAAAAAATCTTCCAGCGTTTTTTCGGCTTTCCGGTAGAAAACACGGGTATACCCGTACGAAATCATGATCCTGCATAGCCGGAACAGGCCCAGCTTTGAGATGGTGCTCACAGACAGGGTGAGCGGGTACAGGAACAGCTTGCGCTGGTAATAGATCCTGGACAACCGGTCCCGGATGAGCATGACCAGGTCGGGATGCTGCGGGGCCTGCTGTTTGGCTGCCATCTTCAGTGTTCGTTCTTTTTGCTGATAGGCAATGCGTACCTGTTCAGCCGGAGCGCCGATAGGCATCACCTGCAGCCACCAGTCCATTACCCGGTCTGACTTGGAAAAGAAACGATGGCCGCCGATGTCGATGCGGTTGCCTTTGTAGCGGACTGTCTTTGAAATACCGCCAATATCGCCGGACATTTCGAGAATGACAGGTTTAATGTCTGTACGGGTAAGCAGTTCATAGGCCGCTGTCAGTCCTGCCGGACCTGCGCCGATGATAATCGCTGTTTTTTTGTCTGTCATGGCGGAAATAGCTAAGCGGAACCGTCACTTTCTCTCAGCACTATTTCTGTTGACAAACGGCAGGCATCTCCCTAAAAATTTAATGGTCACCACTAACAGGTACCATGGTAAGAAAAGGAGCCTGACAGCAGCTTTCCAGCATAGTATAGCATAATAAAAAGCACGTTCCATCATTATAAAATATTCGTGATACAGCCTGCGCGGGGCTAATAATGTTAACTAACTGCCACTAATACACGATGATGGAACGATACCCTTATGGGGAGGCAAAAAAAATCCGGGAAATTTCCCGGACCAGTTTTTTATGAGAGGGTGCCATTGAGGCTGGCGAGCCGGTGTAGTTCGTCGAACGTGGCGACGATCGTGCTGCCGTTATAGGTGGCCGATAATTCCCTGTCTTTCGATGTCACCCGGAAAGCTTTGGCGTTCAGGTAGCTGGTCAGTGCCAGTTGATGGTCCATTTCAAAAAGGGAGATCAGCTGCGGGAAAACGGTCAGCACCCGTTGCGGGCTGTCGGTGCGCGTTTTGTCGATCACGTCGCTCTGGATGGTCACCAGTAAGGCGCCGCTGCCATAGTCGGCCACGTAATAGGCGCTGGCGCCAAACATACCGGATGCAATCAACCCGATATAATGTACATCGTTCACAGCACCCTCGAACTGGCTGGTGGTGAATAAGGGCACCTGGTGCGCTTCACCGTAGGCTTTCAGTTGTAAGGCTTGCTGCAGCAGGTTTTCCGGGATATTGGACTGGGTATTGGCCCAACCCCAGAGGAAGGTTTCAGACGAATGGGAGAAAGTGCCCAGTATCTGGATGGGGAATGTCAGGTGATCGCCGAAACTGATGGTGCCTTCATTGAGATCGGCGTTCCAGTTGTTGTCGCCGATGATGGCGGACAGGTCGTTCTGTTTATCCAGTGCAATACCGCCGTATTGTGCGATTAGGTCCTTCGCGGACAGGGCTGTTGAATCAGACATATTACTTCATTTTTACTATTGGCGGTCAAGTTACGTTATTTGAAGGACTTACTTCCTATCTTCGCGGCGTAGCATTTTAACAATAAGAAAACCATGCAACCTGAAGTAACCCTTCGCCGTATTACTGTAAACAACGTAGAAGACATCTGCGATTTAAGCAAAACCCTCAGTCCCGCGCAACGCAACAAGGTAGCCGACAATGGCGAATCCATTGCCGTAGCGCACTATTCCGAAGACGCCTGGTTCAGGGCCATCTATGCCGGTGAAGAACCTGTGGGCTTCATCATGCTGCATACCGCCGCCGACTGGAGCGACGGCCTCGATTTCCCCGGCATGTTCCTCTGGCGTTTTATGATCGCCGGCCCCGAACAGGGAAAAGGATATGGCAGAAAGGCCATCGGCCTTGTGTTGCGCAACCTCGCCGCCCGTAAGATTTACGAGCTATATACCAGCTGTGGCGAGGGAGAAGCCAGCCCGCTGGAATTCTACCAGCGCCTGGGCTTTACGGCTACCGGCGTCTATTATGACGATGAAGCGGAGCTGAAACTCACCTTCACCGACGCCACCGTGGAGCAACTGTTAAGCTGAAAGCAGCTTTTCCCGGATCCCCGCGAGGTGATGATCATCATGTTCTGCCACGAAATAAGCCAGGTCGATGACGCGCATCGGCGTTTTTAAACGGGGATGCAACGCGGTGTTGTTCATCTGCGTATCGTTCAGCGCCTGTAACTTTTTCACCAGCAACGCCCGTTGCTCCCGGAATTGCCGCAGCAGTTCAGGGAGCGCGGTGGCGTTATGGTTGGCCTGATGCGTACGTTGGTTGGTGAGATCTGCCACGCGCAGCTCCTGCTGCCCGTTGGCAAAATCGTCGAAGCGGCCGGACCATAACGGTTCCATATCCGAAAGATGTCCTGCCTCTTCCTGCGCCGACCACTGGTCGCCGGACTTGTGTACCAGCGCCGCTTCTGCAGCGCCGCGGGTCAGTTCTTCCAGTCTTGCAGGCGTACCCGCGAGGCGTTCAATGATGTCGGGCATAACGCCGTTGTCTGTAATGGCCGGAAACGACCGGTCAAACCATGCTGTCCTTTTCATCGTGACTGCGATTTATAAAAATTATACAATGTTTTGATATCGCTGCTGCAAAGCAATGGCATCGCCGCTTTCAGCATATCGTCGGGCCAGTTCCACCATTCCATTTCCAGCAACCGCGCGATGTCTTCTTCCGGGAAACGTTTCCGTATCTCTTTGCCCGGGTTACCGCCCATAACGCTGTAAGGCGCCACGTCTTTGGTGATCAGCGCCCTGCTGCCGATGATAGCGCCGTGACCAATTTTAACGCCCGGCATCACCACCGCTTCCGTGCCGATCCACACATCGTTGCCGATGACCGTATCGCCGGCCGGCCGGAAACCATCGATACTGCCTTCAAAGGCCGCTACTTCCGGCATATAAAAAAACGGGAAACTGGATACCCAGTCGTGCCGGTGCCCCTGATTGCCCGCCATGATAAACGCAGCGCCGCTGCCGATGGAACAATAACTTCCGATGATCAGCTTATCCACGTCTGTCCTGTCGGGCATCAGGTATTTGGCGCAATCATCAAATGAATGACCGTGATAATACCCGGAGTAATAACTATAGGCGCCTACGATGATATTAGGATTTGTAACCTGTTCTGATAATAACTTGCCGCGGAATGGGCTTTCGAAATAATTTTCCATACTGTTCATTTTTACATCGGGAACAGCAAGGTACGATTAGTTTACGGGCCGGCATGCAAGGGTACCGATATTTTACGGCCCGGTAGCGACGACCGGGCCGGCTGTTGCGATGTGATTATGCCTTCAGCGAGTCCAGCGCGCCGAAAGCATGGTCTATAACGATCTTCCAGTGGCCGTCTGCCTGCCGCTTCATCACTTCTATTCCTTTGGCGCTGATCTTCACCTCTTCGCCATCGGTGATGCTCCATTCAGAGCGGCCTACGGCCACATCTCCCGTCTGCAGGCAATACACGGTTTTGATGGCCATCGTTCCCTTTACCGACAGGATAGACCTGACAGCTTCTTCAAACTGTTCTCTGCCGGATACCACCTTGCCCGGCTCCGGCACGATGATACCGTTATAATCGTAGATGTTAAACACCGTATCTATGTTACCGGTGTTGAAAGCCGCTGCCAGTGCGGCGTGTACTTCTTCTGCCTTTTTAGGTAAGTTCATATGTCGTTTTTTTTTTGCGGGTTTAGATAAAAAGAGGTTCGAAACTGCCTGCGGTCGTGATAGCATCTGACAGCTGACCGACGCGGTCATAAACCTGGTTGTACATGAAAGGCCCCATGCTGACACGTTTTACGCCGAGCTTTTCCAGCGTACGCAGTGCAGGAAGGCCGGGCACGCACATCACATTGAGCGGCAGGCTGGTGCTGCTTACGGCAGAGGCGATGGCCGCTTCTTCAGCGATACAGGGCAGGAAGATACCGTCTGCGCCCGATGCTTCGTATAACCGCAACCGTTGCAGGGTTTCCGCTTCCTTGTCCGCCACGTTGAGTAAGTAGGTATCACTGCGTACATTCAGGAAGAGATGGGCGCCGGCGGCTGTCAGCCTGTTACGGACAGCCTCCAGCGTGGCGGCGAAAGATGCTGCCGGCTGTAATACACGGCCTTCACCACCAATGATGGAATCTTCAATATTGATGCCTGCCACGCCAGCTTCGAGCAAACGGGAGATATTGGCATAGATGGCATCCGGCGAATCGCCATAACCCATTTCAATATCAACGGACAAGGGTATACGCAGTACCGCTGTCATGCGGCGTACGAGGAACAGGTAATCATCAAAAGGCATTCCTTCTCCGTCTTCATACCCCAGGCTGGCAGCCACCGCCGCGCTGGAAGTACCTGCAGCCGGAAAACCTTTCTCCTGGAAACGGCGGGCGCTCTCCGGGTTCCATACGTTGGGCAGCACAAACAATTGGTTGCCCTGATGCAGTTCTTTAAATGTGTTAAATACAGATGACATGACCATTTAGTTAAAAATGAGTAAATGTTGTTTGTTGATAACACAAAACTACTGCAGCAGGAAAGCGTGAAATTGTACAGATCGGAACTGTTTTAACTATTGGAAGATGCCAGGGTTACAGGCGACTGTTCAGGCATATAGCCGGAAGGCGTAATACCGGTGAAGGATTTGAATTCCCGGATAAAGTGGGACTGATCGAAGTAGCCGCAATCATAGGCGATGGCGGTCAGCGGCGCCTCGTTGCGGATCACCAGTTGCAGACTGTTCTGGAAGCGGTGGATTTTACTGTATAATTTGGGAGTGAGGCCGGTATACTGAACAAATAGTTTCTGCAGATAACGGGAAGTAATGCCATAACGGGCCGCTACGTTCTCGATGTTGTCAAAAAATCCCGGCTGGCGGATTTCATGCATGACATGGTCTACCATCGTGACTTTCGTATGCCTTTTTTCAGACCATGCCAGCTGACGCCAGAGGAAGTCTTCCAGCAGCGACAGCCGTTCCGTCCAGGACGGCGTTTCCTGCAGCCGTGCATGCAACGCGGTCACCGCTTTGCCCGACACATCGCGGAAATCACTGACCTGGTCATTGAACAGGTCTACTTTTTCAGGGAAAAAATAAGCGGCCGCATGGGGAAAGAAACGGACGCCCAGCATGGTGTTGCGGCCAACAGAACGCACGGGCAACGGTTTGGTGATCTGGCCCCATAACTCTACCGGCGGCGTGGTCTTAAACCCGGCGCCACTGTCTGTTTGCCATGAACCGGCACCCAAATTGAAGATGATTTCCATGTTCCCGCTGGGGAAAACAGTATCCTCAAATGCCGTTGCAGCATCTGATGCATAAGTGTAATAACACTTTACATACTGTTTCAGCCTGTCGCCCGGCTTTATTTCCTTGTATTCCATAGCCTTTGCAGGTACCGGAAGTTACAACAAATCCGGCCCGGGGCAAAAATAATCTCCCTTCGCCGGCAGGAATTGTATAAAACGGAACAAAAATATTTTATTTTCACTCTTCGACTTTAAAGACACACTATGGAAACAGCTAACATTCTCCCGGTCATACAGGCGGTATTCAAAGGCGCCGATGCCCGGGACTGGCACACGGTAGAACAGTCATTTGCGCCTGAAGTGGTGTATGATTACACTTCCATGGCCGGCGGACAGCCGCTCACCCTCACCCCTTCCGCCATTACAGACATGTGGAAACAATTTTTACCGGGATTCGACAAAACCGAGCACCGCATTTCCGACTTTATCTTCACCCAGGAAGGTGATAGTGTGACGGTACATTTCACCGGTCATGCCACCCATACGATCGGTACCGCTGCCTGGATCGTGGAAGGGAACTATGAAACCAGGCTGGCCCTTAACGGGGACAAATGGCAGCTTACTTTTTTCAGGTTTAACCTGCAGCGCCAGGAGGGCGACCTGCAACTGCCGGCGCAGGCGCAGCAGCGTGCTGCAGTAAAATAACAGGCAGTATAAGTCCGCGTTAACGCGGACTTATAATTAAATTTGACGTGGATTCGTTAACTTGCCCTTCCCTGATACCGCACTCCATGGAGCAACCCAGCATCTTCGACGAAAGTTTTGACCATCCCGAACGGCTACGGCGGCGTGACCTTATGCCAGCCTGGCTGAAAGTATATACCTGGGTCACCTTTGGTCTTTCCCTTTTCATGACCATCCTCGTGCTGTTACAGATACCGGAAACCAGCGGCCTCCCTGATGACGTGGATGCTGCAGGCTTCTGGGCCGGCACCGTGATCGCGGCTGCGATCATCGCTGCAGTGTACATGTCGCCTGTCGTGCTGGTCTTGTTTGAAATAAGATGGGCCGTTGGATTCAACCTGGTGACAGGCATCGTATGGATAGCCCTTGTCGCCTTGCTAGCCATCTTTTTTGATCCGGCCTTTCTGTACCTCGGCATCACCATGTTCTATTATATCCCGTTTTGGATAGGGCTGCTTCCCCTCCGACGGAGCTGGGCGAAGGAAGCCATGTCCCGCAGGGAGCTTCGCAGGAAAAAACGCGCGGTTACTTTCTGACCGTCTCGTAGTGCGCAGCAATCACGCCGGACTTCATTGTTTTTGCGCTGAGCAGCTTCAGCCTTACAGGTTTTTTCAGGTCATTGAAGAGCAGCGTACCGGCGCCGATGGCCATAGGCTGAATGGTCAACCGGTATTCGTCAATCAGGTCCAGGTCAAGGAACGTCTTTACCAGTCCGGGGCTGCCGAATATCATCAGGTCTTTCCCGGGTTCGGCTTTCAGCTTTGCCACTTCTTCCGCAATGTTGCCTTTGATCAACCGGGTGTTGTTCCATTCCGCTTTTTCCATGGTCGTGGAAAATACCACTTTGGGAATGTCCTGTACCCACCTGGCATGTTTCAGGCTATGTTCGCTGGCGCTTTCCGGCCTTTCCAGCACGGTGGGCCAGTAACCGGCCATCATCCCGTAGGTGGTGCGGCCATACAATGGCATGCCCACTGTCTGCATCAGTCCAGCTGCATAGTCTTCCATTTCCTTGTCGTAGACCATCCAGTCCAGACCGCCTTTTTCATCGCATACATAGTTGTCCAGCGATACGTGCATCAGCAACACTACTTTTCTCATTTTTTTGTGTTTTGTGTTTATTAAATTTTTTGATAAATGTTATCACAGCTTAGCAGCCAATGGTGGCCGTATTTGTCCGTCACCCCTCCAAACAGGCCTCCCGCGACTGTCGGGCGGAGCGGGAACGATGTGGCCCCGCCGGCGGCCAGTTTCCGGTAGCAGTCCCTCGTCTCTGTTTCGCTGTTGCATTGCAGTAGCAGGGAAACGGTATTGCCGCAGATCAGCCCCTCCTCGCCTACCATATCCGAGCCTGTCAGCACCAGGTCGCCGCTTACCAGCGTGGCCTGCAACACTGCATTCCTCAGGCGCGCCGGCAGTACTTCCGCATCGGTGGTATCCCCGATGGTCCGGAAGGAAAGACGGCCGCCCAGGCATTCCCGGTAGAAGCTCATCGCCTCCCGGCAATTGCCGGCGAAAGTGAGGTAAGCGCTAATTTGTATCATTTTCCTATTTTTGATGACAACACAAAACTAACCCGCCGCCGGAAAACGAACGGCAGGGTTTAATGACATTTGAGAATGGCGAATACGACAACCCGTCATGATAACAGCTAACCGTATGAAACACATTTCTATTCTGATACCCAGAGGCCAAAGCAGCCTGGTAAACATTGAAGGAAGCCTGCAAATACTTTCAGAAGTCAATGCCATCCGGGCGGCCCGGGGAGAAGAGCCCCTGTTCAATATCCAGCTGGTAGGCCTCTCTCCTAATACAAGCCAGCGGAACGGAAGGTTTACCATCAATCCCGATGCGCTGATCAGCGAAGTACATCAGACAGATCTGATCATCATACCCTCTTTACAGGGCGACCAGCAACGGGCGGCCGAAATGAACCAGGAGTTTATTCCGTGGATATTGCAACAGCGGCAACAGGGCGCCGAAATCGCCTGTCTCTGTATCGGCGCTTTTTTCCTGGCGGCGACGGGATTGCTGAACAACAGGCCCTGTACCACTCACTGGCAACTGGCAGGCCAGTTCTCCGAAATGTACCCCGACGCCAAAATGGTGCCCTCACAGCTGATCACCGATGAAGATGGCATCTACACCAGCGGCGGAGCCTTCGCCTATCTTAACCTGCTGGTATACCTGATCGAGAAATATGCAGGGCGGGAAATGGCCATCGACATCGCCAAAGGATTCCTCATCGATATAGACCGCAAAAGCCAGTCTCCCTTTATTATTTTCGAAGGACAGAAAGCGCATGACGACGCTGAGATCAGGATGGCGCAGGAGTTCATCGAACAAAACTACCCCGAGAAAATCACCATCGATTTCCTGGCGAATAAATTCGCTATCGGGCGGCGCAACTTTGAACGCCGGTTTCAGAAATCCACCAACAATACCGTCAATGAATACGTACAACGGGTAAAAGTGGAAGCCGCCAAACGCAGGCTGGAAACCACCCGCAAGAATGTAAGCGAAGTGATGTACGAGGTCGGCTATACCGATACCCAGAGTTTCCGCGAAGTATTTAAACGGCTGACCGGCCTCACGCCCATAGAATACCGTAATAAATACAGCGAAACAACCATCCCCCTGAGCTGACCTTCCCACCTTTCCTGTACTGCTGCGCTTTTATTCCCATCTTTACCTTATTTTCGCGATTTGGCGGTAGCGGAGGGTTGTATCCTCCGCCACCAGGCAGAAACCTATATCACGTACACCATCTAATCTACATGAAAAAGACAAGTAATCATCCGGCAGCATTGCCTTTTCTGTTCCTCTCCGAAATGTGGGAGCGTTTTGGTTTTTATCTGATCCTCGGCATTTTCCAGTTGTACCTGACCGACACCGCCAAAGGCGGCTGGGGCATGGACCGTGCCACTGCTGCGGATATCTTCGGTACTTTTATCGCTTTCGTATACCTGACACCGTTCCTCGGCGGACTGATAGCCGATCGTAAACTGGGTTACAGCAAGTCAATCATCATCGGCGGCGTGCTTATGGGCATTGGTTACATAGGACTTGCCGTACACAACCTGACCGTCTTTTACCTGTCCCTTGGCCTGATCTGTATCGGCAACGGATTCTTTAAGCCCAATATCTCCACCTTGCTGGGAAATGTATACAGTGATGAAAAGTACCGCAGCCGTAAGGACACCGGGTACAACATTTTCTACATGGGGATCAATATCGGCGCCTTTATCTGCAACTTTTTCGCAGCCTTTCTGCGGAACACCATCGGATGGGGCGCAGCCTTCATTGCTGCCGGTATCGGCATGTTCCTGGGCGTGCTGATCTTTGTCATCGGTATGAAACACTACCGCCATGCCGACGTCCGTAAACCGGTACAGGAGGGCGATATGCCGCTGAGCAAAATTTTCTCCGTTGTATTCCTGCCGGCGATTGTCGTAGGGCTGGGCGCCTGGTTTATCCCGGGCAATGTTTTCGGGTCCAACTCCACCGACGCTTTCATCTTTGCCTGCATCCCGATATTACTGTTTTTCGTGTCGCTGCTGGTGAAAGCAGATGCCAGGGACAGGAAGCCGCTGTCGGCGCTGCTGGCCATCTTCGCGGTGTCCATCGTGTTCTGGGCGGTATTCAAACAGAACGGTACCGCGCTGACCACCTGGGCGCAATATTATACCGACCGGGAGATCCCTGCAGCTATCCAGCAGCCCGCCCAGGGGCTTTACCTGGCGGAAACCGTGGTGAACAAAGCGGATTCCGTGACCGCCTACGATGAAGAGTTCAGGGTGATGCGGGATGCGGACGGCAAACCCCTGAAAGTATGGGACAAAGTACCTTACTTCAAAAATGTGGCCCCGGAAAAAATGCCGGCCGAAGGACAAAGCCTCAGTCTTTATAACACTGAATTGTTCCAGTCAATCAACCCGTTCTTTGTGATCACGCTGACACCGCTGATCGTGCTGTTCTTCGCCATGCTGCGAAAAAGGGACAAAGAGCCTTCCACCCCGTCTAAAATAGCCTGGGGGCTGCTCATATCCGCCATTTCCACCCTGATGATGGTGGGGGCTGTTTATGTGTGCAGCAACGGCGCCATCAAAGCGTCGCCATGGTGGCTGATCGGCTGTTACGGTATCATCACGGTGGGTGAGCTGTTCCTGAGCCCTATGGGCTTGTCGCTCGTATCCAAACTGAGCCCGGCCCGTATCACCTCCCTGATGATGGGCGGCTGGTTCCTGGCCACTTCCATCGGAAACAAGCTTTCGGGTATCCTGGCCACCTTGTGGGATACCTATGACAACAAAGCGAATTATTTCCTGGTCAACTTCCTGCTGCTCGGCGGCGCCGCTGCCGTGATCTTCCTGATGCTGCGCTGGCTCAACCGGATCTTCAGAGAATATGTAAGATAAAAGCCTTTTCCAATAACTTTTGCTGGAGCAAAGCGATCATTCGTTTTGCTCCTTTTTTATCCCGTTATGAAAGCCTGTCCGACTGCAAAGCTGCTGCCGGAGCCCGTCATAATTTTGCCGCCATCACTGTTATCCCTCGTTTCACCAAACTTTCTATATATGAAATCTCGTTACCTCTTATGCAGCCTTATGCTCGCTTTTATGCTGCTCACCGGTCTGTCCTGCAAAAAAGAAACGCAGCAAAAAGACCTTACCCATGAAGTCTCCCCGGAAGCGCTGGGGAAAATAAAGAAGCTGGGGTTCAGCACCCACGGCGTTGTCCGTGAAGATGGCGGTTATGTGGTGGAAGGCGATATCTTCCTCTCTGACACTGACCTGGACAGGACGCGGGAATACTCGCCCACCCTGCGTGTCGCCAATTCGGAGCAGTATATGACCAACTATGCCATTGCAAGGCTGCCGCGCGTGATCACCGTATCAGTGACCAACCTGCCGCCCGTTTACACTACTGCAACAGACATCGCTATCGCCCGTTACAATTCCCTCGGCCTGATGCTTACCTTTCAACGGATAGCCAGCGGCGGTGATATCGATATCATCTACACCAGCCTGGGAGCGGGCATCCTCGGACGGTCGGCAGGCTTCCCCGATGCCAACGGCAACCCTCCCAGCCCTATCCGGCTGAATGCAGACGCCAATGCCCTGGGCTCCAATCCCAACCAGGACTACCTCGCTACCGTGATTGCCCATGAAATCGGCCATACCATCGGTTTCCGGCACACCGATTATTTCAACCGCTCCTTCAGCTGCGGCTGGTCCTCCAACCCGAATGAAGGCGATGCCGGTGTTGGCGCTATCCCGATTCCGGGTACGCCTGCTGCCGAAGATCCCAACAGCTGGATGCTGGCCTGCATCGGCTCCGGCGTCAACCGGCCTTTCAACCCGAACGACGTGACCGCCCTCCGGTTCATGTACGGCAGAGGCCCGGGCGCCAATCCTATTCCTGACGGCACCTATAAAGTCACCAACCTGTCCAGCGGTAAAGTACTGGACATCTACAGCGCATCTACCGCTGATTATGCCGGCGCAGTGCAATGGGACTGGCACAACGGCGCCAACCAGCAGTGGACATTTACTTATCTCAACAACGGTTATTATCGTATCACCAGCGTCAACAGCGGTAAAGTGCTGGACGTAAACGGCTACTCACATGCAGATGGCACACAGGCCATACAATACAGCTGGCACGAAGGCTACAACCAGCAATGGCAGCTGAACCAAAATGCAGACGGCACCTATAGCATTCAGAACAGGAACAGCGGAAAAGTGCTGGACGTGTGGGCCGCATCCTCTGACAACGGCGCCAATGTAGTGCAGTATACGTCTCACGGAGGCAACAACCAGCGTTGGTATATTCAACCGATTTAAACCGGCTAAAAAACTGATATAAAAGGAAAACCTGCGACCTGCGCAGGTTTTTTCTTTTGTACCCTGTAAAAAAAACCTTTTTGTATTTTTGATGTCTAAACATCCGGGACTATGACGTTGGAATTCAGAAAAGCAACAGCAGCAGACGCAGATCAGATCTGGCATATATTGGAAAAGGCCATTGCCCGCAGAAAAGCCGAAGGAAGCGACCAATGGCAGGATGGATACCCCAACCCCGCTATCGTGGCCCATGATATCGAAAATGACCATGGATATGTGCTGGTGGCAGGTGATAAAATAGCAGGATATGTCGCCTTGCTCATCAATGATGAACCGGCTTACCTGGATATCAAAGGAAAATGGCTGACCGATGGCGATTTCGTCGTTTACCATCGCGTGGCGATCTCCGATGAATTTTTAGGTCAGGGACTGGCGCAGCAAATGCTGACACATATTGACAGCTATGCCCTGGAGAACGGGATCACCAGCGTACGGGCCGACACCAATTTTGATAACAAAGGCATGCTGCGCATTTTTGAAAAACAAGGCTACGTGTATTGCGGCGAAGTTTTCTTTCGCGATGCAGCACGGCTGGCATACGAAAAAGTACTGAATGCCGGCTAACAACTGCTGCTGTAACCACCATTGGCTGAAATAACAAAAACTAAAAAAGCCTTCGAGTAAAACTCGAAGGCTTTTTTGTATCCCGGGAGGGAATCATGTTATACCGCCGCCTGTTCCGCCTGCGGCACAGCCGTTGCTGGCGTCGCCTGCCCGCCTGTTCCTTTCTTCAGGATGATCAGATCTTCCAGCACCAGGCAATCGAGTTCCGATCCGAGGAAGAAATTGAGCGCTTCCACCGGCGTTTCAACGATAGGCATGCCTTTCCGGTTAAAAGACGTGTTCAGCAATACAGATATACCGGTTTGTTCCTTAAAGGCGGTAAGGATATCGTAAAAGGATTTGTTCCATACCTTGTTAACGGTCTGTACCCGGGCGCTTCTGTTGCGGTGTATCACACTGCTCAGTTGTGCAGCCCATTCATCCCGGACCTCATTGACCAGGATCATATAGGGCGTGTCCTGCTGATATTTGAAATAAACCAGCAGGTCTTCTTCCAGCACTGCCGGCGCAAAAGGCCGGAAGTCTTCCCTTAATTTAATCCGTGAGTTGATATAATCACGTACGCCGGGAATGCGGGGATCGGCGATAATGCTCCGATGCCCTAATGCCCGGGGGCCAAATTCCGCCCCGCCATGATAGAGCCCGATGACCTTACCTTCTGCCAGCAATGAGGCTACTGCTGACGCCAGGTTTTCGGCCCTGCGTACAACAAATGGCTGGCTGCCGCCGGACAGCTGTTGTTCCATCTCCACCAGCCCTTCAGTACGGGCGGAAAAGTCGACAGCCTGCATGATGCGGAACAGGTCATTGCCATTGGACAAAGTGATTTTTCCTTCCTGTGCCAGCGCGGTAAAATGGTCCATATTACGCATGCCCTGCAGGAAATACCGTCCTTCTGTGGTGATCGTCACTGAAGGCACTTTTTTAACGCCATGATGCAGTTCTACTTCCCCATCATGGAAAGCCAGCTGATAGATACCGCTGTCCGTGAGGGTCAGCTGCAAAATCACGCCTGACAGGTCTGCTGCTTTGTTATAATAACGGATATTCCGGAGGTAGGCGTCTACCAGCATCTTTGTTTCCAGGGGATCGTGCACCCGTATATCGGCAACGGCACTTTCCACTTCGTCTTTGCTGTAAGGACGCCCCAGGAAAGCGGTACCGTTGTGCCGTACGTTTTCTTTCCCGAGGATCTCCAGCCAGCCGTAGTAAGCGCAGCCGATGGCGATGCCATTGTCTGCCGCCGCCGGTTGCATATAGAGTTCTTTAAGGTCCAGCTCACGTAACAACCGGGCGTTCGCCACCGCATTCAGCGCTACGCCACCGGCATAGGTGAGACGTTCGGCCGGGTCCTGCTCCAGTCTGGACCTGAAAGTATACAGTATCGCTTCTTCCACCTGGTCCTGTACCCAGCAGGCGACGTCGGCATAATACTGAAACCTGTTCTTCAGATTGCTGAAGGAACGGGAAGGCTGGTTCAGCGTATCGAGCGTATCGTAGTTCACAAATACACGGCCATCCTTCAGGTCGAACAGCGGATCGGTAAAACGGCCTTTCTCGCCATAGGGGCCTAATCCCATTAGTTTACCGGTATCTTCAACATTGGAAAAACAATATTTACTGAGCATTTCATACACCCCACCGATAGAATGCATGTTGCCCGCATATTTTTCCCGGTTCCGGAAAAAGAAACCGAACTCTGAAAAATCTTTATAAACGGTTTGCAGTTTACCGTTACGATAGCTGTAGTAACTGTCTTTTTCGTAGTAAAGATGCGGCAACTGCTGTATCTTTTCGCGGTCGGGCACGAAACCGCTGAGGTCCATGCACTGGTCAAACGAAGCACCGCTGCCATCAATGACCACTATATTAAAATCTGTTGTAAACGGACAAGTACCGATGGTACTATAAGCATGTGCCAGGTGATGGGAGATGTTGTAAATCGGTACCGCCACATCTTTGGTAAAAAGCCGGGGCCCTTCATGGTAGTCGGTCACCGGACCGGCAGCGGCGCCGTTTTGTACAACCAGCGCCACATCGTGGATGGTAATACCTTCAGCGTCCAGGCAATATTGAATGGCTGCCGTGTCGTTATTACCGTCATGCTTGATCCGTGTGATCCTTTCTTTTTCAATAGCGACGGCTATCTTGCCGTCCTTTAATAAACAGGCAGACCCATCATGGGAATAGCCGGTGCCTAAAACATAAATAGGACGATTTTTCATCAATACGTATTTTTTCCGGTGAATAATTGTTTCATCAGTGCCTCCCTGACAGTTGCCACCTCGAAATTCATACAGCCGTTGCCGTATGGACAGGCTTCAAACAACAGAATGTCCAGGCAGGGACCACAGGAAGCGTTCCTGTAAAGGTTGGTAAGGTTGTTATGTCCCCAGATGACGGGGGCGGACGGGCCGAAGAGCGCCACGCCGGGCAATTGAAAAGTGTTGGAGGCGTGCGCGAAGCAGGACTCCACTCCTACAAACGCGCTGGCAGATCGCATCATGGCAAAGGACTCGCGGAAGGACAGCCCTGTCATATCCACAGCGCCGGCCACCGGTTTTTCTCCCTTTGCGCCCAGCTGAATAAAAGTATGGTCCGGCATGGATGCTACCAGGGCTTCCCATTTTTCGTGCGGCCAGTTTTTATTGGCGGAACAGCCGGTTACCGTTTGCATCAGTATCGGGCTTTTATGCCCGGCCAAACGACGGTCACCTGCCGCCAGCTCCTCTTCCCGCAGGTATAGTTCCACCCGTGGCGATTCCAGGTCAAGCCCTATCATCTCGCCGATGATCTTCATCGCGTGTTTCTGATAAAACTTGGTGGGATAAAGCGCGCCGTAGGCAGGCATCATAAAGGCATCCGGCCGGAGCCGGTACCGTATCCTGCTAAAGGGAGCATGCCCGAAAGTGAATTTTTTTAAGCTATCGATGTGCGGGTTGTGCCGGAAGATCTGCCGGTGGGGTTCCCGTGGATAAAAAACGCTGAGCCTGGCGTCGGGGAAACGGGCTTTGATCGCACTGAATGCGGGCGTCAGCAATAATGCGTCTCCAACGCCGCCCCAGGAGATAATCCGGAAGTGTTTTCTCTTTTTTGTGTTCATCTTAAGCATCCAGCAGTTTTTTAAATTCCGATAAGGCAAACTGGTATCTTATCTTCTCTTTGTACAGGAATTCCAGCAGCAGCGTTTTTCGCTCCTTATAGTGCTTCTGCATTTCTTCTTCCAGGGTGATGTCGATCACGGACAGTTGTTCTTCAAAAGTCTGTATGGCAGTATGTACTTTTTCATGGATACTTGTCATATGCTTCATGGGGACGGTATTTTAAATCGATACAGTACAGGTTTCTTCGGGGCTGCCAAAAAGTTGTCAGGCGTTTTCCAGGACCGCGCCTACCGCGAGGCTGGCGGACAAATCATAATAATACCGGGCCACCGCCATATCATACACAGACATGCCCATGGGGTTAAACATTACGGACCTGCCCGGACCATCGGCCAGGATACCGTCCAGCAGCACCGCTCCTATGGTGGCCACATCCTTTTCCTGTAACCCGTGATGCAGGTGCATCCATTCGATATCGGTGTTCTCGCGGCATACCTCCTCCCAGTTATCCACCACGATCAGGTCTGCCGCCTGCATAAAGGCCGGTTCAAAATCTCTCAGCGAAACATTCAGGTAAAGGGCGCCGGCGCGTGGCGGACGGTCAATATACCGCTTGCCGGACACGGTACAGGTCATAAAAATATCAGCCTGGTCAAATACTTCTTCCCAGGACCCGCAACGCTCAACAGGTATCCCGGTGGTGGCAGCCACCTGTGACAACACTTTTTCATTCAGGTCGTACACCAGCACCTTTTCTATGCTTTCGGCAAAAGCGCCGTTCAGCATGTCCAGATGCATTTGTCCTATCGGCCCCATGCCGATGATGCCGGCCGTCAGTTTGCCGGGTGCTTTCCGGGCCGCCAGGTAGCTGTCTGTCACAGCGCCCGTTACGCCGGCGGTACGAATGGCGCTGACCAGCGCAGTATTGATGATAGCATAGGGAACGCCGGTATCCGCTTCATTGAGGATGATCACCGAATGCGCACGAGGAATGTCTTTCGCAATATTACCGGGGAAACTCGCAATCCATTTGATGCCAGCGGTATCAAACGGACCGCCGAGATAGGCCGGCATGGCGATAATCCGGTTACGGGGATCTTTATATCTCAGGTAGGGCTTCAGCGGCTGGCTGTAGTCATTCCGCCGAATGGCCGCCGTAGCGTCGCGGATTGCCTGAAATACTTCCGGCCAGCTGGTACCCATTGCCCGTACGTCTTTTTCATTAATGTACTTCATGGTGTATGTTTTGAATGTTGGCTTTTACCCACGCCTCATTGTAGATGCTGTTCATATAGGCGCTGCCGTTATCCGGTATGATCATCAGGTTAATGTTGCCGTCGTTGTTGATATGGTATTTCTCGTTAAACAGCTGCATCGCCCTGAAAACGGCGCCGGCAGAGGCGCCGCCGAGGATATTCTGCTCTTTCAGCAGCGAATGGCATCCCTGTACGATGTCCCATTGCGACAGGACCATAGCCTCATCAATCAATGCCTTATCGATCATAGCGGTCCGCATACTGGAGCCCAGGCCGGACAAACGGCGGACAGCGGGCTTGTCGCTGAATATCAGCGACCCTTCCACATCTACGGCGATTATTTTCACACGGGGAAACTTCTCCTTCAGCCGCATGGACAGCCCTGTAATGGTACCTCCAGAGCTTACGCTGACAAACACATAGTCCAGCCGGCCAAAGTTGTTGTTGATCTCCCTGCCAAGCGTATGATAATAACAGAGATAGTTATCGTCATTTTCATACTGGTTAGGGTTAAAGGCCCCGGGCACCGTCCTGACGAGGCGCTGTACTTCCCGTATCCTGTTGAGCAAAAAGCCTCCGGTTTCATCCCGCTCCTCCACTTTCACCACTTTCCACGATAACATCCGCAATACGGCGGCTTTCTCTTCGGTAATATTGGGATCAACCACAGGGATGAACTTCAGGCCCAGCCTGTTGCAGATGCCGGCGAGTGCGATCCCGAAATTACCGGACGTGGATTCTATCACCGTAGATTCGGGGCCTACGAGCCCGCGGGCAATGGCATTCTTCAGGATATACAGGGCGGGACGGTCTTTAATGCTGCCCATCAGGTTGTGATACTCCAGTTTGGCATATACCGCTCCCGGACCGGTACACTTATACAGCGGGGAATTCCCGATCAGGTTTTCCAGCCCGCTTAAATTGTCTGCTAGGTTCATGTTAGCTGCTTTTTATCGGGGTTGCAGTATTTCGATTTCTTCCGCTTTCTTCAGCACGTTGATATTACGCAGCGCAAAGCCGCTGTATCCATTGACCCGCTGTACCAGCTCATAAATAAAAAAGGGACGGTCGCTGATAGGCTTGATGAATTTTTGCAGCAGGAAAGCATCTCCTTCCTTGTCAATGATGATCCCTTTTTCTTCCAGGGCATCGATGTCTATCATGCGGAAATCCTCGTCATTACGCAGCAACTCGTAGTACGCCGCAGGGAAACGGACAAAGTCCACCCCTTTGGCCGACAGTGCCAGCACGGTTTGCTGCAGGTCTTCCGTACTGAACGCCAGATGGTGAATACCGGGACCGAATTTGTTGATATTATCCTGTACTTTGGACGGCAACAAACAGTTTTCCGGTTCCGCAATTACGAAAGTAAGCTGCTGGTCGTCTGTCTGATTGATGTTCAGTATCATGCCCGTCCTGTTCTCCGCGCTGCGCCCGATATTCTGTACCATGCTGGAGCCGATAACGGCGGTGAGGTAGTTGGTCCAATAAGCGGCTTCGTTGCTACGCACTTCTGCTGCCACATGGTCTACCGCCTGCAGCCACTCGCCTTCGGTCTGCCAGGCGGCGCTGTCCGGATGATAGCCGGGCTTGAAAGCGCCCTTGTAAGCCGTGCGGTTCACAAAAGTAATTTCGCTGTTGTCGTATAGTTTCACGGCGGCCTCTTCTACCCATCCGTGCGCATCTTCCGCCACAGCAGGCAGCTTCAGCGGAATGCCCCCATTGGCGACGCTCTCCTGGAAAGCGGATTTCACATCGTCGGTATGCAGGGCAATGCGCTTCACGCCGCAGTACTGCTGGGTGATATAGGACTCTACCTCCCTGGCGGCAGGTCCCTGCGCCGTGGGGTAAGCCGATGTGAGCACCAGCTGTACGTCGTTACTCTTCAACACATAAGAGGCCACGGTAGCAGCGCCGGTTTCGGCATTCATTTTGGCTACCGGTTTAAAGCCGAGGGCCTGCACATGCCAGTAGGCCAGCGCTTTGGCCATCGGTGTATATATTTCGATATAGTCTATCCGGAAGGATCTGTTTTTCATAACAATATTTTCAGGTGTTTTTAAAAAAGTATCAGATGGTGGTATCAGCGATCAAAGGCAGCGGCCCTTTGATACCTGTCACATTCCAGCGAACAAACTGTGCTAACTGTTTTACGCCTTTTTCTATCATATCACGGGAGAGGTTGGAGAAAGTGAGCCGTATTTCGTTTTCTCCGCCGCCTTTCAGGTAGAAATAACGCATGGGGCTGAAGATGACGTTGAACCGGCTGGCGCTGTCTACCACAGACTGATCGTCCACTTCGAACGGCAGGGACATCTTGATGAAGAACCCGCCTTCCGGCCTGGTCCAGCGAATGCCCGCCGCCCAGTCGTGTTCCTGCGGGTTGAAGTATTTGTCCAGCGACGCCAGCATATGATCCCGCTTCATTTTATAGCTCTCAAATTTTGCCCTGTTCCATTCGCTAAGCCGGAAGTTCTTGGCCAGCAATACCCCGCCCAGCATGGCCTGGGTAATGCCGGAAGTATTGTTTGTCATCTGCGCTTTTACTTTCGTCATCTCATCGATCAGGGACACCCGGTCTCCCCGGTGGTTCTCCACCCGTTGCCCGCCTACGATCATGCCCATCCGCAACCCCGGGAAGAGCGACTTGGAGAATGACCCTACGTACAACACCCTGCCGTAGCGGTCGAGTGATTTAAGCGTCGGGTTTTTCTTCTGCGCGTACGTGAAACTGTTATAGACACTGTCTTCCAGGATCAGGAAGTTGTACTGCTGCGCCATTTCGAGCAGCTTCAACCTGTTGCCGATGGGCATACAGGAACCGGAAGGGTTCTGATAGTCGGGAATAACATACAACAGTTTCACCCGCTTTCCGGAGCCGTTAATGGTCAGTATCTTGTCTCTTAACAATTTGAGGTCAATACCTTCTTCATCGGTCCCCACGCCGGCTATGTTATAGTTAAACACTTTCGCGAAAGCGCTGACGCCGATGTAACCGGGATCTTCCACAAGGACCACATCTTTTTCCTGCTGGCACAGCGTTCCCACTACAATACCAAATGCTTCCTGCGCACCTACTGTCATCAGGATATCTTCTCCCGTCACCTTAATATCCTCCTCCACTTTCAGGTATTCCGCTACCAGGTCGTTGATAAAGCCTTTTGTTTTGCCATACTGCCCGATCCTGTTGACCACCTCATTCCTCGAGCTGCCTGTTTTTTCCATACGGTAACGGACATACGTATCAAAGCTGGCAATGTGGTCTTCTATATCAAAAAAACGCTCGTCGGGCTGACCCGCCACAAAGGAAACAGCGTCGGGGTATTTGAACTGGGTATCGTTGAGAAAGCCGATCACATCATTAAACTCCCTTCCGATATGATCGTTCAGGGAAAAATTGCGAACAACATTATCCTGTTCCGGCAACAGCAAATGGTCTATCAGTTTCTCCTCCAGTCCTTCTATGACATTAAACAGTTCATCAAAGGAGTTGATCACAAAATACTGCTGTTGCAGTTTATAGGGGTTGTAGGGCGTATTCATTACCTGGTCGAGCGAAAAGGGATAAACAGGTGCAGCGCCGCTGGCGATATTGGCCCGCTCTTCCGAGGAGGTGATGATAGCGCCGCCATACGCTTTGCTTTCGCCGTTTTCCATGATAAGGCCCATCTCATAAGTGAACCAGTAGAGGCGTCCAAGGAAATCCACGGCCCTGTCATTGTTCACATACTTCAGCGCGATGATGCTGTAGGAAGTCAGGAAGCGTGTGAATTTTTCATTGGTGAGCAACGGAAGGTGGCCGTAAACGTCATGAAATATATCGGGTTGCTCACTGAAGTCCAGTTCATGAGGCTGACGGATATAAACGGTGACGGGGTATTTTTTATTGATCAGCATATAGAAGAAGTCCCTGGTAGGTATCAACCCCGACACGGGCACCAGTGTCCATCCTGATATAGCTTCCAGACGGCGGCTGATATCTTCTATCCGCACGATCCGCCGGTCGTCGAGGCGCAGCTTTTCATACCCTTCGAGGTATGCGCTGGCGAGGTGTTCATTTCCCAACTGGTTTTGTTTCTGAAACAATTGCGACCAGGTATGATGGTCGGCTTCCTGATACAGGCTGTCATCCTGTGTAACGAACGGTGAAGACATAAGCTTTCGATTTTTAAAGGAATACTCAAACAATAAATAATTTTAGAGGGCAGCCTTGCCGGGGTTCATAATATTCCCGGGATCCAGCATGGATTTGATTTGCCGCGTCAGCGACAAGCGGTTTTCATCAAATTGCAGCGGCAGGTATTGTTGCTGCAGCCATCCGATACCATGTTCGCCGGACACGACGCCGCCATGGGTGGTAACATATGCATAGATTTCGTCAGCAGCGGCGTCCAGGGCTGCCAGTTCCGCCTGTGTTGCTTTGTTGCCCACTAACAACATGGCATGAGGGTTGCCGTCCAGTGCATGGCCAAAACAGATCAGCGGTACCTGGTGGCGGTTGCATATAGCCGTTACCGTTTCTATGTATTGCTGCAGGCCGCTCAACGGTACGCAGGCGTCCACATCGCGATAGGTGGTACCGAAGCTGTTCATCGCTTCGCCGATGGCATAACGCAGTTTGCTCACCCGCTCTTTCTCCGCGGCAGTAGTGGCTACCAGCACATCCACGCAACGATGCTGCTGCAAAATGGCGGACACGGTATCCAGCCGGTGGTCCATGATGACCTGGTCCGGCTCCTGGAATTCGATCAGCAGGTGTGTATTGATACCATCCTGCACCAGTGGCTGGCGTTCTTTCAGGTAGGCGGCGGTGAGCTGCAGCGCGTTCTCACAAATCAGTTCTGTCGCCGTAGGCGACAACTCAGCAACTTTCAGGGCCATCACCATTCCAAGCGCATCTTCCAGGCAGCAAAATCCAGCCAGCAGCATTACTTCCGTCCGGGGCCGGGGTATCAGCCGGTACACTACTTTGGTGATCACGCCCAGTGTGCCTTCACTTCCCACAAACAACTGCGTGGGATTGACACCGGTGGCATTCTTCCTGACATTGGCGCCTGTCCATATGATACGGCCGTCAGGGAGCACTACTTCCAGGTTCATGACCTGCTGTGCAGTAGTGCCATACCTGCAGGACCTGATGCTGCCGGCGTTCGTGGCGACATTCCCTCCCACAAAGGAAAAGTTCATACTGCTGGGAGCTACCGGCAGGTAGAGGCCCTGTTGTTCTACCGCCTTACACAGATCAGCGGTAACGACACCCGCTTCCGCGATCACATAGCCGTCAACGTTATAAATGCCAAGAATACGGTTTAGCCGCTCGAGAGAGAGTACCACGCCTCCCTGTACGGGCAGGGCGGCGCCGGCCACCCCGCTGCCTCCTCCCCGGGGGACCACGGCGATGTTGTGACGGTTGCAGTACTGTAGTATTTTGCTGATCTCTTCGGGGCTACCCGGTTTAACGAGGAGGTCGAAAGGAAAATGGAGATGCAGCGTCTGGTCCGATCCATAAGGGTACAATACCTCCGGATCGGACGACACATAAGCGCTGCCGCAGATATCTTCCAGATAGCTGCGGAGCGCGCTGACAGGAGCGTTCATAAAAGCAGAAAAGAAATGATAAAAGGATACAGCTATCGCTACGGTAACTGCCAGTCAGCGTTACCACGATAAAGGAAAGCCGGTGGAAAGGGTTATTCCGGCTATAATGGAAAAGGTATTTATGCTATTTGTTGCTGAAAACTATTCCACGTCTGTGTGGCTACAAGACGGGCTATTTCAGCCGCTTTGTCCATCAGGAAAAAGTGACCGCCGTCAAAATAACGGACATCAACCGGCAAGGTGGTAATGTCCTGCCAGGGGACACCTTCTTTGTGTGCGCTGTGATCTTCTTTTCCCAGCAGCACGGTTACGGGTATGTCCAATGGGGGCGCCGGCGTGTAACTGTATGTTTCCAGCACTTTAAAATCGCTGCGAATAACGGGTTCAAAAAAATCCATGGCCTGGTCGTCATCCAGGACCTCGGCCGGAACGCCGCCCAGGTCGCGTAATACCGCCGCAAATTCTTTTCTCGGCAGTGATG
This sequence comes from Chitinophaga oryzae, assembly GCF_012516375.2. Taxonomy (NCBI): domain Bacteria; kingdom Pseudomonadati; phylum Bacteroidota; class Chitinophagia; order Chitinophagales; family Chitinophagaceae; genus Chitinophaga; species Chitinophaga oryzae. The sequence goes on from NZ_CP051204.2 coordinate 4,427,820, forward strand.
AGCGGCGCAACGCACTGTCCTCAAAATAGCAGGGACCGGTACGGCCGGAAAGGAAAAGGTGTACGGGCAGCCTTCTGTTGTCCATGATACTTTTTCGTGTCAGCAGGTAAGCCAATACGCTGCCCATGCTATGTCCCATAAAGACGTGCGGGGCATCCAGGGCCGGTGATATCTTACGGTAAACATCTTCCACCAGGAGATGAATGTCTTCTACCAGCGGTTCGTTCATCCTGGCGCCTCTTCCGGGCAGTTCCAACAGGTTTACTTTCATACCCGGAGGAAACAATCCGGTAAAGGGCTGGTAGGCATACTTGCTGCCCCCGGCGTGATGCAACAGGAATAAGTTAACAGGTTCTTTAAACATGCACACAGTTTATCGGTCAGGCGTCTCTCATACACTCCAGCGGGTTGACCCTGGCGGCTTTGATGGTTTGCAGGCCAATGGTAAGCCATGCAGTGACGATGGCCACACAGGCTGCTCCCACAAAATACCACGGGCTCAGGGTGATCCTGTAAGCGAAATCATTCAGCCAGCTTCGGGTAAAGAAATAACTGGCAGGAATAGCTATCAGGATAGATATCAGGAGGATACGCATAAAATCGGCACTCAGCAGGTAAATGATATTTCCCTCTGTGGCCCCCATCACTTTCCGGATCGCTATCTCTTTAATCCTTCTTTCAGCGGTGAAGGCAGCAAGACCAAACAGGCCCAGGCAGGAAATAACGATCGCCAGGATGGCGAAATACTTCGACAGGTCGGACACCAGCCTTTCAGCGGCATACTGTTGCTGAAAGTCGTTGTCCAGGAATTTAAATTCAAAGGAATAACCGGGGTTGTACTGGCGGTAAAAATCCGTTACGCGCTGAATGGTAGCGGTTTCGTCGCCCCGTTTCAGCCGGGCCATCACGAGCATGGTTTCATCCGGCGACAGCCTGAATATGAACGGTTTTATTTCTTCGTGCAATGAATTGAAGTGGAAGTTTTTAGCAACACCCAGGACACGTGTCGCTTTTTTCTGGATGTAGATGGTCTTTCCCACCGGGTCCTGCAGCCCCATAATTTTCACCGCCGCCTGGTTCAGCACCACGCCCGAGGTATCGGTACCATAGTCTCTGGAGAAGGCGCGTCCTTCCGCCATCTGTATACCCAGCGTTTCAATCAGACCGTAGTTTACAGGCAGTTCAAAAAACCGGATGCGGTTATCGTCGTTTTTGCCGTCCCACTGCACATTAGAGCTGGGCATAAAGCTGGGCATGAGAATTTTTTGCTGGATGCTGGAAGCATTTTCAATTCCGTTAACACCTTTCAGTTCAGCCAGGAAAGCGTCTTTGCCCTCCATGGCCCTCCCTTCCATTTCAAAATAGATAACGTTGTCTTTGTTATAGCCAAGGTTTTTTGATTGTATGAACCGGATCTGGTTGTAGAAGATGATCACCGCCACGATGAACACCACGGAGATGGTGAACTGAAAAATCACCAGTCCTCTTCTGGCCCAAAGTTCTCCCAGGGAAGTACTGATCAGCTTGCCCTTGAGCGTGGCCACCGGATCAAATCCTGAGAGATAAAGCGCGGGATAGCTGCCGGAGACGATACCGGTGAAAAGGGTGATACCGATGATCATCAGCAACAGCTGTAAATCCAGTTGCAATGTCAGGTGTTTGCCGCTCATGATGTTGAATTGCGGCAGTATCAGCAGCACCATCAATATTGCCAGCAACATGGAGATAAAAGCGATGAGTATGGACTCGCCCATAAACTGGGAGATCAGCCTGTATCTGCTGGCGCCCAATGCCTTTCTCACCCCTATTTCCTTCATTCTGGTAGATGCCCTGGCGGTGGAGAGGTTCATAAAGTTAATGCAGGCGATCAACAGGATGAATATCGCTATCAGTGAAAACAGCCTTACATACTCTATCCGGCCTCCTACCTGTATACCGTTATCATATTTTCCATGCAGGTAGGCATCCGAATATTTCCGGATAAACATTTTTGAGTTAACGTCTTTATAGTTGCTTTCCAGGAAGCCGGCCATTTTGCTGTTAAACCGTTCCGGATCTGCACCTTCCTTCAACACCACGAACGTGGTGAACGGCCCTGTAGTCGTTACCTGTTCTTCTGTTGCCGGCATGATCTGCTTCCACGCGGAAAACGGCAACATAAAATCGAAACGGTAGGTGGAGTTATGCGGCATGTCTTCGTAAACGCCGGTAATAGTACAGGGTTTGGAAAACGCCTGCCATTTCCACTGCAACACTTTGCCAATAGCGTTTTCAGCGCTCTGGAAAAGCTTCTCGGCCAGATGCCTGGACACCACCACATTACCGGGATTGTTCAGCACCTCGTTTTTATCGCCCTGTATCAGCTTATAGGAAAATACGTTAAAATAATCGCTGCCTACGAAATTGCCTTTTGCACTGACTGTATTATCGTTGAACGTGATATTAAATTTCTGAAACCAGTCGGCCGGCGCCGTGGTAATGGACTTTTCCACTTCCGGCACCTGTTTGAGCAAACGGTCGCCCACGGTACCGCCGGTACCTTCTGTAGTGACAACCTTATCGCCATTTTTTTCATTGATCATCACCTGGTAAAGACGGCTGTCCAGCTGATGGAATTTATCGAAGTGAAGTTCGTCGAGTACCCATAAATAAATCAGCAACGCACCGGCCAACCCCGTGGAAAGTCCGATCAGATTAATGATAAACGTGGATCTGAAACGTTTGAAAGTTCGGAGGATCACTTGAAGGTTATACCTGAACATATCAAGGGCTTTATAGAAATTAACAAATAATAGTATTACAAAATAGTGTTTTTCCGTAAAAAATCACCCAAAAAATTCGAGCGCTTTTCTGATACAGGCTGCCATGCAATCAATATTTCCTTTGTATTGCAGGAGCTGCATATGTTCGCCATCTTCCAGCATAATATATTGCAGTTCTCCTTTGATATAATTTCTCCATTGATGAAATCCGGACAGATCATTTTGCTGAGGAGGACTTACAAATACAAAAGCGCTGGCTGAACAGGTGATGTCCGGCTGTTTGAAGCCGGGCCACAGGCAATGGAAATTAAACGCCATGTCCAGGAACCTGCCCACAGCAGCCTGATCAGCGGTTATCGCCACGGTTTCTGCCAGGCGGCTGAAACGGTCCACATCCGGGAAGATAGTGGAGACAAATTGTTCCCTGTCGGTGAGCGTCTCATGGTACACATCCTTGGGAACGGCATCCAGCAAAAACAGCACCGGCCTGTATCCCCTGGCCTCCAGTAATGACGCCAGTATCGTGGCTATAGGGCCGCCGCTGGAATATCCGGCCAGGAAAACCGGCTCGCCGGGCCCGGCTTCCGTGAGTATAAGTCCGAGCCACTCCCCGATGAGTTCATCTATCGACGTATATGGCAGGCCGTTATCAAAAACTCCCCGGAGATTCAGGAAAAAGCCGTTCACATCCTGCTGCAGGGCCTGCAGCAGGTCCGTATACCAGTACGAGATTCCGGAAGCCGGCGGCACGAAGAACATGTTTTTCCTCGCCCGGTTTTTGGGCCCGTTGGCCAGATGCATGCCCGACGGGCCTCCCGGGGAATCCTGTCCTGTAAACCTGGTCCGGCGTAACTGCGCGATGGTTGGATATGTCAGGATGTCCCGCAGGCTAACGTCCACGCCTATGGTCCTTTTAATGGCCGCGCTTAAACGGAGCACGTTTAAACTGTTTCCTCCCAGTTCAAAGAAGTTATCATGTATGCCAATTCCTTTCCTTTCAAGTACCGTTTCCCATATTGTGACCAGTTGCGCTTCCGTTTCATCTGCCGGCGCAACGTACCGGTGTCCTGCCAGGCCCGTCATGCGGGGGTCCGGAAGGGAGGCGGTGTCCAGTTTACCATGCAGCGTAACAGGCAGCGCGTCCAGCCTGGTGATATAACGGGGAAGCATATACACCGGCAGCTGGCATTGCAGGGCAGCCATCAGCATATCCGGCTGCAGGCTTTCTGGCGCCACGTAGTAGGCCGACAGGAATTGTTCTGTTCCGGCAACTGTTTTCCCCGGGATCACGGCTGCGGCGGTAATGCCCGGTTGCCGGAGTATCACCTGTTCAATATCTTCCGTTTCAATCCGGTAGCCGTTTATCTTGACCTGGTTGTCTTTTCTTCCGGCGAACACCAGATCGCCATCGGGCAACCATTTGGCGATGTCCCCCGAACGATACACCCGTTCCCCCGGCCTGAAAATATCAGGAACGAATTTCGCCTTCGTTTGGTCCGGGTCGTGCAGATATCCCATGCCTACGCCGGCGCCACCGATATACATTTCTCCGTATACCCCCGGTGGACAGGGCATGCCTGCAGCATCCAGGATATAGATGACGGTATTGGCCGCCGGTTTGCCGATAGGCAGAATGCTTCTGCCGGTACCGGCCAGGCAGGCTACACAACCTACCGTTGTCTCCGTAGGCCCGTATTCGTTATACACGCTGATGTCGGGATGAATAGTTTTCAATATCGCCACCTGGGCGGCCGTCAGCTGTTCACCGCCACAAATGACCGTTCTGATCGCCGTGTCTCTGAGGTCGAGCCCCTGTAAAAGAGATACATGCGATGGCGTTAATTTCAGGGTATCGATCCCCGGATGGCGGAAACAGTCCTCCAGCAACTGCCTGATATCTTTTCCCCGGTCACCGATGTACAGTGTCTTTCCTCTCGTCAGCGCCGTATAGATAGCGGTAACCGTTAAATCAAACGCCAGCGGCGTAATAAGCGCCCAGTTGCCGGTATCTGCCCCATCAAAATAAAATCCGTTGGCCCACTGTATGTAATTGGCGAGGTTGCTGTGGGAGATCATACACCCCTTGGGCTGACCGGTAGAGCCGGACGTAAATATCACGTAAGCCATATCTTCCGGCTGTGCTACCGCCGCCGGGAGCGCTGTTTCCTCCCTATCGCCGGCTACCGCGGATACTACCACCAACGGATACCCGGAGAGCGCTTCACGATATGCTTCATCTGTCAGCACCACCGCTGCATTGGAATGACTCAGCATATACCGGCGCCGCTGTTCGGGATAATCCGGATCTATCGGCACATAGGCCACTCCCATCCGAAGCAATGCCAGTAAGGTGATGATCATATATTCCGAGCGGTCCATGATCAACGCGGCAATGTCTCCGCGTTTCAGATGGTGATCTTCCTGCAGGCGGACAGCCAGCGCCACCACCCGTTGATGCAGGGCTGCATAGGTCAGCGTGCTGTCGCCGTACACCACCGCAGGGTCCTGCGGGCGGGCGGCCACCTGCGCTTCAATCAAAGCTGTTATAGTAGTAGCGGGAAAGTCCTGTTCTGTTGCATTAAAGCCTTCGATCAATTGCTGTATTTCCGAAGGTCTGAGGTAGTTGACCTTACAGAGCGGTTGCTGCGGCGCAGCGGTCACCGCCTTCAGCAACTGAACAAAATGATCATAGAACCGGCAGATGGTTTCTTCGGAGAACAGGTCTGTACTGTAATTCAGCAGCAGGTGCAGCTCATCGTTTTTTTCATTGAAATTAAACAACAGATCAAACTGGCTGGTAGTCTGTCCACCGGCAGCGGCGAAGGGGACCATCGCCAACCCTTTCATTCCACGGTAAGCCGCACTGAGATTAGTGCTCCGCTGGTTTTGCAACACCATGCACACATCAAAAAGCGGGGAACGGCCAGGGTCTTTTCCCAGCTGCAGTTTTTCAACCAGCTGGTCAAACGGGAAGGTACCGTGGCTGTAACCGCCCAGCAATACGTTTTTCACCCTGGCCAGCAAGGCCTGAAAAGAATCGTCTCCGCTAAACTGTGTCCGGAGCGCAAGTGTGTTCAGGTATAGCCCCACCTGGTTTTCCAGCTGATGATGTTCCCTTCCGGCGATAGGCGTTCCCACTACCAGGTCTTCCTGTCCGGTATACCGGTAAAACAGCGCGTTCAAACCGGCGAGCAGTCCCATAAAGAGCGTGGCGTCCTCCCTGTTGCAAAAACTCCTGAGCACATTGACCACTTCTGACGGTAGTTTCCGCTCGATACTGTTGCCCTTATACGTTTTTAACGCCGGCCTGGGATAGTCCGACGGCAACGACAGCACCGGTATTTCGCCGGTGAACTGCTGCAGCCAGTATGCTTCATTTTCAGCCGGCTGTTGTTTGTTTTTCCAGGCGGCATAATCCCTGTATTGGATTTCCAGCGGCGGCCACGCAGGCGCTTGTCCGGCCGCGAAACAATTATAGGCTTCTCCCAGTTCTCCTGCCAGTATTTCCATGGACCAGCCATCGCAGATAATGTGATGCATCAGGCAGAAGATCGCATGGAGATGCTCTTTCACCTTCACCACTCTTATCCTGATCAGCAATTCTGCCGTCAGGTCAAAAAGAGTGGCCTGGTCTGTTTCATAAAGGCGGCGGAGCACTGCGTCCGGGTCGGGATGATGACTGATATCCATGTAAGCTATCGGACAGGTCGCTTCCTCTGCCGGCAGAATATATTGCCTTACATCGCCGGCATCATCCTGGCCGAACACCGTGCGGAGGCTTTCATGCCGTTGTATTTCCCAGTGAAGGGCCTGCTGCAGCGCCGCGAGGTCCAGATGCCCTTCCAGGAAAAGCGCATCCGACATGTTGTATGCCGTAGCACTTTCGGCCAACTGGCACAGCGCCCAGAAACGGCGCTGGGAGTAACTTGCAGGGTAGCTCTCCTGCTCCGGCATGCGGGGAATACTAACGTCTTCGTCTGAATGAAAATTATTTTCCAGCAGCCGTGCCAGGCTTCGCACGGTGTTGTGACTAAACAGTTCCTTCAATGCAATTTGCCGGCCCATCTCCTTGCGGATGCGGCTTTTTAACTGCATGGCCTTCAGGCTGTGTCCTCCGAGCTCGAAGAAATTATCTTCCATGCTGATGCGCTCCCTGCCTAAAATATCTTCCCACATTGCCGCCAGCAGCCGCTCCGTCTCATTGGCAGGCGCGATATATCCTGCCGTTTCCTGTATGACTGGCGACAGGGGGTCCGGCAACCGGCTGACATCTGTTTTCCCGTTGCGTGTCAGCGGAAATTCGGCTATCTGCACAAAGAAGGAAGGCACCATATAGAGCGGCAACAACTTTTCCAGTGCGCTTCTCAGCTCCTTGACATTTGTTTCCGCGTCGCCGGTGAAATAGGCTACGAGATACTTGCCGCCATCGCGGTCCTGACGGGCAACCACCTTCACTTTGTCTATCTGCTCCTGTTTCAGCAGACAGGCTTCTATCTCTCCTGTTTCAATGCGGTAACCACGGATCTTCACCTGATGGTCCATCCTGCCCAGGTATTCTATTTCACCGTCGGGCAACAGCTTCACCTTGTCGCCTGACCGGTATAAACGTCCGTTGCCGGCAAACGTATCCGGCAAAAAACGTTGCGCTGTCAGCGCTTCCCTGTTGAGGTATCCCCTGGCCACGCCTGCACCGCCTACGTACAATTCGCCCGGGACGCCCACCGGCAGTAACTCGCCGTTGGCATCCAGCACGTAGCAGCTCAGCGTGGGGATGGGTTTCCCGATATTGCTGATGCCCAGCCTGATGGCGGCGGATGTAATTTCCTTGTATGTAACGTGTACGGTTGTTTCAGTGATGCCGTACATATTGATCAGCCTTACCGCCGGCCAGGCGGCGTGAAAGTTCTCCAGTTTTCCCGGGTTCAACGCCTCACCGCCAAAAATGACATACCGCAATGGCAGTGAAAGGCCGGCAGTATGCAATATCTCGGCTGACAGGTTGTAGAAAGCCGATGGCGTTTGATTGAGCACTGTCACCTGCTGCTCCGACAGCAGCTGCAGATAAGCGGCAGCATCCTGCGCCACTGCTTTCGGCACCAATATCAGTTTGCCGCCAAAGAACAGCGCACCATACATTTCCCATACAGAGAAATCGAAACTATAGGAATGGAACATCGTCCAGACATCAGTTTCGTTAAAATCAAACAGCGCCGGGTCGGTCATGAACAGCCGTACCACGTTATCATGTTGCACCTGTACGCCTTTCGGCTGGCCGGTAGTACCTGACGTATAAATCAGGTAGGCCAGGTTGCCGGGTGACAGCGGCAATGCCGGCCTTGTAGATGGCTGTTCCGCCAGTACGGTATTGCTGTACTGCCATTTATTTCTTTTAATGCCTGGCGCAGACGGCGAAGTTTTATCTACTGTCAGCAACGCATCATAGCGGTACCTGGTGAGTTCATTTTCGACGGTGCAGATTTTATCGGTGATCGCTACGGCTTTCAGCGGATTCGCTTCTGTAACCAGGTCTTCCAGGAAACCTCTTGCAATGAACAGGTCAGCCGAAAAATCTGTTTTCGTTTGACTACCGGTGTTTTTATTTGCCGCCTTGAACGCCAGCAGATCGGCCACCAGGTTCTCTTTCCGGTCCGCATCCATCACGTCGCCAATGAATATCCAGCCGGTATCCTTCATCAGGGAGGCCGCCTGGCTAAGCACATTTCTCAGGTAGTTGTGGCCATGGAAGTGTTGAATAACACTATTGATGATCACCAGGTCGAAGCCGCGTTCGCTGATATTCCCGATATCATGCGCTACCACTGCCTGCAGCTGTACGTTGGTCATCTCCCTTTCAACCACCATCTGCTGTGCATTGCCGATAATCACGGGTGACAGGTCTGTTCCGTAATAAAAGCCTACTTCAGGCGCCACCTTGCACAGTGTCAACCCGGAGGAACATCCTATTTCCAGCACCCGCATGTCTTTATGCAGCAGCGGTTTAAGTTTAAGGTATGCGTTCATGGAATATTCCTCCATCTCCAGAGCGGAAATAGGACCACCGGTAAAACTATTACCCCATCCGCCGCCGGTGATCTGGTCAACAGCGCTGTCCCCTACGTGGTCCCACAGCTCGCGGGCCATCATCACATTTTCCTGCTGTTCTTTCTCCTGGTATAAATCGTTGCTGTCGAGGCAGCAATAAGCTTCCAGGCGGCTACAGGCCCACTGTAAACGATTGGCTGTTTCGAGAAATGATTTTTCCGTTATCAGTACCCGCACGCCGGCGTCGCGCAACATAAATTTCAGGCGATCTTCCGGCAGGTCCGCTTCCATCGGAATATACATGCCGCCGGCTTTCAGTATGCCCAATAAGGCCGCAATGCAATCCGGCGTTCTGTTGAGGATGACCGCCACGCCTTCCTCCCGTTGCAGGGCTGTGGTCCGTATCAGAAAGTGAGCAATCCTGTTGGCATATTCGTCCAGTTGCCGGTAGGTCAGCGACTGTTCACCGAGCGCTACTGCCACGGCGTGGGGAGTGCGGTCTGCCTGTGCTTCAAAAAGACTCACCATCGTTTCTTCCGTCGGGTAGGTGGCTGCGTTCACATTGCCTGTCAGCATTTTCAGTTCAGCAGCATCGAGGTAAGACAGGCGGCACAGCAGAGCATCAGGTGCGTTCACCACCGCCTGCATCATGCCCGTGAGATTATCGGCCATCCGCTCAATGCGGTCGCCGTCGTAAATATCCGTGTTGTACTCTATCAGAAAAAGCAGCCGGTCATCCGCTTCGCGGCAGTCGATGCGCAGGTCAAAAAGGCTTACCACACGCGCGGAGCTACTGTAAGGGCTTATTGACAGGTCACCCGAAGCCGCCGGCCGTTCCTGCCGGCTGGCATCGTTCATATTCTGTAATGCCAGTACCACGTCAAAAAGCGGATGTCTTCCGGGTTCCATTTTAGTATACACCTCGCTGACCAGCGCGTCAAAAGGATATACCTGGTGTTCATAGGCTCCCAGCGTGATTTGTTTTACTTTTCTGAGCAGGATACGGTAAGTATCTTCTCCGGACAGGCGGGTACGTAATGCCAGCATGTTGACATAAAAACCGATCTGTTCTTCCAGATCGATGTGATCACGGCCAGCCACCGGGCTGCCGATAATGATATCCTCCTGGCCTGTGTAACGGTATAGGAGGGCTTTCAGTAAGGCGGTGAGTCCCATGAACAAGGTAGCCCCCTCCTGCTGTAACAATTTTTTAAAGACCTGGAACAGCGGCGCATTTATCTCCCGGCTGACCACCGCGCCGTTATAGGTTTTCACCACCGGCCGCTGCCTGTCCGATGCCAAATCCAGCAGCGGCAAGGGACCATCAAATTGCTGCAGCCAGTACCGGCGGTGGGCAGCCAGTTTTTCGCCGCTGAGCTCAGACTCCTGCCAGACGGCGAAGTCCTTGTATTGTATCCGCAGCGGAGCGGGCGCCGGGTCTTCCCCGTTGGTAAACGCATGATAGGATGCCATCAGCTCTCCCATCATCACACCGGTGGACCAGCCATCGCTGATAATGTGGTGCATTACGCACACCAGCACATAACGGCGAGTGTCTATCTGCAGCAGATCGGCGGTGAGCAGCGGCCCTTCGGTAAGGGTAAAAAGCCGCCGGGTAATCTCTTCCACCTTTTGCCGGGCAGCTGTTTCCGGCTGTACCCTGTCCCGCAAGTCCCATCTGCCCAGACGAAAACGTTGAGCCCCATCGGCGTATATGCGCTGGCGTAACTCCCCGTTCCCGTTTTCGTGGAAGGCAGTCCGTAATATTTCGTGCCGGCTGATCAGTTGCCTGAAAGCGGCTTCGAGTGACGCAACGTCCAGCGTTCCATTAAAATTGCAGATCAGCGGCACGTTGTATGCAACGCTGGCGTCATCTGCCTGGCTTACGATCCACAAACGCTTCTGGGCAGCAGAGGCCGGATAGTCGGGTTGCAGCGCTACCGGCATGATGCCGGAGAAGCCGTTTTTGTGCTGCGCGGAGAGATAGTCCACCAGGTCTTTTTTCTTCGCCCGTATCTCCTGAATCAGCGCAGTGTCAATATGTTCCGACAGGTACTTTACGGAGATATCACCATTGTCCAGGCTCAGGTGTATGTTCTCCTTTTTCAGTTTTACCAGGAATTCTTTCATAGCGGGAGTTAAATTTTAATTTCTTTAAATGCACCGGCACTTTCATCGGGGGCATTCCGTAACCAGGTTTCCTGATGAATATAGGCAGCCAGCGTGCTCAGTACCGGCATTTCAAACAGCTGCCCCAACTCCATCTCCACGTCAAACTCTTTATGTATGCGGGATACGACCTGCATAGCTTTCAGCGAATGGCCGCCGATCTCGAAGAAACTGTCTGTTGCGCTGACACGCTCCTGGCCCAGTACTTCTTCCCATATCACCGCCAGCTTTTCTTCCGTATCGCCTGTGGGCGCCACATATTCGCGCCGTCCTGCCAGGCTTGCTTCCAGGAAGACAGGGAGCTGCTTATGGTCCACCTTTCCGTGTACGGTCAACGGCATCTGCTCCAGTTGCGCATAGGCTGAGGGAAGCATATAGTCGGGCAGTCGCCCTGTCAGAAAGCCTCTCAGCACATCAGCAGGAAGGCTTTCTTCCGCCACGTAAAAGGCAGCGAGATATGCGCCGCCGTCCTTCTCAGGCATCGCCAGCACCGTGGCGGCGGTTACACCGGGATGTTCAAGCAGCACCGTTTCAATTTCATCCAGTTCGATCCGATAGCCCCGTATTTTCACCTGCCTGTCTTTTCTTCCGGTATACAGCAGGTTGCCGTCCGGCAGCCATCTGCCGGTGTCTCCCGTGCGGTACATCCGCTGTCCCTGCATCCACGGATGGGGCATGAACTTTTCGGCCGTCAATGCGCTGTTATTGAGGTATCCCTTTGCCACCCCTGCTCCCGCGATGTAGATCTCACCGGGCATTCCCGGTGGCACCAGCCGCTTATCTTCGTTCATGATCAATATCTCCGTGTGGGCGACCGGTTTACCGACTGAAATATCCCTGTCTGCCGCGGTGATTTTTTTGACGGTACAGCCGACCGTTGTTTCCGTAGGGCCGTACTCGTTATATATCTTCATTCCGGGATTCATGCGCAGCAATATGTCCACATGCTCGGGCATCAGTTGCTCCCCACCGCAGATCACCGTACTGACGGCAGTAGTATCAATGGCAAGCGTTCCCGCCAATGCAATATGCGAGGGCGTCAGTTTTAGCGTATCGATATCCGGCGTGGTAAAACACGCCTGTATCAGCGCCGGCATCTGGTCTCCGGTGGCCAGGTACAATGTCCGGCCTCTTGTCAGCGCGGTATAGATGGCCGTCACGGTCAGGTCAAAAGCGATAGAAGTACACAGGCCCCAGTTGCCTGCGCCGGCGTCCTGCCAGTAATAATCATTGGCCCATGAAATATAATTATGCAGGTTATGGTGGCTTACCAGGCATCCTTTCGGTTTGCCGGTGCTGCCGGAAGTATAGATCACATAGGCCGTATCATCGGGCGCCACATCCGGCAGCAGGCTTGCATCGGCGTCGGGAAGGCCTTCCAGCTGTATGTCCAGCGCAAAGACGCCGCCGTTAAACGCCGGCGGTATGTCGGCCAACAGCATGCTGGTCGTCAGGATCACCTTCACCGCCGCGTCGCTGCAGATGTGGGCGATGCGTTCTGCCGGATACGCGGGATCAATCGGAACGTAAGCCGCGCCGGATTTGAGTACTGCCAACAGTGCAATCACCATTTCTGCGGAGCGGTCTGTCATCACCGCCAGCAGGTCTCCCGGCGCTACCGGCTGTTGCAGCAGCCAGGCCGCCAGTGCGGTAGCCTGTCTCTCCATTTCTCCATAGCTCCGGTTACGGCCGTCACAGCTGAGCGCGATCGCATCCGGCGTTAGCTGCGCCTGCCGGGCGATCAACCGGGATACCGGCATCCATGCCGCAGCCGCGGCCACAGGCCTCACAGGATTCAGTAAAGCCTGTTCCGCCGGCAGCAACATGTTGATATCGCTCAATGTTCCCACGCCCGACAGGAACTGTTCAGACACCATCATTAACCTGTCGAGGAATCCGTTCGCCCGGAAGTAAGCTTTATTATAGTTAAGGATGAGCGTTTGACCCGCAGCGGTGTTCCGGATCGAGAACTGCACTTCGTCCTTCGCAAAGTAAGCCAGCACTTTTACCAGCTTGTCACTCCCTTCTTTAATGGTATAAAGGGTCTGATAGTTGTAATAAAACTTCAGTCCGGAGGTGCTGATCAGCCTGTTGAGCTGAAACACAGTGATAAACTGGCGGCCAGCAATCTCCTTCTTCTGGTGCCGCAGGTACATCAGGTATTCTGCCACGCTGCCGGCGAAAGCACTGGCATCATATACCAGCGGCAATATAGCGGTGAAGCAACCGAACGTTTCTTTGGTGAGCGCGTCCCGCCCATGTGTAATATCATTGATAATAAACTGGCCCTGCGGCACCGCATAGAGGCGTACCATCAGGGAATACAGCGCCCTGAAATACAGGGCTTCGGAAATATGGTGTTCCACACAGAAGCGGCTGATCCCGGCCATATGCTCCGCCGGCAGCACCAGCGTTTCTTCCATGCTCTCTTCCGGCACTTCATCATACACGTTGACCGGCACCGGCTCTACATCGCGCAGCTTGAGTTTCCAGTATTCCGTGATGGCAGTGGTATCAAACTGCCGGGGATTATTGGCAACATAATCGTGGTACTGGTACTGGTTAAAAAGTTCTGCTGGTATCTCCTCCCTGCGTTTACCATACACTTTCTCAAACATCCTGAAGAACAGTACCGAAGAGGTCACGTCTGAGATCAGGTGGTGAATACTGATAAGATTGACATAACAACGATCATTGATTTTTATCAGGAAATATTTCACCAGCTCCTTATCCAGTCCGTGGTCCAGCGTAACATACGCTCCGAGCCTGTCTTTAAGGTCTTCCTCCCGCAGCTGCAGCGCGGAAAGGTCTATCTCCTCCGTATTGAGCGTGAGATGCTTCCGGAGCCCCTGATATACTTCCCCTTCCTGTTCCGCCAGGCGGGTGGTCAGGATAGGATATATTTCATTGACGACCCCGATAGCTTCCTTCCACAAGCGGACGTCGAGATACTCCTCCACGGCATAAAAGATCACCCTGTGCGCCGTTTCCCTGGGCAGTATTTTGCAGTTCAGGTAAAAATCCTCCTGCCTTGCAGACAGTGGGTACAACAGGGATATATCGTCAGTCGACGCTTCCATCAGCGCAAACAGTTCGGGATCATGTCCGTCACTTAGCTGGTAGGCGCCTATGGGTTGTTGCGGAGCGGCAATGATTCCAGCGATCAGCCTGCGAAGCCAGGCGGCCCAGAGGTTTATTTTTCCGGCGGTGAACAGGTCTGTTTTAAATTCGAAAGTGACATACCAGTCTTCGGGGTTCTGCGTGATATACAGCATCAGATCGGCCTTGGAGGTATCTGCCCCGTTGAACACCGGTGAGATGTTCACGCCTTCCATTCCCTGTTTGGGCTGGCGGGTTTCGAAAGAAGAGAAATTGTCTATCTGGAAATATACGTTGCCGATATTCCTGCTTTGCTGCACTTTTTCCAGGTCGTTGAGCAGGTGTTCAAAAGGATAGTAGTTATAGTGTACAACATCGAGATACCGCTTCATCACTTCAGACAGGAAGTCAGCGAACGGTTTATCGCCTTCCGGGAAATTGCGGATACCGAATGTTTTCACGAACACGCCCAGTATATTTTCCAGGTCTGTATGCTCACGGCCGGCGCTGGCGCATAGTACCGTAATGTCTTCCTCCTTGCTGATCCTGGAGAGAAAAACATTAAAAACACAGAGCATCAGCGGATAGAGCGTCACGTTGTATTTTCTTGCCAGCGACTCCAGTCCCTGCTTTAAATGTGCCTCCAGCCTGAACGTATGACTGGCTCCTTTAAAGTTACGGGAAGCGGAAACAGACTTGCCGCCATGCAGGCTGACGGGTTTGATACCTCCTTCAAAATGCCGCAGCCAGAAAGCCCTGGCTTCTGACAGGCGGCTGCTTTCCAGCTGCTTTTTTTCCCAGCAGGCATAGTCTTTATATTGCAGCCGCAAGGGAGGCAACGGACTTTGTTGTTTCAGCCTGCAGGCGTTATACAGCACCGCAGTTTCTTCCATCAGCAGGTTCAGCGACCACCCGTCGCATACCAGGTGGTGAATGGTGAACATCAACATAAACCGCTGATCTTCCAGGTGCAGCAGCCTGACGCTGACGAGCGGGCCTCTAACGAGGTCAAATGATTTACCGACTTCCTGCTTTTTGATGAGATCGACTGCCTTTTCCTGTTCCGGTTCCGTTCTCAGATCAGCATATATAGCGCCAAGCCATCCCGGTATTGCCGGATGGATTTTCTGCATGGGCGTACCACCTGTTTCCAGGAAAGTAGTCCGCAGGCTTTCGTGCCGCACGACCAGCAGGTCCAGGCACGACTCAAAAGCCCGGATATCGAGATCGCCATCAAACTGCAGGACACTGGAGATATTATAAGCGACCTTTCTCTCTTCGAACTGGGACAGCATCCAGATGCTTCTTTGCGCAAAGGAGAGATCGTAAGCGGCTGCTGGAGGCGCCGGCACGATGTCTTCCTGTTCACTGCGGGAGGAACCGGCGATCCACGCTGCCAGGGACTGCAGCACCGGGTGTTCAAAAAAGTGTTTTAGTCCTATCTGTACTTTCATGCCGCGATGCACCCTTGATATCACCTGCATGGCTGCCAGCGAATGCCCACCCAGCTCAAAGAAATTATCCAGCACGCCGATACCTTCTCTTCCCAGCACTTCCTCCCATATTTTGGCCAGTTGTTTTTCTGCCGTTGTCTGCGGCGCAATATAATTGTCGTTACCGGACAATCCTGCTTTTACCGGGTCCGGCAGTGCTTTTCTGTCGGTTTTACCGTTGGCTGTCAGCGGAAATGCCTCCAGCTGTACAAACCAGGCTGGCACCATATATTCCGGCAAGATACCTGACAGGTATTGTTTCAGTATTCTTCCGTCCAGCGTCTCTTCCGCCGTGATATAAGCCACCAGCGCGTGACTGTTGCCTCCCGGTTCCGGTTGGGCTATCACCAGCGCCGACTTTACTTTCTCATGCCGTAAAAGGGCCGTCTCCACTTCCCCGGTTTCGATACGATAACCGCGGACCTTCACCTGGTGATCTTTCCGTCCGATATATTCGATGTTGCCGTCCGGCAGCCAGCGGCCTATATCACCGGATCGATACAACAACCCGCCGGGGCTGAACGGGTCGGGTATGAATTTTTCCTGCGTCAGCACGGGGTTGTTCATATATCCCCTGGCCAGCCCGGCGCCACAAACACAAAGCTCTCCCGGTACACCTACCGGCATCAGCTGCTGCCGCGCATCCAGGATATAAACGCCCACAGTGGGGATAGGAACGCCGATATTGCTGGCCGGCATACTTGTTTCGGCAATTGTTATTTCCTTATAGGTGGTGTGCACTGTCGTTTCTGTGATACCGTACATGTTGATCAGCTTCACACCGGGATACGCATGCTTCCAGGCGGCCAATCTTGCCGGCAGCAGCGCTTCACCGCCAAAGATCACGCAACGCAGCGCTTTGATCTCATATTCATCTTCCATGGCCACATGCATCAGCTGATAGAAAGCCGAAGGCGTCTGATTTAAAATGGTAACGCCTTTTTCCCTTATCAGCTGCCAGCAGCGGTAGCTATCCCGCGCAACTTCCGTCGGCACTACGATCAGCCGGCCGCCATAGAACAAGGCGCCGTACATCTCCCAGACCGAAAAGTCAAAATTGTAGGAATGCAACATGGTCCATACGTCGTTCTCCGTAAAGGCAAACAGGCTTTCTTCATGAAAGAACAGCCGCACCACGTTCCGATGGGTGATCATTACCCCTTTGGGCTGCCCGGTAGTGCCGGAGGTATAGATAACATAAGCCAGGCCGGATGCTGTTGCCACCGCCGGCGGATTGATATCCGGGTAAGCGTCGAAACCGATAGCAGTAATATCGATGCATTCCGCCGGCGTTGCGCAGGTATGTCCGTCAGACAGCACCAGGCTTATTTTCGCGTCGTCAAGGATATACTGTTGTCTTTCTTCAGGAAATGACGGGTCTATGGGAACGTAGGCCCCTCCTGCTTTCAGGATGCCCAGGATAGCGATGATCGTATGGGCCGTTTTGTTCATCAGCAATCCTACCGCCACCTCCCTGCCGATACCTTTTTCTTTCTGCAGGAAGTGCGCAAGCCGGTTGGCCCTTTCATTCAGCTCTTCGTAGGTCAGCGGCAGCTCCCCGTCGTCCACCGCAATGCGCGCCGGCGTTTGGACTGCCTGCTTTTCAAAAAGAGATACGATCGTTTCCGTTTCCGGATACCTGACCTGTGTTTTGTTCAGCGATACCAGCAGCGCTTCCTTTTCATCCGGCAGCAGGTAATCCAGCAGGGCCACTTCCGCAGCCGGTTGCGCTATCGCCGCTGCCAACAATTGTTCCAGGTGGCGGCACAATACATCTATATTGCGCCGGCTGAAAATATCCGTGTTGTAGGTTAATGACAGCGAAACATTGTCTCCCGCCATCGTGAAATTAAACAGCAGGTCATATTCGCTGATATCGCCTTCCGCTTTCTCCATCGTTTTTACCTGTAAGCCATCGAGCGATGTAATACCCTCACCGGCGCCCGCCTGTTCATTGATCTGTGACACGACCAGTACATCGAAGAGCGGCGACCGGCTCATATCTCTGTCCAGCGGTAGCTTGTCCAGCAGCATATCCAGCGGATACAGCTGATGATCGTAGGCGGCGGTGAGCACCTGCCGCTGCCGGCGTACCAGTTCCCTGAACGTATCCGAGCCACTGAAGCGGGTCCTAAGCGCCAGCGTATTCAGGTACAGCCCTATCTGGTTTTCCAGTTCCGTAAAATCCCTGCCGGCTACCGGCAGGCCCATAATAATATCTTCCTGACCGGTATACCGGTGAAAAAGCGCGTTGATGCCTGCCAGAAGGCCTGTAAACAGGGTGGCGCCTTCTTCCCGGCACAATTTGTTTAATCCAGCTGTGAGCGACGGTGAAAAGCGTATGAACACGCTGGCGCCGTTGCTGGTTTTAACAGCAGGCCGTATGTTATCTGCCGGCAGGTCCAACACCGGCAGGTCTCCGGACAACTGCGTCAGCCAGTAGGTTTCCGCTTTTTTCAGATCGTTTTGCAGCTGTGTTTCCAGCCACGCCGTATAGTCTTTGTACTGGAAAGCCAGTTCCGGCAGACGGGGCTGCTGCCCTTGCCTGAAAAGGTTATAGGCGATGATCACCTCTTTGGCCAGTACTTCCATAGACCATCCGTCGCTGATGATATGGAACATGGAGTAGAAGAACGCATGAAGCCCGTCGTGTACCTTCACCAGTTTTACCCGTAGTGGCGGCGACTTCCGTAAATCAAACGGTGTATTCTGCTCTTTCTCCGCCATGGTTCTCAGTATCTCCTGCGGAGCAGACCTGGCGCTGATATCTATGTATTCCATTACCGCCGGTATTTCTTCCGGCGCCAGGATATGCTGCCGCACTTCGCCGTCTTCCTGCTCTCTGAAGCAGGTGCGAAGGCTTTCATGACGACTGATCACGTAGCGTAACGCCTGCTCCAGCACCGGCGCCTCGAGAGGACCTTCCAACACCAGGGAGCGGCACATGTTGTACACCAATCCTCCTTCTCCTGATTGATTCAGCGCCCAGAAACGTTTCTGGGCACGGCTCATGGGATAATGCCCGCCGGGAGCTACCACAGGGATGTTCAACGCCTGGGAGGAGCCTTCCGCCATTTTGAAAAATGCGATAATCGCCTCCTTTTGTTCCCGGATCTGCTGTTTCAGTTCTTCCGTCAGCACATTACTTCCTTTTGGAGCCGCGACTTTGAGATTGCCCTCTGTTACTTCCAGCGTTATCTGCTGTTCTTTTAATGCGATAATAAAATCCGCTATTCTCATAAGATTATTTCTTCTTTTTCAATGTGCTGTACATCGGCCGTCTGTAAGGCATTGACTTTTTCTATATCGTCAATCAGCAGGGCCAGTTCCTTGATAGTCTGGGCGTTGAAAATATCGGCGATGCCGATTTTTATGGCGAAGCGGCTCCTGATCATATTCAGCAGCTTCATGCCGCTCAGGCTTTGTCCGCCGAGGGTGAAAAAGTTGTCCGTCACGCTGACAGGGCTGACTTCCAGTACTGTCTCCCAGATAGCCTGCAGTTTTTCTTCCGTGGGCGTAGTGGGGCCTGCATATTCATTTTCCACCGGTGTTTGCGTCAGCAGCCGTTCTTTTACCCGCTTCCTGTCTGTTTTACCATTGGGCGTCAGTGGTAGTTCAGGCAACGTAACGAACCGCCATGGCATCATGTACGGGGGCAGCTGCTTTCCTAACAACGCCCGGAGCTGTCCGGTATCCGGCGCGTTATCCGCTACCAGGCAGGCCACAAGGCCCGCATCTCCCTTTGGTGAATTTTCCACCAGCACCACCGCTTCGCGGATACCCGGAATACCCGTCAGCACAGCTTCAATTTCCCCGGGCTCGATGCGGTGGCCGCGTACTTTCACCTGGTCGTCCAGGCGGCCCAGGCATTCCAGGCGGCCGTCCGGCAGCCAGCGCGCCAGGTCGCCTGTCCGGTACAAACGTCCGCCCGCCACAAACGGGTCTTCCACGAACCGTTCTGCCGTCAGCGCCTCCCGGTGCAGATAACCGGGGGTCACCCCTTCGCCGCCAATGTACAGCTCTCCGGCTACGCCAACGGGCAACAGCTGCATATGACTGTTGAGCACGTACACCCGCGTATTCAGCACCGGACGGCCGATGCTCACCTGCCCGTCCAGCGCCGCAGGCGGGCACACACACGACCAGATCGTCGTTTCCGTAGGGCCGTACATGTTATATACAGACATATTGTAATGGCTGCGCAACTGCGCCAGCAAAGGCGCCGGCAAAGGCTCCCCGCCCAGCAGCAGCGCACGCAGCGAGCCCAGTACTTTCGCTGAACTGCCCTCTTCTTCGAGCAGGCGCAGCAGCGACGGCGTGGACTGCATCATTGTGATCGGCCGGTGCGCCGCAAGGCCGGTGGCCTTAAACTCCTGCCGCAGCAGGTCCAGCTCCTCCAACCCTTGCAGCACTTTATCTTCCGCAATGCCAAAGTCTACCAGGCAGGCCACCTCGTTAACGCCGATGTGGCGCAGACGGCTGACCAGCTGGCGACAGCCGGCACGCGTGCCGATAAGCGCGCTGCCTCCCGCGTAACGCCGGTAGCTGTTGCGCAGGATCTTCTCTTTCAGTTCTTCGTTGATATCTTCTTCTTTCAGCCCGGATTCTTCCAGCATGATGCGGCTGAGGCCTATGGAGCTTTTCAGGTAGCTGATAAAGGGCGCCTCTGCTGCTGCCAGCACCGCTTCCTCGTCCGTTCCCAGGTAAGCATGTAACATCACCGTAACGGTGCCCGGGCCCTCATGGCCATGCTGACGGCGGCTTTCACGGTATATCCTGATTTTGCCGGCCAGCTCCTCCAGGTCCTGCCCCAGCAGGTGTGTGAGCACATGAGCGCCGATAGCGCCCGCGCTTCTGAACGACTCTTCGCTGCCCGCAGCCGTTACCCACACAGGCAGCGTTGCCTGCACCGGGCGGGGATATACCTGCAGCGATACTTCCTGCCCGAAGCCATTGGTACGGGTGATGCTGCCTCCTTCCCAGAGGCGGCGCACTTCGGCTATCTGCTCGTACATCCGCTGGTGGCGCGATGCATAAGGGGTAGACGACAAAACAAAATCGTTCGCGTTCCAGCCGGGGGCAAACGACAGCCCTACCCGGCCGCCGGACAGGTTGTCCACCACCGCCCATTCCTCCGCGATGCGCACCGTATCGTGCAGCGGCGCTACCACGCTGCCGCTGCGGATCTCCAGCCGGCGGGTGCTTACCGCCAACGCCGCCCCGATAACAGACGGATTGGGATACAAGCCGCCAAACTCATGAAAATGACGCTCCGGCGTCCATACCGCCCGGAACCCATGCTCGTCCGCATAGCGCACGGAAGACTGCAGAAGATCGTATTTATTGGCACTGCCATGATCGTAGCTGGAGAAGAAAAACAGGCTGAAGTCCACTGTGGCCGGTGCTTCCTCCGTATAACGGTCAAGGTTGCCCGGGATACGGTCCGACGGATGTATCACCACCTGTACCCCGCGGCAGAGGGTCCACAACAGCTCCAGCACGGAGATATCGAAGGAAGTGCTGGTCATCGCCAGCAGGCAGTCATCCGCCTGCAAAGGCACTTCCCGGTCCATGGCCGAAAAGAAGTTGACCACATTGCGGTGGTTTACCATCACCCCTTTCGGACGGCCCGTAGAACCGGAGGTATAGATCACGTAACACAAGTCTTCCGGCAACACGGTGTACGGCGTGTAACCGGCACCGTTATCCTCCTTCACAGCTGTCTCCAATTGCAGTATGGCGCCGTCATAGCCTGCCGGCAGCGCTGTTCCCTCACCGGCCACCAGCACGCGGGCGCCGCAGTCTTCCAGTACGTAGCTGATACGCTCCGCAGGATAAGCCGGGTCCAATGGCACATAGGCCGCCCCGGCTTTGAGGATGCCTAACATCCCCGCCATCAGGTGAACGGAACGTTCCGTCATCAGCGCTACCAACGCTCCCGGTTGTACGTGCAGCTGTTCCGTCAGCAGCCGCGCCACCCGGTCGGACTGTTCATCCAGTTCCCGGTAAGTCAACGCGCCGGCTTCAAAAACAACGGCCGTCTCTTCCGGCCGCAGCGATGCCTGCCGGCGGAACAGGCTGACAATGCTTTCTGTCTTCGGAAAATCATTGGTCGTATTGTTAAAGGCAGACAGTTGCTGCATTTTTTCTGCTGATGTTAAATAGTCCAGCATGCCCAGTGCGTGCTCCGGATGTCCGGCGGCAAATACCAGCAACAGTTCCAGATGCGTCAGCAGGTTGCGGGCAAAGGAGGCGCTGTAAATGTCTGTATTGTAGTTCAGCAACACCTCCACCGAATCGCCCGTCTCCATAAAAGAAAATTCGAGATCAAACTGGCTCGTCACTCTTTGCATGCCTTCCGGCTGCCGCCATTGTAATCCTGACATGCCACCTGTGTTACCATTGCCAGCAACGGACGACTGGTTCTGCATAATCACCAGTACGTCGAACAGGGGTGAACGGCTGGTATTGCGTTCCAGCTGTAACTGGTTTACCAGCAGGTCAAAGGGATATACCTGGTGCTGATAGGCAGCCAGCAGCACTTCCCTTTCCTGTTTCAGCAGTGCCCGGAAAGTGTCTGTTGCCGCGAAACGGGTACGAAGTGGCAGCGTATTAAGATATAATCCGATCTGGTTTTCCAGCTCTTTGAGATCTCTTCCTGCAATCGGGCTGCCGATGATAATATCTTCCTGACCGGTATAGTGATGAAACAATGCTTTTAATCCGGCCAGCAGGCCCATAAAGAGGGAGGCTTCTTCTTCACGGCACAGTTGCAGTAACGCATGTACCGTCGTCGCGGGCAGCATGCTGCCGATCGTAGCACCGTGATGGGTTTTCACCGACGGGCGGCGTTTCTCCGCAGGCAGGTCCAGCACAGGTATGGGGCCGGACAGCTGCTCCAGCCAGTAAGCGCGATGTTTCTCCAGGTGGCTGTCGTTGTTACCGGAGGCCTGCCATACTGCAAAATCTTTGTATTGGATAGGCAATGCAGGTAACACCGGGCTGGTGCCCTCTTTCAGCGCGTTATAGACGGTAGTCATCTCCTTTATCAACACCTGCAGTGACCACCCGTCGCTGATGATGTGATGCATGGTATAAAGCAACGCATGTGCAGCATCATGCAGTTTCACCACTTTGATGCGGAGCAAAGGGCCTTGCCGGAGATCAAAGGGAGCCTGTTGCGCTTCGACAAACATCTGCTGCAGCCTTTCCATGATGTCTTTTTCATAGCTGATATCTTCATAAACCATATCTGCAGGCTGCTCACCGGCGTCCAGGATGTATTGGCGGATATTGCCGGCGGCGTCTTCCCGGAAAACGGTCCGCAGGCTCTCGTGGCGGCGCCATAACACCTCAATGGCCTCTTCGAGCAGCGTTTTGCTCAGCGGGCCTTCCAGGACACAGACGCCGGGAACATTATAAGCCGCCGATGCCTCTTCAAACTGGCTCAGTATCCAAAAACGTTGTTGTGCATGGCTGAGCGGGTAGCTCTCCTGCAAAGGCGCTTTGGGTATCTCAATGATGCTGCGCGGCGCTGCCACCCCGAGGAAAGCGGCCTGTTCATGCAGCACGGGGTAAGTGAACAGATCGTTCAGCTCCACTTCCAGCTGAAACAAGCTACGGATACGGCTCAACAGCTGCATCGCTTTCAGGCTATGTCCGCCCAGCAGGAAAAAGTGATCGTTTCTTCCTACCTGTTCTCTTCCCAATACCTCCTGCCACAGGGAGGCCAATTGTATTTCCAGCGTACCTGCCGGCGCCACGAACTGCTCCCCGGGTTTATCTGCCGCCAGCGGGTCGGGCAGCGCTTTACGGTCTACCTTTCCGTTATGGGTCAGCGGTAGCGCCGCCAACTGCATAAACACGGCCGGCACCATATATTCCGGCAGCCGCGCCGCCATGAAGCTGGTCAGCGCCTCCCGATCGGCCATTGCCGGGGCAACGATAAACGCGGCCAGGTAGCTGCCCTCTCCGGTTGGCTCTTTCCTCATTTGCACCACTGCGTGGGTGATACCCGGGTATTGCAGCAGTGTTTGTTCTATCTCTTCCAGCTCAATACGATAGCCTCTTATTTTTACCTGTTGGTCGTTCCTTCCCAAAAAGAGCAGATTGCCCTCCGCATCCCACCGGCCAATATCACCGGTGCGATACAACCGTTCATTTTTCCGGTAAGGATTTTCGATGAACCTGCTGGCTGTCAGCCCGCTGTTATGAAGATAGCCAAGCGCCAGGCCCTCGCCACCGATACATATTTCGCCCGGTATGCCGGCCGGAAGCAGCTGCCCGCGGTCGTCCAGGATGAAGATCCGGTTATTGGCGATCGGCTTGCCTATCGGAACTCCCGCCGGCAGAGGCATCGCCGGGTCTACTTTATAGATGGTGGCGCAGACAGAATTTTCCGTAGGCCCGTAAGCGTTATAGTAGTTTAGTTTTTTACTGAAGCGGAGCGCTGTAGCCTTATCCGCTTCCTGCCCTGCTGTGATCAGTACCCGCAGCCCGGACAGCTCCTCTTCATTAAAGAGTTGCAGGTAAGCGGGAGGCAGAGTGATCACGGTGATCTGATGTTGCTGCAGGTATTGTATGAACAGTTCGCGTTCGCGCAATACCGTTTCGCTGATCATCACCAGTGAAGCGCCGGAGAAAAACGCCATAAAACATTCCGATACAGATGCATCGAAAGACAGTGAAGCAAATTGCAGCACCTTATCATCCGGCCGTATCTCAAACTGGCGCACCTGGTCCAATGACATATTTACCACGCCGCTATGCGCTACCATCACGCCTTTAGGCTGCCCGGTACTACCGGAAGTGTAGATCACATAGGCCAGAGAAGACGGATCTGCCAGTCCTTCAGGGTTATCAACGCTTTCGTTCAGGCTTTCCAGTTGTACATCCAATGCAAACAAGGCGCCGGTATAATAATCGATCATTTCAAACAGGCGATCGGAGAACGTAAGCACCAGTTTAGGAGCGGCGTCTTCCAGCATGAAGCGGATGCGCTCCTGTGGATAAGACGGATCTACCGGCACATAGGCAGCTCCTGCTTTCAGTACCGCGAGTATCCCGATGATGACCAGCTCTGAACGGTCTGCAATAATAGCAACAAGGTCGCCGGGAAGGATAGCATAGGTATTACGCAGATAGTGAGCCAGCTGATTGGAGCGTTCATTCAGTTCGCGGTAGGTCAGCTGCCGGCCGCCCTGTATGAGCGCCGGCCTGTCCGGCGTCTGCGCCGCCTGTTGCTCAAACCGTTGATGCAACGTCTGTTTTTCGCCGAAAGAAAAAGCCGTATCGTTGAAAGTATTTAACAGCAGCTGCTGTTCAGCTGCTGACAGGTACGTTATACTGTCGATCGCCTCCTGCGGACGAAGCGTCACCTCGTGCAACAGCTGCAGATAATGCGCACAAAGTGCGTTGACATTGCGCTCGCTGTAAATGTCGGTATTATAGGTAAGTGAGAGGTCCCATCCGCCCGGTGCTTCCACGAAACTGAAAAGCAGGTCGAACTGACTTCTTTCCTGTTTCATTTCATCCGCCTCTCTTCGGGAAAGCCCATCCAAACCCACTGTCTTGTCGTATACATTCGTAGACACCTGGTTCTGCATCCCCACCATGATATCGAACAGTGGCAGGCGGCTCCTGTCCCTGGGCAGCGGCAGTTTTTCTATCAGCATATCGAAGGGATAGGACTGGTGTGCATAGGCATCCAGCAACACCTGTTTTTCTTTTGCCAGCAGGCTGGCAAAAGTGTCTTTTCCGCTAAAGCGGGTACGTAAAGCCAGGCTGTTGACATACAGGCCTATCTGGTCTTCCAGGTCCTGATGTTCCCTGCCAGCCACAGGGCTGCCAACGATGATATCTTCCTGGCCGGTATAGCGGTAAAAAAGCGCTTTCAGCGCGGCGAGCAGCCCCATAAAAAGCGTAGCGCCTTCTTTATGGCAAAGGGCTGTCAAAGCGCCCATCACCGAAGGCGGCAGGCTCACCGTGACACTGCTGCCGGGGTGTGTTTTGATCGCCGGGCGACGTTTATCTGCCGGCAGGTCCAGCACAGGTAGCTCACCAGACAACTGTTCCAGCCAATAGCGTTCGTGCGCGCGGAAAGCGGCTGTATCTTTTCCGGACGACTGCCATGCGGCATAGTCCCGGTACTGCAGTGGCAGCGGCGCCAGCACGGGTTCGCTGCCCTCACGAAAATGATTATACGCTGTAATTACGTCCCTGGACAGCACTTCCATCGACCAGCCATCACTGATAATATGATGCATGGTATAAAACAACGCAAATTGCTGTTCCGATACTTTCACCACTTTCGTCCTTATCAGTGGCCCCTGGCCCAGGTCGAACCTGGTATGCTGCTCTGCGGAGAATATTTCCCGCAGCACTGCGGCAGTATCCGGCTGGTCACTGATGTCAACAAAGAGCGGCGCCCATGTCAGTTTGTCTACCGGCAGCACATACTGGCGCACCTCCCCCGAAGCATCCTCCCTGAACACTGTCCGCAGGCTTTCGTGCCTGCCGGCGACATATCGCAGCACTTTCTCCAGCAATGATGGCACCAATACACCGTCAAACAAAAGGAAGCCGGTAACGTTATAGGCGGCAGAACCGTCGCTGAACTGACTTAGTATCCAGAGCCTGCGCTGCGCGTGACTAAGCGGATAACTTTCCTGGTCGGCCACCCGCGGTATAGCGGCAAACGCCTGACCGGAAGCCTGTTCCAGGTATGCCGCCTGCGAGGCAACATCCGGATAGGTAAAAATATCTGCCAGCAGGATCTTTGCTTCAAACACCTGTTTTATCCTGCTCACCAGCTGAATGGCTTTCAGGCTGTGACCGCCCGCTTCAAAGAAGTTATCATAGATACCAATCCTTGTCTGGCCCAATACCTCTTCCCATATCTTCACCAAACGCTCTTCCGTTTCCGTACCTGCCGGCGCATAGGCTGCGCTGCGGCTGGCATCACCGGCGCCCGGTACAGGCAGCGCCTGGCGGTCTATCTTGCCATTGCCGGTTAACGGCAGCTGCGGCAGGCTGATGTAATAGCCGGGCAGCATATAGTCCGGCAATAAGCCCGACAGGTAGCTCCGCACTGCGGACGGCGGGCATGGCTTGTCTGTGACCAGGTACGCGGCCAGGTATCTGCTTCCTGTACCATCTTCACGGGCCATCACTACCGCTTCGCGGATGTCTTCATGGCTGAGCAGGGCACGTTCTATTTCGCCCGTCTCAATGCGGAAGCCGCGTATCTTCACCTGTGTGTCGCGGCGGCCCATAAACACCACCTCTCCGCTTTCATTCCACCGGCCAAGATCTCCGCTGCAGTAGATGCGGCCTCCCGGCACAAACGGATCGGGCACAAACTTCTCCGATGTGAGCTCCGGTTGCCCAAAATAACCTGCGGACACGCCGGCGCCACCGATACAGATTTCCCCCATAACGCCCGCCGGTAACAGTTGGTGATCTTTGTCCAGTATATAGATGGTGCTGCCGGGCAATGGCCGTCCTATGCACGCTCCGCTGGCAGGCAGCACGCCGGCGCCGATATTGTAGCTTACCGCCGTGCAGAAGATAGTGCCTTCCGTGGGACCATAGGTAACCACGATTTCCGCTTTCCTGAAGATGGACGACAGCTTCTGCAGCAAAGTATCGGGGATGGTATCGCCACCGATAAATATTTTTTCTATATGGTCAAACGTTCCCGTCAACCCGTTGTCCAGTATATGATCGGCTACCAGGTTGTACACACCGGGCACCGTATCGATCATCGTTGCCTGTTGCAGCAATGCCGTGAAAGCAGGCAGATCATCTATCACCTGTCTGTCGGCGATCAGGCTGGCGCCTCCGCTCAGCAAGGGCGTCAGCAACTGGAACAGGGAGATATCGAAGCTCGGGGAGGCCACGAACGGAAACACCGTACCGGGGCCGCTTCCAAACTGCTGCACTGCGGCAAAGAAATGCGCCGCATTGCCATGCGTTACCTGCACTCCTTTAGGTGCTCCGGTACTGCCCGAGGTATAGATCATATAAGCAATGTCCGGCAAGCGGGTGGTACGGACCGGATCAGTGACATCACCGGCTTCCGTTTGCGCCGCCGGCAACGGCACCGCCACTGCACCGGTAGCGCCTGGCAACTGAACATCTTTTCCCGTCAACACCAGTCGTATACCCGCATCCGTTAGCATATGTACAATTCGTTCTTCCGGGTAGCCGGCATCCAGCGGCACATAACCAGCTCCCGCCTTCCAGATACCCAGCAGCCCGGATACCAGTTCAGGGGAACGCTCCGCCATCAGGCCAACCAGCTGTCCGGGTTTTACCTGTTGTTTTTCCCGCAGGTAATGCGCTATCCGGTTGGCCGCTTCATTCAGTTCGCGGTAGCTGACCTTCCGGCTGCCATGCACCAGTGCGACAGCCTCGGGCGTGGCCCGGGCCTGCGCCTCAAAAAGATCAGGCGTTATCACGGCAGCCGGCAACGACGGCAGCTGATGTATACCGCTGAAAGCTTCCAGTTGCTGCTGTGCCGCCGCCCCTATCCAGGAGATATTCCTCAAAGGCAGCGCTGCATCCTGCACCAACGCGGATGCCAGCTGCTCCATATGCGCCCGTAACTCCTCCGCCATCTTATTCGTATAGGCGTTGGCATTATAGCTGAATTTAATCGTAATTGTATCTCCGGGATAGACCGTCACATTAAAGTCGTAGCTGGACTGCTCCGTTCCACCGGTGCTGATAACAGATAACGCCATGCCGGCAGCAGCGGACTGCTGTTGTATCTTCTCCGCTACCGGGTAGTTTTCGAAGATCATGATATGGTCCATCAGTCTCACGCCCAGCTCACTTTGCTGCTGCACATCCGCCAGCTGCACATAGTGATGCGGCATACTTTCTATCGCCCGCTGCTGAACGGCCTTTAACAGTTCAGCGAAAGTAGTGTCCCGGTCTGTTTGTATCCTTACCGGGATGGTGTTGATAAACAGCCCGATCATTTGTTCTATGCCCGCTATTTCAGGCGGCCGGCCGGATACAACCGCTCCAAACACCACATCATGCGTATTATTGTATTTTGCCAGTAACACGCCCCACAGGGACTGTATCACCGTATTCAAAGTGACTTTGTATTTTCTGCCCAACGCCATCAGTCCGTCACTGACTGCTTTATCGAGGTTACAGGACAACTCCGCCAGCTGGTAGCTGCCTTGTTTATCCTGCATAGCTCCCGGCACCGGCGTCTGCACGCTATATCCCGACAGATAGCCGCTCCAGTATTGCAAAGCAGCCTGCCGGTCTATACGCTCCAGGTATTTGATATATCGCTGATAGGGCGCTACCTCCGGTAAACGTGCCGGCTTTCCTGCCAGCAAGCCATGATAGATGGCCAGAAACTCTTCGATGATCACCGACAAACACCACCCATCCATCAGGATGTGATGATGGCTCCAGATAAGGTAGTATTCCTCTTCTGCCAGCCGGGCCAGGCTTACCCTTAACAGGTTACCTTTGCCAAGGTCAAACAACTGCTCCTTGTCTTTTTCGAGCAGTGAACGGATGACGGCGTCCTGGTTATCCGGCCCGGTGGTAGTCCGAAGGTCTTCATAACATACCTTTGCCTCCTGTTGTTTTAAGACAATCTGCCGGGGGGCTGTCATGTCCGGCTGAACAAACAATGCTCTGAGCACATCATACCGATCGATAATTTCCTGAAAGCTCCGGCCCAGCAAGGCCACATCCAGCTTGCCCTTTATATGAAAGGACGTTTGGGTAAAATATGCGCGGGAAGAGGGGTCCAACAGATGGTGATAAAATATTCCTTCCTGTAAGGGACTGAGCCTGGAGATGTATTTGATATTTTCCTTTACCAGCATATGCTCATTTAAACAGATTATTAAATGCTTCCATTGATAATTCGGCGTCGCCGAGGTCCTGGGGCGTTATCTGCACCTCGGTTACGGAAGTGCCGTAACGGATAAGACTCACTAGTCTTTCTTCCAGTGCGTTCAACAGTTTTTCCATCGTGGGCGAATCGAACTGCCCGGCGCTATAGGCAAGGTCCAGGCTCAGCACGCCGTTAAATACGATACCTGTCAGCTCCAGTACCACCTCTCTCTCCGAGGTTTCGCTGACTTCATTTCCTTTAGGTTCCGCAGAGAAGGAAAAGTAGGCGTGCTCCTTTTCTGCCAGCACCGTATCGTTGAATTGTCCGAGGTAATTAAACCGTATTTCAGGTATCCTGTTGAAGTAGTCGGGGGTAGATTCCTGTTCACCCAGGTATTTGAGTATACCATATCCGATACCTTTATCCGGTATTGCGCGCAGGGATTCTTTCACCCCCCGCAGCTGTTGTCCGGGATCGTCCGGCCAGGCAATATCCAGTACTACCGGGTAGATGCTGGTAAACCAGCCCACCGTCCGGCTGATGTCCGCCTGTCCTGCAACCGGCTGCCGGCCATGTCCCTCCATGCTTACCAGCACCTTGCGCATGCCGAAGACATCCCGCAGGGCCAGTCCGAGCGCTGTCAGCAACACATCGTCCATTTCGGAATGCAATAGCCTGTTGACTTCCGTAAGCAGCTGCTGGCTTAGTTCTTTCGTAAGCCTGCATACAAGCGTCTGTGTGTCTTTCACCAGGTTTTGTCCTGCCGGATAGTCCAGCGGCAACGGGTCAGTGATCACGGCTGCTGCCTTCTCCCAATATGCCTGTTCCTGCAACAACACAGGCGACAGGGCATAGCTGTTCAGTTGTTCCATCCAGTGTTTAAACGAATCCGTTTTGGCGGGCAGCTCAAGCACTTCTCCCTGCAAATACTGACGGTACAGCGCGGCGATATCTTCCAGCAATATCTGTAGTGATACGCCATCTGTTACCAGGTGATGTATGACGATCAAAAGCCTGTCTCCGTCCGCCAGCCTGAACAAACCCAGCCTGACCAACGGGCCTTCGTGCAACAACATGCCCGCCTGCAGGCTGTCTGCGGCAGCCTCCATGAGCGTCACTGCGTTCGCCACCTCGCGGTTTTTCCAGTCGTAGACGGTTATACTAAAAGCTTCTTCTGTGTCGCTGTATGTTTGTGTCCATATGCCATCCTGCTGCTCAAAGCGCAGGCGCAACGCATCGTGGTGCCGGCAGATAAAGTGGAATACCGCGCGGATAGCATCTTCCGAAATCGTTTCGCGGCTAAACAACAATACCGATTGGTTGAAATGGCCTTTCACCAATTTTTCATTTTCCAGAAATGCCCGCTGGGCCGGGCTAAGCGGCACATTGCCTGACAGCTGTTGTGTAGTGCCGTCATACAACAATTCAGCCGCCTGCAACGCCTGTTCAGCAGGTGTAGGGTATTGCAGTACATCCGTTACCGATAGTGCATAACCATATTTCCGGAGCCTTGACACAATCTGGATGGACTTGATAGAGTCGCCCCCTATCTCGAAGAAATTATCATTAACGCTAACGCCTGTACGTCCCAGCACCGCTTCCCATACCTGTACCATCAGCGCTTCCATATCATTGCTGGCTGCGGCATAGGCGGTGCTGCGACCGGCGTCCTGCTCACCAGGTTCCGGCAACGCCTGGCGGTCTATCTTGCCATTGCCGGTTAACGGCAGCTGCGGCAGGCTGATGTAATAGCCGGGCAGCATATAGTCCGGCAATAAGCCCGACAGGTAGCTCCGCACTGCGGACGGCGGGCATGGCTTGTCTGTGACCAGGTATGCGGCCAGGTACCTGCTTCCCGTACCGTCTTCACGGGCCATCACTACCGCTTCGCGGATGTCTTCATGGCTGAGCAGGGCACGTTCTATTTCGCCCGTCTCAATGCGGAAGCCGCGTATCTTCACCTGTGTGTCGCGGCGGCCCATAAACACCACCTCTCCGCTTTCATTCCACCGGCCAAGATCTCCGCTGCAGTAAATGCGGCCTCCCGATATAAGCGGATCGGGCAGGAACTTCTCCGACGTCAGCTCCGGTTGCCCAAAATAACCTGCGGACACGCCGGCGCCACCGATACAGATTTCTCCCATAACGCCCGCCGGTAACAACTGATGATCTTTGTCCAGTATATAGATGGTGCTGCCGGGCAATGGCCGCCCGATGCACGCTCCGCCGGCAGGCAGCACGCCGGCGCCGATATTGTAGCTTACCGCCGTGCAGAAGATCGTTCCTTCTGTAGGACCGTAGGTAACCACGATCTCCGCTTTCCGGAAGATGGACGACAACTTCTGCAGCAAAGTATCGGG
The DNA here is from genome assembly GCF_012516375.2 of Chitinophaga oryzae. Taxonomy (NCBI): domain Bacteria; kingdom Pseudomonadati; phylum Bacteroidota; class Chitinophagia; order Chitinophagales; family Chitinophagaceae; genus Chitinophaga; species Chitinophaga oryzae. The sequence continues at coordinate 4,459,618 of NZ_CP051204.2, forward strand.
GATGGTATCGCCGCCGATAAATATTTTTTCTACATGGTCAAACGTTCCCGTCAACCCGTTGTCCAGTATATGATCGGCTACCAGGTTGTACACACCGGGCACCGTATCGATCATCGTTGCCTGTTGCAGCAATGCCGTGAAAGCAGGCAGATCATCTATCACCTGTCTGTCGGCGATCAGGCTGGCGCCTCCGCTCAGCAAGGGCGTCAGCAACTGGAACAGGGAGATATCGAAGCTCGGGGAGGCCACGAACGGAAACACCGTACCGGGGCCGCTTCCAAACTGCTGCACTGCGGCAAAAAAATGCGCCGCATTGCCATGCGTTACCTGCACTCCTTTAGGTGCTCCGGTACTGCCCGAGGTATAGATCATATAAGCAATGTCCGGCAAGCGGGTGGTACGGACCGGATCAGTGACATCACCGGCTTCCGTTTGCGCCGCCTGCAACGGCACCGCCACTGCACCGGTAGCGCCTGGCAACTGAATATCTTTTCCCGTCAGCACCAGTCGTATACCCGCATCCGTTAGCATATGTACAATACGTTCTTCCGGGTAGCCCGCGTCCAGCGGCACATAACCAGCTCCCGCCTTCCAGATACCCAGCAGCCCGGATACCAGTTCAGGGGAACGCTCCGCCATCAGGCCAACCAGCTGTCCGGGTTTTACCTGTTGTTTTTCCCGCAGGTAATGCGCTATCCGGTTGGCCGCTTCATTCAGTTCGCGGTAGCTGACTTTCCGGCTGCCATGCACCAGTGCGACAGCCTCGGGGGTGGCGCGGGCCTGCGCCTCAAAAAGATCAGGCGCCATCACGGCAGCCGGCAACGACGGCAGCTGATGTATACCGCTGAAAGCTTCCAGCTGCTGCTGTGCCGCCGCCCCTATCCAGGACAAGCTGCTTAGTCGTTGACCTGGGTCGCCAACTGCGTGCAACATTAATTCTTCATAACGGTCAAACAGGTCCGATATATCCCGGCCATTAAAAATGTCCGTGTTGTAAATGACTACCAGTTCCAGTCCGCCTGCGGCTTCCACAAAAGTGAAACTAACATCGAAATGGCTGCCGGCCGTACGCATTCCTTCGGGCACAGACACCTGCAGGCCGTCGAATATGGCCTTTCTGTCATAGATATTGGCGGACGCTTGATTTTGCATCCCCACCAGGATGTCGAACAAAGGTTGCCGGCCGGTATCTTTCGGAGGCGTAAGCCGCGCTACCAGCTTATCATAGGGATATGCCTGATGCCGGTATGCGTTTATCAGCACCGTCTTCTCCTTTCTCAACAACGAAAGGAAACTGTCTGAAGCCTCAAAACGGGTACGCAGCGCAAGGCTGTTGATATATAATCCGATCTGGTCTTCGAGTCCCGGATGTTCTCTTCCTGCCACCGGTGTACCCAGGATAATATCTTCCTGGCCCGTGTATTTAAAGAATAGCGCATTCAATCCTGCCAGCAGCCCCATAAACAGTGTGCATTCTTCCTTCACACAAAGGTCTTTCAGCTGGCTGAGCATCGGGGTTGACAACGGGCGGACCAGCGAGGCGCCCCGGAATGTTCTGACGGCAGGCCGTCTCTTTGCGAAAGGCAGTTCCAGAACCGGCAACGGTCCGAAAAACTGCTGCAGCCAATATTGTTCCTGTTGCAGAAAATAAGACTGCTGCTGCTCCGAATGCTGCCATTGTGCATAGTCTTTGTACTGCAGCGGCAAAGAAGGCAGCACGGGGCCATGGCCCTGCTTATAACAGTTGTAGGCCTGGATGATTTCCCGGGTCAATACCGCCAGCGACCATCCATCGCTGATAATATGATGCATAGTATAAAAAAACGCATGCCGGGCCACACCCAGCCTGACGATGCGCGTACGTAACAACGGACCGCTTTCCAGGTCAAAAACAGTTTCCTGTTCCTCGTCAAACATAGCGGCCAATGCCGCCTCGTGGTTAGTCTCGTCAGACAGGTCAAAAGTCTGCAGCGGCAACGGAAATGCACCGCCCGGCAGAATATACTGCCGGATGTCTCCCGATTCGTTTTGCCTGAAAACAGTGCGCAGGCTTTCATGCCGGCCGATGACAAAATCCAGCGCCCGGGAAAACACAGCGATATCCAGTTCCCCTTCAAACAACAGTACGCCGGGAATATTGTATGCCCTGGAACCGGCTTCCGACTGGCTGAGTATCCAGAACCGCTGCTGCGCATGGCTCAGCGGGTAACTTTCCTGTTCCGGCGCAGGTATAATAATATCAGCTCTTCCTGCCTGGTCCAGCTTTTCTGACAATAATGCGATTAATGCGGGCTTTCTTTCACGTACTTCGGCCAGCACATGCTCCGGGACGTCCTGATCTGCTCTTAAACGCAGCTGGCCATCCGACAGACTAACACTGACCCCTATACGCTTCAGGTAAAGGATAAATTTCGCTGTTTCCATTATATAATGATTTCCTTGCTATGATGGTTATTAGTTGTAACGGCGGGTTCCCTTAAAGCATGCAGCAGCTTGATTTCCTGGGCCAGCTGCCGCACAGTGGGCCTTTTAAACAGTTCCCGCATATCTACTTTCACATCGAACTGTTGCTGAACAGCATTTAATATGCGGATTACGCCGAGGCTGTGTCCTCCCAGTTCGAAGAAGCTGTCGTTGACGCCTATTTCGTCCACGCCCAGTACTTCTTCCCAGATATTCACCAGGGTGGCTTCCATGTCATCTGCGGGAGGCTCTCCGGTTTTGTGGGCATGTACCTCCAGCGGCAGCATTTTTTCCAATGCCCGCCGGTCGGTTTTTCCATTGGGCGTAAGCGGCATCTGCCCGATGGCTATAATGTGGGCGGGCACCATGTAGTCGGGCAACAGCCCCGCCAGGCGATCCCGCAGCCGGGTGGCCACATCATCGCCGGCCGCTACGACATAAGCAACCAGCATAGTCCTGCCATCAGCGCCTTCCATAGGCAGCACCTCCGCTGCTTTAACAGATTCCTGCCGTAGCAGTACGCTTTCAATTTCTCCCGGCTCGATCCTGTTTCCCCGTATTTTTACCTGGTAGTCTTTTCTTCCATAAAATTCAATGCTCCCATCCGGCAGGAACCGGCCGACGTCCCCCGTTTTGTACATTCTCTCCGAAGTAGCTCCGCCGAAAGGACTATCCATAAAGGCGCCTGCGGTTTTCTCCGGATCGTTCAGGTATCCCCTGCCAACGCCAATGCCTGCCACATAAATCTCGCCGGCTACTCCCACGGGGCATAACTGCCGGTGGGCGTCGAGCACATAGATGTTCATGTTCCTTACCGGCTTTCCTATCGGAATATTATCCGTCAGCGGCGCCTCCGTCATAAAATGGTGGGTGATATCATCCGACGCCTCCGTAGGCCCGTAGGCGTTGACCATCGGCACATGCGGATAAAACTCAAACCACTTCCTTACCAATGCCGCTTTGAGCGTTTCACCGGTAACAACAAGGTATCTTAATGACAGCGTTGGCCTTTCTTCCTGCTGCGCCAGCAAATCCAGTAAGAGCGAAAGGTAGGACGGTACCACTTCCAGAATGGTAACTCCTTCACGGCGTATTTTTTCCCACCAGGCCAGCGGCTCAAATATCTCCTGATCGCTGTATATGACGGTCCTGCCTCCCGTTATCAGCGCCGCAAAAAACTGCCATACAGATATATCAAAACTCTGGGAAGCATTCTGGGCTACCACGCTGGTAGCCGACATCTCCAGGCTTTCCGTTTTCGCATACAGGTGATTGAGCATTCCCTGATGCTCAATCATCACTCCCTTGGGTTCGCCGGTGGAACCGGAGGTAAATATCACATAGGCCAGATCGGCCGGTATAAGTTGTACCGGCGTTGGTATATTTTCTTCGCCGTCTGCCGTCAAAAGATTTATCAGCGCCGCAGACCCGCCGGCCAGGGCCTGGTATTTTTCATCGCAGACTACCGCAGCAGGGCTGGAAGCATTTATAATTGCCTGTACCCTGGAAGCAGGATAATCAGGATCGATGGGCACATAAGCAGCGCCGCATTTCCAGATAGCGAGAATGGCAGCTACAAATAAGGAGGAACGGTCCGCCAGTATCACAACGAGGTCGCCCTTTTTTACGCCATAGGCGGTTTGCAGCCGGTAAGCCATATTGCCGGCCATTTTTTCCAGCATACGGTACGTGACGGTCCCGCTTTCATCCGTGACAGCGGGAGCATCCGGCTGCCTTTGCATATGCATTGCCAGTATATCCGGCACCGTTATAGTTTCATGTACCGCAGCACTATTGTCGTTGAATGTTTGCAGCAGTAGCCGCTTCTCCCCTTCACTGATGTAATCCACCCTGCTCAACGGAACTCCGGCATCTTTCACTACAGCTGCGAGGAACTGCGCATAGTGGCCGGACAAGCGCACGATTTCTTCCCGTTCAAAAACGTCTGTATTGTAAGAGAGCGACAGCTGAATACCCCCGCTGGTTTCTGCGAAGGAAAAAGTAAGATCAAACTGACTGGTTTCTGCTTTCAACCCATCGATATAGCTGGCCGTTAGTCCTTCCATTCCGTCATCTCCGCTATATATATTGGTGTTGCTCTGATTCTGCAGTACCACCAATACATCAAACAAAGCTGAGCGGCTAACGTCCCTGTTCACCTTGCGTAATTCCAGCAACCGGTCAAACGGACATTCCTGGTTGCCATACGCTTCCAGCAACACTTCTTTTTCTTTCAATAACAGGTCCCGGAAACTCTGCGCCGCATTGAACCGGGTACGCAGCGGCAGTGTATTCAAATAGATTCCTATCTGGTTTTCCAACTCCTGCTGCTCACGGCCTGCTACAGGAATGCCAACGATAATGTCTTCCTGTCCGGTATAGCGGTGGAACAGGCCTTTGATAGACGCCAGCAGCAGCATAAAAGGAGTAACTGCCTCCCGGTTGCAATACCGGTACAGTTCTTCCATATTGCCCTGCAGCAAGGTGACTGACAAGCTATCACCGTGATGGGTTTGTATCGGTGGGCGGGTTTTACCGGGAAAGAGGTCCAGCACCGGCAGATCGCCTTCCAGCTGGCGCATCCAGTAATCCTCCTGTTGCTGTAACTGGTCCAGCCGTGACTGTTGCCAGGCGGCGTAGTCCCGGTATTGTATCCTCAATGGCGGCAGATCGGGAAGCCTGCCATGTAACAGGGCATTATAAATGCTCACCACTTCTTTTGCGAGCACCTGCATGGACCAGCCATCGCTGATGATGTGGTGCATGGTATAAAAAAATGCGTGGTCATTGGGAGCTATTTTTACCAGTATGGTCCTCAGCAGCGGTCCTTGTCCGAGATCAAAAGGTTTCAGCTGCTCTTCCGCATAAATAGTTTTCAGTGCCTGCTCCGGCTGCGGTTCTCCGCTGATATCGCGATAGTTCCAGTTCAGTGTGATCCCTTCCGGCGGTTGTACGTACTGCATTACTTCTCCCGATGATGTTTGCCGGAATACCGTCCGCAGGCTTTCATGCCTGCTTACCACGGTATGCAGTGCCGCTTTCAGCAGCGCTTCTTCCAGCGGTCCGTTTAACCGGAGCCCCAACGCCATGTTATAAGCCAGGGAGCTGTCGGTGAAGCGGCTGAGTACCCAAAAACGGAGCTGGGCATTGCTCAAAACATAGTATTCCGAAGGCGGCAGCGCGGGAATCTCTTCTACGGCCTGCTGTCCTGCGACTGCAATCAGCGCAGCCATTTCCGCCAGGCGGGGATGACTGAAAATATCTTTGATCTGCACATCGGCAGACCACTCTTTTCTGATCCGGCTGATCAGTTGTATCGCTTTCAGGCTATGGCCTCCCAGGTCAAAAAAGTGATCGTTGACGCCGATGTTTTTCCGCTCAAGGACTTCCTCCCATATATGGGACAGGCGTTCCTCTGTTTCATTACGGGGGGCCAGGTAGGCGGCTGTTGCTCCCCGCAGCGCCGTCATATCCGGCGGAGGCAATTCACCCGCGGCCACTTTGCCGTTGGCGTTCAGCGGAAACTGGTCCAGCAGCATAATCGCCTGCGGCTGCATATATTCGGGCAAGAGTGTGGTCAACGCAGCGCTGACCATATCCACGTCCGTTCCCGGCAGCGCAGTAAAATACGCAGCCAGGCCTTTATCATTTCCCGGCAGGTCGATGACTGTTACCACCGCCTGGGTAACACCCGCCACCCGGCTGATGGCCGCCGCCACTTCCGCCGGTTCCACGCGGTGGCCGCGTATCTTCACCTGCTGGTCCTTGCGGCCGAGGAAAGTAATTACGCCGTCCGGCCGGTAACGGCACATGTCGCCGGTGCGGTAGAGGCGTTCTCCCGGAACAAAAGGATGTGGGATGAATTGTGTTTCCGTTAGTTCAGGGGCCTGGAGGTATCCACGCGCCAGCCCGTCGCCGCCGACATACAACTCGCCGGCAAGGCCCAGCGGGAGCAACTGCCGGTTGGCATCCAGGATGTAACAGGTACTGTTGCTGACAGGAAGCCCGATGGGAATATCTTCCACGTCGTCGTCCGTCACCTGCCATGTAGCAGAGAAAGTTGTATTTTCCGTAGGCCCGTAACCGTTAATCACCACCAGTGACGGATATAATGCCCGCAACTTCCCGATATGATGCGGAGACAAGCGATCGCCTCCTACCAGGACCACTGCAAGGGTTGCAAACAGGCTTGCATCGGCGTCCACCAGTTGATTGAACCAGGATGCAGTAAACCACATCATCGTCACTGCCTCCTTTCTTACCAGGTTCCCCAACAGCGTATAGTCAAGCAGCGTTTCCCTGCCGGCCAGCACCAAACGGCCGCCATTCAGCAACATTCCCCAATATTCAAACGTTACGGCATCGAATGACACTGCGCCGGTAGACAGCAGCACATCCTGGCCGGAGAAAGCTACGATCCCTGTATTCTTCACCAATCGTACCACGCTCTGATGCGTCACCATCACCCCTTTCGGACGACCGGTCGAACCGGAGGTATACATCACATAAGCCAGATGAGCCGGGCCGGCCTGGCGGGCCGGGCGCCCTTCCCTGGCAGGTAAACTGTCCAGCTGCAGGTCCAGTGCCATTATATCTCCCTGGTAATATTCAATCAGGTCGAATACGGCAGCAGAGTCAGTTATCAACAGCTGCACAGTGGCGTCCTGCAACAGCGCTCCGGCGCGGGCGGCGGGATAACCGCGGTCTACCGGCACATAGGCGGCTCCTGCTTTCAGAATGCCCAGTATGCCGATCATCATCAGCGCTGACTTATCCATCATTACGCCGACCAGCATATCCGGTTTCACGTGATAGCTGTCCATGAGGTGATGTGCCAGCCTGTTGGCCGCATCGTCCAACTCCCGGTAAGTCATTCGCTGGTCTTCATACACCAGGGCGACGGCATCCGGCGTACTATCCGCCTGCGCTTCAAAAAGGTCTGCGATAGTAAGTGTTGACGGATAGGCAACTGCGGTATGATTAAATGTGTAGAGCTGTTGCTGTTCTTCTTCGTCAGATAGATATTTAAGGAAACAAATATGTTGTCCGGGGCAGGCGGTCACCTCCCGGAGAAGATTGAAAAAATGCGTAAACAAACGGTTGATGGTGGCCTCTTTGAAAAGCGCGGTATTATATGTTATCTGCAGAAAAAGCTTGCCATCCCTTTCCGTAAAGGTAAAGGTGAGGTCCACCTGGCTGGTTTGCAAAGCAAATTCCTGCGTGCCCCCGGTTGTTATCCCTTCCAGGTGGTCCGGCGTATTATCAAGCGTAATATTTTCCTGGTTTTGCATCACCACCATCACGTCGAACAATGGCGACCTCCCGATGTTTACCGGTGGCGCCAGTTTGTCCGTCAGCATATTGAACGGATAGGCCTGATGTTCGTAAGCACCCAGCAGCACCTCTTTGGTTTTCGTCAGCAACGCGCCGAAGGAAGCGCCGCCCAGCGGTTGCATGCGGAGGGGTAACGTATTCAGATATACGCCGATCTGGTCTTCCAGCGCCAGTTGTTCCCGCCCTCCCACCGGTGTCCCGATGATCATGTCTTCCTGGCCTGTATAGCGGAAAAGCAATGCAGACAACGCAGACAGCAGGCCGGTGAAGAGCGTGGTACTTTCCGTGTGGCATAATGTCCGTAAAGCCGCCACCGGTGAGGCCGGCATCTCGCGGATCATACTATGGCCGCTAAAGGACTGTACCAGCGGCCTTGGATAGTCGAGCGGCAGTTCCGTCACCGGAAGTTCACCACTCAGCTGATTCATCCAGTAATGCTCCAGGGCAGTCAGTGTATCGCCTTGCAGGTATTGCTCCTGCCAGTGGGCATAATCTTTATATTGTATGTCCAGGCGCGGCAGCTCCGGCAAAGCGGATATCCGCAGGGCGTTATAAGCGGCCATTACGTCCCTCAGCAATACCAGCATCGACCATCCATCGCTAATGATATGATGCATGGTGTAAAAAAGCACATGTTCATCATCACCGGTCTTTACCACCGTCAACCTGAACAAGGGAGCAGTGCTGAGGTCAAAAACGGCCAGCTGTTCGCGATCGCCGATAGCACGCAGCGCAGCGCCGGCATCGGGGCTGCCGGTGATATCTTCGTAACGCGGTGCACATGCCACCTCCCAGACCGGCAGCACATGCTGCCGGACATCTCCTGCTTCATTCAGCCGGAATACGGTCCGCAGGCTTTCATGCCTGTTCAGTACAAATGAGAGTGCACGTTGCAGCGCCTTTTTATCGAGCTGTCCTTTCAGCGTACATACGTTAGCGATATGGTAAGCCCGGGAGCGTTCCTCAAACTGGCTAAGCATCCAGAAGCGGCGCTGGGCATGGCTGAGCGGATAGCTGCTCTGATGCGGCGCACGAACGATGCCACTTTCGCGGCTGGTGGCGGCTTTCTCCAGGAACGCCGCCTGGGCGGCAATGGTCGTATGTGTAAAAACATCTTTCATTTGGAGAGACAGCCCCATCAGCTGGCGTACGCGCGCAAAGAGCTGCACTGCTTTAAGGCTGTGCCCTCCGGAGCGGAAAAAATCATCGTGGATGCTGATCTCCTGTTTTCCCAATACGCTCCGCCAGATATCGAGCAACTGCTGCTCAAATGTACTGCGTGGTGTTTCAAAGGCTGTTGCTGCCGGAACCGGCTGATCACTAACGGCATCGGTTATATGAATATCTGTCAGCAACTCGAGGCGGCCGGCTTCCAGCCATCGTCCGGTATCGCCGGTCCTGCAGAGCCATCCGTCTTTCCGGAAAGGGTCCGGCGCGGGACTATGTGCCGGGCCGCCGGGAAAATATTTTTCTATCGCGGACAAATGGTCGTAGCCGACACATATCTTCCCTGCGACACCTACAGGCACCAGCAGGTCATGTTCATCCAGTATATAAATGCGTAGGTTGTGGGCGGTGTTTTCGATACTCACCTTCATACTTTTTATTTTCAACAAAAGAGGTTAACCTGTGGCTTATTTGGTTGCGGGCGGTTCTTCAGGGGAAGCCGCCGGCCCGGAGGCCTGCGCCTCCGGATGCCCACAGTAAATCATCATTTCCTCGTCAGTAAACGAGGGTAACTGCCGGGGCATATCTTCCCCCAGCTGTGCATTGTATTCGGAAAAAAATTCCTTCATATATGCAAAGTGTGCCCTGACCCTGTCCATCAGGGATTCCATTTTTTGTTTTGCCATAAATCTGTTGGAATTAAGGGGAAAAGGGAGCCGTGGCTGATAGTGCTTCTATAATACGGGGTGTGCGGTTGCGGGAGACTTGTGTTTGTTATACAGTATTTCTTTTTCACCGAACAGGCGTTCAGCGGCGAGGCCTTTTTCTTTGCATTCGCTGATCAGCTTATTGGAGGCCACGATAGGGTTGGATTCATCGGTGTATTTGATGCTGCTGATAAACTCCAGCCAGGGTTCCTGCCCCATGGCGTATACATATAACTCTGCCGGCTGAAAGATATCGACAATAGCGCTTCCTCTTTCAAAATTAGATCCGGCGAGCCTTCTGGAAGCATCCATATCCCTGGGAAGGTCCCTGGTAAGCAACGGTCCGTACAGCCAGCTTAACGGCGCACCGTCACATTCCATGCCCAGGAACAATACATCGAGTTTGCCTATTTCCTTCTGCACGTGTTCATACAGGCGGGGTTCCACCACACATGAATCTGCCGCAAACATAATTTTAAAATCGTTTATCTGCAGGTAGTGACAGATCTTCGTACTAATGCTGAGGTCAGAGTGTTCTCCGAAGAAGGGAATACCGGTGATGGTACAATCGCCCATTTCCAGGGTACCCATCTCCTCCAGCTCCAGCACATTTTTAAAACCGGTTTGTTGCAACACCATTTTCAGGTTAGGGTCCTGCAATTGTCCATAGCCGCCGCGGGGGACTACTATATTCCTGATCCGGTGACGCAACGGCAGCAACGTTTCAAACAATATATGGTCCTGATGGTTATGGGTGATCAGGACATAATCAATTACAGGCGGCAAATGCATATCGGAAAAACGGGCGAGCTCCGTATTGTATCCGTAATAGCTGATAAGCGGGTCTACCAGTATGCTCACCTCTTTTGTTTCTATGAGAATGCAGGCATGCCCGAAATAGCGCATCCTGATCTTGTCGCCTTCATAACGCTGGTACGGAGGAGGCGCATCTTTTGTGAAGAAGGTTTCCAGCAGCGCTTCGTCCTCTCTGGAAACATTCAGCAGTTCTTTCAGGTAACTGATCGTGTTAGGCGTATGTTTCATACGGGCTATTTCGTCGATCACGCGGTCATTGAAAGCTACCGGCAGGTGAAGCACGTTCGGCTCATCCAGCCGGGGAGTGCTGAGCACAAAAGGTCTTTCATCGTTCTCTGTGACCCATAGCGCGATACTCTGGAACTGTTCCTGGTAGTATTTGCTTTTATAGAGCAGGGACTCCACGATGCGGAATGAGGGCTGGTTGTTCAGGTCATAGTTAAGTTCCACATATCCTTTGAGAATATCCGGCACTTTAGCGTACAGCGGTTCCAGGGAATATCCTTTGGCATGTTCCTTCAGCAGCTGGTCGAGCTCTTTTAAGGCGTCGGACAGCGCTACCAGGTCCTGCTGGGATGACAATGTTTCTTCCCGCAGCGCGCGTACTTCTTCCACCCTGTTTCGTCCGAAGTCCATAAACGGCCCGCCTTTCATTTTAGGGTTACGTACGGCTTCCATGTGTATCTGTGGCGCCTGTATATACGAATTGATGATCTTCATATGGCGGCCGGTAACATTTTGCGCGGCAGTCGCCGGTGGAATGAGGTATGACCACGCATACCATCTTTTAAATAATGGTTCGATCACCAGATTTGGCTTGAGATAATACAAATCTTCCATCATGGCATATGCAATTGAATGAGTAAATTTTTATGTTGGGAAACCCGGATGTGCAAGGAAAATAGGGTAACCGGGAAAGACAGAGCTAACGCTACAGTAAAAACGTCTTAGCGTTACTGCAAGTTGAAAATCAATGATTAAAAAAGGGTGTCAGGTTTACAAAGTTGCTTTGGAATTGTTGTTCAATTTATGCAATAAAATTAGAAAAAAGAAGCTTTCCAAAATAATTTACTACGATATAATTACGAATCAGGTTGTGACCAGAATACCTTCCGCCATATGGAGCCGTGCGCCATCAATCACCAGATTTACTATTTTCCCGAAGAGCTGTTCATCGTCGGTCACATAGTAATGATCTTTGAGCAACGCCAATGCAGGAGCAGGCTGCTGCTGTATAAACGTTACAATGCGTTGTGCCGCTTCCCTGATGGTGAGGGGCTGGTCAAACTGTTCGAATACCAGCCTGATAATGCCCGGGTTGATATCCTGCAAGGTATCGTCGAGGGAAAGATAACAAATACAAAAACGCGCACCGTAATGCTGGAAGAATGATGCAAACGCTGGTACGGTGAGCACGCGCGACAGGTCCATTGTCTCCTCCCAGCTGCGTGTCCTCACACTGGGGGCATGAACAAGCCGCAGTGACAAAAACCGCTCGGTGCTCAACGGCATCTGCGCCTCCAGTTGTTCTACGCCCGCCTCGTCATCCGCCACCGGACGGCATCTGAATCCCAGTGAGCGCCTGACGGAAAGGATAAACTGTTCTCTTTCAAATTCCACCCTGACGGCCGTTACATCGGTATGCTCCTCCGCCGCTGCCAGCCAGGCTTCTATGTATTTTTCAAATGCCGCGATATCCGGCATACCGTATTCGCTGTAATACGCCTGGAGGACATTCGGCCGCAGCGATTTCAACAACGAACATGTCCGGCGGTAAGCCGATTGCAGGTATGCATCCAGTATGTCGTATCCATCCTGCCGGAAAACGGACCGTAGCGGCAACCCCTCCGGCAGGCCACCATCGCCGTTTTCTGTTTCCATTAGCTGCATGTACTTCAGCAGAAAGAACCCTTCCCCATACTGCGCCTCACTGCCGGGATAGCCGGCGCTTACGGGATCTGCCTGATAATCCGCTTCATATTCCAGCGCTTTGGCAGCCAGCGCCTCCAGTATGCCGGACGAAAAATAACGGCTGACTTCCGACAGTACCAGCGCGATACCGGCAGCACCGTTTTTAAAGCCTGTGTTGGCACCCTCGCAATTAGTGGCATTGCCCCAGTGAATTCCCTTCCTCCCCTGCTTTGCACGGAAGGCAAGCTGCAACACAATCTTTTCCAGCCCTTCCAGTATTTCCGGGTCCTGCGTTTCCTTGTACACATGCAGCAGCACCAGCAGGATACCAGCCAGCCCCGTGGCAACACCGCTGGTAGCGATGATGCTATACCGGAAGGATTCTCCCTGCAGGTAGTCCATCGCTATCTGCCTCGCCTCCTGCAACCATTGGTTTTCCCCGCTGGTCCTGTAAAGCCCGAGATAAAACCAGGCGATGCCCATCCGCCCGCCATAAAGCGTATAATTATAGCCAGGGGATTCCTGGTAAGTTTTTAATTGTGCGGCCAATGTTATCAGATCGTTCCATACCGCCTGCTCACCGGTGCGACGGAACAGCTCCAGCATAAAAGCACACCTTGCAGGCACCACTTTTTTAATATCAGCACCCGTCAGTGGAGCTTCCATCCGGTCGATAGACTGACAGATCCGGTATGCTGCCGGCGACACTCCCGCCGCTGTATTCAGTATTTCCATGCGTTTAACTTTTTTAGATTTCAGAAGATGCAACCAGTTCCTGGATGCGATAATAATATTCGGGATAACGGTGCTTCAATTCCCGCGACAGCATATTACACACATGCCTGATCTGCTTGAAAACGCCCAGGCAGTGTACAAAATTCTTATTCGGCAATGCCTCATGGAAATAACCGATATAGTTGGGAAAGTCTATCACATCGGGGAAGAGGTAGGTCACCTCCCGCTGTTGCGCCTGCGCCATCCAGTAAAAAAACACCTGTTCATATACCACATTGATGTAAGTACTGTTCATATGTATCATATGATGGTCCAGGTGTTCTTCGTTCTGCTTCAGGAAGTGGAACACTTCGGCTGTGTACTCCTGGAAAAAAGCAATGTCTGATCCACCCAGAATGCCTGCGTTACTGCATTCTATGATTTTCTTACCGTACAGCTCCCTGATACCCGGACGTATATACGGGAATTTATCACAGATATCATTAAATGTAGCGGCGTAGGAAGATGCAGCACCTTCCAGGTTCTGCGCCGCCAGCGGGGCTGACATTACCCTGTCCTCGAAAGGTTGCCAGATAAACACATCATTATCTACGTGCAGGAACGGCCGGTCCTGTATACTATAGGTATACACCTTCCCCAATGCCCATAGCCCGGGGTTATAATTATCCAGCTTGTCCATGACAACACGCACGTTCGTGTAGGGAAGTCCGATCTTGTCTATCAGCATCAGCTTACCAAGATCATCTGTTACCAGTTCTACTTCGTCATAAAAACTACGTAGCTGCAAACAGGACAGCGCCCAGCTGAAATAGTTGTATTTCCTCGAAGGCCAGCCGCCATTGAGCCTTGTGTCCTTGAGTAAATCAGGAGACCTGAGAAAAGGTTTGGTCCAGAAACTTTGTACAATTTTCATAAGTTGTTGTATTCTTTTTTCATTTTTATTACCTTAATTAAATCTTATTCGAAATAACTGTTTTTAACTCTTCAACCTTTTCCAACATGACCCTCCAGCAATCACTTAAAAAGAAACGGTACCTCCTGCACAAAATCTACGAGCACTACCGGTTTGTAAAACCCTACATGGCCAGGAACAAAAAAGGCGGACACACCAACACTGTCACCAACATCAGTATCTTTTCAGAACCCAGGGGCGGTTCTACCTGGATGGCCTCCCTGCTTACAAGGCTGCCACAGAGCGTGCTGGTCTTCGAACCCATGTTTCTCATCCCTGCTTACCGCGAGATTGAACCCGTGCAGTTTGTATTCAATCAATACATACCGGAAGAAACAGCGTGGCCGGAAGCCACAGAGTACTTCAGAAAGCTCTATCACCAGGAGATTGACTCGTTCTCGTCACTCAGACTTTATTACAGCAACAAAAGCCTGCGCGATATCCGTAACAGCCGGTATTTCATCTACAAGGATGTCAACAGCAACATGCTGTTGCCCTGGCTTACCAGGCAATTCGATATCAACCCCATCTACCTCCTGCGTCACCCCTGCGCGGTTATCAGTTCTCAACTAAAATACCGGCACTGGGATTATATACAACAGGACCTGAGAGCCTACTTCCCTGATCCTAAAGACCGGCACCAGGAGCTGTTCGAACAATACAAAGATGTTATTGATAAAATATCAAAGCCGGAGGAGCGGCTTGCTGCAGAATGGGCCTTACACAATGTTGTTCCGTTAAAACACCCGGAAAACAACCGCCGGTGGATAACGGTATCCTACGAGAAATTATATAACGAACCTGAAACTGAACTGGAGAATATATTCAGCAGACTGGGGGTTGACATGCCTGCTGAAATATATTCCGCTATCCGGAAGCCCAGTTTCACCACGATCAACAGTTCCAAATCACTTATCGAGCAGGGAGGCCAGCTGGCTGCCTGGAAGCAGTCGCTAACCACGGCGCAGGTCCGCAACATCCTGCAAATCGTTCGTGAATTCGGTATAGACGTTTATGATGAATCACCGGAACCCGATTATAGCCGGATTTATGTTTAAATCCGCGAGCGCGTTATTTACACTGCACGCTCAGTAATTTTTCAAACTGTTGCCATAACGGATCGTTGGATTTCTTTGGCGACACTTCAAAATAGATACCGGTATGATTATCTTTCCTACATCTGAACAAATGGACCACACAGTTCAGCGTGATGGGCTCCAGGGCCATGTAGTCCAGCATATCGACAGTTCCTGAATAGGTGGCTGCATATCCGGACGCAGTTGTCACTTTCCGGATAGCTACTTTTGTTGGCACCACTTTATCGGCAGGAATATTCCGCTTGGTAATATTACGTCCCACCAAACCGCCATAATACGCCTCCAGGTCACGCTGCAATGTGGCCTCGCTGATCTCCGGCATCCCTTCCAGCCACCATACAAATGCATAGGACCAGTGTTGTTCGCCGGGGGCGCCCCATCCCGGAGTAAACCGCAACTCCTCTTTTCCTTTATAAGGGATCGTTGGCGCAAAGTCGATGGGAATCGGAAATGTCTCTGTGGTCCATCCGGACGGAATGTCGAACTTATAGGGCGCTGCCGGTTGTTGTTGCGCGCATGCGGTGAATAACGACAAAAAGGTTAAACACAACAAATATAACGGGAATTTCATCTGATATTTTTTTAGCCGGTGAATAATAACAAATATAGTTTTTTATCTGGCTGTTTCCGCCAGCTGTATTTGTTGCTTTGCCATAAAATAATCGGCGGCCGCATGTCCGGCCTGAGCTATCAGCGCCTGTTTTTCATTTTCCGTCAGGTAATCTGCTTTCCCTACGGCATGATCAGGCGACTGTAACAGGACTTCCAATAACTTTTCCAGGTGATCGCCCATCCTGTAAATACTGGCCGGCAGGTAAATATCGCTGTTGTATTCTATGGTGAGCATGAGCCCTGCCGCTGTTTCCACAAAATCAAACGACAGGTCAAACTTACTGGTATTCCGGGTTAACGGCAGGTCGTATAAGGTTACATTCAGTTGGTCCGTCACTCCCGTTTTCTTCTCCGTCAGCGGTGTTGCGTCCTGTAAAACCACCAATACGTCAAACAGAGGATGACGGCTGGCATCGCGGGATGCTCCAAGTGTTTTTACCAATTCATCAAAGGGGTAATCCTGGTATTTGTATGCACCCGACAAGGTCTGCTTCATCGCGGCCAACAGCTGCCGGAAGCCTTTCTCCGCATCCAGCGGCAAACGCAAAGCTATTGTGTTTACATAAAAGCCTATCTGATCTTCGAGGTCTGCATGCGTTCTTCCAGCCACCAGCGTACCCAGCACCATTTCCCGCTGACCGGTATACCGGGAAAGAAGCACCTGTACTGTGGCGAGCAGGCCAGCAAAAAGCGTGGTGCCATTTTCCTGTGTCAGCGTCTTCAGCGGCTGTATCAACCGGTGACTGATTTCTTTCCGGACCGTTCCGCCATGATAGTTTTTTGTCTCCGGCCGCGGGCGGTCGCCCCGCAAGCGCAGTACAGGAGCCCCTTGTTCAAATTGTGAAAGCCAGTATGCTCTGTGCTCGTCAAAACCGCCATGCAGCAATTGCTGCTGTTGCCACGACGCGTAGTCTTTGTATTGTATCTTCAATGGTGTAGTTGCCGGTCCGCCGTTGCTTTCAGCAAAATAAAACTGCATCAGCTCCTGCATCAGTATATTCATAGACCATGCATCGCTGACAATATGGTGTATGACCGCCAGCAATGTCCATTGGTCGTCGGCTGTCCTGTACAGCCCCGCGCGAAGCAATGGAGGTGTTGTCAGCGTAAACGGGACCATCAGCGCTTCGTTTAGCCGTTTCCGGATTTCCTCATCTTTGTCATGCCTGTCGCGCAGATCATCCTGCAACAGGGAGAAGCCGCTATGCTCCGCAGGAAGCACTACCTGCACCGGCTCTCCGTCTTCCTGCACCCGGAACACGGTCCTCAGTATTTCATGTCTTTCGATCAGCCGCTGAAAGGCTTTTTCGAGTGCCTGCACTTCCAGCGTTCCTTCAAAACGATATCCTACAGCAATATGATAGGCTGTATCATCTGCTTCCAGTTGTGACAATATCCACAGCCTCCGCTGTGAAGAAGATAGCGGATAGGAAGTTGCCATCGGGGCAGGCTGAATAGTGATATCTTCCTGCCGCATAACCTGCCGGATATAGGCTACCAGGGCCTCTTTATTGTCTTTAATCAACTGCCTGAGCTGTTCGTCGATAACGCCCCGGGCTGCTTCTACCTGGAGCCGTTCTCCGTTCAGCGAGATGCGTACGTTCCGCGCTCTCAGGGTGTCCAGTATATTCTTTATCGCTGTGGTTGCCATTGTCTTTTTTTTATAGGGATGTTTAAAAGATTATTTTCTCATTTTCTTCCTGGTCCTGCATCACCGGTTCTTTATCTGCATCTTTTAACCAGAGCGTCGTACCGGCCCAGTCAGCCATTGCCGCTACCGTAGGATAGCTGAACACGTCAATAATTCCCATGCCCAGCGACCAGCGTTTATTTATTTGTGTGACCAGCCTTATCGCTTTGAGGCTTTGTCCGCCCTGTTCAAAGAAATCGTCATGGATACCGATCCTTTCCTTTCCCAGTACGGTTTGCCATATGTCGGCAAACGCCTGTTCCAGCTCATTCCGGGGAGCCACATAAACGGTAGCCGGCTTCAGGCCCTGCGCCCATGGCTCCGGCAATTGTTTCCTGTCTGTTTTACCGTTAGGCGTGAGGGGGAAGGAGGTCAGTTTCACATAATGGCCCGGCAGCATGTAAGCAGGTAAGGTGCGCGACAAATGTGCCTGCAGAGAAGGTGGTGATATCGGTGCTGCCGTTACCAGGTAAGCCACCAATACATGATCGCCCGCAGGATCTTTCCTGACCATCACCAGCGCCCTTTCCACGCCGGGGTACTGTTGCAGGGCGGCTTCAATTTCCCCGGGCTCGATGCGGTGGCCACGTACTTTCACCTGGTCGTCCAGGCGGCCCAGGCATTCCAGGCGGCCGTCCGGCAGCCAGCGCGCCAGGTCGCCTGTACGGTACAAACGTCCGCCCGCCACAAACGGGTCTTCCACGAACCGTTCGGCCGTCAGCGCCTCCCGGTGCAGATAACCGGGGGTCACCCCTTCGCCGCCGATGTACAGCTCTCCGGCTACGCCAACGGGCAACAGCTGCATATGACTGTTGAGCACGTACACCCGCGTATTCAGCACCGGCCGGCCGATGCTCACCTGCCCGTCCAGCGCCGCAGGCGGGCACACACACGACCAGATCGTCGTTTCCGTAGGGCCGTACATGTTATATACAGACATATTGTAATGGCTGCGCAACTGCGCCAGCAAAGGCGCCGGCAAAGGCTCCCCGCCCAGCAGCAGCGCACGCAGCGAGCCCAGTACTTTCGCTGAACTGCCCTCTTCTTCGAGCAGGCGCAGCAGCGACGGCGTGGACTGCATCATCGTGATCGGCCGGTGCGCCGCAAGGCCGGTGGCCTTAAACTCCTGCCGCAGCAGGTCCAGCTCCTCCAACCCTTGCAGCACTTTATCTTCCGCAATGCCAAAGTCTACCAGGCAGGCCACCTCGTTAACGCCGATGTGGCGCAGACGGCTGACCAGCTGGCGACAGCCGGCACGCGTGCCGATAAGCGCGCTGCCTCCCGCGTAACGCCGGTAGCTGTTGCGCAGGATCTTCTCTTTCAGTTCTTCGTTGATATCTTCTTCTTTCAGCCCGGATTCTTCCAGCATGATGCGGCTGAGGCCTATGGAGCTTTTCAGGTAGCTGATAAAGGGCGCCTCTGCTGCTGCCAGCACCGCTTCCTCGTCCGTTCCCAGGTAAGCATGCAACATCACCGTAACGGTGCCCGGGCCCTCATGGCCATGCTGACGGCGGCTTTCACGGTATATCCTGATTTTGCCGGCCAGCTCCTCCAGGTCCTGCCCCAGCAGGTGTGTGAGCACATGAGCGCCGATAGCGCCCGCGCTTCTGAACGACTCTTCGCTGCCCGCAGCCGTTACCCACACAGGCAGCGTTGCCTGCACCGGGCGGGGATATACCTGCAGCGATACTTCCTGCCCGAAGCCATTGGTACGGGTGATGCTGCCTCCTTCCCAGAGGCGGCGCACTTCAGCTATCTGCTCGTACATCCGCTGGTGGCGCGACGCATAAGGAGTGGATGACAAAACAAAATCGTTCGCGTTCCAGCCGGGGGCAAACGACAGCCCTACCCGGCCGCCGGACAGGTTGTCTACCACCGCCCATTCCTCCGCGATGCGCACCGTATCATGCAGCGGCGCTACCACGCTGCCGCTGCGGATCTCCAGCCGGCGGGTGCTCACCGCCAACGCCGCCCCGATAACAGACGGATTGGGATACAAGCCGCCAAACTCATGAAAATGACGCTCCGGCGTCCATACCGCCCGGAACCCATGCTCGTCCGCATAGCGCACGGAAGACTGCAGAAGATCGTATTTATTGGCACTGCCATGATCGTAGCTGGAGAAGAAAAACAGGCTGAAGTCCACTGTGGCCGGTGCTTCCTCCGTATAACGGTCAAGGTTGCCCGGGATACGGTCCGACGGATGTATCACCACCTGTACCCCGCGGCAGAGGGTCCACAACAGCTCCAGCACGGAGATATCGAAGGAAGTGCTGGTCATCGCCAGCAGGCAGTCATCCGCCTGCAAAGGCACTTCCCGGTCCATGGCCGAAAAGAAGTTGACCACATTGCGGTGGTTTACCATCACCCCTTTCGGACGGCCGGTAGAACCGGAGGTATAGATCACGTAACACAGGTCTTCCGGCAACACGGCGTACGGCGTGTAACCGGAACCGTTATCCTCCTTCACTGCTGTCTCCAATTGCAGTATGGCGCCGTCATAGCCTGCCGGCAGCGCTGTTCCCTCACCGGCCACCAGCACGCGGGCGCCGCAGTCGTCCAGCACGTAGCTGATACGCTCCGCAGGATAAGCCGGGTCCAATGGCACATAGGCCGCCCCGGCTTTGAGGATGCCTAACATCCCCGCCATCAGGTGAACGGAACGTTCCGTCATCAGCGCGACCAACGCTCCCGGTTGTAGGTGCAGCTGTTCCGTCAGCAGCCGCGCCACCCGGTCGGACTGTTCATCCAGCTCCCGGTAAGTCACCGCGCCCGCTTCAAAAACAACGGCCGTCTCTTCCGGCCGCAGCGATGCCTGCCGGCGGAACAGCGCCACAATGGTCGTATCACGCTCATAATCCCCTTCCGTGTTATTGAAATCCGACAACAGCTGCTGCCGCTCCTTCTCCGTGAGCAGGTCCAATTCCCGTATAACCGTGGAAGGTGAAGCCGCAATACCGGTGATCAGTTGCCGCAGGTGCCCCATCATCAGGTCTATAGTGGAAGAGCGATAAAGGTCTGTATTGTACTCGATCGTCATTTGCAGCGTACCGGCTGTCTCGATGAAGTCGAACGTCAGGTCGAATTTGCAGAAGATGTTTTGTCCGTCAGGATACCGGCTGACAGCAAGTGATCCCATCCGCCGGTCGCCGGCCAGGTTGATATCGTTGTTCTGAAGGCTCACCATCACATCGAACAGCGGATTGCGGCTCATATCACGCCGGAGCTGCAATTCATCCACCAACTCATCAAACGGATATGACTGATAACGATAGGCGTCCAGTGTCACCTGTCTGACCTTACCGAGCAGCTGCAGATAGGTATCTTCCGCCTGGCAACGTACCCGCAGCGCCAGGGTATTGATATACACGCCGATCTGGTCTTCCAGTTCAGGATGGTCCCTGCCGGCAATGGGAGTGCCGGTGATAATATTTTCCTGGCCTGAGTACCAGTACAACAATATATTGACAGCCGCCTGCAGGCCCATAAACAACGTAGCTCCCTGTTCCTGCACCATAGCCCTGAACCTGGCAAATACTTCCGGATCGAGTCGTTGCTGTATCGCAGCGCCATGATAGGTTTTAATGGCCGGCCGTGCGTTGTCAGCCGGCAACTGCAATACCGGTATTTCTCCGGCAAACTGTTCCAGCCAGTACTTCCGGCAGGGCTCCATGCCGGCATCTGCCAGCTGGGCCTGTTGCCACGCTGCATAATCTTTGTAATGTATCCTCAGCGGAAGCAGGGACAGGCCGTCGTTTGTTTCAGCAGTGTTGTAAAGCTGCATCAGCTCACGGATCAATACTCCCATGGACCAGCCGTCACCGGTAATATGATGCATCACATATACGAACAGCCAGCTCTTTTCAGACAAACGATACAGACCTGCACGTAACAAGGGCCCCAACGAAAGGTCGAAAGGGATGATGTGCGCCTGCCGTATCCGCTCGTCTACCTGCGTCCGCTGGTCTTCCGCACCGCGAAGGTCTTCCGTGGCTATACGAAACTTCTGAGGGGATGGTTCAATATATTGCCGTATATCGCCCTGGTCATCGACGCGGAAAGTGGTCCGTAGTATTTCATGCCGTGCAATCAGCAGGTCGAACGCGTGTTCCAGCCTTGCTACATCGGGTTCGCCCTCCAGCAGATAGGCGGCCGGCATATTGTAAGCCAGATTGCCTTCCTGGTACTGACTGAGCACCCACATACGCCGCTGCACGGAGGAAAGCGCATACCCCCGGGATTCCGGCGCCACCGGGATCGTAGCTGCGGCAGGCGCTTCCTGCAAACCGTTCTTCAGGTATTGCACCAGCGCTGTCTTATGCTCCCTGATGGCATCAGCGATCGCTGTTGGTATCGGCGCCCCGCTGCTGATCCGCAGGTTATCATCTTTTAAAACGATCTGAATATGTTGTTCTCTCAGCTTTTTAAGTAGTTCGTGCATCCGTTACAGTGTTTAACCGTCATATAATAGAAATAAATGCGTTTTCCGGATTTTCACCGGCCAGCAGCCATAACCTGTTGTCTATACCGGTAGCCAGCTGCCGGATGGTCCGTGCTTCAAAGAAATCATGCACCGTGATTTGTACGTCCAGCGCCAGTCGGATTCTTTTCAGTAAGATCATGGCCTTTAACGAGTCGCCTCCCAGTTCAAAAAAATCATCATCCACGCCAATACCGGTAAATCCGAAATACTGTTCCATGATCTGAGAGAGTATTTGTTCCGTGGAAGTAGCGGCCGGCACAAAGACAGTGCTCAGCGCCGGTCTTTGTTGTATGGCAGCCACTGCTGCTTCGCCTGGTAGTATCGCTGCGGCTTCGCGCGGGGCGTGGTAAGTGTTGTGCAAACGTTCCCCGAGGTCCTGCGCCGTTTGCCATATCACCGGAATGCCGGGAGTGCCGGCGCTCCACTCAAACAATGCGATGAGTTCAGCGGGGAGCAGCGCCTTTCGTTCCCGGCGTGCTTCCGCTGCTTCCTCAGCTGCGTCAAGCGTCATTTCAGAAAGACCAATACATTTCCAGGAAGGATGCTGCTGTAAGCGGGAACTGACATAGTGGTCCATAAACAGGTTCGCTGCCGCATAAGCGCCAAAGCCAATGCCGCCCAGCACGCTGGCCAGGCTGGAAGTGATCCAGACAAAATCAGGGGATTCCTTTTCAAATACCCGGGCGAGGTTGCGGATGCCATCCACTTTAGGCCGTAAAACAGCCAGCGTATTTTCAACAGAGACGTCCTCCGTCAGTTCAAAATATCGCCTGTCGATATTGCCTGCCGCATGTATCACGCCCAGCACGGGGCCAAGGGTAGCTTTGATATGACTGACCATTGTTTCAAATGCATCGTAATCGGCCGCATCACAACGGTAGTAAACCGCTGTGCCCATTGCCTGCAGCTGTTTCAACCGAATGTTCCATTCGTCGTTTTCACCGGCATGTTCCACATCCCGCCGTCCTGTCAATACTACTTTGGCCTGGCAGGTGCCGACCAGATGCTGCGCCAGGAGGAACCCCACCTTACCGAGACCGCCGGTAACGAGATAGACACCGTTTTTCTTTACAGGCTGCCGCTGCGGCGAGGGCGTTTCATTCTGCTGATAAATGCTCACCCATCTGCTATGCCCGCGCCAGGCGACTGTTCTTTCCTGATGTGATGCCTGTCCGAGTTCAAGCACCAGTCCGGCGAGCGTTGCATGGCTGTCGATGTCGATATGACTGGATGACACCGGTAATTCCTGGGGCAGCGCATTCAGCAGGCCCACCGCCAGCGCCTGGGAATAACGGCTGTTCTCTGTATGATGGATGTTGAACAGATGGTCCGTGAGCAGGAAAACATGGGTATTGTTCAGTTGCCCGCCGGCCTGCAACGCCTGTACCAGGTGGGCTAACGCAAAGTAACACTGATGTATCGTCCTGTTTTGTGCTTCCAGTACCAGCGCCTCGTCCGTTGCCCCGGCGGTCAAGCCATACAGGATGTCGGTGAAGTGAACGCCCTGCTGCAGCAGCGCAGCAGACAATAGCCCGAACTGTCCTTTATCAACGGGGTCCATGAAATACATTTTCCCGTCCACCTGCCGGAAGGCTGTATCCGCCACCACCTGTATTACCTCATGCCCTGCGGCGCAAAGCTGACGGACCAGTGATGTCTCCCAGGCTGTTCCGCCGGAGAGGAACAGGAAGGATTTTATTTTTCCGGTAACGGGCAGCAGGATGCTGCTTTTCCATACAGGATAATATATCCAGTGGTGCCACCCGGTCTTTTTTGGGGCAGACAGATACCTGTTTCCCAGTTTGAAGGGGTCTACTTCTACCGGGTAGGTGGTTTGTTCAAAAGCATACACGGGCAACGGGACCCTTCTTCTTGTTTCGTCCCTGTAATAGCACTCCCAGTCAATGCTGATGCCATTCATCCACAGTTGCGTGATGGCGCTGGCCAGCATCTGCCCGTCCGGCACATGCTCCCTGGCAGCACGTATCAGCGGCACCGTCACGATGTGCGTATCACCGGACAGCTGTTGTTTTAGCAGGCCGGATAAAATATGACCGGCTCCGGCTTCTATAAAACATATATCCGTTGACGTTGCCATGATGGTTTGTATCCCGGCAGCCAGTTGTACAGTCTCCCGCATGTGGCGGGACCAGTACTCCGGCGAAGTTGCCTCTGCGGCAGTTATCCATTCTCCGGTGACGTTGGATACAAAGGGGATTTTTATTTCACCGGGGGGGATCCCGTCCAGGGCGGCGCGAAATTCCGCCAGGACAGGGTCCAGCATAGCAGAGTGGAATGCATGGGAGGTATGTAACCGGACATGTGGTGTGCCGGAGCGCTCCAGTTGTGCCGTAACCTGCTGCATCGCATCAGGCGGGCCTGACAGCACCAGTT
Organism: Chitinophaga oryzae; assembly: GCF_012516375.2. Taxonomy (NCBI): domain Bacteria; kingdom Pseudomonadati; phylum Bacteroidota; class Chitinophagia; order Chitinophagales; family Chitinophagaceae; genus Chitinophaga; species Chitinophaga oryzae. Next base: position 4,483,979 of record NZ_CP051204.2, read on the forward strand.
GTTCCGGTGCGTTCACAGCAGCCAGGCAAACGTGTTCATTCAGCAATGCGTCCGCTTCCTGGCGGCTGAGCGATACGCTGATCATGCTGCCGGCCGGCAGTCTGTCCATAAGGGCGGCCCTTTTTACGACTATCTTCAGTGCGTCTTCAAACGAGAATACACCGCTGACGCAGGCAGCTACCAGTTCCCCGATGCTGTGCCCGATCATATAATCCGGCTGGACGCCCCATGCCATGAGTTGTTTTGCCATGGCATATTCCAGCAGGAAGATGGCAGGCTGGGCGTATAGTGTTCTGTTGATTTCCGCCCCTGACGCCGCGAACCATACCTCCTGAAGCGATTTGCCGGTAAGCTGCCGGACGATGCCGAAGCCCCTGTCCAGTATATCTTTGATAAAAGGCTCCTGTTCATACAGCGTTTGTGCCATACCGTTATACTGCGATCCCTGGCCGGGAAACATGAACACTGTCAGTGGTTTATTGGCCGCAGTCTGCCGGATGGCGGCTTCCGCTGGTATATTATCCAGTTGGTGCAGCAGGTCTTCCTGGTGCTGGTACGCAAAGGCATACCGGTATGGAAAATGCCGGCGGCCTGTCTGCAGCGTAAAAGACATATCTGCCAGCGCCGGAAGTGTTTCCTGCTGCAGAAAGGCTTTTATCTTTTCCAGGTATCGGCAAACGGAACCGGGCGTACGGGCGGAAACGGTGAACAGTTTCCATGGCCTGCCCTCTGCCGCCGTTGTGGCAGCCGGAGCTTCTTCCAGCACCGCGTGCGCATTGGTGCCACCGATACCAAACGAACTAACACCGGCTCTCCGCGGCGTATCACCGGCCGCCGGCCAGGGCTGCAGCCTGGCGTTCACATAAAACGGGCCGCCTTCAAAATCGATCTCCGGATTGGGTGATTGAAAATGTAAACTGGGCGGGAGTATTTTAAACTTCAGGCTTAGCGCCGTTTTTATAAGTCCCGCCACCCCTGCGGCCGTGTCCAGGTGGCCGATGTTCGTTTTTACAGACCCCAGCGCACAGGCATGGCTACGGTCCCGGTTAAACGCTGTATTGAGGGCTTCTACTTCAATCGGATCACCCAGGCGCGTACCGGTGCCATGCGCTTCCACGTAACTGATACCGGAAGGCGCCGTATCCGCCATCGCCAGGGCCCGCCGTATACAGTCGGCCTGCCCTTCAATACTGGGTGCGGTGAAGCCGACCTTTCTGTTACCGTCGTTGTTGATGGCGCTACCCTTTATCACTGCATAAATATGGTCCCTGTCCCTGACAGCATCCTGTAAGCGTTTCAACACCACCACGCCTGCTCCTTCGCCGCCAACGGCGCCACTGGCCAGCGCGTCGAAAGCGCGGCAATGCCCGTCCCGGGAATCGATCATACCCTCCTGGTAAAAGTAGCCTTTCTGTTGCCGCGTATTCAGGGATACGCCGCCTGCCAGCGCCATGCCTGTTTCCCCCATCAGCAAACTTTTGCATGCCAGGTTAATTGCCACCAGCGATGTGGAGCAGGCTGTATTAACCGTAAAGGCCGGCCCACGAAGGTTGAGCTTATAAGACAATAAAGCAGACAGATAATCCTTGTTATTCAACTGTGACAAAGTAAAACTGTCGACTTCCCGGTTATTTTGCTGCAGCATGGAATACACCTGCCAGTTGAGATCATTTCCTCCCCCGGCATACAGGCCTATCCCCGACTTAACGGTAGCCGGATCGTATCCAGCATCTTCCAAAGCCTCCCATACACATTCATGGAAAATGCGGTGCATGGGATTCAGTATACTGGCCTCCTCCGGCCGGTAGCCGAAAAATGCAGCGTCGAACCGCGTTTTGTGTTCCAGTACTGCATCTGCTTTTACAAAGTCAGGTCGCGCTATGTCCTCCGGTGCAACGCCTGCAGCTGCCAGGTCTTCATCTGTATAAAAACGGACGGACTCCACGCCATTAGTCAGGTTGTGCCAGAATTCCTGCCAGCAGGAAGCTCCGGGAAACCGGCAGGCCATCCCAATGATGGCGATCTCTAAACCCGTATAAGGCTGGTTATGCTTCATCGGTAAACTTGTTTATCAAAAGAAGGCTGTTTTTCATGATGTCTACTGAAGCGTCGGGCGCATCTGCTGTTGATGGTTGCTGCTCTTCGCCGGTCTGCTCCAGGTATTGGGCCAGGTCGCGGATGGCAGGCAGCCCAAAGGCTTTCACTACCGGCAGGTCTTTATGGAACTGCTTCCTGATCATGGCCACCATCTTCATGAGTTTAATGGAATTGCCACCCAGCTCAAAGAAAGGCTGCGTTGTGCTGATGGGCACATCGCCCAGTAGCGTTTGCCATATTTTCACCAGCTGCTGTTCAGTATCTCCGGAGGGCGGCACATAGTCGCCGCCTCCGGCCAGCTGTTGCCCTGCCAGGGCAGGCAAGCGCTTTTTATCTGTCTTCCCGCTGGTGGTCAATGGCATCTCCGATAGCCGTACATAGCGGGCGGGCAACATATAAGCGGGCAGTATAACGGCAAGGTCTCTACGCAGCGAGGTGATGTCCGGCTCCTGGTGACTCACCAGGTATGCCACCAGTTCCATTTGCCCGCCAGTGTCCGGAAGAGCGACCACTGCGCAGGTAGTCACATAGGGCAGGCTGTTGATGGCCGCCTCTATCTCCCCGGTTTCGATACGAAAACCCCGTATTTTAACCTGTCCATCTTTTCTGCCCAGGTATTCCAGCTGACCGTCAGGCAGCCAGCGGCCATAATCCCCTGTCCGGTAAATTTTATTTCCCGGAACGAACGGGTCCGGCACGAACCGCAGGGCTGTCAGTTCGGGGTTGTTCAAATACCCTCTGGCCAGGCCTGCGCCGGCAATGCATATTTCACCGGTGCCGCCGGGAGGGACCAGCCCGCCTTCCGTATTGAGTACACGGATGGCTGTGTTCCAGATAGGGCGACCTATGGGTATGCGGGTATCGGCGGCGCCGGTCTCATAATACGTAACATCCACTGCCGCCTCCGTAGGGCCGTACAGGTTATGCAGCGTTACTGCTGTATGCCGGTACCAGCGTTGCACCGTCTCCGGCCGCAGCGCCTCTCCGCTGGCGAATACCAGCCGCAGGCCATCCATACCCGCAGGCATACCCGTTGCCGGCAGCGCATCGATGAATACGTCCAGCATGCCCGGAACAAAATGCAGGCAACTGACGCGATGCGCCACGATCAGCGCCTGTAGACGGTCAGGCGACAACACCTCTTCCTGGCTGCACAGCACCATGCGGGCGCCCATGCACAGCGGCATAAATATCTCCCATACGGACACGTCAAAGGTGAAATTGGTCTTTTGCAGGATAACGTCCTCCCTGCTGAACCCATAGTGCTCCCACATCCACCACAACCTGTTCATAACACCATAGTAGGGCATCATCACTCCTTTGGGCTTTCCGGTGGAACCGGATGTGAAGATCACATACATCAGATCTTCCGGCGTGCCCTGGCATGACAATGGCGCATCGCTGTATTGCGAAGCCTCCGGCTGGTAAGCAGCCAGCCATTCTTCGCTGATCAACAACGGCCAATGACAGTCGTCCGCAATTTCCTGTACTCTCGATGCCGGGGATGCCGGATCCAGCGGCACATAAGCAGCTCCGGCCTTCAGCACGGCCAGCAACGCTATGATCTGCCACTCGTTGCGGGGCAGCTGAACGCCTACGAGGCTTCCCCGGTTAACGCCATAGCGGGTACGAAGGCAGGTTGCCAGCCTGTTGGCCGCCACGTCCAGTGCACGAAACGTGTATTCGATACTGTTATATATCAGGGCGACAGCTTCCGGCCTGGCGGCTGCCTGCTCCTCAAACAATACCGGCAATATCCGGTCAGCCGGGAAGACATGCGCCGTATCGTTAAATCCATTCAGCAACTGGTGACAGTCTGCGTCACGCAGCATATTCAAATGCCCTACCTGCTGTTCCGGCGAGGCCACTACCGCTTTCAGCAGCTGCCCGTAGTGCGCTGCCAGCCGATGCACGGTATCTTCTTCAAAGAGCGCGGTATTGTATTCCACCCGGAGTTTAAAGACGGTATCGGTCGCTGTGGCCTCAAAGCCGAGATCGAACCGGGAAGTGGCGCTGGCCGGTTCTTCCGGCTTAACCTCCAGGCCGTCCAGTACAATAGCCGGGGCCTCCGGCTGGTTCTGCAGGATGAAAGCTGCCTGGAACAGCGGATGCCGGCTGTCATCTCTCACTTTCGTCAACCGGTCGGCCACCAGTTCAAACGGGATATCCTGGTGATCGAACGCTTCCAGTGTGTTTTGTTTTACCTGTGCCAGCACTTCACGGAAAGAACCGGCGCCTGACAGTCGAATACGGATAACCAGCATATTGATAAAAAAGCCCACCAGCTGTTCCGCAGCCCGCTGCTGCCTGCCCGCTACCGCCGTTCCCGTACAGAGGTCTTCCTGCCCGCTGTAACGGTACAGCAACACGTTGAACACTGCCAGCAATGTCATGAACAAGGTAACACCCTCTTCATGGGATAATTGTTCCAGCTGGCGTTTCAAGCCTATATCAAAATGAAAATAGAGGGCTTTGCCGGCGTGCTGTGCCACCGGGGCACGGGGATAGTCCACAGGTAGCAGCACCGGCGTTATCCCGTCCAGTTTCTTTTCCCAGTAGGCAAGCTGCCGTACCAGGTACGCCTGTCCTTCCTGCTTCCGTTGCCAGATGGCATAATCTGCATATTGGACCGGCAACGGCGGCAATGTGATAGCGCCACCGTCTTTCAGCAGGCGGTAGTTCTCCATAAACTCACGCACCAGTATCAGTACCGACCAACCGTCGGCCGCAATATGATGTAATACGATTATCAGTAATCGTTCATCCGTCCCCGTTATAATCATTGCTGCCCGCAGCATGTGGTCCGTTGTGAGCGTAAAAGCCCGGCTGGAAAAAGCGTGGATGTAACCGGACAAGTCCTGCCCTGCCGGTAGTTCTCCGCAGAAATCAAACTGCCACTTACCGGGCGGCATAATCACCTGGCGGACCTCCCCGTCATTTTCGAGATAGACCGTACGCAATATTTCATGCCTGTCGGCAATCGCACGGATAGCCTTCTCGAGGCATACAGTATCCGTAGTGCCTTTAAGACGAAGCATCACCGGCAGGTGATAATGTGCGCTGCCTGTCAACTGATGAATGAGCCATAGCCGCTCCTGTCCGAAAGACAAAGGCAGCGCGCCTGTCCGGCTCTCCGCTGCCGGCAGCAATGGCGGCAGATAAGAAGCCGGCGTGGCCTGCATGGCATTACCATCTCCCCCTGATATCCTGATATAATCAGCCAGTTGCCGGATACTGGTGTATTGAAAGAGGTCATTGATAGTAATGTCCGCGGTAAAATGTTCCCTGATGATCGCCAGCAGCCTGATCGCCTGCAGGGAGTCGCCACCGGACTGAAAAAAATCACTGGTTACACTGACATGTTCCAGCTCCAGCACCTCTTTCCAGATATCCGCCAGTTTTCCTTCTATGGCATTCGATGCAGCAACAACACAGGTCTCTTCCTCCGGCAAGGGCGCCATCTCCTGCAGTTTTTTCCTGTCTGCCTTCCCGTTGTGGGTGACGGGCAATGCAGCGAGTGAACGCCATACTGCAGGCACCATATAACCCGGCAGCCTTTCGGCTACATAGCTGGTCAGTTTCTCCTGGTCGAATACTGCCCCCGGCACCACAAAAGCAGTCAGCTGCAGCTGTCCGCCTGCCTGTGCTACCGCCATCACCTCACATTGCTGTACCAGGCCGCTCGCCATCACCACGGCAGCCACTTCTGCCGGCTCTATCCTGTAACCACGGACCTTTATCTGATCATCGCGCCTGCCGGTATAAACGATTTTACCGTTAGCCAGCCATTTGCCGGTATCACCGGTATAATACAACCGCTCTCCCGGCACATCGGGCCAGGGCGTTGTAATGAACCGCTCTGCCGTCAGCGCCGGCTGATGCAGGTATCCGCGGGCCAGGCCGGAACCGCCGATATATATATCGCCTGGTACGCCCACCGGCAACACCTCCTGGTGAACGCCCAGTATATACACCTGTACATTATCTATCGGCGTGCCGATGCTTTCCATTTCTTCGTCATCCATGTCGGGCTGAATAAGATGGATGGTGGTACACACCGTACACTCCGTAGGCCCGTAAGCGTTATAAAAAGACAGGTGGCGGCTCAGGTACCGGGCAGCGGCAGTATGGAGTTTCTCTCCCGCACTGATGATCACCCGGAGAGAAAGGAAGGTATCCCACGGCAGCGCGCCCAGGTAGGAAGGCGGCAATGTCACTACGGTAATCTGCTGTTGCTGCAGCAATGCGGAAAAAAGCTGCGCATCTTTCAGCGCCGGCCTGTCCGCCATCACCAGCCGGGCGCCGGCGCACAGGGCCATAAACATTTCGGACACCGCAGCATCGAAGGACAGGGATGCAAACTGCAACACTTTGTCGGATGCCCGTATATCGAACTGCCGAATCTGGCATTGTATCATATTCAGCAAGCCGCCGTGTTCCAGCATCACGCCTTTCGGCGTACCGGTAGTACCGCTGGTGTATATCACATAGGCCAGCGAACCAGGCAGGATGGCCGTTACCGGCTCTTCCCGGGTCTCAGGAAGATGATGCTGGCCGTTGTCCAGCAAAAAGATTTCTCCCTGGTAATCGGGCTGTTCTGCCAGTTGGTCTATGTCTGTCAACAGTAACTTAACACCGGCATCGGCTAAAATCCACGCTTTCCTTTTGGCCGGCAGCGCCGTGTCCAGCGGCAGGTAAACGGCGCCGGCTTTCAGAATGGCCAGCATGGCGACCACCCATTTATCGGAAGGTGGCACCATCAGCGCAACAATTTCTTCAGCGCCCGGATGATAATGGGTTTTCAGGTACCCCGCCAGTTTATTGACTTCCCTGTTCAGCTCTTCATAGGTGAGCATTGTATCACCATATGCAAGGGCTATCGCATCGGGTGTGGCGCTAACGTATTTTTCAAACAGGGAGATCACTGTCTGATTCTCATGCCGTTCCCTGGCAGTACGGTTAAATCCGTGCACGATCATCTCCCGTTGTGCAACATCCAGCAGCGTCATGTTTTTCACCATGCAGTCCAACTGCCCGGCATACGACAGCACCTGCACCCACTGCCGGAATAGCTGTGCGATGAAGTAGCCGGTAAAAGCTTGCTGATCATAATGAAAATGCAGGCTTATTTTGTCTGCCTCTCTGCAGATATCGATACGGAGATCATCATCAGCTGTCTGAACACCGGCGTGGATTTCCGGATACGCCAGCAGGACGTTTGATAACGGCCGGTGTGCTGCCGGCGACGTATAAGCCGTCTTTAAAGCATGGTTCACGCTATTCAGGAGCTGCCGCAGCGAACTGGTGTCAGGGACATTCACACTTACCATGATACGTTCTTCCCTGCCTGTCTGCACGGCCATTAACGGTATTCCCAGGGTGATACGGTCCGCCTGCAGGAGTTTCTTCAATACAATGCTCAGTGTACCAAACAAACATACATACAAGGCAGAGGCATCTTCTCTCGTAATCTGCAGCAGCGTGGTGGCTACCGTAGCCGGTATCCAGCCAGTGTAGCCGGCAAAACTATGGTATGCCCCGGTGGCAGCCCGTTCCCGGAAAACAAACGGAGGTTCAATAGTCAGCGGAGACTGTTGCTCCGATACTTGTTCGGTCATCTCAAAAAACGATTAAAAATTTATTGAAAAATGGTTTTTCAAATCCTCCACAGTAGTGGTGGCATCTTCTCCTGTCCCAACGGAGGCGACAGGTATATCGGGAGAGCCAGCCAGTTGCGTGAGTATAGAAAGGAAACGGTCCATCAGTAACCGGATGGTATGCCGGCGAAACAAAGCGAGATTATATTCAAAATTAACGGTGAACCGGTCTTCCCGCTCAATAAACTCCATGCGGAGGTCCACCGATGACGTAGTGTTATCAAAAGGGAGCACCGTTACCTCCATTTCCCCCATGCGGGTAGCTTCCTGCCGGTGCACCTGCAGGTTCTGCAATACAACCACCACATCAAACAGTGGCGCCCTGCCGGCATCTCTTGTATAGCGCAGCTCCGAAACGACTTTATCGAAAGGATACTCCTGGTGCTTACTGGCTTCCAGCATAGACTGACGGACAGCCATCACCACGTCTCGGTAAGTGTAATGGTGCTCAAGGCGGGTACGCAAGGCCAGCGTATTCAGGTAAAAGCCTACCTGCATTTCCAGTTCGGCATGACTTCTCAGCGAAACGGGATACCCCACCACAATATCCTGATCTCCTGTATACCGGAACAGGAGCACTTTTGCAGCAGCCATCAGCAGGTTGTATAAGCTTACCCCCCAACTTCCCGCCAGCGCCTGCATCCGGGCATAAACATCAGGAGGGATGCTATCCGAAACGATGCCCGCCCCGGGCATGAATACGGCAGGTCTTGCAAAATCCGTTGGCAGGTTAAGACGGGGAATCCCTCCACCCAACTGTGAGAGCCAGTACGTGCGATGCGCGGCCATGCTCTCCTGCTGCAGCTGTTCCTGCTGCCAGCAGGCATAGTCCTTGTATTGTAAACGTAACGGCGGCAGCACTGCTTCCTCCCCGTTGCTATAAGCTTCGTATAAACGCAGCACCTCTCCCACGATCACTTCCATTGACCAGCCATCGGTGATAATGTGATGCAGGGTCAGTACAAATACATATTCTGACGCACCCGTACGCAGCAGTCTTGCCCGTATCAAAGGCCCTTGTGACAAGTCAAATGCCGTTGTTTGTTCCGACGCCACCACACTGCTCACCGTCTCCGCCGCCGCACGCAGGTCTGTTTCTTCCAGGTGGAAACCGCAGGCGGCAATATCCAGTATTTGTTGCACCGGCATACCGTCTACCGTCTTAAAAACGGTGCGGAGGCTCTCATGCCGCGCCACCACCGCCTGCAACGACTGCCGGAAGGCGTCCCTGTCCAGCGGGCCGCTCATCCTGTAGGCGCCGCAGATATTGTAAGCTACAGCCCCTTCGGGGAACTGGCTCAGGATCCATAAGCGCCTTTGCGCATGCGACAGTTCATAGTATGGTCGAGGTGCTGCCAGCGGGACCGTCCCCGTGGCCACCGACGGTGACAACGCCTCCACGATGCCTGCCAGCTCCGATATCACCGGATGATCAAACAGGTCCTGCAATCCGGGGGAAACTCCCAGCTCGCGGTGAATGCGGGACAGTATCTGCATGGCACGCAGACTATGGCCGCCCAGTTCAAAAAAATTATCCTGTACGCCTATACGTTCCTGCACAAGTACTTCCTCCCATATACGCACCAGCAGGCGCTCCAGCGCCGATGCAGGTGCTACGTAACCGCTGCTCCCGGCCACACCCTGGACCGCCGGCAGCTGTTTCCTGTCTACCTTCCCGTTGGCTGACATGGGCAGCTGCTCCAGGACAGCGATATAACCCGGTACCATATACGAAGGCAGCACTTCCTTTGCATAAGCCTGCAGTTCCGCTACGCTGACCGTATCCTGCAACACCACGTAGGCCGTCAGAAACGTGTTCCCGTCTGATCCCTGCCCTGCCACCACCGCCGCCTGTTTGACAGCCGTATGTTGCTGTAGTGCATGCTCTATCTCCCCGGGCTCTACGCGGTAGCCCCGGACCTTCACCTGGTCGTCGCTGCGGCCGCCGAACAATATGCGGCCGTTGTGGTCCCACCGGCCTACGTCGCCTGTGCGGTAAATACGCCCGCTGCTGCGGAAAGGATGGGCGATGAAGCGGGCGGCCGTCATCGCTTCCTGCCCACGGTAGCCGCGGGCCAGGCCCGCGCCGCCGATATAAATATCACCTGCAACGCCTTCCGGCAAAGGTTGCAGGCGATCATTCAAAATATAAATTTCTGTATTGCAGATAGGACGGCCTATGCTCAGCGCATCGTCCGGCACCGTTATCTGTTGCATGCACGACCAGATAGTCGTTTCCGTAGGGCCGTACATATTCCAGCAGGCGGCACATTCCTGCAGCAGCCGCCGGGCAACTTCCACCGGCATCCGTTCCCCGCCGCACAGCGCGGTCATGGTCCTGTTGCCACGCCAGCCGGCGTCCAGCAACAGCTGCCACAGTCCGGGCGTACACTGCATCAGGTCAGGCTGCGACTCCGTCAGCAGCGCCGACAGCCCTATCGCATCCTGCACCTGCTCCCGCGATGCGATGATCACCGTACCGCCGCTGATCAACGGCAGCAACAGTTCCAGCACAGATATGTCAAAGGCATAGGTAGTCACCGCCAGCAAACGCATGCCCTCCCGTATGTTCAAACGGGACTGCATACTCAGCAGGAAGTTGATCACCGCGCTGTGCGGCACTTCCACGCCTTTAGGCTGACCTGTAGAACCGGATGTATACATGACATAGGCCAGTCCCCCGGCATCATAGTGTGCTGTAAAAGCGGCCGTTTCGGTATCCGTGCTGTGGTCGTCCACCAGCAGCGGTACAAATCCCTGCTCCAGCAGCCACGGCGCATAACGCGCCGTCGTCACCACCTCCCGCACACCGCTCTGTTCCAGGATATACTTTATCCGTGGCTCCGGATGCTCCGGATCAATGGGCACATAAGCTACGCCCGCACGAAGGATGCCCAGGATACCCGACAACATCTTCCAGGACCGGTCCAGCATAATGCCCGCCACGCCGCCGGTCGTCTGCTGCAGGCGCATAGACAGTGCACGCGAGTGCCGTTCCAGTTCCTGGTAGTTTAAAACAGTATCTCCGGATATCACCGCCGGCTGCTGCGGCGTGCGTACACATTGTTCCATAAAATAGTCCATCACCGTCCGCCCGGAGGGATAAGCCACCGCCGTATCGTTGAAGCGATGCAGGATACGGTCGCGCGAAGCATCGTCCAGCAAAGAGATTGTCGCTATCGGTTGTTCAGGATTATCCACCAGCCGCTCCAGCAACAGGCGGTATTGTTCCACCAACCGGGTAACACTATCTGCGTCAAACAGGGACGTGTTGTATTCCACCTGCATGGTGATATAACTGCCGGCATCGCGGAACATGCAGGTAAGGTCATATTTACTGATGCCATGATAGTCACCAACCGGTTGTATGTCCAGCGCACGCATCACCGGCTGTAATGGTTGCCCGAAAGCATCTGTATCCATTCCTACTACAATGTCAAACAAAGGAGACCGGCTCCTGTCTCTCGGCAGCTGCAGTTCTTCCACAAGTTTGTCAAACGGGTAGGATTGATGTGTGTATCCATCCAGGGCAACGGTCCGCACCTGTTCCAAAATCGCGTTAAAAGAATCGTCCCCTGTAAAACGGGCTCTTACAGGTATCATATTCATGTAACATCCCACCTGGTCATACAAACTGATATGCCCTCTGCCCGACACCGGCGTACCTGTTACAATATCTGTTGCGGTGGTATAATGATGAAGCAATACCTTGAATGCTGTCAGCAAAGTCATAAAAACAGTGCCCTGCTGCCCGCTGCTTGTCGCCCTGATTTTATCTGTCAATACGCTATCCAGGCCGACGGTCATCAGGCTGCCACGGAACGTTTGCCGCTCCGGCCGTTTTTTGGCCATTGGCAGATCAAGCGGGGAAATATGGCCATCCAACTGTGAGAGCCAGTACGCGCGATGCGCGGCCATGCTCTCCTGCTGCAGCTGTTCCTGCTGCCAGCAGGCATAGTCCTTGTATTGTAAACGTAACGGCGGCAGCACTGCTTCCTCCCCGTTGCTATAAGCTTCGTATAAACGCAGCACCTCTCCCACGATCACTTCCATTGACCAGCCATCGGTGATAATGTGATGCAGGGTCAGTACAAATACATATTCTGACGCACCCGTACGCAGCAGTCTTGCCCGTATCAAAGGCCCTTGTGACAAGTCAAATGCCGTTGTTTGTTCCGACGCCACCACACTGCTCACCGTCTCCGCCGCCGCACGCAGGTCTGTTTCTTCCAGGTGGAAACCGCAGGCGGCAATATCCAGTATTTGTTGCACCGGCATACCGTCTACCGTCTTAAAAACGGTGCGGAGGCTCTCATGCCGCGCCACCACCGCCTGCAACGACTGCCGGAAGGCGTCCCTGTCCAGCGGGCCGCTCATCCTGTAGGCGCCGCAGATATTGTAAGCTACAGCCCCTTCGGGGAACTGGCTCAGGATCCATAAGCGCCTTTGCGCATGCGACAGTTCATAGTATGGTCGAGGTGCTGCCAGCGGGACCGTTCCCGTGGCCACCGACGGTGACAACGCTGCCACGATGCCTGCCAGCTCCGATATCACCGGATGATCAAACAGGTCCTGCAATCCGGGGGAAACACCCAGCTCGCGGTGAATACGGGACAGTATCTGCATGGCACGCAGACTATGGCCGCCCAGTTCAAAAAAATTATCCTGCACGCCTATACGTTCCTGCACAAGTACTTCCTCCCATATACGCACCAGCAGGCGCTCCAGCGCCGATGAAGGTGCTACGTAACCGCCGCTACCGGCCACACCCTTGACCGCCGGCAGCTGTTTCCTGTCTACCTTCCCGTTGGCCGACATGGGCAGCTGCTCCAGGACAGCGATATAACCCGGTACCATATACGAAGGCAGCACTTCCTTTGCATAAGCCTGCAGTTCTGCTACGCTGACCGTATCCTGCAACACCACGTAGGCCGTCAGGAACGTGTTCCCGTCTGGTCCCTGCCCTGCCACCACCGCCGCCTGTTTAACAGCCGTATGTTGCTGTAAGGCATGCTCTATCTCCCCGGGCTCTACGCGGTAGCCCCGGACCTTCACCTGGTCGTCGCTGCGGCCGCCGAACAATATGCGGCCGTTGTGGTCCCACCGGCCTACGTCGCCTGTGCGGTAAATACGCCCGCTGCTGCGGAAAGGATGGGCGATGAAGCGGGCGGCCGTCATCGCTTCCTGCCCACGGTAGCCGCGGGCCAGGCCCGCGCCGCCGATATAAATATCACCTGCAACGCCTTCCGGCAAAGGTTGCAGGCGATCATTCAAAATATAAATTTCTGTATTGCAGATAGGACGGCCTATGCTCAGCGCATCGTCCGGCACCGTTATCTGTTGCATGCACGACCAGATAGTCGTTTCCGTAGGGCCGTACATATTCCAGCAGGCGGCACATTCCTGCAGCAGCCGCCGGGCAACTTCCACCGGCATCCGTTCCCCGCCGCACAGCGCGGTCATGGTCCTGTTGCCACGCCAGCCGGCGTCCAGCAACAGCTGCCACAGTCCGGGCGTACACTGCATCAGGTCAGGCTGCGACTCCGTCAGCAGCGCCGATAGCCCTATCGCATCCTGCACCTGCTCCCGCGATGCGATGATCACCGTGCCGCCGCTGATCAACGGCAGCAACAGTTCCAGCACAGATATGTCAAAGGCATAGGTAGTCACCGCCAGCAAACGCATGCCCTCCCGTATGTTCAAACGGGACTGCATACTCAGCAGGAAGTTGATCACCGCGCTGTGCGGCACTTCCACGCCTTTAGGCTGACCTGTAGAACCGGATGTATACATGACATAGGCCAGTCCCCCGGCATCATAGTGTGCTGTAAAAGCGGCCATTTCGGTATCCGTGCTGTGGTCGTCCACCAGCAGCGGTACAAATCCCTGCTCCAGCAGCCACGGCGCATAACGCGCCGTCGTCACCACCTCCCGCACACCGCTCTGTTCCAGGATATACTTTATCCGTGGCTCCGGATGTTCCGGATCAATGGGCACATAAGCTACGCCCGCACGAAGGATGCCCAGGATACCCGACAACATCTTCCAGGACCGGTCCAGCATAATACCCGCCACGCCGCCGGCTGCTTTCTGCAGGCGCATAGACAGTGCACGGGAGTGCCGTTCCAGTTCCCCATAGTTTAAAACAGTATCACCCGATATCACCGCCGGCTGCTGCGGCGTGCGTACACATTGGTCCATAAAATAGTCCATCACCGTCCGTCCGGAGGGATAAGCCACCGCCGTATCGTTGAAGCGATGCAGGATACGGTCGCGCGAAGCATCGTCCAGCAAAGAGATTGTCCCGATTGGCTTGCCAGGGTTATCCAGCAGTTCCGGAATAAGGGACTGAAACCGCTCCAGGCATGTTTGTATCAGCGCGGTATCGAAATAGGTAGTATTGTAATCGAAATCCACCTTCACATCGCGGATGTTGTCAAACTCCCGCACGTATACCGCAAGGCAGGCACGTTCCAGCTGGTGTGTCAGCGGCAGTACCGTAGCCGGGTGGCCGTCGAAGGAAACAGCATAATCGTGTTTTTCATAGGAAAAGAAAACCTGGTGATGCGGCCGGTGATCGGTACCTGTACGCCATCCCGCATCCGTGATCATCCGGCTCAGGGGAAGGCGCTGATGGCGGAAAGAGGCGCGTAATTCATTGTAGATATCTTTCAGCAGCACATGGAACGGCCTGTCGGTGAAACCGTTGAAAAAAAGCGGCGTCACGCCGGCGAACAGTCCGACCGTCTCTTTAAACTTTTTATTTTTCCTGTTCAGCAACGGCAGCCCCATCATCACGGTACTACCTTCTATGAGCGGAGAAAAACAAACGTATACCACACCAATGAGGAAATGAAAAACAGACACGCCCTGCGCTTTGCAAAACTGGTTGATCCGGTCGTACAAAGCTCTCTCCAGGTATAGTTCAGCCCTGTCGCTTGCCAGCGTAAAGCGACTTCTCTCACGAACAGGTTGCATAGGGCGCGGCGGTTCCAGCAGCGAAAGTTTGGAATGCCAGTAATGCCAGTCCTCCTGGTAAGACACGCTATCCAGGTATGTCCGGTCGTCTTCTGCAAAATCCAGGTAGGAGAAAGCGCTCATATCAGGCGGCGTCATGGTGCGTACAGCACTATAATGCCGGCCCAGCCGCGAAAAGAGCAACGCGGTGCTCCAACCGTCTGCAATCAGGTGATGGTACTTGCCGATAATATAAAAATGCCGATCGCCGGTCTTTAACAACATATAGTTGTTCAGCAGTTGCCCGTTTTCCAGGTCAAATGGCAATGCAAACTGCTGCCGGATAAACGTTTCAGCGCTCGCCAGCGGATCCGTTTCAGCAGAAAAATCCCGATAGACGACGGCAGGAACAGCGGTTTCCATTATCTGCATGAAGGGCGTTCCCTCATTGTTGACAATAACGGCACGCAGGCTGTCATGCTGCGCTACCAGCAGTGCGGCAGCGGCGGCAAATATCTCAGGATCGAGCGGTCCGTTGACCGCGACCTTTGCTCCGATGTTATATATAGCGCTGCCCTTATGCAACAACTGGTCGTAATACACGTCCTGTTGCGGCAGCGTAAGCGCATACAAATGAGGCATGTGATGCAAGGATTAATGAATTAATGGACGATCATATTTTTTTTGAATGATGTTGACATATATTCTCAACAATAGCATTATATTTACAACACTATACGGACAAAGAAATTTCCTCCTTCTCACAAAAGAATTTCGTTTACCCGCCTTCGTTAGTGAATTCCTGATTCAGATATCTATTCCCCTTTTTTTAACCCAAACCATCATATGAAGAAAGGTTTCACTATCTGGTTGACAGGCTATAGCGGCTCTGGAAAAACAACCATCTCTGAACAACTCTATCAAAGCCTTACCGCCAGGGAAATACGGTGTGAAAAACTGGATGGCGACATCATCCGGCAACATTTGTCCAAAGGACTTTCCTTTTCAAGGGAGGACAGATGTGAGAATATCCTCCGCATTGGTTTTATCGCCGAAATGCTGTCACGTCATGGTGTCGGGGTGATCGTATCTGCCATCTCTCCTTATCGCGAAGCACGCAACACTGTCAGAAATAAGATCGCCAACTTTATAGAAGTACATGTAAGCTGTCCTATTGAAGAATGTGCCCGCAGAGACGTTAAAGGCCTGTACCAGCGGGCGATGTCGGGCGAGATCACCAACTTCACCGGCATCAGCGATCCTTATGAAGCACCGCTGGATGCGGAAATAACCTGTGATACCGCCCATGAAAGCGTAGATGAATCCACCGACAAAATTCTGCGCGAGCTATGCAGGATGGGTATCATCTGACAAACGGCGCTCCCTGCGATTCAAAACTTTATTAACCATCCGTTCCACCTCTTATTTATGCATAAAACTGTTATCATCGGCGGAGGACTCAGCGGCATTTTGCTGGCCATCCATCTGCTTCGTCATCGTCAATGTCCGGCTACCGATATTACCGTCATCGATATTAACCCACCGGAGAAACTGGGCCAGGCTTATTCTACCCGGGAGTACCAGCATCTGTTGAATGTTCCTGCAGCGAAGATGAGCGCTTTCACAGAAGACAGCCACCACTTTATAGCGTGGCTGGCTGCCACTAACCTGCCATTTCACCAGGAGATGTTTGTTCCGAGAAATATTTACAGACGATATATACAGGATATCCTGCAGCAACAACTGGGCATGCGGGACCAACAACACCGGTACCAGTACATCCAGGGCGAAGCCGTAGATATTGTGGACGGCCATACACAGGTACTGTTAGCCTGCGGACGGCATATCCCATTTGATAAACTGGTGCTGGCCCTTGGCAACTTCGAGGCGGCGCCGTTGTCGCTGTCGGACAACAGCTACCTGGAGCATCCGGGATATTTCGCTTCCGGATGGAACAGGCCCGAACTGCAACAGGTGCCGGCCGGCAAGCGTGTATTCATTATCGGTACAGGACTTACCATGGTAGACACCGTCCTGTCACTGCGTGCGCAACAACACAGCGGCCCGGTCACTGCACTGTCTACCCATGGCTATGTCCCTATGGCGCATGCTGCAGTACCGGCATATGCATGGCCGAAAGATGAGCTTCCAACAGGTAACACCCTGCTGGAAGTATTTTCAAAAGTGAACAGGCAAATCAAAGTAGCCAAAGCCCGCGGTATCGCATGGCAGGCGGTAATAGATGCTATCCGTCCTTATATGCAGCGAATATGGACCGGGTTTCCGGTAAGCGAGAAAAAAAGATTTATGGTCCATGTACGGCATATATGGGGGGTGGCCCGTCACAGGATGCCGCCGGTATGCGCTGCTGTTATACATGAACTGCAGGAACGGAAACAACTTCATATACTGGCCGGCAGGGTCCAATCTATCCGGCAACAGGCCGATGGCGCGTTAGCGGTCCGGTATCTCGAAAGGGGCTCGCACCAGTTGCAGGAGGTATCTACCGATATCGTCATCAACTGTATGGGACCGCAGTCTGATTATACCAGGTCAAAGTCCCCGCTGATCATCCAACTGCTTTCGAGAGGCATTATCCGGCCGGACGCCTTGCGGCTGGGTATTGACTGTACGCCCGCCGGCGCCATTATTGACTGTCACGGTTGTCCTTCTGACAGGCTGTTTACCATAGGGCCGCCAGCTAAAGGCGCTTTGTGGGAAATTACGGCCGTCCCCGAAATCAGGGCAGCGGCTGCACAGCTGGCTGCTATGATCCTTACTCCCAATTACGAATATGTTCACTAATTCCTATCGCCATCAATTATGAAATATCTGCTCCATTTTTTGTCCAACGCACGTAAACTATTCGGTATCCGGATTTTTATCTTTGGTATCGCTACAGGGCTGGCTAATACAGCCCTGATTTCCATCATCAACGAAACCATTAAATATGGTATCGATGAGAAGATGCCATCGCCTTTACTCGCCGCCGGATACGTTTTATCGCTGCTGCTCTATTTTCTTTTACAGTACAGTTACCAGGCCCTCCTGATCCGGTCTGCCGAATCGCTGATCCTGCAAAGCCGGAAAGAACTGATCGACCGGATCAGAAAAAGCAGCCTGCAGAGCTTTGAGAAACTGGGAAGCACCCGCCTGTTTGTGCTGATATCGGCGGATACCGCCACCATAGGGCAGATAGCCACACTTGCTTCGGGTGTGATCACCTCTGTGATCGTAATCACCGGCGTACTGCTCTACCTGCTGGTCATCAGCATAAAAGGTTTCCTGCTGACCATCACCATTATCGCTATTTCTTTCCTGGTGGCGCTGGCAAAACAAAAACAGAACATCCGCCGCATCAAACACCTGATGGAGTTGCAAAATACTTTCCTGGGATATGTACAGCAGATGCTGAATGGTATGAAGGAAATCAAGATAGACAGCCAGGTGGACAAGGGATTGTACGATACGCAGATCAAACCCCGCATGGAGGAAGTTTCTTCCGCGACGATCAGCAACAATGTCTTCCAATCCAGGTTTTCCCTGCTCGGCCAGTCGATCTTCTTCATCACCATGGGTTGTATCCTTTACCTGTTTCCGCTGTTGAAGGTAACGATCACGGAAAACAATGCTCAGTTCGTGATCATGCTGATTTATATCCTGGGCCCCCTGCAATCTCTTCTGCCGCTGATCCCACAGTTTTCACGGATAAAATCCACGCTTGAGCGACTGGAAGAGGCCATGAAAACGTTGCAGGAAGAAGCTTCCGCGGCATATGACAGTCAACAGGCGGAAAACAGCTTTACGGAGATCCGTATCCGGGACCTGACGTATACCTACAAAACCCTTCACAATGATGAGTTTTCGCTGGGGCCTATCAATCTTGATATCAAAGCCGGCGATCTTATTTTTATACACGGGGGTAATGGTTCGGGGAAATCAACCCTGATAAAAGTGCTGACAGGATTGTATCCGCAGTCGGGCGGTAGTATTATGCGCGACAACCAGCTGATTGACTACCATAATCTGCAGATGTACCGTAATATGTTTGGCGTGATTTTCACAGACAACCATCTCTTCGAACATATTCACGGCGTGGATCAAACAGCGGCGGCAAACGTGCAGCAGCTCATCCGCAAGGTCGGGCTCGTGGAAAAGGTCAACTTCAGCCAAAACCAGTTCGACACGATCGATCTTTCAGAAGGACAAAAGAAAAGAGTGGCCCTGGTCAGCGCCCTTGTGCGCAATAAGCCCATCTACATCTTTGATGAATGGGCAGCCAACCAGGACCCGGATTTCAAACACTTCTTTTATCAGAACATTATTCCGGAGTTAAGTAAACAGCGGAAAACAGTGATCCTTATTACACATGACGACCGTTATCTGCATATTGCGCAACGCGTCATTAAAATGGAAAACGGAAAGATACAGGAACAAAAGGTATAGGTATCTCCTTAATAAAACAGTCCAAAATAAACCACAAAGCAGATAAATGGCGCCTGGAGCAACAAGTACGAAAGGTACCATTTATCTGTCTGGTATTTCTTCCGGCCGGCCAGCCACAGTGAAACCAACACGAGGCATATGGCCAGCATGGCGTAGGGCAGCATCAATGCGATGGCATATTGTTCCGGCAGCCCGAAGCCCAATATTCTGAAATTGGCCCTGGAGGTGCTCACAATCGCCATTATAATAGCTACCAGGAAAACCAGTCCAAGCAACACATTCAGCAACATTAAGTAAAAAGTCAGGCGGCTTTTGCCGGCATGTTTATACCGGCGGTAAGCGCGGGCAGCCAGCCATAAAGAAACACCCGGCAGTACGACCAGCAACACCAGCCATGCGGTATACAACCAGTTCTGCCGCTGCAGCGGCAGCCTCGGGGCAAACGCCACCACGCCATCGCTGATATGTACATTTGTCACAAAGGGGATTCCCGGCTGTGTTATGACATGCTGCCCGTCCGGCGCCTGCTCCGGGTTGGCCAGAAAGCGGTTGATCAGGCGTGTAGTCGTTTCGTTGACTACAAAGTGCCCTGTTCCTTCCAGCACATACAGAAAAGAACGGGGCAGGGAACGATGCGCCAGCTCCGCCCCTGCTACCGCAGCAATAGGGTCCATTTCGCCGGAAAGGATGAGCACCGGGATATCGCTATGGACAGCTGCGGTGTCTTCCGCCCGGAAGGGGCCTGCGTTCCATAATTTGCAGATGCTGAACTCGTCTTTGTAAAAAGTAACGCCCTGCCAGGATTTGGCAGAGGCGTCTTCAAAAGCCTGCAGACGGTTAAACGGCATACATTCCTGGCAGATAACCGAATAATACGCTCCGTACTGAAGGCGGAAGATACCATTGGACATATTTTCCACGAACCGCTTCAATGCCGGTATGTTCCTGTTTTTTACCTGTTCAATGATGATAGGTATCAGCGGATAGTTATCGCGGCTGTACAGCGCCTGCTGGATGGCCAGCAGCATATCCTGCGCGTTGATCACAAAGCGGCCGCCGGGATACTTATGCGGATCGTCCATAGGTATTATCACAGGTTGCCGTTCAAGGCCATTGATCGCAGCGGTGAAGTCCTCCCGGAGATTGGGATAGGACCGGTTACAGTCCGGGTCGGCCTTGCACTTATCGCATAACAGGTCGAGGGACCGTTTAAAATTCGGGGTTACATTTTCAAAGTAACGCACATTGGGGGGCAGCGGGGATGCCAGGATAACGCTCCGGATTCCTTCGGGGTATTCCTTCATCATCGTGAGCGCCACCCGGGTGCCGTAGGAAGTACCCCAAAGGTCCCAGGAAGTATACCCCAGCAGCTGGCAGAGATCGTGTATATCTGCCGCCATTTCACGGCTGTTATAAGCCGTCAGGTCTACTCCCCTGGCCAGCAGCGAATCTCTCACTTTGGCAGCCAGCGCGAGACGCTCTTTTGTTTCCTCTTCGGGCTTCAGATCTTTAGCGAGGATCTCCAGTATTTCCTGGTTCATCTCCGGCGTAAAATCCGGCCCGGAAAATCCTGAGCCGCGCTGGTCCATGAGTATAATGTCGCTTTCCTGCCGGATGCTGTCATACTCCGGTGAGAATACACCCACCGCTCTTCCGCCCGGGCCGCCGTGCAGGATGATCATCGGCGGCTTACCGGCTTCAGGCTTTCGCGCCCTGAATACCTGAACGGCTATACGAATTTTACGACTGTCTGGTTTGCTTCTGTTTTCTGGCACCGTCAGGTATCCGAATTGAATGTTTTCCTGGCGGAGAAAAGCCGTATCCATATCTGGAAAGGGGCAATCCGGGCAGGATGCCCAACGGAAAGAAGCGGATTTTTCCTGTGCCGGTGCAGCTGACACAGTACCAGAAAGGATAAGCAGCGTTGTCACTATCCTTTTTAAAAAAGTGTGTATGGTCATAACGAAGATTAAGCGGCTAAAAAGTATCGGCATTTGCCATATCGTGAATGGCAGCGAGGTATTCCGGTTTGAAGCGCATGATGATATTCCTTTGCAGGAGGTCTACTCTTACAAGGATCTTTTTCATTTGGTCCACATGTACTACTTCGCAGGAAAGCCCGCAAAGCGGCCCTTTGGTGATCACCAGCCGCTGGCCGTCGCGGAAGCGTTCTTCAGAGACACTAATGTCTTCTCCGTGTTTTGCCACCATACGGATCTGATCGATCTGGTCCTGTTCCATCCGGGCAAACTGCTTTCCGAATCTTACATAGCTGGCAGCGCCACTCACATGCTGGCCATAATAAAATTCTTCGATACTGTTCAGCTTCACAAATACATAGGAAGGGAACAGTGGCAACTCAACGATTTTTTTTCGATCATTCCATTGCCTGACGGTACTGTAAGTTGGTGAGAAGCTCTCCATGCCGTGTTCCAAAAGCTGACTAACTACTTTCCGTTCCTGGCGAGGCACGGTGTAGATCAGGTACCATCCGTAGTTAAAGGTACTCATAGCGATTATTTAATATTTTGAGAAAAAAGTGATACGGCAGAAACAGGCATGACAATCCCCCTCCCCCTTTTTGGGGGGATAACAGATGAGGAGATAACACGATGCGTGTTGATTAGGGTGTTCGAAAGAGGCAATGCTGTTCCGCTATAGCGTGGCTGCTATTGGTGTGGCAAATGAGAGGAGAAACAACACCTGCTATGAACCCGAAGGTGTTAATGATAATAAGTTAACATAGGCTATTTACGTGCGTGGATGTCGAAAATTATTAAATTGAAATGCATACGATTTCAGGGCAAAACAAAGCTATCGCTACAGTAAGTACCAAAGTACCTATTGTAAAACGACTGCGTGGCAATTGGCTCAACAGAAACTGACTATTTAAAACTTAAATGTGCAAAAACGGGTTTTGTAAGGACACTCAGAAGAAACTTCTAATAAACCGGTATCAAGTAATCCATTTATTGGTACAGCTGGTTGAAATAGCAAACTTATGAAACTGACTTAACACCTGGCCGGAATGTCTTTTAGGTTAAAAAATCAATTGGAAACAAACTTTTTTTCATTGTAGTAAATCTAATGAATGATTTGTTAAAAAGCAAAGAAATTATATAAGATTTTTCAGCGTTATTGTTGTCGTTAATCATAGACACGCTGTGATAAAGTCTTCTGTCCACGCCTGCTTCCGCCTGGTGTTTTTTCGTAAAATGAAACCTGGCATTAAGCGAAAGCTAGATAAGTTAGAACCCATTCACGGAAGACATCTTCCGATGATTACCTTCTCCACCGGGAGATGGAGAAGGTAATCATATAACAGGCGGGGTATCAGGACCTGATTTCCCGCCGCATAAAAAGAAAATATGTGCCTGCGAAACAAACCGTAGAAGCAGCCACCAGGCCTGTCACCTGTGGCCAGACAATCATCAGGCTTTCTCTGAAAGGCAAGGGCGCAGGAATGGCTCCTGCCATCTGTTCCATGGTCAGCGGCCCAAGACTTCTGACAGAAGGCATCAGTAAAGTGGTGGCAGCATCCGTATACAGCTGGCTGGGCGCTACCCTGAAAAACGACAGCAGGATATTGTTATAGGCCATTACCTGTTCAGCCTGCAACGACGCAGGATCCGGCAATACAGCCCTCGCCACCATGTTAACCACAATCTGGTAAAAGACGGTAAAGAACAACCAAATCCCGATGGCGGTGATCGCAGAGGTAGCCGCATGTCTGAAAGCGACTGAGAGCCCGATAGAAAGGCTCAGCCAGAAGCCCACGTATATAACGCTCAGCACCGCAAATGCCAGTATCCGGAACAATTCTGCGGCTTCTATGGGAACGCCTGTCAGCATAAGCCCTGCTCCGACCATCAGCAATACGAGGCTGAGAAACAGCACTCCGACCAGCAACAGTGCCGCATAAAACTTCGCCAGCAAAAGATGATCGCGATAAACCGGTTGCGCCAGCAGCCTTACCAGCGTACCGTTGTTTTTTTCTGAATTGACAGCATCGAAGCCCAGCGCTATGCCCAGTAACGGCCCGAGGAAACTGATAAAGATGTGAAAAGCCGGTAGTGAATTATCGGACGTGGTCAGTAATTTCAGGTATACAAAAACGTGGTCCGGATCGTTGACGTTCTGCACTGCTTTCCCCAGGTTGGTCAGCGATACATACATAGCGCCTGCAAAAGTAAAAAGCACCAGCAGCAACATCACTATAAAGCGCCAGCTGCGGATATGATCACCGACTTCCTTACGCACCATTACTTCAAAAGGGCTGTAGGCACGCGCTTTCGACCAAAGGCTATTAAAATAAACTAACGGACTTCCCATTGGAAACTTTCTTTTTTTACATTATTCTCAAAAAAACGATGGTAGATCTCATCCAGTCCATATTCTTTTTTATGTACGCCGGTCACATTCAACCCGTTTTGTACGAAGAGCCGCACGATATCAGGCGTAACGTCTGTATGGCAGGACAGTTCCCATGTGTTGGCCGTGGTGACCAGGCTGTTGACGCCGTCCAGATCCCGGAGCTGACGTTCCAGCGCTTCCGGAGCCGCTACTGCCTCCCGTACCGAAACCTGCACTACCAATGAATCTTTCCCGAACAGATGGCCCGACAGTGTTTCGATATTTCCTTCTGCCAGTAGTTTTCCTTCCACGAAGATGCCCACACGGTCGCAGATCTGCTGCATCTGGTGCAGATGGTGGGACGACAGTATCACGGTGAGCGCCTGTTCGCGGCTGAGCTGCCTTATGAGATGCAGGAAGTCCCGGATACCTGCAGGATCTATGCCTAACGTGGGCTCATCCAGAATCATCACGGCAGGCTCGCGGATAAGCAGGTCCGCCAGGCCTAGCCGTTGTTTCATACCACGTGAGTAGGCTGCGGCCTTTTTATGCATCTCCGCTCCCAGCCCTACCATTTCCATCGTTTTTTGAGCACGGGAAACGATTTCCCGCTCAGCAATGCCATTCAGCCGCCCGATGTACACCAGGTTTTCCAGTGCGGTCATATTATCGTAAAACCCGGCGCTGTCCGGCAGGTAGCCTACTTTTCGCCTGACGGCGATGGGATGGCGGGTAGCATTTGTTCCACACACGATGGCCTCCCCTGCTGACGGCTCCGCAAGTCCCAGCATCATCAGTATAGTCGTGGTTTTACCGGCGCCGTTAGGCCCCAGCAACCCGAATATCTCCCCTTTGCTGATTTTCAGGGAGAGGTTGTCTACCGCCTTTTTAGCGCCGTAGGTTTTTGTCAGTCCATGCAGTTCAATGATGGGATTTTCCATAGCGCTTTATCTCCTTCCGTATTTACGAATCAGGTAATACACAATCCCTAATGACAGCAGGATCACGAGCATACCTATCCATCCCGCCAGCAGGGAAGTTTTTACAGTCATCCGAAAAGCGGCGTTGCTGTTGGCGTTATTATTCCTCACTGTAAAACTGGTCACATAATCGCCGGCGATTGTTTTATCAGGAACATGCAGCGTAGCGGTAATATTTTGTTCTTTATCGGGGTCCAGTCGGTCTATCTTTGCCGGCTCAAAGGTGGCATTCCATCCTACCGGCGCCTGCGCGGAAAGCTCCAGTCCTTCCAGCGGCAACGTGCCCGTGTTTTTTACCGTCAGTTGAATCTGTTTGCTCCGGCCTTCCGTGATCTCGTCACTCAACCGGCCTGACGGCGTTGTCAGCTCGAGGCCATAGTTACCTTTTACCACGGCCTCCAGGTCAGTACGGAGTGTGTCCGTTGCTGTTACGGCCACTACCGGGACCGTATATTTTCCCGGCTTTACAGAGGGCGCAGCGGTGATTTCCACGGAGATATCCTGGGTCCTGCCGGAATCCATTCTCAGTCCTGCAATCTGGCTGCCCTCTGTGCGGAACACGGTGCTCCAGCCTTCCGGGGCGGAAGCCCGAAGTTCGTACAGCTGCGTGTGACCGCTGCCGTTATACAGGCTGGCGTTGTAGCGAAAAGTCTCTTTGGCGGTAGCCTCAATATTCATCAGTCTGACGGTAAAGGCCGATCTGCCTTTTCCCGGAATTTTCTGGGCCAGCGCCGGCGTTGTAAATGCAGCAAAAGAAAAGCAAAAAAGGGATACGCTCAGGTAATTCGATAACGTTGACATACCACGAATGTTGACGATTAAGATTAATATAATTAATGGTTAAAAAATAAAACGGGATGCGCTCCCCGGCCGGCGGCGGGGAACAGAACAGGATAACAGACCGTGGTTAAACACCGTCAGCTATCAGAAAAGTATAATAAACAGGTAATCAATACGGGCCGTCCTTACGGGAGCGGGAGGCATGCAGGGACTGAATGGTAATGGTATCAGCAATAATGGTTCCGGTAGCGGTAGTTTCTCCTGTGAACGTTGGATCTGCTTGGTAAAATACTGTTTTGGCTTTTAAAATGTTCGTCATGCTAGTTGAAATTGAATCGATTAAAAACAAATTCAAATAGAAAATGGCTACTCCTGCAAACAGGCCACATTGCAGCCGTGCCCGGAGGATTAAAATTTACTGACAGTTGTAACGACCGAAAGTTAAATGATCAATTGTTAGAATAATGTTAAAACCTCTTAAAAAAAGACAAATAATAGCCACCAGCAAGGCTATCAGGTCAATATTTTTTTCCGTTCCCCCATCTTTAGAGACGCCCATACTGGTATACTCTGTTATACTGGTATCATTATTATACCGTACAGGATCTACCTTTGTGTCGTCAAACAAAACAGCAACACATGCGTACGATATCAACAGACACCTTGCAGATCAAAGACAGCATCCGGGAACTGATGGCCCGCTACGTCCGGCATGCAGATGAAAAGGACTGGGAAGCACTTGCGTCCCTGTTTACGCCGGACGGCACCTTTACGCCGTTAAACGTGGAGGGGAAAGCCCTCGTCAAGATGGAGGGCCGTCAGCAGATTGCCGAAACCATCCGCCGGAGCGTGGGAACAGCCACCGCTATTCATCATCTTTTCTCTTATGAGATCGATGTTCCGGGTGAAGGCCAGGCGAAAGGCGTGTTTTCGATGGAAGACTACCTCCTTCGTCCCGATACGGAACCGCTGCCGCCGGCAGCAAACGGTCATATTCCCGCATTCCGGTCACTGCACGGATATGGCCATTACCACGGAGATTACGAACTGCGGGATGGCGTTTGGTACATCAAAAAATTAATTCAGACAAGGATAAAACTCGACTTCACTTTTTAAAAACAAAGAACCATGAGCGCAACATTAGTTCCATTTAAAGTAGCGGTACCCGAAGAGGTACTGGCAGATCTTCAGGACCGCCTTCGCAGCACACGCTGGGCAGAAGACCTGAACAACGACGATTCCTATTACGGTATCAGCACCGCTTACCTCAAAGATATTGCGGACCATTGGCTCCACACATACGACTGGAAAAAAGCCGAGGCGAAACTGAACGCTTTCCAACAATATAAAGTCACCATCGACGGCCAGCCGGTACACTTTATCTATGAAAAAGGAAAAGGCCCCAATCCAACACCTATTATTCTCTCCCACGGATGGCCGTGGACCTACTGGCACTGGAGTAAAATCATCCCGGCGCTGACAGATCCGGCCGCCCATGGCGGCGATCCGGACCAATCCTTCGATGTCATCATCCCGTCTTTACCCGGCTTTGGCTTTTCTACACCGCTGAAAGACGGCGAAATGAACTTCTGGAAAATGGCTGAGATCTGGCACCGGCTTATGACAGAGGTACTGGGCTATAAAAAATACGCCGCTTCCGGTTCCGATTACGGGATGCTGGTCACCGCGCAACTCGGCCATAAATATGCCGGTGAATTAATTGGCGTCCACCTTGGCCAGGAAATGCCGCTCATGATATTCCAAAGCGAACGTCCCTGGGACCTGACAGAGGGACACCTGGTTCCCGCCGGAGCGTCGCAGGAGTTACGGGACGGTATCCTTCACTTTCAGCGCACCTACGCCTCCCACGTGGCGGTACATATGCTGGACCCGCAGACCATTACTCACGGCCTAAACGACTCTCCCACAGGCATGCTGGCCTGGATACTGCAGCGCTGGAAAAAATGGAGCGACCCTCACCAGGATTTTGAAACGGTGTTTTCCAAAGACGACATCATCACCTTTGCCATGATTTACTGGGTGAACCAATCCATCGGCAGCTCTATCCGTGCGTACTCCAACGCCAGCCGGTACCCGTGGAAACCTTCGCATAACCGGCAGCCGGCAGTAGAAGCGCCCACCGGTTTCACTTTCCTGACAGGCGACGCCTATCCTCCCCTGGCAACGGCAGACAACCGCGTGGATATTTTTAAAAACGGGCCCCTTGCCAGCCAGTTTAATACCGTATATGCGAAAGCGTTTGAAAAAGGCGGTCACTTCGGCCCCTGGGAAAACCCGGAGGCCTTTATTGAAGGCATCCGCGATACGTTCCGGATACTAAAATAAGCCCTCCCCCGAAAACAAAGAGGTCCTTGTAACCTCTTTGTTTTTATTTGAAAAGGGGAAAAAGTTGCAAATATGTTCATATGTATATACATTTAATAGAGAAAAGATATACCTGGCAGGCAGACAGCTGAACAATGAACTACAGGTTGCCCTTGGGATATATCATCCGTTATGAAAATTTATACATGGTGAAACGTATTCAACTTGTCCTGCTGCTGATGGCCTTATCGATATCAGCGGTTATGGCACAGCGACCCAAAAACACATCTGTCCTCCCCGGGTAACTGATATCTGGGTGGTATTTAAAACACATTTTGACCTTGGTTTTACAGACTTACCGGAAAACGTCTTCAAACGGTACCGGGAGGAAATGATGACCAACGCTTTGAGCATTATAGAAAAAAATGCCTTGCTGCCAAAAGAAAAGCGGTTCTCCTGGACTGTTTCAGGCTGGCCGCTGCAGGCGCAAATACTTGGCCCGCTGCAGCCCTCTGAACGAAAAGCGCAAATCGGGCAGGCAATTAAAACCGGCGCGCTGGTCGTACATGGCCTGCCTTTTACCACCCATACGGAATCACTGGACTACGAAGATCTGGTACGGGGCCTCGGCTATTCTTCCATGATCACGCGGAACTACGGCCTTCCTATGACCATCAGCGCAAAGATGACAGACGTCCCCGCACATTCCTGGATCTTGCCGACCTTACTGCATCATGCCGGAATCAAATTCCTTCAACTGGGTTGTAATCCGGCCAGTCAATATCCCCGGTTTCCGGAACTCTTCTGGTGGGAAGGTCCAGACGGCTCAAAAGTGCTCTGTAATTATACCGCGCTCTATGGATCTGACATCCGGCCCCCTGAAAACTGGCCATGCAAAAATTATCTGGCCATGCAAATGACCGGGGACAACCACGGGCCGCCTACTTCGCAGGAAATTGATAACCTTCTCGCCTACGCGGCCAGGGAAATGCCTGGCGTCCGGATACATTTTGGTACGCTGGATGATTTTGCCAAGGCTGTTCTCGCCGAACATCCCGTACTGCCGACAGTTAAAGGTGATTGTCCCGACACCTGGATCCACGGTATACAATCCAATCCGCAGGAAACCAGAATTGCAAGGAACATCCGCCCGCTCGAGTCCGCACTGGACGCGTTACACACGCAGATGAGCAGCTGGGGAATACCAACTGCATCCATTTCCGGCGAACTGGCAAAAGCCTACGAACAAAGCCTGTTATATGGAGAGCATACCTGGGGAATGAACGCAGAATACGGCCCCCGCTATAGTTATGGCGACGACTGGAGAAAATGGATGGCTGCTGCCGCAGCCGAACCGCTTCCCCCCAACGGCGATTATACGCTCCTGAAAAACAGCGATGCACACAACACCTCCATCGGCAGCAAAAGAAAGTGGCTTCATTCCTACGATGAAAAGCGCCGGTATATTCTCAATACCCGCGACATCGTGTATAACAGGCTTAACCAAGATCTCCACCTGCTGGCCTCTTCTGTAAAAAAAACCGGTAAACGCATCGTCATTTATAACCCACTTCCATGGAAAAGATCCGGCATGATTGAAAATCCATGGCAGAAAGGAAGCTATTATTTTGTCAAAGACGTTCCCCCATCCGGCTATGTTACCTGGTCACCCGAAGCGCAGGATAGTCCGCGCATTAGTCATGACAGGGAACCGGTGTTAAACACTCCCAGCTTCCAGGTGACATTTGATTTGACGAGAGGTGGCATATCATCGTTGATAGAAAAGCCGACCGGCCGACAACTGGCTGATACCACCGCTGCCTATGTTATTGGCCAGTTTCTGCACGAAAGATTCAGTACGCATGAAGTTGACAATTGGTTTAATGCCTACAGCCGCATAAAAGACGGCTGGGGCCTGAACGATCTGGGTAAGCCCGGGATGATCGATGCAACGAAAGCTCCTTACCTGGCGTTTACCCCCAAAGCATGGGATATTGATGTCGCCCATACCGCAGCAGCAGATATTGCCACGCTCTCAGCGACAGACCCGGAAGGCCATGCTGAAAATTACACGCTGACCTTTACCTTCCCGCGTGATGCAGCCTACGTGGATGTTACCTGGTCAGTTACCAACAAAACTCCGGACAAACAACCGGAAGGAGGATGGCTCTGTTTCCCCTTCAACGTTCAGCAGCCCACCTTCACGATGGGACGCCCGGGAGGTCCTGTAGACCCCTCCAAAGACATTATACCCGGTTGCAACAGATACCTGATGGCCATCAATTCCGGCGTGGCCATCACCAGCCCGGATAAATCAGGCATGGCGCTATCCTCTGCGGATGCGCCGTTGGTCAGTCCCGGCGAGCCCGGTCTCTGGAAATATTCGATGGATTACATACCCCGCCAGCCCGCCCTTTTTGTTAATCTGTATAACAACATGTGGAACACCAACTTCGCCCTGTGGCAGGAAGGGACCTGGACAGAAAGCGTTCGTATATGGCCTGTGGCCCGGGGCACCTCAACTACAGAGAACCTTGTCAAATATGCATGGGAAACCCGCGTGCCCTTGTTAACAGCCACCGCGGAAGGCGCACCGGGAATATTACCGGAAACGCAGCAGGGAATAGCCATTTCCCGGCCAGGCGTCCTGGTGACCGCCTTTGGCGATAATCCGGACGGCGACGGCACTATTTTACGCTTATGGGAACAGGCAGGTATTTCCGGGAACTGTACCGTAAATTTTAATGATCAGCAGAAAATTAAGGCAGTTTTACCACTTGATTTACGCGGCAATAAGAAAGGCGCACCCATCGCGGTAAAAAAAGGATCGTTTGTTTTCAGGCTGGACAGGTATTCTCCGGCATCGTTCCTGCTCATTTATGAAAAGCCAAAGAAATAATAGCAGGCCTGGCGGCACGGGAAGAACGAATCCTGGCTTATCCATCACCCAAAGCGCTTTTCAGGGAGTTTAACCAAAGCTGGATTGGTAAAACTGTACTCTCCCATGTTAATTTTGGCGATAAAGAACTGTTGTGTATTTTTGGAAGGCCGGGATAGGTATCGTGCAGCGATTTTTTCACCCTCCTATTCCTTATATCATGAGAAAGGTATTATTTCCGGTTCTCTTCCTGCTTGCTTTCAGTCCGGCTTTCGGCCAATCTTCACAGGCAGAACGGTTTATCGATTCTTTTGTCACAAAAAATAACTTTAACGGCACCGTTCTTTTGGCAAAAAACGATAAAGCCTGGTACCGAAAGAGCTTCGGGACCGCCAACTTCCGGCTGAATATTCCCAATACCACCGACACCCGGTATAAAGTCGCTTCCATTACCAAAGCCTTTACCGCTGTGTTAATACTCCAGCTCTATGAGCAGGGAAAAATTGATTTAAACAAGTCCATTAGCAGCTATTTGCCCGATTATAAAGGAGAAGGCGCCGACAAGGTAACGGTAACGCAACTGCTGAACATGACGTCGGGCATCCATAACATGGATGCCGGCCTGACCCTGGAATCAGCATTGAAAAACGGTATGCCGCAGTACCAGGCGCCGCATACCAGTGATGAAATGCTGGCGCTCTTCTGCAGCGGCAAGCTGGTAAACGAACCCGGCAAAGTATGGGACTATAATAATGCCGACTACATTATCCTGGGAAAAATCATTGAACGTACTACGGGAAAGACTTTTGAGCAAAATCTCCGGAGCAGTATCCTTCAGCCGCTGAAAATGGCCAATACCGGCATTGCCTATCAGCAGGAAATCATTCCCCGCCTGGCTGACACCTATTTTTACCGGGACGATATCAAAGCGATGGTCAATGACCTCCCGGTGTACCCGGAAAACTGGTACGCTGCCGGCGCGATGTATTCCACTGCGGACGATATCCTGAAATTCTCCAATGCGCTTTTCGGAAAAAAACTGCTGAAGCAAACCACGCTCGACCAGATGTTTACCTCCGGAAAAGATGAATACGGTTATGGTGTCTGGGTGTATAAAGATTATGACATTCACGGTAAACACTATACGATTATCAAGAGGCCGGGGTCCATCATGGGCGCACAGGCCATGTTGTTCCACGTCCTGGAAGAAGGGTCCACCATCATTATCCTGAGTAATACCGGCACCACCAGCCTGGATGAATTTGCAGCAAAAATAGCTGCGCGGATAGTCAGATAAAGCCTTCAGCTGCTGTTGCCTTCAAAAAAAGAATCCGGCTCCAGCGCGCCGGGGATCTTTTATCCAGGCAGATACCGCTGTAAAAGCCGGCAGCCCTGCATATCCACCGATTGGCGGAATGCAGGGCTGTTGGGGCTTTTGCAGGATTTAATTTCTTATAAAAGCAACGGCACTGTTCCTGCTGCTGCCATCTCCGTTGATTTGCAGTATCCAGGTGCCGGCAGGCAGTCTGCTGACATCCAGCGTCACGGTATGAACGCCGTCATGCCCCGCTTCATAATATACCTGTTGCATACGCTGTAAGGTGGTACTATGGAGGACGGACAGATAGCACTTCCCTCCTGCCGGGGCGGAGAACTGTACGTTCATGGTGTTACCTGCTACCGGGTTAGGATATACGGTGGCGCTGGCGACCGTCTTCATGCCGGCGACAGCGCTGCCGCAATCCCGAACGTATGTCCAGGGTTTTCCGGCGCCGCTGTTCAGGTCAGGCGGATTGTTTTGCGTCCACCAGTTGGCCTTATAGATTTTCGTTTTATAAACGGCCTGGTCACCGGCAGCATAAGCTTTGGAAGATATCCATTCGGCGATGCCTCCGCAGCCGGTATCGGGCCGGGGGCCGTTGGAACAGGCGCCCAGCAGTTCCCATGTATCGCTGCTGCCGGGGACGCTGGCGCTGCCGGCCCACCACTTGTTGCGATAAATGTTATTGTTATAGAGGACGATATTTCCGGCGGTGGTGTAGTTCTGAGTGGCCTGCCACTGGGGAAGATTGGCGCAGCCTTCAAAAGTACGGCTGTTCCATACGGCAAAGCTGACGGTGGTGGAAATGGTGTCCATCCCGGTTCTTATTCCCCGTGCGGTGGCGGTGAACTTATTGTAGGCCGGGGGCGTCCATTGTATCACAGAGTCATTGAAAAGCTGACCGTTGACCACGATCTGGATTTTGCTGATCTCCTGGCGGGGATCATTTTTGGTAACGGCCAGGGTAACGGGACCTAAGGAAGTGGTAGAAAGGATACCATTGGCGGGCTGGAGAAAACGAATGGATGTAAGGCTGGCGCACTCCCCGTTATCGACGGTGAACCGGGACATATTGGCGCATCCGCAGTTGGCGGAATTATTGCCTCCGTTCAGTTCGAGGCTTACCTGCTTGAGGGTGGCATAACGCTGGTAGTGCGCGATGCGGCTCAGCACTTTGGTATTTTCTGTTCCGCTGCCACATTCGATACCACCGTTGATGATATTGACCGTAGCGCCAAATCCCGGCCTGATGCCGGCTGCCTGTTGTGCCGGTGTAGGCGTCCACTTGCCGGGGATCATCACATCGTGGCAGGATGGTTTGGGATACTGGGGCGCCATCCAGAACCAAAGACCGGTTTCGAAGGCGATCGCGCCGTCCTGTATCACTTTCTCCGGGTTGGCCAGCAATACGTTTTTATCGCCGAAGATCAGTTCGCTGGCCTGGCCATAGTTATAGTTGTAACTGAGTTGGATGGGACCTCTGCCATGATACGATTTTCCGGGTGCGGGAGGATAAATGGTGTTGGTCTCATCCCGGTAACCGATATTGTTGGTCCCTTCGTAACCTTGTTCCTCCCGGAAATACAGTCCCCAGGCGTATTGGCCGCCCGGCGCCGTGGGCCAGCCACCGGTTGTTTCCTGGGAGATATTGGCCAGGAACGCTACCAGTTCCCTTTTACGGGCATTGATATCGCCTTCAGCGGCGAAGGAGCCATAGTCAAGCACCTGCGTGATAATGGCGAGCCCGCTCCAGGTAGGGTCGTTGAAGCCCGGATCGGTCCTGATCACGGTGCTCACCCCCGTGGTTTTATCGGTACGGGTGATCCGGTAGTAATCGGTACCGCAACGTCTTTCCAGCAGCACCTTGATGTTGGACATACGCCGTACCGCCTCCACGAAGTTGCTGTAGGAATAGAAATCCTTCGCCGGGCTCGTGGGCAGCGTTCCGGCGCCGGTGCGGTCGTCAGGATTAAAACGATGAGGAAACAGTACGTCCCATTCGGCACTGCTGATCAGTGTGGCAACAGATGTGTCAGCGACAGACGGTACGCTCCCGGGATTTGCGGCCTTGTGGCTGGCGGCAGTGTGCGACCAGCATAAAAGGCATAGGACTACAGTAGTAATCAGAGGGTGGATTTTCATAACCAGCTAAATTTGAAGAGTGGGAAAATGGCCGGTAAACTACAATCCCTCGTTGCTACCATACAGCAGACCCGCCACCACGGGCAATATATCGAAAACATACCGCCTACTGCAGCACGGCGGCTATTACGCTGCTATAGCATCAAAATGCAACCGATGGTCATTTACGGCCGCTGATCTACTGTCGTATCATCGCATTGGCGCACTGTAGTTTTATTGAGGAAAACCACGCCTCACAGGATAACCATAATAATTTTTGCCATGTCAAAGGAAAACACTGTAGCCCATCTGCATGCCGTGTGGCAGCAACTGCCGAAGCCTCACTACCCTTTTCCCGACTTTATCCATCCTGACTATCAGCAACAAAGGGAAGAGTATTACGCCATGATTGACCGGGAATATACGTTTCACAGCGAAGCAGCACGCGAAAAACACAAACAGCACCATTTAACCGACGTTGCCGCGCGCGGACTTCCTTTTTTGAACTCGCTGGCTGAACTACGTCCTTTGGCCAACTTCACCGCCAACGGCGCTATGATCGACGACTATCTGGACCGTTGCTCCCTCCTGGAAATGGAAGAAATTCAACAACGAATTACGGCGTTGATGACCGGAGAAGATACCCGCGAACCCAAGGGGCATGGCTTTTACCGTCCGTGGTGGGCGCTGCGGCAGGAAGCCCTTGCCTGCGACATGCCGGAACGGCACTACCGTAAATTCATCGCTTCGATACACGATTTGCTGGTGGGGTACCGCGATGAAAGGCCTTATAACAGGCCCAACGTCCCTCCTCCGTTTGAGGTCTATACGCTCATCAGGGAACAGACAGCCGGAGGGCTGCCTTTCTGTAAATATGCCGTCATGCAAAAGGACTACCGCCGGCTACCGGACGAGGTACTGGAACATCCGCACATCCTGCGGCTGCATGCGCTCTGTTCCCGCATGATCGGCATTCATAATGATATTATTTCCCTGCCGAAAGAACTGGGCCGGGAAGGTGACGTCATGAACCTGGTAAAGGTGATGCAGCATGAACATAACGTACAGCCGGAGGAAGCCTGCCGAATGGCGCTGGCCGTGCACGATAACTATCTGAAAGAATTCCTGCTGCTGCATGAGCGGCTTCCTTTTTTCGGCGACTGGCAGGAAATGGCATACAACTACGTGTACGATCTGGGCATCATGGTGGCAGGCGTCTATGCCTGGCATACCCACGACACCACCCGCTATGTGCCGGGAGGCTATGTAGACGGTGAATTTATCAGCCTTTACTGACGGTTATGCTTTGTCCGTAGCCACACGGTAACAGGGATCTTCCTCCACATTGACCTCTATCAGGGAAGAAGCGTTTTTGAGAAGCAGTTTGCAGTCTTCGCTCAGATGCCGGAGCCGCAATGTTTTTCCGGCGCGCTTATAACGTTCCGTCAGCTTATGGAGTGCGTCGATACCGCTCATATCGGCTACCCTGCTGTCTTTGAAGTCAATGACCACCGCTGCGGGGTCGTTGTTCACATCGAACTTCTCGTTAAACGCAGTAACGGAACCGAAAAAGAGCGGTCCGTATATTTCATAGTGCTTCACGCCGTTATCGTCCACATATTTCCGGGCGCGTATTCTTTTGGCGCTTTCCCAGGCAAATACCAGCGCAGAGATGACAACACCGATCAGCACCGCCAGGGCCAGGTTGTGCAGCCATACCGTGATCCCGGCGACCAGTATCCCCACCACCACATCATGGCGCGGCATTTTGTTGATGACACGCAGGCTGGTCCACTCAAACGTCCCTATCGCCACCATCATCATAACACCTACCAGCGCTGCCATGGGCACACGCTCGATAACAGGCGCGCCGAAGAGGATGATCAGCAGAATGGTCAATGCCGCGATGATACCCGACAGCCGTGCCCTGGAGCCGGCTGACAGGTTAACGAATGATTGGGCGATCATGGCGCAGCCTCCCATACCGGTAAAGAACCCGTTGACGACGTTGGCCGTACCCTGTGCCACCGCTTCTTTATTACCTCTTCCCTTGGTACCGGTAATCTCATCCACCACATTCATCGTGAGCAGGCTCTCTATAAGCCCGACGCCCGCCATCACCAATGAATAAGGGAAAATCGTTTTGAGGGTGTCAATACTGAAAGGGACAGACGGTACATGGAACGGAGGAAAACCACCGCTCACAGAGGCAATGTCTTTGACCGTTTTCGTGTCTATGCCCAATCCCAACACGACGAGGAAAACCACGATAATCGCTACCAGCGAAGCCGGCACCGCTTTCGTGATCCGCGGAAAAGTGATCACAATCAATATGGTTAAGGCCACCAGTCCCACCATGGTCCAAAGCACCGAACCGCTCAGCCATTCGGCGCCGTTGCTGCCCGGTACTTTAAACTGCTGTACCTGTGCCATAAAAATGATAATAGCCAGACCGTTTACAAAACCGTACATCACCGGTTGAGGTACCAGGCGGATGAACTTACCCAGCCTGAATATGCCGACCGCTATCTGGAACAGCCCAGCCAGGGCTACTGCCGCAAATACATACTCCACCCCGTGCGACTGCATCAGCGCGATCAGTACGACTACGGTAGCGCCTGCTCCACCGGACACCATTCCGGGCCGGCCACCTAATACAGCCGTAATCAGGCCCATCAGGAATGCCGCATACAAGCCGGTCAGAGGCGACAATCCCGCTAAAATAGCAAAGGACAGAGACTCGGGTATCATGGTCATGGCAACGGTAAACCCCGCCAGGACTTCGGTCTTGTAATTAACTTTTTGCGAAAAGTCGAACAAATTAAGGTAGGCCTTCATGTCAAAATGATTAGCAGCGGGCAAAGGTAACGAAAAGACGGATAAAGCGTAAAGCCGCACCATCCCCGGGATGTATGCGGCTTTACCGGTATCTTCACGGCGATGGTTACCGGGAATGCTGTTCCTTTATCAGCTTTAACTCATTACGTTGTGATTCGATTAGCTGCTGCTGCGCGGAGATAAGCTGTTGTTGTGTCTCTACTTTCTTGTTCAGGTCTATCATATACAGGGTAAGTTCCTCTATCTTTTGTAAGAGTTTTACCTGCATCTCGCCCACATCCAGGCCATTAGTCTTCACGTCCGTTTCAGATGGAATACCAGCCAGGTGTTTGTTGTGCCGGATGAATGTTTCCACTTCAGCTAAAGAAGGTAGCTGGTAGGACGGCTGAAATACAAAATCGGCCCAGCCGTTCTGTGTTACTTTCACCCTGGTAGCAGTGATGGTACCGTTTACCGCCAATAAGGATTGCGGATTGGGAGTGCCAATACCGACGTTGCCACTTTGCCGCACATATAACAGCGATTTGTTGGTACTGGAATTATAAAACTCCCAGCCGCCGGCAACATCTACCGTTGAACAATCAAACCGGACGGTCCTGTACTCATTGGGGGAAGGTTTCAAAAAATGGCTGTTCACCGTATAGCCAACCGCGGCATCTACCCCGATATTAAGTCCCTGCGCATTCCGGATGACGATGCTTTTGGTGGTGGTATTTCCGGAATCCGTTACTTGTTGAAGTGTTTGGGCATTTGTCCATAAACGGGCAGTCAACAGGACACAAAGAATGAATGACGTCTTTTTCATAAGTATATTTTTGGGTCCTCAAGATCGTTAAAAAACGAGAATTTCCTGATTCCCAACGCGATTGTTGACCGCACCAAAAGGTTGTTACCGACGCGAGCGCCCGCGAAAGTTACCAGGTCAGTTAATTCCTGACAATACCGTTTCCGTTTCCTATATTTAAGCTGTATATCCAAAATTACCTATATATGCCTAAAATAGCTGTACTGTTTTGTTTGATCACCTGCTTATTGGTTTATACCGGCTGTAAAACCAGCAACAGCGCCGGAAAACAAACAACAAAGAAAACCGGGCCGGTCAAAGAAAAATGGCATTGGAACAACCCCAAAAAACAAGATGAAGTGGCAGGGTACGCCCAGGTGGTCAAAGTGGGCAATACCATTTACGTTTCAGGTATTCCTACAAAAGATCTAAGCCCTGAGGGCATCGCGCGCGTATATAAAGCGCTGGAAAAATGCCTGAATGCTTTTGGCGCCTCCTCTCAAAATGTGGTGAAAGAAACCCTGTATACAACAGATATAGAAACCGTTAAAACAAACGCTACGGTGAGGAAGGAATTCTATAAAGGCGATTTTCCTGCCGCCACCTGGATGCAGGTAAGCCGGTTGTATGAAGCTGAGGCGACGTTGGAGATAGACATGATTGCTGTACTTGCCGGCGGCAACAGATGAGTAGCCGGCACAACCACTGTTTAAACACCCAACAGGATGAAGAAAGACGATAACATTGCCGATAAAATCATCGATCTAAAAAGAAAAGATCTAAAACTGAGAGATCAACTCATCAGCCAGGGAAAACTTTCAAACGGTTATGATGAGGCTATGGAAAAGTTGCACAACAGCAATGCTGCAATATTAAATGAAATTATCGATACAATTGGCTACCCAACCATCCAAAAGGTCGGCAAAGAAGCCAGCGAAGCAGCATGGCTGGTCATCCAGCATGCTATTGGTCAACCTGATTTTATGAAAAAATGCAGAGGCCTGCTGGAAAAAGCGGTTGCCGGCCATCAGGCAGAACCCTGGAATCTGGCATACCTGACAGATCGGATTGCTGTCCTTGAAGGCAAACCACAACTTTATGGAACGCAATTTGACTGGGACAAAAACGGGAAACTCTCGCCCAACCTGTTTGACGACCTGGACAAAGTAAACGAAAGACGAAAACACATCCGCCTGAATACCCTTGAAGAACAAACAACGCTTATAAGACAACGGGCCGCATCCGAAGGCCAAACACCTCCCGAAGACTACGACAAACGGCAGCGTGAAGCAGACGAATGGAGAAAACGGGTTGGCTGGATGAAATAGCAAAGACACGTATAAATAGCTTATCTTTGGGTACATCTCTTTTCCCACTCCTCCATTGCCTTACCCATACCAGATCCTACAAAAACCGGATTGCGAAGAAAACTTTTACAGGTAAAAATTAAAAACTTTATTTTATGCCTAAGTATGTTATCGAACGCGAAATCCCCGGAGCAGGTAAATTAACAGGAGAAGAATTAAAAACTATTTCACAGGCTTCCTGCGGCGTATTAAGGAATATGGGCCCCCAAATCCAATGGGTACACAGTTATGTAACCGCCGATAAAATCTATTGTGTGTATATAGCGCCCAATGAAGAAATGGTCCGGGAACATGCGAAGCAGGGAGGGTTTCCCGCCAACGCGGTCAGTGAGGTCGCGACCATGATCGACCCCACTACTGCAGAGTAAAACTATACTTCTTTCCTTTCCACCCCATCAAACGGTATCCCGAAAGATGCCGCGAAAATCCCCATTTGCTCCGGCACAGACTCGCTGTTATCCAGCCAATCCAGCTGGATCTCCAGCGGCGCCCTGCCATCTGTAAAGGATAATATCAGGTAAACGAACAAACTGCTTTCACCGACCTCTTTCCGGATAGCATAGCTGCGTAATGTGCGCCAGCCGTAGATATCTTTTCTATACATGATCCCCTCCTGGTTCAGTTCCAGTACGAGCGAATTCCGGATGGCGGTCCAGCTACAACCAACAAACGCTATCAGGCCGATTATCAGAAACAGCCAGCCGAAGAAAGCAGCGACACTTCCGGTCACCAGCCAGTACCCGCCCTGAAAAGCGGCAAGGAAGCCACAGACCGCCGCCACGGAATAGCCGATGCGGTGCGTTCTGTATTGTACGGTGGGTAGTGTCATATGGGTGTGTTTCCGGCAATTTACACCATTTTCATGACTGCCAATCCATCCACGAAATTCCGCGGGCGTGACCAACACTTGCAATGCCGGCATTTCTGACTATTTTAGGCCGTATGAAAGCAACATTTTATTCCAATACCAAACCGTTGGGCACTATCGACATGAAAACGATCGACCAATCTATGGGAGTAGTTGGCGGGCGCCTTACTCCAAATGCGGCTTATTTTGAGCTCCAACCTTTTTTCAGACGCTCTAAAGGGCAGTACAATAACGAAATAGAACAGCTAACCTTAAATATTCAATTGGAAAATGGCTGCTTCCTGCAACCTGCCGGCGGATTCAGTATTATGGACACCACAGTCTTTCCGGATGAAATTACTATCGAAATAGTAGGTTCTAATTATTTTATGATCTTCGATACCCTCGATGACGGTCCCCCCTCAACTTTTCTAACTGCCCCGTGGCATCCTCTATCAATAGAAACGAAAATTGCGTTGGAAGATGAGGTCCGCAGAAAAGTTCGTTCTTTCGGCGGAAACAATCTGCTTGCGCAACATCAGTATTTCGCGCTCGCCGACTTTGGGCCTGAAGATGATGTTTTATGTTATGTTACCGGCAAAAATGAATACTCGTTTGCCGTTGTTCATCTTACATGGACAACAAACCCGGACAATTCCCCTTCTTATCCTGCTATCGAATTCTATAGAGATTTCGAGGATTTTAAAAAAGCAAGAATGATCCCCACTTCAAAAGGCCGGGAATAGAACATGTCGTCCATTCCCTATATTTGCCCTTTGTACATCAACCAGCACCATATGGATGAACGGATCGCCCACAAACAACTACTGAAACAACATGGAGAGCAGATCTTCCTGCAACGTATTGCCGTTACGCAGCGGGCCATGGATGAAGCTCAGGCTGCGGCCAACCAGGAAAGCAAAAGTTCCGTCGGCGATAAATATGAAACGGCGCGGGCCATGAGCCATATGGAAAAGGACATGCATGCCAGGCAGCTGCTCGCCCACCAGTAAGAGCTCCATGCGCTGCGTGCTGTCAATGTTCAATCTATATACCAGCTTCCCGCTGCCGGCGCCTTTGTACGGTCTGCTACTGCTGCCTTCTTTATAGGGGCAGGTCTCGGGAAACAGAGCGTCAACGGGGAAACGGTTATTTTTCTTTCGCCGGTATCACCACTGGCAAAACAATTAATGCAGAAAAAAACCGGAGATGAATTTGAGTTGAAGGGCAAAGACAGGATAACAGACGTCTATTAAAAATAAGTAATTACTGCGGCGCAGGCCGCCAGAAAATTAGTTTGTTTATTACCTTTGCGACGTCTAAACAGAAAATATGAGTCAATTTCCGCATATAAACCTGCCGTTAAAGAGTAAACTGACATTCACTGCCAACCCGGTCAACGTAGTGCCGTTGCCGGATGGCGAGATACTGATGAACTTCGCCAGTCAGCCGTTGATTACCCGGCTCAATGCTAACCTGGAAATTGTATGGGAGAAAATCATGCAGGGACAGAATGCGAACTATGTCAGCAGCAAGTTGTCTGCCTCTTCTGATGGCCGCCTGATAGCCATTGCGGGCATGGTCGATGTGCGTATACTCGATGCGGAAGGCACAAAAGTGTTGCATACGGTGGAACATGGCTCCTGGGGCTGGTTCCTGGGTGCTGCCTGCTTTTTCGCCAGGGATAATAAAACAATCTGGTATGTGCTGCCGGGCGATGAAAATGCAACAGACGAGTTACAGGTAATGGATGCCGCCACTTTCGAAGTAATAGCCTCCTACCCGCTGCTGGAAAGCCAGCGGCACGCCTATGTATTCCATGCTACGCCCGATAATAACACCATCCTGCTGGAAGCCGCTGCCGGTCAGGAGGAATCCATCCTGATGCAACTACAGCTGAACGATGGCATCATCTCCCTGACGGAGCTGATCCAATGTGAGGAAGTGATCATGGGTAACTTCGCACCATCCGGAAAAGAGTTTATCATGGCTCCCCATTACGATGGACCGGTAGAAATCTATTCCTTTCCCGGAATAGAAAAGACAGCAGCACAGGACCAGCAGGCTATTTTCGACGGCAGTAAAGACTTCCCGGCTGCTGAACCGGACAATATCAACTACAGCGTCTTCTTTGTAGACGATAACAACATCCTCGTAGTTTCCCAATTCGGTAGGTTACTGCTGCTGGACAGGAAAGATTTACGCTGTAAAGCGGAAGTAATGCCGGAGGGTATTGAGTTTACAGCGTACGATCCCGATGGCAATCCTACCACCAACCCGGACTATATATATGATTACAGCAGCAATATTATCAGCGTAATGATAGTGCACAACAAACTGTTACTGACCACCGGTGACGGCCAGTTGCGCAGCTACGACCTTCCTGTTGGATAAAAGCAGGAAGGCGCGCTTCCCGGTCTCCATTGTCCATAAATTTTTTAATTCATAAAATTTTATACAATGCGAAGTATCATTCTAAACCTGGCCGTTTCGTTCGACGGCATGATAGAAGGGCCCGATGGGGAACTGGACTGGATTGTAAAAGATGAAAAGATGGACTTCGGGGATATATTGAACGAGATATTAAGCGATAAAGACATTATCTTTTACGGGCGGGTGGCTTATGAAAAATTTGGCCAACAGCAGGCCGGTGAAAACGCAAGTCCGAAGATAAAAGAAGCTTTCCGCCTGCTGAATTACAAGACCAAATATGTGTTCTCCCAAACAATGAAGAACGACCACACCGGCGCTATCATTATCAGTACGGGCATCAGGGAAAAAGTACAGGAAATAAAACAACAACCGGGAAAAAACATCTGGCTGTATGGCGGCGCGAAAATCGCCACCACTTTTTTCAACCTGGATTTGATAGACGAAATACGACTGGCCATCCACCCGGTCATATTGGGCAAAGGGAAACCGCTTTTCCAGCATATCGAGCACAGGAAAAGGCTGATTTTATTGAGCTCCCGGGATTATCCGTCAGGTGTAACACTGGTGAAATATAAGGTAGAAAACAGATAAAAGCACAAATCCAAGCCCTATATGTTATTTGATGTACAACTAATACCCGGATACCTTTTATTTATTGCCAGCCTGTTCCTTTGCTTCTTCCGTGCCGTAAAAGCAGGGTGGATCATACTTGCCATGGCTTATATACTGGCATTTATCAACGGAAGCATTACCCTTACCGGTATTGCGCTGCTCCTGCCGGAAACGGCGCTGCTGTTGCTGGCCGTCAAATATTCGTCGGGCTGGCAAGGGGCCGTTACACACATCGCGTTCTTCCTCTTAAGTATTTTGCTTTTAACGCACCAGCTGCCGGGGTTTGACAACGTCCTTATTTTTGACCGGGTGCGATTTACGCCGGATGCAGCTCCTTTTACCATGCACTTCAACCTGGACAAACCCTTTGCCGGTTTTGCCATTTTCACCTGCTTACTGAAACTGGGCTTTATAGAAAAATACGACATTGGGAAAATCGGTAAAGCGATCGTTGCTCCGCTGACGGCGATTATCGCGATTTGTATCCTTACTGCATGGGCCTTGCACTTTGTAGCATGGGAGCCGAAACTGCTGCTCAACTACCTGTGGATATGGGGGCTGCATAACCTGTTAATTGTGGCAGTGACGGAAGAAAGCGTCTTCAGGGGATACCTGCAGGGTTATGTGGGCAGCGCGGTATTT
Source organism: Chitinophaga oryzae (assembly GCF_012516375.2). NCBI lineage: Bacteria > Pseudomonadati > Bacteroidota > Chitinophagia > Chitinophagales > Chitinophagaceae > Chitinophaga > Chitinophaga oryzae. Next base: position 4,527,417 of record NZ_CP051204.2, read on the forward strand.
AAACGACAAAAGTACTACCTGCCACTGATAGTGTCCGCATTGATATTTGCAGTCATTCACACCACCGGCGGATGGCCGTTAATGCTGCTGGCTTTTATAGCAGGCCTGGGATATGGTGTGGCGTATCATAAAGGAGGTATTATGGCTGCCATCTTTACGCATTTTGGCTTTAACCTGCTCCATTTTTTACTGTTCACTTACCCTATGCTGGACAAATCGTAAAAGCACCGCAGTAGCCCGCTGTCAAATGATGACAGTCCATCGGATAAGCGTGGTTTTTCTATAAAAAAGGCTATAAAAGTGTGAGAATCTATATTTTTTTTGTAAAATTGATATTAATCCGAACCCTCCGGATAAATAATCAAAATAACCTTAAAAAGTAATCAAAATGGCCAGAAACCCGAATGTATATCAGACTGATGTGTCACCACCAGTTTAGCTGCTGCATGATGACAAAAAAACTCCGAATTAAACATTAACGAAGCATCCTATCATTTCCCTACCAGGTCAAGTCACCCTACCGATACTTCACAGGAACCCCTGTTCTGAACCGGCCCGTGCCCCCAAACCGGCTACCATGAAATGACTGACCTGTTGGACCGCTGACAGGGGCCCATCAGTGCCTGACATTATTCAATTTGTTTAGAAAGAGACGATAGTAAAACAACAGACTGGTACCGTCAACCACCTTTTCCTAATCCGAAACGGCACGATCAGCGAGACAAGTGTTTTCGACAAATTATCATTCCCTCAACGTAACCCGAAATTTCTATGAACACGGTAATAACCTCTGTACTTTCCCGGTTCCACTACCCTTTTCCCATGCTTAAAAATCCATTTGCCGGCGTCTTGCAGGAAATAACCGAGCAACATTGGATAGACGGGGAGTATTTGGCGCTTTATCCAAACGACCCGCTCACCAGGAAGAAGTACAAAATGACCAAGACGGCACATATCGCCTCTCAATGGTTCCCGACGGCCAGTGCCGAGCGACTGAAGCCTGTATGCAGACTGATGCTCTGGACGCTTTATAACGACGACAGGTGCGAAGAATGTAATTCACAGGAATTGTACCACGTACGCGATCAGTCGCTGGCCATCCTGCAGGGAACAGCCACCAGAAACGATACGGACATTCCCCTTGCCGGTTTATTGTCCACCCTCAGGGAAGAGCTGTTGCAGTTTCTCCCTGAAGCATCCATGCAGCGGTTCATCAACGGCCTTCAAAAGTATTTTGACGGCCTTCAACAGGAGCTTCATTACAAAGCCCGGCAAGAATTTCCTTCCGTGGAAGAATGCCTGGCTATCCGTGAAAATTCACTTTGCCTTTACCCTTTCCTGGAACTACTGGACCTTGAAACGGAAGTGATACTTCCTGAATTCGTCCACCAGCATGATACGATACAACGCCTGAAAGCGCTGGCGGTCCGCATGATGATATGTTTCAATGAGGTCCAGTCAGTACTGAAAGATGAAGCTACCGGCGCAGTGTACTATAATGTGGTGAAAGCCATTCAACACAACCGCAACATCTCCCTGGAAACCGCATGCCAGGAAGCGCTGCACATCCACAACGAATATCTGCGGGAGTTCCAATACCTGCAGGATTTTTTACCGGACTTCGGCACCCTGCAGGACGCTGTCACAAACAGGGTCCATTATATCAGTATGACATTAAACGGGTGGAAGTCCATCTCCACCACGCTCGACAGGTATAATTCCATGCACGGATTCCCTGATGTGCAAACAGTAAAACAGTCTTTAGGCTGACATCCTTTCAGCCTGAAGACCTTTCCGGGCGTACAAACTACCCGGCACTGCTGACCATTACAGTAAAAATGTTTTCGTCTTTTTAACTACATACCCAATATGAACAAGGAATTAAACGTACCCAAACCGGTATACCCATGGACAACCCTCCAAAGCCCTTTCGCCGGGATGCTCAATGCAGAAGAAACCATCTGGTATGACCAGGATTATCAGTTTCTGTCAAAAGACGCAATGGCAAAGTATAAAAAGATGCGATTAATCGATGTAGGTCCCTTTATGATACCAGCCACTACCGAAAAGGCCCGGATTCTTCATGCAACGCGTTTCGCGATATATATGACGGTAACGGATGATTACGTAGAACTTTTACCGGTAAAAGAGATTGCAGCCTTCAGAGACCGGATCTTCGAAGTAATGATGGGGGATACCCCCAGGCCGGAAGAAAAAGGAATACTACGCCAGATGCAGACCAACAGAAAGGAATGGATCGCCCTTGGGATGCCGGACTTCTGGCTGGAACGCATGGCGAAAAATTATAAGTATCGCTTTGTTAACGACGGAATTATGGAAGAATCACCCTACAAAATCAGTAAAGACATTCCCCCTATTCCCCTCTTTCACTTAATCCGTGCCAATTCCATAGGCATGATCCCGTTTGTGGACCTGATCTGTCCCACCACTGGTTTTGCCTTACCGGATTATATTTATAAGCATACCGTTATGCAGCGCATCATCATGCTGCAATCCATCATTGTTGCGCTGCAAAACGATTTCGCCACCATAGGTAAAGAACTCGCGATAGAATCGGAGATTTTCAATATCATCACGTTGCTGCAGCATCACCATAAAATATCTTTTGATGAAGCCTGCACAGAAGGAATGAGGATCCACGATGAGTTTGTAGACGAATTTGTAACACTTTCAAACCACCTGCCGGACTTCAGTCCCTACCAGAAAGAGACAGAAGAATTTATTTTTTATATCAAACAAATGATCAGCGGTTTGAACGACTGGTATTATAAAAGCGGAACGAAACGATACCTGCCTGACGGATTTGCGGTACCTCCCAATGGGAAAGGCGAAACCATGGACAGGATAGATATCAAGCACGTCTAGTACACCCGGACGGATCTCCCACTTAAAAAAAACGTAATGACATCAAAAGTATTTAACCCAAGAGACTATCTTCCTTTGAATTACTATCCCTGGCCCAGCCGCATTAATCCTCACCTGGAACAAATGGGCAGGGACATGGAGTCATGGATCGACAACGACTATCAGTTCCTGACACCCGCACAAATAACGAAGTATAAGAAGATGCGGTTACATGCGTGCACCGCATGCATGTGGCCGGACTTAACGTATGAACAAACGATTCCCTGCAACAGGTTCATGCTCCAGTATGTTGTGCTCGACGACCAGGTGGAAGACTTATCGTTGGAGGAAAAGCAACAGCTGCGTATCCGTTGTATGGAAATCCTCAATGGCGCTCCTCCCTTACCGGAAGAAAATGCCGTCTATCAACACCTGGCGCTCATCAGGGATGAATTCCGTGCATTTATGCCCGAAATATGGATGCAGCGCTTTATCCGGTATTTCTACCTGACCTTCCGGTATGGGATTGAAGTAGAACACTCCTACAAAGTGGCTAATCAGCCTCCTCCCTCGTTTGCGGTATATAAAGCTATCCGTGAATATGCGGTGCTGATGTACCCGTACCTGGTTCTGGGAGAGATAGAATCCGGCCTGGTCCTGCCCGACCATATCGTCGAGCACTGCGTCATACAACGCATGATGACACTGATGGTCAGGATTATTATCTGGCAAAACGATATTCACTCCCTGCCCAAAGAGCTGGCCAAAGGAACAGAAGTCTTCAATGTGGTTTTTGTGCTTCAACGGCAATATGGCCTTACACTGGAAGAGGCCTGCAAGGAGACGCTGCGCATCCACAATGAGGACCTTGAAGAGCTGCTTACTTTACACAGGGAATACCGCGAGTTTGGAGAATACCAGGAACATGTGGACAAATTCGTCTACTATTTCGGACTCGGCGTCCAGGGCGTAAATACATTTTATGTGCAGGAAACGGAGCGGTATCTGCCCGGAGGAAAGGGATTTGCCTGGCCGGAAAACACAAATACAGCTGCCCAACAGTAATAACTCCGTTATTACCATAAAAAACGGCGTCCTGATTACCAAAGTAATCAGGACGCCAATACCGTTGATCAATAATATTTCGGGGCTATTTACTCCTGCCCACCGGGTAGAACGGCTCCTGCATTTTACAGGCAGTTCCCGTTTCCGGTACCAGGAAAGAGCCTCCCCAGATAGTCTCCGGATGATTTAATATCTGCATTGTGGTAAGCCTGATCGCATCCACCGCCTGCGTTTCCGGCAATGCCATCAGCTTTTCCGCCTCTTTCCGCGATACCCATTTTACTTCCTGCACATCTTTCGGCGATTTCAGTTTACCTCCCGAAATGTGCGCAGCGTAATGCGTACGGATGGAAACAACAGGCTTAAAATCGAACTGAAAGGTCACCATGGCGCGTAACTGCGGAACGGTAATTTCATAACCGAATTCCCTCGCCAGGCTATCCAGGGCGCCCTTGATGCTTTGGTTTTCATTATAACGCAGCGATGGCGTCAGCCAGCCGGTTTTGTACTTTACAAGCAGAATTTCTTCCTGCTGATTGATCATCAACAGCCGCAGAATCGTATAATTATCTGCTTTTACAGCCTTATCAGGCGTTGATTGGGCGAACGACATAACGGGCAACAGATACAGCACAACAAAAAAGAGTTTCTTCATAAGACAAGATTTTAATGGGCTATCCGGCCGGGAACAATGCATTTTCCAGGCCGAATTTTACAACTTTTTCAAGATACTGATTCCTGTCGTAATCTGTATCAATCTTCAACTGTTTTAAGTATAAATGCGTGGCGTCGCTTGTCAACTGAGGCACATTGCGCGGTACAGCCGGCTTGATGCTGTTCTCCTGCTCCTTCTGCTTTTCCAGTACCAGCAGGAGATTGCCCGCGGTGGTCCTGTCCTGCTGCAGCAGCTGATCTACTCTTTCTCCGAATACGGCCGCATTTACTTTCTGCAACATAATGCCATTGCTTTCAAATGCGGCGATCACCTGCGGCAGTCCCATACCGCTTTCGAGCGTGAGATGAAAAGTATGTAACAGGGTATGATGGTGCAACGCCAGCGCTCCTATTACCCGCGCCATGACATCTACCGGCGCCATCTTCAGGTTAACAGATGCCAGCTGTTCTGTATAACATCCCAGTTTCATAAGCGTAAGCAGACGCAGGTAAATGAGATTGCTCTCGATATTGTTCAGGAATATACCATCTTCCAGGCTACCGCCGATATTCTGCATCCGGAATACGTTCACCTGCATAAAGTCCGGGGTATGGGCGCGGAGGTATTCTTCGGCTTCCAGCCGTGTGATCGCGTGAATGTAGCCTGTGTTGTCCTGGCCTATGTTCACGTCCGTTTCGTAAAAAGCCACCTGTCCGTCCTGCGGCACACTACTACCGGCAATACCTACCGTGGAAATATGCTGAAAGTACGGCACTTCTTGTTTTACCGCCCAGTTAAACACATTGATAGTACCGTTTACATTGAGTTCCCGGAGCTTTTCCGTTTGTCCGACATAGGCCGGGGAACCAGCACAATGAAACACCATGTCCACACCGGGCAACGCAGTGCTGATACCGGCGTTTTCACGGGTAACATCCCCCCGGACCACCTTGATCCTGGGATGGGCATCCATACCGGAGATAGCCGAAAACCGGCTCCAGAAATGTGTTTCGGCAGCAGATTGATTTTCTCCTCTCACCAGGCAATAGATCACCGCATCCGTATTTTCCAAAAGATAGCGGGCGATAAAGCCACCCGCAAAGCCGGTGGCGCCGGTTACCAGTACTGCCGCGGGCTGCAGCCGTTTCAATGGCCCCATCTGTTGTATGTTTTCCAGCAGCGAGGTATACGCCTGGCTGCGGGCGGCATTATCCAGGCGCACTTTCTCAGGGGCAGGCTGCACGGCGCCTGCCTCTCCCGCCTGCCCCGCCAGGCGCGCCGCCACCAGGGCCGACAGACCCTCCAGTGAAGGATGGCTGAACATATCCTGGTACACTGCGGTGATGCCAAAAGCCTTTTTCAGTTTATCGATCATGTCCAGACCGGAAAGGGAATCACCTCCCAGCAGGAAAAAGTCATCCTCCGGCTGCAGCGGGGTGGTTATTTCCAGCAGTTGCTGCCAGATACCGGCAATCTCCGACCGGATGGCGGGGAGTGTCCAGGCGCCTGCTTTCTCCACTTCTGCCGGTACTTCGGTTTTTACTGCGGCAACCGCGAGGCTCCTCACCTGTTCGGGCCAATACCTTTTTAAGTCAAAGAATGGCAGCGGAAGCGTCACATGTGTATTGACATTCACAGGTTCCAGAACCACTTTACCATCATTTACCATAATTGAGAAGGCGCGGCAACGGTCCTCGTAACACAGCTTCCCGCTCACCACTTCCAGGTTGCCCAGCTCTTTCGTGAATGCTGCGGCAAAGTTATCGTTGCTGAAATCGAAGATCACGATATCTTCTGTCGCCGGCAGTTGTTGCAGGTATTTTAAAAAATTGGCGCGGTTAAAATCTGCACCGGGGACTATCTGTGAAATACGAAAAGCCTCTTCGGGAACAATGGTCCCTGCGAGTACCTGCTGCACAATATTTCCTTCTTTCGGACTGATCAGGGTAACCTCTTTGCCCAGTGCTGCTATCAGCCATTTGCATACCGCAGCCTGGAAGGCAATATTCCTGGCCACCGCCCCCGGCAGCACCCTGCCGGCGACCAGCTGATCATATTCCTCGCGCAGCAGCAGGTTACCTTTTAAAAGAGCATTCACCTGGGCTTCCTCAAAGGAAAGGATATCGATATTGGCGATGAAATATCTCTTTTTACGGGAAGAGCGCTCATAAGGCGCTTCCAGCTGCCGCAACAAGGCGGCTTTGTCTTTAAATAACAACCCCTGCTGCACCGGCTGTTGGGTAAACAACCTGTTCACCCGCTGACACCAGGGCTCCAGGGTAACATTTTCGGTTACACGCAGCGAAGCAGCCAGTTCCTGCTTTAGCTGTTGCAGTCTTTCCGGCGTTCTTTCTGCCAGCTGGAGAAAATAAACCGGTTGATCGTGGTATACGACGGAAGGCTTTTCCGGCCTCGATACTACGGCATGTACATTGTTGCCGGTAAGCCCGAATGAGCTCACCCCTCCTACTTTCCGGCCTTCTGCCACCGGCCACGGCGCTGCTGTACGCTGCACTTCAACAATAGTGTTTTCTTCGCTGATGTGTCCATTCAGTGCTTCAAAGCCTGCCTGAGCGGGGATCGTGCCGCTACGAAGCGCCGCTGTGAGCCGCAGCAGGCCGGCGATGCCCGCCAGCGAATCCAAATGGCCTATCTGTCCCTTTACGGAACTGATACTGCAAACGCCGTCTGTAACGCCCTCCTGCCGGAACGCCTCCGCAATCCCTTTGAATTCAATAGGATCACCGAGGATAGTACCGGTACCATGCGCTTCTATAAAGCGGATGGCAGCGGGACTTACGCCTGCGCGTCGCCAGGTTTTCACCAACAGTTCCGTCTGAGCTTCGGCGCTGGGAGCGGTAAGGCTCGAAATGCGGGCGCCCCCGTGATTCATGGCAGTACCCTCCACTACAGCATATACGGGGTCGTTGTCCCTGACTGCATCAGACAATAATTTCAGCACGAAACAGATCACCCCTTCGCCGTTGAGCGTGCCATCGGCAAGACTGTCAAACGGACGGCATTGCCCCGCCCGGGATATAATAGCCGACCTGTCCGCCGTTTCACTGCTCACTACCCCCAGTATGGCGCCACCCACCAGCGCCATGCTGCAATCGCCCTGTATCAACGCGCCACAGGCCTGATGCAGCGCTGTCAGCGAAGAAGAGCAGGTAGTATTGACAGAGATCACAGGGCCGTGGAGGTCCAGGTAATGGGCAATCCTGGCGCCTTCGATGCCGTGCAGCGCCTCAAACTCTCCCAATGACTCATCGAAGAACATAGGATAACTGCTGCCCCGTGAAACATAATACAGCCCCGTATCCGATCCTTTCAGGTGTTTTTCCGTATAGCCGGCATCGTAGAAGGCGCGGAGCGCATGCATCAGCATCAGCCGTTGCTCAGGCGCCATCCGCACAGATTCTTTCCCGGTAAGATGAAAGTATTTGGGATCGAACTGATCGATCACGGGAAGGTATCCGCCTTCTTTCACCCTGAATTCACCAAAGCGCGCAAAGAGGTCTTTTTTCCGCTGGGCGGAGATGTCTCCGATATAGCAGGAAGTACCCGCGAGCGACTGATACAGATCCTCCCAGTTTTTCATTCCGGGGAGATCGAATGAAACGCCTATAATGGCTACTGCTTGTTCCATAAGATTAAAAATTTAGTGTGTTAACACCTGCATCCTCCGCGGCTACCGCGGGCTGCACCAGCTTTTTCTGCACCAGCAGCGCGGCAAACTGCTCAATGGTATTATGACTGAAGAGGTCTACGATATCTACAAGAAGGTCCATGTCTTTTTTTATCTGCCGTTGTAAGGCTACCACTTTCAGGGAGTTGCCACCGATACGGAAAAAAGGCTGGTTTACGCCTACCTGCTCCCTGCCCAGCACTTTCTGCCAAACGGCCGCCAGCTGTAACTCCAGCTCCCCGGAAGGCAACTGTAACGCTTCTCCGGCAGCCTCGCCGGCGCCTGAAGGAACGGGTAATGCCTTCCGGTCGATCTTCCCGTTTTGCGACAGCGGGAACTGGTCCATCTGCACAAAGTACGAGGGGACCATGTAGACCGGCAGGTATTGCGAAAGAAATGTTGTCAGCGTCGCGGCTTCTATGGGCGCATCCGCTATGTAGTAAGCAGCCAGCTCCACGTCCCCGGCGTCCGCATTAAATGTCGTTACTGCTACCTCCCGGATGTTTTCGGCCTGCATCAGGAAAAATTCTATCTCTCCTGTTTCCACACGGTAACCCCTCACCTTCACCTGTTCGTCCATCCTGTTAAGATATTCCACGGCGCCGGAAGACGTCCACCGGGCGAGGTCGCCGGTGCGGTACATCCTTCCGCCGGCGTATGGGTCCTGAACGAACTTTTTATCCGTCAGTTCGGGATTATTGAGGTACCCTATTGCCACGCCTGCCCCTCCAATACACAGCTCTCCGGCGACGCCAGCCGCCAACAGGTCCTGCTCACTGTCAAGTATATACGCCCTGCAGTTGGCCACCGGCCTCCCGATGGTGACAGGCCCTTCAGCAGCTACCTGTTCGCTGAGGGCATCCACCGTAATCTCCGTTGGGCCGTAATTGTTATACAGGTTATACCCCAGTTCCAGCAAGGTGTTCCGCAAACTTACCGGCAACTTGTCTCCCCCTGAAATAACGGCTGAAATCGTGGCTATCCTCTCCTCAGAGAAGGCCAGCAGGTTGCCGATCACCTGGGGAACACAGTTGAGAATGGTAATGCCGTTGTCTATGATGTATTGCCGCAGCTTTTCAGGATCGTACAGCAATGTGTTTGAAACGATATGGAAAACGGCGCCGTTCGTGAAGGCGCCAAAGATATCCTCTGCAAAAGGATCAAAGGTGGCAGCCGTGAGCTGGATAAACCTGCTCTCAGCGGTGATGCTGTAACGTTGCGTGAACCACGCTATCAGGTTGGTAACACTGCGATGAGCTATCAGCACGCCTTTGGGCGTTCCGGTAGAACCGGAGGTATAGATACTGTAGATGACCTGGTCAGGCTGGATAACGCGGTCCGGCCGGTCGGCTGGCAGCGTATCCACCAGCGGTGCAAGGTTTTGCAGCCACTGATCGGTGACCATTACTTTGAATTTGCCATCGGCAGCAATGAAGTCCAGCCGTTCCTTCGGAAGCGCCGTATCCAGCGGCACATAGGCAGCGCCGGTTTTCAGTATGGCCATCACCATCACCGGCAGCCATTCGCTGCGTTCCATTGATAAGCCCACCAGGTCGCCTGCCGTAAGGCCGTATTGCCTGATCAGGTAATGCGCCAGCTGGTTAGACAGCCGGTCCGCCATCCCATAAGTGATCGTCTTATCCTGGTAAATGATGGCCGGTGCATCCGGACGTATGGTCGCCTGCCGGCAAAAAAGGTCCACCACATTGGTGTCTGCTGCAAAATCTGCCTGCGCCTGGCGACACACCTCCAGTTGTTTCACGACGGCTTCATTGCCCAGGACAGCGCTGTTGCCAAGGGGAGCGGCCGCATCTTCCAGGAATATATCCAGTATCTTCTCTGCATAGCCGTGCAGTTGCTCCGGCGTAACGTCTGCTACGAGCGCGCGGTTATACTGGTAATTGAAAACAAGGTGATTATTTCTGGCGGCAACGGTAAGGTCGAGCGTGGTATTCGTCTTCTCATGGGAGGCCAGCCGGATCCTGTTGCTCTCGTAACCGGTGGTGCTGTTCGCGCCAGCCGCTACATCATTGTACACGTGGAAATCTACATAATTGAAGATAACATCAAAGAAAGGATTACCGAAGCTGGTATCTTCGTTCAGCTGCCTGGAAATTTCCAGCAGCGTAAGCCTTGTGCTGTTCACCTCCTGTAGCTTACGCTCCAGTCCCTGAAAATATTGCCGCCACGGCTTATGCTTGTATTCCTGCAACCGCGTGCGCAACGGCAGGGTATTGAGATAACAGCCCAATATCCTATCACCGTCTTCCATCAGCGGACGGTTATTGGAAACAAGCCCGATGGTAATGTCGGAATCATAGGTGAGCAGGTTAAGCGCATATACAAATGATCCGAACAGCAGCGTCTTCAGTGTAATTTTCTCTTCCCGGCAGGCTTGCCTCAGCCGTTCTGCTTTGGCAGGATGAATAACAGACTGGTAGCTGCTCTCCATGATAGTGTTGGCAAATACGTTCAGCCGTTTGAAGTCCTGCAGTTCCTGCTGCCAGTATACCAGATTCTTCTTATCTTTTTTGGCGATGTGTTCCTGCAGCACATGTTCCCTGTTGCTGCACTTCAGCGGCGCGGGTGTAAACGCGGGCTGCTCCAGCAATTGCCGGTAGAGGTTAAACAGTTCCGTATTGAAGGATGCAACGCTCCATCCGTCGAGGATGGCGTGGTGGAACTGGAACAGGAATACGCCATGTGTGGCATCGAGGTTGAAAATGGTCGTACGCCAGAGCGGCGCTGACAGCAGATCGAAGGGACGTTTGCGCTCCTCCCTGATGTAATCGCGGATCGCTGCTTCCTGGTCTGTGGCGCTAAGCCCGCTAAGATCGACAAGCCCGGTGCTGACCGGCACCTCTTTATAAACGATCTGTACCTCCTGGCTATAGTTAATAACATCAAGGGCTGTACGCAGCGTGGCGTGCTTGCGGACCATGAGCCGCAGCGCTTTATCGAAATGGGCTATGTCCACACCTGGTATGTGATAGGTGAACTGGTCATGATACAATCCTTCCGCCGGGCGCAGGAGCGATAATGCCACCATTCCTTTCTGTATATCGCTCATTGGATATACATCTTCTATGTTTCCGGTATTTTGCGTCATGGGAGTGAATTAGTTGTTCTGAAAAATTTCGTTGCGGAGCAGATCGAAGGAGGCCATTACGTCCTCTTCCTCCGGTGATTTGGCGGGCGTCGCTGCAAGGTCTTCTTCTATCCGGGCGGCGAGGCTTTGTATCGTACCGTACTGAAACAGTTCAGCCAGGGTGTAACTGGTACCGGCAACGGTATTGATCCGGCTGACCAGGCGAATGGCCAGAATGGAATCGCCGCCGGCGTCAAAGAAATTATCCGTTACGCCGATTTTTTCCACATCCAGTACCGATTCCCAGATAGCCACCAGCTGCTGTTCCATTTCGGTGACCGGTGCTACGTATTCCCTTCTGATCACATCGTTTCCGCTTACCGGTGGCAGCGCTTTGCGATTGGCTTTGCCGCTGCTGGTGAGCGGAATATCTTCCATCTCCACGAAGTAAGCCGGCACCATGTATTCCGGCAGCTTCTGTTGCAGCCAGCTTTTCAGTTCCGATTTATCCGTTGCCGCGGAGGGTACGTAATAGGCCACGAGGGCTTTCGTACCGTGTACTTCCTGCGCCGTTACCACCGCCTGACGGATATGCATATACGATGACAGCACCTGCTCTACTTCTCCCAGCTCTATCCTGTTGCCTCGGATCTTTACCTGGTGGTCCATACGGCCCAGGTATTGAATGGTGCCGTCCGGCAGCCACCGCGCGCTGTCGCCCGTGCGGTAAATACGCTGGCCGGCCTTAAAGGGGTCCGGCATAAAGCGGCTGGCCGTTTGCTCCGGCAGGTCCAGATAGCCCCGGGCTACCTGTATGCCGCCTATGACCAGCTCTCCGGCCACCCCGGCGGGCTGCAGCTGCATGGCAGGATTCACGATATAAATCTGCGTGTTGGCCACCGGGCGGCCGATGCTCACGCCCTGGTCCAGCGATGCTTCGGTAACATCGATCGCGGTAACATCGATCGACGCTTCCGTAGGGCCGTAAAGGTTGTGTATGCGCACGCCGGGCAACAGTTCTCGGAACTGCGCTACCATCGCTGCCGGCAACTCTTCACCGCTGCATACGACATGCCGCAGCGGGGTGGCGCCGGCCTGGTAACCGGCCAGGAAAGCGCCCAGCATGGAAGGCACAAAGTGAATAACACTCACATTTTCCTGTGCAATGAGCTGTTGCAGGTACTGCGGGTCCTTATGCCCTTCCGGACGCGCCATCACCAGGCAGCTGCCGCTGATGAAAGGCAGCAACAGTTCCCACACGGACACGTCGAAAGTGTAAGGTGTTTTTTGCAGAAAGATATCTGACGGCCCGATATGCAGGTCTTCTTTCATCCACAGCAGGCGGTTGTACAAACCTTCGTGCAGGTTCAGCACCCCTTTCGGATGACCGGTGGAACCGGAAGTATAAATACAGTACGCCAGCGAGGCGCCTGTGAGTGCGGGCAGCGTCAGTTCCCGGCCATATTGCGGTTGCTCCTTCCTGAAATCGGCCAGCAGGGTTTCGTCTATGATCACCCCGAGGTTTCCGTTTTCCCGGATATAGTCGATACGCTCCTGTGGGTAATGCACGTCCAGCGGTACATAAGCAGCACCGCATTTCAGTATGGCCATGATGGTTACGGGGAGCCATTCACTGCGCTCCAGCAGGATGCCTGCCAGCGCGCCGCTTTGCAGCTGGTGCCGGTCCTGCAGGTAGTGCGCCAGCTGGTTGCTCAGCGTATCCATTTCCCGGTAGTTCAGCGCCCGGTCCTCATAAACGATCGCCTTGTTGTCCGGCGATGCGACTACTGCTTCCCGGAACAGGTCCAGGACCGTTTTTCCCGGCGCATAGTTGACAGCAGTGTCATTAAAGCCCCGCAGCAACTGTTCTTTTTCAGCGGCGGTGAGAAAATCAACGGAATCGATCGCCTGACCGGGGTCGGCCAGCATAGCGGCCGTGAATTGTTTAAAATGTTGCATCAGGCCGGCGATGAGGTCATAGTCGTATACGTCGGTGTTGTATTTCAAACGGAACATGATATACTCTCCTCTCTCATAAAGACTGATTTCCATATCGAACTTGGCATAACGCATGCCCAGGTCCACGATGCTGTTCAGCTCCTCCTCTGATTTATCCGGCGCTTCCACCTTGCCTTCGAAGTTCTGCAGGGCGATCATGATGTCAAACAGTACGTTGCTCCGGCTGATATCCTTACGCACTTTCAGATCTCTTACCAGCTGCGAGAAAGGATACATCTGGTATTGAAATGCAGCGAGCGTATGTTGTTTTACCTGGTCATACAACGACAGGAATGAACCTTCCCCGTTTACCCGGTTCCTGAGGGAAAGCGTATTGATATAGCAGCCGATCTGGTTTTCGAGATCGGGATGGACCCTGCCGGCATAAGGCGCGCCAAGTACAATATCCGATTGACCGGTATACCGGTACAACAGTGCATTCCAGGCTGCCAGCAGCGTCATGAACAGGCTGCCGTTATACTTTTTCGTAAAATCATACAGCTGTGCGGTGAGTGCTTTGGGCAGATAGGTGCTCAGGTACCTGCCATTATGGGTTTTAACGGCCGGCCGTTTGCGGGCCGCCGGCAGGTCTACAGGCGGTATTTCGCCTGATAAATGCTGCATCCAGTATTTCCGGTGCGCGTCATAATGCCCTTGCTGCAGCTGGTCTTTCTCCCAAACAGCAAAATCCTTGTATTGTATATCCAGCTGAGGCAGCGGAACGCTTGTCCCACGGCTCTCTTCCTGGTACAATGCACGTATGTCGCGGGCGGCCACCTCCGCCGATATACCATCCGTGATGATATGATGTACGAGGTAATAGATATAGTACCCCTGCGATGTATGGAACAGGGTGACACGGAACAGCGGACCATTTTGCAGATCGAATGACCGGTAGAGGTCATTTTCGAAGATCGCATGATAGATATGTTGATGCGGGTCTGCTGCCTGCCGGATATCCGCTTCTTCTACCACATAGTTCAATCCATGGCTGTCCAATACATATTGATAGGGCATCCCGTCAGCATCCGTGCGAAACACGGTACGCAGGATTTCATGCCTGTCGATCAATCTCGCCAGCGCCCTTTTGAAAGCGGCCGGGTCAAAGTCAGGCTCGGCAGGGCTCACCGTAGGAATATTATACGCGATCAGGCCGTCCTTCACCTGGCTAAGCGTCCATACCATCTCCTGGGCGCTGGACAAAGGATACCGCTCAGTTGCCGCAGCAGGTGCAATACGCTCATACACCTCTCCCGCGCTGTGATGGATCAGCGCTATGTGCGACCGGACGGTGGTATGTTCAAACAGCTCCTGTAATTTCGGACGGAACCTGAAGGTGCGGAAGTAAGCAGCGATCAGTTGAGTGGCTTTCAGGCTATGCCCGCCCAATTCAAAAAAGCTATCGGTCACGCCTATCCCGGAAACGCCCAGCACCTCCTGCCATATACCCACCAGTTGTAACTCCATAGGTGTTACCGGTGCTACGTACTCACCCCGGATCATGTCGCCGCCGCTTACCGGCGGCAGCGCTTTGCGATTGGCTTTGCCGCTGCTGGTGAGCGGGATATCTTCCATCTCTACAAAGTAGGCCGGCACCATATATTCCGGCAGCTTCTGTTGCAGCCAGTTTTTCAGTTCCGATTTGTCCGTTGCCGCGGAGGGGACGTAATAGGCCACGAGGGCTTTCGTACCGTGTACCTCCTGCGCCGTTACCACCGCCTGACGGATATGTATATACGATGACAACACCTGCTCTACTTCTCCCAGCTCTATCCTGTTGCCACGGATCTTTACCTGGTGGTCCATACGGCCCAGGTATTGAATGGTGCCGTCCGGCAGCCACCGCGCGCTGTCGCCCGTGCGGTAAATACGCTGGCCGGCCTTAAAGGGGTCCGGCATAAAGCGGCTGGCCGTTTGCTCCGGCAGGTCCAGATAGCCCCGGGCTACCTGTATGCCGCCTATGACCAGCTCTCCGGCCACCCCGGCGGGCTGCAGCTGCATGGCAGGATTCACGATATAAATCTGCGTATTGGCCACCGGGCGGCCGATGCTCACGCCCTGGTCCAACGATGCTTCGGTAACATCGATCGCGGTAACATCGATCGACGCTTCCGTAGGGCCGTAGAGGTTATGTATGCGCACGCCGGGCAACAGTTCTCGGAACTGCGCTACCATCGCTGCCGGCAACTCTTCACCGCTGCATACGACATGCCGCAGCGGGGTGGCGCCGGCCTGGTAACCGGCCAGGAAAGCGCCCAGCATGGAAGGCACAAAGTGAATAACACTCACATTTTCCTGTGCAATGAGCTGTTGCAGGTACTGCGGGTCCTTATGCCCTTCCGGACGCGCCATCACCAGGCAGCTGCCGCTGATGAAAGGCAGCAACAGTTCCCACACGGACACGTCGAAAGTGTAAGGTGTTTTTTGCAGAAAGATATCTGACGGCCCGATATGCAGGTCTTCTTTCATCCACAGCAGGCGGTTGTACAAACCTTCGTGCAGGTTCAGCACCCCTTTCGGATGACCGGTGGAACCGGAAGTATAAATACAGTACGCCAGCGAGGCGCCTGTGAGTGCGGGCAGCGTCAGTTCCCGGCCATATTGCGGTTGCTCCTTCCTGAAATCGGCCAGCAGGGTTTCGTCTATGATCACCCCGAGGTTTCCGTTTTCCCGGATATAGTCGATACGCTCCTGCGGGTAATGCACGTCCAGCGGTACATAAGCAGCACCGCATTTCAGTATGGCCATGATGGTTACGGGGAGCCATTCACTGCGCTCCAGCAGGATGCCTGCCAGCGCGCCGCTTTGCAGCTGGTGCCGGTCCTGCAGGTAGTGCGCCAGCTGGTTGCTCAGCGTATCCATTTCCCGGTAGTTCAGCGCCCGGTCCTCATAAACGATCGCCTTGTTGTCCGGCGATGCGACTACTGCTTCCCGGAACAGGTCCAGGACCGTTTTTCCCGGCGCATAGTTGACAGCAGTGTCATTAAAGCCCCGCAGCAACTGTTCTTTTTCAGCGGCGGTGAGAAAATCAACGGAATCGATCGCCTGCCCGGGGTCTGCCAGCATGGCGGCCGTCAGTTGTTTGAAATGCTGCAGCAGCTGCGTTACCTGGTGCCCGTGAAAGATATCGGTATTATAATCGGCGACCACGCTAAGCGCCTCTCCTTCTTCGTAGATATTTATCTCCATGTCAAACTTGGCGTAACAATGACCCATATCTGTGATAGTATCGCTGTCTCCGGATACGATAGTGCCGGCGTTCCTCTCACCGATGTTCTGCAAAGCTATCATTACATCAAAGAGTGCGCTCCTGCTGGTATTGCGGCGTACGTCTGTTTCCCCGAGGATATAATCGAACGGATAAGCCTGGTGTGTATACGCACGGAGGGTGTTCGCTCTTAGCTGCGTGGCAAATGCCGTGAAGGAGGACTGCCCGTTCACCTCATTGCGCAGCGGCAACGTATTCACATAAAACCCGATCTGGTTTTCCAGATCGGCATGGTTTCTACCGGCCGCGGGCGTGCCGATGATGATATCCTGCTCGCCGGTATAACGATAAAGTAAAACCTTCCAGGCGGCCAGCAATGTCATGAAGAGGCTTCCACCTTCTGCGCGGGTGAAAGCACGGAGCTGTGCGGTAAGCCCGGGTGACAGGTAAGTACGGCACCTCCTGCCGGAAAAAGTTTTAACCACAGGCCGCGGCTTACTGCCGGGCAAAGACAGTTCAGGCAGTTCACCGGACAGCAGTTCCTTCCAGTAGGCTTTTGCTGCCATGCCTGCCGCCGTATGCAATTGTTCGTGTTGCCATACCGCATAATCCTTGTATTGGATCGCCAGCGGCTGCAATGCAGGTGCAAGGCCTGCCGCCAGTGCACGGTAGCAGCTGATCACATCACGCCCCAGCACATCCATGGACCAGCCGTCGCTGATGATATGGTGCATGTTGTAGTAAAAAATGTATGTCTCTTCTGCTACCTGTAACAATGCCATTCTCAGCAGCGGGCCCTGTTGCAGGTCAAAGAGCGTGGCCGAATCCGCCGCTATATAACGTTGGGCTTCTTCCATCGGAGCGGGGAAGCTGCGGAAATCGAGGCGGGTGATGGCGAACCGTAGTTGCTCCGGGGACTGGATAAACTGCCTGGGCATACCAGATTCATCTTCCCGGAAAACCGTGCGCAATATCTCGTGCCTGTCGATGATGATATTCATCGCCCGGGAGAAAATATCAATATTAAAATCTCCTTTCAGCTCCATGGAGAACGGGAGGTTATAAGCGAGGCTGCCTGCCTCCAGCTGGCTGAGCACCCACAGGCGCTGTTGGCTGGGCGACAACGGATAGCTGGGCTGCGCCGGCGCGGATGGTATCGCCACGAATGCCTTTCCGCCGGCATATTTTTTCAGGTAGGAAATGATCTGCGGCTTGTGTGCCCGCAGCAGCTCAATGTGCCTGTCTTCGATATCATCCTGCTCAAAGCTTACCTGCAGGTCATCTTCGTCCAGCGCAACATAAATACTGTTCCTTTCCAGCTCTGCTAACAAATCGAGGATATCCATAGCTATATTTTAATTTTTTTGGTTTGCTGGGTGACTTTTCTCGTGGCCGTAAGGCGGGTCATAATTTCAATTTCGCGGCTGATGCGTTGTATATTGGCGTCGGTATAAAAATCCTGTATGTTCATTTCCACGCTGAACTCCTTTTGTATCCTGCCCAACAGGGACATCGCGCGGAGTGAGTCACCTCCCAGTAAAAAGAAATCGTCCGTGATGCCGATGGTATCAACACCAAAAAACTGACACCACAGTTCACACAAACGGGATTGTATGGCATTCTGCGGCGGCACCGGGTCTCCCAGTTCTTCCGGCCTGCTGCGCGTATCCGTTACCGTTACAGTACCGGCTTCAGGCGTCACCTGCAGCACTTCGGGCTGCACTATGCCGGCGCCGGCCTGCATATGACTGAAGGGGTCCACTCTTGCAGGCAACGACGTCTGCTGAAAACAATACAGCGGTAACATGGTCTTCCTGACCGCCGCATCTTTATAGAGCGTCTGCCAGTTCACCTTTACGCCATATTTCCAGCAGGTGGCCAGGGCCAGCTGCATGTATTCGTTATCGTTAGCCTGTTCCTTTGCGGTACGGACGGTGGTCACGGGGATAAAGGACTCCTGGTAGCCCGGTTGATGCTTCAGCAGCCCGGTAAGTGTTTTGCCGGGTCCTGCTTCTATGAAAACAGTCTCCTTCGGGAGCTGCTGCAGCAAGGCTGCCAGACCGTCCGCAAACAGTACGGTGTGCCTGAGATGAGCTACCCAGTAATCCGGCGACGTAGCCTGTTCCGCCGTGATCAGCTGCCCGGTGAGATTGGAGTAATAAGGGATAGTGGGCGTTGAGAACTGATAACCAGCCAGCCAGGTACGGAACGCAGGGAGCATATCGTCCATCATGGCAGAGTGAAAGGCATGGGAGGTATTTAACCTGACCGTGGAGATAGCCGCTGCCTGCAGCTTTTCAGCCGCCTGCTGCACTTCTGTCCCTGGACCTGCCAGCACGCAGGTACCAGGCGTGTTGATGGCGGCCACCGACAATCCGGGGGTGAGGAAAGGTTGCACCTGCTCCCGGCTTGCCTGCACAGCCAGCATCGCGCCGGGCGCCAATGCATACATCAAACGGGCTCTCTCCGTAACGATACGCAAGCCGTCTTCCATACTGAATACGCCGCTGATACAAGCGGCCACATATTCGCCAAGGCTATGCCCTATCATGGCCGCAGGCTTTATGCCCGCCTGCAGCAGCCAATCGGCCAGCGCATACTCCACCAGGAACAGGAGCGGTTGCGTGTATACCGTTTGATGAACAGCACTGTCATCTGCCGGCGCCTGGCTCATGTACCCCAGTATAGCGGCCGGGTCCAGGCCCAGCAAGGGTCGCAGCACCGCAAATCCCCTGTCCATCACCTGCCGGAAATACGGCTGCTGGTGGTATAGATCCGCCGCCATACGGAAATATTGCGTTCCCTGGCCGGGGAACATAAAAACGGTTTTTACATTCGTGGCCATCACACTGCGTGGGGTGGAACTCCTGAGTTTTGATAACAGGTCCTGGAAACCGGCGGCTGCAATGCTTTCACGGCAACGGTGATGCTGACGGCCGGTAGCCAGCGTATAGGCCACATCCGCTATATGGATGTCCGGATTATCTTCCAGGAAATCTGCCAGTTGCAGTTTATACGCATTCAATGAAGCCGTTGTTTTGGCAGAGAGCAGCAAGGGGGCGCTGACAGCGGCCGTTCCTGTTGCCACCGGCGCTTCTTCCAGGACAATATGCGCGTTGGTGCCGCCAATACCGAAGCTGCTCACGCCCGCCCTGCGAGGCACTTCAGGGGCATGCTGCCAATGGGACAGCTCACTGTTCACATAAAACGGTCCGCCCGCAAAATTGATCTCGGGATTCGCTTTTGTGTAATGCAGTGAAGGAGGCAGTTGTTGATGCTTCAGCGCCAGTGTGGCTTTAATAAGGCCTGCCACGCCTGCGGCGGCATCCAGGTGGCCGATATTCGACTTCACGGCGCCAATGGCGCAGCGATGCCGGGTATTATAGCCGAATGCTTTGTTCAGCGCTTCTATTTCCGTAGGATCGCCGAGGCGCGTGCCGGTGCCGTGTGTTTCGATGTAACTGATTGTCTCGGGCGTCACTTCGGCAACACGATGCGCCATACGAATACATTCTGCCTGCCCTTCAATACTGGGAGCGGTATAGCCGACTTTACGGCGGCCATCATTATTTACTGCGCTCGCTTTGATCACCGCGTAAATATGATCGTTGTCACGCAGCGCATCATCAAATCTTTTGAGGACTACCACGCCGGCGCCTTCTCCCCATACCGTTCCGGAGGCTTTCTCGTCAAAAGCACGACAGTGACCATCGGCGGAAGCGATCAGTCCCTCCTGGAACAAGTAGCCTTTAGGTTCGTAGCTGG
Source organism: Chitinophaga oryzae (assembly GCF_012516375.2). Taxonomy (NCBI): domain Bacteria; kingdom Pseudomonadati; phylum Bacteroidota; class Chitinophagia; order Chitinophagales; family Chitinophagaceae; genus Chitinophaga; species Chitinophaga oryzae. Next base: position 4,547,749 of record NZ_CP051204.2, read on the forward strand.
CCACGCTCACGCCGCCCGCTACTGCTATGCTGCATTCCTTCAGCAACAGGTTACGGCAGGCGATGTGCACCGCGCTGAGTGAGCCTGAACAGGCCGTATCTACCAGGTAGCCAGGGCCTTTCAGTCCAAGTTTATAGGCAATCAATGTGCTGATAAAATCCTTGTTGGCCATCCGGCTGGCCAGGAACGCGCTCACGCCGGCAACAGGGTGCAGCATCCTGTAGGCGCGCCAGTTCAGGTTATCGGAAGCCGCGAGGTAGAGCCCTATCGTTTCCTGTTCCGCGGCGGCATAACCGGCATCGTCGAGCGCAGACCACACCAGCTCATGCATGATGCGGACCTGCGGGTCCAGCACCGCAGCCTCTTCTTTCGTATAACCGAAGAAGTTATAATCGAAGCTACCCGGCTGATCTATAAACGAGGCGGCCGGCACAAACGCCGGATTGTTGTATATCTCAGGCGCTACCTGTAAAGCCTTCAGTTCTTCACCGGAAAAGAAATGAACCAGTTCCTTTCCGTCCGCCAGGTTTTTCCAGAAAGACAACAAGTCTCTCGACTGCGGGAAACGCCCTGACATGCCAATGATGGCAATGTCCTTTTTCCTGGATGACTTTTCCATTTACAATAAAAGTTTTATGCAGTTATAAGGGGATGGGGTGACAATTAAACAATACATCGCTGATTGCCGTCCCTGGGAAGGACGGCGATCAGTTATCATCAGTAAAATGAATTAAAATCAGTTGGCCCTGTTATTCTCAGATTGGCCGGTAGTCCTGTTTTTGAAATCCGTTTTGGTCAGCTTACCAAAATTATAGGTAAGAACAAAACGGAAGTAATTGGTGCTATAGGTCCTGTCAAAGAAAATATAGGTTTTACCTACATTGTAATTGCCTCTGGACGCTGTGCTGTGGAAGATATCATTGGCCAGTAATTTCAGGCGGAGTTTATTCCGCAGGAAATCCCTTTCAACACCAAGGGTGACGGTAGCGCGATGCTTATCGTAGTACAGTCCGGAGTATTTATCCCCTGCATACCATGCCAGCAGCTGTATCCTGAAAAGGTCCGGTACCGTAAAGGTATTGCTGGTATACAGGTAGATCTGCGGTTTGGGCGTCAGCAGTTCAAAGTTGTATTTGTTGTCAACCTGTTTGAGATAATTCAAACTCACGCTGTTCACGGAGCTCCACCATTTACGCACGCTGAACGATTTGGACAGGGTCGCGGAATACAAATGTCCCCTGAAGAGGTTAATGGCTTTCAGCACATAACTGTTGGGCGTGTTGCCTCTCAGCGCAGCTGCATCGATAGGATCGATGGTGTAATTGTACCCGATCTTCAGGTCGTAGTCGCTATAGTTGGCGCCCACTTCGAAAGAATGTGTTTTCTCGGGGATCAGATTGGGATTACCTTCTATCGTTGTAAAAGGGTCCTGGTATATCACCAGCGGGTTAAGCGATTGATAACGCGGGCGGGTGATCCTGGAAGAATAGGCCGCACGCAGCTTCAGTTTGTTCGTCAGCGTAGCAGAGACGGAAGCATTCGGGAAGATATTGAAATAGCTGTCCGACAGCGATTGACCGCTGTTAGCACTGGTGGTCAGGTCGTAGTTCGTCCACTCTCCCCTGGCTCCCAGGCTGTAATTCACCTTCCTGGCGAAGGTACCGCTGTAGCTGATATAGGCAGCAGGGATCTTCTCCACATACCTGAACTTATTGGAAAGGCCGGAATCCCGCTTAAAGTTGCTGCCATCCGGACCAATGAAGAAGTTGGTGCCGGAGGAGTTTTCAACGTAGCTGAACTTCGCGCCTATCTCCAGCCGGTCGCCGGAAGCGAACACCTTCGCGTAATCTGCCTGTGTGGTGGAGATGGAGATACCATGGTCCACCAGGTTTTTAAGGAACCGGCGCCCCTCTGCCCCATTCACCACACTGTTTTCTTCAATAAAATCATTGATATCGGAGTTGAATTTCGAATACTGTGTTCCTATAAACAGCGTGCTCCCGAGCGTGTCTGTTTTCAGGTTATAGTTCAAGGTCACGGAGTGATTCCAGCGTTGGTCGTCTTTGTTGATGCCGCTGGTATAATAACTTTTGTCCGTTTTGTTATCGATGGCGTTGCGGCTGTTGGTGGTGCCGCCCATTTTTTCGAGATAACCGCTGTAAGCCAGCGAGATATTTGATTTTTCGCTGAAATTATATTGTGCTCCCAGCCCGTAGTTGGAATAGTTTTTCATTTTCCTGTTCCAGTCGGTCCATAAATCGGAGTTCATGTAGTCGTCTGCCGCGGACCGGCTACGGATGGTATGCAGCCTTTCTTTGGTGTCCCCCCAGAGGATGGAATAGTTACCAACGAGCGACAGCCTTCCTCTCATATAGCTCAAATCGAGCGAGGAACTGGCATTGGACCCTCCGAACGGGCTGTGTGTAAGGAATTGGTTAAAGGTGCCCATCAGCCCTTCCTCTGTCTTTACTTTGGTGATGACATTGATCACTGCTTTCCCTTCGGCGTCATATTTTGCGGAGGGGTTGCCGATGATCTCGATCTTTGCTATCTGTGAGGTAGGAATAGAAGCGAGTCTTTCAGCAGTGATCTGTTTACCGTTCAGGTAGATGATGGCCTCCCCTTTGCCAAATACGCTGAAACGTCCTTCAGACTCCAGTACATTGGGCGAGCGGGTGAGTATCTCCGTAACGGAATTACTGGAAGCGAGCGCTGTATTGGCCACATTCACTTCTACCGTTCCATTGTTGGAATACCTTACCAGGGGGGTATTGCTCACCACCTGTACTTCATTAAGGTGATATTTGGACCTGGCCACAAGGATCGTTCCCAGGTTCATCTGGGCTTCTCCCTGGTATTGGACCCTGATAACGGTATCCGGGAATTGCAGGGAGTTAAACTTCAGGTAGAACTCCTTGCGGTTGATACCCGCCAGTTCAAAATTTCCGTCTGTAAAGGCGGCGCCTTTCACGAAGGCGGAGTCCGGGGCGGACAGCAGGATCACATTACCAATGAGCGGTTCGTTGGCAGGATTAACGATCTTCCCTTTGACGGTGGTTACCTGCTGTGCAGCAACAGGCACATTGAAACAGACAAGGGCAAACGAAATAATGAGGGCAAATACTGAGATTTTCATCTAAAAGCTGTTGGTTAAACATTAATTCTCAAAGCTCCCAAAGGGGGAAAAGGTTCATATGCTGTCAGTAACTTCTAACGGGTTCTCATCTCCGGGTTCCGAAAATGAAAATAAACAATTCCGGCACATTATCAGAAACTAAAATCGATGTCCGGCACCTGTTCATTTTCAACGGCAAGTGAGATGTCCAGTGAGGCTACATCTGCCTGTGGCGCGGCATTGATGGCCCCTAACAGTTTTTCGTAGCGAAGGAACAGCAGCGTAATATTGTCTTTATCGTACCAGTCGGCGTTCGCGGTCACTACTCCCTGCAGCCCGCTGGCTGTTTCCATGCAGTTCACCAGCAGCGGCAGGCGGCTGTGCAGCGACCCTACATGCCGGTACTTCAGCGTGATCTCTTCTCCTATGGAAATTTCGTCATAGTCAAAGGAAGGTGGCTGTACCACGAAAAGGCAGTCCAGCTGTATATCTGCAGCCACGGCTTCCGGAATATCCTGGTGCGCGTCGAGGTCGAGGGTCATGGCATGCACGCGGTCCAGCAGCGTTGGCAAATCGACAGCAAAGTCCTGTACGCGCAGTGGCAGCGTCTTTACGAACATACCTGGCTGGTGGTGCAGCACATGGCTGGTGCGGCCGGAATTGAGTGTGCCGATACAGATATCGTCTTTGCCGGTTAACTTATGCACCAGCGCCAGGAAGGCTGACAGCATCAGTACGTGCAGGGTACTGTTCAGCTCACGGGCTGTTTGCTTCAACTCCTGCAGGGTGGCCATATCCCAGGAGAAGGTATATTCCACGGCAGGCATTTGCCCGTTGCCGTTATAAAAATCGGGCGGCAGCAGGGGTTGCCAGTCGTAGCCTTCCAGGTACCGTTCCCAGAAACCGGGCTGCTGTAAGGCCGCCTGTTGCTGTTGCCAGGGCACATAGTCGCGGAACTGAAAGCCGTCTTCCGGCAGGACGCCAGGAGCCTGGTACATCTCGCCCAATTTGTTGATCAGCACCGCGGTCGACCATCCATCAAGGATAATATGATGCCCGGCAAACGCCAGCAACTGGCGGTGATTAGCCTCTATCAGCGCTACGCGCAGCAGCAAATCATTTTCCAGGTCGAAGGGATGGTTGACATACGCCGCTGCTTCATTTTCCCATGAGGCCGTTGCCGTTATGAGGTCTATGCTGAACCTGGCAGCGGCAGCATCTCTCACCAGCTGGCAGGACACCCCGTCTTTCTCGCTGAAATTGGTCCGCAGTATCTCGTATTTTTCAATCAGGCGGACAAACACCTCCTGCAGGCGCTCCGGATGCAGGCGGCCCGTTACTTCATACACTGCAAAAACATTATAGGGGGCAGCGCCGGCAGGGTGCTGCTGAGCAGACAGCCAGATGCCCTGCTGGCCGGGCGTGAGCGGAAACGTTTTCTCCACCGGCGCCGGCGGGATGACGTTCACCGGCTGCATCGCCACCTGTTTTTCCAGGTACTGGGCCATTCCCTCCACCGTGGGATGATGGAACACGTCCCTCATCGAAACAGGATAACCCAGCAGATGCACCTGGTTCACCAGCCGCATCGCATTGATGGAGTGGCCGCCGAGGGAAAAGAAGTCTTCATTGATGCCAGGCAAATGTTTCAGTGCCAGTGTCTCTTTATACATCCTGCACAATTCGTACTGTAAAGTGGTAACAGCAGCTTTCCGGGTATTGCCGGCATGTATGGGCTCCACCTCCCAGGCGGACATAAGGCCTCTGTCGACTTTATTATTCGGCGTCAGCGGAAAAGCGTCGGCCTGTTTGATCACCCGGGGCACCATATATTCAGGCAGCTCGTCTTTCAGCGCCTCTATCAGCGCTGCTGTATCTACCGGCTTATCTGCGATAAGGTAGGCCACCAGCAATGCCTCCTGCCCTATCTGCTTACGGGCTATCACTACGGCATTGCGCACAGATGGTTTTTTCAGCAGCAGCGTCTCTATCTCGCCCAGCTCTATGCGGTAACCGCGGATCTTTACCTGGAAATCGTTTCTGCCCAGGAACTTTATTTCGCCTTCATCCGTCCAGTATCCCAGGTCGCCGGTTTCATATACTGTCTGGCCGGGCACAAAAGGATCGGAAATGAAGCGGCGGCTCGTTAGTTCGGGCTGACTGAAATATCCTTTCGCCAGTCCTTCACCGCCGATGTAAATAGCGCCGGGCGTACCTTTGCCGGCCAGTGAGAAATCGGGATGAAGGATATAGATGCGGGTGTTATTAATGGGAGCCCCGATGATATCCGCATCTGTAGGGCAAGTCAGTTTTTTGCAGGTAGAGTAAATCGTTGTTTCCGTAGGACCGTACAGGTTCCATACCTCCCCGCATTTCGAAAGCATATTGGCTGCCAGGGCCTGGCCCAGCAGGTCGCCGCCACACATCAGTTTCAGTTTCCGGCTGCCTTTCCATCCCGCATCAAACAATACCTGGTAAAAGCCGGGAGTTCCCTGTAAGATATCGGGGTCAATGGCATACAATCGTGCGATCATCTGCTCCGGCTGGTACAACAGCCGGCGATCGGCAATATATACCGTGGCTCCCGCCGTGAGCGGTCCGAAGAATTCCAGTACGGAGATATCGAAAGAAGGCGTGGTAACGGAGAAAAACGTATCTCCCGGCGCGATGCCCGGACGGGAAATAATGCTCAACAGGAGGTTCAGCAGGGCGCCATGGCTTATTTCCACGCCCTTGGGATTACCGGTAGACCCGGAGGTGTATATGATATAAGCGCTGTTGGCAGCGGCCACCTGTGGCAGCTCCGCGTCCGGGGCAGGCAGCAGCAGCGCTTCTGGCCGGAGGGTGTTGTACTCTGCCATGGCTGTTGCAGCGATCAACAGGGAAGGCTGACTGTTTTCGAGAATATATTGCGTCCGCGCCTCCGGCAAATCCGGGTCCACCGGGATGTAGGCCCGCCCTGATCTGAGCACGCCCAGCAGTACGGCCACCAGCTGCGCAGAGCGGGGCAGCATGACGGCTACCGGCGCCGCATTATCCCCCGCCACAGCGGCAATGTGCCGGGCAATATTACCTGCAGCCTCGTCCAGCTCCGTATAGGTGTAACTGTTATGATCATCTTTCACCGCCACCTTTCCCGGAAAATGTTGCACCTGCTCCCGGAAATAAGACAGGAAAGTGGTGTTGCGGTCATAGTCCGCGGTGGTATCATTGAACTCCCGCAGGGCTGCTTTCTCGCCGGCGGACAGGTAACTGTAGCTGCCTACCGCAGCATCGGGATCAAGACATACAGCATCCAGTATTTCGCGGAAATGCGTTATCAGCAGGGCCATGCTGCTTTCATTGAAATAAGCCCCATTGTAGTCAAAGTGCACGGTCACGTCGCCGGCATCGTCATGTTCCCTGATGGCGATGGCCAGCGCTGTACGGTCTGCTCCGTGCGGGTGTGGCTGTACTTTCGTACGGGTATGCAGGAAGTGAGCGGAAAAATCCTGTTTTTCGTAAGAGACCGTCAGGCTGAACAGCCGTTCCCGTTCATGGAAAAGGCCCAGCTCCTTGACCAGCTTTCCCAGCGGGAAACGCTGATGGCGGTAGTCTCTGCGCAGCTGCGCCTTTACCTTCTCCGCAAGGGTCCGGAAGCTGTCTTCCGGCGCTACGTACATCCGTAAGGGTGAAATACCCATAAAAAGCCCGATCGTTTTTTTGAATGCGGCATTGCTGCGGTTCAATACAGGCAGGCCAAAGCTGATATCCTGCTGTTGATAACGACGATGGATATACGTATACAGCACCGCCAGCATAACATGGAAAACAGAACATTCCAGTTTTTGCGACAGGGCTTTTAAGGCCTGGTACTTTTCTCCGGGAATATCGAAAGCCTGGCGTCCATGAGCTGCGGTTGCGGCGGCCGGCAAACGATGGAACGCCGCGGCCGGCAATGTGGAAAAACGTTCGCGCCAGTAGGCAAGGTCTTCCTGGTAAGCCATATGACCCTGATAGGCTTCATCTTCCCTGGCAAACGCCTGGTAGGCACGGGAAACACTTACCGGAAGCGTACCGGCTTCCAGCAGATGATTATAGTTGGCTACCAGCTGGTTGAACATCAGGGAAGAACCCCACCCGTCTGTGATCAGGTGATGGTAAACAGCCAGGAGGCAATAGGATTCTTCCGCCACTTTCAGCAGTGAAAAGCGGAACAGCCATTTGCCGCCGGCAAGATCAAAGGGCGCTGCAAAGGCAGCCTGCATGTACCGCTCTGCCTCCTGCGCTGCGTCGGCTTCCTGCGACAGGTCCACAAAATCCACGGTATGCGCCTGTTCGGGCAGTACCTTCATCAGCGGGCCCTCAGCACTATCTGCCACAACAGAACGGCAGGCATCCGAGCCATTGATCATTGCTGTAAGCGCCGCATTCAGCACAGACAGCCGGATAGCTCCCTGTATGCGGATCCTCGCACCGATATTATTGACGGGCAGGTCAGGAAACAACAATTGTTCGTAGTATATATCCTGTTGAGGAAGGGTTAATTTCATCATGGAAAAAATCATTTACCGGTCATGCTGACCACTTTATAAATCACGACCAGATGGCTTCACTGTGCAGCACATCTGTTTTCACCCGTACATCCTTCACAATAATACCTTTATCAAACTTTACGATCCTGTCGGCCAGGTGGAAATAAGCGTCATCATGGGTGACAGCGATAACGGTTTTCCCTTGCTGCTTCAGCTGCGGCAACAGTATCTCGTAGAAGTATTTTCTAAAATGCGGGTCCTGGTCGGCCGCCCATTCGTCCAGTACAATGACCGGCTTCTGTTCCAGCAATGCGAAAATCAGTGACATGCGCTTGCTTTGTCCCTTGGAAAACTTGCGCCGGGCTGCTGCTTCCGAATCTTCTCCCACTACCTTATCCAGCTGCATAAGCTGTAACAGGCGGCCGTACTCCGGGTTGCCATCGAGACTGAATGTTTCATAATTCTGCGAGAACAGGTGATTGTCTGTAAACACCGCCGCTATCAGGCTTTGTAATTTCTCTCGGCAATAGGGTCCATCCTCACCATTGAGCACAATCTGGCCCGCAGAGGGCTTGTAAAGACCTGTCAGCAGATTGATAAATGTGCTCTTTCCCGAGCCATTGCCGCCGATGATAAAGATGGTTTCATTGTTATTGACCTGGAGATCAACGGGGCCTAGGGAAAACATCGTTTCGCCCGCATCGTTGTCGTAATTGAAATGGATATTTTTAAACACCAGGTCATTGAACCCGGCACTTATTTCAGGCGCCTGTTCGGGCACATCTTCAAGCATCTCAAAATCGCTCATGAATTTTTTGATCCTTCCGTTGGCTACACGAAAACGGGTGAATATCTGCTGCAGGTTGATCAGGTTATTGACAGGACCGGATATAAACAGGATCATGACAACATACGCAATGATATCCGCCGTGGACAACCATCCGGTAAACGGCAGCACAAACAGCACCAATCCCACCACAAAGTACAGTCCGTACTGGCTCACCAGGCCGATAGACAGAAAGATGTAATTGATCCTGAAGTCCAGGTCCCGCGCATTATTACGGTTAGGCACCAGGAATTTGTTCATCAGGTTTTCTCTTCTGAAAAAACTCAGTTTCAATTCCTTGAACCCTTTCATGACATCATCTACATACTGGAAATACTGTTCATTGTAGCTACGCAGCGTACGCACTTTTTTAGACATGGCCCGGACCACATACAGGTAAACACCCGCTAATACAGCGATCATCAGCATAATCACCAGGGCGGCGATCACTGACAACGAAAACATATAGATGATACACAACACGAGCATCAGCAGCGAATTGACCGTATGCGTTACGGCGTATGGCAAAAAGGAGAACGTCCGCAGGTCCTCCACCGCTGTAAAAAAGCGTTTGGACCCAAATTTCTCCAGCCTGGGAAGGGAGCTTCGCAGGATCTTTCCAAACACATGCTTCTCATTTTCATATAATAAATGGAAAGAATACCGGTTCAGCTGCCGTTGAAAGAAAATATTCAGCGCATAGGTACAGATGACCAGCCCGAGGAACAGCCATCCGGTATCCGCTCCCAGCAACCCTTCCTTTCCCGCCAGGGCATTGTTGATGATGTATACAATCCCAAAACTCAGGATGGTATTGGGAACAGCGTACATCAAAAGAAACAGGGCATTTCTTGTTTTTAGTTGCAACATAGTCCTTGATATAATTTAAAAGCCGTGGAGTAAAAGTTTCCTGGAGTTAACAATGGTGTTTTTCAGTTCCTGCGCGTAATCGTAAATAAAGAAATGATTGCCCGGCAGGATTTTACTGTTGAAATAACTGCGGGCGTAGTTCTTCCAGTTGTTGATCTGGTCGGAATTTTTCTCTTCACTGCCCATGGCGGCGATTACCGGCACATGAACGCTCGGCGCTTCGTCAACGTCTTCTTCATCCACGATCCGGAAATCTGCTCTGATAATGGGTTCAAAGAAATCATACAGTTCTTTGTTGGCCAGCAGTTCTTCGGAAACGCCTCCCAACCGCCGCAACTCATCTTTAAATTCTTCATAGCCCAGCAAATACCGTTGAGGCGATCCGGGCTCGTCATCAGAGATTCCCGGGCCGGCATTGCCGGTCACCACCAGCGCGGCCGGCGGATCGTTCTGTTGTTCGAAGTCCCGCGCTAAATAGAGCCCCAGGCTTGCGCCCATGCTGTGGCCGTAGATGATATAGCTGCACCCCGGATCTCTGAGCGCAGCGATCTGACGGCTGTAATCGGCTATTGCGGCAGCTCTTGAGTGAAGCAGCCCTTCATTGATCCGCCGTCCCCTGCCGGGGAGTTCCAGGGAAATACCCTGAAACCCCACAGGCAGCAAGCGTTTTAGAAAATCGTAGGAGTAGCAGTTGCCTCCTGCAAAATGTAACATAAATACCTGCATCATATCCAAAGCCTTTTATTTTACATGAGGTCTATTATGCTGTCTATCTCATCGGAGATCAGCGTATCTTCCATTTCTCCCTCCGGTTTTGTTTGCTGGAAAAGACAGGTCGCCAGGTCGTGGATGGTCGTATATTGAAAGAGATATACCGGTTTGATGTCCACTCCCAGTTCCTGCCGGATAAGTTCAAGGACGCGAATCAATTTCATGGAATTGGCGCCGAGATCGAAGAAGTTGTCGTGCGTGCCGATTTCGCCGGCCGGCCGGTCCAGCACTACTGCAAATATTTCCGCCAGGCGGCTTTCGGTGTCATTCTCTGGTGCGACATAAGCAGTGGCTGTCTTTAACGCATGAACAGGTGGCGGCAGTTGCTTAAAATCGATCTTTCCGTTGGCAGACAAAGGCAGCGCATCGAGCTGTATGAACCAGGCGGGAATTTCATATTCCGGTAATTTCGACTGCAGGTATTTCCGCAATGCGGTGGCGTTCTGTTCTTCGGCCGACACCACATAGGCCACGAGTTCTTTCTCGAGCCCGTCTTTCGTGTATACGCTCACAACAGCATCGGTGACAGATGGATTAGCCAGCAGCTGCGCGGTGATCTCCCCCAGCTCAATACGGTTGCCACGGATCTTTACCTGTCCGTCTGCGCGGCCAAGGTAGGCGATGCTGCCATCACTGTTCCAGCGGGCGATATCGCCGGTTTTGTATAAGCGTCCTCCCGGCACAAACGGGTCGTCAATAAATCTGGCAGCCGTCAGTTCCGGCCTGTTGAGATAGCCTTTGGCCACCTGTATGCCGCCTATCAGCAGCTCTCCGGCGATACCCGGCGGTTGCAGCTGCATGGCGTCATTCACAATGTAGATCCTGGTATTGGCGATCGGGAAACCGATGGACACCTGGTGGGTAGTATCCGCATCCGTAAGGTCTGTCGCTGTTACATCGATAGCCGCCTCCGTAGGCCCGTACAGGTTATATATGCGCGCAGGCATCTTCTTCCTGAACTCACTGACTACTTTGCCGGGCAGGGCTTCTCCGCTGCACACGACATGTTTAACGGAAGAAAGCGGGCGGGCGCCGAGGCTGGCGATAAACAGATGCAGCATCGATGGCACAAAATGCAGCACCGTGATGCCGTATTGCGCGATCACCTCCTGCAGATAGTATGGATCTTTATGACCATCCGGCAGGGCAAACACCAGCGTGGCCCCGGAAATAACAGGCAGCAGCAGTTCCCACACAGAAACATCGAAGGTATAAGGCGTTTTCTGAAGGACAACATCCGCAGGCGACAGCCGCAGGTATTCCTGCATCCATATCAGGCGGTTACGGAGACCGGCGTGGTGGTTAAGCACGCCCTTAGGCTGTCCGGTAGATCCGGAAGTATAGATCGCATAGGCGTTATCGTGATCTCCGGTACGTATATGCACCGCCGTGGTAGGCAGATCGTGCAGCAAATGCAGGAAATGCTCCAGCTGTTGCTGATCGATGCATACCCGGATACCGCTGTCCTGTTTCAGGAATGCCAGTCTCTCTTCCGGCTGGTCCGGGTCAAAAGGCACATAGGCGGCGCCTGCTTTTAATATGCCCATAATGGCGACCAGCATCCACTCGCTTCTGTAGAGACAGAGCCCCACCAGCGCGCCGGCCTGCACCTGGAAGTATTGCTGCAGATAACCAGCAAAGCGGTTACTGGCCTGGTCCAGCTCCCGGTAAGTGAGCGCACTGTCCTTAAATCGGACGGCAATATTCTCCGGGAGTTGTTGTACCTGTTGCAGGAAAAGGTCTACTACCGACCCTGCCTGCGGATAAACGACGGCGGTATCGTTGAAACGTTCCAGCAATGCCATTTCTGCGGGCGCGATCAGCGGCAGCTGCCCCAGCGGCATTTCCGGCGTCTGCATGCAGGCCGATGCAAGGGTACTGAAGTGACGCATGATGCTTTGTATCAATGCGGCATCATATACCTCCGGATGATAGTTGATGCTGAAAGAAAGATAATCTCCTATCTCCCCGAAATTCAATTCCATATCCAGCTTAGCGGGCGTATTGCCACGGTCATAAAACTGTGTTGTATCAGGTGTAAATTGGGTCAGCTCCTGCTTCTTTCCGGTATTCTGCAACACGAGCAGTATATCGAAGAGGGCATTTCTGTTCAGCTGTCTTTTAGGGTTGAGATCTTCCACCACCCTGTCAAACGGATATGACTGGTGCGCATAGCTCTGAAGCGCCTGCGACTTCACCTGCCTGAAGTGTTGCAGGAAGCCGGCACGCGGGTCCGGCTGGTTCCTGAATACGATGGTATTGACGAAGAAACCGATCTGGTTTTCCATGTCCGCGTGGTTACGGCCGGAGACGGCCGATCCGGTGACCACATCTTCCAGGCCTGTGTAGCGGTATACCAGCGTTTCCCATAAGGCCAGCAATACTATAAACAGGCTGCCGTCATGTTCCCTGGCAAAGGATTTCAGTTGCCGGGTAAGGTCAGCAGGGAGATAACATTCTATGGTATGCCCGCGCTGTGTTTTGATGGCCGGCCTTGCAAGCGTTGAGGGAAAATCCACCAGCGGCAGTTCCCCCTGCAGCAGGTTTTTCCAGTATTGTTGTGATGTGGCGGCCTTCCCGCTGTTCAGCTCCGCGAGCTGCCAGGAGGCATAATCACGGTATTGGACCCGCAGGGGCTCCAGCGCCGGGTCCGCGCCCTGCACGAACGCCTGGTAGAAAGTAATGACGTCATTCGCGATCACGCCCAGCGACCAGCCGTCGCTGATGATATGATGCATGTTGTAATGAAAAATGTAACGGTGATCTTCCACCTGTAGCAATGCGGCCCTCAGCAGCGGCGCATTTTCCAGGTCGAAAGGCTGGTTCACATCGGCCGCGATCAGCTCTCTGGCGGCGACCATCGGATCATTTTCCCCTCGGAGGTCCACGGTGGTGATATGAAAATCCAGTTCTTCCGTTGGCGTTATCCATTGCCGTACCTGGTGAGCGGCATCTTTGCGGAAGGACGTACGCAGGATCTCATGCCTGTCCAGCAGTGCGTAAACGGCACGGGTAAATGCCTTCACGTCGTAGTCGCCATTCAGCTCCACCTGCCGGTGGATGTTATAGGCAGCCAGCCCGTTTTCCAGCTGGTCCAGCATCCAGAGGCGGTACTGCGAACTGGACAACGGATAGCCTGCATCGCCGGGTGGCAACACCGGTATCAGCGTATCCTGCGTTGTGGCCGCTACAGCATTCCCTTCCTGCGACAGCCGGAGGCGTTCGTCGGTGAGCGATGCCAGGCTGGCGGTAGTTTTATTTTCAAACATTTCCTGGATGGCAATGTCGGCCCCGGTCTCCCTGCGGATACGATTGATAAGCATCAGCGCTTTGAGGCTGTCGCCCCCCATCTCGAAAAAGTCATCGTCCGCTCCTATTCCTGTTGCGCCAAAGATATCTTCCATCATGCCGGCGATCTTTATTTCCGTGGGCGACTGCGGCGCTTTGAAGCCGGTATCCAGGTGACGACGGTTGATGGCGGCGTGGTTTTTGGGCTTTTCCTCTTCCTCCGGTCTCGACGCCAGGCGGTTCACCTCCCTTTTTGACACTACTACCTGACGCAGTTCCGGGTAAACAAAAGAGATATGCAGTATCTCCCGCAGATCAGCGTATTGTATCCAGGGCGCATCCTTATGAAGACGGTCCGGGTTGATGACCACCGGTTGCGGCACCCCCGGGTGTTCCTGCAGGGCCAGTGCATCCATTAATGCGGCGGCTGAAGCATACAGGCCGTAGGAAATACCACCTGCGAAAGCAGACAGTGTCGAGAATACGCGGATAAAATCCAGTTGCCTGTTCCGGAACACGCGCAGCAATGTTTGCAGTACGTCTACCCGCGCCTCAAAGTGGTGCACCATGCCGGTAAGCGTTATATCATTTACCAGCGTAATATCGCCGTTATATCTTGCGGCATGAATAAGGCCGTTAATGCTGCCAAACTCATTTTCTATCGCGGCGACCGCCGCCAGCCAGCTATCGGTATCGGTAAGATCAAATTGCCTGATCTGCGCAACACCGGGCAATCGTTTGAGTTGGTCATATGATTTCGGCACGCTGGTATGGCTGTCTGTACAGATCACCACTTTAGCAGCATAATCCGTTTGTAATATCTCCGCCAGGGAATAGACCAGCTCGTCCAGGTTGCCGGCGATCACACACACGCCTTGCTGCGGCAGTATTGCCGGCATATCGGCGGCCTTTGCGAGGGCTTCGAAACGTAGTTCCCATCTCCTGCCATAACGGATGGCGACCTTCTCTGCTGCGGGAACGCGGGCTATTTCCAGCTGAATAAGTTGTATGTCCTTTTCCGTTAGTGTGGTGGTATCTATGTCGATCACCGTGGCACTAAAGGCGGGGTTCTCCTGTGCGGCGACCTGCAGCAGGGCGGCTGTATGCTGTTGAAGGTTGCCGGCGGCCTCGTTCCCGCTTACCTGGAAATTCCGGTCGCTGAGGAAGGTGAAACGGGCATTCACATCCCGGCACACTTTCAGTAATTCCAGCAGCAGTTGATAGTCCTCCCGATGGCCCGCATGCAGTGACAACGGCCAGGCATATACGATGTTTACCGTTTCCGCCGTTTGTGGCGGCAGGTGCTCCAGGAGATGGTCCATACAACCTTCTGAAGCGGTATCAATAAATATGTAGCCCGGTATGCTTGTATCGAAACTGGTAGATTTCAGCACTGCTGTTACCTCGTGGCCGGCGGCTACCAGGGACTTCAACAGCTGGCTGGCGGCAAGGGAGCCATCGTTAAAAAACAGGATGTGCTCTTCTGCGCCTTTGGTGGCCGGCATCGGAACATGCTTCCATGCCGGCATGTAAAATGCGTCCGACAGCGTTTTTGCGGCCGGGCTCTGATGCTGTAATAAGGTGTCCGACAGCGTTACCTTGGAAGTTACCACCAATGGCTCGAAGGCATAGGTGGGCAGATGCAGCTTCAGCGGCCTGTTATCGCCATAAAAAATATTCCAGTCAATATCATATCCGTTCACCCATAAATTGCCCAGGAAACCGGCAAAATGCTGCGTATCGGCTACCTGGTCCTTTTGGTGGCGGATAGTGGTGAGAACAGCTGCCTCGCCGGCGGGGCCTTTCGCCCTGTTGAGGAAGGAAGCCAGCGTGCGACCGGGGCCGATCTCCACGAACACGGGACGGTCCAGTTCCAGCAGGGTCTGCAACCCTCTTTCAAAATAAACGGTGGACAACAGGTGTTCGCACCAGTAATCCGGGGATACGGCCTGTTCAGCGGTAATGATTTTTCCGCTGACATTGGAAACAAAGGGTATTTCCGGCGTATTCATTTTCACCTGCGCCAGGGCTGCTTTGAAAGGAACAATCACCGGCTCCATCATCGGCGAGTGAAAAGCATGGGAGGTTTGTAAGCTGATGGCTGAAATGCCAGTCTGCGCCAGCTTTTCCTTTACAACCGCTATGTTCTCGCGGGTGCCGCTCAGCACACAGGAATCCTGTGTATTTACCGCGGCCACTGCTACCGTTGCCAGCAAGTCCTTTTCCAGGCGGCTGAGAGGCGCTGCTACGCTGAGCATCTCTCCGGCTTCGGCGGCAGACATCAATGCGGCGCGCGCGCAGATAAGCCTGACAGCATCTTCAAAACCAAAAACACCGCTGATGGTGGCCGCTACATATTCGCCCAGGCTGTGGCCTATCATATAATCCGGCCGGACGCCCAGCTGCATCAGCCACTTTGCCAGCGCATGTTCCAGCACAAACAACAACGGCTGGGTATACAGCGTGTCGTGAAGCCGCTTGTCATCCAGGTCATGAAAGAGTACAGCCTTGTAATCAATATTGTTATACTGGTGCAGCAGGTCCAGGCCCTTGTCCAGTTGTTCCCGGAATGCCGGGTATTTATCATACAGCTCCCTGCCCATATTTACATATTGCGCTCCCTGCCCGGAGAACATGAACACCATATGATGACCAGGCGTAACCGCATGTGTTTTTGCACCGGACGGCAACTGCTTCGTCAACCCCTCTACAGAGGACGCCACCAGGTATTTGCGATAGTCCAGCGAGCGACGGCCTGTTTGCAGGGTATAGGCGATACTGTTAACATCTGCCGCAGGGTTTTCCCGCAGGAAATCCTGCAGGCGTTTTTCATATCGCTCCAGTGCCTCCGGCGAAGCGGCGGATATACGAAAAACCTGGTGGCCACTGTCCTGCGTATGGCGGTTCACCACCGGGGCTTCCTGCAACACCATATGCACATTTGTTCCGCCGATACCAAATGAACTAACGCCTGCGGTAAGTGGGCTTCCCTCGCGGCCGCTCCAGGGAGCGGTAGCGGCGTTGACATAAAACGGTCCGCCCGCGAAGTTGACAGCGGGGTTAGCCTGGTTAAAATGCAGGCTTGCCGGTATGGTGCGGTGATGGATAGCCAGTGTGGTTTTGATCAGTCCTGACACGCCGGCGGCTTCATCGGCATGCCCCATGTTGGACTTGATCGTGCTCAACGCACATTTGTGCGTAGTGTCATGATTGAAGGCAATATTGAGCGCCTCTACTTCGATGGGGTCGCCGATCCTTGTGGCGGTACCGTGGGCCTCCACGTAGGTAATATCTGCCGGCGATACGCCGGCGATCTTATGCGCCAGCCGGATGCACTCCGCCTGCCCCTGTATGCTGGGCATGGTGTATCCGCCTTTCTCACTGCCGTCGTTGTTCATGGCGGAACCTTTGATGACGGCATAGATATCATCACCATCCTGCAATGCATCTTCCAGGCGCTTCAGGACCACAACGCCGGCGGCATCGCAGGCAATAGTGCCGGAAGAAGTGCTGTCGAAGGTTTTATTGTGGCCATCACGGGAAGTAATACCCCTTCCTGGTGCAGGTAACCTTTCTCTTCATCACTGGAAAGACGCGCCCCGCCCACTACGGCGATCCCACACTCGTTCAGCAGCAGGCTTCTGCAAGCCAGGTGCGCAGTGCTAAGGGAGGTAGAGCAGGCGGTATCGATAAAATAACAAGGCCCTTTGAAATTGAATTTATAGGCGATCAGGGAGGCCATGAAGTTAGGATTGGAAAGCTTCCTTTTAGTCATGTCGTCCACATGCGCCACAGGGGTAACGGTTGCGTACACACTCCAGGCCAGGTTTTTATTGGCGCCCATGAAGATGCCTGTTTTCTTGTGATAGGTCTCCGGCGTACAGCCGGCATCTTCCAGCGCTTCCCACACCAGCTGGTGCATCAGCCTGGTTTGAGGGTCCATAATGCCCGCTTCATGTACGGTGTAGCGGAACAAAGGATAATCAAATTTGTCGGTATCGGAGACAAACGATCCGGCACGTACGAAATCAGGATGCTGACGGTCGCTCTGCGGTACGCCCTTCTCTTCCAGTTCCTTCTCTGAGAAGAAGTGGATCAGTTCCCTGCCGCCGTACAGGTTATCCCACAGCTCCCGGACGGAGGCTGATTTCGGGAACCTGCCGGACATGCCGATGATGGCAATATCTTTCTTCATATTTAAATGAGGGTATTAAACATTATTCATAAAATCCAGCAGGTCATCCACATCTTCCAATTCATTTTCCTGTACCTGTGGTTTTTCTGCCTTATGTTGTTCCAGATAATCCGAAAGTGCGCGCACCGTAGGGTACTGGAACAATACGATGATCTTTAGTTCCCGTTGCAGCGCGTTGTTCATGAGGGATAAAAGCTGGAATGCTTTCATGGAATTGCCGCCGATTTCAAAGAAGTTATCTTCGATACCCAGGTCTTCTGTTTTGAGATAATCACTCCAGAGCGCCACCAGCTGTTTTTGCAGCGGGGTCCGGGGCGGCGCCGCCACCCTGGCTGTTACGCCGCTGCTATCGGGCATTGGCAGGCGCTTGTGATCGATCTTGCCATTGGCGGTATGCGGGAATTCCTGCATTTTCACCATAAATGCAGGCACCATGAATGCGGGCAACTGTTGTTTCACGAACGCTGTAAGGGCATTGACATCTGCTGCTGCATCGCCACGGAAATAAGCCACCAGCACAAGCTTATCCTTTACCTTCACGGCTGTTACCACGCATTGCGCAACTGCCGGGTGCGATAACAACACACTTTCTATCTCCTCCAGTTCTATCCGGTAACCGTTCAGCTTAACCTGCCTGTCCAGCCGGCCGAGACATTCCAATTCTCCGTTGGGCAGCCAGCGGCCCAGATCGCCGGTCCTGTAGATGCGCTCACCCGGCCTGAACGGATCGGGAAGAAAGCGGCTGTCGGACAACTCCTGGTTAAAGAGGTAACCCATAGCCACGCCATCGCCACCGATGCACAGCTCTCCGGCTACGCCCACAGGGCAAAGCTGCTGCAGATGGTCCAGCACGTATATATTGGTATTGGCAATAGGCTTGCCTATGGTAACGGCGCCGGTGGCGTTCAGCTCTTTAACACAAGACCAGATCGTGGTTTCGGTAGGACCGTACATATTGAAAATACTCCGCCCGGTATGCGTGGAGAGCTTTTCAGCCAGTGATCTCTTCAGCTCCTCTCCTCCTACCAGCAGGGTATTGATCTGCTGTAAGGCTTCATGGCTGTGGGGATTCAGCAACAGCTCTTCATACAGCGAAGGGGTTGACTGCATATGTGTGACCTCGTACCGTTTTATCAGGGAAGCGGTCTCCTGGTCTCCCGTCAGCTTTTCCATCCGCCGCACCACCAGGTCTGCCTGTGCTTTTTTCCGCGCCACCAGCTCTTTCAGCCGGTGCAGGTGCTGCAGGCTGTTGAGCACCTGGTCGTCGGGGATACCGAAGTCGATCAGGCAGGCAATCTCGCTGACGCCGGACGCATATATCCTGTTAATGATATCCAGGCAGTCTTCCGGTGTGCCGAAAAGGCCGCTCGTGCTGTAAAAACGCAGGAATCCCATATCCAGCAGGGTATCCATGTCCTGCTCCACATCCAGGCCGTTCTCCTCTGCGATGGGCTTCAGCAGACCGAGCGAGTTACGGAGATAGTTTTTAAACGGCGCCTCTACTGTTGACCTGATGGCTGCTGCGTCGGCATCTACAAAGGTGTGTACCATCAGCGCTACTTTTCCCTGTGCCGGGTTAAAGCCGTTTTCTTTCAGTGCCTCCTGGTAGATGCGCACTTTCTCTGCGAGGTCTTCGATGCTTTGGCCAAGCAGGTGGGTCAATACATTAGCGCCGATGGTACCGGCGTAACGGAAAGTTTCGGGGCTGCCGGCAGCAGTGATCCACAGCTGCAGCTTCTCCTGCACCGGCTTGGGGTGCAGCCGGAATTCAAAATCTTTTCCTACGCCATTTTTACGTGTGAGCGGCTTGCCTTCCCAGAAGTCCGTAAGGGTCGCTATTTTATCGCGCATTGACTGATGCCTGTTCTGATATTCGGCAGGCGCCAGCACAAAGTCATTCGGATGCCACCCGGAAGCAATGGATAGTTCCACCCTGCCGTTGGATAAATTGTCGATCATGGACCATTCTTCGGCCACTCTCACCTCATCGTGCAGCGGGAGTACCACGCTGCCCGAACGGATGGTAATGTTACGGGTGATAGTGGACACAGCTGCCGCGGCGACAGACGGGTTAGGGAACTGGTCGCCGAAATTATGAAAGTGGCGCTCCGGCACCCAGATCGCTTTAAATCCGTTCTGATCTGCGAAGGTGGCGCCCTCCAGCAACAAGCGGTATTTATCTTTTTCTGATTGTGAGCCGGTAGGGAAATAGAATAGGCTGAAATCCAGATGGGGCCTTGGCTGTACGGCGACAGGCATTTCCAGCTGCAACACCACCTTATCACCCCTTGTTATCGTCCACAAAAGTTCCAGTATGGAGATATCGAAGCTGATACTGGTTACTGCCAGCCAGCTGGCCGGGCGTTGTCCCCGCGGGAAATGCAATGCCATTCCTTCCATGAAATTCACCAGGTTGCGGTGTGAAACCTGCACGCCTTTGGGCTTTCCGGAAGATCCCGATGTGAATATCACATAAGCAGCCGACGCGCTGTCCGGGTATGACAGCGGTACAACGGCGGTATCTTCCCACAGCGCACGGTTGGAAACATCGATGACGGTAAACCCGGCAGCGATGACAGCGCTGGTATCTTTATCTGCCAGCATAAATTTCGTGCGGCTGTAAGCAGCCACGTAGTCGATGCGGTCCAGCGGATAGAACGGGTCAATGGGCAGATAAGCAGCGCCGGTCCGGAGCACCGCGATGATGGCCACCAGCAGGTCGGCAGACCTTCCCATGCATATGCCTGCGCACTCGCCGGGGCCAATGCCCGCATTAGCCAGGTATGCAGCGAGGGCGGCGGATTGCTCATTTAACGCCGCATAAGTAAGCACCTGGTCTTCACAGATCAGCGCGATGGCTTCCGGTGTTGCCGCAGCCTGCTCTTCGAACAGCTGCACAAACGTAGTGGCAGTATCGTAAGCGTGCTGCGTATTATTGAAGCCGGACACCAGCTTTTCGATCTGGGCGGCATCCAGGTAAGCGATCCGCTGTACTTCCGTTTCTGGCGCCGTTATCGCTTCACGAAGGAAACATTCAAAATTGGCGGCCAGCTGCGCTACAAACTCCGGCTGGAAAAGGTCGGTGTTGTAGTCGATCACGGCAGACAGATGTTCATCATCTTCAGAGAAGGTGAACGTCAGGTCATATTTACTCAGGGTGGCCGCGAGGTCATGGTAGAAAGATGTCTTCAGCCCCTGAAAACCACTGCTGACAGCACTGCCGGCGGCATTCCACTGATGTGCCGCCAGCACATCGAACAAGGGCGAGCGGCTTACGTCCCTGGCGATGTTCAGTTTATTGACCAGCTCCCCGAAAGAGTAACCGGCATGGGCATACGCTCCGTCCAGTACCGACTTCTGCAACTCATATACTCTCCGGAAACTGTCTGTCGCCTGGAACTGCAGCCGTACCGGCAGCGTATTGATATACAAGCCTACCTGCCCTTGCAGGTCGGGTGAATTTCTGCCCGAAACAGGCGTACCCAGCACGATATCTGTTTGTCCTGTGTAGCGGTACAGCAAAGCATTCAGCGCAGCCATCAGGGTAGTGAAAGTGGTGCCTTTCTGCTCCCTCGAAAAAGCCTTCAGCTTTTTTACCAGTTCTGCCGGGTATCGATGTACAAATGCCGCCCCCGCATATGTTTTAAGCGCGGGACGTGTTTGATAGGCGGGTAAATTGAGTATCGGCAGTTCGCCTTCGAAGCGCGACAACCAGTATTGTTCCTCCCCGGCGCGGTCATTCCTGGAAGTTTCCCATACAGCATAATCCTTAAACTGGATGTTCAGTGCAGGCAGTACCGCATCGGCGCCACTCACGATGGCGTTGTAGTACTGCATCAATTCCTGCACAATAATTTCCAGCGAGGCGCCATCCGCGATGATATGATGAATATTCAGGCCCAGCACATGTTGCGTTGCCGACTGGCGGATCAGGCAAACCCGCCACAGGAAATTATCCCTGAGCAGGAAGGGCGTATTGCTAAAGGTAGCTACCACTTCTTTTACCGCCTCTTCATCATCCAGCACGATCAGGCGAATATCGGGGACGCTGGCAGCAGGCTCCAGTATACGCTGTACAACCATGCCATCCTCTCCTTCCATAAAATGAGTGCGGAGTATTTCATGTCTTGCAACGAGTTTTGCCAATGCCTGCTGTAAGGCAGCCACCTGGAGGTCGCCTTCGAGCTGCAGTATTACCGGCAGGTTATAGGCACTGTTGATTTCATCCATCTGGCACAATATCCAGAACCGCCATTGCGCGGTGGTAACAGGATAGGTGGCCGCGGGCGCTGCTACGGGGATATGCGCCGTTGCATTTCCCAGCCCGAGCGACGACAGGTAATCGATGATATCCTGTTTATGTTCCCTGATGGAGGTCAGCAGGGATTCCGGAATATCTTCCTTCTCAAAAGACAATTCGAGGTTGGCTCCGGAAAGGGTGACCAAAATACCCTGCTCCCGAAGCTGTTTCAACAAAAATGGAACATTCATACTTAGATGAGGATTTTTTTCTGGTTTACGGATACCTGTGGCTGCTGTTGCTGGAACAGGAGCTGTTCTACGTGAAGCGCAAAGGAGGAAATACAAGGATCTGTGATGAACAGCTCCAACCTGAAATCAATGTTGTATTCTTTTTTGACGAGATTCAGCATTTTGTACATGCTGAGGCTATGCCCGCCCAGTTCAAAGAAATTGTCTGTTGTCCCTACTTTATCCAAAGAAAGCACCTGCATCCACAGAGCGGCCAGTCGCTTTTCCACAGCCGTTTCCGGTGCTGCGTAGGTAGTCTGCAGGGTGGTATATTGACTAACATCCGGTAAGGAAGATTTATCTATTTTACCATTCAGGGTTACCGGCAATGCCTCCATGATGACCACATGGGCCGGCACCATATAGTCCGGCAGCACGCTGGCCAGCTGGCGGCGTATATCTGTGGCAGTTACCTCTCCATCAGGGACCACATAAGCGGCGAGCTGCTTCTCTCCATTTTTCACCACTACATCTACGTGGGCCTGGAGTATCCTGTCGGACGCCAGCAGATGGCTTTTGATCTCTCCGGGCTCAATCCTGTACCCGCGGATCTTCACCTGGTTGTCATTTCTGCCCAGGTATACGAGCTGACCATCGCGGTCCAGGTAGGCAAGGTCGCCGGTTTTGTAAACTACAGTGCCGGCCCAGGGCAAATGGAGGAACCGCTCCGCCGTCAGCTCCGGAAGGTGCTGATAACCGGCGGCCACATTGGCCCCGCCGATGTACACTTCACCGGTAACGTATAACGGCACCGGTTGACGGTGAGCATCCAGCAGGTACACATCTGTATTGGGCAACGGTTTACCGATAGGTACATATGCCTGGTAGTTCTCTAATGCCGCACTCATGGTATAGCTGGTGACCACATGGGTTTCTGAAGGGCCATAATGATTATGCAGGCGCAGCGATGGATACTGGTGCAGAAAATTCTCCAGCGTCTTGTTCACCGTCAGCTGTTCACCCGCACATAAAATATGTCTGATCCGCTGTTGTTCTATGAATGACGGTTCCAGCCTGTCAAAGAAATTAGACAGCGCAGAGAAAGGGAAACAGAGTGTTTCAATTTCATGCTCAACGATATAAGCCGACAAGGCCTGGAAATCCGCCTTCATCTCTTCGGGCGTGATGTAAATAGTACCGCCGCTGCTGCATACAAACCAACTATCCTGTACCGACACATCAAAACTGAAAGAGTTGTATTGCAGGAACCTCAAACCAGTGTCAATACCAGACTCACAGATATTCCAGTGGATGAGATTATTGAGCATGCTATGCGTCTGGACCACGCCTTTGGGCTTACCGGTGGAGCCGGAAGTATAGATCAGGAAAGAAGGATCTGATGGCTGGTTGACCAGCGCGGGATTCCGGCTGCTCCAGTCTGCGTAATTGAAATCGTGGAGGTCTGTGAACGCGGTCCCGTCGGGCACTGTCCCCTCCGCGATATCCCTGCTGCTCAATACCAGGGAAAGATCAGCATCCTGCATAATATAGCGGATACGTTCTTTCTGGTACTTATGATCTATGGGTACGTAACAAGCGCCTGATTTAATGACGGCGATCATAGCCAGCACACTGAGGTGGGAGCGTTCGAGCATCACCCCTATGTTGACTCCCGGCCCGGCGCCGTGCATTTTCCGCAGATAATCGGCCAGCTGATTGGCCTGGTCGTTGAGCTGCCGGAAAGTGAGCTGCTCGTCTTTAAACACGACAGCGATCCCGTCAGGTGTTTTCTCTACCTGGGATTCCATCAGGGATATCACACTTTCTGACACATAGGACGGTTTGATTTCACCGGCGGCGAACGCATAGTCCGCTGCAGGCAAATAGCTGATTTCCGCCAGGGGCTTTTCAGGATGGTCAAAAACCGCTGTCAGCAGCTGCCGGAAGTGTTTCATGAATTGCAGGACCAGCTGCCTGTCGTACAGGTCTGTGTTATATTCCAGACTCAGCGACAGTGCGTCTTTGTTGCCGGTGATGCTGACAAGCAGATCGAACTTACTGCCGGTATTTTCCTTCAGGTCATAGTCATCAGATAACGCTGTACCGGGGTTGTTATCAGGCAACACGACCAGCATCACATCAAAAACGGGATTCCGGGAAGCATCTTTTTTCAGCCGCAGGGATTTCACCACTTCTTCAAAAGGATATTGCTGGTGTTTATGTGCGGCTTCCACTGTTTGTTTTACCTGGCTAAAAAAAGTATGGAAAGTATCCGTGGCTTTTATTTCATTGCGCAATGCCACCGTGTTGGTATAAAACCCTACCTGTTCTTTCAGGTCAGGGTGCTCCCTCGCGGCAAAAGGGCTGCCAATAATGATATCGGAAGCACCGGTATATTTGTTCAGGATAATATGCAGCGATGTCAGCGCTACAGTAAAGAGCGTGCTGTTGTGGCTGAGCGCATATTGTGACATCATCCTGCTCACCTGCTCCGGCAAACGTGTGGTAATGGTTTCTCCCTGGTAGGTTTTCACTGGTGGGCGGACACCTTTCAGGGGGAAGGACAGTACGGGCAGCTCACCTTCCAGTTGCTGCAGCCAGTATCGCCGCTGCGAGGCCAGCTGTCCGCCTTCCAGTTGCTGAAGCGCCCAGGCGGTGTAATCGCGGTATTGTATCTTCAACGGTGGCAACGCAGGGTCTGTACCGGCCTGATATGCGGTGAAAGCTTTAGTGATTTCCTCTTGCAGCACCGGCAGAGACCAGGCATCCGAAATAATGTGGTGCATGGCCCAATGCAACAGCAGCTGATTTTGCGGTAAAAGAAACACGATCCCCCGGAACAGCGGGCCGTGTTGCAGGTCAAACAACTGCTGTGCGTCGTCCCTGATCTGCGCTTTTATATCTTCCTGGAAATGCGTTTGACCGCTGTAATCCACGATACGGAGCGCTACTTTAAAATCCTCCGGCGCTACTACGCGCTGAAAAATATCCTGATGCTCGTCAGCGATAAATACAGTGCGGAGAATTTCATGGCGGTGTGCGATATGGCAGACAGCTTTCTCCAGCATGTCCGGCGTTCCCTGCGGCAACAGCAGTTGGAAGCCGGTGTAGTAGGCGCGCGAAGCCTGCTCCTGCTGCGATTCCAGCCAAAGCCTTAATTGCGCGCCGGATACAGGGTAACAGGCGGCGTCCGGCACCCGGGGAATCGGCGCATACTTTTCCTTACCGGCCAGTGCTTCCAGGTAAGCAATAATTTCCGGCTTGTTATTTTTCAGCAGGCCGATTGTTTCCTCGTTACGATGGGACAAAGGAATGTCTGCCTCCAGCTGACCGTTTACCAATCGGACAGCAATCCCTTTTTCCCTGATTGCTTTAATAACAGATACGATTTCCATGGATCAAATAATTATCTTATCAGCAAATCTGTCTGCATCCTGTTGACGCAGCCATTGTGCATTGTTTATATTTTCAGCGAGATACATAATGGTAGGTTGACGGAAAAGCAACTGCAGATCGAGCGACACATCAAATTCCCTGAACACGCGCGACAGCATGGCGGTGGCCTTGAGGCTATGTCCTCCCAGTTCAAAAAAGTTGTCCCTTATGCCGATCCGGTCGATGCCCAGCACCTCCTGCCATATTTCTGCCAGCCGCGATTCCGTTTCATTCGTAGGCGGACAGTATTCATTCCTGATAATATCTGCTGGTGTCACCGCAGGCAGCAGGCGTTTATCCGTCTTGCCGTTGGAACTGAGTGGAATATGCGCAAGGTCCACATAATGAGAAGGCACCATATAGGCAGGTAATACCTGTGACAGGCTATCCTTCAGTTGTTGTTTATCAATCGCCGGTGACGATACCATAAAAGCAGCGATTACTTTGTCGCCATCCAGTTCCTGTACCACTACCGCTACCTGTTTTACGGCCGGCTGCCTCAAAATAGCCTGTTCTATTTCTCCCAGCTCTATCCGGTAGCCGCGTACTTTCACCTGGTCGTCGGCACGGCCGGAGACGGCAATAGTACCATCCGGCAGCCACCTGGCCACATCCCCGGTGCGGTACAGTCTTTCGCCCGCACGGAAAGGATGCGCAATGAAACGCTCTGCGGTGAGCGATGGATTGTTCAGATAACCGCGGGCAAGGCCTGCACCGGCAATACACAGCTCTCCATTCACCCCGATGGGTTGCAATTGCTGCTGTTCATCCAGGATATATATCTGCGTATTATCCAGTGGACGGCCAATACTCAGCTGGCCGGCATAAGATAAAAGTGTATTCGTTACGGTTGTCTCCGTTGGTCCGTATTCGTTATAGAAAGTCACATACCCGCGCCAGGACTCTGCCAGTTCCCGCTTACAGGGCTCTCCTCCTGCAACCACCCGTTGCAGCCCGTTATAGTCTCCCGGTGTGATCATCTCCAGGTAACTCGGCGTGGCATGGAAATGTGTGATCGCTGCGGCTGACAGTAACAACATCATGGCCGCAGGGTCCTGCCGGGTGGCCTCGGGCGCTACCACCAGGGCCGCGCCATGAAGCAGGGCCAGGAAGATCTGCTCTACAGATGCGTCGAAACTCAACGCGGAGAACTGCAATATCCTATCCGTTGGTTGCACCCCGAAGCTCCTGCCCTGGCTGGCAATCAGGTTTACGACGCTGTGCTGCCCGATCATTACCCCTTTGGGCTTGCCGGTGGAACCGGAGGTGTAGATCACATAAGCCAGGTCTGTGGATTGATTAATAATTTCCGGCAGCTGCTCGCTGTAATCGGCGGCATGTTCCCGGAAGTCCTCCAATACCGCGGCATCGATCACCAGCCGGCAGCCGCTGTCGGCTATCATGTAGCCGATACGTTCCTGCGGGTAGCTGGTGTCCAGCGGCAGGTAAGCGCCGCCGGATTTCAGGATAGCCATCAGCGTGATGATCAGCCATTCGCTGCGTTCCAGCTGTATGCCTACCAGCTCGTCGCGCTGCACCTGGCAGCGCTGCCGCAGGTAATGTGCCAGGCGGTTGGACAGGCGGTCCAGTTCCCGGTAGCTCAGGCGCACCTCCTCGTATACCAGGGCGGTGTTGTCCGGTGTGCGCTGCGCCTGTTCCACGAACAGCGCGGCCAGCGGCTTATCCTTCGGATAAGCGACGGTTGTATTGTTAAAAGTGTGTAATAAAGTTTCCTGTTCGGCCACAGGCAGATAAGATAAACGGCCCAACGGCGTTTCAGGCGTGTTCACCACCGCCAGCAACAGTCCTTCCAGGTGGGTGGCCATACGAACGGCGGTATCCCGCTGATACAGGTCGGTGTTGTATTCCAGCCGCAGGCGAACCATATCGGCTGACAGTTCCGTGAAGTTGAACAGGAGGTCAAATTTACTGATGCCACCATCAGCTCCCGCATAGGGCTGCGCCTGTAAACCGTCGCAGTCGATGGTGGTGCGGTCATTGTTCTGCAATACCACCATCACGTCAAACAGGGCGCTGCGGCTGAGATCACGCGGCAGGTCCAGTGCATCCACCAGCTCGTCGAAGGGATAGGCCTGGTGCTCATAGGCGCCCAGGGCGACTGTCTTCACCTGGTCCAGCAGCTGCAGGAAACTGTGTTGCCTGTCCAGCCGGGTGCGTAAAGCCAGCGTATTGACGTAGAAGCCCAGCTGGCCCGACAGATCGGCATGCTCACGGCCTGCAACAGGGCTACCGGTGATAATATCATCCTGGCCACTGTAGCGGTGCAGCAGGATATTCACCAGTGACAACAAGCCCATGAACAGGGTAGCGTCCTGCGCCAGCAGCAGTGACTTCAGCGCTGCTGACGGCACATCTATCGTTACAAAATCGCCCTGATAGGTTTTTACTGCCGGGCGAATACCGTCAGTGGGCAGCTCCAGCACAGGCAGCGGCCCGGAGAACTGATCCAGCCAGTAAGCCTTGCTGGCGGCCATTTCAGGCGACAGCAAACAGGATTGCTGCCAGGCTGCGTAATCCTTGTATTGTAAAGGAAGGGCAGGCAACGGCCTGTTGCCTTTGCCGTTATAGTAATGTAGCACTTCTTTTATCAGCACATCTATGGACCAGCCATCGCTGATGATGTGATGCATCACAAAGCCCAGCAGGTAATGTCCTTCGCTGATCTCATACAGGCGGGCGCGCAGCAGCGGGCCGGCGGACAAGTCAAACGGTGCGGACAGGTCTGCGTGGAGATCCTCACCCGGCAACAGCGAAAAGTCAATCTCTTCTGCCGGGATGATGAACTGCCTTACCTCTCCTGCTGTATTCTTCCGGAAAACGGTCCTTAATATCTCATGGCGGCGGATCACCTCCCGGAAGCCCGCTTCCAGCAAGTCCTTGTCCAGCGTGCCTTCTAGCTCCAGTACCGCCGGCATATGATACGCTGTGCTGGCATCACCCAGTTGGCTCAGCAGCCACATACGGCGCTGTGATGATGACAGGGCATAATCTTCCCGGACATCCAGCACGGGGATACGCTGATAAGCGCTTTGCTCCTGTGCAGCGATCCAGGCGGCTTGTTCCTCCAGCACGGGCCGCAGGAAAAGTTCCTTCAATGGCACGCGGACCGAGAACTGTTGATGGATGGCGGCGGCCAGGCGGGACAGCTTTAAGCTATGACCGCCCAGCTCAAAGAAATTATCCTTTACACCGGCCTCGCGGGAAAGCAACTGCTGCCAGAGAGTTGCCAGCTGCTGCTCTGTGGCATTGCGCGGAGCGATATAGTTCGTATGTCTTTCTCCGTTATCGGCAGGCAATGGCAGGCGGCGCTTGTCCACTTTACCGTTGGCCGTCAGCGGCAGGCTGTCCAACGTTACAAAGAAAGCCGGCACCATATAGCCCGGAAGCCGCTCTGACAGCCAGCTCCGAAGCGCGGCAACATCAACGTCCGCAGCGCTTACTATATAAGCTACGAGGTCTTTTTCGCCGGGCTGTATTTCAGCAGCGATCACTACTGCCTGTTGTATACCTTCATAACCCTGGATAACATACGTAATCTCTCCAGGCTCTATCCGGTAGCCGCGTACTTTCACCTGGTCGTCGGCACGGCCGGAGACGGCGATAGTACCGTCTGGCAGCCACCTGGCCACATCCCCGGTGCGGTACAGTCTTTCGCCCGTACGGAAAGGATGCGCAATGAAACGTTCTGCGGTGAGCGATGGATTGTTCAGATAACCGCGGGCAAGGCCTGCACCGGCAATACACAGCTCTCCATTCACCCCGATGGGTTGCAATTGCTGCTGTTCATCCAGGATATATATCTGCGTATTATCCAGCGGACGGCCAATACTCAGCTGGCCGGCATAAGATAAAAGTGTATTCGTTACGGTTGTCTCCGTTGGTCCGTATTCGTTATAGAAAGTCACGTGCCCACGCCAGGACTCTGCCAGTTCCCGCTTACAGGGCTCTCCTCCTGCAACCACCCGCTGCAGCCCGTTATAGGCTCCCGGTGTGATCATCTCCAGGTAACTCGGCGTGGCATGGAAATGTGTGATCGCTGCGGCTGACAGTAACAGCATCATGGCCGCAGGGTCCTGCCGGGTGGCCTCGGGCGCTACCACCAGGGCCGCGCCATGAAGAAGGGCCAGGAAGATCTGCTCTACAGATGCGTCGAAACTCAACGCGGAGAACTGCAATATCCTATCCGTTGGTTGCACCCCGAAGCTCCTGCCCTGGCTGGCAATCAGGTTCACGACACTGTGCTGCCCGATCATTACCCCTTTGGGCTTGCCGGTGGAACCGGAGGTGTAGATCACATAAGCCAGGTCTGTGGATTGATTAATAATTTCCGGCAGCTGCTCGCTGTAGTCGGCGGCATGTTCCCGGAAGTCCTCCAATACCACGGCATCGATCACCAGCCGGCAGCCGCTGTCGGCTATCATGTAGCCGATACGTTCCTGCGGGTAGCTGGTGTCCAGCGGCAGGTAAGCGCTACCGGATTTCAGGATAGCCATCAGCGTGATGATCAGCCATTCGCTGCGGTCCAGCTGTATGCCTACCAGCTCGTCGCGCTGCACCTGGCAGCGCTGCCGCAGGTAATGTGCCAGGCGGTTGGACAGGCGGTCCAGCTCCTGGTAGCTCAGGCGCACCTCCTCATATACCAGGGCGGTATTGTCCGGTGTGCGCTGCGCCTGTTCCACGAACAGCGCGGCCAGCGGCTTATCCTTCGGATAAGCGACGGTTGTATTGTTAAAAGTGTGTAATAAAGTTTCCTGTTCGGCCACAGGCAGATAAGATAAACGGCCCAACGGCGTTTCAGGCGTGTTCACCACCGCCAGCAACAGTCCTTCCAGGTGGGTGGCCATACGAACGGCGGTATCCCGCTGATACAGGTCGGTGTTGTATTCCAGCCGCAGGCGAACCATATCGGCTGACAGTTCCGTGAAGTTGAACAGCAGGTCAAATTTACTGATGCCACCATCAGCTCCCGCATAGGGCTGCACCTGTAAACCGTCGCAGTCGATGGTGGTACGGTCATTGTTCTGCAATACCACCATCACGTCAAACAGGGCGCTGCGGCTGAGATCACGCGGCAGGTCCAGTGCATCCACCAGCTCGTCGAAGGGATAGGCCTGGTGCTCATAGGCGCCCAGGGCGACTGTCTTCACCTGGTCCAGCAGCTGCAGGAAGCTGTGTTGCCTGTCCAGCCGGGTGCGTAAAGCCAGCGTATTGACGTAGAAGCCCAGCTGGCCCGACAGGTCGGCATGCTCACGGCCCGCAACGGGGCTACCGGTGATAATATCATCATGGCCACTGTAGCGGTGCAGCAGGATATTCACCAGCGACAACAAGCCCATGAACAGGGTAGCATCCTGCGCCAGCAGCAGTGATTTCAGCGCTGCGGACGGCACATCTACCGTTACAAAATCGCCCTGGTAGGTTTTTACTGCCGGGCGAATACCGTCAGTGGGCAGCTCCAGCACAGGCAGCGGCCCGGAGAACTGGTCCAGCCAGTAAGCCTTGCTGGCGGCCATTTCAGGCGACAGCAAACAGGATTGCTGCCAGGCTGCATAATCCTTGTATTGTAAAGGAAGGGCGGGCAACGGCGTGTTGCCTTTGCCGTTATAGTAATGTAGTACTTCTTTTATCAGCACATCTATGGACCAGCCATCGCTGATGATGTGATGCATCACAAAGCCCAGCAGGTAATGTCCTTCGCTGATCTCATACAGGCGGGCGCGCAGCAGCGGGCCGGCGGACAAGTCAAACGGTGCGGACAGGTCTGCATGGAGATCATCGCCCGGCAACAGCGAAAAGTCAATCTCTTCTGCCGGGATGATGTACTGCCTTACCTCTCCTGCTTTATTCTCCCGGAAAACGGTCCTTAATATCTCATGGCGGCGGATCACCTCCCGGAAGCCCGCTTCCAGCAAGCCCTTGTCCAGCGTACCTTTCAGCTCCAGTACCGCCGGCATATGATACGCTGTGCTGGCATCACCCAATTGGCTCAGCAGCCACATACGGCGCTGTGACGATGACAGGGCATAATCTT
Source organism: Chitinophaga oryzae (assembly GCF_012516375.2). Classification (NCBI taxonomy): domain Bacteria; kingdom Pseudomonadati; phylum Bacteroidota; class Chitinophagia; order Chitinophagales; family Chitinophagaceae; genus Chitinophaga; species Chitinophaga oryzae. The sequence goes on from NZ_CP051204.2 coordinate 4,579,285, forward strand.
CCCGGACATCCAGCACGGGGATACGCTGATAAGCGCTTTGCTCCTGTGCGGCGATCCAGGCGGCTTGTTCCTCCAGCACGGGCCGCAGGAAAAGCTCCTTCAATGGCACGCGGACCGAGAACTGTTGATGGATGGCGGCGGCCAGGCGGGACAGCTTTAAGCTATGACCGCCCAGCTCAAAGAAATTATCCTTTACACCGGCTTCGCGGGAAAGCAACTGCTGCCAGAGCGTTGCCAGCTGCTGTTCTGTGGCATTGCGCGGAGCGATATAGTTCGTATGTCTTCCTCCGTTACCGGCAGGCAATGGCAGGCGGCGTTTATCCACCTTACCGTTGGCCGTCAGCGGCAGACTCTCCAACGCTACAAAGAAAGCCGGTACCATATAGCCCGGCAGCCGCTCTGACAGCCAGCTCCGAAGCGCGGCCACATCAACGTCCGCAGCGCTTACTATATAAGCTACGAGGTCTTTTTCGCCAGGCTGTATTTCAGCAGCGATCACTACTGCCTGTTGTATACCTTCATAGCCCTGGATGACATGCGTAATCTCTCCAGGCTCTATCCGGTAGCCGCGTACTTTCACCTGGTCGTCGGCACGGCCGCAGAACAACAAATTGCCTGATGCAGTCCATCTGCCTATGTCACCTGTTTTATACAGGCGTTCACCAGGAATAAAAGGATGTACGACAAATTTCTCAGCTGTCAGGGCAGGATTATTCAGATAACCACGGGCCAATCCGTCTCCCCCTACCCATATTTCGCCGGCCACCCCTATCGGACAAAGTTGTCCTTCCTTGTCCAACACATAAGCAGTGCTGTTGCTGACAGGTCTTCCTATGGGGATTTCCGTCTGCGATGCATCCACCACATGACACAGGGAGAAAGTTGTATTTTCCGTGGGCCCGTAACCGTTAATAATGGTCAGCTGCGGACACGACTCCTGCAAAACACGTACGTGCGTTGCAGATAGCTTGTCACCGCCTGCCAGTACCGTTTGCAATGAGCGGAAGACAACCGGCGACCTGTCTATCAGCTGATGAAACCATCCGGCGGTAAACCACATCATCGTTACCTGCTCGCGGTTGACCAGCTGTAATAATTGTTCATCATCCAGCAGTACATCCAGTGAGCTCATCACCAGTGTGCCGCCGTGCAATAACATGCTCCAGTATTCAAATGTAGTAGCGTCGAAGGATACCGCACCTGTTGACAGCAACACCTCCTCTCCTTTCAGTTGCACATAGTTACAACCCATTACCAGCCTTACCACACTGCGTTGTTCAATCATTACCCCTTTGGGCTTGCCGGTGGAACCGGAGGTATACATTACATAGGCCAGGTCTGTAGGTTGATTGACTTGTTCCGGCAGCTGCTCGCTGTAATCGGCGGCATGTTCCCGGAAGTCCTCCAATACCGCGGCATCGATCACCAGCCGGCAGCCGCTGTCGGCTATCATGTAGTCGATACGTTCCTGCGGATAGCTGGTGTCCAGCGGCAGGTAAGCGCCGCCGGATTTCAGGATAGCCATCAGCGTGATGATCAGCCATTCGCTGCGTTCCAGCTGTATGCCTACCAGCTCGTCGCGCTGCACCTGGCAGCGCTGCCGCAGGTAATGCGCCAGGCGGTTGGACAGGTGATCCAGTTCCCGGTAGCTTAGGCGCACCTCCTCATATACCAGGGCGGTGTTGTCCGGCGTGCGCCGCGCCTGTTCCACGAACAGCGCGGCCAGCGGCTTATCCTTCGGATAAGCGACGGTTGTATTGTTAAAAGTGTGTAATAAAGTTTCCTGTTCGGCCACAGGCAGATAAGATAAACGGCCCAACGGCGTTTCAGGCGTGTTCACCACCGCCAGCAACAGTCCTTCCAGGTGGGTGGCCATGCGAACGGCGGTATCCTGCTGATACAGGTCGGTGTTGTATTCCAGCCGCAGGCGGACCGTATCGGCTGACAGTTCCGTAAAGTTGAACAGCAGGTCAAATTTACTGATGCCACCATCAGCTCCCGCATAGGGCTGCACCTGTAAACCGTCGCTGTCGATGGTGGTGCGGTCATTGTTCTGCAATACCACCATCACGTCAAACAGGGCGCTGCGGCTGAGATCACGCGGCAGGTCCAGTGCATCCACCAGCTCGTCGAACGGATAGGCCTGGTGTTCATAGGCGCCCAGGGCGACTGTCTTCACCTGCTCCAGCAGCTGCAGGAAACTGTGTTGCCTGTCCAGCCGGGTGCGTAAAGCCAGTGTATTGACGTAGAAGCCCAGCTGGCCCGACAGATCGGCATGCTCACGGCCCGCAACGGGGCTGCCGGTGATAATATCATCCTGGCCACTGTAGCGGTGCAGCAGGATATTCACCAGCGACAACAAGCCCATGAACAGGGTAGCATCCTGCGCCAGCAGCAGTGACTTCAGCGCTGCGGACGGCACATCTACCGTTACAAAATCGCCCTGGTAGGTTTTTACTGCCGGGCGAATACCGTCAGTGGGCAGCTCCAGCACAGGCAGCGGCCCGGAGAACTGGTCCAGCCAGTAAGCCTTGCTGGCGGCCATTTCAGGCGACAGCAAACAGGATTGCTGCCAGGCTGCATAATCCTTGTATTGTAAAGGAAGGGCGGGCAACGGCGTGTTGCCTTTGCCGTTATAGTAGTGTAATACTTCTTTTATCAGCACATCTATGGACCAGCCATCGCTGATGATGTGATGCATCACAAAGCCCAGCAGGTAATGTCCTTCGCTGATCTCATACAGGCGGGCGCGCAGCAGCGGGCCGGCGGACAAGTCAAACGGTGCGGACAGGTCTGCATGGAGATCATCGCCCGGCAACAGCGAAAAGTCAATCTCTTCTGCCGGGATGATGAACTGCCTTACCTCTCCTGCTTTATTCTCCCGGAAAACGGTCCTTAATATCTCATGGCGGCGGATCACCTCCCGGAAGCCCGCTTCCAGCAAGTCCTTGTCCAGCGTGCCTTCTAGCTCCAGTACCGCCGGCATATGATACGCTGTGCTGGCATCACCCAGTTGGCTCAGCAGCCACATACGGCGCTGTGATGATGACAGGGCATAATCTTCCCGGACATCCAGCACGGGGATACGCTGATAAGCGCTTTGCTCCTGTGCAGCGATCCAGGCGGCTTGTTCCTCCAGCACGGGCCGCAGGAAAAGTTCCTTCAATGGCACGCGGACCGAGAACTGTTGATGGATGGCGGCGGCCAGGCGGGACAGCTTTAAGCTATGACCGCCCAGCTCAAAGAAATTATCCTTTACACCGGCCTCGCGGGAAAGCAGCTGCTGCCAAAGGGTTGCCAGCTGCTGTTCTGTGGCATTGCGCGGAGCGATATAGTTCGTATGTCTTTCTCCGTTACCGGCAGGCAATGGCAGACGGCGTTTATCCACCTTACCGTTGGCCGTCAGCGGCAGACTCTCCAACGCTACAAAGAAAGCCGGTACCATATAACCCGGAAGCCGCTCTGACAGCCAGCTACGAAGCGCGGCAATATCAACGTCCGCGGCGCTTACTATATAAGCTACGAGGTCTTTTTCGCCGGGCTGTATTTCAGCAGCGATCACTACTGCCTGTTGTATACCTTCATAGCCCAGGATAAAATGTGTAATCTCTCCAGGCTCTATCCGGTAGCCGCGTATTTTCACCTGGTCGTCGGCACGGCCGGAGACCGCGATAGTGCCATCTGGCAGCCACCTGGCTACGTCCCCGGTGCGGTACAGTTTTTCATCCGCACGGAAAGGATGCGCAATGAAACGTTCTGCGGTGAGCGATGGATTGTTCAGATAACCGCGGGCAAGGCCTGCGCCTGCAATACACAGCTCTCCATTCACCCCGATAGGTTGCAATTGCTGCTGTTCATCCAGGATGTATATCTGTGTATTATCCAGCGGGCGCCCTACAGGGATGGTCCTTTCTTCCTGGCCGGACACCAGGTAAATATTGCTGGAAATTGTGGCCTCCGTAGGTCCGTATTTGTTATAGAACTTCAGCCGGTGCGACCATCTCTCCGCCAGTGAGGCGGGACAAGCTTCTCCGGCAGAAACCATTCTCTTTAAACATAAGCCGCCGCCGGTGTCTACCCCATCCAGCAATGCAGGCACTGTATGTATATGCGTAATGCGGTGCTTTCTAAGGAATTGGTTCAGTAACACAGGATCCAGTGTTTCTTCCCTGCTGATGATGTACAGGGAAGCGCCGAACAATAATCCCAGCAATACCTGTTCCGCAGAAGCATCAAATGCAATATTGGAAACCTGGATAATGCGGTCCTGGTCATCCACCTGGTAGTGCCGGTTGATGGCAAAGATGTAGTTGACCAGGTTGCGATGCGTGATCATCACCCCTTTAGGCTGACCGGTAGAACCGGAAGTATAAATAACGTAGGCAAGATCTTCCGGTTCATGGTGATTTACCGGGCCATGGGCCATGTGGTCATGTTCGTCCTGCCGGAAGGTCGCCACCATGTCCGCATCTACCACCAGCTTACAGCCGCTGTCCTTTATGATGTAAAGGATACGTTCGGCGGGATAGGCCGGATCTATAGGCAGATAAGCAGCACCTGCTTTCCAGATGGCCAACAGCGTGATGATCATCCACTCGTTGCGTTCCAGCTGCAATCCTATCAGGGAACGGGCCTGTACGTCATATTGTTTCCGCAGGAAGTGCGAGAACCTGCTTGAAATTTCATCCAGCTCCTCATAAGTGAGCACATTTTCCCCGGATACCAGCGCGGTATGATCAGGCGTACGTTTCACCTGCGCAGACCACAGGTCTGTGAGCGTTTTGTCTAAGGGGAACGGCTGCGCTGTATCATTGAAGTCCTCCAGCAGCAGTTGCCTTTCAGCGTCAGACATATACATCAACTGTCCCACAGCAACACCGGCATCAGCGACCACGGCCTGCAGAAGTCCTTTTACGTGGAGGGCCATGCGATGAGCGGTATCCTGCTTATACAGATCTGTATTGTATTCCAGCCGGAGACGGATAATATCGTCGGCCAGTTCGGTAAAATTAAACGAGAGATCGAATTTACTGATAGTGTTCTCGACCCCTTCATAAGGAGCAGCAGAGAATTCATCAGTGGCAATAACCGCACTATCGTTATTCTGCAATACCACCAGTACATCGAAGAGCGCGTTGCGTCCGAGATCACGGGGCAGGTCCAGCGATTCCACCAGTTCGTCAAACGGGTATGCCTGATGCTCATACGCTCCCATGGCTACGGACTTCACGTGCGCCAGCAACTGTGCAAAGCTATGCCCGGCATTGACGCTGGTACGCAATGCCAGCGTGTTTACGTAGAAACCTATCTGGTGGGCCAGGTCTGCATGTACGCGGCCGGCCACCGGGCTTCCCACAATAATATCTTCCTGGCCGCTGTACCGGTGCAACAATATTTTCACCAGCGATAATACGCCCATGAACAGCGTGGCATCATGATGCTGCAACAAACGTTTAAAAGCAGCCGCCGGAAGGTCCAGCGTTACCGCGTTGCCACGGAAAGTTTTCACCGCAGGCCGTACCGCGTCCAGCGGCATTTCCAGCACGGGCAGCCCGCCAGACAGCTGTTCCATCCAATAGTTTCTGCTGGCAAGCATATCGGCAGACAGCAATTCCTGTTGCTGCCAGGCCGCATAATCCTTGTATTGTACTGTGAGCGGCAGCAGCTGCGACGAATGACCGTTGTAATGCGCCAGTACTTCTCTGACCAGTATATCTATTGACCAACCGTCACTGATGATATGGTGCATTACAAAACTGAGTACATAACGGCCGGCGCCCTGAGGGTAAAGGACCGCCCGCAACAACGGCCCTGCCGACAAATCAAAGGGGACGGACAGCTCTTGCTGCAGCGCTTCATCAAGCTGTTCTGTATGCCGTATCGCCAGGCGGAACAACTGTTCGTGGGGCGGACGTATCACCTGCCGCACCTCACCGGCATTATTTTCTACAAAAACCGTCCGCAGTATTTCATGCCTGGCGATAAGCTGTAAAAAACTGTTTTCCAGCAATACCGTATCCACCTTGCCTTCCAGCAAGAGAAAAGCAGACATGTGATAAGCCGCGCTGCGTTCTTCCAGTTGGCTTAACAACCACATACGGCGTTGCGACGATGACAACGCATAATCTTCCTGCACGCCTAACAATGGTATGCCTTTATAGCCGGACTTGTCAAAGCTATCGATCAACCTGGCCTGATCTTCCAGTACCGGGTGGTTGAACAGGTCCCGCAACGGTATGCGTACGTCAAATTCCTGGTGGAGCTGTGCGGCCAGCCGGGATAATTTCAGGCTATGTCCGCCCTGTTCAAAAAAGTTGTCCAGCACGCTGACTTTGTCCTTGTTCAGCAGTTTATGCCACAGGGCCGCCAGCCGGATTTCCGTAACGGTGCGTGGCGCCACGGACACGCGGCGCTGCAAATCGTTCCAGGACAGGTCTGCCAGTGCTTTCCTGTCTACCTTGCCGTTTATATTTAAAGGGATTTCAGTAAGCGCCATAAATTGCGCCGGTACCATATATGCCGGTAATCTGCCTGCCAGGAATTGTTTCAGCGCTACCACATCTATTGCCTGGCCCGCAACATAATAACCGACCAACACCCTGTCGTTTCCGGCATCTCTTACGTCGGCCACTGCCCGTTGTATGTCCGGAGAAAACTGTAAGATAACATGTTCAATTTCTCCCAGTTCAATCCGGAAGCCGTTCAGCTTCACCTGCTGGTCTTTGCGGCCATAGTATTCCAGGTTGCCGTCGGGAAGCCAGCGGCCAATATCCCCGGTGTCATACATCAGCGCGCCCTCATGGAAGGGATTGACAACAAATTTCTCAGCGGTGAGCGCGGGTTTATGGAGATATCCCTGGCACAAACCGTCGCCGGCGATATAGATTTTCCCGTAAAGCCCCGGGGGTAGCAATTGCAGGGCGTCGTCCAGGATATATACCTGTGTATACGCAATTGGTTTTCCGATGGGCACATTCCGGTAGGTCCGCTGTTGCAGGCGATAGCAGGTGCTGTAGGTAGTATCTTCAGAAGGGCCATACAGGTTCCTCACTTCTGCCGGGAGCTGCACCAGTTTCCTCGCAACATCCGGCGGGAAAGGCTCTCCGGCCAGGTTGATCACTGATACGTTGCGCAGGTCCTGGCCTTCATCCAATAGCGCGCGCATGACCGAAGGTACTGTATTGAGCAGGATATTGTTATCCGTTTGCAGGTATTGCGCGCTTTCCAGCGCATTCTGCAAGATCCTGATCTTTCTGCCGGCAATAAGCGTATAAAACATCTCAAAGATGGAGAGGTCGAAGCAATGAGAGGTAGCGGCATACACGATATCAAAACGCGATTGCGCAAACTCAGATTGGCACCAGTCGAGGAACGCAGCTGCATTTTTATGCGCGATCATCACCCTTTGGGCTGACCGGTTGACCCGGAAGTGTAGATGATATAAGCCAGATCTCCCGGCTGGCTGACAGTTCCAGGGTTATCTGCCGGCATCTCATACTGCGACTGCATGAACAGCTGCAGCACCGCCGTATCCAGTACCAGTCTGGCGCGGGAGTCCTGTTGTATATAGGCTTGTCTTTCTTCAGGATAATTGACATCTACCGGAACATATGCGGCCCCGGTTTTTAACACCGCCATGATCGCTGTCAACAGGTTTTCATTGCGTGGAAGTTTCACCGCCACGATGTCTCCGGGGCCGGCATGATGCTGCTGCATGAGCCACCATGCCAGCCGGTTGGCGTTTTCATTGAGTTGGGCATAAGTCAGCTGCCGGCTGTCGCAGATAACCGCAACACGGTCCTGATGGGCCAGTACAGCCGCTTCCAGCTGGGACATGAGCAACCCGTTATGTTGCCAGGCGTTATGTCCCGCTGTATAGGTATGTAATAACAGCTCACGGTCCTGTTCATTAATTACCGGTATCTCCGTAACGGGCAGGGGCAAATAACTTTCCAGGTGTTGCAGCCAGTAATGAAAACAGTACAGGAAATGCGTGGCGATGGCGGGCGTACAGAAGTGTTCATCGAAAGAAGCCTTCAGGCCCCAGGATTCCGGTGTTTCCTGTAGTACTGTCAGGGAAAAAGGAAATACCTCCCCTTCGCTCTCCCTGCAGAAGAAGAAACCGGCATTGGCATGACTTTCAAAAGTACCGGGGGCGATGGTATGGGCAGCGTAGCGAAACACTTCCTGCACCAATGCTTTTGTCGTTTGCAACTGTTGTTGCAGCGTTTGCGGCTTCCAGGCGATATCGTATAATAAGGGGGCCTGTTCATGCTGAGGCAACCCTTTGGAGAAAATAAAAGGCTGTTCTCCAAAATACCTGCGCAATAAAACAGCATAAACCGTCATCAAGACAGTAAACTCCGCTAATGGCTTGCCGGAAGTAAGTTTCCTGAAATAAAAGATTGAACTGGTGCTGACAGTAATACGGGAACTGGCCACGGATGCTAACTGCAAGCGGTTAGACCCTGTCCTGTTTTTCAATTTTTCCTGCCAGTAGTTATCAATGAGTTTTCTCTTGATTGTTTCCATATCAACTACTGATTCAAAAATGCGGTGGGGGAAAAAACGGGTAATTACCCGGTTATTGTGCGAGCGCTTCTCCTATATAAATAGCGGGAACATCCATCAGGATAGACCTTTGCAGGATCTCTACCCTTACAAGGAATTTATGGTGACCCTTAAAGTGAACGATTTCGCAGGAGAGGCCGTTGAGCGGGCCTTCCTGCAGGATATATTTTTCACCGGGTCTGATGTAGTCGTAACATACTTCCAGCCCGGTACCGGCGACAGTGAGCAAACGTATATTATCTATTTCCTGCTGGCTAATTGAGGCAATCCGGTTGTTAAACTTAACGTAGTGGCATATCCCTTCCACCTGTATACTGGTCGTATACTGAAGAGGATCTTCCAGATATACAAATACATAAGAAGGAAACAATGGAAGTTCCACCGTTTTAAACCGGTCTTTCCACTTATGCCTTTCTTTTTTAAGGGGCAGATAATTTTCGATACTGCATCTGGACAGTTGTTCAGCTACTTTTTTTTCCTGCCTTGATCTGGTATAGATCAGGTACCAAGAAGGTGTGAACTGGGACATAGGTGCTGCTGTGTTTATTATGAGGTAACGTTTGGTACTTAAATGGTCATTTGAAATGCTCAACGTTTCTGGTGGGGTAAACGGTGTTACAATGCTTATTCATCAAGGGGTATGATGGCAAAACAAGTGTGCGGCAGTTTATACTCTGTTCCCTGCGGTATAACATAACCAGCGGCAACTAAATTTGTTTAGGATTACTAATTAAAATATATTCCACCAGGCCGTGAAGATGGAAAATATTTCAGAAAATATGATAACAGTATTAAAGCTGATTTTGGCATATTCGGTTCGCTCCCGCAACTGGCAGCTACCAGTACTCCGGCACATAGCATACAACAGCCATAGTCTTAAACCCGAAAGGGCAGAGCTATCGCTACTTTCACTTACATATTCTGTAGTGAGTTAAAAAAAATCAAAGACGCCGTAACAAACACATCAATAAATGTTGTTTGTTACAACATCAAGTTATGAAGGAATAATAAAAAGTATTGGGCAAAACAAGCACCCTAAGGTCTCCAGACTAGCCAACTAAACTAAAACGGGGCTCTACTGGCATTTTACTATTCGCTAACAAACATCCAACGGTTATTTCTTAGGCACTAAAATTAGTTTTTTGTTTAGAATTAAAAAAATTAAATCGGAAATTTCTCATTTAGTTAACCCATAACGCACGCTGGTATTAAAAAGCGACTGAATGTCAATTGAAAATTGTACCCGCACAGGCATGAGATAAAAAGTGTTGCCTGGACACCTTCGGGAAACCGTTCCGCTAAAAAGGTGCCATACCTGCTGCACAGAAGAATGCACCGGAATTCAGGGGAAGTGGATTTTTAAGTCATCGAAGCTGTTGGATGAAACCGAGGCATCCGAAAGTGGCGGAATCAATTTTCATAAAACGTAAAAGCAGGCAGCAGTCTGATGAAGCGCAAGAGCTGAGCGCGCAGTTTTTGTATATTCGCGGTTCATTTTTTGTTCGTTTCACAATGAGACTTGCCATATTCGCCGACGTTCACGGCAAACTGTTGTTACCCTTTAAGCTGGTAGACTGCTACCAGCAACAAACCGGTCAAACGATTGACTTCATACTGCAGTGTGGTGACATGGGCGCCTATCCGGATATACACCGGCTCGACAAAGCCACTATTAAACACGCCCGGGAAAACCGCGACGAGCTGGGATTTCACGATAATTTTATCCACGAGAACAAAGATATCAGGCGATTACTGGAGCGCCTTAATATAGATATGATCTGTGTGCGGGGCAATCATGAAGACCATGACTTCCTGGATCGGCTGGAGCAGGCAAACCCGGCGTTGCCTCGTTTCCCGATAGATGTTTATAAGCGGATATTCGTGTGCCGTTCCGGCGTGAGACAGGAACTCCGGAAGGGCCAGGAAGTCGTATACCTGGCGGGCATCGGCCGTATCGGCGATGCCAAAGGAAGAACGGACCCACGTTTCATCCAGGAATACGAGCAGCGTGAAGTAAAGAAGCTGCTGAGGAGCAGCGGCCATATCGATGTGCTTATTACCCACGACAAAGACGACAGCAGTCAACGTGGTTATGGCATGAAGGCTATCCGCGATGTGCTGGACAACGTACCCGTACGCTATCACTTTTACGGGCATACGGGAGAACCGTTCCGGCAGGAAACAGATGTCAACGGCATCACGCAATCGATGAAAGTCAGCGAGCTGGAGTTTGGCCCCGGCGGCATCCTGCCGGAAGGGTGTATGCTGGTCCTGGACCATCGCCCGGATGGAGACAGTACGCTGGAAGTTGTCCCCCGGCGCCTCACCAACCAGCTGACCCGGTACAACTGGAAAGATTGATGGCAGCCGGCCTGCTGTCGTCCTGGTAATGCAGCAGGAACAAAGATTTCGATCCTATATTCTCAGAAATATATTATAATTTACAAAAATTCGATAAATTAGCATTCATTGTATGGAGACACCCTACAAAATTTTGAGCAAACAATATGCAGGAGCAAAAAGGGAAACATCAGGCCTTACAAAATGATGAGCTGGGAATAATGGTCCGCTCAAACAACAATCCTTATCCCTCAGCTGATATTCAGGAAAAAATCCTGCAGCCCCGCAAATTATCGTCTTATTTTATTGTATTAATTGAAAGCGGGTCAATTACGTACAATTTGGACCTGCAGGACTTTACACTTACCGACGGACACCTGCTTTTTGCGATGCCCAATCAGATTTTTATACCCCCTGCCAAAACAGGCAATCTTAAATATTTTAAGCTGCTGTTTGATGAAAGCACATTAGCATTATTGCCACAACAATTTCCCTTTTTAGTTAACCCTTCAAACGCACAAACCATTATTCTTGACAGTATCGCAAAAGAAAGAGTAATAAGCGTTTTTGGCATTTTAGATCAGATGCTGCTCTCTGAGCACCATGAGACCGATACTGAAATAATATTGGCTTATCTGAACTTATTGCTGTCAGAGTTTAACAGCGCCTATTTTAAAAGCAAAGAGCCCGTCAGTGTTTTAAACAATAACCTTTCAAAGTTTGCCGAGTTCAAATTAGTCGTGGAAACACATCTTACGGAGCAACCTTCGATCAACGCGATTGCAGAAAAGCTGGCTTTATCTGCCAACAGTTTATATCGGATTGTTAAAGAGTACACCGGAACATCGCCCAAAGATTATTTTATTAACCGTTTGATGGCGGAAGCTCAGCGAAGATTGCGCTATTCCAATACTTCTGTCAAAGAGCTGGCTTACGAACTGGGTTTTAATGATCCTGATTATTTTTCCAGGCTCTTTAAGAAAAGTACCGGGAAAAGCGCAAGTGATTTTTTGCCCAGGCAGGATTTGTCGGGGAAATAAATTGAATTGTCCATTTCCGCTACTTTTTGGCCCGCTACTTTTGCGCTATAAAATTCACAGAAATGAAATTTGCATTAGTAACAGGAGCCAACAAAAGCATTGGCTTTGAAGTCGCGCAGCAACTCGCTCAAAAAGGAATCTATGTTTACCTCGGCAGCCGCAGTGTAGAAAATGGTAAAGAAGCACTTGACAAACTAAAAGCAAAGGGGTTAAACAATGCAGAAGTTATCCGGCTTGACGTCACAAATGATGAATCCGTCGCTAACGCCCGTAAAGAAATAGGTAAGAAAACGAAAGTATTGGACATCCTTATTAATAATGCGGGTGTCTATGGGGGTTATCCGCAAACTGCGCTCGACGCCGCTATCGACCAGTTTAAAGCTGCCTACGACACAAATGTTTACGGTGTGGTGCGGGTTACACAGGCATTTATCGATTTATTAAAAGCATCTTCAGCGCCCCGTATTGTAAATGTAAGTTCAAGCCAGGGCTCCATCACCCTGCACAGCGATCCTGCATATAAGTACTACGACTACAAAGGCGCAGTATATCTTTCTTCAAAATCGGCCCTGAATATGTACACGGTGGTTTTGGCGTATGAATTGAAAAATACCGGCTTCAAAATAAATGCTGTTTGCCCGGGATATACAAAAACAGATTTCAACGGCCATCGTGGGCCGGGATCTGTTAAAGATGCCGGAACGCGGATCGTAAAATATGCGTTGATTGACAATGATGGTCCTACAGGGAAGTTTTTCAGTGAAGAAAATAATCCTGCAACCGGAGAAATACCCTGGTAACGAAGATGAAAAACCAGTCGCAGCATTAGGATAATTTGCAAGCGCGCTGCTGCTAACAGCAGCAATTGACAGCTAAATTATTTTGTAACTAAAAGATAACTAATCATGAAATTTAAACTGATTTTATCGTTATTGCTTTTAAGCAGTTATTTTGTTGCACTTAGCCAGGAAAAGCAACCTGAAAAGTCCTCAAAACACAACATCACTGCCACTGAAAAGGGTTTGATTAAGATATCCATTCTGTATCCCTATGCAGAAGGTAAAAACTTCAATATGGAGTATTATGCGGCTAAACACATGCCCATGGTGGCAGGCTTTCTAGGATCAAACCTGGTTAAATACACCATTGAAAAGGGGCTTTCCAGCGGCATTCCTGACCAACCTTTACCATTTATGGCTATCGGTTCATTTTATGTAAAAAGCCTGAGTGAATACCAGGCAGCTATCGCACCAAACAGGGATGCGATCCGCGCAGACTTTACCAACTACACAAATGTAACCCCTGTCATTTTTGTGAGCGAGGTAGTGCAATGAACTGATATTTCATGATAAAGCCCGCGTAGTTGCGGGCTTTGTCATGAAATATAATGTCGCTCTTATCAGGGATTTATTTTATACGCCGGGAATGCCTGGAAATCAGCAAAAAAAACCGACTGGTACACCTTGTGTCCTTGCGGGTCAATAATATAAGGAAGCAGCCAGTTTTTATTATTTTCATCAGGGAAGTACATTGCAAAGAAAGTACGGTCTATATTGGGATCAGCGTAGAAAACGTGGCTAGCAGCTCTTACTCCTGCCGGAGGGGTTGGCGTGTCCCGTACCCGCTTGCTGTATGCATAAAAAGCAGTACCTGTTTTTTCCCAGGTGGTTTCATCCTGCGGATACATAGAAAAAAGTACAGCAGTTCTGTTTGCCTTTTTCACATACCTGTATACAGGCACCGTTCCGGCTTGCTGCTGGGTAAAAACATAAAATTCTTTTCTAAGGCCATAATATCCGGTGGTTACCTGTTTATCATTCAAAGGCTGGCCGGGAGCACGCGTTGGGTCGACATACAGATCATATAACTTGCCGTCTTCTGTGATTGTTATATACACGGGAGCCAATGAAGTATTCGCAAAAGCCGCCGGCGGATCAATAAATTCCATGTTACCACCGGGCAGGATAGATAACCTGTACCCGTGCATTTTCCGTCTGAATATTTCCTCTGGTGATACTATCGCATTTTCAACACCATAACTGTTAAGGCTATAATTGGTAATAGCCTGTGGTGAATACGACCTTATCCTTAGCGATATCCTTCCGGTCATTTTATTTGCCGGCAATGTAGCGTCTATATAATCTGCAATTCCGGCAGAGGAAGTTGCTGTGTATGTTTTTGCCGGTCCAACCACCAATGTTTCTGTCGAACTAATATATACCACATCTACAACAATCGTATTAAACATGTTATCTGATACATAGGACAGGTTGTAAGTCGCCTTAAAGGCAGTAGCCTTTGAAGGATCAACTACCAGGTTTTTATTTTGATTGGCGGGTATACTAAAAACTTGTATAAAGAACGAGGCTCTTACATGTAAAGCCATCATGCAAATTGCTGCAAACATTAAAAGTTTCTTCATGGCCTTAGTTTTTATTTTCCTCGTAGTCAGTTAAAGCATCATCGTAGCTAACCACATTGATGTGATAGATGGAAAAGAAACCATTTTTCTTGTCATAGCCTACGTCACTATCGTTTAGCTGGTATTTTTTAACGATAAACGACCGTATGGCTTCTGCTTCAGTGTCAATTTGCGATTTTTCAGCTGCCGGTCGTACAGGTGCTTCTGTGGTGGATTTTTTACAGCCGAGTGCACATAGCAATGCCAGGGCACCGGCTATTACCGGATTAAACATCTTTGTATAGTTCATTATGAGGGTGGTTTGTTTATATATCTAAATGCCGGAGGTAGGATGGGTTTTACATGGGTTCCTGAACTTCAGCGGGTTAAAAAATACTGATAAGGCAAAAGTACCTCATGCCTATCTTCCCGAATAGTATAAAAGCGACTTTTTTCCTGGTAGGCGTCTGCTATTCCGGATATGATTTGCGTAAATTATCTGCCATATGGAAAATACTCACATTTTGGCATAGTCCCGCCGCAGGGCAAGTCTGTAAAACAGGCATCGCCAGCCCGGAGCGCATCATTACCCTTTGATTTCCTTCCTCAAAAACCGGACTTTTGAACAAAGCATATTCGGACTTCTGAACAAAGTCGCCCATTCTACGGCAACGTAATTTTGTTTCATCATCAACAATTAAAAAATCACCGACATGAAACAAAACAATTACCAGGGCGCATTGCAAACCCCTTTACATTCCGGCTTCAATGCCGCATCCACAACCGCAGACGTTATTAAGGGCATTGACCTTACCGGGAAAATCGCCATCGTGACCGGCGGTAATACCGGCATCGGGCTGGAAACCACCGGCACTTTGGCGGCAGCCGGGGCTACCGTGATCGTTCCGGCGAGAGACGTCGAAAAGGCGAAACGGAATCTGCAGGGCATTCCGAATGTGGAAATCGAGGCGATGGACCTCATGGACCCCGCTTCCATCGACAAATTCGCCGACAGCTTCCTGGCATCGGGCCGGCCGCTGCATCTGCTCATCAACAACGCCGGCATTATGTGGGTGCCCCTGCGCAGGGATAGCCGGGGCATCGAGTCCCAACTGGCCACCAATTACCTGGCGCAATTCCAGCTCACGGCCAGGCTGTGGCCTTCCCTCAAAAAGGCAAATGGCGCGAGGGTGGTCAACGTTTCGTCGCAAGGCCACCAGTTTGCGCCGTTCGATTTTGAAGATCCCAACTTCCTGAGCCGCAACTATGAAACACTGCAAAGCTATGGCCAGTCGAAAACCGCGGTAAACCTCTTCACGATGGAACTCGACAACCGGGCCAAAGCCAGCAATATCAGAGCTTATTCCCTCCACCCCGGATCTATCGGCGGCACAGAGCTCGGCCGGGAGGCGCCCCTCGAGCTTTTCCAGAAAATGGGCTTCTGCGATGCCGACGGGAACATGCTGCCGGAAGTACTGGCATCCCTGAAAACCGTTTCCCAGGGCGCTGCCACCACGGTTTGGTGTGCCACCTCACCCCTGCTCAACCAAATCGGCGGCGTGTATTGCGAGGATGCCGACGTCGCCGCACTGGCAACCGGCGAATTCGCCTCCGGAGGCGTGAAGCCTTACTCCCTCGACGAATCCGGCGCCAAACGCTTATGGACGCTCACCGAAGAAATGATCGGCCACAAATTCAATTGCTAACCTTCAATCCCTGAAAAATGAAAGCATTAACATCAAAAATTGCCGTTGTTACCGGCGGCAACAGCGGAATCGGATACGCCACGGCAAAAAAACTTTCCGAAAACGGCGCTAAAGTCATTATTACCGGCCGGAGAAAAGAAGCGGTGGAGAACGCTGCGGCGGAACTGGGCGTGGATTGGGCCTTGGCAGACCAGGCCAGCCTTTCAGACATAAACCGCCTCGTGGCTGAGGTTTCGGAGAACTTCGGCAAGGTCGATATCCTGCTCATTAATGCCGGCATCACCAAATTTTCACTGATAGAACATACGTCGGAAGGGCTTTTCGATGAAATGATGGACGTGAATTTCAAAGGCGCCTATTTCACGTTAAGCAAATTCATTCCCATCCTGAATGATCATGCCTCCGTCGTGTTTTTATCGTCTACTTCAGCCACTATTTCCCCTCAAAGCGCGTCGGTATACGCAGCCGGCAAAGCGGCTATCAATGCCCTTGTGAAAATTGCGGCGCTGGAGCTGGCGCCCCGGAAGATCCGCGTCAACGCCGTGAGCCCGGGGCCTGTGGCCACAGAGATAATGCGCAAAATCGGGCTGGACAGCCAGCTGGAAGAACAACTGATCGGCTCCATCCCATTATCCCGCTTAGGGAAGCCCGACGAGGTGGCGGATATGATCTCCTTTCTCTCAGGCAACAACGCAGCCTTTATTACAGGTTCCAATTTCCTGGTAGACGGTGGCCAGTCGGTCTGACAAAAAAACAACGGATTCTTGTTATTTTTAGATGAGCAGATCTGCAAAACCCATAAACATGGAATACAAGGCAAAATACATCACAGAAGATATAAAATTGTCATGCTACGAAGACAAGTTCTTCAAATCTGACATCATGTTCGAGCACCACATGCTGGTTTGGTTCATTTCGGGCGAAACCAAGATCGTTCAGGCGGATGCCACCTACTTTTTCGGAAAGGGAGACATTTTCCTCATACCCCGTAATCAACTGGCAACGATCATTAATTATCCTAAAGACCGGCAACCGCATAAAACGGTGGTCATGCATTTAACGGTGGAGAGGTTGCGGCGCTTTTATGCATCGCATCCCTCCAAACCACAAACCATGCGACCACAGCAGATCTACAGCTTCAGTAATCACCCCTTGCTGGAAAGCTGCCTGTCATCCCTGATCCCTTATTTCGATATGAAAGACTTACCGGAGGATATCGCGTCTTTGAAAATCACGGAAGCTATTAGCATTCTGCGGACGATCGATAAAAGCGTAGACGATGTGCTGGCCAATTTCGAAGAACCCGGAAAGATCGACCTCGCAGATTTCATGGAGAAGAATTTCATGTTCAACATGCCGCTGGAAAAATTCGGTTACCTGACAGGCAGGAGCCTCACTACTTTCAAACGGGATTTCAGCAGGACGTTCAACAATACACCGCAACGCTGGCTAACGCAAAAAAGACTGGAGCTGGCGCATTACCATCTCAGGGAGAAGAAAAAGAAGCCGGTAGACGTATGCTACGAAGTAGGATTCGAGAACCTGTCCCACTTTTCGTTTGCGTTTAAGAAGCACTTCGGGTATGCGCCTACGAAGTTATTGGAATAATACGGTTGCTGCCTTTCCAAAGCAAGTAATAACTATATTAGCAAAAATTTGATTTAAGCTCTGGCCAGGCAAAGCCCGACCCATCTGGTAAATAACGTATAGTGTCATTTATATAAAAGCTGTTTACACCTTGTATCTGAAGACCTAAACCCAGAATAAATCTATCAACCTGCTGATGATACCTGCCGAAGTCTGGAAGGGCTTTTGTCAAGGAAATGAATTCAGCAAGATCGGAATCATGGATATCCATAGCTTTTGTGAGCGCATCTTTCAAAGAGAGGTTATATTGGTGCTGCAAAACAACAATCAAGTTAGTAACTTCCGTTTCCAAAGTCAGTTCTTTACTAAGGCCCTGAATATCATTCTGCCATCCAATTATTCTTGAAGCCAGGGCCCTCAACCGTTGTATTACAGGATGTTTATCAGGAAGATCTGGAAATACGAAATCCGTCTCAATATCTATCATATATAAGTATGGATACATGAGAATAGAATACTCACGATTTAGCAGATAATAAACAAGCAGCATTGCTTTCTCACTCTCCTTAAATGGTGCGTCATCCACAACGCCATATCTTGTAACACGATGAAATGCACCTATAAATCGTTCCATCCATGCGGTTGGCATAAAGGCACGAAATTCCTCACCAATCTTGTAAGCCTGCCGGAAAAGGCCCGTCTCGCCGGGCTCCGGCTGGCTTCCATTGAATACTTCCACCAGCCTTGACCGTAGTAGGTCGATTTCTTCAGCGGTCTTATATTCTAATTGATCGTCGAAAACGGACTGAAAAAGAATAAATCTATGGCAGGGCGTAATGCGGTCCAGACTTGCATAAGGAAGCATCCGTGCTATACAGCAATGCAGGCGCATTTTTTTATACTTTCTTTGTTGCTTTTCCGTCAAATAGTATAGTCTTCTTCTATTCAACGGATTTGATCCATTCCCATTTGTTCCGTATGCGGATTAATAATTAGCAGTTTGAATTTCTTCAACTTATCCCGCTGATAAACCAGCGCAGGTTTTGTGAATTATCCGTGATCCTCATGGTACAAAACCCGGACCTTTTTATATCCGATTTGCAAAATTTGCGGAAATAGTACATTTAAGATAAATTGCGGTAAGCCTTCACGCTTTGTGGTTAATGACACAATCCATCGAGCATTAGCTTATAACTTTAAAGACACCGTATTTATGACATTATTAGAGCAACTTATAGACAAATACCAGGCGGCGACTAACGATGACGAAAAAGCAGAAATTATCAGCGCTGACTTTGATTTTCTCTCAGATAATAACAAGTGGGATTTTTTATTGACTTTAATTGAAAACAGGGAAGCTTATGATCTTGTTAAAGTGAACGTCTACAAGATCCTTGAAATTGCAGATCTTACCGGTCTTGATATAACGGATATAAAAAACAGAATTTTACAAGCGTTAAAGGTAGAAACAGATGACATGGTTAAAGAATATGGTTTCAATGCCCTGACTTGGAATTTTAGCAACTTTCCTGATGTTATTGACTATTGTATGGACACTGTTGAAAACGAAGAGGAAGATGAAAATATCAGACATTGTGCATTTGGCGTCTTGACAAAATCTAAAGATTTTCAAAAAATAAATTCCCTACGTGATAAGCTTTTACAAACAAAAGGCTTTGCAAAATATGCTACAACTTTTTTCAAAGATCGAGACAACGGTATCCGTTAATCCGATTGGTAGCGAAGGTTGCAAAGAAAGGCATTCCATGTGGCCAGGAACCACGCGATATGCAAACTTGAACAAAGCCTAATAAGCATTCGGCTTCAAATTTCCCCTTTAGAAAATTCTATATTTCATACATAATGAACTCAACTAAAAAGCGAAAACTCCGCGACTGGAGCGAGGTTTCTTAATTTCCAGTGATCCCGCTGGGACTCGAACCCAGGGCCCATACATTAAAAGTGTATTGCTCTACCAACTGAGCTACGGAATCCTTTACTGTATTGCTGTTAAGCGGCTGCAAAAATAGGAATTAAATTTTCACTTCCAAATTTTTTTAAAAAAAAATTCCCCTAACGCAAAAGCATACACGTTATTCATCCATTCCTCCGCTGTTGTCACCGGGAGCGGTTTTACTGCTGGAAGCGACCATGGTATTGATACTGGAAATTTCCTCTTTGGTAAAATAACGCCACTTCCCGGGTGCCAGGTCTTTCAGGGTCATGTTCATGATACGCGTTCTTTTCAGCGTCACTACCTTATACCCCAGCACCTCGCACATACGGCGTATCTGCCGGTTGAGGCCCTGGGTAAGGATTATACGGAACCTGTCTGTACCCTCCTGCTGCACAAAACACTTCTGGGTAACGGTACCCAGTATCTTCACACCGTTGCGCATAGCTTTGATAAACTCCAGGGTAACGGGTTTATCGACGGACACGATATATTCTTTTTCGTGCTGGTTACCGGCACGGAGGATCTTGTTCACGATATCTCCGTCGTTGGTCAGAAAGATCAGTCCCTCGGAAAGCTTGTCCAGCCGCCCGATAGGAAATATCCTCGACGGGAAATTCATGAAGTCGATGATATTGGTTTTGTCTTTCAGATCGGTGGTACAGGTAATGCCTTTAGGCTTGTTGAGCGCAATATATACGGTCGTCTTTTTCTTTTTCAGCGGCTCTCCGTCTACTTCCACCACGTCGCCCGCCTTCACGCGGTTGCCTTTCGAAGCGATATTATCATTAATGGTGACACGGCCCTGCTCTATGTATTTGTCTGCCTCCCGCCGGCTGCAGAAGCCTGTCTCGCTGATATATTTATTGATACTGATATCCATAATCACTGTTGAACTGGGACGCAAATTACTTAAAAGGATTTAATTCTGCCGCGGCAACAGGGTAACGGCCACGCTCCAGTCGCTGCCGCTGCCGATGTGATAGGCCTCGGCGAAGTTCCCCATATTCAGGGCGAAAGACAGCTGCATCAGGCTGTTGAGATATGCGAGCGGCTTCCCTTCCGCCACGGCGCCGAATGTTTCGCTGTAGGGCGCCTGTATGGTGGCCACCTGCTGCTGCCTGTGATAAAACGTCACTTCCAGCATATCGCCGAACTGCGGCCGCAGTTCCTCCAGCAGGGCTGCGCCGATGTTGGTCCATACATTACCATATTGAATATCCAGGATGGGGATATTCCCCCTGAGCGTTTTCCCTTCACGCACGGCCTGCTGGAACGGCAGCTTTACTACCGTGGCCGGCAGTAGCGGCCCCACCTGGTCGAAGGTGATGGCGCCGGATGCGAGGCGCGCCCCGGTATAGGCGTATACATCACGGCCATGGAAAGTATAGGACTTACCGGAGCCTTTGCGGCGGTTCACCGCCTCGTCGATCTCCCGCACCTCTGCAATTCCCTCCGACGCCGCTATCAGCGTGAGGGTGCCGTTATCCGGCGTCACGAGGAAGTGCCCCTTGCGGGTCTTTAGCACGACAGATTTGCGGCTGGTGCCTACTCCCGGGTCCACTACCGACACAAAAACGGTCCCCACCGGCCAGTAAGGCACTGTCTGCTCCAGGCGGAAAGCAGCCTCCCATATGTTGTAAGCCGGTATCTCATGGGTCAGGTCATACAACCTGAGATCAGTGGATACCCCGTTAGCCACCCCTTTCATGGCGGAAACAGCACCGTCCTTCAAACCGAAATCGGACTGAAACACGACGATCTTATTTTGTGCGGACAGCGCCCGCGCCAGCAACAGTGCCACCAGGGCCAGACTATATATGCGGATTTTTCTCATAGGAAAATAAATACCTGCAACGAATTTAACGGCTTTCCCGACAACCTGTACCATCGCCCGGAAAAATGAAAAATGCGGGCCTTAAAGAAAATCTGACGGAAAAACAAGTCACTTTCATGGATGTAACACATGGTGTTGGATCGCCCCCGATCCGTCATCTTTGTACGGTCTAAACAACATCATATGAAAGCAGTCACCCTTAATGCTTACGGCGCTCCCGAAGTGCTGGAAGTGACCGACCAGCCCATGCCCGTTCCTGCCCCGCAGGAAGTGATCGTAAAAGTACAGGCAGTGGGCGTCAACTACGCCGACCTCCTTATCCGTCAGGGCATATACCCTTTTATTGCGCAGTTTCCCGCCATACTACCCGGCGAAGTGAGCGGTATCATCACCGAAACCGGCAGCGGGGTACAGCACCTGAAAGCAGGGCAACGGGTAACGGGATACGCTCCTGCCGGATACGCAGCCTATGCCGCTATTCCCGCCGCAGCCCTCACCGTGCTGCCCGACCAGGTAAGCCCCGCGGCAGGACTGCTCACCCACGCGCTGACGGCCAGGCATCTGCTGGAACAAACCAGCGGATACCGCTCCCTCGTCATCACGGCAGCAGCCGGCGGCGTAGGTTCCAAAGCGGTACAACTGGCCAAAATCAAAGGCGTGCCACAGATCATTGCCCTCACCGGCAGCGCTGCCAAACAGAACTATGTACGTTCTCTCGGCGCAACCCATGCCATCAACTACCGTGAGTCCGACTGGCTGCAACAACTGACAGCCATTACCGGCCCGCAGGGCGCAGACCTGGTACTGGACGCCACCGGCGGCGATACGCCTGCGCAACTGGTGTCAGCCCTCGCCGTCAACGGCACCCTCATCGTCTATGGCAACAGCTCCGGGCAACCTACGGCCGTCAACCCACAGGAACTGATCATGAAGTCCGCCCGTATCATCGGTTCCACCGTCTATAACATCCTCCCGGAACAACGGCGGCAATGGAGCCAGGAACTGCTGGAACTGATCGCCGCCGGCCAGCTTCAAAGCCAGATCAACAGTTATCCGTTCACCGATGTAATCCGCGCCCACAGCGACATAGAGGGCCGCCGCAATACCGGTCGCACCGTGCTCTCTTTCCCTGATTAATTTTTTTTAAACCCTGCTGACATAAGGTTGTCACTACCCCCCTGTTATCTTTGGACCATCAATATTAGTCAACACCTAAAGAAACAGATATATGGAAAACACCACCATCGCAACACCAGTGACCGCCATCTCCAGCGCCGATTTGCTTGAACACTACCAGGGCCACCGCCGCCTTACCCGCCGCCTGCTGGAAGGGTTTCCGGAAGACCGCTTCTTTGACTACTCCATCGGCGGCATGCGCTCTGTAGCTGCACTGGCCATGGAACAGATCAACGTTTCCGGCATGGGCGTAGCCGGCGCCGCCACCCGCAACTGGCAAACCGTTCCCAAAAGAGAACAACCCGCCACCAAACAGGAAATCCTCGATCTCTGGGACAAAAATACCCGGCTGATCAACGAATACTGGCCGATGATCACGGAAGAACGTTTCCTCGAAACCGACAAAGCTTTTGGTATGTACGAAGGCGTGGTGATCAACCTCGTGCTCTATTTTATCGATAATGAAATCCACCACCGCGGACAGATATATGTTTATTACCGCTCGCTGGGACTGGAGCCCGCGCCTTTCTATGAGCGCTAACCGGCAATAAAAAGATGACAGGATTTTTCAGCGGCGCTTTGACTTACCGTCAAAAAACAGGAACTTCGTGCCTGTTTTAACCCGCCTTCGAAAAATCCTGTCATCTTTTTCTATATGAAACAAGTCCTTATACTGGGCGCCAATTCCGATGTGGCGAAAGAAGCGCTCAAAATGTACGTCGGCCGCGGGTATCACGTGGTAGCCGCCTCCCGCAGCACCGCTGCGCTGGAAACATTTGTATTGCAGCAACAACTTCCCCTTGAACAGGTGACCATCCGCCATTTCGATGCGACAGACTTCAGCAGTCACCGTAAATTCTATGACACCCTGCCCGCCAAACCGCAGATCGTACTCTACGCCGCCGGTTACCTGAAAGACAATACCGCAGCCATGCAGGACTGGGACGGTTCTTTTAATATGATGCAGGTACATTATTGCGGAGCAGTATCCATCCTGAACATCATTGTTACAGACAGCTCCAATACGTCGCTGGAAAGAATTATCGGGCTCTCCTCCCTTTCGGGCGTTCGCGGCAGGAAAAGCAATTTTATCTATGGCAGCACCAAAGCGGCTTTCACCCAATACCTGGCGGGATTAAGGCAACATTTGTTTGCACAGCGTATAACCGTCAACGTGATCGTGGCGGGCTACATCCGCAGTAAGATGACAGCAGGGTTGCCCCTGCCGGAGCCGCTGATGCTGGAACCGGCATTCATTGCCGGCGCCGTAGTGAACGCGGGTAAACGTTTCACCATCGTACCGGGATTTAAATGGAAGATGATTTACCAGGTGCTGCGGCTCATGCCGGAAAGACTGGTGGCAAGGCTGCCCTGATCAATAACGGGCACGATAGAACCGGGTCTCTTCGCTGATCGCCAGCCGGTGGTCCTTTACCCATTCCAGGAAGCGATTGAACAGCTCCCCGTTGGCCGCACGCCAGTCGGTGAAGTCCTGCTCCTGCCCGTAGCCCAGTATCCAGTAGTTGTAGGGCTCCAGCAAACCCGCCTCTTTGACCTGCTGCTGATAATCGAACAGCACCACCGGCACTTTCGTCATACTGCGGAATTTCTGCTGATACAGCTCCAGGAATCTTGAACGGATATTGTTGAGCGTTTGCAGGTCGATGATTTTCTCGCCGGCTACCGCTATCGCCAGGTTGGGTTCGTAGACCGCTCCGCCATAAGGCATCTTCAGGTTCTTCAACTGTGCCGCCAATGCCTCCGGCCCTCCTTTGGGATCGTAACTAACATTGATCACATTGTTTTTACTGAAGCTGACACTTGCAGAATCTCCCGCTATTTTGATTTCTGACTTATACGTCAGGTACAGCATTTTACTGATTTCCACTGTCCGGCGGGTGTTGCGCTCCAGGTTCAGGAATATCTCCCCGTAAATCATGCCCCACACTTCTTCCTGGGTGTAATTACCGAATATTTTAGCCGCCCAGTAATAATTGGATGGATACATGGGCGCAGCCGCAATGCCGGCTTCAAAATATGCCAGCGCCTTGTTAAAGTCTTCCTTCATGACCTCCACCACGCCCCGCTCCAGGTACAGATTGCCCGATGCAGGAAATAACTTCAGCCCCTTCTCATACGTTTCGATGGCTTTCTCCTTTTGCCCCGCCATATCGTAGCTGTTGCCCAGCAACTGGTACACCCTGTCGTTGGCATCATCGCGTCGGGTCAGCTTTCTCAGGATGTCCACACTTTTCCCGTAATCTTTCATCAGGTAGCGGGCATACGCCATCTCATACGGATAATCGAGGCTTTTAGGGTCCAGTTTGGCAGCCTCTTCCAGCAGGGGGATGGATTTGTCCGGTTCTCCTCCATCCATCAGTTTGATGGCGGCAATAGCCTTTTCACGGGCCAGGAGACTGTCTTGTTGGGCATATGCACCACCGGATACCAGCAGAAGCGCCAGCGGGAGTTGCAGCAGGGATAAACGCATAAATACAGTATTATTAAGGAAATACTTCACATGTAATTTAGTTGAATTTTATTATATTTGCCGATTGATTATGCCAGAAATTTCTAAACTACCGGAGGAAATATGTCTTTAGCTCCTATTGCGTTGTTTGTGTTCAACAGGGCCGACAAAGCGCAAAAGACCATCGAATACCTGCTGCAGAATCCGGAAGCCGCCGCGTCTGACCTCTACATCTTCAGCGACGGGCCGCGCCACGGGCAAGATGTTCCGCGCGTGCAGGAAGTAAGGGACTACCTCCGTACCGTAACCGGCTTCGGAAGTATCTCCATCATCGAACAACCGGTCAACCTGGGGCTGTCTAAAAGCATTATTTCCGGCGTTACCATGGTGGTCAATAAACATGGTAAAATTATCCAGATAGAAGATGATATCCTGGTATCCCCTCATTGCCTTCGCTTTCTGAACGATGCGCTGGACTATTACGAACAGGAACCCAAAGTAGCCTGTATCTGCGCCCTGCTGTATCCCCTTCGGAAACCGGTGCCGCCCACTTTCTTTATCCGGGGCGCCGATTGCTCCATCTGGGCCACCTGGAAAAGAGCATGGGACCATTTCGAGGCAGACGGGCAAAAATTGCTCGACGAGGTAATACGGCGTAAACTGACCTTTCAGTTCGACTTCGACGATACTTTCTCCTACACCAACATGCTGAAAGACCAGATCGAAGGCCGCAACGATTCGTGGGCCGTTAGATGGTACGCCTCCGCTTTCCTGAAAGATCAGTATACCCTCTACCCCGGTCAATCGCTCGCAAGAGACAACGGCATGGACAACTCCGGCACCCATTGTACCGACACCAGCGACTACGACGTGTCCGTGAGCCAGGAACCGGTGACCGTCGGCAATATCCCGGTTAAACAAAGCAGGCAGGGCTACAGCGCCTTCAAGGATTTTTTCCTCGGCCTGCATAAGTACCCGTATTTCAAACGTAAACGGAAACGCTTCAAACGCTGGCTGAGATACCTGCTGACCGGCGCCTGACCTTTTCTGATATTGAACAAACAAGCATGCTTAATTTTTGCACTCTCTTCAACTCATTATACCTGACACGCGGGCTGGCGATGTACGAATCCCTGGAGCAGCAATGCCCGGACTTCCACCTTTATATCTTCGCCTTCGATGACCTGTGCCAACAAACCCTTACGGCACTGCGGCTGCCCAAAGCGACCGTTATTTCCCTGGCCGAATTTGAAGACGAACGGCTGCTAACGATAAAGCCTACACGCACACCGGGAGAATATTGCTGGACCTGCACGCCGGCTACCATCGAGTATTGCCTGGAGCGTTACCGGCTTCCCTCCTGCACCTATATCGATGCAGACCTGCTGTTCTTCGACGACCCGGCTATCCTGATAAAGGAAATGGGCAATAAGTCTGTGCTGATCACCGATCACCGCTATACGCCGGTATACGACCAAACCGCCCTGAGCGGCAGATACTGTGTACAGTTCATGTTCTTCCGGAATGATGAAAACGGCAGGCGGGTGCTGACAGACTGGAAAGAATCCTGCTTCGCCTGGTGTTACAAACGTTTTGAAGACGGCAAGTTCGGAGACCAGAAATATCTCGACTACTGGATGGACCGCTTTGAAGGCGTACATGAGCTGCAACACCTCGGCGGCGGCGTGGCTCCCTGGAACATACAGCAGTATACCTTCTCCCAACAGGGCCAGCATATCACCGGTACCGAAATCGCTACCGGCAAACAATTCGGGCTGGTGTTTTATCACTACCAGGACTATAAGTACTGTTACCCCAAAGGCTGTTTCCTCGGGCAATATCCCATCACCGATGAACAACTGAAAATTATCTACAAACCTTACATCCACGCGCTGGCAAAAGCAGACAGGCAGCTGAAGGCCGCCGGACTACAGGGCACATTCCACGAAATGATGGAAATACCCCGCTACAGGCGCTCTTTCGGCACCAAACTCAAATATTATTTTAAAGGACGGGTGGGAGAATTTTTCAGAAGAAGTTATATCACCGGATGATCAGGACTGTTTACGCCGGCGTTTCCATTCTTTCAGCATAAAACGCACATATACCAGCCAGCCGAGACTTTCCCGGATAATGGCCGGCTTTTCCGCCAGGAACACCGTATCAGGATTGTTGGCAGAAAACCCTGTCATGTTATAACTCACAACGGGGATCGGAAAGAACAGCTTTTTAAAACGGGCATCGCCCCATAGCCTGATATTCAGCTCATAGTCCGAATACACACGGTAACGCAGGTTATAGGCATAGTACTGAAACACCGCCGCCGGGTAAAGGATCGCCTGATGGTTGATAGCGCCTTTGGCCATCCTGTATTTGGAGAACTTCCCGGTGAGCAGGCCTACCGGCGCCCGGCCATCGCTGTGATATTCTTTGGTGATACCGTAATACAACGCACGTTCATCCTGTAATTTAGCGGCCAGTTCACTGAAACCCGGCAATAAACGATCGTCTGCACCCAGAAAGTACAACCAGCGGCCGGAGGCCATTTTCACGCCTTTATTCAGTGCATCATAAATACCGTTGTCTTTTTCACTGCACCATTTCAGGGGAATGTGCGCTGCATAAGATCTGACAAGCTCCATGGTCTGGTCGGTGCTCCCCCCGTCCACAATCACCACTTCGAGATCGTTAAACGATTGTGCGGCGATGGCATCAAGGCAACCGCCAATGTCTTCTGCAGTGTTATAAGTGGCAATAATGATACTAATCGCTGGCGTTCCGCTCATGCTGTACTGTTGTTAAACGGCCGCTAAAATAGCGCAAATTGATTTACGGATTTTGAAATTTACGGATTTTGAAATTTTAATAAATTTGAAACCCGGATTCTATGATCTCTCATGTGAAATATTACCGATCTTCGTGCTGTAGTCTGTCTATCAACATTCCAACATCCGTAAATCCAATTATCAAATAAAAAAATATCCGGATTTCCAACTTTTCAGGCCCATACAACCGGCCATCCGCCCGGGGCGCGACCACGCTTCCTACCGGGAATGTCTGCCGTCGCCTGCGCTGACGTCCTATATCTATTGCTACTGGCAGCTGACTTCTCTCCCTTCGCTGTCGGAACCGTTTGTATACCGCGTGGTAGCCGATGGCTGTATAGACCTTTTTTTTCATACCGATCATCCGGAAGATGTGTACGTCATGGGGTTCTCCACCACTTACACCGAGTTCCCCCTCGACCATCCGTTTAACTACATCGGCATCCGCTTTCTGCCGGCAGCATTTCCGCTGTTGTTCGGCGTCAATGCCGCTACGCTTACCAATCGCTTTGAACCGCTCGGGGCCGTTGCGCCCGGGCTGGCGGCCGGTCTCACCCAACAGGCCACCGGCCTGCATAACCTGGCAGCACTGCAACCGCTGCTGGACCGTTTTTTTGAAAAAATAGCAACAGGCCATACTGCTGATGCCGATCATCGCCTGTTGCAGGCGGTAGACCTGATCCTGCGCGCCGGCGGTAATATCCGGCTGGAAAAAGAGCTCCATAGCGGTGTCAGCCCGCGGCAACTCAGACGGCTGTTCGATTTTTACATCGGCGATTCTCCCAAGACCTTCAGCAAAGTGGTACGCTTTCAGCAACTGCTGCACACCACGCCCACTGCTGATAGCCTGAAGGCCCATAAACACTTTTTCGATGCCGGTTACTATGACCAGGCGCATTTTATCAAAGAGTTCAAAACCATGTACGGCCTGCCTCCCACCCTGGCGTTGCCCTGAGTTTGTCCGTTTTTTACAATACCGTCCCGGTAAATACTTTCATCTTTGTGTTGTCATCAAAAAAGAGAAAATATGAAAATGAATGCCGGTATCATCACAGAGAAAATAAAGGAGAGCAAAGACTTTTATACCAGAGTGCTAGGCTTTGGGGTAACTTTCGAAAATGATTTTTACCTGCTGCTGCATACGCCAGGCCACACCGCAGAAATCAGCTTCCTGCTGCCGGAACATGCCAGCCAGCAACCGCTGTTCCGGCCTGCATTTGGCGGCAAGGGCGTTTATCTCACCATAGAAGTGGAAGACGTAAAAACCATCTATGCCGACCTGCGGGCCAAAGGTGTTCCTATTCAGATAAGTTTAAGGGAAGAACCGTGGGGAGATCATCATTTTGCGATCATGGACCCCAACGGCGTAGGCATCGACATCGTACAATACGCAGCGCCGGAAAACTGAATAGGATTTCTCGTTCGTATGGCAAGCCTGTAGCCGGTTTATTTTGTCGTTTTTTTCCAAAGTGCGAAGCGGGTCTGCCTGCTACCTTTGTATCAAAAGACCATGAAAAAAAGAAGATGCATTAGCTTGGGCTTCGGCCTGCTGTTGCTGCTTTTTATACAGACAAAAGCGCAAACCGTAAACACGACAAAAATGGCATTACCCGCACAAACATTAAGCATCACGGTACTCCGTCCGGCAGATGACGTATATGCGTTCCTGTCAGTGCCCTCCAACTTCGGCGTCTGGGCGAATGGTTTCGGCTCCAACCTGGAACCGGCCGGCACACCGGATACCTGGCGTTTTAAAATGGCCAACGGCAACAGCGCCACGGCGCGCTTCACACCGTCCAATCCGTTCCGCATCGCCGATCACTACGTGTATCCCGGCAACGGGCAGGAAGTATATGTGCCCATGCGCGTAGTGGCCAATGGCGAAGGCAGCGAAGTGCTGTTCACCCTGTTCAGGCAGCCTGATATGACGGATGATATGCTGGCAACCGATAGGGCAACGGTCCTGAAAGACCTGGCCAGGCTGAAGGCTGTCCTCGAACAACGCCGGTAATACTGCGGCCCGCGCTTCGGCCGTGGAAACGGGAAACGGGCCTTCCGTCTTCCGCTGGCAGAAGCCCGGGACGCATCGGTTATAATTCAAAGGTCATATAAAAAGCTACTTCGCCGGGACACCATACCGGATCATACAATTTCAGGTGAACGCCCGACAGCCGGAATCCCTGCTTCCGGTAGAAGGTCACCGCCGGCACGTTGGTGTTCTGCGTCTCCAGCTCCAGTAACCGTACTTTCAACGGCCGTGCATGTGCTATAAGCGTGTTCATCAACTGCACGCCGATACCCTTCCTTCTTTCGGAAGCTGCTACCGTTAACTGTGCCACATACAAGGTGTTGTTCCAATCCCTTTTTTCCGCGATGATAAACCCCGTTAACCTCCCGTTGTCGTAGGCCGCATAAGAATGGCCCTGTTGCATCACCTCATTCAGTTCAGCCAGCTCCGTTTCACTCGTGTGCCAGGTCTTTTGTTTGGGAGATGGCAACGTTTCCAGTCGAAAAGTAAAACGCATCTCCGCTCCGTCCTGCTCTTGCACGGGTACCCACGCCTGTGAAGATGTGTAGCCGTTGTGGCCCATTTGTAATATATCCATGGCCGTTAGACCGCTGAGGGATGAAATCGTTGTCATTGCTATCGGTTCCGTTTCCCGAAATATACTAAAACTAAATTTTTAGTTTTAAAACTAAATACTTAGTTTTATTAAAATGATTTCACTATGCGAAACTTTATCGGGATCATCGGGTGGCTTTGTTTATCGGGGACTGTCCGGGCGCAGGGAATAGACAGGAACAGGGTGATGGAGTACCTGCAGGACCAGCAATATGACGAAGCCATTGCCTACCTCCGGCCGAAAGTCAACCTACACGACGCACGGGAAATGGCGCTGCTGGGCTATACCTATTACCAGGGCGGCAAAATAGCCGATGCGGCCGGCACCTATGAAAAAGTGCTGACGCTGGACAGTACCCTGATACCGGCGCTACAATACCTGGCAACGATCCGCTCGCAGCAGGAACGTTACGGAGAGGCAGTCCCCCTCTATCAGCGCATCGTACAGCTGAAACCCGCCAGCGCCGCAGCCTGGAAACAACTAAGTTTCGCCGCTTTCTCCGCACAGATGCCCGATTCCGGGTTCGTATGGCTGCAGCAGGCCTATCAGCTCAATCCCGCCGACGCCCGCGTAGCGGCACGTACCGCTGAAGAATGGATGGAACGGAAAACCTATCCCCGGGCAGATTCCATCACCCGCGCCTTCCTGGAAAAGGATTCCTCCGCAGCTGCTGTGCTGATGACCGCCGCCAAAACGGCGTACATGGTGAAGAACTATCGGCGTACCGCCGGCATCGGGGAACAACTGCAACGGCTCAACGTAGTGTCGCCGAATACATTCGTTTACGTTATAGCGGCCAACTATACCCTGAAGAGGTATCAGGCTTGTATCGGTATCTATCAGTATTTACTGGACCGCAACGCCGCATCAGAAAACATTACCTTCTACACGGCGCTGGCCCGTACCGCCCTCCGGCAATACAGGGAGAGCAACGAGCTGCTGCTGCGATGTATTGATTTCGCCAAATCATCCAGCCTGGAAAGCTACTACAGCAGCATGGCCATCAACTACGAGAACATGCAGCAATTCAGGCCGGCACTGGCCAGCCTGGACACATCATGGTATCTTTCGCAAAAACCGCTGCGGCAGTACAGTATGGGACGGATATACGAAACCGGGCTTCATAACGGCCATACAGCGATGAAACACTACAAACGCTTTCTGCAATTATACAAGCCCGGCTCTTCTCCCGAGGAGACGGAAATACATCAGTACCTGCAATCCAGGATGAAAACTCAGGGATACAGCAAATAACGGACACGCATCTTCTTATACCGGCCCAGCCCCGGCTCCCAGCTGCGGCGGATTTCCGCTTCTGTTTTCCCGGCAATGATCTGCTGGCGGAAAGCCGTAGTACCGGCCAGCTTGTCAATACTGCCCATTTGCTTGCTGTAAGACTGATCAAAGAACCGCTCTTTCTCCGGATAAGCTTTGTACATCTCAATCATCCAACTGAGGTTGATCTTACCGGCCTTGCGCAACGGAGCGGTGTCAAATTTGCGCAGGTCCAGCCCATAGCAGGCTTGTCCCATATGCAGCGGGGACTCGGACTTACCCGGAATACTTTCCGGCGTGAAGGAAAATTCATACTGCCCTTTCAGCGCCGGGGCGCCCAGTACAGTGAAAGGCATGTAAGTGCCCCTGCCCTGGCTGATAATCGTTCCTTCAAACAAACACAGGGAAGGGTATAATAAAACCGACTGCTGTGTATTCAGATTGGGAGAAGGTCCTACAGGCAACGTATAGTCCATACCGTGCCTGTAATTTTTTACAGGGATGATCTTCAGTTTACATTTCCGCTTGTTTTTCAGCCAGCCCTCGCCGTTGATCATGCGGGCAAACTCACCGACAGTCAAACCATGCGTGATGGGTATCGGAAACTGTCCGATACCGGATTTCAGCTTCATATCCAGGACAGGCCCGTCCACATAATCGTTGGGGTTGGGGCGGTCCAGTATCACCAGCTCCTTCCCCGCTTCCACGCAGGCTTCCATGATATCGCGCAGGGTATTGATATTGGTATAAAAACGGCAACCCACATCCTGTATGTCGTAAATCATCACATCGATGGCGTCCATATCCTGCCTGGGCGGCATTTTGCGGGCGCCATACAGGGAGATCACCGGGATACCTGTCTCAGCGTCTACTTCATCGGCCACATGTGCGCCGTTGCTGGCATTGCCCCGGAAACCATGCTCCGGCCCGAAAATACGGGTGACCTTCACCCCTGATTTCAACAGGCTGTCGACCAGCAAACGTTCACCGATCACCGCAGTGGGATTCACGACCATGCCCACCTTTTTGCCTTTCAGATAAGGCACATACAAGCTGGTCTGCTCAGCGCCTGTCATGACAGGTTTGGGAGATGCTGCATCAGCTGTCAGCGCTCCAGCCAGTAACAATAAGAGAAATACGCGGAATACAAATTGCATAAGCTTAGATATAGATATACCCGTAAATATAGACATTAACCGGTATTCGCTTCACACCAAAAAATCGTACCTTAAAAAGCTGTAACTCGTCACCAATATGAAATGGATATTTCTTCCGTTGTTTGGGCTGTTGTATCACATCACCCAGGCACAACCCCGGCCGGCAGACTATCGCGCTGCTTTTCAGCAGGATTCCGCCCTGCGCAGATGGGCGCGCAGCATCCCCGGTTTCAACCCGGACGTCTTTGCGTTCCGGAACACCACCGGCTTCGGCGAAGTTTGGCGGGATACGCTCCGCGGCAAGGAGGCCGCTACTTACTTCAATGCTTTCGGTACCCTTGTCAGCTATTCACCCGATAAAAAACAATGGCTGGATTTCTTCAGCTACCAGGTGTCAATGGAGCCTGTCGCAGATGGCCGGTACCGTGCGTCTTATGAGGCAGACCAGTCCCTGCTGCTGGGCAGCTCCGCCGGCAACACACGTACCGGCATCGCCTATATGGGCGCATCGTCCTGGATCGAAGAAACCTTCTGGGTGGACAATCACACATTTTTGGCCGTGGGTGTGACAAACGCAAAAGGATTCCATCCCTTTATCTGTATCGGGGACACCGATACCAGGAAAATACACCACTACAGCCCACCGGATGACAGCCACAATCGTTCCCGTAAGTATGTTTCTTTCCGCTGGGCGAAAATGGCGTCACGGATCATCCGGGAATAATGGCTGCTAAAAAGGTAACCGTTACTTTACTACGGTAGCGAGTATACGAACTCCCTCTTCCAGTTCTGCCGGCGTCAGCGAGGCATACCCCAGCCGGAGCGCGTTCAGCGGATTGCCATCAAAACAGAACAGTTCTGTGGCCATCACGGAAACGCCTCTCTTCAACAGGCGCGCCGCCAGTTGACTGGTATCGGTCGGTTTCACGAATTTCACCCAAAAGGCCAGCCCGCCCTCCGGTTTCCGGAAGATCACCTGTTTGCCGAGATGCTGGTGTAACAACTGGTCCATCTTCTCCCGTCTTTCTTTATAGATATTAGATGCCCTTCGGGCATGACGGTTGATAATGCCGTCTTCCATCAGTCCGGCTACCGCCAGTTCCATGATTGGATCGCCCTGGCGGTCTATCAGCCTTCTTAGCTGCGCCAACGCTGCCACAAAAGCAGGCGGCCCCGTTACATAACCGATCCGCACCGCCGGTGCTACCAGTTTGCTCAGGGAGCTGATGTAAATCACGTTGCCGGCCCCTTCATGGCTTGCCAGCGGCAGCAGGCTCCTGGCGCTGAAATGGAATTCATGATCATAGTCATCTTCAATGATGGCAAAGCCGTAGCGGTTGGACAGCTCCAGCAATTTAAGCCGTCGCTCCACTTTCATGCTGACGGCAGTAGGAAACTGGTGATGCGGCGTTACATACACCGCTTTCAATGGCGTGGTGCGGCATACCTCTTCCAGCACATCTGTCATCAGGCCTTTCTCGTCCACCGGGATATGCACCATACGGGCGCCTGCGTTCACAAACGTCTGCCTCGCCGGCAGATAGCCCGGCGATTCAATGGCGACGATGTCCCCGGGCTGCAGCAGCGTTTGGGCTGCCAGGTATAGGGCCATCTGGCTGCCGCGGGTGATGCAGATCTGCTGCGGATCGGTGTTCATCCCTCTTTTAAAAGACAACATGCCCGATACGGCGATCCTGAGTCTTTCGTCACCCTGTTCATGGCCGTAACCCAGCATACGCCAGCGCGCTTTCTGCTGGAAAATACGCTTATACGCTTTAGCCAGTTCGTCCAGCGGCGCTAACCGCACATCCGGCCAACCGTCATTAAACACGATCAGGTTGGCATTCACCTCCTGGGGTATAGGGCTCAACCGCTCATGATCGTTAAAGGTGAAGCCGGCTGTTTTCTTCGCCGGCTGCGCTTTCCTGTCAGGCAGCTCCGCGGAAACAAACGTGCCGCTTTTATCTGCTGTTTCCAACCAGCCTTCCGCCGTCAGTTCTTCATATGCCAGCACAACTGTTTTCCGGTTCACGCCAAGATCTGCCGCCAGTACGCGCGTTCCCGGCAGCGGCGTGCCGGGTTTCAGTCTTCCTTTCTTTATCTCCGCCACAATACCGTCCGCTATCTGCCGGTACACCGACAGGTGCGGGTTGTTAAAATCAAGCGTCAGTGTCGTTTTCCAGGGTCTGAGCATCTGGACCATCTATTTAAGTTAAAACTGGATTACCATGATCATCCAAAATTAGACAAATTTTGTGTCATCAATATCAAGGGTGAGAATTCCTGCAGACAGTGCGGGTGTAATGACCGGTTAAAAGACGGTATTGAACAATCGGCAGCCTGCAACGCTATACATCCATCGGGCTGCAGGATTAATTAAGGATTGCATGTAAACATTGCCCCGGGCCTCTGCCCGGGGTTATCTGCTTTGATGGAGACAGCCTGCCTGTATCTTTAGATACCGGCGGATAAAATAACATGCGTATTTGGTTATTTCCCGAAATTTATTTTCCTTGGCAGCCGAGACGATATGCAGGAACTGGCTGACATACAACTGTTACACTTACTCCGTACAGGAGACGAAAATGCTTTCACGACGATCTACAAGCGTTACTGGAAACTGCTCTTTTCCGTGGCAGCCAATAAGCTGGATAACCTGGAGGAAGCGGAAGAACTGGTACAGGATGTTTTTTCGGACATATGGGACCGCCGCGAAACCCTCACGCTGACAGGACCGCTGCCTGCCTACCTGGCCGTAGCCATGAAGTACCGCGTCATCAACCTGCAGGCAAAGAAAAAAAGAGCCAGGGCTTACTCTTCCTATGCCCTGGAAAATATGTCGCCCGAAGATCATTCCACCGAACAATGGCTGCGTTTTGAAGACCTGAAAGACCTGCTCTCTGGCCTGGTAGCAGCTCTTCCCGAACGTTGCCGGCTTACCTACCGGTTGAGCCGCGAAATGGGCCTTTCCCATAAGGAAATCGCGCAACAAATGAACATCTCCGAAAAGGCCGTGGAACACAATCTCGCGCGGGCGGTCAAAACACTGAAGACCGGACTTAAACATCTCTCCGCGCTGCTGCTCTCCACGCTCCCCTGATACAATTTTCCCATTTAGTAATTTTTTTTATTGAATTCCAGATAATTTTTAATTTTTTTATAAACATATGGGGATTGGTCCTTTCCGATTGACTTATTATAAAAGACCTCTTTTGTATGAGCCAGGAAAAGGAACAAAGCCGGTATGAAGCACTGGCGGAAAAATGGCTGAAAGGCACCATCACCCCGGAAGAAGCGCAGGAATATGCCGCGTGGTACAACGCCGGTCAGGATGCGCCGGTGGACATCCCTGCCTCTTTTGCTGCGAGCGAGGCTGAACAGGAAAAAAGGATATGGAATAAAATAACTGCCCGGACAGGCTTTCCGGGTCATACGGCAACGGTCGCCCCATCGCGCCGGCGCCGCTGGTGGGTTGCCGCCGCGGTAACAGCCGCCATTGTTACCGCCGGCTACTGCTGGCATCACCTGCAAACCAAAACGCTTCCGGCCCGGCAGCTGGCTACTCACGCACCTGACGCTGCGCCGGGGTCGGACAAAGCGGTGCTCACCCTCAGCAACGGCCGCCAAATCCTGCTCGACAGTGCAGGCAACGGCGCACTGGCACAACAGGGCGGCGTACGCATCGTCAAAAATGAAGACGGCTCCATCCTATACGTAGACGAGCATTCCGGCGCCCTTACAGACACCTTGTACAACATCATGTCCGTCCCCAAAGGCGGGCAATACAAACTTATCCTCCCGGATGGCTCACGGGTATGGCTAAACGCTGCCAGCTCGCTGAAATATCCGGTCGCTTTCAGCAACCGGGAAAGAAGCGTCGAACTGACCGGCGAAGGTTATTTTGAAGTGACCGCCAGCGCGGCCAGCCCTTTCCGCGTAACAGTACGCAACACGCAGATCGCAGTGCTGGGCACCAGCTTCAACATCATGGGCTATGCCGATGAAACCGGCATACAGACCACCCTCCTCAGTGGCGCCGTGAAAGTAAAACAGGGAACAACAGAAAAAATGCTCACGCCTGGCCAGCAGGCGGTAGTGAACAATGAAAACGGCCGCATTTCCGTCGGGGAAACGGAAACAGCCCTCGCCACCGCCTGGAAAGACGGCCAGTTCCGCTTCTCAGGCAATAATATCCCTATGGTACTGCGCCAGATCGGCCGCTGGTATAATATCGATATCGTCTACCAGGGAAGCATCCCCCAGGGACATATAACGGGCAAGGTACCACGAAACATGAAACTGTCAGGCGTAATCCGCATCCTGGAACTCAGCGGCATCCGCTGCAGACAGGAAGCGGGCAGGCTCCTCGTATTTCCCTCATCCTGAACTCCATCGCCGGCATTTATTCACCTTTAAAAACTACGGTATGACCAGTCATTA
Organism: Chitinophaga oryzae; assembly: GCF_012516375.2. NCBI lineage: Bacteria > Pseudomonadati > Bacteroidota > Chitinophagia > Chitinophagales > Chitinophagaceae > Chitinophaga > Chitinophaga oryzae. Next base: position 4,616,688 of record NZ_CP051204.2, read on the forward strand.
TTAACCAAAGTCAACAACGTTATGAAAAATGCGCGGCACACCGCGCCACAGGTAGCCCATAAAAAACCAGGAGCGCTTGGACCCGCCCCTGGCTGAATGCCCGGGTTACCGTAAAACAATATCCGACTAAGATTATTGATCTCTAAACCCAAACACTGCAAATCTATGCAATTGGATTGTTATGTTAAAACCGTGCCCGTAACACGGTTTTTGTTCACCGGTCGCCCCGGAAGGCGACAGGCAGCACCGCCTCAGGGCCGTTGCCGCTGTAATAAAGTCATCAGGGTTATGAAGCTAACCACCTTACTGCTCACACTATTCTGCATCAATGTATCTGCCGGCGTATCTGCGCAACAGCTCACCGTGTCGGTAAAAAACAAACCGCTCGAAAGCATCTTTGCGCTGATAGAGCAACAAAGCCACTACACCTTTGTATACCGCGACGAATGGCTGGCAGGTACCAAACCGGTCAACCTGGACATCTCCCGCGGCACTATCGACCAGGTGATGAAAGCGGCGCTCAGCCAGCAACCTCTCTCCTACGAGATCATCGACAACACCGTGATCGTGACCCGTAAAGTCACGCCCGGCAACCCCGAGCCGGCTGCCGTGGCGAACAAGATCACCGGCCGCGTGACCGATGAAAAAGGGAACCCGCTGGCCTATGTCAGCGTCGGTATCAAAGGCACGCAGCGGGGCGCGCACACCGACGAAAACGGGGCCTTTACACTGGAAGTCCGTGAAACAGACGTACTCGTGTTCTCCCTCGTCGGCTACACACCCCGTGAAATCGTCGCAGGCAACCAAACCACCCTGCAGGTAGCGCTCACACAGGCCATCAGTGACCTTAACCAGGTGGTGGTGGTAGGCTACGGTACCCAGAAGAAAGTCAACATCACCGGCTCCGTCGCCGCCGTAAAAGGGCAGGAAATAGCCAAATCGCCCGTCACCAATGTCAGCAACGCTCTCGCCGGCAGGCTCCCCGGTATCCGCGCGGTACAGAACAGCGGCGAACCCGGCAAAGACGGCTCCCGCATCGATATCAGGGGCTTCGGCACAGCCCTCGTCATCGTGGACGGTGTACCCTCCACCTTCGAACAACTCGACCCCTCTGAAATAGAAAGCATCTCCATCCTTAAAGACGCCTCAGCAGCGGTATACGGCATCAAAGCCGCCAACGGCGTAGTGTTGGTCACCACCAAAAGAGGAAACATGTCCAGGTCGAAAATCACTTACAACACCTACTTCGGCCTCCAGAGCAATACGCGCTATCCCCGCTATGTCAACGCCGCCGAATTCGCGGAACTGACAGATGAATCGCAGCTCAACCAGGGCCTCGCACCGGTATACGGCGCCGACAAAGTGCAGAAATACCGCGAAGGGCAGCCCGGCTACGAAAGCACCGACTGGTACAACGCCGCCATCCGTAAAAACACACCGCAACAGTACCATAACGTAAACGTCACCGGCGGCACAGAATCTACCCGCTACTTCTTCTCCCTCGGGTACCTCAACCAGCAGGGCATGTGGAAAAGCGGCGACACCCGTTTCAACCGCTACAACTTCCGCAGCAACATCAGCACTAAAATCAACAAACGGCTCACAGCAGAACTCAACCTCGGCGGCCGCCTCGAAAATCGCCACTACCCCGCCGCTGAAAGCGTCACGCTGATGGACCAGGTGCAACGCGCCTATCCTACCTACCCGCTGTATGCCAACGGCAACCCGGACTATTACGCTGTGACAAACTTCAGCCATAACGTGCTGGCTTCCATGAACAGTGACTACTCAGGATATTCCGCACAGCAATACAAATACCTGAGCGGCATCGCGTCCCTTACCTACGACGTTCCCTTCGTGGACGGCCTGACTGCAAAAGCGCTCTATTCCTACCAGTCTGGTACCGCCAACAACAAAAAATGGGTGAAACAATTCAGCCTCTATAACTATAACGCCGCTACGAATAAATACGATGTGGGCTATATCGGCAACGCACCCACCAACCTGAGACAGGATGAAGTACAGGAAGAAAACACCCTGATGCAGCTGTCACTTAACTATACCAAAACGGTAGCGCGCGACCATCACCTCAAAGGCCTGCTCCTGTTTGAACAAAGACAAACGATCGGCAGCCAGTTTGAAGCCTACCGCGAGTTTATGCTCGACGCACTGGACCAGCTCTTCGCCGGCGCCAATACCAATAAAAACAACAACGGTAAAGCCAGCGAAGCCGCTTACATGGGTTATGTAGGAAGGGTAAACTATGACTACAAAGACCGCTACCTGCTGGAACTCGGCTTCCGCTACGACGGCTCCTACAAACTGGCGCCCGACCACAGGTGGGGTTTCTTCCCCACCGTGTCCGCCGGATGGAGAATGAGCGATGAAACATTCTTCCGCAATATGGCCCGCCTGGTCAACAACCTCAAGATCAGAGGCTCCTGGGGCCAGATGGGCGACGACGGTTCCGCCGATCCTTTCCAATACCTCACCGGCTACCGCTATCCGGATGGCGGCTATATCTTCGGCAAAAACATCGTGGGCGGACTCACGCCTTCCGGCCTGCCTAACCCGCTCATCACCTGGTTCAACGCCACCACCGCCAATATCGGATTTGAAGCGGGCTTCCTGCAGAACATGTTCACCGTTGAACTGGACTTCTTCTCCCGCAAACGTACCGGCCTGTTTGCTCAGCGGGTGCTTTCCCTCCCCGGCACCTACGGCGCCGGCCTCCCGGCTGAAAACCTGAACAGCGACCGTACGCAGGGTTTCGAGCTTGTGCTGGGCTACAATAAAAAAATCGGTGACGTGGTACTTAACGTATCTCCCAATATCACCTGGACGCGTACACGTAATCTGTACCAGGAACGCGCCAGCTCCACCAACGCATTCGCCAACTGGAAAGACAATAACAACGACAGATGGAGCAACATGATCTGGGGTTACAACGCCATCGGGCAGTTCCGGAGCCAGGAAGAAATTGCCGGCTGGGCTATCCAGGACCGCAAAGGCAATACCACCCTCAAGCCAGGCGATCTCAAATATGAAGATCTCAACGGCGACGGCATCATCGACGGCAACGACCGCAAGGTAATCGGGCGCGGCAACACGCCGGAATTATTCTACGGCCTCAATCTTGCCGCCACCTGGAAAGGCTTCAGCCTCTCCATGCTGTTCCAGGGCGCCGCCAACTATAATATACTGATAGACGGCGCCATGAGAGACCCTTTCAGCAACGGCGCCAATGCTTTTGCTTACTTCACCGACCGCTGGCACCGTAGAGACCCGTACAACCCGCAGAGCGAATGGGTGCCGGGCAAATACCCTTCTACCGTCACCAACGGCCTGGACAACAACAAAGGCGTATCCTCCTTCTGGCTGAAAGACGCATCCTACCTGCGGTTAAAAACCGTGGAACTGGGCTACTCCCTGCCTAAACCGATGCTGTCTAAAGCCGGTATCGAACAGGTGCGGTTCTATTTCTCTGCACAGAACCTGCTCACGTTCGACAACCTGAAATTTATTGACCCGGAAATGCCCACCAACGACGACACGAATGCGGCCGGTAACGGCAAGTACTATCCGCAGCAACGTGTACTCACCCTGGGCATGAACCTGCAATTCTGATCCACTTAACTATTCGTCATGAGAAAAATACATCAACATATATCCTTTGCGCTGTTGCTTACCCTGTCAGCTTCCTGCAACAAAGATTTCCTGGAAAGAAAAGCACAGGACATCATCTCCGATGATGCCGCCTATGGTTCCGTATCCGGCGTACAGGCGCTGACCGCCAACCTCTACAGCAGGATGCAAACCGAAGCCTTTGACTACTGGGTGGAAGGAAACCAGGCCGCGTTCCCCAGCCAGGCCAGCGATGAAGCAGTACGTTCCTACAGCTGGGGCGCCACCCTTGATCCCATCCTCGGCGATGAAATGTTTGCCTGGTGGCAGTACAACTACGTAAGAAACGTCAACGATTTCATCGAAAAAATCCCCAACGCCAATATCTCCGGAGAACAGAAAGCCGGCTTCCTCGCTGAAGCCCGCTTCGTCAGGGCGTTCTACTATTTCTCCCTCGTAAAACGCTACGGCGGCGTACCCCTGATCACCAACGTACAGCACTACAACGGCAATATCGAAGCGCTGAAAGTGCCGCGTAACAAGGAACAGGAAGTATATGACTTTATCGCCTCCGAGCTGGACGCCATCACCGACCAGCTGCCGGAAGCCCATAACACCGATAACCTCTACCGCGCCACCCGCTACGCTGCCCTCGCCTTAAAATGCCGGGCAATGTTATATGCCGCCTCCATTGCGAAATACGGCTCCGTGCAACTGGGCGGCGTGGTAGGCATCGCCGCTAACGCCGACGGCTATTGGCAGAAAGCCTACGACGCCGCACAGAAAATCATCAGCTCCGGAAAATTCCAGCTGTATAACGGCAATGGTGATAAAACCGCCAACTTCCAGCAACTGTTCTTAACCGGCGCTGACATGGACAAAAACAAAGAAGTCATCTTTGTGAAGACGTACCAGTCGCCCGACCTGGCGCATGGCTTCGACTTCTACAACGCGCCGCAGAGTTTTAAAGTTGATTACGGCTGCGCTACCAATCCCACGCTGGAACTGGTAGAGAGCTTCGAATACACCGATGGCACACCGGGCAAACTGAAAATAAATGACGCCGCCGGTAACCCTATCCTTTATAATAACACCGCCGACCTGTTTAAAGATAAAGATCCCCGCTTCCTCGCCAGCATCCTGTATCCGGGCGCACCCTGGCAGGGCGGCGTTGTGGAACTAAGAAGAGGCGTAACAGACAACGGTGTGCAGTTCACCGCCGCCAACCTGACAGACACCTATGGCAGCGGAGCTAACAGCATACCACGCGTTGGCAAAGACGGTCCGCTGCTCAGTGGCGATCCAACCAAAACAGGCTTCTATGTAAAAAAATTCATGGACCCGGTCAACCGGCTGGCAGATGGGCGCTCTACCACACCGTGGATCGTGTTCCGTTATGGCGAAGTACTGCTGAACTACGCCGAAGCCGCTATTGAGCTGGGCAAAACAGCCGATGCGCTGAACGCTGTCAACCAGCTGCGCGACCGTGCGGGCATCAAAACGCTCAACAGCGTCACCCGCGACCAGGTACGCCACGAACGCCAGGTAGAGATGGCCTTCGAAAATCACAGATGGTGGGACATCTGCCGCTGGCGCATCGCTACTGATCTGCTGAACAATACACAGTTCCATGCGCTCTATCCCTGGCTCATGTGGGAAAACGGGAAATCACCCGCCGATATGAAATACTCCTTCCAGATAGTGCCGGCGCCTAAAAACACCCGCACCTTCCTTTCCCGCATGTACTATCAGCGTATCCCCACCGGCGAGATCGATAAGAACAGCAACCTCGTACAAAACCCGGGCTTCTAACCAAAACAAAAGTAACAATATATGAAACAACATATCATCAACAGCTGTATGGCACTCCTGCTGGGCAGCACAGTGCTCACCGGCTGCAGGAAAGACAATTACGCCGCGCCCGACGCCGGCATTCAGGGCCGGCTCACCGATGTTAAAACCAATGAAGCCGTGCCCGTGCAAGCTTTTAACGGCGCCGTGATCCGCTATTACCAGGTAGGGTACAGCAGCAGCAATCCTAATCCTGTTAATACTGCCGTACACCCTGACGGCTCTTACGCCAACAATCTGCTCTTTACCGGGAAGTACCGTATCGTGGCAGAAGGGCCATTCTATTACAGGGATACACTGGTAGTGGATATTGCCGCCAATACCCAAAAAGACATCCCGGTGACGCCGTTCCTGAAAGTCACAGCAACCACCGGCAATGTCACCAACAACAGCGTAACGGTAAAGTACAGCGTTAAACACAACGGCAATACGCAGAAGATATCAAGGCTGGCGGCCATCATCGGTACGACCGGAGGCATTGACGTCAACAGCTATACGCTGAATGACATACAGGATGTGCAGAATATACCCGATGCCACCGTGGAAGCCACTACGTACGAGAAAACGTTCACCGGCCTCAAAGCCGGTACAGTGTATTATATCAGGGCTGCCGCCCGCATCGGCGGCGCGGACAATCCTGCCGGATATTACAACTATACGCCCGTTATTAAAATAACAACGTCGAAATAAAAGCATCGCTACCCCAATGCGCTCCGTAGAGGCAGGTCAGCAGTGATCCACATCATCCACGGCACGCTGCCGCTCTATGTAATTATAAAGGGCTGGCCAAAAGTAAACTTTTGGTACAGCCCTTTTCCATGGATCGCCGTCAAAAAATTTCGGGCCTGTGTCTATTCATTCACCCACAGGGTCCAGTTGTTGTCGAATTTGTACCACTTCCCATCGGATCCTTCCCATTTCCATTCAGGCACTTCTGACCACGAGTTGCCGTCAGTGCTCCACACCAGCTTATGTTCGTGTATCTTGAGCCATTTGCCCTCTTTGTCAGTCCAGGCCCCCTCCCTGGCAGCTGCCCATTTTTTTCCGTCCGCGCTCCACCAGAGGCCACCTTTTTTGTCAAGCTTATACCAGAGCGTTTTACCGTCCTTCATCGCCGGCCAGGTAGCGGTGGCAGATTTGGTCCAGTCGCGCACAACCACAGGATGTATATCGCTCCGTGAAACGGACGTCATGCCTGCTGCGAACTGCATCGATATTGGCAGACATACGGCCAACAGGATAAATGCTTTTTTCATAACTATTCAGATAAATGTGAGAAATGATGGTTTATACGATAAAAGGTTTTACGATCGCCAATACCTGCGCTGCAGTGAGGGGTTCGTCAAAACTTTCACTGGCAGCATTGGCGCTTACAAATTTGGTAATATCGACGCCCGCCTGGTCCGTCAGTTCTTCGCCGTTATAACTGGCCTGCACGGCCGCTCCTATTCCTCCCGTGTCTTTACCGGTGATCCATGGTTTCAGGTTAGCGCCTCTCGCCTTCCGCATCTGGCGGATGTGGGAGGCATGCCTGGCCTCTACGGAATGAATCTGCAACGCAGCGGTAAGCACGGCGTTATTGCTGATCAGCTCCGCGGCCCTTCCTTTATATGCCCTTACGCCGGTGTCTTCAAATGTCTGGGCCACTGCCAGAAAGGTGTCGTAGTTGGTAAATATGTTCGCGAATGCTCCGCCGGCGGTAAAGTCGAAAACAGGCTTGGACACCGGCGTAGCGCCCATGGCGGTGAGGGTATTTTTAAGAAAAACCACATGAGCGTTCTCATGATCGCGGATAGTATTGATAGCGCCTACCGCCGGCGTTCCGGCAGGCACCACACCTGAAGCCGCTCCTTTTGTATAAAATTCCGCTTCGAGATATTCGAGGGTGAGGGCGTAATTGAGTACGGCTGTTATACCGCTTCCGGAAGACTGGCCGTATGCTTTATTAAACATGCTGCCCAACGCAAAAGGCACCGCCGCCAGCGCCAGCCTGCCGCCCCAGCGGGTAAACTGCCGCATCGCAGCCCGGCGGGAGTCAAAACGGTCGTAAACCTCAGGATCAAACCGTTCTATTTCCGAGATAATATTTTGTATGTTCATGACTTTATTTTTTTGAGATAAAGCAGGCATTATACCGTAGGTAAATTCCCTGCGTACAACACTGATTTCAAAAATGGTTTCGCTGCCATCAGCACCTCTGCAGGTTTACTGGCCAGGTCCAGGCCACTGGCATTAACGACGGTACTATCCGCAAAAGACCCGTTACTGATCAGGTCACGGATGAGGGCAGCATGCCTGGCTTCCACCGACACTATTTTACCTGCCAGCAACAGGTAGGCCGGGTCAGTTATTAACTGCCCGGCCCCGTTATAGGCAGATACACCGAGATCTTCAAACGCTTTGGCAGTGCCCAGTACACTGTCCCTGCTTCCAAAATTGACCGTAGAGAAATTTACTTCGAGACTAACGATGGCTTTAGCTCCCAGGGCTGCTTTAAAAAACTCCCGGTGTGCAACTTCATGGTCCCGGATATCAGTCAGCAGCGCAAGTTCACCGGCAGTTATCCCTGAATAGGGGCTTGCCACCACCTGTGTGTAAAAAGCGGCTTCCAGCTGTTCCAATGCAAAGGCATAGTTGAGAATGCCAACATCTCCCGTCCCAAGGTCAATACTACCCGCGGGCGGCATGTTGTTTTCGTCCTTATCTTTTTTGCAGGCTGCCAGTGTAGCTGCCGACGCCGCCAGGCCAACATAGGCCAGGAATTTCCTCCTGCCGAGCTTATCAGGCAATAGGCGGTCATTATTGCCCTCAGGGGGCAAAACCGGATGTAAGTTTTCCATAAGAAAAAAATTAGAAAGCTTTATGAAATAAACAGCACTTAATCAGGATGACTAACTATCAGAACTATAACCACGTTTTCAGATACGGGATATTTCCATTAAAGGTTTGACTTGTAATTTTTTTTTGAAAGAAAATTTCGTTTAGGCTTTCACTTTACCCAGCACTACCATTTGATCTAAAGTGGGAGCTGCATTTCCTCCGGCTTTTTCGAGGGTAATCGCAAATGCCTGCGCCTGCTGAACAGGGGTGAGCATGCACAGACCGGTGCAGTTTTGGTTCAACAGTCCGGCGGATACTGGTTTTCCATCGACGATCGCCCACAACTGGTATTGTTTTCCCGGCGCCGGTGCAGGCAGCCGGCCGGCAGTCAGGTACACTTGTTTTGTTTGTGTGTTCCAGTAGAGTGTTGCCTGATAGTCTTCCCGGCCGGCGACACCGTCCAGCGGCACTTTTAACGTTCCGGGTGCGGTAATAAACCGCAGGTCCTGCTCAAGAACGGCCAGCTTTGCCTGGAAGGCCTTGTTGTCTGCGGCCATCATGTCGATGCCGGATTGAAGCTGTACGAAATCCCGGCTGGCTTTCCGATAACTGCTGTACAGGTATACGTTCAGCAGGCCGCTGGCGGCGAGTAACAGTAATAATATTGCTGCGGCGTACTTAAACAGGCTCTCCCGGCGATAACGTACATCAGGCAGTTTCGCCGGTTGAAATTCATGTTCCAGGCGGACAAGCAGCCGGGCTTTCAGCGCCTCCGGGGCCGGTATGGCATACTGGTCAGATGTTTCGCGGAGCCACTGCTCACAACCGGCAACGGCTGTCGCTATTTCAGGATAGGTCTGGCTTAAACGCTGCAGCTCATCCGCTTCCTGCGGAGTAGCTAAGCCTAAGACATAGCTCTCAATGATGCCGCTTTCTATGTATGCCTTGATATCCACGTTATCGCTTTATCTTTTTTTTCAGTTGTAAAATAGCAGCCCGGATTCTTGTTTTGACGGTGTTTACAGGGATGTTGATCAACCGGGCGATTTCTTCCTGCGTATAACCCTGGAAGTAAGATAATTCCAATACCGCCTTATGTTCGTCTTTAAGTGTATGTACAATTTTGCGTAAGCCAAGCTCATCGGAAGGAAGTATGCTATGGTCTGCCAATTGTTGACTGCCTTCGGTCAATTCGCTGTTCCGCAGGCTGTTTTGCCAGCTTTTGCTTCGCACGTGATCGATGGCCGCCGTTCTTGCGATGGTAAACATCCAGGTGTACAACCTGCCCCTTGCCGGGTCATAGTGATCAATCTGTCGCCATATTTTAATGAACACCTCCTGTAAGAGGTCCGTTGCGGTGTGTTCTTCCGGGATGATGTTGCGGATGACGCCGTTCAATGCAGCGGCATAATGGTCGTACAGGTAGTTAAACGCCTCCTCCCTGCGTGATTTCAACGCAGTAATCAGCTCTTGCTCGGTATATGTTGGTAGCTCCTTCAATACGGTGATCCACTCAGATGGTATTAGATACGGGATGCTTTTTGAAAAGGTTTTACCTCTTCCGTAATTTTTCGCAAAAAAAAGCCGGCCCTGAAGGCCAGCCCGGTCACACACTGATATATTTAAAATCAAATAAGACGTTTTACCCGGAACATCCCGTCTATCCTGTGTTCCCGGTATATCACCCGATCCCCTTCCGGTTTTTGGGAGCTGGCCCTGTCAAGACGGAACGTACCAGTGATATACTGCCCAACGCCGCCGACGCCGCTCACTTCGAGATAACCGGGGCTGGGCAGCGTTGTCTGGCCAACCTGGTAATAACCCAGGAAAACATGGCTACCGGTCCGCTGCATTTGGAAATACCTGGTGTCTGACCAGGGCCAGCGCCCCTCTTGCTCGCCCAGCCAGGTAACGCTGCATTCCGGATAAGACCCTTCCCACGGCAGGCCGCCGATACGGTTCACCCCATTGGTACTGCTGCCTGTAGCAGCGCCCAGCACTTCCCAGGGGCCGCCGTCCACTTTCAGGGCGATACCTTCCGGCATCACGAATATGTGGGCCAGCACAAGGCCTATACCACCGTTTTTCAACCTGATCCGCACGCTGGCGGTAGAAGGATTCGTTACGGGGATCGCCGCCGGCGCCTGGTACACCGCATGGCTGCCGTCCGGCAGTAACTGTCCAGGGCCCGCCAATTCCCACTTTTCAATGTATTTTAATGGCAGATCGTTTTTAGGGGTACTGATATAAGTCTCCTCGCCTTCCCTGGTGAGTGGGTACAACAAGTCGTCCATGTCAGCATTAAAATAGCTTTTGACAGACAGTTTCACGGTACTGCCCGGATCAGTAAACCGTAAACCCGGTTCTATAAAAACAGCTTCAAAGAAGCTCCAGTCACTGAAGTGCGTAGTTTTCACAGTGACCGTTTTCTTTTCCTTGTCCAGCTGCACACCGCCAATGGCCTTCCACTTCCCCTGGCTGTCCTGGTAGGCAATACCCAGCGCTTCCACGAAAGTTCGCTCCAGGTCACTGTTGTCATAATGTATCGTGATGGTGGCCGGCCTGGCCAGTGTTTGATGCGGCGTGATACGGAACGCCTTCCCCAATCCTGCGATATTGGTATTGGTGATGGGTTGTATGGTGAAGGAGGTTGCGACCTGAAGGGCGCCGGCGGGTATGTTGACAGAAATGCGGTTGTCTGCTGTCGTCAGTGTACCGCCGGCGGCCCCGATCTCTTTAGTGACCGGCGTTCCGTCAATGACGCCAACGGGTGTCACTACGCCGTTATTATCAGTAATAGGACCGGGAACCGGTTGCGGGTCAATTTTCTCTTTTCCCCGGCAGCCAGCCAGGGCTACGGTCAACAGAGCGACCTTCCAAAAATGTTTCATATGCAGCAATTAACGTCAGGGGTATTTGATTGACGGCGCAAAATTACCCTGTGCTGCTGTGGAAGGCATCAGTAGTAGTACGTAGAAAAAAAATTACGTTATTTCCTGTCGAGATCTGTAATCAGCAATGGATTATCGGCGCGCAGGCGCTGCAACAGCTTTTCGCATTCTCCTATGGTAGGGTTTTGCATCAGCGACTCGTATTCTTTAGTTGTAATGCCCACCATCTGCAGGAAAGTGACCTCGCCGTGCGGCGTGGTGATCGTTCCCAGCTCCGGATCTTTTATAAAAGCAAGGGCCGTAATATCTGTTTCGTATTCCAGCCTGATAGGGCCATTGGCCGGGATAAAATGAAACTCTTCAAACCACTTGCCGGAACTGAATACATACTTGGCGATGTTCTGCAGTAAGTTACAGGCCCAGGCAGGATCTTCTGTCTCTGTGACTTTCTTTAGCCTGAACGTGAGCTCAAAACCGAACTTACTGAACTCTCCGCCCGCAGCCTCTTCATCATAATAAAGCTCAGAAAAACCGTAGGTCACAAAATGCAGATGATCGGCCTGTTGCCTGCTCTCATAAACGCTGATACCATCCAGCGGGTTATCGCCACCCAGTGCATAATATAAACCGGGGGCGTAATGCCTGGGCTCCTGCCCCGGGTAAAGCTTTTCCATGGCGCCGTCGATACAGTCCCATCCTACTGCGTCCTGCTCGTCAAATTGCTGTTTGTATTGTTCAATGTCCATACGGTTAATAATTAGGGTATTACATTACGCTGTCACTGTTGCAAACGAAGCCAGGTTCCTTTCAATATACTGTCTGAAGCGGGACACCTCTGCGTCCATGATATCATAAAAAGCTTCATCGAGCGGTTCAAATGCCGTGAACTCTTTATAAAGCGCGGAAAACGCTTCGAGCTCGCGGTCCTGTTCCAGGAACGTTTTATGCTCCGTATAAATGGCTTCAGCCTTTATCAGCAGGGCTGCTGTCTCATTCATCGACCATCTTCTAAGGTCTTCTATAAAGGCGCCATCAAAGACAAACTGCCCGTAGCCGTTGTGGATCAACTGCAGAAAGCCGCCGTTGGTAACCTGTCCATATAGCGCATCGTAGATCAGCAGAGTATGCTGATCGTCGGTCAGCTGGTCAAGGACCGTTTCTTCGTCCTCCGCTTCCTCAATGGCGTCCTGGTAAGGTTCAAGCACCGCATAGATAAACTCCCAATCGTCGCTGCCGGCAACGGCTATTACGTCCTTACTGATAGTAGGTAAAAACTCCATGTTTAGATTTTTATCTTGTTGATTCGTCTTCTTCGTCATATGCGGACCTTACCCATTCGTCTCCGATAAACTTCCTGTCGGCAAACTCTCCGCATGGAAGGTCAAACAGTGCGTTCAGCGTGTCGTCCAATGCCACCACATCCCGCAGGCAAAGCAACACGGCCCCTTCTTCTGCACGTGCCAATTCCTCCTCCGTCGTTACGTTCATAAACTCTGCGGTCAGGAACTGCCAGTACCCGTCATGCTCATGCACAACGCGCAATACAGGCAACAGTCCTTCCACAAAGCCTTTGGTGCTGAACACGCCCAGCGACGCGGGTTCACGGAACTTAAACACGGTGGGTTCTTTCATGTTTGTTTAATATTCAAGTTTCACATCGTCGATCACCAGCTCCTCACAGTTCAGCGTCATAAAGGCGCTGCCATAATCGCCGGTCACCTGGTCGTTCATCGTCTCCAGTACAGCAGATTTAAATACGATCTTCCGGCCGGGGAGCTTTCCGAAAGCATCTGTGACCGTTATCTCCCCGTCCAGGCCTTTCTTGTTTTTCATGAAAGCCTGCAACACCGGGATGTTCTGCTTCTCAAAATCGGCCGACAGGTAGTGGCCCCGGGGAGATTCGGTCTGCGCCGGCTTGCCGTTAACAGTGTCCTGCGGTGCGTTCAACGCCCTGTTGTAAGAAACCGTAAAAGACCTGATCAGAGCGGCCACCTGGCCGTTGTTCGTTTTCACCGTCAGTTCAATCCTGATGCGTTTTTCTTCCGATTGCTGTGCATGGACTGTTTCCACGGAAAGATAAAGAAAAGTCAATGCAAAAAACCAAAACTTCATTTTCATAATGTAAATATTTCTTTAACAAGATTAGAAATTTACACACAGGCATACCGGTTGTAATTGGTGTTTGCGCACTTCCGGTTGTTATTTGGCAGCATATGTCCAACATCCGGAAAACAGGCCGCCAGCAAGGACGGAGAATACTTTCAGTATATTTTGCCAGTCATGCAACAATCAATATCTTAGCCGTCATTTCATCTATATGGTTGTAAAAGGGCGCATAAAAAAATATGGCTGCAGTATCCTGTTTTGTATGCTGATATCCGGTGGGGTCCGGGCACAGGGAATCTCCGCAACAGAAAAATCAGCCCGGGAAGGCTATGCCAAACGGTTCACGGATTCTACTGCCAGCATACGGATACAGCTGGAGGCCCTCCACCTGGCGGAAGAACAAAAGAACAAAGCCGATCAGGCTATTTGCGGGGCCTACCTGGCAATGACGCACCGGCGGCTGCTGCACCTGAAAGAATTTACCCGCTACGCCGAGCTGTCCCACCTGGCGGCAGACGCCACTACCGACAACAGGGCCAAAGCATATGCTGCCTGGGCCATGGGATCGCTCAGGTCGTATATAGATGACAAATCCAAAGCTCTCGACTACCTGCTGGAGGCCTACGGCCTGTTCACCCAGCTCGAAGCATATGACTTATGCGCTAAAATCGGCGCCGATATCTCCTATCTCTTCTCCCCGGGATCGGAAGAAAAGGTAAAAAAGTATGCGGATGCCGCACTGGCCTATGCAGAAAAATCAGGTGAACCGGAAAACATACTACACGCAAGACTAGCTGTGGGCAGTTATCTCTTGGACCGTACCGCTTCCGGCGATCGTGGCCAGTGGCAGGAAGCGGTCACCTTTTTCAGGGAAACCACCGAACTGGCAGAAAAAGAAGACACAAAAATCATCAGCAAGAGCAATATCGGTATCGCCTATATTAACCTGGCCGTACTCTATCTGAATGGCCCCAAACCAACAGATGAACAAGCCTTTCTTTCCTGCCTCGAGAAAGCCTCTGCCATCAGCCAGCGGTATGAGCTGAAGAATGTATACAGGAGCGCTATCGGCCTGCGCGGACAGTTCTTCCTGGAAAAAGGAGAATACCGGATCGCGGAAAACCTGTTCAAAACGGGGATCGCCTACCAGCAGGCACTCCCCTACAAAGACAACTACCTGCTGGCAGCCTTCTACGGGTCCCTGAAAGAGCTGGCCGCCCGGGAAAAGGATTATGCGGCATATTACGCTTATGATGTTCCTTTTCTCCGCTATAATCAGCTGAAATACGACGAATCCACGCAACAAATGCTGCAAAACGCGGATGCCAGGTTTGAGTCAGATAAAAAGGCAACCCGGATCACACAACTGGAACAGGAAAACCATCTCCAGAAAAAAAATAAACTGCTGGGGTATGGTATCGCCGCTGTATTGCTGACAGGACTGGTGTTTATGTACCGCTCCTACTATTACCGCCAACGCTACTTCCAGAACAGGGAAGACATCCTTCAGCAGCAGCAGGCCAACAACGAACTCCGGATGCAGCTCATGGAAAAGGAAACACTGGAAAACCTGGCCGACAAGCTGTCGCTCGAAAGAAGGTTGCTCCAGTCCCAGATGGACCCCCACTTTATCTTTAATGCGCTGGGAAATATCCAGGGAATGATCCTGAAGCAGGACACAGCGCTGGCAGTGTCCTATCTCTCCAAATTCGCCCGGCTGAGCAGGCGCATGCTCGAACATTCCCGCATGGAAAAAATCACATTGGAAGACGAGATAGCAACATTGAAAAACTATATCGAATTACAACAACTGCGACTGAATAATAGCTTCGATTACCATATCGACAATCAAGCGTCGACGGCATTGCAACTGCCTCCTTTACTGATACAACCGTTCGTGGAAAACGCCATTGAACACGGCCTAAAGCCACTGGCAGATACGCAGTACGGACTATTGACCGTCCGGTTCAACGAACAAAGCGACGATCATATCCTCGTGTGCACCATCACCGATAACGGTATCGGGCTTACGGAGTCCAGGCGTCGTAAAACCGATGACTCACATCAGTCACTATCGACAAAAATTACAGATGAACGCCTGTTGCTGATGTTGAAAGACAATCCGCACACCCGGCTGGAAGTCAGGGAACAGCCAGCGACGGACGGACAAGGCACTATCGTAACATTATACATTCCTATAATATAAAATAATGTACAGGACCGTTATCATAGAAGACGAATACCACCTGCGGGAGGCGCTCTCCATCCTACTGGAAATGGTGGCGCCGGAACAGGTGCAGGTTGTCGGTTACGCCGAACGAACCGACGAAGCCGTCAAACTCATCGACCGGCTCAAGCCCGATCTGGTATTTATGGACATCATGCTGAAAGAAGGAACAGGCTTCGACGTACTACACCAGGTAACCCACAAGGCATTCCACCTGGTATTCACCACCGCCTATGAGGAACATGCCATCCGTGCCTTTAAGTTCAGCGCTATCGACTACCTGTTGAAGCCCATCGATGCGGAAGAACTGAAGACCGTGCTGGAGCGGATAACGGCCCTGCAGGGACGGTTCGTGGCGGAAAAGCAGCTGAGTGAACTGGACAGCAGCCTGGAAAAAACACCCCGAAGGCTGGTACTGCCCACACAGGAAGCCATGCACGTCGTGAAAATAGACCAGATCGTCCGTTGTGAAACCTCCGGCTCCTACACCACCTTTCACCTCATACAGGGGAAAAAGATCATCGTCTCCAAACCACTGAAAAATTATGAAGACATCCTGCTGCCACCGGAATTCTTCCGGATACACCAGTCCCACCTGATCAACACCAATTATATCAACAGCTATTCCAGGGAAGGACTGGTACAAATGGAAGACGGTAACGAGGTCCCCATTTCACGGGTCAACAAAGAAGCGTTCTTCAAACTGATGAAAGACGGATAATGACAAATACAAAGCCAAAGCTGCCAAACATCCGTCCGCAGCTCTCCCGTTTGCTGCCATGGCTACCTTTGACAGCAAATGATCAAACTATGAACAACAAAACCATTTCTATCCTGAGTTATGTGACGATTATCGGCTGGATCGTCGCCTATGTAAAAAGCAAAGACCTCTCCCCCAGGAGCGACCTGGTCGTTTATCACCTTAAACAGGGCCTGGGCTTCTTCATACTGTCTGTGCTCATCAATGTTATCCTTTCTGTGACGGTGAGCATTGTTCCTTCGCTTGGTTTCCTTACCTATATCGGGCTTGTACTGCTGATCCTCTGGATATTCGGCATTATTAACGCTGTTAATGAACAAAAGAAACCCATTCCGGTAGTAGGAAAAATGTTCGAGGATAAGTTTGCCTTTCTCCACTAACGCCCCCGGCTTTTCTCCATTGGTTATACAAGGGCGCCGTTATCAGGTTAAATAACCTTATAGCAGCGCCCTTCTCCCTTGTGCGTACCTTTTATAGAAGTTGTTTTCTATGTCATGCAGCCATTTCACCCGCTGTTCGTGACTTCTGGACTTCACTGATGTAAAACTCATCCAGTGAAGATTTTTGTATCCCATTGTTTTGAAAACGCTCCTCAGCATTACCTTGCGGATTAAATTACCGATGAGCAGGGAATACAGTATTTTCGGCTTGTTCATCGTGGTAATGATGGTCACGCTTTTCAGGCTGCTGAGGAGGGGCACCAATCCAAAACCTCTTGGATGATGATCATATACCACTCCCGGAGACAACACCCGGTCGATAAATCCTTTTGTCGTTGCCGGCATGATGTCCCACCAGATCGGGAAAATAAAAATCAGATGGTCCGCTTTTTTCACCCTTTCACTGTAGTCGATTACCTGCGGATCAACGGGCCGGTGTGCGATAAACGCCTTCAGATCGGCCTCCGACATCACGGGGTTAAATCCGTCTTTATCAAGATGTATCAGGTCCACCTCATGACGGGCTTTTTGCAGGCTTTTTGTTACCGCGTTCAGAATGGCGTTGCAGAAGCTTCCCTCGTAGGGATGATTGTATACGATGACTGTTCTCATTTTATATTGTTTAATGACAATACAAAATTGAGCCGCGCTCCGGCCTTCGTACGATAACAATTGTAAAGAAATGAATTTACCGCCTGTTGCGTATCCTGCTTAGTGAAACGGACGTAATGCCCAGATAGGAAGCAATATAATGTTGCGGAACACGCTGTACAATATGAGGGTACTGCATAATCAACTCCCGGTAGCGTTCCTGGGGACTGTTTTTAAGGTAAGAATAAAAAAGCAGCTGAGAGTCAAGTAGTCTGCTGAACAGATGCTCTTCCAGTTCCCTCCTTAATTCAGGCGAGTTTTCGATCGTATCGTGAAAATCTCTTTGAGAGATGGTCTGTAAAATGCAGGGCTCCAGGCTTTCAATACTATATAAACTCGGCCGGTTCGTCCGGAAACTCTCGATCGAGGAAACACTGTCGCCTTCAAAGAAGAACTGCGTGGTAATCTCTTTACCGTCATTGTTTACCCAGGTCCGCAGGCACCCCTTTTCAATGAAGAACATGGTCCTCGACACCTGCCCTTCCCTTAAAAGAGTTGTCTTCGCAGGCACTTCCTGCTGTTTAAAATGATGGCGGAATTTTTCCCACTTACTGTTCATTATTGACGTCGCTTTAGCGGCAGTTCTTAGCCAGCGGGTAAAATTATAAAATAATCAACTACCCGTCACTATGGATGCGCCCGCCTCTTACCCTTTCAGAATAAAAAACAGAAAAAAAATTGCGTAGTCAAATAACTACACATATATTTGTAGTCAAATAGCTACACAATGAATTTAAGAAGAGATGTATTCCAGGCCATCGCCGACCCGACAAGGAGAGCCATACTCGTATTGGTAGCCACCCACGCCATGACGGCCGGCGCCATTGCGGCCAATTTTGACACCGCCAGGCCAACCGTTTCCAAGCACCTGGCAATACTCACCGAATGTGAGCTGCTGCGGCAGGAACAGAACGGCAGAGAAATTTATTATCATCTAAACCCTCAGAAAATGAAAGAGATAGCAGACTTCATTGAACCTTTTCGTAAGATGTGGGATGATAGATTTAACAAGCTGGAAGCAGTCATGAAAAAATATCAAACCAAAAAATAACAGCATAATATGGAACTTAAAACTAAAGTTCACGCCGAAGAAGGCAAACAGGAACTGATCGTCACACGGGAATTTGACCTGCCCCTGGAATTACTTTTCAGAGCCTATACGGAACCGGAAATCGTGGAAGAATGGATGGGGACCAAAGTGCTGAAACTGGAAAATAAAAAGCACGGCAGCTGGCAATTTGAGACTACCGACCCTATGGGCAACAAACACGGCTTCAGCGGCACTATCCATGACTTCGTTCCCGAAACCAGCATCGTCCGGACATTTGAAATGGAGAATAGCGGTTTCGGCGTACAACTGGAATTCCTGGAATTTGAAAAACTCACAGAAGACACGAGCAAACTCCGGATGCACATCCTCTACAAAACACTGGAAGAAAGAACACAATATCTGAAGATCGGCATGGCCCGCGGCATGGGACAAGCACACAACCGTCTTGAGAAAGTAGCCATCAAATTCAAAAAATAATATATCATGTCAAAGAGAAACAAAATCATCTACTGGATCGCCACCCTCTGGCTCTCCCTGGGTATGATCTCCACCGCCCTTGTACAACTGTTGCAAATGAAAGCCGAAACTGATTTCATGACCCGCCTGGGGTACCCCGCCTATGCGCTGAAAATACTGGGCGTCTGGAAAATATTAGGGGTGATCGCCATCCTGGTACCAAGATTCCCCCTGGTGAAGGAATGGGCTTATGCCGGCTTTTTCTTTATGATGTCGGGAGCGTTCTGCTCACACCTCATCTCCGGCGACGCCATGAAAGACACCTTCCCTTCTCTGTTGCTGCTGGTGCTCACCTTAGTATCCTGGTACTTCCGCCCGGCTGACAGAAAGATCGCAGCCGTCTGATTCACCTGAATACGCCTTTGACACTACAACTGATACCAGACATCCTTCCATCACAACAAGCCGGCTACCATAAATAAATCCGTCACCGGGGTACCGTCTCCGTTGGCAGAAGCTTTCCGCTGCTCATGAATCACACGGAAGCCGTGTGATTCCAGGGTCTGACGCAACCAGGCGCCCTCATGAAAATACTGATAGTAGTCGTCACCGGTACTGGACTTGCGCCAGCCTGATTTCGTATAGTCATCTTCCATGGTACTGAGGTACAACACGCCTCCCCGCCGCAATATGCCCGCGGCATCGCGGACGAGCCTGGCAAGCGCGTCCCGGGAGAGGTACGGCAGCAGGAAACCCGCCATGATGCCATCATACCGCTCCGGCAGCGAAGCGATGTCGGCACAGTCCAGCAGCTGAAACGTGACGCCGGGATTGTTCTTACGGGCCAGCTCCAGCATAGCGGGCGCCAGGTCGGTACCCAGTATCCGGAAATCCGGCCGCCGGTGCAACAGGTACTGCGTAATATTACCGGGACCGCAGGCCAGCTCCAGGATGCTCGCCTGTTGCCGCGGGATGTTCGCGCAAAACACATCCAGCGTATCGTGGTACTGCTGCGTGTCCATAAACTTTTCTTCGTAGAGCCGGGCATTTTTGCCAAACAGTTCCACGACCAAGGCAGTCTTGTCATCCATGGAAATGGTATTTCCATAAAGATAAAAAAAAGCTACCAGCAAACGCTGGTAGCTTTATCCAATACAACACCCGGCAACTAATACCCGGGATTCTGTTTTAACACTCCGTTGGCAATATCCACTTCCTGCTGCGGGATAGGCAGCCTGCCCCGCTTGGTAACATCCCAGTCCATATTGAAACGGCTCTGGTCTCCGTCATAGTCCGCTCCCCTTGTGCCGGAGGCGTCAATGGCTTTTTTCGCATAGTCGAGACCGTAGCGCAGCAGGTCCCAGTAACGGATACCTTCTCCGGCAAACTCCACCCGGCGCTCATGACGGATACTCTCGACCGTGGCCTTCACCTCCGGCATCTTCACACGGTCACGCACCTGTTTCAGATAGGCGTCCGCTTTGCCCTGGTTATCACCCAGCCACAGTTCAGCTGCCATCAGCAACACATCGGCATAACGGATGGAGCGGTAGTTGTTGCCCCAGTTGGCGTCGCTGTTGGCGCCCGCTTTGTATTCAATATGGGTGGCGTATTTTTTATTGAAATAACCGGTGTACTGCCAGCTCTTCGCAATGGCGCTGAAATCACGGCCATACAGGATGGTCTGGTCGCGGCGCGGATCGTTGGGTTCAAATTCATCATACAGTGACTGCGTGATGGTACTGTAGCTCCAGCCGGCGGTATATACCGGATCGTTGATACCCCTGGGTGCAAACATATGCACGCTGAGGTTACCCTGCCCCAAACGCTGATCGTTCACGTTGCTGACAGGGATCAGGCCACTGTGCGAAACTTCGAACACAGACTCAGGCCCAAATTCACCGGCCTTGCGCCAGATACCGGCAAAATCCTCTGCCAGTTTGAAGCCGCCATTGCTGATGATATCTTCCAGGTAGTCACGGGCCACCGTTTTGTTGATCGTTTTGGATCCTGCCTGTAAATCCAGGTTGTACACGCCTTTGTAGAAAAGATACACCCGGGCCATCAGGGCTTTGGCGCCCCAGTAGGTAGCATGGCCGCCTACCTGGCGCTGCGTTGTTTTCGGAAGATCGGCCATCGCTTCTTCCAGGTCTTTGGCGATCTGGTTAAAAACCGCCTCCGGTTTGGCTTGTGGCTGATTATACTGCGCAGCGTCTACCAGCGGTACGGTCACCAGCGGCACGTTTTCATACCAGCGCACCAGTTCAAAGTAGAAGTAAGCACGCAGGAATTTGGCTTCCGCGATGGTGGTCCGCCTGAACTCATCTGAAGCCGTCACTTTGCCTATTTTTTCGAGGTACACGTTAGCACGGGCAATACCGGCGTAATAGATAGACCAGAGGCCGCGGTAAGTCTGGTCGCCGATGGTAACCGTCCGGAACTGGTCCAGCCCTTTGATGCCTACGCCATCGCTCTGGCTACCGCCGCCGGAGTAAGCATCATCGGATGCCGCCTCACTCCAGCAGTGTGTAGGATGGAATCCCATCCACTGGTTCCATTGCAGCACATGGTACACGCCGGCCAGCGCCTGGCCGGCTTCTTTTTCATTGCGGAAAAAATTGCTCTCGACAATTTGTGATGGCGGGTCCAGCTCCAGGAAAGATTTGGAACAACCACTACCTACCAGCAACAGCGACACACATACGTGTTTTATATAACGGAATCTTGTTTTCATACTTGTAAGAGGAATTATAAGTTAACATTAACGCCGGCACGGAAAGTTCTCGCCTGCGGGTATACGCCACGGTCCACACCCAGGTTGAGCGCGTCGCGTGCGCCGATCTCAGGATCAAAACCAGTATAACGGGTAAAGGTAAACGGATTGTCTACGGCAACGTACACACGCAGGTTATTCAGTTTCGCTTTCTTTACCAGCTCTTCTGCCAGCGTATACCCTACCTGGATATTCTTGATACGCACAAAGCTGGCGTTCTCTATATACACGTCGGACACGTTATTGTGGTTGCCGTTGTTATCTGCAAAAGTAAAGCGGGGGTATTTGGCGCCGGAACCCTCTTCTGTCCATCTGTTGAGGTACTCACGCGGCATATTGGCCATCTTGATGTCGTAACGGTACAAACCGTTCAGCAGCTGATGCCCGAACATCCCTACGGCAAACATGCTGAAGTCGAAACGTTTATACGTCAGGTTAAGGTTCAGGCCTGCGGTGACATCCGGGTTAGGATCGCCGATGATAGTTTTGTCATTGTTGTCCAGTTTGCCGTCGCCGTTGAGGTCCATGAACTTCAGGTCGCCCGGCACTGCTTTGGACTGTATCTTCCTGCCATCGGGGCCTACGTAGTCGTCCACTTCTTTTTTATTCTGGAAGATACCATCGGTACGGTACCCCCACAGGTAGCCGATAGGATATCCCACCTGCATACGGGTAACGGCGCCTGCGCCGATAAACCCGGTACCGGCTACTGCCTTGGCGGCATTGTTGATGGCGGTCACGTTATTTTTATTATAGGCGCCGTTCACGGTCACATTGAAACTCAGGTCTTTATTCACCTGTTGTTTATAGGTAATGCCCAGTTCCACGCCTTTGTTGGACACGGAGCCGCCATTCACATAAGGGGAAGGATTGCCCACGATAGCGGTGATCGGCGGGTTGAACAACAGACCGATGGTGTTTTTGATATAGTAGTCCGCCGTAACAGCCAGCCTGCCCTTCCACAGTTCCATGTCTACGCCGAAGTTGGTCTGTTCGGAGGTTTCCCATTTAAGATTGGGATTAGGCACGGCGCCGGAGGCCACCCCGTTGAGGTAATACTCTTCGCCGGTGGGTTTGATAAACGTATAGCCGTTACCGAGTACCATGCCGGCAGCCCAGGGGAAGGAGTTGTCCCCGATATTTTCGTTACCGTTCTGGCCCCAGGAAGCACGCAGCTTCAGGAAGGTAACGGTATTGGAGGTATAGAATTTCTCTTTGGACAGCACCCATCCGCCGGACACGGAAGGGAACGTGGCAAACGGGTTGTTGCGGCCGAAACGGGAAGAGCCATCGCGGCGCAGCGTGGCGGACAACAGGTACTTGCCGTCGTAGTCATATGCCGCGCGGCCAAAGTAAGACAACAGCGCTCTTACATCGGCGCCGCCGCTCACTTTATTCAGTGTTTCATTGGTGGCCAGATCGATGTAGGCCATATCCGGGTCGCTGGTGATCAGGTCCGGCCGGGAGCCGTTCATATTTTCGAAGCGGGATTTCAGGGCGGTATGCCCTAACAGCGCCTGCACGTTATGTTTGCCGAATTTCCGGTTGTAAGACAACACGTTCTCCACCTGCCAGGTATAGCGGCGGGAGAATCCTTTGCCCACCAGGCTTACGTCTGTTTTGGAGGCGCTGTTGAGATAATACTGCGGGGTAAAGCTGCTGCTGCTGTAGTTATTGACTTCAATACCCAGTGAAGAACGGAACTTCAGTCCTTTCATCAGGTCGACTTCGCCGTAAGCGTTACCCAGGATCTTATCGTTTTTGTTTTTACCGTTGGCCAGTTGCATGGCGGCCAGCGGGTTGGTAGGTCCGTCGGTGATGATGGTGGAGATACCATAAATCTGATCGCCGTTGCGGATGGCGTTGACAGGGTAATGCACCGGGTTGTTCAGTTTGGCCGGATCTGTTTCATACACGGGCGTCAGCGGATCGAGGTTGATGGCATTGTTCAGCACGCCGCCGTAGTCAGCGTTGGCATTGATGCCGCGGCTGGTGGTGTTCATATAACTTAAGCTCACGCCTACACGCAGAAAGTCCTTTATTTTCTGGTCGCCGTTGAGGCGGATGGTATAACGTTCAAACTGGGAGCGCTCGCCGCCCACGATGCCCTGTTGCCCGAAATAGGAGAACGAAGTGAAGTAGGTGGAGTTTTCGCTGCCGCCGCTCACAGACACATTGTGATTGGTGATAGGCGCGTTTTTGGTGAAGGTGGCATCCTGCCAGTTGGTACCTTTCCCGTATTGTGCAGGGTTGGCGAAAGGCGCTGCCTGGTTGGCATTGCGGGCGCCTTCGTTCATCATTTCGGCGTACTCGGTCCCGTTCAGCACCGGCACTTTGCGCCAGGCGTTCTGGATGCCGTAGTAGCCGTCATACGCTACGCGGGCAGGACCTTTTTTACCGCTTTTGGTGGTGATCAGCACCACGCCGTTAGCGCCACGGGCGCCGTAGATGGCTGCAGAAGCAGCATCTTTCAGCACGTCCATGCGCTCAATATCATTAGGGTTGAGGTATTCGATGTCGTTTACCGGGAAACCGTCTACGATGTAGAGCGGGTCCGGGTTTTTGTTGGTACCTGTGCCACGGATACGGATCATTGGTTTTTCACCGGGCTGACCGGAAGGCGTGAGTACCAGTACGCCGGGAGCGCTGCCCTGTAAGGCCTGCTCTGCGCGGAGGATGGATTGCTTTCCGATGAAATCGGTATTCACGGTGGTGATAGACGTGGACACATCGCTTTTTTTCTGGGTGCCGTAACCGATGACCACCAGCTGGTTCAGCTCTGTGGCGGATTCTTTCAGTTTAATCAGCAGTGATACTTTCTCTCCCTCGGCCAGCTTGTGGTTGCGCGACTGCTGTTTAATATAACCGATAGAAGTAAACGAAATGGCATAAGGTCCGCCGGCAGGAATGCCGGTAATGAGGAATACGCCCTGTGCATCGGTGACTTGCCCTTTGCGGAAAGAGGAGTCGGCGTTGATAACGCCCACGGTCACGCCGGGCAGCGTTTCGCCTTTTTCGTTTTTAACGACGCCGGTGATGGTGCCTCCACCGCTCTGTGCATGCGCCGTTAGTGCCAGCAGCCATAGGGAAATAAAAAGCCAGCTGCCTCTTTTGAGAGACTGTTTTGTAAATCTGATCATCATAACGTTTATTTTATGGCATAGCAGTGCCCCGCTATCCAGCCTTACGTGAATAACCTGTTATCTGTAGGTGACTTTAAAAAGACGGACTATTTACGGATGTGATAACCTGTGTTATCTTTTGTCAATGTTAGTTGGTTTAATGTCGCTATCGTGTGAATAATATCATCGGCTTCCTGTTGTCCTGTCAGCGTTCCACTGAAGAAACAGCCTTTCAGGTCTGCCGGGTCTGCGGTAATCTGTATACCATATTCCCGGTGTAATACGTTAAACACCTCTTCCACCGCACATTTGACAAACTCTATCTGCCCGTCGTGCATCAGCACCGTTGCTTCGGGCGCCGCTTCCGGAGCGGTTGTCACCGGCTTTACCGGTTGCTTCCACGCATATACAGACAGTTTGTTATTGTCTTCATTCCAGGCCAGCTCCTGCCCCGGCGCCAGGTAGGTACCTTTGCCGGCTTTCGTTTTCACCACTATTTTTCCGCTCATCAACCGCACTTTTACGTGGTGGGCATGTTCCGGAGCGCTCACCATAAACACGGTGCCCAGTGCGGTGGTGCTCACCGCTCCGCTATGCACCGTAAAGGGCAGGGCCGCCCTTGCCGCCACGTCAAAAATGGCTTCGCCGCTCAGCTGCAGTTCGCGATGCTGCCGTCCATAACCGGCATCATAACGTACTTCCGCCGATGGCCGCAGGGTGGCCTGTGTGCCGTCCGGCAGCCGTACCACGCTGTCCGCGGCCTGATGTACCCGCAGCACCGTAATGACAGGCACTGTGACAGCGGGCGCATGTGCTGCGACCGGCATGGTTTTGCGCACCGGGCGCTCGGCAGCGGGCATGCTCCACCACACCCATCCCGCGATGGCCGCAGCGGCAGCGGTACCGATGGCGGGCCACAACAGTCGGCGGCGGGTATGCACGGTCTGGCGACGGATAGCTGTCAGCATTCGCTCCGATTGTTCTTCGGGCAGCGTCATCTCTGCGCCCCACCCCTGTTGGTCCAGGAACTGTTCCAGTTCCTCAGGATGGCGATGCAGATAATCAGCGATCTCCCGCTGTTCGGCCGGTGCACAACGGCCTTCCAGGTATCGTGCGATCTGTTCGGTTGAAATGGGCATTTGATAAGGTTATACGTACGAAGTGGCAAAACACCCCTGCTCTGCGTAAAATTTTTTTCAGAAAAAGTCTTCAGAGTTGGCAAAACCACAGCAAAGCAAGGTGCAGCAGGCCCCCCAGGCGATGACGGAGGAATTTCAGGGCTTTGGACATATGCCCTTCGACTGTCTTGGGGGATATCGACAGTTCTTTGGCTATTTCCGGATAGGTCAGTCCCTGTACCTTGCCCAGCAGGAACACCTCCCGGCGTACGGGCGGCAGCGTGTCTATAACGGTGGAAACCTGCCGCAGCAACGCGATGTCCCTGACGCCCGGCGCAATGGCGGCATCTTCCGCCAGGTGCTCCGTCATATTAATATAACGGATACGCCTGCTCGTGCGGCGGTGATAATCGATAAATACGGTCTTGGCTATCTGAAATAACTGGGTGGTAAGCGCCAGTGCGGGATTAAGGGTCTTACGGCTGGTCCACAGCTTCACAAATACTTCCTGTACCAGTTCCTCACAAACATCCGCTTCCCGGGTATAACGCCACATAAACGCATACACGCGCGTATGATATTCGCGGTATACGGATTCAAAAGCGGCTGCATTCCCCAACTGTAACTGTAAAATATCAGGCATCCCCACACGGTTGATCAGCGGGCAATTTAGTAAAAATGGCTGGTTTAATTGCGTATATACGTCCCTGATAACATTTTATTAAAAAACAGGGTAAAAAAAAGGGCCTGCTATTGCGGGCCCAGGAATTTAAACGGGTTAGTCCTTTTAAAGGAGCCGGAGACATCGCCGGCATATATCTCTCCCTTGGTCAGCGACAATTTCTTTACGCCTCCCTTGGGTGAAAAGTTCACATCCTTCAGGTCCACCCAAAAAGTATTGGGCGTAAGGGCAGACTCAAAGTAGTACACCAGGTTCTTCTGGTCAGACACTGTCCTCCAGCGGGTGGAAGAAATATTCGGCTGGTCGGGCGTGCTGATACCATAAGGCACGGAGCAGTTGCGGATCACGCTGAATACACTGGCGGCGGCCAGCCGGGAGTCTTTTGTTTTGGGAATAGCGGTGGTATAAAAAGATGCCCGCACAAAACGGTCTGCCGCTCTGTTGGTGCCAGGCAGCATCGTTGTGCCGCCGATTTCTTTCCAGTATTCATTCAGCGCTAACTGCTTCTCATATACCGGTGAGTTGGTCATCACCTGGTAAGCCGTATCGTGATGGATTACCAGTTTACCTTCAATATATTCAAAGATGGCATTATCGCCGCTGGGATCTGAAATGGAGAGATGCAGGGTGGCCAGCCGCGCTTGTCCAGGCACATTGTCGGACACGATGGTGAAACGTTCCTGTTTCAGCTCGTCTACAGCTTCTTTCACAGTGGCAAAATTATCGAGCACATACTGTACCCAGGCGGCGATGCTCAGGCCCGGTTTCTGACGGTCCCACTGCGGATACTGGGACTCTGCCAGCCAGAGCAGGTTGGCCACAAGTCCTTTTTCATTCATGCCGTCTGTACTGCAGATGTTGTACGCAGCAGCTACCACGCTGCCGTATTTGGATTTCCATTTAACGGTCTGGGCGCCGGTTTCGCCGCTGCGGGCCATGCCACGGGGGAATATCCAAAGGTCTGTCTGGGTATCTTCCTTCCAGTCCATGGAACGGGCGGTGAGATACAAGCCGTCCAGGCCTTTGTAAACTACACGGGTGCACGCACGTCCGGGGTAAATGATAGCGATCGCTGCTAATGAGGCAATAATCGTGAGGGCGAGGGTTTTGAAAGTTAACTTCATAGTGGTTCAAATGTTGGGTTACATTTTACTAAGAAACAACTTTTTCGCCAGATTGTTGACTTCAGGGGGTTTTGTTTAACTGAAAAGCCTGCTCTCCATATATCTTCCCGTTCACCTGGATGCTGATCAAATGCTTACCTGCATAGTGCTTCCGGGTGGTCATGTCTTTAAATACCTGTTTTTTGGAAAATGACAACAACTCCCCTGGCTGCAGCACCACCTCTTTCAGCTTGAACACTTTCTGCGACAGCTCGCCGGAAGACTTCGGATAGTGGACCACGTAGTCTATTACCAGCTTCTGGGGAGACGTCTTTTCGCTCTTCAGCTGAAAAGTAAAGGTCAGCGCATCGCCCAGACGAATAGCAGCGGCACTCAGTTTAAACTGTGCCAGCTTAATCTTCACCTGCTTTTCAAAATTGAATACGCTGAGCGAGTCTTTGTCTCCTTTTTTGATGAGCGTACGGCTGGCATGTTTGATGATCCAGCCGGTGTGCGGATGCTGCGCGTCCCACCCTTTTACCAGCTGCAGCATATAGGCGCTGTTGTCTTTGGAAATATCATTCAGGTGATTGGCGACCGATTTCCGCACATACAGTGTTTCATCCGTTTTGAGCGACTCCAGGATATCCCGCGTCAGGAAAGGATTTTTAATGACGGCGTCGAGTTTAAAGGACCAGGGCAGCCGGGGACGGCTTCCTTCGGAGGCCAGCCTTCTCACATGATGATCATCGTGCCGGGCCCATTGTTTCATGACGGTCAGCGTGCGGTCAAAATCCGTTTTCAGGAATTCCCGGATGGCAAATTCCGCAGAGCCCAATGTGGTAAAGTATTGCAGCGCCTCCATGGAAAGTTCGAAATGATCCTTGCCATACAGGGCCACAAAATCCGGCAATACCAGGGCGGTATAGCCGGTCTTCAGCGACGGGGCTGCCTTCTGCAAAACCGCCACCGCCTTTTTATAGTCCCCGGGAAGATGTTTACCCAGCATCAACGCGGTATGGCGTAACCGGGCGTTCAGCTCACGGGTTTCCAGCCGGTCGGTTACGTCTTTATAAAAACCGTTCCGGTCAAATTGCTTATGTGCGGCCGCAAAAACATCGGCAAAGTGCCGGTAGAACTCGCGGTTGAACATCTCTTTCAGTGGTTCCATACTATTCTATATTACAAACAACGTTCACAGGCCAGCTTTGGTGCATCTGGCTGGTCCCTTCTCTCTGGCTGATGACAGCATCGCAGAAACGTTTTCGGAGCGAATCAAAACCGTTCAGCGTACTGCGGATAGCCGTGTCATTCAGTCCCTCCACCA
Source organism: Chitinophaga oryzae (assembly GCF_012516375.2). Classification (NCBI taxonomy): domain Bacteria; kingdom Pseudomonadati; phylum Bacteroidota; class Chitinophagia; order Chitinophagales; family Chitinophagaceae; genus Chitinophaga; species Chitinophaga oryzae. The sequence continues at coordinate 4,645,690 of NZ_CP051204.2, forward strand.
CCGGCAAGGTGCCTATTTTAACCAACCGGCTCCGGCAGATAGCTACGTCACGGTGCAGCAGGCCGTATTTACTCAGTCCGAAAAAACATTTAGGGTTGCCGCCGAGATGCTGCCATATCCGTTCAATATTGGGTTGCATTTTTTTGGTCGTAGCGGTATCGTAAAAAGATTCAATGGTGCGGCCTAAAAGATGGCAGGAATGCAGATCGGCGACGGTGGGCATGGTTTCACTGTAATAGGTGGTGGGCACCAGCATATATTCGCAAACACCTCGCTGCTGGAAGATCTCTGCGCAAAGCGCCACCAGATAGCAGCCGTTGTCCAGTTGAAAAGCCAGCAGATCATAGGGCTGGAAATAGAAGCGGGTGACTTTCCGGTATTTTTTTCTTGCCCTGACTTTCGCGTTAGGCTGACTGATCTTTTTCCAGTAGCGGTCCAGTTCTTTTTGCCGCGCTTTTCCATCGGGGCCATCAGGGTCCCATGCTTTGATGAAAGCGCCTTTATCAATAACAGACCTGATGAATGCCAGTTTGTTTCCATCCATCAGGCCCGTTTCCCAAAGGGCAAGCCCGCAGGCGGTCACATACAGCTCGTAGTCCAGCGCATCTCCGCTGTATTCTTCATTCTCCAGCGGAAACGTTGTCTCGATGACGGAGAGGTCTTCCCCGCCGTCGTACATGTCCATGAAGCCTCCGTAAACATCGTGGGCCGTGTCGCTGTCAATAATCTTAACACCATCAATTGCCATTGCAGTACAGAATTTTTTGCAATGGCAAGTTAAGTAAATTAGATATTGATTGCACCCTGACCGGTAGCGATGAGGTAAGCATCTTTCAGTGCTTCTGCATAAGTGGGATGTGCGTAGCAGGAACGGATCATTTCCTCCGCCGTCATCTCCTGTTCAATAGCCAGCACGGATTGCGCTATCACATCTGCCGCGCGGGGACCGATGATATGTACGCCCAGTATCTCTCCGTATTTCGGCGATACCAGCACTTTCACAAAACCGTCCGTGTCCATGGAAGCACGGGCACGGGCGCTGGCCATGTAAGGGAATTTGCCGGCTTTGTATTCCACGTTCTGCGCTTTCAGTTGTTCTTCCGTAGCACCGACCGCCGCCACTTCCGGCCACGTATATACGACGCCGGGCACCAGGGCATAGTTGAGATGCGGGTGCAGGCCGTGTATCGTTTCCGCGGCGAAAACGCCCTCCTCTTCTGCTTTGTGGGCCAGCATAGGCCCGTCGATCACATCGCCGATGGCGTAGATGTTGGGCACATTGGTCTGCAGTTTTTCGTTGACGGTGATCTTCCCGTTTTTCGCGGTCTGAATACCGGCGGCCTGTAAATTGAGCCCGTCGGTATAGGCCCTTCTGCCTACCGCCACAAGGCAATAGTCGGCCTTGATCTCCTGTGGTGCGCCCTGCTGGTCCAGGAATTTCACCGTAGCAGTATCGCCGTTATTGACTGCCGATTGCACCTTGCTGCCCAGCAGCAGGTTGATCTTCAGCTGGCGAAGCGATTTCTGCAGCGCTTTGCCCAGCTCGCGGTCCATGGTGGGTATCAGGTTGTCGGTATATTCTATGATGGTAACGCTGGTGCCTATACGTGCATAAACGGACGCCAGTTCCACACCGATCACGCCACCGCCGATGATCACCATGGAGGCTGGCTTCTCCGGCAGGGACAGGCTTTCCGTGGAAGTGATGATTCTCTTTTTATCAATGGCTACCCCCGGGATGGTAGAAGGTTTGGAACCGGTAGCGATGATAAAGTAACGGCTGGTTAATACAGCTTCCGTCTTATCGGCAGCAGTTACTTTCAGGTGCGTGGCGTCTGTAAAGCTGCCTACACCGTGGTATACCTGTATCTTGTTTTTTTTCATCAGGTATACCAGCCCCGCCGTATTCTGTGCTACCACCTCTCCCTTGCGGCGGATAAACTGGCCGAAGTCGAGACTGATGCCGCCGGTATTGATACCATGCGCTTTAAACTGCACTTCCGCCTGATGGTAGTGCTCGGAGCTGTCCAGCAATGATTTGGCGGGGATACAGCCTACATTGGTGCAGGTGCCGCCGAGGGTGCTGTATTTCTCTACGATAGCCACCCGGTAGCCCAGCTGGGAGGCGCGGATAGCGGCTACATAACCACCGGGGCCGGAGCCGATCACCACAACGTCATATTGATTTTCCATATACTTTAAATTAATCTGGAAGACAAAATTACTATTTATATACCAATCGGTATATTTTTATTTTGATGGATGTGTTTTGACGAAATTGTGGTAAAAATAAAGGGGCATCAAGAATAACTACACCTTCGGACTACGTCAATGAATAAACGTACCCGCAGGTAAATTATCTTGATACCCCCCTTATTAAATCTCGGTGTATTTAACCGTCACCACCGGTGTTGTTTGTGTCACCTTTTGCAGGTAAGGCTGGTAGCGGAAAACATCCGACGCGTCCTTGTAAGCGAAATCAAACTCCTGGATATACCCGGAGGGAAAATTGCCTGACCGGTCGAGCAGCTCACTGAACTGCTCCTTATAAGCCCTGCGTTGTTTCTCCTTCAAAACGGTTTTCCAGTATTTCATCGCTTCAAAACGCGATAACCGTCTGCCTGCGCCATGGGAGCAGGAATACAGCGCCTCGGCCGCACCCGGCAGGTAACCGGCTTTGGCCAGCAGGCTGCCCCGGGACATAGACAGCGGGATCACCACGGTCCTGCCCTGCTGCAGCTCTGTGCTGCCTTTGCGGTGCATGATCTCCTTGTCGGAGAACCGCAGGTGATTGTGAATGGAATCTTCCAGTTGATACGGTGTTCCATACAACACGCCTTCGTCGCCCAGGTCTTTGTAGTTGCGCTGCAGGTAGCCCTTGTCGATAGCGCCCTTGTTACATTTCAGATAATTGGCGTTCTGTAAAAAGATCATAGTCTTCACACAGAAATTTTTACGCCTTTCGTATCCGAATTGCAGGATGTCCTGGTAGTACCGGAAAAAATCCGGCTGTACAAAATCACGATGCACATAGTCCACCTCCCGGCCGTATGCCTGCGAGAAATCGCGGGTCAGCTGTATACAGTGCTGATACAGCGCAATGCCCCTGTCCCGCGTACCGGTATGGCATATAATATATACGGCGTCGTTATCTTCCTCTATGGAGAGGAAATGGTTACCGCCACCCAGACCGTCGTCGGTCATCTGGGTGTGGGCCTGTGCAAACGCCCGGTAGTGGGCATCTTTATCGAATGGCCGCAGCCAGTGCTGTTTATCGGTTTTAAGATACATCACGCCGCACCCGATATCCTTACCGGTGATCAACGGGTAGAAATAATCGCTGGTTTTAAATGCCACGCCTACCGGCAGGGCCTTCTCGGCGCAATAGTGAATATCCGTAAACGCGCTGATGCCGTCTACAAACGGTTTTTGGGAGTACTGCTGCAACTGATCCATAGCGTTGCGCTCAACACTATGTGCATCACAATAGAATGCAATAGATCGCATGTTCTTTAATTTGGGTAAAAAAGATTAGTTCGTGGGGCGTTGGTTAACATCTGCCCCTTTCAGAGATGTCAGCAGCAGCGCAAAGATAGGTAATTATTTTAAACAATAAACTTTTTACTCATTCGTCTTCAACAACAAGACATTTACCTCATGCAATCGCTCCGCACTTTCTTTGCTCAGCATCACCCGCTGAAAGCCACTACCATGCGGCAGGCAACTGCTTTGTTCTCGCCCGCCACACTACGTAAAAACCACTTCTTCATCCGTGAAGGTGAAATCGCCAGAAACCTGGCTTTCCTGGAAAGCGGGATTGTACGCGGTTTCTACAGAAAAGACAATGGCGAAGAATTCAACAAAGTATTGTTTTCCGCCCCCTCCTTCATCGGTGACTATGCATCGCTCATCTGCGGCAGACCGGCACTGGTGTCCCAGCAGGCGCTGACAGACGCCCGCATATGGGTGGCCGACTACCGGCAGTTTACCCTGCTTTATGAAACATGCCCTGACCTCGAACGTTTTGCACGCAAATGGGCAGAAGCAATTTTCGTCCAGAAAGAACAACGGGAAATAGAACTGGCATCCCTCGACGCCGCCCGCCGGTATCATAATTTCCGGAAAGCATTCCCCGAGGTGGAACAGCAGATACCACAATATCATATCGCCTCCTGGCTGGGCATCTCCCCTTCCCACCTCAGCCGCATCCGCCGGAAAATCACCGTTACCTGATTTCTTTACCTATGTCAAGGGATTTATAAAGCCCCGGGGATAGTTTTGTGTTTCAATATCAATACTATGAACTACACGATTATTCTTTTGGTGAAAGCTACCCCGCAATGGCTGACGCTCCCACGGCTGCAGCGCGACAAGTTTGTGCAAACGGAAGTCCGGGCCGTTCTGGACAAATTTGCCGGCCAGTGCAGCATCCGGCTATTTGACTGCGACTTTACCCATGCGCATGTTTCTGATTTTATGATCATTGAAACCGCTAACCTGGAGCAATACGGCTACCTGATAGGTTATCTCCGGGAGTCCAAAACACTCGCGGCGCCCTATTTTGAAATAAAGGACATCATTATCGGCGTTCCCAATAATTTCAGGGGATCTATGGATATCGATGATATCAGGCAGGCGGTGTAACTAATGCCCCGGTATGATCTGTAAACCGGCAGGATCTTTCGCCGCAGGGTGTTCCAGGGCCCACACCCTGGCGAAGTGACGGCCGTTGTCCCGGATATAGAGGTAATATTCGTAGTCATTGCGGAAATAACTGAACATGGCATAGGTGGGGCGATACTGTTTCATGAACGCTTCCAGCGCTGGTGATTCAAGACCGGTAATCTTCTTCACCAGCGCTTTATTAAAACGATGGTCCACATATTTTTCCTGCTCATCCCGCTCGAGCAGTTCCCGGAAAGCCTCCATGCGCTTTATTTTTTTCGCATTAAAGATCATATCCAGGTTGATGCCCACGCCACCCGGACCACTGGTGCCTCCGAGTAACGAGGGCGCATAATCAAAAACTTTCCGGTATTCGTCACGGAATGCCGCGGAGTCGGCAGAATAGTCTTTTAACCGGTTCGAGGAAACCACCACCGTGGGCAATGTAGTGACATCCACATGCAGTTTCATATCAAACGGGCGGTTGGGATGGATCTCGTTAACAGGGAACTTCATCGTGGCCTTTCCCTGGTAAGAAAAACTCAGGGAGTCTGCCAGCGTAAGCCGGATCACATAACGCCCCATCGAATCCGTCACAGTGCCCGCGCCCGAAGTGCTCATTACACTTACCCCGGCATCCCGAAACGGCCGGAACGGTCGTATATCGTTCCGCTCACACGTACCTGCGCCCTTGCCGCCAACTGCAACAAGAGCATTAACAGGAATAATATCAGCCATCTAAACGGGTTATAAGTGCTCATTTCCGCCTCAATCTAACACAGGATCAATACATAAGCAAACCGCCCGGCAAACATTAACAAAACGTTGTATCTGTCGGCAGGCTTGCCAGGCTTGCATCCTGGTCTTACTTTTTCGTTTTTCTATCGATCTTGTCTTTCAGGGAAGCTATCTGCGCAATACATTCTTCCAGCCGCTGGTAGTGAACGCTGCCATCGACAGCCAGGTCTTTTTTGGTGACCTCCACACCGTCGAGAAATGCCTCCAGGAAGGAAAGATAACGGGGCTGCTGCCCGTACAGCGCTTCATACATCTCCTCGTTCAGCTTGTCTCCTTCCTTGCGGAGATCATTGCTTACCAGGTCGCTCACGTCCCGCATATGATTCATCACCGCGCTCATTTTGGTCTTGAGGTCTTCCAGGCGGTCCGGGTCTTTCTTACCCGGTGCGATATTATGGCGAAACAGGCTGTCAGACAACTTCTTCCGTGTTTTCATATATACCTGCAGGTCCTCTTTCAGGTCGCCCAGGTGCCGGCTCAGGTCTTCGCCTTTTTCCGGTTTGTAATATTTGTCAACATCATTGTTTAGGTGTTTGACCCATGTCAACAGACCGGTGGTCATGTCCGATACCGGCGGAGTGGCCGTTTGTGCCCCGGCCTGGCCGGCCATCGCCAGTTGCAGTACCAGGGCCAGTGCTGCGCAAATTTTGCTGATCGTCATATTCTTTTCGGGTTGTTCATTTGCTGTACAAGATAGTAAATCTGCCGGTTTATGGGCCTGCCTGCCCGACCAACCGGCCATACAAATCGCTTTTTGCCTATTTTTATACCCTGAATGAACCATTCCATGCGAACCACCCTTCTTTTTCTTTGCTGTGTTTTTTTCACCACCGTGCTGAAAGCGCAAAGCCCGACCGACAAGCGGTACCTCGACAGCCTCGAATCCGTTTTTGCCCGGGCGCGTACCGACAGCGAAAAAATACGCGCTGCGGTGCTGATATCCAGCTACTGGGTGTATACCGATACCGTTAAAGCAATGGCCATCATAGACAAAGTTGAGCCCCTGGCCAAAGGCAAGCCTTACTACGAAGGCCTGCTGATTTCCGTGCGCGCCAATGCCAGCGTGTTTGTCGATGATTTCGAAAAAGGACAGCAACGGCTGATGGCGGCAGAACGCATCTTTGAAAAACAGGAGACACCTGAAGCTTACGGCCAGCGGGCACGCCTCTGGTACAACTACGCCTTTATCGAACAACGTCAGGGACACGACAAAGAATTTCTCCGTATTATACTGGAGCGTTGTATCCCCTACGGAGAGAAGTCAAAGGAAAACGGGCTGTTGTCCCAGTATTATTCCGCCGTGGGGGTGGCTTTTATGAACGAACGTGAATACGACAAAGCCATTCAATACCAGCAAAAAGCCATCGACAGATATAAGGAAGAAGGACAGAAAGACGATTTCATCATCTGGAACTACCTCCGGATGGCTACCTGCTATATCTATAAAAAGGACCTGCCGAAGGCAAAACAAAACCTGGACATCGTGTCGGCGATGCCCGAATCCAAAGAAGAGCGTTCCTATACCTCGCTCTACTATACCACCTATGCACAGTATTACGGCGGCATGAAACAGTTCGACGCAGCGCTGCAGGCTATTGACGCCGGCATGAAAGCGGCGCAACATCTCAACCAGGGCCATCGCTACAGCGCCCTGCTGTACCAGAAATATTCCCTGCTGAAAGACATGAAACGCTACCGGGAAGCCAAAGCAATACTGGTCACGCTTTCCACCGATCAAACTTTCATCGGCCACGAGAAAAACCAGCTGACGCTCAAAAAAGAAATGGCCGAGATCATGGCCAGCCTCGGTGACTATAAAGGCGCCTATGAGATGATGATGGCGCACAAAGAGCAGAATGACAGCGTCAACAACCAGGTGGTGCGCAGACAGGTGGAAGAACTGGAAATTCAATACCGTAATGCAGAGCACGAAAAGAAAATAGCCGTACTGGAATCGGAAAAAAAGGAAGCCGCAGCCAGGGCCCGCAACCAGGCGCTGTTCAACTGGCTGCTCAGCACCGTGGCGCTCATCCTGCTGATATTGGCCGCTTTCTCCTGGCTGTTTTACCGCAACCAGAAAAAACTGTCTGCCCAGGAAGAAGTCAACCACCGCCAGCAAGTAAAAGAAATGCAGCAACAGCAGCAGTTGGTGGCCACAGAAGCCATGCTGGAAGGCGCCGAACGCGAACGCCGCCGGGTGGCCCGGGAACTGCATGACGGCCTGGGTGGCCTGTTGTCGGGCATCCGGATAAAACTGAGCGGTGTGTCGCGGTCCGACGAAGAGCTGGATAAAATCATTCACCAGGTAGACAATGCTGTGTCCGAAGTGCGCCGCATTGCCCACAATATGATGCCGGAAACCCTCGCCCGCTTTGGCGTGGAGACAGCCCTGCAGGAACTGTGCGACTCGCTGCAGACGCCACAGACCGTCATTCATTTCGAAGCTTTCGATATCCGGAAAGACATGCCTGTTTCTGCCCAACTGGCCATTTACCGCATTGTACAGGAAGCTCTCTCCAACGCCCTGCGGTATGCTGACGCCAAAAACATTGTCGTGCAATGCAGCCAGAACGGGCACACGTTTTTTATCACAGTGGAAGACGATGGTAAAGGCTTTGATCCCCGGCGTCCGCAACGTATCGGAATCGGCCTCACCAGCATGGAAAACCGCGCCCGCTACCTCAACGGTAGACTGGAGCTCGACAGCCAGCCCGGCGCCGGCACTACCATCCATGTGGAATTGGACCTGGAGACAAAAAGCAGGGAAATCAATACCTTACAGGAAGTCTGAAAAATATTTTCTTCCAGGTGTCCAAATCCGGGTAACCGGCTGCGTCATAGTAGCAAATTCGACTTAATCCCGCCACACTGGTGGTACAATTGAAAGCACCCGCAAAAATATAAGGACGATGCAGGAATTTTTAGTGATCATCCGGGGCGGAAAAGACCCTGGCCTCGGCTCCGCGCAGGAAATGCAGGAACATCTGCAACACTGGCAACGCTGGCTGGGCGAACTGATGGCCTCCGGCAACTATGTGGCCGGTCAGAACCTGGAACCGCAGGGACTGACAGTACTCAGCAACGCCACGGTTACCGACAGGCCGCTGGCAGAAGGCAAAGAACTGGTAGCAGGCTACCTCGTGTTGCGGGCCGATAGCGCCGCTGCCGCAGCAGAACTGGCCAAAGGCTGTCCGGGCCTGCCTTTCGGCTGTACGCTGGAAATACGTGGCATCAGACAGTTACATTAACCATGACCGCCTCCCAAAACATCGACCAGGCAGTAAACCATCTTTTCAGACAGGCGTCCGGAAAGATGGTGGCTGTACTGGTAAAAATATTCGGTACGGAAAACTACGCCCTCGCGGAAGATGTGATGCAGGACGCGCTGCTCAGCGGACTGGAAACATGGAAGTTCAACGGCATCCCCGACAACCCCGAAGCCTGGCTGTTCCGGGTGGCCAGGAACAAAGCTATCGATATTATCCGCCGGAAAAAACACCAGTCGAACGCCGACTTCTCCGATCCGGAACAACTGCCGCCATCCGCCAGCGATGCACTGGACCAGCACTGGCAGGAAGCGCATATTAAAGATGATTTCCTGGGGATGATGTTCGCTTGTTGTCACCCTGATATCTCCCCGGAAAACCAGGTCACTTTTATACTGAAGTCACTCTGCGGTTTCAGTACCCGGGAAGTGGCGCGCGCTTTCCTGACATCGGAAGACACCATTTCCAAAAGGCTGTACCGCACCAAAGAGTTCTTCCGGGCCAGCCGGATAAGACCGTATATTCCACCGCCGGCGCAGCTCTCCGGCAGACTGGACGCGGTGCTCAACAGTCTTTATCTGTTGTTCAACGAAGGATACAGCGCCACGCAGCACGAACAACTCATACGGGAAGATATTATTACGCAAGCCATGTACCTGTGCCAGTGCCTGCTCGATCATGCGCATACGCGGCAGCCGCGCACCGCTGCCCTCATGGCGCTGTTCTGTTTCCATGCCGCCCGCAGCAGCAGCAGGCTTCACCCCGATGGTACCATTATCCCGCTGTCGCAGCAGGACCGGCAACAGTGGAACAAAGAGCTGATCACTGCCGGCAACGAATGGCTCAACAAGGCCGCTGTAGGCACCACTTTCTCCCCTTTCCACCTGGAGGCTGCCATAGCCTGTGAGCACTGTATGGCGCCTGACTATGCGGCCACCAACTGGAAAATGATCCTGTCTTATTACGATGCGCTGCTGCAGCTCACCAAAGACCCTGTGATATTGCTCAACCGCAGCGTCGCCATGTTGGAATATGCCGGCGCGCAGGCAGCGCTGCAATCGCTGGAAGCCCTGGAGGGGCACCGCCAGCTGAACCGCTACTACCTCTATCATGCCGTATTGGGCGAGATCTACAAACGGATGGGCGAGAAAGAAAAAGCCGTGACTTGCTTCGAACAAGCGCGCCTGTTGACTGCCGCGCAACAGGAACAGGAATTCCTGGCGGCTAAAATTGCAGATACCTGATTCCCACGAACGGTGGCTGGTATTTGTTTCACCGGCTGTTTACGGGCAGACGAAGGACATGGAATGGAATCCATGCCCTCGTCGTCAGTTGAGCCCGCCGGGTTGCTGTTGCAGGCTTTTGGCGATGGCCAGTTCTGTGGCAAAACCGGTGGCCATGGCTTCCGGCAGCTGTATTCCTTTAGCAGCAGGCCATGGCAGGTGTTTCATCGGCCAGTCGCATTGCGCCAGGTATTTTTCATAGGCTACCGTCCGCTCGTTGGTCACTTCAAAAGAATTGCTCCAAAAGGCGTTTCCTAAGCGATAGTTGTTACAGAAGTCTGTAAAGTCGTCAAACAGTTCATATACGTAGTCTGCCGCCTGCAGTATGTTTTTCCAGGCCTCTTCCGCTGTGATGTGTCCCGCCATATAGGCATCCCGGGAGATCACAATCAGCCGCCAGCATTCATACCCCCATATCAGCTTAGGCGGACGGCCGCCAGGTCTGTGTTCGACACAGGAAAATATGTAGGATTCCGGCAGGCCGGTCAGCGCCGCCAGGCGGGTGCTGACTTCGCGGCTTTCATTCCGCAGCGATACGGTCATGGCAAAGGGCTCTGCGTGGTAACCTTTTGTCAGCAGTTGCTGAGCTACCTTCCGGTAGTTGTCCGTAGTGAGGATGCCCCAGCTCTGATCAAGGTCTTTTTTATAGAGATTGGCGTCGGCGGGTGTGAAGGTATGGTATTTACCGGGTCCTTGTAAAGCCGCCAGGGGGTAGTATTCCAGCGTTTCGCTCCAGTAGCCGCCTTTATAGATGTCTACCAGCTCCAGCCGCAAAGCCTGTCGTTTCTCTTCACTCAACCAGGTAATTCCGTTCACCTGGTAATAACGTTGTTGTTCCCGCAGGGGCAGCGTGCCGATGTACCGCGCCACGACGAAAAAAAGGCTGACCAGTGCTATAAAACCGATAATGGCGGTCCACTGGGCGCCGGTGAGTGGCGCGGGGTCTTTCACCAGCTTTTGTACCAACATAATCAGGAAAAAGAAATCAAGGAGGGCGAAAGTGACCAGCAGCGTAGCGATGGCATACAATACAGGCTGTTGCCTGCGGTATTTTTCATACTGGCGCCATTGGGGCCGGACAGGAAAATTCAGGTCACGCGGGTGATTCTGTAACAACGGTTTCATTATATATATAAATTTCGAACTGCGAAAGTACAATAACTTTTAAGCTTTTGGCCCCTCTCCTGCTTTTCTCAAAATAAAAGGCCGCTTCCGTACGGGAAGCGGCCCTTCGTATGAATAGCATCATGTTACCATCAGTGCATGGGTGTTTCACCCATGGGAGCGGAACCTTTGATCACATTGGCCAGTTCGGGGTTCTCCCTTTTTTCGCGGGTCAGCACCTTGTACGTGATGATGACGCTGAGCATCATACATACTGCTCCGATCAGGAAGTGCATGCCGGGGAAGTAGAATGGCGCCCGGGCAGAGGTGAAATAAGCAAAGGTGCTGTTCATGATCAGCGGGCCTACCACGGTGGTCAGGCTCATAAGGCTGGTCAGCGCCCCCTGTAGTTCTCCCTGCTGGTTGGGCGGCACATGGCCCGAGATCACTGACTGAAGGGAAGGTCCGCAGATACCGCCAAGGCAGTAAGGTATCAGGAAGGCGAACATCATCCAGCCCTGCGTGGCAAAGGCAAACAGCAACAGGCCGAAGGCGTATAATGACAGTCCCAGGTAGATACTCTTTTCATTGCCGATTTTCGGATTAATGACGCGGGTGAGCCCTGCCTGCACGGCACCTACCAGCACGCCTACCACGGCCAGGGAGATACCTACCATTTTCTCGCTCCAGTTGAAACGGTAGATGGTGAAGAAGTTCCAGTTACCCTGTACCGCCTGGCTGCCAAGGTAAATCAGGAAGAAGCTGAATGCCAGTCCGCCGATTTCGGGGTGATGGGTCAGGAACTTCAGGGAGCCAAACGGGTTGGCCCGTTTCCACTCAAACGGCCGGCGGTTTTCTTTGGCCAGCGATTCCGGCAGCAGGAAATAACCATAGAGGCAGTTGAGCAAACAGAGCGCGGCAGCAGCGTAAAACGGTGCGCGGATGCCCCAGGTGGCCAGCAGCGCGCCCAGCGCCGGTCCTAACACGAACCCGAGACCAAAAGCGGCGCCGATAAGCCCGAAGTTTTTGGCTTTGGACGTTTCGTCGGTGCTCACGTCTGCGATGTACGCGGTGGCGGTGGTAAAACTGGCGCCGGTAATACCGGCTATCACGCGGCCGATGAACAACCATCCGTAGTGAGGCGCCAGTGCCAGGATGATGTAGTCGATACCGAAGCCCAGCAGGGACAGCAGCAACACCGGGCGGCGGCCATAGCGGTCGCTCAGGTTACCGATTACCGGGGCAAATAAAAACTGTGTGATGGCAAAAACAGATAATAACAGGGCGCCGTAGGTACTGGCTTCGTTGACCGGAATGTGCTTCAGTTGGGCAATCAGATCAGCCATCACCGGAATGATCAGCCCCCAACCCATCACATCAATCAGCAAAGTGATAAAAATAAAGCTAATCGCAGCTTTTTTGGAAGTGGTATGCATAGTAGTGAATTGCGAATAATGGAATGTCTTTCGAAAAACGGGGAACAAAAATACGTTGTGTTATGGTTTTCTCATGGGTTCACCTATTTTATCAGGGTCACAAAGGTACATCCGATCCGGCTATTATAAAGCTTTTTCCGGTTGAAATACATACGACCATCGGTAAAAACCCTCATTTATCCGGTAAAACCCCCGTTTTTTCTTCAAAAAAACTTTCAATATTTTTTGAAAATACCGAAAGTTTAAATAGTTTTGACACCAGAAAAGCAAACCTGCAAGCCATGAACATCCTTGCCTATCTGATCTACTTTGTTATCACTTATCTGATCACGGTACATGTAGGACTTCGTTTTTACCGGAACGGCAGGGTCTTCATCCACGGCCTGATACCCCAGGATGCGGCGTTGTGCGAAGCCATCAACAATATCCTGCTCACGGGCTATTACCTGGTGAACATCGGTTACGCCACAGTGATGATTTCCTTCTGGCAAACGATTCATACCGTCACGGAACTGGTGACGCAAATAACGGAGAGTACGGGGTTAATTATCCTCACCCTGGGGTTGCTGCACTGTTTTAATATGAGTGCGATTTACTACATCGGCAGAAAAAAACAATTACTTCATCCCATAAAACCATAACATATGCATCCCGCATTCAACTTTTCCGCCTACATGATTTACCTGCCGGTAGTCATCGTGGTCACCTGGCTCGTAGCCTGGATACTGTTCAAAAACAGCAAGGTATTTATGATTGACATTTTTCACGGAAAGCAGGAACTGGCATTGGCTACCAACAAACTTTTTGAAACGGGGTTTTACCTGCTGAATATCGGGTTTGCTTTCCGGATCATGGTAATCGGGCAGGACCTCGACACGCCGCGTGAACTGATGGAAGTACTGAGTACCAAGCTGGGCGGCTTTTTCATTTATCTCGGTATCATGTTGTTCCTGAACCTCTACCTGTTTTTCCGGGGCAGAAGAATTTCCAAAGCCCGTCAAATCCACGCTGATACTGCCGCCGGCCTTCGTCCATTATCCTGATACCTCAGGGGCAGGTGTTGCAAAATACCTGTCCTTTTTATTTTTTGTCAAAGAGAAACTGCACTGTGGTGTCCGGGAACTGTAACTCGATCCGGCTGCTGTCCCGCCACATTTGCAGCACTTTTACAGATTGAATGTCTTCCAGTTTAGCGGTCCCCAGATCTTTTTCCAACCGGTTCATATTCGCTGTTCCTTCCAGCCTTTCCACCGGGCCCAGGCCCTTGATCACCTCAAAAATACGATTACCGATCGGGCTTTTACCGCCCATCTGGACCCGGTAATTACCGGGCAGCACTTTACGGAACTGGGTGTCCCGCGCGAACCCTGCCCCCACAATGGTGAGAAAAGGGATCATCATCGGAATGGTAGATAGCACGGTCAACGCGACTAACACCCATGTATATATTTTTACAAACTTCTCCTTATAGTAACGGACAATAATATACACGGTACCGATAAGCCAGAGGTAAAACAATATCCGGTCGGGCCAATAACCACGGATGCTAAAGCCTGCACCCAGGTCCAACGCCACATTCAGGAACAGCAGACAGGTTAACACTGCGTAAGCCTGTTTATCTCTTGCAATACTCATAGAGGGAATCTCATTTCGGCCAAGGTACAAAAAAAGCTGTTCCGGAAATGGAACAGCTTTTTTTATTTGAAGGCAAGTTAAAAATGGATGTTAAAGAAGATTAGTATAAAGTGAATTCTACCCTTCTGTTCTGTTGACGGCCGGCAGCGGTTTTGTTAGAAGCAATCGGCTGCGTAGAACCGTAACCGGTAGCTTCAATCCGGGAAGGATTAGCGCCTTTGGACACCAGGTAAGCTTTGATCGCTTCCGCACGTTCTTTGGAGAGACGCATGTTGGTGGCGGCAGAACCGGTGTTGTCCGTATGACCGGCCAGTTTCAGGCTGAAGTTTTTCTCTACCAGCAGGCTGGCTACTTTATCGAGACTGGCAAAAGAGTTAGGACGGATAGTCGCTTTACCCAGGTCAAATTCCAGGTTGTCGATCGCGTCTTTTACCACTTTCCTGTCTGCTTCTGTTACGATAACTTTTTCTTTTATCACCTGCACAGGAGCCGGCAGCGGGCAACCAGCGCCGTCTACTTTAGTACCGGCAGGAGTGTTCGGGCATTTGTCCAGGTAATCAGGAACGCCGTCACCGTCGGTGTCGGTTTTCATACCGGCAATTTCCTCTTTCAGCTGACCGATAGCAGCTTCGTTGCGGGCATCGCTTTCTGCGAGAGAAGTTTTCAGTGCAGCGTTTTTGCTCCACAGATCTTCTGCCAGTTGAGCAGCAGGATTTACAACCGCCAGCTGTGGTTTTCTTTTCTTACCGATGGCAAATTCAAGACCCAGTTTGGCAGTAGAGAATTTGTCTTTGTTACCGCTGTTCACACCATCGAATACTTTGCTGTTCACAAAGTTAGCCGTGTACGCCAGATCGATGTTCACGCCGGGAGCTACTACAAACTTAGCGCCCACGCCAACAGGGATGAACATTTCGCGGTGGCTGGACTTACCGCTGGTAGTCAGCACTTCCTTTTCTGTTCCGTCCGCAGCGGTAACGGTAGGTTTAAAACCTATCGCACCCGCACCTACAGACACGTAAGGAATAACAAAGCTCTGTTTGTTGATCCAGTTGATGGAACCCAGGCTGAACACACCACTCAGTGAGGCAGACCAGTCAATATCCGTCTGGAAAGATTTGATACCACCTGCTAACGGCGCACCATTAATATCAGTCAGTGTCTGCGATGCTTTGGTGGCGCCTTTTACCTGTCCGCGCATGAAGTCCGCCTGCAGGCCAAAGTTGTGAAAAATCTGCTTTTTCACGTACGCACCGTATACAATGCCAACATTCTTAAAGTCGAAGTTATTGAAGTAGTAGGGACCGCCAAATGGGCCAAACGCAGCGGATCCGCCACCCCATGCACCAACTGACCATGTACGATAATCTTTTACGCCATTGAAGGGAACTACACGATTTGTTTTCAGGGTACTGTCCTGGTCCTGTGCCATTGCAGCAGCGCCAGTCAATGCAAGTACAGATGAAGTCATCATGAGAGACTTCCCAAATTTCGTAAACATCCTCATAAAATTTAGAATTGGGTTAAATTATATAATCTGTTCCATGTATAACAAACATAAAGTCGTTAACAACCAAGGTACCATTGTTAGAACAGGCAGGCTATTTGCAAAGCCTGTGCCAAAACCGGAATCAACCTTAAAAACTCTCCCCTGTACCCCTTTACCACAAAGGGTTTCAACGGATATAAAAAAATCAGCTACACCTCACCACCTTATCTACTGCCTTATCATATAACATTTTTTCAAACTAAATAAATAACGTTTATACATCTTAGTTATATGCCCATATTTTTTCAATAATTAGCTAGCCAGAAAATCCCGCTGCATCAAATAAACGCATTGGGATTTCGTGGCCCTCCAAAAAAGGCCTGGTATCCTAAACGCCTATACGAATTATGGGAACAGGCATAAAGCAGGAAGCCTGTGCTCATGCACAGGCTTCCTGCAATGCTTATCCGTTGTCCGTTTAACAGGCGGACATTTCTTTTTTATTGGGCATTGGCTGCAGTCCGAGGTTTTGCAGCATCTGCATATCCTCTGACACACCGGGATTTGGAGTTACCAGCAGTGTTTGCCGTTCGCCGGTGAAGATGGAATTGGCGCCGGCCATGAAACACCAGGCCTGTTCGGATTCCGTCATCTCGATACGGCCTGCGGTAAGACGTACGGTAGACGCAGGCATCACGATACGTGCCGTGGCGATCATGCGCACCATGTCCCACGCGTCCACTTTGGGATTATCTTCCAGCGGCGTGCCTTTCACACGGGCCAGCGCGTTGATGGGCACCGACTCCGGATGTTTGGGCATCGTGGCCAGCGTAAGCAGCATGGAGATACGGTCGCGGTGCGTTTCCCCCAAACCGATAATACCGCCGGAGCACACGGTGATACCGGCTTTGCGGACATTGTTGATCGTATTGATACGGTTATCAAAATTGCGGGTGGAAATGATTTCTTTATAGTATTGTTCGGAAGTGTCGAGGTTGTGGTTATAGGCGTGCAGACCGGCTTCCTGCAGGCGGACCGCCTGTTCTTCCGTGAGCATGCCGAGCGTGCAGCACACTTCCATGCCCAGTTCATTGACGCCTTTTACCATGTCTATCACACGGTCGAAGTCTCGGTTATCCCTTACCTCGCGCCAGGCGGCGGCCATACAGAAACGGGTGGACCCGTTGTCTTTGGCTTTCTGTGCATGGGCGATCACGGTTTCGGTGGGTAATAAAGCCTGTACCTTGATATCGGTATGATACCGGGCTGCCTGTCCGCAATAGGAACAGTCTTCCGGGCATCCGCCTGTTTTGATGGACAAGAGGGTGCACACCTGTATCTCCCGGGCGGAATGAAACTCGCGGTGAATGGTGGCTGCCTGATAAACCAGGTCCAGCAGGGGCTGGTCGTAAATGGCCTGGATTTCCTCCAGCGTCCAGTCGTTTCTGATAGCTGTTGATGTCATGCTTCCTGATTAAATTTAACGGTGTTATGGTGAGTGTCTTTATGCGTATTGTGCGAGTTGCTGCCCGATGGCTGCCAGCCAGTTGCCAAACAGTTGCCGCTCCAGCTCCTGCACATGCCGGGCATGTGTTTCCCAGTCGGGCGCAAAGTCCTGCAGCTGTTTGATCATCTCTTCCAGGTGTCCTTCCTCTTCCATGATAATAGAGCGTACCATCACTTTACTGGCGGCTTTGTCCAATGCAGCCTGATATACCGGGTACAGTTCATCGGCGCGTACTTCTATGGCATATGTCACGAAGAGATACGCGGCATACTTCAGCTGACTGCCCTGCAGGCCAAAAGTGTTTTTGATGTAGCGGCAGGTCTGCATGTCCAGCTGATGCAGGTAATGCCTGGTCTGATGCGGGGCCAGCAGCTCGTGCAGCTGGTATGTTTTACAAGTGTCCGGACTTACCTTGGCGATCTGTTTTTTCAGGTAATAAGCGTGGCGGTGTTCTTCCGCTGCATGTTTCAGCTGGATAAAATCCACGAGCGTGGGATGCTCACAGGCTGAAATTTTACGGGCGCCGGCATTCTCCATAAAAGAGAGCGTGTTCAGCCATTTGGCGTGCAGGTCGTTGTGTCCAACGATATGTTGCAGTAAATCTTGCATATATCATACGTTTCCGGTCAAAAGTAACCGCTTACCGGATGACTCAACTGGGCCAGTTTTGATATAATAGCTGGTCCGGATGATTGTTTATGGGGATGATCGGGTATATCAGACGGCATTTTCATCATTCAAAAACATACATATCAACAACATAAATATTAAATAAAATAATATTTATATAGATTCAGGTAGAAATAAGATAACTTGCCGGACTATTTAATTAAAACATTTTACCCGACATGAGCAGTCCGGTCCCCTATAAGAGTTTTGTACAGATTGACCGGCAGTCCGCCACCGCCATCTACCTGCAGATTGCCCACCAGCTGATCAATGCCATTCAGCGGGGGTACCTGGTGACAGGCACCAAACTGCCCGGCACCCGCCAGTTCAGCGAACTGCTGGAAGTAAACCGCAACACCATCGTAGCGGTATATGAAGAACTGGACACCCAGGGCTGGATAGAAACGCGGCCCAATAAAGGCACTTTTATCATCGGGCAAACGAAAGGCCGGCCGCAGAAAATCCGGTCCACGCCGGATACGCCGCTGGCGCGGTACCCCAAAGAGACCGGCTTCGATTTCCGGAAATCCAGCCTGCTCGACAACCCGTTTGAACATTCCACCTGTGAATATGTGTTCAACGACGGCACCCCCGACATCCGCCTGACGCAGGTCAGCCACCTGTCCAGCCTTTATAGCGGCCATCTCAAACGCAAAAGCAATCACCGTAAGCTGGGGTATTATAACCAGGATGGCAGCGAGTTCTTCAAAAAACACCTGTCCAATTACCTGAACCAGTCCCGCGGCCTGCATATCTCCAAAGACAATATCCTCATCACCCGCAGCACCGAGATGAGCGTTTATATTACCTCCGAAATTCTGCTGTCACCCGGTGACACCGTACTGGTGGGCTCCCTGAGCTATTTTTCCGTCAACATGATCTTTCAGAAATCGGGCGCGCGGATACTCTCCGTCCCGATCGACGAAGACGGTATCGACGTGGATGCCGTACGCCGCATCTGCGAGCGGCAGCGTATCCGTATGTTGTACATTACCCCGCACCACCACTACCCTACCACCGTCACCCTCAGTGCGGAACGCCGTATCGCCCTGCTGCACCTGGCCTCGGAATTCGGCTTCGTCATCCTCGAAGATGATTACGACTACGACTTCCACTATGACAACAGCCCCGTGCTGCCCCTGGCCAGCGCCGATACCAACGGCATGGTCGTATATACCGGCGCGTTCGGGAAATCCCTCGCGCCCGGCTTTCGTACCGGTTTTATCATCGCCCCGGAAAACCTGATGACAGAAATGCGCAAACACCTCGGCATCATCGACCGGCAGGGCGATGTGCTCATGGAGCAGGTATTGGGGGAAATGATCGGGTCGGGGGAAATCCATCGTTACCTCAAAAAATCGCTTAAAGTATACCGCGAACGGCGGGACCATATTGTAGACGTGCTGCAGGACGAGCTACAGGATTTTATGGAGCTGCGGAAGCCGGCCGGCGGTCTCGCCGTATGGACGCGCTGGAAACGGCCTATCAACCTGATGCAGCTGGGAAAAGCCTGCTCCCGGAATAATCTCTTTATTCCCAAAACGCTGTTGTACCAGCACCGGGACCTTACCGCCATGCGGCTGGGATTCGGGCATTTTACGCAGGAAGAAGCAGCGGAGAGTGTGAGGATACTGAAGAAGGGGGTGTTGGAGGTAATGGGGAAAGGAACGTAAACAAACAGACGCCTGCCCCGGAGAACCAAGACAGACATCGTCTGCATCCACTATAAACATCCTATTAATAGCGATTGGAATATCTCGGTCTTTCCTTCGGAGGCCGTGCCTCTGTGACGCTGATCACGCGACCGTCGATCTCTTTTCCGTTAAGGTCGTTCATCGCCTTTTCAGCCTCGTGCTGATCAGGCATTTCAACAAAGCCAAACCCTTTGCTTCTGTTGGTAAATTTGTCCGCAACGACTTTTGCGGATGATACTGCACCGTATTCCATAAACAGTATTGCCAGCTCCTCAGTCTGGAAATTAAATCCCAGGTTGGACACATATAGATTCATTGGAGTTAAAATTTTAAAGTGAAAAATATCTGAGAAGAATGCAGGTGTAAAACAGAATGACCGGCGAGAGTAATGGTAGCTTACAGAAGCGATAAACCTCAAATTTCGTCCAAGGTACAGTTAATTTTCCTTTTTCCCCCGGAAAAAATTCGCTATCCGCTTTTTATTTCTTATCTTTAGAAACGCACTTTTGAGTATACCTCGAGCCGGCACATAACACAACAGACAGTAAGGCCATATTCTGAATAACCCTTTTAATATCCTGTTATGCTTAGAGAAGATCACAGGCTCATCACCTTCTTTGACGAAATTGCCTACGACATCCTGTTAAGCACCTACGGAGAATTTTCGCTGTGCACCAAAAACATCGACAGACATCAGCAGGAAAACCTTTTCCGGCAATGGCAGCAAAAGTACCAGATCCACTTTCATCAAAAGCTGGATGAGGCTGCTGCAGCGTTCGTTTCAGAAAACAAGTCCACCGTCACGATCGACTGGCTCCGTAAAAAAATCGGCATGCTGATCCAGCATTATCTGCAGATTTTTACCTTGCGGGCACAGACGACCTGAAAAACCATCATGCGGGAAGTAAAAGCACCGGTCTCCACATTATTTTGTTATATTTAAGTATCAATCAGATACTTATGTCACGCATCATTCCTATTTTCCGCATGTTTGATTATGCCCGGGCCATACAGTTCTACGTTGATTGGCTGGAATTTGAAATCCTCTGGGAGCATAAGCCTGAGGGCGCCCCGGTGTACATGCGTATTGCCAAAGGCGATACCCAGATAGACCTTTCCGAGCACCATGGCGACGGTACGCCCGGTTCGCGGATCAGCATCACGGAGTTTAAAGGATTGAAAGCCTTCCATGCAAAGCTGGGCAAGAAGGACTATAAGTATATGAACCCGGGACTGGAACGGGCCGACTGGAACCCTGAAGTCCTGCTGATGACAGTAATAGACCCGTTCCAGAACACCATTATCTTCGAAGAATCAGCCTGATCAATAGATCTCCTTGCCAAACGGCGCAAATGTAAGGCTCATCAGTTTAAAATGCTGCCGGCCCCAGGGCGCACCGATAACGGTGATCGTCAGCAATACACCGAAAAAGAAGTGGCAGATAGCTACCCACAGCCCGCCGGTAAACACCCAAATAATATTGAACAAGGTGGACAGGCATCCTGTAGAACCCACGCCGTCACGCACCTCCCGCCCGAAAGGCATCAGTGTGAACAGCCCGATTTTCATGCACTGTATCCCGAATGGGATACCAATGATGGTGATGCAAAAAAGAAACCCCGACACAAAGTAGCCCAGGGCAGCGGCCAATCCGCCAAAAATCAGCCAGATAATATTTCCGATTAAGTTCATAACTGTAATATTACAGAAAAGTAAATACTCTGCATAGTAGTTATACTGCAGGCTGCCGGCGGTGACGGTAACGATAATGGGCATATCCTACCTCGATCAGCGGAACAGCCAGTATCAGCAGGAACGTATACAGAATGCCCCGCTGCAGCCCCTTCAGAAACTGGTCCACCTGGACAACCGCAATATTGACAAAAAGATTACCGTTCAGCAATTTCCGTAACGAGGCATGTACGACCTCATTGCTCGCACCGTCCGACAATCCCAACTTATCATGCAATAAGTTATAGACCGCCTTATGCATCATGGCGGCGATGTTTTTGTTTTTGGAAATATGCAGTAGCATCGAAGCCAGCTTGCCTTTAACGCCCTGTGTTGCAGACAGCTGTTGTTCCAGCGTACTGCCGTAAACGTTATAAATCACCACCGCCGCGGTATCAATGAGCTGGTGCGTGCTGAGAGAAGAAACGCCGGCATGGCCGCCAAACAGGGAGTCCACGGCGCCCGGCACCTGTTCGCTAAAAAGCGGCGGCACGTGGGCCGCATATACATCGGTATGCTCCCGGATATCTTTACGCAGACTATGGAAAAATCCCCATTTCAGCCCGAAGAATCCGGCGATCAATGGCAGCGCTACAAAATAGGCATAAGCCAGGAACTTCAGCAGTTTGTGGGAACGGGGCACCAGCATGTATTTGCGCAGCAACAATACCAGGATGAGCGCAACAGCAAAGGCAGTCAGACCAGAGAGAATGGCGCCGGTGACGAACTTGTAGGGGTTGGTAAACTCGCCGGCCAGTTGGAAGTAGGTAACAATGGTTCGCATATAGGGAAAACGTTCAATGAGAGGAACGCAGCCGCTTTACCGGCTGCGTTCCAAAAAATAAAATGTTATCTGGAGGACCTTTTAAGCAGGTAGGGTTGTATCGCTTTGCGCCAGATGGCATAGCCTTTCGGGTTCATGTGCAGCATGTCTGCCACAAAAAGTTCCGGCCGGGGCTGCCCGTTCTTATCGAGCATCAGCGGATACACGTTGATGAAGTGGGCGTTCTTTTCCTTCGCCAGGAAGGCTTTGATGAGCGCGTTGGCTTCTGCGGCCGTTTTCATGTATTGCACGCGGGACGGACTGGGTTTCAGGGAAATGTATTCAATCGGCACCTCGGGCAATCGCGAGCGGACAACGCTGTACAGTCGCTGAAAGCGGCTGAATACACTATCGGCCGTGGCTCCTTCCGGCAGGTCGTTTTCTCCCACGTAGATCACCACCTGGCGGGGATGATAGTCGAAGATAAGGTCCTGTGCAAAATAGATAATGTCGTTGAGCACCGCACCGCCTACGCCTCTGTTCATCACCACGTAGCTGGCGAATGTGCGCTCCAGGTCGTCCCATTTACGGATGGAAGAACTGCCGACAAATAAAATGGGATCTGCCGGGGGCGCAAACATCTTGTCATACTTTTTGATGGTCCGCACATCATCCTCGTAACGGACCTTCTCCTGCGCATGCAGGCTACTGGCTGATATCAACAAGCCTAACAGAAAAGGAAAAAACAACTTTGTCATTGGCACAAAATAAGGAAGAATTACGAATCAGGAAACCCTTTCCGTAATTCTTCCGCCGACTTATTGTTTGGTTACCACCTTAGTATATACCTTCCCGTTATGGGTCAGTTTGATGACATAAGCGCCTGCAGGCAGGTTTTTGGTGTCGAGTGCCGTGCGGTGATTGCCCGGCTGCAGCGGGCTGTTGAGCAACAGCCCTACCCTTTTCTGTTGGGTGTCAAACACCTCTACGGTGGTATTGCCCGCTTCTTTTACGTCCAGGTCGATATACGCGATCTGTGGAAAAGGATTGGGAAATACCTGGAAGGAAATTTTTTCGGGCGCAGTGGTGACTGTCGCCGCCGGCGGAGTGTCCGAAGTCGCCAGCAGCGGGCTGCCGCAGGTAGCGCTGCCTTCGGCGATACAGAAGTCTGCAAACCGCACCTCTTCATCCCGGATACCGGTGGCCAGTTTGCGGTAAATTCCCCATTTAGGACGACAGAAGGTGGTACCGTCACGCCACATATTAATGTTGTTATTGCTGTAGTTCAACAGCGTGGTGCCATCGCTGACCTTTTTAATAATGACCTTATAGGAGCCGGTCGTAGTATAGGTGATTTTTTCCTCTACCTCTACCCAGGTACCTTTAAAGGAAGACAGTGGCGCGCTGGCTTTCTCTCCGCCGCCGGTTTCACCACTGCCCGGCGTGTAGATGACCTGCAGCTTCTGCGGGGAGCCGGCACGCGGTGTCAGGGTGATCAGCGGCGCGCCGTCGTCGCCATCGCCGGCTTTGATCTGATGCAGGTGACAGAAGCTGGTAGTCGGCACAAAACCGGCGTCTATCTTGAATTTCCACCGATAAGTGACCGTCTCTCCGTACGTGGCTTTTACGTTGGCCGGCGAAGGCCCGAAGGTCTTGATCTCATTCCGTTGCCGGTCAGTGTTGGAACCGCAACGGTCGTTGTCCGGCGTGGTGTGCAGGAAAAAAACAAAAACATTCTTGTTCAGGGTCGCGTCAAATTCTTCAGTAATGTGGCGGCCAAACGAAGGATGTGCACAGTCCGGCACTTCGCTGGCAGTGCCGCTGCCCAGCACACTCTCTATCAGCTCGTAGGTGTTGCCAGGGCCGTTGGCGGACAATGTTACCTGCGCATGGCTGGCGGAGCAACAAAATAAACCGGCAATAGTGAGGAGGGCAGGTTTCCATAAATCATGCAAAGGTTTGCTTTCAGGAAGTTTCATAAGTGATACATGTTTGAGGGTTTTTGGATTCAGATTTCGGTATGGATTATGCAATCGATTTCATAACATACATAATTTAATATTTTTATTTGATATTTTGTCTTTTTACGGGGAATTTATTTTAGCCCTGGTGGAGGTGTATTGAGATTTCGTCCGACGATTTCCCGGAGAAGGGACTCGCGTTGCAGAGGGAGCCGGGGTTGAGGGTTGAGGGTTGAGGGTTGAGGGTTGAGGGTTGAGGGTGGAGGGTTGAGGACTAAGGGTTGAGGACTAAGGGTTGAGGATTGACCTGCTAAGGGCTGTGGGTTGAGGGCTGAAGACTGAGGGGCGAGGGTTGAGGGTTGAGGGTCGAGGATTGAGGGTCGAGTGCAGAGAGTTGAGGGTTGAGGGTTGAGGGTCGAGTGCAGAGAGTTGAGGGTTGAGGGCAGAGGCCGCACCCCTCTCCTGCGCAGGAAGGGAATGCGGTCCCTGAATAAAAGGATCTTTACAAAGAAACGGAGCGGGCGTCCGTAGCGTTATTTACCTCCGGGACAGAAACATCTTTCCGGAGAGCGGTTATCCCGAACGGGAACATATTGACTCACCGCTGCACCGTAAATAGCACTTTCTTTCCCGTACGGGCCGACTCTTTGGCGGCCTCGAGGATGCGCAGCACCAGCACATTATTGGGCAACGCATACAGGCCGTAAGGCGGCGGCGTTTCTTTCCCCTTCACCACGGCAGCCAGGTAGAGGAACGGATCTTCGTAAACCGGTATATCCGTTGCCGTGACTTGCCGGATTACTGCCGGCGCTGGCTCACGGTTACGAAGCACCAGCGTATTTTTGTCTGCCGCTATGATATACCCTTTGTCTCCGTACACCTCCATATCTTTGCGGCTAAAGGTCCAGTTCCAGGAAGCTTGTATAATGCACTGAGCGTCAGGGTAATCTACAATAATTGTGGCATCGTCATCTACCTTCGGATAACGGTCAGGCTTATACTGGCGGGTGACGGCTGTAACGGCAACGGGCATACGGTTTTTCATGAGCCGTGTCATCAGGTTGGCGCCGTAGCAGCCAAAGTCCATCAGCGCGCCACCACCGTTCAGCACCGGGTCGGTCAGCCACGACAGGAAAGCGGGGCTGCATCCTATCTCCTGCGGCCCCTGGTGCCCGTCATGGATCACCACCTTCCGTACACGGCCTGCAAAACTGCTGTCTTCCAGCAGCTGGAAGGTTTTAGCCACCGTAGGGTACCAGCTGGTTTCGTAGTTGGTCAGCAGATGGATTCCATACTGCCGCGCCAGCGAGTCCATCGCCAGCGCATCGGGCAGATTGGCGGCCAGCGGCTTTTCTACCATCACATGGATGCCTCTCGGTGCACAGGCTTCCACTACTTCCCGGTGACTGTACACCGATCCAAAGGCCAGTACGGCCTGCGGCTTCACGGCATCCAGCATCCGGCCCAGGTCATGGTACACCTGCTGCGGCGGTATATGATACTGCCGCGCTACCTTGCCGGCCAGGGCGGTATCTTTTTCGTATATGCCTGCCAGTTGTATATCATTGCGATTGGCACGGCCCAGTATCCAACCGGAGTGGCCATGCGATACGCCGGCAACGGCCACCCGCAGGGCCTGCGCTGAAGCGCAGACCTGTGCGAGCATCAACAACAGAAAAATATAATATCGTTTCATTACATCGTAAATACTTTACCACCCACCATCACTTCCTGGGTAGCTTCATCAAAAGTAGCTTTCATTCCCGTACGGTAAGCGGCGTTGCCCATGATCAGCGCAATAGAGTGCGAATAGGCCGCTTCTATCGGCGCGTGAGGCTGCTTGCGGTCCCGCACACTGGTCATCCAGTTGCGCACATGCGCGCTGGTCAGCGGGTCGCCGCCGGTGTTGGCGCTGGTCTCCGCTTTTTCCTGTGTACTCAGCGTCATCGGTGTCAACAGGTTGGCGTGCATTCCCATCTCCGCTGCCTCCTTTTCTGTTAATCCGCCGGTGCTGGTAATTTTACTGGTAGACATATCAATGGTGCCGCCGTTGGAATAATAGATCTCTTTCGTACCCCCGGCAGAGTTATGAAAACGGCTGCTGTACATTACCTGGAAACCTTTTTCCGGGTTGTCGGCCGGACCATAATCAAATACGGCGGTCAGCGTGTCCGGGTTCTTGCGGCCGTCATGCCACATATAGATGCCGCCATTGGCCACGGCGCTGCGCGGGTGTTTCAGGCCGCTGAACCAATGCACGGTGTCAATCTGGTGCGTCATCCACTGCCCGAAGATGCCGGAGGAATAAGGCCAGAACAAACGGTACTCCAGGTATTTGCGCGGGTCCCAGCTGTCGTTCGGACGCCCGGCCAGGAAACGCTTCCAGTCCGTGTCAGATTCCCGGATGCTCTTTACCAGGTCCGGCCGGCGCCAGCGTCCCGGCTGGTTTACATTCCAGGTCATCTCCACCATGGTGATATCGCCGAACTTTCCCTGCTTAATAAAATTGGCCGCTGCATGGTAACTCGTACCGCTGCGCCGCTGTGTGCCCACCTGCATGATCCTGCCGGACTCTTTTACGGCCTTCAGCGCCTTGCGGGCGTCGTCCATCGTTTCGGCAAACGGCTTCTCACTGTATACGTCACATTTGTTTTTTACTGCTTCGATGGTATGATAGGCGTGCTGAAAATCAGCCGATGCGATAAACACTGCGTCCAGGTCTTTCACCCGGTACAGCTCATCGTTGTTGACACAGGCCTGCACCTTATGCCCCGTCTTCTCTTCCAGGAAAGCCTTGCCCTCTTCGCGGCGGCGGTTCCATATGTCAGACACCGCGATCAGGTCGAAGTTCAGCTCCTTGTTATGGCTGAAGAAAGAAGGCAGCAACGCCTGCCGGGCACGGTCGGAAAATCCTACCAGCCCCACATTCACCCTGTCGTTCGCACCCAGTATACGGGCATAACTGCTGGCCGGCATTCCCATAGCCGTGATCGTTAACCCCGCCCCTGCCATCAGGGACTGTTGCAGAAATTCCCGTCTTGTCTTTTTTGTGGTTGTCATTGTACAAGTATTTTATTTTTTTCCGGAGATATGATATACTTCATTGAGTTGCCCTTCCAGGTAAGCCACCGCCGGCGCATATTCCTTTGCAGGATCGGTCCAACGGCACTCCATCATGATCCGCCCGCTATAGCCGATGCTGCGCAGCGCTGCCAGGTAAGGACGGAAATCCTGTTGCTCCACTCCCGGGGCGGAACGTTTCTCCCGCTCCGCAATATGACAATGCACCAGGATGCCTTTTGCCTTCAGCAGGTTATCTGCCGGTTCGTTCTCCCGCAACATGTGATAAATGTCGGCCGTCAACCTGAAATGCGGATGCCCGATGGCGGTCACCACCTGGCAACCTTCGGCTATTGTGTTTACAAAGTTGGTTTCGGTAGCATTTAAATTTTCCATGGCAATCAGGCAGTTATGTTTTGCTGCAATATCTGCCATTTTCCGGGCCAGCCGGATAAACTGTCCCTTCGCCGTGTCCCGGTTAAACCCCTCCGGAATCTTACGCGCCTCGCCGCTGCCCAGTACGATCAACCGGATACCCGCCTTTTCCGCCCGTTGCATTACCGTGTCCACGTACCCCAGTACCCATGCTTCATTGACAGCCGGCCCCGTTAATTTGAGGTAGCCCGGTATAAAAACATTACAGGTCTGTACCCGGCAACGGGCTTTGTTGATCCGTTGTATATTGGCCGTAAAGGTCGCCTCACTGACGGAAGGCGCCAGCATCCTTTTAACCGTCTCTTCAAGGCAGGAGAAACCGGCCGCACCGGCCAGACTGTCGTTATCCATGGAGGCGGCAATGCCCAGGACAGGCATGCCCTTTTTCCCGGCAGGCGACTGTGCACCTGCATTCGATTGCAATAAAGTAGCGAAACAAAGGAAGAATAGACCGGTCAGCGTGTTTTTCATAAAGTGGAAAGCCCGGAAAAGAAAGGCTGCTGGAAAAAATAACCAATTTATTTGGTTATTTTATTATTTAGTTATTTTATTATTGAAATGACCGGGGGTATTTTATCGTAGGGGCCAGATATAATACAATCACCAATAACCAAATTTTCAAATGGTCAAGTTTTCAAAGCTTCCAGCAGCGGTTCTACCTGGCGCCTGAAATCATATTGCAGGTCCTCATGCAATCCCACGATCACCTTCACTATTTTTTTCAGTTGGGCTGCGTACAGATTATGCAGCACCGTGCTCTGGTGTCGTAACAGCCCGGAGTCCAGCAGCTGCTCACAGAAATAAATCAGCAGCTCTGCCTCTGCCGGCTTGGAGCCCATGTAACGAATATGCTTGTTGACCAGCCGCAATATCTTGCGCAACCGTTTTTTGGCATTGTGCAGGTTGCTGCCGGCCATTTCCTCAAACCCCTGGTCCATTTCGGTCTTCACCGCATTGATGTATCCCTGTTCATCGTCCGCATCGAACAACAGATAAGTCAGCAGTTCCTTGTTCTCCTTTTTATATTTGGCCAGGCGCAGGCACAAGGCCGCCAGCTGCGCCGGTGGCACGGCTGCCAGCTCTTTCTTCAACTCGTTGATGGACGCTGTTTTCATCTTGATTTTATTGCGGCCCGAAAATACAATTAATAAATAGTATGGTGCAACACCTAAGCCTGCGCACATGTCATAATTAGTTAACTTGCAATTCTTCAATAACCCCATTTACTCACTTCTAAACAGCCACAGATTATGAAAGCACAGTACGTGTTGGCCGCCGTTATCGGTTGCCTGTTCTCAGTTAACATGGCGCATGCCCAAATGGATTCCACCGCCGCCCACAAAGCATGGATGGCCTACATGACGCCCGGCCCCGAACATCAGCTGCTGGCCAAAACCGACGGTGACTGGACCACCGACATGACTTTCTGGAAAGGCCCCGGCGCTCCTCCGGAAAAAGCCACCGGCAGCTGTTCCAACAAAATGATCCTCGGCGGACGGTATCAGGAAAGCCGCTATACGGCAGACATGATGGGCATGCCCTTCGAAGGTCTCGGTACCACCGCTTACGACAACGCCCGTAAAATGTACCTCAACAGCTGGATCGACAATATGGGCACCGGCATGATGATGATGGAGGGCAAATGGGACCCCGCCCTCAATGGTATCGTCTATACCGGAAAGTCGTTTGACCCCCCCAGCCAGAAAACCGTCGAGCTGCGCCAGGTCATCAAAATCAGGGACGCCGATAGCTATACAATGGAAATGTACCGCATGGCCGATGGCAAAGAATTCAAGGAAATGGAAATCACCTTCAAACGGAAATAGCTGCTGCAACCCATAACATATGCCGGCGGCCATGCCCCACAGCACAGGCCGCCTTCTTTCACGCCGACACATTACAACCAAAACGAATATAAACAAAACCGGTACGGATATTAATTCAGGGGCCTTCCTGCAATCGGTGGCCTTATCTTTGATCGTCCGCTGTTTATCCGCCTGTTTTGCCTGCCGCCGTTGGCGGCCGGCGCTATCCAGTTCTTCCCTTAGGGAAATGTTTGAATGTATTCAGCATAAAATAAAAATATTCTGGTGAACACCGTAGCTGCACCGGCTTCTGCATTGTTCAGTCATATAGTTTGTTCTCCGGAGAGCCCTATTATGTGTAAGCTGTTAGGTCGGCCTTTTATTCTTTGTTGATAACCTTGCAGGTATTACCATCCGGTAATACCTGATTTTTTTGTTATTTTTAATAAAATGAGCAATAACCCATATCCGAGACCATGATCCGTACGCTGATTATTGACGATGAACCGGCCATCCGGAAAGATCTGGAATGGCTCATGAAACGCTACCCGGATTTCATTGTACTGGGGAGCTGCGGCAGCATCGCCGAGGCACGGATCATCATCCCCAACACAGAACCGGAGCTGTTGCTACTGGACATTGAACTCGCTGACGGCACCGGATTTGACCTCTTACAGGAATTTCCCGACAGAAATTTCCGGATCATTTTCATCACCGCTTATAATGAACATGCGATCAAAGCCATCAAATTCGGGGCGTTTGACTATCTGCTGAAACCAGTGGATGAGGAGGAGCTGATGGCCACCCTCAAACGGCTGTTGTCCGAAAGTGCCGTCAACACCCGCACCCAGATGGATATCACCAGCGGGCATCTGCAGCCTAAAAAACCGGCCCTGCAGAACCGCATCGTGCTCCGCTCCTCTCAATACCTGCAGGTAGTGCCTTTCGAGGAAATCCTCTATTGCCAGAGCGACGGCAGTTATACCACCTTCCACCTGTCTGACAAAAGAAAGGTAATGGTTTCCCGGCCTATCAAGGAGTATGAGGAACTGCTGCCGGAAAGCTGGTTTATCCGCATCCATCAGTCCTACATCGTCAATCACCATTTTATAGACCGTTTTCTGAAAGAAGGCATCCTGATCCTGAAAGACGGCACAGAAATTCCTGTTTCCGCCCGTAAGCGCGAGTATGTCCGGCAGTTCCTGATGGGCGACCATAATTGATTGTACATGTATATCCGCAGACTATCCATTTTACTGATTATATCCCTTTGCTGCGCCGTCTGCGGATGTCAGCCCCAACCCGCTGCTCCGCCGCCTGCCGGGCAGGGCGTCACCACCCCGCCGGTAATCAGGGAGCTGCAGCACCTCATTGATTCCGGCGCACGATGGGACGGGCCACAGGCCGCCCGTCGCCTCGCGGCGCTCAAAGACAGCGCTTTGCGGGCCGGCCCCGTCGCCAGCGGTTACTACTACTTTCTTGAAGGTATCCATTACTGGTATGCCGACAGCAACCAGGCAGCTATCAACAGCTTCAACCAGATGTTGCCCGCCGGGCGTCCAGATACCGGTCAACCGGCAGACCTTGTAATATTGCAGCAACTGGGATGGCTACAGGTGCGGCTGACCAGCAAAATAGACGACAGTACTTTTTCCCGGCTGTTCCACCTGATCTCGCTGGCTGAACAGCACCAGTATGCCGGCAGCTGGCGGGTGTATGATCTGGCAGCAGAAATATATTTCCGCTTCGGCGACTATGATAAAGCCGAAACATATGCCGCCATGGCGCGGGACAGCTATCCCGTGACGGACGATTACTTCCGCCTGTCGCTTTTTATGGAAGAACGGTCACGCATCTACGAACGCCGCCATCAATACCGGCAGGCGCTCCAGTACCAGGACAGCGCCCTGCAATACGCGCTGCAGCAGCCCGATACCATCCGCCTCGCCACCGTATACGGCGCGCTGGGCGTATTGTATGAAAAGAACGGCGACAAACCGAGGGGGCACGCCCTGATGGAAAAAGCATTTAACATCAAAGAGAAAATCAATAAAGTCAGCTTCCGGGAATATCTCAACTACGGCCAGCTGCACCAGGAGAAAAAAGACTATTCCGCAGCGCTTCACTACTTCGGTAAGGCACTGGAGAAAGCCAGGAAGGACAACAACGCCGGTAACCTGAGCGACGCCTATGACGCTATCCGACAGGTATATTATGACAAAGGCGATTACAAAACCGCCATCAGCTACCTCGACTCCGCAGCCAATATGGCCCTGGAGGAACAGGAAGACCGGCAGCTGCGAAAAATTGTGGAGATACAGGCGCTCAACGACCTGAAAGTACAGCAGCAGAAAACAACAGACCTGAGCCGGCAGTATAACAACCAGGCCATCATTGTACGCCAGCAACAGGTCATCCTGCTGATCATCACCATCCTGCTGGCGCTCGGCCTGCTGATCACCTTCCTGCTGATACGGCAGCGGAAGCTGGTGACCCAGAAAATGAGCATTGAACTGGAGCAACGGCTCCTGCGCAGCCAGATGGAACCCCATTTCATCTTCAATACCCTGTCAGTATTGCAAAGTTTCATCCGCCGCGATGAAAAAGAAAAGTCTGTCAAGTATCTCAATAAATTTGCACGGTTGCTGCGCCTTAACCTGGAAAACTCGCGGCACAACCTCGTCCGGCTGCAACAGGAAACCGAAGCGCTGGAAAACTACCTCAGTCTGCAGGCCGTACGCTTTGATAACCTCTTTGGCTATACGATCCATGACATCCCGGCTGAAGAAAGCAGCGGCATCTGTATCCCGCCTATGCTGCTGCAGCCTTTCGTGGAAAACGCCATCCAGCACGGTATGCGTAATATCGCACACCGCGGCCATATCTCTATTACCCTGCAGCTGCAGGGCGACCAGCTGCATTGCGTTATTGAAGACAACGGCCAGGGACTGCAGCCCCCCAAAAACAAGGACAAAAATTCCCTGTCAAGTATCATCACACAGGAACGGCTGAAAATACTGAGC
Organism: Chitinophaga oryzae; assembly: GCF_012516375.2. NCBI lineage: Bacteria > Pseudomonadati > Bacteroidota > Chitinophagia > Chitinophagales > Chitinophagaceae > Chitinophaga > Chitinophaga oryzae. The sequence goes on from NZ_CP051204.2 coordinate 4,678,014, forward strand.
ATACAAACAGGCAAGCAGGCCTCTCTCAGCATTACCGACAAAGCCGGCGAAGGGCGTACGGGCGTTCGCGTTACCCTGATCATCCCCACCCAGCGATGTTAAGTAACAGCTGCCTGCTGCCGCGACACGATTATGGGGAAAATGCATGCAGCAGATAGCCGGAAGGCCGCCCCAAAAAACATTGTTTATCATAGAAAAGTGTAGTATCCTTACAACCTGGTATGGTGAGCCCGGATTACAACCCGGACGGATGATTTTTGTACGCTGATCATTTAAAACCCAGGACAAACGCAAATACATGGGCAACAGGACCTATCTAACCATCAGGACCGCTCCTGAACAACAGGAGGTATTATTCGAAGGCAATAACAGCCTCGCTTACTTCTGGTTACTGTTACTGAAAAGGAAAGATATAGAACAGGTACGGCCTGCTTTCCTTGCCTTATACGCTGCCGGCGAGACTGAAGAAACGGAGGAAGGACCGGAAGACACCTATGTGGACACCGATATCCGGATACCGCTGGCCGAAGCGCTGAGCAACGCCGCCGCGCACCGGCCCTACATAGAACAGGTGTATCCTTCGCTGCTGCCGCTTTATGACGACTGGCGGTCGTACCTCGCTACCGTCCCCTCCCATGACCAGGTATTGTACATCGACCTGGAGGAGTTCAGTGGTTTTTATGCCAACGTGAACCTGTTCATGGAAGAGCTGCTGGACTTTTATGAGCATGTATCCGCCAACAAAGCGTATTTTAAACCGGCCATCTCCGATACCACCGGCTGGGAGGCCATCGGCAGGAAGCAGTTTTATGCCTACTCGGGCCATTACCGGAACACGCCGGAGATCGTGGACTATCAGGAGCGAAGCCAGCCCGTCAAACCGCTGTCGGCCGGCTACAAGATACTGATCGGATGCTGGCTGGTTTTCTGTCTGGCGATGCTGGGCGCCGGCCTTTACAGCGTCGGCTACTTCCGTTCCGTTTGGCTGAGGGCCCTGATGGCGCTGCTTATCCTGACGCCCCTGTTGCTGCTGGCCATCGGCGGACTGGTCTGGCTGATAAATAAGGGAACCAAGACAAAATAGACGTAAATACTGAAGAAGAAACCATGCAATTACCGCTTTACCAGATAGATGCCTTCACCGACCGTCTTTTTGGCGGAAACCCCGCCTGTGTGATGCCCTTGCAGGAATGGCTGCCGGACGGGTTGCTGTTGCAGATAGCCCGGGAGAACGCCGTGGCCGAGACAGCCTTTTTTATGCCGCAGGGAGATGGATTTGCCTTACGCTGGTTTACTCCTGAAATTGAAATGGACCTCTGCGGGCACGCCACGCTGGCTACCGCTCATGCCATCCGTACCCTCCATGCGTATGCCGGCGATACGCTGCATTTTCATTCCCGCAGCGGCCTGCTGAAGGTCACGTTCGAGGGAGAGCGGTACGTCCTCTCCTTTCCGTCCCGCAAACCGGAGCCTGCGGCATTGCCCGTGGAAATTGCGGAGGCGCTGGACCGTATGCCCGTGGCGGTACTAAAGGCGCGTGACTACGTGCTGGTGTATGACACGGAAACGGACATACGGGAAATACGCATCGACCGTCAGCTGCTGGACCGCATTAATCTTGATCCCGGCGGCGTGGTGATTACCGCTCCGGGGAAGGACTGTGATTTCGTATCCCGCTATTTTACGCCGCAGTCCTCTATATTCGAAGATCCCGTTACCGGTTCGGCCCACTGTTCGCTCATTCCGTACTGGCGGGAACGCCTTCAGAAAACCGGGCTGCTGGCCCGGCAGCTGTCGGACCGCGGAGGCACATTGTACTGCACGGATGAGGGTGCTATTGTGAAGATGGCCGGGCATGCCCGGACCTATTTCACCGGCGCCTGCGAGGTGCCTGTTTCGTCGCAATCTTCCCTCCACAGTGCGTAAAGACTCCCCTCCATCATAGCAAAGCTGCTCGCGAGGCAGCCTTTTTTATCTCCCGATATAAAAATAAAATTTTGGTTTTCAGTTTATTACAATAACATATTGTATTTTTACGTCAGATTATTCGGGTTGGATGTTATGTTTGCGAAAGCCATTTGTTAATCTTTAAATATGTCGAAATATTTATCATTTATTTAACAGGTTTTTGTTAAATTTAGCTAAATGCAGGATGGAAGTTAATCATCGGCTCCACTCCAAAGCCACCCAGAGTAACCATTACTAAAAAGACGTATCTCGAGCGTAACCTCACATGAAAAATTTACAATCCAGATGAAAGCATTCAATGTCTTTATCCGATCGCTCACTCACTTAGGCAGAAGCAACTTCTACGAAAAAGAGCTGAATTACCGGATCACCAAGATCAATATTGTCGCGCTTTTACTGATCGTATTAGGTTCAGTCTTCGGTGTCACATATTGGCTCTCCTCCGGATACCTGAGTATCCTGATTGCTACCATGTTGGGCAATGTTTTGTTTGGACTGGTGCTATATGGTAATAAAAAGAAGAAACATGTGGCGGCCGGTGTGGCGCTCCAGGTGACGATCAACTTATCGACGCTTTATTTCGGCAGCATTCTGTCCGTTGCGGTAGACCCTATCTGGCTGACGCTTTTTCTGCTGATCTCCTGCCTTTCCTTTATTAAAGTGGGCAGGGCGCAGACGTACTGCCTGGCATTTTCGGCAGCTACCCTGTTATTCCTGGAGGTGAACCGCGCTATCCATATTCTGCCGCCGATGGACTTCAGTCCGGAGATGCTGAGCCTCATCTATTATTGTACGGCTTTTACAGTGATGACGCTGACCTCTATTTCATTGGTCACCCTGGTGCATTACAACGCCAAGCTGTTTCATACCATCACGGTGCGCAACCAGCAGCTGACCGACCTGAACCAGGAACTGCATGCCAGCAACACAAGACTGGAGCAACAGGTAAAAGAACGGACGGCCAACCTGGAAAAAGCTGTCACCGCCAAAAATATTTATGTCCGCGAGCTCACCCATGAGCTGAGAACGCCGCTGAATGCGATCTACAGTATTGCGCAACTGAAACTGCTCTCCGGCAAGGAAAAAAGCAGAAGCGAGAAAAAAGTGGACGAAGACCTGTTCATTGCCTGCCGTAACCTGCAGACGCTGATCAACAACACGCAGGACAAATGCAAGCTGGACACGGGGAACTTCGACGAAGTCAAAAAAGAGCATGTTCTCCTCTACAGCTGGATCACCAACATCGTAAATATTTACCAGTATTTCGCCAATGAAAAACGGGTAAAAATTGAACTGGAAGTGCAGGAGTCTTTTCCGGACGCCATTGTGGAAGACAGTATCAAACTGACTAAAATCGTTAACAATATCCTTGTAAACGCCATCAAATTCACCCGTAGCAATACTGTTATCTTCCTGCGCATCTACCGGGACGACACTCACTGGTACATAGCTGTAAGAGACCAGGGAGCCGGCATTTCGCCGGACAGAATGGCCACCTTGTTCAAAGAGTTTACCCGGACCACCATCAATTTTGCGGAAGGCAGCGGGCTGGGCCTCAACATCACCCATCACCTCGTTCGCATTCTGGGCGGTACCATCAAAGTACACAGTGAAATAGACGAGGGAACAGAATTCGTTGTATCCCTGCCGTTAGTACCTTTTACCGGCGAAATAAAGTCCGCGACCATCGACATCAAAGAAAACAACCTGATCTCTTTTGAAGGTAAAAAAATACTTGTGGTGGAAGACGACATCATGACCCAGCGTTATCTGTCGCTGCTGCTGAGCAAACGCGGCTTCTCCATTATGCATGCCGATAATGGCCAGGAAGCGTTGCTCAAAGCACACAATCATCCGGATGCCATCATTCTGGACATGAGCCTGCCGGGCAAATCAGGCAAAGATGTACTGAAAGAACTAAAAGCCAATCCTGCTTTAAGACACATCCCGGTGATCGCCGCATCTGCCGATACCGATGAAACCAACATTGATGAAATAATGCTGGAGGGGGCCAGCGCCTATATGATCAAACCAATCGATTTCCATATCTTGATTGATGTACTGGTCAAAAACCTACTCACGGGGGCAATCGTTAAAAATTAGTATTTAAGCAGATATCAACCGTTTTCCGTTTCTTTTTTTATCGCGCTTTACCGGCGCGACAGGTACCTTTTTGTTTATCACCGATTGTCACTATGTTTTATGAATCAAACCGAAACTACTGCGAAGATTGTCATTCCCAGGCTGTATTGCCCGTTCCCTACCAGTGTCAGTCCTTATGTGGAGCTGGTAGCCTCCAACACCTTTGACTTCCTGCACAAATACCAGCTGCTGGACAGCCCGGAAGACGAGCGTTACTTCGCCCGCTACAAAATGGCCTGGATGACCTGCCGGACCATGCCGAAGGCAAATTTTGAACTGCTGTGCTGTATCGACAACCTGTACAGCTGGCTGTTTGTGCTGGATGAGCAGCTGGACCACGTAAAGCCCTCTACCGCCTACATCCGCGAAGAGAATTACCTCCAGCAGCTGATAGATGGCTTTTCCTATGTGCTCAAACACAAGGTGTCACCGGTGGACAACAAATTCTTCCACGCGCTGGCCGACATCTGCGTACGCCTCGACGCGCTGAGCAGGCCCAGCTGGCAGTCGCAGTTCCTCATCAGCGTACAGGCAACTTTCGAAGCCGCGATATGGGAAGCGAAAAACAATAAAAACAGGGAGAAACATCCCACGGTGGCGCAGTACATGTATATGCGGCTGTTCTTTTCCGCCGCCAACATCGGCACAGATATCAACGAGCTGGCCACGGGCGTATGGCTGCCCATGTATGTATTACAACATCCGGACATGGTGCATCTGACCACACTGGCCAGAAGAGTGGTATGCTGGGCCAACGACCTGTTCTCTCTCCGTAAGGAACTGGAACACGGCGATGAGCACAATCTGGTGATGATGCTCAAATACCACCACAACACTACCCTTGAAGAGGCAGTGTTGATGGCGGCATCTATTCATGATAATGAAATCGGAGAATTTGTATCCTGCAGGGCGGCATTTCCTGACTTCGGGGAAGAACTGAACAAAAGGATACAGATCTATCTGGATGGACTGGAAACAATGGTTGCCGGCTTCTTCTACTGGAGCATTACGGACACTCCCCGCTATAACCCTTACTGATATACGCCCACGGCTGAAAACGTGACCGGTAACCTCGTAAAGCCTGTGATAATTGTACTCGGCGTCATCTCAATCCGGGCCCCCTCTTTGATCCGGAGCTTCCTGATACGGGAAAACACCACCTTTAACGCTATCTCTGTCTCCATCTTCGCCAGCGGCACTCCAAAACAATAATGTATGCCATGCCCGAAGCTCAGGCTGTCTGAATGGTTCGGACGGCGGAAATCAAATTTGTCCGGCTCCGGGAATACCTCCGGATCATGGTTGGCCGAAATCAGCCAGATATTGAGGTAGTCTCCTTTTTTAATCTGCTGTCCCCGCAGCTCCAGATCATGTTTGGCCACCCGCGTCATGGATTTGGCAGAAGGCAATACCCGCAGCACTTCGTTGATGATGTTGTCAAAATCCTCCGGATGCTCCAGGTAGTGGTCCAGCACCTCCGGGTGATGACAGAAAGTATAGGCGATATTCCCCAGCAAGGAGGACGTTGTTTCAAAACCGGCGAGGAACATGCCTACCACAGTGCCCAGCAGATCTTCATTGTTCAGCCTTTCACCGTTCACCTCCGACGCCAGCAGATGCGAGATCAGGTCGTCTTTGGGTTCTTCCCTCCGCATTTCAATCATTTTATCAAGATAGTTCGCAATTTGCTGCTGTGCTGCAAAAGACGCCTGCATCTCTTCCATCGTTTTTACATTCGTGACGATGGTAGTGACCCAGCTGTGCACCTGCGCATGATCTTCCGCCGGGATGCCCAGCAGTTGAGCAATCACCCGGTTTGGCAATGCAATGGCAAAATCATGGATAAAATCCATCTCCCCTTTTTCCAGCAACGGTTCAATAATCTCCTCACATTGTTGCCTGATCCATTCCGCATGCCTGGAAATCACCGACGGCACAAATACCTTCGCCACCAGCGAGCGCAGTTTCTTATGGTCCGGCGGATCGCTCTGGTTCAGGTTCCTGCCCATGATATTCTGTCCCAGGTTAGGGATAAAAAGATTGGAGAAGGAATGGTAGTCGCCCAGGACCTGCTTGGCTTCCTTGTGTGAGAAGATCTGCCATGCTCCTTTTACGCCGTAATAGAAAACAAATTCCGGATCATACACTACCGGGTTTTCGGCTCTCATTTTTGCAAACCAGGGAATTGAATTAGGAGAAATCATAAGTGACAATCATTTGTGCGGCCACCACATGCAGTAACCGCTGGTACATAAATAACGGTGATAAAACAAAAAAAACGGTGATAAACAGTATATCGTTACAATAAACAAAATACGGATTGTATTGCTATGTAACGCACAATAGTCGCAGTGTTAACCGAGCGTTAATCACAGCACTTTTACGAGTAAGCCCTGTTAAGCGCATGTTATGCCGATTTACCGCTGGTCGTAATTGACAACTGTCACATCCATAATGTGTTAACTTCAGTTATTGTTTTACTCCTACTCATGATCTATGGTAAACAGAAAAACCAGAATGACCGTACCGGTACCCGTTGCACTTGAACGCCTGCTGGATGAAATATTGCAGGAAGCCGCCTCGTTACAGGAAACAGACATCCAGTTGTCGGCCGACAAAACCGCGGCTGCCTGGGCCCTCGTGCCGGAACCGAAGTTCAACACCAGCTGCACGCTGATGGTGCTCAATGACCACCTGCTGCGCTTGCTGGATGCAGGCCGCATACAGGAAGCCAGCAACATTGCTGGGCTCTGGGTGGCAGACATCGAATCCAGCGCTGCACCGGTAAACGAACTAAGGCCGTATGTGCTCTTTGCCGCCTCCCTCCTCTATCTCAGCAAACCCTCAGCCGCCAAAACCATCATCCGCATGACCCGCAGCTACGGCGCCCGCAAATCGGATTTTAAAGGACTACCGGCCCTTTACTGGGACCTGTTTCTCAACACACAAATGGAAGATGCCGTGCTCATGAAACGTTTTCAGCAGGAAATACTGCAGCCGCAGCGCCAGCTGCCGGAAACCGAAGCCGTGGAGCTCCATCCGTTCATTGTAGACTATATGGCGCCCATGATACAGCTGGGCCACAGCGCCTTTGCAGCGGGCAATTATGAAAAGGCCGCCCGCTCCTGGATACGGGCCCTGAAACAGATACCGGAACCCAAATCCGAATTCGGTCAGAGCCTCACACTGAACGCCGCCATCGGCGATGCGTTTTTTCTGTTGCGGGACTATCAGCAGGCCTTGCCCTATCTCGAAGCAGCCAAAGCCAACATCGCGGAAAACGGGCAGGCCAACGCCTTTGTATTGCTACGCCTCGGAGAAGTGCTGCTGGAACTGGAAGAACATGCAGACGCCCGGGAATGCCTGCTGCGCGCGTATACGCTCGGAGGAGAAAAACTTTTTGAAAACGAAGCGCAGCCCTATCTTGATTTTTTGCACTCCTGCCTGGGAGTAACGCAGGACTGATTAGCGGCCGATAATTCCCGCGCAATCGAAAAAGGAAAAAACAGCCTTTCAAAAATTCCGGATCTCGAAAATAAATTGCCACGCATATACGTAGTTTCGCACCTTGTCCCGCCTTTTCCTAAGGCGGGAGAACAACAACGTTAATAAATGGCATGCGATGACTAAACCGGATATCAGGCAGTTGTGGGAAGGTATGGTGCAGGGAGATGAAACACTGTTCCTCCGTTTATTCAGACTGTTATATCCGGCGCTGCAGGCCTATGGCATGAAGATACAGCCCGATCAGGGCCTGGTAAAGGATGCTATCCATCAGACTTTTTTATATTTCTGGGAGAAGAGGGACCAGCTGGACCATGTTCTCCAGCATGAAGGATATATCTATACCTCTTTCAGGAGGCAACTGTTATCTGTTGCCAGGCAGCAGACCGACGGACTGTCTTTCCCCGGCGATTCCCTGGCAGCGGTTGCGGAGCAGGCCATTCCTTCCCATGAAGATTTTCTCATCCATCTCAACAGCACACAGGAGCTGCAGCAGGCTATTGCAGCCGCGATCGCGCGCCTGTCGGCAAGGAAACAACTGTTTATCCGCCTCCGGTACTATGAAGGATTGAGTTACGCAGACATCTCCGCCAGGACCGGCGTAGCAGAACGTACTATCTACAACAAGATACATGAATCCATTAAAAACCTCCGCCGGGAGCTGGCCAAAGCGGGCTTCCCGCAGGAGATCCTGTCTTCCGTACAACTGTTGCTGCGTTAGCCTCCGAAAAAAATAAAAAAATTTCCGCTTCAGAAGGGTAAAAACATTTCCGGCTTTCTCTCATATAATATAAAGCACCCTTCGATGCACGAGCCTATCACTATTGAACATCTTGTTCATTCAGACTCTTTTATTGCCTGTTGCCTGCAAAAGGATGCACAAGCCATCCGATACTGGCAGCAACGGCGAAAAGAACATCCGGAGCACCAGGCCGTCTTCGACAGCGCCGAACTGCTGGTACTGTCGTTGTACCGGTTTGGAATGGAACAGGACCTGTGCGAACAGGAAGAAAGGCTGAAAATGATGATACAGCCACCACCGGCCATAACGCCGGCCAACGTGCGAAAAACAAGCATCCGTATAGCCGCTGCGGCCAGCCTGGCGTTGCTTATCCTGACCGGCATCTACCTGTTTACCAGGCCCAAGCCCGCCGCCTGGGTGGTGCTCAGCAGTCCTGCCGGCCAGTTGCGTCACGTAACGTTGCCGGATGGTTCCACCGCCTGGCTATACAGCGGCAGCAGTATCCGCTATCAGCAGCCTTTTGCCGTACGCAGCATACAGTTGCTCGAAGGGGAAGCATGCTTCCGGGTAGTGCATGACAGCCTGCATCCATTCAGTGTGCAGCTGCCTTCCGGCAGACGCGTCACCGACCTGGGCACCGCCTTCAGCGTACAAAGCTATGGCAGCCTGCCGGAAGAACGTATAGGCGTGGCCGAAGGTTCCGTACAGGCAGACACCTTCAGCGTCTTACATGCCGGCGAAGGTATTGTTGCCGCCAAACGAAGCGGCGAATGGAAAAGTATTCCGTACCGGTCTACCACTGCCGACTGGGCACAAGGAAATATATCCCTCCAGGATGCCAGTTTCGGGGAACTGCAGCTGGTGCTGGAACAAACCTACGGCCTGACCATCATCCCTGACACCCCGGCGGTAGCCGCCTGCAGGATCACGACCTCCTTCCGGCGGTCAGACAATATTCACCAGATACTGGATGCGCTCAGGCTCATATACGGTATCACCTATACGATAAAAGGAAATACAGTACACCTGTCCGGGACGGGTTGTGCCAACTAAAAAAATGGACATCTTTTACTTATACAACAAACATGTGCGCAGTACGTGGTGTATGCTGCTGTTGCTGGTTATCGCCTGTCCCGCACAGGCATGGCAGAACACCCCCGCTCCCATCAGCGTCACCATTCCGGCGGGCACACTGGACGAAGCGCTGCAGGCACTGAGCAGGGCAAGCACCCTGCGCTTCACCTACAACCCGGCAGCTGCCAGGCAGGTGAAGACAAAGGGCGCCGGTTTTCGCAGGCAAACGGCAACGCATATACTGACCCAACTGCTGCAGGGCACAGGGCTCGGGTTCCGCCAGGAAGGAACACAGGTGGTGATCTTTCCGCAACCCGCCAAAACCAGTGAAGCGCCGCATCCGATGCCGGTCCCGCCCTCTCCCCCACTCACGTTTACCGGTACCGTCACAGACGAACGATACAAACCGCTTGAATTCGCCAGCGTACAGGTGACAGAAACAGGCCAGCAACTGGCTACCGACGAAAATGGCCGCTTCAGCATTCGTATACCCGACGGCGTTACCCGGTTGCAGCTGGGCATTTCCTATGTAGGAAAACAAGGGATCCGCGAGACAATAGACAGCGCCGCTTTCTCCCGCGGTAAAACATTCACCCTGCGCGAACTCAGCCTCTCGCTTGAAGGCGTACAGATCACCGCCACCCAAAAAGGCAGTCAGTCCAACTCGTCCATCCTGTTCGACCGTGAAGCTATCGAACAATCACAGGCTTTCAGCATGGCCGATATCTTAAACAACCTGCCGGGCAAGGAGATCAAAGCGCCCGACCTGCACCGCATACAAACACTGACCCTGCGGACGGCGGCAGAAAATGCTTCCGCCCAGAACAACTCACTCGGTACCGCTATTATCATCGACGATATACTTCAGTCCAACAATGCCAATATGCAAAACAAAAGCATTGGCATGTACGGCAAAAGCACCATTTCACAGGCCGGCCGTGGCAGCTTCGACGTGCCCTTCTCCGGCCTGGACCTCCGGGACATCCCTGTAAACAACATAGAACGCATCGAAGTGATTTCAGGCATCGCCGCCGCCAAATACGGCGATATCACCAATGGCGCCGTTATCATCGACCGGCAGGCCGGCAAAACGCCTTACCAGTTCAACCTCGGCATCAGCGGCTACTCTACCCAATATTCCCTGGCCAAAGGATTTGACCTCGGCGGTAAAAGAGGCGCTATGAACGTTTCACTCAACTACCTGAAAAGCAATGAAGACCCGCGCAACCGCATCCAGCAATATGCACGGTCTTCGGTAGGGCTGATGTGGACCGACTACCTGGCGCGGGATGTAAAGAATACCCTGTCTGTGAACCTGGGATTCCGGAACGATGATATCAAAATGGACCCGGAAGACAATACCGCTAAAATGACTTACGTCAAAAACTATACGCTCTCTGTCAGTAACCGCACGTCCATCAACCTGCACAACAAAATGTTGAACAACATCAGTCTGAGTATGGGATACAGCACGGGGAAACAGGAATCGTACACCCAGTTTGCCATGAACGGCAACCCTAAAGGCGTGGGCGATAAAGATACCACCGGCATTTACGAAGGATATTATATCCCCGGTATTTTCACCGCTGTGGACCACATCACAGGCCGGCCCGCCAACTTCAATGCCAACCTGAGCTTCAGCGGTGCTGTCACAACCGGGAAACTGCTGCACCGGCTCAGCGCCGGCGGCAACCTCTACGTGTCTGCCAACAATGGCCAGGGAGTGATTGTAGACCCGCTGGCGCCGCGGTATACCAACCTTAGCTACCAAAATCAGCGCCCTTACAGCTTCAACCTGTTACCCGCCATCGTGAACACCGGCTATTATGTACAGGATAATCTCAATATCCGTATAGGCGCCCGCACCCTGGCCGTGAATGCCGGTTTACGGCTGGACCTGCAAAACGGCTGGGGAACATTACAGCCCCGCATCAACAGTTCCTACCGGTTCAACGAGCGCTGGGAACTGACCTTCGGCTACGGCATCGCCACCAAATCGCCTTCTATGGCCTATCGCTACCCCGCGCCTACTTATTTCGATATTCCCCTGCTGCAGGTATACGACCCCGCTCCCGGTAAACGGGTGTACCTGGTGTATACCGAAAAAATCCTGCAGGACAACAGTCACCTGAAGCCCATGAAAGCCACCCAGTTTGAATGGGGCATCAAATACAACAGTCCCCTGATCAGCAGCTCCCTGTTTGCCTACTACAAACATAACCGCGACGGCTTCTCCACTTCGCAGGAATACCGGCTGTTTACCGTACCGGTATATAACCATAAAATCGTGGACGACCGTATCACTTACTGGCCGACAGACAGTACTATCACCCGCTCCGGGCTGGGCTACAGCACCGTGGCCAACAGCACGAACAGTAAAGACATGGGCGTGGAGTGGTTTGTGAACACCGGCAGGATAAAAGCTATACAAACCAGCTTCTCACTGGTATCGTCGTTTAGCTTCAGCCGGTTTTCCGATTCGCGGCAGCGGATAAAGCTGGCGAGCGACGATATGGCGACGCTTTATCATCTCTGGTATGGCACCTACCCTCCTGACCAATATAAAAACTGGACGCTGACCAGCAAGCTGACCACCACGACACACATTCCCCGGCTGGGCTTTTTTATCAATATCGCCACGGATTTCGTCTGGCAGAAACGGCGGGTGAACCTGGCCAACTCCGGTGAACTGACCGGTTACACAGACCTCGACGGCCGTTATACGCCGGTGGCCAAGCCGGATATAAACAATCCCATTCACCAGGCCTTTGGTCCTTACAGCACCGCGGAAGCAGAAAGCAGCGAACCGTTTTATTTCAACATACATCTCCAGGTAGCCAAGGAGATCCGGCAGAAAATACGGTTCTCCGTGCGCGCCTATAATGTGTTTAACATTCTCTACAACGATTACCTAGAACAAAACAACAGCATTCGGAAATTAACCACACCGGTGAGTTTATCCGGTGAGATATCATTAAAATTCTAAAATATACATCATGCAGAAAAATCTGTTTCGTATAGCCATTGCCTTTATTATGCTCCTGGCGGCCTGTAAGAAAGACAACGATACTGGCTTGCAACCGGTATCCATCAGCGTAGGGCTGAAAGTAGCCGAAGAAATGGGCAAACTCGACATCTCCTTTAAATCTGCCAAAGTCACCATCTCCAATGTGGTGACAGGCCAAAAGTACACAGGCGTAGTGGAGACCGACGCCGGGCAGGTGACATTCAACAGCGTAGTCCCGGGTAGTTACAACATTGCCGTTACCCTCGACGTATCGGCCCAGGCGTACGAAGCGGCCACAGGTATCAAAGCAGACGGCAACGTGTTCTTCTCCGGCGCCGCCGACGCACAAGCAGCCGTGGCGCCTCAGAATAATTTCACCGTTGAACTGAGGACCGGCAGCAGCAATACCACCTGGCTGATCAAACAGATCTATTACGCCGGCTCAGATACCAAAGACGGCGCACTTTTCCGTGATCAGTTTGTAGAGCTGTACAACAACTCCGACCAGGTATTGTATGCCGACAGCCTGTACCTCTGCCAGGTGGAAGGTATTGAGACTCCGCTGGAACAAATAGATTTCACCAAACCCTGGGTATTGCCCAGCGGACAGTGGAACTGGGCCGTTGCCACCGGTATGGCCGCCACCAACCCCAACACCGACTACATTTACGCCGCTTCTTTATTCCGCATCCCCGGCGACGGTAAAACGTACCCGGTACAACCCGGCGCCAGCATCATTATTGCTGCCACCGCCATTAACCACAAAGCACCCTACCAGGACGCCAACGGCAAAACTATCTCTGTGCGCAACCCGGAGCTGACGGTCGATTTACAGGGCGCCGACTTCGACGTATACATGGGCGATCAGCCAGGCATCACCCCCCTGGCGTCTGATCTGAATACCAACAAACCGCATCTGGCCGTAGTCCATAATTTCAACCGTGACATGGTACTGGACAACAACGGTCGCGAAGGCATTATGATCTTCCGCAGCCAGGCGGCCACGGCTACCTGGAAGTCATATAAGACACCCAATAATGTGGCGGCCGGCAAACTGAAAATGCAGCTGCCTAAAAAGGACATCCAGGTACTGGATGCCGTGGAAATGAAACAGACGCCGCTCAACAAACGTGGCCCCAAGCGCTTTTCGCTGGACCTCGACGCCGGTTTCAATTTTGTAAGCAACGGCTCCTACAGTTCACAGGCCCTGTTACGCAAAACGAAACAGCGTAGTGCCGGCCGCGTTATCCTGCAAGACACCAATAATTCCTCTGTGGACTTCATTACCATCAAGGCAGATCCTTCCAGGAAAGCATTTTCCAATTGAGGTATCACCACTGATCTGATATGAAAAAATTTTATCTGCTTATCACTTGCCAACTATTATCCGCAGGCGTCATCGCGCAAAGCGATGGCGCTTCGGATAGCCTGCTGACCTACCGCGCCACTGCCCTGCAATTCCGGCAGGCCGCACAGGGTGTGACCCTGTTACAGCACTATGCCTCCGGCAATGTGGGCATCGTTTCCCTGCAGGGTACAGCCGCCAGTGGCGGTTACCGGCTGGCGCAGGAACCGCAGCAGCACAGGGTGGCTTCGTTTGGTAGTGAAGGTATAAAGGAAGCCGGCCGGTTTAAATTATACGGTCAGTTTACGTATAGCCGTACCTGGGATGACAGCCTTGCCTGGATGCTCTCCGGCATAGCTGCGGACAACCGCCCTTACTATTTTGCCGCCGGCAAAGCCGGTAAGTATGACCGGCAGTCGTACCAGATGAAGGGACTGGCAGCCTACACCCTGCGCCCTGACAAATGGTACGCCGGCGCGGGTGTTTCCTACCGCTACCAGACGGCCTTCCGCTCCGTAGATCCACGGCCGTCCGTACGGCAGTTTTCGCTCGCTGTGCAGCCCGAAATTACCTGGAAAAATGGCCGTCACTGGCTGGGCATACAACCGATGATAGGCTACGGTTACGAAAATACTTCCGTGCAATACAAGAACACCCAGTACCAGCATAACTATGACAGTTATCCCGAACGCCGCACCTGGCTGATGATGGGCATGGGGTATATGCAACCGCGGAGTGGTCAGGGGGAACAAATGAACATCCGCATCCGGAAGAACGGGCTTACCCTCTTTCACCAATATCATTATGCGGGATGGGATTTCAACACACAGGCGGGCTGGGACCGGGAAAAGGCGGTGTTCTCCCCTCCTTCCGAAAGTTCACTGAAAGAAACACAGTGGGGCACGTATACCCTTAACTGTTATCAGCTGCATATGCTTGCGCAACAGGGCTTACGGCACAGTATACAACTCCACGCGGTGCTCCGCAACGGCGAAGATTTCAACAGCTACGCCGTGCCACCGCTGGTACAGGCGCTGAATGCCAGCAACTATCGCTACCGATACCGACAGGTGGCGGCTGAATACAGTCGCCTCAGCGCCCGGGAAAACGGTTGGGTACCCGGATGGGGCGGATCATTGCAGTGGCAGCAGGAAGAGAAACAGGACTTCATCACCGCGCATCAGTTGAGCTACAGCAGGCTGACGCCCGTCCTCTTCGGGGAACTGCACCGGGACCGGCATGGCGATCGTTTTCATACCCGGCTCGCCGGTGGTGTGCAATTGCCGTTATCTGCCGGTGTGCATGTGTTGCCCACGCAAATGACCGCTTTTTCGCGGGAGGTCGTGTATCGTGATTATTACTATTATGGCGCCACAGCAGTTTCGCTGGACTGGCAGGCCACTTATATTACCCGGAGAGTTCTGCATACGTTGCCTGCGGGGATAACGCTGCGGGTAAAATATACGCAGGCGCCGGGGAACATACAACCGTCCGAACCGCTGGCGACAGCGCCGGGCAACAGCTATCTCTGGTCGTCACTGGCCTTTAACCTATATTTATAAATCACTGTGTCTTTTTCATGAAACGAATTGCCGTTATATTATCTTCTTTGTTATTACTGATGCTGACAACGGCTTTGCGCCGGGGCACGCAGGAAGTGCCGCTGACAGGCGACAGCCTGCGGCGGTTATATGCCCGCCCGGTCAGCGAATGGCCGCGTCCCACGATCGATAGCGGTGTGGTATGGAAAGAATTTGCCGCTATACCATTGGACACGGCCCTTCCCAGGTTGCTGGAAGATCCGGAGGTGAACCTTGGTAAAACGCTTTTTTTTGATCCCCGTTTGTCCGGCTCCAACCAGATATCCTGCAGCAGTTGCCATGACCCGGACCTCGCCTGGGGCGACGGTCGCACCGTTTCGCTGGGGCACGACCACCTTCAGGGCACCCGCAATACGCCATCGTTGCTGAATGTGGGGATACATGAGGCTTTTTTCTGGGATGGCCGTTCCTCTTCCCTGGAAGACCAGGCTATCAATCCCATTGCCACACATCATGAAATGAACATGGAGCCGCCTTTGCTGGCCGCCAAGCTGAATAAGATCGAAGGTTACAAGGCGCTGTTCCGGCAAGCTTACGGCACTGAGCGTATTGACTTTGACCAGATCGTGAAAGCGATTGCCGCGTTTGAGAAAACGATCCACAGCCGCACATCGCGGTTTGACCAATTTCTCAACGGCAACTACCAGCGAATGACGGACGAAGAGATACAGGGCATGCATCTGTTCCGCACTAAAGCACGCTGCATGAACTGCCACAACGGGCAATACCTGACAGACGGGCAATTTCACAATATAGGCCTCACCTACTACGGCCGGAAGTACGAAGACCTTGGCCGTTATAACTTTACCAAAGACACCGCCGATGTTGGAAAGTTCCGTACCCCTTCCCTGCGCGATGTGATGCTCACCCGGCCGTGGATGCACAACGGCCTGTTTGATAATATGGAGGGCATTCTGAACATCTACAACAGCGGTATGCATATGATGAAGCCACGGCCTGGCCGGGAGAACGATCCGATGTTCCCCAAAACAGACCCGTTGATGCAGCCGCTGCAGTTGACGCCGGCCGACAAGAAAGCGCTGATCGCTTTCCTTCACTCCGTTACCGGTGTGCCCTACAAAATGAGACGGCCGGTGCTGCCGCAATAAAACACTATCTATAATACGCCGTACAGCCCTTTCCGTCATTAACGGGAAGGGCTGTACGCTGTCAGCAGCATGTTCGTCAGCCGGGGAAGGTGTCTGCCCGCTCCGCCCACAGGCTGTCCGGGTAGGTTTGCCGCAGTTCACGCCAGTAGGGCACCAGTGCATCAAATGATTTGCCTTCGGCGAAGAAAGCCGCTACGCCCAGCCAGTATAATACTTCCTGGTGCAGCGCCGGATGCGGTGCGTCGGTGATCAGTCCGTTCAACAACGAAAGTCCGTCTGCCGCTTTGCCCCGGCGCATGGCCAGCAGTGCCCTGCCAATGGTCAGTTCTGCCAGGAACTGATGCGGCGGCAGGTAGCCCGTCGCTTCCCGGAGGACACTGCCGTCCGGTGTATACACCAAAAAGGTGGGCGCCCATATCAGCGCACGTGTCAGGTATTTGGTGGCGAATGCTTTCGTCACTTCCTTCAGGTTGAACATCACCAGCACATAGTGTTCCTCCAGGTAGTCACGCACCTGTTCATCTTCATAGGTCACCGCATCCATGCGCTGACAGCCTTTACAGTCGTCTGCCCAGAAGTCGATCAGCAAAGGACGCTGCTCCGCTTTTGCCAGCGCAAATGCTTCTTCCACCTGTTGCCCGGTAAAATGTTTAATTGCTGTTTGCATATGTCTTGAATTTTATTTCTCAAAGGTAGCCACCGATCTAACATGAGAAAAATGAATAGTTTTCTTATTTTTGATGAAAACAACTCATGATTACCACGAACGATCTGCAGCTGGTCGCACACATTGTAACGGAAGGTTCGCTTACACGGGCGGCAGACAAGATGTACCTGACGCAGTCGGCGCTGAGCCATCAGTTGAAGGACCTGGAGAAAAGAGCGGGCCTGCCCATCTTTGAGCGGGTCAACAAAAAGCTGCTACTGACGCCGGCCGGCCGGAGGGTGATGGAGAGCGCCAACAAGATACTGCCGCAGCTGGCACGGCTGCAGGAAGATATACAGGCGTGCCGTAAAGGCAAATTGTATACCCTGCGTATCAGCACGGAATGTTATACCTGTTATCACTGGTTGCCGCAGGTGGTGAGTGAGCTGAAAGCGCTGCACCAGCAGGTGGAGATCAGCATTGTGGCTGCGGCCACCCAGAAGCCGTTGACCTGGCTGATGAACGGCGAACTGGACGTGGCCATCATCAGCGACAGCCGTCCGCCAGCCGGCGTGCATACGCATACCCTTTTTAACGACGAAGTGGTGGCTGTGCTGCCGCGTCGCCATCCTTTTGTCGGGCAAAAGAAATCGCTGGCAGCGGAGGATTTTGCCACGGAGCACCTGCTCACTTACGATATGGCCGAGGAAGCCGGCGCGCAGAACATGATGCGGGAATTTTTCCGGGCATCGCCTCCCAAAGACATCACCCGGCTGCAACTTACCGAAGCGATCGTTGAAATGATACATGCCGGTATGGGCGTTGGTGTATTTGCCACCTGGGCTATTGCGCCGTACCTTAAAAGCAGGGACCTCGTTACCCTGCCGCTGCAAACGCCGTTGCGGAAGCGGACCTGGAAAGCGGCGTGCCTCGACCGGCAAAATCCGCTGATACGGCATTTTGTGGAGCATATCCGGCAACATTTTAAACCCTCCCTTCAGAAACAGTCCAAATAATGTATTTTAGATATAAAAAGATGCGCTATCTGTATCTCCTCCTGCCGGGCCTTTTCGCGGCGAACGCCCTGCAAGCCCAGTCCGACACTGCCGGCGTGAAACAGACGATCGACAAAATGTTTACCGCCATGCATAACAGCGACAGCGTTTCGCTCCGGGAGTGCTTTTCCTCCAATGCCGTGTTCCAGACCATCGACGAGCACAAAGGGGGCACCTCCGTCAAAAATGTTTCCGTCGAACGTTTTTCCTCTGTCATTGCCGGTACGCCTAAAGGGGACCTGGAAGAACGTATTACCTATGGCCCGGTCCAAATAGACGACCGCCTCGCCTCCGTCTGGACGCCCTACCGGTTCTACCATCAGGGAAAGTTCCACCATTGCGGCGTCAATTCCTTTCAGCTGGTGAAGCAGGGAAAAGAATGGAAAATCCAGTACATCATTGATACCCGCCGTAAAGACAAGTGCGTGGAGGACGGCGCCGCTGCTCCGGCCCAATAAACCGATTGCGCCTTCGTGAGCCCCGGTAGACCTCCACCGGCCTCCCATCCTTTCTGAACGTTCCGCAACGGCTTCCTGTACTTCCACTCATCAAGGCCGGCAGCCGGCAATAAAAATTTAGGTAAGTAGTTACCATTATCTATAGGCACAGGTTAGCAATAATTCTATTTTTGCCCTAAAATCCCCAAATGAAAAGGTCATGTTTATTTACCTTTGTCCTGTTAATTTACGTTACCACTTACGCAAATATGGCATTCAGCCAGACTGGCAACGTGTTTTACAGCATTAAAGGAACATTCGCTACAACAGACAACACCCCGGCCAGGGACGTAGTGGTACAACTGTTACAGGCAGCCGATAAGAAGCTGGTCAAACTGGAATACACCGATGCGCAGGGTAACTTCTCCTTCGACCATCTGCCCGCAGGGCAATACCTGCTGGCAACACAGAGCATGGCATATACGCCGTGGCTGTCGGCGGCCCTTACGCTCAACAAACACCTGCAGCTGGGCACGCTCCGGCTGCAACCCACTACCACCACCCTGAAGGAAGCCACTGTCACCGCCACCAAACCATTCGTTCAGCAACAATATGATAAAACCACGCTCAACGTGGCTGGGTCGATATCGGCCGCAGGCAGCACCGCGCTGGAGGTGCTCGAAAAAGCGCCGGGCATCACCATTGACCAGAACGATAACATCGCTATGCGCGGCAGACAAGGCGTACAGGTGATGATGGACGGAAAACTGGTCCCCATGTCCGGACAGGAGCTGGCCAATTTGTTACGCAACCTCTCGGCCAGCCAGATAGAAAAGATCGACCTGATCACCAACCCGTCCGCACGGTATGACGCCGCCGGCAACGCCGGCATTATCGACATCCGGCTCCGCAAAGGCCATCAGAGCGGCACCAGCGGCAACGTATCACTCAGCTACGGACAGGGGATCTATCCTAAAATAAATCCCTCCGTTAATTTCAACAGCAAAGGCAAGAAGGTGAACTTCTTCGGTTCTTACAGTTATAACTACCGGGAGTTCATGAATGACCTCGACATTGAACGGCAGTTCTACAATGCAGCGGACAAGTATTCCGGAGGCATTAACTACGATAACTTTTTCAAGTTTGGTTTCAACAACCATAACGCCCGGCTCGGCGCTGACTATAACGTCTCCCCGGATATAACCATCGGCATAGTGGCCAATGGTATCTTTAACAGGGGAGATATCCGCTCTACCAGTGTGGCAGAGTCTTTCAACATTCAACAGCAGCCAACCGGTTCCTTTATCACCAAAGGAGACAACCATCCGCAACGCAACAACGGAAGCATCAACCTGAATTATAAACACAAACTGGACACCAGCGGGAAAGAGCTGTCGGTAGACCTGGACTATGCCCGTTTCGGCAACGACGAGCTGCAGAACTACCGGACGTCCTATTTCGATCTGCAGCAGAAGCCCACCAAACCGGACTACCGGCTGTTTGGCAACCTCTCGGGCGACCTGAGCATCAAATCCGTAAAAGCCGATTACTCCCAGCCCCTGAAAAGTATCGGCGCGCAGCTGGATGCCGGCATTAAAAGCAGTTGGGTAAAAGCGGACAACGATGTACAGTTTTATGACCGGAGCAGCGGAACGGACATCCTGGATACCGGCAAAAGCAACCGTTTTAAATATGATGAAAACATCAATGCCGCTTATCTCAACGCCTCAAAAAAATGGGCGCACCTGAGCGTACAGCTGGGCCTGCGGGTAGAAAACACCATTGCCAAAGGATTACAGGTCACCAATAAAGAAAGTTTTGACCGCAACTACACCCAGTTCTTTCCCAGCGGGTATGTGGGTTATATGTTTAACAAGAACCATGACCTGGGCGTGTCTCTGAGCCGCCGTATCAACCGGCCCTCCTACCGCGACCTGAACCCCTTCAAGGTATTTCTCGATCCGCTGACTTATTCTACCGGTAACCCCTATCTGAAACCGGAGATCACCAACGCTTTTGAGCTGACGCATACCTTTAAAGAGAAATACATCACCAAGATTGGCTTCAGCACGACCACCGATAATATCCTGACGGTGTTATCGCCGGACAAGGACCCCAACAGTGTCATTCAGACAGGTCACAACCTTGCGCGGTATAATTATTACAACCTCAGTTTCAGTGTACCCTTCTCCGTAGGAAAATGGCTGAACAGCAATAACGAAGCGCTGGCCTACTATGGAGAATACAAGGGAGACCTGGCCAATACCCGTCTGAATGCCAGCAGGGTTTCGTTTAACCTTAACAGTATCAACAGCATCACCCTCGATCCCAATACCAGCATGGAAGTAACGGCCACCTACAGCAGCCGTACCTACTATGGTTTCCTGGACGTAAAAGGCGTATGGTTTATGGGCATCGGCGCTCAGCGGCAGTTATGGAAAAAGAAAGCTTCCCTGAAGCTGAACCTCTCCGATGTGTTCTTTACCAACTATACCAACGCCGTCACCCGGTTGACCGGCTACGGCGAAACCTTTTTCCAGCGCAGGGATAGCCGGGTGCTGACGGTTACCTTCAATTACAAATTCGGCGGCAATGGTTCCGGCAGTGGCAACAGGAAGGCTGGCGGCGCCGAAGAAGAAAAACGCCGGGCCGGATAATTTTTGGTAAATTGGCTGCATGAACCTGGTGAACGAACTGGAGGAACTGGCACTGGCTACGCGGCTCAAAAGGCTCAGTGAGCGCCTGTCTCAGGACATAAGCAAAATATATAAAGAATCCGGGCTGGAGTTTGAAGCGCGGTGGTTCCTGGTATTGGAGCTGCTGGTGCGGCAAAAGCAGTTGAGCGTAACCGAAATATCCGAATCATTGCAGCTCACCCACCCTGCCGTGGTGCAGTTTACCGACCAGCTGCTGGCCCAGGGGTTGATTAAAACAACGCCTGACAACCGGGACAAACGTCGCCGGTTGATTTCCCTGTCGGCCGCCGGCAAACAGATGCACCGTAAAATCAGTCCCATGCTGGAAGTCATCCGGGAAGAAAACCGTAAATGGCTGGAGCAGGCCAGCGCCAACCTGTTGACTGTACTCGGGGAACTGGAAAAATCGCTGGATGAAAAGAGTATGTACAAGCGGGTAAAAATCAGCCTGCTGGAGCAATCTGACCAATAGTAGCGATGATAAAAAAGACGATGCCCGATCACTAACGGTGACCGGGCATCTGTATGAAAGAGGAATGTGTCAGCCTTTGGAAATCTTCACCATTTTATTGCCTTGTAATACGGTGGTACCGCTGCCGATAATTTTGATGTCCCCGAGGGTGGTATACAGGCTCATGGTGCCGGAGCGTAGCTTCATGGCATCCTGGGCTTTCTGCATGATATCTTCCGATGCTTCTTCCGTGATGTTGATTGCTTCCAACGTATAGGCGTTGCCAGCTTTGACCTTAACGTCTGTGCCGGCGGTGGTTTCCACGTTTTCTCCCGCGTCCACGGTTACACTTTCAGACGCTTTCAGGTTGATATTTTTCGCCGTCAGGTCGATGGTTTCCATGGCCGTGATATGGATATTTTTACCGGCCGTGTCCAGCTGGATGGTATTACCGCTTTTATCCGTGATAGTGATGCTTTCGGCGCCTTCCGTGTCATCGAGGCGGATGGTATGGCCGCTGCGGGTGCGGATGGCTTTGATATTATTCTGCGGGTCGCCGTAATCCGTTTTGGCGTCGCCGTTATAGGCCGTTCCCATTACGTAGGGGGCTTCCGGGTTACCATTTTCGAAACCTACCCATACCTCTTCTCCCAGTTCGGGCACGAAGTAAAACCCTTTGCCACTGCCGCCGTGGGGGGCTATTATGCGTATCCATGGCGTAGATCCCTGTTGCTGCCAGCGGAAGCGGGCGCGTATGCGGCCCAGTCCTTTCGGGTCGTTGTTGTCCGTTACGATAGCGCTTTGCGGCTCGCAGCCGGTCTGTGGCTCGAAGTCCACGCGGGGCATGGCCGTATCTGCCGGGATGGCTTCGAAGGTATTTTTATAAAGTCCGTTTTCTGTGCAGAGGTGTTCGAGGCGGGTGATCGTAAACCTTCCATGATTGGCCTGTCCGAACACGCTTTCATTGATGGAGATGATATCTCCGACGCGCAGGGCCGTATGCTGGCTGGTACCTTTCAGGAGCACCATCTGCGCCTGCCGGCCTTTTTTCTGCAGCAGGGTGAAGTCGTCCACCGTTTCCTTGGCAGCGCTGCTGAAGCCGTGGTTCAGTTTATGCAGGGAGGGTTTGCGGTAAAGTTTATCGCTGACATCCTGCATATGGGCGGTGTAGTTGTTCATTTGTCCCGCTGCCTGAGCGGAAGTTTCATTCTCCACTACCTGGTTCCGGCGATATTCGTATCCTGTGAAACGGGTATTATTAGGATGTACCTCGAGGCCCAGGTCGAAGTCGATCAGGTCTACCTGGTGCGTCAGGGATATTTCCTTCGGGGAATAGTTGCCGAAGACGATCTTCTGGCCGTCGTAGAAGTACCATTCGCCGTAGCGGGCCGCGAGGCGGCTGATAAAGTGGTGGGTACTTTCCTTGTACTGCACGATATATTTCAGCGGGTCGGTATTGGCCGGCTGAACGGCCGGTGCGCTGCCGTAAGGGCTTACTCCTTTCATGGCCTGCGATACGATTTCCCGGAGGGACTGCATTTCGAAGGTAGCGATATGGGGATCGTCTTCCAGCAGGATGGTAGGGCTGAAGCCTTTTATCACGCAGAAGCCGTGGGTGCCGTCGCTCTCTTTGCCGGCGTTAATGCCGGTGACCACTCCGTTGAACTGCAGGGGTTTCTGGGCTGCCGCCGCCTCTACGCCGGTGATGGTGATACTGATCTCCTTCCCCAGGAATTCCCTTCCGGCGGTAAACAGGCCTTTGCCCAGCTGTGACAGCCAGTCGTAACTGATCAGTATTTCAAAAGTATGGTGACCGTCGATGGTCTGGGACAGCTTCAGGGAATGGAAAGAAGAGAAGCGACTGTCGCCAATGGTGAAAGTGGTTCGGGTATATAAAGACATGTGCCGCGGTTTTTTAAAAGTTGATATGATTCAAAGCAGCTTATTTGTGTGCCAGCTGTCAACAAACAATCTGCAGGGTTAAGGCAAATATTTTGTCATAAAGGAATGGTTTAACAAAAACAGGTATTGCTTTGGAATCCTAAGATAAGGTTTTTCGGGAAACGACCATCACATTATACAAATATTGAATTCGTTTTGTTAATCCTTCTCTTTTTAGATCTGTTAAACAGAAAGATGCCCGCTAAAAAGGAAATTGCTGGTATCAATTTGATATTAAATGAATCATGATCCTGTATTCGAGTTTAGTGAGCATTTTGATGGGGAGTTCCTGCGAAGGATGTCAGGAGACAACATCAAAAACATTTTAGCCATCTTTGAGAAAGATTATAGTGTGGTATCTGACCTCATTAAAACCACCCAAACCTGTATGGAATTAGCCGACTGGATGGAAGCTGTGAGGAATATTCACCGGCTAAAGTCGGCCTTTTTTAACCTCAGAAACAAAGCGCTTTCCGAGGAATTACGTAAGCTGGAACACCGGATATTCCGGGCGGTCTTCCTTTCGTTACCGGATGATGAATCTGCCTTTTCCCCGGAGGCTAGCGATATTATCGCTTCCTTTCATCGCATGCAACTGGAAATATTAGCGCACCTGCCGATTATTCATGCTGAGATAGACCGAATGCACGTCTATCTTAGTCACCCGCAGCGTGGTCGCTAAACTATAATAATACTATGGAATTAATCAAAATATGTACTGCCACCATTGAAGGCATCACCTCCATTTTCCGGACCGTATATAACGCAATCAGCAAACGGAGGTCGTTCACACGCAGGATTAAAAGTGAACAGCAACAACAGGTCAGCAATTTTATCTTCAACCTGCACACCTCCAACATTACACAACTTGAAGAGGTCCTGCGAAAATATATCACGATTGTGCAGCGGACTAAAGACCAGCTACGGGTACACATCTATACATCACACAATATGAGCAGAAGTAAACAGCTGGCCGCACTCCACCAGCTGCGCGAAAAGTTGCTGGACCACTATGCGGACTACCGCACCCTGTTTGATAGTACTCCCTACGGTGGCCATGCCCATATCGTTAAACACGGATTGCTCAACGTTATTCTCAAACTCGAATCACTACAACCTTATAACCCGGAAGACCTGTTGGAAGCCATTAACCTTATCTCAGCCGACCAGGAACATCTTACCCGGGGTATATACCGGACCGTTTCTCAGCTGCAACAAAATCTTCAACAAGCTCATTCCTGATATGCGTTTACTTTGTTTTCATCCCGACAAGACGTCGATACCTTACAGTAGCTATGTTAAAAGTCTTAAAACCTATCCATTTACAACCGTCGTAGTGGATAACTACCATCTGCTAAAGCAAACAATAGCAATGGGACAATACGAAATCGTATTATTACCATGGAATAGCCGCTCATGGCTAGAAACAATGAAAATACGCCGTATTTCTTCTCTGCTTCGGCAATCTTCACCAATATGTTTTATTCTTCTTTACCGAAGTTCTTTATGTCTTATTTCAGACTTACTCAGGATGATTATGCCTATATCCAATAATTTTACTTTTAGCAAATCTATTCAACCAACCGCATTTTCAGTGTTAGTTCAGAAACTGTTCCTTCGTTGGCAACAACAGTTTGAGCTTATAGAGGCTGCCATCCAACATCGAAAGACCAGGCCAATCAAGGGGGTTGTGGCAGTAGGTTACGCTGCAGGGGAACTGATCAAGCTATCACTTTCAAAACTCAGTATTCACGTAACTCTTACCGAAGTATCAGTAAACTTCGAAAAACAATTCCTGCATGAACTTCCCGACTTTGTACTGTTACATTGCCACAACAGGAAGGGAGATAGTGATATTGTGATGGCAGCAACCCACACTATACGCAGATTACACCCCCGATGTCTTATTTATGTTACCTGTTCTTCCGCTGCATGGCCTCATTTTATTGACCGCTACCGGCTTCTTGAATTTTCCTTTGATGAACTACTGTTGACACCATTTACCACGGAGGAACTACAAGGAATGCTTTTTCGAGATTTATTTACCCGCCGCCGCTACCACCTCCCTCCCACCCACTCATAAAAAAGCCCCCATGCAAAGCATGAGGGCCACAATGTTCCAGTGAAATGCCGTGCTGTTACTTAGCGCCTGTCACGTTTACGTGTTTGATCGCCGAGCTGTCTCTTATTTCCTCACTGGCTACTTTGATAAGGGTATCATTCAGCGCGAGATCGCCGAAGATTTCTGTCTGCTCATCTGTTTTGCGGCCGGTCTTTACGGGTACCCATAAAGCCTTGCCGTTGACTACCTTAATAACGTACACGCCCTGGGTGGAATTGAGCACCGCTTTGGAGGGCACCACAAAAGCGCTGGCATGATTTCCCGAGAGCGGAATGGCCACTTCAGCCACCATGCCGGGCAGCAGCTGTTTGTTATCATTGATCACGTCCATTTCGATGCTCTGGGAACGCAGCCTTTCGTCGAGCGCGCCGGACAACCTGCTTACTTTGGCGGTAAACGTCTGGTTGAGCATGGACTTGGTAGTGAATTTCACTTCGCTGTTATTGTTCAGATAACTGTTGTACGCTTCCGGGATACTCACCACCAGACGCAGTTTCTTTTGTTCCTGCAGGGTAAAAATAGGCAGATCGGAGCCTTTGCCCGCCGGACCTACATAAGCGCCGGCGCTCACGTTCCTCCGGCTGATAACACCGCTGAAAGGCGCCCGTATCTCGAGGTAGTTACGGGTATCTCCCACTTCGCGGTAGGAAGCTTTGGCAGCCTCCAGCTGTGCGAGGTCTGACTTCTGCTTGGCATAAGCGATGTCCAGGTCGTTCTGGGACACGGTACCGGGCGTTTTGCTGGTTTCCAGCAGGCGGTCGTAGGTAGCTTTGCTGGAGAGATAGATGGCCTCCTGTGACTTGAGGCGTGACTCAGCGCCGGACAACTGGGAGTTCAGTTCCGGTGCTTCCATGGTCACCAGCAGCTGGCCGGCTTTCACTTCGCTGCCCACGTCCACGTACAGCTTTTTTACAAAGCTGCTCACCTTCGCGTACAGGTCTACCCGTTGAAAAGCCACCAATTCACCGGGAATTTTTATGGAAGTGGACAGTTGTCCCTGTTGCAAGGTAAAAGCTTCCAAAGCCGGTGCGGCCGCCGCACTGTCCTTGTGCTCCTTGTCGTCCTTCGCTTCTGTGGAGCTACAGCTCTGCAGGGCCATGGCAGACACACCAACGGATAAAAATATGAGGGCAAATTTTGATGCTGGTTTCATAAAATGATATTTATTTCCTGTGATTCTCATGGTAATATTTATGCTGACTGCTTTTTCCGGTTTATCCTTTCATGGGAATATAATGCTTACTTTCTTCATCTTCCGGATCGAGCGAAACACTCTGTGTAGTTGCTTTTCCTTGTCCCCATGCAAATACCAGCGGTAAAATGAACAGGGCGGCGAAAGTGGAAGCTACCAGTCCGCCGATAACGGCACGGCCCAGTGGCGACGACTGATCGCCGGCTTCGCCCAGCCCGCTGGCCATCGGTATCATACCCACCACCATCGCGAGGGCTGTCATGGCGATAGGGCGCATACGCAGCGCGGCAGCTTCTTTGGCGGATACCAGCGCGTTGCCGTTGGTCTTCCGGATCTGCTCCGCATTGGTGATCAGCAGTACCGCGTTCGAGATAGACACGCCCACTGACATGATCATTCCCATATAGGATTGCAGGTTCAGCGTGGAGCCGGTCATCATCAGCAGCGACAGCGATCCCAACAGTACGGCCGGTACGGTGGCCAATACGATGGCAGACACTTTGAATGACTGGAAATTGGCCGCCAGCATCAGGAAGATCACCACTACCGCTACCAGCAGACCGCTTTGCAGGCTGCCCAGGGTATCAATGAGGGTGCTGCTGAGACCAATCAGGTCCACGTTCAGTCCGCGCGGCAGCTCGCCGAAGGAGTCTATGGCTTTCTGCACATCTTTGGAGGCAGTGCCCAGGTCGGTGTTATTCAGGTTAGCCGTTACCGTTAACATGGGCATTGCCCCGAGGTTGTCATTCTCTCCGTAGGTGCTTTCGGGGGTAATAGTGGCCACGTCGCTCAGGATAGGCCTGGATGAATTTTTCAGCAAAGGTATTTCACCGATGTCATTCTGGGAAGCGAGTTTGCTTTCAGGTATCTGTACCTGTACGTTGTAGCTGATACCCGCTTTTTCATCCACCCATATATTTTTTTCTGTCAGACGGGAAGAAGAGGTACTGGCGATCAGCGACCGGGAGATGTCTCCCACGTCTACCCCCAGCTGCGCCGCTCTCACCCTGTCGATATTGATATTCAGCGCCGGATAGTTAACGGACTGGCCCAGTTGTACATCCCGCAGGTAAGGGATCTGTTTGAGCTTATCAATCATCTTCATGGCGTATTCCAGGTTCAGCTTTTTATTTCTGCCGGAGAAACGCACTTCTATCGGTGTGGGTGAGCCCTGGCTGAGGATCTTATCGGTCAGCTCAATCGGCTCGAAAGATAATTTCATCACCGGGTCGATCTGTTTTACGCGGTCGCGGATTTTATCTTTCAGCTCATCGAGGTTTACATGATAGTCCTCTTTCAGCGCCACCTGCAATACCGACTCCTGCGGACCGGCCATCCAGAGGAAGATAGGCGCGGTGGAGAACAGTTGCGGGTGCGTGCCGACGAAAGCGGACGTGATGGACACATTCTCTTTTCCGACGATATCATTCACGGCGTTGATCACCGCGATGGTTTTCTTTTCCGTTTGTTCGATGCGGGTACCGTCCGGCTGGCGGAGCCTTACCTGGAACTGGCCGCTGTTCACCTTCGGCAGTACGTCTCGGCCGATGATGTTCATCTGGAAGGCCACGATGAGCGCGCTGATGACGAGATAGGCCGTTACGATCACTTTGCGGTAAGGCATCATCCGGTCGATGAAGCGGAGGTAGCGCTGACGGATCTTTTCGAAACGGCTGACCTTTCCGTCACGGTTGCTGTCTTCCCTTTCCACGAGGGCTTTTTTCTGCTCCCAGGTATTGCCTTCATCATGGGAACTGAGGCCGGCTGCGGCGAACTCCTCTGCATCGGTCATCACAGCACCATCTTTTTTATGGTGATGTTTGGATTTCATGATCCAGTTGGCCATCACCGGCACAAACGTCTGCGCCAGGAAATAAGACACGACCATACTGAAGCCGATGGCCAGCGCCAGCGGGAGGAACAGTGAGCCGGGGATGCCGCCCATGGTAAATGCGGGGGCAAACACGGCGAGGATACAAAACAGGATGAGCAGTTTGGGGAAAGCGATTTCCTTACAGGCGTCCCAGATGGCGAGCGACTTGGGCTTGCCCAGGTCGAGGTGCTGGTGGATGTTCTCGATGGTCACCGTACTTTCGTCCACCAGGATACCGATGGCCAGTGCCAGCCCGCTCAGCGTCATGATGTTGATGGTCTGCCCGAACAGGCTCAGAAACAGGATGCCGGAGATGATGGAGGCAGGGATGGTCAGGATCACGATCAGCGCCCCGCGGGCATCACCGAGGAACAGCAATACCATCAGACCGGTAAGGATGGCGCCGATCGCTCCTTCAGACAACAGGCTTTTAACGGAATTGATCACATAGGTGGACTGGTCAAATTCATAACTCAGCTTCACATCTTCCGGCAGCTGGGCCTGAATCTTTGGCAGGGCTTTTTTCAGGTTCTGCACCACTTCCCAGGTGGAGGCGTCGGCCGCTTTGGCAATACTCACGTATACGGAGCGCTTGCCGTTGATCAGCGCGTAGCTGGTGCTCACATCCGCACCGTCTTCCACGGTGGCCACATCACGGAGATAGAGGTTCTGCACACCGCTTTTGAACAGCGGGATATCTTCAAAATCCCTGATGGTTTTGATAGTGGTATTGGCAGGTGTGAGATAGTTTTTATCACCGATACGCACGTTGCCGGAGGGCGCCGTCTGGTTGTTGAGCCGGAGGGCCTCCACCAGCTGGTCCGGTGTCATATTGTGAGAGCGCAGCAGCTCAGGATCTGCTTTGATCACCACGGTACGCATGTTACCACCGAAGGGGGTGGAACCTACCAGGCCGGGGATAGAGGTAAAGGAAGAACGCACGTATACGTTGGCCAGGTCGAGCAGTTCGTTGTTGCCTCGTTTATCGCTGCTGAGGACAAGTTGCCCTACCGGTAGCGTGGAGGCGTCGAAACGGATAATAAAAGGCGGGTTGGACCCGGGTGGAAAGATGGCCTGGATACGGTTGGAGAAGGCGCTCACTTCCGCGGCCGCCTGCGCCATATTGGTACCGGGATAGAAGTTGATTTTGATCAGTGTCAACCCCTGAATGTTCTTTGTTTCCACACTTTTCACCCCGTTCACGAACAGGAGGATATTGATATATTGTTTACCGAAAAAGGATTCCATCTGGGTGGAGGTGTATCCGCCAAATGGGTGTGAAAGATAGATCACCGGCATGTCCAGCTTCGGGAAGATATCAATTTTGATCGTGGTGACCGCTTTGATACCGAAGAAGAATAAGCCGGCAACCAGCACCATGATGGTGATTGGTTTACGAAGTGCGAAACGAATCAGGTTCATACTATCTGTTTAATGTCATTGTTCTGAGTGGCTGTCCGTTACCGGTCAGCCACCTATATCCATCCGTTAGAGTTCTTTTGCAAACATGTTAAAGTCGCCGGAAGCGGAGGCTTTGAGCAACAGCGCCTGCCATACGTTGCTATAGGCGATGTCGCGGTCTGTTTCTGCCCTGATGAGCGCATACAGCGCCTGTGTCACGTCTACCAGGTTGGTGAGGCCGTTGCGGTACAGGACCGACTTCTGAAGATAGGCGTCAGAAGCGGCTTTCACCTGTGCCGGCACCTCATGGTAGTTGTCCAGCGCGTTGGCGATTTTGGTGTCCGACAGTTGCAGCTGGGCGCGCAGCTGTTGGTCTGCCAGATCATATTCGGCCTGCAGGCCTGTGCTGATCTGTTGTTGTGCCCTCACCTGCCGGGAGATGCGCAGCGGCTGCGTAAGGTTCCACGTAACGCCCACGCCGATCAGGTAGTTGGTGCGGGTAGGCTTTACTCCGTCCCAGTAGGCGTGCGTATAGGCGTTGAGGTTTTGTGCGCCGTAACCGGCGTCAAAACCGGATCCCCTGGTTTGCAGTACGCCTACCAGTGAAAAGGCAGGGTACATCAGCGTGCGGTAGTATTTAGACTGCTCGTCGCTCAGGGCGATACGGCTCTTGTACCACTGCAGCAGCGGATGGCTTTCGATGCTGGCAGTATCATTCAGCATGGCCGGCACCCGGGACACGAGGAAGGTATCCAGTGCAAAGTGACCTGCAGGAACGCCCATCAGCTGGGCCAGCAGGTTGGACTGTGTCTGTTCAAAGTCGATGGCCTTGGTGAGGGCGATCTTTGCGCCGGACACCTCGGCGTTGGCCTGTGAGGAGTCCACACCGGCGCTCAGGCCGTTTTTAACGCGGGTCACCACCACCTGCCGGAAAGTGTCGGCCCTGTTCAGGTTTTTCTGATAGGACAGCGTCAGTTTCTGCGCGGCCACGAGGTTTAAATAAGCAGCTGCCACCTTTACTTCGTGCTGAAAAATCTCTTGTTGCCAGTCTTTATTATCGCGGGCGGCAACTGCTTGTGCTGTTTTTATTTTTTCTTTGGCGCGGCCAAATGCGAAGAAGTCCCAGTTAATATTGGTGAGGTACAGACCACCGAAGGCGGCGTTCCAGTTCTGGTCCTGCAGCGGAGCGCCGGAGGAAGCGGCGGCAAGGCCGCCGAAGCCGTACAGCGGACCATTCTGACCGTTGATGGTACCATAATCCTGTTGCACGGAGACGTTAAGGTTAGGCAGATAATCTCTCTTTGCCTGATCTATGCTCGTTTTGGAAGCCGCAGCATAGTTGGATTTAGCCTTAATGGTACCGTAATTATTAATCGCTGTTTGAATAGCATCTTTCAATGTAAGTACCTGCTGGGCTTTCACGGAAGTTGAATGAACACCAATCAGAAAAAGAAGGATCAGCCAGTATTTATTTCCAATCATGTAGGGAGAATTTTGCAGCATGGTATGAACTAAAGTTGTTAATCCGGATACAAAAAGACTTCATCATTTTGAAGCAATTTTGAAGTAATCGTTTTTTTTCTCCCGAAGGGAAAATAAAAAAGGGCAAGACCAGAAGTCTTGCCCCTAAAAGGTTTCAGCTTATCGAAAGGATACTTGTCTTATGCGGTCACAACCGCCGCTGTTTCAAATTTATCTTGTTCCGCCTCGTTAATGACACTTTCCGGACAAAAGTCTACTTGTAAAATATGCAACGGGGCTTTGTACCGGTAAGACACCTTAAAGTCACACACTTCGCAAATCTGTTTTACGATAGCCAGACCGAGACCTACGCTTTCGCTGCACTGGTTGCTTTTGCGGAAGCGCTCAAACAGTTCTTCCGGCGGGGTTTCCGGAGGCAGGCCCGTATTTTTGATCACCAGCTTCTGTTGTTTCAGAATGATGTGGATCATGCCGTCCTGCACGTTGTGACGGATAGCGTTGCCCAGCAGGTTGTTCATCAGCATATCTGCCAGTACCGGATGTATCCTGAGCTGGATGTTTTTGTCCAGTTCTCTTTTGACTTCAATATTTTTCATCTCCAGCCTGTCTTCATACGCAGCCAGCACGTCTTTGGCCACGCGGCAGAACTTAATATGTTCCGTCACCGCAAATTCGTTGTTCTCCATTTTAGACAGGAGGATCAGCGAGCGGTTGATCTTCGACAGCTTTTCGATCGCGTGGTGCATATCGGCCAACAGGGTGGCCTGGCATTCGTCGATATTGGTTTCGCTGAGCAGTTCCAGTTTGCCGCGGATCACTGCCAGCGGGGTTTGCAGCTCGTGGGAGGCGTTTTCGCTGAACTGTTTTACCGCCGTATATTCTTCCACCGCCCGATCCGTCATTTTTTTCAGGAAGGTATTCAGCTCTTTGAATTCCGCCGTATTGGTCTGCGGGAAAGTGATCTTTTTCTTCAGGTCGAAGTTGTGGATTTTTTTCATGGTGAGCCGCAGGGTGTGCAGGATGTGTTGGGACAGGAAGCGCGCGGACACGGCCACACAGAGGATGATCAGCAGCAGTTTCCAGGCCACGGTATCCAGGATGGCGTTGAGGATCTGACGGGATGCCGGGATATAGCTGGAGGTGGTCACTTCATAGGCCTTACCGTTGATGTTCATGAAGGTGCTGACGGTGAGGCGGCTCTCCAGGCTTTTGTGGTTGCCGTCGGGGTCGGGATCTTTCCGGATACGGAAGCTGTCGGCCGGCAGCGTTGGCAGCAGGGTAAAGGTGGTGAAGGAAGCATCCCGTGGTATGTTGACCGACGAGCCATCGGTCATGCGGGCTGCCGCTTTCATATTGACCGTTTTCAGGCGGGCTATCTCCACATCGTCTATCTTTCTCTCTATATTGTTCAGACAGATATAGGAAGTGATGGGTGTGGTGACCACAATCACGCCAATAAACCACAATGTAAATTTATCAACCAGTTTCATACTTTGGAAGCATTAAATTTATAACCCAGGCCATACACCGTATCTATATAATCCGCTCCGTTTGCCGCGCTGATTTTCTTACGAAGATTTTTGATATGCTGATATACGAAATCAAAATTAGCTAAATTATCGGTATAGTCGCCCCACAGGTGGGTGGCTATCGACTGTCGGGAGAGCACCCTGTTTTTGTTGACCACCAGGTATAGCAGGAGGTCAAACTCCTTGCGGGTGATGTCCAGCAATAGCCCGTTGATGGAGGCTTCCAGCGTATCGGTGTTAAGGGTGATCTCATTAAAGGTGATGATGTTGCTGCCCGACAGTTTTTTACGCCGGTAAATGGCCCTGAGCCGCGCATGTAATTCGGGCAGGTGGAATGGTTTGGTGATGTAGTCGTCTCCCCCGCCCTCCAGGCCCCTTATTTTATCGTCCATGGCATCTTTGGCGGAGATGATCAGTACGCCGCTCTGGATGCCCTGTTCCTTCATAAATTTCAACAGCTCCAGCCCATTACCATCGGGCAACATAATATCGAGCAATACACAGTCATATGAATACAGCAATAACTTCTCCTGCGCTTCATCAAAACTATAAGCCAGCTCGCAGATATATCCTTCTCTGACGAGAAAATCGTGGATGCTGCTGGCAATTTCTTTACTATCTTCTACTACTAACACTTTCATATAAAAGCTAATGTATAGGCGAATTTTGAAGCAATCTTGAACCGCTGCCGGGCGGGATGATCGCTGATTGCCCTGATTTGCGGAGATCAACCCATACCCCTTTCTGCATTTACCTTATAATTCACTTCTTTTCAATTTGAAACATATTGTTAAATTTGTAAACTATCACTTTTACAATATGACAAATAAGCTTGCAAGAAGCGGGGCCAGAGGGCAAAATTAACGCAAATTTACGTTGGATAGCGAGCTGCGGGGTTAGGTGGAAGCATGAAGCGGAATTGTTATTTAGGATGAGATCCTATATTTTTATTTAGTCGATGTGTTTGTTTCCATCAGGGCTGATGGCATAATATCTAATACTTAATTATTTACTGATGGAAAATTATACCCTCCTGTTGGTGATCATGGCGATCATGATCGGCGTATCCGGTATTGCGGAAAAGATAAAGTTGCCCATTCCCGTGTTACTGCTGGCAACAGGTATCGCGATTGGTTTTCTGCCTAGCATGCCGGGCATTGAACTGAACCCGGAAATCATCATGCTGCTGTTCCTGCCGCCGTTGCTGTATGATGCGGCGTTTAACATTTCCTTCCGGGAATTCCGGCTCAACATCAATACCATCGGTACGCTGGCCATCGGGTTGGTTTTCATCACCACCGGCGGTATTGCCGTTGTGGCCTATTACCTGATACCGGGTATGACATGGCCGCTGGCTTTTGTGCTTGGCGCTATCCTTTCCGCCACCGATGCGGTGGCCGCCATTGGCATCACCAAGGGGCTGGGGTTGCCGCATAACACCGTCACCATCCTGGAAGGAGAAAGCCTGGTGAACGACGCTTCTGCGCTGGTGGCCTACCGGTTTGCCGTAGCGGCGGTGACAGGCGTGGCTTTCGTTACCTGGAAAGCGCTGCTTCAGTTTGTGCTGGTGCTGGGCGGCGGTTTTGTGATCGGCGTGGTGCTGGCGAAAATGCTGGGGTTAGTGTTACGTTTCTTCCGTACCAACGATATGGTGGTCATCTGCCTGATGCTGCTGATGCCGTTTGTGACTTACGTAGTGGCGGAACACTTCGCGGTATCCGGTGTGATCGCGGTGGTGACGCTGGGTTTGGGCATGTCGAGGCTGAGCAGGATGAAGCTGCCGGAAGCGCTCCGCCATCAGTCCAAACACTTCTGGGACGTGATCATTTTTCTGCTGAATGGCCTGATCTTTTTGCTGATAGGCCTGCAGTTCCCGCTGGTACTAAAAAAGATGCATGAGGCGGAAGTATGGCCCTATATCGGTTACGCCGCTATTATCGCCGTGGCGGCCCTGGGTATCCGGCTGGTGCGGGTGTACCTGCAGCAGTTCAACCTGCAAAAGGCTTTCCTGGGCAAGGGTAAGCGCCGTGTCAGTCAACATGCGCTGTTCGATTCGAAGACAAGTTTTATCATTACCTGGTCGGGTATGCGGGGAATCGTTTCGCTGGCCATCGCGCTGGGTTTACCGATAGTGCTGCAAAGCGGGGAACCTTTTCCGATGCGCAACGAGATCATTTTTCTTTCCATAGCCGTGGTATTGTTTTCACTGCTGGGCCAGGGGCTGTCGCTGCCCTGGGTGGTCCGGAAATTCAGCAAATAACAGGATGTCCGGCGATGTCGCCGGTTATTCGTAACTTACAGCTACGAAAGCACTGATATGAAAGCACTGACTTTTTTATTGGCAATATTGATCACCGGTTCTGCCTGTCAGAGCCAGCAGAAAAAACAGCAGCCTATGACAAGCAACGCGCCCGCCAATCCGTATTATTCACGGACAGACACCGAGAAACTGCATGTAACCAATGCCGAATGGAAAAAGGTGCTGCCGCCGGAACTGTATGCGGTGGCGCGCGAGGCTGCAACAGAAAGGCCTTTCACCGGGAAATACTGGGATGCCGACACCAAAGGCTCTTACTATTGCGCCGTATGTGGCAACGCCCTGTTCCGTTCCGACGCCAAGTTTGCCAGCAGTTGCGGGTGGCCCAGCTTCTTCGAGCCTATCCGGACAGCCAGCGTTATCTATAAGGAAGACAATTCCTATGGCATGCACCGGACAGAAGTATTGTGCGGCAGATGTGACTCACATCTCGGCCACATCTTCGACGACGGCCCGCCGCCTACACATAAGCGCTTCTGCATGAACTCCGTATCGCTCGATTTTGAACCGCTGCAGTAATTCTGTCAGCGGTCACGTTCATGGCGTATCACGGCTGTCTTCACCTCGTCACCGGTGATGGTAACGATACTGTATCCAAAATAAGATAGATCTACCTGCACCTCCGTCGCTTCCTTCACGAATTGTGCACCGGTGGCAGGCGTCACCGTCTGGTGAATGTTTTTCTCCACCCGCTGATCGGTGATGTGAAGATGGCCGCAGAAAACATATACGGGGTGCGGATGGTCCAGCAACAAAGCCTTCACTTTTTCCCTTCCCTGCAATGGCTGCAGGCCATCCAGGAATATCGGTATTTCCACTACCGGATGATGCAGGAACAACAACACCTTACCGGCCGTTTTGAGTTCCGCTTCCAGCCATTGCAGCTGGGCAACGGTCATCACCTCACTGGCGGTGTCCAGGAAAATATACCGGAAACCGTCTTTATCTTCACTGTAACACATCGTCCCGTCTACCAGGCCCGGAGGCCGATAGTGCAGGCGTACATCTTCCAGCTTGTCGAAATTACCCAGTATGATGTTGTACTCCGGTGTGTATTGCTGTAAGGCCTCAAAGAGGAAAGTATGCGCAGACGGTTCCCCGATATCCCCTCCTATCACCACTTCCCGGATGCCTTTGCCGGCAATTTCCTGTAAGAGCAATAGCAGGTTTTCACGCGCCGGCACCTGTTGGCCGCGGGTAAATGCATCATCCAGATGCATATCGGTGACAAAAGCGAATGAACGGGTCATATTGAGGTAAAGTTTTTACCGCCTGAATATAGCGTTTAATCCGGTCACCCCAATGTCAAAATACGGCAACGGTTATACGTTATTATACTTCAGCCAGCTTTTTATTGTACCGGTTGCGGTATTCATGTGGCAGCAGGCCTGTCAACAGTTTGAAGGAATTGCGGAAGGTTTTGGTATCCGAGTAACCAACCTCGTACATGATATCATTGATTTTACGGTCGCCGTCTTCCAGGTGTTTTTTGGCAGCCTCGATTTTCACGCGCTGGATATATTCATTCATAGTATTGGAGGTGGCTTTCTTGAAGCGCCGTTCCAGGCTT
The DNA here is from genome assembly GCF_012516375.2 of Chitinophaga oryzae. Classification (NCBI taxonomy): domain Bacteria; kingdom Pseudomonadati; phylum Bacteroidota; class Chitinophagia; order Chitinophagales; family Chitinophagaceae; genus Chitinophaga; species Chitinophaga oryzae. Next base: position 4,715,218 of record NZ_CP051204.2, read on the forward strand.
CTGCGGCCAATGGCCAGCATTTCCGCGAGTGCGTCTACCCTGATTTTTTGCTGGAAGTTGTTCTCGATAAATTCCTGCGCCTGTTTCACCGGTTCGTCATCATGTTCTTTCTGCGCCTGAAAAATGATAAAAGGCAGCTGGGCAGAGCGTTCCAGGTCCACCTGGAAAAATTTGGCGCTGTAAATAGCGGCGTCGCGGCCGGCGTATTTCTCCACGAGGTACACCAACAGGTTTACCAGTGAAAGACCGCCACCGCTGGAATAGATACCGTTTTCATCGGTGATGACTTTTTCCTTCACGAGGTTCACTTCGGGAAACATATCGCGGAACAAATCCGCCGCTTTCCAATGCGTAGTGCATTTTTTCCCTATCAGCAGTCCCGTTTGCGCCAGCAGGAAAGCGCCTATACAAAGACTGGCCACTTCGGCGCCTTTTTCATATTGTTCACGTATCCAGGTAATCAGCTCCCCGTTTCTCGCCAGGTTGTCCTCCACGTTTTTATGTAACGCCGGGATAATAATAAGGTCCGTTTTATGCAGTTCCTGGACAACTGCGTCCGTTTGGATGGTAAACAGCCCGTTGTTCAGCTGGACCGCGCGCCAGGCGCCTACCAGCTTCACTTCGAACAAAGGCGCTTTGCCCTGGCTGACGAGGAAATCATTTACTTCTGTAAAGACATGGCGGGCGACTTCAATACCGGTCATAGCGGCACCGAGTGGAATCACAATAGATACGTGCTTCATAAGACAGCGTTATAAAGTTTGCAGGTTTCTCATTCCATCACAAGATAAAATATTTATCAGAATGATGAAAGCCTTGTTCCATGGACGGAAACCGGTTGTCAGCACATACTTCTGACGAGGTTTCCCAGTTTACGTACGGCCTGCTCCACCTGCCGGTTCCAGTGTTTGTTGCAGCTGACGCGGATATAGTTACGATAGCCGCCGGTGCTGGAAAAGAGCGGTCCCGGTGCGATGTTGATATGATGTTCCAGCGCCAGCTTCTGCAGTTTCAGGGCATCCACCTGCCTGGGCAGTTCCACCCAGAGCACCATACCGCCATCGGGCTGGCTGATCCTTACGCCGGAAGGGAAATACTGTTCGATATACTGGGTAGTCAGCAGCACCTGTTTATGTATGAGCGGCCGCAGTTTACGCAGATGCCGCTGATAGGTGCCGCTGGCCAGCAGGTCGGCCAGCGAGAGCTGCAGCACCGAAGCGGTGGCCACGTTGGTGGTGGCTTTCAGCTGCGCTACTTTTTCCATGAAACGTCCGGGGGCGCACCAGCCGATGCGGAAGCCGGAGGCCACTGTTTTGGAGAACGAAGTACATAACATCACCCACCCATGCCTGTCATACGTTTTAATGGTGGAGGGCCGGGTGGGACCGAAATGCAGTTCGCCGTAGACATCGTCTTCAATGACCGGCAGCTGGCGTTTCCAGGCCATCTCGGCAATCCATTTTTTCTTTTCGTCAGACAACACGACCCCGTTGGGGTTATTGAAATTAGAGATGAACAGGCAGGCGGCGATGTCGTAGGTGTCTACGGTCTCTTCCAGCTGGCGCAGACTGATGCCCTCTTCCGGGTCACAGGGCAGCTCTATCACTTTCAGCTTCAGTTGTTCGAGGCATTGCAGGATGCCATAGTAACAGGGCGATACCACCACCACGGCGTCGCCGGGGTTGGTGACGGCCCGCAGGCACAGGCTCAGCGCTTCGAGGGTACCGTTGGTGACCAGGACATCGTTGGCCGAGAGGCTGCCGTTCCAGTAAAAAGAGAGCCGCGCGATCTGCTCCCGTAACAGGCCGTTGCCAAGGGTCGACTCATATTGCAGATGCGCCCCGGTAAGATCTCGGGAGGCTTTCTGCAAGCTGCGCCGCACCGCATTAAACGGCACCATGTGCGTTTCCAGCGAAGCATTAAAAAAAGAGATAAACCCGGGTGGATAGGGACCTGCATCCACGGGCATTTTGCTGATGATGCGGCTCACGTTCACCTCGCGGATGGCAGGGGCCGCTGTGGTGGCCACCGGCTGTTCTGTATGCCCCGTGGATTTGCGCAGGGGCACATAGCCCGATTTCTCCCTGGAGGCCAGTAATCCTTTATCTATTAATAGAGAATAGGCTTTCAGCGAAGTGCCCACGCTTACCCCGAAATGCCCGCTCACCGCGCGCAGCGAAGGCAGTTTCTCGCCCAGCGGATAAGTCCCATTGTTAATCATGGCTTCTATCCGGTTGGCTATCTCTATGTATTGAAAGTCTTTCATCTGTTATACTAAAATATTCAAAATCTGTATCTGTTACAGTAGCTACAAAGTAAATAATTTTGGGGGAAATAATTGAGCCATGGAAATAATCAACAGCACCGTTACAGACATTGACGATATCTTTTACCTTTATGACGAGGGCACCAAATACCAGCGACAGCAGGGAACAAACCTTTACTGGAAAGGATTTGAGCGATCTGTAGTAGAACAGGAGATCGAACAAAAGCGGCAGTGGAAACTGGTGGTGGACAACAAGACAGTTTGTGTATTTGTCACTACCTTCAGTGATCCGTTGATATGGGGAGAGAAAGACGAGACGCCTTCCCTGTATCTTCACCGTATCGCCACCCATCCGGAATACCGGGGCCGCGGATTTGTGAAACAGATTGTTGACTGGGCAAAACAGTACGGAAGGGAAAACGGCCGGCAGTATCTGCGGCTGGACACCGGCGCCGGTAATGAGAAGCTGAACAACTACTATGTCAGCTGCGGCTTTACCTACCTCGGCGTAGTCTCCATTCCCGATCCGGAGGGATTGCCTGCCCACTACCGGGATGGCGGCTTTGCCACTTTTGAGCTTGTACTCTGACACCTACCTTTACGACTATATGAAAACACACCTTCTATCACTGCTCACGGCCACGGTTATTGCCGGCGCGGCTTCTGCCCAACAGGTGGCGGCTTCCGCCAGCTGCAGGAACGGCGCCTATGCCATGAGCGACGGCAGCCAGCTGATCATCAGTCCTTCCCAGGACAACGACCTCCGTTACCGCCGCCTGGACGGCAGCACCGGACGCCTTTACTTACAGGCCGACAGTAGTTACCTGTCGGGGCCCGGCTGGGCCAATGCCAACAACCCGAACATATTCGCGCGTTTTAGCGGCTGCCCCCATGATTCCCTTTTTTTCCGGCAGGACGGTAAAATGCTGACCGGTAAACGTATACCCCTGCCCGTTATCCCCCTCCGCTTTGATGTAAAGGACGCCGCTGTTTACGGAGAGCTGTTCCTGCCGGCAGACCGTAAGCCGCAGGCGCTGGTGGTGCTGCATTTTGGCTCGGGCGGCGCCTCTGCTGTGGCTACGCACTTTCTCCAGTACATGTTGCCGCTTAACCATATTGCCGTACTGGTATATGATAAAAGAGGCACGGGCAAGTCCACCGGGAAACTGTCCGCCAATTTTCACCTGCTGGCCCAGGATATGGCCACCATCGTAAAGGTGGTGAAAAAGCAGCCGGCCGTCCGTGGCATTCCTACGGGGCTGATGGGCGAAAGCCAGGGCGGGTGGATCGTACCGCTGACCGCTACCCTGACGCCGGTTGATTTTGTCATCGCCAGTTACAGTCTGCTTATCCCGCCGCGGGAAGAGAACCGCCAGGAAGCACTACACGATCTGCAGGAAGGACATTATAGTGACGCAGATATCGCAAAGGCGATGCAGGTTGTAGCGGCCACCGACCAGGTGGTGCGGACCGGCTTCAACGGCGGCCTCGAAGCGGTAGACTCTCTCAGGGCACTGTATGGCAGGGAGCCATGGTTTAAGGCTTTACAGGGAGATTATACCGGCCCTGTGCTGCAGGCCAGCCGTGCGCAGCTGGACACCCTGAAACAGATTTTCCCGACAGATGTTCCTCTGGATTATGACCCCGTGCCTGCGTTCCGGCGCGTAAAAGCCCCTATGCTCTGGGTGATTGCCGGGAAAGACACGGAGGCCCCGAACGGCGGCACCATCGATGTGTTAAAAGACGCGGTCGCCACCCGTAAAAATGTTGACGTAGTGATTTTCCCCCATGCCGACCATGGCATCATTGATGTACAGGATAGTCCGGACGGTCCGGTACTGCTGCAATATTCCGCCGGCTATTTTGATCTCCTGCGTGACTGGATCCTGCGCCACCAGGTCAGCAAACGGTACGGTGAGTCAATTACGAATGACGAATTACGAATTACGAATTGAGGGTTATCTTATAGAGCGGTTCATTAATAACCTTTCCAAAAGGGGGCCCTCAATTCGTAATTCGTAATTGATTGTCGGAATACCCCTTGGCGATTGTCGCAGACCTCCTCTCCTGTTTACAGCTGCAGGGCTACCTTTGCTGCAAGAGTTCATTTTCCATGAGAGCCATTGAAAACATTGCGGTACCGGTCACCGATCAACAGCTGTCCAAACAATTTTACCTGCTGCTGGGCTTTGAGCTGCTGGCGGAAGTAATGTTGCCCGACGGCGACGCCTGGATTCAGCTGGGATTCCGGAACCAGGTCACCACCATTTCGCTGGTGCGGCAATGGCCTTACGGCCGGATGCAGGCAGGCGCCTTACAGGGACTGGTGCTGGAGACGGACAACATCATAAGGGAGAGGGAACGGCTACACCGGGAAGGAGTCAATGTTTCGGCCATCAGCGAATCCGCTTTCGGAAAGGTTTTCTTTTTACAGGACCCCGATCTCAACGGGTTAAGCATCCATGAATTCAGTTATTAAAAGCGCGTCGCACTCCTGCTCCAGCATCTCCCAAAAGATTGATTTTAAATATCATATAAAAAATGTAAAAAAAATGGCGGAAAACTGTCTTATTCATGACAGCCAGGTTGTTATTAAGCTATAAACAACTAAATTTATTGCCATGAAAAATTTCTTATTTCTCTTCAGATCAGATTTCTCCTCTACAGCCAAGCGTTCACCGGAAGAAATGCAGAACAACACTAAAATGTGGATGGACTGGATCGGTGGTATTGCTGCACAGAACAAACTGGCCGATCGCGGCAACCGCCTGGAACAGACCGGCAAGGTAGTCAGGCCCAACAATGTGGTGACCGACGGCCCTTTCACAGAAATTAAGGAAACGCTCGGCGGCTACACCGTAGTACAGGCCAGCTCTCTCGAAGAAGCGGCTGAACTGGCGCAGGGCTGTCCCATACTGGCCTTTGGCGGTAATGTGGAAATCAGGGAAATCAGCGTATTATAATTACGAATTACGAATTACGAATTACGAATTGAGGGCCCCCTTTTGGAACGGTTATTAAATACCCGCTCTATAAAGGAGCCCTCAATTCGTAATTCGTAATTCGTAATTTCACATTATGGAAGATAAAGAACTGCTCCCCCACCTGTTCAGAACGGAATACAGCAAGATCACGGCTGTATTGTGTAAGCTGCTGGGGTTTGAACACCTGGATGTTGCCGAAGACATCGCCAGCGAGACCTTTCTGTCGGCCTCCGAGCTGTGGGGACTGAAAGGACTGCCGGAGAACCCTGCCGCGTGGTTGTATACCGTGGCGAAGAACAAAGCGAAAAACCATCTGAAACACCGGGCAGTATTTCAGCAAAAAGTATCTGTACAATTAAGTCAGGCTGCCACCAGCGAAGTGCCGGAGCTGGACCTGTCCGCACGGAATATTAAGGACAGCCAGCTGCAGATGATGTTTGCCGTCTGCCACCCTGCCATCTCCCTGGAATCGCAGATAGGGCTGGCGCTCCGCGTATTGTGCGGCTTCGGCATAGAAGAGATAGCGGACGCTTTCCTCACCAGTAAAGATACGATCAACAAACGGCTGTTACGGGCCAAGGAAAAGCTGCGGGAAGAAAATATCGCCATTGCGTTTCCGGCCGCCGCCGAAATCTCCAACCGGCTCGAAGCAGTGCTGCGTACACTTTACCTGCTGTTCAACGAGGGATATTTCTCTGCCAGTCATGACCATTCCCTGCGTAAGGACCTTTGCCTCGAAGCCATGCGGCTCACTTTTCTGCTGACCGAATACGAAGCCACCAATACACCGGCGGTAAATGCCCTGATAGCACTGATGAGCTTTCAGGCGTCCCGTTTTGAAGCACGTACAAACGCCAGCGGAGATACCGTTTTATATGACGACCAGGACACGAGTCTATGGGATGACGACCTGGTGCAGCAGGGAGAGCATTTCCTGAACCTGGCTTCCAAAGGGACCGTTGCATCCAAATATCATTATGAAGCAGGTATCGCCTATTGGCATACCATCAAGGCAGATACGCCCGAGAAATGGGAAAATATACTGCAGCTGTATAACCAGCTGCTGACCGTTGAGTACTCTCCTGTTGCTGCGCTTAACAGGACTTACGCCCTTTCGAGGGCCAACGGTAAGGAGGCTGCTTTGCAGGAAGCAAAAAAGTTATCTCTTAATGACCACTACCAGTATCATCTGCTGCTGGGAGAATTGTATGCCGGGGTTGACAACCGCGCCGCACGCAGTTCTCTTGAAAAAGCATTTGCCTTAAGCCATTCAGCGGCCGACAAAAAAGTCATCGACCAAAAAATACAACAACTTACGGAAACTGACTGATGTTGCTCACCACCAGCTGGTACAATTGCCGTATCACCGATTCCCGGTGCAGGCTAAAAGCGGCGGCGTCACCATCCAGGATGGCGGTTGCCGCTCCGGGGCATGAAAGCCTCTCCCGGAGGGTAGTGCTGACGAGCTCCCGGTGAAAATACAGCGCAATGTCAAATCCTTCGTAGTCCTCGTAGGAAAGCCATTCATACACCACCATAAAAGAGTGCTGACTGCCATTGGGAAGTACCATGGTATCCAGGGGGAGCCAGTAGTTGCGGTGCAATGGTGTGGCTGCTTCCACCGCCAATGCTATTTTACCGATAGCAGCCTCCGGATTGTTTTTTATTTTTCGTAGTATCCTTTCCGTTACTGTATATAATTCCGCTTCTATCGCGTTCAGCGTACGCGGTATATCATAGTGGTGCTGTTCCAGCAGCGACAGTACTAATTCGCGCGGGGCCGCAGTTTTGCCGAATACAATTGCCTCCGCTTCCTGTATAAATAACTGGCGGGCCACCATAACGTCGCCCCCTGCTTTTTCCAGTAACAGCGCGGCATGGCGCAGGCCCACAGGCACCTGTTCCCGTAATTGTTTTATTTGTTCTTCGTGGTCCATCGTTGTACAAAGTAAATATATTTCGCGCGCACCTCAAGTTATCACGCACTTAATGCACTTTCGGGAGGGATGTGCCGGAGAATAATTACTACAAAGGCGTACAATTCAGGGTATACATCCCTCTCCAAAAAAAATTACAAAAATAGTTGGCGATGGCTTCGTGTATGGAACGCAATAGTTGATATGAACCAGCAAAGAACGTTGCCTGATCTCATGTACAGGATTAATACTTCCGACAAAACCACTATCATAAAAATATTATCAAAATCCGACGCAACCCTTACCCTGTCAGCATTACAATCCGATTCACATCAACATTTTTGATAGGTGATCATCGTATGCTTTCCTGTGTTTTCTTTGCACCAAAAAAGAAAACATGACAGACTTTCTTCATATAGACGACAGGGATAGTGACACCTGTATCGCTTCGTTCCGGAAGATTGCAGACACTATCATGAACGACCATCTGTTGCGGGCGGGAGACAACCGCTACCGGATCGTAGACTGTGAGTTTTACTATTGCAGTGATACGCACAACGATCCTTACGCCCATGCGCACGAGCATATTCAAAGCAGTAACGGAGAATGGTATTTCCACGGCACGGGGATGGACATTACCCTTTCCACCGCCCATGCCTTTGGCGGTATAATGATCCGCGGCATTGCGCCAGTGGCGGACAGCCAGCAGCTGCCCTCCCGGGCAGGCACGATAGCGGGCCCGTTGAAAGTGTGCAGAGAGATATTTAAACAATTTGGCAGCGTATTGCGGGAGGAGCCATTGTACTTTGGACTGGAGAACATCTCCACTGTCAGGACACATAACAGCATTGATAAAGCGCGGTTGTTTGCTGTACCGCGTGTGGCGCTGAACACCGCCAAAGATCCCGAAGAAATTTTTTGCGGCCGTCCATACCGCTTTCTCAGCTTCCTCTACTTGCCGCATAAGGAGAGTGAGAAAGCACGCCGGTACCTGATACATCACCCGGAAGATCCCCTATCACCTGTTGAATACGATGCCTACGCGAGCGGCAGATTGTGGTAATACAGCTCCCCGGGCTTCTGCCCGGGGATTTTTTATTTACCTGCGCAGTAGCTGGTTGATGGCAACAAAGCGGTAGCCTCTCTTTTTGAGGTCTGTGACCAGTTGGTCCAGGTGGTTGTAGAATTTATCCGTGCGGGCCGGGTCTGTGCCGATGTGCAGCAACAGCATAAAGCCATTCAGTCCGGCTGGCTGTGTATCCGCATATTGCAGAACAGACCGGTAAATTTCTTCCGAAGAACGATAACTTTTCATGGCCGGTGTGGTGTAGTCTGCATTGGAGCGCGTGCCCGGGGTAAAGTTCACCAGCTGCAGGCCTGCCGCTTTTGTCCACGCGGCGATGGTATCATTGTACCATTCGTAGGGCGGGAGAAAATACGGCGCTGCGCTTTTGTTGATACCAAGGGCCTTCATCCTGCGGTAGTTGGCAGCGAGATCTTTATTGAAAGCTTCACGTGTGATCAAAAGGCTGTCGCGTTTTTGCCAGTCGCAGTACAGCGGATGCTGGTCGGAATGCGGGCCGAGGTAGTGACCATCTGCTTTGAGTTGTTTGATCAGCGGCTGAAAAGCAGGATTGGCATAGAATTTCCCGGTGAGGAAGAAAGCAGCCGGCACTTTTTGCTGCTGCAACACGCGGCGTATCGTCTGCCCCCCGTCCGCAAATTCGTCGCCGGTAAAAACGAGGGTTAGTGTTTTACGGCTGGTGTCACCGCGGATAACGGCGCCGGCAGTGTACGTGTAACCGCTGCCGTTACCCGGCGTAGCAGCAGGATGGCCCATGCCTTCGTGGTCCATGGCAGCCAGCAGGTAGATCAGCGACGCCGTTCCGTCCATGGTAGGCTCATTGGTGCTATAGTCCCCGAAATCGTCATGATACACGGCAAGATCGCTTTGGAACGCTGCGTAGGCGTCCGGTTTAGACAGCTGTATACCGATCAGGTTTTTGTAGATGTTCGTATAGACGGGACCGTCTACCAGCGCACCGTCCAACGGGTAGTGGCCCAGGTGGGTGAAAGCCGAGTGCGGATCTTCCGGTGTGTCGCCGGTAGCGGGCAAGCCATACACCATACTGGTACCCCATGGATTGCAGCCAAAGAGCCAGTCGACGTTAGCCTGTTCCAGCGCTGCATAGGCATCGCTGCCACTCAGCTGCCGGTACCAGTAACACTGGATAGCAAAGGCGGCAGTGAGGTTGTTGCTGCACCAGATAAAGGGAATATAACGGTAGAACGCATTGTTCTTCGCCTGTTGCCATACTTTATCGATGCCTTCCCGGTAGTAACCGGTGATGGTTTGCCGGTCGGCGCCTTTCAGTTGCCGCGCCAGTTCATAGTGTCCCAGGTTAATAAAGGGATACCATTGGTAGTGATGGGCGGTGTCTTTTCCGAGCCAGGGCGTTATTTTCTCCTGCCCGGCATAGTCCAGCGCCTGTTGCCGGTAGGCGTCGTTTCCGTGTAGCCGGTACAGTGAGGCGGCAGCCAGTTCCATATCATCCGTCCAGTTGTCTTCTGCATAGATATAGGGCGATTTTACCGAGGCGGTCTGGCAGACGCCCGGTTGCCAGCGGCCCATATTGTAAGCGGTGAGGGCTTTTTGACGGAGGATACCGGCGTAGGCGGCATCTTTATCTTTCAGCAGGTCATATCCCAGCGCGAAAGCACCGGCGAATTTGCCTGCCGTGGAAGCCACGCCGGTGGTTTGGTTCATGAATTTGCCCCGTACCTGTGGCTGGCCGGAGCAGAAATATACCGGTCGTTCAAAACCTCTGCCATAAAAAGGATCTTCTTTAGGCAGCCGCATCCCGTTGTGATCGCGGTCATCGGCGATCTGGTTGAACATCCAGTTGTCTTGCGGATGCATTTTCGACAGCCAGTCGAGTCCCCAGCGCGCTTCATCGAGGATATCCGGTATTTTGTTGCCGCCTTCGAGGCCGTTGGCCGCGTACCGGTCGCCGAACACCTGCGGAAAATCGCGGTAGGCCGCCAGCAGGTGGTATGTAGCGTTAGCCGATGTGGTGGAATACTGGAGGTAGTCGCTCGCATCATGCCATCCGCCGGCAACATCGATGCGGGTGCTGTCGGGCATGGGTCCGTATAGCGTATAGCCGTCACGGGTATGGCAGGAGTCTTTGAGAAAAGGGTTAAAAAACGACCGTTGCTGGCGCATATACCGCAGGGCGAAGTCCGCCGCGCCGGCATAAACGTTGGGGCCGATACGAAAACAAGGCGACTTCGCGTCTCCCGCCACCAGGTAAAAGGTGCCTGTTTGTCTCCAGCTGCTGAAGTCGAGCCGGGCGGTGGAACTGAATGGACCGTATTGCCCGAAAGATTTGGCCGTACCGGTGAAGACGGTCTTACCACTGGCGGAATCCACCAGCCGGAACCTGGCGGGTGCTTCCGTGTGTTTACCCGCCCATACGGCCGCTTTAATGCCCTGGGGCAGATACCCGAGCTGGTTGATCCGTATCCAGGATTCCGTGGCCGCAATAGCGCCGGACCCGCAGAGGGCCGTCAGCCATAAGGTGATTATAATAGTCAGACAGCTGTTTTTCATCTTCCTGTATTAACATGTTCCGGCAGTTCACTGTTGTGTGCCTGCGACAAATACTTTTTGCACTTTGTACTGGGGATCAAACACTACCAGGTCGGCCCGGCAGCCAGGCTCAATGCGGCCACGGTCTTTCAGGCCCATTAACGTAGCGGGATATACGGTAGCCATGCGCAGTGCTTCTTCCAGTGGGATGCCTGCATGCTCCACGCAGCGCTGCACGGCGCGCAGGAGTGTCAGCCGTGAGCCGGAGAGAGTACCGTCGGGCAGCGTGAAGCGGTCTTCCTGCGCCACATGATGCGCCGGCCAGGTATCGTTGGCCTCCACTGCGTCGGTGATCAGGAACAGGCGGTGGCCCATTACCTTTTTACTGATGATCAGCGCATTGTCATCTACGTGAATATTATCTGCGATGATACTGGCGTAAACGCTGCGGTCGCGGAAGGTGGCGCCGGGGAGGCCGGTATCGCGGTGATGCAGGGACGACATGGCGTTGAACAGGTGCGTCACGGCCCGTACGCCATTCTGGAAACCGTCCATGGCTTCCGCGAAGGTGGCGTTGCTATGACCGGCAGAGAGGACGATCCCCTGCGCATCGAGCCAGCGGAGGATAGCCGGATCGCACATTTCCGGGGCCACGGTGATCATCTTCACTACACCGCCGGCAGCAGCCAGGAGGCCCTCCACTTCGTCACGCGCCGGGCGTTTGATATGCTGTACGGGGTGCGCCCCTTTTTTAGCGGGATTGATGTATGGCCCTTCCAGGTGCATGCCCAGCACCGCCGGATGCGGGTGGTCGCGCACAATGCGGATACACTCGTGGAACACCTCCATACTGTCGGTCGCCAGTGTAAGCAGAAAACCGGTCGTGCCGCTTTTAACCAGCGCCTGCGCCATAGCGTTGAGCGCTTCCGGCGATCGTTTAGCAGAGAAAAGGTAACCGCCGCCGCCATAGATCTGAAGGTCCAGCAGTCCCGGTGCGATAATACTTCCGGTGCAATCTGTCACCGCCGCGTGTGCAGGGACTTCCGCAGGATTGACCAGCGCCGCTATTTTCCCCTGTTCCGTTAAAAGTGCCTTATTCCTGATCACCTGTGCACCGGTGTAGATCGTTCCGTTTGTAAGAGCAGTAAGCATAATGATACTTTAAGGCCGGCTGGCCGTTTATGGTCCGGTAAAGCGGAAAAAATAGGAAAAGATCAGCATAAAAGCAATGCACAACAGCGATAACTTTAACATTCCCGGTGTTTGTCACGCCCGAAAATTGATTATATTGTAGGGAACAGAACCAATGACCCATATGCCAAGACTCCCGTTAGTGCCTGTATGGACGATGATGGTAGTGCCATGGAAACGATGTCATTTTCAGCAAAGCAATGCTTTCCGCCGCCTGCGGCTGAAAGGTTAATTTCAGCTTTACTGACATATATTTTTTAGTATATTTAATACGAACTGGTACCTATTACATCACTAAATCTACCTTATGAGTACGCTCCCGAGGCACAGGCTATTCGACGCAGTAAAGTTTCAGCTGGAGAAATTCCCCAAACAGGACATGCTGGCCGCCAAGATCAATGGCAGCTGGAAGACTTTCAGTACCGCCAGTGTCAGTGAAACAGTGAACCGCTTCAGCGCCGGCTTGTTACAGCTGGGTGTAGGCGGCAATGACTTTACGCCGGAAGGCGCCGACAAAATCGCTATTATCAGTAACAACCGGCCGGAATGGGTGTTTACCGACCTGGCGGTACAGCAGACCGGCGCCGTGCTGGTGCCCCTCTACCCTACCACCAACCCGGCTGAAATACAATTTATCCTGAACGATGCCGCCGTGAAGTATATCTTCGTCAGCAGCAAAGAGATGCTGGAAAAAATCCAGGCCCTCCGTGGGGCCGTCCCTACGCTGAAGGAGATCTATTCATTTGACCAGATCCCCGGTGCCACCCACTGGAGCGCCATTACGGACATGGCTACGCCTGCGCTGCTGGAACAAGTGGAATCCGTTAAAGCGGGAATTGATCCGGAACATCTGGCTACCATCATCTACACCTCCGGTACGACCGGCACGCCCAAAGGAGTGATGCTCACCCATGCCAATATATCTTCCAATGTGATGTATTCCAAGGTGAGCTTCCCTTTCGACGATGCACCGCAACAGAAGGTGCTGAGCTTTCTGCCGCTGAACCATATTTTCGAGAAGACGGTTACCTACATCTATCTTTTCAGTGGCATTGGCATCTACTATGCGGAAAGCCTGGACACCCTCAGTGAAAACCTGAAAGAAGTATGCCCTGATGGATTTACCACCGTACCCCGGCTGCTGGAAAAAGTCTTTGAAAAAATTATGGCCACCGGCAACAGTCTCACCGGCATTAAACGGCGGCTGTTTTTCTGGGCGGTGTCCCTGGCAGGTAAATATGATAATAATATCAGTGGCGGCGCATGGTATAACTTCCAGTTGTCTATCGCCAATAAATTGATCTTCAGCAAATGGCGCACCGCGCTGGGAGGAAATATCAGCTATATCGTTACCGGAGGCGCAGCCTGCCAGGAGAAACTGCTGCGTATCTTCAATGCCGCGCAGATACCGGTATATGAAGGTTATGGTCCTACCGAAAACAGCCCGGTGATCTGCGTAAACCGCAGAAAGCCCGGCGGCACCAAATTCGGTACCGTAGGTCCTCCTATCGACGGCATCGAAGTAAAGCTGGAAGAAGACGGAGAAATCTGTGTGAAAGGCACTACCGTAATGAAAGGCTATTACAAACGTCCTGACCTCACCGCCGAAACCGTTGTCGATGGCTGGCTGCACACCGGCGACATCGGTATCTGGGTAGATAAAAAATTCATCAAAATCACCGATCGCAAAAAAGAGCTCTTCAAAACCAGCGGCGGCAAGTATGTGGCGCCGCAGCCTATTGAAAACAAGTTCAAGGAAAGTCCCTTCATTGAACAGATCATGGTGGTAGGCGAAGGACATAAGTTCACCGGCGCGCTGATCGTACCCGCGTTCCCCTATCTGAAGTATTGGATGAACAAGCAGAACATTCCGTTCACGACGCAGGCAGAAGCCATTGCCCGTCCGGAGGTGCAGGAAGCTTATCAGAAAGTGATCGGGGAATACAACCAGCACTTCAATCATGTGGAGCAGATCAAACGTTTTGAGCTGATGCCGGAAGAATGGAGCATCGCTGGCGGTGAAATGACGCCCAAACTAAGCCTGAAAAGAAAAGTGGTGCTCGAAAAATATAAAAGTGCGATAGACAAGATTTATCAGAACGAACACGAATAATATTCCCGGGCCCTGTCAGCCGATGGCTGTCAGGGCCAATTTACCGTCCGGACAATTTTGGTTTCATCCATCTGCCACGCCCGTATTTCATCGTTCCTTTCCGCTGCCGCCTGCGCTTCCCCATCCGCTCCCACTGACCACTCTGCTTTGTAATCTTCCGGGTGATGATTGTGGTCCCTGAACGCCGCTTCCAGTAGCTGTTGTTGTGCCACCAGGTCTTTCAGATGCTGATAAGTGATCTTAAAAACTTTACTATACAAATAAGGTAGTTTCTTTTCTGTTGGGTTAAGCACCAGGTAAAAAAACTGGGTCGTCATATCGTTGAATAATTAAAAAGTGAATAGCTGCCAGGTTTCCCTTTCCAGTGCAACGTCGTGAATATAAGAAAATTTATGGCGTTGGATCAGGCTGCAGTAAAACTACCCCATCCGGATGTCATTAGTTTATCAGACATGTGAAAATGTGATGATTAACATCTCACCTGATTTCAGCTATCTTTGACGCATGAACCAGGGCAATCATCAGGGTTACCAGCAATCGCGCCTGCCTGTTCCGGCAGCGTACGAAGCTGTATTCTCGTATTTTTATCATGCTGTCAATAATACCGATGTTGCGGTAACGAAAACACTGTTGCCTACCTATCAGACGATCATGGTTTTTGTGTTTGGCGGGAAAGGCATTCTGCATTCAGCGCAGGAAACGCAGCTGGAGGTGGAGCAATGCATGGTGCTGGGGCCGGTGAAACAGGCATTTGATTACACCCTACCGGCCGGGACCAGTATACTGGTCGCTAATTTCAAGGATGATGCTTTTTACCGTTTTTTTGGGCGGGCGACCATGGTGGGGCATCCGGATGAACTGGTGGAGGACAACTGTTTTACAGCCTTGTGGGAATCGTTGCAACATATACCTGCGCCCGGGGCGCAGGTGGCGTATATCCTCGATTTTTGCAAACCGTACCTGCAGGACAGGCACCTGCTGTCTGCACAACTGGCCGCTTTTGAAGACGAAAACCAGCATCCCGTCAAAGCCCTTGCGGAGGCTACAGGACAGAGTGAGCGCAATGTCCAGCTGCATCAGAAAAAACAGTTCGGCTATACCGTGAAGGAGCGCCAGCGCTACCAGCGGTTTCTGAAAGCTGTGCAGATGGTAGAGCAACAGGTAGCTGCCGGCGCCCCTGTTGACTGGTTTGATCTGATTGATGCCTGCGGCTATTATGATCAGAGCCAGCTAATTCACGACTTCCGGCATTATCTTCGTCTCAGTCCTAAACAGTACCTGAAATTCCAGGAAGATATCTGTCTTCCTAAAGTATGACCGCCATTTTATGGCCGCATTGCCATGACTATCCCGTGGTTCAAATAAGGCTTTCCGGACCAGGTATCCATGTCTACAGAAGAGAAAACAAGTGTCATTTTGATATTTTTTTTATAACGGAAAAGGCTGGCAAAGGTATGCCAGCCCTGGGTATGAGTTGATGGTAAATATCAGGAGGTGATAATAAACGTAGAAGCGTCCATCCATGAAAGGGCGGCTATAATTCGACTCTCTCGCCGAACCTCCTCCATACGTTTTTCAATTTCTTTCATTCTCTTCAAAAATTCCGGATCATCGTCCAATACCTTAGATTTTCCTTCCTTTTGCAATCTGGCGAGGATTTCCTCACTTCTGTTCAATTTAATGACCATAATTAAAATCCATTTAGATTATTAATGAAAATATTGAACGCCCCCAAAGGTAGATAATTCTGAATTAACTGCCCTCCTAACCCATTTTTACAGCAAACACGATCGTTGTATCCCCACGCGATTAAAGCTCCATAGTTAAACATCCGGGGTTCGGTTGCGTCAAGAACTATAAATCCCTTCGCTTTACGTTGTTTTATCAATCTTCTTGATGAGATTTCCCCTACCCATATAAACTTAGGCATTGGCACCGTCACAATGAGATCTTTAAAGTCTCTGTGAAAACCCGGCTCTAACGCCCAATAATCCTTATATGACCTACTGGATGTAAGAAAAATACGGACAAACAATTCGGCACCAGCGGGAATACCCAAAACGTCATCCAACAACAGTTGTTTCATATAGTCCCTCGCTTCAACGGCCTCCAGGTAGACCTTGGGGTAAAGTGGTACCAGGAAGTGTGTGATTTCACACTTTTGCCATTCAGGATCTCTATAGTATGAGGTTGGTTGTTCTAACCGGGCTAATTGATACGCTGGAAAATTATCATCTATAAAAACAAAGTTACGTTTCATCGCAGCATTGTCAATGATGCTCACACCGCTGCATCTCATCGCTTCTGCCAGCACCTGGTTTTCCTCCTGCTCCACAGTCAATTGATCAATATCTGTATCGCTTGTCTCCGATCGTCCAACAATCAACATAGCATGCCCGATGGTGCCACCGCAATGCCTGTTAGACACTGCAACCAGCAATGGTATTCCGCTTTCGACATACACGGACAACAGATTTAAAAAAGAGCCCTGCGAAAGCCTGGCCCTGGAATAGGCTTTTGTACCAAACCCGAACTCCCTCAATGCAAATCCCATCTGCTCGATATTCAATCCTTCCGAAGGGATCTGTCTGAAGCTGGACCGGCTTCTCAACGTATCGGTAATCACAGAAGGCATCACCGGCTTATACTCCGGGTAGCGCCCCGCAAAATATTCCATAACGGCCCATAACGATGTCTCCGCGCAGGTCAGCGTTTCCGTATCCTGCGAGGCATGTGGAAACCCCGTAGCCACCAGCTTCACTGCATTGACCGTTGTCTGATACTTCCCGGCGAGGCTAAGAAAACGATGCTCCTGCAAAGCATAGGGGGATACGACACTCCGGCCGATAATATTTGGCATGGTAGGCCGCAATACCACGAATCCCCGGTACCGTTCCTGCAAGCTGGCTACGCCTGCTGCGCTTCTGAAATGTTCCGGAAGCACTTCGCCATCAAACAGCGAAACGCGGATACAGTCTTTTTGATAACGCCTTCGCTTGGAAGAGAAGTAAGCATAGTAGCTGTCTCTGTATACCTTGTCAACGTAAGGATACTCGATTACCAATTGCATGTCTTCTTTCAGCCGCCTGAAATATTCATCTAACCGATTATCGTAGGCTTCTGCCGCCATCCCTGGAGAGATGGAAAACTCTTCTTCCATGATTTGGGTTAACTCTCCCTTCAATTCATATGGAGAACAAACAATTGTTGTAATACTCATAAAGATGTGTTTTGGCAAAAAATAAAATGGGGTTATTCATTTCGCCAAAGCTACCCACTATATTACAGGGGATTCTCACAATTTTATTAAAAGCAGATGATTAACAAATTTCGCTTTACTTCTTTCTTCGCGACTGCAGGCCTTTCAGTTCACCGCTAAGTGTTTCCTGTACAATTTCTGTCAATCGCAGTACCGGGGCGGAAGTTTTTTTCGGTGGCGCTGTCAGCAGGAAAACAAAGATATGCGGTAACGCAGGCAGTCCACCCGAAGCCGGCAACAGTTTACAATCCGCCGGTAACCCTATCTGTGTGCGGATAGTGACGCCCAGTCCCGCGCGGGCAGCTGCCCACATACCGGCTACATTGCTGGCGGTGAGCACGGGCTTCCATGCCACACCTGACTTCTCCAGTGCGGCAAGGCCCGCAGCACGAAAGAGGCAGGGCGGCTCAAACAGCAGCAACGGCAAAGGTGATTGCTGCGCCACTTTTTTATTTCCAATCCACCGCAGCGGCACTTCTCCTATGAGGACCGCATTTTCCGGCAGCTGCGGGCCTACACATACGATCAGGTCCAGTTTACCTGACTGCAATTTCTGCTGCAGCACCACCTGCCTGTCGATCGTTATCTCCATCTGCACCCGCGGATGTTGTTCCGCAAAACGCGCCAACACCTGTGGCAGCGAGCCTTCCGAGAAGTCTGTCAACATACCGAGCCTGACAGTCCCTGCCAGCTGGCGGGTTGACAAAGCCGCTATCGCCTCATCGTTGAGTTTCAGCAGGCGACGGGCATAGCCGGCCAGCAATTCGCCGCTGGCCGTGAGCTCCCGGCTGCGGCCCTGCTTCACAAACAACTGATGCCCCGTTAACTCCTCCAGCCGTTGCATCTGCAGACTTACGGCCGACTGGGAACGGGATACATGTTCCGCTGCGCGGGCAAAACTACCTAAATCCACCGCCAGCACAAATGTCCGCAACAAATCGAGGTCCAATACATCGGTAATCATACTTCAGTTTTATTAAAGTATATGATGAGATCTTTCAATTATACAAAAGTATGAAATTGCTATAGGTTTGCGATCAAATTAAAAACATGCAAACACCCTGCTCTTTTCGCCTGGGCCACCTGGAGCTGATGATCTTCAGCGACGGCTACCAGATGCTGGCGCCGGCACACCCGATGATCGGCCCTTATGAACAGCCCGACTATATACAACAGGCACTTCGCGCACAGGAACTGCCTACCCATGCGCTGCGACTTGACCTCAACATATTACTGATACGCCATTCGGATCAACTGATATTGATCGACGCCGGTCTCGGACAGGAAGACGCCACCGGCGGCCTGTTGCCCGCAAGCCTTTCCGCTGCCGGTATTCCGGCGACGGCTATCACCGATGTTGTGCTTACACATGCACATACCGATCATACCGGCGGCCTGTTACATCCGGACGGTTCCCCCGTTTTCCCCAATGCCCGTATCCATTTAAGTGATGCAGAATACAATCACTGGATGCAGGGACCGCCTGATTTTTCTGCCAGTCCCCTCGATGCGGCCACAGGTTTAAAAAAAGCGCTCACCACCCGTATCCCTGAAATACTAAGCGCTATCCGGCCACAGCTACGGCTGGCAGATCCGCAGGCCACCCTCTGCGATTGCATCCGGCTGATACCGGCACCGGGGCACACCACTGGGCACAGCATGGTGGAGATTTTCTCCGGTGAGGAAACCTTACTGCATAGCGCCGACCTGCTGCATACAGCCGTGCTGCTGCAACATCCGGAATGGGGAATGTTCTATGATATGGATTTCGGGCAGGCAGCCCTTACGCGGAAAAAAGTATTACAGGAAGAAGCGAAGAAGACCAGGATGACCATGACCTATCATTTGCCATGGCCCGGATTGGGAAGGATAAAACAAAGAAATGCAGGCTTTGAATGGGAACCGGTTATACCTTCCGGTAAATAACCCGGTTGCCGTATTCCCCCAATACCACCCTGCCGAAGATCACTTTTGTCCAACCATTTTCAAAACCGTGGTTGTTGGCGATCAGGTAGCCTTTGCTGGCATCTGTTTTCGTGACTTTGTGCGCGTCGATATAACGTCCTTTCACTTTACAAAACACAATGTCACCCACCGCGTATGCCTGTTCCCGCCGGAACGTCAGCATGGTACCGCTTTTAAGGATGGGCAACATCGAAGAGCCAAAGGCCTTCATTTTTCCGGTTCCAACTGTTTCCAGTTCTTTTTTGAGTCTTTCATATTTATTCATAACATAAAAATTAAGTGCATGATAAGGGCATAGGTCCACCGGGCTGCACCTCATCGGGCAACAAACATCCGATCATCGATGGCATACATCAACGACACGGCAATACCGGTAAAAATGACTGAAAAAAACTTAATGAAATGTATCAGAACAGGGATAAGGGCAGCATTACAATATGGAAGGATTTAACCGGGGTTTCAGGTGTACAATACTTCGGGTTGACATGGCAGAAAGCCGTTTCTGCACGATATACTACAATCTCATAACGATCTGAATCAAAAAGTTCTTCTGTGTCAAGAACCTTATTTCCGGTGCAAAGATGAAAATTTATTTTCAAATAACCAATAAAAAAGCCGGACTCAAAACGAGTCCGGCTTCCGTATCAAAGGCCTTTCTGAATCAGGTCCATCGTATACGATAATTCAGGATCTTTATCCGCCCGTATATACTCCATGAATTTATCCATGGGCACTTCCTTATCCGGCATAATACCCCGGCCGTTGTCTTTGACGGCATTAAAGAAATTGAGTTCTGACCGTGGTACCGTCAGCACGCATTTGGTGCGGGGCAACAGGTAACGCAGGAACCAGGCGGCCGTGGTAGCCGCTTCACCGCTGCCGGTTTCTTTGCCGATGATCACCCCTCTTTTGTTTTTCTGCACCAGCGTAGCGAAATACGTCGCCGCTGACACTGTACCGCCGCCGGTGAGCACATATACTTTACCGTGAAACGCGTCTTTGTCCGGCGGGAAGTTCTCCATCAGTCCGTCTTTCAGGCGGGCATTACCTACGTAGAAGCCGGAGCTGTCTTTATCGAAGCGCTGATAGAAGAAGTTTTTCTGCCCCTGTATATCTTCATCGGAAAGGCGCCTGCCGTTATCCGCCACTGCATATTCGGGGTAGGCCACATCGATGTTGCGGGTACGGTAGTTATAAACGTTCCGGAAAGGCGCTTCCGCCATGAAAGAATACAGCAGTGCGGAGATGGCCGGATCGCCGCCGCCGTTGCTGCGCACGTCGATGATCACCTGCCTGAAGTTCCGTTTTTTTACTTCGCGGAAAAACTCGCTGAATTCCTTGTAGGCGTCCTGCTCGTTGAGCGCGAACGTATTGACCGTCAGGCGGCCTGTCTTTGTGGAGTCATCATAATCATTGTAGATGTAATAGGCACGCTGCAGCACGTTGAACGGAAAGACCGACTGCCGCGTGGCATGGAAAGCGCTGCCAGGATCTGCTGCCGGCAACGTCGTTTTACGCGTTTCTTTGCTGCCGGGCGCCGTCCAGGTCACCGGATAGGTGGCCTGGTGCGGCGACAGCAGGCTAAAGGTCACCTGAAACTCAGGGTATAACCGGTCCATACCGGTAGTAATAAAACCATCACTATAGGCGGAAGTGGAGAGGCTTTGTAAAATGTCTTTTACCGACTTGTTGTTGATGCTGAGGATCTCTGCGCCGTAGGGAATGGTGGCGCCTTTGATGTTGACGAACATCCGCTCCCGTTCGATGATCACCGGATAGGGGAAAAAGCGCAGGTTACTGTACAGCTCCCGGGAATTGTCGTTGGAAAGCCGCAGGCTGGTATGTACATCCCTTACGAGATAGATAGGCGAATACTGCAGGCTTGTCATCATGTCCGGTTCTTTGGCCATACGGTCCATGAGAGAGTCCACCCGGTGCATGAAAGTCGCGGAATCGATAAACTTATACGGATTGGGATGTTGTTTTTTCAGGATATCCACCGCCAGCCTGAAGTCAGCGATAAAATCCTCTTTGGTGAGACTGGCCAGTTTTTTCTCCTGGGCCGGCGCCTGCAGGCATGCGCAGGCCAGTATGGCGCTGGCGCCATATGTCAACAGCTTCTTCATATGTTTGGTAAATTTTACAGGTTATTGGCATTCATCAGTTCCAGGATGCCTTCGTTGCGGATGATCATCATCCCCTGGCGGTCTTCCGTGATTCCTTCCTCCAACCGGTAGGTATAACGGGGACGGCTACCCTCCATGACGGTAGGCAGGTACCTGAACTGTATATTAGGCTGGTCTTTCAGCGCCTCTCCCACTTCGATAATGTGGGTGGACACGATGAACAGGCAACCGGTATATTCCGCAAAAGCCGCTGTTACGGCCAGTGTGCCGTCGTAAGCATCTTTGACGTTGGTCCCTTTAAAGAGTTCGTCGAACATCAGCAGCAGGCGTTTGCCGCTGGCCGTGGCCTCGGCGGCCTGTTTCACCCGCACCACTTCCGCATAGAAATGGCTATAGCCGAGGTTGATGTTGTCCGACACGTTGATGGACGAATACAGTCCTTCGCGGACAGAGAAGGTGAGCCCCGAAGCCGCCACCGGGAAGCCCATATGTGACAGGTACAAAGCAATACCGACTGATTTCATCAGGGTAGACTTGCCGGCCATGTTGGCGCCGGTAAGGAACAACACGTTACTGCCCTGCTGCATCCGGATATCGTTGCCGATAGCGTTATTAATACAGGGATGATGCAGGCCGGTGGCTGTCAGCATATTTTTTTCCGGCGGCACGGCTACTGCATAGTTAAATCCTCTGGCTCTCGCCACGTCGCTCACCGCGATAAATACGTCCAGCTCGTCGATAAAGGCCATCAGGTCATCCATGGACTGCCGCAGTTTGTTTTTCAGCAGGTGGTCGTAGGTCGCCAGTGTTTTTACCGGTAATGCCTGATAGATGTCCATATCTGCCAGTTGCTCCAGTTCACGGGTACGCAGCAGTTGCCGCATCGCAGCAATGCGGTGATCATAGGGCCCCGGCAGCGATACCATGGAAGCCAGGAAAGCGGCACATTTTTTTACTGTCACGATGGTTGCCTGCAGCCCCTGCACGTTTTTCCGGTAGCGTTCATCGCGGGCTACGGTGGCCAACCCTTTTTTCAGCAGGGTGTCGGCCATGGAGAACAACACATTTTTACTACCGCCGGTATCGAGGTATTCGCGCATCTGCGCCAGCTGCTGCGCATCGAAAGGAAATGCCAGCTGCGCCTCCTGGAAGAAACGGAAAATACTGCTCCGCTCATTGATGGCCGCCATCTCTTCCAGCGGCGCCTGAAACATGGCGTCCAGCAAACGCTCTCCTCCCCTGGTCTTCACCTGGTTAAACAGATGATAGACTGAGCCCTGCCGGAACTTGCCCAGCAGGTTCAGTTCATCCATCGTTTGCCTGTCTATACTAAAGCTCATACATGCAATTTTTATTTAGTCCTGCGACCATTCCTGAGAATATCCAGTATGCCTTCATTGCGGATGATGATCATACCGTGACGGTCGTCTGTAATACCCTTTTCCAACGTATACGTATACTCGGGCTGATGGCCGTTCATACGGGTGGGCAGATAGAGAAAGGCCACGCTGCCTGCATCTTTCAGTCCTTCGCCCGCTTCCACGATATGGGAAGAGATGACGAAGAGGCTGTTCCTGCGGCTGGCGAATGCGCGGGTAACAGCCACGGTAGCCTCATGCGCGTCTTTTACGTTCGTACCCCTGAAAAGCTCGTCGAAGATGACCAGCAACGACTGCCCGTTGCCCAGGGCGGTAGCGACTTTTTTCACCCGCAATACCTCTGCGTAGAAGTGGCTGGCCCCGATGCCGAGATTATCCGGCAGGTTGATGGTGGTATAAATCCCGTCCAATACGGAAAAAGACATCCTGCGGGCCGCCACCGGGAAGCCCATATGCGCTATATACAGCGCGGTGCTGAGCGAACGCAGGAAAGTGGACTTCCCCGCCATATTGGCGCCGGTGAGAAAGATCACGTTACCCTCAGGCCCCATAGACACGTTGTTGCTCACCGCATTCTTCACGGACGGATGATAGACACCCTCCAGCTCCAGCACTGCACTGCCCTTATCCAGCGCCACCGGGAACACGAACTGCCGCTCCGTCGCCACGGCTGCTACCGACAGATATACATCCAGCGTATATACATGCTCCAGCAGCCTGGTGATACGCTGACGTTCCCGCGTTCTGAGCAACAGATCAAAGGCTGTTACCGCGCCGTAGGACAGCTTGCCCTTCATCGGTTCGTTAAGCACCGGTTCCAGCGCAGGTTCCGACAGCAGCAACGCGATGGCGGTGCGCTCGCCGGAATAGGCGGCTATACCGGCAACGGCCGGACTTTCGACAAAGCGGTGCAACTGCTGTATCAGCCCTATCACGGCGGTTACCCCGTTGTAGATGTCTTTCTCTCCCAGCGGCGCGCTGCGGCCGCCGCTTTTCGTATGTTCGTCCCCGTTTTTCAGGTATTTTTCGGCCATATCAAACATGGCCGCTTCGAACGGGAAAGTGGTGCGCTGCTGCGCAAAATGAGCGATGATGCTGCTTCTGCTGTTGATGGCATCTTTGTCCGACAACGGTTGCCGGAACATATCCTGCAGCAGGGCCTCGCCACCCCGTGTATGCGTATGGTTATACAGTTCATAGATACCGCTCACATCCCGCTTGCCGAATATCCGAAGGTCCTCTATGGTTTGTTCATCCGTTTGTAAAAACATGGCTTGCTGTTTTATTGTCTTTTACGACGCACCAGTAATATTGTTCCGGTCAACAGCACCAGTCCCGGTAACACCCATACGAAAAGGTACTTTTCTATATTGGCAGTGGTGGCTGTTATCGTCAGTTTGGTATCGATAGGGTCCGGTTTCGGCGTGTAGATGGGGAATGCGCCGTAGGCCATCCAGGCGTACAGGTTTCTGCCGAGGAAACCGCCGCCCTGCCGGAGGTTGCTCATAAAATCTGCATCGGCGCTTACCACGATGCGCTGCTCTTTATTGTTGATCTTACGGGTCAGTGCTACGGCGGTTGCGTAGTACGGCTGACGGGTATCTCCGTCCTGCGGATTGAACACCGGCGCAACGGAGTCTGTCACCACGGTGCCGGCTTTGAGCCAAACATTACCAGGCACGGTCGTCAATAAAGGAGCGGCCCGGAAAGCGCTGCTGTCGTCGAAGGTCACGCCGGTAACGCCAGGCATCAGCACTCCCATGGTCGTACCCTCTTTCTGCATCACACGTAGCGCAATAAGGGCGGGGTCTTCCGACAGGTGCATAGCGGCAGTGGCCACATTGGGTTTTACCATGTGCGGCATCTCATCTTTAGATACTTCTATCAGCGTGCCGTCCATGAGCTGCACACCCAGCTGCTTCAATACGGGATTGAGCATCTGCTGCTTACCCGGCTCCCCGAATATCAGCATGTTACCGCCATCGCCGATATAGCGGCGGAGCTTTTCCATGCCCGTGGCGCTGAGCGCAGTCTTGGGATCGGCCAGTACAAGGGTGGCGATGTCAGACGGGATTTCCTGGGTATCCAGGCAAAGGCTGTCAGAATCAAAACCCAGGTTGATGAGAGACAGGCGGCCTTCTTTGGCCAGGGTATGACCGGAATATTCCCGCTCTCCTCTTTTGTAGATACTACGTTCCAGGTTGCCCGTGAGGAAAAGGCTTTTAGGCATATGGTCCTGTAGCAGCCGTTTGAAGGATGCCGCCACCTGTTGCTCCTCCGGCCAGAAAATGGCATCGTCGAAGGTACGCAGGAAGGTGGTCTTCCCTTTATATTTCAGCTGCATCACCAGCCGATAGCCTTCCGGTTGCAGGTCGATCATTTTGCGCACCTGTGCCGGCGGCAGGAATTTTTTGATATTAACTTCCTGTCCCTCTGCTGTCTGTGCGGCTATTTCAGCAAGCGGCTTACCCCCCCATGTTTTGTACAGCGTACTGTCCCTGTCATCGGTATCGTAATAGTAAACATAGTTAAATTTGATGTCCGGCTTAAAGCGTAGGTAAGGTTCCCAGAGGCTTGTCAGATAGTCATTGCGGTTTTCCGGAAGACCGCGGTTAACGCCGGTGCCCAGCAGATTGGTGTACAGCGTGACTTCCATAGGCTCTTTGCCCATCTCTTTCAGTATCGCCTGCGTATTGGGATGCAGCGTATTGGTGTTGCCGTGCGTCGTATCCCAGTAGCCGATCAGCGACGGACGGGAACTTACATAACCGATCACCAGCACGGAAGCCAATACGGCCGCATAACGGGCAGCCTGCGCCCACCATGGTTTGGATTCCCGTCCGGCTTTCATCTTGATGAGCGTGAACGAGACAAACATATACACCACCATCACAAAGTAAATCACGTCTTTTGTGGTGATCAGTCCTCTCAACATTTTGACCGTACGGCCGGAGATGGACAGGAAATAGGTCAGGTCCCGGACGATGTCGTACTTTTGCCACAGACCGCCGATACGGCTCAACACAAAAATGATGATGAAGCTGCCGATGGCAGAAACGATCTGGTAGTTGGTGAGGCTGGACATGAACAGGCCGATGGCCGTGTAGGTGCATACCAGCAGATAAAAAGACAGGGCAGCAGAAAGCAGCATACCATAATCCGCCGCATGGATATTGAGCACCCCGACAATCATCACCACCCCTACGATGCCCACCAGTAAAAGGTTGTAGATCATAATGGCGAGGTATTTTCCCAACACGATCTCACTGGTACGGATAGGGGAAGAATACAACAACTTGATCGTGCCGCTGTTGACCTCGCGGCTGATCAGTCCCATCGTCAGCAACGGAACAAACAGGTAGAGATTCTGCAGCACATTAAAAAAAATACCGTCCTGCGCTAGAAAGAGGGCACTGGTGAGTGAAATGCCAAAGCTTTTAAACGCCGGATTGTTTCTTACCATCACATCCTGCCAGTTTGCCAGGCCATACAGCGAGTAAGTATAGTATACCCCGCACTGTACCATAAAAGCGATTGTTAAGAACCAGGCCACCGGTGAAAAGAACAGGTTCCGAAGCTCTGTTTTAGCAATCCTGAATATCATCTTCATGTATAAAAATTATTGGAGCGATTGAATAGATAATTGCTTGAAAATATCATCCAGCAATCCTTTGTCGAGTTTGATCTCACGCAGGCGCCATCCGTGTTGTACGCTGGCGGCGACGATCCTTTCCGTAATGCTTTCGTCACCATCGAAGTAGATGCGTACCTGGCGGTCGCTGAGGAATTCCACGTTAGACACTCCGCTGATCTGTTGCAGTTCCGCGGCGGTGGGTGGTTGTTCCATTCTCGCCAGTACGCTGTGCGGCTGTACATAGTTATTGAACGCCTCCATGGTATCGGAGAAAATTACGCGGCCGCCTTCTATCATGACTATCTCGCGGCAGAGCAGGTGTACTTCGGAAAGGATATGGGAGGATAACAGTACCGTATGGTCCTGCCCTATTTCGCGGATAAGTTTTCTCGCTTCAATGAGCTGGTTGGGATCGAGCCCGTTGGTAGGTTCGTCCATCACCACCAGTTTAGGTTTATGGATAATGGCCTGCGCAATGCCTACGCGCTGGCGGTAACCTCCGGAGAGATTGCCGATCAGGCGGCTGCTGAAGTGGGAAATACCCACGCGTTCTTTCGCTTCCTCCACGGCTTTGCGCACTTTGCTTTTTTCGATATGCCGCAGTTGCGCCGCGTAATGCAGATATTCGTCTACTGTCAGATCGGTATATACCGGCGGGTTTTGCGGCAGAAAACCAATCTCTCTTTTGGCCTGTTCCGGTTGCTGGCGGATATCCAGTCCGTTTACATACACCGTACCTTCGGTCTGGTTCAGCACACCGCAGATAATGTTCATGGTGGTAGACTTACCGGCGCCGTTGGAGCCTAACAGCCCGATGACGCCGGCATGGCCTACTTCCAGGTTAATATCGCGGACAGCCCAGGTACTGCTGTACCTGTGGGAGAGCCGGTCAATTTTTAAGATAGTGCTCATAATACGTTTTAAATGTTTGATAGTTGGATGGCTGCCATTGCTAATAGCGGATGGACAGTATCGTTTGTTCCCGCCCGTTGGTACCGTCCGGCAGGCCGATCAGCGCGAGGGTAAAGTTGCCGTACACCCAGGGGCTGTTCGATCCGGGTACCGGGTTATGTACCCCATCCACCCGGTAAGTGGTAATGAGCCGATCAGTGGCCAGGTCTCTGAACTCGAATACCATGTCTTCCTGCGCAGCATTCACCGGATAGTTCAGGAAGCCGGTCAGTCCTTTATAGGGCAGGCTGCTCACTTCCGGCGGACCGTTCTTCTGCGCGATCGTTACTTTCACCGGTGCGCTGCCGGCAGAAAGGTTAACGAAGCGGAAGCTGCAGGTGCTGTCGCCCAGCGGATGGTAAGGCACCGCATCGTTGACAAACAGCGTGTCCGGTTTGGCGAGCGTGCCGGTCAGGAACAAAGTATGCATGGAGCCTATCGGCAGGTCCAGCATCAGGTTGAACAACGGCTGGCTTTTATCTGTGGTATCAGGATACTGATAGATCGCCAGCGGTTGTCTGCCGGAATAGGAGCTGATACGGTTGCTCTGCAAAAAGGTATTGTAGCGGAAATCAGGGGCGAGATAGTAGCGTATCGGACTACCACCGCTGAAGTTACCGATCAGCGGCCGGCTGCCGGGCACCGCGTTGATGATGGTCAGCGAGGCGGTGCCGGGAGTTGTTTTTTCTTTGGAGCAGGCAGCGAACAACAGCATCCCAAAAATGCCTGCGAAATATATTAACCGTTGCATATTAGTAACCGGGATTTTGGGTCAGGAAATGGTTTACACTGATTTCTGTATTCGGAATGGGATACAGCAACTGATGATCACCCGACCATGGCTGTTTTAAGGGAATAGCAGACAACAGCGCTGCTGCTTTGCCCGTACGCTTCAGGTCAAACCAGCGGTGTCCCCATTCGGCGAAGAGCTCTGTCTGCCGCTCTTTGGCCACGGCCGCCAACACCTGCTCTTTGTTGAGCGAGGCCGGTAACGCAGGCAACCCCGCGCGGGAACGGACCATATTGAGATCGGCGATGGCGGAGGCGAGGCCGCCCGGGCCGCCATTGGCGGCGGCTTCTGCGCGTATCAGGTATTGCTCCGCAAGCCGCAGCATTACATAGTACTCACGGGGAGGCGCCATAAATTCACTGTTGGGCTGACCGATATGATATTTATTGGGATAGTAGGACACCACCGCCGGCACATCTGGCGCGGGAGCGGCTTTGGTGCTGTCTATCCAGCAAAGGCGCTTATCGCCGGTTTCAAACGCCTTCATCTGGGTGTCGGTCAGTATGTAAGACGCAACGCCTGTCTTCAGATATAATGGTATAAACATATATCCTTCCGGTGTAGCATTGCGCAGCAAGGCGGAGACGTCATTTTGTTTCAGTTGCCAGATAGCTTCCCGGCTGGTTGTAACAAATGTGTTGTTGGGATCGGGCTCCAGCTGATACAAAGCTGCCTGGTTGATGACGGTGGTAGCGGCTTCCACGGCTCCGGCGTAGTTGCGCTGATAGAGATACACCCTCGCCAGCATGGCGCTGGCGGTATAACGGTTAGGACGTATCCGCTCTCCCAGGCTGGTGGGATAAGTTTCAGGCAAAGCTGCCACGGCGTCTCTCAGGTCCATTTCTATCTGTCCGTATATCTGTGCCTGTGAGGTCCGCGGCATGTTACGTGTCTTATTAAAGTCGATGGTCAGCACCAGCGGCACATCTCCAAAAAAATTCGTGAGATAGAAATAAGAAAAGGCCCGCACAAACTTAGCTTCTGCTGTCAACGCCTGTTTCACACTGTCTTTCAGGTTGGGCGATGTAGAGGCCGCCACTCCTTCCATCACAGCATTGGCGCCATATATCGCATTATACGCAGAGGTCCAGACGCCATTGGTACGGCTGGCCTCCTGTGCGGTCAGTTTGTTGGTGTTGACGAGGTACCAGGATTTTTCAGCAACAGAGCGGAAGAAATACAGTTCATCAGAGGAAAGGCCGCCCAGCATCGTGGAGAGTCCGGCAGCAAAGGAAGACTCTCCCACCGGTGGAGCACCCACCGGATCATCGCCGTTGATCATTCTGCTGTATACACCCGCCATCGCGCCATTGGCCTGCTTTTCCGAACTGAATACCTGGCTGGTGGAAATAGTACTGACAGGAGCCGGTACAGACACCAGCTTTTTACAGGAGGTGAGAAGACTCGCCCATAACAGCCATCCACCGGAAAACGCAATTATTTTATGATAGGTCTGCATAAATCATCATTTAAAAATTAAGCATTACACCACCGGTGATGGTCCGCGGGGAAGGCAGCGCCGTCAGGCTCTTCGTATCAGGGTCCAGTCCTGTATAGCGGGTGATGGTGAAAATATTCTCTGTCTGCAGGTACACGCGGAAGCTCTCCATACGGGCCTTTTTCACCAGCTTCTCCGGGATGTCATAACTAACGGCAAGGCTCCGGAGCCTGAGATAGGAAGCATCCATAAAAGCGCCGTCGGATGCATTAAACAACGTGTAACCAATAGGAGCGAAACCTGCGTATTTCGCATTGTCGCCTGGTTTTGTCCAGTGGTTGGCCAACGCTTCCCTTGGCAGATTGCTCATAGCGCCCGGCAGTACATTAGCAAAGGGGTCCGGGCCCAGCTGTTTTTTAAAGTCGAACAAAAGATCCAGCCGCACGCCTTTCCAGGAGAACTGGGAACCGATACCGCCATAATATTTAGGAGCATCGTCGATCGGAACATAACGGTCATCGGCGCCGGTCCCATCAGGTACGCTGAGGTTTACATTCACCTGTCCGTCTTTGTTACGGTCTTCGAAAGCATGTTTACCGGTAAGCGGATCTATGCCGATATAGTGCAGATAGTATCTGGTAGACAACGACTGCCCCACTTTATAGGTGCCGTAGTAGGGAGAGAATTCCAGGTCAGGATAGGCCGCCAGTATATTCCGGTTACGGGAGATGTTAAACGATACCGACCAGGAGTAGTCTTTTCGCTGTACCAGGTTGGCCCTGAGCATACCTTCCCAGCCGCTGTTTTGCACTACGGCCGCCCAGTTGGCCAGTACTGAACCGAAGCCGGTGTACTGTGGCGTGGGCAGGCCAGTCACCTGATCGCCGGTCCTGTTACGGTAATGCGACACCTCGAGATTGATTCGGTCGTTTAAGAAACCGACAGACAACGATCCTTCCATTTTTTTATTGGCTTCCCAGTGGTAGTCCTGGTTCATGGCGTGTATGGGCACATAAGGCTGTACGCCGTCGTATTTGCCAAGCAATCCTCCGATGGTGCGTGTGCCCCATTGCGAGAGGTACTGGTAGTCGCCGATAGAACCATCTCCCCCGGTGATGCCGTAGCTGCCCCGCAGCTTCAGGAAAGTGACCCACTGGGGAAGCACCGCTTTCATCCAGGGTTCTTCCGACATGATCCATCCCATGCCCACGGAGCCGAAATTGCCATACTGACGTCCCGGTGCAAAGCGGGAAGAACCATCTCTCCTGGCATTCAGGTTCAGGATATATTTGTTGTCCCAGTTATAGGAAATACGGCCGAATACCGCCGCATATTTATAGCGGCTCAGCATTTCAGCGGCCTGTTGAAAGGGTGCGTTGGAAATACTGCCCAGCAGGGCGTCGTCACCGAAGCCGAAGCCAAAGACCGTACTGCCGTTGGTGGCCGCTGACTGGTAGCTGGTACCGGCTTGTACGGACAGGTCGCCTTTCCCGATAAAACGGGTGTAAGCCAGCTGGGGTTCCACGATCCAGTTGGTATTGCGGGTAGTGCCAAAGATGGCCATGCCGGTGGGGTTCAGCGCAGGATTCTGCGCTGCGATCGGCACGAAATTGTCGCTCGTTCCGTTGACAAAAGAATAGCCGCCGGTAGTGCTGAAGGTGAGTCCTTTAGCGATCTCATACCGCAGCTCCAGGCTTCCATCAAACTGGGTGGACTGGCTGATATTTTTTCTGCCCAGATTTTCAAAGGGGAACTGGCTATTAGGACTGTGCGCCGTCCATTCCGCGAAGTTGAGATTTCCTTTGCTGTCATAGATAGGAGGCGCGTTGGGAGGCAGATAAGCGGCATCCCCCGGATTAACGATCGCATCCACTTTCGTATAGCCGATGGTGGTTCCTACCATGATGCTGAACTTCTGGTTGGCAGAGACATGCCGTAAACGCGACATCACGGACGCTTTTTGTGAAGCGCCGCTCTTGCTCAGCAGCTCCACCTGACGACCGTAGTTGGCGCTTACGTAAAAGGTATTCTGGTTATCGCCGCCGGAGAGGCTGGCCGATACGTTGGTCATGGTGCCTGTGCCCAGGATCTCTTTTTGCCAGTTGGTATAGCGGGTGGTGTCCCACAGCATCAGATCGGGGGCAGTGGCGATAGTAGGTGTGATGCCTTCATTTTTGAAAGCCTCACGGCGCATCTGCAGGTATTCTCTGGTGTCCAGCAGATGCCATTGGCGGGGCACTGTGACAATGCCTTCCCGCACATCTACAGACAGTGCTGTTTTCCCTGTTTTACCTCTTTTGGTAGTGATGAGGATAACGCCATTTGCGCCGCGGGAGCCGTAGATGGCTGTTGCATCCGCATCTTTCAGCACTTCAATGCTTTCGATATCTTTTGCGTTGAGCCCGAATATAGGGCTCTGTCCACCGGCGGCAGAAAATCCGCCCTGCACAAATCCGGAAGATACACCTTCTGTGACGCTGACGAGGTTCAGCACCGTCAGCGGCACGCCATCGATGATATATAAGGGGTCTGACAGAAACCCTTTGCCGAGGGAGTTCCGTCCCCTGATTTCCAGTTTAACGGGGGAACTGGCGTAGCCTGAGGTTTGCGTGACCAGCAGGCCGGGCACCCTGCCCTGCAACGCCTGCAGCGGGTTCATTACCGGTTGCGAGGCAATCTCTGTTCCCGTCACTTTGGTGATGTTACCCGTGGCCAGCCTTTTGCTGGTAACGCCATAACCCTGTACCACGGCCTGGTCCAGTTCACTGGTGGCCACTTTCATTTTCACGTACATGGTCACGCCGGGCTGTCCGGCAGCCATGGTCACCTTCTCGTAGCCGATGCTGGAGAAGGTGAGCATTTCTGCGTCTTTTAAATTCTTCAATGAAAAAAATCCTTTTTCGTTGGTCTGCGTGCCTTTACCTGATACACTGGCAAAGACGCTCACACCGGGTATCGGCTGGACTGTTTTTTCATCATAGACCATTCCCATGACTTCCACGGGCGGCGGCGGTGCGTTGAACTCCGGGGCACATCGGCCTTCCGGAATATCACGATGGTGGTGCCTACGATCGTGAAGTTCAATGGCGTTTTGGCCAGCAGCTGCCTCATAAACGCCTCCAATGGCTGGTTGCGGGCATTCACCGGAACAGTTTGCGTAACGTCTACCTGCTCCGGATTGAATACCACAACATGGTTGGTCTGTTTCTTTATTTCTGCAAACACTTGTTGCAGGGTAGCTTTTTTGCTACTGTAGTTCATAGTCTGGGATAATCCCCTCAGCGGCAGTCCCATAGCTGCTATCAGCAGCAACAGCCCCAGCTGTTTCCACGGTATACACCGCTTTGGACGTCTCAATTCTGGCATAACATATTTTTGGTTGATAAATAATAACCGGTGGCTGAAGTGGCCGGGCATAGCTCCGCCGTTAAGCCCAAAGGACTTTTCGTTCCGGGACATACCAGGCCCTGACCACTAAGGCCGGCATGTTCACCTCCTCACCTGTTGTTGCTTGTTGACCTAAACTTTTATTATGGTTGCTTTATGGCATGACAATCAATTGCTTACCTTCTATTCTGAAACGGACGCCCATTTTTTCCAGCACTATCAGTGCCTGTGGCAGGTCCAGATCTCTTTTTATTTCTCCGCTGAAGACGATGTCTGCGCTGCCGGGTTCGTATACGACCGTCACGTCGTACCACCGGGCCATCTGTCGCAGCACTTCTTTCAGATGGGCATGATCAAACTGAAACGAACCGTTTTTCCATGCGATGGCCATTTCCAGGTCCGGATGTTCCACCAGCCGGAGTCCTTCGCCTGATATGGCGGCCTGCTGGCCGGGCTTCAGCACCATGGATGTTTGCTGATGGTTCACTCTCACGCTGCCATCCAGGAGGGTGGTACGGAGATTGGCTTCATCCGTATAGGCGTTTACGTTAAACCGGGTACCGAGTACTTCCACGGTCGCTTTCCCATTTACATCCACCCGGAAAGGCTTGTGGGTATTGGCTGCCACTTCGAAGTAAGCCTCCCCTGTTATTATCACGGCCCGGACCTTATCCGTAAAGACTGTCGGATAGGTGATGCTGGAGGCGGCATTCAGCCACACAGCTGTGCCATCGGGCAGTTCTATGCGGTATTGACCGCCGCGCGGCGTTGTTAATGTATGGTATTCCACCGCAGCGGTAGCTCCCTGGTAGTTCAGCCGGCCGCTGTCGTTCCGCACGGTGAGCCCCGGCTCCTGTACGATGCTGCCGCGGGTGCTGTCCAGCATAATTTCCTTACCGTTGGCAAGTTTCAGCACTGCGCGGTTAGTGCCGCTGGTGATGGCCATCGGTGCGGGCGTTGCCGGCTTTTTCCGGCTGGTCAGCATCCTGGCGGCAGGAACAGCCAGCGCCGCCACCAACACTGCGGCAGCTGCATACCGTACCCAGGAACGGCGCCACAACGGCAGCGGGCGGACAATATCCGTATCTTCCGCCGCTACAGACACCATCAGCCGGTCGAGTATACGCTGACTGGCGCCGGCGGGCAAAGGCGCTCCTGTGGTGAAAGCCGTATCATAATTGCCCTGCAGCACTTTTTCCAGGGCATCCTCCTGCTCCGCTGCTGCCGGGTTTTCCTTCAGCCAGGCAAACAGCGTCCCGCTTTCCGGCTCCGTAATGGTGCCGTCGAGGTACTTTTGCAACAGGTCCGCAGGAAATTTATTTGGTTCCATACTAATAAGACTAATGAGTAAAAGAAATGGGTGGATGGTCCGGAAAAAAAATCCGTTTTTTTTATTTCATGGCTATCAGCAGCATCAGCAGGGAGATATTGCCATGTTCCAGCAGGTAGTCCCGGATGGATTTTACGGCCAGCGACAGGTGCTGTTTAAATGTATTACGGGAGATATTCATCAGTGCAGCAGCTTCTTCATAGCTTTTGCCCTGCTGGCGGCAGAGGATAAACGCCTCCCGACGCTGCGGCGGCAGGTTGTCGATAGCCCGCTGCAAGAGCTCCTCGTACTGCTTCTGTTCCACGGCGTTCAGCACCGACTGCTCATGGATGCCCAGTGACATACGATGCATCACCTCATCCCTTACGGCATCGAAGAGCGTCAGCCTGTTCAGCTGGGTCAGCGCGGCATTGCGGGCGAGGCGGTACAGGTATGCGGCAAAAGAGGACTTAATGTCCAGCTGTTCGCGGACCTCCCAGATTTTCAGGAACACATCGTGCACCAGATCTTCTGTGAGCAGCGGATTTTTGGTGAATTTCAACAGGTAGGTATAAATCCCCCCGTGGTATTGCAGATAAATCGCTGTAAAGGCCGCCTGGTCACCTGCGGCGAGCCGCTTTAGCAGTTCCTGTTCATTCATTCTATATAAGATATCAGACAATCAAGCTCCCCCTACAGGAGACCGGTAAATTTAATATTAAATGCGGCAAAAAAAGAAGCCTTTTCCCGCCAGCCATACCCGGATTTGTCCATTAACATAAAAAACAATAGTTTGCCGCCGTTTGCGTTTTTGCTTATTTATTTACTATCTGATACCACAAATTCGTTACATGCTAACAAACCGACTGCGAGCCAACGCTTGCCAGCACCTGAGAGCGTTCCTGTTGCTTTTGGCCATCTCCGTGGCTTTCCATCCTGCCGGCCATGCACAAAACAATAATGTGACCGACAAATATGCCGGCGGTAAAAAACTGATCACCGGGCTGAGTAAAATTTTAAGCCCCAACGGTGTCCAGGAGAATTTCGAAGCTACCCTCGGCGGCACCAAACAATGGGTATTTGTACGGGGACAGGACCGTAACAATCCTATCATCCTCTTTGTACATGGTGGCCCCGCCTCTCCCATGTCGCCCGTAGCCTGGACCTGGCAGCGGCCTGTGGAAGAATATTTCACCATGGTGCAATATGACCAGCGCGCCTCCGGCAAAAGCTTCCTGTCCAACGATACCACCAACCTGGGCGCCACCCTGCACATCGACCGTTATGTAGACGACGCCATTGAACTGGCCGAACAGCTCCGCCTGAAATACCACAAAAAGAAACTGGTCCTCATGGGCCACAGCTGGGGCACTATTGTGGCGATGCGCGCCGCCCTGAAACGTCCCGATCTGTTCTACGTGTATATTGGCGCAGGCCAGAACATCAACACGGTGGACAACGAACGGGTAAGCTTTGAATTTGGCCTGAAAGAAGCCATCCGCCGCAATGATACCACCGCCATCCGGGAGCTGCGATCCATCGCGCCCTACCCGGGCGACCAACCCATCACCCGCGAAAGGATCATCATTGCCCGCAAATGGCCACAGGAATATGGCGGACTGGCAGCGTACAGACCGGTGCCTTCCTATTTCTTCAACGCCCCCCTGCTGTCTCCGGAATATGATAAGAAAGATGTGGACGCCATCGATGAAGGCAACATCTTTACCCTCGGCAGAGTAATAGATGAGTTCCTGGCTGTGGACTTCAAAAACGTAAAAACGTTTCCTATCCCGGTACTGATGTTTATGGGACGGCATGACTATACCACCCCCTCCGAACCTACGGAGGCCTGGTTGAAAAAAGTGAAGGCGCCCTATAAAAAAGGGGTATGGTTTGAAAACTCATCCCACCTGATGATGATGGAAGAACCGGGCAAGTTCCTGCTGACACTGGTGCAGGATGTAAGACCGATGGCTTTGAAATAATCTTATCGTTGATGCATAAAAAGGGACGCTTAGTGATAAGCGTTCTTTTTTTATGTTGATCATCTTCATTTCTACGTAGTACCACGTAAATGCGTTTTTGAGCACTACTACGCATGTTCACCAGGAACGCACGTTTTACATTTGCATCGCATCAAATGCGCCCCTTATAATAAAAGTAAAACGATATGTATTCCGTCATGAAGAGAATGGCCGTATATACCCTGCTGCTGCTGGGCATATATAGTTGCAGGAAAAATGATAGCAGCCAGACCGGCCCCACACCGCCTGAACACGGCGCAGTAAGGGAAAAAGGCATCCCGGCCGGCGATGCGGTCCATGCTAAAATAGGCCCGGCCGGCGGAACACTCGCCACGACCGATGGACGCGTGCAGATAGAGATCCCGGCCGGTGCGGTAACGAAAGAAACAGATTTCAGCATCCAGCCTGTTTCCAACACTCTGCCCGGCAGCCCCGGCAAAAGCTACCGCCTCCTGCCGGAAGGCCAGACTTTCGCGCAGCCAGTGAAACTGACCTTTCATTACGACGACGCCGATCTGGCCAATACTTCTGCCCAGGCCTTATATGCAGCCTTTCAGGGAAACGATGGCGTCTGGAAAATGATTCCCCAGACCACCCTCAACGAAACAGATCAGACATTAAAGGTCAATACCACCCACTTTAGTGATTGGGCCATCTTCGCCGAATTTTACCTGGAAGTGGGCAGTCGTGAACTGAAACCTAAAGGCGCCACCACCATTGATATTATGTCTCCTTTCCTGCTGGCTCCTCTGACACCGGGAGCTCCTATGGAAATCGGCAATCACTATTACGCAGAGGAAAATGCTAAAAATATCCGCAACTGGCAGGTGTTTAACGAGGGCTCTCTCAATGTGGCTGCCAACAAAAGGCAGAGCACCTATACCGCTCCCAATGCAATTCCATCCCACAACCCTGTGGAAGTCAGCGTGGAGATCTACAATATCCTTCCACCGGGCGTCAGCCGCCCTTCCGCTACGGGCAAGGTGGTTCTGCTGACCCGGATTTATATTGTAGATGAAACATACTTCTTCGCTGAGATCAATGGCGTTTCTCAGTCACTGACCAGCATTTTTTATGTGGAAGATGATCAGGGTATCACCATCAACGGCAATATCGGCGCTACCACCAGCAGCATTATGTTATTCCTGGCAGGTCATAATACCGGCCACTATCCCTACAACATGGACCAGATCGCCAACACAGGCGTAGCTGTTTACAATGCCCGTCCGGGCGAAGGCTATGTTCCCGCTTATTCCCCTGTTACGAAGACGATGTCATCTCGCCGGGTGGTATCACTATTGAAAAAAAGGAAAAGTCGGGAGACGTAGAGTACGTGACGGGACAATTTACCGCTACAGTATACCGGGAAGAAGGTCAGTGCCCTGGTTTGAAGATCATCAAAAAATCAATATCCGGCAGATTCCGGGTCATCAGAAAATCCGAGTAAACATGAAGGTTTTGAAACCCCAAAAACAAACGGCTGTACCCTGTGGTACAGCCGTTCTTGTTTCATGCGTTTAATAAGCATCTTAGCGGCGGAACCAGTCAAAGTCCGCATATCCCCTGCTTTCGGGTCCGGTCATATCGGTATTAAAAAGGAACAGCGCGAAGCGGTTGGCCGTCCAGTCCAGTCCGAGGCCCATTTTCAGCGCGTTGCCTATGGTCGTGAAATGCCGGCCGTCTTTACTATAGGCAAAAGTGGCCGTGAAGTCTTTTTCCTGCACCACCGCTTTCAGCCAGATTCGGGAAGGGCTATAGGGCAACACCGCCACCGTGCTGTCGTTATTCACCATGATGAGCGCTTTGTTTTTTCCGTTGCAGCGGACGCCTACATAAGCAGATGGCGACTGGAATACGCCCAGTCCTGCGATATCCCCCGGCTTCAGGCCGGAAAGATCGAGAGAGACCGTGCCCTCCGAATAAGGACCTTCCACCCGTTGTGTCAGTGTATTGCGGGCATCCGCCAGCCGCCGGGCTTTACCGGCATGTAACCGGAGGTAGCCCGGCCGGCGGGTAAGCGACCATTTGCCGTTGTCCGGATTGTGGTTCCATTGCCATTGCAGCCCCAGGGAGCCTGTATTAAATTCATCCGAAGTAGCCGGTACCGCTACCGGGTAAGTTTTGCCTACGTTCGGTTTGGGAAAGGTGTCCACCCCTTTTCCGTTGACACCTAACATTGGCCAGCCATCGACCCATGTCACCGGTTCGAGGTTGGGCACACGGCCGATAGGGCCACGGTCCTGCATAATGATAAACCACCAGTCGCCGTTCTGGAGCTGTACCATCCCGCCCTGATGCAGGCCGTTGCCCGGATAGGAATGGTCGTCCTTTATCACCACCTTCGATTCATAGGGGCCGTACACATTGTCCGACCGCAGACATACCTGCCGTCCTTTGGTGCCGCCGGTGCTCCCTAGAATGTAATACTTACCATTGATTTTATACATATGCGAGCCTTCCAGGTAAGGGTAGTCGCGGTTGTCATAAATCTCGCGCCGCGGCGTTTTCACAGACAGCGCGTCGCTGTTCAGTTCCGTGATAAATAGTTTCTGTTGTCCGTGCGCGACGTACACCTTGCCATCGTCGTCAAAGAACAAGCCGGGATCGTACAGGTATTCCGGGAAGATGGTCCGTGTCCAGGGGCCTTCAATATTTTTAGCCGTACACATGGAAAACTGCCCCTTGCGGCCATCCATTTCCGGCGTGCAGAAGCCTACATAGAACAAGCCGTTATGGTAACGGATAGTGGCCGCCCAGGAGCCGCTGAGGTACATATGGCCGTTTTTCAGGTCATAGCGCGGATCTTCTTCATAGCGGGGTACCGCATAACCGGCCATTTTCCAGTTGACCAGGTCGTGGGACACCGCTACCGGGCACCCGGGGACGTAATGCATACTGGTGGAAACGAAATAAAACGTGTCGCCTACACGGATGATGTCCGGATCGGGCCAGTCTCCCCACATCAGTGGATTTTTGAAGGTGCCGTCGCCGTTGTCCGGCGTCCAGGAAGCGTTGGTTTGTGCCTGCAGATGGCCGCCTGTTAGGAGCAACAGGCAAAGGCCTGCCCATAGCGGCAGGGAAAAAAAGTATCTCATTTGTTCACTTTTGAAAGTCGTGGCGGTCAATCACCACCATCGTCATAACGTATTTATGTGCGAACATATGGACTTTTTTTTATCCGGTGAAGAAATTTATCACCAGCGAATGTGTTCTGTATATAGATGATCACTGGCGGCATGTTGTACAAAAGCGTGGTCGTTTAGTATCTCCCAGGGTATATTTATCTTCCTAAAGTAACAAAAACCGGAAAGCCGCACAAACCATTGGTTTATGCGGCTCAACTAACTGCCGGGTACATTACTCGCACAACCAGCAGGTCTGCCCTGTTCCTGGTGATGTTTCACAGGTAATATACAGGGTGGCACAGTTATAGGGACTGGTCTCGAAAGCTTTTCCGCCAGCGAGGCTGCGCTGTTGCGTCGGGTTGAGCACCGCGACAGCGTCTTTGTTAAATGACAATTTTTTGCTGATGGCAATTTTCTTTTTCATGGCGACATGTTTAAATGGTGAAACAATAACACGCCAAAGCCACACAGGCCACGAAGGGCCGGTGCAGCTTTGACAGATATTTCTACCGGTTAGTCTATTCCTGACAATCCCTGCAGGCTTCACCCGGGGCTTGTACAGTTTGACAGGTGACGATGATGGTAGTGCAATTGGGTTGATTGGTAATCGGTCCCGTACCGCCGGCCACCATATTTCGTTGTGTCTCATTGAGCACCGCGATGGTAGCTTTACTAAACGCCAGCTTTTTGCTGATGGAGATTTTCTTTTTCATGGTGACATGTTTTACATGCTGAAAAGATAAAATACTACATGCAGCGTACGCATACGCGGCCGGTAAAGGGTATCGTCGGACAAGTTTCTTCCAGTCCGGTAGTGCAATTGATCACCCTGGTCACAGTGGTTGCCCCGCCAGCGATCAACTGTTGTTGCCCCGCGTTGAGTGATGCGATCGTCTCCTTATTAAAGGAGAGTTTTTTTCCGATAGCGATGTTTTTCTTTTTCATGAGAAAAAATTCAGGCAGTGAAAAAATTATGCGCAGTCGTCACAAACGCCGGTAGCTGTTGTGGTTACACAGGTAACGCCGTTAGAGGTGCAGGTGATCAGTTTGGTAACGGTCCTGGAGCCTCCTGCCAGCATGTGCTGTTGTGTGTTGTTGAGCGTTGCGACTGTTTCCTTATTGAAGGAAAGCTTTTTTCTGATGGCTGTGTTTTTCTTTTTCATCAGTGATTATTTTACTGGAGGATAGGACACAGTTCGCAGGGACCACCCGGGCGCTGGATAGTAGCGCAGGTTTCGCCGCCACAGGTTTCCATACCGGAGGTACAGTTTACCAGGCGGGTAATAGGAATAGCGCCACCAGCGATGAGCTGTTGCTGGTTACCATTCAATGCTGCGATAGTTTCCTTGTTGAAGGAGAGTTTTTTGCTGATTGCGATGTTTTTCTTTTTCATGAGTTACAGTTTAAAGGATGTTACAAATTTGACAGGGGCCTGTTGGAATCTGCACGGTAACGCAGGTCTCTACGAATGACTCGCATTCAATGGGCCGTGTAATAAACATAGCGCCACCGGCGATTTTTTTCTGCTGATCTGCGTTCAGCGTGGCAATAGCCGCCTTATTGAGCGCCAGTTTGCGCTCAATCGCTACTTTTTTCTTTTTCATAAATGATGGATGTTCAGGTTAAGCGATACCTTAACAGGGAATACATTCCGGGCTGGTGTAAGGATATGTACTACAGGTATCCCAGTAAGTCTGACATTTCCTGTCCAGCGTTACCGGTGGAAGGCCGCCGGCCAGCATTTCTTTTTCAGAAGCAGAGAGTACGGCTACGGCAGATTTGCCGAAGTGCAGCTTCTTTTCTGCGGTCATTTTTTTCTTTTTCATAAAAACGGAGCGGGTTTACAGGACAAAACAATCCCGCTGGCGGGCATGCAGCCGCCAGGACAGTTTGATCCCGGGTTAAAAAGGGATTAGATCAGATTAGCAGAATACACAGATTTCCTGCGTATAAGGGAACGTGTTACAAGTCTCGTAATTAGTTTCCCTGCATACTTTTGAGAGAGTGATAGTGGTGGTGGGTATGCCACCGGCGATTTCTGCCTGCTGCTGCGGGTTCAGCCGGGCAATAGTTGTCTTGTTAAAAGACATTTTTTTGGCAATCGTTGTCTTCTTTTTCATGAGGAGGAGATTTACGGGTTCAAAATTTCGGTTGAATTACAGTACAGATCAGCAAAACACACAGACTTCCTGCGTGTAGGGAATAGTCACACAGGTGGCTTGCCTTGTCTCGAGACATTCGATTTGCCTGGTAATAGGCAGCATACCACCAGCAATCAGGGTTTGCTGGAATGTGTTCAGTTGGGCAATAGTTGTCTTGTTGAAAGACATTTTTTTTCCAATCGTTGCTTTTTTCTTCATAAGGAGGAGATTTACAGGTTCGAATTTGGGTTGAGAAATTACTTTATGTAGACGGGTTAATTGGCATGAGTTGTTGATTATTTTGAGATACTATTGAAGATAGTAAAAATGAGCAGGAAAAAAAATTTTTTTTGCAGGCCGGGGTCAACCTGCATGGACACATCCGTAACAATCTGTATCAGGAAAGCTCGCGCAATCCCATTTCCAGCCAGGCCAACTTTTCATGGCGCTGCGTTTTCATATAGTCTACCCCCCATTCGTACAACGGTTCGAAAATAGCGCACAGCTTCTCCCCCGACGCCGTCAGCATATACTCCACTCTCGGTGGTACTTCGGGGTATATTTTCCGGGTGATAATACCGTCTTTTTCCAGTTCCCGCAACTGGCTGGTAAGCATTTTCTCCGTGAGGTTTTCACAGGTGCTTTTCAGCAATTCTGTATATCTCTTCGGCGTTCCATCCGACAGCATACTTAATATGTACAGCTTCCATTTACCACTGATGGCTTTTACCGCCACTGTCAGCGGACAGTGTAATCTCGGATCTCTCATATTTTTTTAAAAAAATTTGTCTGCGCCTCCCGGCGATGATCAACAAAACCTACAAAAAAGTAAGTAAGGCACGGAAAAGTACCTCCTTACCCCGCAGGATGTAAAGGTATACCTTTGGTCCCATTAAAAATAAAACAGCTTCCTTATGAAGAAAATCATCCCGCTGATACTCGCCTGTATCAGTGCCCTGGCAACAGATAGCGTGGCTCAACCTTTACAGATTCAGCTGATCCGGAGTGCCACAGTGAAGATCACCATCAACCACCGGCGCCTTCTAACCGATCCCATACTGGCCGATAAAGGTACCGAGCCTCCCATTTTCTTTGCAGACGAACGGAAGAATCCAACGATTGACCTGCCTTTTCACCGCGACAGCGTACTGAAAGACATTGATGCCATACTGCTGACCCACTATCACCCCGACCACTTCGATGGCGCTGCAGAAAAGTATGTTCCTAAAGACATGCTGATCTTCTGTCAACCCGGAGATGATGCTAAACTGAAAGAAAAAGGATTTACCAATACGCGTGTGATAGATAGCTCGGTTACCTGGGAAGGCATCTCCTTCCGCCGGTTCCTGTCGAGCCATTACCCCGGAGCAAACGGAGAACCGCCTTTCGGCATCTCCTCCTCCTACTATCTGCAAAGTCCTGATGGCTCCCTGTTCATCACCGGCGACGCTATTCTCGATGATAAATTAAAGGCGTCGCTCACCACCACACAGCCTCCCATCGTGATCGCCAACACCGGCGAATGCCACTTTACCCGTGAGAACCCCGTGCTGGCGCCCGGTATCACCATGACACTCACCACCGGTGAACTGAAAGCCATCACCCGGCTGTTGCCTGCCACCACCGTAATAGCGGTACATATGGACGCCATCAACCATTGCAGCCTGAGCAAGGCAGACCTGCGCCGGTTTGTGGCCGGAGAAAAACTGCAAAAGCGGATAAGGGTGCCACAGGAAGGTGAGACGGTACTTCACTGAAAATCCGCTACCCGCGCTGGCGTTTTACTTCCGCTGACCACCGGCCGCTCTCCAAAACGCTGTGCCTGCAGCCGGTCATACTCACTGACGTAATTCGGGTGCTCGGTGCCCATCACGCGGTCCCATATACGAAAATACAGGCCGTAGTTGCCTTTAAAGCGACTGTGATGCAGGTTGTGATGTACGGATGTATTGAGTACCTCAAACAGCCAGCTGCGGCGGAAACCGCGGGGCATGATCTCATAGCCCAGATGGCCGTATACGTTGATAATAAAACCGGAAACGGTAAACAGCAGGACAGTCAACGGGTGCATCGGCATGATACAGACAATCACCACCAGTATCCCTCCTTCTGCCACCGCTTCCAGCAAGTGAAAGCTGTAGG
Organism: Chitinophaga oryzae; assembly: GCF_012516375.2. Classification (NCBI taxonomy): domain Bacteria; kingdom Pseudomonadati; phylum Bacteroidota; class Chitinophagia; order Chitinophagales; family Chitinophagaceae; genus Chitinophaga; species Chitinophaga oryzae. Next base: position 4,758,950 of record NZ_CP051204.2, read on the forward strand.
AAGTCCAGGGAGAGGGATTAGTGCTTTTATGATGCACCAGGTGCGTGGCTTTAAACAATACCGGATGATGCAACAGCCGGTGCATCCAGTAAAAGTAGGTATCGTGCACTACAAGGCTGAGCAGCAGGCTTACGCCGATGTACCATACCGGAAAATCACCGATATGCGTGTATACCAGCGTATACTGCCGCAGCGGCGTAAATAATATCGTCACAGAGATAATGCTGAACACCAGCGTACTTTGCATAGAATGCCAGATCTCCCGGAAAAAATCTTTCGGGGAGGCTTCCCGCCGCTGAATTTTTTGTTGCTTCCACCGGGCGGGATATATCAGATAAAATAAGATAAAAGGGATGCCAGCCAATATAAAATAGCGCAGCGCCCCCAGGCTGAAAATACGGGCCACCGCTTCGGTCAGTGTTTGCATAATTCCGGTCGTTTTGATGATAAACACCCCAAAATTAGCTACCACGCGCCCTTTCAGCGGTTAACAAAAGATAAGAAATGACATTAACAAAAGATAATTTCCGGATCACTGTTTGCCCCGGCTGTGTATTCTCTTCCTGATGCGGCTGAGGGATACCGGCGTCACTCCCAGCATGGAAGCGATATATTTATCCGGCACGCGGTTCACGATATCGCCGCGGCTATCCAGCAATTGCAGATAACGCTCTTCCGGCGACAGCGTCACAAACGCCTCAATAGAGTCCAGCGCTTCTGCCAGCATCATCTGTAAAAAATAACTACGCAGTGGCTCCAGCCGGGTATTGTCACGCAATACCCCGTCCAGCTGATTATAGTCGATTTCCACCATCACGGTATCTTCCAGCGCCCGGTAAATAAACCGGGCGGGCTGCTGGCGGATAATCGTATCATGTGAAGCGATAAACTGCCCTTCCCAACGGAGAAACAACGTAGCCTCGTCCCCGTTACGCCGCACCGCATATGCCCGGATGATACCCTGCTGCAGCCAGGCCAGTTTCCGGGCGGTATCACCCTCACGGATATACGTTTCTCCCGCCTCCAGTTTCACTTGCCGGGTGATGGCAAACAACGGCGTAAGTTCAGCGGCCGGAATACCGTTCAGTTGTTGTAACAGTTGTTGTAATGCTTCAATAGAAACCGCCATGCTCCTCCTTTTTAACCCAATATTAGTATTTTTCCCGATAAAACGAATCCCGCTTCGCCCTACGGCAAAGCGGGATTTTTTATACTGTGGATGACCGGTTCTTTATCTTGTCGTATAACCACCGTTGGCAAAAATGGTCTGCCCTGTGATCCACCAGCCGTCCGTTACCAGGAACTCCACCAGCGGCGCAATATCTTCTATCTTCGTCAGTCCGCCCAGCGCCGAAGCCGATTTGTGGTACGCCACCGCGTCGTCTGTCTCCTGGCCATAAAAGAACGGCGTATCCATCGGGCCGGGCGCTACCGCCGTTACAGAGATGCCACGGGCGCCATATTCCTTGGAGGCAGCGCGGGTATAGTGTTCCACCGGCGCTTTACCACCGGCATAGGTGGAATATAAACCGGTGAACGCCGCCAGCAACGAGGTCACAATGGTGCATATCTTACCATTATCGTTGATCTGTTTACCTGCTTCCTGTATAAAGAAATAGGCCACTTTAGAGTTGATATCGAACATGCTGTCATACTCCGCTTCTGTAGTATCGGAGAAAGGTTTCTTCAGTACTTTGCCGACAGTATTGATAGCAATATCTATCCCGCCCCATTGTTTACGGGCTTCGTTGAAGAGTATGCGGATATTTTCCACGTTGGTGAGATCTGCCTGGAACAGGACCGCTTCACCACCGGCAGCCTTGATATCTTCCAGTGTTTTGTCGGCGTCCGCTTTAGTGCTGTCACTGTTGTAGTGGATGACAATTTTAGCGCCTTTTTTTGCCAGTTCCCGGCTCAGCAGGCCGCCCAGGTTCTTTGCTCCGCCTGCGATAAGCACAACTTTTCCTTTGAGGTCGTTTCTTCCCATGATGACATTTTTTAAGAATGTTTAACGATGGGATAAAGTTCCAAAAATCCCTTCCGCGGGCATGGTGAACTTTCAGGAATTTTGAAAAACGGGCTATCAGCGGACAGAAGACCGGTATTGCCCCGGTGTCTGTCCCGTCATTTTTTTAAAAAACTTGGAGAAATTGGAAGGATCGTAGGTTAATACATTGGCTATTTCCGCCACCGGCTTGTCCGTTTCAGCCAGCATTTTCCGGGCGGCATCAACAATCTTCTGATCATAAAAGTGACAGGGGTGATGCCCCATCGTTTGCTGTATGGTAGCGGTCAGATGGGCGTGCGACACGAACAATGCGCTGGCGATCTGATTGAGCTCCAGGAACTGCGGCGCTTCGCCGCTGATAACTTCAGCAATATGTTTATCTAAAAAAGCGAAATATGACTGCGTAATTTTTTCACTTTGCTTCATGGACGTATTAGCTGCATTCATTGAACAATCAGGCTGCAATGGTTAACACTTCACCGGGCCGGCCAGGGGTGAAGCTTGCAGCGGTTATACCGGCCCATCGTCCTCAAAGCTAGTTATTTCACAGCATTTTTCGCTTTTTGTTTCAAATTTCCTGTCAGGCAACCTTATCGCTCACTCGCCTGCAACGCCATCACGGGCACCGGGCTACGCAAGGTCAGCTGTTTGGTATGACTGGTATGGGTCAACTGATACAACCAGTCATGCCGCTTCGGCAATACGATCAGCAGGTCCAGCCCCAGCTCGTCTACGGCTTCGGTAATACTGTCAACCACCTTTGGATGAACGCTGTAATGATACTCAGGCCGCAACGGCTCCAGCATATCGTACAACGCACTGGTCTCCTGCAGGATGGTGGCGATATGCTCTCTTTTTTCCTTGATGTTCAGTACATGCAATTCCGCACGAAAATCGATGACAAACAGCTCCAGCAGGGATACCGGAACGGTTGCCGCCACTTCGTCCAGGTCACAGGCCAATCCCATCTTCTTAATGCCGTTAAACGTACAGGCAGGTGGCACGGTGATCAGCGGCCATGGCAGGTTTTTCATGGCTGCCACCGCATGACTGCCCAGCAGCATCCGTTCTGCTGCCGTCGTACCCTGGCTCCCCATTACGACCAGGTAGGGGGCTTCCTGGTCACACACCGCCTTCAATTCCGTATAAAAAGTGCCTATCTTCAGCAACGTGTTCACTACCACCGCGCCTGCCACCCGCTCGGCCAGCAGCGCCTGCAATTTGTCCAGTTCCTGCTGGATGTCCTGCATCAACTGGTCCGCATTAAATGCCACCGGTACCTCTGCATAAGACACCGGTAACGTATAAACATGTAACAACAATACCTGCTTACCTGTTGCCTTTGCCATGTCTGTTGCGTAATACGCTGCATTCAGGGCAGCCGCGGAAAAGTCTGTTGCAACAACGATTGTCTTCATATACTTGTTTTTTATAACACCAAGGTAGCCACAAACCATCACCCGGACACTGACAGCAGTCAGCCGTTTATTTGATTGTGATCATTGGGGGGATAACCGCCGCTTGATGCCCCCTGTCAAAAAGAAAAGGAACCGATGCCCGTGGGCACCGGTTCCTTTGACTGACCACTTGAAAAAATCAATTACCTACTGCTTTCTGGGCATCTACCACGCCCCAGCCGAGCTGGCCGTGTTTATTATCATAGAAGCTGGAAGCGCGACGCATACGGGCAAGGATGCTGTCGCGGGAGTATGTGGGGTATTTGCTCCATACCAGCGCCGCGATGGCCGCACAGCTGGCGGTAGCCACAGAAGAACCGCCCACGGTTGACGGCGCGTTGCCGGTGGCCGCAGTGGTCAGGGGATTTCTGCCGGTAGTGGATTTTTCCATGATAATGTCAAAAGCCACTTCACGGCCGGAGTGACAGTCCTCGCAGGGAGAAGTGCCATTATCCTTCACGCCGGTCACCGCCTGCACTTCCGGCATGGTAGCAGGATAAACCACGCCCAGGAAAGGACCGAAAGTAGAGTTGGTGGTACCCGCCGCACAGAACATCAGTTTACCCTTGTTATAGGCATAACGGATACCGTCTGTCACGTGACCGAAAGAAAACAGGGAGCCCATGCTCATGCTGATGATTTTCACAGCTGCATTGTCGCCGCCCAGCACATAGGCGTCACCGATACCCTGCACTGACTCGGGGGAAAGAATCACCACGTTTTCCGCTGCATGTACGGTGATCAGGTTGCTGTTATAAGCGATACCGGCGCTGTTGCCACCGGTGCCGCGGGGCGCCGCAATAACACCTGCCATTTTGGTACCATGGCCGCACACGTCCGCCGGCGTGCCGCCGGGGAAAGTGTTGATTTTCTCGATGGTACGGCCGGAAGAGGCGCCCTGGTTGAAGTTACTGCCCAGGTTATCCTGTGTGGGGCTCACACCGGTATCTATCAGCATGATCTTGACGTTGGCGCCGGTGGATTGTGTCCAGGCCTGCGGGATATTGTGATTGGCGTAGTTCCACGACTGTTTGGCGCCGGGCGTAATATTCGTATAGTCCACACCGGGAACCAGCGATGTGTTGGCCAGGTTGGAGTCACAACCAAAGGTAAGCATGGAGCTGCTGGTAGATCCGCCGGACGCAGGTTGCACCTGCATATAACGGGCATACCCTACCGGCTCGGCATATCTTACCAGCGCGGAGGCGCGCAGCGCTTTCACCGTGGCGAAGCGGCTGGCCTTTACATAAAACACCGGCAGTTTGGGCGACTGATAGGTCACCAGTCCCTTCTCCAGCTTGGTATCTCCTTTATACTTTTCTGTCTCCGTGATAAGACTTAACACCTTCTGACGGGCATCCTGCCAGTCGCCGGCGTTAACATTGATTTTGTCGATCTCCCGGCTGATATCGGCAGTACCGGCGGGCTGGAAGCCGACAGACAGGATACTATCGCCCTGTACCAGCGCGCTCCAGACAACGCTGTCGCTCACCATCGTCCAGTCGAAACGGCCGGTCCTGTTGAGATTTTCAAATACCAGCGCATTGATGACAGATTTTGGTACAACACCTTCTGTGGCCGAAGGCTGGCCCCCCTGCAGGACGGACTCTGTTCTTTTACAGGAAACAAACGTGGCAAAAAGCATACAAGCTGCAAATAAATTAACAATTTTCATGTGAGGATTTGCTTTAAAGATGAGGATTCGGGTTTGGGTTAAAAGATATGATTCAATCGTGTTTTGATGTGGTTAGCTACAGTGGCCGCTCCTGTTTCCCTGGTCATGGAGATGTGGTCCCCGGGCGCCATCAGCGCTGCTGAGCGGGTAACAAAAGATGCCCAGCCCAGGCTGTCATCTCCGTCGGGCATACTGCGCTCTTCCGCCCGGATGACGGTCAGCGTTGTATCCACCCGGCCAGTGACGGTATATTCCATAAACAGGCTGTGCGCGGCCATATCAAAGATGCGCATCACAAAACCGAGATGCGCCTTTTCTTCTGAAACATGCGCTTTCAGGTAATCCAGTACAAAAGGCACGGCGGCCCTGGGCTCCATCCCTTCCATAGCAGGCTTTAAATCTTTCACCCAGTCGGGATACGGCCTGGTGACGATCTTATAGATTTCAAACGCTTCCAGCAGGAAATTATAAAGCATGTCATTATCCAATACGGTGCGTTTAGGCGCAACATGCGTATCCAGGATAAAAAGCGCTTCCACCTTCTCTCCCTGCGCTTCCAGCTGGCGCGTCATTTCATAGGCTATCTGTCCGCCCAGCGAGTGGCCGATAAGCCTGTAAGGGCCGGCCGGCTGCACGGACTTCATCCATACTATGTTTTGGGCGGCAATAGCGGGCACACTGTCCAACGGCTTTTCGCCATCGAAGATGCCCATCATCTGCAGGCCATAGAGCGCACCGGTATCTTCCAGCCCGGCGCCGAGCGTCGTATAGCCTTCACAGATACCATTGCCTCCGGGGAGGAAAAATAAGGGCAATGCCTGCGGCCCATTGTTCAGCGGCAGGATATGCCGGTTGCCGTGATAACCTTCTGCCTGCCCCCCGGTAATGAGGCTGGCCGTTGCACGCTGGTCCAGCACATCCGCCAGTGCCGCAATCGTCGGGAAATCAAAGATGTCGCCGATGGAGATTTCTCCCGCCAGTTGTTTGCGGATAACAGCGATCAGGTGAATGGCCAGCAGGGAATTACCACCTGCTTCAAAGTAGTTGTCATGGACGCCTACCCTTTCCAGTCCCAGCTGGTCCTGCCAGAAAGCCGCCAGCGCTTTTTCTGTGGCGGTTACAGGTGCTTTATATCCACCACCGGACTGCATAATGGCGTCCGGATCGGGCAGCGCTTTTTTGTCTACTTTCCCATTGGCGGTCATCGGCAGCTTTTCCAGCAGCGTCAGGGAAGAGGGCACCATATAGTCCGGCAGGCGTTCTTTCAGCCACGCTATCAGTTGGCCTTTCTCCAACCCATCTTTGGGCACTATATATCCCAGCAGGCGTTTGCTGCCGCTTTCTCCTGCTTTTGCGATGACCACCGTTTGACTTACCTGCGGATGCTGCAGCAATACGCTTTCTACTTCGCCCAATTCGATGCGGAAACCGCGGACTTTTACCTGGTCATCCCGGCGTCCAAGGTATTCTACCGTACCATCGGGGCGCCAGCGGGCCATATCCCCGGTTTTATACAGACGGTCACCCGGTGTTTTGCCATACGGATGCGGTATGAAACGTTCGGCTGTCAGTTCCTCCCGGTTGAGATAACCACGCGCCACGCCATCGCCGCCCACATACAGTTCTCCGGCCACGCCTACCGGCACCAGCTGCAGGGCAGCGTCGAGGATATAAGCGGAACGGTTGTTCAGCGGTATACCTATCGGTGTGTTGACCGTCAGCCCCCGCTCATGAATAGGGTAACTCAGGGAGAAGGTGGTGTTCTCCGTAGGTCCGTAGATGTTACTGATCTTTATGTCCGGGTAGGCTTCCCTGAAGCGCACCACGTGTTTTTCCGACATCTTCTCCCCTCCGGTAAGGATAGCCTGCAAATGAGCAAATACACTGACATCGGTGTCTACCAGCTGGTTGAACCATCCGGTGGTAATAAACAATACCGTTACCTGTTTTTCGTATAACTCACGCTTCAGCACATCCGTGTCCAGCAGGCTGTTTTCGGGACTGAGCACCAGCCGGCCGCCGTTGAGCAGCGCGCCCCAATACTCAAAAGTAGTGGCGTCGAAAGAGAGCGAGCCGGCCGACAGGATTGCATCCGATGGCTGCAGGGATACATAGTTAGGCTGCTTCACCAGGCTGGTGACGTTACGGTGGGTCACCAGCACCCCTTTAGGCTTGCCGGTAGAACCGGACGTATACATTACGTAAGCGAGACTGCCGGCATCGGGGTTACCAGGGATAACGTCTCCCGTGTGGACCGGCAGGCTATCGTATAATTCATCCACACAGAGATGCTGCATGTCCTGCCTTTCGTTAGCCAGGATAACAGCGTGCGTACTAACGGTGACGGTTACATGACTATTACTTTCCGACAACATAAAGGCAAGCCTTTCTGCCGGATAGTCTGGGTCCAGCGGCACATAGGCGCCGCCAGCCTTCAGAATAGCGAGGATGGCGACCATCATCTCCAGCGAACGCGGAATGCAAACCGGCACCATCATTTCCTCCTTCACGCCCTTCGCCCGGAGGTAAAGCGCCAGCCTGCCGGACCATTCATCCAGCTCCCGGTACGTCAGCACCTGGTCACGGAATAATACGGCGGCTTCGTCCGGCCGTTGATGTACCTGTTCGGCAAACAGTTGCACGATCGTTTTCTCTGCCGGATAAGGCACAGCGGTATTGTTAAAATCTTCCAGCAGCATTTTTTCATCCGCTGCAGTCAGCAGCGGCAGCATGCCTACCGGCGTCCGGGGGGCATCTGCGATGGCCTGCAGCAGCTGTTTAAACTGCGACATCATCCGTTCAATGGTGCCGGCATCGAAGAGGTCTGCACAATACTCCACACTGGCGCCAAGGCCTTCCGGCCCTTCGCGGAACAACACGGTCAGGTCCAGTTTGGCGGTGGCGTGTTCCCCTCCTTCTTCTGTCATCGCCAGCTCACCGAGTTCCAGTTCCGGCACATCGGGCAGATTTTGCAGCACCAGCGCCACCTGGAAGATGGGGTTGCGGCTAAGGTCCCTGTCTTTGGCCACCACTTCCACGATCTTTTCAAAAGGCACCTCCTGGTGCGCATAGGCGTCAAGGGTGGTTTGTTTCACCTGCTGCAGCAAGGTGGTAAATGACGGGTTGCCGCTCAGGTCTGCGCGCAGCGACAAGGTATTAATGAAGAAACCGATTAGTCCCTCCAGTTCCTGGCGTGTACGGCCGGCGATCGGGCTGCCTACGCAGATATCTTCCTGACCGCTGTAGCGGTACAGTAACACCTGGAAAGCCGCCAGCAGCGTCATAAAGATGGTAGCGCCTTCCTGTTGGGCAAGGGCATGCAGCTGATCGGACAACGCACGGTCCAGTATAAACGTAGTGGTGGCGCCACGGCTGCTTTGCAGGGCGGAGCGGGGATAGTCCAGTGGTAACTGCAACGCAGCTACGCCGGACAGCTTTTGTTCCCAGTAGCTCAGCTGCCTGGCCAGTACTTCTCCGGAAAGATGTTCTCTCTGCCAGATGGCATAGTCGGCATACTGGAGTTCCAGCGGCGCCAGTTCCGGCTCACGGCCGGCGGCATACGCTTCATAAAAAGCAGCCAGCTCTTTTACCAGCACACCGGTAGACCAGCCGTCAGAAGCAATGTGATGCAATGTCGCCACCAGTATGTGTTCTTCTTTGCCCAGTACGATCAGTTGCATCCGCAGCATGTGATCTGCCGACAGGTCAAATGGCTTTGTGATCAATTCTTCCACAAAGGCATGCAAGGCGGCAGTATCTTTCCTGAATGATGGTTCTTCATAAGTATCCATGCGCCAGCCGTTTTCAGGAAGTATCTGTTGCCATGACTCCCCGTCGCCGGAGGCGATCACGGTCCGCAACACTTCATGGCGGTTGACGATCGCCTGTGCTGAACGGGCCAGCGCATCGGCATCCAGCCGTCCTTTCAGGCGTAACACCGTAGGCAGGTGATAGTGCAGACTACCTTCCACCTGATCGATGAACCACAGCCTTTCCTGGCTGAAAGACAACGGGATGCGGGCCGGCCTCTCCTTCCGCACGAGATCCGGCGATTGCACCTTGTCTTTACGGGATTCCAGCAGGGTGGCTAATCCACCGATGGTAGGATGGTCAAACACATCCCCGATGGTCACTTCCAGCTGCAGCTGTTTCCTGATAGCGGAGATCACGCGGATGGCCAGCAGGGAATGCCCGCCGAGCGCGAAGAAATCGTCATGCAACCCTACGTTTTCTACTTCCAGCAACCGCTGCCAGATAGCTGCCAGTCCTTGTTGGATGGCTGTAACCGGCGCAGCAAAATCATGGATATCTGTTGTTGTTTTTCCTGCGTCGGGTAAACTGCGTTTATCAATTTTGCCGTTGGCGAGCAGCGGGAAGGATTCCAGTGGTATGATGACGGCAGGCACCATGTAGTCGGGCAACCGTTCTTTCAACAGGCTAAGCGTTTCCGTTACGTCAAAGTTGTCTGCCGGCACTACATAGCCCAGCAGTCGCTTGTTACCGCTATTATCTTCACGCGCAATGACCACCGCCTGTGACACGCCCGGGCATTGTTCCAGTATACGCCCGATTTCGCCGGGTTCCACGCGGTAGCCGCGTATCTTCACCTGGTCGTCTATACGGCCAAGGAAGAGAATATTGCCATCGGGTAATAATTTTACCCGGTCGCCGGTGCGGTAAAGCCTTTCGGCAGCATCCGTCGCAAAGGGGTCATCCACAAAGCGCTCTGCTGTCAGTGTTTCGTTATAGAGATACCCTGCAGCCACACCTTCGCCGCCAATATAGAGCTCGCCCGGAACACCCACCGGGCATAACTGCCGTTCCGGGTTGAGCACATAAACACGGGTATTGGAAAACGGTTTACCTACCGGAACAAAGGCGCCATACTGCGTATGCTCGTCAACGATATGCAGCAACTTTCCGATGGTAGTTTCTGTGGGGCCGTAGTGGTTCACCACAACACAGGTGGCCCCGGCGGTGCGGATATTCTCCACTACGCTGTATTCCAGCGCCTCGCCGCCAAAGATCAGCAGTTTTTCCGGCAGCAACAGTTGTCCGGGCTCCGACAGTGCTTTCCAATGCGAAGGCACGATCTTGATACAATCTATCTCGTGGGTCTCAAAATAGGACAGTACTTTCTGTGCGTCGTTGATCGTGTCTTTGGAGAACAGATGCAGGGTCCCGCCAACGGACAGCGCGGCGAACAACACCGTATTTCCTAAGTCGGTGGCAATACTGGACAGCAGGCCGAAAGAATGGCACGCATCCACCGGCAGGTGTGCCCGCAGACCGGTGATGTAGTCTGCCAGGTTGTGATGCGTTACCTTCACGCCTTTGGGCGTACCCGTGCTGCCGGAAGTGTAGATCACATAGGCAACGGCGGAAGGCGCGGGCAGTTCAAGTCTGTTTGTCGTCGTATAGGCGTTGATGAGATGTTGCTGTTCATCCGGGAAGATGATCTCCAATCCTTCCACGACAGGCAGGATATCGCGGTGCCTACCCAGGCTGATCATCACGGTAGCCCGGGTATCTTCCAGCATGTATTTTATTCTCTCTGCCGGAAAATCCGGTTCTACCGGCACATAGGCGCCGCCGGCGCGCAGGATGCCCAATACGGCTACCAGCATGTCCAGTGAGCGGTCTATGCATACAGGCACCAGCACATTTTCACCAACGCCTTTACTGCGCAGGTAATGTGCCAGCAGCGCGGAGCGCTGTTCCAGTGCTTTCCATGTCAACAGTTGGCCTTCAAAAGCCAGCGCGGTACCGTCCGGGTTATGGCGGGCAGCGGCTTCGAACCAGTGAAGGAATGTCTGTTGCCTCGGGTAGTCGATCGTCTGTTTCAATATTGCCAGCTGTTGTCGCTGCGCTACGCCGGTCAGTAACGGCAGCAGGTCCACTTTCTCCTCCGGTGTGGCCGCAATGGCTTTGAGCAGTGTCTGAAAATGGTCCAGCATGCGCAGTATCGTTTCCTCCCGGAACAGGTCCATCGCGTATTCCACCGCGGCGTGTAAACCGCCGTCGCTGTCTTCCGTCATCGAAAGGATGATATTAAAACGTGCAGTCGTGTGCGTAATTTCTTCCGGCGCCAGCGTCAGGTTGTGCAACCTGAAGTCGGGTGCTGCCGGTGTGTTGTCCATGACAAACATCACCTGGAACAGCGGCCTCCTGTTGGGGTCGCGGTCTTTCACCACCGCTTCCACAATTTTCTCAAACGGCACGTCCTGGTGATCAAATGCGTCGAGGGTGGTTTGTTTCACCTGCTGCAGCAGTTCCGTGAACGACGGATTATTGCCCAGATCACTACGCAGCGCCAGTGTATTGATAAAGAATCCTATGAGATGCTGGGTTTCCTGTTGTGTTCTGCCTGCGGCGGAGGTACCCACGCTGATGTCGTCCTGGCCGCTGTAGCGGTGCAGGAGCACTTTAAAGGCTGTCAGCAGCACCATATAGAGCGTGGCGTCCTGCTGCAAGGCCAGCTGACGCAGCTGCCGTCCTAGCGAGGCGGGCAACTGCACACCTACCCTCGCCCCCCGCATACTGATGGTAGACGGTGGCGTAAAGTCCGCCGGCAGCTCCAGCGGCGCTACCCCTTCCATCTTGTTTTTCCACCATCCCAGCTTACGGTCCAGCGTATCACCAGAAAGCTGTGCCCGCTGCCAGATGGCAAAGTCAGCGTATTGCAGCGGCAGTTCCGGCAACTGTAAGGTTTCGCCGCCGGCATACGCATTGTACAGCGCCATTACCTCGCGGGAAGCAATCCCCATAGACCAGCCATCGGCCGCAATATGATGTATGACCAGCACCAGCAGGTGTTTATCGGGAGCCAGGCGCAACAGGTGCGCTCTTAAAGGATGGTCATGCGACAGGTCGAAAGGTGCGCGCACCAGCGCACCCAGGTAGGTTTCCCGGGAGACTTCTTCCGTATAACCGTCAGCGTTATCAATGATATCCAGCGTCCATGTGTCTGCCGGCAGTACCTGCTGATACACCATACCATCTTCCTCTTTCATGACAGAACGCAGCACTTCGTGGCGGTTCACCAGCGTTTGCAGGCTACGTTCCAGCGCCGGAATATCCAGTGCTCCGTGCAACTGCAACAGCATCGGAATATGATATTGGATGCTACCCTCCAGCTGGTGGATAAACCACAGCCGCTCCTGGCTGAAAGACAATGGAATACGCGGTCCCCTTGCCTGGGCGGTGAGCGCCGCCACAGGCTTTCCATGCGCTGTAGCCAGCCATACCGCCAGTTGCGCCACCGTCGGGTTCGCGAAAACGGCGCGGATAGGGACTTCTGCCTGCAGCCGGCTGCGTACCAGCGCAATGAGGCGTACCACCTGCAGGGAGTTACCGCCGCATTCGAAGAAATTGTCGTGTATCCCTGTCCGTTGCCTGCCCAGCACTTCCTGCCAGATGTCTGCCAGCGTTTCTTCAGTGGCATTACGCGGCGCCACGTAAACATTGGCCAGTATATTATTCATATCGGGCGCCGGCAACGCGTTTTTATCGATCTTGCCGTTCGCTGTCAATGGTAGCTTTTCCAGTGTCACCCACAGCGCCGGCAGCATGTAATCCGGCAGCCGCTTTTTCAGGAAAGCTACCGTATCTGCTTTTTGAAACTCTCCTGCGGGCACCACGTAAGCTACCAGCTGCCGGTTACCTTTATGGTCTTTCTGCGCCAGCACCACTGCCTGCCGTACCTGCCCGCTCGCTGCCAGGGCGCTTTCTATCTCACCCAGCTCTATACGATAGCCGCGTACCTTCACCTGTTCGTCAAGGCGGCCCAGGTATTCGATGGTGCCGTCCGGCAGCCAGCGGCCAAGGTCTCCGGTCTTGTACATGATCGCACCGGCATGGAACGGGTCCGGCACAAACTTTTCCCTGGTGAGATCAGGGCGGCCCCAATATCCCAGCGCCAGGCTGTCACCAGCCAGGCAGATTTCACCGGCAATACCGGCGGGGCATAATTTTTCACGGCGGTTAAGGATATAAACCCGGGTATTGCTGACCGGACGGCCAATTACCGGCGCACGGTCTTTGTCCGTCACCGGCAGCTCATACCAGGTGGCCACCACGCTGTTTTCCGTAGGGCCGTAGTTGTTAACAACTTTATAGGACAGACCACTAACATCTGTGGCCGGCAGCTGATCGCCGCCAGTCAGCAGGTATTGCAACGGCAGTATTTTGTCTGCCGCCGCCCGGATGAATTCCTGCACCTGCGCAGTGGAGATAAATGCATGCGTAAAGCCCTGCTGCCGGTGTAACGCGATGAGCGAAGGCATCAGCACGCGGGTATCATTATCCGGCAGGTACACATATGCTCCCGCTGCGAGGTAAGGCCATACTTCCCAGCCGAAAGCGTCGAAGCCCACGCTGGAAACAGCCGTGGCCCTGCTGTACGCATTCACCCGGAACGCCGCCTGATGCCAGTGTACCAGGTTGGCTAACCCGCGATGGGGCACCATCACGCCTTTCGGTTTCCCGGTAGATCCCGAAGTATAGATCAGGTAGGCCACCTGGCCGGGAGTGACGTCGGGCAGCGCGGCAGCCGGAGCATAGCGGTTGATCGCCTCCCTGTCTTCATCCAGCCGGATGACCGTCAGCCGGTCAGTATCAGGTAAACTGCCTGCGCTGTCGTTGTCTGTGATCAGCACGGTGGCGCCGCAATCGGCGAGCATATAACGGACACGTTCCGACGGATAGGCGGTATCTACAGGCACATAAGCCGCGCCGGCCTTCATGATGGCCAGCATGGCCAGCACTATTTCCGGCGTACGCTCCAGGTATACCGGCACCCGGTCCCCGGGCTTTACGCCCAGGCCCTGCAGGTAATGCGCCAGCTGAACTGCCCTCTCGCTGAGTGTTTTATAGGTAAGGGAAGCCGTTGCAGAAGCCAGCGCCGTGGAATTCGGCCGCATGGCCACCTGTGCAGCAAACAAGGACAGGATAGTATCTTCTGGCGGATAGGCAACGGTCGTTTGATTGAACGTATGCAGCAGTTGTGTGGTTTCCTGCGGTGTAATCAGCGCCAGTTCATCGATGGCGGCGCCAGGCGTCTGCACAATGGCATGTAACAGCTGTTCGAAATGCGCTACCATCTGCTGTATGGTGGACTCGCGGAACAGGTCCGTGCAATACTCGACACTGCCCATCAGCCCTTCGGCGCCTTCAGCCATCGACCAGCTGAGGTCGAAGCGGGAAGTGGTATGAGCGCTTTCCTGCTGGGACAGCATCATATCGCCCAGTGTCAGCGTCCCTTCCTGCGGCGCATTCTGTAACACAAACATCACCTGGAACAGCGGCGTGCGGCTGATATCCCGCTCCCTGACCACGGCGTCCACCACCTGCTCAAAAGGTACGTCCTGCTGCTCATACGCGCCCAGCGTCGTCTGTTTTACCTGTTGCAGTAAAGTGGTAAACGACGGTCCGTTGGCCAGATCACTGCGTAGCGCCAATGTATTGATAAAGAAACCGATGAGCCCTTCTGTTTCCTGACGGGTCCTGCCGGCAGTAGGTACGCCCACGCAGATATCTTCCTGTCCGCTGTAGCGGTACAACAGCACTTTAAAGGCCGCCAGCAGCGTCATAAACAGTGTGGCTCCTTCCTGTCGGGACAGTGCCTGCAAACCGGCCGACAGGTCACTGTCAAGCCTGAACGAATACAGGCTGCCCCGGGTGCTCTGCACGGCCGGTCTTGGAAAATCGGTCGGCAGCTGTAAGGTAGCAGCCCCGGACAATTTATTTTTCCAGTAGCCGAGCTTATCCTGCAACACGCGACCGGTGAGATACTCCCGCTGCCAGACAGCAAAGTCGGCATACTGGAACTCCCTTTCGGGTAATGATGGCGTACGGCCCGTGGTGTAAGCGTTGTACAATTCCACCAGTTCTTCTACGATGATACCGGCAGACCACGCATCAGAAGCAATGTGATGCAGGGTGACCACCAGCACATATTCTTCCTCTGGTCTTACAACCAGGTGCGCCCGCAACATATAGTCGTTACCGAGATCAAACGGAGTATTGATCAACCGGGAGATATAGTCCTGCAGGGCTGGTTCTGCCATGAGGGAAGTACCCGCAATGATCTGCAATTGCCAGTCGTCGGCCTGCAGCACCTTTTGCCAGGTAATTCCCTCTTCATGTACGATAACTGTGCGGAGCACCTCGTGACGCTCCACGATGGTTTTCAGCGCAGACGCCAGCGCGGCGGTATCCAGCTTGCCTTTCAGACGTAATACCGCCGGCACATGATAGTGTATGCTTCCCTCCATACGGTCAATAAACCAGAGCCTTTCCTGGCTGAAAGACAAGGGAATGCGGGCCGGCCGTTCCTTACGCACCAGCGCCGGCACAGACGATTGTGGCCTCCGCTGTTCCAGTTGCGCCGCCAGTGTGGCTACTGTGGGATAGTCGAACACGTCGCCGATGGTGACTTCCGCCTCCATTTGTTTACGAATAGCAGAGATAAGACGTATGGCCAGCAGGGAATGCCCTCCCAATGCAAAGAAATCATCATGACGGCCGACATCCTCAACTTCCAGCAATACCGACCAGATAGCCGCGAGCTTTTGCTCTACGGCCGTTTCCGGCGCCGTATATCCCTGTTGTACGTCGGCGGCTTCCTCCGGATCAGGCAGCGCCTTACGGTCCACCTTACCATTGGCCATCAGCGGAAAGCTATCTACGAAAGACCACAACGCCGGATGCATGTGGTCGGGCAATTCATTTTTAACATATGCCTGCAACGCTTCTTTATCCGTGCCGTTACCGCGCAGGATATAAGCCACCAGGCGTTTGTCGCCGTTACGGTCCGGCCTCGCCAGCACTACCGCCTGTTCGGTGAGACCGCTCTTCACCAGCACATTTTCGATCTCTCCCAATTCCACCCGGTAGCCGCGGATTTTCACCTGGTCGTCTGCACGGCCCAGGAAGAGAATATTGCCGTCCGGCAGGTATTTCACCAGGTCGCCGGTGCGGTAAAGCCGGGAAGAGACGCCCGGCAGAAAACGATCGGCCACAAACTTGCTTTGGGTCAGGGCTTCCTGGTGGAGATAACCGGCAGATACGCCATCACCGCCGATATACAGTTCACCGGGGATGCCCACAGGGCTTAACTTACCCGCCGGCGACACCACGTATATCCGGGTATTGGAAAACGGCTTGCCAATGGGCACTTGTTGTTCGTACAGGCTGTCGGGTTGTACCACGTGCATCAGCTTTCCGATAGTCGTTTCCGTTGGCCCATAGTGGTTTACCACCATTACGTTGTTGCCCGATGCCCGGATGGCCGTTATGACGCCGGCATCCAGCGCCTCTCCTCCAAAAATCAGCAGCTTCCGGGGCAACAACAGGTTGCCTGGCAACGACAATGCTTTCCAGTGAGACGGAACTATTTTAATACAGTCCACCGGATGCGCCGCAAAATAGGCGGCGATCCGTTCTGCGTCATTCACCGCTTCTTTGGTGAACACATGCAATGCTCCGCCCGTGGCCAGCGCGCCGAAGACAACGGTATTACCAAGGTCGGTGGCGATGCTGGACATCAGTCCGAAGGAACGGCTCTCTTCCAGCGGCAGCGCATGTTTCAGTCCATATACATAATCCATCAGGTTCTGATGGGTAACGATCACCCCTTTGGGATTACCGGTACTACCCGAAGTATAAATCACGTAAGCCGGCTGTCCGTGTAGCCATTCCCGTGACATCCGCGTAGCCGGCAGATCATCCGGCAGTCCGGCGTCTCCATCAAGCGTAATAACCTGCTGGCCCGTCAGCGGCAACCTGCCGGCGCAGGCGTTGCTGGTGACAATCACCTTCGCCGCCGTATCCGCCAGCATATAACTGACACGCTCCGCCGGAAAATCCGGATCGATGGGCACATAGGCGCCACCTGCCTTGAGAATACCCAGCAGGGCGACCAGTATATCAGCGGAACGTTCGAAGTACAATGGTACCAGCGAACCGGTGGTTACCCCTTTGCTGCGCAGATAATGCGCCAGCTGAGTGGCCCGCTTGTCCAGCTGGCCGTAGGTCAACACGCGGTCCTCACACCGCACAGCGGTCTGCTCCGGCGCCCTGTCTGCCTGTGTCTCAAATATATCTATGAGCGTGGTATGCGCAGGATAAGCTACCGTAGCGGTGTTCAGCAGTTGTTGTTTTTCCGTTGGCGTCAACAGTTCAATATCTCCGACTGTTTCTGCAATACCGGCCGTGATCTGTTGCAAAACCTGTTTAAAATGGCCGGTTATAGCCTCCAGGTAATGATCTTCCAGCAAAGCGGTATTGTAGGCAAACAGCAGGCTGGTCTCCGCGGAAATGCTGATGATGATGGTCAGCGGATAGTTGGTATGCGGATGAGTTTCCACGCCCGTCACTTTCAGCTGCCATTCCTTTGCATTCACCACCTCATCTACGGGGTAGTTCTGGAAAGTGATGGAACTATCAAACAGATCGCCGCTGATGCCCGCCCATTGCTGCACCTCCTGCAGGTTATTATACTGATGCTCCCGGCTGTGCTGTTGTTCAGTTTGGAGCTGCTGTAACCAGCTGACGATATGGCTGTTTTCATCCACAGCGGTATGAAGCGGCAGCGTATTGATGTACAGCCCCACTCCCCTTTCTGCGCCCGGCAGGTTGTCCGGACGGCCGGACACGGTGATACCATAAGCCACGTTCCGGTGGCCGGTATAAGCGTGTAACAGGTACGCCCAAACGCCCTGCATCAGCGTATTAACGGTAATATGATGCCTTTGTGCAAAACGTGACAACTGCTGCGTAAAAGCCGCGTCCAGTATCACCTTCCTGTTACTATACGCCCCCACGCCTTTGGTACGTGCGGCCGTATTGCTTACGAAAGGCAACAGGGTCGCTTCATCCAGGTCATGCAGGTATTGCTTCCAGTAGTTTTCTGCTTCCTCTTTATCGAGACGGTCCAGGTAATGAATATACGCCTCAAAACGATCGTCTCCCCGGGAAGGGAGCTCTCCGCCGGTCACCAGCGCATCATACCCCGACAACAAACCTTCCACGAGGACCGGCAATGACCATCCATCCAGCAGGATATGATGGGAGGTCCATAACATCCGGAAGTTATTGCCGTGTAGCCGTACCAGTGTTAAACGCATTAGCGGCGCCTCCGTAAAATCAAATCCCCTGCGCAGGTCTGCCTCTTCCAGTACCTTGTATAACCTGTTCTGCTCGTCGGTACTGCAGGCGGTATAATCCAGTATCTCCACGGGTAACGTAACTTTCCTGTACACACATTGCACGGGAATACTGAAGCGGTCATAGTAGAAAGCTGTGCGCAGAATACTGTGCTTCTCCAGCAACAGGTTCCAGCTTTTCACGAAGGCGTCCACGTGAAGGTCTTCCAGTTCCACGGTCATCTGTTCTGTATAGGTGCCTCCTTCCGCAGCGTACAGGCTGTGAAAGAGCATCCCTTCCTGCAAGCCGCTCAGCCGGTACAGACCGTCGATCTGTTGCCGCCGTGGAGCACCGTTATGCAGAGCATCCAGGAAAACATCCAGCTCTTCGTTGGACACCCAGGCGCCCAGCCCGTAGTCTGACGGGGTAAACACCGGGGTTGGCACCGCTACACAATGCGCTATCAGCGCTTCCAGGTGCGACAAATAGTTTTGCGCCAGCTGCGCAATGGAAGCCGGTTCAAAATGTTGTACACTATAGTTCCAGTCCAGCTGCAGTTGCCCGGCTTTTACAAGACCTGTTAGGCTCAATAGCTCCCGCAGCGGGAAACCGGCGGCAATGTCCGCACCGGAGGATTCAGCTGCGCTGCTGAACAGCCCTGCTTCGTCTTTCAGGTTATCAGACTGGCCGAGATAGTTAAACACCACGTTCCAGGGATTGGCTCCATGCAATGCCGGTATTTTGTTCAGGTATTTCAGGACACCGTATCCCAGTCCTTTATCCGGCGTACGCCGCAACTGTTCTTTGACAGCCTTCAGCGCCTCCCCTGCGTGGCGGTCACCACCGGTTTCCAGGAGTACGGGGAACAAGTTGGTAAACCAGCCTACCGTGCGACTGGTATCGATGTCTTTATTGATGTCTTCCCTGCCGTGTCCTTCCAATCCTACAATCACGGCGCTATGGCCATTCCATTCAGATAAGGTCAGGGCTAATGCTGTCAGCAGGATATCATTTATCTCTGTATGATAAGCCTGGGAGGTTTCTTTCAACAACCGGCGGGTACTGTGTGTACTCAGTTGTGAAGTATAACTTCGGGTATCTGCCATGGTCACCCGTCCCTCAAAAATCCTGTCCGTTTTCAGGGGCAGCGGTTGTAGCGCTATCTTCTCCCAGTAAGGCGCCTGGGACAGGCCACGTTGTGTGTTTCCGTAGTTGACCAGCGCCTGTTGCCATTGCCGGTAAGAAGAACCTTTCCGTTCCGGCAGCGACTGGCCCTGCAACAGCAGCTGCAGGTCTTCGAGCAGGATACGCCAGGAAACGGCATCTACAGCAAGGTGGTGCACCACCATAAAGAGGCGGTTGGCCGCTTCTGCTTCCGGCGTTAGTACCAGGACAACTTTCGTCACCACTCCCTTCCGGATGTCCAGGCTGGCCTGATAACGGTCAGCCGTAGCGGTGATAGCGGCCGGCAATTGTTCCGCAGGCACGCTCCGCAGGTCTGCTATTTCCAGCTCACCTTCACCACCGCTATATACCTGTTGCCATTTATTTTCCTGCTGATGATATACAAAACGTAAGGCATCGTGATAGTTAACCAGTTGCCGGATGGCCGGTATCAACTGTTCACCGGTTATTTTCTTATCGATCCCCAGTAAAACACTTTGGTTAAAGTGGTTTACAGCAGCGGCATCCAGCTGAAGGAACCACTGCTGAACAGGTAATAGCCCGCTTTCACCAGTGAGCTTTCCCTGCTCGCCGGTCACGCTGCGGCCCGCCTGTGCGTGTATATGTGCCGCCAGTGCAGCAATATGCTGATGTACGAACAGGTCTCTGGGCTGTAACTCATACCCTGCCCGTCTTATGCGGCCAACAGCCTGAATGGTGATAATTGAATCGCCACCGAGCTCAAAGAAATTGTCGTATATCCCTACCTGTTGTACGCCCAACAATTCCTGCCAGATGGCAGCCAGTACCTCTTCCGTAGTATTGCGAGGCGCCACGTAAGTAGCTGCAGCGGTGCTTTCCAGGGCAGGTTCGGGTAAGGCTCTTTTATCGATCTTACCGTTGGCCGTGAGCGGTAACTGGTCCATGACGATAATTGCCGCCGGCACCATATATTCCGGCAAGCGGTTTTTCACTGCTGCCAGCGCTGCTGCTTTATCAAAGCTTTCGTCACCAGCCACGTAGGCTACCAGCCGTTTGTGGCCGGCGTTATCGGTTTTAGCCAATACCAGCGCCTGCCTGGCGCCTTTCTCGGTGGCGAGTACATTTTCAATTTCTACGGGCTCGATGCGGTAGCCACGTATCTTCAACTGTTCATCTATACGTCCCAGGTACTCGATCGTGCCGTCAGCACGCCAGCGGCCTAAGTCACCGGTATGATAAATCCTTTCGCCATTTGTATGCGTGGTGAATTTTTCTGCCGTCAGTTCCGGCAGGTTCAAATAGCCTTTAGCAAGGCCCGCGCCTGCAATGCATATTTCCCCGCCCACACCAGCCGGACTGAGCGCGCCCGCAGGGCTGAGGATATATACGCGGGTATTACTCACGGGGCTGCCAATGGGAGGCGTCATCGCCGCGTTACCGGGCGATAGTATATAACTGGTAGTGACTACACTATTTTCCGTTGGCCCGTAGTTGTTGACCAGTTTATAAGGTAATGACGACACCTGCGTGACGGGCAGTTTATCGCCGCCGGTGAGCAGGTATCGGAGGTCTTGTATCTTTCCTGCGCCAGCCTGGATAAAGGCCGGCACCAGGGCAGTAGAAATGAAGGCATGCGTAATCTGCGCTTTTACGTGCAGGTCCACCAATGCGGGCATGAAGACACGGGTATCGTCGTCTACCAGGAAGACGGAAGCCCCGGCAGCCAGGTATGGCCAAAGCTCCCAACCGAAAGCATCGAAACCGATGCCCGAAACGGCGGTAGCGCGACTGTCAGCTGTGACCCCGAAAGCCTGCTGATGCCAATGCACCAGGTTCGCCAGTCCGCGGTGTTCTATCATCACGCCTTTAGGTTGGCCCGTGGAGCCGGAAGTATAAATCACATATACCAGCTGGTCAGTCGCCAGCGCCACTGTCAGCGCAACAGCGGGGCAACGGTCAATAAGTGCCTGTTCCTTTGCCGGAATGACCGGCCGTATCTTCTCTCCGATGCCCGCCGCGATCTCTTCATTGCAGATAACAACCGCCGCACCTGTATCTTCCAGCGTAAAGCGTATGCGTGCCGCCGGGTAGGAAGGATCTACCGGTACATAGGCGGCGCCGGTCTTGATCACCGCCAGCATAGCCACCACAAGATCAGGGGAACGTTCGAGGCAAACCGGCACCAAACTGCCGGCAGCAACACCTTGTTGCTGCAGGTAGTGCGCCAGCCGGTTGGAGCGCTCGTCCAGTATGCGATATGACAGTTCACCATCCGCACTTTTCAGTGCCACGGCATCAGGTCGGACGGCCACCTGTTCGCGGAACAGGTCCGGTATGGTTTTATCCGCCGGAAAATCCGCGCGGGTATCGTTAAAATTCAGCAGCAATTGTTGCTCTTCCGCTTTGCTCAGCAGCGGAAGATCATCTATGCGCGCATCCGGGGTGGCGGTCACCGACAACAACAGTTCATGGAAGTGTCCGATCAAAGCCTCTATAGTGGCAGCGCTGAAGAGGTCCGCACAATATTCCACGCTGCCTTTCAGTCCTCCGTCTGTCTCCTGCATGATCAGGGTAAGATCGAACTTAGCGCTTTCCGCGATGATTTTTTCTTCTGACAACCGCAGCCCTCCGGGCGCACCGCCTTTTGACACCGGTGCGTTCTGCAAAGCGAAGACCACCTGAAACAGCGGGCTACGGCCGGGGTTACGGCCTTTTACCACTGTCTCGATCACTTTCTCCAACGGTATCTCCTGGTGATCGTAAGCACTCAGTGTCGTCTGTTTAATTTGTTGAAGCAAAGCCCGGAAAGAGGGATGATCTCCCAGGTCGCTGCGCAGTGCCAGCGTATTTACAAAAAGACCGATCAGTGTTTCCATCTCCGCCCTTGTTCTGCCGGAAACGGGACTGCCCACGCAGATATCCTCCTGACCGCTGTAGCGGTATAACAGGACCTTAAAGGCGGCCAGTAATGTCATGAAGAGGGTGACGTCTTCCTGGCGCGACAGTTGTTTCAGTTTATGAGCGATGGTGTTGTCTACTGTAAAATCAATAGTAGCGCCCCGCGTGCTTTGGACTGCGGGCCGCGGATAATCCAGCGGCAGTTCCAGGGGCGCCACCGCTGCCAGCTGCTTCTTCCAGTAATCCAGCTGTTGTTGCAGGCCGTTGCTGCCGAGTTGCTGGCGTTGCCAGAGGGCATAGTCGGCATATTGTATCTCCAGCGGCGCCAGCTGCGGCGTATGACCGTTAGCGTAAGCGTCATACAGCGCCTGCAGTTCGCTCACCAGGATACCGGTGGACCAACCATCGGAAACGATATGATGCAGCGTTAACACCAGTATATGCGTCTCCTTCTCCAGCACTATCAGCTGCGCGCGCAGCAGATGGTCATTCGCGAGGTCAAAAGGAACAGCGATATCATCTTTCAGCGCCTGTTGCAAAGCGGCAGTATCGCGGAGGGCTGCGGCATCTTCCCGGACACTGAGCCTCCATTGGTCTTTCTCCATCACATATTGTGACGGCCGGCCAGCATCTTCGCTGGTGCGGATCACCGTGCGAAGGATTTCGTGCCGGTTCACGATTTCGCGCAAAGCGTTTTCCAGTGCCTTGCGGTCCAGAGGGCCCTCCATGCGGAGCGCGGCAGACAGGTGATACTGTACGCTGCCTTCCAGCTGGTCGATGATCCAGAGTCTTTCCTGGCTGAAAGACAGGGGTATCGCGGTATCAGCAGAACGGCCGGAAGCAGCCGTTATAGCCGTTCCCGTTACAGCCGCCGTGCGCTGATGATATTGCCTGAAATAGGTAATGAGATGTTGTTTGTTGTCCTTCAGCACTTTCAGCAGGCTGCCGTCGATCTTTCGCTCCTTGCTAACCTTTACCACGAGGTCATTTTCGTCATAGGATATTTTTATTCCCGAATCCTGGGCCTTTCCCAGTAAGTCAACGATGTCAATTAAATTAAAATCTGACATATACGGTTGTTTGAATGAATGAAGAGAATTAAATGGGGTTGTATTTTACAGGGTGATGGTTTCAAGGTCGTCGTCATCATCTGCCGAAGGCTGATCGAGATTCAGCCGGATGTACCTCGCCAGCTGTTCGATGGTAGCGAGCTGGAAGAAAGTCCTTACATTGACCTCTATGCCAAATTGCCTGCGGACGGTAGAAGTCAGCCGGATCACCTGCAGCGAATGGCCTCCCAGTTCAAAGAAGTTGTCCTGCACGCCTACCCTTGTCACCCCCAGCAGGTCTTCCCATACGCCGGACAGCAGCGCTTCCGTTTCATCCCGGGGGGCCACATATGTTTGTGACGACCACCCTTCCACTTCGTCCGGCGCAGGCAGCGCTTTACGGTCTATTTTACCATTGGCCGTGAGCGGCAGCTTCTCCAGCGGCACCAGCCAGGAAGGTACCATGTACTCCGGCAGGCGGCCTTTCAGGAACGCATATACGTCATCACGGTCATAGGTGCCGGAAGTAACCACATATGCCGCCAGCTGCTTGTTGCCTTTGCGGTCGGCACGGGCCACAACTACGGCCTGCTGTACCTGTTCATGCAGTTGCAGCGCATGTTCGATCTCGCCCAGTTCCACCCGGAAGCCGCGGACCTTCACCTGGTCATCCAGGCGGCCGAGGTATTCCACTGTGCCGTCGGGGAGCCAGCGGCCGAGATCGCCGGTACGGTACATGCGTACTGTCATTCCCGTTATAAAGGGATCGGTGATAAATTTTTCTGCAGTCAGTTCCGGGCGGTTGAGGTATCCTCTGCCCACGCCTACGCCGGAAACACAGATCTCTCCGGGTACACCGGGCGGGCACAGCTGCATGGCTTCATTCACCACGTAAATGTTCAGGTTCTGAATGGGATATCCCAGCGGGATGTTGGACTGCGCCGGCGCTTCATACATCGTATAGTGACAGATGTCGTCAGACGCTTCTGTGGGTCCATAGGCGTTCACCACCGGGATACGGCCGAAATGCGGATGCCGGAACCATTGTACCAGCACCTGCTGACTAACGGCTTCGCCGGTGACGAGCAGGAACTCCAGGTGTTCCAGTTTTACGGCAATGTCTTCCTGTAATACGGTGGCCAGGTAGGAAGGCACCAGCTCCAGGATGGTTACCTGCTGGCGGTCTGCCGCCTGCATCAGCTGTTCGGGCTGCAGGATGGTTTCTTCGGAATAGATGATGGTCGTGCCGCCGCAGAGCAGCGCTGCGAACATCTGCCATACAGAAATATCAAAAGTATAGGAAGCAGTAAAGGCAATAACGGAGCGATGGTCCAGCCGCAGATCGTTGACCTTGGCGTAGAGGTGGTTCAGCATGCCCCGGTGTTCTATCAGCACGCCTTTGGGCTTACCGGTGGAGCCGGAAGTGTAGATGATGTAAGCCAGATCACCGGGAGATGGCACCAGCAGGGAACCGGATACCGGCTGACGGAACACTTCCTCCCGGCGGTCGTCCAGCGCAACTACGCGGGCTGTTGTAACGCCCGTCAGCTTGTCTTTCAGTAACCGGCTGCTCAATATCACAGAAGCCGCTACATCTTCCAGCAGGAAAGCAATCCGTTCGGGCGGATAAGCGGTATCTACCGGCACATAGGCGCCGCCGGCTTTCAGGATGCCCAATATCCCGATGACCATCTCTGTTGATCTATCAATACAGACAGGCACCGGCATATCCTTTTTCACGCCCAGGCTTTGCAGGTAATGCGCTACCTGATTGGAACGCTCTTCCAGCATACGGTATGTCAGCGCCGTCTCTCCGAAGATGAGCGCGGTGGCATCGGGCATCACCACCGCCTTTTCGCGGATGAGGGACACCAATGTTTTATCCTGCGGGAACGCGGCCTTGCGGTTATTCACCGTTTCTGTCAGCATCACTCTTTCCGCAGGGGTCAGTATATCGAGCTGGTGCAACTGAAGGTGATCATTGGCTGTCATCTGTAAGAGCACTTCTTCAAAATGCCCGCGGATGGCACTGATGTAGTTATCAGCGAGGAGGTCCGCATTGTAGCGGAGTGTCACCCGGATAGTATCAGATACGGCTGCCAATATCTCCAGGGGCAGGTTGGTCTGTTCATGCACCATCACATGCTCTACCTGCAGTACGGCTTGCTGCGCCGTCATCATCTTGCTCACCGGGTAGTTTTCATATACCAGCAGGCTGTCGAACCAATCGCCGGTAATACCCGTCCAGCGCTGCATATCGTCCAGCGGTGTATACTGGTGCTCCCGGCACTGCAGTTGCGACGCCTGTAAGTCCTGCAGCCAGGCAGTCACCGGCCTGGAAAGGTCTATCACGGCGCACAAAGGCAGGGTATTGATGTACATGCCCACCGCCTGCTCTATCCCCGGCAGTCCTTCCGGACGGCCAGACACAGTAATGCCATAAGTCACCTCCTTACGCCCGGTGTAGCGGTATAACAGGTACGACCATACGCCCTGTATAATCGTATTCGGCGTAATGCGATGCCGGTGCGCAAACCGGTGGATATTCCGCGTAGTGGCTTCATCCAGCTCGAGCAGTTCCTGCCGGTAAGTGCCTACGCCTGCGTTGCGGGCCTCAGCGGCGCCGATGAATGGCAACAAAGTAGCGTCGGTAGTATTTTTCAGGTAACTGCGCCAGAAAATTTCTTCCTGCGTTTTATCCTGGCGTTCCAGGTACCGGACATAGTCTTCATAACGGTCTTCTGTAAACGCCGGCAGCGGCGACTGCTTCACCAACGCTTCGTATATGCGTAACAGGTCTTCCAGTATGAGCGGCAGGGACCAGCCATCGAATAAAATATGATGCGATGTCCATATCATACGGTGACGGTTGTCATCGACACGGACCAGCGCCAGCCGCATCAGCGGCGGATGACTGAAGTCAAATCCTTTATTACGGTCTGCCTCCAGGTATTCCGCCAGTTTCTCCTGTTGTTCTTCGGGCGTTAGTAAACGGTCGTCCAGTATGGTTACCGGTAGCTGTACTTCCTGGTACACGCACTGTACGGGGATGCTGAATTCATCGGCGCTGAAGCCGCTGCGCAGGGCGGTATGCCTTTGCAGCAGCAGATGCCAGCTCTGGATAAAGGCAGCTTCATTTAAATTTACCAGGTCGCAGGTGAACTGCTCCATATAGGCGTTGGAGTGCTCGTCAAACAATGCGTGGAACAACATGGCTTCCTGCAGGCCGGTAAGCCGGTAAAGGCTGCTGATACGGCCACGGCGCGCAATTCCGCCGGGAGCGGCATCCAGGAAAGCATCCAGCTCTGCTACGCTGATTTCTTTACCCAAACCGAAGTCAGATGGCGTAAACGCCGGTTCCCTGCGGGACGCACAATGTGCAATCAGTGCCTCCAGATGCGTCATGTAGATCGTCGCCATTTTATCCATAGCGTCGGCGCTGAGATGCTGCCGGCTGTATTTCCAGCGAAGCACCAGCTCACCATCCTGGACCATACCATCTACCGCTATTTTCTCCGGCAGCGGGAAGTCTTTTCCGGTAGCGGCTCCCGGCGATTCTGCCGCCATACGCAGTAACCCGTCGGCGGTGGTCACGTTATCGGTCTGACCGAGATAGTTGAATACCACCTCCCATGGATCGTTGCCCTGGAGCGCAGCTTCCTGCCGCAGGTATTTTAACACGCCGTACCCGAGACCTTTGTCCGGCACATGGCGTAATTGTTCTTTGACCGTTTTCAGTTGCATCCCGATGCTGCCGTTTCCTGTCGCCAGCTTTACAGGATAGAGGCTGGTGAACCATCCTACCGTACGGCTGATGTCTGTCGTGTTGTCGATAGCCTCCCGGCCATGGCCTTCCAGGCCGATGGTCACGCTGTCCGCGCGATTCCATTCCTGCAATGTCATCGCCAGCGCGCATAACAGCAGGTCGTTTATCTCCGTATGATACGCTTTTGGAACATCCTGCAGCAATCGCTTTGTCTGCCCGGCGTTCAGCCGTACCACCAGGTTAGCCGTGTCTCCGATAGTAACGGCGCCATCATAGGATTTATCCATCAGTAACGGTGTAAATCCGGCTGTGACCTGTTCCCAGTAGCCCAGCTGGCTCAATACCGTTGACCGTTGGCCATAAGCGGCCAGCGCCTGCTGCCACTGGCGGTAGGAATTACTCTTCGGCGGAAGCGGAGAAGCGGGCTGTTTCAGCAACTGCTCCAGGTCCTCGAGCAGGATACGCCAGGATACGCCATCTATCGCCAGGTGATGTACAACGATCAGCAAGCGATGATGGGAAATAGTATCCGGTGTTGTCATCAATACCGTCCGGACCACAATGCCCTGTTCGGGATACAGGCTGCGCTGATAGCGTTCGGCCTGCGTGGTAATTTCTGCCGGTAAGGTGTCCGTGGTTTCATCCCTGAGGTCTATTATCTCCAGCGTACCCTTGCAGGCGCCGTACGTCTGTTGCCATGGCCGCTGTTTGTTATAACTGAAGCGCAGCGCATCGTGATGCTGTACCAGTTTTGCGATGGCTGCTTCGAGTGAGCTGACAGCAACTGATTTGTCCACCTCCAGCAAGAGCGCCTGGTTAAAATGGCATTCTCCTTCAGCATTAGCTGTATGGGTAAAATACCAGTGTTGTATGGGCAGCAGTTCGCTTATCCCGGACAACGTACCTTGTTCCGCCTCGTTGTCCGGCGTATCCTGCTTTGCAGCCAGCATGGCCGCAAGGCCGGCAATCGTCTGGTACCTGAACAGGTCCGCCGGATGCAGGTTTATTCCTGCTTTCCTGGCGCGGCTCACTGCCTGTATAGTGATAATCGAATCACCGCCCAGTTCAAAGAAATTATCGTATATCCCTACCTGTTGCAGGTTCAGGAGATTTTGCCAAATCGCCGCCAGCTGTGATTCAGTCTCATTACGGGGCGCCACGTATGCGTTACCGCTCAGTGTATCCATGTCCGGTAGCGGCAGCGCTTTTTTATCTACCTTCCCGTTGGGCGTCAATGGGATGGCATCCAAAGAAATGAATTGTACCGGCACCATATATTCCGGCAGCCTGTCGCGCAGGAAGGCGGACAAGCGTTCACGGTCGGGCAGCTGTTCACCGGTGAGGTAGGCCACCAGCCTTTTATGGCCGGCGCTATCGGTTTTAACGGCCGTCACAGCCTCGCGGACGGACGGATGTTGAAGCAATGCGTTGTCAATCTCTCCCAACTCAATCCGGTAGCCACGCAGCTTCACCTGGTCGTCTATCCGTCCGAGGTAGGCGATGTTACCATCGGCCTGCCAGCAGGCGAGGTCACCGGTACGGTATAACCTGCCTCCATGGCCGCCAAACGGATCATCAACAAATTTTTCGGCGGTCAGCTTTGGATTGTTCAGGTATCCGCCGGCCACCTGTATGCCGCCGATAAAAAGTTCCCCGGGTACGCCCACCGGCACGGGGCGACCGGTATTGTCCAGGATGTAGGCGCTTACGTTCGTCAACGGTTTACCGATAGGCAGCATATCTGTGCCAATAGCCTGCTGCGACTGATAATGCCAGGCAGTGGCTACCACCGTTGTTTCCGTAGGGCCGTATTCGTTATAAAAATCAACGTAGGGCGCCCATGCCGCCGCCAGCGGCAGGCTGCATGCTTCACCTCCTGAAACCACCCGGCGCAACGATCCATAGTTGCCCGGCGTAATAGAGGCCAGGAAGCCCGGCGTTGTATCAAGATGGGTAATCTTTTCCTGCTCCAGCAGCAGTTCAAACTCCTGCCTGTCCAGCCGTAACGCCTCCGGTATCAGCACCAGCACGCCGCCGTTGGCCAAAGGCAGGAACATTTGCTCCACCGAGGCATCGAAGCAATAGTTGGAGAACTGCAGCACCCTGTCTGTTGCGTCTATCTGAAAATCCCTGCTGCGGTGGACGATGAAGTTGACGATCGCCGCATGTGGGATCACCACGCCTTTGGGTATGCCTGTAGATCCGGACGTATAGATAACATAGGCCGGGTCCTTCGGTGTGGCCGGCGTTATCGCGTACTCCTCATCTGCCGGCTTATACCAGTCGTCGGGCAGTAACAACCTGGATTGGGGCGGAAACAAATGGGTATGTTCCGGCGTGGTCACGATCAATTGGTCACCGCCGATATCATCCAGTATACGGCCGATCCTTTCCGCCGGATGTTGCGGGTCCAGCGGTACATAAGCACCACCGGCCTTCAGGATGCCAAGGATGGCCACCATCATCTGCAGGGAGCGGTCAATGCACAGCGGCACGAGCGTACCCGCGCCAACACCGTTACGTGCCAGCCGGGCCGCCAGTTGGCCGGAACGTTTATCCAGCTCACCGTAAGACAGCACCGCGTTGCCGAATACCAGCGCCGTGGCCAGCGGGGTACGGCTGGCCTGTTCGGTAAACAGGTCTGCCAGCGTTTGTGCCGTTGTTATTTTCGCCGGTTGCCGGGTTTGATTAAACCCGTACAGCAACTGTTGCTCTTCCGCTTCACTGAGGATAGACAACGATTCGAGGCTGGCTGCCGGCGCTGCCACGAGGCTGCGCAGCAGCTGTTCAAAATGTTGTACCATCCGCCCGATGGTGGCGGACATATACAGGTCTGTGCAGTACTCCACACTTCCCCGCAGTCCATCCGGCGTATCTTCGAGTGTAAAGCTGAGATCATATTGAGTGGTAGCGTAAGACAGCGGCGCCGCTTCCATCTGCAACCCTTCCAGTTCCGGCGATGTGCTTTCCGGCATATTCTGCAGGGTGAACATCACCTGGAATAACGGGCTCCTGCTGAGGTCGCGCGCTTTCACCACCGCCTCCACCACTTTTTCAAACGGTATTTCCTGGTGCTGGTAGGCGTTGAGCGTGGTCTCTTTCACCGCCTGTAACAGGCTGGTGAAGGACTGCCGGCCATCTACCGTGCTGCGTAAGGCCAATGTATTGATGAAGAAACCGACGAGTGCTTCTGTCTCCTGCCGCGTACGGCCGGCCACAGGGCTGCCTACACAAATATCTTCCTGGCCGCTATAGCGGAATAACAGTACCTTAAAGGCCGCCAGCAGCGTCATAAACAACGTCGCTTCCTGTTGCTGCGCCAACGCCCGCAGGCCGGAGGTCAGCTGCTTGTCCAGCCGGAACCAGGAAACGGCGCCCCTGTTCCGCTGTACTGCCGGACGGGTGAAGTCGGTCGGTAACTGCAACGTCTCTGCGTCCTGCAGCTGAGCTTTCCAGTAGTCGAGCTGCAGCGACAAAACAGTATCTGTCAGATAACGGCGCTGCCAGATGGCATAGTCTGCATATTGCAGCGGCAGCGGCGGCAGTGTGTTCACTTCATTGCGGACAAACGACCGGTAAAGGCCGGCCAGCTCGTTGACGATGATGGCGGAAGACCAGCCGTCGGATGCAATATGGTGAATCACCGCCACCAGCAAATGTTCCGTTGCCGACAGCACCACAAGATGCGCCCGCAGCATGTGGTCCTTCGCAAGGTCAAAAGGCGCCTGTACCTGAGCCTGCACCAGTGATGACAAGGCCAGCGGATCTTCATGGTAAACGGGATCGTCTGTCACCGTCAGCTGCCACTGGTCGCGGTCCAGCAGCCGTTGCCAGGCGATACCATCCTCCTGGGCAATTACCGTCCGCAGTATCTCATGGCGATTGATAATACTTTGTAAGGCAGCTGCCAGTGCGCTTCTGTCCAGCCGTCCTTTCAGCCGCAGCACCACAGGGATGTGATACTGCACGCTTCCTTCCAGCTGATCGATAAACCATAAACGCTCCTGGCTAAACGAAAGCGGCACTCTTTCCGGGCGCGGCACCGGCTCCACGGCGGGAAGCGTCGGGGCCGCATGTTGCCGGCTGCCGAGATGCGCCGCCAGCAGGGCTACGGTAGCGTGTGTAAATACCGATTTCACCGGCAGCTCCAGCTGCAGCTGTTTGCGGATCGCTGCTACCAGGCGCATGGACAAGAGGGAGTTACCACCGAGCGCAAAGAAGTTATCGTTAACGCCTACACGGGAAATGTTCAGAATATCCTGGAAGATGCCTGCCAGTACCTGTTCCGTTTCATTGGCCGGAGCCACGTAGGCCGCCGCGGCAAGGAAGGACTCACCCGGCTCCGGTAAAGCTTTGCGGTTGATCTTCCCGCTGCCGGTCAGCGGCATCACGCTCAATGGTACCAGTACTGCCGGCACCATGTATTCAGGGAGGCGGCGCTTCAGTTCATCCATCACCGCAGCGCGGTCTATCTCTCCTACCGGCACCACATATGCGATGAGGCGCTTGCTGCCGTCGGCCGCATCGCGCGCCACGACTACCGCTTCGCTTACCTGTCCGTTCTCCAGCAATACGCTTTCTATCTCTCCCAGCTCGATCCTGAATCCACGGATCTTCACCTGGTCGTCGATCCTTCCGGCATATTCTATATTGCCGTCAGGCAACCACCGGCACCAGTCGCCGGTTTTATAGAGGCGGCCGTCACTGAAGGGATCCGCGATAAATTTCTCTGCGGTAAGGTTTTCCCTGTTCAGATAGCCGCGGGCCACCTGTATCCCGCCGATATGCAGCTCTCCGAAAACGCCCGGCGGCAGCATACCACCGGTTTTATCGAGGATATACAACTGTGTATTGGCTACCGGTTTCCCGATAGGCACTATTTCATTTTCTGTGTAACTGTCCGGCACCTGCCAGCAGGTAACGTCGATCGCCGCTTCCGTAGGACCGTAGAGGTTATACAACCGTGCATAGGGTACTTTTTCACGGAACAGGCTTACCTGCTGCGGCTTCAGCGCTTCCCCGCTGCACAGCACCCTTTTCAGGCCCGGCACCTCCTCAGGGCTCACATCTTCGAGGAAGATATGTAACATCGAAGGGACAAAATGAATGGTAGTGATACCATAACGGTCAATGGCCGCTTTCAGGTAGCCGGTATCTTTCTGTCCTTCAGGGACAGCCATCACCAGCCGTGCACCGCAAATCAGCGGCCATAGCAGCTCCCAAACGGATACGTCGAAACAAAAAGTTGTTTTCTGTAAAACGGCATCGTCACCGTTGAGCCCAAAGTATTGCTGGGTCCACAATAGGCGGTTAACGACACCGGCGTGTTCATTCATCACGCCTTTAGGTTTACCGGTGGAACCGGAAGTGTAGATCACGTAAGCCAGTTGACCAGGCTGAATCACCTGCTCTGGCGGGGTTTCCGGATAAATACCCAGTACCGGCCGGATTTCATCGAGGCGTACCACACCGTTAAAATTGTCGGGGATAGCCCGGAAACCGGTGTGGTCTGTGAGGATGATGTCCGCGTTGGTATCTTCCAGTATGTGCAGGATCCGCTCTTCCGGGTAGGTTGGGTCTACCGGCACATAAGCGCCGCCGGCTTTCAGAATGCCTACAATAGCGATGATCATATCCAGCGAACGTTCAAGGCATACCGGTACCAGCGTTTCCGCGCCTACGCCTTTACTGTTGAGGTAATGCGCCAGTTGGTTCGTGATAATATCCAGTTCGCGGTAAGTCAGGCAACCCTGCTCATCCACCACAGCTATCAGCAGCGGCGTACGGTTTACCTGCGCCGCAAACAGCGATGTCAGTGTCTGCTGCTCAGGAAAATCAACGGCGGTATCGTTGAAGCTGTGCAGCTGCCGCTGCTCTGCGACGGTCAGCCAGGAGAGCGCAGACAGATGGCTGCTGCCGTTTTCCGGCAATTGCGCCAGCAGGGTTTCAAAATGGCCGGCGATAGCCTGCAGATAATTATCTGAAAGCAGCGTGGTATTGTAGCTGAAGCGGATGTGGAGCGTTTCTCCGGCTACGATCAAAATAGTGAGCGGATAGTTTGTCTTCTCCTGTACCGCTACATTCTCGACCTGTAACAGCCACGACTGTGCATCCAGCACTTTGCTCACGGGGTAGTTCTCAAACACCAGCAGGGTATCAAACAACTCCCCTGTGAGACCGCACCAACGCCCGATAGTATCCAACCCGGTATGCTGATGTTCACGGCTTTGCAGCTGCGAAAGCTGCAATTCCTGCAACCATGGCCCCAACGCTTTCTCCGGAGCAACGGCTGCATGCAGCGGAATGGTATTGATGTACATGCCTACCCTTTGTTCCACGCCGGACAAGTCCTCCGGCCGGCCGGACACCGTTACGCCATAGGTAACATGCTCCTGGCCGGTGTAGCGGTGTAACAGTAACGCCCATACGCCCTGCATGAGCGTATTCACCGTAACATGCTGTTGCTGGGCAAAAGCACTGATCTTTGCCGTTGCCGCCGCATCGATGCTCAGGACAAAGTCTTTATACACGCCGGCCTCGCGCGTGCGGTCGGCGCCCGCGCGGATAAAAGGCAACAGGGTAGCTTCTTCTACCCCTTCCATATACCGGCGCCAATATTGTTCTTCTTTGTCATCGTCCCGTTTCTCCAGGTAGCGGATGAAGTCTTCGTAACGATCTTCCGTACCAGCCGCCAGCGGAGCGCCCTTCACCGCCGCCTCATAGGCATGCAGCAACTCCTCCATTAACACGGGCACAGACCAGCCATCAAACAAAATATGATGGAAAGTCCATAACAACCGGTGACGCCTCTCCGCCAATTTGATCAGCGTAATACGCATCATCGGCGCCACTTTGAAATCGAAGGGCTGACGGGCATCTTCCTGCGTAAGGGCTTCCACTGCTTTCTGTTGCGCCGCTGCGTCCATCCCGCTATAGTCCAGCAGCCGGAACGGCAATGCAACTTCCCTGAAGACAGCCTGCAATGGAATGGCTGCTTCATCGCTGAAGAAAGCGGTGCGCAGGATGGTATGCCGTTGCATCACCTGTTCCCACGCAGCCTTGAAGGCTTCCGGCTGCACATTGATCAGATCACAACCAAATTGCTCTATGTATGCGCCGCCTGCCTGATCGTACAGACTATGAAACAACATCCCTTCCTGTAACGCGCTCAGACGGTACAATCCTGACACCTGCGCACGCCGGGAAATACCGGCATGGGTAACATCCAGCAGGGCGTCCAGTCCGGGAATCGTCATCACATCCTGTAACCCGTAATCGGAGGGAGTAGCCAGCACATGCTGCTGTGCGACACAGTCTGTGATCAATTGCTGCAGTTGCCGTATATATTCATCGGCCAGCGCCTGTATCTGCTGCGCCTGGAAATGCCGGGTGCTGAAGGACCACGCCAATACAAGCGCCCCATCGCTGACGATACTGTTCACACCGATCTTTTCCTGCATCATATAAGCTTCACCTACACCGGGGCCGGCAGATTCTTCCACCATGGTTAAAACCCCATCCTGTTTTACCACACGGTCCGATTGGCCGAGATAGTTAAATACGATCTCCCACGGGTCGTCGCCCTGCAGCGAGGGTGTCTGCAGCAGTTGCTTCAACACGCCGAATCCGATGCCTTTATCAGGAACGGAACGCAGCTGCTCCTTGACGGAACGTAACACGGCGCCGGGCGACAGCTGCGGGTCAGTTTCCAGCAGTACCGGGTACAAACTGGTGAACCAGCCTACCGTGCGACTGATATCCATGCCGCCGATATCGTGCCGGCCGTGGCTTTCCAGTCCGATACATACTTTGCTGGCCTGGTCCCATTTACCAACGGCCAGCGCCAGCGCGCATAACAGGATATCGTTGATCTCTGTGCGATACGCCTGTGGCGCTTCCTGCAGCAGCTGCCGTGTCCAGCCGGCATCCAGCCTGGTGGTTATGCTGTCGAAGTCCGCCATGGAGACTTTGCCGTTGAAAGGCGCGGCGGCTTTTAAGACTGCCTGCCTGCCTTCCCGGTGGATGTTTTCCCAGTAAGGCAGCTGGGCCGTTAATCGCCGCTGGCCGGAGTAGGCCACCAGCGCTTCATACCATTGCCGGTATGAATTTCCTTTATCGAGTGTCAGTGCCGCGTTTTCCTGTTGCAGCAGCACCTCCAGGTCTTCCAGTAGAATACGCCAGGACACGCCGTCTACCGCCAGGTGATGGATAACGATCAGCAAACGATGATGCGTTTCCGTATCCGGCGTTTGCAGCAGTACGGCGCGTACCAATATGCCCCTGGTTATATCCAGGGAACGATGCACTGCATGGCTATACGCTGTAAGCTGCGCGGCAAGGTCTTCCGCCGGCACCGCACGCAGGTCTTCCACCGTGAGCGTTGCTTCATGGGTACCATAGGACTGATGCCAGCCCGTCTCCTCGTTCCGGTAAACAAAACGAAGCGCGTCATGGTAACGGACCAGCGCCTTAATGGCAGCCGCCAGCTGCGCAGGAGCAATCTTTTTATCAATGCCTACCAGCACGCTCTGGTTAAAATGGCCTGCCGCCGCAGCGTTGTTGTCAAAAAACCAACGTTGCACCGGTATCAATCCGCTCTCTCCTGTCAGCAAACCCTGTTCGCCTGTCAGCACCTGTTCCCTGTTTTCAGACAATAGCACTTCCAGCCTTTCGATGGTCTGATGCCGGAAGAGGTCCCGCGGATGCAGCCGGTAACCGGCCTTCCGCGCCCTGCTTACCACCTGTATGGTAATGATGGAGTCGCCTCCCAGTTCGAAAAAATTATCGTATATGCCTACCTGTGGTACTCCCAGCAGTTCCTGCCATATCCGGGCCATATCGTGACCGGCTTTGGTGCGGGGCGCCACATAATCGTGACCAGACATCGTGTTCATTTCCGGCTCAGGCAGTGCTTTTTTATCTATCTTCCCGTTGGCCGTCACCGGAAATTTCTCCAGGGGCACGATGACCGCAGGCACCGTGTACTCCGGCAACTTCGCTTTCAGATAGTTCACCAGCGCATCCCTGTCAAACGTATCCACCGGCACTACGTAGGCCGCCAGTCGTTTCAACCCTTTTTCATCCGTTTTGACAACCACGATGCCCTGCGCCACAGCAGGATGGGTCAGCAGGATACTTTCCACCTCGCCCGGCTCTATGCGATGGCCACGGATCTTCACCTGGTCGTCCACACGTCCCAGGTATACGATATTACCATCGGGCAGCCAGCGTGCGCGGTCTCCCGTGCGGTACAGTTTTTCCTCCGGGTTATTGCTGAAAGGATGACGAACAAATTTTTCTGCTGTCAGTTCCGGCCTGTCGAGATAACCCATTGCCAGGCCAGCTCCGCCAACGTACAACTCCCCTGCCACGCCAACCGGTACCAGCTGTTGTGCATCGTCCAGCACATAAGCCGTCCGGTTATTGAGCGGTATGCCAATAGGCGTATTGGGACCAAGCTCATGAGGATTGATAAGATAACTTAAAGAGAACGTAGTATTCTCCGTAGGTCCGTAAATGTTACTGATATGAATATCGGGATATAGTTCCCGGAAGCGCTCCACATGCTTTTCAGACATCTTTTCACCACCGGTGAGAATAGCCGACAGACGGCCGAAGACGGTGATATCTGTGTCCACCAGCTGGTTAAACCAGCTGGTAGTGATAAACAGGACGGTTACTTCTTTACTGTAAAGTTCCTGTTTAAAGACGGCACTGTCGAGCAAGCTGTTGCCCACGCTGAGCGCCAGGCGGCCGCCGTGCAGCAGGGCGCCCCAGTACTCAAAAGTGGTGGCGTCAAAAGCCAGCGATCCGGCCGATAAGATGGTGGTGTTAGCGTCCAGGGAAACATAATTCGGCTGCAGCACCAGGCTGGTTACATTCCGGTGCGACACCAGCACGCCTTTGGGTTTGCCGGTAGAACCGGAAGTATACATCACATAAGCCAGATCATTGACGGACGGCGGATTACCGGGTACCGTGTCCGGGCAGCCTGTCAGGAGCGCCGGCAGCTGGTCTGCCAGCAACAGCTCCATACCCGGCCGTTCCTGTAAAAAACGATCGTGAAAATCTGTAGTGGTTATCAGTACATTGCTGCGGCTCTCCTCCAGCATAATACCCAGCCTTTCCGCCGGGTAGGCCGGGTCCAGGGGCATGTAGGCCGCTCCTGCTTTCAGTATGGCGAGGATGCTCACCATCATTTCGGGAGACCTTTCGGTGCAAACCGGAACAATGCTTCCCTGTTGTATGCCTTTGCCGCGCAGGTAATGCGCCAGCTGGTTAGACCGTTTTTCCAGTTCACCGTAACGCATCACTATGTCGCCGAACATGAGGGCAACTGCGTCCGGCGCCCGTTGCGCCTGTGCAGAGAACAGGGCCGTAACGGGCTGATCATCGGCGTAGGCGACAGCGGTATTATTGAAAGCCTTCAGCACTTGTTCCTGTTCCGCAGCAGATAACATCGGCAACAGATGTACCGGTTTATCAGGTGTCTGTAAGACACCCTGCAGCAGCAACCGGAAATGCCCGATCATCCGTTGTATCGTAGCCCTTGTAAACAGGTCGGTGCAATATTCCATTCTTCCGGTGAAACCGGCGGCAGTCTCTTCAAAAGAGCAGGTCAGGTCAAACTTTGCCGTGGTATGCGCAGTTTCCATGTAAGCAAACGTAACGCCGTCCAGCTCCAGTTCGGGCGCCGCCGGTGCGTTCTGCAGGGCAAACATTACCTGGAACAGCGGGTTCCTCGCCATATCCCTTTCCTTCACTACCGCCTCTACGATTTTTTCAAAGGGCAGCTCCTGGTGATCGTATGCGGCAAGGGTCGTTTGTTTTATCTGCTGTAACAAGGTGCCGAACGTCGGGTTGCCTGACAGGTCGCTGCGCAGCGCCAGCGAGTTAATAAAAAATCCTATGAGGTTATCCGTTTCGTTGCGCGTTCTGCCGGCCACCGGCGTGCCTACGCAGATATCTTCCTGACCGGTATAACGGTACAGCAGCACTTTAAAGGCTGCCAGCAATGTCATAAATATGGTTACGCCTTGCTCCCGGGAAAAAGACTTCACTTTGCCGGACATATCACGGTCAAGGTTAAACGTAATAACGTCGCCCCGGTCGCTTTGAACAGCCGGCCGCGGGTAGTCCGCGGGCAGGTCCAGCACGGGTGTTCCGGAGAGCTGGTTTTTCCAGTAGCCTAACTGCATAGCAAGCGTGTTACCGGAGAGGTATTGACGTTGCCATACGGCGTAGTCTGCGTATTGCAGGTCCATTGGCGGTAACTGTGGCGCCCTGCCGGCGACAGCGGCATGATAGAGTTCTGCCAGCTCGCGCACGATGATACCGGTAGACCAGCCATCGGCCGCAATATGATGCAGGACTACTACCAGGACGTATTCGTCGCCGCCCAGCGAGATGAGGGTGGCGCGCAGCATATGATCGGCGGCCAGTTCAAAAGGCGTATCGATGATCGTCCGGATGGCCTGTTCCAGCGCAACAGGCTCCTGATAGTGTTCCGGCGCGGTAAGGGTTTCCATTCGCCAGGCGTCCTTATCCAGCACCAGCTGGGAAGCCACACCGGCAGTGTCCCGGAATACGGTTCGTAACACCTCATGGCGGTTTACAATTGTCTTCAGCGCCTGCTGCAGGGCATCTGCCTGCAGGTCGCCTTTCATCTTCAATACAACAGGGATATGATATTTAACGCTCCCTTCCAGCTGATCGATGAACCAGAGTCTTTCCTGGCTAAAGGAGAGCCGCGCCCCGGCATGGCTGGCAGCCGCGCCGGGGATGATGCGCATTGTCTCCGCGGAGATAGCCTGGTGCAACAAGGCTTTGATTTCCTCCCGGTGCAGCTTTATCTCTTCCAGGAGTTCCGGAGTGATACCAGCATCCCTGGGTGTCCGGAATTTGATCTTTCCCTCTTCCAGGAAGAGTATGACACCCTGCTCCCGGGCTTTCGCCACCAATGCTATTGCCTTGTTAAAGTTAACCTCAATCATATATCGTCTTTATAATACCAGTAAATGTTGATGGACAGCGATTACAATTCGTGTACGTCGTAAGCCGTATCGCTTTCCGCTGCAGTAGTTGCAGACAGTGCATGGATACAGGCTGCCAGCCGGGCGATGTTCTTACATTCAAACAGTTTGCTGACAGAGAGATGAACGGCCAGCTTCCGTTTGAGATGCGCAACGACCCTTACCGCCAGCAGCGAGTCTCCGCCCAGTTCAAAGAAATCATCGTATATGCCTACCTGTGGCACTTCCAGCAGCTCCTGCCAGATAGCGGCCAGGTCTGCCTCCATCGTATCACGTGGCGCCACGAATGTTCCTTTGTGCAGATCGTCGGGGTCCGGTAAAGCACGACGGTCGATTTTACCGCTGGCCGTTACCGGCAATTGTTCCATCGGTATCAGCAGCGCCGGCACCATATATTCCGGCAGCTTTTCTTTCAGGTAGCGGAGGATGCCTTCTTTGTCGAATGCTCCCTGTGGCACGATGTATCCGACCAGCCGTTTGTTATCAGCGCCGTCGGCTCTCGCCAGTACCACGGCCTCGCTGACGAGACCGCACTCCAGTAGTACTGTTTCTATTTCTCCCAGCTCAATACGGAATCCGCGTATTTTCACCTGATGGTCTATACGGCCGATGTATTCGATATTACCGTCGGACAACCAGCGGGCGGTGTCTCCGGTGCGGTACAACCGGGCGCCGGGGACCGTGCTGAAAGGATGCGGAATAAATTTCTCTGTGGTAAGTGTTTCCCTGTGGAGATAGCCGCGGGCCAGGTTAGCGCCGCCGATACACATCTCCCCTGCCACGCCGATGGGGCATAATGCACCGTAGCGATCGAGTATATATACTTCAACGTTAGCGATGGGCTTTCCGATGGTCACCACATTATCTTCCCGTATCGGCTGGTCCGTGAGTGTGGTACATACCGTATTCTCCGTAGGCCCGTACGCGTTAATCAGCCTGATACCTTTGCCTTGCAGGTACTTCCCGTCTTCCCGGTTCAGCGGCTCACCTGCAGACACGATGGTCCTTACCGGTCCCAATACGTCCTTGATGATATGCTGGTAAGAAGGCGGCAGCGTCACCAGGTCTACCCGTTGCGTTTCGACCAGTTCCGCAAAGCTGTCAGCCGATAGCAGGTCTTCCTTGCGTGGCAGCACGAGGACACCGCCACTCAACAGTGTGTTGAATATCTCGTAGCAGGAGGCGTCAAAACCAAAGGAGGCAAACTGGAGCGAGCGCATACCGGGCTTCAGCCACAGGGCATCTCTCTGGCTGAGGGCCAGGTTAACCACGCCGCGATGCTCCAGCATCACCCCTTTAGGCTTGCCGGTGGAACCGGACGTATAGATCACATAGGCCAGGTCTTCCGGCTTCGGCAGCCTTGCCGGCGCCGCCACCGGGCAACTACCGATAGCATCGGCTTCTTCATCTACCAGCACAATGGTGGCATCGGCATTGGCTGCACGTAACTTCCCGCTGCAGCCGGCACTGCTGACCATCACATCGGCGCCGGTATCGGACAGCATATAACTGATACGGTCCGCCGGATACTCCGGATCAACAGGCACGTAGGCGGCCCCGGCTTTCAGGATGCCCAGGATACTGATGATCATTTCCAGCGAACGTTCGAGGCACACCGGTACGAGAGACCTGTTGGTCACACCTTTGCTGCGGAGGTAATGGGCCATCTGCGCAGCACGTTCGTCCAGTTCACGGTAAGTCAGCTGCTGGCCGGTGAAGATCAGCGCGGTAGCTTCCGGTTGCAGGTCCACCTGCACTTTCAGCTGATCGATAATAGTATGGTGAAGCGGATAATCTGCCGCTGTTGCATTGAACGTATGCAGGAGGGTTGCCGTCTCCGCTTCGCTCAACAGCGTCATCGTACCGATACTGGTGTCCGGGGTAGCCACGGCTGTACGCAGCAGTTGCTCATAATGCCGGGCCATCCGCCGGATAGTATCTTCGCGGAAGAGGTCTGCGCAATATTCCACGCAGCCGCGGAGCTCCCCGCCTACTTCCTCCATGGTGAAATTGAGGTCCACTTTGGAAGAAGTGTATGGAATATCTTCCAGGGCAAATTGTACGTCCTGTAGTTTTAAGTCAGGTACTTCCGGCGCGTTCTGTAGTACGAAAGCAGCCTGGAATAAAGGTGTACGGCTCACGTCGCGGTCCTTCACCACGGCATCCACGATTCTCTCGAAGGGCACTTCCTGATGGGTAAACGCACCCAGCGTAGTTGTTTTCACCTGTTGCAGGAAAGTGGTGAATATGGGGTTATTGCTCAGATCAGCGCGCAGCGCGATGGTATTGATAAACAACCCTATCAGCCCTTCCGATTCGTGCTGTGTTCTGCCCGCCACAGGGCTGCCTACACAGATATCATCCTGTCCGCTGTAACGATGCAGGAGCACATTATAAGCTGCCAGCAAGGTCATAAACAGGGTTACTCCTTCTTCGTGGCATAATGACCGTAGCCTGCCGGTCAGCTCCTCGTCGATCATAAACCAGTAGCGCGCGCCGCGGTTGCTTTGTACCGCCGGACGGATGAAGTCTGTTGGCAACTGCAGTGGCGCCACGTCTGTCAACTGGCGTTTCCAGTAGCCCAGCTGCTGTTCCAGCACGTCGCCTGACAGGTAATTTCTCTGCCAGATGGCGTAGTCGGCATATTGCACCGGCAGCGCTTTCAGTTGCGGCGTACGGCCTTCCACGCCGGCGGCATATAGTTCCATCAGTTCATTCACCAGGATGGTGTTGGACCATCCGTCGGAAGCAATGTGGTGTAGTATCACCACCATCACATGTTCCTGTTCAGACAGGGTGACCAGGTGCACCCGCAGCATATAGTCGTGCTGCAGATCGAATGGTACGGC
The DNA here is from genome assembly GCF_012516375.2 of Chitinophaga oryzae. NCBI lineage: Bacteria > Pseudomonadati > Bacteroidota > Chitinophagia > Chitinophagales > Chitinophagaceae > Chitinophaga > Chitinophaga oryzae. The sequence goes on from NZ_CP051204.2 coordinate 4,800,976, forward strand.
TACCAGCCGGGCTATCTCTTCATGCAGCGCCGCCACGTTATGCAGATAGTCAGGGCGGGAGGTCCTGTCCATGCGCCAGTTGCCGGCGGGCTTCACATGCTGATAGGCTTGACCGTCTTCCTGTTCCATGACGGTGCGCAACACCTCGTGCCTGTCCACGATCGTCCGCAAAGCGTTTTCCAGCACCTGTGGCTGCAGCCTGCCTTTGAGACGTAATACCGCCGGCACGTGATAGTGTACGCTGCCTTCCATCTGATCGATAAACCAGAAACGTTCCTGGCCGAACGACAGTGGCACCTGTTTGGGCCTGGCTTGTTTTACGACGGCAGGCACGGTGGTATCGACACGGTTATGGTCGAGGCGGGCCGACAGCATTTTGACAGTGGGATAGTCGAATACGTCGCCAATCACCACTTCGGCTGTCAGTTCCTTACGGATGGCGGAGATAAGACGGATGGCCAGCAGCGAGTGTCCTCCCAGTGCAAAGAAATCATCATGCAGCCCTACCTGGTCTACTTCGAGTAACCGGCTCCAGATGGCGGCCATCCTGATTTCCGTTGGTGTGGACGGCGCCGTGTAATCGTCGCCGGTAGTCACCGCTACTTCCGGATCGGGCAACGCTTTACGGTCGATTTTTCCGTTTGGCAGCAGCGGGAAATGGTCCAGCACCAGTATGGCCGATGGTTGCATATAATCCGGCAGTTCCTGGCGGATATAGGCGGTTACTCCTTCCCGGTTAAATTCGCCGTCCGGTACCACATAGGCGACCAGGCGCTTTTCACCGGAGGTGTCGGCTTTTACCAGCACCACGGCCTGCCTCACGCTTTCGGCGGCCGTTAATACAGAGGCTATTTCCCCTGGCTCCACGCGGTATCCCCTGATCTTGACCTGATCATCGATGCGGCCCAGGAAGAGGATATTGCCATCCGGCAGATATTTCACCAGATCGCCGGTTCGGTACAACCGGTGGCCGGCGTCTGGGTGGAATGGGTCAGTAATAAATTTATTCTCCGTGAGCGCCGGCTGATGTAAATACCCTTTGGCCACACCGGCGCCGCCAATCAGCAGTTCTCCCGGCACGCCCACAGGGCATAGCTTTCCGTCCGGGCTCACAATATAAACGCTGGTATTGGAGAAAGGCTTACCGATGGGCACGGTCTTCCCGTATACCTGTTCAGGGTTTACTACATGCAGTAATTTTCCGATAGTCGTTTCCGTTGGGCCATAGTGGTTCACCACCGTGCAGGAGGCTTTGGCCGCGCGGATACTGTCTGTCACGCCGCTGTCCAGCGCCTCGCCACCGAATATCAGCAGCTTTTGATGCAGCAACAGTTCGTCGCCGGAGCACAGCGCTTTCCAGTGGGAAGGCACTATCTTAATAACATCCAGCGGGCGCCGGCGCAGGTAGCTATTGATTTTCTTCGGGTCGTTGATCGTGTCTTTGGAGAAGAGATGCAGCGCCCCGCCTGTCAGCAGCGATCCGAATATCACCGTATTGCCGAGGTCTGTCGCGATACTGGACAATAAGCCGAAGGTGCGGCAATCTTCCAGGGGTGTTGCTGCTTTCAGGCCGTACGTATAGTCGACAAGGTTACCATGGGTTACCTGCACCCCTTTAGGCTGACCGGTACTGCCGGAAGTGTAAATCACGTAAGCCACGCTGTCCGGCGTAATAACCGCCTGTAAGCGGGACGTCGCCAGCGCCGCGATTTTCGCGGCGTTGCCGTCGATCGTCATCACCTGCAGCGATGCCCGTTGCGGCAGCAAGTCCTTGCAGGCATTGCTGCTCACAACAATGCGGGCGCCGGTATCTTTCAGCACATAAGCGATCCGTTCGGCGGGGAAATCAGGATCAATGGGCACATACGCCGCTCCTGCTTTCAGAATACCCAACATGCCGGCGATCATTTGTACGGACCGTTCTATGCACAGCGGTACCAGCTCACCGGGTTGTACTCCCAGGTTACGAAGGTACCGGGCCAGTTGGTTAGACTGGTCTTCCAGTTGCCGCCAGGTTAGGCTGTCTTCTTCAAAGACTACCGCGGTTTCCTGTTCCACCCGTGCTGCCTGTGCTTCCACCAGGCTAACGACCGTTGCTTCCTGTGGATAGTCTACGGAAGATGTATTCAGCAGCGTAGTTTTTTCGGCCGGCGTCAGCGGTTCTATGTCCGCCAGTAGGTTCGCCTGGTGTGTAATGATTTGTTCCAGCGTCTCCCGGAAGTGACCGGCCATCATCCGCACAGCAGTCGCCGGCAGCAGGTCGCTGTTATAAGCAAACAACAACGTCGTTTCTGACGCGATGCCGATGATAATCGTCAACGGATAGTTGGTATGCGGGTGTATCTGTACATTCCTGATCTTCAACGCCCAGTCGCGGGCTTCCAGCACGTCGTTAACCGGATAGTTCTGGAAGGTAAGGGAGCTGTCGAAAAGATCGCCGCCCACGCCTGTCCATTGCTGCACGTCGTTCAGGCTGGCATACTGGAAGTCGCGGCTTTTCAGCTGCCCCGCCTGTATGGCCTGCAGCCATGATACGATGTCCTGTTGCCCGTCCACACGGGTGTGCAGCGGCAGGGTGTTGATGTACAGACCGACTCTGTGTTCCACACCGGAAAGATCGTCCGGCCTTCCGGATACGGTTACTCCATAGGAGATTTCGTTTCGGCTGGTGTAGCGATGTAACAGGTACGCCCATACGCCTTCCATCAGCGTGCTGGTAGTGATATGATGTTGCTGTGTGAAAGCAGTCAACTGCTGCGTAAAGGTAGCGTCGAGTGTGAGCAGATGCTCCAGGTAAACGCCGCTGCCTTTGGTCCTCGCAGCTGCTGCCTCAATAAACGGCAGCAGGGTGCCTTCTGTCGCGCCTTGCAGGTATTGGGACCAGAAAGCCTGCAGTCGCGCTTTGTCCTGTTTCTCCTGGTAACGGATATAGTCTCCGAAATGGTCCACCGTCAGGGCAGGCAGTTCGTTACCGGTAACCAGCAGCTCATAGGTATTGAGCAGGCTGTCCACCAGCACGGACAGCGACCAGCCATCCAGCAGCATATGATGGGATGTCCATAACATGCGGTAGGTATTGTCCTGCAGCCGGACCAGGGCCAGGCGTGTAAGCGGCGCTTCACGGAAATCAAATCCCTGGCGCAGGTCTTCCGCCTTAAAAGCGGCAAAAGCCTCTTCCTGCGCCGCTTTGCCAAGGTGGGTATAATCGAGTACTGTCACCGGTATTTCCACCTGCTCATATACGCACTGTACAGGAATGGTGAATTCATCATAATAAAATCCGGTGCGCAGAATAGTATATTGTTGTAACAGCCGGTTCCAGCTTTGTATGAAAGCATGCGGGCGTAATTGCTCCAGGTCGCACACAAATTGTTCTATATAGGTGCCGCCTTCACCATCATACAGACTATGGAAAAGCATACCTTCCTGCAGTCCGCTGAGCCGGTATAAACCGGACATCTGTCTGCGGCGGCTGACGCCTTTGTAAGGCGCCTCCAGGAAGCGGTCCAGCTCTTCCCAGCTGATCTCCTGCCCCAGGCCATAATCGGCTGGTGTGACCATTGTTTCCTGCCGGGAAACACAATGCTGTATCAGTGTTTCCAGTTGCGACAGGTAGTCTGCCGCCAGCTGTGTTATTGTTGTGGGATTGTAATGCTGATGGCTGTACTTCCATTGTATCACCAGCGCTCCGTCCTGTACGATACAATCGACTACCATCTTTTCATTGACCGGAAGCGCCGGCGACAGGCCTGTACCGGAAGATTCCCTTGCCAGGCCGATATAGCTGCCGGCCTGCGTCACATTGTCCGCCTGTCCGAGGTAGTTGAAGATGATATCCCAGGGATGGCTGCCTTGCAGCGACGGTACTTTATGGAGGTACTTCAGCACGCCGTAACCAATCCCTTTATCGGCGATCTTACGCAGGCTTTCTTTCACTGTTTTCAGCAGCGCCTCCGGTCCTTCGCCTTCAGCAGCGGGCAGGTATACGGGGTACAGCGAAGTAAACCAACCAACGGTGCGGCTGGTATCTATATCGGCGGCAATGTCTTCACGGCCGTGGCCTTCAAGACCAATAACAGTCCCCGCGGCGCCGCTCCAGGCCGACAATATACGGGTCAATGCCGCCAGTAACAGGTCATTCACCTCCGTCCGATAAGCTGATGCGGTGCGTTGTAACAGCTGTTGCGTGGAGGTGGCGTTCAACCGCACCTCGTGGGTACGTATGTCCGCTGCCGTTATTCTGCCGTTACTGCTAAAATCCGTTGGCAGCGGAAGATAACGTTCCCTGACCTGTTCCCAGAATGCCTGCTGGCTTTGCAACCTGGCGGACTGGCCATAACTGACCAGCGCCTGCTGCCATTGCCGGTAAGAGGTGCCTTTCGGCGCCGCCAGCGCCCCGGAGCCTTCCTTCAGCAGCAACGCAAGATCTTCCAGCAGGATACGCCACGACACGCCGTCAACTGCGAGGTGATGGATCACCACCAGCAGCCGGTTACCCGTTTCTGTTGCAGGCGTACGCAGGAATACTGTTCTGACGAGGATACCATTTTCAAGACTAAGGGTAGCATGGTAATGATCCGCCAGCTCCTGTATCCGGCCTGCCAGTTGACCTGCCGGCGTTTCCCGCAGGTCTTCCACTTCCAGCATACCCTGATAGTCGCCATACGTCTGCGTCCATTCCTTTCCATCATAACGGAACCTGAAGCGAAGGCTGTCATGAGCAGCCAACAGCTGTTTTACGGCGGTTGCCAGCGTATCAGCATCTATCTGTTTGCTGACCGTCAGCAACAGGCTCTGGTTGAAATAAGGTGCGTCGGGACCGGCGGTTTCCAGGTACCACTGCTGGATGGGCAGCAGACCGCTGTCCCCTGTGAGCAGGCCCTGCTCACCTGTCAGCGCTGATTGGCTGCGTGACTGCAATTCAGCCGCCAGCGCAGCAATATGCTGACAGGTAAAGATATCGCGGGGCTGGAAGTTCAGGCCAGCCTTTCTGGCGCGGCTCACCAACTGTATGGTGATGATGGAATCTCCGCCGGATTCGAAGAAATTATCGTAAACGCCTATACGCGGCAGGTTGAGCAATTGTTGCCATATCTCCGCCAGTATGCGCTCCGTTTCATTACGTGGTGCAGTATAGGCATTTGCCGTTACTGTTGAGAAGTCGGGGTCCGGCAACGCTTTGCGGTTTACCTTTCCGCTGGCCGTCAGCGGAATGGCTTCCAGCGGTACCGTGATGGCGGGCACCATGTATTCCGGGAGCCGCTCCCTGAGTGCGGATACGATTACTTCCTTGTCAAATGTGGCAGCCGGCACCACGTATGCGACCAGGCGTTTATGACCACCGGCATCTTCCTTCACTACAACGGCGGCATCATTGACCAGCTGCGTATCCAGCAGCGCGTTTTCTATTTCGCCCGGCTCTACACGGAAACCGCGGATCTTCACCTGATCGTCTATGCGGCCGAGATATTCGATGTTGCCATCCGGCAGCCAGCGGCACAGGTCACCGGTACGGTACATCCTGGCTCCGGCAGCCTGGCTGAAAGGATCAGCCACAAATTTTTCGGCAGTCAGGTCCAACCGGTTCAGATAGCCTCTCGCTACCTGTATGCCGGCAATATGCAACTCACCGGCAATACCTGGAGGCAGCAGATGACCGGCTTTATCGAGGATATAAAGCCGGGTATTGGCGACAGGCTTACCTATCGGCACAATATCAATATGACCGGGCGTTGCAGGGGCATGCCAGCAGGTGACCTCGATCGCAGCTTCCGTAGGGCCGTACAGGTTATACAGGTCCACATTCGGCAGCTTCTCTCTTACCGCCAGCACCTGTTGCGGTTTCAGGGCTTCGCCGCTGCACAGCACCCGCTGCAGCGAAGGGCAGGCGCCGCTGTCAATATTTTCAAGGAATACATTCAATAACGACGGCACAAAATGAATGGTAGTGATACCATAATGCTGTATGGCGGCCTGTAGGTAGTCCGCGTCCTTTTGGCCGTCCGGCCTCGCAAATACCAGTTTAGCGCCGGAAACCAACGGCCAGAACAGCTCCCATACCGATACGTCGAAGCTGAAGGTGGTCTTCTGCAATACCGCATCTTCCGGCAGCAGGCCAAAATAATCCTGCGCCCACTGCAGGCGGTTGACCACGCCTTTGTGTTCGTTCATCACCCCTTTGGGCATACCGGTGGAACCGGAAGTATAGATCACATAAGCGAGGCTTTGAGGAGTTATGGTCACCGCCGGCGCCGCAGCGGCGTAGCGGTGAATAAGCGGCCAGTCGGTATCCAGTCGCACGGCGGTCACGCCTGCCGGCACCAGCGCGGCTGTCCTGCTGTCGGCCAGTACCACCGTCGCCCGGGTGTCTTTCAGCATATAGCGGACCCTTTCTTCCGGATAACCCGGGTCTATGGGCACGTAAGCTCCGCCGGCGCGCAGCACGCCCAGGATGGCCACGATCATGGCGCCGGAGCGTTCGAGCAGGACGGGCACCAGTGTTTCCCTCCCAATTCCTTTATCCTGCAGAAAACCGGCCAGCTGCGCTGAACGTTCTTCCAGCTGACGGTAGGTCAGCGTCTCGTCTTCAAAGACGACAGCAATGGCTTCGGGCGTACGGTGCACCTGTTCCAGGAAAAGGCTGACCAGCGTTTGGTTTTCAGGGTAACTTTCATCCGTATCGTTAAAAGCGGCCAGCTGACGGCGCTCTGCATCGGTCAGCCATTCCAGGTCCTGTACCAGGGCATCTGCAGACGACGTTAGCTGTCGCAATACCTGTTCGAAGTGACCTGCCATAGCCTGAACATCGGCAGAAGAAAGTATGCCCGCATTGTAATTAAAACTGATGCGGGTCTCCTCACCTGCTTCGATGATCACACTCAGCGGATAATTGGTATGTTCCTCAACAGCAAGGTTGTCTATCCGCAGCCGCCAATTTTCGGTTTCCAGTGCTTTACCGACGGGATAGTTTTCAAACACCAGCAGGGTATCAAACAAATCACCGGAGATACCTGCGCCGCGCCGGATGGTATCCAGGCCGGTATATTGAAACTCCCTGCTTTCCAGCTGGGAGGCCTGTATTTCCTGCAGCCAGGAGACCACGCGGCTGTTTTCCCGCACCGCCGTATGCAACGGCAGCGTATTGATATACAAGCCTACCCGCTGTTCCACGCCTGGAAGATCTTCCGGGCGGCCGGACACTGTAACGCCGTAGGTCACTTCGCTGCGGCCGGTGTAGCGGGATAACAGGTACGCCCATACGCCCTGCATAATCGTATTGATCGTAAGCCGCTGCTGCTGCGCAAAACGCGTCAGTACGGCAGTAGCATTCCTGTCCAGCGACACCGTTGCCGTGTTATAAACACCGGCGCCTTTATTTCGTTCCGTGGCTGCGTGGATGAATGGCAACAGCGTGCCTTCATCGGTATCTTTCAGGTACCCCTGCCAGTAAGCCGCTGCCTGCGCCTTGTCCTGCTGCTCCACGTAACGGATATAATCGTTGTACCGGTCTTTTTCGTATGGTTCAGGGGGCTCTCCGGCAGACAGTCTTCCGTAGGTGCGTAACAGGTTCTCCAGCAACAACGCCATGGACCAGCCGTCAAACAGGATATGATGGAACGTCCACAGCATCCGGTAGCGCTTATCATTCAACCGTATCAGCGCCACCCGCATGAGGGGCACTACGGTAAAATCGATGCCTTTTTCGCGGTCTGCCGCCTCATAGTCTCTCAATGCCTGTTGCCGCGCCTCTTCCGTCAGGTGGCTGAAGTCCAGCAGTTCAAAAGGCATCTCTGCCTCGCGGTAAGCGCATTGCAACGGTATGCTGAAATCATCATAATAAAAACCGGTGCGTAATATGCTGTAGCGGCTGAGAAGATGATTCCAGCTCTGTTGCAGCGCATCGATGTCCGGCGCTTCCAGGTCGCATCTCAGCTGCTGGAAGTAAGCCGCATTTTGACTTTCGTACAGGCCGTGAAAGAGCATTCCTTCCTGAAGGCCGCTGAGGCGGCAGATATCCTCCACCTGCGCCTGTCGTTCCGCCCCCCTGAAGTCTGCAGCCATAAAGGCATCCAGCTCCTCCATGCTGACAATACCGCCCAGCCCGAAATCGGAGGGCGTAAAAACAGCGTGGCGCACAGCCGTACAATGCGCGATCAAAGTTTCCAGCTGCTCAAGATACCCGGCGGACAAGGCGATAATATCTGCCTCTTCGAAATGCAGCGTACTATAGCTCCAGTCCAGCACGAGCGCTCCGTTTTGAATGATGCTGTTGACCGCTATTTTTTCCTGTACGGGATAGTCCGGCGCTACCGACTGTCCCGGCAGCTCAGCTGCATAACGCAACGGGCCGTCGTTTCCTGTCAGGTTGTCCAACTGCCCCAGGTAGTTAAACACGATGTCCCATGGATCACCGCCTTGCAGCGCAGGGACTTTGTTAAGATATTTCAGTACCCCGAAGCCGATGCCCCTGTCGGGCACCTGGCGGAGTTGTTCTTTGATCGTTTTCAATGTGGCGCCTGTACCGGCCTGCCCCGCGATATCCAGCAATACCGGGTACAGCGAGGTAAACCAACCAACGGTACGCGTAGTATCGATACCTTTAGCGATATCCTCCCTTCCGTGGCCTTCCAGGCCGATGACCACCTGTTGCCGGCCATCCCATGCAGCTACGGCCTGCGCCAGTGCGCACAGCAGTATATCGTTGATGGCGGTATGATAGGCTTTGGGGCTTCCTGCAGCAGCGCGGTTGTTTTTGCAGCATCCAGCCGTACCTGCCGTGTGCGTATATCCTTCAGCGTAGCAGGCCGCACATTGGTTTTCTGTTTGCTTAGCGGCGCATAGTGGCCGGTAATTTTCTCCCAATAAGCCGGCTGACCGGACAGCAACGCCTGGCTTCCATAGCCCGCCAGCGCTTCCCGCCATTGGCGCACAGAAGCGCCTTTAGCACCCAGCACAGCTTCCGCCTGTTTGTTGTCTTTATTTTTCAGCAATAATGCCAGGTCTTCCAGTATAATTCTCCAGGACACGCCATCTACCGCCAGGTGATGGATAGCCAGTAACAAATAGTTATGTGCTTCCGTCGAAGGTGTCAGGAGCAGGGTGGCGTGCAATAAATCGCCGGTGGCAATATCCAGGCTGCGATGGGCCGCGTTAGCGTACGACAGCAGCTGTTCCTGCATGGCCGCCACCGGGGTAGCGCGGAGATCTGCCACTTCCAGGCTGCCTTCCGCAGTACCATAGCGCTGTGTCCAGCCGGTGGCGCCCTGCTGACAGGTAAAACGCAGCGCGTCGTGATAACGCACCAGTCCTGCTACGGCGTTGGCCATGGCTTCCGGCGTAATATGTTTATCTACCGCTATCGACAGTCCCTGGTTATAGTAAGACACCGTAGGCGGTTCGCTATCAAAATACCATTGCTGAATCGGCAACAAACCGCTTTCGCCGGTGAGCGTGCCTTGTTCCCCTGCATGTACTGTCTCCTGCCCGGCGCCCAGCATGGCAGCGAGGCCGCCGATGGTCTGGTGCAGGAAGAGATCGCGGGGATGCAGGTGGTAGCCTGCACGACGGGCGCGGCTCACCACCTGGATGGTAATAATAGAGTCACCGCCCAGCTCAAAAAAATTATCGTTTAGCCCTACCCGTTCTACCCCGAGCAGGTCCTTCCATATGAGGGCCAGCGCCTGTTCTGTGGCAGTATGCGGCGCTATATATTCATTCGTCAGCACAGCACCCGCGTCGGCATCGGGCAACGCTTTTTTATCAACCTTACCGTTACGCGTAAGCGGTAGTTTATCCAATGCTATGAGAATGGCCGGCACCATGTATTCCGGCAGCTGTTCTTTCAGGTAGGCCAGGATAGCGGCTTTGTCGTATACGCCGTTGGGCACCACATAACCAATCAACCGTTTGTTGCCTTTGCCATCGGCCTTCGCCAGCACTACCGCCTGGTTGACCAGCTTACATTTGGTCATCACGCTTTCTATCTCTCCCAGCTCGATACGGAATCCGCGTATTTTCACCTGGTCGTCTATACGACCGAGGTATTCCACTGTTCCATCCGGCAGCCAGCGGCCGAGGTCACCGGTACGGTACATACGGGCGCCGGGTTCATGGCTGAACGGGTCGGCGACAAACCGTGTTGCCGTTAGGTCCGGACGATGAAGGTATCCTCTCGCCAGCCCGGCGCCGCCCACATGCAGCTCTCCGGCTACGCCGGGGGGTACCAGTCCGCCGTAGGGGTCCAGGATGTACAGGCTCAGGGTAGGAATAGGTACCCCGATAACGCTGCCGCTGTTGGCATGATGTAATGCGATCGGCTGGTAGGTGACGTGCACCGTAGTTTCTGTAATGCCGTACATATTGATCAGCCGGCAGTTGCCGTATCGTTGCAGCCAGGGCTGTACCTTTCCGGGGTTTAATGCTTCTCCGCCAAAGATCACATACCGCACCGGCACGGTATCCGTGGCGCCGGTCAGGTAGTCCTGCAGGACGTAAAAAGCGGAAGGCGTCTGGTTGAGGATGGTCACCTTCTCCCGCAGCAACAGTTCCCCGAAAGCCATCGCATCCTGCGCTACCGGCTTAGGCACTATCACGAGGCGGCCGCCATAGAACAGCGCGCCGTACATTTCCCAGACGGAGAAGTCGAAGCAGAAAGAGTGGAACATCGTCCAGACGTCTGCGCTGTTAAAATCATACAACGGCGCCTCGGTCTCAAACAGCCGCACTACGTTGCGATGCTCAATGAGCACGCCTTTGGGGTTACCGGTAGAACCGGAGGTATAGATCACGTAAGCGAGGTTAGACGGCCGCAATGATGTGACCGGCGGCGCCGTTTTGTATGCGGCAGGCGTACGCAGCTTCTTATCTGCGGCCACCAGCACGATATCTTTGCGGTTGGTTTTTAGTTTGTCCTTGCAGGCACTGCTGGTCACTACTACCCTGGCAGCGGTATCTTCGATAATAAAGCGGACCCGCTCTTCCGGGTAATCCGGATCGACAGGCACGTAGGCGCCGCCGGCTTTCAGGATACCCAGGATACCGATGATCATCTCCGGAGAACGCTCCAGGCAGATAGGCACAAGCGTATCTTCTTCCACTCCCTTTTCCCGCAGGTGATGCGCCAGCTGGTTGGAGCGCGCATGTAATTCACCGTAGGTCAACGTCGTTCCGTCCAGTGATACTGCAACGGCATCGGGCGTACGAAGCGCCTGTTCTATCAGCAGGTCTACCATGGTTTTCTCCCTGGGATAACCGACAGCAGCAGCGTTGAATGTTCCCAGCAACTGTTCTCTTTCACCGGCAGTCAGCATCGGCAGCAGCCCGATTTTCTCCTGCGGCGCCGCTACAACGCTGCGCAACAGTTGTTCGAAATGCCCCCATAAGCGGATAATCGTCTGCCGGGTGAACAGATCGCTGCAATATTCCAGGTTCACATCGATACCGTCCGGATTTTCTACGGCAGAAAAATTCAGATCGAACAACGTGGTCGTATGTTCGATCTCTTCAGTCTTAACAGTCAAACCACCGAGGCGGAGCATAAAGTTGTCCGACATTTTCTCCAGGCCAAAAACGACCTGGAACAACGGCGCTCTGCTAAGGTCCCGGTTGGTGACCACCGCATCCACTATCTTTTCAAACGGCACTTCCTGGTGTTCATAAGCACCCACTGTTGTTTCTTTTACCTGTTGCAGCAGGTCAGTAAAGGCAGGATTATTGCCAAGGTCGCTGCGCAGGGCGAGCGTATTTACAAAGAATCCGATCAGTCCTTCCGCTTCTTCCTGCAACCTGCCGTCAACGGGGCAACCTACGCAGATGTCATCCTGTCCGCTATAGCGGTGCAGCAGCACTTTAAATGTTGCCAGCAGGGTCATGTACAGCGTGACGTTCTGTTCGCGGGAAAGTAGCCGCAGCCGGCCGGTCAGCTCCTTATCTATTTTGAAAGGGATCAAGGCGCCGTTGGTACTTTTCCGGACACCCCGGCTACCGTCTCCCGGCAGCTCCAGTAAAGCGGTGCCGGACAACTTTTTTCGCCAGTAGTCCAGTTTGTTTTCCAGGAAGCGGCCCCGCAGGTGTTTACGCTGCCACAGCGCATAGTCTGCATATTGAACAGGAAGCGGCGGTGTCGTGTCTGTACGGCCACCGGAATAAACGGCGTACAGTTCCTCCACTTCATTAAACAGGATGGACATGGACCAGCCGTCTACCGCAATATGGTGAATGACTATCACCAGAATATGTTCTTCTGCCGACAGCCTGATGAGATGTACACGGAGCGGATGGTCCCGGCCCAGGTCGAAAGGAGCATTGATCAACGTGCCGATGCAGGCGCTCAGTTGTATGGCATCTGCGGTCTCGCTCGTATCAGCCGTAAAGCCAAGATGCCACCGGTCTTTTTCCAGCACATGCTGGTACGGCCGGCCTTCTTCCTGTAAGATGACCGTCCTCAGTATTTCGTGGCGGTTCACGATCGCCTGAAAAGTGCGTTCCAGCGAAGCTGTGTCCAGGCGGCCGCTGATACGGAACGCGCCTCTCAAATGATATTGCACCGACCCTTCCAGCTGATCAATGAACCAGAGGCGTTCCTGGCCAAAAGACAGAGGAACATGTCCTTCAAAGATACCAGCCAGCGGAGTGATCGTCGTCGTGTAATCCTGTTCGTTATCCTGTTGCTTCAGGTATTCGATCAGCCTGACTTTATGTTCCTTTAGTTTCGCAAGAAACGACTCATCGAGTTCCCTGTCATCCGCTATATTCAGTAACAGGCTATCGTCTTCAAAAGATATTGTGACCCCATTTTCAGTTGCCTGCTGCAACAGGGCTAAAATATCGTTAGTATTTAAACTGGGCATTGTGCTTGGATTTAATGAAGTTTCCGGGAACGGCGCAGGAGCGCCGGCCAATAGTGCGTCAGACAACGTATGTGCGGCGTTTTTTTAAGCGACAGTGGCCGATTGCAGCTTATGCGCCAGTTGCGCCGCCCACTCCGGATTGTAGATCGTGTCCAGGTAGGAATGGCCTTTGTCGGGGAAGACGAGCAGTGAATTCGGAGGTTTGGGAAAGGACTGCTGACGGAAATAATTTTTAGCGGCAAGATATACGGCGCCGGAAGAAGCCCCCGCAAAGATCACCTGTTCATTAAGCAATTCGAGGCAGCCTTTCACGATATCTGTTTGTGAAAGGATCACCACATCATCTATGAGGGCGTTTTTTATGATAGGCGGCACCTGGCTGGCGCCGATACCGGAGATGTATCTTTTTACCGGCGGCGCGTTGAAGATCACGGAACCTTCTACATCTACCCCTACTATTTTAATATCAGGGCGCTCCGCTTTAATACTGCTGGAGATGCCCGTGATGGCGCCGCTGGAGCTTACCGCCACAAACACGTAGTCGATGGGCTCCGGACAAGCCAGGATTTCTTTTGTCAGTCCGTAATAGCCTTTGTAATTATTGGGATCGCCGTATTGATCGGCGATAAAAGAATTTTCGATGGTGGTATGCAGGCGGTTGACGGTATCTATGCGGGTGAGCAGGTATCCGCCGGTATGATCGCGTTCTGTGATCTTCACCACCTTATAGGAGAGGATATTCAGCAGCGCTTCGTAAGCGCTGTTGATGTTCGGATCTATCACCGGGATAAATTTCAGGTCTAGCATTTTACAGATGGAAGCCACGGCAATAGCGAGGTTACCGGAGCTGGACGCGATGATGGTGGTATCTTTGTTGATATGGCCGGCTTTGATACCGTTGTAGATAATGCTGTAACCGGCGCGGTCTTTAGAGCTGCCGGAGAAATTGTTATACTCCAGTTTAGCCCACAAAGGGGTGTTGGTATTCCGGAGGGAAATGAGGGGGGTGTTGCCGATAAAAGCGGACAACTTTTCAAGCTGCTGTAGCATGTTTGCATTTTTATGGTAAAAAACCGGGGGTATACCTGCATCCGGGGAGGATGCAGGTAGCAGATTAGTTGGCGAATGATAATGGTGTTCAGGAAAGAAAAAGGAGCGTCATCAACAAACAATCGGAAAGGGCCGGCATTACTGCTCTTCCGCCACCAATGCTTCTTTTCTGTTGTACAGGAGCTCTTTTTCTCCATACAGCCGTTCAGCGATGATGCCTTTCGCTTCACATTCCTTTACCAGTTTGTTGGACTGGATGATCGGGTTGGATTCGTCGGTATATACGATGCTGCTGATAAATTCCAGCCAGGGTTCCATCCCCATGGCATATACATAAGCTTCTTTCGGGTGGAAGATATTCACCAGCGCCATCCCTTTCGGGCAGTCGGATCCTGCGAGCCTGCGGCTGCTGTCCTGGTCCCGGGTGATCTTTTTGGTCAGCAGCGGGCCGTACAGCCATGTGAGCGGAGCGCCGTCGCATTCCATGCCAAGGAACAGCACGTCCACGTCCCCGATCTGGTTATGAATTAGTTTATAAAGGGCAGATTCCACGATCCTGGAGTCGGCGAGGAACAACAGTTTGAAACCGCTGATCTGTACCAGGAAACAGGATTTGGTGAGAATGCTCATATCGCAGTGTTCACCGGTGAAAGGCAGGCCGGTGATGGTGGTATCCACAAATTCGATGGTTTCCATCGGATCTACCGCCACTACATTATCGAAGCCGATATTGTTGAACATCAGCTTCAGATCCGGGTCTTCCAGCTTGCCGCTGCAGGTACGCGGCACTATCAGGTTCCTGATTTTATGACGCAGGGGCAGCAGCGTTTCGAAGAGGATGTGGTCCTGGTGGTTGTGCGTGATCAGCACGTAATCAATTACATCCGGCAGGTCGGCATCGGAGAAGTGGTCGATACTGCTTTCATAGCCATAGTAGCTGATCAGCGGGTCTACGAGGATGCTCACGTCTTTTGTTTCCACGAGGATACAGGCGTGACCGAAATAGCGCATGCGGATTTTGTCGCCGGTATACCGTTTATAGGCTGGCGGCGGCGTTTCCGTAAAGAAGGTGTCAAACAGCGCCTCCTGCTCCGGGGTGATGCCGAAAATCGCTTTGATCTCCGACAGGGGGCGTGCCGTCCGTTTCATGCGGCTGATGGCGTCAATACCCGGGTGATCGAAGGGGATGTTGAGATGCAGCACATCCGGTTCATCGAGCCGGGGCGTACTGAGGCAGAAAGGCCGGTGGTCGTTGTTGGTGATCCACAGGGCGATGCTCTGTGCCTCTTTATTATAGAATTCACTTTTATACAGGAGTGATTCGAAGAAACGGTAGTCTGCATTATTATTGCGGTCGTAACACAGTTCCACATAGCCTTTGAGGATGTCCGGCACTTTTTCGTACAGGGGTTCCAGTCCGAAGCCTTTGCCTTCTGCGGCCAGTATTCTGTCCAGTTCTTTACAGGCTTTAGCGAATTCGATGGTCCGGTGCTGGCGTTTCAGGATATCTTCTTTCAGGGCACTCACTTCCGCTACCCTTCCGCCGTTGAAGTCCATGAAGGGACCGCCTTTCATTTTCGGATTCAGCACGGCTTCCGCATGGATAGCGGGATCGTCGAGGTAAGAGTCCATGATGGTGAGGTGGCGTCCGATGGTGTTCATGGCTGCTGTTGCCGGAGAGATCAGGTGACTCCAGGCATACCACCGGTCATACAATGGTTCCAGCACTACGTTGGGCTTGAGGTATACTTTTTTGTCGCTCATAATTGATATGATTTGTGATGTACAAGTAATTTTTTGGCGATGATGCTGACGATCTCGTAGGGGTATTTGAAGATAAAAAAGTGATGACCGGGCATTCGGCGGAAATCGACCGGCTTATGGGTTTCCTGTTGCCACAGGCGGATATCTTCGTGTTTCATATCTTCTCTCGTTCCGGTGATAACGGTAACGGGTATATCCAATGGTTCGTGGCGGATATGGGCGTAATTCTCCGACACTTTGAAGTCAGCGCGCAGGATGGGCTCTATAAAATCCAGCAGTTCATCGTTCTGCAGTATTTCATCAGGGCTTCCGTTGAGATTACGGACTTCCTCGATAAAAGATTTTTTATCCAGCAGGTGCCTTTTCTTCTCTGTTCTTGACAGTGCTGCGGGCCCGGAGGTGCCGGTGATAAAAAGATGCAGGGGTGGCATGCGGCCTTCTTCCCTGATTTTGCGGGCCAGGAGATAACAGAGCAGTCCCCCCATGCTGTGTCCGTAGATGGCGTAGGGCGCCTTGTCAATTTTATGCTCAACCTGCTGATAGAGGTCATTCACCAGCTGCCGTATATCTTCTTTCAGGGGTTCACTCATCCGCGTACCTCTGCCGGGATATTCCAGCGGGATAAGGTTCAGGAAAGATGGCAGGTGTTCTTCATACAACCGGTAGGAGTACTTGCTACCTCCGGCAAAGGGCAGACAGAAAAGATTGATTTTCTCCATATGTCAAAGTTTCCACGTTGTCAAAAAATCGGACATAGGAATCCCTGTCCGGGACCAGGGAGTCCGGTATCTGAGTTATAAAGGAATGACGACGACAGTCACCTGTATTACACAGCTGATGTCTGTCTGTTCCTGCATCATATCAGGGAAATTACAGGCTGGCGGAGGCCTGTGCAGCAGAGGGGAGCCGTCCTGCTGAAAAAATGAAACGCGCCAGGGTTTCCATGCAGGCCATGTTGAATGTAACCATGGCCGGCCGCTTACAAGGCAATTGAATCGAGGTATTCTCCAGATACGGCCACCAGAATATTCTTCTGCAGCATATTCACCCTTACCAGAAATTTCCGTTCGCCTTTTACTTCCACCACCTCGCAGACGAGGCCGCATAGTATTCCATCTTTGATCATCAATTGTTTTCCGGGCAGAAAATAATCATCCGATACCTCAATATCGATATTACTTGTCTGTTGGGTAACCAGCCGGATACTATGAATCACGTCTTCCTTCACCTTTACCACCTCCTTACCTGTTTTCACATAATATAACACAGCTTCCAGGCTTAGCACCCTGTAATAGGTTTCCAGGTCCTCCAGATAAATAAAGAGGTAAGAAGGAAATAATGGAGCGTCAATGAATTTTTTCCGGTCTTTCCACGCGCGTAAAATTCTGGCTGTAGGTAAAAAGTTGACAATATTCAAAGTTGACAAAAAAGCGGCAACTTTTTTTTCGTGACGGGGCTTGGTATACACCACATACCAGCCATTTACGGAAATGCTCATTGAGGGTATTTTCTAAAGGATACTAATAAAGCGACAGGCTTTCCTTCCAGATATAGTTTCACATGCCTTTCCTGAAACAATGTCATTCAGTTCCGGGCATAGCTGTCGCTAGCGTGAATCCAGATCCTTCACATTACATAAAAAAAATAAAGTAGCTGTTTAAACGATGTAATAAGTTAACATAAAACACCACCTTGGATGTCTCAGAATTTTCCGGATAGTATTAGTTTGTGTTTAGTCTCCTGGCTTAGTTTAACATTTAAGGAAAATTTGATTATTTGAGGGTCTGCTAACTACTTTTTTTATCGTTGTACAATAATTAACACTTCTATCGTCCTTATCAGTGGGTCGAATTTAGCAAACATATTTTATTCAGCAAAAAAAATTATCCGGCGGCTCACCGCAGCAGAAAAAAAACACAATATATGTTGCGAGGTACAATCCGGTGAAGTAGCAATTCAGTAAAAGGGTGCATGAAACCTGCCACAGTAAGGTATTACAACATGGAACCCTATCGTTAACAATCATTTAATATCATTTGCATGACTGACGATTTTTAAAACATTTTTTTCCATTGCTGTAAATCATTTTATATTTAACTTGCTGTCCGCTGCTAAATCTTACACCACCGGACTTTTGTTTCAGCAGCGCACTGCAATGATATTGCCAACAACATCACAAAAACCCTTTTTCCAATACCCAAAATCAATCCATGCAACTTCCCTCAACAACCATCACCGACGGTGGCCACATTACTGTGAAGCCTAAACGCACCTTACGCCTGTTACAGTTATTGCGGCCTCACCGCGCCCTGTTCACAGCAGGCATGCTTTTTTTAATCACCAACAGCCTCGCAGGCCTTGCCTTTCCCGAACTGCTGGGCCGGCTCATCAATGCCGGCAAACAACCGGAAGCAACAGCCTACATCCATGAAGCAGGCATTGCATTAGTAGTACTCCTAACCATACAAGCCATTAGTTCCTTCTTCAGGACATTGATCTTTGTAAAGGTAGCCGAAAAGACACTGGCAAGCCTGCGGCAGTCGGTATACAACCACCTGATCAAGCTCCCCATGCAGTTTTTCCTTACCCGCCGCGTAGGGGAATTAAACAGCAGGATATCCGCAGACATTTCACTGCTACAGGAAACATTCACCAACACTATTGCTGAACTCATACGGCAGCTGGTGATCATCGTCGGAGGCATCACCTTCCTGATGCTGACCTCCATCCATCTTACGCTTTTCATGCTGGCCATTATGCCGGTCATGGTACTGATCGCTGTTGGCTTCGGCCGTTTCATCCGTCATTTCTCCCGCAGGGTACAGGACCAGGTGGCCGCCTCCGGCACCATCGTGGAAGAGACACTGCAGGGCATCTTCAGCGTCAAGGCATTCGCCAGCGAGTTCCTGGAAATGAAACGTTACCGCGAAAAGACCGATGAAGCGGCCCGTATCGGTATCCAGAACGGTAAATACCGCGCCGCCCTCTCCTCTTTCGTCGTCGCCGGCATCTTCGGCGCACTGGTGGCCGTTATCTGGCGGGGAGCGCTCATCGGCCTGGACACCGGGCAGCTGTTCTCATTTGTGCTGTATTCGGTTTTTATCGGCAGCTCCATAGGCGGGCTGGCGGAGGTATATGCTTCACTGCAAAAGAGCATCGGCGCCACCGACAACCTCTTCGCTATTCTCGACGAACCGGCGGAACCCCTGGCACCGGTTACCCGGCTGGCGCCCGAACATACCCTTCATGGTTATATCAGCTTCCGCCACGTATCTTTCCGTTACCCCGGGCGGGAAGACACGCCGGTACTGAAAAACCTCTCCTTCCAGGCACAGGCCAACCAGACCATCGCGCTGATAGGCCCCAGCGGCGCCGGCAAAAGCACCATCGTGTCCTTACTGTTACGCATCTACGATCCTACGGGCGGGCATATACTTTTTGATCAGAAAGACAGCAGCACCTTCCCCCTGTCCGCCCTCCGCTCGCAGATTGCTACCGTACCGCAGGACGTATTCCTGTTCGGCGGCACGATCGCGGAAAATATCGCCTACGGCAAACAGGACGCCACGGATGCGGAGATCATTGCCGCGGCGCAAAAAGCCAATGCCTGGGAATTTATTCAACGCATGCCGCAGGGGCTGCAAACCATCGTGGGAGAACGCGGCGTACAACTTTCCGGCGGACAGCGGCAGCGTATCGCCATCGCCCGCGCGGTACTGAAATCACCGCGCATCCTTATCCTGGATGAAGCTACCTCTGCACTGGACGCGGAATCTGAAAAACTGGTACAGGATGCATTGAGCAAACTGATGAAGGGCCGTACGGCCATCGTCATCGCCCACCGGCTGGCCACCATCCGGCAGGCCGACAAGATCATTGTCATCGATAAAGGCGCTATCGTGGAAGAAGGCACCCATCATGAGCTGATCAGCAACGAAGAAGGGTTGTATAAAACGCTCTGTGAGATGCAGTTTATTCAATAAAAAAAGGCCGGCTTTTCAGCGCCGGCCTGCATATAGGGGTTGACTATTGGTTATTGCAATAGCTTTTGTACGACTTCATCAAAATGGCTGCGCTGGTAAAAGTCCATCGAGGTAGCGATACGTCCGTCTTTGTCGACGATGACCAGGTGCGGGATGCCCGTGATGTTAAACAGCTTCCGGACACCGGTTTCTTCTTTGAAGCCACCGTCGGCCAGCACCTGCATCCATTCCATTTGTAGCTCCTCCATGGCTTTTTTCCATTTGCCCTTGTCTTCATCGACCGATACGCCGACGAACGTCACCCCTTTGTCTTTATAGCGGTTGTAGTGTTCCCGCAGGGTGGGCACGTAAGCGCGGCAGGGAGCGCACCAGCTGGCCCAGAAATCCAGTACCACCACTTTGCCTTTCAGGTCGCTGAGCGAGACGGTTTTACCGGCAGGATCTTCCGTCCTGAATTCCGGCAGCGGAGACCTGGCTTCGATCATCCGGTAGGTCCCGATCCTTTCTGCCAGTGCTTTTCCTTCCGGCGAGTTTTTACCTTCGGACGTCAGTTGAGCGTAGGCCGCTTTCGCTTCATCGTACTTCACCGCGTACCGGTTGGCAATCCACGCGGCGATTTCCGCCTGCGGGTGCTCTGCGAAATACTGCATTGGCAGTACCTTGCTGGCACGATACTGCTGCCAGTGATCGTTATACTTCCCTCCTTTCAGGCTGCTGCCGGAGAGGGAATCAAAACTGCAGTTGATCGTATAGTCTGCGTTTTCGAGGAACACTTCTATTTTACGCGTACTTACTTTCAGCTGTAACAGTTGCGGGTGGTCCAGCTTGCCGGAATAGGTAAATTCTCCGTTCTCGATGCGTACACGGGGGAAATCAGCGATGCTCCCTCCGCTAAGATCAAGGATCGTCACACTACCATTAGCGACGCCGGTTATCTTTCCGCGGATCACGAAGCCGTCTCCCGCGAAACTCAACAGGGGCAACAGCCATAAAATCAGTAGCGAGCCGTATTTCATAGGATTGTTTATTTAATGATTTCAGCCAGTTTTTTCTCTACATCTTCTCCATACAGGCCCATGCCGAGGACTTTACCATCCGGTCCGATCAGCACGTTAAAGGGGATGTAGTTGGCGCCGTAGGCCGCTATAGTCTCATCGCCCCAGCCTTTCAGGCTGCTCACATTCGTCCAGTTGATACCGTGTTTCTCGACAGCATTTACCCATGCCTCTTTTTTGGAGTCCAGGGAGACAGCGATCATGGAAAAATTCTTGTCTTTAAACTTATCGTTGGCCGCTTTCAGATAAGGGATCTGCGGTTTGCAGGGGCCGCACCAGCTGGCCCAGAAGTCCAGGAATACATAACGTCCTTTGAAATCTGCCAGGGACACCATTTTGCCGTTAACATCCGGTACACTGAATGCCGGCGCCATATCGCCTACTTTTACTTTCCCCAATGCGCCCTGTGCTTCGCCTGGTTCGCCGAACTTCAGGGTTAGCGGTGACGGATCTATTTTTCCGGGGTTGAGCCGGCGTTGCATGATACGGGTGGAGATGGCATGTTCGCCCAGCAGCGCAGCCACTTCATCATATTCTTTCGTGCCGTTAAAAAACACCGTCAACGCATAAGCGGAAACGCCGGAGTTAGGGTGTTTGGCGATCCAGTCACGATAGGATTTCTGCACCTTTGCTGTTATAGCTGCGTGTTCTTTGCTATATTTATCAGCGGCTTCTTCATCCCCTACCTTCATGGCTTTGTTGATCTTTTCCATCAGCTCATTCTGCTGTTTCACGTCTTTACTTTCCGGGGAGGTGAGTGCCATCATTTCCTGCCATTCCTTTACCCAGGTATCACCTTTATAGATCGCGTTATCGAAATAAGGCCCTTTACCGGTGATTTCGACTTTGCCTTCTTCGAGGTAAAGGATGGTACCGCATTTCTCGCCCTGGTTGCCAATCATCAGGATGTAGATGCTCCCTCCTTTCTTCATGGAGGACTTTAGCGTGAAGCTGTGATTGACCACCCTTGCAGTGTCCCATTCCCCTGTGTAAGGCTCTATCAGGGTTACGAGCGTATCGTTGGGCATTTTGTCCAGTTTGGCGGTGATCACCACCTCCTGTGCGGAGGCACTGTAAGCACCGGCGCCCAACAGTAAGGAAAAGAGTATTTTTTTCATAAAGGATTTGTTTATATATCAGGCACCCTGAATGGCGGAAAGGGTGAAGCCTGATAACAATTTTATTATTTTACTATTTTGTTATTTTGTTATTGATCATGTCTTCCAGGACCCTTACTGTTTCTGCGAGGTAGATATCTTTTGCTGTTTTCTGCAGGAACTCCGTAGTGGCGGGACTGTTATCCGCTTTGCGCAGTGACGGGTGGAGCGATCTGTTAACGGGCAGTGATACACGCAGCGAATCGGCTCCGGTGTTTTGTTTGGTTGCCTTAATGTCTTTCTCCAGCTGGGCTGCCTGCTTATATCGCTGGCGGAACGCGGGCAGATCAAGCGGAGCAGGCTGTTGGGCTATTTTTTCCAGCTGGGCGTTGCTGGCAGCTATGGCTTTAAAAGCCGATGCCTGTGCAGCTCGTTTACGGGCTTTTCCCACGACCGTGTTGTAGTCAAACGTAAAGGTTTCCCGTTCGAACGGCATCAGTTTCATGGTATCGCACACCAATGCGGATGAATAGTCCTTTTCCATCACGGATTCCCGGTTCATCCTGTCCTGCAGTACAATATCCGGCACTACGCCTTTGAGCTGGGTGGATTCGCCGGTAACACGGTAAAACTTCTGTACCGTCAGACGCATGCTTCCGTAGCTGATGTCTTTGGTGCCTTTGTCAGGATCGCCCATTTTACCGAGGTTAACGTTCATCTGTGCGGTCCCTTTTCCGAAGGTGGAGCTGGTACCGATGATCAGCGCACGTTTGCGGTCCTGCATGGCCGCCGCGAATATTTCAGAAGCGGAGGCGCTGCTTTCGTCCACCAGCACCGTCAGCGGGCCGTCGTACAGTGGTGTTGCCGCAGGCGAGTTGTAGCGGTCCACTTTATCTTTGCCCCGGAGCCAGCTCATTGGGCCTTCCGGTACGAAACAGTAGCCCATTCTTACCACCTCATCGAGGGCGCCGCCGCCGTTGCCGCGCAGGTCCATCACGATACCGTCCACTTCTTCCTGTTTCAGTTGCTCTACCGCGCGCACCACGTCGTTGCAGGCGCCGTTAATTTTTGCAGGACTGTCGTCAGTGTAAAATATGGGCAGATAAATATAACCGAAGCGTTTACCGTTATGTTCTATCACGGCGCTCTTCGTACGGTTTTCCGTGTCTATGATCTCTTCCCGGGTGACCGTTACCTGGCGGGGTTTGTCGCCGGGTTGCTGCAGCTGGAGTTTCACCGGCGTACCTTTTTCACCGCGGATCATGGCGGCTACTTCGGTAGGCGGAATACCGGCTACTTCCTTCATCTTTCCCTGATGGTCGGAGATAGCGAGGATAAGATCGTTTTCTTTTACGGTGCCGGCACGATAGGCGGACCCACCGGGCAACAGACGTTTCACGAAGAAGTCAGCGTCCTTTACGCCCAGCTCAATGCCGAGACCAAAGTAACGCTTATTGAGCATATCATTGAGCGTCAGCGCTTGCGGCGCGGTGTAGGCGGTGTGCGGATCCACTTCCATGACGGCGTCCGCCATGTACTGGAAGAACTTCTCGTTTGCCGCCTCCCTGCGGGTACTTTGCCGGAAATAGTCGGCATACCATTTTCCTGTTTTTTCACGGGCTTTGGCTTCCAAAGCCGGGCTGGGCACCGCTGTAGCGGCAGAATCCTGCATCTCCATATAATTACGGAGCGTATAATATTTGAGCAGTTTACGCCAGAGGTCAGCCTGTTCCGCTTTGGTGACCGGATAAGGTGCATTTTTTCGTTGAGCCAGCACCGTTTCCCTTACTTTAAAGTCGAACGGTTTGGCCAGTGTTTGTTCACACAGTATTTGCAGATCGTGTACCCGTTGGGTATAGATAGCGAAAGCCGCATCGAAAAAACCGGTGCCGGAATTTTTTATTTCATCGTCGATGGTGGATTGAAAGGCCGACAGGCGTTTGATATCTTCCTGCAGGAAGATATTCCGGTGAGGGTCCAGCGAAGCGATATATCTTTTCCAAACGCCGGCGGCATAAGCATCATCCAGCTTTCTGGGTTCGAAATGACTTTTGCTGATTTTATTGAAGACGGCGGCCACCACATCTTTACGGTAGGCCGGCCACGCCGTGGTATCGGCTGGCGCCTGGGCTGCGGCCGTATAGCCGGTAGACAGGGCGCAGGCCATCAGCAGCCATTGATTATTTTTGCGAAGCAGTTGTTTCATGTACATCGATTAATGGGTATTGTTATCAGGGTTTCTCTCCAACAGCCTGCAGGTCTGTGGCGAAGTTGTTGGTAAAGTAGTTGGTGATGATTTCATACTTTTTTCTGATCAGTCCTTTGGTGTCCACCGTCGGACTTAACAGCGTTGCTTCCAGTTCGGCCTTGCTGTGGGAGGTAATCGCCTCAACGTAATCCAGGAAGTCTACCACCACGTTCAGGATCGATCCGTTCGTGTTGCCGATGACACCGTTGGCGTATTTGTTGCCAGGCTGGATTGCCAGGTAGTCATATGGTGCCAGCTCTATGAAAGCCTGAGGTATGTCCACGCTTTTAACCCGGTAGGCCCGCTCCATATAAAAACGGTTCAGGAGGCCCCGCATCTGTTTCGTCGCGGTAGGGGATTTATTAAGGAGGGTACTGTCTGCCCACCCGATCGTCAGCGTGCTGATGGTGCTGGCAAAACCCGCAGCATCGCGCGTAGCGCCGGTACCGATATAGGAAGCCAGCAACACTTTAAAAGGAAGTGTTTTCTTCAGGAAAGACTCGGGGTACCGTGTTATTAACTGATCATAAAAAAAACGGAGCGTATTGCCAATATAGGCAGGGTTGGCATTAAAGGCGCTATCCTGCCTCATATTTGTATAGTTATAGGCGAAATCGGTATGGGTAAACCGGTACAAAATGTAACAGTTGTATTTCTGGTAGAACTGAACGATCGAATCGTCATAACTGTGGTTGCCTTGTGGCAGCGTATAGCTGGGCACATCGACAGACGGTGTCAGGATGGCTTCTTTACGGCAGGCTGTAAATGCCATCAGGAAAGAAGCCAGGAGCACGAAATATCTTCTCATCGGTAGTCACATTAAACGTTAGGAAATATTATAGCGGCTTGCGTTCGCCAGGATACAACGGATTTTGCAGCAGCGCCGGATTACGGTTCAACACATCGTCCGGGATAGGCATCACGTACATCGGATCACGGGCCTCCAGCCGGAAAATTTGCGTCGTCGTCACATTAGGTCTGTAGATATGCTCAATAGCAGGCATGCCGTATCTTCTGAGATCGAACCAGCGGTGCAGTTCCTCCCGGAAAAGTTCTCTGCGGCGTTCTTCCCGGCACATTTGCAGCATTTCGGCGGCGGGTTTAACGTCCCATGCCTTAAAGGAAGCGGTATTGATGCGGTAAGACCGGAGCGTATTGAGGCTTCTTAACGCCTGGGTGGCGGCGCCGGCATCCCCACCGGTTTTGTAACGCTGTATATAAGCTTCAGCCCTGTTGAGATAAGCTTCAGATACGCGCCATCCGTTGGTTAGCGTAGCGTTTCCTGTTTTATAAGTGCCGGATGTTTTCATTTGTCCCAGTTCAATAGCAACAAACTGTTTCATCTCCGGTGGCAGCACGACCAGGCTTATTTCCCTGCGCAGGTCATTATCCTCAAAAGTGTTGAACAGGTTACGGGAGACTTCATAGTTGATGGTGAAGGGCAGGTTTACCTGCTCATCCGGCTC
The DNA here is from genome assembly GCF_012516375.2 of Chitinophaga oryzae. Lineage (NCBI taxonomy): Bacteria > Pseudomonadati > Bacteroidota > Chitinophagia > Chitinophagales > Chitinophagaceae > Chitinophaga > Chitinophaga oryzae. The sequence goes on from NZ_CP051204.2 coordinate 4,826,487, forward strand.
GCCGTAGGCGAAGAGGGTTTCCTCGTTATTAATGCCTGTCAGCGGCCTGTTGTCCGGATCTGCGTATCCCCATGTATTAAAGTTCATGAGGCCGGAACGTTCCTTCAGCACCGCGTCTGCATGTTGAATGCATTTATCCCAGTTTTCCATATAGAGATATATCCTGCTTGCCAGCAAATGAGCGGCGGGAGCGGATATGCGATATAGCTCCACGCTCTTTTTATATTTATCCAGCAGCAGCACGGCACTGTCTATATCGTTCGTGATCTGCGTATAGACTTCCTTCACGGTATGGCGTGCCAGGAACACGTCGGCCAGGTCGCCAGTGGTGCGAATGGGTACGCCGGGACTCTTATCGGGTGTTGTAGTGGAATCATTGTAAGGCTTTGCGTAGATATTTACCAGCATAAAATGGTAAAAGGCTCGCAGCGCATAGGCCTGTCCTTTCAGCAGCTCTTTTTCTTCCTGCGTTCCGGAAGCCGTCCCCAGCCCGTTCAGTGCCAGATTCACTCCCAACAACAGGCGATAATAAACACCCCAGGTATTGGTTTTGTAGGCATATCCTTCACCTGACAGCCGGCGTTCAAAATCTGTTTGCCACTGGAAGATCCCGGCAGCCACATTGGGTAACGGTTCCTGCCTCACCGGGCCGGTATAACATTCCACATCGTCGTCGAGGTAAGCCATCCACGGTTGCAGGAATATCGTTCTCCCTGGGTACCCCTCCGTCCACAACAGGTTTCCATAATCACGGGCGGTCTTGGGCGTGATATCTGTTTGTGAGTATTCCTGCAGAAATTTTTTGCAGGAGGTCATACCCAGCGCCACTATCATGATGATCAGTACTTTTTTCATCTCGCTCTGTTAAATGTTTGGATTAGAATGATGCATTTACACTCAGGGAATATTGCCTGCTGAGTGGCAAAGCGCTGGTCCCTGCCCCTTCTATCTCGGGGTCCTGCCCTTCCAGCCGGCGGTTGGCAATGGTAAATACATTGTTGACACTGGCATTAACGGTCAGGTTTTTAAGTCCGGTCCCGGCCAGTTTATTGAAAGGTATGCCATAACCCAGCCGGATGGCGTTACACCGTAAATAGTCATTGCGGACTGTCCTCAGGTCAGATACTTTATAAGCGGTATAGGGGTCTGTAATCAGCTGCTGATCGATACCCACAGACTTTGCATAGAGGTATGGTATACGCAGACGGTCGTCTATGCCCAGGTCTCTCAACACAGGGAAGTCGGTGTATTTTTCATCGCCGGGTTTACGCCAGCGGGTAAGGTAATCCCGGGGGACATTGGCATTGGGAGACGGTACGCCGTTACTTGTCAGATGGGATGAGCGGAAAGGATCATTCAACCGTTTACTGCTGCCAAGGCTCACATAAAACATGGCGGAAACGGAGAATGACTTATACCGGAATACGGGCTGGATAGAGCCGGTGATGACCGGTAAAAGTTGTCCGGAGTATACCAGCAGGTCGTCCGGGTTGTTGGATGGTTTGCCATTCAGTTTACCGAACGTGGGGATGCCTCTTACCGGATCCAGTCCTGTGTACTGGTAAGAATAAAAGCTGCTGATAGGTTTTCCCGCGATGCGTGCGCCGCCGTTCAGCAGCAAAAAGAAGTCTTCCTGGAAAACTCTGTCAGCAACGCGGTTCTTCACTTTACCGGTTGACAGTGTAAAGGAGAGCTGTGTATTTTTCCGGCGGATAGCGCTGACATCTACGGACGCGTCCCATCCGGTGTTATACAATGTACTGCCGTTGCGGTACATGGTATTCATGCCGTATTCGTAGGGAATATTGATATTGTCGAGCACATCGACGGTTTTTTTGGAAAAGTAATCCACGCTCACGCGAAAACGGTTATCGAACAAGGCGAAGTTGGTACCGATATTCCACTGATAGGTTTTTTCCCATCGTAAATCCGGGTAAGGCATGGATTTAATTCTCAGTGATGGCTGACCAAACTGGTCCGGTCTGTCGGGGCTACCGTAGGTGGCGATCAGGTTAGGGCTTACTGCTGTCACCACATTCCCCTGTGTGCCGTAGGAGGCGCGCACCTGCCAGTCGGTCAGCAGCGTGGTAGCGGGGAACCAGCTTTCCATGGCGGCGTTCCAGCGGCCGGAGAGGCTGTAGTTAGGTAAAAATTTGGCATTGGAGAACTGACCGAACCGGTTGGAGCCGTCAGATCTGATGGTACCGCTGAAGACGTAGCGGTTCATCAGGCTGTAGGCCACGGTGCCATAGTAAGAGACGGTGTTGTCCAGGGTGCTGTTGATCACCTGCGAGGACAGATCTTTACGGCTGCGGTCTGCCGGGGCAAATGCTTTTCCGCGGTCGGGGAAATATCCCGGCTCCACAGCAACGTTTGCATTCGTCTTTGAGCTGCGGATCTCATTACCAAGGCTCACATTGAACTGGTCGCGCTCCTCAAAAAAACCTCTGGAGTAATCCAGGCTGTTTCTCAGTCCCCAGCTCAGGGCTTGTTGATTTTGTATATAGGCCATACCGCCGTAAGGGAGAACGCTCGAAGTTACGGCCTTGGGTTCCGGTATTGTGCCGTAGGGCCACCCCCGTGTATTGGAGATATAGTAAGACTGCTCATCTGCCGCGGCAAAACCATCCATAGCGTCCGTAATGATGCTGGAGGAATTCCGGAACACCAGTCCCCTGGCGATTTTGTAGTCCAGGTTCAGGTTCAGGCTCGTGGACGATTGCGTAGAAGTATTTTCGGTGTGGGCAATCTCATTGAGAATGTTCATCGTGATGGGCGGTGCATAGTATTTCAGCGGAGAATTGGAGCCTGAAGTACTGGGCGCCCGTAACGGATAATAGTCGTCAGGGCTGAACACGCGGCTGGTCTGTAGCGCGTAAGTCAATGGACTGACGCCCTGGAAATACGTCCTGGCACTGCGATAGTTGCTTTGCAGGGATACGTCCAGCGAGAGCCGTTTGGTCACCTGTGAGCGCAGGTTGAAGCTGGCTGCATATACTTTATTTCCATCCTCTTTAGCGGAGCTGTTGTTGGCTGCATAAGATGCGGACGCATAATATACCGTTTTGGCCGTACCGCCGCTCAGGCTCAGGGAGTGCTGCATGCTCATCTGGTTGCGGAACAGCAGTTTAAACCAGTCGGTATTGCGGGTTTCGATCGTTGCCACTCTTTCTTTGAACTCCGCTTCGGTGATATGCCTTGCATACAGGGCGCGGAGCAGCCCTTCATAGGTCAGCTCCTCTTCCATACCGGCATAATAGTCATTATACAGCACGTGATCTTCCTGCATCTGTTTGGAAAAGGTGACCCGCTCCTGGGAATTCATGAGCATCAGGTTACGATAGGAAGGACGCGCCTGAAAGGAAACGTTCGCGTTATAGTTTACCTGCATTGGTCCTTCTTTACCTCTCTTGGTCGTCACCACGATAACGCCGTTAGCCGCGCGGGTGCCATAGATAGCGGTGGCAGCAGCATCTTTCAGTACAGTGATGCTTTCAATATCATAGGGATTAAGGCCGCCGATGGCGTTGCCCATCAGTTCAAAATTGGAGGCACTGCCTTCTGACACGAGGTTATTCAGCAGGGCATTGGAGATATTCACCGGGTCAGGGCGTATCATACCGTCTATCACCCACAGCGGTTGGGTATTGCCGACCAGTGTGGAAGTACCACGGATGCGTATATTGGGTTTGGCGTTCACGCCACCGGAATTATTGACGATCATCATCCCAGGCACCTTACCTTGTAACATCCTGTCTACAGAAGGCTGGCCGGGCTCGATGATGTCCGCCGCTTTCAGCTTAAAATAGGAACCGGTAGATAAACGGGGGTCGATTTTCTGATAGCCGTTGACCACCACTTCCTGGATATCCCGGGCGATGGTGTCCATCTTAAAACGCATGATGTCTGTTTTGTTGGGATCGGCGCGGTATACTAGTGGCTTCATCCCCAGCAGGGTCATGCTGATTTGTTCATTGGGTTTTGCAATAAGAAAGAACAGCCCGTCCGGCCGGGTCACCGTCATCTCTTTAGATTCAAGCCCTTTCACACTTACGCCACTGAGCGGTTGCCCGGCGGGGTCCGTGATCTGGCCACGGACCACTACGCCGGTCACTTTATCACCGGGCGACGGAACGGCCGTCGTCTGGGGGGTGTCTTCATAGATCATGATAGCCCCCATCTCCACGCTGAAACGCAGGTTGGTGTTTTTCAGCAACTGCTTCAACAGCGCTTCCAGCGTACTCTGTTCCACTTTGACGGTTACCGCCGGCTGCCGGCCGATCAATTCACTGTTGTAAGTAAACCGCAAGTCCATCTGTTTCCGGAGGTCCTTCAGCACTTTGCTCAGGGGCGCATTGGTGGCCTTGTAGGACACCTTACGGGTAAGGATGCCCCGGGCGGCTTCCTCCTGCTGGGCTGTGGCTGTAAGGACAACCATCAGCAGGAAAAATGACAGCAGAACACCTGCCTTCCGGACATAGCGTAGTAAGGCCCCTCGCAGGAAGGGCAAACCCTGCAATTTTTTCATGTTGGTCTGATATTAAAGTTTAAGGGAGCGACCGCTGGTCGCTGAACTACCCGTTGTCAATCGCCGGTATGACGGCAGTTTAATTGTTTATTGTTGTTTCTTCACATGTACAGTACGGCCATCTACTTCAAAACGGACCGTTTGTAAACTTTTGGTGATCTGGTTGAGTACATCCTGTAATACCGCAGGGCGGCGTATGTCTATCGTAAAGCTCATTCTTTCAAGGTCGGTATCGTCGAATATAAAGTCATAGTCGTAGGTGCGTGCCAGGGTGACAGTTATTTCCTGCAGCGGGGCGTCTTCAAAGAAGAGGTCCCCTTCTTTCCAGGCGGTAAAAAGGCGCGCTTCCACCGCCTGCTTCTGCAGCGTGCCGTTATTATTTAAGACCGCCTGTTCATCCGGCTGCAATACTATCTGCGCTGTACCTGCCGTTACCAGCAGTTTGCCGCTGGCGAGGGTGGTCGTCGTCTGCGCCCGATAGGCGTTCACGTTAAAACCCGTGCCCAGCACCTTCATATCTGTTTTGCCGGCGTGGACGATGAAAGGTTGCCCGGCCTGTTGTGCGACTTCAAAGAAAGCCTCTCCCTGTACGGTCACTTCCCGGGTGGCGCCATGGAAGGCCGCCGGAAATATCAGGCGGGAAGCTGCGTTCAGCCATACCTGCGTACCATCTGCCAGCCGGAGCGAGAACTGCCTGCCTCTGGGCACGTCCAGCGTATCCATGGCAGTGACCTGTTCCTGGCCGCCGCCGGCTGCATACTCGAGATGGTCTGTATTGGCTTTTATACGGGCAATATTATGATGCTGGATCTCCAGTGTGTCTTGCCCCAGGGCGACGGTACGGCCACCGGAGAGGTGCAGCATCACTTTTTCTTCCGGCTGGGCGTTGGCCAGCTGCGTGACCGGTGGTTTGTCCCGGAACGTCCACCACGCGGCGCCTGCCGCCAATACTACTGCCGCAGCCACGGCAGCTCTCACGAATACGCGTATACGTCCTTTCCGTTGGTCCCTGACTTCGGTAAACCGTTGCCATCCGTCCTCTGCTGAGAAACGGCCGGCCTTCAGCCGGGCCTGCATTTCCCTGGCCGCGGCCAGCGCCGCCAGTTCGGCGTCGCTCATGTCCGGCGGCAGCTGCCCGTCCTCCAGCTGTTGCATCAGCTTTTCCCAGTCAATATTGTGCTCGTTGTTATCTGAATTCATATCTGGTTATTGTTAAGGCACCCGAACTTCAAAAAAGGGTGAAGCCACTTTCAAAAGCGGGATAAAAAAAATATAAAAGAGATCATCCGCGCCATCCACCCGCATTCCTTTCTTAAAAACTGTAACGCCAGCTTGATCTGTGTTTTCACCGTATTCACGGAAATATCCAGAACGGCAGCGATGTCTTTGTATTTAAGCCCGTCACGGTTGCTCATGAGAAATATGCGCTGCCGCTGTTCGGGCAAACGGGAAACAGCCGCCCACAGCGCCCTGTTGCGCTGCTCCTCTTCTTCTTTGTCTTCCAGCGGGAAATAGCGGGTCAGCTCCTCGATGACATGGATTTCCTCCAGTTGCGTTTTGCCGGATTTCCGGAGATAGTTCAGCGAAGCATTTTTTACCGCGCGGACGGCATAACTCTTAAAGTCGTGTGTGATCCGGATGATATGACGCTTATGCCAGCAGTACAGGAAGAAGTCCTGTACCACGTCTCTCGCCGCATCCTCATCTTCCACAATGTAATAGGCTACCGTACATAAAAATGTATAGTGCTGCCTGAACTGCTCCTCAAAGGAAACAGCCTCTCCTGATCCTGGTTGATGCATAAGCCACTTGGTACGTTCATTGTTACCCGTACAAAGTAAAAAATAATCCGGATTTATTTCCATCATCTCCTTTTAGCTGCGGTTCACATGAAATCTGCCTGACGATAATCCTGTTATTATGGTTCTGGTATACGATAATTAGTATCAGGCACACGGATACCGAAAAAGGGTGAAGGGCGGGGGAATTCTTTTTTGAGAAAGGCGCACTTTCAACGGTGCGCCTTTTTATATTTTTCTTCCTGAACGGCAATCGCCTTCGTCAGCGTGCTGGTTTTTATATCGAGGTAACCGCTTCTCCCCTGTTTAAAGTCTGTTTCCGGCACCGCCTGAAAGTTAATAGTGACCTGACTGTCAGCATAGGTGTATTGTTTCCCCCAGCGGGAGGAATCTGCCAGTTTCAGGGCGTAATGATCTTCCAGGTAGTCTTTTATCTCCTGCTGAAAGGCGTAACTCATAATACGGAAGCCGAAGCCGGCCACCTTCTCATTGTAGGCCAGGAGTTCCACATGTGGCGGCGCATAGCGGTCAAACAGCAACACGCCTTTATTGTCTATGCCATAGGAGAGCATATTGGGAAGATCATAGAGCTTTCCCTGCCGGACACCGGTAATGCCCTGCAATACTTTTGCGGCCAGTTCATCGAACTGCAGCTTCGCCAGGTTCGTCTTTTGTTGCGCCAGGGTGGTAAGGGAAAACACCCCCATCAGGGTGGTTAACAGCAACTGTTTCATGGTATCGTTTGTTGGAATGAATGTACGAATTTTTCCGCCTGCAACCTGTCGTTATTTACCACCTGTTTTGTCACAAGTACCCGGTTCGGATTGTCTTTCAGCCCTTTACCTTTACAAAAAACAGGTTATGAAAATACTCATCTGCCTGGTGATGGCACTGCCAGGATTATTTTCTTTTACAGCAAACAACGATATGATGCAGCAAGCACGCGAAAAAAACGGACAGTACGCTACTATTAATGGTATCAGGATGTATTATGAAATTCATGGTAACGATGGTGGGATTCCGCTGGTGCTGATCCACGGCGGCGGCTCCACTATCCCCTCCAACTGGGGCACGCTCCTGCCGCTGCTGGCGCCCTGCTACAGGGTAATTGCGATGGAACTGCAGGCACATGGGCGTACCGGCGACCGTAACGGACCTGAATCCTTTCAGCAGGATGCCGCCGACGTGGCGGCGCTGCTGCAATACCTTCACATCCGTCAGGCCAATATCGTGGGTTTCAGCGACGGCGCCTGTACCACGATGGAAATAGCCATACATCATCCGGCCATCGCCCATAAAATCGTACTGATCTCCGGTAATTATAAACGGGCAGGCATGGCGCCGGGGTTCTTCGAAGGGCTGGAAAAGGCGACGTTCACTGATATGCCGGCGCCGTTAACAACAGCCTACCTCGAGGTGAACCCCGATCAGCAGGGCGTGGTCAATATGTTCAACAAAGACCGGGCAAAGCGCATGGCTTTTCGGGACCGGACAGCTGAAGACATGCAGTCCATCAGCGTCCCTTCCCTGGTGATAGGCGGCGACCGCGACGTGATCACCGCCCAGCACTTCGTGGAGATGTCGCAGGTGATACCGGGCGCCCGGCTGGCCATACTGCCCGGCAATCACGGTTCCTTTATCGGCGAGCGCCTGACCTTCGAGGCCGGTAGTCCTATGCCCGGCATCACAGCGGGCATCATCCGCGCCTTCCTCGACGGCCAGCCATGAACGGCGGTTACAGCAGCCGCAGTTCCTGCGCCCGTTTTACCAGCGCCACGATATTGCTGACGCCAAATTTCTGCAGCAGCGTGGCGCGGTGGGTCTTCACCGTGAGTGGGCTGATGAACAGTTCCTGTGCAATGTCGGCGGAGCGTTTGCCCTCCGCCAGCAGTTGCAGTATTTGTTTTTCCCTTTTGGTGAGCTCGGGTATGACGGCGCCGGTGTCCAGTTCCGGCCGGGAGATGATTTCCTGTACCTCCCTGGAGATGGAGATATTCCCTTTCAGCACTTCGTGGATGCAGGCCAGCATGTCTTCCGGGCCGGCCGTTTTGAGCAGGTACCCTGCGGCGCCCTCCTGCAGCATCTGCCGGATGATGCTTCTGTCGCTCAGGTTACTCACCACCACCACCCGGGTGTCGGGCCACCGGCGGCGGATGTCCCGGCACAACAGCATCCCGTTGGTATCCGGCAGGCTGATGTCCAGCAGCACCAGCTGCACTTCATTGTCTTCCATAAAGGACAGCAGGCCGCTGCCTGTATGAAAACAGCCTGCCACCGCCCACCCGGGCACCGTCTCCAGCAGGTCTTTCAACCCCTTCACCACAATTGGGTGATCATCCACGATGGCTATCTGTAACATATAGTTCTATATTGATGATGGTACCGTTTTCCCCGGAATCGATCTGCATGTTGCCTTTCAGCAGTTCCACCCGGCTGCGGACGCTGGACAGGCCTATGCCGCTGTGATGGTCACCGGTGTTAAATCCCTTTCCGTTGTCTTCCACGGTGATAAAAAACGTGTCCGCCTCCTGGCTGCACTGGAGCAGCACTTTCCGGGCGCCGGAGTGCCGTGCGGCATTGTGCAGCAGCTCCTGCACTATACGGTAAATCATGGTCTGTATACGCGGGGAGATATCCTGCCGGATATTATAGGCGTTGAACACTACCTGTAACTGCGGGGAGAGCATGTTTTCACAGAGATCTTTCAGCGCCGGCTCCAGCCCCAGTTTCAGCAGCGATTCCGGCATCATGTTACGTGCGATGCGCCGCAGTTCATGCACCGATGTGCCCAGCTGCTCAGCAACCTGCCGCAGTGGTCCCTGCTGCGTTCCGCTGTTTTGCGCAATACGCGCCAGATGAAGTTTCAGTCCGGCCAGGGTACCGCCGAGGCCATCATGCAGGTCCCGCGCCATCCTTGTCCGTTCCCGCTCCTCTCCTTTCAGCAGGGCGTCCGTGATCTCCATCTGCCGCGCCTGTTCAATGACGCGTATCTGTTGCCCCATCCTGACTTTACGCTGGCGGATCACATACAGGAAAAAAAGTACCGTCAGCCCCAGTACGATGGAAACGCCCCACAGGAGGTAGCGCTGCAAACGCGCCCTGCCTTGCAGCGAAGCTATCTGCTGTTCTTTCCGGGCCGCCTGGAGCTTCGCCTCCATTTCTTTCAGTTTAAATGCGGTTTGTTTTTTATCGATGCTGTCTTTGAAATGAACATACTTTTCCAGGTCGTCGTACGCCTGTCGCAGGTCACCCGTTTTGCGGGAGTACGACGCCATTGCTTCCAGCGAGGATAAAACAAAAGAAGTCGCCTCATCTTCCAGCGCCATTTCATATCTTTTAGCTGCTGCCGCCCTGGCGGCCCGGAGGTCTCCTTTTGCTTCCTGTAATTTTTCCTGCGCCGTGTAGACATCATACCGGTTCGTCCGCCTGTCAAATTGTTTCAGTTCTTCGAAAGCCTTATCGCACGCGATGGCGGCAGGCCCCGGTTGACCTGCGGCAGTATAGTAACGTGACCGGTAGCTGTAGTACCTTGCCCAAAGTGCATTGGGCCCCAGCGCTTTCAGATGCATGGCCGCCGTATCGAGATAGCGCTCGCCGCGGCTGAGGCTATCCATGTACAACATCAGCAGGGCGCTGCTCAGAAAGGATTCGGCGATCTCCTCCGGCCGCCCCTTTAACTGCATATACCGAAGGTCTTCCTGCGAATAGGGATAAGCTTTCGTATAATCATGTGTATTAGTAAGCCCGGCTGCTATATTATGTACTGTCGCAGCGTACATAAAAGTATCTTTCAATGCCAGGATCAATGGCAGGGAACCGATGATCAGCTCCATCGCCTTTTCGGAATAACCGTCATTGGCGTAGGCGAAAGCGATGTTATTATTACATTTCAGGTACAGGCTTCCCGCACCGGGCGACAGGCTGTCCGGCGCCAGCAAATGCCTGGCGCTGTCATACTGAGCAATGGCGCTGTCATTGACAGCCTGCATTAAATACACATAACCCATCCGGTAGTGCGCCAGCGCTTTGTAATAGCGGTAAGGCACCTTGCTGCCGATCCGCAACGCACGGGCGCCGAAATCAAAAGCCGCTGCGGGTTTACCCATATTCATGAAGGCAGCGGACAGCTCACCCATCAGCCGGATACGGTCCGTATCGCTTACTGCTTTACCCAGCAAACGCTGTAAACTGTCTGTCCGCTGTTGATAGGACTGGGCGGTCCCTGTCAGGGTGTTACAACAGAAAACCAGGCATATAATAAGGAAATGTTTCACATCCGGGAAGTTAATAACAAACAGTACCTAATTTACTACATCTCTCCTTAAAAAATAAAAAATACTCCTTTGGGAGTATTCCGCTGATAGCTGCTTTAGCTCAATTTTGAATCATGAAAAAACCATCCTGTCTGACCTTGTAAAAACCTCAAATCATATGCGACTCTCTTTCCGTCTCCTGATAGCGCTTGCCTTTGTTGGCCTGGCGGCGTGCAAAAAAGACAATAACAACGATGGCCCCGGCGGTGGGGGTAACTATAACTATGGTCCCGGCGCTGTATTCATCAAACAGGGAACAAGCGGCATCCAGCGGCTGGACATGTCTTCCGGCGTGGTTTCCCAGCTAATGCCTAACTGGCAGGGAGCCGGCTGGGACATCAGCTGGAACGGTAAAACCGGCGTAAAACAGATGGACCCTACCGGCAACGCTGCCAGCAGCGACTATGTATTATTTAACACCAGCGATGCTTCCGTGATAAAGACCATCCATTACAGCGCGCCCAGTGGCGACGACCATGACGGCGGGCTGCCCATGATTTCCCCCGATGGCTCGATGCTGGCCCTGCGCCCCACACTGGACGACGGTCTTGTCATCATCGACATGAACGGCCGCGTGATAAAAAGCATCTCCGGCTACGGCAACTATGATTTTAAATATCTCGACCCCGTCAACTGGGCGCCGGACAATACTGTCCTGTTTAAGATGAACGGCGCGCTGTACCGCACCAGTAAAGACTTTACGCGTGCCTTCAAAGTAAAGGACATACCTTTTACCGACTGGAGAGGAGAAGCAGTGGCTAGTCCGGACGGTAAAAAAATCGCCCTCTCCGCGGGCAATCATATCTGGCTTATGAATGCGGACGGCAGCGATTTTCACGTGATCACGGAAAGCACGCAACGGGAAGTGAAGCCTTCCTTTTCACCGGACAGCAGGTACATCGCCATTGCTGCTAACTCAAGGGCCGGCGCTCCTGGCGACGGTTGGGGCACGGCCGCACATCTTTGCCTGGTGCCCGCAGACGGCCAGCTGTACAAAGTATATCCCGGCGAAGACAAGCGGGTCATCCAGGTAGTGGAAAGCGGCAGGCATGCTGACTCCGAAGGGTTGGGCTTCACCATCGTAGGGGATTTTGTATGGAGATAAATCACCCGTTTGTAATCAGGTATTGTCGAAGGTGATCAACGCCTTTTTTAAAGCAGGGCTGTAAAAAAGGCTGATCCCCTCCGGCGCGGTATGCTGGAATCCATAGCCATCCATACTACCGATATATTCGAAAGAAGGGTCTAACGCCTCAAAGGGCCAGTCGCCCGGAAATTCTTCCGGCGACAATGCGGTGAATATGCCCGCAGGGCGCTGCTGGTGCAGCTCCGCCAGGTAATCCGACATAGCATCTTTTTCCAGGTCAGCCGGTGTTAATGCGCGTAACCGTTCCAGGCGGCGAATATCCGACACCTGTATACCGGGGCGGCTAAAATCACCGGCATACAGTTGGCCATATTGATCGAAATACGCTTTCTTCAGGCGGTACATGGCCTCATTCATATTATATTCAATTTCCGCTTCCGGAAAACCGTTGGCATACTGATCGGCCGGGATAAGCTGATAGTCGTTGAAATAACGCCAGTCGGCCTCGAAGCGGTACTTACCTTCCACGACGTCAAAACCAAGCATGTCCGGTTGGGTAAAAGCGGTATGGTATTCTTCTTTCGACTCACCTACCCTGCCGTCATACATTTCTTTGACAGACACCAGGTGCAGCCATTCGTTACGACCGGGATTTATACAGCGCAGATTGATGGATGCCAGCGGCAGGAAGTGCTGCCGGTGTAAGGGGATATTATCATAAAAAACATCTTCGTAAGCGGGGAACAGCCTGATATCGTTCTTGTCTATCTGCATGGGTTAAAATCGGTAATGGTCAACGGCAAATGTAAGCATTGCGACGGACTATTCCTGGACAAACGGCATCAGGCCATGATACTTCCCGGCATAATGCCGCACCTGTTACGGTCTTCATCGAACTGCATTTTCATAAAGCCGGTCATGGCGCCATTGGACCCTGCCTGGCTGAGGAACACTTCATGGTGACGGGCATTGTGCAATACCATGGTGGAGCGGATAATTTTTTCCTGGTGGCCACCGATGACAAAGTCTATGTGAGTGGAACCCATCGCCAGATCGCGGCTGTCGGCAATATTCTCAGGTTGTTTGTAACCCAGATGCGAGAGGCATACCACCACATGACAGCCATGCTCCTGTTTAAGGCGGACGGCCACATCATTGGCTGCCTGCACCGGTGACAATACCGTAACGCCGCTGCCCGCAGGCAATGCGGGGCCTACGCCTGTAATACCTACTTTTAACGATCCGGCATATACGATTTTATAGGGTAACACCTGTCGTGCGAGGGCTTTGTCCGTAAAACGGTAATTGCAGTTTACCAACGCAAACTGCATACCAGGGATCAGGGCGGCCAGTGCTGCCTGTCCGCCGGCCAGTTCGCGATTGCCAATCGTAGCGGCGTGGTAGCCGGCGCGGTTCATAGCGGCGATTATTTTCCTATGCCCGTCGGCGTTAGTCGTGTCATGAAGGAAGTCGCCTGCGTCCAGCAGGATACCGGTATCGCCGGAAGGGCGCAGGTCTGTGACCTGTCCATGCATATCATTGGTATGCCAGATGGTGAGTTCACGGTTGTTGCCTGGAAGATATGTAGCGTTGGCAGTGGCGGCAGCCAGTGAGCGGAAAGGTTGTTGGAGCAATAGTAAACCCGTAGCCAGCGAGGTGTTACGCAGAAAAGCGCGGCGATCTTTGTTCATATACTATAGGGACCAGAAAGAAATTGCGCCCAAAGATATATACATTCCTGTTATTTTTTCCCGGAAATAAATATTGACTGAAAAAAAATATGTAATACTTTTGCAGCGGTTTTTCAAACGCGACGAGCACCCTTTACCTAAATCTACCAAAACTATGGACGAGGCATTCCTTGGAGAAATATTCCTTATAGGATTCCAATTCCTTCCCCCGGATTTGCATACTGCAATGGTCAGTTACTTCAGATCAGTGAGCATTCGACCTTGTATTCCTTAATAGGCACCACCTATGGCGGGGATGGCATTGAAACATTTGCATTGCCGAACCTTCAGGGCAGGGTGCCGGTAGGCAGCTACAGTCAGGATTTTAATTATATCCCGGGGGCGATCGGCGGCGATGCCACTACCCAGCTGACTGTTGGTCAGATCAGCAACCACACACATAGCATCGTCACCGACATCCGGATGAAAACAGGTACGGCCGCTGACACGCCCGCTCCTGGCAATGCTTACCCTGCACCAGCTACAGCTGTGCCCCGTTATGATACGCAGAGTGATGAAAAAATGATCGCATTAAATGTAAGTGATATGGTAACACCCCAGGGAGGGAAGCTTACCACGGAACCCAACACCACCAGTAACTTGCCCGTTGACAATATGATGCCTTTCCTTTGCCTGAATTATGTGATCTCATTGCAGGGTATTTATCCGTCTCCCATTTAATTTTTTATCTACAGGTATATATGGTAAAAGAGTACCAGTTTATAGGCGACATTATCATGGCCGCTTTTTTGGATGCCCCCAAAGGGTATGTTCAATGTGCCGGGCAAACGGTGTCCATACAGCAATTTACGGCGTTATATGCCATTCTGGGCAACCGGTATGGCGGCAACGGCGTAACGACCTTTCAGCTGCCCGACCTGCGGGGCCGCGTGCCCATAGGCGCCGGCCAGGGCCCTGGTTTAAATCAGCGTACGCTGGCCCAGCCGGGTGGCGAGAAATCAGTGACACTTACCGCTGCCAACCTGCCACCGCATATCCATAACGTACGGGAAGACAAACTGTCCTTTCCTGCAGGGGCTAATAATGACACCCACAGCCCTGTAGACGCTTTTGCAGGTACAGCCGTCACTGGTAACCTGTACAGCAGCACTGCCGGAGCAGGGACAACCGCCTCGTTGCAACAGACGCTGACAATGGATAGCGGCACACCCGCACTTCCTGTTAACAATATGCAGCCATATCTGGCCATACAATTTTTTATCGCGCTGGAAGGTTTCTTTCCATCAAGGGGATAACTTCCGTCGTACTAATAAATATCCATTATGCCTTACATTGGAGAAATCAGAATATTTGCAGGCACCTTTGCTCCTAATGGCTGGTTTTTATGCAACGGCGCGTTACTAAGCGTCGCACAATACACCCCGCTGTTTGCCCTGCTGTCCTATACCTATGGTGGTGATGGCAGGAACAGCTTTGCAGTTCCCGACCTGCGGGGAAGGGTCCCTTTACATGCGGGCGACCTGTTGGGCGCTACCTATACGCCAGGCCAGATGGGCGGCACCGAAAAGAAAAACGTGTACAGTTATCAATTGCCTGCACATATACATACGATATCAGGCAGCGTATATCAGCCAGTGCTGGGCGAAAACCCCGGACAGCTGACATCCCCCGATAACGCATACATGGCCATTACCAACGGGCAACAGGTGTACAGCACTGCCAAACACGCTACCAACCGTATGGCGCCACTAAAAACAACGATACAGGTACAACCTGCAGGGAGCGGCCAGCCTATAGAGAACATGCAACCCCATCTTCCGCTTAATTTTATCATCTGTGCGCAGGGTAATTTCCCTCCACGCTCCTGATCCACCCTTAATGATGAAAATAGGTACCCTTTTACCCAAATCAACTTTCAACCTGCTGCTGCAACATGATTTTCAGGCAGGCATGGCCGCTTGTCTCCAACACCGGCAGACAGGCGCCACACTGGTCAGCAGTAACATCCAATACGGGACCAATGCGGGTCTGGTGCACCAGGAGGCAGAACGATTACTGCTGGAGGAAAAGGCAGACATACTTGTAGTGTATGCAGATCAGGCGACACTGAAACAAACGGCCGACCTCGCGCGGGCGCTCAATAAACTGTTGATAGCGGTGCATGGCGGCGCCAAATACCTGCACAACTGGGAACCCCATCCGGCTATGCTGTCGCATACGCTCAACAGCACTATTCATTGCAGGCTCACAGGCATGTATGCAGCTGCAAAAGCATCTCATGCTGCCATGTGCACTTCTTTCTACGACGGCGGCTACTCCCATTGCCATGCATTTTCGGAGGCCTATATGAACAATGGCGGCAACCTGACCTATAACTACATCAGCCAGTACAAAGCAGCGGAATTCAACACGGCACCGTTAGAAGCATTCCTGAACGCTCATCCGGAAACGCGTGCGTTATTGTCTCTTTTCAACGGAGACCTTGCGCACTGTTTTCTGCAGCATTTACAACGGTCAGGTATCAACGATTTACAGCTGTTTACAGGCCCTATGCTGCCCGACGAATCCCTGCCGGCCGTACACGGGCCGCTGGAGCTGCCTTTCCGCCTCCAGGGCTATACCCCCTGGGTATCCATACTGGACCTTCCGGCCAATGAATTATTCAAAGCACAATTCCGCCAGCACAGCGGACGTGAAGCCTCCATGGCGGCACTCCATGGCTGGGACACCGGCGTTATACTGGAACAAATCCTCCGGACAGCAGGCCAGCATCGTTTTCGTGCAGAAACCATACTGGAAATGCTGAAAGAAGTGCAGCTGGAAAGCCCGCGAGGCATCCTTCATATGGACGCTGCCACCCATCACATACTGGGCCCCTCCTGGCTGGTACAGATGGATGAAACGTTTAAACCAGCCATACTGGGCGAGGTAAACAACACTGCACACATCTGGCAGGACATTATCCGGCGAAAACCGGAAGAACAAGCTTCCGGCTGGATCAACACTTATCTCTGCGCCTGACAACCGCGCAGCGGATCGCCCAAACACTACATGCTGCATTAAAGGATGCACAACGATATATTTTTTTATACCTAAGACTTCCCCCTATGAAGTTATTTTTACGCAGGACTGTCATCATAATACTTTTACTGACCGGGATGGCTGCAATTGTTCAGGCGCAAAACCCCGGCGACCTGGCATTTACCGGCTTTACCACCTTCGATGATGATACCGATGGCAGCATACAGGACGACGCCTTTTCGTTTGTACTGTTCCGTGACCTTCCGGCCAACACCAATATTTACTTCACAGACCTCGGTTGGACGGGCAGCGACTTTCAATCACTCTCCTGCCCTGCCGGCGGCTCGCAGACGGACGGCATTATCCGGTGGCAGTCCGGCCCGGCCACGCTCAAAGCCGGTCAGGTGGTCGTCATCACCTGCAAATACAAACTTACCGCCTCCGTCGGCACAGTAACGGGCATACAAGGCACTGTCGCTTCCGGTAACAAAGAATATATCAGCCTCGGGCTGGCCGGCGATCAGCTGTTCGCCTACACAGGAGTTGCTCCTTTTATCCAGGTCATTGCAGGACTCAATATTAACCGGTCTGCCTGGGATGCCTCACTGGACCCATGTGAGTTCACTTCCTCCAAATCCATGCTGCCGGGCTCTGTGCCGCAGTCCCCTGGCATCACCGCAGTGAATGGCCGCTACAATTGTAACGTTGCTGCAGCCAACTCCGTACCAGCGCTGCAGGCCCTGATACAAGATCCCGCCAACTGGGCTAAAGACAACACCATGGCAGCCCCCGTTCCCGCTGCGTACGACCTGAAGAAAACACCGCCCTGCCAGCTGGCCATTGTGAATCCCGGCGCAGGCGGCATCTTATATGTCAATAATCAATCCGCTTCTTCCGGAGACGGCAGCAGCTGGAGCGCCCCGCTGAAGGAACTTCGCGATGCCCTGTCGGCCGCCGCCAATCCTGCTTACGGCATTACACAGATATGGGTGGCGAAAGGCACTTACAAACCCAGCACCACCGATCCCGCTGCGAGCTTTGCGCTCGTCCATAATATCCCGGTATACGGCGGATTTGCTGGTACAGAGAGCAACGTTGCCGACCGCATTATCAGCGCCCATCCGGTGGTCCTCAGCGGAGACATTGACAACAATGACGTGCTGACCAACGGCATTGTACTCAAACCAGCCAACATACAGGGGATCAACAGTTATCACGTGGTCACCGCCAACGGCGGAAATATTACGCTGGATGGCGTCACCATTACCGGCGGAAAGACTTCCAACAGTACCGGCGGTCCGAACGGCGCAGGTTTCTATACAAGCAATTCCAGCACCATTACGATCCGGAATGCCCGCTTTTACGGCAACAAAGCAGGGACCTCCGGCGGCGCCCTCTACCTTCCTGCTACCAGTAACGCCACCATCACCAACAGCAGCTTCTTTGGCAACGAAGCCGGTACCGACGAAGGGACTATCGCCAGCAACGGTACGCTTAAACTCATTAACACCACTATTGCCGGCAACATATCCTCCGGCATCAAACAAAGCGGCGGACAACTGGACATTTACAATAGCATCGTCACCAATAACACTGTTCCGCTGGATGTTATCCGGACAGGCGGCTTTATCAACTACTACTATACCGTTTTGGGTTTGACCTACTATGCCAACAATTCGCCGTCCTCGTTTTTCTTAAACTTGTATTTCACCGATATCAACAACGGAGATCTGACCCTGACAGCCACCAGTCCGGTCATCAATAAAGGTGATCCGTCTACTAACGCCAACGGGTATCCTGCGCAGGCAGGCAATACCGATCTTGCCGGTCAGCCCCGCATCAGCAACACCAGCATTGATCCTGGCGCCTTTGAATATCAGGCGCAGCCTCAAACCATTACATTTAATCCGATCACGGCACGCACCTACGGCGACAATAATTTCTACCCTTCCGCTACATCCAATGGCGACGGGGCCATCACCTATACGTCCGGCAATCCGGCAGTAGCTACCATTGTCAATGGCGCAATTAAAATCACCGGTGCGGGCACCACGCAGATCACCGCCACCGCCGGCGCCAGCAATGGTTACCTGGCCAATACCACCGGCGCCAGCCAGACACTGACAGTCAACAAAAAAACGCTCACTGTAACACCGGTTGACAATACAAGACCGTACTACACCGCAGATCCGACCTTCACCGGCACTTACAGCGGATTCGTCTATAATGAAAACGCCTCCGTGGTACACGGCGCCGCTACCTACAGCACCGCTACCACCCTTACCAGCCCTGTTGGAGTATATGCCATTACAGCGGATGTGAGCGGGCTTAGCGCCGATAATTACAGTTTTACCGGCGCCACCGGCAACCTTACGATCACCCCCACGACACAGAACATTAACTTCTCCGTGCCGGCAGAGGTGACTTATGGCGTTACGCCGATTACCCTGACGAAGCAGACCGATAGCGGTCTTGATATCGTATACGCTGTGTCCGGCCCTGCTACGGTAACGGGCAATATGTTGTCCATCACCGGCGCCGGCACCGTTACAATAAATGCCAGCCAGCCGGGCGACGTCAATCATTTCCCCGCCGCACCGGTATCAAAAAACCTGACCGTTAAAAAGGCGACACTGACCGCGACAGCGGATGACAAGACGCGTTCATATAAACAGGCCAATCCCGCGCTCGACTATACCATCACCGGGTTTGTAAATGGAGATAACAGTTCCGTTGTCAGCGGCGTGGCAGACATCAGCACTGCCGCCGACATGTCCAGCGTGCCCGGCACCTATCCCATCACGATGGACGCCGGCACCCTGTACGCCGATAACTACGATTTCAATGTGGCAAATGGTACCCTCACCGTAACAAAAGCCATGCAGACCATCAGCTTCCCCGTTATACCCGGCAAAACTTACGGCGCCGCACCGTTTTCCCTGAACGCCACCAGCGATGCCGGGCTTTCGGTAAATTATACGGCCACCGGCCCCGGCACCATCAGCGGCGATATGCTCACTATCACCGGTACCGGCACTATCACCGTTACGGCAACACAGGGAGGAGACAACAACTACGATGCAGCGGCTGCAGTACAGACCAGTATCACCGTCTCCAAAGCTCCGCTGAGCCTTGTGGCCGATAACCTGTCAAGGGAATACGGCAGGAACAACCCCGCACTGACTTATTATTACAACGGTTTTGTGAATGGAGAAGACGCCTCCGTACTGACCGGCAGTGTGGCCCTTGCAACTACCGCCGACCTGAACAGTACGCCCGGCAGCTATCCCATTCAGTTCACTTCCGTTACCACTTCCAATAATTACAATATCGTCCCTGTTGACGGTATGATGACTATCACCGCTGCGCCGCAAACCATCTCCTTCCCCGCTATCAGTGACAAGACCTATGGTGATGGCGGCTTTACGCCCGGCGCCACCAGCAGCAGCGGGCTGCCGGTCACCTATGCTGTTGTCAGCGGCCCTGCCACGGTTAGCGGCAGCACTATCAACATTACCGGCGCAGGTACCGTTACTATTGCCGCCAAACAAGCAGGAGATGGTAATTATGATCCGGCGCTACAGGAGACACAAACGTTCCGGATCAGTAAAGCGGTGCTCACAGTCACCGCCAACAACAAAACACGGGCATACAAACAACCCAATCCACTACTGGACTATACGATCACCGGGTTCGTGAATGGCGACGGCGGTTCCGTTGTCAACGGCACAGCAGCTATCGCTACCACCGCTGGTCCGTCCAGCGACGCAGGCGTTTACCCGATCAACATTACCTTGGGCACCCTGCACGCGGACAACTACGACTTCAGCTTTACCGATGGCTCGCTCACCATCACCACATTGCCGCAGACGATCAGTTTCCCGGCGCTGGCAGACCAGACCTATGGCGTAGCGCCGATCGCGCTGAATGCCACCAGCGATGCAGGGCTTCCGGTAAACTATACTGTTACAGGGCCAGCCACCGTTACAGGGAACATCCTCACCGTTACCGGTGCCGGTACTGTAGTAGTGACCGCCAGTCAACCGGGCAACAACAACTACGACGCAGCGAATCCATCGTCTCAAAGCTTCACCGTCAAAAAAGCCTATCTGACATTCAAGGCAGACAACAAGACCAGGGAATATCGGCAGAACGATCCGCAGTTTACCTATAGCTTTACCGGCTTCGTGAATGGCGATGACGCTTCCGTGGTAAATGGCGCCAACACGATCCGTCTCTCCACTCCCGCGGACATCCTCAGTATACCCGGTGATTATCCGATTATGATCAGTGCTGCCCTCAGCACCGCCAATTATATTATCATTCCTGCAAATGGTACACTGACGGTCACCACTGCGCAGCAGTCCATCAACTTCCCGGCTATCAGCAGCAAAACCTACGGCGATGCACCGTTTGCGCTCAGCGCCACCAGCAGCAGCGGATTGCCCGTCAGGTATTCGGTTATCAGCGGCCCAGCCACTGTCAGCGGAAATACCGTGACGATCACCGGCAGCGGCAGCGTGACCATCGGGGCCGATCAGGTGGGCGATAGCAACTATAAACCGGCCGCACAGGAACAACAAACCTTCCAGGCCGGTAAAGCGCTGCTCACCGTCACAGCTAACGATAAAACAAGGGCTTACAAACAGCCGAATCCGTTATTAGACTATACCATCACCGGCTATATCGGCGCCGATAACGGTAACGTTGTCGCCGGCACGGTTACTGCCAGCACCACCGCCGGCATCAACAGTCCGGCCGGTACTTATCCCATCAGCCTGAGCGATCCGGCTTTCAGCGCTGCCAACTATGACTTTACCTATAAAGCCGGCACGCTGACCGTTACGCCCGCCAGTCAGGTTATAACCTTCGATGCCATCGCCGATAAAGTTTATGGAGATCCCTCATTTGCCCTCCAGGCCACTTCCGATGCAGGTTTACTCGTTACGTTCGCGGTAACCGGCGGACCGGCGGCCATCAGTGGCAATATCCTCAGCATCAACGGCACAGGCACAGTAACAGTAACGGCTACACAAAGCGGAGATGTGAACTACAATGCGGCAGCAGCAGTCAGCAGGAGCTTTAAGGTCACACCTGCCACACTCACCGTCAAAGCCAACGACCTGCAACGGCCGTACGGCAATAATAATCCTCCGTTGACTTATACCGTTACCGGGTTTGTGTACCAGGAAGACAACCGTGTTTTAACCGGCGCTCCGACCCTCAGCACCACAGCAGATGCCAGCAGCGCCGTAGGTACTTACCCGATCGGAATCACCGCTGGTAATCTCAGCGCTGCTAATTATACCTTCCGGCTTACAGACGGAGTGCTGACAGTAGGACAAACCAGCCAGACGATCAGCTTCCCGGCTATCGGTAACAAGACCTATGGCGACGCCGCCTTTACGCTCAGCGCCACCAGCACCAGCCAATTACCGGTGACTTACACGGTGCTCAGCGGACCTGCCACTATCAGCGGAAATACCGTTACCATTACCGGCGCCGGCGCCGTGAGCGTCGCTGCTGACCAGGCCGGCGATGCGCGTTATACACCGGCAACACGCGTAATCAATACCTTTAACATCAACAAGGCAGTGCTCACCGTTACCGCCGCCGACAAAAACAGGGCTTACGGCGAACCCAACCCGGCACTTACATATACCATCAGTGGTTTTGTATACAACGATAACAACAGTGTGGTAAATGGTGATGCGAACATCAGCACCGCCGCCCAGGCCACCAGCGCTCCGGGGACATATCCGGTCACCGTTTCCGCAGGCTCACTGGCTGCCGCTCATTACAGTTTTCGCTTTGAGAACGGCCAACTCACCGTCGCCAAAGCGGCGCAAAACATCCGCTTCAATACGCTGGCGAATAAAACCTATGGTGATGTACCGTTTGCGATCAGCGCCACCTCCAACGCGGGCCTGCCCGTCAGCCTTGCTGTAACAGCCGGCCCCGCTACCATCAGTGGCAACATGCTTCACATCACCGGCGTGGGCACTGTAACGGTAACGGCTACCCAAAATGGTGATGCTAACTATAACGCCGCTGCACCGGTAAGTCAAAGCTTCACCGTATTGCCGGCCGTGTTACAGGTAAAAGCCAATGATCAGCAACGTGACTTTGGTAGTGCTAACCCGGCGCTGACATATACCATAAGCGGTTTTGTGTACAACGAAAACCACAGTGTGGTAAGCGGTACGCCGGCGTTAAATACCACTGCCAATATTACCAGCGTCGCCGGCATGTACCCGATCAACATTGCTGCCGGCAGCCTGCACGCCGCCAACTACCACTTTACGCTGACAGGCGGCACGCTGACCGTTGGCCCGGCAGACCAGTCCATCACCTTCCCGGCGATCAGTGACAGGACCTATGGCGATGCCGCATTTACACTCAGTGCCACCGCCAGCAGTACGCTGCCGGTAGGCTACCGTATCGTCAGCGGGCCCGCAACGATCAACGGTAATACCGTTACCCTGACCGGCGCCGGTACCGTGACCATCGCTGCCAGTCAGCCAGGCAACAGCGGGTTCAAACCGGCGGCTCCGGTTAACCGCACCTTCAACGTGGCTAAAGCAGCGTTGACCGTTACCGCGAAAAACGACACGCGTACCTATAACGGCGCCACCTACACCGGTGGTAACGGAGTAGCCTATACGGGATTTGTAAATGGCGATAATACAGGCAGGTTAACCGGTACGCTGTCCTATAGCGGTACCTCTCAGGGAGCTGTGAATGCCGGCACGTATAACATCACACCGGGCGGTCTTAACAGTAACGACTATACGTTGACATATAACAGCGGCACCCTCACCATTCAAAAAGCGTCACAACAGATCAGCTTTACCGCACCGGGCAATAAAAATCAGGGCGACGCGGATTTTCCGCTGGTGGCAACCGCCAGCTCCGGCTTGCCGGTGAGCTTCAGCAGCAACAATACCACCGTGGTAGCTGTCAGCGGCAGTACTGCTACCATAGGCAACGCCGGTACCGCCGTGATCACCGCCTCGCAGGCTGGTAACGGCAACTACGAAGCAGCGGCGCCGGTGATGCAGACCATTGTGGTCACCGCTTATCCGCTGCCTGTGATCACCGCCCAGGGAGCCACCGTCTTCTGCGAGGCCGGCAGCGTGACCTTACAGTCCACCGCAGCGCCGGCATACGAATGGTACCGCAACAATATCCGGATCAATGGCGCCGGCAGCCGCACGCTCACCATTACCGAAAGCGGCAGCTATACGGTGAAAGCCATCTATCCCAATAACGCCGGAGTAACGTCCGCTGCAACGCAGGTTACCGTAAACCCGTTACCGGCAGGCCATCTGCAGGTAAATGGCAATACCACCATCAGCAAAGGCGAAAGCGTGACGCTGGTGGCTTCCGGCGGCGCCAGCTACCACTGGGAACCAGCGACCGGCTTAAGCGACGCCACTGCGCCGGCAACTGTAGCAAGGCCCACGGCCACCACTACCTACCGGGTTACCATCAGCAACGCAGCAGGCTGCAGCGTGGTCAAAGACGTCACCATCAACGTAAAAGAAGATTATAAGCTGGAGCCTACTAATATTCTGACGCCCAACGGCGACGGCATCAACGACGTGTGGGTCGTGAAGAATATAGACATGTACCCGCAAAACGAGGTGAAGATCTTCGACCGCACCGGACGAATGATCTACCGTCAGCGTGGCTACACCAACAACTGGAAAGGTACCGTCAATGGTCAACGCCTGGCCGAAGGTACTTACTACTACATTATCGATTTGGGCGAAAACAGACCATTATTCAAAGGCTTTATTACCATTGTACATGAAAATTAAACAGCTAGTCAGATATCTGCTGCTGCCGGGCATGTGGGCGCTCGGCACCCACTCCGCCGGCGCACAGACGGCCGGCAACCCGTCGCAGCTGTACGAGCCATTGGGAGCACAGTATTTTCTGAACCCGTACCTCGCCAATCCGGCGATGGCCGGTATCGACACCGGGCTGCATGTATATCTCGCTTACCAGCGCCCCTGGTCGGATATGCCCGGCGCGCCCGAAGCCAAATCGCTCACAGCTGACTATAAACTGTTCCACCGGGTAGGCATCGGGATGAATATATACAACGACAAAGCCGGTCTGCTAAACAATACCAAGGTGGCTTTTTCCTATGCCTATCACCTGCCGCTCACGGCCGACGAACGCAGCATGCTCCATTTCGGCCTGTCCGGCGCTTTCATTGCCCGGCGGCTGGACACCAAGGCGGTCAATGGCGATATGAACGACCCCAACATCAACGCGTTCAACCGGCGGGACAATTACTTCGAAGCAGATTTCGGCATGGCCTTTACCCGAAAAGGGCTAACCTTACAGGGTTCTTTGCCTAACCTCGTCAGCCTTGTGAAAGACAAATCCTCTGACTTCGGCATCAACAGGAACCTGTTTTTCGCTGCAGCCTCCTACCGGTTCCCGGTCAACGGGCAGCTGACCTCCATAGAACCGAAAGTATGCCTGCGCGGCATGAAAGGGTACGACGACATCATCGATGCCGGCGCCAATTTTCTGTTCATGGAAAACCTGTTCAACGTATTCGGTATGTACCATTCCAGCAAGAGCTTCAGCGCGGGAGCCGGTATCCATTACCGGTCCGTTGCCGGACTTCAGCTGGTGTACCACTCCCAGACCGCAGGGCTGGCCAACTATACCAACGGTACTTTTGAGCTGGACCTCGTTGTCCATCTGTTTAAATAACCTTCATCATCATCATCTGTAAAAAAGGGCGCCCGGGCGCCCTTTTTTATTGTCTGCTGACACGCGGGAGATATTTTCACCGGTTATTTTATATATTCGCTACAGTAGCAGACAAAATTCGATATGAAAAGACTCGCTTTATTATTTCTCGTAATGTTTTCTGTGTCCGGGTATGCCCAGAACACCATCAATAACTACAAATACGTGCTGATACCCGAGCGGTTTGATTTCTCGCGGGAAGACAACCAGTATGGGCTCAACACCCTGGCCAAGATGCTGGTGGAAGAAAAAGGCTTCACCGCCTATTTCGACAATACCCAATTGCCGCAGGAACTGGCCGGCAACAAATGCAACGCCCTGAAGGCAGAGGTGACCCAACGTAAGGCGCTGTTCGCGACCAACCTGACACTGGTGTTAAAAGACTGCCAGGGTAACATCGTCTTCAAAAGCAAAGAAGGCAAAAGCCGTGAAAAGGAGTTCAACACTTCATACAATATGGCTTTAAGAGACGCTTTCAGTTCCCTGAAAGATGAGCCGTATACATATAACGGTACCACCCATACGCAGGCAGCGGGGCAAACCATGCCGGCAACACCCGCGCCGGCAGCCGTAGCACCCACGCCTGCTCCGGCAGCTTCCGCTCCGGCTCCTGCGCCCGTTCCCGCCACACCGGCAGTGAAAGACGCCGCCGGCACGCTCTATGCACAGGCTATCGCCAACGGTTACCAGTTGATCGATACCTCGCCTAAAATTGTTTTAACCCTGCTGAAGACTTCCGTACAGGATTTCTTTATTGCAGAAAACGGCACACTGCATGGTGTAGTAGTGAAGAAAAACGGAGACTGGTACTTTGAACATTACAAAGACAACCAGCTGGTAGCAGAGAAACTGCTGATCAAATTTTAAGAGAGATAATTTAAAAAGCCGGTGGTATCGCTGTTATGATACCACCGGCTTTTTTGTTGCCCGCTGTCACGCATTGTATCCGGCAGGAAAGCGTTACACCTTTAGCTTCTTCAGCTGCCCCGCCGCCTTTTTATGGCCCAGCGCACCGGCCCGCT
This sequence comes from Chitinophaga oryzae, assembly GCF_012516375.2. Lineage (NCBI taxonomy): Bacteria > Pseudomonadati > Bacteroidota > Chitinophagia > Chitinophagales > Chitinophagaceae > Chitinophaga > Chitinophaga oryzae. The sequence goes on from NZ_CP051204.2 coordinate 4,852,723, forward strand.
GAAAATAATACCTTGCCCAGCGCAATGATTTTCGGACGCCTTCTCCTTCTTTATAACAAAGTCCCAGATTATACAGCGCCAGCGGATCATTTTTGCAGGCAGCTTTTTTATACCAGTAGACCGCCTTCTGCCAGTCCCGCTGGATACCCTGGCCATAGAAGTAACTATATCCCACTTCCCGCTGTGAAGGTATGTCTCCGTGACTGGCGGCTTGTGCAAACCATTTCAGGGCTTTCCGGTAGTTCTGTTCCACGCCGTCGCCATTGCGGTAACAGAAGCCGATGTTAAACTGAGCCGCCGTATGTCCCTGGCGGGCGGCTTTTAAATACCATTCTATGGCTGTAGCCAGACTCCGCTTACATCCCAGGCCATGATCATAACAGGTGCCCAGATAAAACTGCGCCCTTTTATGGCCGCTGGTGGCTGCACTCTGCCAGAGGCAGAAAATGTTGTTCCAGTCTTTTTTGCGGGAGGTAGTTTCGTAGGCAAGGTGGTACCCCAACAGGAAGCGCCTTTGCTGTTCTTTTTTTGAGAGAAACGTGATCATGTCTGCAGGATATAAGACCTGCACAAAGGTATTACTTTAATCGCACAGCCTTCACCATTTCATAGACATACAACGGCAGCGCCCATCCCAGCCAGAAAAAAGACGGGCTGATCGAAGCGAAATCGCCCAGCTGGTAGATCACCGGCATCTTCAGTATCAGGCCGGACACAACGAACGCCAGCGTGACAAGGTAACTTCTGATCATCCAGTCCTTGTGTTGTTTGAATTTTTGCTTCACGGCCAGCCACCAGGCTATGCCGGTAGTAGTGATCCAGACAGACACCCATATTTGCAGGGAAAAGGCATAGGCCCAGTTAACGGCGTAGGCGGTAGTGGAGGCCAATACCACGGCGCAGAGGCTACTGGCCAGGATGGCCAGCAGGTAAAGATAACCGACGACACGGTGCAACCGTTTGCTGGACTGCAGCCGCTTCCAGAACTGCAGCGGTCCCAGTACCAGCGCGCCGCCGCCGGAGGTGATATGCATCAGCAGGAACCACCGCACCGGGAAATACCGTCCCAGCGCTTCGGGGGTAAGCTGCAGGTAATGGTCGGCGCCGTGCATGAATGTCCACGTGATAAAGAGAATGCCAAGCCACAGCAGTACATAGATACCATCCTTGAAGGAGAAAGACCTGTCGATAAGAGTTTTATTCATGATGCTTACAGATTTACGGCTACAAAACTCCGTATCCGTGCTGCAAGAATCAATAACCGAAAAATTATTCGGTATCAGGCAGCGGTTTCCGCGATGGCCTGTTTCACCCTTTCGCCGTACTGTTTCCCCCAGTTGTCAAGCGCTTCCACCAGGGGAATGAGCGACTGGCCGAGGTCTGTAAGGCTGTAATGGGCTTTGAGCGGGAAACCGGAAGAGGCGTTTTTTTCCACCACGCCCATCGCCTCCAGCTCGCGCAGCTGCATATCCAGCACACGCGGCGTAGCTTCAGGAATTAGGCGGTGCATTTCGCTGGGCCGCTGATAACCCTTGTTAATCATATCGATCAGGCAGGGTTTCCATTTTGCGCCCAGCACCTGCATATATACGGTGATGCCACAGTCCAGGTCCACCGGCGTCTTACGTTCGTATGTAAACATGTTATAGGTTTTTCCGAAGAAACAAAATAACGGTATTCCGGGTTATTTCACAAACTGCTTCGATGCCGGATCATACAGCGCAGTATAGTGTTTTCGTATTTTTTTAGACCGGTAATTGCAGTCCACCGTCCAGTGGTAAGCCACCTCCAGCTGCTTTTTGTCAGGATGATAGATAAAATCGAACACTTCATTGGCGGTCCAGCAATTGTTCAACCCTTTTTTTCGTCCCAACAGCTTCCTGTCGTCCGCGGGAAATATCTCCTCCATAAACTTTTTCGTTAGCATCTGATAATCGAGCGTTTTATAATCGAGGCCCGACAGGTCAGAGGCGGGAACCTTAAAAAACGTCATTAGCAACCCTCCGCTTTTTACCTGCCCATAGTAGGCGAAGGTAGCATCCTGGTATAGCTTTTCCAAGTGCGTATATCCCCATTTCCGGGACCGGACGGTATCTCCCACGGCTATATACATTTTAACAAACTCCTGTACGGAACACATTTTAGCCCGGTCGAGGTAGCGACCGGCTTTGACGCTAGCTGTATCGATGCTTCCTTTCACCTTGAAGGCGCCGGCCTGACCATAGGTATAACCGGTACCAAGCAATACCAGTATAGGTATCCACAACAAAAATCTGTACATAGCAAAGGGATTGACACCTTTAAATTACAGAAAATTTTACCGTCAGTATTTTTTCGCGGAGGAATCTTTTGGGATAGGAAACCATCCCGGCTGATCATTCCGGTCTACCGGCATGATCAGTCATCCATGCGGCGATGCGTGTAGCAGTACGCTCCCTCACCCAGCGACGGTCGGTCTCCTCCAGGTCGGCAAGGATGTTACCGTTGTCTTCGTTGAAGTCTGTGTACACATCGTCCAGGAATTCCCGCCGGACCTCTTCCAGCCGCTGCTTGTCGGCGGCATCCAGCCGGCCGGTCTTTGACAGCACACTGTCCAGCCGGTTTTTTGTGATGTAACGGGCCATCTCGTCGACCAGAAAAGAAAGTTGCGCGGAGCGGGAACTCACCTCCGGGATAAAGGACCATTTTTCCGCTTCGTGGAACTTTTCCTCTTCATCGAACTCGGGATTTTTCAGTTTGATGACCGGGCGCGTGTCCAGGCTGGTGAGCCCGGAATGATGCAGCGGTTTGATCACCACCCCTTCTATCAGGTTCGCCGCCAACTCCGGCAGCTGCAGCTGTGCGGGCACCGTGGAAAAAATACGGGTATTGAAATTCAGCGCTTCGTTCCACTTACCGGTGAAAAGCGCTTTGGCATAGAAGATGTCAAACTGCTGAAAGTAGGCCATGGCGGTATCATAATCGATATAACGCTTAGCCCCCTCCGTGGTTTCCACAGCAATGTCGAAAGCGCAGAACCGCACCGCCGGACTATAATACACACCGGTTTGAATGGCCTGTACCTGCGGGTCAGGCGCAACATCGGGGTGCGGGTATTTCCCGCCGAACAATTCACCGTAGATAATATAGCGCTGCGCCGGGATATCCTGTTGCAGTTGCTCAAACAGGCGGATGATGCGGTCCTCCATGCCGGCCACCACGGCCTGGAAGCCGAAAAAGTCGTCCGTCCATTGCAGGTAAGCTTTACGTTTGGCGAATAACAACTGATGACCTTCATACACAAAGCTGAAATTAGCACCGTGTATTTTTTCTGTCACCACCCATTTTAATTTATTGAGGTCCTGCATGGCTTTCTCTGACAACTGAAGGCCCTTCAGGCTTTTAGGCATTTTTTCGTATTCGGAGTTCTTGTTCATGGCACCTGGGCTTCTCATGTTTACAGCCCTTTTTTTCTGGTTAACAGCTGTAAAAATAAGTAATTCCTGTCATAAACGGGGTTACTTCAACCGGTAGGTGATCATGGCTTTGCCGTAAGCGGTGTTGTCAACGGAGAAGTTCCGGATGGTATCATGGCCCGGACTAAAAAGTTTGTAGCTGCCGGACAGGCTGATGCCGCCCTGCACTCCCAACCACAGATTTTTATAGAGACGCTGATTAAACTGTACGCCGGCGTGAATGGCTGAGAACCGGGCATAGTCAATCTCCCTGCCTTCAAAATCCGTAAAGTTCTTCAGGTTGTATTTTGTCCAGTCGATAGACCCGGCAATGCCTGCCTGCGTATTGGGAGATACGTTGTAAACAACATTGAGCCTCGGCCAGTAGAACTGTCCCGTCCATTTGCCGTTGTTGCTTTTGTAATCGACAGATATGCCTGGGGTGACCAGGAACTCCCTGAAAGAATACATTACATGTACGCCTACCCCCACTTCAAGGTTCGCGCGTTTTCCAAACCGCCTGGCCACGCCGTAGATACCGTCTGCAATAAGGTCGTCGGCAGAGAGGGAATTTTTAAAGTCCGATGCTGCTGTGGGGATGAGTATTCCCAGTACGGACCATTTTGCCGCAATAGGATGCCGGACAATGATGACGGCTTTGATTTCATGTATTTTATCCAGCTGATAGAGATGTTGGGTATTCTCCCTGTCAAAGGAGAAGTCCATCCTGCGGTAGCTGACATTCGGGAAAAGCTGCGTTTTTCCGATGCGCAGCGGTGGCGCCGACAGCCAGGCATCGAAGGTATTATAGCTGAATTTGTTGCCGGTTAAACCGCTGCCCTCCGGCAGATCGCTGAACTGGCTTTTTCCGTGCGCAGTCACCGATATGCCCGCCACGTCTTTGATAAATTGTGCAGTAAGATCTTTGGTAAACGATACCAGCAAGCAGATGAGCACCGGCAGATGCAATAAGCGTTTCATGTTTTCTTTTGTTTGATAACACAAAGGTCGCCGGCGGCTGCCGCTTGCTTTCGAACAGAATCTACCTTTATCAGGACAAACTTTGCATCAGGGATGCGCGGTATTCGGAAGGTGTAAGGCGGGTGATCTTCTTAAAAAGACGGCCGAAATAACCTGGATCTTCATAGTTCAGTTCAAACGCCACAGCGGCGATGTCTTTGGTGAAATCCTGCAGCAACAGCTGACTGTGCTGGATATTCACTTTATTGATCCACTCCTTCGGCGCAGTGCCTAATGTTTGCTGCACGCAACGGTTGAGGTAATTCACGGAGACAGCCAGTTTATCTACATAAAAAGCGACAGATCTTTCTTCCACATGGTGTTTGTATACCAGTTCCTTAAAAGCGAATGTGATTTCGCTGCTGCGGTTGACCGATTTATGCTGTCCTTTGTCGGCAGCGATGATTTTGAGAAGGGCGGCCTGAAAGAGGGAATAACATATTTCCAAATCGGGGGCAGGCTGGTATATTTCCCGCGCCAGCAGCATAAAAAGCGGGGTAAGCCAGTGGCTGGCCTCATCGGGTAAGGGAATGACAGTACCGGCGCTGAACAGGCGGACCAGTTTTTCTTTGGACAACAGATGACGGAGGGTACTGTCTTCAAAGATCACTACATATCCTTCCACGTCGTCGCTGGTTTCCAGCAGGGCAGTCACATTACCGTTTTTTACAAAGAGCACATCATGAGGGGAGATGTGTTTTACCGCGGCATCTACCTGTTGACTGGCAGTGCCTTTGGTGAGGTGAACGATAAAGTTGTAGTCCGGCCGGTAGAGCGGCGTAGGCAGGCTGATGAATGCAGCTGTTTCCCGGATATCGAATATTTGCAGCGGCGTGTCCCTTGTTTTGAAGACCGGCGGCACGGCCGTCATATACCGGCATTCAAAATCAGCGGGGGCGATCCTTTTTATTTTCATATGGCAGATGCTGTTACTTCGATACGACACCTGAGCCCCGTCTTACCCCTATTCTTCTTCCTTCAGCACGTCTACTACTTTCCGCAGGATGCGGGTAAACTGTTCCAGTTCATTTTTGGGAAGCATGCTGCTGATGCGGGTGGTGACGCTGTGGCGCTGGTTTTCCGACCCGTCGACCAGGTGTTTTCCTTTGGCGGTCACTTCCAGCAGGAAGAGGCGGCGGTCCTGCGGACTTTGTTGCTGGACGATCAGTTTTTTTTCCAGCAGTATTTTTACATGGCGGGAGATGGCGGGGGCGCTGATATGGAATTTCTGCGCCAGTGTTTTGCCCGTGGCGGGACCGTTGCGGTAGAGGTATTCCACCATGTTGTAGTGCGTAGCCCCTATACCGTTATAGTCGCCGTTGTTGACCTGAGCGATCACGTAACATTGGAAATCGGTATAGGTATCAAAAAAGGCTTTTTGCGCTTTCTCCATTGCCTGAAATTATTTAACTTTGTTAACTATTCACAAAGTTAATAAAAATTTTAACCATGTATCCGCTAAAAATCACCGGCGCCCGCCAGCACAATCTGAAGAACCTGACACTGGAGATCCCTAAAAACACCATCACCGTTTTTACAGGTGTGTCCGGATCGGGCAAATCGTCGCTCGTATTCCGGACCATCGGGGCGGAAGCGCAGCGGCAGATGAGCGAGATGCAGCACAGCTTTGTGCGCAGCAGGATGGAGCACCTGGGCGTGCCGGACGTGGACAGCATCGAACACCTGAATGTGCCGGTGATCATCAACCAGAAGCGGCTGGGCGGTAATGTCCGCTCCACCGTAGGGACCGCCACGGATATTTATACGTCGCTGCGGCTGTTGTTTTCCCGCATAGGCAAGCCTTTCGTAGGGTATGCCAATACATTTTCGTTCAACCATCCGCAAGGCATGTGCCCGGTCTGTAGCGGCATCGGGCAAACGCGGCAGATAGACATCGGTCAGTTAATAGATAAAAGCAAATCGCTGAATGAAGGAGCTATCCTCTTCCCGACCTTTCAGCCGGGCGGCTTCCGCTGGCTGCGTTACACGGAATCGGGGTATTTCGACAACGATAAAAAACTCGCCGACTATACGAAAGACGAATGGGAGATGCTGCTCCATGCGGAAGAGCATGTTCCGCCGCACCCATCTCCCCAATGGGGCAAAACCGTGCGTTACACCGGTATTATTCCCCGGCTGGAAAGGGATATCCTGAAAAAAGACACCAAAGAACTGCGGCTGCGGGAAAAAGAGATCAGCAGGATCGTCCGGGAACAGCCCTGCCCCTCCTGCCATGGTAAAAGGCTCAATGAAAAGATACTTTCCTGCAAGATAAACGGCCTGGATATCGCCGACTGCGCCGCCATGCCGGCAGACGAGCTGCTGGCCTTTATCCGTCCCGTGAAAGCCGCCGGGTACGACACCATTGTCGCCGAACTGGTAAAAAAGCTGCAACATATGATCACCATCGGGCTGGGTTATCTCACACTGGACCGGGTAACGCCCACGCTCTCCGGCGGCGAATCGCAACGGATTAAAATGGTGCGGCATCTTGACAGCAGCCTGGAGAACCTGCTTTACATTTTCGACGAGCCCAGCATAGGATTACACCCCGCCGACCTGGACAACCTCTCCCGCATCATTCAGAAGATCCGCGATAAAGGCAACACGGTGTTACTGGTGGAACATGACCCTGACCTGATCCGCATTGCCGATCATGTGATCGACATGGGGCCGGGTTCAGGCACTCATGGCGGCGAAATCGTTTACCAGGGCACTTTTAAGGGCCTGCGCAAAAGCACCGGCAAAACAGGCCGTTACTTCGCCCGGCAGCAAACCTACAATCAGCATCCACGCACATTTACCGACACGCTGACCATCCGTCATGCAAAGCTGCATAACCTGAAAGACATCACGGTAGAAATTCCCCGTGGCGTGCTGACCGTCGTTACCGGCGTGGCCGGCTCCGGCAAAAGCACGCTGATCAGCGACGTGCTGCCGTTGCAACACCCGGAGATCACGCTGATAGACCAGTCCGGCATCGCCGGACATTCCAAATCCAACCTGCTGACCTACCTCGGTATTTCCGATATTATCCGCAACCTCTTCGCTCATGCCAATGACGTCAGCAATAAGCTCTTCAGCCGCAACAGCGAGGGCGCCTGCCCCAACTGCAAAGGCCTCGGCATCGAAAAAATTGACCTGGCGTTTATGGACGATGTGGAGATACCCTGCGAAGTATGTGGCGGCAGCGGCTTCCGACCCGAAGTGCTGGCATATCGCTATCATCAGAAATCCATCGCTGACGTGATGGACCTCACCGTGGAGGAAGCGGCCGTATTTTTCCCGGAGCAACCACAGCTCCGCCGCCATTTCGCGATGCTGCACGACCTGGGCATGGGTTACCTCACGCTGGGCCAACGGCTGGACACCTTCTCCGGCGGAGAACTGCAGCGACTGAAACTCGCCACGCAACTGAAAGAACAACACAGCATAGTGGTACTGGACGAACCCAGTACGGGCCTGCATCCCGCCGATACAGAAAGACTGCTCGCGCTTTTTAACAAACTCGTCAACGCCGGGCACACGCTGATTGTCATTGAACATAATTTAGACATCATCGCCTGCGCCGACTGGATCATCGATATGGGACCCGGCGCCGGCAAAGACGGCGGTCAGCTTACCTTCGAAGGGACTGTGTCCGACCTCCTGCAACAGGCACATACGCCTACAGCCGATTATCTGCGCAAATACCTGGAACGCGGCAACAAAAAAACATCGCAATAAAGTTCTGACCCCTTACTAAAAAATAAAATACTGCAAGATAATTGCCGCTACCTGACTTATCTTTAAAGACGCGACCATATCGTCCTCAATTTGACCTTTTAAATATCCACTATGAAAATCTGTTTATCACCCGGCAAATTAAGGGCTGGCAGTCTCGGCTGATTGCCTTTCACCATTGTTGCCTATGCCCGCAACACTGCCAACTGATTTCCAGGAGAAACACCATCCTTCAACCGGTGTTCCCTCTCAATAAAAAACCGGAAAAGCACCGGCGCCGACTTCATGGCGCCTGCCATCCTGTTATTGCCTTGTATTAAGGACGGCACATGCTAAGACGATAACCATTAAAGCGAACAACTATGTTTACTCAGGACACTCCCTCCTCCGACTACCTGTTTGATGTAATCATCTGCGGTGGCGGACTAGCCGGACAAACACTGGCACGGCAACTCAAACTAAGCCACCCCTCCCTTTCCGTGCTGATGATCATCAAGTCAGCAATGCCGCTTGCCGCAAACGACTTTAAAGTAGGCGAATCTACCGTAGAGGTTTCCGCCTTCTATCTCAGTGAAACATTAAGGTTAACCGACTATTTCCGGAACAACCACTACCGGAAATTCGGGTTCCGCTACTTTCTCGGAAACGGCAGCGACATTCCCGCTAACAGGCCCGAGGTAGGGCTCTCCTCCTATCCGCCATACGATTCCTACCAGATAGACAGAGGCGTCCTTGAGAATGACCTCTATTATATGAATCTGCATGCGGATGTCCATATTATCACCAACGCTACCGTAAAATCTATCCAGCTGTCAGATGAGGGCACACCGCACACGGTTGTTTATCAAACGGAAAAAGAACAGCTGACAAAAGAAATAAAAGGCCGTTGGGTGGTGGACGCCAGCGGAAGAAGGCAGCTTATTCAACGGGCGCTTCAATTGAGCGAGCCTCCCGAAACCGTCTGCAGCTCCACCTGGTGGCGCGTAAAAGGCAGACTGGACATAGACGACCTGGTACCTAAGACCCACCGTGAATACTACACGCGCGTAGCCCGCAGGTCCCGCTTTTTCTCCACCACGCACCTGCACAACCAAGGGTACTGGGTATGGCTGATCCCGCTGTCTTCCGCCAATACCAGCGTGGGAATCGTGACGACCGAATCCATTCATCCATTTGAAACCTACAACACTTTTGATAAATCCATGCAATGGCTCAGTATACATGAGCCGGTATTATACCAACATATGAAACAATTCGAAGTACTGGATTTTCTCAAAATGAGGAACTACAGTTATGGGTCAAGGCAGCTGTTTTCAGTCAACCGCTGGGCCTGTACCGGAGAAGCAGGGCTCTTTACAGATCCTTACTATTCTCCCGGTTCCAACTTTATCGCTTTTGAAAACACGATGATCACGAAAATGATCACAGATGATGTCAACAACGATGATAGCTGGAAAACACAGGTAGATGCCTACAACGATTTTTTAATCAATATGAATAAATGGCTCACAAAGTCTATTCAGTCATCCTACACTTACTTCCATCTGGATATTGTGATGGCACTCAGTTTCATATGGGATGTAGCAGCAGGATGGTCATTTATCAGTCCCAGGATGTTTAACAGCATCTACCTCGACACTACTGCCACCGCCTATCTGAAAGCGACCTCGCTCCGCTTTTTCACCATTGCCTACAACGTGGAAAATTTCTTCAATGAATGGAAAACGCAGACACCGGACACGTATACCTTTGATTTCATCAACTACCTCTCTGTTCCTTTCCTGCGGGACATATACAACCGTAACCTGAAATCGGGGAAGACCACTACCCAGCTAAAAGCCGAGTTCGAGCAAAACCTGCGCGACCTGGAAATGTTTGCGCAAGTGCTGTTCTGGATAGCCCTGGAAGACGTACATCCGGAGATGACGGCCTTAATAAAAGAAAAGCCCTGGCTAAATGCTTCGGCCATCAGCCTCGACACAGCCTCATGGAAAGAACGGCGGCTGTTTGAGCCGGATACGCCTCCGGCAGACATTACCGGCGTTTACCACCAGTTGAAATCATTGTTCCGTAAAAGGGAACAGGACAACAGCAGCATTGAGGAAGATTTTAATTATTCATTCAGATAAGGACGATGTATGAAAAATGTAGATCCATTGCAGTTCACAGATCCTAAGTATGTATCTTTCTTTCAGTACTGGCGGGCGGCGGAAGACGCCCCCACTAATTTCACCTTCCGGCTGCAGTTTACCCGTCAACCACTTGTAAAAACTTCCACCCGCGTGTTCCGCCTGCCTGGCAGCGCTGCTATACCGCTGTTACGCCTGGTCCCGGGAGAAAAAAGTGCGTTGTTCACAGCATTCATCGCAGCCGTAGCATGGTTGCTGGACCGCTATTGCGGCCAGAAAGATATTATTTTACATACGCCGCTGCTGCAAACATCCAGGCCTGCGATTGTATACGAACCATTTGTTCCCATCAGGATCCGCATTGATCCTTCCGCTGATCTGCAAACACATCTCGAGCATTGCCGGACAGCTGTCAAAACAGCGTACCGGCATCAGAATTTTCCTTTATCGCTCGTTAGCCGGCGCCAGCAGGATTACCTCAGCAGCAACATCCTGCTCTGTATGGAAGGTCTTCATCAGCCACAGCAAGCAACGCAGCATGATCTGATTTACCATATTGAAAATACAGGTCAGGACATTGTCCTCCGTGTCACCTGGCAGGAAGCCTATTTTCCATCCTGGTTTATCGACAACATGCTGAGCCACCTGATGAATACTTTTGGCGGCCTGGAGAACATCACTACCCGCCTGTCTGACGTGCGGATACTCGGCGAGCATGAGCGGCAGCAGTTAAGGCGCTTCAGCTCTTCCCGGAACGACACGTTGCCGGCAGCAACCATCCACGGATTTTTTGAAGAAAAAGCGGAACAGTTTCCAGACCATGTGGCATTGGTCCACCATGCTGCCATGTACACCTATCGGGCACTGAACGAAAAAGTCAACCAGCTGTCGCACCGGCTGCGTATGGTTCATAACATCACGCAGGGATCGATGATCGGCATTTGTATGCAGCGGTCGGCCTGGCAGGTGATTGCCATGTTGGCCATCCTCAAAGCGGGTGCGGTGTATGTACCTTTCGATATTCATCTCCCTGATGCCAGAGCGCAGTTTATGCTTGCCGACGCCAATATCCGGCTGATGATCACAGATGCCACCACGCAGGCCCGGTTTGATCCGGCAGTGCCCACTATTGGTATTGAACAGAATATCCTGCCGGCATCCGGCAATTTCCCCGTAAGTAATCCTTCACCGGTAGCAACACCTCAGGACCTGGCCTATGTCATCTACACTTCCGGCACCACCGGCCAGCCTAAAGGCGTTCCCATCAAACATGCCGGCGTAGTGAATATGGCGACAGACCAGGTGCTGCGCTTTGGCATCCGGAACACCGACCGGGTGGCAGCCTTTGCGAATGTGACCTTTGACGCGGCTGTTTCGGAGGTACTGATGGCTTTATATGCGGGCGCCGGCATCGTAGTGACAGACGAGGCGTTGATTAAAGACACCACCCGGCTGCTGGACGAATGGCGTCTGCAACGGGTGAGCGTCGTCACTCTTCCGCCTGCCTACCTGCGCATCCTGCCACCGGATGCCCTGCGTTTCCTGCGGGTGCTGATCACGGCAGGCGAACCTGCCAATCCTGAAACGGCCAGGTATTGCAGCGGTTTCCTGGAATACTATAACGCTTACGGGCCTACGGAAAACACCGTCTGCACCAGCATCTACAAGGCCACGCCTGACGGTCCCTGCCCCCGGCGGCTACCCGTTGGCACCCCCATCGCCAATACACAGGTATACATTCTGGATGAACGGTACCAGCCAACACCCGTCGGCATCACCGGCAGGCTGTACATTGCCGGTATGGGCCTGTCACCCGGGTACCTCAACCGGCCCGATCTTAACCGCGAAAAATTTATACGGCTGCCGGAACATACGGATACGCTGCTGTACGACAGTGGCGATCTGGCAAGATGGCTTCCCGACGGAAACCTCGACTTTACCGGCAGAGCCGATGACCTGATCAAGGTAGATGGCATCCGGATAGAGCCCGAAGAAATCAGTAACCTGCTGCTGCAGCATCCGCAGGTGAAGTTGTGCGAGGTATTGGCTGTCGGAACAACAGCGGAAAAGCGGCTGGTGGCATTTGTACAGCCAACACCGGGTACGCCTGCTGTAACGGAACAAATGTTTGCTGATTTTCTATATGAGCGCCTGCCGGCATACATGTGCCCCTCCCGCATTATCCTTACGTCCCATATTCCGGTCAACAGCAACGGAAAAACCGACAAACAGGCGTTGACTGCGTTACTGGATCATCAGACAAGCTACGCTGCTCCGGTCAACGAAGCGGAAGCCCATATGCAGGGCATCTGGCAGCAGGCACTTAATCTGCCCCGTATCAGCAGGGATGGACATTTCTTCCAGCTGGGCGCAACGTCCATCAATGTAATATCGCTGCACACCCTGCTTAAACAGGAGCATCCCGGCTTTGACATCCGGATGATATTCCGTTTTCCTGTACTCAGTGAGTTTACTGCCGCATTTCTGGAAGACAAAAAACGATATACATGATTAACCTGTTTTGTTTCCCCTTTGTTGGCGGGGATGCCGGCGCCTATGAAAGCCTGCGTGTACATGCAGGCGATGAGGTGAATATTATTACCCTTGAGCTGCCGGGAAGAGGCGCCCGTTATGCTGACCCACTCATTGATGACATACAGCTGCTGGCGGAAGACTGCTACCGGCAACTGTCCGGAAAGCTGTCCGCGCCATTCGCTTTTTTCGGGCACAGCATGGGCGCCCTGCTGGCCTACCTGCTTACAAGGAAACTGGCAGCGATGCGCCAACCACCGCCTGCATATCTTTTTGTATCGGGCTTCGGAGGACCTTCCGTGGCCATGACGGCCGCCCGCAGGCAAGTCGCCGTTGGCGAAGAGTGGAAGCGAAAAATGTATGAGGTAATGCAGGTCCCCCTGTCTGTTTTAAACAGCGAAACGTTCTGGGCGGTATATGAGCCCATCATTCGCACCGACCTTCTCATGTTTAAAAAATATGACTATGAACCAGACGTTCCGTTCAACATTCCGATTTCGGTTTTCATTGGTACCGAAGATGACGTTACCATCGCGGAAGCTGGCGCCTGGCAACGGGAAACCGGCAGCCCTGTAACAATACATCTTTTCAGCGGCAAGCATCATTTCTGGAAAGACCACACCGGTGAAATCATGACCATGATCCGGCAAAAGCTAATGGAAATAAAACAGCATTAAATCACCCTCAATTTATTTCTTATGCAAAAATCCCATCGGGCGGAGCCCTACAAAATTAAAATGGTAGAACCCATAAAAAAACTTACCCGCAGTGAGCGCGAACGGCTGATTGCCGCCGCAGGGTACAATGCTTTCCAGTTAAAGGCGGAAGAGGTATATATCGATTTGCTGACCGACAGCGGTACCGGCGCAATGAGCGACCGCCAGTGGGCGGGCCTGATGATGGGTGATGAATCTTATTCGGGGAGCCGTAACTTCTACAACCTGGAAGCCGCTGTGCAGCAATACTACGGTTACCGGTTTGTAGTGCCTACCCACCAGGGCCGTGGTGCAGAGCACCTCATTTCCCGTATGCTTATCCGGCCGGGAATGTACGTTCCGGGAAACATGTACTTTGCTTCCACCCGTTTGCACCAGGAGCTGGCCGGTGGCATTTTTAAAGATGTGATCGTCGATGAAGCCCATGACCCTTATAGTACACATCCCTTTAAAGGTGATGTAGACCTGCTGAAACTTGAAAAGCTTATCCTTGAAACAGGCGCCGGCAACATTGCTTACCTGAGCCTCGCTACTACGGTCAACATGGCTGGCGGACAACCGATATCCCTTGGCAACCTGCAGCAGGTCAGGCAGCTCACTCTGCAACACGGGGTCCGCATCATACACGATATGGCGCGCGTAGCTGAGAATGCCTATATGATACAACAACATGAACCGGGTCACCAGCATAAGACGGTGGCTGCTATCGTAAAAGAAATCTGCGCACTCACAGACGGAGCTGTTATGAGCGGCAAGAAAGACGCGCTTGTAAATATCGGCGGATTCCTGGCATTAAATGATCAGGGGCTTTATGAAGAAGCCAAAAATCTCGTGATCGTATATGAAGGCATGCATACCTACGGCGGCATGGCCGGACGTGATATGGAAGCCATGGCCATCGGCATAGCCGAGTCTGTGGAAGAAGAACATATTGCTTACCGTGTGCACCAGGTACATTATCTCGGTGATCAGCTGAAGGATGCAGGCATCCCTGTGGTAAATCCCATCGGTACCCATGGCGTATATCTCAATGCTGCTGCTTTTCTCCCGCATATTCCCCAGGTTCAGTTTCCCGCACAGGCGCTGACCGTGGCACTTTACCAGGAAGGCGGTATCCGTTCCGTGGAAAGGGGTATTTTATCAGCAGGCCGCAACAAAGAAACCGGAGATCATCATTATCCCAAACTGGAACTCGTTCGCCTCGCAATACCAAGACGGGTATACACGCTCGCACATTTGGATATGGTAGCGGAAGCGATCATGGCGACCTTCAAAAACAAGGATAACATCAGGGGCCTTGAGATGGTTTTTGAGCCCAAATACATGCGCTTCTTCCAGGCCCGCTTCCAACAGGTACAATAGTCATTCACTCAGCGTTTATTTCCCTATGAATAACCAGGAAACATTTATCGGCCTGTTAATTTCGATCATTATTATCCTCATGTCCGCAAAGTTATTCGGACATCTGTTTACTTTCCTGCGGCAACCCAAAGTAGTGGGAGAAATGCTGGCTGGGGTGCTATTGGGGCCAACGTGCCTGGGATACTTTTTCCCCGCCCTGGCCAGCGAAATATTCCCTAAATCCCAGCTTCCGTTCCTCTTTATATTGGGCAACCTGGGGCTGTCCTTTTACATGTTTATTGTTGCACTGGAACTTGATTTCTCTTTGGTAGACAAAAAAATGCTGAAGCAGTCAGGCTGGCTTTCCTTTTTTATCATCGTTGCTCCATTTGCCCTGGGGCTGCTCTTCGGCGTCATTTATTTCGATCTGCTCAAAGGCGCTGCCGGCACTTTATCCTTTGGCATTTTCCTGGGAGCTTCCCTGGCTATCACCGCCTTCCCTATCCTGGCCAGGATACTGCAGGAAAACGGCCTGTTAAAAACAAGGATGGGCACTATCGTTACGCTCTCTGCCAGCATACAGGACGTGGTATCATGGATAATGCTGGCAGTAGTGCTCATGATGATAAAAGGTTCCTCCGCCTCCGGTTTTAAAACAATCATTGGCGCGCCGGTATACCTGTTGTTGATGTTCCTGTTGATAAAGCCGCTCTTAGCGGCAATATGCCGAAGGTTTTTCAGGAAGGAAGGGGATTTTTCAGGCTTTTTCTCTTTTACTGTCATACTCATTCTGGCGAGCGCCCTGGCCTCAGATTACCTGGACCTGCATTCAGTTTTTGGCGGTTTTGTGCTGGGCCTGATTTTTCCCAGGGATAAAAAAATGGTAGAGCCTCTGATCATCAGGATAAAAGATATGATCATTACCCTTTTACTTCCCCTATTCTTCTGCTTTTCAGGTCTGAATGCCAATCTGCTGATCCTGCAGGACCTGGGGTATCTGGTCCCCTGCATGGTGCTGGTTGTTTTTTCCTTTATCGGGAAATATCTTCCTTCGCTGATTATCATGCGCATGAATCATTTTTCATTGCGGGAAGCTTCTGCCGTCGGTGGGCTGATGAATGCCAGGGGGCTGATGGAACTCATTATCGCCAATATCGGGCTGACTTACAACATCATCTCAAAAGAGCTGTATTCCATGATCATTCTGGTGGCGTTGCTTTCCACCATCATTGCTATGCCGATTTACAACATATCCATGCGCAGGCGATTTAGTTATTTCATTATTTGATTATTTTATTTTTCAGACCGTATCAAGCCCAGCTCCATTGCTTTCTTGACCAGCACCACTGCATTGGGCACCTGAAACTTCTGCAGCAGGTTATAACGATGGCTCTCCACCGTCTGAACACTGATAAAGAGCTTGGCCGCCATCGCGGAGGTGGTCAGCCCCTCGCTGATCCAATACAGGACTTCCTTTTCACGGGAAGTGAGCCGTGGTATGCTTTTTAAAGAAGTGTTAGCGGTAAAGACAATGTTTCGTACCTCTTCGCTCATCACACACTGGCCCATCATCACCTGGTCGATGGCGTTTTGCAGATCGGGCAGGGAGGCGTTCTTCAGGAGGTATCCGTTGGCGCCATTGTTCAGCATGTCACTGACGATCTCCCTTTCTGTGTGATTACTGAGCGCAATGACTTTCGTCGCCTTATGGCTGCGGCGGATCAACCGGCATATCTCAACGCCTGACAGGCTTCCCGGCAGGCTGATGTCCAGAAACACGATGTCCGCAGGCTGCTGTTGCAGGTAATCCAACACCTCCTCTCCTGCGCTGAAGGTAGCCATCACCGTTACATTTTCGATCTTCCGCAGCACGCTTTGCAGGCCTTCCACGAAGATGCTGTGGTCTTCCACCAATACGATACTAATTTTTTCCGTTTGCTGTGACATTGATTTCGATATTAATGATCGTTCCTTCTCCCGCGCGGCTGTCCAGCTCCATTTTCCCATGCATATACGCTACCCTGCTACGAATATTGGCCAGTCCCATTCCTTCCCCGCCTTGTTTTCCTTGCATGCCGGTTCCGTTATCTTCTATGGTAATATAAAAACGGTTTTCCCTTCCGCTGCATTGGAGAAACACCTCCCGCGCGCCGGAGTGCCTGGCTGCATTAGCCAGCAATTCCTGTACGATCCGGTAAATGTCCATCTTCTGGCTGTGTGACATCTCTTCCGGTATGTCCAGCAACGTGTATTCCACATGCATCCGGTCATTGTCCATCCACTTACAGAGATCTTCCAGCGCCCGGGCAAGGCCGGAACGCAGCAGGGTTTCCGGCATCATATTACGGGCGATGCGCCGGAGCTCATGAACGGAATCATCCAGTTGGCCGATAACCTTTTGCAGATCGGCCTGCTGGCCTTCTTCTTTATCGTGGCCGAAAGCAGATAAATTTAGCTTCACCCCTGCCAGCATGCCTCCCAGTCCGTCGTGCAGGTCACGCGCCAGGCGGCGCCGCTCTCTTTCTTCCCCTTCCAGCTGGGCGCGGGCGATCTGTATCTGCAATTGTTGCGCCTCGCGCTTTTTCCGCTGCCGGTAAATATACAGGAAGAAGGCGGCCAGCAGTACCACCACAGCACCGCCGAAGTACAGCAACAGTTGTTGCAACTGGCTTCTGTTTTGCAGGCGCAATAGCTTTTTTTCATTCTCTGCCGCCTGGTGCCTGGCCTCCAGCGTGGCTATTTCTTTGGCCGTCCGTTTTTCAAACAGGGTATCTGAAAGCAGGGCGTATTCCATCAGCCGGTTATAAGCCGGTTTGTAATTCCCCAATGCAGCTTCTGTTTTAGCCAGTTCGTACAGGATCGTTTTACGGTTGGCAGCCAGCGGAAACCGCTGGTAACTGAGATATGCTTTTTCCAGCGCGGCTTTAGCCATATCCGGTTTGCCCTGTTGCTGATAAGCCTCGTAAATCTGATATTGCAGGCTCAGTACATCATACGTCCTCTGCTGCCGCTCCGCTATATTTAACCCGGTGTGAAGGTCTGCCAGCGCCTGGTCCCATTGTTTCATGCGGATATGGTACATGCCGCTGATAGTGTAGTAAGAGGGCAGATAGGAAGAATCACCTGCTGTGGTTAAGATCCGGAACGCTTCTTTCAGCGGAGGCTCCGCTTCCAGGGCACGGTCTTCAAAAAGACGTGCTTTGGCCAGATTGATATAACACTCCGCCAGCACGGGTTTGGCTTCCAGATAGTTGTTACGGAGGATACCGATGGCTTTGGTGAAGTAATAGCCTGCTTTTGAATAGTCCTTATAGTTCATGAATACGGAGCCGACGTCCATATACCCCCAGGCCACCCGTTCATTATCACCGGCTGCCTGTGCCAGCGGTATGGCTTTGGTCAGCAGAATATTGACAAAAGACCGGTTATCGTCCATATACTGGTCCAGCGCGCCATAGTTATGCCAGGCCCGGGAACGGTATTGCAGGGCTTCCGGCGTGGTAAAGGGTCCCAGCCACTTATCCGCCAGCAGATATTCCTGCTGGCTTCTTTTTTTATCGTAGCTGAAATAAGCCCCGGCCAGGTAAAAATGGGCTAACCCACGGAAGAAAGGCCTATGTTCTGTATAGTCAAAGGATTTGTTGGCGTAATCTACCGCCCGGGCGCTGTCTTTATCTGCCCAATAATCGGAAAGCAGAAACAGGACACGCGCCCGGGCAGTATCCTCTGCGGCGGTGTCCAGCTTCCGGAGCAGGCTATCTGTGTAACGGTCCTGCTGACCATTTGCGTCAAAACCGGCGAAGCTTAGCCACAAAAAACATACAATGGTAACTGTTCTCAAACGATGGATAATTGATCCTAAAAATACGGCATATTTCACGGAAAGACATCAGCGCCAGCACACACCGCCATCACAGGCTTCCGGCAGGGTCTCTCCTTTTTTGACCAGGCGTATTACATTTCCGTCCGCACCGGGATCGAGGTTGTATTTTCTACCGTCCGCCGGCACCACCACCAGGCGCCATATATGGCCGAAAGGGCCGGTGGTCTGGTAGTCTGTGCCCAGTACCAGCCACTTCCCGTCCGGCGAAAATTCCGGCAGCACCTCCGTTTTGCTGCTGGTAGTGACCTGCACCAGATTGCTGCCGTCGATATTCATCATCCAGATATGGTTCCCGGCCGCGAAGACTAATTTGCTGCCATCCGGACTTACGGTCAGATCACCCCATGCCGCAAAATTCAGCTCCTTTATTACCGACGCCTGCGTAAAAGCGGTATTGGTGCGGCAGATCTTTTTACCGATGCTAAAGAGCAACGTGTTGTCGGGCATCCAGTTGACATTGCCCTTGTCTATTTTAACTCCCTGGAAGCTGCTCAGGTTATGTAATATCCGGCCCTGGAGGTCCAGCACCATCAGTCCGTCGTCGAAAGTGGGCGGCACGGCGATGCGCGTCACGTCGTGGGACAGCTTTGGAAAGGTATGATTGGCATAACCCGACTCTTTTTCAAAACGGCTGATGATCGTTCCGTCGGCAAGGTTAGTCAGCGTATAGATTTCCTTGTCATAACCGTCGCCGTTTTTATCTTCTGCCTGCAAATACTTCGTGCCGTCCAGGCTGATGTCCCACCCGTTGCGGCCTACATCGTCCTGCTGAGCAGTAGCGACGGTGCCCGCAGCGAGATTAAACCGAAGGATACCCTCATTGGCCCAGTTGTAGTAAATAACACCGCCGCCCAGCGGAGTGTAGCCGCCCCCGTTATCCGGACCGGGACCGTTGTTTTTGTCCTTACTGCAGGAAACGAAAAAGAACAAAGCTGCCAGGAGCTGTAATACACGTATTTTCATATGGTTAATGATTACAGGGGTGAAACAATGATTTTCCTCCGGCAAAGTAAAATGATGGACCAAGGCGGAACAACCGGGCAAAACGCTGCTTTTTTTCTCAGGGAAAACCCTGAGAACATGGATCTGCCGCGGCAAAGCCTGGGCAGATCCAATATCATCGTCAATATTCCAATGCTGCTTTCGGCTCTTTTTCAGGGGAGAGGTCAGTCTTCCCTAAAACGCCCAAAAATCTAAGGTAAGGCTGAAGGCCCCTTTATTTATCATCGGCGGCCCCGATACCGGCAGATATGCCCCGGAAAATTAAGTTCCCGTTTTTGACTACAAGATGCCCCGTTCCGGCTACAAATACCTTTTCGTTTGTGCTCAATTTTGTGAGACAAAACACATAAAGCATGAAAGTATTTGTAACCGGCGCGACCGGGTTCGTTGGCACCGCTGTCGTGAAAGAGCTGCTGGCAGCTGGCCACCAGGTAGCAGGGCTGGCCCGCTCGGAAGCAGCCGCGCAAAAATTGATCGCTCTCGGTGCAGAAGCGCACCGGGGCGACCTTACCGACCTCGAAAGCCTGAAAGCAGGCGCAGCAAACGCCGATGGTGTTATTCACCTCGGTTTCATCCATGATTTTTCACGCTTCAAAGAGATGTGCGCCGTCGATGAAAAAGTGATCGAGGCTATCGGGGAAGCGTTGGCAGGTACCGCACGCCCTTTTATTGTCACCTCCGCTACCGGCGTGCTGGCGAAAAACGGCATCATCACAGAGGAAGACCGTAGCGAAAGCGACGCTAATCCGCGGGTGGCCACGGAAAAAGCAGTAGATAAAGTAGCGGCCAAAGGGGTCCGGGTGTCTGTGGTGCGACTTCCTCCCAGCGTGCATGGAGAAGAAGATAAAGGTGGTTTTATTCCCATCCTGATCCGCCTTGCCCGGGAAAAGGGCCAGTCCGTGATGATCAATGACGGCGCCAATGTATGGCCTGCAGTGCATCAGCGGGATGCGGCCCGCTTGTACCGGCTGGCGCTGGAAAAGAATGCAGACGGGGGCACCCGTTATCATGCCGTAGCTGAACAGGGGGTTTCTTTTAATATCATTGCAACCACCATCGGTGAGAAGCTTGGCGTACCCGTGGTGTCACTGGGCCCGGATGAAGCGGCAGCACACTTTACCTGGTTTGCACACTTCGCCAGGTTCAACAACCGGTCCTCTTCCGAGGCCACCAAAGCTGCGTTGGGATGGAATCCCACACATGCCACCTTACCGGAAGACCTGGCGGGAAATGCGTATTTCCCGGCGGAACACTAAACGGTAAAATACCTGCAGGTGACACAGCCGCCTGCAGGTATTTATTAACGCCCCTGTGGCGCCATCCACTCGTTGAACTTTTCAGCGATTTTGCCGGGATCAACACCTTCCGCAAACGCACTGATCAAATAATGCCGGTCATTCCTCGGCGCTAACCGCCACACATTTGTCCCGTCTTCGAAAATATGATTATAACCACGTTCTTCTGTTTTGAAATAAGACAAGTACCCTTTCACTGCCACATACACCGCAATAATGTCGGCGCTGTGATGCCACTTCCTGTTCCATCCTTTGAGGAAAAGCTGGTAAGCGTGCGCCATCGGCGTATGCCGGTATTTCTCCTGAAAAAAAATGTTCCCGGTGGGAATACTATCGGCAAAAGCGCCGCCCCCGGTGAAATAAATGCGGGTGGGCCATTCGGCAGCAACATGCCGGGTAGCGTCGGGGTCCGGTTTGAAATTTCCCCACGGCTGAGGATCGGTGTCAGCCGGGTAGCGGCCACCCATGCAAACAAGGTGTTTCACCTTCTTTTTTACGAGGGCGATACCCTTTAATCCACTGAACTGGTCCGGCGCTGATTTTAATAGGTTAGAGAGATTGGTCAGATCGCCTACCGTCACCACCACCACGCTCGTATCCTGCTGAGCCGCCAATATTTTGCGGTACAGCATCGTCGCATCCGGCATATTCCCCTCCGGCAGCGTATTATGCTTAAACTGCTCACAAAGCGCCCTGGCGTATCTGGATGTATGATATACGCCAAACCGCTGCACGGCGCCGATGGGAATGTCCGGCCTGCCGTAAAAGGTATTGATCACATCTACCGCTCCGGGCGACCAGGGATTAAGGCTGGATACCATCACTGCCAGTACGGCCGCGTCTCCCCGGTCGGCAAATCCGTGGAGCATGGCCAGCGCGCCTACGTCATCTACATCGGAATCCATATCTGTATCAAAAATAATTTTTACCTGTTGCGCTAAGGCAACATGACATATCAAGAGGTGAATTACGAGTACACCGACATACTTCATTCGTTTCATGTAGACGATAACAGCCGTCCCACGCAAGCGTGGGACGGCTTCTGTTTTTTAGATTTTAATAATCCGGAAGGTTTTGTTGTTTTTATCACCTTCCAGTATCAGCATATAGGTCCCTGCCGGCAACGCGCTGATGTCCCTGCTGATGCGCCGTTCCCCTTTCTGAATGTACCATTGCCGCAACAGGTTGCCGCGGATATCCAGCACCGTGAGCCGCCGGTACGATTGACCGCGCAGGTCGAGGGTCAGCTGTCCGTTCGTAGGATTGGGATAAAGGACAGGCCCTTTCGTGTCTGTTTCTTTCGCGGGATACTCCGCTTTTGCATAAGCCGTAGCAGCAGCCTGCTCGTTTACGGCGCAATTATCGATACTGAACCAGTTAAACTTCGGACTGCCGGTCAGGATATGCACGCCGGTATAATTGAGCGCCGGCAGGCGGATGGTGTCTGTAATGGTCTTCCACACCCCGCCGGTAGACGGCACAGAGATGGTGTCGAACTTATAGGTGCTGTGGCCTATCCATATTTTGGACGCGGCGGTAGACAATACTCTGAAACTGATCGTGTATCTACCTGCCACCGGTACATTCAGGGTATTGTACGCAAACCAGTCACCCGCTTTCAGGCCGGTGAAATTCTGTCCTCCGCCTGTATCTGTACAGGCTTCCAGCACCGGCCCGGGAGCACGGTTGGAAGCGCTTTCGGCTTCGTACTTATCATTCACCGTGCAGGTGTAGCCTACCATTACCGTGTTGCTGACAGACAGGGAGCCGCTGGCGGCGGTCACCGTATAGCTACCCGGTGTGATGCCCGCGGTGAATACGCCGTTGGTGTCGATGGTATTTCCTGAGCCGGTTGTACTCCATACCGGTTTAAAGGTGAAGGGATTGTCCCGCTGATCGTACCCTTTGGCGACAAACTGCTGCGATGCGCTGAGCGGCACCGTCGCGGAATCCGGTGTCAGGACGATACGCGTCAGTACCGGCGGCGTGACAACATGCACGATAGCGGTATCACCCACCGCTCCGGCTGTTGCCAACACCTGGTAATCACCGTCAACAGTGCCGGTAAACAATCCGCCGGTAGTAATATTGGCGCCGGTACCCGACACCGACCATACCGGCGTGATGGCTATCAGGCTGCTGTCCTGCCCATAGCCGGTAGCGGTGAACTGTTGCGCCTGGCCAACATTGACCGTTGCGCTGTCGGGTTTGATCACCACACGGGCGAGCGGTATGGAATCGGCCCGGATAATGCTCAGCCAGTTGAAATTCCAGCCATCTTTATTAGCGACGATCTTAATGGTTTGCTGCCCCTGTTCCAATCGTACAGGCGCAGACGTTACCGTAACCCATTTCTGCCATCCGCCGCTGGCCGGCAGGTTGACGGTCTGCAGCGTGGTAGTGTCCAGTTGTATACGAAGACTGGAAGTGCTGTTGACCGCTACGCGGAACTGTATCCGGTAAGTATCGGCGCGCGGCACATCGAGATCATATTCAAACCAGTTGCCGGTACCGATGAAGCTGACATCCAGGCCGCCGCCTATATCGGAGCATGGCTCTGTATGGGTGTTATTACTGTTGTCAAAACTTTCGGCCTGTATTTTCACCGGCACCGGTTTATAGTTTGCCGGCCGCCGGGTAACAAACGCGACACCCGTTTTGGTGGTCGTATCCACGGTAGCAGTCACCGTTACCTGCCCGGAATTATTCAGCGTGGCCAGCCCGGCAGGCGTAATACTGTTGCCCGTACCGGTGATGCCCCATTGTGGCGTAATGGTAATGGGATACCCGTTCTGGTCCAGCGCCTTCACCGTATACTGCTGTTGTTTTCCCGGCAGGAATGACAGGTCCGACGGCGTAACGATGATAGTATCCAGCACCGGCGTGCCCAGTCCTTTCTGATACACGCGGGCATAGTCCACCTGCATACTGTCGGGCCAGTCGGCTTCTACGATGGAGCCGCCCATGCCCCCGCCGATGGCCAGGTTCAGGATAAGATGGAACTTCTGGTCGAAGGGCCAGTCTTTCCAGTCCGTATGCGGGTTGGCGAAAGTAAGCACCTGCATCGTATCGAAGGTAAACCGGAGCGTGTCCGGCGCCCATTCCATAGCATACACATGATACACCGTATCTGCGTCCATCAGTTTTTTACTGCCGCTAATGCCTCCCCCGTTGGTCCAGTTATGGTTCTGTGAATGAATGGTAGACAACACCGTTCCGAAGTTATTGCCCACATGTTCCATTATGTCCAGCTCACCGCTCTTAGGCCATCCGCCGTAGGCGCTGGAGGTAGGCATCAGCCAGATGGCCGGCCAGGAGCCGCGCGCACGGGGAAGCTTAGCCCGTACTTCTACTTTGCCGTACAGGAAATCAAATTTACCCTGTGTGATGAGGCGACCGGAAGACCATGGTTCTGTAGTGTTGCCGGTCGGGAAATCTTTTTTCCCGGTGATGACCAGCCGGCCGTTTCTCACGCGGGCATTATCATGCGTGGTGTCGGTATATACCTGTTGCTCGCCGTTGATCCATCCTTTGGGGCGGGGATCTACGATCCATTTGGAGCGGTCCGGCTTTCCGTCGGTATTAAACTCATCTGCGAACACTAATGTCCAGTTGGGATTGCCTTCAAACACCACGTTGCCTTTCGCCGTATAGCTGGCCACGTTAGCCGTGGTCAGCTCTGCGCCGGCGACGCTGAGCTTCAGGGCTGTCCTGGAATAGTTGGCCGGGGAATTACCGCTGAGCGTAATACGCGCCGTGGTGTCGTTCAACCGCTGTACGCCGCTGATGGTAACGCCGGGGGGGAAATTGGCGGCCGTCCAGTTAGCGGCGGCCAGTGCCGGCTTGAGGGTCCCCCCTTTTACCTGGGCTGTCAGCACTGCTCCGTTTTCGTGCCCCATCAGGATGGTAGTATCTTTCAGCACAATGGCCGTGGGGTTGGGCCCCTGCACGAGGTCGAAATAGAGGATGCCGTTAGCCTTCTTACCATCGATATACTGGATGGCGATGGTGTTGAAGTCCGTTCTGTTCTTTACGCTCTGGAAATTGTAGGTGGCCTCTTCCCAGTGGTTGATACGGGAAGGCTTGAAGGTAAAGAAGACCGCCTTGCTGTAGTTATTGCCGGGCTGCAGTTTGAACATGATCTCATCCAGCGTGCTGGCATACACCAGCATTTTAAACGTGCTGTTGGTGGCGAGATCAAAAGAATCTGTCAGTTGACACGACGCGCTCATGTACTCGAAGCTGCTGGTGTCTTTGGTGAATTTGGCCACCAGCGGGCTGGTATTCAGTCCTGACGGGTTGGGGTTGGGCACGCCGAACTCCACTTTGCCGGTGGTGGTGTTGCCGGCGTAATACGTCCACCTGCCGGAACAGGGGCCATGGCCTTCCATGTCATCCAGCAGCAGGTATTGCGCGTGGAGCGTACTGCATAACAGGCATAGCGGCAGTAGTAATACAGGAATAATTTTCAGCCGGTTGTAATGCATTTGCAGCAACCGGGCGATACGTCGCAAAGCGGTCCCTTTGCGAGCGTCAGATGTTGGTGTGCTCGTTTTCATAACGTTTCATTTTAGGGTGGAAGACCGGTACAGCTAAAAGCTGTACCGGCAGGGTTTTTTTTCGGGTTTTGAAGTTTAACGGGAAAACAGGAGCTTCATTCGTCTGTCGATCATAAATTAGGGTTCACCGCCGCGTCTGCGCCGGGAACAGGCATCCAGTACTTTGCTTTGGTGATAACGGTTCCAACCGGCTGCAGGTCGCCCTCCGCCTTATTGGCATTGGCGGCTTCTACCAGTTCCAGTCTTACAAGGTCGAACCAACGGTTCCATTCCCCGGCAAACTCCCAGGCGCGCTCGTTTACCACGGCGGTCGCAAAAGCAGCGCCTGTCATGC
Organism: Chitinophaga oryzae; assembly: GCF_012516375.2. Taxonomy (NCBI): domain Bacteria; kingdom Pseudomonadati; phylum Bacteroidota; class Chitinophagia; order Chitinophagales; family Chitinophagaceae; genus Chitinophaga; species Chitinophaga oryzae. The sequence goes on from NZ_CP051204.2 coordinate 4,878,691, forward strand.
CTCCCGGCAGTTCAGGCAAACCGGCACGCTGCCGTACGGCGTTAGCAGCCGTATAGGCGTCGCTGTTAGGTGCGCCGGCCGAGCGGGCCTGCGCTTCCGCATAGATCAGCAGCACATGTGCATACCGCATCATAATAACCGGATTGTTGGACATGTACACATCTTTCTGACCTGACTGGATAGTGAACTTTTTATAATAAGGGTGATGGGTAGTGGTCTCCTGCCAGGGAATCGTGGTGCCATCTTTCTTTTTGAACTCCGTGCTAAAAGTGGCGTCTTTCCTTGGGCCTGCGGGGAAGTTATTGAAGAAATTCAGCTCGGGGAAAAAGTCGCTCCACCCTCCTTCATCTTCCGGCATGGTAGACAGCCCGTAAAAAGAATTATAGGTGATCCAGCTCCCGCGGGTGAAAAGGGTGAATACATCTTCTACCGTGCCCCCTGCAAAGATTTTCAGGTAGTCGCCTGTGTAAAGATCAAACCCATACAGCGCTTTGTTGTCGATGACTTCTTTCGCTTTGGCCGCCGCCTGCGCATATTTCGCCTGGTTCTTCAGAGGCCATCCCGCTTCGGTGAGGTATACATCCGCCAACAGCGCTTTTACTGCTCCCTTGTTCATCCGGCCGGAACTACGTTTGCCATTGGGTACCCATTCCTCCGCACGTTTAAGGTCCTCCTCTATCAGCTGGTATATCTCCGCCGGCTTGCTTTTCTTCAGGTTAAGATATTCCGGTATGTACTTCGCGGACGGAAGGATGGGCACTTCGCCCCACAGCCGTGTCAGCCAGTAATAGGACAGCGCGCGCAGATAACTGGCTTCGCCCACGATCGCGTGAACAGTGTCTTTGTTGCCATCCAGCACTTTGTCGTAATTGCTGATGATGTTGGTGGTGGACTGTATCGTCCGGTAGCATCCCAACCAGATGGGGTTCATCCTGCTATTCAGCGAGGATACGGTAAACAGGTCAAACTCCCTGAATTCCTCCTTGTTGGAGCCGGGATGCGTGGTGAGATCGTCGCTGCCCATCGTCATGGCTATCTGTGACACCGTAGTAAAACCGCTGGTCCAGGGCACCATCATGGTGCCATACGCGCCGGTCAGTACGGTCTCAAGGCCGGCCTGACTGGTCAACGCATCGTCGCCGGCCACCAGCCCCCTCGGGCTCTCTGTCAGCTCTTTGTTGCACCCGGCAGCCAGCATCAGGCAGAGTAACAAGTATATCGTATATCTCAATTCGTAACGTATAGTCATAACTGTTATTTTTAGAAGCTTAGTGTCGCTCCTCCGGTGATGGTTTTAGCATTTGGGTAAGTTCCATAATCAATACCCTGGCGGATATCACCTGCCGATGAATTGCTTTCAGGGTCTATACCCGAATAGTTGGTCCATGTCAGGAGATTGGTAGCACTCACAAATAGTTTGATGCCAACAATATTCTTTAACCTGGATTTAGGAAAATCATAGGACAGGCTGATGTTTTTCAGCCGGAGGAAATCTCCTTTTTCCAGGAAGCGGGTACTCTGCGTGATATTCTTGTTGGTAGAACTGAAGGCTGGTATATCCGACGTTTCATTCACGCCCGGGATATAGCGGTCTTTGATATCCACAGCGGTGGCCTCGCGGGCGTCCGCGCCTAAATACATGGCGGCCGCTTTGTTATAATTCAGCCTGTCAAACCCAAAGAGGCCCTGGAACAACAGGTTCAGCGTGAAAGCCTTGTAGGTGATGGTATTGTTCCAGCCAATGGATGTTTTCGGCATACCGGAACCGATAATGTGATAGTCGTTGCCATCTATTTTTCCATCGTTATTGAGGTCTTCGTAGCGGGCATCACCTGGCCTGGCGCCATAGTCGGCGGCTTTCGCATCTCCCGGTTTCCACGTACCGAGGTAAGTGATCCCCCAGATGGAACCCAGTGACTGCCCGGGCATCACTACAAATTCAGACTGGGGAGACAGACCGCCGCCGATCTTGCGGGTATTGGGGTCGAAAATCCTTGTCTTGCCTTCGCCCAGGGAAACCACGCTGTTTTTGATGAACGACACGTTGAACCCTGTGTTCCACCCGACAGCTCCTTTGCCAGGCACGTCGCCTTCGATGGAAAACTCCCAGCCTTTATTCTGCACAGCGCCTACATTCCGGGTGATAACATTGCCGCCGAGGAACATAGGAAGCGTCTCCTCCAACAGCAGGTCACGGGTGTCTTTGATAAAATAATCCGCGCTGACAGACAATCGTCCTTTTAAGAAGCCAATGTCAATGCCCACATCTTTTTGTTCTGTGGTTTCCCACTTCAGGTCCGGGTTACCGATGTTGCCAATCACCAATCCTACCTGGCTGGTACTGTTGTTAAACGATGCTGGTATATTTGAATAGGATGAAATAGTGCTGTAAGGACTGATCCCCTGATTACCGGTGAGTCCCCAGCTGCCGCGCAATTTTAAATAGTTGACAGCGCTGACCTGTTGCATAAACGGTTCATTGCTTACCACCCATCCTGCCGATACAGACGGGAAATAGCTGAACCTGTTGCTGCCACGGAACTTGGAAGAGCCGTCCCGCCGGATGGCAGCAGATAAAAGATACTTGTCATTATAGCCGTAGTTGACACGTCCCACCAGCGAAAACAGCGCCCATTTGGAGTAGCCGGAGCCGGGGTTGCCCGGCGTGCCCAATGCCAGGTTATACCACTGGAAGTTTTCGTAAGTGAGCTTGGAAGAGCCGGCATAAGAGTAGTTGTAGCTAGACTGTTGATATTCCATCACTGCCGTAGCGTCGAGGCTATGCACTTTATTGAACACCTTGCTATAGTTCAGGGTATTGGTGTTTTGAAGCACAATTTCCTTACTGGACCTTATATTGGCGGTAGATGTGCCATTGTTGGTGATTTTTCCGCCGAAAGCTTTGTCTTCGTATTGCAGGTAGTTGGCGCCGTATTGCATATTAAACGTCAGTCCCGGCAGGATGCCGAACTTAAACCCGCCGATAAGGTTGGCCAGCATCCTGTCTCTTACCGCCAGCCTGTTGACCGTCAGCGCCAGGGGATTATAGGACACTGAACCAACAGGATCGCTCACTACAAAGGAGCCGTCTGCATTGTACACCGGCGTTGTGGGGGCCCAGATGATGGCTTGTGCCAGCGGGCTGCTGGCGCCATCTGCAGGAATGTCCACGTTTTGCGCCGTGCTGTACGATCCGGTAATATTCAGAAAAGTAGAGATGCTGTTGGTCAGGTTCGCATTGATATTGGAACGTAACGTATACCGTTTGTAAAAGGAATTATTGATGACACCGTCCTGGTTGAGATAATTGCCGGAAATAAAGTAGCCGCCTTTATCGGTGCCGCCGGAGAGGCTCAGCATATACTCCTGCGCCGGCGATCTTCTGAAAATCTCATCCTGCCAGTCAGTACCTCCGTTAGTACGGAAACCGGCGATTTGTGCGTCCGTGAATTTAGGTGTGGTGCCTACCGCTTTAGCGCGTGCATTCACCGTCTCCGCAAAGTCGGCAGCGTTCAGCAGGTCCATCTTCTTAATAACGGTAGAAGTGGACTGCCGGGTGGTGAAGTTTACTTTCAAGCCGCCTTTGCTGCCTTTGCGGGTAGTGATCAGGATAACGCCGTTAGCGCCCCGGCTGCCGTAGATAGCAGTAGCTGCGGCATCTTTCAGTACCTGTATAGACGCAATATCGTCGGGGTTGATAGCAAAAAACTCCGCCCCTACGAAACCGTCTACCACATATAGCGGGTCGTTACCACCATTGACCGAATTGGACCCACGGATGCGGATACGGGCGGCGCCGCCGGGAGAGCCGGCGGAATTGGTCACCTGCACCCCTGTGGCCCGGCCCTGCAACACCTGGTCGAGACGGTTCACCGGTGCGTCCTGGAAATCTTTGGCCGTGATGGAGGAGATAGCGTTTGTCAGGGAACCTTTCTTCTGCTCTCCATATCCCACGACTACCAGCTCATTGATATTGGAGGCGGAAGGCTGTAAGGCGAGCGACAATTCCCGCCTCCCGTTCAGCGGCACCTCTGTTTTGTTGTAGCCTACCGAAGAGATGATGAGTACTGCGTTACCGTCAGGCACGGTGATGGCATATTCGCCGTTCACGTTGGTGACCACGCCTTTGGCCGTGCCTTTCACCTGGATGGTGACGCCGGGCAGCGGACTTCCTTTTTCATCGGTGATTTTCCCGCGCACCTCCTGCTCAGGCGGGGCGACGCTCACCTCTGCGGGTTTGCGTTTCACGATGACGATCTTGTCGGAAATGCTGTAAGAGAAAGGCAGCCCCCGGAAGCAGGCTTCCAGCGCCTCTTTCAGGGAAGCGTCTTTCAGTTGCAGGCTTACCTTGCGTTCCTGCAGCATTTGTTCATCGGTATACAGGAAGGTGTACCCTGTCTGTTTTCTGATCTCCCGGAAGATTTTGTCGAGCGGCGTATTGCTCCGGGAGATGGTGACTGTCTGAGAATACCCGGCAGCGTGTACCTGCAGCAGGGCAACGGTCAGTAAGAGTACCGTTAGTTTCATCATCAGCAATATTTTTTTCGATAACCGTGGATATTTTTTATCCCACGCAGCACGAAGCTGCCTGCTTTGGGAATAAAGCATCAATTGCATACTTTTGTATGGTTTGGGTAAATAATGAATAATTGCCGCAAGCGATTGAGCATACAGGCCCGACATTCACCGGGAGCGGTACGAACGCTTCCGGTTTTTTGTTGCCTGTATGGGTAAAGGGATTCGTGGAACGCTAAGGACCCATAGTGTATCAGTTTTTAAACAACGCGAATTTATCAGGGCGATACGATGATCTGCCTGTCTCTTATTTCAAAATGTACTTCTCCTGTCATCTCCAGTATTTTCAGCACCTGTGACACCGGCACGTTGCGGGGGATGATACCGTGGAAGTGGGCGGCTACCGGCGCGGTGAACACTACCTCCACGTTGTACCAACGGGCGATCATGCGCATCACGGAGGCGATGTCTTTTCCTTCCAGCTGCATGAGGCCGTTTTTCCAGGCCACTGCTTCTTCCGTATTCGCCTGTGGCTGAAACGTCAGCTGGTCTTGCTGTTTGTCCAGCTGCGCGCCCTGTCCCGGCGCCAGTTGGCGGCTGTTGCCGTGGCTGCTGACTTTCACGGCGCCTTCCAGCAGGGTGGTTTTCACCACCGCTTCATCGGCATAGGCCATGATGTTGAACTGCGTGCCCAGTACGGCCACTTCCATGCTGTCGTTTTGCTGTCCTGTACGCACGGTCACTTTAAAAGGCATGGCAGCGTGGCGGGCCACTTCAAAATAGGCTTCGCCTGTCAGCTCCACCTGTCTCACGGCGCCATTGAAGGCCACGGGATACTTCAGCGCGCTTTCGGCGTTCAGCCATACTTTGGTGCCATCGGGCAGCGTCACCTGGAACTGCCCGCCCCGGGGCGTACGCAGCGTATTGTATTGCAGGACAGTAGCGTTTCCGGAGGAATTGTATACCAGTTGTCCGCCCGCCGGCTGCAGAATATTAGTATTGCCCTGTTGTGCCAGCGCGCCGCTGGCGGCGCTGTCGAGCGGCAGCTCCGTGCCGTCTGCCAGGGTAAGCACGGCTTTGTTGCCGCCGGGCGCCACATCTTTTTGCACCGGCGTGGCCGCTATGGCAGCCGGTGGCGGGGCGGCCGGCTTCCATAGCCAGTATGCACCGACGGCCAGCAGTACCACGGCGGCCGCGGCAGCGGGCATCCAGCGTAAACGACGGAGCGGCGTCACCCGCGGGGCGACTTCGGCCTGCTCCGGGCGGTCGGCGGCCAGAATCCGGCCGGCAACGTCATCCCAGTAGGCGACGTCATAGCCGTCGGCAGTATTGTCGGGCAGCTCCTGCAGCAGCCGTGATTCCACCTGCTGCGTAACAGCACCGCTGGCATCTTCCCGGATCAGCGTGGAAAGCTCCTGTAGCTCCGCCGCAGTAGCGACGCGTTGCAATGCCTGCCCCAGCAGGTAGGTAAGACGGTCTTGTGTTGACAATGGTCGATTGTTTTGACAGTTTTGAACGGGACGATTTTGGTCTATTCTTCAAACGTGAAATACCCCTTCTGCTTAAACAGACGCGCGAGCAGACATTTAGGACCTATCAGTCAGAAATTTTTTTTTTACACCCGCAACAGCCAGAGGACCAGCATCGGAAACAGCAGCCCGGATTGCTCCAGGTGCGCGCGGATGGCGTGGAGGGAACGCACCAGCGAATTTTTGACGGTATTGGGCGACAGAGAAAGTTGGGCGGCGATCTCCGGTATTTTCAGGCCCTGCCCGCGGCTTAATAAATAAATCCGTTTGGCCTGCGGTGGGAGTTGTTGTACCGCGAGGGCCACCTGTTCGTGCATAAAAGCATAGGCCATATCTTCTTCCGGGCTGAAAACCGGCTCCTCCGGCGCCAGCGTCGCCATCGCCTTGTGATGCACCGCCTGCCTGCGCAGATAGGTAAAACACTGGTAGAAAACAATACGCAGCAGCCAGGAACGGGGCTGCTCAATCTCTTTCAGCTTATCCCGGCTGAGCCATAAACGGAGAAAAGTCTCCTGGAGAATATCTTCCGTCACCGCCGCCGTTTTGGTGATATGCAGCGCCATGGCCCTGAACTCAGGTGCGTACTGATGAAACAGCTGCCGAAAGGCTGTTTCATCGCCTTCGGAGATCAGTTCAAAAAGTTTTTTGTTATCATGTGTGTACGCATGCATGGAGGACAGCCTTCCCGCTAAAGTAGCAAAATAATTGATAGTTGCTCCACAGACACAGAAACACTATCTTCTTTCGCCGTTTAAATTCTTTTTATAATTTTCCCGCCTGAAATGTATATATGAAAAGATTCTCCACGTTAGTGTTTTACTGCCTCGCCGCCACCTTTTCCGCCTGCACGGGCAGCAGACACGCCGCCGGTCCCAAAGCCGGCGCCACTGCTTTTATCACCAGCAGCGACCAACAGCAACTGCTGAAAGAGCAGGATGGGCTCCGCTTTTCCGGCACTAACGCCAACGGTTACACTACTATCGAAGTCAATGGCAAACAGACATTCCAGCAAGTGGAAGGCTTCGGCTATACGCTTACCGGCGGCAGCGCGCAACTGATCAACGCGATGGAAGCCACCGCCAAAGAGCAGCTGCTGCAGGAAATTTTCGGCAACGGTCCTCAGCAACTCGGCGTCAGCTACCTCCGTATCAGCATCGGCGCATCGGACCTGAACGCCACCGTTTTTTCCTACGATGACATGCCGTCGGGGAAAACAGACGTTCCGCTGGCGCATTTCTCACTGGCGCCCGACATGGCCGGCGGCACCGGTCTCATTCCGCTGCTGCAGGAGATACTGCAGCGCTCCCCGAAACTGAAAATAATGGCCGCGCCCTGGAGCCCGCCCGCATGGATGAAAGACAACGACTCCTCCAAAGGAGGATCGCTCCTTCCGCAATATTACCCCGTGTATGCGCAGTACTTCGTGAAATACATCCAGACCATGAAAGCGGCCGGCATCCCGATAGACGCTATTACACCACAGAACGAGCCACTGCATCCCGGCAACAATCCCAGCCTGAAAATGGTGGCGGAAGAGCAGCGCGATTTCATTAAATATCACCTCGGACCGGCATTCGCAGCCGCCGGCATCCGCACGAAAATCGTTGTCTACGATCACAACTGCGACCGCCCGGACTATCCCCTGACCATACTCGGAGACACGGCAGCAGCCAGGTACGTACATGGCAGCGCCTTTCACCTCTACGCCGGCGATATCAGCGCGCTGACGACCGTACACAATGCAGAACCCGACAAGGCCATCTACTTCACCGAACAATGGACCGGCTCCAAGGAAACGTTCGACAACAACCTGCGCTGGCATATCAAAAATGTGATCATCGGCGCCATGCGCAACTACAGCCGCACTGCGCTGGAATGGAACCTCGCCAATGACCCCGGATACAAACCGCATACGCCCGGCGGATGCACCCAGTGCAAAGGCGCTTTCACGATCAACGGCAACCAGGTGGCCCGCAACGTGGCCTATTATATTATCGCACATGCCTCCCGCTTTGTGCCGGCCGGCGCTGTCAGGATCGGCAGCAACAGCGAAGGCAAACTCCACAGCGTCGCCTTCAAAAGACCCGATGGCCGCAAAGTACTGATCGTTTTAAACGACCATGACACCGAAGCGTATTTTAATGTACGCTACGAAGGAAAACAAGCCGTCACCGTACTGCCGGCGGCCAGCGTAGGTACCTATATTTTTTAAATGATTTGTTGTAGCTTTGGAACTATGAGGATGACACCCACACTTTAATACTTCACCGATAAACTATCGTTCACGCCTGCTTCCAGGCGTGCTTTCTGCTATTTTTCACCCTCATCATTTTTTTATGGAAGAAGTATTAAATCCCACTCAGATAAAACAATTTATGGAAGAAGGCTATGTCCGTCTTGATCATGCCTTCCCCGAAACGCTCGCCGCCGATGTCCGCAGCATCTTATGGAAAGAGATGGCCATCGATCGTGATGATCCATCTACGTGGACGAAGCCCGTTATCCGGCTGGGCATGTACTCCCAGCCACCGTTTGTGGCATCTGCCAATACGCCGCTGCTGCACGCTGCCTTCGACCAGCTGGTGGGAAAAGACCGGTGGCTCCCCTGCCGGAGCATGGGCACCTTCCCCATCCGTTTTCCCTCCAGCGAAGATCCCGGCGATACCGGCTGGCATGTAGACGCCAGCTTCGGCGACAACCCGGCCAACTACCTCGAATGGCGCGTTAACTGGCGCTCTAAAAACAGGGCGCTGCTGATGCTGTTCCTTTACTCCGACATCGGGGAAAATGACGCCCCCACGAGGATACTGGCAGGATCCCATAGAGATGTGGCGCGACTGTTAAAACCCGCAGGAGAAGCAGGCATGACCATCCTCGAGCTGGCAGCGGCTTTCCCGTCTTTACCATCGCGGCCGGTCGTCAACGCTACCGGTAAGGCGGGCACAGTATACCTGTGTCATCCTTTCCTGGTACACGCCGCACAGCCGCATCAGGGAACGGAACCCCGTTTTCTGGCGCAACCGCCGCTGCTGCTGAAAGATGAACTGATGAAAGCCGGCACGGAGATCACCTACACGCCCGTGGAAGAAGCCATCCGGCAAAGCCTTCACGAATAAATACGCAGCGGACCGCTTCCTGACGGACGGCCCGCTGTTTTTCATTAGTTTGTTCTGCTGCGTCCATCCTCATTGCCGAAATCACACTGCTTTGCTTTCTTCGTATAGCAGTCACCGTTATACCCCTTCATAAAATTGATAAAAACCGGTTTCGGACTTCAGCCCTGCGTCGCAAACAACCCTTTTAAGAAACAATCCGAATCCTAACTAAATCCCTCACAGATATTATATTTTCCCCCTGTGATGGCAGAACGCTATTTTTTGTTATTTTAGTAATAGTGTTAATCGTTGTCCATTGCCTGAATCCAGATATCATGATGAATCCGACCTGCTGCTGAGGGTCGCAGCGGGTGATGAGCATGCTTACAAATTTCTTTTCGACCGTCACTGGAACCGTATTTACCAGGTTGCGCTTTCTTTTCTGAAAGACGCAGAAGAAAGCCGGGAAGCGGTACAACTTGTTTTCATCCGGTTATGGGAGAAGCGTAGCCATTTACCGGGGGTGGAAAATTTTGACGCCTGGCTGTTCATTATGGCCAGGAATACTATTTTAAACAAGTTGAACCGAAAAGCGACCGAAGCAATGATGCTGACGGACGATCTTCCTTTGGAGGACCAGCTGACCCCGGAGATGGCCATAGAATATAAGCAGACGGCCCTGTTGGTACAGGAGGCCCTTACCAGGCTTCCGCCGCAGCAATTGCAGGTATTCAGGCTCAGCCGGGAGCAGGGGCTCACCCATGCCCAGATCGCCCGGCAAATGAATATTTCCCAGGCGACCGTCAAAAGCCATATCATCAGGGCGTTACATACACTGAGGGCCTATATTCGCGAACGGGACGGTAATATGTTACTGGCGCTTTGGCTATTGACCAGAATCATCGATTAAAAAATTTTTTTCCGGCTGCACCTATCATCTTTTTTCTGTGTCTTATATAGTATAAGGCATACATTTTTTACCAGTTATGCATGATACACCAGCATTTTTCCGCCAGTTGACCGACAAGTATCTTACTGATACGATCACAGCCTCTGAAAAAGAGCTGTTGTTCAGTATGATCAGCGAAGGCGCCTATCAGTCCGAACTGGAGCAGCTACTAGCTGAGGTTTGGGAGCGTCCGGTGACCGGCGGGGAAGACATTGCGGTGCGTGAGCAGATCTTTGATAATATAAGAACACAGCAGAAGAAAGTAAGGCAGCTGCGTATCCGGCGATGGAGCGCCGCTGCCGCTATTGCACTTGTACTGGGCGCGGCCGGAACGGTGTTTTTCCTTCAAAGGGAACACCGGTCCCCTCAGCCGCTGGCTGCCGTACAACCGGGAAGCCAGAAAGCCGTGCTGATACTGGGGGACCAGTCGCAGGTGCCGCTCGACAGCAGCTTTTCCCGTACCCTGCAGCAGGGCGGGGCCACCGTGTCCCAAAAGGGAGGACAGCTGATATATACGGCCAACAGCCAGCCTTCCGGCGCCGTTACCTTTAACACGTTGCAGACAGCCCGCGGCGGCCAATTCCGGCTGCAGTTGCCGGACGGCACCCGGGTATGGGTGAACGCCGGTTCTACGGTCCGGTATCCGGCTGTTTTTCCGGCCAACGAAAGACATATAACGGTTACCGGGGAAGCGTATATGGAAGTGCAGGCAGACAAACGCCCGTTCCTGGTATCCACCCAACATGAAACTGTACAGGTGTTAGGCACCGCCTTTAATATCAATGCCTACGAGGAAGAACCATCAACACTCACGACCCTCCTCTCCGGCAAAATCAGAATAGTGAACAATCACCAGACAGCCGTTGTCCTGGCGCCGGGCCAGCAGGCAGCTGTCAGCCATCAGGCTTCCACGGAGATACCGGTAGCGGAGGCAGACCCGGACCAAGCCATCGCATGGAAAAATGGCTATTTCGATTTCGAGAATGAGCGGCTGGACGTGATATTCCGGTTGCTGTCCCGATGGTATGACGTACAATTTGTAGCCGAAGGAAAAGCCGCCGGTCTGCAATTCAGCGCGGTAGTTACCCGGACTTCCTCCCTGGAGGAGGTGTTATCTGTACTGTCTGCCACCGGGGCTGTTAACTTTTCCCGGGAAGGCAACACCATCAGGGCCCGTGTAATCACACCGTAGGTGTCATAACGATATGATCAACCAAAAGAGCCGTTTAATTGGATATGGTATACAAGGGTAAAGGCAGCGCCCTGCTAGCGGGCGTTTTCCTTAATACCGCACCGAATCACTCATGTTGGTAAGGATCAACAACCAACCGACATTATTTTTACTGCTTATGCGATCCCATGTTGTGATTTTACTGACGTGTTGTCTGCTGGCATCCACTTGTTATGCCCAGGTCACCATGTCGGAAAAGGGCGTCACGTTCACCCGGCTCTTTAAACAAATCAGGAAGCAAACGGGCTATAAATTCGTCTACAACAATGATATGCTGCCAAAAGACAGCCACTTTGATGTGGACGTAAAAGACGCGCCGGTGAGCGCCGTGCTCGACAAATACCTGCGCCCGGTCATGCTCACCTATGAGATACGCGCCGACAAAACGATTATTATCCGGCAGGCAAAACAGCCCGCGCCGGCACCCGCCAAAGCAGTGTCCCGTTTACAGGGACAGGTAACGAATGAAAGCGGGCAACCACTGCCGGGCGCCACCATCGCAGTGAAAGGTACCCTGCTGGGCGTCGCTGCCGACCAGGACGGCCGTTTTACACTGGAAGTGCCCGACGGCAATGCCACGCTCACCATCTCCTCCGTAGGGCATGAACCCAGGGAGTTGCAGCCATGGGAAGGCATGCTGGTGGTCCGGCTGCAGATGGCCATCAGGACGATCCGGGATGTCACTATCAGCACCGGGATGTTCAGAAGGAATAAAACAACGTTCTCCGGGGCGACAACAACTTTCACGGGAAAAGAACTGCGGCAGGCGGGCACGCTTAATGTGCTCGAAAGCCTGAAAACGCTGGACCCTTCTTTCGTGATCGTGCGTGATAATATCGCGGGTTCCAACCCTAACCAAATGCCGAAAATTGAAGTAAGGGGAAAAACAGGCCTTTCATCCAACACCGTGAGAGACCAGTTCTCCACCGATCCCAATCAACCCTTATTTATTCTCAATGGAATGGAAACCACCCTGCAACAGATCATCGATCTGGATATGAACAGGGTGGCTTCCATTACCCTGCTGAAGGATGCCGCCTCTACCGCCCTGTATGGCTCCCGGGCGGCCAACGGCGTAGTGGTGGTGGAAACCGTCAAACCCCAACCGGGAGAATTGCAGGTATCCTATACCTTTACCACACGGTTTGAAACACCCGCCCTGCGGGACTATAACCTGATGAATGCCGCTGAACTGCTGGAGTTCCAAAGGCTGGCGGGCATGTACGACCCCGGGCATTTCGGAGGCAATCTCGCCAACGATAACCTGTACAACCAGCGGCTGGCGGAAGTGGCCAGCGGCGTTAACAGCTACTGGCTTTCCAGTCCCGTGCAACAGCGCTTTACACATGGTCACTCCCTGTACGTGAACGGCGGGAACAACGATTTTCAATACGGCGTTGGTTTGAACTACCGCGACCTGAAAGGCGTGATGAAAAACTCCAATCGCAAAACATGGGGCGCCACCATAGACCTGAACTACCGGAAAGGAAAAGTCAACGTTGCCAATTCACTGTACATCAATGGTACCGATGCCAACGAATCACCTTACGGCGCTTTCGCCGACTTCGTAAAACTCAGCCCCTACTACCGTAAAAAAAAAGCCGATGGCAGTCTGAATACAGACCGCTACCTGGAGGTCTTCACTGTTGAAACGGATCAGTTCTTTCCTGACACTTTCCGGGTAGGCAACCCTTTGTACAATGCCAGGCTGGGCCGGAAAAACAACAGCAATAATTTGCTGGTGCAGGACCAGCTCAACCTGATCTATGACATCTCGCCACACTGGCGCCTCTCCGGTGGCTTCCAGCTGGCGCGGAACAACGGCTCCTCTATCCTCTTCATTTCATCTGACGACACGCGGTTTGACGGGAAACCCGCCTCTCAAAAGGGGTTGTATACCGAAACCCGGATGGATGCACACTCTTACCAGGGAAACGGGATGCTGACCTATCGGAACGTACTGCATGAAGTACATAGCATCAACGGCAACCTCCGCTCAGAAATACAGGAACAGGGACAAACCATATCGGGCTATTCCGCTGTTGGCTTTCCGGCAGACGTAAGGCCTAACCCGGCTTTTGCGTCACAGTACCCTCCCGGCTCCAAACCTGTCTTTCAAAAAACAAAAGTCAGGCGGGTCAACGCGCTGGCCAGCGTCAACTACACCTATAAAAACCGTTATTACGCAGATGCTACCTACCGCCTGGACGGCTCCACCGTCTTCGGTTCCGGTAAAAGATACTCCTCCTTCTGGTCAGTAGGCGGCGGCTGGAATATCAGCAGTGAACCGGGCATGAAAAACCATCCTTCCCTGGACCTGCTGCGCATCAGGGCCAATATCGGCACCACGGGCAACCAGTCCCTGGGCTCCTATGCTTCCTCCTCCGTATTCGGCTTCGAGAACGATCCCAACATTTTCGGGCAGGGCATATATATGACACAACTGGGCAATCCTCTGCTGCAATGGCAACATACCCGTAACGCCAATATCGGCCTGGATATCAGCCTGTGGAACAACAGGCTGCTGGCCGCCTTTGATATTTATGAAAAGTATTCAGACCCGCTGGTGGTGAACGGCGCCAGACCTCCGTCAACCGGCGTTTCTACCTATGCCTTCAACGTAGGCGCACTGCGGACAAAAGGCGCCGAAGCCATTATCCGCTTCTTCCCCATCTACCTCCCGGAGAAAAAAATCATGTGGACCGTTGGCGTAACGGGCGCCTACTACAAAAGCAGGTATGAAGGGCTTTCCAACGTTCTCGGCAACCTCAACGACTCCGCGCTCAAATCCGGTTCCCTGCTACGTTACGTGGATGGCTACAGCCCCGATGAGCTATGGGCCGTACGCTCCCTGGGGATAGATCCGGCATCCGGACAGGAACTGTTTCTGAAAAAGGACGGTAGTCAAACGTTCACCTACGACGTGGCAGACATCGTGCCTCTTGGCGACAGCAGGCCCGTAGTGCAAGGCATTATCAGCTCCGGCTTCACCTGGAAAGGTTTCCGCTTAGGCGTCAGCCTTCGCTATAGTTTGGGGCAACGGACGATGAACCAGGCCTTATATTCCAAAGTGGAAAACATCAGCCTGGCAGACCTGGCCAACAACCAGGACAAACGGGCATTAACGCTGCGCTGGAAACAACCGGGCGACCAGGCGGAATTCAGGGGCATCAGCATCACCGATGAAACGCCCATCTCTTCGCGCTTCATTCAGAAAGAGAACTACCTCTCGGGGGAATCCATCGGCGCGGGATACGAAATGGACGCCGCCCAACACCCGTGGCTGCAACGTCTGAAGCTGCAGACCATCCGGCTGGACGCCATTATGAACGACGTCTTCCGGCTGTCCACCATCCAGTCTGAAAGAGGTATAGATTATCCCTTCAGCAAGGCCGTGTCATTGAACCTGAATGTTTTCTTTTAAACCGTCATTTATGCAACATAAAGCCTCCGTTCACCTGCTGATTTTTGTACTGACGATGACCGCTACGGCATCCTGCAATAAGTACCTGGACGTGCAACCCGAAGACCGTCTCCTGGAGGAAACTGTTTACAGCGACCGTAAATCCATCCGGAATGCGCTGAACGGCATCTACCTGAACCTTGCGAAGCCGGGCCTGTACGGTGAAAACCTGTCCTCCACCACTGTGGACGTGATGGCACAATACTTTGATGTGCCCGCCTATACCGGGCGGCCATTCCTGCAGCTCAGCCGGTACGATTATAACGACGCCGGCGTAAGAGAATATATGACCACCATATGGAGCGATAGCTACTCCGCGATACTGAACATCAATATCTTTATCCGGCAGCTGGAGTCCGACAGCAGCATCGTATCCGGTGAAGAGAGGCGCCTGATGCTGGGCGAAGCCTACGGTCTCCGGGGACTGCTGGCCTTTGACCTGCTCCGCCTGTTCGGACCAGTATACCAAACCGATTCCACTAAAGCGGCCATTCCCTACCCTGTCAAGCCGCAATCGGAGGTACAGCCACAGCTTCCTGCCACGCAGGTAATGGCAAACGTGCTGGACGACCTTACCCATGCAGCTGCCTTTCTGGCAAAAGATCCCGTACGTACGCAAGGGGCAAACGCCGGGGCCCCGGAAGGAGACGCCTACTTCAGTTGGCGCAACCGGCGGATGAACTACTTCGCCGTACAAGGGCTCCTGGCCAGGGCGCTGCTGTACCAGGGTAACACCAATAACGCCAAAACCATTGCCGCCGCGGTAATAAATGAAGCCGGCCGCTGGTTCCCATGGAGCCCTGCCGACGCGAGCGCCCCCGGCATCTCCAACCCGGACAGGGTATTTTCTTCCGAAATACTGTTCGGCCTGGATAACAACCACATGTACCAGACACAGCAAAACTGGTTCGCCGCCATTAACGGGCCGCTGCAGATACTGATCCCGGCAGCCTCCCGGCTGGACAATATCTACGAAAGCAATCCCGATGATTACCGCTATCGCTCCTGGTTTGCCGTAGACCTTACCACCAACAGGATCGACAAGGTTTTCCAGAAGTATAGGGACGTGAAAGACCTCAGCAAGGCTTTCCGACGCCTGCAACCCCTCCTGCGGATGTCTGAAATGTATTACATTGCAGCGGAAGGTACGCCGGATGATAACGAAGCCGCCGCACTGCTGAATACGGTACGGACTAACAGAGGCCTCCCTCCCCTGACACTGCACGGCGATAAACGGGATCAACTGACACTGGAATACCAAAAGGAATGCTGGGGAGAGGGACAGCTTTTCTTTTACTATAAACGTATCAACCGGCAAAGTATTCCCAGGGCTACCGGCAGCGGCGTCATCAGGATGAACAGCACAAAATACGTGGTACCGTTACCGTTATCCGAAACCACCTTACGTTAAAAGCCGGCAAGACCGCATGAAAACAAGCTGCCTGTACATTTTTCTTCTCGCGTTGGGAAGTTCCTGCACCAAAGAAAAGCTGCTGCGCTATGAAGGCGGCAACAACATTTATATGTATATACAAGGACTCGGCCCATTTGTAAGTGATACCAGTCAAATCGACTTCTCCAGGAAAGTTTCGCAAGATTCCACCCTGGCATTAGCTTTCAATGTGGTAGGTCAGGTGGCGGCAGTTAACAGGACATTTAAACTGGTCGTATCTGACAGCTCCACCGCTGTAGCCGACCGGGACTTTATACTGCCGCCGGCAGACAGCTGTTATATTCCGGCTAACGAGACGCATACCTATCTGCCGCTTAAAATCCTCCGGTCTGCCGCCCTGTATGAACAATCGTTCAGGCTTATCCTGAAATTGCAGCCTAATGAAAATTTCGCCACCAGTGTGCCCGTTTATACGCCACCCCAGCAGGAGCCCCGGAGCGGCATCGTTCTGAGGATCACCATCGCCGATATACTGCAACAGCCGGACATATGGAACAACAACGTCCATGTATTGGGCATTTATACCAGGAAGAAAATTACTTTAATGGTAAAGCAGCTCTCACTGGACCTGAACAGGTTTTATAGCAGCCCGTATTCAGCTGCCCAGCTGAAAAACTTCTCCCTGGAGTTTCAATCCTACCTGGACCAGCAAAAAGCAGCAGGTAATATCATTCGCGAAGAAGACGGAACAGTGATGGTAATGGGACCGGATGTGCAATAATTATTTATTTTTGCCTCAGTCATATGCATACCTACCTCCATATATTGCTGCTTTCGGTCCTTGTGCTGCTGGGAGGCTCCTGTATGAAAGACCCCGGCAACTATCAGTACGATCCCATCAACAGGATATCCATTACCGGAATCGACAGCTCCTACACCATAAATTATGGAAACAAACTGCAAATAAAGCCAGTTCTGTCATTTACCCGCGACCGGCAGCAGGACACCGCCAACTACTCCTACCTGTGGGTGGCAGATCATGTGGTAGGATACGTCCCGCGTCCCAAAACCATCTCCACCGCCCGGTACCTGGATCAGACTATCAGCCTGGATTTCGGGACCTACTACATGTACTACCGCGTTACGGATAAAAGAACCAATGTATTTACCGACGCCTACTTTTATCTTACCGTTGGGGCGCCCAGCTTTGAGGGCTGGCTGTTACTCTGCGACATGGAGAACGGCAACAGCCGTTTGGATATGGTATCCCACCAGGGCAACAAAGACACTGTATATCCCGACATTCTCAAAACCGTCTCCTCTTCTTTCGTTCCTGCCGGCAAACCGGTATTCGTAGAAACAGGCACCACTGATTTTGCTGACCCGAGAGGACAGCTGCTTACACCATTTATCGCTACCAGCCAACAGTTTGTCTTTCTGGGTTCAGATACACTGGATTATAAACCGGCTAATGATATGCAGAGCAGGATACCCGGGGCGGTGACAGACTGGAGCCATTCCAGGCTATACATGGGCCAGCAACAAACGGGGCTGTTCGCGCTTGACAACGATGTGTTTTTACAATACCTCGGAACTTTTACCGGCCCTGTTAATAATGCCGGCAACCAACGGTTCAACGCCTCCCGCTGGCTGACGTTCAACAGGAGCGCTCCCACGCTCAGCGCCGTTGTATTATTTGATACCGACAAGGGTGCCTTCTACCGTTATCCCGGCCAGGGCACCGCCTGTGTTCCTTATACCGACGGTACCCTTTTTGATTTTACTACGGGCAAAGAACTGCTTTACCTGCAACATGTGCCCTTCAATGGCGGGGAAGTGTTTGCGGTGTTACAGGATAAAACAGACGGCAAAAGATATCTTGCCCGCTTCACTATCATCGGGACGCAGCGGTATTACGGGGAAATCACCGGTGATGGCATTGCTGCCGCCACACAGTTTGCCGTCAGCCCGGATAAAGGCTATCTCTTTTACGCTGTCGGCGGAAAGCTCTACGAGTATGACGTCATTAACAACCGTTGTATCCTGATAAAAGACTATGGCGCCCGCATGATATCGGTAATAAAATTCCAGCAATTCACCTACATATTCGATGCCGCAGGCAATAAAGACAGGTATCTGGCACTGGCAAAAAAACTGGTCGTATGCACCTATACGCCGGGAGCTCCCACCAACTCCGGCATGCTCGACATCTACAATGTACCGGATAACAATGCCCCGTTGCAACTGTACCAATCCTTCTCCGGCGGAATCGGTAAAGTGGCCAGCGTTTCCTACCGCGACCGGTAAGACCGTGATTATAATTCTGAAGTGGTCATACCATACTTCTGTTTGAAAGCGAAATAAAAATGGGACAGGTTTTCGAAGCCGAGGTCCAGATAAAAGTCAGCCGGTTTTTGCTGCTTGTGTTTGATGAGGTAATGCGCTTCTTCCAGGCGCCTTTCTTTCAGCCATACTTTGGGGGTGGCGCCAAATGTTTTGGTGAAATCGCGCTTAAAGCCGGAAAGGCTGCGGCCGGTAAGCCGGGCCAGCGTGGCCACGGGAACATTAAACATGTAATGCTGACGCATAAACGCCTGCAGGTCTATTTTATGAGGTTCCGAAAAGTCAAACAGCAGGTTGTTGAAATCGGGCTGGCTTTGCAACAGTAATTCTATCGCCTCCCTGATCTTGAGATCTGCCAGTTTGGGCGTGGTTTCTTTTGTGCGGTTGATATAGGGCGTCAGGGAGATAAAAAAGCTTTTGAGAAACAAATCTGCTTTAAAGAACAGTTTTGGGCCACCCGGGTAGCGTTGGCTGACATTGATTTTGTTTTCGGCAGCATAGCGTCTTAATGTTTCCGTATCCAGTGTGATCGCAAGGAACTGATAGTTGCCCTCTTTAGAGGGGTATTTGATGGTACGGATCAATTGATTCTTTGGCACGAAAACGACTGTATTTTCGCGGATAACGGCTTCGCCGTCCGCATGAAAGGCATGCGTTTCCCCTGAGAGCTGAAACCCTAAAAAATGTTCGGGTATAAACTCCTCGTGTCCCCTGTACTTTTCAAAAGCGCAGGAATAGACAAACCTGTCAAATATGATTGCTGCTTTTGCTTCCATATGACGAATATCGCGGAAAAATCAATCACCTCCATGCGCGCCCGCCATAGCTATTTCCTTGTCCTGTTCCGGAGTACCGCCGGATGAGGCGATAGCCCCGATGACGTTCCCGTTTTTATCTTTTATGGTCACCCCGCCGGCAATGGTCAGCAGGCCGCCGTTGGCGTTGATCATACCATAACCGTTCAGTCCTGCGCCGGCAATGATATTGCCCATAACGTCGCTGTCAACGCCGAACATGGCAGCTGTCTTTGCCTTTTTCACGGCAAAGTCCGCCACTCCGTATACGCTGTTCCATCTGCCGAAGGCCACGGGATGGCCACCTGCATCCACCACCGCAACGCTTACGGGGATATTCAGTTCCTTTGCTTTTGCTATCGCTGCCGACAATGCCCTGGCAGCCTGATCGTATGTAATGTTCATTTTTTTTAAATTTTTTAGCGGGATGATAAAAGAATGCACAGGCGTAAGCCTGTGCATTTCGCCTAACTTTTAGCGGACCAGGCTTCACTTTGCAATTGTTTCACAAAATCTTCTGTTTCTTTCGGGTGCACGTTTCTGAAGTTAGGTTGCGCATCCAGCGCCACATTCACGATCACATCTGCCATGGATTCGGGGTCTAATTGATTGGCGAGAGCGTCGGCGACGCCATCAAATGCGCTGGCCGGTGTGAAATTCACTTCCGGGTCGTACCAACGGCCGATGGAGTCCGCCCCACGGTCGTTGAAACCGGTACCGAAAACACCGGGGTTACAGGTGGCTATTTTAATATTGAAAGGGGCCAATTCGGTTTTCAGTCCCTCTGCAATGGCTTCCAGCGCGTGCTTGGAGGCGCAATAGGCCGCCACGTAGGGAACCGTCCACAAGCCTCCCATTGACGAGGTGAACACTATCTTCCCCTTTTTCTGTTTTACGAATTTTTTGATGAAGCCTTGTGCCAGCTCCAGCCCGCCGAAAACATTAACATCAAACATGGCGCGAATGAGGTCCAGCGGCTGCTCTGCGATGGGCCCCCCCTCCATTACACCAGCGTTGCTGATCAAAATGTCGATGTCGTATTTTTTAAGAATGTAGGCGATATCGCGGGAATCAGTCACGTCGAGCTTATCCGCGGTGAGTTCGACTCCCTTTTCTTTGGCCTCCCGGATCAGATCACTCATCTGGGGTATACCTGCGTGGTGGCGATAACGTTATGTCCCATCGACGCCAGCTTAAATGCAGCTATTTTTCCGAAGCCGCTGGCAGCTCCTGTTATCAAAATGGTTTTGCTCATCTGTCAAGAAAATTAGTACACCACAAATTTGGACAAACCAGCGATAAAATAGCTTGCCAGGAAGTCCAAAAATATATTGGTGGAAAGTTCAGCGCGGGAGCTGGCCCGGTCAACACCGTTCCTGCTCCGGGAGAGAAATATACCTGGAAGCCGGCATGCATGAAGTATACGGGAATAATATTGTACTTTGGCAAAAAGCGTTACCACCTTATGAAAACAAACTACTTCCTGTTTTTCCTGTTGTTCCTTCTGTATCTGCAACCGGCAGGTGCACAGACACGTTCCAAAGCAGCCGCTCTTCAACAATTTATGAACGACCGCTTTGGCATGTTCATCCACTGGGGGCCGGTAAGCCTGCGTGGCACCGAAATCGGCTGGAGCCGCGACAAGGAAGTTCCCACCAGCGACTATGACAGCTTATACAAAGAATTCAATCCCGTGCTCTTTGACGCTGACACATGGGTAAAAACAGCCAAAGACGCCGGAATGAAGTATCTCACCATCACGGCAAGACATCATGATGGATTTTGTTTATGGCCTACAAAATACACCGGCTACAACATCGCCAACACGCCCTACCGGAAAGATATCTTACGAGCCTTACAGGTGGCATGTAAGAAACAAGGCATCAAATTCTGTATTTATTATTCGGTGCTGGACTGGCATCACCCGGACTACCCTATCCATTCTGCACACAACAGCCAGGCAGACCCCAACTCCGACATGGGGAAATATTTCACTTTTATGAAAAACCAGCTCCGGGAGCTGATTGAGCAGTACGATCCCTACATGCTCTGGTTTGACGGCCAGTGGGAGCAGCCATGGACCAACGAAATGGGGAAAGAGCTCTATGCTTATCTCACGCAGTTAAAACCGGATATCATCACCAATAACAGGTTGGGCAAAGAATTCGCAGCCATGGACAACAAAGCGATTGACGTCTCCCAAATGGTGGGTGACTACGACACCCCTGAACGGGTGGTGGGCCGGCTGAACATGACAACACCTTGGGAAAGCTGCTTTACGATTTGCCAGCAGTGGTCCTGGAAGCCCAACGATAAACTGGTGCCGCTGGACACCTGCCTGTCTATTCTCTCCCGCAGCGCCGGCAGCAATGGCAATCTGTTATTGAATGTGGGGCCCATGCCGGACGGACGGATAGAAGCCCGCCAGATCAAACGTCTGCAGGCCATCGGCGATTGGCTGAAAGTAAATGGAGCGGCTATTTACAACACGAAAGGCGGACCTTACGAACCGGCGAAAGACTATGTGACCACCCGCAGGAGCAACCAGCTGTTTGTACATGTGCTGAATACGCAACTCACGGAGATATCGCTGAAAGCGATTCCGGGCGTGAACGTCCGCCGGGCAGGTACGATGACAGGCATCAACGTGCCCGTGACCACCAGCGACGATACCTGTCGTTTAATGCTTCCCGCTGCGCTCAAAGGCCAGCAGGAATATGTTGTTGTGCTGGACATGGATAAAAATATGGAGACAGTACCCGTGATAAAATAAAGATGACAGTCATTCATGGCGGCAGGTGTAACCTGATACGGTAACGGTTAAACGTTTTTTTCGGGGAGATAAAAAAAGCGGGATAATACGGGATAATATTTACGTATTCCCGCCATTGGGACAAGGCGCTGCAACCGGCCTCGGGCAGCAACAAGCCTGTTAACAAGCTGTTTAAATATTAATTGAGCAATTGCTGGTATTATTTTACCGGCGGAAGAATTTTACCACCGGCAGTACGGTTAAATTTTATAATTTCCTCTCAGTGTCCCTGAAAAAAACAATCGATTGATGTATCAACCAATAAGTTCCGCGTTCAGAAAAAATTGCTGGATCACAGGTTTTCTTTTTACGGTTACTGTTGCGCACGCGCAGACAGGCACTGTACCTGCGGCTGAAAGGGCTGCGAACATTACCGCCCGGTGGGAAGACAGGGCGCAATGCAGCAGCCAGGCGCCAAAGCCGGAAGGAGACGTATTGTGGTACCGCCGCCCCGCCCGCGTATGGGAAGAAGCGCTGCCGGTAGGCAACGGCCGCATGGGCGCCATGATCTTCGGCGGCATAGCGGACGAACGGATACAGCTCAACGAAAGTACTTTATGGGACGGCTACCCTAAAGATGCCGACAACCCTGCTGCATTAAAAGCATTACCGGAAGTAAGACGGCTGCTGTTTGAAAACAAAAACAACGAAGCGGTGAAACTGGCCAGCAAAACCATGCTGGGCGTACCGGAACGAATAAAACCGTATCAGTCGCTGGGAGAAGTATGGCTGGACCAGCCCGTCACTTCCGCTACCAACTACACCCGCAGTCTCGACCTCGCCACGGCCATAGCCACGGTAAAATATACCTCCGCGGGCGTGGATTATACCCGCGAAAATTTTGCCTCTCTCGCCGATAACGCTGTTGTGGTAAAGTTTACCGCCAGCCAGCCGGGGAAAATCAGTTTCCGCCTCGTGCTCAAACGGCAACAGGATGCAACATGTATCCCCGACCCTGCCGACGCCGCCGCCCTCCTGCTGGATGGCCTGCTGCCGATCAAAGACACCGCCGGAAAGCCCCGCGGGATCCGGTTTGCAGCACGCGCCAAAGTAGTAAACAAAGGAGGCCGCGCCTACGTAAAGAACGGGATCCTGTATGTTGAAAACGCTAACGAGGCTACGTTATATATTACCGGCGCCACCAACTACCCGGGACTGAAAAATCTCACAAGAGGAATTACCACGGTCAATACCGATCCCATAAAACAATGCGGGAACAATGCCGCAGCTATTGCTGCAAAAAACTATGCCGCGCTGAAATCGGCGCATATCGCGGCCTACCGCAAGTATGCAGACCGCACGACTTTGCATTTTGATATGCCGGACACCTCCGCTGCCGGTCTGCCTACAGACGAGCGGCTGGAACAGGCACGCCGCACCGGGAGTCCCGACGCAGGACTGGTAGCCCTCTATTTTCAGTTCGGCCGCTACCTGCTGATCTCCAGCTCACAGCCCGGACACATGCCGGCCAACCTGCAAGGTCTCTGGGCCTGGCAGATGACGCCGCCATGGAATGCCGACTATCATACCAACATCAACGTACAGATGAACTACTGGCCGGCGGAAATCACTAACCTGAGTGAACTGCATACGCCGCTGTTCGACCTGGAAGAAGCACTGGCCAAACCCGGTGCACGTACCGCACGACAGACCTATGGCGCCCGCGGCTGGGTGGTACACCACCTCACCGATGCCTGGGGCTTCACCTCCCCTGCCGACGGGCCACAGGGCATATGGCCCATGGGCGCCGCCTGGCTGGCACAACACCTGTGGGAACATTACACCTATACCGGCGATAAAAAATTCCTGTCGCAACGCGGCTACCCGCTGATGAAAGGCGCCGCGGAATTTATACTGGACTTCCTGGTGGAAGCGCCCGCAGGAACCGTATGCCCCGGCAAGCTGGTCACCAATCCTTCCTACTCCCCTGAAAACGCTTTCCTGCTGCCGGATGGTACTACCTCCGTCTTCACCTACGGCGCTACCATGGACATAGAAATCATCCACGATCTGCTGACCAACTGTATTGCCGCCGCCACCGCACTCAATACAGACGCTGCTTTCAGGGAACAGTGCACTGCCACGCTGAAACGCCTGCCACCGGTACGTATCAGTCCCGCTACCGGCCGTATTATGGAATGGGCGGAAGATTACCAAGAAGTGGAACCGCATCACCGGCATACCTCTCATCTGTTTGGTTTGTATCCCGGCAATCAGATCACCATGGACGGCACGCCCGAACTGGCCGCCGCCGCCCGTAAAACACTCGAAGGACGCGGCGATGACGGCACCGGCTGGAGCCTCGCCTGGAAGATCAATATGTGGAACCGCCTGCACGACGGCAATCATGCCTTCAGACTATTATCAGGACTGCTTACCAAAAAAACATTGCCCAACCTTTTCGACAATCATCCGCCTTTTCAGATCGACGGAAACTTCGGCGCCACCGCCGCTATCGCCGAGATGCTGCTGCAAAGCCAGCACCTCAACAGTGACGGTGCTTTCGAGCTTTCGCTGCTGCCTTCGCTGCCGGACGCCCTGGCCACCGGACGCGTCTCCGGCCTGTGCGCACGCGGCGGATTTGTCGTCGATATGGAATGGAAAAACGGAAAGCTGCTGCATGCCGCCGTCACCTCTAAACTGGGCGGCAACCTGTATATCAAAGCCGGCAGCAAAACCGTTCGCTATGCCACCCGTAAAGGGGAAGTCATCAGGCTCAATGATCAACTCATCAAAGTCATTTAAACAGGAAACATTTTTAATGAACGTCATGTAATCCAAAACAATTTTTTTCACCTTTTATGCAAACCTTTGCATAAATACATTCAACAGCCAAAACAAAGATCCACTTTACCTTTTAAACACGTTAAGAAAAAACTTCAGAACCTACAATCCGGAAAAATAAGCAGCAGCATTTGCTACTGTTAAGTATCGCTTTATCACCAAACATCTATCATTCAAAAAATCGTTTTATGGGAGGAATAGTAAAAATAACTATTGCGACAATGCTCTCTGTTTGTTCCGTACTGATGCAGACGTACGGACAACAAAATACCGGCCATGTGAGCGGTACAGTGAAAGACGCCGGCGGCACGCCCCTGCCCGGCGCTTCCGTGGAAGCAGTCTCCAACGGACAACGTGTGAAAGTCGCTATCTCCGACAACGTCGGCAAATTCATCTTCACCGGTCTGCCAACAGGCACCTATACCTTTAATGCCAGCATGATCGGCTATGATGCCAAATCCTTTGCCGGTTTCAGGATCGGCCAGGGACAGAACCCGGAACTCTCGCTCACCCTGACATCTTCAGTGAGTGAACTGAGCAGCGTGGTGGTCATCGGTTACGGTACCCGGAAAAGACAGGACGTAACAGGCGCCGTGGCCAAAGCGGATTTACAGGTACAGAAACAGTCTCCCAACGCCAACGTGATGTCTTCACTGAGAGGTACCGTTCCGGGCCTCACCGTAGGCCAGACCACCAGGGCAGGCAGCGACCCGGCACTGATGGTACGCGGACGGAACTCCATCTCCGGCACCACCTCTCCGCTGATAGTGGTAGACGGACTGATATACAGAGGGTCCCTCACTTCCATCAACCCGTCGGACATCGCAAGCATTGACCTGTTGAAAGATGCGAGTGCTGCCGCGGTATACGGTTCCCAGGCGTCCAACGGCGTGGTGCTTATCACCACCAAAAGCGGCGCCAGCGGCATCGATAAGCTTACTGTCGATTACAGCGGGTCTTATTCCTTGCAGGAGATGACAAAAAAAGAAATGAGACCGGGCTCCGGTGCGCAGTACATCCAGAAGCTGGGCGACTGGTACCTGTCTGAAAGCCGCGATCCCAACGACCCGACGAAAATGAATCCCAACTGGGACCCCACCACCAAAATGCCGGGCATAGAAGGCGATAACTATAAGAACGGATACGAAGCCAACTGGTGGGACCTGATGACCAACGCCAAACCGAGAATTCAGAACCATAACATCGGGTTAAGCGGCAGGTCCAAAAAGATAAAGTTCTACCTTGGCTATGGTTACTTTGACCAGGTGAACCTCATCAAAAACGATAACTACCGGAGAAACAGTTTGCGCCTCAACATCGAAGCCAAACCGGCAGAATGGCTCACCGTCGGCGCACAGACAGGTTTGTCTATCAACGATTACAGCGGCGTTTCTCCTTCCTTCTCGGACATCATGTTCCTGAAGCCTTACAACCTGCCTTTCGATCCTAAAACAGGGCAGATGCTGGAGTTCTACGCACAAACCACCACGCCTACCGCGCTGGAAGTGCTCAGGAGAAACAAAGACCTGGACCGTAACATGAACCTGATCGGCAACTTTTTCGTAAGCATAGACGTCCCATATGTAAAAGGCCTGAACTACCGTGTGAATTTCGGTAACAACTATATCTCCGCGAACCGGTTCAACTATGATGCGCCCAATGTGGAAGCTACCGCTTACAAGACTTACATGACCGATTATTTTCTGACCATCGATAACATCCTGACCTACAAAAGAGACTTCGGTAAACATGGTGTGGACCTCACCCTGCTGTACGGCGCGGAAAAAAACAAACATGACGGCACCCGCACTACCGCCGGGGGCATCACCAACGGCGTGCTGTCCTACAACAGGCTGGACGTAGGCGATCCTGCGCGCCTCACCGTGTCCAACGACATGGACATTCTCCCCTGGCAGGAACAGGCGCTGTACCAGATGGCCAGGCTCTCCTATTCGTTCGACAAAAAATACATCCTCACCGGTACCGTCAGAAGAGATGGGTTTTCCGGTTTCTCCGCCACCAACAAGTGGGCGACTTTCCCCTCCGTTGCTTTTGCCTGGCGCATGAAAGAAGAGAATTTCCTTCAATCAGCGGACGCTGTCAACGACCTGAAACTGAGATTATCTTACGGTTCCACCGGCAACAGAACAGTAGGCCGCTACCAGACGCTCGCCCAGATGACCGTCGGATTATCCAGCGGTTACCTGTACGGTTCATCCGGTGGCGCACAACTGGGGTCTTTCCTCAGCCAGCTGCCCAACTCCGGCCTCCGCTGGGAAACCACCCGCTCCTTTAACGCCGGCGTGGACTTCGCGTTCTTCAACAACCGGCTGTTCGGTTCGCTCGACCTGTACTTCTCCAATTCCGTTAACCTGTTGAACTCCCGCGCTACGCCTACCATCACCGGTTTCAACAGCTTCCTGATCAACATCGGTAAAATCCGGAACAGAGGACAGGAGCTGAACATCACCGGCGTACCGGTGTCTAACAAAAACTTCAAATGGGAAGTTACGGCCAACTTCTTCCGGAACCGCAATAAAGTGCTGGATATCGACGGTACCGGCAAAGACCTGATCAACGGCAACGATCCTATATTAAGCTACTTTATCGGTCAGCCTTACGGCGTAGTGTACGATTACAAGATCACCGGCATGTACCAGATCGGCGAGCAGGTGCCCGCCGGCCTCGCTGCACAGGGCTTCAAAGCCGGTCAGTACAAAGTGGAAGATGTGAACGGCGACGGACGTATCACGCCGGACGACAAACAGGTACTGGGCAGACTGGACCCTTCCTACAGCCTCGGTATCTCCAACAGCTTCCAGTACAAGGCGTTCCAGCTGAAGTTCTTTATCAACACCATCCAGGGCGGCAAAAAAGGTTACCTCGGCGCACCGGGCATTATGCTGCAAAACCCTGACAATATCCGTAACAACAACGGTTTTGTGTATGACTACTGGACGCCCAATAACCCGGACGCGCGTTACAGAAGCATCGCCGCCTATGTGGCCACGCTGGGCGAAAACTTCGGCCCTTATGTGTCCAGGAGCTTTATCCGCCTGCAGGACGTAACGCTGACCTACAGCCTGCCTGAAGGTCTCCTGAGCCGCTTAAAGGTCATTAAATCAGCCAGTGTGTATGTAAACGCGCAGAACCTCCTGACCATCACCAAATGGGATGGCTGGGACCCTGAGTCCAACCCTTCATCCAGCCAGCGCTCTTCCCTCGGGCTGAGAGTCCCCGGTGGGCTGGGCCTAGACCAGAACGGCTATCCCGTGATGAAGAACTATTCGCTCGGTGTAAACGTGTCCTTCTAATGCTTCAACCGTAAACTTTAAGACATGAAACCAAAAATATTCGCATATCTCCTTTGTATCGGTGCAGCGTTATCGTCTTCCTGCAGCAAGAGTTTCCTGGATGAAGACCCGTTATCTATCTATACACCGGACAACTCACTCCAGACGGCCACCCAATTCCAGCAGGCCACCAACAACCTGTACAATGGCGTCAGGAACATCTACATGGGCAATATCAACCTCGATACTTATTTCGGGTTGTATTACGCCACCGACTTTGCTTTCAACGGCACCGACTACGATCCGGCCGCTAAGCTGAACGCCTATAAGGCTACGATGGTACCCACATATTTCATCCCCGGTAACCTGTGGACGGCGTTTTATAAAATCATCACCAACGCCAATCTGGTCATTAGCCAGGTATCAAAATCCACCCGCCTGACCGACGCCGAGAAAAACAGTTTCCTTGGCCAGGCACTGTTCTTCCGGGCATATTCCTACAAGACGCTGGCCCATCTGTTCGGTGGCGTGCCCATTGAGCTGAACGAGCTGTCGGGCCCCCGTTACGATTACGTGCGTGCCAGCCGCGATGCCGTTTACCAGCAATGCAAAAAGGATTTTCAGCAGGCCATCACTTTGTTGGCAGATATCAGCAAAGTGCCGGACGGCACGGTGAACAAACAAATCGCGCAGCATATGCTGACAGAAGTACTGATCTCCCTGAAAGACTATGACGGCGCCATTGCCAGCGCAACGGAGGTCATCAGTTTCTCCGGTGTATCGCTGATGACCAGCCGCTTTGGCAGAAGGTCTAATTTACCCGGAGACGTTTACCGCGATCTGTTTGAGTACAACAACCAGAACTACAGCACGGGCAACCATGAAGGGCTGCTGGTGATACAAAGCACGCTGAATAATTCCGCGTCTGTCGGCGATCAGACCGCATGGGCCGTGGTACCCGGTTTAACAGGCGTGCGGATCGTGGAGTCCGTTAGCAAAACCAAAATGTCCATCCTGTTCAACGCCAAATTCGTTGACAGCGTTTCCTCCAACGGCATTGGCTGGATACGGCCTACCTCCCATTTCTTCTACGAAATATGGACGCCCGGAGATATGCGTAATTCTTCCCACAACATCGTTCGCGACATCCGCATCTCCGGTGTACCGGCCACTTCCCCTGATTATGGCAAGTGGTACGTAAAAGATGGCTACAAAGACAAAGTAGCGCCTGCGGACTTCAGGGATACCATCCGCAATTTCTACCCGGTCATCAGGAAAGCTTCTCCATCAGCCGGCGACTTCGTGTCTGTGGCCGGCCCGGCGATCCTCACCAATGTGACCAACCCATTCGGCGGCCTGTTGCTGAACGGGGCCTCCCGCCTGTTTATGCAGAAGTACATGGCCCGCCTGGCAGAGACCTACCTGCTGAGAGCCGAAGCGCACCTGGGCAAAGGCGATGCCCAGAAGGCCGCAGACGATATCAATGTAGTGCGCAACAGGGCCGGCGCAGCACCTGCCACCGCCGCGGAAATGAATATCGACTACCTGCTGGATGAACGGCTGAGAGAACTGTACATGGAAGAGTTCAGGGCGGTAACGCTTACCCGCCTGGGTAAACTGTACGACCGGGATAAAAAATACAATCCGAAGTCAGGGTTAACCATCGAGCCTTATCACAACCTGTGGCCGATACCAGCCACCGAGATCACACAGAATACCGGCGCTGTGCTGGAACAGAACCAGGGGTATTAATATTTTGTCCCGGGGCTTCGGAAGCCCCGGGATTTTTTTTTAATAGATACCGGTCGTTTCCCCGAACTTATCCAGGAAAATTTCATCGGCCACGCCGTAAAATACCTGCATCGCGGACAAATAGAATCCCCCGGGAAATCCCGGAGGGGTCTTTTTTGCTTTATACTGTAGTTGTGGGAGGCCTGGTTTATGGTATAACGGTAACGCCTGTACTGGTTATGCGGACTTTTATCGTTTGCCCGGCGGCGGCACTTACATGCGGCCATTTCACAAATGCCGTGTACGGCAATGGAACGGCCGCCTGCCGGTTGTTCTCTGCCAGCAAGGACACCGTTGCATCGTAGGCTGTTGGGTTGGTAATGGCGATGACTAACGATGATTTTTCCTTCGCGATTATTTCAGTAACGACATGATCAAAGACGTATATCTCATTCTTATCCGTATTGATATAGATACCCGGGATTTCCAGCGCCATGAGCATGCCTGCCGTTTCCGTCCAGGAGTTGCGTGTGTTGATGAAATTTCCTACGCTCTCTTTGCCTTCGGCATCGCTGGGCTGGATGCGTTCCATCGAAGAACCGATGAGGTGATGCGTGGTCAGGTGGCCGGGCATGTTCACCGCCTCGGCATGGGCATGTTGTATGTCCCGCAACAGATCGGCATACAGGCGGTTGCCGGTAGCCCTGAAGAGTTTAAACAGCGCATCACCGGAGGAAGTGCAGATACCGGGTGCGGCATGTTTGTTCTGGATGCTGGCCCATACAGCGCCGGCCATATGGCATTGTAACTGAGCAATGGCGCTACCGGATGGAAAAACAGGATCATAGGAAAGTGCCCATGTAGCACAGAGGGCGGCCTGTGTTTCGGTCATATGCAGCCAACGCCGCTCCCCTGTGTGGTTATACATGGCCATCAGCGACTCCAGGAGACCGAATGCTGACTCAGAGTTGGCATCGTGAGAAATATCTCCGCAGTCGCCGCCTGTAAGACCCTGCTTTTCAACATCGCGGTGGTAATAAAAGGCGGACGCATCCTTTGCCATTGTCGTCCATGCCGTAACGTGAAAATAGCGGGAAGCCATGATCATGCCCGCAGGCACGATCGCCCCCGCCGTGGAATTATAAACCGCAATCTCTCCTGTACCAGGAGCTATAAATTGTCCGAATTCACCGTGTTTTTCCCAGGTGGCTGCGAAAGCCGTCGCCAGCCGCTTTGCAGCCTGCTCCCACTCCGGCCGTATCATCCGGCCGTACCCCTGCGCTTTCAGCAGCAGCAGGTGCTTCATCAGCCAGAACAGCACATCCCCGTTCTTCCGCACCATGGCCTGCAGCTCCGGGAAAGCAGGATGCATTTTCTCCGGGCGCAGCTTCCCATCGGCGGTAATACCACCGTAGAAATATCCGCTCAGGCCCTGCAGCTTCGCTGTAACAAAATCGAGCTCACTGAACACCCTTTGCCGTTCTTTTGCATCATTAAGCGCCAGCATGGGATAGGTATTGATCATACCACTCACCCATCCCAGCTGGAAATCATTATTGTTCTCCGGTCTGTAGTAGGCGCCGGTCTTCACTTCTATAAAGTTATCCCGGCAGATGTCCGTTGCACACTGCAACAGTTTGCTCATGGGTAATATGTTCCTGGGCGCATTGGGCCCGCTCAGTGCTTTTCGTACCTCCATCAGGCGGTGCAGCAGCGCCGGTATATTTTCTGCATCAAACACATACATGCGGAAACGGATGGCCACTGTATCGCCGGCTTTCCAGTCGGGCGCACGGTCACCGCTAAGATGAAAATCGCCGAATCCCGGCGCCAGCCGGCGTACTGCCGGCGCGGAGAGCGACAGCGAGCAGCTGTCTTTTGCCGCATTTTCTGTAATCGTGAGACCGCTGTTTCCCAGGGTGGTCTGCTGCGTGGTGAGCAGGATGAAACCTTTCTTTTCCTGTGGTGAAAAGAAACAGATAGCCGGTGTGGCGGCGTTGCCGGTTTGCAAATCTATCGTGGAAGGTTGCCCTGTTTCAATTGACAAACGCGGATTGTTGGAGATGGTGAGCGGCACCTTCGGATTGTAATACATATCCCGCGGATAGTCAGGATTGTAACCGTTTCCGATAGAACGGTAACGGTTGCCGTTGTACACGGAAGCCGGCACTAATACATAGTGTTGCGGGCTCCATCGGGCAAAGTCCAGCGATACCGTGAGCGCGCATTGGGCGGCGCTGCCCTGTTCCAGTCTGCATGTCGCCTGTACGTCGGTCGCGCCGTCAGGCAGGGCCGTTGTCTTCACCTGCAGGCGCCAGTCGCCCCCGGCCGCCTGTGCCCTGTCCTGCCGGAATGTTTGCGCAGCTTTTAAAGCCGTCCCCTCATATTGACAGATCTGATACCGCAGCGCTCCATGCAACAGGCCCGGCAGATCGACGGCCGCCGGCTGCTGTGCCCACAGTGAATGCCACGCGCACAACGCCAGTATCATAGTCAGGGACTTATAGCTGCACAAGTATTTCATGGTGCAAAAATCATTGATATGACTTCCATTTACCACCCGTTATTTGATCAATACCGATGCTTTTTTTGCTGTCACAAAAACAGGTGAATATTTGCTAAACATTTGCTAAAATTGATTAACTTGGCATCGGGAGTATGCCACATATCTATGCAATACATTTATGAGAACTTCACCTTTCCTCCGGACCAGTCATTTACCATCAGGTCAGAAATGTTGGAGATCAGGAGGTATACGGCATTGAAGTCACACGTGAACTTTGAGATAGCGCTGATTGAAAACTGCTGCGGCAAACGTTTCATCGGCGATCATATCCGCGACTTTGAAGGTACGGAGCTGGTATTGCTGGGCAGTTATCTGCCGCATTGCTGGCAGTATTACCAGGCGGTAGATCCTTTTCAGCCACCGGTAGCCACGGTAATTCATTTTTTCCCGGACTTTATGGGCCGGCAGCTGCTGGAAAAACCGGAGGCGCGGCAGTTGAACGCGCTCTTCGAAAAAGCCTCCAGGGGACTGCTGTTCACCGGCCCTGCCATCACCACTGCCAGGAACCTCATGGCAGAAATGCTGGGGCAGTCAGGCCTCACCCGCGCCGTACTGATGTTACAGCTGCTGGACGCACTGGCGCAATCCGACTACGCAGAAGTGCTTTCCTCTCCGTACTTCAACGCGGTGGACAACTCCGGCGAAGCCAATAAAATCAACAAGGTATTTGATTATATATTCAGCCACTTCAAAGACGAGATCGTGTTACAGGATGTGGCGGACCTCATCCCCATGTCTTCGGCCGCCTTCTGCCGTTTTTTCAAACGGAAGACCAACCGCACGCTGATTGACTTTGTAAAGGAAGTAAGAATAGGACATGCCGCCAAACTGCTGCTGGAAGGGCATCATAATGTGGCAGAAGCCTGCTATGAAAGCGGGTATAACAATATCTCCAACTTCAACAAACATTTTAAGGACATCAAAGGGGTATCTCCCCGTGATTTTATGAAACGGTATAACGAACACACCGTCGCTATTCCTTCCTGAATTCATAAAAAGGAACAGCTTCCACCCAGGTTTGCCCCTGCGCCGTGCCGGGCACGCCTACCTGGTAGCCGGCCATCAGCCGGTTCCATTCCGCACAGCGCGGACTGTATGCCTCCGCTGTTTTTCCCATCTGCCCCAGGTCAGCGCCAACAGGCACTTCGATTTTCATCACCAGTAAATACTGATAACGGTAAAGCGAGATCTTTTTATAACCTGCTTTCCGGAAACCGGCCTCCACTTCCGGCCATACCTGCCGGTGATAATGAAGGTATTCCTGTAACTTCTTTTCTTCCGGCACAATGTTCACCACGAACACCTTTTCTTCCGTTTTCATTTCTTTGCTCCCGCCGCAAGACAACAGGCATGCCGCGAAGGAGACCAATAATATGCTTTTCATCATCTGTTTAATACAAAGTAAATAATCAACATCACCGCTGCCAATACCGCCCAACCGGCCCACACCCTGCGTGACTGTCCCCCGCCTTTTTCGGCAGCAGCCACCGGTTCGCTGCCTGCGGCAGCTGGCGCTGTCAGTAACGATACCAGCATGATCACCACCGCCAGCGCGATAAAAAGATACACCGACAACAGCAGGAAGTGAGGCCAGAATCCTTTATACGGGTAGTTCAGCAGGTAACATACCCCTATCAGCAGGCAAACAGACCCACCACCGTACAGGACCGTCAGCACCGCCGCCCTGTTGGTCCGCTTCCAGAAAACAGAAGCGAGAAACACCACCGACAACGGCGGGGCCAGGATAGACACCATGCCCTGTGTGATCTCAAACAACCCTTTACCGGAATACAAAAACATCGCTGCAATGCCGATGGCCAGCAAAGCCGCCAGCACCGTCACCCACCGGCCGGTACGTAACCGGCTCCCTTCGTCCGTTGTGCGGAACTGCGCCACCACGTCCAGCGTAAATACCGTGCTGAAAGAATTGAGCCCCGACGATACGGTATCGATCAGCGCCGCAATCAGCGCGGCAATGCACAGGCCGCGGAAACCGTCCGGCATCAGCTGTTTCACCAGCGTAATGTAGGCATTATCAGCCGTGGTGATATCCCTGAATAATATAAAACAGATAATGCCCGGCAGCAGAAATATCACCGGGGTGATGATCTTCAGCGCCGCGATAAACAACGCTCCATACTGCCCTTCCCGCAGGTCTTTGGCACCCAGCATTTTCTGAACGATGGTCTGGTCTGCACACCAATAGTAGATCGCTACCACCGGATAACCCGCCAGGATGGCTACCCATGAATATTCCGGGTCGTCGGCGCCATGAAACAGTTTCCAGAAATTCTCCGGCACTTCATGATGCACAGCCCCGGAGGTCATCATCCTGTTAAACGCCAGCACCGTTAGTATCAGCGATGACACGATAATAATGACCGATTGAAAAATCCCCGTGCGCACCACCGCCCTGAAACCGCCTGCGGCCGTGTAACTGGTAGCAATCAGCGCTATCAGCGCCACTGCATACAACAGCGGACAGCCCAATACCTGCGAGATCACCAGTCCGCCGGCATACAGCGCACTGCCCAGCCAGACAACCAGTATAGATACAAGACTATAAATCACCAGGAAATTGTAAGCGCTTTTTCCATACCGGTGCAGCAGGTACTGAGGGATAGTGCTGATACCGGCCGACAGGTACCGGGGCAGGAAAAACATCGCCAGCAGCAACAGGAATATCCACGCCAGCCACTCAAAATTGGCGCCTACCACCCCCTGGGAAAAACCCAGGCTGGACATACCGATCAGCATCATGGGACCGGCATTGGCGCTGAACATGGAAAAACCGATCTGCCACCAACGCAGCGACCGGCCTCCTAAAAAAATGTCCTTTCCGCTGTTTCTGCCCAGGAAAAAACCCAGCGCAAAAAGCGCGATAATATACAACACCAGCACAATGCAGTCAACTCCGGTAAGTGATATATTCACAGGCGTGTGTTAAAGATCATAGTGATACAATGGGTGAATACTTCCTGATATTCAGATTGTTCCAGGAATAGTGTTTCACAATTTTATCCGCCTTCCGGCAATAGTCCCAGTCCACCCGTACCGGCATACCGGCCACCTCCGGCAATACAAAAGTACCATTCTTCCATTCGGGACGCACACTGAAATAACGTTCCAGTCCATACATAATAGCATACAGGTATTCCACTTCGCAGGCCGCGTCCGCGGTGGCCATCAGTGCCGCTGTAAACAGCGAATAACCACCGGAGGAAAAGTCCACGCCGCTCTTCGCCGCCAGGTCCCGCACCTCTTTCCATTCGTTCACCCCGCCCAGATGCGTAGGCACCGGCTGCAGATGCCGCACGCCCAGGCTTACCAGCGTAGGGAATAAACGCGATGTACGTTCCGACTCGCCAAAAGAGATACAGAGTGGCGTGCGACTGCACAACGCCCCTATCTGTTCAAATGCGGCAGAATGGATCGGCTCTTCAAACCAGGCCACATTTTCTGCGGCGATCATATCCGCAAAACGCAATGCTTCCTCTCCGCTCCATATCTGGTTGGCATCTACCGCCAGGCGGATATCCTTTCCCAGCAGGCTACGGACAAACTTCACACGGGCCGCATCTTCCTCCATCCTGCTGCCGAAGCCTTTGCCTACCTTCATTTTATAACAGTCCGCTCCCGCATCCAGGAAGAGGCGTACTTCTTTCTCCAGTTCGGGCAGGGTGTAGTTGGTGCCGCCACCGCTGCCATACATTTTTACGGTGTCTCTTTCTGCGTTGAGGTAGCGGTGCAACGGCACCCCTTCCCGGCGGGCGGCCAGGTCATGCAGGGCCAGGTCTATCTGCCCTACCAGCGCCGACGCCGGGCCTCTGAAGCCCTCGTTGCGGATAGACCAGTACAGCAGCCGGTACAACTGGTGATACGGCATGTGATGGCTGTGCAGCAGGATGGGCAACAGGCAGTTTTCCAGGATATTGATATAGCTGCTGTAAACGGGCGCTTCGCCGATAAAGCCGCTTTCATCCTCCAGGGTGATCAGCGCCAGGCCGAACGCAGGGAAAGGCCCCATAGTCGCATCCTGGATGGGCGTCACTGCCGTGGCGGGTTCCAGCTCCCTCAGCTGCACGCTGGTGATGTTGAAGATTTGATGATCGATACTATACAAGGCTAAGTATTTACTTGTTACAATCCAGTATGTCCTGATACACTGCCGCGGGCAACGGGCCCTCCCGGAAGGCCGACAGGCTGTCTTCCAGCTCCTCCGGAGCGGATGCGCCCATCACAATGTTGAAAGTATGAGGAATATTGAGCAGGAAACGATGTGCCATTGCCGGCAACGAAAGCTGATGACTGGCGGCGATCTGCTGCAGCCGTTGCGCTGTCGCTATTCGGCCGGCAGGCATCCATGACGGCGGCTGCTGTTGCCAGGCATGAAAGTTTCTTCCCAGCAGGCCCATATGCAGCGGACTGGCAGCATAATACGCCATGCCCCTGTCCTGGCAGAAAGGAAGCCGGTCCTGGAGCGCCGCCACATTACAGGCGTTCAGCCGGTTAAATTCCATGATCGCGTCGAAAACACCGGTCTTGATATCAGCTTCCATCCACAAAGGAATATTGCCTCCCAGGCCGATCTTTTTCACGAGGCCAAGCTGCTTCAGGTGCTGCATCACCCCGATCACGTTTTCGGCTTCTTCTTCCGGCACCGCCTCCGGATCATGCAGGAACAATATGTCCAAAGCGGGAATGCCCAGCGTTTTCAGCGAATGGTGTACGCTGTTCATGATGCCTGCAGGAGAATAATCGTAGCGCGCCTCATCGGCAGCAAATGACCGCAGCCGCCCGGCTTTGGTACTGATGACCGGCATCGGCCCTCTCCATTCTTTCAGTGCGCTGCCGACTATCTCTTCCGCATTGCCATAGGCCGGCGCAGTGTCCAAAGCGGTAATGCCGTTGTCGAGGGCAGTCAGTATAGTGCGGACAGAAGCCAACCTGTCCGTTCTGCCCCATACGCCTCCAAGGCCTGCTGTCCCCAACACTATACTTTTTGCATTCATCCGAAAAAAACTAATCCGTAAAAAAATCCGTGTAATAAAAGTAAAGTCGCCACAACGGCGTTACAACACCTAAATTGACTTTAACCAATGTTATTTTTGCCCGGGCTTCAGTATATATACGGCGCAATCATGTGCGTCCAGCGTACCTTTCAGTGCTTTGACCGGTTTACCGCTCCATACTTCCGTGATATTAAAACGCTGCCACAGGTCCAGTTCTTTTTTCAGATCTATCTCAAATGACTGCCCGCTGGCAGCACGGTTGAAGACACAAACCGCAAAACTCTTGTCCTGCAAGGGCTTCAGCAACACCTGCAATTCATTTCGCTGCAATACGGTGGTGGCCTGTTTCCCGAGCGCGTCCTGGTTGATAGCGATCAGTTGCGGGTTGGTGATCAGCTGCAATACTTCCGGAGAGATCCGCTTCAGGTCCATATTCACCATCAGCGGCGCCGCAAGCATGCACCAGAGCGCAAAATGTGTGCGGTATTCTATGGCGGTACAGCCTTTAAAACGGCCGTCAACCGAAGAAGAGGCGCCTTTGCCGTACAGCCCCACCATGAGCAGGTCGGGATCGTTCCAGCCACCCGGACCGGCATATGGCGCAAGATGTTCCTGCTGGCGGAATATTTCCATGATACCGGTAAGGTTGGCGTCGTGCGACTCCCACACATCGCGGCTATCCCACGTGGTGCGCCACAAATGGCCTCCGGCGGCTTTCGCCCAAAGCCAGGGCTTCCGCTGCCCCCATTCACAAATAGAATATACGATGGGGCGGCCGCACTTTTTCAGCGCATCGCCCATGCGCGAGTAGCGGCTGAAAGCAGTAGCCACATCTTCCGGCGCATTGCAATAATCGTATTTCAGGAAATCGATGCCCCAGGCGGCGAAAGTACGCGCATCCTGTTCCTCGAAATTATAGCTGCCCGTAACACCACCGCAGGTAAGCATAGCGGCATCGGAATAAATGCCCAGCTTCAGCCCTTTGCCATGTACGTAATCCACCAGGTACTTCATGCCATGCGGAAACCGCACAGGATCGGGGATAAGCTGGTTATGTTTATCACGGCCGGCCACCCAGTGGTCATCTATCACCAGGTACCGGTAGCCGGCGGCTTTCATGCCATTGGCCGCCATAGCATCAGCCATGTCTATGATGACCTGCTCGCTGACTTTGGCTTCGAAAAAATTCCAGCTGTTCCACCCCATGGGTGGTGTGAGCGCCAGCGAATCCCAGGCGGTATAACGTGTTTGTGCATTGGCAAACAGGCAGGACATAAAAGCTGCCAGCGTTAAAATCATTGTTCTCATTGTTCTCGGATAAAGGTATGTTTCAGGATAAATATCCGCATTTTTTCGGTGATCAGAATTTTACCGGCGTACCAGTCACCGGCACCACCAGTTCAAACCGTACCTTATCATCCTGTACAGGATGCAGTGCGGCCACCACCACATCGCTCCGGCCTTTGGGGAGCTTCAGGGTCCCTTTTGCCGGCAACGCTTCCAGTGGCTTACGACCATTGTCTGCCGTAAACAGCTTGCCTTTCCGGTAGATAATATGTTGCCCGGCACTGATCATTTTATCGATCGTTAATACGGTATTATCTGACAGCCGGACGGTTAAGCCCTGTATAGCCGCGCCTTTCGGGCCGGTTATTTTGATGGAGAAATCCAATGGCTGTTCGGCAAAAGTATTCTGCAATGATATACGTGTTCCGGTAGTGCTGCAGCGCTGTTCTGAAAACCTGTTTTCCCGGATGGGATACAACAGGTAAGCATTAGCGCCGGCTTTTTCCAGGTGGAACTTATAGTCGAGGTCTTTCAGTTTTTCTTTCAGGGCATTGCTGAATTTATTGGCGGCACGCGCTTCTTCCCAGAGACGGATAGCGTTGAATATCGCTTCTTTTTCCCCGCTGGCTTCTACCGTCTGCTGGTTAAGTCCCAGCATGTACGTGGCATTCCAGCCGATAGATTTTGCTTCGAGATTTTCCGCGTCATAGAGGCTCCAGTCCGCCTGGTAGCCCTGAATACCAAAGGTGGCGGGGAAATAACTGCTTTCAAATACGTATCGCATATCTTTCCCTTCGATGCCCCATTTATTTTTTACGGGGCTGAACATATGATCGCCGCCGCCCACATTACAAACGCTCATATAATGCCAGCTCCCCTCCTGTACGGCGCTGCCCATTACCCGCAGGTATTTGCCGCCGTTGCGGTGGTAACTGTCGAAAAGCCCGCGGAAGAAACGCTTGAAGGAATACTGCCCGTGCCCCTGGTACATACAGCTTTCCAGGCCATCGAAGTCAATATAGTCCATACCGCCGGCTGTCAGCCATTTGCCGTAGTAATCAGCATATACGTCCTGCAGATGCATATCCGGCGCAAAGCCCCGGTAGCAGTTGGGCTGCAGCTTTACGATCGTGGCGCCGGCTTTGTAACTTCCGCGGGCAGTACCATGAAAACCTCTTTTTACTTTCAGGAAGGTATAAGGAGGAGTGCGGGTGATGCCGTCATATTCGATCAGCTCCTTCCCTATTTTCAGGACGTTGGTGTGATTGCCTTCCCAGCCGCCAAACTCGTTGAAATAAGCGGTATCCGCCACCGTGATGACGGTGTCTTCAGGCATTATGTCCTTCGTAATGGTGGTACGCTGCATGATAGCGAGACTGTCGCTGGGCACAGGAGACACATCGCTGTTGTCACCCGGTTGCAGGAACTCGCAAAGCGTATGCAGCCCATAACGGATACCTTGTTGCTGCATCTGCGCGCCGAAATCCGGAATATGCATGTCCGCCTTACCGCTGAAACTGATCCTTTTGTTTTTCCAGGGATTAGCAGGGTTGGGATAATATTCTCCCCAGCCCTCATCCTGTATACCTTTGATTTGAAGGCGGCCGGCATATGCAGCGAGGCTGTCATGCGGGCCATACCAGGCGATATCGGGGCGATAGGCCGCCGGGTCTTTGATCCATTTGCCGTCTATCGTAGGATGGGGCAGCCCCTCCGCCAGCACAATTTTCTCAATGGTGCTGAGGCCGAGCGAATCCGGGCAGACATACAGCGCTACTGATGAACCGATGAAGTCCGCTTCCACGGGCGTCAC
Source organism: Chitinophaga oryzae (assembly GCF_012516375.2). Classification (NCBI taxonomy): domain Bacteria; kingdom Pseudomonadati; phylum Bacteroidota; class Chitinophagia; order Chitinophagales; family Chitinophagaceae; genus Chitinophaga; species Chitinophaga oryzae. The sequence continues at coordinate 4,919,301 of NZ_CP051204.2, forward strand.
CAGCTGATAGCGGGCGGAGTTGGCCTTTCCGTCCAGCCCTTCGGGGTAGTCAGGGAAACGGATCATCTGTTCTTTCCGCCGGTTGCGCGAATGCATACAGATAGTGGCGCCGTAGGCCGGTTCCAGCTTTGCGCCATTGCCGTAGTTCATCCTGAAATACTCTTCCGGCTGGGAATAGAAAGCCACATCGTTTACGCCATCACCACCGATGCTGAACGTCTGCCCTTCTTTCAGGTGGGCCGGCAGCGGATATTTCACCGGGTCCGGGGAATGGATGAAGTAATACATGAAAGACAGGTCGCCCTCACTGGGCGGCCCGCTGGTGGTGTTATCGTCCAGTCCCAGCATACCGAAAGCAAACTCCTTATTCCGTACCACCCCTATCACGTCGCCGATCAGTGTCGAGATCGTGGTTTTATAAGGCCCCCAGACGATATTGTCCACCTTTTCCCTGTTCGTGAGGGACAGCAGCTGCAGTTTCAGGTATTCCGGCCGCTGGTCAATACGGAGCAGCGCTTCCGAGCCATTGGGATAGCGGAGCCGCATTTCATGCTGCTGAGGGTTATATACCGCCTGTTGCGGCAGCAGGTATTGTTTACCCGCACAGAGGCTCATCAGCGCCGATGTAAGCCCTTTAGGGCAGTATTCATGGCCATTCTTTTTATTGCGGACAGACGTAATAAATCCTTTGCCATCGATCGTCACCGAAGCATACCTTGTCTGTAGTGTAACAGACTGTGCGCAAAGGCCGGTGGTATACAGGAGGGATATCAACCATACAGAAATCTGTCTAAAGCGACTGCTATTCATCAAAGAAAAAGTTTTAAAAAATATAAACTCAAAAAAACCGGCAGCCTTTCTGGCTGCCGGTTTTTACCAATATAACGATGTCTATTGCAACGGGTCGAAAGAGCCGCCCCATTCTTTGTTTTGCAGCAGCACGTTCTGTGACTGCGATATCTGGTCCGGCTTCAGGGCGAAGAACCAGTGGTTCAGGTCCAGGTTGAACTTAACACCGGCGTCGCCATCGAGGTTATCGATATAGCGGGCGGTGAATTTGGCCCTGGAAGCAGCATCCATGATGTTTTCCGAAGGGGTCACCATTTGTCCGTCTTTCAGGGTGATGTACAGGCCGTGGCGTCCGCCCTGGTTGTTGAGGATATCGTAGCGTTTCCAGCGGCGCAGGTCATCGAAGCGTTTGCCTTCAAACGCAAACTCCACCTGTCTTTCGCGGATATAGGCATCGCGGATGCCTGCCTGGGCGGTGGCGGTGATGCCATAAGTATTTCCCGCGCCCGGGGTGATGCCGGCGCGTTGACGGATCTGGTACAGCACCTGTAGCGCCTCTCCGGACTTACCCAGCTCATTGGCGCATTCGCCATAGTTCATGAGCACTTCGGCAAAGCGGATCTCCGGCCAGTCGGTGCCGGACTGGTACACCAGCGCGCTGGTAACGGTCGTATCGAGGCCTTTACGGTCGAAGAAACCGGTAATGCCCGGGTTGCCCGGTATGCCCGGATGGATGATCAGGGAAGCGTTGGTATAGCGTCCGCTGGCGGCATCGTACTTCCATACGTTCCAGTAGCTGTTGCCACTCACATAGGAAGGAGGTATCTGATCGGGCGTAGGATATGGCGTACCGCCACAGAACACGGTAGCATAAAACCGGTCGTCCCGGTTGGTATAAAAATCATTCATGAAAGCGGCATTGTAGGCCGGATCGCTCAGCTGGTTTTTATCAAACTGCATAGGCGATCCGTCGCGCTTCGGAAAGGCCAGCAGCAGCGACAGCAGCGGCTGGTTGTCGTTGGAAGCGTCGCGGGTAAAAGGTTCCGCGCGGATGCTGTTAAACGTGTTGGCATGAATAGGATACCAGAACTGGTTGACCATGATCACCTCTTTGTTGCGCTCCTGGTACCAGATATTGCGAAAGTTGGGATGCAGGGCATGGCCGGCGCTGATGGCAGCATCCACAGCGGCCTTGCAGGCGTTGTAGGCCGACTGCCACCTGGTGGCGTCGCCACCAGGATTAAACAACGGGCTGGCATAAGTAAGCAGCACCCTGCCCTTAAAAGCCATGGCCGCCACCTTGGTAATGCGACCGTAATCCTGGCCGGCATCGGGATAGCTGGCGGGCAACGCCTGTATGGCATCGTCGAGGTCTTTGACGATCTGCGCCACGCATTCAGACGTTTTATTACGCGGCACAAACAGCGACGGCTTGTTCAGGTAATCCTGCGTATGCAGGACCAGCGGCACACCGCCCACCTGGCGGACCATCCCCCAGTAGGTCCATGCCCGCCAGAACTTCGCCTCCCCGGCGAAGCGGCTGTTCCGTGCCGCAGAAATAACGGCGGCCGGCGCTTTTTCCAGGTTGTCGAGGAAATAATTGATCTTCTCAATGTATTGATAATCCAGTTTGGTATTCGAAGCCTCGCTGCTCGCGCTGATGATACCGCGCTGATAATCACCGAGACTTCTCGGCGTGGAAATGCCTTCATCCGAAGCACTGCCGTTGAAAGGCCATTTCGGTAACAGGCCACCGTATATATCAGACAGGTAAGCCTGTATCATGGTGGAGTCTTTCCAGACATTTTCGGGAGACATGGCGCCCACGTTGTCATAGTCAAGCCCTTTTTTACAGGACGACAGCTGAACAGCAGCCAGTGCAGCACATGCTATAGAGATACTGAGTTTATGTATAAGTTTCATCTGCTCTTTTTAAGTCGGTTAAAGGGTAACGTTAGCCCCAAAGTTGAACGTCTTCATTACCGGGTAGTTGGTATGTCCTCCCATTTCCGGATCGTAGTATTTGCTGTTGAACTTGCTGATCACAAAGAGGTTGGAGCCGCTGAAATATACTTTGAAGCCATTGACGCCCCATCTGCTGATCAGTTTTGACGGCAGGCTGTAACCCACGTTCAGCATGCGCAAGCGCAGAAAGTCGGAACGCGTGAGCCAGAAAGTGCTTTCATCAGCCGTCACGCGGTTGTTACCGTCGTTGCTGGAGTAACGCCGCGGCAGGTAAGCATTGGGATTGTCCGGCGTCCAGCTGTTGCCATACCATTCCTTCCAGTTACGGTTCCATTCTACGTTCTGCGCAAGGTTATTGACATACTTGTATTGTTTCAGGTTACCGTTGATCGTGGCATCCACGGAAATACCCTTCCATTCAAATCCCAGGTTGACACCCAACAGGATAGGGTTGTTATTACCCTTCACTTCCACCTTGTCCCAGTCGTCGATGAGCCCATCGGGTTTGCCATCCGGTCCGTTAAGGTCCTGGTACACCATCTGCCCCAACTGTGGTGCGATGCCGTAATATTTGTAATTAGGATGCGCGGCGTTCCACGCATCGAGGTCGGCCTGCGTGCGCAGGATATGATCGGCGACGCGTGTTACGATGCGGCTGGTAGAGCGACCGATTTCATCCTGGTACGGATAAGTAATGTTCTGGTCTTTGACGATATACCTGGCGCCACCATAGGAAGCGTTGGCATTTACGTAATACTTCACGTTGCCTGCCCTGTTGTTGTATCCCACGGACAGCTCTACCCCGTTGGCATGTACTTCTCCATAGTTCTCGGCGGGCATCTCCCGGGGAAAGGTAGGCGAAATGGTCTGTATTCTTTTGGCAAGGATATCGTAAGTGTTAATGAAATAGTATTCGGCGGTGGCGTTGAAATGCCGCAGAAAATCCACGTCCACAGCCACGTTGTAGGATTTTGTTTTTTCCCAGGTAACGATCGGGTTAGTGATGTTGCCATACTGTATACCCGTTCCCGTTATAGGCGACGTTCCGAAATAAGCGGGTTCTCCGATCTTATACACCTGCATCCACTGGTAAGCGTCTATGTTGTCAGAGCTGGTAAGACCTCCGGAGGCGCGGAGTTTCAGGAAGTCTATTCCTTTGACGTTCCGGAAGAAATTCTCTTTGGAGATCACCCAACCCACGGAGGCAGACGGGAAGAAGCCCCAGCGGGAATCGATCGGAAATTTGTAGGAACCATCATACCTGTAGGAAAAAGTGGCGAGGTACTTCCCGTCATAGTCGTAGAAGAACTGGCCCACCCAAGACTTACGGCCTACTCTTTCGTTGGTGATACCGTCTGCATCTTTATCGTTCGGTTCTTTGCTGGCAGCCCACCATTGGTCGGTGGTATATACCGGGAAATTCTGACGGTAGGCGTCGGCGCCGCCGACTTCTGTCTGCGCTTTTTCCATGAGCACCCACCCGCCTACGTGATGCCGTTTGAAAGTACGGTCATAGCTCAGCTGCAGGTTCAGCTGACTGTAATCAGACCAGCGATAATCTTCTTCGAGGTAATCGTTGCTGACCTGGTTAGTCTTTTTCAGGCCTACGAGGTCTTTTTCATCGAGTGACAGTATCCTGTTACCGGTGCGTTTCATCACCCATACATCATACCTTTTTTCGAAATATTTAAACCGCGTGTTGGACCAGTTGCGGTTGTATTGTACGCTGGCGGTAAGTCCGTCAATACCGGGTATCTTATAACTAAGCTTCAGGTTGAGTGTGGGATTTACTACCGTATTCTTCTTATATCCGCCATCGCCGCGCACCTGGGCGCCCATGTTCATGATCCAGCCATAATCCACCGGATGCCCGCCGTCTGTCCATACCGGCTGTTCCGGTTGCCATATCCGGAGTTTGCCGTACCAGTCGTTAAAATTATCTTCCGTAGGCGGAGAATAGCGGCTGGCCGTATTCAGCGCCAGCCCGGCATATAATTGCAGGCGGTCAGTAATATCTGCGGTAACATTGGAGCGGAGATTATATTTTTTATAATCGAGATTTTCCACGAAGCTTTTCTGTGAGACCATGGACCCACCCATATAATAACGGATCTTGTCACCACCGCCGGAAACACTCAGGTTGTGAGAGGTCGTGGACGGGTCGCGCCATATGGTGGCCAGCTGGTCGTAGCCCCATCCGTTATTGACCGTCTTAAAGAAATCCAGTTCCTGCTGCGACCACAGATCGGTGGCATTGGGGTTGATACGGTTGTACAACAGTCCTACTTCCACGGCGCTGGTCAACGATGCATTTTTGGTACGTTTGTCAACACCGGTGTTAAAAGAATAACTGATAACGGGCCGTGCGGATTTTACGCCTTTGCGTGTTGTCACCACAATAACCCCACCGGCTGCCCGTGCACCGTAGGCCGCTGCAGCCGACGCATCCCGCAGTACGGAAATATTATCGATATCGTTGGGGCTCAGGTTATTAAAATCATCCGCATTGCTCGTCACCATACCATCGATGACAAACAACACCGGTTGCGCCGGCCCTTTTTTGGGATCTTTATCAAAGGTGGTTACCTGCCGGATGACGAACGATGGTTTCGCGCCCGGAACGCCGGCAGGAGTATTCACTTTCAGGCCTGCTACCTGCCCCTGCAAAAGATTGCCGGCAGAAGTAGTAGGCGTTATCCGCTTTACGTCGTCCATTTTTACAACGCCGATAGAGCCGGAGATAGCGGATTTTTTCTGTACGCCATAACCCACCACCACGATAGCATCGAGGTTACTGGAGGTCCCCTGCAGCTTTACCAGTATGCCGGTATCTGCCTTCACCAGGGCGTTGTCATAGCTTAACTGTGAGATCCTGAGCGAACTTCCTTCCGGCACGCCGATCTCAAAAAATCCTGCGCTGTTGGCAACAGCGACTTCTTTACCGCCCAACCGGACAACGGTGGCCCCAGGCAGCGGGCTAAGATCTTTGGCGTCCACAACCTTGCCGGTGGCCCTGACAATTCGCTGCGCCTCAGCAGATTGCATAGAGAGGAATACAAATGACAACCCCAAAGCAGATCCGATTAGTGCTTTGCTTTTTACTTTCATTGTGACTGTAATTAGATTTTGATTGACTTACCGTCGGAAAAATCGATTCATAACGTGTTGTAAATCTCCATCTTTATACAGCCGCAAACCACCACGGATTTGCCGGATTCCGATGTTTTATTTGCGCTTGGGGGAATATCCTATTTTTTGTTGCTGATCCGTAATACGTTCAGGGAATTGGGCGCCAGCCTAAGCGTGACGGCTTGTTGACGCACCGGCACCTTAGATACAACCGGTTGCACCGGCACTTCGTCAAATGTATTGACAGTAACAGGATCGTTTGCGGTGAGCGTAGTCAGCGTAGCACTGCCGGCAGCTTTGTTTTTACCGGTTAACTGTATCGTTCCGGCAGCCACCTGCTGGCCAGCGTTGACGATCTTAACAATAATGTCTCCGGTATTTTTATCAAAGACTGCGCTGGCATAAAGGCTGTCCTGCCCTTTTACCGGCTCGCCGCCCTGGTGTAACGGCAGCACATGGGTACCTTTATTCAGTGAATATAATTTCTGCACCTGGTAGCTGGGCGTGCCCACTACCTTCAGGCTGTTCACCCATATGAGGTCGGGCGCCCATTGCCACTGCTCCGCGCTGGCGAAAAGCGGCGCATAGGAAGCCATGTGCACCACATCAGCATTTCTTTCCAGGCCGGTAAGAAAAGCGGCTTCGGCAATGGCAGCACGCAGTGTGTTGCGCCGGGCGCCGGTGAAGTCTTTCGATTCATGTGCGGCATACTCCCCGGCAAACACTTTAGCGCCGTTTCGGGGATAATGATCGTAACGGCCGGCATTGGCAAGAAACCATTCCGGGCTGCGATAATAATGCTCGTCTATAAAGTCGGCGTTCATCTTGCGGAGCGTGTCGTTGAGGTAGTTGAAACGCGGGCCGTCAGGATCGGTACCGGAGCTGAACACCAGTTTTATTTCCGGGTGTGCGGCTTTCAGCTGGCGGGCGAATTCCGCTGCGCGTTCAATATACTGCGGTCCCCAGTTTTCGTTGCCCACCCCCATCATCGTCAGGTGAAAGGGCGCCGGATGCCCCATATCGGCACGCACCTTACCCCATTTGCTGTCGGCAGGGCCGTTGGCAAATTCCACCAGGTCGATCGCGTCCTGGATGTAAGGCTGCAGCGCGTCCATGGGCGCCAGTTCAGCGGTATTAAACTGGCACGCCATGCCGCAGTTCAGGATAGGCAGCGGCGCTGCGCCGATATCCTCCGCCAGCTGAAAGTATTCGAAAAAGCCGAGGCCGAAGCTCTGAAAGTAATCCGGCGTCAGGCGGTGACCGAATTCCGTATTCCACCGGTTGATGATCAGCTCACGGTCTTCCTGGGGGCCTACCGTCTTTTTCCACTGAAAGCGGTTGGCCAGGTTACGGCCTTCCACGATACAGCCGCCGGGGAACCGGACAAACCCTGGCTGCATATCCGCCAGCATTTGTACCATATCAGCCCTTAACCCCTTGGGCCTGTTTTTCCAGGTATCGCCGGGAAACAGGGAGATCATGTCCATATCGATGCTGCCGTTTCCCTCCAGCCAGAGCGTCAGTTTGGCCGACGGCTCCTCTGCTGCCGCGGCAAAAGTGATCTCCTTCGTTGACCAGCCGGCGCCGGTGGGCGCAGCGGCGAATGAGCCGGTGCCAATCACCTTCCCGGAAGGTGTTACCAGTTCGGCGTGTACTGTTATGCCAGGCTTACCGGTGCGGTATTTGGCAGAAAAATAATACGTTACGTCCTTCCGGATGCCCATGCCTTTGAACCCTTCGTTGGTGAGCCCCCACTCCCCTTTGCGGCGGTTGTTGACGCGGATATGCAGGTAGTGAGGGTTCGCTTTATTATAGGAAGCATTGTTCAGCACCAGCATGTCACCTTCCTCTTTTTTACCGTTCACCGTCCACCCCATCAATGGGTTGTCGAATTCAAAAGAACGGTTCTTCACCAACTCAGCATACAACCCGCCGTCAGCACCCATATTGATATCTTCAAAGAATACGCCGTACATCGTTGGCTGGATGGCAGCACCAGGCTTATCAGCCTGTACGGTAAAAACCTGCTGGCAAACAGCCGGTACGGCTGCCACTATCAGGCTGCACGCCGGCAACCACCATCTCCATTTTTTGATCAGTTTATTTTTCTTCATAACATTGCATCTGCGACTTAGCGACGGACAATTTAAAAATATTATTTGTCATTGTTACAATTATTTTTAACTTACGTGCATTGACTCGTAGTTTGGCCGGGGTAGCGTTTTAGCAGGATTTTAGTTCCTTTGGGGCCGGGCCCTCCCGAACAGCAGTTGTCGCCTCGCCGCGTTTTCTTTTTTTATGGCGACACGGGATATCAATTGGCGTTCCTATGCTGCAGTAATAAATTCTAAGTTCAACACGTTATGATGCGCGTTTTCGTTATGATGGCTATACTGGCCTTACCTTTCCAGGTTGTTGCACAGGTAGCTCCCTACAACTTTTCCAAACTGGATATCTATTCCGGCTTATCGCATAACCAGGTGACGGCGATCCTCAAGGATACGGACGGCTATCTGTGGTTCGGCACCGTATCGGGACTTAACCGGTACGACGGCTACACCTGTAAAGTGCTGCGCAGCCGGCAGAACGACAGCACTTCACTGCCCGACAACTATGTGCTTTCGCTGTATGAACTTCCGGATGGAAAAATGTGGGTGGCAACGAAAGGCGGCCCGTCGGTCTACGATAGCCATACCGAACGTTTCACCGCTAACGCTAACGCCTATCTGAAATCGCTCGGCCTGCCCGAAGGCAATGTATATAATATCACCAAAGGACCGAACGGGCGATACTGGTTTCTGTATGAAAACGGCGACCTGTTCCTGTATGCCCGCCAACAGGCGAAAAAAATCAACACCAACGCCACAGGTAAAATTATTGCCGTCCGGGAAGCTGCCACCGGCAGTTTATGGATGCTGCAACAGAACGGTGTCCTGCAGCAATATGACATCTCCTCCGGCAAAACCGTTTCCACATTTACTGCCGTTCAGCAGCAGGCCAAAGATCACCCGCCAGCCAACCTTTTTATTGACAGCGACGGTGACATATGGCTCTGGAGCTTTGCCTATGGCGCTTACCTGTTCCGGCCGCAGGACAATTCCGTGAGGCCCTTCAATGAAAACTCCGCTCCTTCCCGGCTGTCGTCCGGCCTTGTCAGCCAGATCGTCCAGGACAACGATGGCCTCATCTGGATAGCCACCGACCATGGCGGCATTGCGCTGGTCGATAAAAAGAAAAACTTCCATACCACCTACCTGCTCAACGATCCTAAAAATCCCCAGAGCCTGGGACAAAACAGCATCAACGCCTTATACAAGGATGATAACGGCATCCTGTGGGCAGGCACCTACAAACAAGGCGTGAACTATCTCAACAGCAATATCCTGCAGTTTCCGCATTACCACCACCAGGAAGCAGATGCCAGCAGCCTTCCCTATGACGACGTGAACCGCTTCGTGGAAGACAAGCAGGGTAACCTCTGGATAGGCACCAACGGCGGCGGCCTCCTCTACTTCGACAGGAAAAACAATACCTTCCGGCAATATCAGCACGATCCCCGCAATCCCAACAGCATCAGCAACAACGTTATCGTGAGCCTTTGCCTCGATCACCAGAACGTGCTCTGGATAGGCACCTACTTCGGAGGGCTCAACAGTTTCGATGGTAAAAAATTTACCCGTTACCGGCACAGCGATCAGGACACGTCTTCTCTCGCGGATGATAAGGTATGGGAAGTCTATGAAGACAAAGACCGCCGGCTGTGGGTGGGGACCTGGGGGGCCGGGCTGGACCTGCTCGACCGTAAAACCGGCCGTTTCACGCACTTCTTCCAGGAAAGGACCGGCAATCAGTCGTCCAACTACATCTCCGCACTGATGGGCGACCGCAAAGGCAATTTATGGACCGGCACCACCTATGGGATCATGGTCTTTTCCCCGGACAGAAAACAAATTACCACCTACCGGCATAGCAGCGATAAAAAAAGCCTGAGCAGCAATAATGTCATCTGTTTCCTGGAAGACAGCAAAGGAAGGGTGTGGGTGGGCACCCATGAGGGACTTAACCTGTTCAACGAGCAGACCGGCGACTTTGAGCTGTTCACCATGGCCGACGGCCTACCGGACAACATCATTCTCAATATACTGGAAGATAATTCACAAAGGCTATGGCTATCTACGCCCAGCGGCCTTTGTAGCGCTATGCCCCTGCAGAAAGGCAAAAATATAACGCTGTCCGTTGTCGGTTACGATGAATCCAACAACCTGCAGAACCGCGAATTCAACGACAACGCGGCACTCAAAACCAGTGCCGGGGAACTGATCTTCGGCGGTCCCTCCGGTTTCAATATCATTAACAGCAGCCAGGTAGCCAAAACGGTCAATCGTTCCAAACTTGTTTTTACCGGCCTGCAAATACTGAACACCAATATCAGGCCGGGAGAAACCTTCAACGGCCGCGTAGTGCTGGAACAATCCCTCTCGAAACTCGGGAGCATTGACCTGAAATACCGGGAGAACGTGTTCTCCATCGAATTCGCCTCGCTCGACTATGGCCACAAGGCGCACTACCGATACGCCTATACGCTGGAAGGATTTAACACCGACTGGCTGTATGCAGACGGCGGCCAGCGCAAAGCCACTTACACCAACCTGGACCCGGGGCACTATACGTTTAAGGTCAAAGCGCTCAACAGCGATGGTTCCTGGAGCGATCCTATATCGCTGAAGATCCATGTGGAGCCTCCTTTCTGGCGAACGCCCTTCGCTTTTGCCATCTATCTGCTGACGGCCGCCGGCCTGCTCCTGCTGGCACGGCGCATCACGCTGGACAGGATACACATGCGGTACGAGGTGGAACAGCAGCGCCGCGAAGCTGAGAGGGCACATGCCATAGAACAGGTCAAAACAAAATTCTTCACCAACGTCAGCCATGAACTGCGTACGCCGTTGAGCCTGATCATTTCGCCCCTGGACACCATTATCAAAAACACGGAGAACGAAACACAGCAAAAACAACTGGGACTGGTGCTTCGCAATGCCAAAAGGCTACTGAACCTTGTCAACCAGCTGCTGGATTTCAGAAAAATGGAAGTACAGGCCATCCGGTTACATCTGGCGATGGGCGACATTGTACAGTTCACCCGGGATATCAGCCGGTCTTTTACCGATATCGCGGAAAAGAAGATGATCACATTTCATTTCTCTTCCGCTGTAGACCATCTGGAAATCTATTTTGATAAAGACAAGATCGAAAAGATTCTGTTCAACCTGTTGTCTAACGCGTTTAAATACACGCCGGACAACGGCGCCGTCACATTGCAGCTTTCTACCGATCCTCCTTCCGGCAATGTAGGCGACGCCACGCTCATCATCGAAGTCAGGGACACCGGCATCGGCATCCCTGAAAACCAGCAGCAGAAAATCTTTGAACGTTTCTTTCAGACGGATGTGCCGGCGGACATGGCGAACCAGGGAACGGGCATAGGACTGGCCATCACCCGGGAGTTTGTAAAACTTCACCACGGCGTAATTACAGTAAAAAGCGCACCCGGCCAGGGCACTTGCTTTACCGTACGGATACCGGCCAAAAAGATATACGACCCCGTTATACGCAGTACCACCCCCCTGTTGACCGACGACGATGCCACACAGATGTTGTCCGGGGAAACGCGGAAAAGCAGCAGGATGAAAACCATCCTTGTAGTGGAAGACAACGAAGACCTTCGCTTCTACCTGAAAGATAACCTGCGGGGACAATATCATATCGAAGAAGCTACCAATGGCAAAGAGGGATGGGAAAAAGTGAAGTCGTGCAATCCCGACCTGGTGGTCAGCGATATTATGATGCCGCTGTCGGACGGCATTGACCTCGTTAAGCATATCAGAACGGAAACAGGGACGGCGCATATTCCGGTGATCCTGCTCACCGCCGTTGGCGACGAGGGCAGGCAGCTGCAGGCTTTTGCCGCCGGCGCCAACGACTACATCACCAAACCCTTTACTTTCGAAATACTGGATTCGCGGATTAAAAACCTGCTGGCGCAACAGAAACTGCTGCAGAAAAGATTTCAGAAGCAAATTGAAGTCAATCCCGCCGAGATAACCGTTACTTCAGTAGATGCCACCTTCCTGCAAAATACGCTGGACATCATCGAGCAACAGATGGACAACCCGGACTTCTCTGTAGAAGATTTCAGCTCAGCCATGCACATGAACCGGGTGACGCTTTACCGGAAGATCGTGGCTCTTACCGGCAAATCCCCGCTGGAATTCATCCGTTCCATCCGGCTGAAGCGTGCAGCGCAGCTACTGGAAAAAAGCGGTATGACTATCGCGGAGATCGCCTATAACGTGGGATTCAATAACCCCAAACAATTCTCGAAATTTTTCAAGGAAGAATTCAAGGTGTTGCCGTCGCAGTATGCGGCGAATAAAAAAGAAAGCGACAGCTGACCGTTATGACTGCGTTATTCCACTTTGGGTTGCTGTCCTGAACAGAACGACAGCGTTCTGTTCAATCTCTGTAACATAAATGCTTTTTACAAAACAACGACAGCGATCATGGGGATGATCGCTGCCGGCAAACAGGGTTTCATACGGGTAACATTATATCAATTTTCCACGGTACTATTGTTGTTTCGACACATAGTTGTATACCATCAATGCCGGTCCGTCGCACGAGGTCCTCAGCACGCCCAGCTGCATGGATTTTTCCGTTAATGAAAGCAGCCGGATATTGCCCCACGCCGCCACACAGGCGTCGCGGCCCGCATCGTGAATAGGCGTGGCATCCGTCATCGTCAGTTTTTTCGTATTGGCGTCCAGGTAGAAAGTGCCGTTTTCGGTGCCTCTTGCGGGCACCTGTTTATGCATCACCTTCACGAACGGACCACCTTTAAGGCTAAACGTCATGGTGCCATAATCGCCGGCGGGCATCAGCCAGGTATTGTCAGCGTACTTGGGGGCCCATGACCAGCAGTCGCCGCCTGTTTTCATGCAATCGCCGCCCCAGCCGTTGTCGGTACCGTAGAAGAAGAGCGGACCGTCAAACACAGTAGCTTCAATGTCCAGCACCCATGTTTTTTCCTGGCCAACGCCGCCGGTCAGGGCATTCCACAACGGATCGTTGACATAATTCAGGTTATCGGCGGTGACATGGACCTTAATGGAATCCAGCTGCACGATCCCCCCGTCTGTGAGCGCGGAACGCCGGATCACGTAATCGCCTTTGAAGGCGAAGTGGATAGTGTCCGTCTGCCGGCTGGACCTGCCGGTGCCATAGTCCCACACGGGGATGACCTCAGCGGTATGATTGATCAGGTACAGGGTATTGCCTCCGGGGTCTGCCGTCAGGTCCTGCTTCACCTCCATGTTGATGGCCGACTTGTCAGGCAACGGGGACAGACTGTATTCTTTCTTCTTACAGGAAAGTATAGTGGATATTATCATGAGCGACAGCAATACTGCCGGCTTCAGGTATGACAGCTTGTTCATAGTGGTATATTTTATGGGATGATCACCAGCCTGTGTTTTGTTTCAGTACGCCGTTGGACAGGGTCACCTGTGAATAAGGAATCTGTGACAGTCCTTTCGTCTCCGTAATTTTTCCTGCCTGTATGGTCTTCGTCGTATTTACATCACCGTTTTGCACGGTGGTGGTTTCCGCGATGGCAGCTGCCGCCGCGGCGATGCCCTGGCGCAGCAGGTCCCAGTAACGGATGCCCTCTCCGGCAAATTCAAACCTTCTTTCCTGGAGAATATTGGCCTGGCTCACCGGCAATGCCGTGAAGTTATTGCCGAAGGCGCGTTTGCGGACATCGTCAAAATATTTCTGCGCGTTGGGAGAACCCAGTTCGGCCGCCATCAGCAGTACATCTGCATAACGGATGGACACATAATCCTGGAACTGCCCGATCATAAAGTTGGTACCACCCATTTTCACGGCGAGGCTGTTGCCCGCTTCGTCCACCAGGGGCGTGTACTTTTTCATATAGTAACCGGTATACTCCCGTTGGTCTTTGCTATTTGTAAATGCCAATCCTTCGTCAGCGATAGATATGATCGTGGCTTTTCTCCTGGTGTCGTTGGCAGCGTATGCGCTCCAGAGCCGGGCGCTGACAGGGCAACCGCCCCATCCCATGCCGTACGGGAATATACTCTGGCCACGGAGGCCGTTCATTACCATCCAGTGGTTACCGTCCGTATTGCCGTTGTAATCGCTGGTATACGTGTACTTGATGGCGAAGATGGTTTCCTTGTTATCTTCTCCCACATAATCATTGAGCGATGCTGCCGGCCACAGGTGGGCGAATTTTTCTACCAGCCCGAATCCGCCGTTGGTGATCACATCTTCGAGGTAAGCCAGCGCCTGTTGTTTAGACACCGTGCTGACGAGGTCCGTCTTGCCATAATAACCGGTATAATACAGGTACACCCTTCCGATCAGGGCTTCTACCGCCCATTTGGTGACCCTGCCACGTGTAGCGGCAGGCTGCGCGCCATAATTTACCGCCGGAAGATTGTTGGCCGCAAACACCAGGTCGTCGGCTATAAGCTTGTACACACTGTCGGGACTGGCCTGCGGAACGTTATCTGTCGTAGGTTTTGACAGCAGCGGGATATTCCCCCACAATCTCACCATATCAAAATACAGGTAGGCGCGTATAAACCTGGCTTCGGATTCGTATACCGGGCGCAGGTTTTCGCTGCCTTTCCAGTCCACCTGGTCGAGGTGGGTCAGCAGCATATTGGCCCGGTAGATGGCTTTATAGTAAGCGCTCCAGTTATCGCCGAACAGGCTCTGATCGGATGGGGAACGCAGCTTGTCAAATTCATCGATCATCTGGTAACCGAAGCCGTCGGCATTACCGGTGCCGCCAAAAGCGTTATCAGACAGTATTTCCGTGGCTATCGGCATGGACACGCCGCCGGCCCATACGGTCTGCAGCCCGTCGTAAACGCCTACCAGCGCTTTAAAAGCATCGTTGGGTGTTTTATAAAAGTTCTGCTCCGTAGCGGTGGTAACATCCTCCGTATCGAGGAAACTTTTGCTGCAGGCTGCCAGGGATGCCAGCGCGAATAGCAGTGTATATATGCGTAGCTTTTTCATCTTCATGTAGATTTTGGTTAGAAGCGGAGATTAGCACCTATCATCATGGTCCTTGGCCTTGGGTAGTAACCGATGTCCACACCGGTGGAGAAACCTTCGTTGTAGCCGATTTCAGGGTCCATGCCGTTGTATTTCGTAAAGGTAAAAGCGTTTAATACGGAAGCGTATACACGCAGTCTGCCCAGGTAGTTGCGGGACACCAGTTTAGAGAAATCATATCCCAGCGTGATGGTGTTGATACGCAGGAAACTGCCGTCATGGATGTACAGGTCAGAGAACTGTGTCCAGTTGCGGTTGTCTTCCGTTACCCTTGGCATTTTGTTGGAAGAGCCGGTGCCATGCCAGCGGTCGAGGATAGCGGCGGAATAGTTGCCCAGCGCGCTGGACTGGTTTCTCCATGACTGCACGATTTCATTACCGGATACGCCGGACGCCTGCACCTGCAGGTCGAAGCCTTTGTAATCCAGCGCGATGTTAAATCCGAAGGTGAAGCGCGGGTTCGGGTCTCCGATCATGGTCTTGTCGTTGGCATCGATGACACCGTCGCCATTGAGGTCCACAAAACGCACGTCTCCGGGTTTCGCGTCCGGCTGAATGGGTTTGCCGGCTTTGCCTTTATAATCGTTTACTTCCGCTTCCGTCTGGAAGATGCCAGCTGTTTTCAGTCCCCAGAAATAACCGATAGGCAAGCCATTCGCTGCCCGGTAAAACTCGAGTGAATTTTCATACAGCGTATTGGTGTTGCCGTGGATGATATGATCGTTGGTGGGGATGTTGCCGATCTTGTTTTTGTTATAGGCGCCGTTCACACCTACCGTGTAGTGGAAGTCCCTGCCGATGCTGTTCTGGTAGGACAGCGCCAGCTCCACGCCGGTGTTGCTCACGTCCCCACCGTTGATCAGCGGCGCGTCGGCGCCGGCGGTAGCCAGTATCGGCGCGCTGATCAGCCAGTCTTTCGTCTTTTTGATATAGTAGTCGAACGTAACGCTCAGGTTTTTCATGAGCGTCGCATCAAAACCGATGTTGGTCTGTTCCGATGTTTCCCATTTCACGTTGGGGTTAGCCAGCCTGCTGGGATAAGCACCTTGTGTATTGACGCCCTCCACGGGTCCGAAGATATAGGAGGCATTGTTGAAAGCGATGGGCGACAGGTATTGGTAAGCAGCCACGTTCTGGTTGCCCACCTGTCCCCAGGTGGCGCGTAATTTCAGGAAGTCCAGCCAGGTGGCGCTTTCCATAAACGCTTCTTTAGACACCACCCATCCGGCGCCTGCGGAAGGGAAATAACCCCAACGGTTATCCGGTGCGAAACGGGAAGAGCCATCTGCCCGGAAGGTGAGGTTCAGCAGGTATTTTTCCTTGTAGTTATATTGCAGCCTGCCGAAGTAAGACGCCAGCGCGTTGGTGAAAGGTCCGCCGCTCAGGCTCATGTATGGCGCGCCTTTGGTGACGTTCTGCGCTACGGACAGGTAAGCATGCCACAGATCGGCGATGCGCAGGTCGCGGTTGTTGCCCGTCATGCTCACACCGGTGGCTTTTAATGCTGACGATCCGGCCATCACACTGAAGCTGTGGTTATCGCCAAGGGTAAAATCATAGCTGAGGGAGTTGTCGAACTGGATCGTCTGACCGCTGCCCATCGACTGGGTTACCCTGGAAGTATCGTTGAACGCATAGATAGACAGGTGGTATACCGGCGTGAAGCCGTGGCTCTGGTTGGAATAGTAGTTCAGGCCCAGGCTGGTACGGAATTTCAGTCCTTTGATGGGTTCTGCCTGTAAGTATACGTCGCCGAATAATCCCTGGCTGCTGCTGCGATTCTGGTTGGAATAATACATCACCGCGTACGGGTTGGATTCCCCGTTGTTCCAGGACCTGTCGGGCTTTCCGGGGTACCAGCCGACTTTGTCCGCCGCGAAGAAATTGCCGTCGCTGTCGTACATGGGCAGGAAAGGGCTGGTGGTAAAGGCAGCTCGCAGGGAGTTGTTGTACTGGTTACCTACCCCGATGCCGTAGGTGTTCTGGTAGTTGAACGTCAGGTGCTCCCCTGCCTTGATGATGTCTTTATATAACTTGTGTTCGGAATTGATACGGAAAGTGTAACGTTCCAGGTTGGAAGTGCTGGCGCCACCTACGATACCGCCCTGGCTGGTATAACCTAACGATAAGGAATATACGGAGGCCGCGCTGCCGCCCTGTACACCGAGGACATAGTTCTGGGTAGGCACATTTTTTTTGAACATCTGGTCCATCCAGTTGGTGCCTTCCGACAGGTTGTTGATCACATCGTTGGTGAAATAAGGTGTTTTCCCGGAGTTGACCGCCGCTTCATTCATAATGACCGCATACTCTTTGGCATTGAGCAGTTTAGCTTTGCGGGCCACGTTTTGCAGGCCATAGAAAACATCCAGGGTCACCTGCGCTTTCTGGTTGGCTTTACCCGAGCGGGTTGTTACCAGGATAACGCCGTTAGCCGCCTGTGAACCGTAGATAGCTGCTGAGGCGGCGTCTTTCAGCACATCGATGGAGGCGATGTCCGCGGGGTTAAGGTAAGTAATGTCGCTGGTCTGTACCCCGTCGACGATATACAGCGGTGCAAAGTTACCCACCGTGCCTTTACCGCGGATGACCACATTCATCGCCGAACCCGGCTGGCCGGAATAGCTGGTGAGCTGCACGCCGGGCGCCTGCCCCTGCAAAGCCTGCAGGGCGTTGGTGGTGCTTTGTTTCTGCAGGTCGTCTCCTTTCACCTGCAGGTTAGCGCCGGTAACCAGTTTTTTCTTTTGCACGCCATAGCCGATGACCACGAGGTCTTCGATCTGTGTCACGGACTCCTGTAATTGCAGCTTCATTTCAGTGCCGGTTACCTTGAGTTCCTGCGGCACGTAGCCGACGGAGGTCACCACCAGCACGGCGCCGGGGGCGGCATCGATTTTAAAGAACCCGCCATTGTCGGTGACGGTACCCTTGGTAGTACCTTTAACGGTCACCGACGCTCCCGCTATGGACGCTGCGGTTTTCGCGGAAGTGATACGGCCCGTTACGGGCTGCGTTTGTGCCATAACGGAAGGGCTTATCAACAGGACCGTCAGCCATGCATAGAGCAACAACTGTCCTGCTTTTCTTAGTGATCTTTTCATAAAAGTCGGGCATTTGGATTTTGGTAGTGATAAAACCGGCGCTTATAGTTTGATGGTCAATTGCTTTCCTTCATAATGTACCTCCTGATCGGCCTTCGCAGCGGCATCCAGCGGTTTGGGCGCGGCGGCGCTCACCCGGACGATCCGGAACACGCGCTGCTGCAGCATACCGTTGTAAGTTCCCTTGCGGTCGCCTATTGTAAGTGTCTTTGAGCCTTCCTGGTAGTCGATGGGGATGATGGTAAACTGTCCTTTCTCATAGTTATAGGAGCTGCCGTCGTCTTCGTAGAGCCGGAAAGCGCCATTCTTACCGGTGTAGACG
Source organism: Chitinophaga oryzae (assembly GCF_012516375.2). Lineage (NCBI taxonomy): Bacteria > Pseudomonadati > Bacteroidota > Chitinophagia > Chitinophagales > Chitinophagaceae > Chitinophaga > Chitinophaga oryzae. Next base: position 4,937,754 of record NZ_CP051204.2, read on the forward strand.
TACAGCGTAATAGTGTCGGCAGGTTTTTCGGAAGTGTATTGCAGTGCAGGGCCTGCCGGAATGATGGCCCCTTCCTTTACATACAGCGGCATACGGCCATAGGGCGCATCGGCTGTAATTCTTTTACCGCCGGCATGCCGGGCACCGGTGTACAGGTCGTACCAGCCTTGTCCTGCGGGCAGGTACACTTCGCGGCTGCGTTGTTTGTACTGATAAACCGGGTTAACAAGGATGGACGGGCCGAACATAAACTGGTCTCCTATGTTCAACACGGTGGTGTCTTTGGCAAAGTCCATGACCAGTCCTCGCATCATCGTATAGTCGTCATGGTAGGCGGCGCCTGCCAGTGAATAGCTGTAAGGCAGCAGCCGGTACCGGAGCTGATCGTAGTAGAGGAAACTTTCGTAGGCCGGATGGTCTTCCGGAGCCGTGTTAAAGATTTCGCGGTAAGGAAACTGGCCGTGGGAGCGGAACAGCGGCACAAACGCGCCAAACTGTGTCCAGCGGGTGCTGAGTTCCCGCCACTCTTCCAGGCTTTCTGCGTCCGGTTTTTCAAACTTCGCCGGCACTACAAAACCGCCGATGTCCATGGTCCAGTAAGGCAGTCCTGACAGGGAGAAGTTGATGCCTGCGGAGATCTGCGTTTGCATGTCTTTCCAGGTGGCGCCGATGTCGCCGCTCCAGATGGCTGCCGCATAACGCTGGGAGCCGCCGAAGCCGGAGCGGGTCAGCAGGAACACCCTTTTGTCCGGGTCTGCCTGCCGCTGTCCTTCGTAGATGCCTTTGGCGTTTTGCAGCGGGTAGGCGTTCAGGTATTCCGCCGCCGGGCCCAGGGCGGTAGGCGTCATCTGCTGTTTTCTTCTTTCAGGGCTTACGTTGGAGAGGACGTCCGGTTCGCTGGCATCCATCCACCAGGCGTCGATACCTTTGGTATAGAGCTTTTGATGGATCAGGTCCCAGAAGCCTTTGCGGGCGTCTTCATTAAAGGCGTCGTAAAAAGTAGATACGTAGCCGTTACCGATCCAGTCGCGCTGCTCATCGGCGATATTGCGTTTATAGAGCCATCCTTTTTTATCGAACGCATTGTAAGCGGGGATATCTTTATAGAACTTCGGCCATACCGATATCATGATCTGCGTGTGGTACTTTTTGTGCAGCACATCGATCATACTGTCGGGCGACGGGAACCGGGCCGGGTCAAACTCCTGGCTTCCCCAGGCGGCCTCTTTCCAGTAGCTCCAGTCCAGCACGATGTTGTCCAACGGTATTTTTCTTTTGCGGAACTCGTCGACGGTCGAGAGTATTTCTTCCTGCGTTTTGTACCGTTCCCTGCTTTGCCAGAAGCCCATTGCCCATTTAGGGACGATCGGCGCTTTGCCTGTCAGTTCGCGGTAGCAGGCAATCACCTCGTCCATGTTACCGCCATGCACGAAATAGTAATCTACCTGGCGGCCTGCTTCGGAGGAAAAGCCGAAGCAACGCTCTTCTGCTTTGCTCAACGGCGCCTGCCATTTCAGTGACAGGTATGACTCCGGGCTTTCGGGCGTCCATTCAATTTTCACCGGTACCTTCACGCCCTTTTCAAAGTTAACCGGCACCAGCGCGGGCGCCGGGTTCCATGCCTTGCGCCAGTGGTCCAGTACCAGCCGGCCGTTCAGCCATACTTTCAGGGTGCCACCGAAGGTAAACCGCAGTTGATGCAGCCCGGAAAAATGACTGGCCACACTACCTTCCCATGAGGCCACCCCGGTGGCCGGCGTAAACCCTGGCGGAAGCGTCGCCTTTGAGTCTCCCAAAAACTCCATGTTAATCGCTGATTCTGCCCGGGTAGCGGTCACTTGCTGCGGCTGGCGGGCATTATTGGCGTAAGTGGCCGTCAGCCATCCTTCTGTTCCGTTTTTGTCGAACAGCTGCAGCGCGGAAAGCGGGTGAAGCGGCCGTATGTCCCCGGCCGTGGTCAGGGAATAGTTATCCCAGAGGATACCGTAGTTTTTATGGGAGACCAGGAAAGGAATGGCCACTTCGGTATTGTTCTGGAAAAAGGTAACCTGTTGTCCTTTGTAATTATATATGCCATCCTGGTGCTGACCGAGGCCATACCAGGCATCGCCGTCCGCCCCTTCAAACTGTTGGGTAAGATGATAATACGGACGTCCGTCGAAGATGGCAGCCTGAAAGGTCCGTCCACCGATAGCTTTCTCGGCCAGTATTTTTTCTCCTCTGGCATCGAGGAAAGACACCCTGCCTGTCTTCGCCTGTACTATAACGGTCAGCTTTTGGGTTTTCAGCGTTACGGCCTCATTGGAGGCCGTCAGCTTCCAGGCGGGCGCCGGCCGGTGGGTGTTGACCGTCATCAGGCTTTGAACGGGCGCCGGTTCCTTACCCGGCGCGGCTACTACCCTGATAATGTCGTCGGTCACCACATAGAGCCGGACGGAGTGGGAAGAACCTGTAAAAGAAGGGTCCGTATAAACCACGACCCCTTCTTTAGTTTGTAAATAAAACGGCGTGCCTGCCATCGAAACGTGGTAAATAAGCATAAGCAAAAGCCAGGCGATAGTGATCGTCCTTTTCATAACGTGATGTAGTCTTGTCGTGGAATAATAATGCTGTAAAGTTGCTCAATGCGGGGGAATAAGAGGGGTGGCATATGTTGCATTCTGGGGTATCATATGTTGCAACAGGTTGAATTTCAGACCCAAAGGGTTAAGTATCCGGTAAAATAACAAGGACCGGCTCAATTGGCCGGTCCCGGGAAAGGGTGTTAGTGAATGGATGTATGTATGATAGATTGAGTACGATCGTAACGGGTGAAACCAGCAAAGCGCTGGTTTGGCTACCGGATTTTTAAAACCGCCGCATAAGGGAACGCCGGTTTATTTTCCGGCAGGGTGACCTCCAGTGCGTCCGTATGTTGTTGAAAGCGTACTTCACCGCCTCCCAGTAAATCGATCCTGTTCACCTTTTCCGGGCGCAGCGTACTTCCGGCGGCGAGACTTTTGATGTTGATCTTTCCATCTTCGGGCCAGCCCAGTAACACGGCGTACAGTGAGTCTCCTTTTGCGGTAAAACGGATATCGCCGGCGCCAAAAGGTTTGCCTTTCCCTTCGTTGAATCCCTGTGCGGCGATGGGGGCAACATTTTCCAGGGCCGGGCCTTCGCCCAGCACTTTCCACGGCCGGGTGTCGAATATGCATTCCGCATTGACGGCCATCCAGGCGGCTATTTCTTCGAGGATGGCTTTCTCCTGGTCGTCGATGGCGCCGTTGCCTTTCACCGGGATATTGAGCAGGAGGTTGCCGTTTTTGCTCACTACGTCCACCAGTGTCTGGATAACTGTTTTACCGGATTTATACCACTTACCGTCAAAGAACCGCTTGTCATAGTGCCAGGCTCCGATACAGGTATCCGTTTGCCAGGCGAACGGTTCAATCACGTTGCTCTGCCCCCTTTCTATATCCCATACCATGCACTTGCGCTGCATTTCGTTCAATACCTTACCGTTCAGTACCGCCTGCAGCTGGCCTTTATGGCGTTTGATGCTTTTATTGTAGTGATAGGCTGCGATCTGCAGGCCTACATCGCTGACCGGATATAACGGCAACACCGTGTCATCGAAATAAACCAGCTCCGGTTCGTAGCGGTCCAGGAGGTCGAGGGTCCTTTTCAGGAACAGGTCGCAGTAAGCTTTTGACGGCGGTACCGCCCCGTTGTGCCAGTCCCACTGCCGGAAAACGGCGCCGTTATCCAGGCTGTTTTCACTCAGCGGATGGTTTTGCGCGTAGAGCAGCTGCGGGTCCAGTCCTTCCCACCAGGCACCTTTGCCGTCGGCTTTTGTCAGTTTTCCGTCGTAAGGCACGCCGGCCAGCGGACCGTTTTTATCGGCGCGCTGCGCTACTTCATACCATGTCCAGGCGTGGGCGGCGTGTATGCTGACGCCGAAAGGGAGCCCGTTGTTGCGTGCTGCTTTGGCCCAGCCGCCAATGATATCCTTTTTAGGCCCGACGTTCATGACGTTCCATGCATGATGGCGGGAGTTCCAGAGGTCCAGGTTATCGTGGTGGTTGGCCATGGCGAAAAAGTACTTCGCACCCGCCCGTTTGTACAGGGATACCAGTTGCTCCGGGTCCCATTGTTCCGCTTTCCATTGATGGATAACATCTTTAAAACCAAACTTCGACGGATGGCCATATTTCTGAAGATGGTATTTATACTGGTCGCTGCCTTCCACATACATGCCGCGCGCGTACCAGTCGCCGTACTCCGGCTCACACTGCGGGCCCCAGTGCGCCCATATGCCAAACTTGGCATTGCGGTACCATTCCGGAACGCTGTATTGCTGCAGCGACTCCCAGCTGGCCGTAAAAGGCCCCTGGGCTGTATACGGGGCCAGCGGCCCGCCGATGGATGCGCCTGCCTGCTTTGATAATAAATAAGCAGGAACAGTCAACCCCAGATATTTGATAAGTGATCTTCTATTCACAGTGGCAAATTTTATGTATGAAAGGGAAATAATATTGAAATCATCGCTTCCTGTTTTGCTGCGCGATGGCGGTGCGGGTTTTGCAGGTAGCAGCGGGATGTATGCTGCGGATCGAAGAGAAATTTTCCTGCAACAGCGTGGTAAGTTGGCAAACACTTCTCAAGCAGTCCCTGTTGCAGGAAAATATCCTGTGTGCATAACGTGGAATTCTATCTATATGCAATAAAATAAAAAAATGTCAATTTTACAATTATTTTTTTTCTGCCCGGCACACGTCTCCGGAATACGGTGACAATGCGAACAGCAGTGGATTCAGAGAGATTACCGGTTACCGGCAGCGGCTGATTTTTTCATCAGTGCCTCCGGCACGAAATTCAGGAAAGCGTGCAGATTGACACTATACTTTTTCTTGTCTACCTTATAATAAAATGCGCCTTTACGGGAACTGAGCTTGTCTTTGTCCGCCAGTCTCACCAACAGGCCGGTAGACAGGATCTTCCTGCTGAAATTGCCTTTATCGAAAGAGGTATTATAAACAGATTCGTATAGCTGTTGCAGTTGGGGCAGCGTAAACTTGGGAGGCAGCAGTTCCAGTAACAAAGGGTGCAGCGCAGCCTTATAGCGCAGCCGCTCCTTGGCCTGGTTCACCATCGCGTTGTGATCGAATATCAGCTCCGGGTGATGATTGATCGGGAACCACACGGCATGAAAATCTTCGTGCAGCTGCTTATATCGTTTGATATCAATCAGGGCCGTATACGCCACGGAGATGGTCCTTTCCACGCTGTCCCTGTCGGGCGAGCTGAAAGTATGTAATTGCTCCATATAGATGCCATCCAGCCCGGTAAGGTTTTTCAGCACGCGGGTAGCTGCATCTTCCGCACTTTCTTCTTCCTGCACAAAGCCGCCTACCAGGCTCCACTTCCCTTTGCACGGTTCGAAACCGCGCTGGATCAGCAGCAATTTTATTTCCTGTCCGTCGAAACCAAAAATGATGCAGTCAACAGCGACTAACAACCTTGTTTGCTGTGCATATCTCTTCATACAAAACAATTAGACAACAAAAGTACAAATCAGACCCCGAATCTCCATCTTCCTACCAAAAACGGATATACAGGGCGGAAATCAGCAACAGCGTGATAACAATCAACACGGTCGTAGCCTGTGATATCCTGAACATCGCCTTATCCAGCACAAAAGCCTTCGGATTGACCCGTGGCCCGGCCATACTGATGAGCACCATCACGATCATGGTAAACATAAACGCCAGTCCCATACAGATCAGGAAGGGGATCTCATATCCGCCGCTGCCATTGGGATAAGCCGTATACAGGAAATTCTCATGCCCCAATACCGCCGGCGCGAACTGATTGAAGAACACGCACAGGGTGAAACCGGTGATAATACCCGCCACGGCGGCCGCACCGGTAGTACGTTTCCAGAACATGCCCAAGAGGAACATGGCAAAAACACCCGGACTGATATACCCGGTATACTTCTGGATAAAGGTAAAGCCTCCTGCCCCACCGATACCCAGCAGGTCGTTCCAGGTAAAACCGATCGCCAGCAGCATAGCCACGATCACCACCCATCTGCCCGTCCATACCAGCTGCTTCTGGGAAGCCGTCCTGTTCATATATTTCTGGTAGATATCCAACGTAAAGATCGTGGAGATACTGTTGGCCTTTCCTGCCAACGACGCTACAATCGCGGCCGTCAGCGCCGCGATGGAAAGCCCTTTCAGGCCGGACGGCAAAAAGCCCAATATAGCTGCATAGGCGCCGTCTTTATTCTCCAGTCCGGGCAACTGCCCGTTTTTATGCAGTACATAGGCCGCAATGCCCGGCAGCATCACAATAATGGGCATCATGATTTTCAGCAGCCCGGCAAACAGGATACCGTTGCGCGCCGTCTGCAGATTAGCGCCCAGCGCGCGTTGCGTGATATACTGGTTACAGCCCCAATAGTTCAGGTTTACGATCCACTGCCCTGCTGCATACATCAGCACGCCCGGCAATACGAGGTATTTGTTGATGTACTCCTGGGAAGACGTAGCATCCGGTTTGTCCAGGATCATATGAAAATGGTCCGGCGCATCTTTCATCAGCGCCGTAAAACCCGCCAGCGCATTCCTTCCCAGCCCGAAATGTTCGCTCACCAACGTCAGCGCCATGTAAGTGGTGGCCAACCCGCCGATGATCAGCACGCTTACCTGTATCACGTCGGTATAGCCGATCACCTTCATGCCGCCCAGCGTGATCACAATGGCAAATACCGACAAGGCGATCATGACGATGTGCAGGTACTCCCCTCCCAGCAGGCCGTTGATGGCCAGCGCGCCCAGGTACAGGATGGAAGTGAGATTCACAAACACATATAAAAACAGCCAGAAAACCGCCATGATCAGCGCCACCGTTTCGTTGTACCTCGTCTTGAGGAACTGCGGCATGGTGTAGATCTTGTTCTTCAGGTAAATGGGAATAAACCAGACCGCGATGATGATGAGCGCGATGGCGGCAATCCATTCGTACGCCGCAACGGCGATGCCTACGAAGAAGCCGTCGCCGCTCATGCCGATAAACTGCTCCGCGGAGATGTTGGAAGCGATCAGCGAAGCGCCGATGGCCCACCAGGTCAGCGAACCCTCTGCAAGGAAAAAATCCTTGGCATCGGGGTTCGCTGTCTTCTTTTTCCTGTAGACCCAGTAGCCATAAACGGCTACGACGATAAAATAGGTAACGAATACAAGTATATCGTTGGCAGAAAGTACATTTTTCATAACGGGGAATGTGTCTGTTTAATAAGCGGCATCGTTCCAGCGCAACTCATTGCGGAAAGCCCTCAGCTCCGTATGTTTATCTATCAGCACCATTTCAATGCCCGCCATGTCGGCAAAATCCTGCAGGTGAACGGATGTCAGGTTCTGGCTGAAGCAGGTATGATGTGCGCCGCCGGCCAGTATCCATGCGGTGCAGGCTTTTTTCATGTCCGGGTAAGGCTTCCATAATACCCGTGCCACGGGCAGCTTCGGAAGATCGTGCGGTGGCGTTACCGCCTCCACTTCGTTCACCAGCAGCCGGAACCTGTTGCCCATGTCCACAAGCGATGCGTTGATGGCAGCACCTGCCGCAGTGTTAAATACCAGCCTTACCGGGTCCGCTTTACCGCCTATGCCCAGCGGATGTTTCTCGCAGGAAGGTTTACCCTCAGCGATGGACGCGCATATTTCCAGCATGTGCGCACCCAGCACCATGGGGTTTTGCGGATCAAAATGATAGGTATAATCTTCCATAAACGAATTGCCTCCCGGCAGGCCGCTGCCCATCACTTTCATGGCGCGCACCAGGGCAGCCGTCTTCCAGTCGCCCTCACCGGCAAAACCGTATCCTGCCTGCATGAGCCGTTGCACCGCAATGCCCGGCAACTGTATCATCCCGTGCAGGTCTTCAAACGTATCGGAGAAACCTTTATACTGGCCGTCTTCCAGGAAAGCTTTCAGCCCCAGCTCTATCCTGGCGGCATCTTTCAGGGCTGCATCGTTTAACAGCGCGGCACTGATCGTATAGGCGTCTGCGTACTCGTCCACCAGCGCCTTCACGGCATGGTCCGGAACGCTGTTGATCACGGCCACCAGGTCGCCGATGCCATGTGTGTTGCAGGCGAAACCGAATACGGATTCCGCTTCTACTTTATCGCCGTCGGTCACCGCCACATAGCGCATGTTGTCGCCAAAGCGGACGAAGCGCGCGCCCTGCCAGTCGTGCCAGCCGGCAGCCACGCGGGCCCAGGCGCCCAGTTCCCCCAGCACCTCCGGGTCTTTCCAGTGACCAGTGATCACTTTCCGGTTCATGCGCATGCGGCTCATCATAAATCCCAGCTCCCTGTCACCGTGCGCGCTCTGGTTGAGGTTCATGAAGTCCATGTCTATTTCGCTCCACGGGATATCCCTGTTGTACTGCGTATGCAGATGGCAGACCGGTTTCTTCAGGGCTTTCAGGCCCCGTATCCACATTTTGGCGGGAGAAAACGTGTGCATCCATACCACCACGCCGATACAGCCGGCCGCCGCATTGGCATCCATGCATACGGCATAAATCTCTTCGGGGGTGGTAACGATCGGTTTACAGACGACGGTAACGGGGATATGACTATCGTCATTCACGGCAGCGGCTATTTCCCGGCTGTGCTGAGCTACCTGTTGCAGGGCTGCTTCTCCGTATAAGTGCTGGCTTCCGGTCACCAGCCAGATCTCTAATTTCTTCAGATCGATCATACCATGTAGTTTATTGGCCGTAATACGAATCAGGGCCATGTTTGCGTTCGTAGTGTTTTTTTATCAGGGAATCTTTTAGTCTCGACGCGCGTAAGTTGATGGACTCCGTGAGGTAGGCCATCTGGGCGATGGACTCCAGTACCGCGCTGTTGTATACGGCCTTCGCCGGGGTGCTGCCCCAGGTAAAAGGCGCATGATTGCCTACAAGGACCATCTCCATGTCTTCATAGGTCAGGTTCCTTTCGGCTAAAGCGTTCATGATCTGAAAGCCGGTCTGGTATTCATAATTTCCGGCTATCAGTTCATCCGGCATGGGCGGAGCGCAGGGGATATCGAGGGTGTTATGGTCTGCATGGGTAGTCCCGTAAATGGGAATATCCCGCAGGCTCTGCGCCCAGGCGGTAGCGTAGGTAGAATGTGTATGCACAATACCGCCGATGTGCGCCCAGTGTTTATATAATACGGCATGGGTCAGCGTGTCGGACGAGGGGCGTAAATCCCCAGCCACCACTTTCCCGTCGAAGTCCACGATGACCATCTTATCGGGCGACAGCTCCGTATAGGGCACACCGCTGGGTTTGATGGCAAACACGCCGGCGTCCCTGTCTGCCGCGCTCACATTGCCAAAGGTAAATATAACGAGGCCCAGTGCGGGCAGCTGCATATTGGCTTCATAGGCCGCCTCGCGGATGGCCTGGTATTTCTGCGTACCCATCTTAATCGATATTCATGTTAGCGGTGAAAGCGCCCAGCGCTTTGTATTTACGGTACCTGTTTTCATATATGCCTGTCCGTTGTATATCGGGCGAATAAGTCGTTTCAAAGCCTTGTCCCATTGTTTCCATGGCGGCTTCCACTTTAGGGAAGATACCGGCGGCCGTAGCGGCGAACATGGCCGCGCCCAGGGCGCAGGTCTGTTCGGAACGGTGAATGCGTATAGGCATGCCCATTACATCGGCCATCATCTGCATGATAAAGGGTGATTTTTTGGCCACCCCGCCGATACCTATCAGTCCTTTTACCGGTACCCCTTCGCGCTCAAAGCGGTCCACGATGGCTTTGGCGCCAAAGCAGGTGGCTTCCGCCACGGCCCTGAATACCCTCGGTGCATCAGAAGCGAGGTTCAGGCCGGTGAGCGTACCTTTCAGCGACTGGTCGGCATCGGGCGTGCGGCGACCGTTTAACCAATCAATACCCCATTCGCTGTGTTCATCTGGTGTGATGGCCGCAGCCTGTTGAGACAGCTCCATGATCATCCTGCTGTTGGCCTCCTGTAACAGCGCGCTGTCATGCGGGAAAAGATGCCGCAGCGGCCATGACAATAAATTGCTGAACCAGGCATAGGCATCCCCGAAGGCCGATTGCCCGGCTTCCATCCCCATCATACCGGGGATCACGGAGCCAGGCACCTGTCCGCAGATACCTTTCACCAGCGTATCTTTCACTTCATCCAGCGGCGCCACCAGCATATCGCAGGTGGAGGTGCCCATTACCTTGCTGAGATGATAAGGCGCTATCTGTCCGCCTACAGCGCCCATATGCGCATCAAATCCACCGATGCCGATCACCACTGAAGTGCTCAGCCCGAGGCGTTCGGCCCATGCAGCAGAAAGATGCCCTGCCGCCTCGCCGGACGTATAGGTTGTAGTGAACAGCCGCCGGCTCACGTTCTGCAACAGCGGATCGATGGCCGCAAAGAAGCTGTCGGGCGGAAGGCCGCCAAAGGCTTCGGCATACAGCGCCTTATGGCCGGCGGAGCAGATGCCGCGTTTCAGTTGACTGGCGCGTGTGCCGCCTGTCAGCAGGAAAGGTATCCAGTCGCAATGCTCCACCCAGGTATAAGTAGCGTTTCTAACGTCTTCGTCTACACGCCATATGTGCAGCCATTTGGCCCAGAACCACTCCGACGAATAAACGCCGCCCACGAATCGCAGGTAGTTGCCCGGGAAGGCCGCAGCCACGGCATTGATCTCCGCCGCTTCGCGGATGGAGGTATGATCTTTCCACAACACGAACATGGCGTTGGGATTGTCTTTAAAGGCAGGCTGCATCGCCAGCGGCATACCGGTTTCATCTACCGCCACCGGCGTGCTGCCGGTCGTATCCACCGAGATGGCTTTTATATGCCGGGCCACCGCGCTGCCGGCCTGCTGCAGGCATTGCCGGATAGTGGTTTCCAGTCCTTCTATATAATCCAGCGGATGTTGCCGGAACTGGCTACGGGCGGCGTTGCAGTATAACCCATCCTTCCACCTTGGATAGTGAAACACCGCAGCCGCCACCTCCTGGCCATTGCGGGTATCTACGATTATGGACCGCACGGAATCAGTTCCAAAGTCAACACCTATTACAAAGGATTCGCTCATGTGATCAGGTTTCTTTTTTAGAATGCATACAGGTAGCCGGACTACGTGGTTACGTAGTCATCATCAGCCCCGGCAGCGGGTATTTATTGCAGTTCCAGTACCACCACAGAAAAAGGCGGCAGCTTGACGGTCAGCATATTGTTTTTCAGCACGGCGCCTTTGAAAGCTGCGGGTTTGAGCTTGTCCGGCTGCGTGAAGCTGTTATGGTCCTGCAGTTTGGCAGAGGAGAGTATGCGGCCTGCGACAGACTTATAGGCGGCCCCTGTCTGCACGGTTACTTCCTGTGGTTTGGAAGCATCGATATTAACCAGGGAGATATGGGTTACGCCCGATTTATCTTTGGAAGCGGAAGCCGATACCGCAGGCAGCTGCTCATTTTTGTAAGTATACTTGTTGCTTTGTACATCAATGGGGATGAGCGTTGCATCCTGATGCACCTTGTACATTTCCATGACATGGTAGGTAGGCGTCAGTATCAGCTGCTCTCCTTTCGTCAGCACTACTGCCTGCAGCACGTTGACAGTCTGCGCCAGGTTGGCCATCCGTACCCTGTCGGAATGGTTATGGAAGATATTTAAGGTCACGCCGGCGATCATGGCATCGCGCATGGTGTTTTGCTGGAAGAGGAAACCGGGGTTCGTGCCTGCTTCCACGTCATACCAGCCACCCCATTCGTCTACCACCAGCGCCACCTTTTTCTTCGGGTCGTATTTGTCCATGATAGCGGAGTGGCGGCGTACCAGCGTATCCATGAAACAAGCGCTGCGCATGGTCTGGAAATACTGTTCCTCTGAAAAATCTATTGCCGGTCCTTTTTTATTCCATTCGATGACCGAGTAATGATGCAAAGCCAGGCCATCCACCATGTGCAGCGGTATGTTTTTCATCAGTACTTCCGTCCAGTTATAGTCGGATGAATTGGCGCCGGAAGCTATTTTAAACAGGTGGCCGCTCATGAAGGTGGCGTACTTCCTGTAGATATCGGCATAATATTCCGGACGCATATTGCCGCCGCAGCCCCAGGCTTCGTTGCCAACGCCCCAGTACTGCACTTTCCACGGCTGTTGCCGACCGTTCTGCTGACGCAGGTCGGACATCGGGCTTTTACCGGAGAAGTTGACATACTGTACCCAGTCGGCCAGCTCCTGTACGGTACCACTGCCGACGTTGCCCGCCAGGTAAGGCTCTGTGCCCAGCTCCTCGCACATGTCCAGGAAATCGTGCGTGCCGAAACTGTTGTTTTCCGTAACGCCGCCCCACCAGGTGTTAACGATCGCAGGCCGTTTTTCCTTCGGGCCGATGCCGTCTTTCCAGTGATATGTATCAGCGAAACAACCGCCCGGCCAACGCAGGTTCGGAATTTTCAGCGCTTTTAACGCAGCGATAATGTCTTTCCTTACACCCTTAATATTGGGAATACGGGACGTGTCTCCCACATAGAAGCCGCCGTAAATACAATTACCCAGGTGTTCGGCAAAATGACCGTAAATATTTCGGTTGATCGTTTGTGTTGGCGCATCTGTATGGAACGTGACCTTATTTTGTGCCTGCAATGCCGGTGAAGCCGTCAGCAGCAACGATACGCCCATACAAACAGAACGGAACTTATTTTTCATGACGCGGAATTATAACGATAATTTGATTGATTGTTCCAAAGTAAAACAATATTTGTCAAATTTACAATTATAATTTTTCAAACAAAATACTACCGCTATGGGACCATTTTGACCACTTTGGACTTTTTCGTCCAGCCTCTCCCCTTTACCACCACTACATAAGTGCCTGTTTTCAGTGCTGCGCCTACGGCCAGGAGGTCTGCCGGCGACGGCTGGACTTTTACCATTACAGGCTTCCCGGAAGCGTCGATAATTGTAATCCGTTCTATTTTATCCTGTTTGCCGGCGGTAATGCGGAAGGTATTGGTAAAAGGGTTGGGATATACGTTCAGCTCATCGGCAGACGGACGGGCCATATCAGCGGTGGCAGCTGCCCCGGGCAAAGCCGCTGCGGGCAAAGCCACGCCGGTCATGGTCCATTGCTGGTTATAGCTGCTGCTGCCCGACCACTGCGCCAGGTCCGCGCCATTGGCCGTTTGCCCCAGTCCATCGAGATAGAGGCCGGTGGCCCGGTTTTTTAGTTTGATATAATTGCCGGTCGCTTCGGTTTTCCATTGCTGGTTGTAACTGCTGCTAAAACTCCACAGCCCGGCCACTGACCCGTCAGCCGTTCTTCCCAGCCCGTCGAGGTACAGTCCCGTAGCGCGGTTTTTCAGCCGTACATAACCGTCGGCGGCTTCCACGGTCCATTGTTGCGCATCACTGCCGCTATAACTCCACTGCCCTGTATTGGCGCCGTTGGCACTCCTGTACATGCCGTCCGCCAGCAGCCCGGTGGCGCGGTTAGCCAGCCGTACATAGCCCGGCGTAACGCCCGCAGCTTTCATAATGGTGGAAATAGTTTCCTGGTCCAGCACAACGCCGGTGCCACGGTCGTACATCTCTTTATTGATATCCCAGCAGATAGGAATAAGTCCCTTTGCTCTCGCCGAACTCACCAGGTAGTCGTAGAAATGCCACCGGGAAGCGTTGTGCAACGCCTGATCGGAAGGAGGATTAAGCGTTCTCCTGATGGCGGCGAACTCCCCGATGATCACGGGTATCCCCTTGTCGATGAACTTGGTTTTCATGAGGTCCAGCTGAGCGTCCATAAAACTCTCTTCGCCCCAGGTGGCGTTGCGGGAGGCGTCTGTAGTGGAATGGTAGTTGGCGCCCCAATAGTAGAACATCTTCCCCCAGGTTTCATCTTTGGTGATCAGCGTAAACTGGGCAGGCTCATAATAATGTATCTCCATCATCAACCGGTTGGCAATGGGATCAGTGGGCATGGTATTCATCAGGGTGTTCGTCTTATCGATATTGGTGGAAGGCCCCTGGATAACCAGCGTACGGGAACTGTTATTCCCCCCGGTGGCCCGCACGGCATTGATAAATGTCTGATGGTAAGACAACAGCACGGACATGCCGGTGGCATCGTTAACGGCGGGCTCGTTGGCGCTGGCAAACAGCAGGTGCTCGTTGTAGTTCTTAAAGGCGTTGGCGATCTGCGTCCAGTAACTTTGCTGTTTGGCATTCACCTGCGCCTGGGCGGCCGGGGTAACGTTGTTTTCCAGCCAGCCGTTGTCCCAGTGGATATTAACGATGATATAGAGGCTGTCGCGCATGCAGTAGTCCACCACTTCCTTTACGCGGGCCATCCACGCGGGGTCAATCACCCCGTTGGTACTGTGGCAGTCCCAGGCAACGGGCAGCCTGATGGTATTAAAGCCGGAAGCTTTCACGGCATCGATGGTGGTTTGCGTAACAACGCCGCCCCATGCGTTCTCGCCGCATATAGCTTCCAGCGTGTTACCAAGGTTCCAGCCCACTTTCATCTTACCGGCAATAGATTGCGCAGAGGGCAACTGGGCTGACAGTTGCAGACCTGCAAAAAGCAGGACCAGCAGCTGTACCGCTGTGCGGATACAACTGCGGACATAATGCCTGACATTTGTGCGTTGCATAATAAATTGGTTAAAGTTTGAGGATATTTATCAGAAAGACATCATTTTCACGGATGTCCATTGTCTGGGTAAAAGGCATATTTTCCTTTACAGCAATGATCGTACGGGCCACCGGCGCACCGCTATTTTGCTGCTTTATCTGCTCCACCTGTTGCCTGTTGAGCTGCGCAGGCTTACCCATCGACAAATAGGTGGTGTAAGCGTCGTTACTGCCGTAGCCCGTTTTATATAATTCCACCGCATACTGCCCGGCCGCCATGCCGGTAATGTTCAGCTGCAAATTCCCCTTTGTTTTTGACGGCAGATCGCGGATATAATAGCGTTGATTATGTACGGAGTCGCCCGGATGGGTATTGGTGAAATCCCACACCAACGCCTGTACGTTCCCTGAACTGTCACGGCATATCCAGGACGAAGTATCTTTGTTGGCCAGCTCTGTATGGCCCAGCCGGTTCAGCCACTGGTAAGCATAAAACACCGGCTTGTTGATACCCTGGATGGTCAGCATCCCAAAACCGCCATGGAAAGGCGTAAACCGCGGCCCCGGCTCTTCAAAAATATCGGTGAACACCCAATAGGACATCGAGTTGGCAGCACTGCCCACCTGCTTCAATTTCTGCAACACATAGGCTGCCTCATGATAGCTGTCGTGAACAGGATCGGCAGGCGTATACGAAGCGCTCCATTCGGTATAATGCAACTCCAGTCCCGGCATCTTCGAGGCCGTAATTTCAGCGCGCGATTGCAATACCTCGCCGCTCACGCTGGCAGGATTTTTATCGAGCACGGTGCCCGAACGGCCAAATTCATCCAGGTAGCCCTGCTTTACGCCATAGGCATGTGTACTGATAAAATCCAGCGGCACTTTATGCTGGTAACAGTAGTCTATCATCTCCGGCTCCCAGGCTGCCCCGGCCGTACCGGGCCCGCCAACGCGATAAGCCGGGTTAACATTTTTTATTGCCTTTGCCGCGTGGGTGTACAACCTAAAATAATCCGCCTGGCTTCCGGCCCAGAAACCATCGAGGTTGGGCTCGTTCCATACTTCAAAATACCAGCTTTTCACCTCCTCTGCCCCGTAGCGTTCTGTGAAATGCGTCACCAGGTTTTGGACCAGCTTTTCCCATTGCGCATAGTCCCTCGGCGGCGTAACATTGCCGCGCCACCAGAAAATAGTCTTAGGCCCGCTGGCCAGCGCCGATGGCATAAACCCCAACTCTACAAAAGGCTTCATACCTATACTGTGGAGAAAGTCGAACAGCACGTCCACGTACATGTAGTTGTACTGCGGCTGACCATTTTCATCCATTGCGTATACCGCCATTTCATCGTTCAGCAGGCCGTGCATACGGATATACCGGAATCCGCACTCTTTCCTGACATAGGCCAGCTGCTGCTGCCAGTCGGCACGAAGCCCTTCGGCAGCACGACCCGCGCCCACGCATGCATTCAGCATGGCGGGCAGCGGTCCGGCCGTCTTTTTGAGGTCAACATTTATTACGCGATCCTGGTTATGTTTCTTTAAGTCCTGTGCAGTAACGCTTTTCGCGATGATTAAAAGCGCGGCAGTGATTACATAGTAATATCTTTTCATCAGTTTTCCGTTCTCAGGTTATTCTTTCCAGACGAGGACCCCGCCCGGTTTTATTGTCTTTTCGCCGATCAGTACTTTCGCTGTTCCGCTCATGTTCATCGTGTAGTCATCAGAAGAATAGTTGACCGCCACATAAAAACCATCCCGCCAGTACACCAGCACGCCCGGCGGGTAGTTCTCGGTGGTAGCGCCTGCGGCTGTGTAGATATCCCGCAATACGTCTTTCTCCAGCCTGGCGTCGTCGGTATCCACGCCGATGTAGGTCACTGTACCTTTGCCCAGCCTGCGTTTAACCACGGCGGCAGCGCCTTTGTAAAACTGATCGTTGTAAACAGCTACTGCTTCGGTGTTTTTATCCGGCTGTAAAAGATCACCCCAGTTGTTCCAGCGGTAATGACCGGTTTTCGTTTGTACGTCTCCGTAGTACTGGTCCGGCAGCATATCGAAGGCAGAGATACGGGCCCCTATCAGCGAAAACAGCGGAGCAGCCCAGCCTTTTTCCCACAGGTAACCGGTGCGGTTTTTAGTCGCCGTGCGGCAGGTAAGGATAAGATGCCCGCCGTTGGCAGCGTATGCCTCCCATTTTTTTATCAGGCTGCTGTCCACCAGTTCATAAGCGGGAATGATCACAAAATTATAGGCTGACAAATCCGCTGTTTCGGGCACCACATCAGCCTGGGCGCCGAAGGATTTGGCTATCTGCAGAAATTTGATCGGGTAGTTCCAGGTATCCCACTGCCTGGTTTGCCGCTGCTGATCGAAAGACCAGTAGTTCTCCAGGTTCCACAGGATAGCGGTGGAGCGTTTTGCCAGTTTTCCGGGCAAGGGCGCTTTGATGTCCGCCTCTTTTCGCAGCGCGTTCATCTCCTTCATGAACTGCATGTAATCGTAACCGCCGGGTGATGGTGTGACGCCGTCAGTTTCCATAATACCGGAATGATACTGTTCCGCGCCGTAGTTGATCTGGCGGAAACGATAAGAGCAGGCCAGCCGGCCGCCGGCCGCAAAAATGTGGTACAGCCACATGCGCACGGTGCCAGGCAAAGGCAAAGGCGTAAAGTTGCCCCAGTTCACCGTTCCCGGCTGTATCTCCATGGCGCCGGTGACGCCGCCGGTGGATTTGTAGTATTCGGCAGCGAAGAGGATCACATTGCTGTTGCCCAGCCTGAATCCCTGTTGACCGATGTTATGCGTGCCACCGTTCGGATAAGCGGTGTAGGTAGCGAAGTCGAGCTGCGTTGTGCGCCGCGGGTCTGCTCCCGGAGATACTGCTGTATAGTTGGTGGTAATGAACTGATGCTTTGAAATGTTGGCACGCAGTGTACGCGACTGAAAATCGAGATACTCCGCCTGTATGTCTGCCATATAACGTTTGAAATCGAGCACCGCATGCGGATTGCTGCCCCACCAGCCGACGAGGTCCACGTTCGGAATGAGGACCTGTTCAAAACTGTTGTACCACTGGCTCCAGAAAGCGTTGCCCCACACGGCATTCAGCGTATCAATGGAATGGTATTTATTTTTCAGCCATTGCCGGAAGGCTTCCTGTGAAGCGGGACTGAAATCAGGTTTGGCATCCGGCTCATTGTCCAGCTGCCATCCGATCACGTTTTCATGTTTACCGTAGCGTTGCGCCATTTTAGTAACGATGGTTTCCACGAGCCGGCGGTATACCGGGCTCGCCACAGATCCCAGGCCGCGGGTGCCATGCTCCCCGCGGATATACCGGCTGTTCATCTGGAATGTTTCAGGGTACTGAGAGCGTATCCATGCCGGCGGCGTGGCGGAGGGCGTGCACAGCACCACTTTCAGGTGATACTTTGTACAGAGGTCCATCACCGTATCCAGCCAGGTGAAGTCATACTTGCCCTCTTCCGGCTCCATCCTGCTCCACGCAAATTCCGCGAGGTGCACAAATTCAAATCCCATCTCCGACATTCTTTTGATATCGCGTTCCCAGAGATGCGGGTCCCAGTGTTCGGGATAGTAATAAATACCTGTCGTGATCAGGTGTTTGGCCGGAAAAAACGGATGGTCCTGCCGGGAAAATGCCTGTGATACCGTGAGTACCACCAATAGCCATAACAACAAAATACACTTCTTCATGTACCTGATTTTATAATTGAACATCTATTTGATTTTGACGACCCGGATATTGTCGATGGCAGCATAGAACCCGGTAGCCGTGGGCCCTGCCGAAAAGTTAGCCGTCTGGATATTGACGGGGCCGGCGCCGGTATTGGTCAGTAATGCGGTCAGGTCGGCAGCGCTGACGCCTTTACCGTCATTGGAACGGAAACTGCTGAAAGGAATGGTGACCGTCCGCCAGCCTTTGGTGACATAGCTGGCGGTAGTACCGCTGGCGTTAAGCCAGGGCTCGTAGCGGGCGAGAAAGTCCCTGCTGTAGTTTCTGATCACATAAACGGTCGTACCGTTCCATGCGGAGGGCACGTTGATTTCAAATTTCAGCGCGTACTGGTCGAGGGCCACTGTCAGACTGTCTTTAGGTACCCATTGCACTTCTTTCGTGTTGATACTGCGCTGATTGCCCCACCAGGTACCGTCGCCACCGGCGAGCACACCGTTTTTCAGCACGGCATAGGTACCCCTGCCGCCGGGGAAATCGGCACCGTTACTTTCCAGGGTGGCGCCCCAGTCGAAAGGATTGATGTTATCAAAGTTGCAAAGCATGCCGGTGGTGAGATCGTTGACATTGTATTTAGTGGAATCCGCGCCGGACTTTGTCACTACTTTCACCTGGCCGCTGTGGCTCAGCTGCGGCAGTACGAAGCCGACCGATGTTCCGTCTCCCGCGGCGGCGAAGTTTTTTATCGCTGCGCCGGCGAAGGTCACCTGCTCCGTAAAGAAGAAGTTAGTTCCGTATACATACACAGAATCGCCCGCATGGGCGTTTTCATTGGATACCCCGGTGATGACCGGCGGCGGCGCCACAATATTGAAAGAAAAGGTGGCCGTGCCCTGCGGCGTCACGTACCGGATAACATTCAGGTTTTCGGCAGATACCGCCGGAAAGGGTATCACCGCCGGCACCTGCACCACAGCGCTGGTATCGGAAAACATCACGCTTTTAATGCTGGCAGCGACGCCGTTGAACGTCACTTCCAGCGCGCCCTGCAGCCGATGGCCGGACAGCACCACCCATTGCCCGGGCAACACTGCTGTGAGCAGGGTATCATCAGGTGAAGCCGCATAGTTTCTGACATGTGTGATAACAGGTCCGTTTCCGCCCCGTTCTTTTTTGCAGGCGGTCGCCACCAGCACCATCATTCCGGCGAGCCACCATAACAAGCTTCTGCTACCTGCGTTTGAGATCAGTATATTCACTGGAGTAAATTTTAATGTTTAGTAATAGGCTACCGGAGGTTCCAGCAACTTAGGATTAGCGGTCACTTCGGAGGAAGGAATGGGGAAGAAAAAGCTGCGGGCCGTGGCAGGCGTGATCACTCCATAAGGATCGGCCGGCGTCACCACTCCATCGGCGTAGGTAAACGTCACTCTTGACTCGCCGTTCAATTTGCCGACAGCTTTTGAAGGATTATAATAAGACAGGCGCACCAGGTCTGTCCAGTACTGCCCTTCTGCGGCCAGTTCTATCCTGCGCTCCATCAGTACGCTGTCAGCGTCTATCCGGGGCGCTGGATGCATGCCCGCCCGCTCGCGTACCTTATTGAAATACAACAGTGCGTCCGCGTCGCTGGTAGACGCATTGTTGCCGAGTAACGCTTCCGCATATACGAGATATACATCTGCCAGCCTTAACAGGGCATTGTGCTCCGTGGAGGACGACAATGTCATGGTGGGCGCATTATTGTCCTTGTTGGTGCCGATGATGTGTTTTTTTAATCCGCAGTCACCGGTGAACTGGTATCCGCCGCCGGCTGCATTCAGTTCGGGATAATAATCTCCTTTCAGCATGAAAGTAGCCTTCCGCCTGACGGAGTCTTTTGAGGTATAGCCTTTGAACAGGTCTACCGTAGGACGGATATTAAACCATCCCGGCTGACCGTTGGCAGATATTTCCGCGCCGCCCGGGGAGTAGATCTGCAGCATATTCCCTTCCAGCCAGGCGCCGCCCGGCGCCCACTGCAGCGCGAACAACGATTCAGGGTTGTCGTTGAACTGTGTTTTAAACAGGTCCGCATAGTTGCGCAGCAGGGACAAGCCACTGTTCTTACAGACATTACCTGCGTACTTCCGCGCGCTGTCGAGGAGCGCCTGATCGCGCGTACCGGAGTGGTTAAGTCCTGCCACGGTCAGGTACACCTTGCCCAGCATGCCCTGTGCCGACCAGGTGGTCACCCTGCCCGCCACATCGGCAGCCGGAAGGTGCTGCGCGGCAAAAGTCAGGTCGTTGATCACAAAGCGGTACACGTCTTCTGTTTTGATACGGTTCACCAGCGGGGAGATCACCAGCTGGCTATTGTCTTCTATCACCGGTACCGCTCCCCAGTGCACCGCCAGGTTGTAATAGGCAAAGCCGCGTATAAAGCGGGCTTCGGCGACCGCAGCGTTTTTGTTGGCAGCGGAAATACTGTCCGGCGCTTTCTGTTTGATGGCGTTAATGGTGACATTGCAGTGCGCGATGATGTTGTACATCGACTTCCAGTTGGAAACCATGATCGCATTCAGCCCGGTGACGGAGAACGTGTTCAGCTGTACGGCATCTCCCCAGTAGCCTACCGCCAGGTTGCCACTCAGCACATCGCCTACGGGCAGGTAACAACTGTAGTTCCAGTCGCCCCAGGGCGACCCCGCATACAATGCAGCTGTGGCCAGCCGCAGGTCGCTGGTGGATTGGTAAAAATTATCCGCGCTGATCTGTGACAACGGCGGACGGTCCAGGAAACTCTTTGAACATCCCGCCAGCACGATCACCACTATGTGACAAAACAATATTTTTATGATGGACTTCATAATCTTCTCGTATTAAAATGAATGACTTTATTTGGTCAGTTTCACGTTGGCGCCCACAGTAAACACCCGCGGCTGCGGATAAAAACCGTTGTCGATACCGGCGCTGAGCGGGTCCCATGAGCCTATTTCAGGGTCGAGGCCCGAATAGTTCGTGATCAGGAAAGCATTGGAAACGTTGACATACAGCCGCAGGTAGTGGGTGCGGATTTTGCTGAGCAGCTTATCCGGGAAAGTATACCCAAATGAAATATTCTTACACCGCAGGAAGGTGCCGCTTTCCACGAACTTGTCGGAATTGCGGTTATTGTCGTTGGTGTTGTCATTTCTCAGTCCTACGATCCTGGTATCCGGATTTTTTACATAAACGTTTTTGATATCCGTCGGCGATCCTGCCGGGTCTATCATCGACACCTGCGCGTAGTTCATGAGCGAACGGAGATAACCGAAGCTGGTACCGGGATAATCGCCGTTTATCCGCAGCTGGTTAAATACCTTGCTGCCAATATTGGCGTTGAAGAAAATATTAAGATCAAAATTTTTGTACGAGAAAGTATTATTGAGGCCGATCTGGTATTTGGGAATGGGTGAACCGAGGAAGGTCTGGTCTGCTTCGTTGATGATACCGTCGCCATTAAAATCCGTGAACTTCAGATCGCCATACCAGATACTGCCACCGGCAGCGCCTACGGGCAAACGCACCCCGTTCTTCACCGGCAGCGCATGGGTTTCAAAGTCTTTCTGTGTGGCAAATACGCCGCCGTCGATCACATAGCCGTAGAACTCCCCGATGGAACGGCCCACCACCGTTTTGCTGTACGGCCGGTCCAGCGAAGCACCGTCCGTATTCAGTTTAACCACTTCATTGATATTACGGGAGACTGTCAGGTCCGTTTTCCAGGTAAACTTTTTACCCTGGATGTTGGTGGAACTGATGCGGAAATCGAAGCCTTTGTTATTGACGGTTCCTATGTTCACAAAAGGAGCATCGAGCGAGCCGGGGGCCCACCCGATGGCCGTACCGGAATACAACGGCAACGGTATCTGCATCACCAGTCCGTCTGTTCTGCGGTTGTAGAAATCCACCGCAAAATTCAGGCGCCAGTTAAAAAACGTTCCATCCAGGCCGATGTTGGCATATTTGGTTTTTTCCCACTGTACGTAAGGATTGCCAACGTTGACCGTCAGCTGTGCCACGCCGGTGAGGCCCGTTGCCACCGTCGTCAGCGTAGATGTATAGGCATAGTCCCTGATGTTCTGATTGTTGGTGAGGCCATATCCCAGTCGTAGTTTCAGGTCGTTCATTTTCCCGAACTGCTGCAGGAACTCCTCATTTTTCAGTTTCCAGGCGAAAGCGCCCGACCAGGTGGTCACCCAGCGGTTTTCCGGGGCGAACTTTGAAGATCCGTCTGCCCGCACATTGGCGGTGAACAGGTATTTGTCATTGATGCCTGCATTCAGGCGGCCGAAGTACGATTCCTGCGCGCTTTGTCCTTTGATGCCGGTATTGGCGGCCGTGGTGGGATCGCCGCTGCTGATAACCTGTACATTATTGGAGGGAAAATTGGAGCGGGTGGCACTGGAGGCTTCGTTGGTGCTTAACTGCGCCTCATGGCCCAGCAATACATTCACATTATACCTGTTTTTAAAGAGATGTGAATAGGTCAGGAAATTTCTGACGGTGGTAAACAGGTTCTGATTGTAGATATAGGCGCCGCTGTTATTGATATTTTTCACCAGGCCGAAAGTATAGGAAGGATTAAAGCGGTCTTCCGTCGCCATGGAAAAGCTCACGGTAGCCTCGTTTCTCAGGACGAAATCTTTCAGAAAAGAGATTTCCGCATACAGGTTACCGAAAAGCTGGTTGCGGTTTACCTGGTCTTTATTGATCAATGCAATGGCATAGGGATTCACCGTACTGTTAACCCAGCCGTTGGGGTTATAGGCGCCGCCCCAGCTGCCGTCGGTGTTTTTCACCGCGATGTCCGGCGTTTGGCTCAGGGCTGTATTGATAACATTGGAGCTGGTGGCGTTCACGTTCTCTTTGATATTGATCAGTTGCAGGCTGGTACCGATCTTCAGCCAGTCGGTGGTTTTATTGTCGAGGTTGAGCCTTACCGACAGCCGTTTAAAATCGGACCCGAGGGCAATGCCTTCCTGCTTAAAATAACTGCCGGACAGCAGGTATTGCGTTCGTGCGTCTCCTCCGTTGACCGTCAGCGAGTGGTTGTACATGGGCGCATTTCTGAATAGCTCCCGTTGCCAGTCCGTCCCCTCGCCGAGATATTGGGGATTGGCAAACTCCGGGCGGGTATCGAAGCCCCAGCCGAGGCCTTTGTTGCGTTCGTTGATAAAGGCGGCGTATTCGCGCAGGTTCATCAGCGGCAGCCGTTTCGGCAACTGCTGAAAGCCGGTATACATGTCATAGGCAACAGCCGGCGGAGCAATCAGTCCTCTTTTGGTAGTGATGACGATCACGCCGTTGGTGGCCTGGGAACCGTAGATGGCCGTAGCGGATGCATCTTTCAGGACATCAATGGATTCAATTTCGGACGGATTGATACCTGCGAGGGGGTTGGTACCGGCGCCCGGCGACGCTGTGCCACCGATGATCACCCCATCGATGACGTATAGCGGAGCGGCGTTCCCAAACGAAGAGATCCCGCGGATCTGAACGGAGACAGCGCCACCGGGCTGACCGGATATTTGTTGCGCTACCAGTCCCGGTACCTTTCCCTGCAGGGCCTGATCGAAAGTGACCGGCTGCGTTTTCCGGATCTCGTCTCCCGTAACGGAAGAGATAGCGCCGGTAACATCTTTACGTTTTGTTTTACCATAACCGATCACCACCACATCTTCGAGCTGAGATACGTTCTCCGTCAGTTCCACCCTGACAGGGTTGTTTCCGTCGATCGTTATCTCTTTCTTTTGGAAGCCCATCATAGCGACTACCAATACGTTTCCTGCCGATGCCCGGATAACAAACCGGCCGGCCGCATCGGTCACGGCATGGTGGCTGGTATTTTTTACGGTGACAGAAGCGCCGGGAACAGGAGCGGCGTTTTTCCGGCTAACGACGATGCCGCTTATGCCGGCAGTCTGGGCAAAGCTGCCTGTACTGAACAGGAGTAGCCATAGCAGCCATACAGGCAGCGATGCCTGACAGCGATTAATTTTGGTTGAGCGCATAACAATTTTTTAGACAGCAAATTTTCTGGTATTCACATAAGGGTACCCGAAAGCGGCCGGATAGACATCCGGTTGCTTAAATAGTCAGGTACATCAGGGGTATTTCTGGTTGTGCAGCAAGAGAGGGTCATAAGAGGGGATATCGTCGGCGATGCGGCAGATGCTCCCGGCAAACCGCATCTTTACCGGGCAGCCGGCACCATCCGACGATGTCTTCGGAAAACAGGTAGAGGATAAACAGCTCGTCCGGCACGGGCCGGCGAAAAGCTTTCAACAGCGCAATAAATAATCTCAGGGCCTGACGGCCTTGTAACAGTTCAAGTTTCATATACGTGGATTAGGTACTGTAAAAATAGGGGGAGGCGTCCGGATGAAGGGGGCCTGATTGTTTCAATTAAAGGGTCTATTTGTTACAAATCACTGCTGCTGCGGCTTGCAGCATAGCGGGCGGCAGGAGTAATCCGGCAACCACGGACACTACAACGCCCACCGGTACCGAAGTACCGGCGGGCGGCTGTTGCAGTTGGTGAACGGCCAAAGCTGTTTTAATCGAGACTGATCATCGCCTTTACGATGTTGGCATCGGTCGTGAGGGAAGGAAACTCATTCGCCACATCATTAAAGTGCAGATAACGGGTGATATATTTTTCGGGCATGATCCTGCCGGTACGGATATTCTCCAGCACCAAGTCGAAGTCCTGCCTGGTAGCATTGCGGCTGCTGAGCAGCGTGCCTTCCCGTTTATGGAATTCAGGGTGACTGAAAGTGATATTTTCTCTCTGCAGTCCTACCAGCACATATCTGCCTGCATGTGACATCCACCGGAAAGCGTTATTGATAGCATTCAGATGACCGGTAGCATCGATCACCACAGCAGGCATATCACCGTTAGTGAGATCTTTCAGCTGCTCATCCAGGTACTCATCCTGCGCGTGGAGGGCAGCTTTTACGCCGGTGATTTTCTTCGCCCACGCCAGGCGGTAGTCATTTACATCCATCGCTATCACCTGCGCTCCTGCGATGACAGCCATCTCCATCACCGCCAGGCCGATCGGCCCTGCTCCCACCACCAGCACATCTTCCCCCGGGGATATGGCTGCCCGGCGTACGCCGTGGGCCGCGATGGCAAAAGGTTCCACCAACGCCAGCCGGTCGGGCGCCAGTCCGGCCCCCGGCAGCAATAAATGCGATGGCACCGCCAGCAACTCCGCCATGCCGCCATCGGCATGTACGCCGATGACCTGCATCTGCTGACAGCAATTGGTATGACCGCTGCGGCAGGCAATACAGCTGCCGCAATGATGATAAGGAATGATGGTTACCAGGTCGCCGCGGTGCAGCCGCGGTGCATCGCCCATTACAAATTCCGCCGCCAGCTCGTGTCCCAGCACGCGGGGATAGGTAAAATAAGGCTGTGTGCCGCCAAAAGCATGGATATCGGTCCCGCATATCCCGATACGCCGGATTTTTATTATCGAATAGCCGGGTAAACATACCGGCTCCGGAACATCACGGTATTCCAACTTCCCCGGCTTACTGCAAGAAATTACCTTCATGAACTTCTGTTTAAAAAGCGACATCGTTCCGGAACGGTAGTCGTCGGCATAGATGACTGAAGACGACAGGATTAGACCGTTAGGTCCGCCCCTCCCTGAAAAACACCGTTGACTTTTTTTTTCAAAAGTACCTATCACCCGGTTGGAAGACTTTACCGATATCGATAAAAAATTGTACTTTATCGATATTTTAACTTTCAGACAAATACCGGCCATGAGCAAGGAACTTACCCATCCGTACTTTATGCTGCTGAACACAGGGCGCGCGGTACACAACGCGGACTGGAACTGGCGGAACGTCTGCAGCCCGTTTATCCGGATACACTTTATAGAAAGCGGTACGGCGAAGCTGCTCCGGGAGGACAAAACATACGAACTGAAAAAGAACCACCTGTATCTTACCCCGGCTTACACTACGCACGGGTACCAATGCGAAGGCCCACTGTCATTGTATTATATCCATATCTATGAAGAGCCTGGCAACCAGCAAAGCGTCTTTGACCTGGTAGACGTTCCCGTTGAAATAAAGGCCGCCCCGCTGGTGATACAGCTGATAAAACGGCTTACTGCCATCCACCCGGAAAGGAAACTGCCGCATTTCGATCCCTGGTCTTACGACAACGGTCCCACGCTGGTCAGGAGCATCGCACGGCAAAAAGCGGCGCCACTGGGCTATGAAATGGAGGCGCAGGGCATTATCCGGCAGATCGTGTCCCGGTTTCTGCAGCAGGCTGCCGATAAAAACCTCCGGATAGACAAACGTATCCGGCAATCACTGCATTATATCCGCACGCACCTCGACAGGCCCATCAGCGTTGACACGCTCGCGGAGAGCTGCTTTCTCACCAAAGACCATTTTATCCGGTTATTCAAAAAAGATATGGGAAGCACTCCCGGCAAATACATCCAGGAGCAGAAAATAGAAAAGGCCCGCCGCATGATCATGACGCGGGACATCCCTGTTAAAGACCTTGCGTACAGCCTGGGATTTGAGAATGACGCGTATTTTAACCGCTTCTTTAAAAAGATGACCGGAGAGAACCCCGGCAGTTATAAAAAGAAAATCAGGGCGCTGGAAAAAGAAACCGCGCACAACAGGTGAAACCCGCCGGATTCCGGTGAAAACCGGCGGGCAACAGTCCTGCAAAAAATTATACTTTCTGCGCGTTACGCAGGTTATGCTTTTTGACGTGTGCGGCCACCATCTCCGCAGAAGTGATTTCTTCTGCCCCGGCTTCAAAGGTATCAAAGGGTATAATCGCTGAAAAATCAATACTCGTCTCTTTTTGAAGCTCTTCAATACTGCACATGTATTCTTTAAACTGTACATTCTGATCGAGGTCCAGCTGTTCCCAGTCGATATCATCCACCAATGACTGCTGGGATAACTTAAAGGCAGTCGCTTTTAAGTCGCCTTCATCTGTCAGCCACAGCACGATCTTAAAGAAGTCCACCGGCACCTGTACTCCTCTGAACACGCGGTCGTCTTCTCTGAAGATAGGGCCGTTGAAAACGGAGATGCGCGCCGTTTTCCCCTCCTCTGCTGTTGCCCCCTGCTCCAGGATCACTTTCTCCAGCAAGCCCCACAGTCCTTTCCTGCTGCTTTGATTGATGGCAGCCACCTGCGGGCAGGCGTTGGTGTACATACAGGTCAGGTCGGCGTTGCGTTTGGCGTCGTCCGCGGTAGCGCCCCAGTTGGCGTCTTCCCGGCGGCTCATATGCCCTCTGTCAAAACCGCTGTTTTTATAGAAACTGTCGTCCAGCTGCAGATCGAAGCTTAACCGGTTATCGCGCAGCCATACGTCTTTGCGCTTGCTGTCGTCCAGCCGTTTGGCGGGATCTCCGTCCACGTTGATGGCGCTGATGATCGGCATTCTTCTCACAGCATGAAGGATGGTGCTGTAGTGATAATATTTCAGGACGATGCTGTCGGTCCCATCCAGTTTAGCGGCGAATTTCTTCAGCGTCGCTTTGGGTTGCGGCATGGCGATATTGAGCCCGCGGCCCAGGAAGGTGGAGAGATAGCCTTTGCATGCGGAGAAATCGGTTTCCTGCTCCAGCTTTTTGATCTCTTCGAAATCGGCTTCCGCGGCGGACGGTTCTGCCGTCTTCGGGGGGTGACCGGCGCGGTGCCTGTACCCTGGCTGATATGAATATTGATCATACCATTGCGCTCTATCAGCGAGGCAGGAAAAGAAATATTGACATTAGCAGCAGGGTTGTTCGTTTCCATAGCAGGAGTTTTAGGAGTGAGTGAAGGGGTTGTATTTTCTTTTGCAGGAAGTTTTTCCTGCGCCGTCAGCGTTGTTTGTTTGGGGGACGACAGGTCTTTTACCAGGGGCTCATCGGGGAAATTGAGGGCGATATCCTTTAAGATCACGCTGACGCGGATGCCCTCGTTGGCGATCCACACCACGCGGGAGGCGTCGATAGCGCCGTTGACCAGCGGGATCACCTTTCCGTCTTTATCGATATAGTCGCCCGCGGCGTTCTTCTGTCCCACGCCCATATGATGCAGGGCCACCACCTGCCACTGATCGTTAAAAACAGGGCTGCCGCTGCTGCCGGGCGCGGTGTCTGTTTTATACCAGATAGACGTGGGCGCTATTTTTATAAACAGGTTTTCCCGGAGAGACAGCTGTTTGTAGTCCCCGTTGGGGTGATGGATGATATTCAGCGCTTCTTCCTCTTCGTTGCCCAGTTTACCGAGGGCGGGGTCCAGGAAGAGATAGCCGATATCGTTGATACTGCGTGTTCCGGTAGTATCTGCCGGCGACACCGCCACCAAACAATAATCCAGTTCTTTGGAAGCGTAATAAAACCGGTCGGCGTCCAGCGCAAAAGAGACGGCGCTGCCGGGAGAGCCGTGGATATCCAGCTCGTAGAAAAACTGCACTTCGCTGTCGGCCACCGATGCTTTTGTTTTAAAGACGTGCCAGTTGGTAAGCAGCAGGTTGTAGGACACCATGAACCCGGTCGCAAAGGCGACGTTCCTGTTGCCTTGTTTGATCGCGATCCGTCCTACCCGTTGTTTGGCCTGGCTGATCAGTTCCACGAAATTGCTGTAAACGGAATCATTTTTACCAATGGCGCGTTCAAAGGCAAAATCTACCGGCTCCTGCTTCACGGTGGCCAGCATTTGTTTTCTTCGCTGCATGTTTTCATCGGCGCCTAAGATATTGCCGGCAACCACGCTGGCAGGTACGTCTGCCGGCACGATCTCTTCGGCCAGGCCGGGGAAAGTGTCTCTGACGGGAATTTGTTCCAGCGCTGCATATCGGCTTTCCGATTCGGCCAGCTGGTCAAGGGGTACTTGCATCATAATGACAGGAATTTAAAATGGTATAGAAATTAACATCCTCTCTACAGATAGTAGGGCCATCTCCAGTAAATAACAATGATATCTTTCTGAACTGTCTGCGGAATAGCCGGTTATCGCCGGCAACATTGGGGTTTTACGATGTTAAAAGTACAGCTTACCCGCACCCCTGCCAAATTAATTTTATGTTATTCCAGCTGGTCCGCTGCGGTCGTTTTTCCGGTATGCTGTCGTAAAATGGTTAATAAATTATTAATTCCACGCATATCACCTGTAAAGTCCAAAGTTTTTCACTCACTTTAAAAAAACAAACAACTCCCATGAAACACCCTCAACTTCTGCTGGCAATCGCCATCTGTGGCCTGTTTGGCTGTAAAAAGGACGCTGCCGACAACACGCTGCCCGGCCATCCGGTGGCCGACAACCATCAGCTCGCCGGCAGCAATGCCACGGTCGCGTTTTCGCTTAACAACTGGATGGGCAGCATTGCGAACGAGCGCAACCTTGCTGCTATCAGTATCCCCGGCACGCACGACAGCGGCGCCCGCTTTGAGCCCATAGGCGGCACCGCCAAATGCCAGGACCTCACCATCGCCCAGCAGCTGGACGCCGGCATCCGCTTCCTGGATATCAGATGCCGCCACATCGGCGACGCTTTTGCCATCCATCACGGCAGCGTCTATCAGAACCTCAACTTCAACGACGTGGTGACAGCCTGCTACACTTTCCTGAATGCCAACCCCACGGAGACGATCATCATGTGCGTGAAAGAAGAATACGACCCTACCGACAACACCCGTTCCTTTGAACAGACGTTCGACAGCTATACCGCCCAGCAGCCCGGCAAATGGTACCTGTCTTCCGCCATCCCCAACCTCGGCGACGTGCGCGGCAAAATAGTGCTGCTCAGAAGATTCGGCGCTTCTTCTACGCCCAAAGGCATCGAAGCGACCAACTGGGCCGACAACACCACCTTTACCATCAACAACAGCAACTCCACGTTACGGGTGCAGGACCAGTACCAGGTGCCCGACAATAACGCCAAATGGACCAACATCACTAACCTGCTGAGCGAAGCCAAAACCGGCAATGCAGCTACGCTGTACATCAATTTCACCAGCGGCTATAAACCGCTGATCTTTGGCATCCCCAGCATTACCACGGTGTCTAACGCCATCAACCCGCAGGTCAGCAATTATTTCACCAGCAATACCCAGGGCCGGTATGGCATCCTTCCGATGGACTTTGCCACCTCCGCCAGGAACAATCTTATTATCAGCACCAACTTCTGATAAAAAAGGGCTGACCCAAAAGCCTGTTTTGCTTTTGGGTCAGCCCTCCTGATGTCATGAAATATTTATTTCACAAAACTGCCATCTCCCCTTCTCATCCCTCCCGCAGCTTTGCTTTTGGAGAACCGCTGCGGGTTCCACGCCAGCTGTACCAGGAAATAACGGCTGTCCACGGCGGACATCACACTGGAATAACCGGTGGCCGTTTGTGCGATAACGTTATAGTAGTTCTGCCGCAACAGGTCCATCACAACGAAGCTAACGACCGCGTCTTTTTTCTTCAGGAAACGTTTTTCGATGTTAGCGTTGATCACTAATGGGTACAGCGTACCAGGAAGGCTGCTGGCCCTCACGATATTCTGTCTGCCGCTCAGGTTGATTTTAACATCTGCAGGCAGAAAAAAGGCGCCTTTTAACAGCACATTAAATTCATTGTTATACAAAGGCCGGCCGGGTTGCAGGGAGTTGATATTTCGGGAGCCGCTATACACTACCCCCGAAGCAATATCCAGCCATTTTACCGGCGTAGAAGAGGCCGTAAATGAGTGCGACATATTGCGCTGCAGCGTAATGGCCTGTTGTCCATCGGCTAAATACAGCTGTTTGCCCCACATCAGATGACCATCGAGCTTAAACACGATATTCAGCTGCCGTAAATTTTTCGAGAGGGAATAGGTGGCATTTTTGTTATTGCCCCCTTTCACATTCAGGTAGTAGGTTTCGGTACGTATCGTTTTCGTCACTGTATCTATCCGGACCAGCCTATTGGTCCCAATTTCGTTGTGCAACTGGCTATAGGTCAATTCACCTGATACCTGCATCCCTGCCTGGGGAAACATATAACTTCCCCTTAAATGCCAGTTGTCTGTCATACCTGCTCTCAGTTCCTTATTACCGATAACCACATCAAATGGCGTGGCGAAGTAAGGTTTCTCATTGAGCTGCAACAGGGAAGGCAGGCGTATGTTACGGCTGTAGCTGGCCGTAACGCTTCCGGCTGTGGAGAGTGCATAATCCAGCGTTACCGACGGCAGAAATGCACCGGTGCGGGTAGAAAGGTCCAACTCCTTTAAATGCAGCTTTGTCTGTTGCCAGTTGATCTCATATTTCCCCGCCAGCTCCAGTGAAATTTTTGTATTGTAGCTATACTTAACGGATAACGCAGCAGGCAACTTGTACTCCCTGAGCATATTATCATTGCTCAACTCGTTCAGCCGTTTTACGTCCTGCCCGGGTGTTACCTGGTCCCGGTAGTTGACATCGGTCGACTTGCTGTGGGAAGGGGATACTCTTAACAGGAAAGTGAGTTTCTGCCGCCATGTATACGTCAGTGCTGCGCTGATCGCGTTGTACAGGGCACTGCTCTTCTGCCGCTGCCACAGGTACAGGGAGCTGTCCGCTTTTACGGTGTCATCACCATAGGTGTCGGTGTTATCATGCCCGGAGCCCCTCACGCCCTTGCCACTGCTGTTTATATTCAGCGTCAGGCCTACTTTACGGCTGGAAAAAAATGTCATGAAAGAGGCCAGGTTATAGGTAGGCATGTCTACGGTATTGCCCGACGACATCCGCTGTAAATTCGACAGAATTCCCGACTGGCGCAACTCGTTACTGTTTTCAATTTCATTGCGCATGAGTGTGCCCGATACCGTCGTCATCATATGAAAATCGCCCTTGCTGACACGGGCATTCAAGGTGAGCGTCTGGTCCGTATAAGTGTTTTGGGTAGACCTCCTGGTATTGCGTTTCAGGCTACCTTCCTTGTAAAACTCTTCCGAAAAACTTTCCACCTCACTTACCTGGTGTCTCCGCCCTATGGCGTAGTCCGCGCCAAAATTTAATTTACCTATGGTATTACCATAATGCATTTGGGTGGCCAGGACTTTCGCCTGTCCTCCCGAACCGCCACCGCCGGATGAAAATGCGCTTCCCATACCGCTGATGGTCCCAACAGGATCACCGGATATAATCCCCAAAGGCTCCTGGCTGCCAGCAGCCGACAGACTCCATTGGTTCCATCCGTCAATGGACTTGGCGGAAGCGCCCGCCCTGTAACGGTCAAACGAACCGCCTTCTGCCACCACATGGTACATCCGGCCGGCGGACTTATCGGCTTTGGTCACCACGTTCAGCGTCTGGGAAGAAGCTTCTGATTTAGACAATCTTGGCCCTGTTCCGTTTTCATTGTCCTGGATCACCTGGATACGTTCCACAATATCTGCCGGCAGCTCTTTAATGGCAGCGGCAACATCACCATTGAAATATTTTGCGCCGTTAAAGAGCGCCCTGTTGACCAGCTTGCCGCGATAGGTCAGCTGACCGTTGGCATCCGTCTGGAAGCCTTCCATCTTCTTCAGCATGTCTTCCAGCCGGGCCAGATCACGCACCACGTAATCCTTTGCCCAGAACTCGGTGGTATCTCCTCTTTCCTGTGGCCCTTTCGCAGTGGTCACCGCCACCTCTTTCAGCTGCACCATGCCGGAACCCATCACCACAGGTGGCAATACAAGAACAGGCTTCGTATCATTCAGGAAATATTTTTTGCGGTAAGGACGATAACTCATGACCTGTACCTCCAGGGTGAAACTTTCGCTCCGCACCGCCGGGAAATTAAATACTCCATATTCAGAAGTCACCGTATGCAACGTATCTTTTGGCGATATCAACCGTACCATCGCCGAAGGGATTTTTCTGCCCAAACTGTCCCTTACAATACCATTCACTCTCCTGACCGACAACAGTTTAGCAGCTGATTTCTCGTATACCTGCGCCACCAGCGCGGCACCGGGCATTAACAATAAAAATAAAGCGAGTAATAAAATCTTCTGCAAACGACTTATTTTAGGCTGTAGGTAATGGATAATTTTGATTCGACCATGAGATCGTCGACAGCTTCCGGCGTGCCCCTCTCCATGTTAAACCCGCTGATGTATCCTACCCCGTTGAGAGCGGCCGCTATGTCTTTTTCCCCTGGAATGACAATCCGTATATACACCGTTCCGCTTTTTGCCGGCAGCAGTTTCATGGGAATGGCCAGTTCACAATCCGCGCCCACCACACTGGTGACAGCCTCTTTGGGCACCTCGGCTGCTGCCGGCATCCCGTTGACAGACGTGGGAATGGTCTGCATCAACATATCGCCGGCCGACGACTGGCGGTCTTTCTGTTCCCGTTCCCAAAATCCGCCGGCGGCCAGCAGCCCTTCATCATTATAGATTGTCAGTGTATCAAAGGACCGCCCGTCAACTTTTTTTACTTCGAGGAAGTTCCACATGTCGTCCTTGTTGAGACTGAAATGCCCGGGATAGAAAATTTTAAGACCGTCTTTATCTTCTTTTTCTTTGCCGATCTCAAACGACATCCGCCCCTCCAGCACTATCTTCCAGGCATATTTGGGACGCCGCAGGGCTATGTACAGATAGTCGTGATCGTTATGCACGTCGTAGTAAAGCCGGGCCGCTTTGTCATAGTGGCGTAAAGTATCTCCCCACTCCTTCAGCTGGCCATCAATGATGACGTTGCCAGGCGGAGAAGATTGTGCATGGGCGACACCCGTAAAACATCCCCCTGAAAATAACAGGCAACAGAGACCCCGGCATAATAAATAAACAGGTAGTTTCTTCATCATAAAAAAAAGAGATTTACTTCTCCAGCCTGGATTTGATCAGCTGATCTATTTCCACATTCAGGCCGTCTTCGATGCGTAACAACACTTTACCGTCCTTGTCCAGCAGGAACTTGGTGGGATAGGAAGTTACCCGGAAGGCTTTTACGATGTCTAATCCGCCCGATCCTTCGTCGTTCAGTACATGTACCCAGTCCACCCCGTCTTTTTTGATGGCCGCCAGCCAGTTGGCGGTGGCTTTGTCCAGCGGCGTTTTATCTCCATGTACGTTTTCATTGGCTACGGCAACAATCTCCAGCCCCCTGTCTTTATACGCGGCGTACAGCTCTTTTAAATGAGGATGGCTCTGGCGGCAGGCCCCGCACCAGCTGCCCCAGAAGTCAAGGATGATCAGTTTCCCCCTGTAATCGCTCAGGCGGACGGTTTTGCCGTATTGGTTTTTCCGGATGAAATCCGGCGCCTGCATACCGGTAAGGGCTATCTGCTTTAAATGCACGATCCTGTCCCGGATTTTTTTCGCTGCCTGTGTGTTCTTCAGCCTGTTGCTCAGTTTTTCATAGGCGATGGCATAGCTGTCTGCGCTATACATCCCGTGGTTATAGTCCAGTTCATACAGGCTGACATAAGAATCAGGATGTGCCTCAACAAATTGCTGCATGATAATGCGTTTCTCGCGGTAGAGGGCCGCAGGTTTCGTTGTCACAAAATTATAGAAGGCTATGCTGTCTTTTTCGCGGTCTATCGCCTGCAGTTGTTTTATCATTTCCGCCTCCCCGATGTCTTTCCTTAACAGGGTGTTTAATAACCCTACATCCCGCAACACTTCTTTTTTATCGACACTGTCCTTCGACAAAAAGGTCATCACCAGCTCCGGCTCCAGGTCAAACATGCCTGCTGTACTGTCTTTCCCGTCCTGTTGCCGGCAAATTCCTGCCAAAGGGAACAGCAGCATTCCCCACAGAACTATTCTTTTCATGATCATTGCTAAATATGATAATGGTTGATATTATCCTACAGGCACCGGCGACGGGAAAAAGGGTGAAGGCAAAAAGAAAAAGCAGGACACTTTGTCCTGCTTTTAGCATCATGCTGATGATCTTGTTATGCTGAAACGACCGTGATATCAGGATGGTCTGCAATAATCTCCATTACTATATCAAAATAAGTCTGGCCACGGCCCTCCTCCAATTCCTTCAGTTTCTCTTCAAAATACCTGCGGTTAAACGGTGCGCCGGGCGACAACTTTTCCTCGTAGTACTTCCGGGTGGCTTCCACCCCCAATGCTGCTTTACTATGCGCGATGTCTTTCCAGACCAGCACCACCCGTTCGTCTCCCGTGATAGCGCCAAAACCGCCATGCAGCAGATCGTTGAAGCCATCGAGGCTGTTGCCCAGCTTCCAGTCTTCCCCGGCCATGAATAAACGGTTTATTTCCGCGTAGAAGTCAGGAATGGCATTGATCCGGCTCCCTTCAATGACGAACGTTTTTTGCTGCATACGAAGTATTATGCAGCCAAGGTAATGAAATACAGGGACTTTGATTTTCCCGGATTTTTTCGTATATTAACAAAACGAAACCTGTTTCGTCGTCAAAACTACTATCCATGCAATACTTAAAAAAGAACCTGAAAGCTGTTATTTTTGTTGCCGCCATCGTGGTGGAACTCCTTGCCCAGCTGTTCAAACATATTTGACAACCCGGCAGTATCCGCCTGCTGTATAAAAAACAAACGAAGAGGACGTCCCCTTTACCGGGGACGTCCTCTTCGTTTGTCAGATACTGTGTTTCTTTTTATTGTTTAACAATCTTTTTCAGGTACACCTGTTTTACACCGTTCTTCACTCTTACGAGGTAAACGCCCGGAGGCAGCGAGGAAATATCCAGCTGGGCGTTAACGATGCCTATTTCACGACGCAGCACTTCACGGCCGTTTACATCCAGCAGGCTCACTTCTGATTTTCCGGTGAATCCTGTAAGGTTGATGTTCATGATATTGTTGACAGGGTTCGGGAACACATCCACTTTCTGCTCTTTGCTGATCACGTCCTTACCGATCACCGCCTCTTCGCCGCGGCTCGCAGTACCTGTCTGTACACGCAGCGTGTAGCAGGTAGTAGCGCTGTTGGCGCCACTGTAGCCATACACCTGTGCATAATAAGTACCTGCGGCCACTGTTCTGCTGATGGTTTCATTGCTGGTGCCGGCGGCCTGTGAAATGGCCACTTGCGTACCCGCGCTGTTCAGCAGCTTCAGGTCGTAATCGCCGGGCAGTGTCCCCAAGGTGATGGTGATAGTACCACCGGTAGTGATCACAAATTTATAGTGATCAATATCACCGCTCGGGCTGATCAAACCTGTAACATCGGTGTTAAACGGAATGGTGGCGGCGCCGGAGCGGGTATCGTTGGTGGAATTATCCAGCGGATTGGCGCAGCCGGAGGAGGTTAAAGTAGTGAACTGCGCCGCTGCGTAGCTACTGTTGCCGCTTGCGCAGTTGGTCCGCACCCTCCAGTCATACAAGGTGTTGGACGTTAAACCGCTCAGGTTAACCGACAAGGAAGTGGTTGCGGTAGCCGCATTGGTCCATGTGGATGAAGTATTGGGCTTATAGTCCACATCATAGCTCACAGCACCGCTCACTGCTGCCCAGCCGACGGTGGCCCCTGCGGCAGTCACACCGGAGCTGGTTAAACCAGCCGGCGCGTTACAGGTACCTGTTGACGTAGTGGTGAACTGCGCTGTTGAATAAGTGCTGCTGCCGCTGCTGCAATTGGTCCTTACCCTGTAATCATAGGTCGTTCCGGTGGTGAGGCCGGTCAGTCCTACAGAAACGGCGGTCGTTCCGGTGGCCGCATTGGTCCATGTGCCGGAGCTGGCAGGTTTGTAATCCACATCATACGATACCGCGCCACTGGCAGCGGTCCATCCTACGGTCGCCGATGTGGTGGTAACAGCGGAAGCGGTAAGGCCTGCCGGAGCAGCGCAACCGGAGCCGGAGGTGATGGTGAAGTTGGTGTTGGAGATATCAAAGAAGATATTCCCTACTGCTTCCACCTTTATTCTGGCGGTGGTAGTGGGTGTATTGGGAATCGTTACCGTTTCGCTGCCATCGTTGGGGGTACTGGCCACCAGGGTGCTGAAGGTGTTACCGCCGTCTGTGGAGATCGATATTTTCACGTTGGCGGTGCTCACAGGCGCCGCTGTGGTATTAGCCACGTTCCAGGTAACAGATTGCGATGAGTTGCCGGCCCATGATACGTTGGTGTTGGGAGACGTTACGGTAAACGGCCCGGAGGTGTTGGTCACGGTAATGGTGGCATCTGCGAAGTTGGTCTGCCCGATGGTCACCGGAGCGGTGGAACTGTACGGCGCATTGTCTCTTACCGTTAAGCGGAATTTCAACGTCCTGGAAACGGAGCTCAGCGCTTCTGTATTAGCGCCGGCATCGCCACCTGCCAGCGGACCTGATACCGAACCACCGGCGAGGATCGTTGCCAGTTTGGGAAAGTATCTTACCGGGGTGGTGACAGGCGCATAGGATATCCAGTTGGGCCCGGACGCTTTGGTGGCGCTGGCCACGCTGGAGCTGCCTGTCTGTGAGGAGGTGGCGTTATCATTCTGCTCCCAGGAATACGTCAGCACGTCGCCGGCATTAGCGTCTGTTGCGGAGCCGGTCAGCGCAAAGGGGGTGCTGATGGGAATGGTAAAGTTACCGCCGGCATTCACCACCGGGGTGGCGTTGTTGGCGGAGATACTGGTCGTTACCGGGCATGTTTTCCCTGAAAGGTTGGACTGGATCTGTGCAATGGAAGCAGCGTGATAATACGCAATGGAGTGTGGGGCGAGGTCCTGGCTGGTAATGCCGGCATACCCCATAATGGTGATACCGGAACCAGGTTCCACGTTCACACCGGTGCCTTCGTTGCTCATGGAAAAAGTGTGGTTGGCGCCCAGCTGGTGGCCTACTTCATGCACCACATAGTCGATATCGAAATTATCGCCCTGTGGAATGTTGTCGGCAGGAGAAGTAAAACCGCTGCCTTTGGAGTTGTCGACGCAAATACAGCCGATGCAACCGGCGTTGCCGCCACCGCCGGATGCACCGAACAGGTGGCCGATATCATAGTTCGCTGCTCCGATTTTTGTGTTCAGGGTATTTTGCAATTCACTGTTCCATGCTCCTCCCGCGCCTGAGCTGGCGGCGGAATAGGGATCGGTGTTCGGATCATAATAGATCACATTGGTGCTGGCTGCGATCAGGTTAAGGTGCAGGGCCAGGTCTTTTTCATAAACGCCGTTACAACGGGTCAGCGTAGCGTTGATAGCCGCCAGTACCAGCGATACCTGTGAGGCGCTGGTAGCCCCGAAATAGTTGGAATATTCCGCCGTAACGGATTGTGCCAGCCGCAGCGTTTTGGCGTCGCCGGTAGACCGTGCCACGGTACCTACCTGGTTGCCGATGCTGGCAGCCAGCTTCTGCTCGGGCGTAGAACATTTCCAGGGCAATGTCTTTGGTTGTTTTTTGAACACTGCGTACACCGTGTGGTCAGCAGAATAAGGTTCGATGAACTCATTTTGTTTTTCCGTGCGGAAGACCATAGCCTGTATCCCCTGCGGAGAAATGCTCAGTTTTAAGGTAGCGTTTTTGTCGGTTATGCCTTTCCCGGAAAACGCTCTTATCTCCGGGAATTGGGCTTGTAAGGCAGGTTCGAAATTAGAAGCTTCCACAACGGTGTACTGCTCAATTTCTCCGTCGGCGTTCGGCAGCGAAATGATGACCGCCTGCGAGGCGGCGTTGCCTACGGTCCTGAATACGTCTCTTTTCAAAGGCGTCAGGTTCAGGTCAAATAATTTGTATTGGGCGGGAAAAGCAAGGCGCGCCACGGCTTTGTCGGTGGCAATCCTGGCGACATCGGTATGCGGCCGCCAGTAGTCCTGCGCATACGATAGGGTACTACACAACAATGCTGTTGCGAGAAGTAAAACTTTTTTCATTGGTAGTTCAGATTTTGGTAAAAAAAGGGTTGTTTTTTCAGATATAGTTTAGTGCTAGTGCTCCGGGTTTTAAATCGGGTTTTTGTGAATAATGGTTGTTTATGTTGCTTACATAAATGTAGCAGAACTCTCTGCGGCAGAAATACACGACTACTATTTTTCCAAATAAAAAACGGCTGCCGCTGTATTTACAGAGACAACCGCTTGTATATGAAGGGGGATCTTATCTTACAATACCAACGTTTTCCCTTTGGGCACCGCTTTTGCAGGCTTTGGCAGGAATCCTGCCTGCTGCAGCTCCCGCACACTGTCTTTCACCGCCCTTATAATCTGGCGTACATGTTCGTCGGTATGGGCATCGGACAGGAAGCAGGTCCTTCCCTCCCATATATATACCCCTTTCTCCAGCAGGTGATAGAAAAAGAGGTCCATATTGGAGGTAATGGCGAAATAGAACAGTGAGCCGAAATTATGTACGTCCATCGGTACGTTGTTCTCTTTCAGGAAGGCCGACAGCTCGCTGACCAGCCTGGTGGTACGGGCATTCAGTTGTTCCTGCAACGCGGGGCCCCGCTGCTGCAGTTCTTTCAGCAACGCCAGCGTAGCAGACATGCTCAGCGGATGTTTACAGAAGGTACCGGCAAAAAAGGTGGTATCTGTTGCAGGATAGGAATCGTCGCCGTACTGCCACATGCCGCCGTCCAGTGCGTCCATATACTTACGGGAACCGGCGATAATGCCTATCGGTAACCCGCCGCCCGCTATCTTACCGTAAGTGGCCAGGTCGGCGCGTACGCCAAAATACGCCTGTGCCCCGCCGGGATGGATGCGGAAGCCGGTGATCATCTCGTCAAAGATCAGGGCGATGTCTTCTGCGGCGGTCATATCGCGCAGGGCGTGCAGCAACGCTTTGGGCTGATACCCCGGCTTACGGCTCTGTACCGGTTCCACCAGTACGGCGGCCAGTTCATGCTTATGTGCGCGTATCTGTTCCACCACATCGGGATGATGATAGTCAAATATCAATACATCTGCCACCATGTTATGAACGATGCCGGCGGCCATGGGTACGCCTGCATGGCTTCTCTCCAGGTCTTCCGGAGCGGCCAGCGTACCATCGAAATGGCCGTGATAGGAGCCGGCGAAGACGGCCACCTTTTTTCTGCCGGTAACGGTGCGGGCCAGCCTCACGGCGGTCATCACCGCTTCGGTTCCGGAGTTGTGGAAGCTGGCGCGTTCTGTTCCGGTGAGCGATGTCACCAGTTCAGCTACCTGGCCGGCCAGCGGTGTTTGCGGCCCCAGCTGGAAGCCCTGCTGCAGCTGCTGCTGAAGGGCGTCGATGATCGCCGGCGGACAATGCCCCAGCAGGTCTACACCAAAGCCCATCGCCAGGTCGATGTAGGTATTGCCGTCCAGGTCCGTGATGGTAGCGCCGGCAGACGAAGCCGCCTGGATAGGATATACCAGTTCCTTGGTAGAGAAACGGAACCCCGCCGAAGCACGGTTGTCCGTCAATACTGACCTGTATTGCTGTGTATGCGCTTTTGATTTTTGTGTTTTGAGATTATACCGGCGGATAAACGCATCCAGGTACTGTTGCTGCTCCTCGCTGTAGCCGGACTGCCCGGGGCGGGTTTCCATTTTAGGAAAAATGGAACGATGCTGCACCGGCGCTTTCGTTACTTCGGCGGCGACCGGCGCGGGAAGCGTTGTGCCGTTGCCGTTAGCCTTTATGCCTGCTGCCGCTTCGGCAGGCAGTTGTCCGGTACCCAGGTGCTGTGACAACAGCGTCAGCTGTTGCTCCAGGAAATCGAACAAACGTTGCGATACGGCAGGATCGGCCGGACCTGAATGGTGCACGGCCCCGTTGGTTTTTACGGGAGCTGTCGCCGCCAGCTTTACCGCCGGAGCTACCGCCGGTACTTCCTGCGCTACGGGTAGCGGCGCTGCTGCAGGCGTAGCTTCCGGTATGCCGTCGGCGATATAGTCCGTTATCAGCCGGATGGTCGTCAGCGTTTCAAACAGCTGCCGGATACTGAAATTGACGTTGTATTTTTTTTCTATCTTCCTGATGGCGCTCGCCAGCACCAGCGAGTCGGCGCCCATTTCCAGGAACCGGGCATGTATATCAATATCAGCGGCGGGCATCTTCAGCAGGCTGCTGAAGATGTCGGTAATATCCCGCAGTATGGCGGCACGCTGGGACGATGCATGAGGAGTGTCGGTCATAATCTTGTTTTTTTGTTCGTATTGCGGATGGGTAACAGGTAGTATTTCTTTTTCAAAGGCCCAGTAACGCTGACGGTTAAACGAATACACCGGCAGATGTGCTCTTCGCTGGTCCTGCTGGTCAAACAGCTGTTCTGCCCGGACAGGCAATCCTTTGACATATAACGTCAGTAATGCCTGCAGCATCATGTCCCAGGAGGAATGCCCGATTTTCATGCAGGGCAGCAGGCAGTCTTCCGCATATGCCGCGGTGAGCTGCACCATCGACAGCAGGTTGGGCTGCGGGCCCAGCTCCATCAGGATGTCGCCACCCAGCGCGGAGATGGTCTGTATACTTTTGGCGAACATTACCGGCGAAATGATCTGATCGCACCAGTAACGATGGTCCGGTATTTCCGTCATCACCTCCCCGGTGATATTGGAAATCAGCTGCAGCCTGGACGGCCGGAAATCGATCTGCTTCGCCACCGTACGGAATTCGTCCAGCATCGTCTCCATCAGCGGAGAGTGCGACGCATGGGCTATCAGGAGCGGGCGACTGTCGATGCCGGCCTCTTTCAGCGACACCAGCGCGTCGGCCACCGCCTGTTTTTTTCCGGAGATGACTGTCAGCGCCGGCCCGTTCACCGCTGCAATGGAGAGATCTTTTCCGTAAGGCAGGATCATGGTGCTCACTTCTTCCACCGGGGCGAAGACGGTCGCCATAGCGCCCGGTTCTTTCACCGCCTGCATCAGCCGCGCTCTTTCGGTGACCAGCTTCAGCCCGTCGTCCAGGCTGAACACACCTGCCACATAGGCGGCGGCGTATTCGCCCACACTATGGCCGGCAACGATGGCGGGCGACAAGCCCCATGACTTCCATACTTCGGCCAGCGCACAGGAAACAACATAGAGGGCCGGCTGGAAATACGTCATCTGCAGCAGCAACTCGTTGGATGCCTCCTTCTCCATTTTGTAAAGCAGGGTGGTCAGGGAGATACCCCACTGCCCTTCCAGCCAGCCGTCGCAATGATCTATCACCTGCCGGAAGACGGCGTTGTGTTCATATAGTTCGATGCCCATGTTCCGGTACTGTGAACCGCCGCCGGTGAAAAGCCATACCAGCTGGCCATCGCGGGGTTGTACCCTGCCGGACAGCACCTGCTCCGTATAAGCGTTTTCGTTATAAGCGCGTAAACGTTGCACCGCCTCTGTTACAGAAGCCGCGGGAAAGGCAATGCGATAAGGGAATGCTTCTCTCGTGGTGAAAGTACTCCAGCCGATAGCTGCCAATGTATCCGTAGTGCCCGTAAGCGCAGCAGCATAGCGCGCTGCCAGCGACTGCAAGGCAGCAGGTGATTTGGCCGACAGCGTCAGCGGGCAGGATGGCCGCTGTACTAACGGCGCCGGTGCTACGTTGCCGGCAACCGCCGGTGCTTCTTCGAGTATCAGGTGCACGTTGGTGCCGCTAAGTCCGAAAGAGCTGATGGCCGCACGCCTGGGCGTGGTGACAGCGGGCCAGTCCGTCGGCCTGTCCACCACCTTCAGCTGCATGTCTTTCCAGGGTATATAACTGCTGGGGGTATTAAAGTTAAGGGTAGCGGGCAGCTGTTGCTGTTGCAGTGACAATACAGTCTTGATAAGCCCCGCGATGCCGGCTGCCGCTTCGAGGTGACCGATATTGGATTTCACGGCGCCCAGCAGCAGCGGATTATCCGTCCCGCGGGACTGCCCGTACACCGCCTGCAGCGCCTGCGCCTCTACCGGGTCGCCCAGTTTGGTGCCCGTTCCATGCGCTTCCACATATTGCACGGTATGCGGCTCCACTCCTGCCTGCTGCAGGGCTTTCCGGATCACCTG
Source organism: Chitinophaga oryzae (assembly GCF_012516375.2). Classification (NCBI taxonomy): domain Bacteria; kingdom Pseudomonadati; phylum Bacteroidota; class Chitinophagia; order Chitinophagales; family Chitinophagaceae; genus Chitinophaga; species Chitinophaga oryzae. Next base: position 4,981,006 of record NZ_CP051204.2, read on the forward strand.
CTGCTGTGCGAGGCCGTTGGGCGCAGTAAGGCCGTTGCTTTGTCCGTCGTGGTTCACCGCCGATCCTTTGATGACGGCCAGTATGGTATCGCCATCCCGCTGCGCGTCGCTGAGGCGCTTCAGCACAATCATACCGGCGCCTTCCCCCCTGACGTAGCCATCCGCCGTTTCGTCGAATGCGTGGCATTGCCCGGTGGGAGACAGCGCTTTCATGCGGCACAGCCGTATCGTGGTATCCGGTGAGAGCATCAGGTTCACCCCTCCTGCCAGCGCCAGCGAACATTCCCCCAGCAGCAGATGCTGACAGGCCTGGTGGACGCTGAGCAGCGACGAGGAACAGGCGGTGTCCAGCTGCAGCACGGGCCCATGGAAGTCGAACAGGTAGGCGATCCTTCCCGCCGCCACGCTCCGCTGCAGCCCCAGCGTGCTGAAAGCATCTTCGAACAAAGCCGGCGGCGTATGGTCTTCCACGATCTGCTGATAATCGTCGGTGCCCAGCCCTACAAACACGCCGGTGTCGCTGCCTCTCAGGGAAGACGGACGGATACCGGCATGCTCCATGGCTTCCCAGCTGACTTCCAGCAACAAACGCTGCTGAGGGTCCATCCCTGCGGCCTCCCTGGGAGAGATACCGAAGAACACCGGATCGAACTGGTCCGCCTGTTCGATAAAACCGCCATGCCGGGTGTACATTTTTCCCGTTTCGTCTTCATCAGCGCTATAGTAACGCTCCACCGGCCAGCGGTCCGCCGGCACTACGGTCACGCCGCTACGTTGCTGGCGCAACAGTTCCCAGAAGGCGGCAGGACTGTCCGCAGCACCGGGAAATCGGCATCCCATACCGATGACGGCAATTTTTTCTTCAGCTCCCTGTGGCTGCCGCTGCGCTTCTGTGCCGGCAACAGCTGTCCCTGAAAGGTGCGCCGCCAGCGCTGTGGCCGTGGTATAGTTATAGATAAGCGTCTTGTCTACCGGCATGCCCAGCCATTGTTCCAGATCGGCCGCCAGCATGACAGCCTGCATGGAGGTGAGGCCGTATTCCGCAAATACCCGGTCGGCCGACAGCACCGCTGCCGACAGCTTAAAACGCTGTTGCAGCCACTGCTGCAGCCAATCGCGGATCTCGGAAAAACTGCGTGCAGCCGTTTGCTTTAGTAGCAGGGTTTTCTGTTGCGCGGCAGTTATTTCACCGATAACATCCGCATACAGGCCCTGGCGGTAGTCTTCGGCGAAAGTATACCGCTTCACTTTCCCGCTGGTGGTTTTAGGCACTTTCCGCACGGGCAGCACATGTTTCACTTCCAGGCCCAGCCGGGAGGCCACACAGCTTTTGATGGCGGCGATAACGGGCAGGAATTTCTCTATGGAGGATTTATGGATGGTAAATACCACGATGGCTTCTGTGCCGGTGTCTTCATCCGGTACGCCGCAGGCCACTACTTTACCGGTTTCGGCCCCGGTCCCGTGTTCTATCGTATGTTCGATATCATGCGGATAAACGTTCATACCGTTGACGAAAATGATATCTTTCGAGCGTCCGGTGATATACAGGTAGCCGTCGAGCATAAAACCGGTATCGCCGGTATTGAGCCAGCCGTTGCGGATAGCGGCCGTTGTTGCTGTTTCGTTATTGTAATAGCGCGCGGTCACCGCATCGCCCTGTATCTGCACGAGGCCGAGGTGGCCGTCCGGCAGCGGCTTGCCGGCATCGTTGGTGATGCTCACCGCCACGCCACCGATGATTTTCCCCAGGTTCACTATTTCGAGGCTTTCCACCGCCTCTTCCTGCTGGTAGCTGATCGCCACCGGCTGCCCTGTCACCAGGGAATCCCGGCGGACAAACAGGCTGGTCATCGCGGCGCCGATATCTCCGAAGGTTACCTCCAGCGTGCCTTCTGCCAGCCCGTATCCCGGGAACATCGCCGCGGGGTCCAGCTGATAATCCGCCATTACGGTCATGAACTGGCGGCACAGCGGCGCCGATATCGGCTCCGCCCCGTTGAGGATGATCCGCAGCGAGGAGAAGTCAAGCCCCTCGCCTTTTTCCGGGGTAAACTGGTTCAGATAGTACTTATACCCGAAGTTGGGTGAACCGGTTACCGTAACGCGGTGTTCCGATATTTTCTGCATCCATAACAACGGGTTTCTGATAAACAGGTCCGTCGGCAGGATGTAGTGATTTAAGCCGGCGGCGAAAGGATACAGGTGAAACCCGATCAGTCCCATATCGTGTGTGAGCGGCATCCAGCTCAGGTGACTGTCACGTTCGGTCAACCGATGTGCGGTAATTGCTTCCCATATATTGGTCACCAGGTTTTTGTGCGTCAGCACCACCCCTTTGGGGTTACCGGTAGATCCCGATGAAAACTGGAGGAAAGCGATGGTTTCAGGGGTAACGGGAACGACTATCCCTTGTTGACCGTTATCTTCTTTTTCATCGGTAAAAAGAATACTGTCGAAATCCCGGCTGTCGGCCGCAGCGGCGCCGGAAAGCAGCTTTTCGGCATGGGCGCGCCTCACCGCCAGCGCAGGCTTATGGAGGAAATTCCTGATCTTAAAGAGCTTCTGCGCGTTCTCCCCTTCATAGGTGACGGCCACCGGCACAGGAATGATAGCGCCGAGGATACAGGCCCAGAAAACCTGCAGGAAAGTTTTGTTGTCCTCGATCTGCAATACCAGTTCCGTGCCCGGCGTCAGGCCTTTGGCCTGCAGGTAAGCCAGCCATGATAAGGCGTCTTCATACAGCTGTTGGTACGAAAGGAAATCCTCTTTGTTGCTGCCCGCTACAAAGGTGACACCTTTGTGGGGTTCATCTTTGAGTCCGATCAGCATCTGTTGCAGGGTGTCCGGACGCAATGTGTGCTTCATAAACAATACATTTTTGGGAATAGCTTCGCCATAAGACTGTGTCCTACAGTCTCCGAATGGCGGCATGCTGAATGATGGTATACGTATTTATCTGCGCTGCGTAACACGCAGCGGCAGCAAGGGGGCTGACCGGAAGGAACAGGATATAGCTGTCGCTATACTGACTCCAGTCACTTAGCACTTGAATATATTACAGTTGAAACAATCCGTGACCGCGGTAAACAAGTTGGTCAAAGGCCCGTGTCAGATAGGCAGCAGGCTGTTGCGGTTATTTTTGAGTACTTTTTTGATCGTTTTCCTGCATTTTTCCCGGTGAGATAAATACGCAGGTTGAAACTAAAAATAGGAAAAAATATCAAGTCAAAAAAAAATATCTGATGATTATATTCTACCTTAACGGCCGGTTGCCTGTTGTCCCCTGCCGTCCATCAGCTTAACCTGCATACTCCAAAACCGAAGATCATGGGAATGTTTGATTTCTTTAAAAAGAAAGACCAGCCTTTGGCTGCAAAGCCAGCCTACACAGACGCCGTAGCGCAGTACCGTCAGTTTTATGACGCCAATCAATCGCAGCCCCTCTCCTTCTATGGCCTTATTCCTTATGAACAAGCTAACAGCACACCTTTTCACAATTCACCCTACGAACAGACGCTGCTGGTTAACTTCGCGTTTGACGCCGCGTGCGTGTGGGAAGACATCGAAGATGAAGCGGTGGCAGACGAGAAGATCAACGCTGTAAAATATGGTAATATCCCCATCGCCCGGGAAGGTTGCGGCATGTACTGGATACTGATCACTACAGGCAAACACCAGGGAGAAGTATGGTTGCTGACGGAATCCGGCATCACGCCGGTGGCAGAAAACCTGCGCCTGGACACCTGGAAAGAATATCAGTTAAAAAGTGGTAATACTTTCTGGTACCCGGCGGTAAAACACTGGGGTCCTATCGAAAACGCTTTTTTCCTTAGTCATGCGCCCAAGAAAATGGCCGCTATGGGTAATGACGTTTTTGGCACCAGCAGCAGCATGTGCCGGAGTTGCCTTGACTATCTCTCCCGCTGTGCGGTCAAACATCAAAAGGAATTTTTCGTCACCGATCCGGAAGGCACCCGAATATTCGGAACAGACGGCCACATTGAACTCATCAAAAACTAAAACCCCGACCGCTATAGCTTATACACCCATGAAACACTTTTTTATTTTATTACTCGTTGGCCTCTCTGTTTCTGCTTATGCCCAGCAAAAGAGCGTCGCCATGCTTTCCAAAGAACAGCTGCTCGGCGTGGACGCCTTCCAGGTATTCCGCACCAACAAGTTCCTCAACTATAAAGATGTAGACGTGATCAACCAGTATATCGACACGGTATTGTATGAAACGGTGAACGTAAAAAAATCTTACGGTGGAAAAGACTGGCATAAAATAGAGCAGGAAACGGCCGCCGACTACCGGAAAGACAATCCCGACCTCACCTACACGTTTTCAGACGGCAATATGACTGAATCCTACAGTTATGACCAATCCGCGGTGCAGCTGCACGGCGATGTAAAAACAGTGTACAATCCAAAAGGATTTCTGCTATTGCAGGAAAAGAAGAGGACTTTCTTATCCTCCGGCCATGTAGAAACACAAAGTATCATCAATGAATTCGATAACCAGAACAGGGTGGTTAAGATCATCCGCCGTTTTGAAGACAGCCGGAACAAGGATGCTAACCGCGAAGAAATTGTCCGTGCAGAATACAGGAAGAACGAGGTGATTGTCAGCAGCGCCAACGGCGTACTGCGATGCGAGCTGGTGCCCGTGAAAGCACCGGGCGCTTATTACTCCGACCTGTCTGCCCGGGAAACGGCAGACTATTTTATGTATACCCTGAAAAGCGATACTCCCGAAGACGCCCGGAAATACTGTAATGGCGCTGCACTGGAGAAACTTTCCGCAGTACTGGCCGGACAAAAAATAAGTAAAGTCTCTTCGATGGGCGGTTCGGGTACCTTTTCGACCGCGAAAGTAACCATGGAAGAGACCTGGAAGATCACCTATGCCGGCGGCAGTGAAGTACAGAAAGCGGTAAAGTTCAGCCTTGTCAACACGGAACAAGGCTGGAGAATTAATGACTTTACCCTGTAGTGGAAGATTTTAATGTCCTGTTATATTGCTTCGCTTAAAGCTTCCTGCTCTTTGTATGTCTTCCAGTCGATGTATCCTTCCATTGTGAGGCCGTAGTGCAGCTCTCTTTTTGGAGGTGTCTGCGGCCAGTTGTGCTGCAGCCTGTCCACCAGGTCGGGGTTGGAGATAAACGGCTCTCCGAAAGCCGCGATATCGATGGTGCCGGCGTTGATCAGCCGTTCAGATTTTTCCCGGTCCATGCCGCCTGCCAGGATAATGACGCCGTCGTACCATTGCCGGAACCGTTCCAGGAAGCCTTCCGGTAATGCAAAACTCCCGCGTGACTGCTGGTCCATAATATGGATATAGGCAATTTTCCTGTCGGACAGCTCCTTCGCGAGGTACTGATAGGTAGCCTCCAGCTCGTCGTAGTGCGGCAGTTCATGCAGACCGCCATACGGTGTAAGCCGGATAGCTACTTTTGCTGCGCCTACCGCCGCTATGCTGGCGTCGATCGCTTCAAGGAGGAAACGGCTGCGGTTTTCCACGCTGCCGCCATACTGGTCCGTCCGGTTGTTGATATGCGGGTTTAAAAACTGCTCTATCAGGTAACCGTTGGCGCCATGCAGCTCTACGCCATCGAAGCCTGCTTTGACAGCGTTTTTCGCCGCACGGGCAAAATCCTGCGCTACCTGTCCCACTTCTTCCGTTGCCAGCGCGCGGGGTTTGGAAGCGGTCACAAAACCTTCCCGGCCGTTTTCGTCATATCCCCAGGCTTTGGACTGCGCCGCCTGTATGTCTGAAGCGCTTACCGGCGCCTGCCCGTTGGGCTGATTGGACGTGTGGGACACCCTGCCCACATGCCAGAGCTGGGTAAATATCTTACCTCCTTTGGCGTGCACGGCTGCCGTCACTTTCTTCCAGCCTTCCACCTGTTCGGAGGTATATAGTCCGGGGATGTACAGCACGCCTTTGGACGTATCGGATATAGCGGTCCCTTCGGTGATGATAAGTCCTGCGCCTGCGCGCTGGGAATAATAAAGGGCGTTGTTTTCGTTGGGGATACCATCAGCGTTCCTGGCCCTTGTCATGGGAGCCATCGCTATGCGGTTGTTCAGTTGCAGTGAACCGACCGTTGCCGGTTCAAAAATGTTTATGTCCATGATCTTTGCTTTTATACGATCAGCCGTTTAAGGAGATCGATAGTGCAAATTTCCATCATATTTAATCATCATCAAAATAAGTTAACTAGTAAGGTTCTATAATTATAATAATAGATAAGGAAGGATGGGGAATCCCGAAATGCGCTTACGCATACCGCAATATTACATCGCTTCGTACCCTGGTATCACGCCGGTGGGCCTGAGCAGAATAAGAAACAGGTAAAATATCCTATAAACAGGCGACCCTGCCACTAAGTGGCAGGGTCGTGATATTAAAGGGCACTATTATGATTGAAGTACGTTAAACTACCACTTCACCCGCAGTTCAGAACGCCTGTTCTGCTTATAATCTTCTTCTTTACAAGGTACTCCGTCCTTACAGCCGTTCACCGGCTCTTTCTCGCCTTTGTTGCTGTAATAGAGTCTTCTCGGATCGATGCCTTTATTGGCGAGGTAGTCTATCACGGCATAACAACGCAGTGCGGACAGATCAACGTTATACTGATCGCTGCCGCGGTTATCCGCAAAAGACGAGATCACTACTTTCCATTCAGGATGACGCTTCAGCACTGCCGCCACCTCGTCCAGTATCCGGCGGGATTCCGTCAGCAGTACGGCGCTGTTATAGTCGTACAGGAACTTCAGTTCTTCCAGTTTTCTTTTATCTGTTTCTTCTTCTGCGGTGTGTTTCCTTTCTGTCGGGCGGGGACGTTCACCCGTGGCCGGCGGCTGCGTATTGCCCGCAACAGGCGGTTGCGCATTGCCTTCGACCGGCGGCTGACCAGCGTTTTCGCCGGTACCTACCCTGCTGAAATAATCAGGATCGGAGAAATAATAGATATCATCCCTGCCTAAACCGCCTCGTCTGCTGGAAGCCATGTAGCCTTCGTAGCCGTTGCGTTTTAAGATCAGGCCGATATCGTCTGCACCGGAATTGAAAGGTAACTTCATGTTCTCCGGTGTTTCCCAGGTTGACTTTGTTCCTTTTACCCGGTAGATGTCATAGCCACCTAAACCTGCGTGTCCTCTGCTGGAGAAATAAAGTATCCCCTCTTCATTGACCGTGGGAAATGTTTCTGCGGCTACCGTGTTGATCTGGCTGCCACAGTTGACCGGCGTTCCCCAGGAACCATCGGCCTGCTTTTCGGCATACCAGATATCGCTCTGCCCTTGTCCGCCGGGGCGGTCGGACACAAAATACAGGATATCGCCGTCGGAGCTCAGCACCGCGTGACTGGAGGAATATCCATCGCTGTTAATACCTGCCAGGGGCGCCAGCGGCTCCCATTGCCCGTTCTTTTTAACGGATTGATATAACTGCAGATGACGGACACCGTTCACAACACCTTTCCCCGTGTAAGGCACGCCTTTGCCTTGTATATTGATGGTAGCGTACAGTGTGTCTTCTGTTCGGTTCATGCATACAGGCCCGATATGATAATCGTATTTGCCCAGCAGTTTGGGCACCAGCTCCTCCAGGAAAGCGCCGTTACCACCCGTGTATTGCTGGTAAATGTACGCTTTGTAGTAAGGCTGGTCGGTACGTTTGTCGATAGGCGGATTAGCCTGCGAACCGCTGCTCAGTGCCAGGGAACGGTACCCGTTGGACATCAGCAGCAATCCTTTCTGCACCACGCCGCTCACCAGGTCGGAGCTGGAAGTGTTCAGCTCTTTGACGGGCATTAGTTGCACAGGCGCACTTTGTTTGATCCAGACAGCGGCGCTGTCACAGCTTTTCAGGGCAATACTTTTTAATTGCAGGCTGTCCGCATTGGCGGTGGTAAACAACGCATATTGCGTTTTGGCTTCTTCATACTGTTCCAGCTGCCGCAGCGCTTCGCCATAGGCGAAATAAGCCGCAGCCGGGCGGTCGGCCCGGGTGGTGATCTCCTTGTATATATCGGTAGCTTCTTTGTAGTAACCGATCTCCTGGTAGCTACGGGCCATCTTCATCAGTTGCTCTGCCGGCATCTTATCCCCTTTCTGGCGGGCAATCCTGTTATAAAGCGCTCCTGCCACTGCATACTCCTGTCTTGCATAAGCCGCTTCGGCCAGCTGCAGCACGCTTTTCTGTTCCTGGCCGTAGAGGTTGGCGGCAGACAGCAGCATCAGCGGAATCATTATTCTGGTACAACGTATCATAGCGGGTAATAACTAAGGTTTAAAAATACCGGGGGTTCTTCACGGTGTAGTTTTTCGACGGGATCAGGAAGCCCAGAGATATTTCATGTGATCCTCCCTGATAACCGGCCATTTTGTTGATGGTCAGGTCATAGGCGTACCCGATGCGCAGCTTCTCTGTGGCATAAAACTCCACCATTACACTGGCAGCGTCCAGTTCACTAAGGTCTTTCTGCAAATTGGTTTTGCTCCACAATCCCACACCAGTGCGGTAAGAAGCGCCTACCCACAGTTTCTCGCCGATCAGCAGGAAAGCGTTGAGGTCCACATTGGTAGGTCCTTTAAAATCTTCCTTGATCAGGATTGACGGTTTCAACGCCAAATTTTCACTCAGCTGGAACATAGCGCCGGTGGTGATATACAGGTGCTGTGTTTTACGGATCGTGGAATAGTTGTTCCCTTTCCAGTTGTAGCGCGTGGCGTCGGTATACAGTGAAAACAGGTCCATCACAGAGGCGCCGGCATAAAAGCGGGGTGTGTAGTAATAGATCCCGAAACGGGCATCCGGCACCCATACGCTCTTTTTGCCCAGCGGTATGGCCGCGTCCTCGTTATCGATGTACTGCAGTGCCGTTCCGTCGATGGAATACTGGGTAACGCCGCCGCCTATACCGAGGCAAAGGCGACGGGTATCTTCATCATCCAGCGGAATGCGGTACGAGTAAGAACCGTAGAGTGACAGGGCGTCCTGCGGCCCCGATTTATCAAACAACATCTGCACTCCCAACCCCACCTTGTTGTCGCTGGCGGGTGTCACCCCGTCGAGCGAAATACCGCCCGTACGGGGTGCACCGGGGAACCCGGCCCACTGGTGACGATAGATGGCGTTCACATACAGGTCTTCCTTATAGCCTGCGTAGGCGGGGTTAACACTTAACCCGTTGAAGATGTACTGGCTGAACTGTATGTTCTGTTGCGCCACGCCGTGCCTACTTATTGCCAGCAGCAAGACCATTATTCCCGCTCTGAGTACTTTTTGCATCTTTTACTTTTTTTGTAGCAGATATAATTGTTAGCTCTTACCGTAATATGGTGATCCACCCTTTATATTTCTTAACACCTTCCGGCTTCCGTACTTCCAGGATATAGTAGTAGGTCGCTTCGTTCAGGTTGGAACCGTCCCAGTCATTACGGTAATCTTTGGACTGATATACCATGCTGCCCCAACGGTTGTAGATATAAATAGCTGATCCCGGGTATTTTTCCAGACCGCCGATGATGAACCTTTCGTTCTTACCATCGCCGTTCGGTGTGATGACGTTCGGGAATGACAGGTCAGACCCTTCTATCGCCACGCTGGATGCCGCCACGTTGTTGGTGCTGTCTGCATCCGGCATGTTGGTGCTGTAAGCGCTGGCTTCGTTGATGAGCTGTCCGCCTTCTATTACGCGGGTGGTCAGCGTCATTTGTACGGAAGCGCCTACTGCCAGGTCACCGATATTCCATTCTACCAGTTTGGTTGCCGGCGATACGGTCACCTCGCCTCTTTCTGCCGAAGTATTGGTCGGCACGTCCAGCTGAACAGGCAGACGGTCTTCCGCTCTCACGCTGGTCACCGGAATGTTGCCGGCGTTGCGTACGGTGATGCGGTACGTCAGGTTCTGTCCCATGCGGTAAGGTCCTGTTGCCGGGGCCACGATCTCTTTGGTGATCACCAGGTCGCCCGCCAGTTTATCCGTGTCCGTGATGGTGACAGTCGCTTCTTTGGCGGCGCCGGCAGTGAAGGTGTAGCTGGCCGATTTTCCGCCGGTAAGCATGAACACCACTGTTTCCGGTGATTCTACTTCCGTGTCGTCCAGTACGCTCACCGGAACGGTTACACGGTTGGCGCCTGCCGGGATGGTGATGGTGCCGGTGATCGCCGTGTAGTCAGCATCCGGTGTGGCGCTGCCGCTGATCATGTATTGTATGATGATCGGATCGGCGGTACGTTTGCCGCTGGCCAGGCTGATGGTGAATTCACCATTAACGTTCGGCTCAGTGGCGTCCGGCTTGCTGGCTGTCACCAGCAGACTGAGATCTGTATGGTCGTCATCAGCGATGCTGACAGTGGCTGTTTTGTTGGCGCCTACAGTGTAGGTGATGCCGGCCGACTTACCACCGGTGATGGTGAGTCCCGCTGTTTCCACCGGTTCTATCAGGTCATCGTCGGATACGTTCACCGGTACGGCTACACTGTTTTTGCCTGCCGGGATGACTGCCGTGCCTGTGAGGGCGGTGTAGTCGGTGCCCGGAGCAGCAGTACCGGCAACGGTGTAAGTCACGGTGATGTCGGCCGCAGGTACCTTTCCACCAGCAAGGCTGATGGTAAACTCTCCTGCTGTCGCCGGTTCAGCCGCATTGGCTTTGCTGGCGCTGACTACCAGGTCGAGGTTATCATCGTCGTCATCGGCGATGGTCACGGTAGCCGTGACAGCTGCGCCCGGCTTGAAGGCAAGGCTGCCAGCCTGGCCACCGGTACCCGTGATGATCACGGTCTCATCTCCTTCTATCAGCTGGTCGTCTGTAACGGTAACCGGTACGGCTACACTGTTCTGACCTGCCGGGATGGTAACGGTGCCGCTCAGGGTGGTGTAATCTGTACCACCGGTGGCAGTACCTGCTACTGTGTAGGTGGCGGTGATGTCCATGGCTGCGGTGACGCCGGCCGGGAGACTGATATTAAAGCTGCCGTTAGTGGCTGGTTCTGCACCGTCCGCACCTTTGGTAACGTTCAGCACCAGGTTGGCGTCGGTGGTCTCATCGTCGAGGATGTTGACCGTAGCGTTGCCGGCAGCGGTGTAGGTGAAATTGGCGGATGTTGCGCCGGTCTGCGTCAGGACCACGGTTTCGGTACCTTCTATTACTTTATCGTCCTGTACAGTCACCGGTATGCTGATGCTGTTCTGGCCTGCCGGGATGGTTACTGTACCGGTGAGCGCGGTGTAATCAGCGTTAGCGGTAGCGGTACCTGCCACGGTGTAGTTCAGGGTAATGGCTTCGGAAGAAGTGATACCCGCCGGCAGACTGATGGTGAAGTTGCCGTTAGTAGCCGGTTCAGCGCCATCCGCACCTTTGGCGGCTGTCAGTACCATTTTAGCAGGTGTTTTGCTTTCATCGTCCGCGATGTTAACGGTAGCATTGCCATTGCCGGTGAAGGTGAAGTGGGCCGATGTGCCACCGTTGAGGGTGGCGACTACTGTCTCTGTCACTTCTATGATCTGATCGTCGGTGACGGTCACCGGTACGGCTACACTATTCTGGCCTGCCGGGATGACTACGGTGCCGGTGAGGGCGGTGTAGTCAGCACCTGCGGTAGCGGTACCTGCCACAGTATAGTTTACGCTGATGTCTTCAGAAGAAGTGATACCTGTCGGCAGGCTCACGTTGAAGTTGCCGTTGGTAGACGGTTCTGCGCCGTCTGCACCTTTGGTGATGTTCAGTACCATGCTTGCAGGCGTGGTGCTTTCGTTGTCCGCGATGTTCACGGTGGCATTACCGTTGCCGGTAAGGGTGAAGCTGGTGGACGTTCCGCCATTCAGTGTCATGATCACGGTTTCTGTCTGTTCAATCACCTGGTCGTCTTTCACGGTCACCGGTACGGCTACACTGTTGCGGCCTGCCGGTATCGTGATCGTTCCGGTGATGGCGGTATAGTCTGTGCCGCTGGTGGCCGTGCCGCTGGTGCTGTAGTTCACTTTGATGTCTTCTGAGGCCACGATGCCGGCAGGGAGACTAACAGTGAAGCTGCCATTGGTCGCCGGTTCTGATGCATCGGTCGTTTTCACGATGTTCAGGGTGCGGTTGGCCGGCGTGTTTTCATCATCAATGATGTTCACGGTTGCGCTGCCGCCACCGGTAAAGGTGAAGCTGGTGGATGCGCCGCTGGTGATGGCCATCACTACCGTTTCGGTGTTTTCCATTATCTGGTCGTTGATCACCGGTACCGGTATGGTCACCTTGTTCTGGCCAGCCGGGATGATCACGGTTCCGCTGAGGGCGGTGTAATCCACACCGCTTGCAGCTGTGCCGGCGATGGTGTATTTCACCGTTACCGCTTCTGCGGCAGTGATTCCGTTAGGCAGGCCGATGGTGAACTCACCATTGGTGCCCGGTTCTGCCGCATCCCTGGTGGCGGTTACCGTAATAACACGGTTGGCTGCGATGTCATCATTATCATTGATGTTTACAGTGGCGCTGGTATTACCCGTGAAGGTGAAGTTGGCCGAAGCGCCGCCTGCCAGTGTCATTACTACTGTTTCTGTATTCTCTATGATCTGGTCGTCGATCACCGGGACCGGTATGGTCACGCTGTTCTGACCGGCCGTGAGGATAACGGTGCCACCCAGGGTGGTGTAGTCCGTACCTGTGGTAGCGGTGCCACCTACCGTGTAGTTGATCGTCACGTTTTCTGCGGCGGTGATACCGGCAGGCAGGCTGATGGTAAAGGCGCCGTTGGTGCCTGGTTCTGCTGCGTCGATCGCTTTCGCTACGGTCAGCACACGGTTGGCTGCCACGTTGTCGTTATCGGCGATGTTCACGGTATCGTTGTTATTACCAGCATAGGTAAAGCTGGTGGATGTTCCGCCGGTGAGCGTCATGATCACGGTTTCGGTGGTTTCGATGATCCTATCATCTTTCACGGTCACGGGGACGGCTACACTGTTCTGACCTGCCGGGATGACTACGGCGCCGGTGATGGCGGTGTAGTCTGTATCTGCGGTGGCAGTGCCGCCGATGGTGTAGTTCACCGTGATGTCTTCAGCAGCGGTGATGCCTGTCGGCAGGCCGATATTAAAGCTGCCGTTGGTGGCCGGTTCTGCCGCATCGCTGCCTTTGGTCACTACCAGTACGCGGTTAGCGGTGGTGGCGTCGTCATCGGCGATGTCCAGGCTGGCTACACCGGCAGTATCGCTGGCCGTGTAGGTGAAGCTGGCGGAGCTGCCGCCGGTGAGCGTCATGATCACGGTTTCAGTGCCTTCGATGATCTTATCATCGGTCACCGTTACCGGTACAGACACGCCTGGCTGACCCGCAGGGATCACGACGGTACCTGTCAGACTGGTGTAGTCGGTGCCGTTTTTAGCGGTGCCGCTGATGGTGTAGGTCGCAGTGATATCTTCCGCGGCGGTGACAGCAGCAGGCAGGCTTACATAGAAGCTGCCGTTGGTGCCCGGTTCTGCCGCATTGGCCGTTCTCACTACCTGCAGTACGCGGTTGCCGTCCACATTATCGTCATCAGCGATGGTCACAGCAGCATTACCGTTGGTGGTGCTGGCGGTGAAGTTAAAGCTGGTGCTGGCGCCGTTGGTCAGGGTGAGTACCACTGTTTCGTTGCTTTCTATGATGTTATCGTCGATCACGTTCACCGGAACGAATACGGTGTCCTGTCCTGCCGGGATGACTACCGTGCCGCTGAGGGCGCCGTAATCAGTGCCGCTGGTGGCGGTACCGGCGATGGTGTAGTTCACGGTAATATCTTCGGCCGAGGTTACTCCTCCAGGCAGGCTGATAGCGAAGCGGCCGTTAGTACCTGGTTCTGCTGCATTGCCTGCATTGTTTACGCTCAGCACCCTGTTGGCGGCGGTGTTATCGTCATCTGCGATGTTCACGGTAGCGTTGCCGCTGGTGCTGCTTGCCACGAGCGTAAAGCTGGTGGATGTAGCCCCTGTAGCCGTCATTATTACTGTTTCTGTATTTTCTATGATCTTATCGTCTTTCACGGTAACCGGTACAGTGATGCTGGTAAGGCCGGCCGGGATCACCACGCTGCCGTTCAGGGTAACGTAGTCATCACCTGCGGTGGCGGTACCACCGATGGTATAGTTCACGGTGATGTCTTCCGAAGCGGTGTAACCTGCAGGCAGGCTCACAGAGAAGGAGCCGTTGGTGGCCGGTTCTGCGGCATCTGCCGGATTGAGCACGCTCACGATCAGGTTGGCCGCCACATTATCATCGTCGGCGATGTTCACCGTAGCGTTGCCGCTGGTGGTGCTGGCCGTGAAAGTAAAGTTAGCGCTGTTGCCGCCGGTCAGGGTCATCAGTACGCTTTCCGTGGTTTCAATCACTTTGTCGTCGATGACCGGCACGGTCACGAATACCGTGTCTTTACCTGCCGGGATGGTGGCAGTGCCGCTCAGAGCGGTGTAATCCTTACCGCTGGCAGCGGTGCCGGCGATGGTGTAGTTCACCGTGATGGCTTCTGCGGCGGTGATACCTTTGGGCAGACTGATAGCGAATACGCCATTGGTGCCCGGTTCGGCTGCATCGGTCATTTTGGTGACAGACAGGATGCGGTTGGCCGCTGTGTTGTCGTCATCGGCGATGTTCACCGTATCGTTGCCATTACCGGTGAAGGTGAAGCTGGCAGAGCTGCCGCCGTTGAGCGTCATGATCACGGTTTCTGTTGTTTCTATCAGCTGATCGTCGATCACGGGTACCTGTACGGTAGCGCCAGGCTGGCCGGCAGGGATGACTACGGTGCCCGGGAGCGCCGTGTAGTCCGTGCCACTGATGGCGGTGCCGGTGATAGTGTAGTTCACCGTGATGTCTTCTGCCGCGGTATAGCCGGCTGGCAGGCTCACCGTGAAGGAACCGTTGACATTAGGCTCTGCTGCGTCGCTGGCCCGGGCCACGGTCAACACCAGGTTGGCTGCCACCGCGTCGTCATCGGCGATGTTCACCGTTGCGTTGCCGGTACCGGTGAAAGTAAAGCTGCCGGAGGAACCTCCTGCCAGGGTGGCGATCACCGTTTCGGCAGGCTCGATGATTTTGTCATCGGCCACCGTCACAGGAATGTCGACACTGTCGGTACCTGCCGGGATGACTACCGTGCCGCTCAGGGCCACATAGTCAGTACCCGCGGCGGCGGTGCCTGTCACGGTATAATTCACCGTGATGTCTTCGGCTGCGGTGATACCTGCAGGGAGCCCTACTCTGAAGGCGCCGCTGGTAGCCGGTTCGGCCGCGTCTTTGTTCCGCGCTATGCCCAGTACGAGGTTCGCAGGAACGGTATTTTCATCATCGGTGATGTTAACCGTAGCGTTGCCGTTGCTGCTGCTGGGCACCAGGCTGAAGCTGGTGCTGGTGCCGCCGGTCAGGGTAACTATCACGGTCTCTGTCGGTTCGATGATCTTATCGTCTTTCACAGTAACCGGCAGGAATACGGTGTCTTCACCGGCCGGCAGTACAATAGATCCGCCAAGGGCTGTGTAGTCGGCTCCGCTGGTAGCGGTACCGGCCACGGTATAGTTCACCGTGATATTCTGTGAGGCGGTATAACCCGCAGGCAGGCTGATGGAGAACTGTCCGTTGGTGGCCGGTTCTGCGCCATCGGCTTTTTTGTTGATGCTCAGCACGAGCGCCGTCGGCGTATTGTCGTCGTCCGCAATATCCATGGACGCGCTACCGCTGGTAGTGCTGGCGGTGAAGCTGAAGTTAGCGCTGGCGCCGTTGTTCAGCGTCATGATCACTGTTTCTGTGTTTTCAATGATCTTATCGTCCGTCACTGCAACCGGTACGGCTACACTTTCCTGGTTGGCCGGCAGCACTACGGTGCCGGTGAGGTTAGTATAGTCGGTGCCGTTAGTGGCGGTGCCAGTGATGGTATAATGTACTGTCACATCTTCTGCTACGGTCACGCCGGCAGGGAGGCTGATGCTGAACGTTCCGTTGGTGGAAGGTTCGCCTGCATCGGCAGTGCGGGTCACGCTCAGCACTATATTGTCCGGTGTATTGTCGTCATCTGCGATATTCACGGTGGCATTGCCATTAGTGGTGCTGGCAGTGTATGCAGCGCCGCCGGTACCGTTGGTGATCGTCAGGATAACGGTTTCCGTATTTTCTATGATCTTGTCGTCTGCAACGTTCACGGCTACAGGCACCCCGTTTTCACCGGCAGGTATCACCACGGTGTTGGTCAGCGCGGTGTAATCATCGCCGGAAGTGGCGGTACCGGCAACGGTATAGTTCACGGTAACAGGTACTGCTGCGGTATAACCGGCGGGCAGGCTGATACGGAACAGGCCATTGGTGCCCGGTTCTGCTGCATTGGCTTTGTTTTCCACGCTCAGCACGCGGTTGGCGGCGATATCATCGTCATCGGCAATATTCACGGTCGCAGTGCCGCTGGTGGTGCTGGCGGTGTAGGTGAAGTCCGGTGAAGCGCCGCCGGTAACGGTGAGGACCACCGTTTCCGTGCCTTCTATGATCTTCTCGTCCATTACAGTTACAGGCACGTCTACTGCATTTGTATTCGCTGGTATCACTACGGTACCGGTGAGGGTATTGTAGTCTTTACCATTTTCGGCGGTGCCGGCGATGGTGTAGTTCACCGTGATGGGCTGCGCGGATTTGATGTTAGCCGGCAGGCTCACGGTAAAGGCGCCAAGGGTGGATGGCTCGGCGGCATCTGTTTTCTTCGTGATGCTGATCACCTGGTTAGCGGCAGTATTGTCGTTATCAGTGATATTCACGGTAGCGGTACTGTTGCCGGTAGCCGGAGTAAATGTAAAGCTGGTGCTGGTACCACCGGTCAGCGTCATCATTACGGTTTCTGTACCTTCAATGATCTGGTCGTCCGTCACGGGCACCTGTACGGTCACGTTAGGCTGGCCAGCCGGTATTTTCGCGGTACCTGTCAGCGGCGTATAGTCGTCGCCGGCAGTGGCGGTGCCGCCTATGGTATAAGTGACGTCTATCTCTTCCGCCGCGGTGTATCCGGTCGGGAGGCTGATGGTGAATACACCCGGAGTGCCAGGCTCGGCGCCGTGGGTGGTCGCTGCGACTGACAACACGTTATTGGTAGTGTTGTTATCGTCGTCGGCGATATTCAGTGTAGCCACATTGCCGGCAGGATCTCCCGTATACGTGAAGGAGTTGCCGTCTGTGCCACCAGTCAGCGTCAGTATAGCCGTTTCCGTGTTTTCGATGATCTTATCATCGGTCACGCGCAGCGGCAGGCTGATGCTGTTGCTGTTGGCAGGCAGCGTGATCGTAAAGATGGTATAATCCGTATTGCGTACAGCGGTGCCGCTCATTGTATAATTCAGCGTGATATTGGCTGAAGAAGTATAGTCGGCAGGCAGGCTTACGGTAAACGATCCGTTAGTGTTAGGTTCAGCTGCGTCCTGGTCTTTCACCACTTTCAGGACACGATTGGCAGCCACGGCAGCATCGTCATCCGCAATGTTAACGGTGAGATTGTCAAAGGCAGGGTCCGGCGGGAAGATAAAGGCGTTTCCACCGCCATCTGTAGCACTGCCTGACAGGAGCGTGATGGTCATGGTTTCAGTCGGCTCGATGATCTTGTCGTCCAGCACTTTGAGCGTAATCGGGACGGCATTGGTATTAGCCGGGATCACGATAGTGCCCAGGGCTTCATAGTCCGTTCCGGAGAGAGCGGTGCCGGATACGCGGTAACCTATGGTCACAGGCCATGCGGAGGTACCCACACCTGCCAGTTTCACGGTGAAGGTACCGTTGCTGGCCGGTTCAGCGGCGTTGGCGCCGGCCATCACCTGTATCGGTGTGCTGCTGGCCGCGTTGGCATCAACGATGTTCACCGTCGCACCGTTGCCGGATGGATCTATGGTAAACGGATAGCTGGAGGAAGCCGCGCTGGTCAGGGTCATGATCACTGTTTCAGGTCCTTCAATGATGCCGTCATTACCTGCATCCACGTCTATAAATATCTCGTTGGCGCCAGCCGGTATCACAATCTTACCGGCGGACAGACCCAGTAAATTATAATCTGTTGCATTGATAGCTGTTCCTGTCAGGGCGAAGTTAATCACCACGTCCTCTGAGCTGGTCACACCCGGCTGCAGTGCAATCCTGTACTGACCGTTGGTACCGCCTTCGATGGCGTCGGATACTTTGGTCAGCAGCACCACGTTGCGGTTAGTGGTATAATCATCGTCAGCAATGGTCACGGTAGCGGAACCTCCCCCACCGGCAATGGTGTAGGCGAACTGTGTATCGTTGCCGCCGCTGATGTTCAGGATCACGGTTTCTGCCGGTTCTATTACTTTGTTGTCTATCACATTCACAGGCACGTGCACATTTTCCTGACCGGCAGGGATGGTAATGGTGCCGGTAATCGCCTGGTAGTCGGTACCCGGCGTAGCGGTACCGGCGCCTATGGTATAGGTTACCTGGATATCTCTTGCCGATGTGATACCTGTCGGCAGGCTGATCACGAAGTGACCATTCGTAGCCGGTTCTGCGGCATCTGCCCCTTTGGTGACAGCCAGTACCTGGTTGGCGGCGGTGTTGTCGTCATCTGCGATGTTCACCGTAGCAGTGCCGTTGGTGGTGCTGGCCGTATAAGCGAAGTTAGTGCTGGCGCCGCTGCTGATGGTCAGTATAACGTCTTCCTGTCCTTCGATGATCTTATCATCGGTAACAGTAACAGGCACGTCTACACTGTTCTGGCCGGCAGGGAGCGTTACTGTGCCTGTCAGCGCGGTGTAGTCTTTACCGCCGGTAGCGGATCCGCTGATAGTATAAGTCACCTGAATGTCTTCAGATGGTTTAACTCCTGTTGGCAGGCTGATTCTGAATGACCCCGGAGTAGCCGGTTCTGCGGCATTGCCATTGTTGGCAACGCTCAGGACGCGGTTGGCCGCGGCGTTTTCATCATCGTTAATATTAACCGTAGCCGCTGCATTGGTCGGGCTGGCCGTGTAGGTAAGGCCGCCTCCGGTGCCGCCGGTCAGGGTCATGATCACGGTCTCGGTGTTCTCTATCAGGTCGTCGTTGCTCACTACTACGGGAACGGATACACCGGGCTGTCCTGCAGGCAGGGTCACGGTGCCGGTCAGCGCTACATAATCAGACCCACTGGTGGCTGTACCGGCAATAGTATAGTTGACAGTAATGGCCGCTGCTGCGGTGTATCCGGCAGGCAGGCTGATGGTGAAGGCGCCGTTGGTGTTCGGTTCTGCGCCATCTGTGCCTTTGGCTACGCTCAGTACCTGGTTGGCCGCTACGTTGTCGTCATCTGCAATATCCACGGTAGCGCTGCCGTTGGTGGTGCTGGCAGTGAAGGCAAAGCTGGTGCTGTTGCCGCCGGTCAGCGTGAGCGTTACATTTTCTGTACCTTCTATGATCTTGTCATTGATGACAAGAACTGGTATGGACACATTGTTCTGCCCTGCAGGCAGTACAACTGAGCCGGTTAATGTCGTATAGTCCGTACCGTTAGTAGCTGTGCCGCTGACGGTGTAGTTGACGGTCACTGCTTCGGAAGTCCTTACCGTTCCCGGCAGGCTTACTTTGAAGCTGCCGTTGGTAGACGGTTCTACGGCGTCTGCCACTTTCACGATGCTGAGCACGCGGTTGGCCGCGGTATTTTCATCATCGGCGATGTTCATGGTTTCAGCGCCATTGGTAGTGCTGGGCGTGAAAGTGAGCGAGCCGGTAGTGCCGCCGGTGATGGTTACCACGACTGTCTCGGTATTCTCAATGAGGTTGTCATTGATCACATTGACAGGCAGCGTGGTGCCGTTGGCGCCACCAGGGATGGTAGCGGTACCGGTCAGGGTAGCATAATCTGCGCCGCCGGTGGCTGTACCGGTCACGGTATAGTTCACCGTGATCGGCGCAGGCACGGTAATGCCGGCAGGCAGGTTAATATTGAAAGTATTATTGGCACCCGGTTCGGCGGCATCGCCATTTTTGGTGATGCTCAGCACGCGGTTGGCCGGGATGTCGTCGTTATCGATAATATTGGCGGTAGCAACACCTTCTGCCGGATCAGGGGTAAAGGTGAAGTTGGTGGATGAGCCGCTGTTAAGCGTGATGACCACCGTTTCTGTACCTTCTATGATCTGGTCATCCACTACATTACCTACTGACGCGGTGGCGGTGGCTCCGGCTGAGATGATCGCCGTTCCGTCAAAATGGGAAGCGGTGAGACCATTGTAGTCGGTACCCAGGATAGCAGTACCACCTACTGAATAGTTAATTGTCACCTGCTGAGAGACAGTGATGCCCGGAGCCAGGAGGAAATTGAAGCGCAAAGAGTTTCCTCCTTCAGCGCCGTCGCGGGCCACCTGTACCCTTACCACGCGGTTGGCTGGAGTGTCATCGTCGTCCGCAATATTCACCGTAGCAGTTTTAGCGGCTGCAGATGCCGTATAGGCAGATCCGCCGCCGGTACCACCGGTAATGGTCATCGCAACGGTTTCTGTCAGTTCGATGATTTTATCATCAGCCACCGTTACAGCCACTGTCACATCAGGCTGGCCGGCCGGAATGGTGGCGGTGCCGGTTAACGCGGTATAGTCTGCGCCACTGGTGGCTGTTCCTGCGATCGTATAATTCACGGTCACCGGCACAGAAGCAGTGATGCCTGTTGGGAGGCTGATTTTAAAGGCGCCGGGGGTGGCCGGTTCTGCGGCGTTAGCGTCATTTACCACGCTCAGCACCCGGTTGGCCGCGGTGTTATCGTCATCGGTAATATTGGCCGTAGCATTACCATTGGTAGCGCTAACAGTATAAGTGAAGTTCGCAGAGCTGCCGCCGGTGAGCGTCAACGCCACCGTTTCGGTGCCCTCTATCACCAGGTCATTGGTCACAGTCACCGGCAGGGTAATATTGTTCGTTCCCGCAGGAATGGTCACTGTACCACTTAAAGTAGTGTAGTCGGTACCGTTGGTAGCGGTTCCGGCGATGGTATAGTTCACGGTAATGTCTTCAGAAGGTTTTACCGTTCCCGGCAGACTGATCTTAAACGCGGCGTTGGTGGCCGGTTCTGCGCCATCGTTGGTTTTAGTGATGCTCAGCACGCGGTTGGCCGCGGTGTTATCGTCATCGAGGATATTCACGGTTGCATTACCGTTAGTGGTGCTGGCCGTGAAAGCGAAGCTGGTGCTGTTACCGCCGGTGATGGTCATGATCACGGTTTCGGTGTTTTCCATCAGCTGGTCGTCGCTTACGGTTACGGGGACGGTTACGCTGTCCTGGCCGGCCGGGATGATCACGGTGCCTGGCAAGGTCGTATAGTCTGTACCGTTAACAGCGGTACCACTGATGGTATACGTTACGGTCACCGGTTCAGAAGATGTCACGCCTGTTGGCAGACCGATCTTAAACGCGCTGTGGGTAGCCGGTTCCGACGCATTTCCCCCTGCGTTGCGGACGCCGAGCACGCGGTTGGCCGCGGTATTGTCGTCATCAGCAATATCGGCAGTAGCGCTGCCTTCTGTGCTGCTGACGGTGAAAGTAAAGCTGGTGCTGGTACCGCCAGTCACCGTTGCGATGACCGTCTCTGTATTTTCGATGATCTTGTCATCGGCAACGGTGATAGGCAGTGTGATGCTGTTCTGTCCTGCAGGCAGCACCACCGATGTTCCCAGGGCGGTGTAGTCTGTGCCGCTGGCAGCGGTACCGGAGGATGTATAGGCTATGGTTATATTTTCAGAAGATTTGATATTGGCAGGCAGACTAATGGTGAACACACCATGGCTCGCTGGTTCTGCGGCATCAGTCGTCTTTTTGATGCTCAGTACGCGGTTGGCCGCGATGTTGTCATTATCTGCTATCGCCATGGAGGCGTTGCCATTGGTGGCGCTGACAGTGTAAGTAAAATTAGGGCTGGTACCACCGGTGAGCGTTACTACCACTGTTTCCGGGTTTTCGATGATCTGATCGTCGATCACGTTCACCGGCAGTGCTACGTCCGACTGGCCTGCAGGGATGACTACGGTGCCGGTAAGGGCAGTGTAATCAGACCCACCTGTGGCTGTACCGGCGATAGTATAGCTGACGGTGATGTCTTCCGTCGGTTTAACAGTGGATGGCAGGCTGATGGTAAATCCGCCATGGGTGGACGGTTCAGCTGCATCAGCTGTTTTAGCCACGCTCAGGGTAAGGTTAGCCGGTGTGTTTTCATCGTCGATGACATTCACCGTGGCTGTAGCAGCGCCTGTACGTGGTGTCAGCGTAAAGTTGGCAGAGCTGCCGCCCGTTACGGTGGTGATGACAGTTTCCGGTTTTTCCAGGAGCTGATCATCCATGACCAGCACCGGCAGCATTACGCCGCCTGAACCGGCGGGGATCACCACAGACCCGGTCAGTGCCTGATAGTCGGCGCCTGGTGTGGCCGTACCGGCAACGGCATAGGTTACGAGTATGTCTTCGGAAGTAGTCACCCCTGCAGGCAGGCTGACATTGAACGCACCGTTGGTGATGGGTTCTTTGGCATCGCTGCTCCATACAACGCCTACCGTGGTTTTAGCAGGGTCGTTGCTGTCGTTGTCAGCGATATCCAGTGTGGCAGCCGGCTGGGTGGTGCTGATATTGTAAGCATTGCCGCTGATGGCGCCGAGGGCGTTGGTCAGGGTAACGGTCACATTTTCCGTTATTTCAAGGATATTGTCGTCTGTCACTATCACAGGCAGGGATATGTTGTTGCTGCCTGACGGGAAGGTAACAGTACCGGTTAATGACGTGTAGTCGGCTCCGTTAGCAGCGGTGCCGGTCACCGTATAGTTGACGGTGATGTCTTCCGTGGCGGTAACTGTACCTGGCAGGCTGATTTTGAAGGCGCCGTCGGGTGTTCCTTCTTTACCGTCCTGTCCTTTGGTGATGGACAGTGTCTGGTTGACAGCGGTCACTCCACCGAAAGTGGAGAAGCTTTGTATACCGCTGAATTCAACGTATTCCACGCCGTCCTGCTGACCGGTGGCTGTTGGTGCCAGTTCGGTGATGTTCGCCAGTCCTTCCGGCGCCAGGTCGGCCAGGGTGGAGGTGATATCGCCGGTATGCTTGAACCATGTCCAGCGCTGGGTGCCTGGCACGCCGCGGGTGCCGGAGAGCATATTCTCTGCGTTGGTTTTTTCCGCCGGGTTCCAGAACAGGCGAACGGTTACGCCGCCGTTCTGTGTGAGGGCAGCGCCGGTGTAATTGATCTGCACCAGTCTGCGCATCAGCTGTGTACCGTAGTCGGTGCCGCTGTTTTTACCCAGGGCGGCGTTCATGTCCCGGTTCACGTCTACCAGGGCGGACAGCTTCGTCACGTCCATGGTGTTACCGTTCAGGGAGATGGACGCGATGTATTTATTGGCGTCTGTAGGATCGATGAAATACAGTGTATCGTTGCTGATACAGGTGGCAGCCACTGTTCTGGTGGTTGCATCCGGTACCAGGTTGGCCGTGCGGCGGAGGTGGCTGGTCACGAGGGTGAATACCACACCGTCTTTCAGGGCGCTCACATTGTCGAAGCTTACGATACCGGCATTGAAGCTGGTAGCGGGAATTTCTGTTACGGTGCCGGTGGTGAAGTCACCGTCGCCGTCTTCATCCACCATGATGGTGAAATCTTCAGTGGCGGTGCCTTTCACGGTAATACCGTTCAGATCGAACTGCATGCTCAGCGGCTGGGTGCTGATATCGTAGTTGGTGAATTGTGTTTTCCACTCCTGCGTGAGGCGTTCGGGGATACAGCTGCCTTTGGGCAGGTCTGTACCACCTACGGTGAGGGCGTTGCTGTTGCTGCCCAGCAGGAGGTAGCTTTTATCTTCACCGAAAGTATTGGTATTTTCTGCGTTGGTAGCGGCGATGGTGCGCATGCCTACTGTCAGAATGGAGCCTGTGTGGATGCTGCGGGACTGTTTCTGCGTCAGTGCTTCGCGGTCGTCGCGGCCGATACCGAAGATATTGTTTTTATAAGTATTGTTGGCAGTAGCGTTCCAGATCACGGAACCATCTGTGGCCAGGTAGTTCTGCGCGGTGCTCTGGTCGAGCGTGATACCATATTTGATACCGAGGTAAGATTCTACCTGCTGCGTTTCTGTTGGTGTAAGAGCAGTTTTGTAGACAATCACTTCGGGAATTTTACCTTTAAAAATGCGGTTGTCCAGGGAGGACTCGGCAGTAGTACGGCCACCTATTTCAAAGAAGGAGCCGTCTATCTGTGCGGTACAGGTAACACCGATGGCGCCCGGTTTACCGTTTAGCCAGGTCCTTCCGTTCAGGGCATTCCCCGGGTTAACGTACACACCTCTGGCAATGATGGGGCCTGCATAGGAAGGCGTAGACGGCGCGACGAGACATCCGTTACCATCGAGTGTAAAGGTGCCGGAGGAAGAATAAATCAGTCCTCTCCCTGCTGCACCAGAAGCTGTCCAGTTTCCGTTGGTGGCGAAGATACCCGCCAGGCCATTGGCCGGTAAGCCTTCCGGCGAACTGACAGAAAAAATAGACAAGTTAGCAGCGGTATTCCAGTTAACATCTGCATCGCCTTTCAGGGACCTTCCCGTTGCACCGGAGAAATCGAGTGTTGGGTTGAAGTTGATGCCGTTAGGTACATGAAGGATATCCGCCGTAGGGGTGATGGCACCTGTATGGGCAGGAGCGGCAGCGCGCAGTTCGGTCGCCATGGTACCGGCCTGGTTGAGCCATTGCTCCACCTGGTTACCTCCGCTCGCCAACACGTCTGCATCGGCTTTCACCCACAGCATTTCATTCGGCACGCCGCCGGGTGCAGTCACGAAGCTGGCATAAGTAAAGTATTGTCCGTTGGTCAGGTCTACGTTGGCAGTGTAGCTGGCAACGCCGTTCACGTCGGTTTCCGCCAGTTGAATGAACTGGTCGGCGCCATCGAATGTAGCGTCGTTGCTGACGATGAGGTAAGGCGTTTTAGCCACCCTGGGCAGCTGGTCTTTCCCGATGGCCAGCGTTACATTGCCGACGGTAGCGGATTCCTGTACTTTCCAGATCCGTCCCATACGTGTGGTGACAGCCGGGTTACCCGTGACGGCGGTAGTGAAGGCCGTGCTGCCGCCATCATCGCCCCATATCATGTAGGCTTTATCTGCGGAGAAGGTATTGGCATTGCTAAGGTTGTCAGCCGCGATGCTGCCGAGGCCCACGATGGGCTGTATGCCGCCGTTGACGCTCTGGCTTTGTTTCTGTGCCAGGCCTTCCACGTCGTCGCGGCCAATACCGGCGATATTATTTTTATAGGTGGCGTTGGCGGTAGCGTCCCATACTTTGGTGGTGCCATCCGTCGCCAGGTAGTCTGTCGGGCTGGTCTGGTCCAGCGTATAGCCGTATTTGATAGCCAGGTAAGTGGACACCCGTTGCAGTTCATTGGTGGTTAACGCGGTCGGGTATACGATGACTTCGCCCATGGAACCGTTCCATGCCTGTGCGCGGTCCCAGGGCCATGCGCCGATACCGGCTCCTACATTGCCGGTATTCCAGGCTTTGGCGACCGGTCCGCCCAGCGCTTTCATTTTGCTGTACAGCGTAGCGTTGCCGCCGTTGCCGGCCCATACGCCTGTCATTTCATTGACCGTGCCCACTTGCCAGTTACCGGCAGGACTTGTCACATCATTGGCCCAGCCTACAAAGTCGGCGGTGCCGTTTCCGCCTATCAGTGCGAGACCGCTACCCTGGTTGGTGGCACCGGCGCCATAGGCAAGGATAAATTTATTACCAGTAGCTGTAGTGGCTGTATTACCCACGCCGATGAGCGTTCTGGCGGAGGTACCTACCGGCATTTTGGTGATATCCAGGCCCATGAAGTCAGCGCCATCAAATTTCACCATCGGGTTGAAGTTCACGTTGTCGGCGGCATTGTTCAGGTACAACGGCTGGTTGGCCGCGGTAGTCTGTGTGGCGTTGTTCAGATCAGAAGCATAGTCAGTCCAGCCATCGATAGCGGTATTGTTTGTCGTGCTGGAAGTACCTGCATCAGCGCGGAGCCAGAGGGAAGTGCCTACTACCCCGCCCGGCGTTTTAATAGAGGCTGCGTAGGTGAAGTACTGGCCATTGTTCAGGTTCACATCAGCAGCGTAATGTTTCACGCCGTTAAGGGTCATGGCCGTTACCGGGATAAAGGTATCGCTGCCATCGAAGGTAGCGTCGTTGCTGACGATCAGGTAGGTCTGCGCCGCATTGGGCAATGCGTCGTAAGGCACGGCCACCTGTACGGCGCCGATAGTACCTGATTTCTGTACTTTCCATACTCTTCCCATTCGGTAATTGGCTACAGGGTGGCCTGACAGTGCAGTTTTAAACAGACCGCTGCCGGCGTTGTCGCCCCATACCATATAGGATTTATCAGCAGAGAAGTTATTTGTATTGCTAAGGTTTGTTTCTGCGAGGCTGTTAAGACCGATGGCCAGTTGCATACCGCTCATGGTGTTGCGGGATTGTTTCTGGTTCAGGTCTTCCGCGTCGTCACGGCCGATACCGGTGATGTAGTTGCCATAACCGGTATTGGCGGCAGCGTCCCAGACGGTGCTGCCGTCGGTGGCCAGGTAATTGGTAGCGCCGTTGTTGAGCGTGATACCGTATTTGATGGCCATGTAGCTGTTCACCTTCTGTTGTTCAGTTGGTGTAAGCGGACTTGTATAAACGATCAGGTCACCCATGCGGCCGTTATAAGAAACACCGTTATTCCAGCCCAGCTGGAACGCCTGAACACCTCCGGTGATAATGTCAGTGTTATTTCCATTGAGCACATTCACTCCATTTTTGAAAATAGACTGTTTGTTAGCCGGGAGGCTCACATTGTTGGTGGCTGTCCAGAGAATTACCTGATTATTGATGTCGCCGGCATTGAAAAAAAGGCGGTTATTTTTGTAAGGAGGGTCCCAATACACTATGTTATTATCCCAGGTAGCATGTAATGTGAACTGGTTGACGCCGAGGGCAGGTGCAACTTCTGTGAAAATAACAGTTTGATTGGCTACAGCCTGGCTGCCAGCATAAAACGCATAGGCGGAACTGTAAGTACCATTTTTCAGGAAAGAACCGCCTGTCATACCATGCGTTCCGCCATTAAACTTCACCACGGGGTTAAAGTTCATGTTGGCTGCGGCATTGTTCATATAAATGGGCTGGCTGGCCGCAGTAGCCTGCCATACGTTGTTGCCGTTTGGACTGTAATCGTTCCAGTTGCTGATCGGCGTATTGTCTGCGGAAGCAGAAGTATTGATATCTGCGCGCAGCCAAACCAGGTTACCGCTGGCCACACCACCGGGGTATTTCACCGGTGCGCCGAAGGTGAAGTAGATACCGTCGGGCAGCTGGCTGCTGTTGAGCGTAATGGTTTTATCGGTATTCAACGGCAGCTCCTGGCTGATCGTTGCAAATGTAGGGTCGGTGCTGATGAGCAGGTATACTTTGGTACCTACCGCATCGGCTTTCAGGGTAATGTTCTGGTCGGTCCAGTTGGTTTTGTCTACTTTCCATACGCGGGGCAGACGGCGGGTGGCATTAGCGCCGCCGACAACCGTAGTGTAGGAGGAAGCCGACTGGCCATTATCTCCAAATACCAGGAAAGATTTATTGTTGGTAATGATATTGGTATTCCGTTCGTTGGTGAGCTCAATGCTGCTACCCAGTGACAGGGTCACAAAACCGGTATCCACACTGAGGGACTGTTTAGTGTTCAGTGCGGTGGAGTCGTCACGGCCAATACCCGTGATACGGAATTTATAGGTCGGATCGGCGGTCCAGTATTTGGAGCCGTCGGTGGCCAGGTAATCGGTAGCGCCATTGTTGAGTGTAATTCCATATTTAAGGCCGAGGTAAGATTCTACTCTCTGGCGCTCCAGGTCTGACAGCACGCGGTCATAGGAGATCACTTCACCTATAGGTCCCATAAAGAAACCTCCCCTGCCCGCAATCGTACGGGAACCAATGGAGATCAGGTTGGCGGTAGCCGGTGTTAAATTGACAGTGCCTTTGATGTCTTCCGCGAAGTTCTCAAACAGGCGTATACCATCTGTAGCATTGTTTTGTGTAACACTGAAAATATAAGGTCTGCCGGAGGCTGCCAGTTTAGTACCGGCGATCCCTGCTACCGCCGCGGAATTTTCGAGGAATTGCAATTGTCCCATGTTTACCACGCGGAACTCCATGCCCTGATTGGCACCTACTGCGCCGCTGCCCACCAGCTCTCTCACGTTGCCGGCTGCATACCCGGAGGCCGCGGCTACTGCAAAGATGGTGGAGGTAGCTGGATCTATCCGGGTGGTGTTGATATCGAGGAAGTCGTCTGTACCGTCGAACACCAGGCCGTAATTGAAGTTAAGAGCTCTGGCATCCGTAATGGGCTGGCCGCTCACCAGGCCCTGTGCCGCGTCATTGCCAAAATTGCTGTAATCAACCCACTGGCTGCCGGAAGACATTCCGTCATCGGCACGCAACCAGAAAGAAAGACCGTCTTTAACGCCGTTGGGTCCGGTGACCATGCGCGCAAAAGTGAAATGCGCGCCGTCGGCCAGCTGGCTGCTGTTGAGGGTAACATTACCGTCTGCATCCAATGCGTAGGTAGCATCTCCTGCGCCGAAAGCATTATCGGTGCTCACGACCAGGTAAGTCCGCTCATTGCCGCCGGCAAGTTTGATGGTAATATCCTGGTCTGCCCAGTTGGTCTTCTGTGCTTTAAAAATACGGGCCATACGGCTGTTAAGGCCGTTGATACCGGCTACCGGTGTGAGGTAGGTAGTGGCCGCGCCGTCATCTCCAAAGGTGAAGAAAGAAAGATCGTTGGTTATAGTGGTAGCATTGGCTTTATTGGACGCTGCTACGGTAGTACCGGCAGCGATGGTCACAATACCGGTATCTGCGGCCACAGATTGTTTCTGCAGCAGCATGCCTCTGTCGTCACGTCCAATGCCGGTAATATGTTTGGCGTAAGCTCCGCCGGCGGCCGCTTTCCACATGGTGGTAGCGCCATCGCTGGCAAGGTAGTCCATGGGAGCGTCTATACCTAACGTAAGGCCGTAGCGCAGCGCCATGTAGGATTGTACCTGCTGGCGTTCTGTTGCGTTCAGCTTGCGGGAGTATAAGATAACTTCGGGGATGTCGCCATTGAAAGGGGAGTTATGGCCTGCTCCGATATAGTCTTTATTGCTAGCCGGCGAAAGGAAATTCACCGCATTGGCATTGGCGGTCGCCAGCACCTTACCGTCAACACCTGCGCCCCAGTCGTTGGTGGCGCTCCATATGTTGAGCATATGCGCCTTGCGGATGTTCACCCCTGCAGGGTAACCAAAGTTTCTGCGCGCGGTACCGGAACCGAAGTAGGTATATTGATTATTATTGGTGTACGTATAGAATGCCGTTCCGCCTGCGTAAGTTCCTCCGAATTCAAAAGGATAGCTGGCAGGGCCGGCTGTGTTGTCATAGTTGGCGGTTTGCACGGAGAATATTTCACCTGCAGTAAACGCGTTCGCTATCTCGGGCTGTTGTACAAAATAATTGCCGGTGAAGCTGATACCCGGGTTAAAATTGAAGGAGGCTTCCTTCCACGGGAATGTTCCGGTGTTCGCTGTCCAGGTACGGCCGGCGGGACTCAGTTCTTTCCACTGTGTGGCATTGGTGCCGCTTAACACGACTGCGCTGTCGGCCCTTGTCCATACTGCCAGTCCGGCGGCCACGCCGGCGGGCGCCGCCTGTATAGTGCCAAAAGTAAAGAAAGCACCGTCGGGCAGCTGATCACTGCCGACTGTTACCTGTCCTTTTTCATCCAGCGGATAAGCTTTATCCCCCGCTCCGAAAGTTTCATCGCTGCTTACCAGCAGGTAGTTGCGGTTATTGCCACCGATCAGCGCCATCCAGATGGTGTTGGCAGCCCAGTTGGTACGGTCTACTTTATAGGTACGTCCCATCCGCAGGGTAACATTACCAAGTCCGGTAACTCCCTGAGTATAGGTCGCCGGTTGACCGTTATCGCTGAAAGTAAAGAAGGAAAGGTCGTTGGCAATATCAGCCGTGTTTTCACCATTGGAAGCGGCGAAGCTGTTTCCTATACTGAGCGTCACGTTAGCATCATCCAGTTGTGAACGGCTTTGTTTCTGCAACAGGGTTCCGTTGTCATCTCTGCCGATGCCGGTGATACGTTGACCGTAGCCGGTATTTTTAGAGGCAGTCCACATACGGGTGCTGCCATCGCTGGCAAGATAATCGCTAACGGCGCCGTTAGCTGCTGTCAACGTCACACCATATTTCAGGGCGAGATAGCTATTCACCTGTGTGCGCTCCGTGGCGTTCAACTGGCGGTTAAACAGTATCAACTCTGCAAAACGGCCGTTAAAGATGGAGTTGTGCCCAGCGCCGATAGCCGAGTTTACTGCTGCCCCTCTGCTGAAGCTGACCTGGAAGGTACTACTGCTACCGATCGTTTTGCCGTCGAAGTTCAGCGCCCAGTTGTTAGGAGCGCTCCAGTTATTTAATATATGTATGCGATTTACGTTCATGCCGCCCAGTGAATAACCGGGGCGGGAAGTAATACCGAAGTGCGTATAATGGGAGCCGTTATAAACATAGAACTGGCTGGTCAGCGTACTGGGATCACCACCAAATTCAAACGGATAGCTAGCTACTGTAGTATTAGACGATGGCAGCGTGGTTGTCTGTACTGAAAACACCTCAGCGGCGGTAAACCCGGCCGTAAATGTTGGTACGCTGAAATAGTTGTTACCCTGGAAGAGAATGTTCGGGTTATAGTTCATAGGGTTGTCCTGCCAGACAACAGGGTTGGCAAGTGAAAGCGGCCATTCACGCTGTGCCGCCTGATCCTGTATCTTCAGGATATTGCCATTTACAACGGTCACACCGGCGTCGGCTTTCACCCATGATTGTATACCGTTAGCCACGCCGCCCGGGAACCGTTGTTTCTGTCCGAAGGTGAAGAAAGCGCCATTCGCCAGGTCATTACTGCTCAGTGTAACCGTTCCCGTGCTGCTGAGTTTCAGCTCTTTGGTAATGGTGCCAAAAGCCGCATCTGTACTAATGAGCAGGTAGTTGTTACCATTGCCGCCCGCCAGTTGCAGCGTAATCTGCTGGGTGTTGTCCCAGGAGGCGGTCTTCTGCACGCGGAATACGCGGCTCATACGCTGATTGGCATTAGCGCTGGTGACAGCCGTGAAATAGCTCGTGCTGCCGCCATTATCGCTGAAGACAAAGAAAGCCTTATCCTGCGTGATGTTGTTTGTATTCGCTGCATTGGAAAGAGCGATGGCATTTCCCAGCGCGATAGTCACCAGGCCGGTATCCTGGCTCAGGGACTGTTTCTGGTCCAGCATGGTGCAGTCTTCGCGGCCGATACCGGTGATGCGCCTGCCGTAACCTGCGTTGGCAGCAGCCGTCCACATTTGTACGGTGCCGTCGCTGTTAATATAATCGGTGGCGCCGGCATTAAGCGTAACGCCATATTTGATGGCCATGTAGGATTCAATGCGCTGCATCTCCGCCGGTGTAAGGTCGCGGTTGTAGATGAACACCTCCGGAATAAACACTTTAGAATATTCTGAGTAGGTGGCGCCGCCCAGTTCGAGCGTCCATGCGGTACCATCAGCGGTAGGACCATTCTTTATCAGTCCGCCGTTGCTTTTGAATTCATAGGCGCCGCTGGCCGCTCTTTCAAAGGAGTAGAGTTTTCCTTTAGCGGTGATGGCATTACCCGTATTCAACCAGCCTTCTATATACAATCGGTTTTCGACCCCTGCGTGCCATCCCATTAACTTGTTACCCGTGGAAGTGGCGAATACGCGGCCTGTCTGGGAGCCTTCCACCATCCCCATGCCCATAATGGAATACGCGCCTGACACAGCTGCCGAAGCGGGCACCTGGTGTGCATCATTACCATCATAATAAATGGCCGGGTTGAAGTTGACCATGCCCGTGGTATTGTCCGGATCACCGATCACGATCATGTGGTTGGCCCTTCCGGAGATATCGCCCCAGTTTACACCGTTCACCGCCTGGTCTGCCCTGTACCAGGCCACTACGCCATTGTTCACACAGGCAGGACCTTTGTTGGTCATGGGAATACTGTTGCCAAATTCCGAAGTACCGCAGGTGTTAGCGGGAATGCGTAACGTGGCCGTCCAGAAACCAAGGCCGGTAGCGCCCGGACCGGCATTGTAGGTAATCGTTTGGGTAGAAGTACCGGCAGACAATCCTGTTAAGGACGTAACATAATATTGCCCGCTCGTTTTGTTCGTAGCGGGGTCGTTGGCATAAATGTCGACAGTATACTGGGCACCGGCCGTTATGTTAGGTATGGTAAGCTGTAGCTGGTACTGCCCCCCTCCCAGCGCTGTAGATGACACCAGTACCGGGGTTTTGCCACCGGCGGCGGTATAACCACAGTTGCCGGCTGTCAGAGAGATCCCGGCACCAGCATTATTATAGATGGAGTTATTGGTAATAATCACGTTATTGGGAGCTACGTTCACGATGCCAGCGGCGCCATTATCGTGAATCACGCAACCCTCTATCTGTACATCGGTTACACTGGCGCCGCCGTGAAACCAGATACCGTTGCTGGCATTGTTCACTACCGTATCGCCTTTGATATCTACATCAGTCGCCGCGTTGGCGCCGTTTACCACGATACCGGAGCGTGTATGATCATAAAAAGCAGAATTGACGATGTCTACGTTTGTTCTCGCAGCATTATTATAGAATTCAATGCCATCTACACTACGCTCGAATTTAGAATTTGTCAGCTGAAAATTGGTGGCTGCTCCCGACACATAAATTCCATCTGTATCAAAATCACTGAAAGTGACCTTATCAATGGTCACTCCTGTGGCAGCTGCATAAAATCCTATGCCAATATCTGCGTCGTCGTCAATGGAAATTTTATCACCATTTAGTATGGAATTGGTGCAGGTAAACCCGTTGACGGCTCCTTCAAACCGTATCAATGCATTTCCGCCGAACTGCCCGGGCACTTTATTCTCTATCACTGCTTTATTAATAGTGATATTGCTGGCTACTCCGTTAAACCAGACAGCGTGAATATCGTTCTCATTAATATTAATGGTGTCCAGCTTAATGTTATTCGCCGTATTGTCGAAACGGATGGCATAGTCCCCATCGTCATCCGCGCCGATCACGTTCATATCCACCGTGGTTTGGTTGATATCAAAATTGGTGGCGGCGTAATCACAATAGATACCCAGTGATACGCCACTCCATAAACTATCGATGGTCACATTTCTGAACAGCACATTGTTCGCCGTTTCTACAGCACCGGCAGTGTTGTCAAACATAATCGCATTCTGGAATCCGCTGATATTGGTGTTGGTCAGCGTAAAGCCGTCCACCCCTGCGTCGCGGAACACAATGGCTTCAGCTCCGCGCGTATTATTAGCGGTAGTCAGTTGGATATTATCCATCTTCAGATTCGTCTGCGTACCGCCTGAAAAATAAAACGCCCGCCCGATATAGCCATTGTTGTTGGGCTCCACATCCGTGGAATAAATATTTTTTATCGTCAGGTCTGTGGAGGCTCCCCGCACCCGCATAAAGGCGTTGAGGAAATTTCCGACCGTACTGAACGAGCGTATATTATCAATAGTGATACCCTTTCTGTCTGCAAAGATGTCCACGTTGATGTCCCCGTTGTTCTGCACAACAAAATTCCGGACAGTCACACTGTCCGCATTGATCACAAACGGATTAATGACGGAATTCGTTCCCGTAGAATATATGGTGATTTTGTTCTGCCCGTCGATCGTCAGTTTCTTTGACGTAATCGTCGGCAAGGTGGTGGCCAGCGTAATCTGTCCGTGCACATTGAACACGATACTATGCGGACCGTCGCCTGCGGCATTCGCATCCAGGATGGCCTGTCTGAACGAGCCAGGCCCCGCGTCGTTGGTATTCGTCACGGGGAAAGTGCCGGCGGAGGCGGCAAGCGAGGTTGCCATGCCAATCAATGCCAATAACAGCCGCTTACAGCCTTTGCTGAAAAACCTTGAATCGGGATTCATAACATTATTTAAGAGGGACATCATGCAATAACATTGGGTAATAAGGGCCCGGGACTACCGTTTTACACGGCAGACCGGTAAAGATCCCGTCAGGAATCTCTATTTTTCATATGCTCAGGACGTGATATGGTCGTTTGCTACAACCGGCAGCAACTCACCTCAGCCGGTGATCAAACACAGACGATATTTGGTCTTACGAAAATGGTTTTTGAGACATTGCAAAACGGTAAAGTCCGCATGTTGTGGTAATCGCGTAAAGTTTCCCCATAGGAAAGTATTAAGTTTTAGAAAAGGATACGGGCCTTAGTGGTTCATCCTACAATTCACAGAAATGTTCACATGACTCAACGGAACAATTCCGTTAGCGAAAGTAGAAAAACTATTCAAGCGCGGCTGTAGTTGTTACTGTAATAGCAATGTAGTAGTTATACTACAGCGCAGTCATCCGTTGATCAGGAGATCCTAAAAAAATTCCCGAATAATTATATACATCGGAAGAAAAATATGTTACTTTAGTGCCGACAAAGATCTATGCTACCCTCCTGCCCTAACCTGAACGGAAATGATACACGTATTGATTGCAGACGACCATTCGATAGTAAGACTTGGCGTTAAACAAATTATCTGCTCTCTGCCTGGTGACATGTATGTTACCGAAGCAAAAACATTTGACGAAACCATTTCTTTTATTGAAATCAGGCATTTCGACCTGCTGATTTTGGACATTAATATGCCTGGCGGCAACAACCTGCAGATGATACAGGCGGTAAAACTTCGTCAGCCTGATATTAAAATACTGGTCTGTTCGGCGTATGAAGAAATCCTGTATGCGCTCGGCTACCTGCAGACGGGCGCTGACGGTTACATTGAAAAAAACTCCCCGGACGACGACTTCAGGATGGCCGTCACTACAGTACTGGGGGGTGAAAAGTATATCAGCAGAGCCGTCAGGGAACAGCTTATCAACAAGTACACCCGGCAACAGGAAGTTCACCAGAATCCGTTCGCCGTACTCTCCGGACGTGAAATTGAAGTCATGAACCTGCTGATAAAAGGCCTTCCGCTGATAAAAATTGCGGAGATGCTTCACCTGCAGCTGACCACGGTGAGCACTTACAAAGCGCGCATCTTCGAAAAAACAGGGGTCAAAAATGTGATCGCTTTAGTGGAGAAAGCACATATGTACCAGGCTACCAGTCATATCGGCGAAGCTGTAATGAAAGTATAGTACCCCGCTCTTTTCCCGGGCGGGCGGTCAACCGGCCGTGGATCGCCGGCAGCAATTCCCTGATGAGTATCAGGCCAATCCCTGTGCTGATGGAATGACCGGTACCGTCATTTTCCGGCTGGTTCATCCAGTCCACGACTGCCTGCGGCATACCGCTGCCGGTATCTGACACATGTATCGTGAGCAGGTCCCCGCTTTTTTCCACCGTCACCGTTACGCTTCCGTGGACCGTATATTTAACGGCGTTATCCAGCAGGTTATGAAGTATCACTGTCAGGAGAAGCTTATTGGCCACCACTGTCGTTCCCGGAGGAACGTGATTCATCAGTTGGATGCGTTTTGAATCAGACACCGGCTTAAAGATGGCCATCTTTTCTTCCACCAGCCAGGGCAGGTCTATGACTTCTTCTGAGAATTCTCCCGTCTGGTAGGTAGTCCGCATATAATGGATCAGGTTATCCACCAGGTAGTGCATACGGTAGAGGCTCTCGTAGGTAACCGTTTTTATTTCCTCTTCCTTCAGCCTGTCTGAAGACGGATCATTATTATTGACGCGCAGCAAAAAGCGCAGCGGCGTTTTGATATCATGGGTAATGGCCGTCAGCAGGTGTTTATGCATTAAGCCCTGCTTACGGAGCTGTTCGTCTGACTCCTGTAAGATGGCCATTGTTTCCTCAAGCTTCTCCGTGCGGTTGTGGACTTTTAATTCCAGCAGTTTGTTCTGTTCCTGTATATGCCGGACACGTATTTTATAAATCAGGATAACCAGGCAGATCAGAGCGAACAAGGCCGCTAACCTGAACCATCCTTTCTCGTAGAAGGCTTCCTGCACGCGAATTCTGATCACTTTTTCGATGTACTGGTCTTTGCCGAAACCTTTCAGTTTTCGGACCCGGATACTATAATCGCCGGATGGCAACGACGACAGCGTGATGGTCCTGTCGCTGTTTACAGGCAGCCATATTTCTTCTTCCTGCCAACCGTCTTTGTCCAGGCTATAGTAGAAATACAGGTTCCGCTGGTCCCCGAAATAAGGGGAACTGATGTGCAACCGGAAGGTTTTAAAGCCGTTAGGCAGTTCGAAGTGGTCGTCCGCGGCCGTTTGCTTCAGGTTGTGTTCCATCCAGTCGACGAAGATTTTCTGGTCGGGCATCTCCATCCGGACAGCCGACGGCGTAAACTGCACCAGTCCGTCCAGCGAAGGCAGGGAGATATCTCCGTTCTCATATTTAAAGGCACAGGGCTGGCAGCCGCCGTTAAACTCGTTGGTATTAAAGCCCTGGTCTTTCCCGAAATAGTAATAAAACACGTCGCGCTGCTTTCCGTCGGCATAGTCCAGCATATCCTGCCGCCTGACGCGAAAGAGGCCTTTGTTGGTGGTCAGCCAGAAATACCCTTCGTAATCCTCCGTAATACAATGGGTAGTGATCATATACCGCTGGCCATCCAGCGGCAGGGCCACCAGCCGGTCGTTACGGTAGAGAAAAACGCCTTTGTTATAGGTGGTGATCCAGACTTCTTTTTGCCTGGGCACATAGATGCTTCGTATGTTTCCCTGTTCCAGTCCGCGGATAGTGTCTGTACGTCCGGAAGGCAGGTGTACCCGGTACAGGCCTTTGCTGGTACCTACCCATAGCAGGCCGGGAAGCTGTCCTTCTTTGATGTAGGTAACGTCCTCAACTTTGGCAGGCAGGAACTGCAGGGTGTCATCCGGCGAGGTGGTGTTCAAATAATACAGTCCCGGAAACTGGCCACCTACCCATATGTTTCCATTTGGGCCGGCATAAACGGTGCCGATGAGATAAGGTAATTCAATTTTGCGTACCACTTTACTGAAGTCGGGAGATACGCCGACGAGTGAAAAGCCTTTCCTTCCCCAGTACCTGCCCTGCTGATCGCGGGCCAGCGCATATTTCTCCAGGGTATCTTCACCATACGACAGCGGCAGCCAGTTGTATTTTCCGTTCTTTCCGAACGAAAGCCCGGTGGCTGTTATCACCGCATTACCGGAGAAGGGAGCCTGGGCGTAAAAAACCTCCTCTTCCGAAGCATCCGATTTACGGACGGTAAATTGCTGCCTGGTATAGATATAGAGGCCTTTGGTAGAGCTGCCGAGGAAAACGCGCCTGTTTGCCTGATCATAATAGACAGCGGTGATGTAAGCCTGATGCATGTCAAAATCCTTCGCCACCATAACACTATGCATACGACCATGCGCCTGGGGCTGCAGCAGATAACAGGCACGGTCCGTATACACGAAAACCTGCCGTGCCGCAAGGTTCCAGTACAGCTCCATTTTACATTTGCTGAACGCTGTGTCCGACAGCAGGTCGCCTGTCAGCGTAATTTTCATCGGCTGGTCTTTATGCCACCCGATGATATGTCCGTCTTTGTTCAGGTAAAACAGCCGGCTATCGCAAACGAACAAACGCAGCAGGTCCAGCTGCGGCTGAACAATGCGATAATCTGTCTTCCCTTTATTTATATGGGAGATGGTATCCCTGTAAACAGAAAAATAAGTTTCGGAAGTCTGCGGCATAACGACCGGGCATATTTTGGCAAAATGCGCTCCATAGTCGTCGGGCCATCCGCGGATGGGATAATAATCCTTATTGCTGGCTTTATACCGCTGGTATTCGTATCCAGGCATTGTTCGGCCTATATGTTTCACCCTGCTCTGGGTGACCGTCAGTATTTCCCCGATATCGTTTTCTACAGCGATGGCAGTGTCACTGGGATACGTCCGTCCCATCCTGCTGCTTTTCAGTCCGGGCAGGTTGTCGGTGCTGAAGTTAAAGAAGTAGCTGCCATCAAACCGCGTGAGGCCGTTTTCTGTAGGCAGCCACAGAAAACCATTTTTATCCGGTACAATGCCTTTGATACTGTTTTGAGGCAATCCATCCTCATCCGTGAAGTGCCTGACAGCGTAATATATTGCGGTATCCGCCGGGAGACTGGGCGTCGCCGGCATAAAATGCAGCAAGCATAGGTGAAGACAGACAATAAGGTTCATCGTAAAGATAAAGCTCGAACAACATGACAGCAGGACATCCGCAATCCTGATTTAACTCGCCGCAAATATATGTAAATAGGGCGCGAATTAAAATAGTATTAAAAAATATGCTGTCGGGCTGCCGCGCGGGAAGTGTAGTCAGGCCAAGCCCTGTCTGTTGTACCCGGCCTGACTGTAAGGTGCCGCTCTTAGTTGATCCTGATGCGGGAGATCTTGCCATCCAGCCCGTTGTTCTGGATGAAAGACACAACCACGTACTCATCTTCATAACTACGTTCAAACGTATTGACCGTATACTCCGGCGATATCTTTTTTACATTGACGATGGTAAAATCATCGTTCGTAGCACCGTCCGGTGAGTCGTACACCGTAATTTCACAGCCTGCGCGTACGCCATACAGTTTCATGGAGCGGATTTCATCATT
Organism: Chitinophaga oryzae; assembly: GCF_012516375.2. NCBI lineage: Bacteria > Pseudomonadati > Bacteroidota > Chitinophagia > Chitinophagales > Chitinophagaceae > Chitinophaga > Chitinophaga oryzae. The sequence continues at coordinate 5,019,721 of NZ_CP051204.2, forward strand.
TTTTACCGGCTGGAAGTTCTGTCCCGGGGTGTCTTCAACTGTCTGAACAATGTTTTGGGAGCCATTGTTGCCTTCATAAAATACGATAATACCCATAAAATAGCGTTTTGTGGTGAAATAATAAGAAGGAGAAATCATTCCTGTACACAGGAAAAAAGATGTATAATCAAACTAAAAAGGAAAATTAACCGGTTTTAAACAATAGTCAGGACTACAAACTAAATAATATGGTCACTTTGAGCTTAACACGGGTTCCATAGGAAGGATATTGCAGCACTGATAAGCATTCCAGCGCTTTTATATCCTTCAGCATTCTCTGAATGAAATTAAGTAAAAAAAATAAACCGGCAAAAAAGAGGTTGGAATTATTGTCTTAGTCGGAAAGATGTATTTTCACATAGAGGGGCTTATAGAAGCCTGTTAGGCCTGGAAGTAATAAATCCTAAGCACCTTCATACGCCCTGGCCACAGCACTGCCCAGTTTGATCTCACTTATATCTTATCATTTTGAAATTTTTCTTACACCACATCAGTCTACGCTTGCCCCTAACTGCCAACGTATCCTCCATTGCCACTCTATAGAAGTCGCGATAATTTACGGCCGCGCCGGGTCGTATATATACAAATGATTCACATCCTTGCTTCGACATCCTGGCAGGAAATTGAATTCAATACCTTCCCCCTCCGGCACAAAATATGATGACACCATTGTATGGAAAAGGTACTGTATAAAACCCTCGAAACAGACGGACTGAACATTTTCTACCGCGAAGCCGGAGATCCTGCCCATCCTGCACTGTTGCTGATGCACGGCTTTCCCAGTTCCTCCCACATGTTCAGAAGGCTGCTGCCGGCGCTTGCACGGGAAGGCTACTACGCCGTTGCACCCGACTTTCCCGGATTCGGCTACAGCTCGTATCCGCAGGCGGACAGTTTCTCCTACACTTTTGAAAATATTGCGCGTATTGTGGCCGCTTTTGTAGAAAAAATGCAACTGCAAAAATTTGCGCTGTACCTGCATGACTACGGCTCCACCATAGGCATGCGCGTAGCTTTGATGCACCCGGAGAAAATTACCGCCCTGATCTTCCAGGACGGTAACTCCTATGAAGAAGGTCTGGGCAAAGAGTGGGACACCACCAAAGCCTACTGGGACAACCCGACGCAGGAAAACAGGGACCGGCTACCGGAATGGCTAAACGCAGAAGGTACCCGGCAGCAATATCTTGCCGGCATCCCTGACGAACAGTTGCCGCTTTTCAGTCCAGACACCTGGACGCTGGACTGGGCGCTGATGAACCGTCCGGGCCATATCGATGCGCACTTCGCCTTGTTTGAAGACTACCGGACCAATCGGGAATACTTTCCCCTGTTTCAGGCCTTTTTCCGGCAGACGCAACTTCCGGCGCTGGTGATATGGGGCCGGCACGACGCCTATTTCAACGTTGCGGAAGCAGCCTGTTACCAGCGCGATCTCCCCGATGCGGAGATCCATATCCTGGATGCCGGCCACAAAGCGCTGGAAAGCCATTTCGAAGAAATCAGTGCGCTTATGATCAACTTCCTGCACCGGGTGCTGCATTAAATTCCCCTGTCGAGAAATTTCTCCGGCACATTATAACCGCCGTTTTTAAACGGCACCACCGTCTTCTCCAGCGGCAGGCTGCCATCCATACAGCTGCCGCTGATAATCAGCAGCTGATAGTTCTCCTCCTGCCCTGCAGGACGCATCAGCCATTTATTAAAATGACAACGTTGTATGCCGTTGGCATTATCGTAAGCGTCACTGGTGGTAATGGTGAAAGCGGCCGTCAGCTGGTCGTTGGAAAAAGCCAGCACGTCATCCCAGGATATGCTGCTGCCCATGTGAGTGATACCGCCGGACACCATAATGCCTATACGATGCGTGCCCAGCTTTACGAGACCGCTGAAATAACCGGAATTGCCATACATACCGCCACCGCCGGCATTCAGCTGATGGGCCACGGCCTGCCAGCTGCTGCCTGCCTGTTTAAATACCCAGACGTCCATCCAGCCGGTAGCAGGCGCTCCGCCGTCCGGCACCCCGTTGGTGAACACTGCGGTGCAGTACACGTTGCCATCCAGCCGGAAATACACGATAGAGTCCAGTCCGCGCACCACCTTATCAGGACCGGCTTCCGGCGGAACGGTATCATACACCGGCCTGGTCAGTTGCGCTATCTGCGCCGCACCGAAATCCGCAGGCGCCTGTAACAGCTCTACGCGGTCGTCGAATAACTGCCTGATTTCATTGCGGACCACCTGGCGCAGACCGTCGACCGATTTTTCTGTATTGACCTTTTCCAGGAAAAGCCTTACCACTCCTGCCGTCCGGGTGTTGCCATATTTTTGTACAAAGGAGAGATATTCCGCTTTATTTTCGGGGACCAGCGAACTGATGTCCTGGCGACTATCAAAACTGGGGGTATTGTCTTGTCCGAAGAGATAGTCTTCACAATAACGGTCATAGTTCTCCCTCGCGTTAGCCACCAGGATGCTGTTGGGATAAGCTTCTATAAACTGCTCCCAGTGAAGCGCCCGCTGGCCAACCTCGCTGAAAGGCACGGACAGCCCGGCATCGGCGCTGTACAACACGGTATCTTCATCCGCATTTAGCCGGAGATAGCTCCTGTAATCCGGCGGTAACGAATTTTTAAAGAGCCGTGTATAAAAATCAGGAACGGTGCGCAGCACGGTATATCCCTCGCCTATCCCCCAGGGTTCTATCCCGGCAGTGGCCAGCAGGCCGATAGTCCGCTGCACGCTGTCGGGCGGCACCACCTTGTTTTTTTCCTCGGAGTAGTAGTTGACGTACTTGTCCAGCCAGCCACCTTCATTGTTGCTAATGCTGGTCAGCGCCGTATCTACATATAGCGCCAGCGAACGGTATAACAGTACCGCAGCATCTGCGCTGATACCGGGCAATTGCTGTTCTATCGCCTTTCTCCTGCTGACGATGCCGTCAACGTAAGCCTGCGTGGATAACGTTTCTCCCGGTGACTGACGGGAAAGCGAGTCTGCCCTTGTGGCGGTGGCGGAACCTTGCTGATGGTCCTTCTTTTTCTGGCCCCCGTTACAGGCTGTCAACAAAGCAATGGAAAATAACAGGCCGGGAGTAAGGCCTCTCAAAAATGTACACTTCATAGTATGTAAAGCCGTAAATAAGGCTGTAAGATAAGGAAAGCGCAGCAATTAAAAACGCCGGTCAGTACCGCACAGCCGCTTTCCAGCTACTGGTATCTGTCAGCGCCTGCATGAAAGCCACCAGCGCTTTTTTCTCCTGTGATGTCAGTTGCAGCTTGTCGGCAGGCAAGGTCTGATTGGGTGGCGCAATGCCCAGTCCCGCCCCGCCGCCTTTGTCATAGAAGTCGATCACCGATTCCAGCGTAGGGAACACACCGTTATGCATATACGGAGCGGTGAGCGCACTGTTACGTACCGTAGGCGTTTTGAAAGCATAGCGATGAATGCTGATCTTATACAGTACATACTTCCCGGGGTCTTTATCCAGTGGTGCATGCGGACGGTTACTTGCGGGTACGCCCAGCACTTCCGACTCCGGCTCCGCGAAATAAGGCGGCGCTACACCGTTGAACAACGGCGCAAAGTGGCAGGTACCGCATTTGCCTTTTCCCATGAAGATGTTGAAGCCCTTTTTCTCAGTGGCGTTCAGCGCCGTGGTATCTCCGTTCATATAGCCGTCGAAGCGGGATTGGAGGCTGGTGAGCGAACGCAGGAAAGAAGCCAGCGCGTTGGCAATGTTCTCCTCCGTGATGTTGTTGTTTCCTGCCGCGAAAGCTTTATTAAACAGACGAATATAGGCGCTGTCTTTCCTCAGTGTACGGGCTGCCTGCTCCAGGGAGCCATTCATCTCCCGTTTGTTGTGCACCACGTCCGATACCTGGTTTTCGAGGAAAATAGCGCGGGAGTCGTAGAACTGTTTGGACTGGAACGCGGTGTTCAGCAGTGTGGGGGTGTTACGGGCAATAGTCTCTTTGCTGCCCAGTGCTGTATTCTTTGCCATCCCGTCGGTGAATGCTTTGGAAGCCTGGTGGCAGGAAGCGCAGGAGCGCTGCAGGTTGCCGGACAATACCGGATCATAGAACAACCGTTGTCCCAGTTGTATCCGTGCTTCCGTGGGATCTGATTCGTAGTTGGGCGAATAGCCGTTGGCGTTATAGTACCGCATGGCAAAGAGGTGCGGTGCATCGGGCGACAATATCCTCCTTTCCTGCGGTACCTGCAGGGAGAGCTGCTGCTGCAGCGACAACAATGAGGCACTGAGGGGATTGGCATAAGTGGTAATAAAATGCAGCCGGTCAAATGCATTGAAATCCGTGTGTTGCAACAGGTATTGTTGTGCCGCTTTAAAGCGGGCACCCAGTGTATGCTTCACCGTGGTATCCGTCAGCCTGCCGGCATAGAGGGCTGCGGCGTGCTCCACCCCTTCCAGCGCCGCTGCGGCTTCCTCCATAGACAGCAAAGCCACCGGCGAATCAAAGCCGGAAATACCCTGTGCGATGATACGATAGATCTCAAAGCGCATGGCATCCAGCACATAAGCGTCCATAAAGCCGTAGGGGTCCGTTTGTGACTGCAGGGCCGTAAACTGCTCCCGGAGCGCTGTCACAGCGGCCAGCAGCTCTTTGTCAGGTATTGGCTGCGCCCATAATTTTTCTTCCATCACCTGGAAGCCCTGCGGCGCGAGTATCGCCCGGGAATTTTCCCCGTCCGCAAACGGTAAAGCCGGACCGTTGATACTGCGGATTAAATGCGGGTAATAGTACTCCGTCAGGAATTCAGTGCGCTTGTAGGCGCGGCGCGCAGCACGGAACAACCGCTGCCGGGTGGCGGCCGGCGCGTGACGGCGGATAGCCAGCTGTAACTGCTGAAGGCTGTCCCCCACAACGCCCATCTGCTGACTGAACCAGGTTTCCAGCGCGGCGGCAGGTTTGACGGTCGCCGGCGCGGGCGACCAGCGTAGTTGCATAAACGTTAGTGCGGCTAACAAGAGGGAAGACAAAATGGTTTTCATATGGTGCTACAGGAATTTTAAACCGGGTATTGTAAAATATGAAAATTATAATTAATTTCAATGCCGGAACATGTTTTTACACCAGACCTGTAATGAAGCAGCCATGCGCGCCCCGGAAACCCTGAGCTTCATACATCAACCTATTCTGTTTCAGACGATTCAGCCACATCTCATTTCATTTAAATCCATCTAAATCGATCTATCAACATCCAAACACCTAAATCTCATCCCATGATCCCATGCTTGTCCTCTATTGCGAAATCATGCATCGCTACCTGTTGTGGCGCCCTGTTGGGCCTCACCTTACAGGCCCAGACCACACTGGTCCCTTTTGGTTCCACCTGGAAATACCTCGACAACGGCTCCAACCAGGGCACTTCCTGGCGATCGGCCTCCTTCAATGACGCCTCGTGGCAGGAAGGACCTGCTGAACTGGGCTATGGCGACGGTGACGAGGCTACTACTGTCAGTTACGGCAGCAGCTCGTCCAACAAATACGTCACCACTTACTTCAGGAAGAAGTTCAATCTCAGCGGCCTTGGCAACTACACCAGTTTCACCCTCGAATTCAGAAGAGACGACGGTATCGTAGTATATGTCAACGGCACCGAAGTAAAACGGGACAACATGCCCACCGGCACGATCTCCTACACCACCAAGGCCTCCAGCGATGCGAGCGATGACGGCGCCTCCACGCAGACAGCCACCATTCCCGTGTCGGCCTTCGTGGAAGGCAGCAACACGATCGCCGTGGAAATCCACCAGCAGGTGGTCACCAGCAGCGACATCTCCTTTGACCTGCAACTGAAAGGCAATACCGGCAGCTCCTCCGCGTCCGTGGTGCGGGGCCCTTACCTGCAAATGGGTAACCAGACGGCCGTCACCATCCGCTGGCGCACCGCCACGGCCGGCAACACCAAGGTGAAATACGGCACCACCTATGGCAGCCTCACCGACAGCGTGGTGAACACTACCTCCTCCACCGAACATGAAGTGAGGCTCACCAACCTGCAGCCGGACACCCGCTACTATTACAGCATAGGCACTACCACCGCCGTACTGGAAGCTACTGACAAAAACTATTTCAATACCGCGCCTCCCGCCGCTACTACACGAAAAATCAGGATTGCCGCCTATGGCGACTGCGGCAACAACTCCAGCAACCAGACAAAAGTGCGGGACGCCTATATGAACTATGTAGGCGCCGGTCATACCGACGTTTGGTTACTGCTCGGCGACAATGCCTATGACGGCGGTTTTGACAATGAGTATCAATCCAACTTCTTTAACATATACAAAGACAATCTGCTGAAGAATATCCTGCTGTTCCCATCGCTGGGCAACCACGACTATGACAACGACCCGTCCCGGCAGGATGATCACAATATCCCCTACCTCGCCAACTTCACCCTTCCGAAAAACGGCGAGTGTGGCGGCGTTGCATCCGGTAAGGAAGAATACTATTCCTTCGATTACGGCGACATCCACTTCATCTGCCTGGACTCCTACGGAAGAGAAAGCAGCAAGCGCTTCTACGATACTACCAGCGCGCAGATACTGTGGCTTAAAAACGACCTCGCCGCCAATACCCGTAAATGGACGATCGCCTACTGGCACCATCCCCCCTACACTATGGGCAGCCACAACTCCGATACGGAAAGTGAACTGGTAAAGGTAAGGCAGAACCTCATCCGCATACTGGAACGCAACGGCGTAGACCTCATCCTCAACGGCCACAGTCACGATTATGAGCGCTCTTATTTTATCCGCGGCCACTACGGGCTGGAAAACACGTTTTCCTTCTCGCAGCATGCCGTCAGCAACAGCAGCGCGAAATATGACAGCACCACCAGCTCCTGCCCCTATGTGTCCAGGTCCGCAAAGACCAACAATGGCACGGTATACGTGGTGGCCGGTTCCGCCGGACAGGTAGGCGGTACCTCTTCTTCTTTCCCGCACGCGTCTTCCTATTATTCCAATGCCACTACCGGTGGTTCTCTCTTGCTGGAAATAGAAGGCAACCGCCTGGATGCGAAGTTCATCGCGGCAGACAAAACCGTTAAAGACCGCTTTACGATCATGAAAGACGTCAACAAAACCACTGTGGTAAACGCTACTGCCGGACAGCCGCTCACCCTCACCGCTTCCTGGCCGGGCAACTACAAATGGGATGACGGCTCCACCAGTCGCAGCAGAACGGTTACGCCCAGCAGCACCACCGTGTATACCGTTAACGACAACGCTACGCCCGTCATCTGCGTCACCGACACTTTCAAAGTAGTGACCGGCGCCCTGATGACGACAGCTGTAACAGAGAGTAAGACAACAGCATCACCGGCATTCACCTGCAAAGTGTATCCCAACCCATCTCCCAACAACAAACTACAGGTAGAGATCAGCAGCAAACAGCAACAGATAATGAGATACAGCATTGTAGACCTTTCCGGCAGAAGAGTACAGGAAAATGTATGGCAGGTATCCCAGGGCACCACCACGCACACCATCACGCTGCCACGGGGGAATTACATCCTGACGGTAGTTGGCACTAACGGAGACAGGCAAACGCAACAGATAGTAGTAGAGTAAGTTTTTCGTTTTATGATCGTCCGGCCCGTGATAATGCTCCCGTGCATTTCACGGGCCGGACTTTTTTTAGTTCATTTCGCTCTACCCAAGTCATCATGGATCCGGGCAATCTTTCCCATAATATGCGAGGCCTAGCTTCCCACGCCGCTGGCCGCATGTATAAAAGCAGGCCGGCTGAAGCTGTAGAAAGGCTGGAAGAAACACCAGATACGCTTACTGGTACTGTGTGAACGGAACACCTCCGTCGTGTGGTTGGGGTTGGCAATGGAAAGGCTGATGGTAGCATCGTCTACGTCCGGGTGATTGGGATCGTATATTTTGAGAGAAAGGTCGGAGCCATCGAGTTCGTAACCGTAAACCAGCACGACGTGATTTTTTCCGAGGTCGAATGGATTGAGGGATTTGGTTTGTACCAGCGCAAGCGGCACCAGCTGGTTGCTGTCCAGCTTACGTTTTATCTTAGGCCATTCATCTTTGATCATGCGCCATGCCCTGCCGCGCGGCGCCAGCCCTATTTTGCTCATGTCTGTTTCATGGTCCGGCAGCGCGGGGTTCATCAGCGTCATATAAGTAGCGATACCGCCGGGGAGGTTAAAGCTGGCCATAAAGCGGTCCACCAGGTAGTTGTATAAACCGCCGCCGCAGGGGGATACCTTGGTGGCCGGCGGCAGTTGGTTGCTTTCAAAAAGGTCACGCACGGCAAACACCATCCCGCCGCATACGCCGTTGGAAGCGTTGCCGATAGGTATCCTGATATCAGCGAAAGGAATGGGAGGTATCAGGTTAAACAGCGGGCAGCTGGGAAAACCGCTGTTATTAAAGTGAAACGCATGGATGCTGGGTTTAAATCCCGGTACGCTATGTTGCCTGATCCACGTGTCGGAAGACCATAACGGATGACCATTGGTGTCATAAATCACCAGGTTGCCATCATCCTGTAATATCAGCCAGGCGCCGTAATGACGATCCGTGCCGGAATCCCAGACGTAACTGTGGCCTGGTCCGTACATTACAAGATTACCGTCTTCCTGCATTTCCAGTATGTCCACCTGGCGGCCGTCCGTATTGGATGCCCAGCGGGGTATGTTACCGGTACGGTACAACACGAGGTTACCGTCGCCTTGTAATATCAAAGTAGTTTTTTCGTTGGGAGCAGTCAATGTCCCGCCCACTGGGAGCGATTGTCCCGGTAGAAGTCTGTCCATAAATGAGGGTTAATTTAAATTGGTGATTAATTGAAGTTGGGGTTAACCGGTTAATTACAATACAAAAGTAGCCGCTTCTACGGAAGCAGGTAAGCGTAGAAACAGGGAATTTGATAACTCCGTAGATGTACGTAGGTTAAATCTCAACAGGTTTTCGCCGGATGCTGTGTTTTTCATAAAGTGGTTTCGGTATCTCTTCCTCTCCTCTCAGGGAGATGTTATCCTACCCTGTATTTCTAAAATAAAAAGTGCTTTGTATTTCAAAGTATATTTATATTTTTGTATTGCCTTCTAAAAAACGTGCTATGAAAATAGACATTATCATTGCGTACGTCCAGCGATACGAATTCGGCCACGAATATGATTTTGTACCGCCCATAACCGGCATCCACCTGGCCGCTATCACGCCGGCGGAACATACGGTGGCGGTGTACCACCAGCAGGTAGACCGTATCAACACCCAAACGGACGCTGACCTCATCGCCATCTCCTTTTTCAGTGGTTTCGCCATGGCGGCCTACGCGCTGGCAGTGGAATTCAGGAAAAGGGGAAAGACTGTCGTGGCTGGCGGACCGCACGTCACCTACTGTCAGGCCGAAGCCCTGGAATACTTCGACGCCATCGTCACCGGGGAAGCCGAGAGCGCCTGGCCACAACTGCTGAAAGATGCGGCTGTCGGACAACTGAAACAGGTATACACCGGCGGCCCCTGTGACATGAAGGACCTGCCCACTCCCAGGTATGACCTGCTGCCCAACAAATTTTTTATCAGGAAAGTAATACAGGCTACCAGGGGATGTCCCTTCTCCTGTTCTTTCTGCACCGTCCCGTCACTGAACCCGGGCTTCCGGCTAAGGCCCGTGAAAGATGTGCTGCGCGATGCAGGTTACGATCAATTTGACTACTGGTGGCAGCGGAAAGTGGTCTGGTTCTGGGACGATAACCTCACGATCAAACGCCCTTACATCCGCGAGCTGTTACAAGGCATGATCCCGTTAAAGAAATGGTGGCTCACGCAAGCCAGTATGGATATCGCCAAAGATCCCGAACTGCTGGACCTGATGAAGGCATCCGGCTGCATTGGCGTTTTCCTTGGTATTGAATCCTTCGGCATAGACTCCCTTGCCGACGCCAACAAGCGGCAAAACAAAATAGCTAACTACAGTGCTGCCGTTAAAGCCATCCGCCGGCGCGGCATTGCGGTCATGGCAGGATTCATCGCCGGCTTCGATCACGACGATGAACAAAGTATCGTTCATATGGCGGACCAGCTGATGGAAATAGGCATAGACGTACCTTTCCTGAGCATCATGACGCCTTTCAGGGGCACGCCCATCTACCATACGTTACGCCAGGAAGGACGGATCATGGATGACAGGAACTGGAATTACTACAACGGTTACAATGTGGCTTTTACCCCTAAAAAGATCGATGCGGACCAACTCCTGCAGGCCCACCGGACATTATGGAAAAAATCATTCTCTCCCTGGTACGCCGGTAAACGGATACTCCGCGGCCTGTTCACCCTCCGCCGGGGCGCCTTCCTGCTGTCGCTGTTTATGAACAGTTTCTATTCCTACAAGCGCGTCCGGAAAAACTACCCCATAGACATGACCCAACGACATAATATTGTCAAAGCAGTGGAACCGGTCCCCCGTTTTGAACACGGTGTTTTGGCATGATCAAAAAAAATTCAAAAAAAAATATGCCGTCACACGTCCCATTTTGTCTTCGTCGGTAGACATATAGATAAACGCCTCAAGAGGCGCCATACTCATCTTAAATAACGACAAAATGGAAGCAAGAATGAAAAATCCAGCGAAGGTATTGAATGTTAATCCGGCCATTCAGTCTATGATGTCTTCGATCTACCTAAGCGGTATTTCTTTGGAACTGCTGGAATACCTCGGTTTGAGGGTCAGCCAGATGAACAATTGCGAGCTGTGCATCGATCAGTCTTTTGTCCGCGCCGGGGAGGACCCGGTTATTGGAAAACGAATAGAACAAGTGCTGGACTGGAAGAAATCGACAGCTTTCAATGAAGCAGAACGAGCGGCACTGGAGGTTACAGAAGCTATCACGCTATTAAAAGAGAGATATGATTCTGTTTCTGACGCCCTCTGGTCAACACTGGCAAATCATTATAACGAAGCGGAACGCGCCGCCATTGTAGTGTTTGTTGCTGCCATGAACATGTTCACGCGTATCAATGTTGCTACCAGGCAAACGACCGCAGACTGGGAATAAATAAAAACGCCGCTTCAGTTCAACTACCGGACCGGGCGGCGTTTTCTCTGTCTTCCGGCGCCTGCACCTTCCGGCGCGATGACAGCGCAGCAGTTGACCATTATCTGAAACAAAGCAACACAGGGTCCTTCAGCAGTATCACCAAATTGTCATGTTTAGACGATGTGTATAGGATAATTCCGGGGATATAAATATCTTACTATTGATCGACCGTTTATCTGCCCCTACGAAACCCAACATCCAATGAAATTTTCAAACCCGTTATGCATTGCACTCAGTGCAGCCTCCATTCTCGCATTTTCCGCCTGTAGCAAATCATCACTTACCCCTCCCGGGGAAGAAACCGCACAAACCACGTTATCCGGCAACAAACAGGTAACCGCCGCCGCCACCACGCCCGTTGGCACCGTTATTTATACCAGCAACGGGTATAAGCTTACGTTTACCAATAATGCCAGCGGTTTTGACGATGCTACCCGTCAAAAATTCGTGGACATGTACTTCAGTATTTATCCAAAATTGCTAAATCGATTTTACACAGGCGCCACGAAACAGGTTACTTTTGTGATCGATCCTAACTACAACGGCGTCGCCTATACGTCGGGTACGACGGTCACCTACAGCGCCGCCTGGATGGCCAACCATCCGCAGGACGTAGACGTACTCACCCATGAAGTTATGCATGTGGTACAGGCATACACCGGTGGTACGCCCGGCTGGCTGACGGAAGGCATCGCCGACTATGTACGCTATAAATATGGCGTCAACAACGGGCCGGCCGGCTGGTCATTACCAGCCTGGTCTTCCTCCCAGTCCTATACAGACGCATACCGGGTAACCGCACGCTTCCTCGTATGGCTGGAACTCCATGTAAGGGCCACCATTGTCGACGACCTGAACACCGCGCTGCGTAATAAAACCTACTCCGGCAACACCTGGAACCAGCTTACCGGCAAATCGGTCGATCAACTGTGGACAGACTACTCCAATAACCCGGCGTTATAATTCATTTAAGTCATCATAGCATTGCCGTTATTATTCTCTAACCAGGGAATGATGGACAGTCGATCAACTATTCAGGCAATGTTGTGTGTTAGCGGTTACCGGCTGCCGGTCAGGCACGCCGGTAATCCTGCTATTGGCTGCTCAGACGCGGGAGGCTGCCTGGGGATCGGCCACAAAACCTTTGGCGGTCAGCTCCTCTGCATTCATGTTTAAAATGAAATCACCGGCGATCACGCCGTTGGCCAGCAATAAATGCCCATCCGGATTTCCGGCATAGGGAGGATTGGCAGCCAGCCTGTACAACGGCTCTCCGAAGGTGCCCATGGATACCTGCATGATGGCCACAGGATTTCCGTCTTTATCCATCAGCTCATGGGTGCCGGGAACAAGTTTGCTGGCACGGATCAGCTGTCCCGTGCTCAGGAGAAACAACTGGTCCATGCTGGTCACGAGTTTCTGATTGCTGCCATACAGGACGAACACCGATGTCGACTGCCCGTTGTCTGCCTGCTGACAGAGGTTAACGAATACCGATTGCCATACCGGCTGATTATTGTTCAGACTGGCCGCCTGCAGCGGGCTGCTGTTATGCAGCTCCATCACAGGCATTTCTCCCTGCGGAATCGCCATCTGCGCATCTTTGTAGTAAGACATAAGCATATAGTTTATTGGTCAACGATAGGATATACCGAAAAAAAAAAGCGGATAAAAAAGAGACATGACGTTTTCAATAAGATAGCTGCCGTTAAGGATATGGTTATTTGTCCGGATAATGAATGTAAAACCTTTTTGACTTAAATGCAAAAAACTGCATAAAAAAACCCACCTCAATGCAGGTGGGCGTATAGTATCTATAGTTTCCGTCTGCTGGTCACCAGCTGGTTCCTATAACTCAATTCACTTTCCTCCACATCCGGGGATGCGGACGAACTTTCTGAAATCATAGGACTACCAGGCAAGACAAACCGGAGCGTACTTCACTATCTTAAATCAAGGTCGATGGAGAAACTATCGCCAATATCCCAAACATGCGATGCCTCCAAATCAATTCGGTGATAATCCATAAACTGATGAATAACGGTAATCACTCTGTCTCTTTTCAATGTTTCCCATCGTGTTATCACATCATCAGTCGCTTCTTCACCAAAATAGAAGTCAAACCGCTGAGATCCGTCATGATTTTTTATGCGCTGTTTCAGTATATTCAACAACCTTTCGTCACAAATGCCAGTGATAAATTCTTGCATGACGGCCTTCCTCTTTTCAAGATCCAGGCTGGGAATAACGATGATCGTTTCATCTTCTTTCTCCGCTCTGCCGATTCTATCCGCGATCAGCGCCGCTATCCCATCAGGGTAAGAGGAAGTTGCGGCTTCATTTAGTGAAAGGTCGTCATTCAACAACATATAATCCGCAAAATGGATAGAGTAAAATTCCTTATCTCTTTTATCGTAATAAAAGGTCTCCGTCAGGCTATAGAATGGTTCCGAGAAAGCCATAATCAACCAATTATAGAGTCGTGTTTTAGGCATAGACAGTAAAAGTACGGAGATTTTACCGGATGTCAACTACGGTTTTAATCTCCCGATCTCTTCCTTATCCCGCACCTCTGTTTGAAAACCTGACAGGAAGATGGAGGCAGTAAACCACCTCCATCTCATCGTTACTACTTGTTATATACGGGACTTCTTTTCAGCATATAAAACAGGGCGTCGTGGTAAGACCCTTCGTTATTTAAAAACGCCGTACGCCTGTTGGCAAATATTTTCTCATTCTGTTTGTTGAAAATACCCAGCGTCACCTCATTCTCGTACTGGTTCTCCACGGTGGTGTTGGCGGAATTATCGCGCTGCCGTTTATTGCCCTCCGACTGGGAGGTAGTGGTGCTGGAAGAGTTCACGCTTTCTTTCACGCTGCGGGACAGGGTACCCTGCAACACGAATTCGGCGCCCAATACCTTGCACAGTTCGTCGTAGGTGTATCCTTTGATGGTGTTGGCGTCAATGCCCTTTTTGTACAGCAGCGCATTGGTGGTGTTGGGGTCCTGGAACCTGTACTGTCCGTTCCGCTTGCTGAGGAACACATAGGTATCGTTCTGCAGCTTCTCTCCTTTTTCGATGACCTGCTGCAGCGGTTCATTCACCGCAATATATTTAAACGGCAGAATAGCCACCAGTCCTGATTCAATGGGACGGCCGGCATCGGCTGCTGATGTGCCGGCGTTGGCGGACGGGTTGCTGACGACTTCCACCCTGCCGCTGGAAAAAGTGATTTTGTTGATCTCCGCCTTTTTCAGTTCATAGACGAGCGTTTCCCCGGTATGAACAAATTTAATGGTGTTAGCGTGCATTTCCGTGATCCTGCCGTGCTTTTCTTCCCCGCTCAGCATAAGGATTACATCTTCTTTCCCGGGAGAAGTTTTCCCGGTTTGCGCTTTCAGTACAGAAAAACAAGTTAGCAGCACTCCTGCAACAGCCACTAACAACTTCAATGTTTTGGTCATGATAAAAATATTAGGGTTTTCAAAATTGTGTTATTTCTTTTCTGTTTTAACCCTTTGACGTTCTTCCTCTGCAGCGCTTTCGCGCTTGTCCGTCGTCTCTTTCCTGTCATTTTTATTGAAGCGGTAGGTAAACGCCAGTTTCAACACCTGCGATTGCCATTGGCCGCGGATATGGATGTCAATATTCTGGTAACGGCTGGTGGCGTTGTAGCGGTTCCAGCCAAAGATATCGGAAGCGCTCAGGCGGATAGTGGCCTGTTTGCCCAGGATATCTTTCTGGACGCCGGCATGCAGGGTGCCGATAGGCTGCTGCAGAAACGTACCGTCAATGCTGCGGGATGACCAGGTGCCCATAAACTGGAAGCCCCAGCCATTTTGCAGCTTCACCTGCTGCATCAGCTGAGCTGTGAACACGCCGGCTTTCAGTTCAAAGGGTTCGTTATTGATAGCCCCTGAATAGTCATAGTGGTTATAATCCATGTAGAGCACCGTCGTCATGGTCTCTCCTATCGGTATCTGGGCGTTTACGTTGGCGCCCAGTACCTTCCGGGTGTTGAGGTTCTCCGGCCGCTGATAGGTCTCATTCTTGTCAGCGTTCTGCAGTATTACCTCCTGTATGATGTCTGTCGTCCGGTTATACAGCAGCGTGGTGGTGAGCGCCCCTTCCCATATACTGTAGCCCAGTTCTATGTTATGGCTGTACTGGGGGTTCAGGTAAGGATTTCCTTCGTTGTAGGTGTACTGATCGAGGTAAAAACGAAAAGGGTTCATGCTGCGGTAATCCGGCCTTTCTATCCGGCGGCCGTAGGACAGCGTCACCTTGCTTTCCTTGTCCACATCGTAGGCCACAAAAGCGCTGGGGAAAAACTGCAGGTAACTGCGGGAGAATGTCTGCCCGTTGTTTTTCTGTTCTCCTTTCAGCCAGGTCTGCTCTGCGCGGAGACCGGCCTGGAATTCCCAGCGGTCGTGTTTATGCCGCAGGTTCAGATAACCGGCGTTGACATTCTCCTTATACAGGAAGTGGTTACTCAGGGAGTCGTTCTTTTTCCAGCCGCCGCTTACCCCGTCAAAATACTGTGCATTGTTGTCGGTATTGACAAACGATGTTTTCACGCCTGCTTCGAGGCGTGTCTTGTCTGAAAACGGATGGGTATAATCTGCTTTCAGGCTATAAATGTTAATTTTCGCCGGCAGGTCTGCCAGGAAAGATTTGCGCGGCGCCGCTTCACTGCTGTCGGGTTTAAAATAACGATTATCGAAATGTTGTTCGCTGGTACTGTTGTACGACAAATAATCGGCATTTAACAGCAGTTCGCGTTCGGCGGCAAACACGTGTTTCAGGCTAACATTCGCTTCCATATTGTCCCATTTGCCTTTTGTGGTAGCGGGTGCGTCTACCCTCGTGGTCATCACGCCATCTCCGGTTTTTAACAGCGTGTTGTTGGTATTAACGGCCTCCGAGGGATTATGAAACCCGCCCAACGCCACTCCAATGGTCGTTTTGGCGCTGGCGTAATAGTCTGCTCCCAGCTTGGCGGTGATACTTTTCCCCGTTGTTTTGGTGTAAGTATGCTGGTCATAAATACTGGTGATTTCTTTAGCGCCGTTACGGAAGTTACGGACAATATAATAATCTTCAAAACTCTTCCGGTAACTAAAGCCCGCATTACCATAAAAATTAACATGTTTGTTGCTATAGTTAAAGTTGAGGTTCTGCGTCGTTCCCGGGTATCTTCCCTGCAGGGCGGTAAGCGTCAGCGTTCCGTTGAAACCGCCGGTCTTCAGCTTCTTTCGCTTGATATTAATGACCCCGTTGCCGGCGGCGTCATATTTCGCCGGCGGGTTAGACATGATCTCGATCTGGTCCAGCTGCGACGCGGGCATATTCCGGAGGAAGGCGGTCAGTTCGGCGGCAGACAGGTAACCGGGCCGGTCGTCTATCATTACTTTCACTCCTTGTTTACCTTTGATGGAAATGTTCCCGTTCTTGTCCACCAGCACGCCGGGCAGTTTCTCCATCACCTCCAGCGCACTGCCTCCCGCGGCCATGATAGACGATTCCACATTCACCACGGTGCGGTCCAGCTGCTGCTCTATAAACGGTTTTTTTGCCGCTACGGTCACCCCTTTCAGGTTGCTGGCGCCTGACTGCAGGCTTGCGCTTTCCAGTGTCGTCGCTGGCTGGTCCAGCGTAAAGACCGGGCCGTTCCATTCCTTATACCCGATATAGGTAATGGTGATAAAATAACGGTTGAAGGGAATTTCTTCCAGCTGCCAGCTACCGGTCGTATCGGACAGGGCTACTTTCACCAGCGAAGAATCGGCCGCTTTCTTAAGCAGCACCGTGGCGGCTACCACCGGTTGCTGCGTTTCATCGTGTATCCGTCCGGTTATTTTACCGGTTTGCGCCCGGGCTACGAAAGAAAGGAGCAGCAAAACCGGCAGCAGCTGCAGCAGTCGCCTGCCGGAACAGACTGTCTTCATCGTTTTTTCTATAGTTGTGTACATCTTATGAGAAGGGTTATATTCAGCTATGGTGCGGCGTTAATGCTACATCGCGGATGAGCATAGCTATGTTTTGGAATTGATGAAAAATAAAGAAATGGTTCCCGGGGTAACGGAGAATGCGTACCTCCTTTTCTGATTCATGGGCCCATCCGGCCGTCTGGGCATCGCTGATGTCCTCGTTGGTCCCGGTGATGACGGTGATACCGGTACTATACTTTTCCAAGGCCTGATACCGGTAACATTCCAGCGCTTTCATATCTTCCCGGATCACGGGCAGAAAAAACTCCATCAGGTCCAGGTCTTCCAGCAAAGCGTCCGGCATTCCGCCCATCTCCTTCAGCTCCGCCATCAGCTGCTCGTCCGGCAGCAGATGCCGTTGTTTGCGCTGGTGGTTAAAAACAGGCGCCGCGCAGCCGGTAACGAAAAAGTGCAGCGGGAGGGTTTTCCATTCCTTTTTCAACCGGTGCATCAGCAGGTTGCCCAGCACTGCGCCCATAGAATGACCGTACAGGATGTAAGGAGATCTTATGTGGGGCAACACCTGCCTGTAAAGGTCGTCTGTCATGGCATGTATGTCAGACAGCAGCGGCTCCGTTATCCGTTTTCCGCGACCCGGCAACTCCAGGGTCACCATATCCAGGTGCCTGCCCAAAAAGGGCTGCAGATCGCGGAAAGAATAACCATTTCCACCTGCATACGGAATACATATCAGCTTAATTTTCTGTAACATCTCAGGTACTTTTTACTTAATAACCTTTCCAAAAAAGAGCCCTCAATTCGTAATTCGTAATTCGTAATTTGTAATTCTCTATACGGCATAGTGCAGATCTGTGGCGGCATTGACGGACGTGTCGCTGACAATGGTACCATAGTCGAACTTAATGAGCCGGTCCCCGCAATCAAAATAGGCGTCATCGTGCGTCACGGCGATAACGGTCTTACCCATCTGCTTTAATTCGGGAACAATTATTTTATAGAAATATGCTCTGAACACAGGGTCCTGCTCTGCGGCCCATTCATCCAGCACAATCACATCCTTGTCTTCCAGCATCACATAGATCAGCGCCAGCCGCTTCTGCTGCCCTTTCGACAAATCGGCTTTAATGGATTTCTTCCCGGTATCAAAAGTGACGATGTTTTCCAGCTCCATCTTGCGAAGCCAGAACATCAGCCGTTCATTATCCGGCGCCAGTTCAAGGCCGTCGTAATTCTCATTGAAAAGGATACTGTCGGTAAAGATGGCCGCGATGCGGTTGCGATAGCCCGGATAAGTCCTTTCGGTGATCACCCGCCCGTTCAGCGATATCGTGCCGCTATGCGGCACATACAGGCCCGTCAGCAGGTTCACGAAAGTGCTCTTGCCGCTGCCGTTGCCGCCGGTGATAAAAATGCTTTCTCCTTTCCTGATATCGAGGGTAAGCGGTTTTAAACGGAAAGTCTCTGCTCTTCTTTCGTCATAGTATTCAAACGTCACATTCTCAAAACGGATGCTTTCAAACTTGTCGCCGATGGCCGGCAGATCACCGTGCCCAATAGCGATGGCTTTGGAAGCGTTGATCTTATCATGGAACTGATGCAGCCGATCGACCGCTATCTGCATCTGCGTAAACTCGCTGATACGGGCCACCACAATGCCTACAGGTCCCATCAGGTACAACAGCGTCACCACAAACTGGTTATTCACCACGTTGCTCATATGCAGGATGACCGGCAACAGGAACACGATAATACCGATCAGCAGGTACCACAGGTAGTTTCCCATCAGTTCATTGCCCATGTATTTGATCAGTGTTTTTACGGTAAGCTCTTTTACCCGGTTCCTGTTCTGTGAGATGTATTTGTGGAAGATATTATCGCTTCGCGTGATGCTCATTTTCACATCTTTAAACCCGCGCAGGAAATCATTGACATTCTGCTGGTAAATATTGGCCAGGTCGCGTACGGTGTTGAGGTCCTTGCTGATAGCCATATTCCGGACATAGTACACCACCGCCAGGGCGGAAAGGACGCCCAGGATCAGCAGGGCCCCAAAGAAATTGGTATAGAACAGGTAACCCAACCCTATCAGCACCATGACCAGCGCGTTGAACACTTCAATAAAAACATTGGGGAAACGTTGCAGGGTCGTTACGTCTGCCGTGGCCGTACGTACTTTCTCCTCCCCCAGTTTGATATATTCTTCGTAATCCGAAAACCGCAATTTGTCAAAAACAGACAATCCCAGGTCATTCCCTAATTCATAGGTCAGCCGGATCGTGTAGGATTGAAAGGCCCTGGCGGTAAAAAAAGATACGAGGATCATGCCTGCATATATCTGCCAGTCATATCCCTGTACAAACGGAAGAGAAGTGCCTGCAATCCTGTTGTTGATCAGCAACAACAGTCCCATGGACCACACGCTGTTGATAAGGCCCAGCAATAACAACAGGATGTAAAACAACTTCGATTTTTTCTGAAGCAAACTGATTAATCTCATACGGTCCGGTATTCTAAAGATGATTGGATGAATAAATATCAAAAGGAATGCTGCCCGGGCCTTCGCCCGGAGCAGCTTGTTCCGCCTATTGTGCTGATAGCTGTTTGCTGAGATACTGCGCCAGCGCGCCCGCATTTTCCTGTTTCAACATAGAGAAGTGATCGCCCTCGACCGTATGTACGGTTACTTTGGCGTGCGCGTCCCATCCCAGGCTCTCCGGTTTGCCCTTCCATTGTGCGCCGGCAGCTTTCACAATATGCAGGACGGCATTGGTCCGGCCTTCCACCTGGTAGCTGTTCAGCACCTCAATGTTGCTTACCTTGATGTCCGTCAACCGCATAATGAAATCCACATGCGCCAGCTTATCGTCATTGATCCTGCCTTTCAGGTAGTTTGAAATAAACGGCGCCACAGCTTTCATTTCCAGCGGCCGCACCAGTGATTGCAGAGCGGTCACCCATGCCGGCGGTGTGCCGGTGATGATATTATTCTCTGTCAGCACTTCCACCACCGATTCGAAGAAGATATCCTGGTAGGTGGTAGCGCCGCCGTTGAGCACATCAATATGTCCGGGGTGGGCATCCGCGTCGAGGAGGGCGGCGAAGGCCACTGTTTCCCCGGCGGCTTCCAGCTGCCGCACCATTTCATACAGCACATACGCACCGAAGGAGTGAGCGATGAAACGGTAAGGACCGTGTGGCTGCAGCGCTTTTATCCAGCGGATATTCTGCGCGGCTATTTCCGTGATGGTGTAAAGCGGCCGCTCTCCTTCCAATACGCCCGGCATCTGGATGCCATATACTGCAGCGGTAGTGGTAAGCGCTTTGGCCAGTTCATCGTAGCCATCACTCAGGCCATCCTGGCCGGGGATGATAAACACCGTTGTCCGGCTGTTGCTTTTGTTTAAGGGGATGACATGATGTTCTCCGGTAGCAGCGGCTGTTTCCTCACCCGCCTCCGGCGCCATCAGGCTGGCGGCCAGTGCGGCGACCGTGGGAGCGTCGAAGATATTGCTGAGGGCGATCTCTTTACCCAGCTTTCTGCGGATAGCAGCGATGAGGCGGATAGACAGCAACGAGTGTCCACCAAGAGCGAAGAAGTCGTCATGGATACCTACCTGCTCTACTTCCAGCAGTTGCTGCCAGATTTCTGCCAGTATCTCTTCCGTCTCGTTACGGGGCGCCACATAAGCGTTTTCAGACAGGGCGCCTGCGTCCGGGTCGGGTAATGCTTTGCGGTCTACTTTACCATTAGGCGTTACCGGTATCCTGTCAATTTTTATAAACAGGGAGGGCACCATATACTCCGGCAGCTTCGCTTCGAGGTAGGCGCTGAGGGCCTGCCTGTCGAAAGTTCCGTCCGGCAGGATGTAAGCCACCAGCGTCCTGTTGTCCGTTGCGCCTTTAGCGACTACGACCGCCTGGCTGACGCCATCGAACTGCTCCAGTGCATTTTCGATTTCTCCCAGCTCTATCCGGTAGCCGCGTATTTTCACCTGGTCATCTATCCTGCCGAGGTATTCGATGCTGCCGTCGGGCAGCCAGCGGCCGAGGTCACCGGTGCGGTAAAGGCGGGCGTTCTGTTTTCCGGAGAAGGTGTCCGGGATGAATTTGTCCGCTGTCAGTTCTGGGCGGTACAGGTAACCACGCGCCACCCCTTCGCCGCCGGCGCAGATTTCGCCGGTGATACCTACCGGGCACAGTTCCCTGTGCTGGTCCAGTATGTATACCTGCACGCCGCCGACAGGCTCACCGATCACGATAGTGTCGCCGCGGAGCGGGTTGTCGGTGAGACTGGTACATACGGTATTCTCCGTAGGCCCGTAAGCGTTAATGACACGAATACCGATGGACTGGAAGTATTTGGCATCTTCGCGGTTCAACGGCTCTCCCGCCGAAACGATCGTTTTGATCGTACCCAGCTCTTCGCGGATCGTATGCTGGTAAGACGGAGGCAATACCACCAGTTCCACCTGGTGTTTCCGTACCATGTCGCCGAACCTGTCTGCAGCCAGCAGGTCTTCTTTCCGGGGGAGTACAAGGCTACCGCCACTTAACAGGGTATTGAAAATTTCGTAACAGGATGCATCAAAGCCGAAAGCTGCAAACTGCAAGGTTCTCATACCAGGTATTAATCTCAGGGATGCGGCCTGACTTAAAGCCAGATTTACGACACTTTTGTGTTCAATCATTACGCCCTTGGGGTTGCCTGTACTGCCGGATGTATAGATAACGTATGCGAGGTGATGCGGTGCGGGGACTGCCACCGGCGCCGTGGTTGGCTGGGTGCTGATGGCCCTGCGGTCTGCATCTGCCCTGATAATGTTTACAGAGGAAGGAATGTCCAGTTCTCCTGCCAGCGCCAGGCTGGTGATCAGCATGGTAGCGCGGCTGTCTTCCAGCAGGTAGGTGATCCTGGCTGCCGGGTAAGACGGATCGATCGGCAGATAAGCGCCGCCGGCTTTCAGGATACCGAGTATAGAGATGATCATTTCCGGGGACCGTTCGAGGCACACAGGTACCAGTGTTTCCGGCTGCACACCTTTACCGGTGAGGTAATGGGCCAGCTGGTTAGAACGGATGTCCAGCTCGTGATAGCTCAGCGCCTGCTCTTCAAACAGCAGGGCCGTACTTTCCGGCGCCGCCGCCACCCTTTCTCTGAACAGGTCTATAATCGTTTTGCCGGCACCGTTATACGCCACGGGGGTGGCGTTAAAGTCAACGGCTATATGTTCCTGCTCCTGTTTGTCCAGCAGGATAATATCACCTGTTTTTGCGGCCGGATGATCCACCATGAATTCCAGCACCTGCCGGAAGTGCCCAAGGAGTGCGGTCACATAAGCGCGGTCCAGCAACGCGGTATTGTATTTAAACCGTACTTCCACCGATTCGCCCACCACGGCTGCAATACCCAGGGGGTAGTTGGCATGGTCGCGCATCTCGATATTATCCATCTGCAGCTGCCACTGGTGCGTATTCAGCAGATCGCTGACCGGGTAGTTTTCGAATACGAGGAAGTTGTCGAACAGGTCGCCCGGTATTTCCAGCCAGCGCTGTATATCATTGAGCGAGGTGTACTGATGTTCACGGCTCTGCACCTGCTGCTGCTGGATTTGCTGCAGCCACGGGGCAATGCCCTGTTCCCTGTCGATGACGGTATGGAAAGGCAGGGTGTTGATATACATACCTACCCGCTTCTCTACGCCCGGCAAGTCATCCGGACGGCCCGACACGGTTACCCCATAGGTTACCTGCTGCTGGCCGGTATAGCGGTATAACAGGTAAGCCCACACGGCCTGCACCACAGTGTTGACCGTGATACGGTGCTGCTGCGCGTAAGACAACAGCTGCTTCGCTTTAACACCTGTCAGCTGCAACTCCTGTACTTCATATACGCCCTTGCCCTTGGTACGCTCGGCGGTGGCGCTGATAAATGGCAACAACGTGCCGCTGCCTGCCGATGCCAGGTATTCTTTCCAGTACAGCATTTCTTCCTCCTGGTCGCGGCGTTCCAGGTAACGGATATAATCTTCGTATTTCTCTTCTGCGGACGCCGCGGCTTTTTTGCCGGCCAGCAGCTGATCGTATGTCTGCAACAGCTCTTCCACCAGTACGGACCCTGACCAGCCATCCAGCAGGAGGTGATGGAAAGTCCATACCATACGGTACCGCTCATCGGTCAACCGGATCAGGGCAATACGCATCAGCGGCGGCGCGGTAAAATCGAATCCTTTCACCAGGTCTGCCGCTTCGTAGGCTGTCCATGCTTCTTCCTGTGCGGCCGCGTCCAGATGCCGGTAATCCTGCTCGTCGAACGGTATGACTACCTGCGCCTGCACACACTGCACCGGGATTCGGAACACGTTGGCAAAGAAACTGCTGCGCAATACCGTATGGTGCTGCAGCAGCTGCCGCCAGCTATCCTTTAATACCGCTATGTCCGGCGCATCCAGCGTACAGCAGAGCTGCTGGATATATACGCCGTTATTGCCGTTGTACAGTCCGTGGAACAACATGCCTTCCTGCAGGCTGCTCAACCTGTACAGGCCGGTGATATGGTCTCTGCGGGTACCACCGCCTGCGTGAGGGGCATCGAGAAACTGGTCCAGTTCCGCATTGGTCACCAGGTGGCCCAATCCGTAGTCTGACGGCGTGAATACCGGCTGTACGGTCGCCTGGGCCACCGCATGGTAAATCAGCTGCTGCAACTGCGCCTGGTAGCTGTTCACCAGCTCCTGGATAGTACCGCTATTATAATGATGGGTGCTGTAGCTCCAGTACAGGATCAGTTCCCCGTTTTCCACCGCGCCGTTGACAGCGATCTTATGACGGATTTTTACGTCCGTGATGCTGCCGGTGCCAGCCGCTTCCGGAACGGTGCTGAACCATTTGCTGTTTCTCCTGGCAGCATCTACCTGTCCGAGGTAGTTAAACGTTATGTCCCACGGATCTCTGCCCTGCAGGGCTTCTTCCTTATTGATATATTTTAACACGCCGTAGCCGATGCCTTTATCCGGCAACTGCCTCAGTTGTTCTTTAACCGCTTTGAGCAAAGCTCCCGGCGACGTATACACGTTATTGCTCAGTCCTACAGGATACAGGCTGGTAAACCATCCTACCGTATTGCTGATATCGATGTTGCTGGCGATGTCCTCACGGCCGTGGCCTTCGAGGCCGACTACTACGCCAGCGCCATTCCAGGCATGCAGCGCGGCCGACAGGGCGGCCAGCAGCACGTCGTTGATTTCGGTATGATAAGCCTTCGGCGCTTCCTGCAGCAGGAGTTGCGTCAATGCTGCATCCAGGTGCATTTCATGTGTGGCCATATCATTGCCAGTCAACGCGCCATGATATGCTTTGTCCACCTTCAGCGGCTGGTATTGCTGCGCGATGTCCACCCAGTAGTCGCGCTGCTGCTGCAGCTGTTTACGCTGGCCGTATGCCACCAGCGCCTGATGCCACTCCCGGTAGGAGCTGGTCTTCAGCGGCGGCATTACCGGTTCATTGCGCTGCAGCTGGTCCAGCAGGAGCTCCAGGTCGTCCTGCATAATCTGCCAGGACACACCATCCACTGCAAGGTGGTGACCAATGATCAGCAGGCGGTTGGCCGCTTCCGACGGAGCCGTTAGAAACAGTACAGCACGCAGCAGGATACCTTCCTCCGGCTGTAAAGAAGCCTGGTACCGGTCGCAGTGAGCTGCCAGGGTAGCGGCATATTCGTCTGCCGCCACTTCCCGCAGGTCCACCACTTCCAGTGCGCCGGCGTAGCTGCCGTAGTGCTGTTGCCATTGCCCGCCCTTACGGGTATACGTAAACCGGAGGGCATCATGACGAAGCAGCAACTGTTGTATGGCCGTGTTTAATACGGTATCGCTGACTTGTTTACCTATTCCGACAAACAACTGTTGAATAAAGTGTTTTGCGATGGTTTCCTCTTCGAGGTACCACTGCTGGATAGGCGTTAAACCGCTGTCTCCGGTGAGTATGCCCTGCTCTCCGCGTACGGCTTTCTCCTTGCCGGAAGCCAGGGATGCGGCCAGTCCGGCAATGGTCTGGTGCACGAACAGGTCTTTCGGTTTCAGGTCATATCCAAAACGTTTGGCCCTGCCTACCACCTGGATAGTGATAATGGAATCACCGCCCAGTTCAAAGAAGTTATCGTTTCTGCCGATGTTCTTCACGCCCAGCAGTTCTTCCCAGATAACGGCCAGTGTCTGTTCCACTTCGCCGTTTAAGACAGCGCGGGTATGGGTGGCCGTGGTATAAGGCTCAGGCAACGCTGCCTTGTCTACCTTACCGTTGGCGGTGACAGGTATTTTCTCCAGCGGAACCACTAAAGAAGGTACCATGTAAGGCGGCAGTTTGTCTTTCAGCGAAGTTAACAGCGGCTCCTTGTCGAAGGCGCCCTGCGGCACCACGTAAGCGACTAAACGTTTATGGCCGTTGTCATCCGTTTTCACCAGCACGACTGCCTGGGTTACGAAACCGCTCTGCAGCAGGGCATTTTCAATTTCTCCCGGCTCTATACGATAACCGCGGATCTTCACCTGGTCATCGATCCTGCCGAGGTATTCGATGTTGCCGTCCGGCAGCCAGCGCCCGAGGTCACCGGTGCGGTACAGGCGGGCGCCCGGCTGTTCGCTGAAATGATCGGGAATAAATTTCTCTGTTGTGAGCGCCGGGCGATACAGGTAACCGCGCGCCACGCCAACGCCACCGGCGCAGATCTCGCCGGCCACGCCTACCGGGCAAAGCTCGCCCTGCGCGTCCAGGATGTACACCTGTCCGTTGGCCAACGGTTTCCCGATCACCACGGTATCGCCTTGCAGCGGACTGTCGGTGATCGTGGTAATAACGCTGTTTTCCGTAGGTCCGTAAGCGTTAAACACACGGATACCCTTGGACTGGAAATACCTGGTGTCTTCGCGGTTCAGCGCTTCGCCACCGGATATGATTGTTTTTATCGTGCCCAGTTCCTCACGGATGGTATGCTGGTAAGACGGAGGCAGTAACAGCAGTTCCACCTCATGCTGCCGCACCATCTCCCCGAATTTTTCTGCCGACAGCAGGTCGTCTTTATGCGGGATTACCAGGCAGCCGCCGCTCAGCAGGGTGCTGAAGATCTCGAAGCAGGAGGCGTCGAAACCGAAAGCGGAGAACTGCAATACCCTGATGCCTGGTCTTAACGACAGCACCGTTTCCATATTCAGCGCCAGGTTCACCAGTCCCTTGTGCTCGATCATCACGCCTTTCGGCTGACCGGTACTGCCGGAGGTATAAATCACGTAGGCGAGATCGTCCGGCGCAGGGGTGGTGCTGAGGCTGATACCAGGTTGTTCTGCAATCGCGGCCTGGTCTGCATCTGTTTTGATAACATGAATATGGGCAGGTATATCCAGGCGGTCAGCTACTTCCGTACTGCTGATCATCATGGTCGCACGGCTGTCTTCCAGCAGGTAGCTGATACGTGCCGCGGGGTAAGACGGATCTATCGGCAGATACCCGCCCCCTGCTTTCAGGATGGCTAATATCGCAACGACCATTTCCGGGGAGCGTTCCACACAAACGGGCACCAGTGTTTCCTGCTGCACGCCTTTGCTGACAAGGTACAGCGCCAGCTGGTCGGAACGTTTGTCCAGTTCCCCATAGGTGAGCGCCTGCGTTTCAAACACTACCGCCGTCTGCTGAGGCGCCAGCGCCACCCGTTCTTTGAACAGGTCGACAGCAGATTTGCCGGTTGTGGCCTGCGGCAGCGCAGCTTTGTTAAACGTAACGGCTATCCGTTCCCGCTCTTCGTTGTTCAGCAACACGATGTCGGCGGTTTTGGCGGCCGGGTTCCGGACGATATATTCCAGCACCTGTTTAAAGTGTTCGCTGATCTGCGTGATATAGCCGGGAGACAACAGGGCGGTGTTGTGCTGTAACAGGATAGTGATCTCCTGTCCCACCCCTATCGTAATGCTCAACGGGTAGTTCGTATGTTCTTCCACGTGCAGCTGTTCTATCTGCAGTTTCCACGGATAGGAAAGTGTTTCCTCATCTACCGGGTAGTTTTCGTATACCATCAGCGTATCGAACAGGTCTCCTGTGACGCCGGTGTAACGCTGGCTATCGCGCAGCGGGGTATACTGGTACTTGCGGCTTTGTACCTGTGCCGCCTGTATATCGCGCAACCAGTCGGTGATCGGCTGCTCCGGCGTCACAGCGATGTGTACCGGCAGGGTATTGATATACATCCCTACCTTTCTTTCGATCCCCGGCATATCGTCCGGACGGCCGGACACAATAGCGCCATAAGCTACGTGCTGGTTACCGGTATAACGGTATAACAGGTACCCCCACACGCCCTGCATCAGGGTGTTGACGGTGAGGCGCTGTTGCTGCGCGTACGAGGTGATGAGTTTTGTCTGCGTGGCATCCAGTACCACCGGCGTCGTTTTATAACGGCCTTCGGCTTTTGTCCTGTCGGCACTGCTGATGAAAGGCAGCAACGTGCTGTTACTGATATCAGCGAGGTATCCGCGCCAATACGCTCCTTCTTCGTCTTTATTCCTGCGATCGAGGTAACGGATATATTCTTCGTAGTGATCGGTAGCCGTTTCTTCCGGTTGTTTTCCGGATGCCAGCGCCTCGTAGGTACGCAGCAATTCTTCCAGCAATACCGGCATTGACCAGCCATCGAGCAGCAGGTGGTGGTAGGTCCATACCATGCGCCAGGTGTCGTCCTGCAACCGTATCAGGCTCATCTTCATCAGCGGTGGCGCCGTAAAATCGAACGGCTGCAGCAATACTTCCGCTTCATGAGCGGTCCATGCTGCCTCCTGAGCTGCTGCATCCAAACGGCGGAAATCCAGTTGCGTCACCGGCAGTTGTACATAACGGTATACGCATTGTACCGGCACATGGAAAGCATCATGATAGAATGCGCTGCGTAAAATAGTATGCCGCTGCAGCAGGTACTCCCAGCTCTCTATGAAGGCACTGATGTCTGTCTGATGCAGCAGGTAGGTAAACTGCTCCGTATAGGCGTCTACGGCATTATCGTACAAACCATGGAACAGCATGCCTTCCTGCAGGCCACTCAGCCGGTACATGGCGGTCATCTCGTCACGGCGCTTAGCACCGCTGGCCATCGGCATATCCAGGAAGCGGTCCAGCTCCGTGTTGCTCACCAGGCCGCCCAAACCGTAGTCTGACGGCGTCAGCAGCGGTTGTTGCGCTGCCTGCGCTACGGCATGCCTGATAATCGCCTCCAGCCGGTCGATGTATTGCTGCGCCAGCGTAGTGATAGTAGCAATATTGTAGTGTTGATGGCTGAAGCTCCAGTCCAGCACCAGTTCACCGCCGGTCACCATGCTGTTCACAGCGATCTTACGGCGAACGGTGTAGTCGTCACCCGCTTCGGCGCCGGCGGGTTCGTCGGTAACGGAAAACCATTTACCGCCGCTGGTCACGGCATCAAACTGCCCGAGGTAGTTAAAGGTTATATCCCAGGGATCACCACCCTGTAGCGCTGCCAGTTTGTTGAGGTATTTCAGCACGCCGAAGCCGATTCCCTTGTCCGGCACCTGGCGCAGCTGTTCTTTCATATTACGCAGTAACATACCAGCGTCGCCAGTGGTATGGCCGGGCAACAACACCGGGTACAGGCTGGTGAACCAGCCCACGGTATCGCCTGCGTTCACGCTGCTGTCGATGTCTTCCCTTCCATGTCCTTCCAGTCCGATGAGCACAGCGCCATCGGTCCAGCTGTTCAGCGTGAGGGCCAAAGCGCTCAGTAACACATCGTTGATTTCCGTACGGTAGGCAGCAGGTACTTCCTGCAGCAGCTGCTGTGTAAAGAGCGGTGTCAGCTTCACCTGGTAATGCTGCATATCTTTTATCCGCAGCACGCCGTCGTAGGCTTTATCTACCGGTAACGGCCGGTATTGCTGTACCATGCCGGACCAGTAGTCCGCCTGTTTCAACAAACGTTCTGTCCCGCTGTATTTCACCAGTGCGTCATACCATTGCCTGTAAGAACTGCTCTTTTTGCCCAGTGATACTGTCTGATTGTTATACAGACCATCGATCAGGCGTTCCAGGTCTTCCAGCAGGATACGCCATGACACGCCATCTACCACCAGGTGATGGACCGCCAGCAGCAAACGGTTGTGGGCATCGCCGGCAGGCGTTAAAAACAGGACAGCGCTGATACAGTTACCTTTCGTAACATCTATGCTACGCTGATATCCATTTCCATAGGTCACCATCATTTCCGGGAACTCCTGCATGGATTCTGCCTGCAGGTTCACGATGTTCAGCATCGCTTCGGCGTTGCCGTACGTCTGCTCCCATCCATTGGCGCCATACGTATATTTGAAACGGAGGCTGTCATGGTACTGTACCAGCTGCATGATAGCGGCCGACAAGGTAGATGATGGAATGCGCTTGTCTATTTTCAGCAGCATGCTCTGGTTAAAGTGGGAAGGCGTAGTGCCTTCTTTCTCAAAATACCATTGCTGCACCGGCAACAAACCACAGCTGCCGCTTTGTATCTCCTGGTCCGCAGAAACAGCGGTAGCTGCTCCTTTACGGGCAGACATGACGGCGTATAACATAGCAATGGTCTGGTAGTCGAACAAGTCACCGACCTGTAATTCATAGCCGGCCCTTCTCACCCTGCTCACCACTTGTATGGTGATGATAGAATCACCGCCTAAAGCGAAGAAGTTATCGTTGATACCGACTCTTTCCACGCCCAGCAGCGCTTCCCATATACCTGCCAGGGTGCGTTCCACTTCGTTGCGCGGCGCCACATAGGTATCTGTTTGCAGGCTGCTGCCATCCGCTTCAGGCAACGCTTTCTTGTCCACCTTGCCGTTGGCCAGCAAGGGGAAATAGTCCAGTACCATCAACAGCGATGGCACCATATAATCCGGCAGTTGCTCTGTCAGCTGCTGCAATATCTCTTCTTTATCCACGTCTGCATCCGCTTCTGCTACCACATACGCTACCAGCCGTTTATTATCGAGATGGTCTTTTTTCACGACCACCACCGCCTGCTTCACGGTAGCGCAGCTGTTCAACGCTCTTTCTATCTCGCCCAGCTCTATACGGTAACCGCGTATTTTCACCTGGTCATCCACACGGCCCATGAAGAGGATGTTGCCGTCCGGCAGGTATTTTACCATATCACCGGTGCTGTACAAACGACCATTCGTGCCCGGCGCAAAAGGATCTGCGATAAATTTGGCAGCGGTGAGTTCATCATTGTTGAGATACCCGCTGGCAACGCCTTCCCCGCCTATATACAAGGCACCGGGAACGCCCACCGGGCATAACTGCAGCTCCTGGCTGAGCACATACACCTGTGTGGCGGAGAAAGGTTTACCTACGGGGATGCTTTCACCGTAAGCAGCGTCTCTGTCAACGATGTGCAGCAGTTTTCCGATAGTCGTCTCCGTAGGCCCGTAGTGGTTCACCACCGTGCAGGCGGTACCGGTTGCATAGACCGACGCCGCTACTGCCGATTCCAGCGCTTCACCACCGAAGATCAGCAGCTTTTCCGGTATCAGCAGCCTGTCCGGCAAACACAGTGCTTTCCAGTGGGAAGGCACTATTTTGATACAGTCTATCGGGTTCCGGTCAAGGTATTCATACAAGACAGTGGTGTCCTGCGCCATCTCTTTGGAGAAAATATGCAGGGCGCCACCATTGGCCAGCGCACCGAAGATCACGGTATTGCCAAGGTCGGTCGCCATGCTGGACATGAGCCCGAAAGAACGACATTCCTTCAAAGGCAGCGCATTCGTCAAACCGGCGATGTAATCTGCCAGGTTGCCGTGGGTAACCACCACTCCTTTAGGCTGACCGGTACTGCCGGAGGTATAAATCACATATACAGGGTGTTCCGCCCGGGTGATCCCGGGTATGTTTTCTTTTCCGTTGACTTTAATATCGTTCCAGTCATCATCCAGCAAGATGATATCTGCAGGCACCGCCTGTACCCTGTCGGCATATTTGCTGAGGGTTATGATATTGGAGGCATCAGTATCTTCCAGCATAAACCGGATACGGTCTTCCGGGAAATCCGGTTCAACCGGCACATAGGCGCCTCCTGCCTTCAGAATACCGAGGATGCTCACCACCATGTCCAGCGAGCGTTCCATGCAAACCGGCACCAGCGTGCCCGCCTTTACCCTCCTGCTTCTCAGATAGTGGGCGAGGCAATTTGCACGTTCATTCAGCTCGCGGTAAGTGAGGGTATTGTTTTCAAAAGCGACTGCTATCGCCTCCGGAGAACGGTTTGCCTGCGCTTCAAACAGATCCGCAAAAGTGATCTGCTGCGTATATTCTTTCTCGTAGTTTCCTTTTACGGCCAGCAGTTGCTGTTCTTCTCCGGAAGTGAGCATGGGCAACAACCCTATCTGCTGGTCCGGCGACGTTACTACAGCCTGTAACAGCTGCTGGAAATGGCCGACCATACGTTTTACCGTAGCTTCGGTAAACAGGTCCGCACAATACACCACCGTGCCATTCAGTCCGTCCTCATCTTCGTCCATACTGAATACCAGGTCAAACTTAGCGGAAGTATGCGCTACTGTTTCTTCAGACAAAACGATATCGCCAAACTGCAGGTCGGGCTGGTTCACGTTGTTCTGCAAACCAAATACCACCTGGAATACCGGCCGGTGGCTTCTGTCGTTGTCCACTACCACCTGGTCCACGATCTTCTCAAACGGCACCTCCTGGTGTTCGAAGGCATTCAGCGTCGTTTGTTTCACCTGGTGAAGAAGCGCGCGGAAAGAAGGATGCCGGCTCAGGTCTACCCGCAGTGCCAGCATGTTGATGAAGAAGCCGATGAGGCCTTCCACTTCCTGCTGCGTTCTGCCCGCAACAGGGCTGCCTACGCAGATGTCTTCCTGGCCACTGTAGCGGTAGAGCATAACGTTGAACGCGGAAAACAGGGTCATAAACAGGCTCACCCCTTCCTGGCGGCTGAACTGGTGCAGCTGTGCGGTCAGCTCAGCAGGCAGCTGGAAGCTGACAGCTCCGCCCCTGGTGCTTCTTACCGGAGGCCTCGGATAGTCCAACGGCAGGTTCAGCGGCGTAATGCCTGCCAGGTTTTCTTTCCAGTAAGCGAGTTGTTTATCCAGTATATCACCGGTGATATAGGTACGCTGCCAGATGGCATAGTCCGCGTATTGGATGGCCATCTTCTCCAGGTGTGCTTCCGTACCGGCAGCTGCGGCCATATAAAACGCCACCAGCTCTTTCACCAGGATACTGGTAGACCAGGCATCGGAAGCGATGTGGTGGGTGGTGATGATCAGGATATGTTCATCGGGGCCCTGCACTACCAGGTCTGCCCGCAGCATATGGTCTGCCGACAGATCAAACGGGGCGTCCGTTATCTTCTTAATAAACTCCTGCAACGCTGCCGGATTTTCTTTATAGGCCGCCTGATCGGTGATATTTAATGTCCAGTTGTCCTGGTCAAGAATGTACTGATATCCGCGGCCATCATTTTGCCGGATCACGGTCCTTAATATCTCGTGCCGGTTGACCACGCTGCGCAGGGCGGTGGACAAGGCTTCAACGTCCAGCGATCCCCGCAGGCGCAATACGGCCGGTACGTGATACTGCACACTGCCTTCCAGCTGGTCAATAAACCAGAGGCGTTCCTGTGCAAAGGAAAGCGGAATACGCGCCGGCCTTTTTACGGCTTTTATTCCCGGAACTACGGTCTGGCTGGCTTCTTCCTGTAAGAAAGCCGCCAGCTGGGCAATCACCGGGTAAAGGAATACAGACCTCACCGTTAGTTCCACCGCAATTTTTTTCCGCAGCACTGCCACCATGCGCATAGACAGCAATGAGTGGCCTCCCAGTTCAAAGAAATTATCGTATACCCCTACCCGTGGTACCTGCAGCAATTCCTGCCATACGTCGGCCAGCAACTGTTCCATATCATTGCGGGGAGCTACATATTCATTACCGGCTGGAGCGTTCTGGTGCACATCCGGCAATGCCTTCCTGTCGATCTTTCCGTTGGAGGTCAACGGCATTTTGTCTAACGTGATAAACAGGGCCGGCACCATATAGTCCGGTAAACGCTCTTTCAGCACGGCGATCACCCGCTCACGGTCGAAGCGCTCTTCAGAAACAATATACGCGGCCAGTATCTTACTGCCGGCGCTGTCGTTGGTCGCCACGACCACTGCCTGTTTTATAAACCCGCTCTGCAGCAATACGTTCTCAATCTCCCCCAGCTCTATACGGTATCCGCGTATCTTCACCTGCTGGTCTATACGTCCCAGGTATTCGATATTGCCATCCGCCAGCCAGCGGGCCTGGTCGCCGGTTTTATACAACCGGCTGTAATCCCCTTCCCGGCTGAAAGGATTCGGCAGGAAGCGTTCTGCCGTTAAAGCTTCGCGGTTCAGATATCCTCTCGCCAGCCCCGCACCGGAAACATACAGTTCGCCCGGCACGCCCACGGGCGACAAGCTCCTGTTAGCGTCCAAAATATAAATGCCCAGCGTAGGAATAGCGGTACCAATGATACTGCTGCTGCTTTGCAGATGTTCAACACCGATCTCCTGGTAGGTCACATGCACGGTCGTTTCGGTGATGCCGTACATGTTGATCGTTCTGCAATGCGGATAGGCTTCTTTCCACGGCCTGATCATGGCCGGGTTAAGCGCCTCTCCGCCAAAGATGACATACCTTACGGGTACCGCCGGCGCATGCGCCACCAGGTATTCCTGCAGCACATAGAAGGCCGCAGGCGTCTGGTTGAGCACCGTCACTCCTTCTGACAGCAGCAGCTGCCCGAAAAGAGATGCGTCTTTCGCCACCTGTTTGGAGACGATGACGAGACGGCCGCCATAGAACAAGGCGCCATACATCTCCCATACGGAAAAGTCAAAACAGATAGAGTGGAACAATGTCCATACGTCGCTGCTGTTAAAGTCATACAACGGCGTATCGGTCTCGAACAACCGCACTACGTTGTAATGATCCAGCAGCACGCCTTTCGGCTGACCGGTAGAACCGGAGGTATAGATCACATACGCCAGGTGATGCGGCTGTACAAAACTTTCAGGATTGTGTTCAGGGAACCCTTTCAGGATATGCTGGTCTGCGTCCAGTGATACTATTGTGGCGGAAGTCAAGCCTTCCAGCAAATGGGCGCTTTCGCTGTTGCTCACCACATATTGCGCTGCGGTATCCGTCAGCATAAACCTTACCCGCTCCTGCGGATATTCCGGATCAATGGGCACATAGGCGCCACCGGCCTTCAGGATACCCAGCATGGCAATGATCATCTGTTCGCTCCGTTCCAGGAATACCGGCACCAGCGTATCTTCCCGGACGCCCAGCTTCCTCAGGTAATGTGCCAGCTGGTTGGCCCGGCTATTCAGTTCGCCATAGGTGACCTGTACCGATTCAAATACTACTGCCACCGCTTCCGGCGTAAGCAGCACCTGCCTGTCAAAAAGGTCGATGATGGTTTTGTTTCTCGGATAGTCCGCTATCCGGCTGTTAAAGGCGCTCAGCAGCTGTTCTTCTTCCGCCGCTGTGGTGATGCGCAGCATATTGATTTCGCTGGCAGGTGCGGCAACGATAGCGCGTAACAGCTGCTCGAAATGTTTCATCATTTGTTTGATCCGTCCGGCGCTGAACAAATCGGTGCAATACTCAGCGTAGCCACGGATACCATCGGGCTGTTCTTCCAGCGACATGGTGATATCGCACAAAGTGGTTTTATGCGGCACCTCTTCATAAGCCAGGTGCAGATCTCCCAACAACAGCTCCGGTACCGGCGGCGTATTCTGTAAAACGAACATCGCCTGGTACAGCGGGCTGCGGCTCATATCGCGGTCTTTCACCACCTCTTCCACAATTTTCTCAAACGGCACCTGCTGGTGCTCATAGGCATCCAGCGTAGTATTTTTCACCTGTTGCAACAGGGAAAGGAAGGAAGGGTTATCGCTGAGGTCCGCTCTTAACGCCACAGTGTTCAGGAAGAAGCCTATCAGCCCTTCTGTTTCCTGCTGCGTTCTGCCGGATACCGGCGAACCCACACAAATATCATCCTGGCCACTATAACGCTGCAGCAATACTTTAAAGGCGGTGAGCAGGGTCATAAAGAGTGTAACCCCCTGTTCCCTGGACAACTGCTGCAGCTGGTCCGTGAGCTGCTGATCAAGATGGAACCAGCTGATAGCGCCGTTAAACTGCTGTACCGCAGGACGGGCATAGTCTGTTGGCAGGTCCAGCGGATGTACGTTGTTCAGTTGCTGCTTCCAGTATTTCATCTTTTCACCGAGGACCGCGCCGTCGAAGCTGTTACGCTGCCAGAGGGCATAGTCGGCGTACTGTATTTCCGGTTTCTCGAGGATAGGAGCGCGTTTTTCCGCGTAGGCGCGGTACAGTTCCACCAGTTCTTTTACCAGTATGGAGATAGACCAGCCATCGCAGGCGATGTGGTGAATGGTGAGCAACAACAGATGCTCCTGCGCCGACAATGTGACCAGGTGCGCTCTCAGCATATGGTCACGGCACAGGTCAAAGGGCATATCGGCCAGGCCGCTCAGCAATTGTTTTAAGGTAGCTTCATCAGACAGTTCCGGAGACTGCGGCACCAACGTCAGCTGCCACTGGTCTTTGTCCATCACGTGCTGCCAGGCAACGCCGTCTTTCGGTGCGATGACCGTGCGTAGCACTTCATGCCCGTTCACGATGTTACGGAGCGCGAATTCCAGGCCTTGTACGTCCAGGTTACCATGCAGGCGCAGTATCACCGGCATATGGTAAGGCACGGTGCCCTGCAGCTGATCGATGAACCACAACCGCTCCTGGCTGAAAGACAGCGGGATATTGGCAGGTCTCGGGCCTGCAACCAGCGGCGGCAGGTGCGAACCTTTTTCCTGTTGCTGCAGGTACGCCGCCAGTAAAGCGATGGTGGGATATATAAAGAAGTCCTTTACGGTCAGCTCCACGTCCATGTCTTTACGGACGGCGGCCACCACGCGGGTCGCCAGCAGGGAGTGACCACCTAATTCAAAGAAATTATCTTCGATGCCTACACGCTCCACGCCCAGCAAATGTTGCCAGATACCGGCCAGGTGTTGTTCCGTGGCATTGGTGGGCGCCACGTAGTTGATCAGCCGTTTCCGCTGAATGTCTTCCCAGGCAGCCAGGAACTTACGGTCTACCTTGCCGTTGCCGGTCAGCGGCAACTTCTGCAATGCGACGAAGTCCGCCGGCACCATGTAATCCGGCAGGCGGTCCAGCAGCTGCTGTTTGATATTTTTCTGCAGCGCTTCACAGATGTCGGTGAACAGCGGCACGTTGGTTTTCACGGTATCAGCAAAGCTGATGCTGTTGCTGTAGGACTGTTCCACAAAACCATCAAAACGTTCGCGCTCTATCAGCAGGTTTATTTTCAGTGGATCTTCATCCAGCAGAAAACGGCAGCTGTAGCCGGCGGCCATAGCCTCGTCCAGTATTTCGTTAACAGTATGTGTTACCTTGTCCGGCGCGCTGATGTAGTCCGACAAGTCGCCTACATTGTTGCACAGGTTATTTTTCAGCGCATGGTCCAGCATCCGTTCTCTCCATACGCGATGGCCCGGCACGTCCTGCAACGCGATCACCGGGATGCGGTTTGTGAGCTGATCGATGATGGTGCTTTTGTCGGCAATGGCGTCCCACGGCTGCCATTCCGGCTGCAATACCGGTTTTTCAATGCCAACATGGAGGATCACCGTATAACGGTAAAGGCTCAACTCATTGATGTAATCTCCTTGTTTCCATACAATCTCCACATTGGTAATCTCCGGAAAGCGGGTCTGCAGATGATAAAAATAGGCAGGAGAAAAACACAGCTCTTCTTCTTTCAGCACTTCCTGCTCCACGCTCCATTCAAACTCCCTGACACTGGTCTTGTCATGCAGTTTGTCCAGCTGCAGGCGGCGTTTGAAAGATGGCAGCAGGCGCAGGTCACGAACGTCGCCCACCACAATGCGGCCTTTGCCTTTCAACAGGGTGATGGCTTTCGCCAGCACGTCCGTCATATAGGCGGCTCCCGGGAAATACTGTACAATGGAGTTTAAGATCACCAGGTCGATCTCCTCTTTTTCATCCAGGATAATTTCATGTGCGGCACAGAGTTTCATTTCCGTATCGGGGTAACGGCGCTCGCCTTTGGCAATGCGGCGCAGGATCTGTTCTACAGACACCCGGGAGAAGTCAGTACCGATATATCTTTCTATATGATCAGCAATAGGATAATAGATCAACCCTGTACCCGATCCTATCTCCAGTACCCGCTTCGGTCGCAGGCCGATGATCAGGTTGGTGATATCATTCACCCATTGCTGCATGTTCTCTGCGGGGATAGGGCCGCTGGTGAAACTGTCGTTCCAGCCGGTAATGTTGAACTCTTCATCCAGGTCTTCTATTTCGTCTGTTTTACTATAGGCGGTATCGTACAGGGCGCGCCAGCTGGCGATCTGCAGCTGCGACAGCTCATACTCTTTCTGTTGCAGCGTTTCCTGTTCCGGAACAAAATAACTCACCAGTCTTTTTTCGCCGGTATGCTGTTGTTTTACCACCACGCAGCTGTCGCCCACCTCCGGCAGGTTGTTCAGCGCGCGTTCTATCTCACCCGGTTCTATGCGGTAACCGCGGATCTTCACCTGGTCGTCGATCCTGCCGGCATAGGCGATGGTGCCATCCGGCAGCCAGCGGCCTTTGTCGCCGGTGCGGTACCAACGGCCCGGGGCATCTTCGAGGGTGACATATTTTTCCGCGGTCAGGTCTTCCCTGTTGACATAACCCAGCGACACGCCGTCACCGCCTACGTAAATTTCGCCGCTTACGCCCAGCGGCACCAGCTGCCGGTTCTCGTCCAGGATACGGATGCGGGCATTGGCCATCGGCGTACCGATAGGAACGGACAGCCTGCCGGTCACGTCATTGACTTCGTAACAGGTGGCCGCCACGGTCACCTCCGTAGGGCCGTACATGTTAACCAGCTTCCCTTGCCCCAGTACCGCCAGCGCTTTTTCCAGGTGCGGCAGGGAAGCCTTTTCACCGCCAAACAGGATCTTCCGCATGGGTTTCAGGCCGAGGGGCTGGTTATCGATAAAGTTGTGGAACAAGGCCGTGGGAAAAAGGGCGATGGTGATTTTCTCCGCTGCGATGATCCTCGCTAATTCAAATACATCGATGGCCGCGTCATCTTCCACCATGCAGAGGCAGGCGCCGTTGAGCAGCGCACTGTAGATATCGAAGGTGGAGCCGTCGAAGGCGTAGTTGGAACATTGCAGCAGCCGGTCGCCGGGCAGCACTGAAGTGGCGCCACGGTCGAAGGCCAGGTTGATAATATTTCTGTTGGTGATGGCAATCCCTTTGGGACGGCCGGTAGTACCGGAGGTGTACATCACGTTGATGCAAGCGTCGCTGCCGGTTCGTATGCCCGGCGGCGTTACGGCGCTGTTGCGCGCTGCGGCGATGTCCAGTCCTGTGGTGAATTCTCCCATTCCGGAAGAAATGAACAGCTCCCTGCTGGTATACAGCAGGGTGGTAATGCCGGCATCTTCCATCATGCCATGCAAGCGGTCGGCCGGGTAACCGGTATGAAAGGGCGCATAAGCATTGCCGCTCTTCAGGATTCCCCAGATGGCGACAATCATCTCTATCCCGCGCCTCGACAGCAGGGCGATGGTCTTGCCCGGCTGCATACCCTGTTCCGCCAGGTAGTTGGCCACCTGGTTGGCCTGTTCATCCAGTTCCCGGTAGGTAAGCGTGCGCTTTCCGAACGTCACCGCCGGCGCCTGCGGCGAAAACGCTACCTGTCCTTCAAAAATGGACACTACGCTTTCCGCCGAAGGATATAAGGTAGCGGTGTCATTAAACGACACCTGCAGCTGATGTTTTTCTGCTTCGCTGAGCATATTCAGGGTACCGATAGACTGTGCCGGGTTGTCGGCGGCTGCCTGCAGCAACAGCTGGAAATGCCCTACCATCCGCTGGATGGTCGCTTCGGTGAAGATATCGGTATAGTATTCCACTTCCACGTCGATACCATCCGGACCTTGCTCCATTGACCAGGACAGGTCGAACAGGCTGGTGGTACGCATGATTTTTTCGTCCTGCATCACCACCTCTCCCATTTTCAGTTCTTTGGTAGGCGGTACGTTCTGTAATACAAACACCACCTGGAACAGCGGATTCTTACTGATATCCCGCTCTCCCATCACTGCTTCCACTACTTTCTCAAAAGGCACTTCCTGGTGTTCGTAAGCATCCAGCAACGTATTTTTCACCTGCTGCAGCAACGTGATAAAATCGGGATTGCCGTCCAGATGGGTGCGCAGCACCAGCGTATTGACGAAGAAGCCGATCAGCCGTTCCATTTCTGTCCGCATCCTGCCGGCCACCACGCCGCCGATGCTGATATCTTCCTGGCCGCTGTAGCGGTACAGCAATACTTTAAAAGCAGCCAGCAATGTCATGTACAAGGTAGCCCCCTGTTCCTGCGACAGCTTTTCCAGCGCCGCCGTCAGCTGCTGAGGGATATGAAAAGTGACCAAAGCGCCGCGGGTGCTTTTTACCGCCGGGCGCTCGTAGTCTGTAGGGAGATTTAACAAAGAAGCGCCATCCAGCTGTTTCTTCCAGTAGGAAAGCTGTTTGTCCAGCATATCGCCGGCGAGGTATTTACGCTGCCATACGGCATAGTCGGCAAACTGAATATCCAGGGGCTCCAGCACCGGTTCCCGCTTTTCGGTGGCAGCGGTGTAAGCCTCATTCAATTCATTCACGAGGATGGCGGTAGACCAGCCATCGGACGCGATGTGGTGCATCACCAGCACCAGCAGGAATTCTTCCGGCGCCAGCTGTATGAGATGAGCGCGCAGCATATGATCATGGAACAGGTCAAATGGTATCTGTACCAGTTCGTCCATATACGCCTGCAATACCTCCGGTTTTTCATAGCCGGAGGTACCGTCGATAATATCCAGTTGCCATTGATCTTTTTCCAGCACCCGCTGCCATACGTTGCCGTCTGCCTGGTGTATCACGGTACGCAGCACTTCATGCCGGTTCACCACCGTGCGCAGCGCAAAGTTCAGTGCCGCAACATCCAGTTTACCCTTCAGCCGTAACGCCGCGGGGATATGGTATTGCACGCTGCCTTCCAGCTGATGGATAAACCAGAGGCGGTCCTGGCTGAAGGACAAGGGAACCGGTCCGTCGTCGTTGTCACGGGCGTCCCGTATGCTGCCGGAGAAATGTTTCTCCTGCGTACCGGACTTATGTTTTTTGAAATAGGCTATCAGGGAGTTTTTATTATTTCTCAATCTATCCAGGAAGCCGGCATCGATCTCTTTATCTTCATCTGCCTCTACCAATAAATTATCATCCTCGAAGGAAACTTTTATTCCGCTATCGTGGGCCTCGTTTAACAGATCAATTATTTCGTTGAGATTAAAATCAAACATCGTGAATGGTTTAAAAAAATAGGATTATAGAATAATTTTTTTCTGTTTGGCTGTGGGGGCGGCAACCGGTGCTTTGTTAATGCCGATGTATTTGGCCAGTGCAGCGATCGTCGTCAGCTGGAAGAAGGTGCGCACTGATACCTGCAAACCGAAATCTTCATGGACGGTGGCGGCGAGGCGCATGATCAGCAGCGAGTGCATACCAATTTCAAAGAGATTATCGTATATGCTTACCCGGTTTATTTCCAGCAGCCTTGCGCAGATGTCCGCCAGTTTTTGCTCCAGCTCATTTGTAGGGGCGACGTACAAATCTGCGGACGTAGTGGCAACATCTGCTTCCGGCAGCGCTTTCCTGTTGATTTTTCCATTGGCGGAAAGCGGCATTTCCGTCAGCACCACCCACTGCACGGGCACCATGTATTCCGGGATTTTTGTTTTCAGGTACCTCAACAGTTCATCCCTGTCGAAGTGCTCCTGCCCTACCACATAACCCACCAGTTGCTGTTGCTGGTACTGATCGGCTTTGGTGATCACGACCACCTGTTTCACCATGCCGCTTTTTTCGATCACCCTTTCGATTTCTCCCAGCTCGATACGGTAGCCGCGCACTTTCACCTGGTCATCGATTCTTCCCAGGTGTACGACGGTGCCGTCCGGCAGCCATTTGCCCAGGTCTCCCGTGCGGTACATCCGTACGTCTTTCTCTTCACGGAAAGGATCTTTTATAAATTTTTCCGCAGTTAATTCCGGCCTGTTGAGATAACCCCGGCCTACGCCCACGCCGGACACACAGATCTCCCCGGCAACGCCGATGGGACAAAGCTGCATGGAGGCGTCCAGTACGTAGATACGCAGGTTCTGTATGGGCTTGCCGAGAGGCACATTGCTCTGCTCCGGCGTTTCATACATAAAGTGATGGGTAATATCGTCGGAGGCTTCCGTAGGCCCGTAGGCGTTGACCACAGGGATGGTACGCCAGGCCTCGTGCTGAAACCATTCCGCTACCAGCTGGCGGGGCAACGTTTCACCGGTGACCAGCAGGTATTGCAGTTGCCGCAGTGATACGTCCTTTACTGTGGCCAATATCGCGGAGAGATAGGAAGGTACTACCTCCAGGACCGTTACCTTGTCTTTCTCTACGGCCTGCATCAGCGTCATGGGCTGTAGGATGGTATCTGCCGGGTAGATAATCGTACAGCCGCCGCACAACATTGCGGAAAACATCTGCCATACAGAAATATCGAAAGTAAAGGCAGCGGTGAAAGCTACGATGGTAGCAGCATTCATCCGGAGGTCATTTACTTTGGCATACAGGTGATTCAGCATACCGGCATGTTCTATCATCGCGCCTTTCGGCAAACCGGTAGAGCCGGAAGTATAAATCACATAGGCCAGTTGAGACGGCGCCGGCAGTGCCGCCAGCGCCGTTACCGGGTACCGGCTGATCACAGCGGCTTCCTCGTCGAGGGAAATAATACGTACCGCTGCGGCCTTCTCCGGCTTTTGTTTGTCGGCGCTGCGGCTGATCACCATCTCCGCTTTACTGTCCTGCAGCATGTAAGCCACCCTGTCTTCCGGATACCCGGGATCTATGGGCAGATAAGCGCCGCCCGCTTTCATAATGCCGAGGATGGCGATGACCATCTCCGGGGAGCGGTCCAAACAGACGGGCACCAGCGAAGTGTCGTCCACTCCTGTCTCCCGCAGATAATGTGCGAGTTGGTTGGAACGCTCTTCCAGGGCGGCATAGGTGATCACCTGGCGGCCCATTACCAGGGCCGGCGCAGCCGGTGTGCGTTGCGCCTGCAGCGTGATCTGATCAATTAATGTGCTATTGTGAGGAAAATCTACCGTAGTGTTGTTAAAAGTCACCAGCTGCTGATGCCGTTCGGCTTCCGTGAGCAGCGGCAACTGGTTAATTCGTGTGTCCGGCAACGTGAGGACCGTGGCGAGCAGCTGGCTGAAATGTGTCAACAGCTGTGTGATGGTGGCCTCCCTGAAGATCCCGGTACCATATTCCACAAAGCCGGTCAGCCCGTCGGGCCCGTCTTCCATAGACACCACCAGGTCAAACTGCGTGGTATTGTATGGCAGGTCTTCCCTCGTTACGCTCAGTGTGCCCAGCGGTACCTCGTCCACCGACGGCGTGTTCTGTAATTCAAACAGTACCTGGAACAGTGGGGTCCTGCTAAGATCGCGGTCTGTATTTACCGCCTCTACCACTTTCTCGAAAGGTACCTCCTGGTGGTCATAGGCTGCCAGCGTGGTTTGTTTTACCTGCTGCAGCAATGTCAGGAACGTAGGATGCTGGCTCAGGTCACTGCGCAGTGCCAGCGTATTCACAAAGAAGCCTACAAGGCCCGCTACCTCTTCCCGGGTCCTGCCTGCGATAGAAGAACCCACGCAGATGTCTTCCTGACCGCTGTAGCGGTAGAGCAATATCTTAAACACAGTCAGCAGCGTCATAAAGAGCGTCACATCCTGTTGCAGGGAAAACTGCCGGAGCTGCTCGGACAGGGCCGCATCCAGGACAAACCTTTGTACCGCCCCCTTTGTGCTCTGGATGGCCGGCCTGGAGAAATCGGCTGGCAGCTGCAATACTTCTACGCCGTTCAGTTGTTGTTCCCAATAGGACAACTGTTTTTGCAGGCGTTCATTTTCCGCGAGGCTCCGCTGCCATACCGCGTAGTCGGCAAACTGCAGCGGCAACGGCGAAAGTACGGCGGGCCGTTGCGCTATATAAGCATTATAAAACTCAGCGATATCATTTACCATAATGGTCACCGACCAGCCGTCGCAGGCTATATGGTGCACGGTGATCAGCAGGATATGTTCATCGGCCGACAGGCGCACCAGACCGGCGCGTAACATATAATCTTCCGCGAGGTCGAATGGTGCATTTACCAGTTCGATCAAATGCGCCTGCAACGCTTCGGGGGTACTGTACCTGTTTCCGGAGATCCTTGTAAGCGCCCATCCGTCCGCCTCCAGCAGTTGCTGGTAAGGCACGCCGTGCTCCTGGCGGATCACGGTACGCAGCGCCTCATGCCTGTTTACCAGCGCCTGTAAGGCGAGCGACAAGCCGGTTTCGTCCAGCGTTCCTTTCAGCCGGACCGCCAGCGGTACATGATAGGCTACGGTGCCGTTCATCTGGTCGATAAACCACAACCGCTCCTGGCTGAAAGCCAGCGGTATCCTGTCAGGCCTTTTACCGGCAACGATAGCGGGCCATCCGCCCTCTTTCTCTTTACCGGTGAGATAGGCCGCCAGT
This sequence comes from Chitinophaga oryzae, assembly GCF_012516375.2. NCBI lineage: Bacteria > Pseudomonadati > Bacteroidota > Chitinophagia > Chitinophagales > Chitinophagaceae > Chitinophaga > Chitinophaga oryzae. Next base: position 5,063,573 of record NZ_CP051204.2, read on the forward strand.
TTTGTAATGGTGGGATACTGGAAGAAACGGGTAATGCTCAGTTCTACTCCCAGCGTGTTACGGATGGCGGTCACCACCCTCGAAGCCAGCAGGGAGTGACCTCCCAGCTCAAAGAAGTTAGCAGTGGCGCTGACGTGTTGCTTTTGTAAAAATCTTTCCCATATGGTCACCAGTTGTTGTTCTGTTTCATTGGTGGGCGCGGTGTAAGCCACACTCTCCGTGTGGTCGTCCGCCAGCACGCGCAGTGCTTTTTTATCGGCCTTACCATTGGAGGTAAGCGGCATTTTCTCCAGGACTATCAGTTGGGCAGGGACCATATAAGCCGGCAGCCTGCCTTTGAGGTAGTCTGTGAGGACGGCTTTGTCTAAAGCTCCCTGTGGTACGACATATCCCGCAAGGTATTTATCGCCTGTGTCTCTTACCTGCAGCAGCACCACGGCCTGTCTGACATCGGGATGCTGCAGCAGCACGCTTTCGATCTCACCCGGTTCAATACGGTGACCGTGTATTTTCACCTGGTCGTCGATACGGCCCAGGTAAGCCACGGTGCCATCCGGCAGCCAGCGGGCGAGGTCACCGGTGCGGTATAACCTGGCGCCGGGAATACTGCTGAAGGGGTCCGGAATGAACCGCTGAGCGGTCAGCCCGGGCTGGTTCAGGTATCCACGGGACACGCCGTCGCCTCCCACATACAGCTCTCCCGGCACGCCTGCGGGCTGTAGCTGCCCTTCCGCGCTGAGGATGTAAGCCGTACGGTTGCCCAGCGGACGACCGATAGGAATATTTTCGCCCGGCGCCACCGTGGTGATATGCCAGGTAAGGGAGAAAGTAGTATTCTCCGTAGGGCCGTAACCGTTAATAATGGCAGTAGCCGGACAGGCCGCTCTGAATTTACGTATATGCTCGTCCGATAATTTCTCGCCGCCTGCCATCACAGCGTCTAATCCCTCGAAGATGGTAATGTCGTCGTCTACCAGCTGGTTGAACCAGCTCGCGGTAAACCACATCTTGGTGACGCCTCTCCGCCGGATTTCCTGCTTCAGCAGCGAATTATCAAGCAAGTGTTTCTCCGGGCACAATACCAGTTGCCCGCCGTTCAGCAGCATACCCCAGTATTCAATGGTAGTAGCGTCGAAAGAAGGGGAACCGGTGGACAATAACACGTCTGCGGCGGTTAACGGCACGAAGTTGCCCCCACGGGCCAGGCTGGTAACGTTTCGATGGGTGACCATCACGCCCTTCGGTTGACCTGTGGAGCCGGAAGTATAGATAATATAAGCGAGTGATCCGGGGTTGACGGATATTACCGGCGCCGGTGCATTTGTAAGCGTTTCCAGGAGCTGGTCCACGCATACCATTTCTATGGCCGGCACATGTTCCCGCAGCGCAGGCAATTGCCCGCTTTCTGTCAGTATGATCACCGGGCGGGTGTCTTCCAGCATAAACCGTATGCGGTCGCGCGGATAGGCCGGGTCTACGGGCACATAGGCGCCGCCGGCTTTCAGGATGGCCAGTATGCTAACGATCAGCTGTATGGAACGTTCCATGCAGAGCGGCACCATCGTTTCCGCTTTTACGCCTTTGTTTTGCAGGTATGCTGCCAGTTTATCTGACTGCTCCTGCAGCTGGCGATAGGTCAGCTGCGTATCTCCGAAAGCCAGTGCAACAGCGTCCGGCGTCCGGGCCACCTGTTCATCGAACAAAGCGGTGATTGTTTTGTCCGCAGGATACGGAAAGGCTGTGGTATTGAAGTCCACCAGCAACTGTGTTTTTTCACGGGCGCTCAATATATCCAGGCGCCCGATGGCCTGCGACGGATCTTTTACAATAGCCGTCAGCAATGTTTCATAATGAGAATACAGCTGGCGGATAGTGCTTTCCCGGAACAGATCGGTGCTGTATTCCAGGTAGATACTGATCTCCTCCCCGCGCTCTTCCGCTATCCAGGTCAGGTCAAACAGGCTGGCGTTACGGATGACCGGTTCTTCGGTAATCACGACGTCGCCTATACGCAGTTCGGGCACAGGCGGCACGTTCTGTAATACAAACACAGACTGGAACAGTGGGTTCCTGTTCCTGTCGCGCTCTTTCACGACGGCTTCCACCACTTTTTCAAAGGGAGCGTCTTCATATTCGAAGGCATCCAGCAGGGTATTTTTCACCCGTTGCAGCAGCGCCTGGAAAGAAGGGTTGCCGCCAAGATCAGTACGCAACGCGAGGGTATTGACAAAAAAGCCGATCAGCGGCTCCAGCTCCGTCCGCGTTCTTCCTGCAACGGCGCCGCCTACACAGATATCCTCCTGCCCGCTGTAACGGTGTACCAGCACCTTAAACGCGGCCAGCAGCACCATATACAGCGTAGCGCCTTCCTGTTGCGCCAGTTGCCGCAATGCCGCTGCCAGGGCGCCCGCGATGTTGAACACCACAAACGCGCCGTGTGTGCTGCCGGTGGCAGGGCGGTCGAAGTCCGCAGGAATTTCGGCCATCGTTACGTCCGCCAGTTTATCTTTCCAGTGGCCGATCTTTTGTTCCATAACGGCACCGGACAGGTGCTTACGCTGCCATATGGCGTAGTCGGCATATTGTATGTCCAGCGGCGTATAAACGGGGTCGCGCTTTTCGGTGAAAGCACTGTAGCCTTCCATCAGCTCCTGGATAAGCACAGACGACGACCATCCGTCGGAGGCGATATGGTGCATGGTGAGCACCAATATCGCTTCTTCCTTCCGGAGCGTGATCAGATGGGCACGCAGCATATAATCGGTGGCAAGATCAAATGGTTGATGGACCAGCGCCGCTATGCGGGCCTGCACGGCAGCAGCATCAGCGGCATCGGTGGCGCCGTCGATGATGTCCAGCCGCCAGCTGTCGCCGGGCATGGACTGCTGCCATGTCCCTTCTTCATCGGCGCCGATCACGGTGCGTAATATCTCATGCCTGCTGACGATGCTGCGCAGCGCCTGTTCCAGCGCGGCTGTATCGACAGCTCCCCGCAGTTTTAATACGGCAGGCACATGATACTGCACGGAGCCCTCCAGCGCATCGATAAACCACAAACGTTCCTGGCTAAACGAAAGTGGTATGCGGGAACCGGCAGGCCTTTCTGCCTTCCGGATCTTCTCCGTAGCCGGGACTGTGGCGGCAGCGGCGGCAGATGCTTTAAAGTACGCCACCAGCTGCGGCTTGTTTTCTTTCAGGGTTTGCAGAAAAGACGGCGCAAACGGTTTCTGCTGCGCTGTCTTCAGCAACAGTTCGTCTCCATCGAGGGAGAGGCCTATTCCCAGGTCCTGTGCTTGTTCCAGTATCAGGACGACCTCCGACAAATTAAAACCCGGCATATGTTTAATGAGTTAAATAATGAGAAAAAAGCTTTACAACCTCATTTCCTGCAGTCCTTCAGTCGTTTCCGGCACCGCCGCCTGGCTGACCCGGATATAGGCTGCCAGTGTTTTGATGGTGGTCAGCTTGAAAAATGTCCGCACGGAGATATGCAGCCCGAACTGTTCCAGCACGGCGGCAGATAAACGCATCACCAGCAGGGAGTGCATCCCTAAGGCAAACAGATTATCGTTGATACCGACCCGTTCTGTTTCCAGTAATTTCCGGCAGATATCTTCCAACACCTGCTCCGTTTCATTCCCGGGCGCCTCGTACTGCACTTGCGATACCAACGCGGCCGCCTCCGGCAGCGCTTTTTTATCGACTTTCCCGTTAGGGGTCAGCGGAATACGGTCCAGCACCATGATTTGTTCAGGGACCATATAATCCGGCAAACGGTCCTTCAGATGAATCGCCAGCGCATCATGGTCAAAGTCGCCGTCAGCGGTGATATATCCTACCAGCCGTTTGTCGTGGTCTCCTTTGGCCAGCACTACGGCCCCTTTTACGCCGGTAAACTGTTGCAGCGCGTTTTCAATTTCACCCAGTTCAATCCGGTAGCCGCGTATCTTCACCTGTTCATCTATCCTGCCCAGCATTTCAATGCTGCCGTCCGGCAACCATCTTCCGAGGTCGCCTGTGCAGTACATGCGTATGGCGCCGTCTGCATGGAAGGGGTCCCTGATGAATTTAGCAGCGGTCTTTTCAGCGTCATTGAGGTATCCCCTGGACACGCCTACACCGGAAACGCATATCTCACCGGCCACGCCAACGGGGCAAAGCTGCCGGGCGGTGTCCAGTATATAAATGCGGAGATTTTGTATGGGCTTGCCCAGCGGCACATTGTTGCGCGCAGGCGTTGCATACATAAAGTGGTGGGTAATATCATCCGACGCTTCCGTAGGCCCATAGGCGTTGACCACCGGGATGCTGCCGTATGTCTCATGATTAAACCATTTGGACAACAACGCCTGGCTCACCGGTTCACCGGTCACCAGCAGGTACTGCAGGCTGTCCAGCGGCACTTTGCCGTCTTCCATCAATAAGGCCGCCAGGTAAGAAGGCACCAGTTCCAGCACGGTAACGCCATCGGCGCTGAGGCTGCGCAGCAAGGCCGCCGGCTGATGGACCTGGGCTTCTGTGTACACTACGGTACGTCCACCACTCAGCAGCGCGGCAAACATCTGCCATACGGAGATATCAAAAGTATAAGACGCCGTATAAGCCATGACGGTAGCGGCATCCATTTTCAAATCATTCACTTTGGCAAACAAGTGATTCAGCATACCGGCGTGTTCTACCATCACCCCTTTGGGCTTACCGGTGGAGCCGGAGGTATAAATAATATAGGCGAGATCGTTAGGCGCCGGCGCGGTGAACAGCGGCGTCACCGGCTGGGCGTCGAGCGTGGCCGCATCGCCATCCATCAGGAAAGTGTTCAGCACCGTGATGTCCCGCAGTTTCTCACTGCCGTAGGTACTGCTTATCAGCAGCGGCGCGTCACAGTCATCCAGGATAAAGGCGATTCTGGCGGCAGGGTACTCAGGGTCCACAGGCACATAAGCAGCACCGGCTTTCAGGATGCCCAATATGGCGACGATCATGTCTGCGGAGCGTTCCAGGCAAACAGGCACCAGCGCGTTGCCATTGATCCCCTCTCCTTTGAGATAGTGCGCCAGCTGGTTGGAACGTTCGTCCAGCGCTTTATAACTCAGGACGGTATCGCCTGCTATAACTGCTGGCGCATCCGGGCTAATGGCCGCCTGGAATACGAAGAGGTCCACAAAAGTTTTGTCCTGCGGAAATGCTGCTGCCGTATTGTTAAAATCGACCAGCAGCTGCTGCTCCTCTTCCTGCCGTAACATCGGGATAGAGCCGATATGCGCAGCAGGCAGCTGCACGATGAACTGCAGCAACTGCTCAAAGTGTTTCACCAGGCGGCGGATACTGTCTTCGGTAAACAGGTCCACGCAATATTCTATATACCCGCTTAATCCGTCCGCATCTTCCTGCATACAGCAGCTCAGGTCAAACAAGGTAACGGTATGCGGTATTTCTTCCTGCGCAATATGCAGTTCCCCTAACTTCAGATCGGGTGCGTCCGGCATGTTAAACAGCTCAAACATCACCTGGAACAAAGCTGTTCTGCTCATGTCCCTTTCTTTTTCCACCAGCTCCACTATCTTCTCAAAAGGAGCGTCCTGGTGATCGTAGGCGTCGAGGGTGGTTTCCTTCACCTGTTGCAGCAGCGTAATGAAAGCAGGGTCACCGCCCAGGTCACTGCGCAGCGCCAGCGTGTTCACAAAGAACCCGATCAGGCTCTCCGCTTCCTGTTGCGTTCTGCCGGCAATGGAAGTACCTACGCAGATATCATCCTGACCGCTGTAGCGGTACAACAACACCTTGAAGGCTGTCAGCAATGTCATGAACAATGTGGTGCCCTGCTGCCTCGACAACAGCTGCAGCTGGTCACGCAGTTCCTTATCTAACCGGAACCTGCTGATAGCGCCCCGGGTACTCTGCACCGGCGGACGGGAATAATCTGTTGGCAGCTGCAGCACAGCAACGCCGGACAGTTTCTCCTGCCAGTACGCCAGGCGTTTCTTCAACGCAGCGCCTTCCAGGTGGGTGCGTTGCCAGATCGCATAATCTGCGTACTGGATGTCCAGCGCAGGTAAATGTGCCGCGCCGCCGGCGCTGTGCGCACGGTACAGCGCAATGAGTTCGTTGGTCAATATGGATACAGACCAGCCATCGGAGGAGATATGATGCATGACCAGCACCAGTACATGATCTTCTTCAGATACCTGCAACAGGTGGGCCCGCAGCATAAAATCATTGGCCAGATCGAAAGGTTTGTACACCAGACCGGTAATATATGCCTGTAAAGCAGCAGCATCGCTGAAAGCAGCATCTTCCACTACTGTCAGCTGCCACTGGTCTTTATCTAAAATCTGTTGGTAAGGTTTGCCCTGCTCCTGCCGGATGATCGTCCGCAGCGATTCATGACGATGCACGATCTGTGCGATCGCATGGCCCAGCGCTGCCTTATCTGCCACACCGCTAAGTCTTAAAACCACCGGCATATGATAGGACACGCTGCCTTCGAGCTGGTCAATAAACCACAGGCGTTCCTGGCTGAAAGACAGCGGTATTTTTGCCGGCCTTTCAGCCGCAAAAAGCGCTGGTAACAGCAGTCCTTTCTGCTGTAGCTGCAGGTAGGCCGCCAATGAGGCGATCGTGGGATGCAGGAAAAATTCTTTTACCGTCAGCTCCGCTTCCATCTCTTTACGGATAGCAGACACCACACGGGTGGCCAGCAGCGAATGGCCGCCCAGCTCAAAGAAATTGTCCAGCGTACCGATACGCTCCAGTCCAAGCAGCTGTTGCCAGATATCGGCCAGTTGCTGCTCTGTAGCGGTTACCGGGGCCTGGTAATTCAATAAGCGCTTGCGCTGTATAAATTCCCATTCGGTCAGAAACCGGCGGTCCACTTTACCGTTGCTGGTCAACGGCAGTAGCTGTAACGCTACAAAAGCGGAAGGCACCATGTATTCCGGCAAACGTTGCTGTAACTGCGCCCGGATGTCTTTTTCCAGCACTTCGCAGATATCGGGAAACAGGGGAATATTGGTTTTCACGCCTTCCGTATACCCGGCAGCCTTACTGTAGGAGGGTTCCACAAAACCGTTGAACGGCGTCTGCTCCAGCAGCAGGTTGATGGTAAACGGATCTTCATTCAGCAGGAAGCGGCTGTGATAACCGGCCGCTTTAGCTGCGGCCAACAGCTCGTTCACTACTTTGGTCTCGTTGTCGGGTGTCAGAATATAATCGGCCAGGTCACCCACCTGGTTGATATTGCCAGCTGCCAGCGCCTGTTCCAGCAGTCTCTCTTTCCACAACCTGGGGTTAGGCACGCGTTGTAAAGCAATCCGGGGGTGACCGGCAGCCAACCGGGACAGGATGCTGTCCTTTTCTGCGATTTCATCCCATGATTGCCATTGCGGCTGCAGTACCGGCTTCTCCACGTCAATCGATAACACGACCGTATAGCGATAGAGTGTCAGCTCATTGATATAGTCTCCCTGTTTCCACTGAATGTCGACATGGGTGATTTCAGGGTACAGCGATTGCAGCTGGAAGAACCAGGCCGGTGAAAAACACAGCTCTTCTTCTTTCCAAACTTCCTGGTCTACCGTCCATTCAAATTCCCGCAGGCTGGTCTTGCTTTGCAGCTTGTCCAGCTGCAGCCTGCGTTTAAAAGAAGGGAGCAAACGGAGGTCTCTCACGTCGCCGATGACGATATGTCCTTTGCCTTTCAGCAAAGAGATTGCGTTGGCTACTACATCGGCCATATATTGCGCGCCGGGGAAGTATTGTACGATGGAGTTCAGAATCACCGTATCTATGGTTTCGCCTTCTGCCAGCGTTACTTCATGGGCGGCGCATATATGTAATTTCGTTTCAGGATAGCGGCGCAGCCCCTTGTCTATATGGCGCTGCAGCTGCCGCATTGATACGTGCGAGAAATCGGTACCGGTATATTTTTCGATATGGCCGGCCAGTTGGAAATAAATCAGGCCGGTACCGGAGCCTATCTCCAGTACGTTGCGCGGGTTGGTAGCCAGTATGACGTTCGTAATGTCCTCCAGCCATGCGCGCATATTTTCCGCTGGTATGGCTTCGCCGGTGAAACTGTCGTTCCAGCCGGTGATGTTAAACTCTTCATCCAGGTCTTTTACTTCATCTGCTTTGCTATAAGCCGTTTCGTACAGTTCTTTCCAGGTGGCTACCTGTTGCAGGTACAACTCCTGTTCTGTGCGGAGTACGGCCTGCTGGTCGGGCACATAGTAGCTCACCAATCTCTTTTCAGCGCCCTGCTGGTCTTTTACCACCACACAACTGGCGGCTACCGCCTCCACATTGTTCAGCGCTCTTTCTATTTCTCCCGGTTCTATCCTGTAACCGCGCATTTTGATCTGGTCGTCTATACGTCCCAGGTATTCCACCGTTCCATCCGGCAGCCAGCGGGCGCGGTCGCCGGTACGGTACAAACGGGCGCCGCGTTGTTCGCTGAACGGATCGGTCACAAATTTTTCCGCTGTCAGTTCAGGTTGATTCAGGTAGCCGCGGGAAACGCCGTCGCCGCCCACATACAGTTCGCCCGGTGTGCCCACCGGCAGCAGCTGCATGGCGCTGTCCAGCACATAGGCGGTGCGGTTGGCCAGCGGCCGGCCGATAGGGATGCTTTTTCCCGGCACTACCGCAGTAATGTTCCAGGTAAGGGAGAAAGTAGTATTCTCCGTAGGGCCGTAACCATTAATGATCTGTGTGGCAGGATAGGCAGCCCGGAATTTACGTATATGCTCTTCCGATAGCTTCTCTCCTCCTGCCATCACAGCGTTCAATCCTTCAAAAATGGTAATATCGTCGTCTACCAGCTGGTTAAACCAGCTGGCGGTAAACCACATTTTGGTCACGCCGCGGTGACGGATCTCCTGTTTCAGCAACTGGTTGTCCAGCAGCTTTTTCTCCGGGCACAGCACCAGCTGGCCCCCGTTGAGCAACATGCCCCAGTATTCGATGGTAGTGGCATCGAAGGAAGGAGAACCGGTAGACAGCAAGGTATCTGCGGCGCTCAGCGCTACGAAATTGCCGCCCCGCGCCAGGCTGGTCACGTTACGGTGAATCACCATGGTGCCTTTCGGACGGCCGGTAGAACCGGAAGTATAAATGACGTATGCCAGCGAGTCCGGGCCTGTCTTCACGCCCAGCGGATGCGCCGGCATAGCGGCGAGTAGGTCGAGGATATTGTCCACAAAAATCAGCGTGGCATGTTCCGCTTCCACTGCCAGCAACGCCTGCTGATCGGTGGTAGTCACCACCAGTTTGCTGCCCGTGTCCTGCAGCATATAAGCGATGCGGTCCCGGGGATAGGCCGGGTCCACGGGCACATAGGCGCCGCCGGCTTTCAGGATACCGAGGATGCTCACGATGAGGTGAATGGACCGTTCCATACACAGCGGCACCATCACGCCCTCTTTTACGCCCTGCTTGCGGAGAAAATGCGCAATGCGGTTGGACTGCTCCTCCAGCTCACGGTAAGTGAGCTGTTGCTCCCCAAAGGACAGGGCGACGGCATCCGGCGCTTTAGCCACCTGCTCTTCGAACAGTGTTGTAATGGTTTTATTGACGGGATAAGGCACCACGTTGTCGTTGAAGGTCACCAGCAGCTGATGGGTTTCTGCTGCGCTCAGCATCTTCAGCTCCCCGATGGCTGTAGCCGGATGTTGCACCGCTGCTTCCAGCAATGCCATATAGTGATGCATCATTCTCCGGATAGTGGCTTCCTGGAACAAGTCGATGCAGTATTCCACTTCGAGAGCGATGCCTTCCGGTCTTTCTTCTACCGTCCAGAAGATGTCAAACAGGCTGGTGCTGCGGATCACCGGCTCCGGGGTCATGGTGGCTTCACCCAGCCGTAATTCCGACATCAGCGGAATATTCTGCAGGGTGAACATCACCTGGAACAGGGGATTTTTCCGGATGTCACGCTCGCCCATCACTTCACTCACCACTTTCTCAAAGGGCACCTCCTGGTTGTCGTGGGCATCAAACAGTGTATTTTGTACTTCTTTTAAAGCAGCGGCAAAAGAAGGATTGCCACTCAGGTTGCTGCGCAGCGCGAGCGTATTGACAAAAAAGCCCAGCAACGGTTCCAGTTCCACCTGCGCCCTGCCGGCGGTAGCACAGCCGATGCAGATGTCTTCCTGCCCGCTGTAGCGGTACATCAGCACTTTTAAAGCGGTCAGCAGGGTGGTGAACAAGGTAACGCCCTGCTGACGCCCCAGTTGTTTTACCTGTGCGGACAACCCCTTGTCAAGCTGCATGGTGATCACCGCCCCCCGGGTGCTTTTTACTGCCGGCCGTTCAAAATCGGTAGGCAGCTGCAACAGGGTAACGCCATCCAGCTTCTTCTTCCAGTAGGCTAATTTCTGCGCTACCAGCGGTCCCTGGAGAAAACGGCGCTGCCATACGGCGTAGTCCGCATATTGTATTTTTAATGCCGGCAACACCGGCTCACGGCCGGCCAGCCTTGCGTTGTATATTTCTATCAGCTCCTGGAAAAAGATATGGGCGGAGGAATCGTCAAAAACAATATGGTGGATGGTGAGCACCAGCACGTTCTCCGCGTCTGAAATACGGATCAGGTGCGCCCGCAGCATATGGTCTTCCGACAGGTTAAAAGGCGTGTTTACCAATCCGGCGATATATGCCTGTAAAGCGGCAGCGTTGTCCTGGTATAAATGATCGTTTACTTCCACCATCTGCCAGTGGACCACTTCCTGTATCCGCTGATAAGCGTGTCCTTCTTCCTGGTCGATGTTGGTCCTTAATATTTCATGACGGTCCACGATGGTCTGCAAAGCGGCCGCCAGTGCGCTTTTATCCAGCCTGCCTTTCAGCCTCACGATGGCCGGGAGGTTATATTGCACGCTGCCTTCCAGCTGGTCGATGAACCATAAACGCTCCTGGCTGAAGGACAGCGGGATACGGGAAGGCAGCTGTTGTTTTTCAATCACCGCCGGCAGTACATTCAACACCGTGTCTGCTACCGGCACTGTGTTTTTTTTAGCGGGAGCCACTTTCGGTAAAAAACCGGCCTGCTGCAGTTCCGTTACGCTATCCCTGAAACATTTTTCAATAAAGTCGATGTCTTCATCCGTATGTGCCGCGGAAAGGAAACAGGTCTTCCCTTCCCAGATATACACGCCTTTTTCCAGCAGGTGGTAGAAGAACAGGTCCATGTTGCCGGAGATAGAGAAATAAAACAGGGAGCCGAAGTTATTCACCTTGATGGGCACCTTGTTTTCTTCAAAGAGCCTGGTGATGTTGCTGATAAGGCGGGTGGTGCGGGCGTTCAGTTTTTCCTGTAAAGCAGGTCCCTGCCTTTCCAGTTCACCTAACACGGCCAGTGAGGCAACCATGCTCAGCGGATGTTTACAGAAGGTACCTGCAAGGAACGTAGTCTCCGCCCTTGGGTAAGAGTCGGCGTCTTCATAGCTCCATAATCCACCGTCAAAAGCCTGCATACACCAGTCCTTCCCGGCAATGATGCCTATGGGCATACCGCCGCCGGCGATTTTACCGTAGGTAGCCATATCCGCACGTATACCGAAATGCGCCTGTACGCCACCCGGATGAATGCGGAAACCGGTAATCATTTCATCGAAGATGAGGATGATTTTTTCCTGTTCCGTCATAGCACGCAGCTCCTGTAACAATGCTTTGGGCTGATACCCGGGCCGTCTGCTCTGCACCGGTTCCACCAGTACGGCGGCCAGCTCATGGGCATGAGCGCGGATCTGTTCCACCACATTGGGATTGAGATAGTCGAACACCAGCACGTCGGCCACCATGTTGGGAATAACGCCCGGAGCGATGGGAATGCCGTTATGATCGTGTTCGATATCTTCCACCATGGCCAGGGTGCCATCAAAATAACCGTGATAGGAACCGAGGAAAATGGCGATTTTCTTTTTGCCGGTGGTGGTACGCGCCAGCCGCATGGCAGACATGACAGCTTCGGTCCCGGAGTTATGGAAGCTCACCCTTTCCATGCCGGTGAGTGCGGCGATGCGCGTGGCCACTTCTCCTGCGAGATAAGTCTGCGGCCCCAGCTGGTAGCCTTTCTCCAGCTGCTTATGAATGGCTGCCGTTACTATCTCCGGACGATGCCCCAACAGGTTCACTCCAAATCCCATCGTCAGGTCCACATATTCATTGCCGTCCACGTCCGTCATTTTAGCGCCGAGGGAAGAAGCGGCCACAATGGGATACACCATTTGTTTGGTCGCGAACTTAAAACCTGCCGACACGCGGTTGTCTGCCAGTACCGGACGGTACTTCTCCGTGAGCGCTTTGGAGGTTTTTGTTTTGGTAGTATATTTTTTTATGAAAGCGTCGAGATAAGCCTGTTGCTCCGGTGAATATTTTTGTCCGGGGCTGGTTTCTATTTTCGGGAAAATAGAAGCGCCTTTCTTCGGCGCAGCAGGTGCGGCAGGCGCGGGATTGGCCGGGGCGGCCGCGCCTCCGTTGACTGCCGGCTGTTGGGCGGCATAATGCCCGTTCGCAGCATGGCCGTTGCCATTGGCGATGACCGGCTGCATCCCCTGCGACATCCACTGGAACTGCTGCGCAATCACATTCAGTTGTTGCTGCATCAGCTGGAAAGTGTCCTGGAACACGTTGTAACCTCCCGGCGCCGGCGCCTGCGGCAGGAACGGCTGTGCGGGCAATGGCGCCGCGGGTAATGGCTGCACAGGCAATGGCGCCGGAGCAGCTGCCGGAGCGGCTTCAGTAGCTGTGACAGCGGCTGCCGGCGCATCGCCGGCGGTAACAAACACCGTGGCATTGGCCGCGATATACTCCGCCATCAGCTGGATAGAAGTGAGTTCCTCGAAGATCAATCGCATCGAAAAACTCAATCCGTACTCATTCTCTATCTTCCTCACCAGGCTGGCCATGATCAGTGAATCCGCTCCCTGTGTCAGGAAGGGTTCACGGACATTCAGCGCTTCCGATGGCGACATCTTCAATAGCCGGCGGAGATTAGCGGCGAGATAATCGGCGATATACCCGGCACTATTGGGAAGTAAGTGGTTGTTCTGACTCATGTGGATATTTTTAGGGATGGTTATTTCCTCCCGGGCAGGTAAACTTTCTTTCGGCTGACGGGTCTTTTTCTCTATCCAGTAGCGCTGGCGCTGGAACGGATAGCCGGGAAGGATTGCTTTATGAGGGGTGCTGGCGGCGTAGAACGCAGACCAGTTAATCGTAACTCCTTTTACATATAATGCCATCAGGGCATTGAGCATCGTCGTCCAGGACGAACGGCCCTCTCTCATCACGGGCAGCAAATGATCTTCGGGGTACTTCAGCGTCAGTTGCGCCATAGACAACAGACTGGGTTGGGGGCCCAGCTCCATCAGGTTAAACTCACCGCGGGCCTGTATCGTTTGAATGCCTTCTGCAAACAGCACCGGCGCCAGGATATGCCGGCACCAGTAGTCGGCTTCCGTCACTTCTTTACCCGCGATAGCGCCGGTGACATTGGATACCAACGGGATGGCCGGCTCATGATAAGTCACGCCGGAGGCGACCGGCATAAACGCATCCAGCACCGGTTCCATCAGGGGAGAATGAAAAGCGTGCGAAACCTGCATTTCCCGGCAGCCTGCGCCGGCCTGCTTCAGGGACTGCATCACTGCGTGCAGGGCTTCTTTCTTTCCGGAGATCACTGTCAGCTCCGGCCCGTTGATCGCCGCTACGGACAGGTCGTTGCCATAGGCCCGGATAGCGGCAGTCACCTTAGCGGCCGATGTAAATACCACCGCCATGCTGCCTTCTTCCTTGACCGCATTCATCAGTGCCGCCCTGGCGGTAATCAGCGCCAGGCCGTCATACAGGCTGAATACGCCGGCAGCATAAGCCGCGGCATATTCACCGGCGCTGTGCCCCAGTACGATGTCCGGCACAATGCCCCATGAGCGCCATACCTCTGCAAGCGCGCATTCCACGGCGTACAGCGCCGGTTGCGTGAAGACAGTCTGCCGCAACAGGGCATTGGCTTCTTCTTTATTCTTTTTATAGAGCAGGTCTGTCAGTGAAAACGGCCAGCTTTTTTTCAGGAAAGCGTCGCAGTCGTCTATCACCCGCCTGAACACGTCGTTGTTGTCATAGAGCTCCCGGCCCATGTTCCAGTATTGCGCGCCTTGTCCGGTAAACAGCCAGGCCATTTTCCGGGGGGCCTCCAACGTGTCGCCGGCACAAACGCTGTGTTCTCCCCTGCCGGCTATATATGCCTGCAGCTGACGGGCAGCATCTTCATTGGATACCGCCTGCCATGCGAGCCGGTAGGTATAGGCATCGCGGCTCATCGCCATACTGCGGGCGATAGCGCCGGTAGTATCCCCGCTTTGCGGCAGGAAAGCGATATAGCGGGCTATCATCGCATCCAGGGCAGCAGGCGTTCTGGCAGACAACAGCAAAGGATAGGCGGGCAACTGCCTTTCTTCCTTCACCGCCACCGCCGGCGCTTCTTCCAGCACCAGGTGCACATTGGTGCCGCTCAGGCCGAAGGCGCTGACGGCCGCCCTGCGCGGCGATGCCGGGGAGTGCCACGGTGTAAGGGTGTCCGCCACTTTCACGGACATGTCTTTCCAGGGGATAAACCGGTTGGGCGTATTAAAATGCAGGCTGGCCGGGATCTGGCGATGTTGCAGGCTTAGCACGGTTTTAATAAACCCGGCAATACCTGCCGCCGCCTCCAGGTGCCCTATATTGGATTTCAGCGCGCCTAACAGCAACGGCTGCTCTTTTTTACGGGAGCGGCCATACACGGCATTCAGCGCCAGCACCTCCACCGGGTCTCCCAGGCGGGTACCGGTGCCATGTGTTTCTATGTATTGTATGCTGTCTGCCGTTACGGCGGCATCTTTCAAAGCTTTCGTTATCAGCTGTTGCTGCGCAATGCCGTTGGGAGCAGTAAGGCCGTTACTTTGCCCGTCATGATTCACTGCGCCTCCCCGTATTACGGCCAGGACAGGATCCCCGGCTGCCAGTGCGTCTTCCAGGCGTTTTAACACCACTACGCCGGCGCCCTCTCCTCTCACATAGCCGTCAGCGTTATCATCAAACGTCTGGCATTTTCCGGTAGGAGAAAGTGCTTTCATGCGGCACAACTTAATCGTTGTATCCGGCGAGAGCATCAGGTTCACGCCGCCTGCCAGCGCCAGCGAGCATTCTTTGCGCAAGAGGCTCTGGGCGGCCTGGTACACGCTCAGCAGAGAAGATGAGCAGGCTGTGTCCAGCTGCAGCGCCGGGCCGTGAAAATCCAGCAGGTAAGCGATCCTGCCGGCAGCGATACTCCTTTCTATGCCCAGGCCGGTAAAGGCGTCCTCATAGTAGGTAACGTCGCTGTTGTCGCGGATCACCTGCTGGTAATCGTCGGTACTCATGCCCACAAAAATGCCGCTGTCCGTACCTCTTAAAGAAGACGGCGCTATGCCGGCATGCTCCAGCGCTTCCCAGCATACTTCCAGCAACAGTCGTTGCTGCGGGTCCATAGCCGCAGCCTCTCTCGGTGAGATGCCGAAAAACAGCGGATCGAACTGGTCCACCTGGTCAATGAATCCGCCATGGCGGGTATACATCTTGCCTGGCGCATCTTCCCGGCTGTCGAAATAGGCGGATATGTCCCACCTGTCTTCCGGTACTACGCTCACCGCGTCCCGTGAGGATTGCAGCAATGCCCACATCGCTTCCGCGGAATTGACATTACCGGGGAACCGGCAGCCGATACCAACGACCGCCACCTGGCGGCCCTCAAGTCCGGATGGCTGCGGGGCGTCCTTCTGCTCCTGCTGTGGCAGCGTTCTCCCGGCAAAATGGGCAGCCAGCGCCTCCACGGTAGGGTAATTGAACACTACAGTGTTTTCCACCGGCGTTTGCAGGTACGTTTCCAGGTCGGCCGCCAGCTGCACTGCCAGTATGGAAGTGAGGCCGTATTCCGCGAAGGTCCTCCGGACCGACAGCGCCGCAGGGGTTGTATACAGATGCTGCTTTAGCCAGGCTTCCAGCCAGGCTTTCAACAGCGATAACGTATGCGCGTTGACGATAGGCTCCGTGACTTCCGGGCGGATCTCCGCCACTTCTTCCTGAGCAGCAGCTTTCTCTGCCGCGGCTATCTCTGCTATCGCTTCTTTATAAGTGCCTTTGATATATTCCTCTACAAAAAGGTGTCGCCTTACTTTTCCGCTGGTAGTTTTAAAGATCTTTCTCACAGGGACCACCTGTTTTACTTCCAGTCCTAACCGGGAAGCGACCGTCCTTTTCACCAGGGAGATCAGCGGCAGGAATTTCTCTGCCGACAATTTGTGCACCAGGAAAACGACGATGGACTCCGATCCGTTGACTTCGTCAGGGATACCGCAGGCCACCACTTTACCGGTATCGATTTCATCCAGTGTTTCCAGGGTGTGCTCTATATCGTGCGGGTATACGTTGCCGCCATTCACAAAAATGATGTCTTTCACCCTGCCCATGATGTACAGCACATCATCCAGTACAAAACCGGTGTCTCCGGTGTTCAGCCATCCGTCTTTGAAAGTATTGGCGCTGGCAGCGTCGTTGTTGTAATAACGGCCGGCCACACACGCGCCTTTCACCCAGATAACGCCCGCATGGCCCGGCTCCAGCGGCGCGCCTTTTTCGTTGGCGATCCGCAGTTCGAAGTCACCGATCAGGGTGCCTACGGCCACCACTTCCAGCATATCGGTGCCCGGTTTCTGCGCCAGCGATTTGCCGGTGATGCGTTTACCGATGGTCAGCGCGCTTCTTTTTACAAAGACGCTTTTGAAAGGAACGCCGATCCTGGGGAAGGTGACTTCCAGCGTGGCTTCGGCGAGACCATACACTGCGCGCATGGCCATCGGGTCGAGCCGGTACTTAGCCAGGCGTTCGTTGAAAGTCCGTGCCAGGCTGGCTGAAATAGGCTCGGCGCCGTTCAATATGATCCGTACAGAAGACAGGTCGAGCGTTTCGCCCTTCTCTTCCGAAAAATGATTGAGATAGTATTTATACCCGAAATTGGGGGAGCAGGTAATGGTTACACGGTAATCGGAGGCTTTCTGCAGCCATAACAACGGATGCCTGATAAAGAGGTCCGTGGGCATGATGTATTGCTGTATGCCCGCCGCCAGTGGATTAATATGATATCCGATCAATCCGAGGTCGTGTGTGAGGGGCATCCAGCTTAAAAAGATATCATCGTGGGTACACTCATAGGCCTCCAATACCGCGAAGGTATTGGCGATCAGGTTACGGTGCCGGAGTTCCACCCCCTTGGGATTACCGGTAGAACCGGATGAAAACTGCAGGAAAGCAATATCGTCCGTTGTGACGTCTGCCGGAGTTCCCGCCGGCAGGTTGTCTTTATTTTCGTACAGGAACAATACCTGGTCATAAAAAGTTCTGTCAGCAGCACCATCGCTGTAATCCTGCTTACAGAGCTTTTCGTAATGTTCCGGCGTGGTGATCATATAAGGGTTTTTCAGATAGCCCCTTATTTTATACAGTTTCCGGGCGTTTTCGCTGTAGTGCGTCACTGACACCGGTACAGGTATGATCCCACCTAAGATACAGGCCCAGAAATACTGAATAAACTGCTGGCTGTCATCCAGCTGCAACACCAGTTCATCACCGGGCTTCAATCCTTTATGTTGCAAGTATCCAAGCAGTTGCAGCGCGTTGTGGTACAACTGATGATAGGATAGAAAATTGGTCCTGTTGGCTGCCACGATAAAACTCACTCCTTTATCGTGTTCGTCTTTCTGGTTTATCAGCAGCGCTGGCAGGGTCTTCAGGGACAGCTCGTTTCTCATTTGTGCTCGCTTATTTGTTCAGTAATAACAATAGTTTACCCTGTAGTAAGATGGGACCGCCACCTGACTACGTCCTTGCTTATACCGGCATAGGCTAATAATGCTTATTCTGCGGCCGCATACTTCCGTTCGTACAGCAGTTCTTTTTCACCAAACAGGCGTTCGGCGATCATTCCTTTCTCTTCGCACATCTTCACCAGTTTATTGGACTGGATGATAGGATTGGAGGCGTCTGTATATTTAATACTGCTGATAAATTCCAGCCAGGGCTCCATACCCATCGCATACACGTATACCTCGCGCGGGTTAAAGATCTCCACCAGCGACATACCTTTCACGCAATCAGAACCCGCCAGCCTGCGGCTGCTGTCCTGTTCGCGGGTGATCTTCTTTGTCATGAGCGGCCCGTATAACCAGGTTAATGGCGCGCCGTCGCATTCCATGCCGAGGAACATCACGTCCACGTCGCCGATGCTGTCATGGATATGTTTGTACAGGGCCGGCTCGCTGATGCGCGAATCCGCCAGGAACAAAAGTTTAAAGCCGCTGATCTGCACCAGGTAGCAGGCTTTGGACAAGATATTGAGATCGCTGTGCTCCCCGGTGAAGGGTAATCCTGTGATGGTGGTGTTGGTAAACGTGATCGTCTCCATTTCTTCTATCGCTTCCACCTGGTGGAACCCGATATTGCTGAACATCAGCCTCAGGTCCGGGTTTTCCAGCTGGCCGGAATTGGTCCGGGGCACAATCAGGTGTTTGATCTTATGGCGGAGCGGCAGCAGTGTTTCAAACAGGATATGGTCCTGGTGATTGTGGGTGATCAGCACATAGTCGATAACATCGGGAAGGTCGGCATCGGAAAAATGCTCGATATCCGTATCATAGCCATAGTAGCTGATCAGGGGATCTACCAGGATGCTCACATCTTTTGTTTCCACCAGGATACAGGCATGCCCGAAGTAGCGCATACGGATTTTATCCCCGGTATATTTTTTATAAGCGGGAGGCGGCGTGGTAGTAAAAAATGTATCGAAAAGGGCTTCGTCTGCCGGGGCTATTCCCAGCAGGGTTTTAATATATTCCAGGCTTTGCGGGCTGCGTTTCATCTTTGCCAGTTCGTCGATGCCGGCATGGTCGAAAGGTATTTCCAGGTGCAATACGCCTGGTTCGTCCAGCCTGGGCGTGCTCAGACAGAAAGGACGGTGATCGTTTTCCGTTACCCACAAGGCAATGCTTTGGGAGGCTTTGTTATAGAAACGGCTTTTATACAGGAGCGCTTCGAAAAAGCGGAAATCCGCATTATTGTTCCGGTCGTAAAACAGTTCTACGTAACCTTTGAGAATGGGGGGTACTTTTTCATACAGCGCTTCCATGCCCATCCCCTTTCCTTCGGCTTCCAGCAAGCGGTCCAGCTCTTTCACCGCTTTAGCGAACTTCAGCGAAGTCTCCTGTTGCTTCATGGTTTTTTCATACAGGGCATTCACTTCGTCTACACGGTCGACCGGTATATCCATGAAAGGACCGCCTTTCATTTTGGGATTCAGCACCGCTTCCGCGTGAACAGAAGGTTCCATAATAAAAGAATCCATGATATTGAGATGCCGTCCTACTACGTTCATGGCGGCAGTGGCAGGTGATATCAGGTGACTCCAGGCGTACCATCTGTCAAACAGCGGTTCAATTACGACGTTAGGCTTTAGGTAAAATTTATTGCCATTCATGATGATTAAGTTTCGTATTTAAAAAAAGGAAGGTCATAAAAGCGTTCCCTCCAGGGTACAGCGGTTTTTACCACGACGTAAAAACAACCTTCCCCCGGCGGAAACACTTGTGTATCATGAATGCTACAGGACGGTCCCATTACTCCGGCAGACTGGCAAGTTCCACCCATACCAGCCGTCGCCGGAAAAAAATTGTTTCCTGCATGCATCCACACTCTTTAACCAAAAGAACCATGATCTGGTGGTGAACAAAGGTTGTTAGTCGGCGAGCACGGTGCCAACGCCATCTGCTTTTGCTTTCTCATAGAAATAGACTGCAGTAGCAATATCGAATACTGCCATTCCCATCGGGTTAAACATGACTACTTCTTCTGTTCCCGCGTGCCGCAACTTTTCTTCGCAGATGATATCTACCAGGGAGAGGGTGCCTTCTTTGGTCAGGCCCTGTGTTTTGTGCATCACTTCGATGTCTGTGTTCTCCCGGCATACTTCTTCCCAGTCGTCTACCACGATATGGTTTGTGTAATTGATGAACTCAGGTACATAATCTCTCAGGGAAATATTCAACTGCAGCGAGCCTTTTTTAGGTACTTTATTGATATATGGTTTTTTAGATACAGTACAGGTCATCAGGATATCTGCGTTCCCGAAAGCTTCTTCCCAGGTCTTAACGATGTTTACTTTCTCTTTCAGGTGAGCGGGGACCAGTGTGCTGTCAGGCGGATTCAGATCGTAGATATTGACATAGTCCAGCCGGTCACCCAATAAGGTGCTGACCATGTCCAGGTGTTGCTGGCCGATGGGACCGAAACCGATGATGCCCACGCTTAATTTTTTCTGCTGGTTACGTTGCAGATACTCTTTCACCACCAGCCCGGTTACTGCGGCAGTACGCACGGCGCTGACATGGCTGGTGTTGATAATACAGGCCGGGATACCGGTATCTGCTTCATTCAATATGGTTACAGAGTTGGCCCGTGGAATATTCTTTTTGATATTTTCGGGAAAGCTGGCGATCCATTTGATACCTGAAAAAGAAACTTTACCGCCTACAAATGCCGGCATGGCGATGATACGGTTAGTGAGGTCGCGATATCTCAGATATGGTTTGATCGGCTGGGCAAAGTCCCCATCCTTCAGGGTATAAACTGTTTCGCGGATCTTTTCGATCATTTCGTCCCATTTAACACCCAGTTGTAACAGATCAGATTTACTTAAATAATGCATGTTTATTAGGCTTTTATTTTAGACAGCTTTTCCATCATGTTATTCACCCACTTCCTGTCGTATACGTTGTTGACATAGGAATCTCCGCGGTCCGCGCAACAGAAAAGCGTCACCGGCGTACCCTGAACGGCGTGTGAATTAAAATAGTTTTTGATGGCCGCATACACCGCTCCTGAGGAAGCGCCTGCGAATATGTTCTGCTCCTTTACCAGTTCGTGGCAGCCTGCCACCAGCTCTTCGTGGGATACGATCATCACCTCGTCGATGATGGCATGTTCCAAAATGGAGGGGACTTTACTGGAGCCGAGGCCGGAGACATATCTTTTCTGCGGAGGGATGTTAAAAATAACGGAGCCTTCAATGTCGACGGCGACGATGGTAACATCGGGGAATTTCTCCTTTACTTTTTGGGAGATGCCGCTGATAGTGCCGCAGGAACTCACGGCAATAAACATGTAATCGAGCCGGTCAAACCTGTCGCAGATTTCTTTTCCCAGTGTATTATAGTACCCTTTGAAATTGTCCGGGTTGTCGTACTGGTTCGTCCAGAAGCTGTTGGGATGCTGGGCGCACAGCTCCTTTACCGTTTCGATCCTCGTGAGGAGGTATCCACCGGTACTGTCTTCTTTTTCGACTTTTACTACTTTGTCGGTGAACAGGCGCAACATAGCTTCGTTTTCACGATTGATGTTGGGGTCGATAACGGGGATAAACGACAGACCCAGGTCTTTACAGATGCGCGCCAGCGCGATGGCGAAATTACCGGAGCTGGATTCAACGATCAATGTCTCGCTGTTGACTTTACCATTACGGATGGCGTTGGAGAGAATACTGAAGGCAGCTCTGTCTTTAATGCTGCCGGAATAATTTCTGTATTCCAGTTTTGTAAAAAGGGAAATACCGGGCATGTTTAGTTCTACAACCGGGGTATTTCCGATCAGGCCGCTGATTTTTTGGAGGGAAGCTAACATATACTCTTAGGTTTCAATTGGTTTATTCCAATGGCACACAGGATAACAAAGTGTTCTCCATTCATCTATCCGTTGTTGTTATATATATAGTTTGCGTTTTTATCCGCATATTTTATTTTAGTTGACACAAAACCGACGCTACACCGCAGCGAAGACAAATTCTTCGTGCAGGTGTGACAGTTATATAGTTCAATATGAAGGGAAATGCGGGCGCTACAATCCTAACGACGATACCTAAAAAAGGTGGGTTGTTAACCTGCCCTCAACTGCATATACCATGCATGCAACTTACTCCCTGGTGTGACAATTTTAGGGTAGCAATAGCTATGTTAACACGATTTTCCGTTTCCGCTTATTAGTGGCCGTGAATAGCATATCCTCCGGTGAAACAGCAGTTACACCGGTTGGAAAAACCAGACACACAGTTTTTTCTAAATCCCTTTGTGGAAACGCTCTCTTTCCGACAATACAAATGATAAACCAAGCTTTGCAACTTGATTTAGGGTTGTTTTAAACAGGTTTTAAGGATTACTGACAAAACCATTTATATTGAAAAGGATATAAACTAATTCGTCCGTATCTCCTATTGGTTTCTAAACGTTCATGGGACCAATAAATAAGCAATTAAAATAGGGTTCAAAGAATACAGTTGTGGTGGAAACAACTTTTTCTCGTTTGTCGTAAATACTTTTCAGTTCGTGATAGAAATGTATTCGTTGGTAGAGTAAAGTAAACGAATAAATTTCAAACAACAAAAAGTCTTATCAAGAAAAAATAAAAAATTATTTTTCCGTAACATAAGAAAAAACAGGAAAATACCAGTCACATCGGGCATTTCCGTAAATACCATGAAATATTATCTCACTGCGCGCCGCCGCCGTTTTTCGAAAATTGTTGCCGGTTAGCAGGCTGCCACTGCGGGTATTATTCACACTTATCAGAATAATAGGAAACCGAACCATCATTACCGATGCGGCTATACGACATTGCACTGCGGAAAATACGGCAGTTGATCTTTTTCGTCATATAAAGCGCCGGCGTATGTTCATCACTTCCAGTCCTGCTCCTCCAGCGTGAAGATGGCCTCTACGGCAACACCGAATACAGCTGCGATCTTTAGTGCCAGCAGACTTGAGGGGATAAATTTTCCGATCTCTATGGAGTGGATGGTCTGCCGTGATACATTTACCTTTTCAGCCAATGCCGCCTGCGAAAGATCATGCCGGGCACGTTCAACTTTAACGGTGTTCTTCATTGGGTTCGTTATACCATGAAAATATATAATCTCGAATAGCGGATAATGTTTGCCAGCGCAAATACGATTATCAGAAAGGAATTAACAGTGGTCAGACGGATGGCGATCAACTGATGCTGAAAAAGATTATTCATCACCAGGTGCAACGAGTACCCGATGACCAATGCTATAAAGGCCGATGACGACCTGATAGCCCCGCTTCTCTCGTCCTCCTTTGCCTGGTTGGATATGAAAAGCGTAAATAAACCTGTTAGCAGGGGTAATTCTGCATTGACTGACCCGGAGAACAAAAAAACCGGTATACCCACCGCCACCAGCAATAATCCGATGCAGATAGAGAACTTTTTCATAAACGTAAAGATTTAGTACAGTTTACTTACCCAAATGTAAAGTATACTTGTCAAATATCCAATTTTTTCACTACATCTCTTTATAAGAGCCTTGTTTCTACTGGCGAGATCCCTGTATCCAGGGATATACTGATTTTCACTGTTTCTTATATTTGCGGATGCATATGAAAAACAACCGGCCCAAAACCACTGTCATCAAATATTCTATCTTCTTTTTTTTATGCCTGGCCGTCCGTTTATCACGGGCGCAAGCGGTATCCGATTCATTGCTGGTAAACAAGATAATTTTCGCTTCTTCGGAAGCGGCGAAAGACGCCTCTAAAACAGCCCCGGCCCTGACTGTCACCTATTCGCCCGAATACCTGCTGGCCACCCAAAACAACGGTGACGGGAATGCCACCAGCTGGCTTATCTGGCATGAGCGGCAAATGCTGCTTCAGATAAACGATCGGCAAGGGCTGCCAATGAGTTACGACATACAGCTAAAAACAAATGTGTTCCTGCCGGGAGAAGCGATTGACACAGCTGCTAATATCACCAGGCACCCCGGGGAATGGGACAACGTCAACGAATACAACGGCCCGGGGACAGGCCGCATCAGCTTTACAACAGACACCCTGACCATCGCCGGATACGCCACCGGCAAAGCGGTAATCAACTACTCCTATCCTCCGGCATGCACAGATGGTCTTATCCGCAGCACGACGATCTGGTACAGTCGTGAACTGCCACCATTTTTCCTGCCGTCGTTTACCTTCCTGCAAAAAATACCCGGCGCCGCATTGATGATCTGCATC
Source organism: Chitinophaga oryzae (assembly GCF_012516375.2). NCBI lineage: Bacteria > Pseudomonadati > Bacteroidota > Chitinophagia > Chitinophagales > Chitinophagaceae > Chitinophaga > Chitinophaga oryzae. The sequence continues at coordinate 5,087,716 of NZ_CP051204.2, forward strand.
GAAACTACCGACGGGGAGAAAGCGTACTATAAAGCTACTGAGGTCACTAAACAGCAACAACCGGTTTCCTTCTTCCGGCCGTCAAAAGATATCCGGATCTTGTATCCGCCGACACTGTAAACCGGAATACGGCCATTTCCTGACAGCCGACTTCGACAAACAGCAGCTGCTCTACGAGGGTAAATACACCTGCAACAGATAACACTTTAATACCCTCCTCAGAAGCTCCATTTAAGGCGCAAAAATGCCCGGTGGTTAATCGCCCCAAACCGGATCCTTTGTTCAGCAAAAAAAGACTGCCATAAAAAGTCTGCATCCAGATTTGTAGCAATATTATATCGAAGGGAAGGATAAAAAACAGTGAGATTTGTTGCAGGTGAGTATAGCACACTGACATTTACCGACAGCAAAGGGGTAATTTCCTTGCTGCTAATAACAATAAAGCTCCATTTGGTTGGCATAAGGTTCATTGGAGAAAGCCCCGGATTCCAATTACTCCAATTATCCATGGGCCTGTTTAAGCCGCGGGTATTGAACAACATGCCAAGATTCAGATACCAGCTATTTTTAAACATATAATCCCCTTCAATGGCCAGGTTCAGATGATCTACAGAATCAGGGCCTGAAAAAAAATACTGGATCTCACCTTTAAAACCGGCCTCTTTGATATTTCCGGCCCATCCGGCGCCCGCAGTTAGCCGGTTGTGATACCAACCCGCAATGAGCTGCATATCATAGTTCCATTTATTAAGGGCATATTTTAATGCTGCAACACTTGCCTCCTTTTTACCTGTATAGGCATAGGCAAATTCGATGTTGGAGGAATTATTTAAAAGATATCCGATCTTCCCTGCATCAGCGCCTGATCGTTCTTCATAATCAAAATCAAGAAAGTTATAACCGTTAAAAATATCATTGGGATTCCAGGATGTGTTTACCCCCCAATTAATACGTTGCCTTCCGATGCGAATGCTTAACTTATTGCACGCATAGTCGAAATACAATCTCTCTACATTGGTGATCAGTACCATTGATCTGTTCTCTATCCATATCTTTTGCATATCAACCGCTTCGTTTCCATTCCTCAAAAGGGAAGTGAATCCGGCGGTACGTGTCACTTCTTCACCCCAAAAAAGACGATTACGAAATTCGGCAACGACAGTAACTTTTTCTGAGGGTTTCCATTTTGTATTGATGCGATTATGGATGAGGTTACCTGCCGTCAGGCCGTCAAAATCTTTATCAAAAGTCAACGTCTGAAGATCCTTGATGTAGCCGTTAATTGTCAGCTTACGGGGTATAGCGATACTGTCCTGTGCATTGGCGATAAGCGCAGAGAGTAATGGCAAGCACAAGCACAATTGCAACAGCTTTCTCATTAGTTTCGCATCTGCTTATTTATGACTGATTGAAACAGCCGCTGTATCGGCGACGACTCTGCCATCAACCAGTGTTATAACCCTTCTGGCCCTATCAATCACTCTTTGATCGTGTGTTGAAAAAAGGAAGGTAATATGTTCTTCATTGTTAAGGGCTATCATCATGTCAAGTAAATTGGACGCTGCTTTTGAGTCAAGATTCGCCGTTGGCTCATCAGCTAATACAAACTGGGGTTTGCTGGCCAAGGCCCTTGCTACCGCTGCACGCTGCTGTTGTCCACCGGAAAGCTGTGCAGGACGGGCGTTCATTTTGTCATCCATCCCTATCTGTTTGAATAGCTGTTTTACCCGTGCATCTCTTTCCTTTTTCTTTATACGCTGCAACAGCATAATAAATTCTACATTTTCCCTTGCTGTCAGCACGGGGATCAGGTTAAATGACTGAAACACGAAACCGATATTCTTCAGCCTAAAATCGATCAGTTTATTGGATGACAGCTTTGTAATATCAAGACTATTAATAAATACGCTGCCACTATCAGGTTTATCCAGCCCCCCAATCAAGTTCAGCAAGGTAGTCTTTCCTGAGCCCGACGGGCCTACCAATGCGGTAAACTCGCCTCTTTCTATATGCATATGCACATTATTTACTGCATACACCGGAATAGTTTCCTTATTATACACTTTGCTTACATCATGTGCATCGATTACTGTATTCATAATTAATCGTTTTTGACCGGGGCACCGTGATCGTTGTCACCTATTTTCTCAGAGCCTCCACCGGACGCATTCTTAGTGCTTTGACAGCAGGAAACAAACATGAGACTAATGCCGTCCCGACTACGATCAGCAGTACGCCCGTTACCTTATCCGTAGGAAATTCAGGATAAATGACCGTTCCGAAACCAAAGCTGCTCATCATTTCGCGTCCCATTCCGGACAGATCCATACCTTGTTTATTAAAATAACCTGTTATCGCCCAGCCAATAAAAAGTCCTACCGGTGTCCCGGCGAGCGTTAAAAAGAGAGTTTCCAGGAAAATCAACAAAAAAACTCTTACGCGATTCGTCCCCAGAGCCATCATCATGCCTATTTCCCTCGTCCGTTCAAGGATGGCCATCAGCATCGTATTCACGATACCAAATGCCAGGGAAAACATAATAATAAACATGATGATGTAGGAATACTGATCGATTGTTTTCACCATCAGGTCTGTTTCAGGTGAAATTTCCTGCCATGACTCGATCCGGAAAGCAGGGAACTTCTGTTGCAACTCCTGCTGCACTTTATTCACAACCAGATCACTTTTCAATAAAATTACGATTTCATGAAAGGCATGCTGAATACCAAGCAAAGCATTCAACTCTTCCATATTAATGTATACATTCTTCTCATCAAAGGGAGCATTATTACTCTGATAAATAGCGGCAACCCGGAATGCTCCCGACACCAGGTTACCCGATATATCCGTGAAGGTCAAAACCAATTTTGACCGCGGTTTAAGTTTCATCTTCCTGGCAAGTTTTTCGCCTATCATTATTTCATTCCGTTTTTCCGGATCGAATGGAGTTCCCCGGATGATTTTATTTTTCAATTGAGATAAGCGATACTCCATCCCGGGTATAATACCATTTATCCGTACGCCAGCACTGCCGGTGGGTGTTGCCAGCATGCCCATGGTAATACTTCTGGGTGCAACGAGCTTCACTTCAGGAATTTCGCTGGCTACTTTTAGCACTTCATTGCCATGCGCCAATATGAATTGCGGTTCATAGTCCTGTTCAAATCCGGGGTTATGCATTTGCAAATGCCCTACCTCGGCGTCGATCACGTTGCGTACCCGGCTTTTCATCATACCCTTATATAAGGCAAGTACGGATATACCGGCAAACAATCCTATCGTTACTGATGAAACAATAACGATACTTCGCATTTTATTGCGCCATACATTCCGCCATGCCATTATAAAAATCATACTAAAATTTATAACCGTTTCATAGCCGTTACGGGATCCAGCCTGAATACTTTATACACCGGGTATAACGAGAGCAGCAATCCAATGATCAACACTACTACCCCCTGGTAGATAAATATGGATGCTGCTGTGGAGGTTGGAAATACCGCCTCAAACCCGAATCGCTCATAGGCTTTGGCCGTTTCTCCGCCGATTCTTATCGGATGCCTGTTCAAATAATAAATCAGCGGTATACTGACGCAAATACCCAGTAGGCACCCCACCAACACCGTAAACATGGACTCGCATAACAACAGCACAATAAGCTTACCTTTGTTCATGCCAATTGAAACCAGCATTCCCATTTCGAACTTTCGTTCAACCATCATCATCAGCAACGTGCCAAAGATGCCAAAGCAAATAAGCAGGTACAATATGCCCTGTACATATTTCATATTGTTGGAGTCTGTTTGAATATGCTGTTTCACCTCCGGCATCATCTCCTCCCAGCTCATCACTTCAAAGGCTGGGCCCAACTCCGCCCCAAGCTCCGAACACGTAGCCTGTAGCTTCTTTGTGTTTTTCAGTGAGAGAACATAAGAAGTTATCATGCTATCAGCGCCGTAGAACTCCTGTGCCACCGCCAAAGGCATAAATAGCGACCTGTCATTCAAATCCGGCGATCCAAATCTCACAATCCCTTTAACAAGGTATTTTCCGGCGGCAGTGGCGCCGTGATATCCCTGCCCGATTAATATAACCGTATCATTTGTTTTTAACTTCAACCTGGCGGCTAGCCCTTTTGACAGCAGCACGGCATGATCGGTATCTCTCAGATAGCTACCCTGGATGACCTTTTTCTTCAGCGAAGTGATGGCGTTTTCTTTTTCCGGATCAATGCCCGCGACCATGCTCCCTTTTGTATTATCAACAGAAGAGGCCAAAACAAAACCCTCAAGCCGTGCGGCAATTGCTGTCACGTTTCGTCGGCTTAAAATCTGCTGTTCTGTCTGCAGGGAGGATCTAAAACAATTATCCAATACCTGTTCTTCCCAAAAGCCTCTTTTGTGTACCTGAACATAGCCGGTATAGAAGCTGACCACATTTTTTACCAGGTTGCCGAAAATGCCATCCTTTAAACTGCTGGCTGTAACGGACAGAATAACAGCAAAGAAAATCGCCGCCATGGTGATAACAGTCCTGCTGCTGTTGCGCCACATATTCCTCCATGCCATTTTTATCAGCCACATATCAATTCAGTGTTTTCATCTTTTCAGTAGAAAAAAATCCATCATCTATTGGCTTATTGTACAACACACTCTTATAGATCATCTCTGTTTTTTGGCCTTTCTTATCAGCCGGGATCATTTCAAAACGGGTAGGAATAATACGGTCATGCATCATTTTAATATCATAGCTATTCATCGTATTTATCAACCGCCCGTCGTCATCGTAAAAACGGCTGTGTAATTCGAGAAAATCCTCCTTATCAATACACACGATCACCTTACTCCATATGATTGCAGCAGTGGGCTTAGGTATCATAAGGATGATATAGCAGCTTCGGTTCCGGATGACTGTATCACCTATAATAGTATGATTATAATCTTCCACAACCGAGGATTCCTTAATCAGGTCGTCATTAGTAAAGTCAGTCCCCATCCAGCTTTGGCTCATCATGGAAGGAGGAAGTTTAATGGTGCGTTCAAGGACCGGCATCCAGTTCCATACTTCCTTTTTTCTTTTCAGAAAGACGATGCCTTTATCTTTGGCCGGTGAGGTAATCAGGATCATGGCCTGATCATTTCCCTTCATCCATATTTTGCATTGCATTTCCCTGCTCCATGCCGGCCGGAAGACCCTGATCACCATTTCTGTTCGCATAGTACTACCACGCATTTTTTCATCAGCCTTCCTTACTATTTCACTGGCTTCCTGAGCAAAGGATATTAAAGAAGAAAAAATGAAAAATATAGCGACCGCCACTTTCATTCAAAATAATTTTAATCCAAATTTAGCAGAACTGAAGTTTGCCGATGATGACAGGGATCATACCACTAGCTGATATGTGTCAACATTCAAGCGCTGAAGAATACCCCCAGCATGCGATTACTGCGACGGATCAATGCAGGTAATCTTTTACCAGCGTGGCCAGCACCTAAAACCTGGAAAGCGCAGAGCTGCCTCGTTCATACGGGGCAGCTCCGCACTTTTCCAGATTCCCTGATTATATATGCCGTTTTATTTACAATTTCCTTATATTTAGGTTGTCCGACGCGCACCGAATGATACAACGCCTACAGACACGCCTTAATCCTGTGCATTCAGTTTTTATTGTCCTGGCCCTGTTATGCTGTGCTATGACGGCCTGCCGGCATGCGTCCACCCCTTCCGTCCCTCCCAAAGTTTACATTGGAAAATCCGGTGACCGTTACACTATTTTCAGGAATGGGCAGCCCTTCCTCATCAAAGGCGCGGCAGGAGACCGACAATTGCGGGCATTAAAAGCAGCCGGCGGCAACACCCTCCGGACCTGGGACACCCTGCAGCTCGGCGCCCTGCTGGACAGCGCGCAGGCAGCGGGCATCGCTGTCATTGCGGGAATATCCATCCCTACCAGCAATACACTTGACTTTTACAGGGACACCGCCGCGGTATCCGCCCTTTACCTGGCCTGCGAGCGGGTGATAGAACGCTACAAAACACATCCGGCCCTGCTGATGTGGTGCCTTGGCAATGAAGTGGATTTTCCTTACAGGCCCCGTTTCCGCCCCTTTTACAAAACATTTAACCGCCTGGTGGACATGATCCACGAACGCGATCCGGATCACCCCGTGACCACGACCCTCATCAATTTTAACCGGCGTAATATCTACAATATACGCTGGAAAGTACCGCAACTGGACGTGATCTCAATGAACATATTCGGGGACCTGCCTCACCTTCGCAAAGAGCTGAAACTATTCTCCTGGTTTTGGAGTGGTCCGTTCCTCATCACCGAATGGGGCATCAACGGACCCTGGGAAACAGAAACCACCGCATGGGGCGCCCCCATCGAAAACACCAGCAATAAAAAAGCAGAGCAATATCTGGAGCGCTATACGGATTATATGCCTACAGACGATCCGCGTTTCCTGGGCGCCTGTGTATTCTATTGGGGACAGAAACAGGAAGTGACGCATACCTGGTTTGGCCTGTTCGCTCAAAACGGCGCAACTTCCGCCACCGCACAGACCATGCAATACATCTGGACGGGACGGTACCCTGCACATAAAGCGCCCGCATTACAATATATGCTGCTGGACGGCAAAGGAGCCAGGGACAACCTGCTGCTCAGCCCCGGCACTGTCCATTCCGCCAACCTGCTGTTGGAAAGCCCCGGCAGCGACGCGCTCCGGTTTCAATGGGAAGTGCTGCCGGAGGACTGGTTCATCCGTTTTCTTAACGATCTGAACAAAGTGAAGCCGCCGGTACTGGACAGCCTGCTGCTTTCGCATGAAGGCACCGGCGCGCGCTTCCGGGCGCCATCGCGGGAAGGCCCTTATCGTATATTCGTCACCGTATATGACGCATACGGCAATTTCGCTTCCACCAATACACCATTTTATGTAGTCGCGCCATGATAGAAAAGGAACAACTGGCACCGGTCACACCGCCATCACGGCGGGAACTGTTTACGCTCAGACTGATGATACTGCTGGGCACCATCAGCATCGGCGTGCTGCTCACCGTGCTGTTCCGGCGCACACAAATCGGTTACGCCCCTTTCTATTGGGTGCTGATGGCAGCCATCACCTTCAACTGTCTGGCCATCCTGCATGAATGGTACCATTACGCTGCCATTCGCATCCCCCCTACTCCTGCACCGCAACACCCTTTTACGGTAGACGTACTCACCACCTATTTCCCCGGCGAACCGTATGACATGATCGTCAACACGCTTACCGCCATCAGGGCCATGACCTATCCGCATACTGCCTGGCTGTGTGACGAGGCGAACGACCCCTACCTTCGTGAAGTGTGCACGCGCCTCGGCGTGCGGCATGTGACCCGTACCAACCGCAAAGACGCTAAAGCCGGCAATATCAATAACGCCCTGCAGTACGCCACCGGAGAGCTTTGTGTGATAATGGACCCGGACCATGTGCCTGCGCCGGGTTTCCTGGACGCCGTAGTACATCACTTCAACGATCCGGAAATAGGCTTTGTACAGATCGTACAGGCATACAGCAACCTGGGAGACAGCATCATCGCCAAAGGCGCCGCCCAGCAAACGTTCCAGTTCTATGGACCTATTATGTCCACCATGAACAGCTACGGCACCGTGCTGGCCATCGGCGCCAACTGTACCTTCCGGAGAGCCGCACTGGATTCCATCGGCGGACATGCCAGCGGGCTGGCGGAAGACATGCATACCGCCATGCACCTGCACGCCAAAGGATGGAAATCCATCTATGTGCCGGCAGTGCTTACCCGCGGGCTGGTACCCAATACGCTTTCGGCGTATTACGCCCAGCAGCTGAAATGGGCGCGGGGGACCTTTGAATTGCTCGTGACCACCTATCCCAAACTGTTCCGGCAGTTCACCTGGCTGCAACGCCTGCATTACGGCACTATCCCGCTGCATTATCTTTCCGGCGTGGTATTTCTCATCAACTTCCTCGTGCCGGTACTTTCGCTGATCACCGGGCTTATTCCTTTCCGGGCAGACCTGGTGCAATTTTCTCTGCTCGCCTTCCCGGCTATAGCGTCTATCATTCTCATCCGGCATTACGTGCAACGCTGGGTGATGGAAGAGACAGAACGCGGCTTCCATGTGGTGGGAGGATTGCTGTTTATCGGCACCTGGTGGATCTACCTGCTTGGCCTCGTGTATACCATTGCCCGGAAAAAGGTACCGTACCTCCCTACTCCGAAAGATGATTCCGGGCCGGACGACTGGCGGCTGAACATACCCAACATCGCCATACTGGTCATCTCGCTGGGCGCTATCATCTACGGACTGCACTATGACTGGAACCCCTATTCGCTTTTTATGGCCGGTATCGCAGGTATCAACTGCCTCATCATGATATTCAATATCATGGCCAGCCTTCAGTTGAGGAAAATACCCGCGCGTTACCGATGGGTGAAGATGGTGCTGACACTACCGCTATTTCTTAAAAGACAGTTCTGGATATTCCGTCACCTGCATCTGTACACCGGCATCCGCAAACTCGGACTCCCGCTACTGCTGGTTGTCATTGCACTGAGCTGGCATTTTACTTCCGGGCCGCAACTGGCGCCTGTCAGGATGTTGCCCCAAAGGCAGGATGTTTTTTATACCGGCGCGTACAATCCTTCCGGCGAGCGCATGCCCCGCATGCAAATTACCTCCCTGTATATTGCCTGGGGCGACGGACAGGAGCACCTGCTGCCGGATTCCCTGGCAGCTGTTTACAACAGTGGCGCTGTTCCTATGGTCACCTGGGAGCCCTGGACGTCCCGCTTCCACCAAAACATCGATCACCCGGACCAGGAGCGAAAAGTAATGTCGCTGATCCCCACCGGTGTTTTTGACAGTTACCTCGAACGGTTCGCCGACCAGGTAAAAGCGCTGAACCAGCCCTTGTTCCTCCGCTTCGCCCATGAGCCGGACAATCCCGCCTACCCGTGGTCGCCCGCCGGCGGCAATACGGCGGAAGAATACAAGCGCGCCTGGCGGTACGTGCATACGCTTTTTCTGCGGCGCGGGGCAATGAACGCCATCTGGGTATGGAACCCGTGGAAGGCTGCCAATGCCGGAAAATATTTCCCCGGTAAGGAATTCGTGGACTGGATAGGTGTAACTGTCCTCAATTATGGCCCCGCCCATGGCGGCGGTGCATGGTATTCCTTCGACACTTTATACAAGCCTTTTCATCAACTACCGCTTTTCCGTTCAGGCCTGCCCGTGATGATAGCGGAAATGGGCTCTCCGTCTGACGCCGGCGACCAGACCAGGTGGTTCGCCGACGCTTTCAGGGCCATCGGCGCCCGTTTCCCGGAAGTCCATGCGCAGGTATTTTTTAATACCGGTCATGATGCCAACGTCGTGAAAGGCGATACCGCACAATACCTCGACTGGTCCGTTCGTCAACCTCAACAACTGCTGGCAGCACTGGACAGCATTCCCCGTCTGCGCGGACCGGTTATCCCTACAGGCGCAATCATCACCGGCACAGCTAAGGCCATTACGGCCCCGCATCACCCACTACCGGACAACCTCCGCGGACTGCGCTATCAGAAAGGAGAAGACTGGTTCAGAAACCGCTATGCCCTTACACGCCGGGAAACCGCCCACGACCTTCAACAGATGCGGCAACTGGGCGCCAACACCATCCGCCGTTTTGGTCCGGGCGTATATGACCGGAATGTGATGGCGGAAGCCAATAACTATGGCATCCACATACATTATGGCTTCTGGCTGCCGGATGTCGCTGATATGGACAGGGACAGCACCGCGCTGGCGCGGAAGCAGCGGGACATTCTCCGCCACATTGACAGGCACCGCCACGACACTATTATCACCGCATGGCACATCGGTAATAACGCATGGCAGCAGCTCGCACAATACCACTTTAAGCCGGCTTTGCTCTATCAGCAGCAGCGGTACCTGCGCTGGCTGGAAGGACTGGCAGCAGCTATCAAAGCCGCCGATCCGTCCAGGCCGGTGACAACGGACATTCTTTTCCAACCGGCCACCGCGCCCCTGCTGCCATGGCTCCGGCAACAGCTGCCTGCCATCGACGCATTCGGCATAGAAACTGCCAATGACACCACCGGCCTTGCCACCCTGCTTTCAGGAGACGTACCCTGCTTTATCAGCAAAATATCCGTGGCTTCGTATGCTACCTTACCGCCGGTATCGGCATTCCTCACCACCTGGCAGGACCTCGAAACACGCGATTATGTTACGTTTGACGGTCTTACCGACCACCATGGCCGTCATAAACCATCCTGGAACCAGCTCGCCGGCTTATGGGGCCATACTACTGTGCCACCGCTGGTGCCTGTAGTGAAAATACTGCGGCCCTCCCGTACAACACTGCCCGGCAGCCGGCTTACCTATCATGCGCTCATAAACACCGGCGAGGGCTGGCGATTTGCAGATCGCCGCAAAGACCAGCTGCAGCTGGAATGGTACCTCGTGCAGACAGACAGTTATGGCAACCCTTTCCACCTGCAGCCGGTTGGAAAAGGCGCATCCCTCACGCTGACGGTCCCGGACAAACCAATGCAATACCGGCTCTACCTGGAGGCCGTGCGGGACAGCAGTGTCGCTACGAGTATCAGTACGTTGAATACGCCGCTTGAGAGTGCCCAAGTCCCCTCATCAAAATAGAGCGCATGTTGACACATGTTACCATCCCCCTTTTTTGTAAAAACATGATCGTGGAACTACCATCTGTCCCGCCCCTGAAACAAAGAATGCTTTTATAAACCGAAACAATTTTTAGTTTTATGGTCAATTATGGGGATGGATGAACTACTGCATGCAAGTGATCAGGACCTTTTGGCAGAAATCGGCAGAAGGAATGGGTTTGCTTTTGATGTGCTATATAACAGATATTGGAAGGATGTTTTCAATATTGCCTACAAGCGGATACGCGATACAGACCTCGCGCAGGATGTAGCCCAGGATGTGTTCGTTCAATTATGGACCAGGGAGAAAGTCACCCCCATTGACAACCTTCCGGGATATTTACGGATTGCCACCCGCAACAGGGTCTTTAAACAAATCGAAAAAGAAAGCCGGTATGACCTCCTGCCGGCAGATAGCGAAGATCAGCTTCAGGGCTATGGCCTGGCAGACGACCATGTGCTGTACAAGGAATTCCATGCCGCATTTGAAGCGCTGACGAACACGCTCCCGGCACAACAGCAACAGGTTTTCCGCCTGCGTTTCCAGGAAGGACACAACACACAGCAGATTGCCGAACAACTGGGCATCTCGGAGAAAACTGTCAGAAACCAGATGGGACGTGCGCTCTCGAAACTGAGAAGTTCCATTATTTTACTCCAAATTGCTATGATACTAACTATGAAATAACCCATTAAATATGTAAACAAAAAATATTTATTTTCAGTATGGGCGGATTTCTATTTTTCGACTCATGCTATATAGAAACCGACAACGATGGGCAACAGCGGGATTGAGCTTTTCAAAATAATGCTAAATCGATATAGAAACGGAACTGCCACCAGGGAAGAAATTGTTTTCCTGGAGTCCTGGTTCGATTTAGCCGACAACGCAGACGATTTCATCACTACAGAAAACGAGGCATCGTTTGAACACCTGAAGATAACACTGAAAGACAAAATCGATGTGCAAATCAGGCATGCAGCGGCTCCCCGGCAAGCGCCGCACCGTATGCCTGTACGCCGTTGGGCCGCCGCCGCTGCAGTTGCGGCCATTATCGGCGCCACCGCCCTGTTCCTTGTCAGACAGAACGCTCATCAGTCAGCCCGGGCACGCCAGACGGCACACGCTACCGGCGTCCCCACCCTTCGTCTTGCCGATGGTACCATCATAGCATTGGATAGCACCACCACCGGCAAGATCGCTCACCAAAACGGCGTGATCATCTCAAAAGAAAAAGACGGTACATTATCTTATACCGCCGTACCAACGGGAACAAGCAATGCCAACCAGCAAAATATACTAACTACGCCGGCGGGCGTGAAATTCAAAATAATATTGCCCGACGGATCTACCGTATGGCTCAACGCTGCCAGCACCTTGAAATACCCGGCTTCCTTCGGCAACACCAACAGAGTGGTAACGCTGAATGGCGAGGCCTACTTTGACATCGCCACAGCGGCTAACCGCCCGTTTATCGTTCAGTCAGGGTCTCTGTCCGTAGAGGTGCTGGGCACCGAATTTAACATAGACGCGTATCCTGAAGACGGACTCTCAAAAACAACCCTTATCAGGGGATCAGTCAGGGTGATGAATCATCGCGGATCCATCGTGATCCAGCCAGGCCAGCAAGCTGTCAATGACCCGGACAACAACAACCGCCTTAGCGTCATCAATGCCGATACTGAAAAGGAAACAGCCTGGACCAATAATATGTTTTCTTTTAAAAATGATAGTCTGCAAGCCGTATTGCGGGATGTGGCCCGCTGGTACCACGTAACGATCAAATATAGCGGTCGCATCCCCGATGAAAGATTTTCCGGGGAAATCTCCCGGAGCAGCCAGTTAAAAGATGTTTTAAAAATACTTGAGATCAACGGTATTTCCTTTGAGATAAAGGAAAACGTTATTACCGTCGTCAATAAAAACTAACGCCATTAATCAGTAACCATCTGTCAACTAAAATATCAAAGATTGTATGAATGAAATTAAAATCTGCTAAAATCAGCAGTCAACATTAACTAAAACTTGCGATAGCGCGCTGTTCCGTTACTAATGCAAATTACCGGCCCGCGCTCATCTGTTCATTTTATCGACTAAATCCAACCAACATGAAATTTAAGTTTCATTGTCCTCCCTTGCCCCTGCCGGCAAGGGCAGGGAAGCGTTTGCGTCCACATTTCGGAATATGGATGATGCTCTCCCTGATCGTTCTATTATGCCTGCCGGCGCGCGCAGCCAGCCAATATGTAACCATCAGCCGACAGGATGCGTCCCTTGAAAGTATTTTCAATGACATTAAAAAACAAACCAACTTTACATTCTTCTACAAGGGGAATATTAATCCCGCCTCCATGAAAATGGATGTTGAGCTAAAAAATGTAAGTCTCGAAGAGGCGTTGAGATTTTGCCTCAAAAAATTCAATCTCAACTTTACCATCGTTAGCAAAACCATCGTAATAACCGCCGGCAACGCTGCCGGTGCTGGTCCCGCTGCCGCAGCAACAGCCATAAAAGACAGCCTGATCAACGGAAAGATTGTGGACAGTCTAACCAGGGATGTAATGATCGCGGTCTCCGTGTACGTCAAAAACACGCCCGAAAGAACACTGACAAACGACAAAGGACAATTCAGCATCAAAGCCAATCCCGGAGACATACTAGTATTAACCAGTGTCGGCTACCGAACGATGGAAATACCGGTGAATGCCATTCGCCATCAGCTGATCCTGATGTCACCAAAGTCCAGTTCACTCAATGATGTTGTTGTAACCGGCTACCAGGTGATTAAAAAAGACAACTACACCGGAAATGCCATTGTAGTAAAGGGGGAAGATTTAAAACGGCTGAACCCGCAGAATATGCTGAAGGGGCTTGCCTCCTTCGACCCTTCTTTCAGAATAGCCGACAACAACCTCTTTGGTTCTGACCCTAACGCCATGCCTAAAATCAATATCAGGGGTACTACAGCGATGCCCAACGGCGAAATACTGGACCGCAACAACCTCTCCAGCTCATACAATCTGCCGGTGTTCATCATGGACGGGTTTGAGGTGCCCCTGCAGAAAGTGGTAGACATGGACATTAACCGCATTGCCAGCGTGACCATCCTCAAAGATGCCGCCGCCACAGCGGTATACGGCTCCAGGGCGGCCAACGGCGTGATCGTTATCACTACTAAAGCACCGCAGCCAGGTCGCCTTCGCCTTTCCTACAATGCAGAAATGAAAGTCACTGCGCCGGACCTGAGTGATTACAGCGTACTCAATGCGGCGGATAAACTGGAATATGAAAGACGTGCCGGCCTCTATTCTTCCCAAAACAATACCGCAGCCACACAAGACGAACTTGATCAGCAATACTATTCCAAACTGAAAAATGTAGTGAGCGGCGTCAATACCTACTGGCTCTCTCAACCACTGCGAAACGCTTACTCCCAGAAGCATACCGTATATATCGAAGGCGGCGACTCCAGCTTCCGTTACGGGGTAGACCTCCGTTACCAAACAGACCCCGGTGTCATGAAAAATTCGGGCCGTAACCGCTACAGTGGCGGCATGAGCTTTACCTATAACCCTAGCCGTAAGCTAATACTTAAAAATGACCTTACCGTTACACAGGTAAACGCCCGCAATTCCAACTATGGCAGCTTCGCAACCTATGTTGCCATGAACCCGTATTATCCCGTTTATGGCGAGGATGGAAAGCTGATCCGTGAAATTGCCAACTGGCGCGTAGACACCCATCAGCCGGGGCAGGACCAATACAAGAACGTTCCTGTATTGAACCCGCTGTATGAAGCCAGCCTCGGTAATTTCGACAAGTCCGATTACCTGGAGCTTGTAGATGCCTTTTCCGCCGACTGGCGCATCACGCCGGCACTAAGGCTGATAGGCCTGGTGAGTTTGAACAGCACCAAATCCACCGCCGACAAATTCGTTTCTCCATTTAGTAACGCCTTCTATCTCGATCCTCCCGAAGCAGCTATGAATAAGGGGTCCTATGACTACACCACCCAACGCACCCTCAACCTGGACGGCAATATCCGATTGGTTTACAACAAACTGATCGGCGATCACTCTGTGAACGCAGTACTGGGCGCCAACGTTACTTCTTCCACTTCGGATTTCAAGGGCTTTCAGGCGCGCGGGTTTTCAAATGACAAATTCAGCAGCATCGCCTTTGCACGGACCTATACGCCCAATGAAGCACCTAAAGGCAATGTGGATGAAAGACGCCTGATCGGCTCTTTCTTCAGTGGCAGCTACGCTTATCAAAACAGGTTCCTGCTGGACGCGGCCGTCCGCCTGGACGGGTCATCCGCGTTTGGCGCCAACAAAAGGGTTGCGCCCTTCTGGTCGGCAGGCATTGGCTGGAATGTCCACAACGAAGACTGGTTCAAACGCAGCGCCTCTATGCTCTCCAAACTTAAACTCACCGGTACATCGGGTGTGACCGGCTCCGTAGACTTCCCGCCCTTCCTCGCGAGAACAACGTACAACTATCAGACGTCCAACTGGTACTCCACCGGTATTGGCGCTATAGTAAACAGCTATGGCAATGATAACCTGCAGTGGCAGAAAACCACCAACTATGAAGCGCGCGCGGAAATCGGCTTTCTGCAGGACAGGATAATCATCACACCGGTGTATTACTATAAACTCACCAAAGGCTTACTGACAGACATCAACATCGCCCCTTCCACCGGCTTCTCTACCTATAAAGAAAACCTGGGAGACATGGCCAACAAAGGGTACGAACTTTATCTAACCGTTAATGCGCTGCGGAAAAAGGACCTGAACATCAACCTTACCGGCAATCTCGCCCATAATACCAATACGATTGTCAAAATTTCAAACGCCCTGAAAGCCTACAACGAAAGCGTAAACAATTATCAGCTGGACCCTACCAAGGGCGCCCAGGGCAAGCCGCTGTTACGCTTTGCTGAAGGGCAATCCTACAATACCATCTACGGGGTAAAATCACACGGCATTGACCCCCAGAACGGGCGGGAGCTATACGAAAAACCAGATGG
This sequence comes from Chitinophaga oryzae, assembly GCF_012516375.2. NCBI lineage: Bacteria > Pseudomonadati > Bacteroidota > Chitinophagia > Chitinophagales > Chitinophagaceae > Chitinophaga > Chitinophaga oryzae. The sequence goes on from NZ_CP051204.2 coordinate 5,103,465, forward strand.
CAGTCTCACCTATGACTACGATGTCGCCTATACGCGGCCCATTGGCGACTACACGCCAAAGGCAGAAGGTTTCTTTGGCAGCAACATCACCTGGAAGCACTGGATGTTAAGCTTCAGTTTCCACTACAAATTTGGCGGCGACATGTACAATCAAACACTGGTAGACAGGATCGAGAATGCAGACCCGCGCTCCAATGTTGACAGCAGGGCACTGGCCATGCGCTGGCAGCGCCCCGGTGATCCGGCTTTGTACAAGAACATCACCGACTTCAGCCGGACTTATGCCTCCAGCAGATTTGTACAAAAAGAAAACCTGCTGGAACTGCAGTCGTTATACCTCTCTTATGATCTGGCGCAGGAACTTGCCAGGAGCATAGGTTTGCAGTCCCTGCGCGGGGCTGTCACCATGAACGATCTGCTCCATATATCCAGCATCCGGCAGGAACGCGGCATAGAATATCCTTTTGCCAGAAGCCTTACCTGCTCTATCCTCGCTACCTTCTAAAATGAAAGCATTATGAAGAAATTAATTGTAATACTGAGCCTTGGAGTATCGATGATTTCCTGTAAAAAGTTCCTCGATATAAAACCTGAAACACAGGTAGACAAAGACGAACTTTTCAATTCAGAACAGGGCTTTAAGGAAGCACTGAATGGAATTTATACACTTTGTGCCGGCGGATCGCTTTATGGCGGGCAGCTCACCTACAATATGCTGGATGTACTGGGACAAAACTACACCTTCAGTGATGTCCCTAACCAGGAAGCAGCCAACTTCGTATATACCGGCAGCAATATTAAAGACATGGTAAACGATGTATGGAGCAATGCCTACAAAGCCATCGCCAACTGCAACTACCTATTGCAGGCCATTGACAGGGACACTACCATCTTCAGCAAAGGCAATCACCATCTGGTTAAGGGAGAAGCACTCGCGTTGCGCGCCTATATACACTTTGATATGCTGCGCATGTTCGCACCTTCTTTTGTAAACGGGGCAACACAGAAAGGCATCCCTTATGTTACCAGGACAGGGACCAGCTCCACCCCGTTCTCATCCGTAACAGCCGTAACAGACAGTGTACTGAAAGACCTGCTGGCTGCCAAAACACTGCTGCAAAACGACCCAATTAAAGACGCCGCCTATACCGTATCTTACCCGGGAGATAAGGCAGGCACGGAACTGGGCAATCCGGATTTGTTCATGCAGAACAGGCGTCACAGACTAAACTACTACGCTGTTTGCGGGGAGCTGGCGCGTGTTTACCTCTACCGGAAGGACTACAGCAACGCCCTCTCAAACGCCCAGGAAGTTATACAAACACAGAAATTTCCTTTCACCAGGCAGGAAGATTTCTTTCAGACAGACATTCAGAAACGGGACCGCATTTTCTACAAGGAGATTATTGGCTGCTGGTATACCGAGACAACAAACATTATCGAAGCCCTGCAGGCCAGGTTCACCAAACAAAATCCGGCCTATAGCGCAACCACCGACCAAATAAACGATATCTATGAAATTGGCACCTCCGGCGCAGACGACTGGCGATTAAAGCAATGGTTTCTGAATACGGCATCAGCGACCGGCGGTCCCGACCGCGCAATATTGCAGAAGTACTATCGAAACGCCGCTCCCCTTACCAACATACATCCACTGGTGGCCCCGGCCATCCGCCTGTCTGAGCTGTATTATATCGCAGCCGAATCAGCCTTTGACCAGAATCCGCAACTGGCGCTCAATTACTACAATAACATACGGGCGGCGCGTGGAATTGGACAGCAGGTTGACATTGTTCCCAATAAGTCAGCATTCACAGACCTGCTGATAAAAGACGCGCGTAAAGAATTTTACGGCGAAAGCCAGATATTCTTTATGTACAAGCGTCTCCATCACGCAGTATACATTAATGCTACCAGCTCCAAACAACCATCAAACAGCATTTTCGTACTTCCGTTACCGGATGATGAGAATGCTTACAGGAATAACTAACAAGCGTACCATGAAAAGATATTTGATCATTACAATGCTCGTCAGCCTGCTATTCAGTTGTAAAAAGGATGATATTGAACCGTATAGCCTGACAAAAGATAACATCTACCTGAATTATGCCAATACGGACAGCCTTGTCTACTCATTTGCATATCATCCTGAACTGGCAAAAGATACCATTTGGGTACCCGTTATCATATCTGGCAAAATAACCCATCAGGACAGGCGTTTCGAACTGACCGTCGTAGATAGCGCAACTACCGCTGTATCCGGCAGGCATTATGAGCAGTTAAAGCCTTTTTATAAGATGCCCGCGGGCTCGGGCACCGTTAAAATACCGGTAGTGTTGCTGAACACAGATACCGCACTGGCAAACAAGTCCGTAAACCTGACTATCCGGGTTTCCGGTGGCGAGGATTTTGCCTCCGGCCTGCCTGAGAAAATACGCACCAAACGCATACTGTATTCCAACAGGCTGGAAGAACCGGCATGGTGGTCATCCTGGGCGGGGAACCTCGGGAAGTACTCCCGGGTAAAACATCAGCTGTTCCTGATCAGCAGCGGCACCACCGATCTCGTGATTGCCAACTCCTATCCCGAATGGTACCTGGAAATCCCGAGAACGCTATATTATATCGCCAATACCAGCTATCTCCTGAAATACCCATTCCAGTGGGTAAGCGAGCATCCTGAGGCAGGGTATATACTGGAGAAAAGAAATGACAATACCGGAGACTACGACTTCTTCAGTCCCAGCGCTCCCACCAGGCGCTTTCTGCTGAAGTACTACGCATCGGTCAACAAGTATGTGTTTATTGACGAAAACGGGGACCAGATCCTCTTTTAAAAATATAACTATGCGCAAAGGATTAATTGTTTTTTGTCTATTAGCCGGCGTCATTGCTTCCTGCAAAAAAGACCTGGGTAACTATAAATATCACGTACCGGCAGCGCCGCAACTTGCCGGTATTACAGACAGCACGGTAAATGCGATCGTCGGGGACTCCCTTGTTATCAGTCCGGCAGTGACCCTCGAAGACGGCAACCCCGCAAAAGACCTGGTATTCGACTGGGATATCAGTGTTGCCGAAGAAGCCAGATCGGACCACTATACAGGCTACCCTTTGAGGATCGTATATAACCTGAAACCAATGGTGCGTAACGCGAAGATCACCGTAACGGATCAACGTAACGGAATTAAATATTTCTATAAATTCAAGATCAACGGCGGCACCCGGTTCTCTAAGGGCACAGCGGTACTCAGTACAGATAAGGGAATTACCCGCCTGTCATTTATACGCCCGGATAGTACAGTGAACCCGGACCTGTATCACACCTTACACAATGAGGACCTGCCGGCCAATCCTGTTCAGCTGTTTGCAAAACCATTGGTTTACCAGGAGAATAGTGTGGAAGACTATTGGGTCATCTGTAAAGACCCTGCCAAACAAAGCGTCATCATTGACGGCAGTACCATGTTACGTAAACGTTACTTCGGAGAACAATTTTTCAAGCCACCTGTTCCGATGGAAACGCAGGCATTCAACGGTGCCCAGGGGATCCCGACCGGTATCATCAACGGTAAACTGTATCTCAGCATCACCTCCACCGCGCCCTATGCGCCGGATTTCGGGAAATTCTCCAGCATGCAAACAGGCAACTATTATCTGGCCCCATACTACAGCCGGTATAATTTCTTTTTTGGATTTGACACTATACGCCATGGCTTCGTCACCTTCGATGGTGGCGGCAACTTTATGGGAAGTGATTATCAGGTAGCCGGAAGCGCCTTCAACCCCGCCAACCTGGGGCCCGGTGAGCTGCTTTACATGCAGGTCATCCCCAGCGTTTCCTACGCCTACTATAAATCTGCGGACGGCAACGTATACGAGTATACGTTTACAGTACAAATGAGCAACTATGACCTGCGCACGATCATTCCTTCCCGGAAACGTGTATTTAAGGGATCGGCATTGCTAACGCCCGACAGTCGCTGGCAACGGTCTTCCGTGGATGTCTTTTATTTTACCTCAAATGACAGGATCTACCGATACAACCCCGTTAATGAAGACCTGCGCCCGCTGGACGCCAATTTCAACGGAAAGAAAGTAACTATGCTGAAGCTGAGCACTGATGGCAACGTACTTACCGCCGGAATTGAGGGCAGCGTCGTTCGGCTGGACGTAAGCGTCGGTAAGAACGGAAATATCGCCGGCCGGGTAAACGGCATCCCCGGCGCCCCGGTTGATATTATTTCAAGAAACTAAACATAAAAAATAATGAAAAACATTTTAATACTGGCAGCCATGAGCTTGCCATTAGCCAGCCAGGCACAAAAAGGCACATTCACCATCGAGGGGAACATCGGCAGGCTGAATAGCCCCGCTATGGCATATATCGATTATATGTGCGATGGTGCAGGAAAAGAAGACAGCGCCGTTGTCACCAATGGCAGATTCACCTTTAAAGGCCTCAGCACCGGTCATTCCTATGCGCGCATGGCGCTGAGTCATGATGGCAGCGGGAAACAGAAGGCTGTTTATACCGGCGACGTGATATACTTCTATTTTGGGAAAGAGGAAATTAAGATCACTTCCGCCGATTCCCTGGCGAATGCTACGATCGCAGGTTCTAAGGTATACAATGAATTCATGGCTTACAACAAAGCTATTGGCGGCAGCATTATGGACCTGAACAAGTGGGCAAACGGGCAGGTAAACGCAGCATCCCCTGAACAAAGGCAAGACACCGCATTCCTTGGCCGTATTAACACAGAATACCGCAAGCGTATAACAAACCGCGCGAACGCACAAATTGAATATGCCATAAAACACCCCAACTCCTACTTCGGTATGGTGGCCCTATCGGAAGGTACCGGTACACCTGTGGACGTAAAAAGAATAGAGCCCGTCTTTAACAGTATGCATAAAAGTCTGCGTGAAAGCGATATGGGCATAGAGTTAAAACAACGTATTCTCGCAGCTAAAACTATCCATGTCGGCGCGCCGGCTCCCAGGTTCACCCAGACAGACGTCAACGGTCAACCCTTGCGGCTGGATGATATCAAAGGCAAATTCGTATTAGTGGAGTTCTGGGCCAGCTGGTGCGGGCCTTGCCGCGCAGAGAACCCCAATCTCACTCAACAGTATGCAAAATATAAAAGCCAGGGATTTGAGGTAATTGCAATATCCCTTGACGACCACAAAGACAAATGGCTGGAGGCGATAGCAAAAGACAAACTTCCATGGATACATGTATCAGACCTGAAAGGATGGAATAATGAAGTGGGGCGGCAATACGGCATCCGCGCCGTTCCTGCAAACTTCCTGCTGGACGAAAACAAACACATTATTGCGTTAAATCTCCGCGGAGAAGAGCTGAATAAAAAACTGACGGAACTATTCGGCAACTGAGATGGCATACAGTATCCCGGTGCTAGGTTCCTGCTCACGTCAAATACCGCCTGCCATGTTTACAGCAGGTGGTATTTGACGTCCTTTCAAACAGGATAATGCTGGTTTAGGGTGTCATATTATGCTTATCCAATTAGCGGTACCGGCTGCAAACAACCAGTCTGTTCAATACATCAGGCTTTTGGCAGTTCCGCTGCCTGCGGAAAACCATTTATGCCATAACGTGCTGTTTCCAGCAAGGAAACGGATTGCCATCCTTTCATAAAAGCCCCCATGTCTTCTATTAATGCAAGCACAGCATCGTTCCATTTTCCGAAGTCAGGAAGGGCAGCCCGTAAGACAAGAAACGCTTCCAGGTCGGCGTCATGCAGACGTATTGTTTCTGCCACTGCGTCATCCCTGGTTATTTGATAATGATGCTGCAATACTTTTACCACATTGAAATATACCTCTCCGCTTTCTTCATCTTTAAGCAAGGATTGTACGTCATTGAAATAGCCGATAATCCTGGTGGTAAGCTCATACAGTCTTTTAATGACAGGATGCGCGTAAATATGATCGGGCAAGGTGACTTCATTCTGGATTTCTATGGTATCAATAAAAGCGCAAATCATCAATATTCTTACCCTTATATTAAGCAGATTGCCCACCGTTGGAAATATTTTTTGTTGTTTATAAAGCACCTCCATTTCCAGGCCATCGAAATAATCATTTATCGCATTGGCAAAGCGATTGACGGACGCCGCAGGAATAAACTCCATAAAGCCTTCCCGTATGGCGTACAACTGATATGCAAGCGGTATCTGCGCTTCTTCAGGCGTGATTTGGCCTTTCAACACAGCCACCGACCGCTCCTGCGCATTCCTCACCTCGGCAACGGTAGCGACCTCATACATATCGTCGTTGTACATAGACCAAAGCATGAACCGTCCCAAAGGCAGCATACGTTCAAAGCTTCGGGTTTTAGGCCACCAACGGGCGGACATGAATCCCGTTTTGGTCTGCTTATACTTTTCTCTTGTTGAAAACGGGACCAGATCTTTTAGTTCCCCGTCAATCCACTGCGTGTCCGTTACCTCTTGCAGTGTCGCCGCAAACGGGCTGATCAGGTTGGGAAACGGGTAGTTAAAGCGGTCGTTGAGAATTTTTCTGATGTTCATGATGGTTACTTTGAGGTTTCCTAATTTACAAAATTTGGCTTAAATGCCCACCCCCAAAAAACAAAAACCCCGCGTCATACGCGAGGTTTGAAAACAGCCGTCGCAGGCCATCAATGTTTGAAACGATCTACCAGCGCAGCCAGCAGTTCAACAGTCATCCAGAACGATACGATCCCCAATAAGTAACCTGCTAAACACAAAATATATCCTTTTACCCTCTTTCCGCCCAGTAGCTGACCGATAGCCCACATACAGTATATCAGCGTAACACACTCTGACACCAGCTTCATATTTATCCCGCTGAGTCCCTGCACCAGCGCAAACACGGTGTATATCAACATCCCAATGCCAATCACGAAACATAGTGCAATGAGTATCTCATAAAAATTATATCCGCTCTTACGCATAAATAATCTCAGCCAGGTTCCTATAAAGAGGCCCATAATGATATTGGCATATCCGTAATGATTCTCTATCCATTCAGTGATGGCGGCAAAGGTGGCATACTTCGTGGCATCACTTACGATATGGTCCTTTTCAATATGAAAGAAATGGGTGACCAGCGTATATAGTAACGAACTGATGATGAGGAAAATGACCGGCTTTATCAGCCGGCTCCTGTCCTCCGTAAGAAACCTCCTGATACTTTCTCCGGGACGTACCAGCAACTCCCTGATCGTGTACAATATCCCCTTCTCAAAATGAAGGACATGCATGACTTCATGAATGATATAATGGCTATCCACACGTTTCAGTGTTACAGGGGTGCCACAATAACCACAAAATGCATTAGCAACGGCTGTATTACAATGCTTGCAATTCATAGGAGTAATTATTGGGCCTCAGCAGCCGTACGGGACTTCAGTTCTGCTTTAATAGCCTTCAACTGTTGAAATAATGGGAAAAACAATAACGACAAAGGAAACATCGGCGCGAGATAAACCATCCTTTTCTCTTTGATCATGATAACGCAGGCGATCATTATCACCCATAGGACCAGGAATGCTACCAAAATTCCCAGTATACGGCTTTTTCTTCTCAGCAGTTCATTGGTGTCAGTACCAGACAGGTTCATAATGTAGATTTTACACCAAAATTCATGACTTTTTCCTTGCAAAACCCTACACTTGAGTGTAAATTTATAGCCAATCCAAAGGCTTTTGAATGAAAATTAATCCCGGTAATACCCTGTTGACAAAGAACAGATTAGATAATATTTCCGAACATGACCGCCACAGGCAGCACTACCTGGACGTAGTGCAGGCATTCTCCCGTCTTTCATACGAAAGCATTTACATCATAGACTATTCAAACATGTCATTTGAGTATGTATCAGATAACCCGCTGTTTTTATGCGGCCATACAGCAGATGAAGTTTTGCAGCTGGGTTATGAGTTTTACTTCCGTCATGTGCCGGCAGCGGACCTGGAACTACTTTCCATCCTGAATGATGCAGGCTTTGATTTCTATGCAGCGCTACCGGAAAAAGAGAGGAAGCAATACAGCATCTCTTACGACTTTCACCTGACCAGCAGGGCAGGCAAGCAAATACTGGTCAACCACCGGTTGACACCGCTCTTTCTTACTACTGAAGGGAAAATCTGGAAATCCATGTGCATGGTGTCACTCTCCTCCCAGCAAAAATCCGGGAATGTCCGCATATTCAAACAAGGGAGCAACGACATCTGGAAGCTGAACCTGGAAACGAGGAAATGGATCAAATCTGCCAAACCTGTACTGACTGACAGAGAACTGGAAGTGCTGCGTATGTATGCACAGGGGTTCTCCATCAGCCAGATTGCGGAAAAAATATTCGTGGCGCCGGATACCATTAAATACTACCGGCGCCGGATATTCGAACGGCTGGAGGTGAGTAATATCGCAGATGCCCTGGCGCAGGCGGTGAATAACAGGCTCGTATAAAAAATCTTATGGCGCCGCCTCAGGCATTCATATCTATAGGGAGTGTGTAGATGCGTTTTCCTGTTGCCTTATAAACCGCATTGCACAGCGCCGGCGTAAAGGGCGGCACGGGCGGCTCTCCGATGCCTGTTGGTTTGGCAGCGCTTTCCACAATGTGCACATGGATCTGCCCGGGCGATTCCGGCATCCGGATGATCTGGTAGCCATCGAAGTTGTTTTGCTCTACCTGTCCGTTTTTCACGGTGATCATGCTTTTGAGGGCGAGACTCGCAGAGAACTGGGCGCCTCCTTCAAACTGCGATCTGATGCGGTCCACATTTACTGCCAGGCCACAGTCCACGGCGTAATATACATTGGGAATGGTGATTTTGTTATTTGCATCCACCTGTACTTCCACCACGCAGGCTACATAGGTCAGGAAGCTTTTGTGCGCGGCAAAGCCGAGCCCGGAACCTTCAGGCATGTCTTTCCCCCAGCCGGATTCCTTCGCCACGCGGCGGATGACCTCTTTCATGCGGGCAATTTCCCAGGGATAACTGGCAATGTCCTCCCCATAATTAGGGTAGGTAGTTTTCACCAGTTCCCCGCTGAAAGTGATATTGCGGTCTTCCCCAAGCAGTTCCAGCGCATTGGCTACGGGGTCTACTCCTCTGGCTTCCGCTACCTCGTCCAGCATAGTGGCAGCGGCAAAGGCCTGTGGGATATTGCGTACGGACCGCAGCCAGCCTATGCGCAGATGTGCTTTGGCGTCGTGCGTTTCCACGTTGATGGCAGGGACATCGTATGGAAAATCAGTTGCGCCCAGTCCCAGTTCTCCATCGCTGGGCTGCACGACGGCGCTGTCTTCCGTAGCAGAAATAGAGGGATAAGCGATGTGATGGTCCCAGCCGCTCAGTTTATTCTGGTTGTCGATGGTGGCAACGATCCGTTGCACGCTCAACGCATGGAAATAATCGTGATGGATGTCGTCTTCCCTGGTCCACTGTACCTTAACGGGGAGCCCGGATTCTTTTGCCAGCAGGGCCGCTTCCACGATGAAGTCCGGCTTGGACTTCCGGCCGAATGCACCACCCAGCAAAGTTACATTTACCCTTACCTTGTCCACCTGGAATCCCAGGGCTTCTGCTACCGCTTCCCGTGCTCCCTGCGGATTTTGTGTACAGGCCCAGACTTCACAGCTATCATTTTTCACAACGGCGAGGGCTGTAGGTGGCTCGAGGGTGGCGTGTGCGAGATAAGGCGCCACATAAGTATGATCAATCACTTTTTTCGCAGCGGCTTTTGCAGCCTCGAAGTTGCCCCGTTTTCTGCGCACCGTCCCTTTCTTTGTCACCTCCTGTTTTAACGCTTCTATCTGTTCAGCGGAATTGTAGCCCGCGTTGGGGCCCAGGTCCCATTCCACTTCCAGCAGGTCGCGGGCTTTGATAGCCGCCCAGGTGTTTTCCGCGATAACGGCCACGCCGCTCAGGGGTTTTCTCAAGGTGGCCGGCAAGCCGGGGCCTTTGATGGCGATCACCTTGATAACACCGGGGATGGCGCGGGCTTTGGTATCATCGAACGACTTCACGGCGCCTCCCACAACGGGACATCTTTTAATAACGGCGATTTTCATCCCGTCGGTCACGGCATCGATGCCAAAAACAGCTTTGCCGGTTATGATATCGTGCAGGTCCACAATAGGAGTTTCCTTTCCTATCAAGTTGAACCTGCTATTATCCTTTAATTTTATTTCGCTTACCGTGGGAACGGGCAACGCTTTAGCTGCTTCCACCAGTTCCCCGAAATCCAGCTTTTTGCCGGAGCCCTTGTGGACCACCTGTCCTTTTTCGGTATCACATTCTTCGGCAGGTACTTTCCATCGCTGAGCGGCGGCCCTGATCAGCAGCAACCTGGCAATGGCGCCGGCTTCGCGCATGGGTTTGTAGAACTGCCTGATGGAAAATGAGCCATCTGTATTCTGATTGCCATATTTTTTCTCATCTCCTTCCGCCTGAACGATACGGACATTATTCCAGTCGGCCCCCAGCTCGTCCGCCACAATCAGCGGAAGAGAGGTCCGGATCCCCTGCCCCATTTCGGAACGGTGGGCAACAATCGTCACCTGACCATCCGAGCCAATCTGTAAATAAACGTTGGGGGCGATGGTAACTATCTTCTTACCTTTTTCATTACAGCTAAAGAAACTTACGCCCAGTACAAGTCCGCCGGTAAGCAGGCCGCCCACCTTCAGGAAATCCCTCCTGGAAGCGCTGAAAACTTCAGAAGTGACATTCCCGTTTTTCTTCTTTTGAAAAGGAGCTGATATTTTCATGATTTGTTCGCTGATTGAGAATGGAGAAATTATTTGGACGCTGCTGCTGAAATGGCCGCCTTGATCCTGTTATAGGTCCCGCACCTGCAAAGGTTGCCCTGCATAGCCTGCTCGATCTCCTGGCCGGAAGGGTGTGCGTTCTTTTTCAGCAACGCCGCCGCATTCATGATCTGGCCGGTCTGGCAATAGCCGCATTGAGGCACTACAAATTTTTCCCAGGCTTGTTGCAAAGGATGGTCCCCATCTTCCGACAATCCTTCTATGGTGGTAATTCTGGCATCGCCAACACCCGAGACGGGATAACTGCAGGACCGGACAGCGTCATCGTTGAGATGTACCGTACAGGCGCCACAGAGGGCCTTTCCGCAGCCAAACTTAGTGCCTTTCAGGCCGATGATGTCCCGAAGCACCCATAACAATGGCATATCTTCGGGCACATCCACTTCGTGCTTTTTGCCATTTACCTGAATTGAATATTTAGCCATAATGTTCTGTTTAAAGGTAGAGCAGTATAAGGTTGAATTACCACAGCCAGGCAAAACTTTATTTAATTTAAGCCATTCGGCTAAGAAAAAGAAATGAGAAATGAAAAATTAAACAATTCAAACCGGAACGGCTGCCGAAAGGGCCCTGACGGGCTAACGCCTACGGATATCTGAAGTGGGTGGGAATGGAGGCCGGAAACAAATGAGTAACGCAGCGGCCTGCAGGCAGGCTACTGCGTTACTCATTTACCATCCCGGCTCAAAGCGTTTATGCATGCATCATGCTGACCATCGGTTCGTTCTCCGTTGTCGCAGCGGGTAATGGTTGCTGATGTTTTTTACCGAATGTGACAAAGCTCAGGCCCAGGTTGGCAGCCAGCAATCCCACGCTCATCCAGATAACATGATGCACACCATACCTGGCGATGATCAGACCGCCCAGCATGGTGCCCAGGGAGATACCGATATTATAACAGGATGTCAGCAGACTATTCACAAACTCCAGTGCACTGTGAGGAACGGAGCGGGTTGTACGGATATTGCCGATCAGGAAACCGCCGGTGTGGATAGCGCCCCACAAAGAAAGAAGGATCACCATGGGTACAAAGAGGCCGCCGAAAACATAAGCCAGGAGCTGCACGACTATAAGCGCTGTAAAGAATACGCGGGTAGTGAGCATCACGTTTTTACTTAAGGCCTTACCTGTAAGCCAGTTACCCAGTACGCCCATACCGCCGAACAGGAGCAGCATAACGCTGATCTGGGTGCCGTTCATGTGCGTGATCTTTTCCATATAGGCAGCCAGGTAGCCGTAACTGGAAAACATTCCCGCCAGCATCAGGATGGTGGAAACAAGATTTAACCATAGCAGGGGGCTTTTTAAAACATACAGCTGGCTATCGCCCGACACCTTCCTGGTGGCCGGCATGGATGGCACATACAGGACCAGTCCGGCGAATGCAATCAGGCTAACAAAGCTCGCCAGGAAAAAAGATGCCTGCCAATTGCCAAAAAATTCAGCCGCATAAGTGGTGATCGGTACGCCCATGACCGTGGCGATGCTGACGCCTGACATCACTATGGAGACGGCTTTGCTGCCCGACTCTTTGAAAGCTACAGCCAGTGATATATTCCAGAACAGCGGGTGCAGGAAGGCAGGCAAAACCCGGGCGATCATCAAAACGGTGAAATTGGGAGCAAATGCCGAAAGAATATTGGACACTACAAATACCGCCAACACCATAGACATCAGCAGCTTGCGGTTGAGATTAGTAGTCAGCGCGGTTATAAACGGAGATGATACCGCCACCGTCAGCGCAAACGCACTTAACAGCCAACCCGCTGTTTCCAGGGAAACATGAAACACCTGAGCCAGGTTAGGCAATACACCTATAACGCCGAATTCTGTTGTAATAATGCCGAAAGCTCCCAGAGCCATTGCGTATATGGACTTTTTCATAAATTCTCAGTTTGAAACATTTAAATGTATCTATATAATAAAGGTCACGAGATAGTATGGTCCGGCGTTTTAAAAAAATCAGCCCCTCAGGGAATTCAGGCTGGCGATATAGTCGGCCAGCACTTCCTGGTTTAAAATGTATTTGATATTCCTTCCTTCTTTTTCAGGTATGACCAGATCTGCCTCCACCAGCTGTTTCAGGTGGTGGGAAACGGAAGGTTGCGTAAGATCAAGCATATCGGTTATCTCTGCACAGTACAAACATCCCTGCTTCTTCCTGATTTCCTGCAGGATGGTAATCCTGCTGGCGTCACTTAACGCACGGGATATTTTCTCAAATTTTTTATTGTCCATCCGGAAAATAAATTGATTCCGGAGCAAAGATAAGCGGAAATATAGAAACATATAAATATTTCTATGCAAAAATTTGAAATGATAATGGGGTGACAAACGGGCATAAACCGAAGAACCTCCTCTGTTTATAAAGCGGGGCTGAACAACTGCAAAGCCTCCGGCTACTTCGAATTATTCATAAAAGTCTGTGTATCAAAAAAAATTGTCAGAGAACTGAGTTTGCCATGATCAATCGTCCAGTATTCTGCCACATTCCCATTTATCCTGGCGCCATTCTGAAAAACGAAATCATAATTGGCGATTACAGCAGCCTTGTCTCCTTCAACGATCACCTGCTGCACGCGCATACTTTCAAAACGTTGCGAGAAGCGCCTGATAATTTCAATATAGGCCTGCTTTCCCACAACAGGGTTCGGGTTTGTCATATCACCGCCAATGAACCGGAAGTCGTCTGACAAGGTATGCTCCCAACCTTCCTTCTTTGAGAATCCATCATAATAGGCCTCCAATAGTTTTTTTGCATCAAAAGGATTTTCCATGACAAGTTAGCTTTAAATGGATAAATTTGTTATTGCAAAATACAATAACAAATATAAAAAGAAATTGCAAAATGCAATAACTTAATTTATTTATGGAAAACAAAAGGTCCGATTGCCCAATCAGTTGTTCTTTGGAGGTATTTGGCGACAAATGGTCTTTGTTGATCATTCGCGATATTATGTTACGGGACAAGGTATCCTTCAGCGAATTTTTGGCGTCAGAAGAAAAGATAGCCACCAATATTCTTGTCAACAGGCTGAACCTTTTAGAATCGGAGAAAATCCTGGTAAAAGAAGTATCGCCCTTAAACAAGTCGAAATTCGTATATAGCCTCACTCAAAAAGGGGCCGATTTACTGCCAATTGTGATTGAAATAATGGATTGGGGCGCCAAATACAATAAAAATTGTCCGAGGAAAGAGCTGGGTAAACGAATTAAGAGCGATAAGCCGGCGGTGATTAAGGAGTTGACTTCGGAGCTGAAAAAGAAAATAAAATAGTGGCGGCCTGCCGTTACCGTAGCGCTATGCACCGCCTGCTATCACAGGAAAGCCTGAACGAAAAAGCGGCCTTCCGGCCGCCCTTTCGTGATTAAAGATAAGATGCTGCCATCCTATTTATTAACAGGGCGAAGGTCCAGTATCCGGATATTCCTGAAGTCCACCGGCTGCCCTTCACTTTGCAAGGCGATATAACCTTCTGACAACAGTTTTCCGTCTATTTTCACCGCGGGGTCATAGTTGTTTACCACACCGCCGCCGATTTGGGGCTTTGAATATTGCAGCACGGTATCGCCATTGATGATATGCGTGATGAGCGAGTCGCCCAGTACAATCAGCTCGCCTCTCACCCATTGTTCGCCTTCATATGTTTTGGATGAAGATTCAATACAATGCTGCGGGTCCAGCTTTCCTTTATATACAACGTTGGTCCCGGGAGAGCACATATTGCCGGTAGGACGGGCATTGCCGTCTCCCAGACCTGCGAGCAGCTGCATTTCCACGGAAATCGGCCAATCCTGTTCCTTTGGCATGGCGCGGGGGTCCTGGGAGTGAAACATTACACCGCTGTTTAGCAGTGTATATTCCGGCGCAGAAGGATACCATTTCCCTACAAAGCGATACTCAAATTTCAGGTGATAATGTGAGAACGGACGTTTATAATAGAGATGCCCAAACTGATCGTTAAAATCGCCGTACTGGTCATAACGTACCTTAATGATGCTATCCTCCACCCGGAAGGTATTACCAAAATTATCGCCGGCATTGTGATGATGAATTTTCACGATCCAGTCATCCAGGTCTTTGCCGTTAAACAGGCTTACCCATTGCGGGCTGTTTTCTTTTGCGGTTTGCCGGCAAGCCATGCAATACAGCAGCGTCAGTACGAGAAGGTACGAAAGTCTTTTTTTCATGTGGGCAATGTGCATGTTCACTTTTACAGGTAAGCCATTAAGATAGGGCAAAAACCTGGTAAATAAAACATGCCAGCCACCAACACCGGAAATTTACCAATGACTGCCTGGCCGGACCATGCTTATCCTGTATGCTTAACAGGTGTTTCCTGATTAGTTAAATGCCTGCCGGAACTGAAGCGGTGACAGGCTCGTTTTCTTCTTAAACAGCGTGCTAAACGATTGCGGGTGTTCAAAGCCCAGTGCATAAGCAATTTCGCTTACCGATAAATCTGTAGTCGAGAGTTTTTCCTTCGCCTTTTCAATCAACTTCTGATGTATATGCTGCTGTGTATTTTGCCCTGTATGCATACGCAGCAGATCGCTCAGGTAGTTTGGAGACAGGTTCATGAGTTCGGCTATGCGTTGCACCGTTAACAGTTCCTGTTGCGTGGTCGTACCGCCATCAAAATGCTCATCGACAAGACGTTCAAATTTGGCAAGCAGTTGATGATTGTGGTTTTTCCGGGTGATAAACTGCCGCTCGTAAAATCGGTTGGAATATTTGAGCAGCAACTCAATTTGCGACAGGATGATTTCCTGTGTATATTTATCAATATGCTGGCATTCCTTGTCGATCTTGTTCAATATGGCCATAAGATCATCTTCTTCTTCCGCAGAAAGATGCAGCGCCTCGTTTACAGCGTAAGAGAAGAAATTATAATCGTTGATGGCACTTGCCAAAGGATGGGCCAGTAAAAAGTCACGATGAAAAACAAGCAGGTAACCTGATCCGCATTCCACGTTGTTCAGGTCCAGGTATTGAACCTGATCAGGTGCAGTAAAGCTCAGCACCCCCTTATCGTAATCATAATGTTGCTGGCCATACCGTATTTTACCCCTGACTTCCCGTTTGAGGGCAACACAATAAAATTTATTCACAAACCCTTTCCAGATGTCATCTTCCAGGAAAATACTCCCGGCAAGGTTAATTACACTTACCAATGGATGGCGCGGCTCGGGCAGCGAGAGTAAGCGGTGAAATTCTGATACGGATCCGATGACGTTCATCATACTGATTCAAACATTTAAACAGGTAAAGTAGCGGTTGCATTCTAAAAATGCAACCGCACAAAGGCGCTAATCGATAAGCCCCATGCTAAACTCGTCGTATGGATTACCGGTATCAGTACCCAGCGGCACAATACTTTCGAGTTTCGACATGTCGGCTTCATCTAATACAATTTCGGTGGCCGCAATGTTTTGTTCCAGATACTTTCTGCGTTTGGTCCCCGGAATAGGTACGATGCCTTTATTGATAATCCAGGCGAGCGCCAACTGTGAAGCGGTTATCCTTTTCTCCCCGGCCATTGTCTCAATTGCCTTAACCAACTCAAGATTCCTGTAAAAATGAGCTTCCTGAAAACGGGGAATTGCCCGGCGAAAATCATTTTCGGGTAAATCGTCTATGGTCCGGATCTGTCCGGATAAAAAGCCCCGTCCTAACGGGGAATAAGCAACAAAACCTATTCCAAGTTCATTTAAAGTATTCAGTATGCCACGTTCCTCTGCTGTCCGCTCAAACAAAGAATATTCACTTTGCACCACCGTAACGGGGTGAACCGCGTGCGCTCTTTTTATCGTTTCTGAAGATACTTCCGATAGTCCCAGATACCTGACTTTTCCTTCCTTCACCAGCTCGCTCATTGCTTCCATGGTTTCTTCGACGGGCGTATTCTTATCAAGCCGGTGCATATAGTACAAGTCAATATACTCCGTGTTGAGATTTTTAAGAGAACGCTCTACCGCGGTTTTCACATATTCTTTTTTACCGTTAATACCCCAGGTCACTTTGTCGTTAGCATCTATTTCCCAGCCGAATTTTGTTGCAATAATATATTTATCCCTGCTGCCACGTATTGCTTTAGCAATCAGCTGCTCATTTTTGAAAGGACCATACAAATCGGCAGTATCCAAAAAATTGCCCCCTAATTCGAGCGATCGGTGAATGGTGGCTATAGCCTCCTGCTCATCGGCCTCGCCATACATGTTCCCTTCTTCAAAGCCCGTCATACCCATACAGCCCAAACCTATAACCGGCACTACCAGACCTTCGCTTCCCAAATTGATGTTCTTCATATCCATAATTATGATTTTTACAGATCAAACTTCGCGAAGAACATCTTAATGGCCGTATGCAAAACCCGGTAAGTTGTATGCAAATCAAAGATTGGCGTTACTTCATTCATAATTGTCCGATCAGCTCCTGAATATCAACCCTGTTCATATAGTTGGTATCAACAAATTTGTAGGTGATACTGCCATTGGTATCCACTACGAAAATGGCAGGAACAGGCAGTTCGTTATTATCGTTCCCGTTATATTCCGACAGCGCAATAAGGGCACCAACTGCCGCGAAAAAAAGCCACTATCACTTTCCCGTTTTTTAGCAGTTCTTTTAACGCTATGGCTTTACTATTCATATTTAACAGGTTAAAATCAGGAAACTTTTCGCCTGTTCCGATACTGCTTTCCTCAATGCCCTGCGCTTTCAGTTCGTGAATTGACTGGCCGAATATCGCCAGGACTTCTGAAGGAAGTTGTTTTACTAAATTTTCATTCAGTTCATTAATCTGTTGCTCTAAACTTTTCATATCCTGCTGTTTAATTTTAGCAAAGTTTTGAAACCAAAAGCAGAACTGCAATACCGCATATAATTATCCCTATGGGATAAAAAAGTCAATTTTTGTGAACCCGGGGAACGAGCGACAGAAGAATGTAGTTCCTGATCCCTATTGTTCCGGCAGACTTACCAATAATAGCGTCGGACCAAGCTTCCGTATTATATTTATCCGGGCATCATCATCTCCAATACCACGCAGCCAAACCTGGTACCAGGATCATCTACCTGCGTAATGTCATACACAAATTGCACTATATTATCTGACAGCCGATGCACGGTGGTGGTAATGTCATAAGGCACACCTGCGGGCATAATACGCGCGGGATGAACAGCAACACTCTCTACCACCAGCCTGGTTCCGGGCAGCTCTCCCAGCACGTCCTTTATCCACTTTTCCGCTTCCAGGTGCAATAACCGGAACAGGAATAACGCCGGCACGCAGGGATAGCCCCCGAAATGGCCAAGGCAATGTATTTCATCTACAGGAGCTAACCGGGACACATAATGCCAGGCATTGTCAAAAGACATGCGGCTGATAACAGGAAGGGGCAGTGATTCTCCCGGCGCTGTTTTTTTATCGCTTTTCAGGAAGACAAATCTATTTTTAAAGTCCGCTTCATTCCACATATAATAATCGAAAAGTACCTGGTAGACCATATTTCCCGCATCATCCAAAATGCGTATAACACTTTTCCGCTTTCTTTTACTGATTTCCTGTGTATGGAGCACCACTTTCAAAGATGTATCAGCCAAAAAATTACCGATGCGCATGCACGTAAAGCGCTCCGCCAGCATATACTGGTTTGTTCCCGGCGCATACAGGCGGCAGGCATTCCACGCTTCGGCCGACAGGCATTGCTGGATCATTGTAACAAACTCGCTGTTTTGAAAATTACCGGCAGGTCCCAGGTCCGCTTCGAGATATTTCCCCCTGGTCACCATAGCGGCAGCCGGCAACCGGAAAAAGGGAGGCCGCATGCCTGTCTGAATATCGCCTGGCGGTACAACAGCCTCCTGGTATATCCTGAAAACATAATCACAGTTACTATTCTCGTCTACCGCAGACGCAAGCGCTGTAACTTTCCAGCCGGGTGCGGCCACATCGCGTATCCCTTCCAGGAACGGCAGTATCACCGGCCATTTCAGGAGATGGGTCATTTGCAGCTGCTGACTGATCCTATGATAACGGTCTGTTCCCCGGATAGTGAATACCACTTCCGCAGCCGAGTAGCTATTGACCTCGAAATTAAATTCAGGGCTGGCGGTAAAGATGGCAGCAATAATAACTTCCAGGACGCCCCTGGCATCCCGCTCCAGTAAAGGGTAGGTCTCCATTATTCTGCCGGCCTTGTTCTTTCCCAGCGTATATATCAGTGATGAAGAAAGGGCTTCCGCCATATCAGGTCCTTCCAATGCAACTGCCTGCTGAAGCAGCAAGCCATAAAAGGAAGCAGTAATCTCAGACATGCCCAGCATCAGCTGCGGCAGATTTCCCGGGAAATACCGGTTGAACACAGCAGCTGCATCCATATCCGGATGATAACTGTCCTTGTTTCTGAGAGCGGATAATTCCTGCGCAAGCGCAGACAACGGATAATTTTCAGGAGACATGGTTACAAATATTAGACATTAAAAAACAGGGAAACAACGGGCATCCTGCGAAGCTATAGCCATACCATATACCTGGGACTGCAGTTGGACCATGCCGTTCTACTTCACCAGCTGTTGATACCTTTGAACAAGCTACTATCCATTGTCTATTTTGTTAGATGTACTAATTGTTACCCTTTTGCTATCCTTAAAAAACCTGACTATGAAAAAGAGCAACGCGGTTGTCACAGCAGTCGGCGGATACGTTCCGCCGCATATTGTTTACAATGAAGAGCTGGAACAAAAAATGCACATCCCCTCCGGGTGGATTCCCAAATATCTCGGCGTCAGGGAGCGGCGTTTTATCCGGGAGGAAGGCGTCGGCACTTCTGCCATATGCGTGCAGGCAGCCCTTGAAATCTGCCGTAAACGCGGCATACAGCCATCAGAACTGGATGCCATTGTACTGGCCACTACCACCCCGGATATGATCACGCCTTCCACCAGCAATATTGTTGCCCGTGAAATCGGCGCCAGCAAGGCGTGGGCTATCGATATCAACGGGGCATGCAGCGGCTTCCTCTCTGCGCTGGATATTGCCTCCAGGTACATAGAGCAGAACATATACCGCTACGTGCTGGTATTGGGAGCAGATAAAATGAGCAGTATTATCGGCGGCCAGGACCGAATCACCACCTGCCTTTTTGCCGATGGCGGAGGTGGTGTGTTACTGGAGCCGGGGCCTCCCGACAGCGGGATACAGCACTGTTTCCTTCGTACAGACGGCAGCGGCGCCGACCTGCTCTATGTGAAAGCCGGAGGTTCGCGCTGGCCGTCCTCTACCACCACGGTGCACAACCAGGAACATTATCTCTACATGGATGGCAAAGCTATTTTTGATTATGCGGTATTACGCCTGACAGAGGCCATCACCCAAACGATGGTAAAAAACGAGCTGTCGGCACAGGACATTACCTGGCTGGTACCCCACCAGGCTAACCAGCGGATCATTGACCGCACGGCGGAAGTATTGTCTTTTCCGGCTGAAAAAATAATGCGGAACGTTGACCGCTACGGGAACACCACTTCCGGCACGATTCCCTTGTGCCTGTGGGATTACGAGTCGCGCCTGAAGAAAGGGGACCGCCTGTTGCTTGCCGCTTTCGGCGCCGGGTTTACCTGGGGTGCGTTGTATATGATCTGGGGATATGATGGCCAAGGATAGTATTCAAAATTTAACGACTGACCAAAACGCTTTCTTGGGTTGCAGCTCCTTATCGAACAGCAATGGATAATCTTTTCTGCCACGCACCGGGAAGTTGTCCAGCCAGCTATACCGGTCGGAGATATTCCAAAACGTTACGCCCGTCAGGACATCGCGGTACTTGCGAAAAGATGCAAAACACCGGCGGTACTGCTCGAGCTGTTGCTGCTCCCTTGCTGCGGTAAACGCCGTGGCGCTGTCGCCCGCTTCCCGTTCCCTCATCTCATGTTCCTTGCGGTACACGGAAACATCAAATTCAGTAATTTGTATCTTCAGGCCCAGCTTTGCAAAATCTGCCATCGTTTTATCCAGCTGTTCTGCCGATGGCTCGTTAACGGCCCAATGTGCCTGCAATCCCACTCCATGAACCGGCACCCCTTTGCTGATAAGGCCATTGAGCATACGGATAATTTTTTCCCGTTTTACAGTGTTTATCTCATTGTAATCATTATAAAACAACAAAGCATCGGGGTCCGCTTCATGGGCCCACTGAAATGCTTTCTCTATGTATTCTTCACCACAGATCCGGTACCATAGTGAATTCCGGTAAAACTCATCCTTACGGTCGCTGATCACTTCATTGGCCACATCCCAGGCATATACGGTGCCCTTATATCTCTTTACCACAGTCGTAATATGCGCTTTCAGGCGCTGTAGCAACACGTCTTTAGATACCTGTTGTCCGTTGGCGTCCTTAAAAAGCCATCCGGGGGCCTGGTTATGCCAGACTAAGGTATGCCCCCTGAGCTTCATTCCGTTACGGCGGGCAAAGGCTGCGACAGTATCAGCATCCCTCCAGTTATACAGCTGCTCTTCCGGATGAATGACGCCCATTTTCATAGCATTCTCCGGGGTAACACTGTTAAACTGCCGGACCACCAGTCCTGCTTCCTCTGTGTGCAGCGCACGCGCTGAAACGGCCACGCCTATAGGAAAATAATCCTTGTAATAATCTTTCAGTCCCCGTACCTCCGGCCCGGCAAAAGAATGAGCCCGGTAAGCCACGCAGGAAAAACTTATAGCGACAGTCAGTAAAAAAACAATAACATGGCGGATATACTTCATAAGTTGCCTGGGTCTTTAATTATTTACGAAATGTGTTATCTGGATGCGCTTAGCGTTTGGATGGTGCCATCGTTATTATACTTCAACTCCATTACCTTCACGTTTCTCAGGTGCGTTTTACCCGACAGTTGCGTATCATGATAAAACAAATACCATTTATGTCCGATTTGAATAATCGAATGATGGTTGGTCCAGCCGTCCACCGGTTTCAGGATAACCCCCTGATAGGTAAAAGGGCCATAGGGGCTGTCCCCGATCGCATAAACGATATTGTGCGTATCGCCGGTTGAATAAGAGAAGTAATATTTGCCATTGTATTTGTGCATCCAGGCGGCCTCAAAAAAGCGTTTGTCGTTCTCCTGCTCATTGTAAAGCCGGCCGGTACTGTCCGTTATTTTTATGGGCAACGGAGCGCTTTCCAGGTTTTTCATATCCGGGGCAAGCTTTGCCACCCGTGGAAGGATGGCCACTTCATTTTTTTTACGCAGCGCTGCAGTGGCGTCATAGCGATTATTATCCCAGTGCTGTAATTGTCCTCCCCAGATACCGCCAAAGTACAAATAAAAAGATCCATCGTCGTCCCTGAACACACAGGGGTCAATGCTATAACTTCCGGCAATCGGCTCTTTTTCGGCCACAAAGGGGCCAGTCGGCTGCTTTGAAGATGCAACGCCGATTTTAAATACCCCTTCCTTATCCTTTGCGGGAAAATACAGATAATATGTTCCCTTTGAAAATGCTGCATCCGGCGCCCACAGCTGTTTCGAAGCCCAGGGCACGTCATGCGCCCGGAGCGCAATCCCGTGGTCCGTTACCTTACCGCCAATGGAGTCCATGGAAAAGACGTGGTAGTCCTCCATCTGGAAGTGGTCCCCGTTATCACTTTCCTTCGTGTTGGTAGCAGTATCATGCGAAGGGTATATATATATTTTTCCGTTAAAGAGATGCGCAGACGGGTCGGCGGTATAGATATGTGATATCAGCGGAGGCGATGTATACGTTTGCTGGTGATCATCTGCGAAGGTAAACCAGTTGAAACGGGCGGTGGATTGCATTTCTCCAGTAAAGGTAAATGTCAGCCGGTGCCTGCCGGTAAGCGGCTTCACGGGTATGCTGACCGTCGTGTAGTTCAGCAACGGCTGGTCGGGCACCGCCACGGCAGCATAGGGATGCAGCGAATCATTATCGAGATACACGTTTATACGCCCTCCGCGGGGCGCCACCCGCAATAACAGGTATTGATATCCTTTTTCGAAATCCACCTGGTTAAAGCGCACCCATGAACCGGCCGTCAAATGGGCCACCTCCTGCTGCCCCGGCCCGCTTCCATCTTTGCCGGGAGCCACCCGTGCGCCGTAGATGTCATCATACATCTCTGCTCCAATGCGGGAGGCTGCCTTAAACAGATTGGGCGCTCCCTTCCGGGTATCCATATGAAACCAGTCCACATCAACATAGCCGCCGCTTTTAAGCGTGGCATAGTTAAACAGCGTAAACCGGTTACCAGTAAACATTTTCAGGTTGAACTGCATTTCCAGCGTATCGCCCAGGGGAAGATATGTCCTGTTATCGAAGCTATAGGAGAAGTGAGCCTGATTTTTCACGGTATTAACAGAAGCCCTGAAGAACACCTTTTTTTGCTGTCCTATGGCCACACTGTCTTTCCTGCTGCCGGCATGCTCCATCACAATAAACTTTGCCGGCGCGCCGGCGCTCACGCCGATAAAGGCATAGGGCAGTTGCAATACAGCAAGTCCGGCCACATCGCCGGCTTTCACTCCGCTGATGTCGAATGCCGCGGTAGCCTCGGAGAAGGGGCCAAATATCCGTTGTGTGAGAGAATTCCGCGCATGAAGCAAATCAGCGGCAACGCCGGCTGTAGTGAGCCGCAGATAACCTTTCCGTTTACTTAAAGACCAGGCGCTGTCGTCCGGATTGTGGTTCCAGGCCCATTGCATGCCAAGCTTATCATCACTGAACTCATCACTGGTGGGCAATATTTGCACTGGGGTAACGGCTTCAGTACGTGGTTTAATATGGGTGACCACTGCCCTTCCATTCTTCCCGGGGACAGGCCAGCCATCTATCCACTGCACCGGCTGCAAAGTGGGCACTCTTCCCACCCCATCCCTGTCCTGAAAAATAATACTCCACCATTCCCCCTGCGGCGTTTCTACCAGGGCGCCCTGATGAACACCTTTACCATAGAGGTTCATATCGTCTTTCAGCACAGTTTTTTCCTCATAGGGGCCATATATGTTTTTTGACCGGAGACAAACCTGGTAACCATCTCCCCCACCATAGGTAGCATAAATATAATAGTAGCCGTTTTCCTTATAAACATGCGATCCCTCCAGCCCCGGCCTTTGCACCTTGTCAAACACAATACTGTCCCTGCCAACAGGGGCAAGGTTAGCATCCACTTCTGTCACAGACAGTTTAGAATACCCGTGGGCAATGTAGATGCGCCCATCCTCATCAAAAAACAACCCGGGGTCATAGTAGGGCCTTACCAGCTTTCGTATCTCCCAGGGGCCTTCCGCCTTCGTGGCGGTACACAAAAAACCGCCTTCGTCCAGTGTCATAAAAAGTATGTAAAACTTTCCGTTGTGATAGCGGATACTGCTGGCCCACTGCCCTCTCCCATACCTGTTGCCGCCTTTTAAATCATAAAAGGGATGCTGTTTGAACCGCGGCACTGCATGGGCCACATACGCCCAGTTCACCAGATCTTTCGACTGCAGCAGGGGCACACCGGGAAAAAAATACATGGAGGTAGCCACCATATAGTAAGTATCTCCCACGCGGATTACGTCGTTATCCGGGAAGTCCGACCATATAACCGGATTGGTATAGGTGCCGTCTTCATTATCAGACTGCTGCGCATAAAGCGAAGCACTACAAAAGCACAGGAGCGCTATAACGAGGAATTTCTTATACATCTTTAAAGCCGTTATTCAGTCATATTAGCATTACCCGTAGTTGTTTCCGGATAAAACTGCACGGAAACAAAAATACAGGGGCAGGTAGTTTCCGGATAGCTCATTTGTTGAAATTGATGGAAAAAATGTCTTTTTTACAATTATTATAGTCCAATAACAGTGTATTCAGGCAATTTAGTATCATGATGTTTATAAATTTCATTACAATACTTAAATTGAGGTACAAAGGACCACGTTATAATCATTCAACCAATATCTTGCTTTTTAATGCCCGCTCCATATGTGTAAATATACATTTACGTTCCTGTGCTGTTTACTATGCCTCGCTAAAACCGGTTGGACCCAAACCGGACATTTCAACTTCACTTCGCTTACCGCTAAAGACGGATTGGTATCCAATGGGGTGAATGCCATCACGAAGGACCACTATGGTTTGATGTGGTTTGCTACCGATGATGGCTTAAATAAATTTGACGGTACCCACTTTACTGTTTACCGGCACCATCCGGATGACGCTTCCAGCCTGAGGGCCAATGAGGTACTGGCACTCCATGAAGACCAGGCCGGCAACCTCTGGATAGGTACCAGTGGTGGCGGGCTTAGCTTATACGACCGTAAAAAGGACGCCTTCGTTCACTTCCCCCTGCACGCGGATGCCCCCCAATTGCCTCCCAACGCTGTAATACTGGATATCTCCAGCGATACTTCCGGTAACATCTGGATCGCACAGTTCGAACATTTATTTAAGCTGGCACCCGGCAGTCGTCATATTTCCCAGATCAACCTGATAGCAGGAGAAGAGACCCGGGAAATAAAGCTGAGCCCCCGCTGCCTTTTTATTGACCGCAAACAGCAAATCTGGATCGGGACGGCCCATGGCCTGTACCGGTATGCGCCATCTACCGGCGCCATAAAACTAATAACCAACAACAAAGCCGGATGTACCGCCCAGGATAACGAGATCAAGGCCATTACCGGCGACAGTGACGGGCAGATCTGGGTAGGTACCGCAACAGGATTGTATACGTTGCAACCCGATGGCGCCAGCATCTCCCCATATCATACTATCCCGCTCCTGTACAATAAATTAATTAACTGCATCAGGCCGGACAAAGACCACCAGCTATGGATCGGCACAGAAGATGGGCTCATGGTGCTAAATACCCGGACAAACGCCATCGATCACTATCTTCCCTCCGATGAAAACATCTATAGTCTTACCAACCAATCGATAAGATGTATCTATAACGACAAACAGGGTATTTACTGGTTAGGCACTTTCAGGGGCGGGATTAATAAATATGACAGGAACCTGCACCTCTTCAATTTTAAACCAGGCAGCGCATTTCATGAAAATAGCCGTCAGTCGTCCATCGTCACTGCCTTTGCGGAAAACAGCGGAGGCAATGTTTTTGTGGCCACCGATGGCGGAGGCATGTTTGAATTCAATCGCCAAACGGGGAAAGTCCATCCCATTGACATCCCGCTTCCGGTAACGGGCAATAAAGTGGCCATTATGGCGCTCCAGTACACCCGCGACAAAAAATTATACATAGGCACCTATGCATTGGGCCTGCTCATCATCAACAGTGTTACCGGCAACTATAAATACCTCACAAAAGTCGCGGGGAGCGAGCACCCCGGCGCCAATGACATCTTTTGCATAAAGGAAGACAGTAAAGGCAACGTTTGGGTTGGCACCAACGGAGAAGGACTGAACGTCCTCAAAAATGAGCAGGTGGTTACCAGGTATACCCCTCATCCGGACCCCACAAAGCCGAGCGAGAAAAAGCTGCCGTTCAACGGATATATCAGGGCTATCGAGGAGGATACGGAAGGCAATATCTGGATTGGCACCCATGGAGGCGGCGTCGGCGTTTATCATCCGGGCACCGGCCGGTGGGACATCTACACCCAAAGCAACAGCCTGTTGCCGAGCGATAAAGTGCAAACATTGCTGTGCGACAGCAAAGGCCGTATGTGGGCAGGCACCTTTGGCGGCCTGAGCTTTTTTGATAAAACACAACAGCGGTTTGTCAATTTCTGCGAAAAAGACGGCCTGCAAAACGTGACCATTTACAAAATCCTTGAAGATAAGAGCGGGACTATCTGGCTAAGTACCAACATGGGCATCAGCAGTTTCCACGCTGAGACCAAAAAGTTCAGAAACTATACGCGCTATAACGGCGTTCAAAATAACAACTTCGTTCGTAACTCCGGCATACGCTTGTCTGACGGAGACCTGATGTTCGGCGGACTGGAAGGAATTAACTACTTTACGCCCTCCGGTCTTACCCTCAACAAACATGCTCCGGTTGTGCTGCTGACAGATCTAAGGGTATCCAACAAATCGATACTTCCTGATGAGGACGGCCCTATTACAGCACATATTGCCGTAGCCGACAACATCCGGCTGGCCTACAAACAAAACTTTGTCATCAGTTTTGTGGCGCTCAACTACACCCTTCCAACAGAAAACCATTATGCCTACAAACTCGATGGATTTGATAAAGACTGGAACTATACCGGCACGGCCAACAGTGCGGCCTATACGAACCTTGATCCCGGAGAATACACCTTCCATGTCAAAGCCGCTAACAACGATGGAATCTGGAGTAGCCGGGACACCACGATAAAAATCCACGTTCGCCCCCCGTTCTGGCGTACTATTTATGCGTACGCCTTTTATGTGTGCGCCATCTGCCTGTTATTGCTCTATAGCCGTTACCTCGGGATCAAGCGGATAAGGAAAAAATTCCTGCTGGAACAGGAAAGGCTGGAAGTAAAAAGGCTGCAGGACATCGACCGGCTTAAAATTAAATTCCTCACCAACCTTAGTCATGATTTCAGAACTCCTATTTCACTGATCATGGGCCCGGTAGAACAGCTCATTAGCGGAGAAAACACCGGCCCACGCCTCGACAGGCTAAACATGATCAAAAGAAATTCCAGGCGGCTGCTTAATCTGGTCAACCAACTGCTGGATTTCAGGAGAATGGAAGAACATGAACTAAAACTACAGCCAACAGCAGGAGATTTTGTAGCTTTTATCAGAGAGGTCACAGACTCTTTCCGCGATTTTGCCGAAAGAAAGAACATACAATTCACCTTTATCAGTGACCCGGCAATACTCTGTGTTTTATTTGACCATGATAAGACAGAACGTATTCTTTTCAATTTGCTTTCCAATGCCTTTAAGTTCACCTCAGAAAAAGGCGCGGTTACCGTAACGCTGCAGCTGTTGAAAAAAGAGGAAGTTACCTGCCGGCAATGGGTCCGGATAACAGTAAAAGATACCGGCATCGGCATCCCCAAAGATAAAAAAGACCGGATCTTCGAACATTTCTTCCAGGCAGACACCGTTTCCACCATATTAAACCAGGGAATCGGCATAGGCTTATCCATTACGAAAGAATTTGTAACCATACATGGCGGTACAATTGAAGTAGACAGCGAACCGGGACAGGGCGCAACTTTCACCATAGAACTGCCTTTAATGGCGGCGGCAGAAATCCCTGTAAGGCAGGAGCCGCCTGAGTTGTCCGTCCGGGAAGCAATACTGCAGGAACCGGCAGCAGCATCGCAGGCCCGCGAGGAACTACCGGATAGCCAGGAAAAGGCCGTGGTGCTCATCGTGGAAGACAATGACGACTTCAGGTTCTATCTTAAAGATAACCTTTGCAGGAATTACAAAATAATAGAAGCCAGTAACGGGAAAGACGGCTGGCAAAAAGCCCTGTTACAGCATCCGCACCTGATCGTCAGTGATATTACCATGCCGCAAATGGATGGTATCAGCTTATTGCAGAAGTTAAAATCGGATAAAAGGACCAATCATATACCCGTTATATTGCTCACCGCGCTCACCCATGAGGTCCAGCAGATCGCAGGACTGGCAACAGGCGCCAATGACTATATCACCAAACCATTTAACTTCGAAATACTTCATGCCAGGATCAGGAATCTCCTGCATCTTAACCATACCCTGAAAAACACGTATACCAAACAAATAAAATTACTTGCGCCTGAAATTGAAAAGGTATCGGCCGAAGAAAAGTTAATGGTGCGTATCGCGGCCCACCTGGAAGAAAACCTGACAGATTCCCAACTTTCGGTCGAGCGCCTGAGCAAGGAACTAGGGATGAGCCGGAGTTCACTGTACAATAAATTATTGGAACTAACCGGTCAGACCCCGGTAGAATATATCCGGTCCTACCGGCTGGAAAAAGCCGCCATGCTCATGAAAAAAAGTGACCTGACCATTGCTGAAATCGCCTATCAGGTAGGCTTCTCCACGCCCAACTATTTTGCCAAATCATTCAAGGCAAAATACAATGTGCTGCCTTCCGAATTTATGGCAAAGATGCAAAGAGATAAAGCGTTTGAGTAATGATATGAAAAAACAGCCCCCTGGTTGACAGGAGGCTGTTTTTTCCGCATTGGTATCAATGCGGCAAGGTAAGGTGAAAAACTATTTACTCACAGGCGTAAATGTTTCCATGGTGACAGACCGGTCCCTGAGCACCAGCGTGTCCGACACAGACACCTGCATATCGGGCAGGGCCACCTGGTATTTGAGGTAAAGCGCATCGCGATCTTTGTTTCCCCAGCTGTTCTTTTCTCCCCTCTTTACAAATTGTCCGTTCCCGGAAGCACTAATATTGGCGGTTGCCGAAGAAACCGTGCATTTTCCGCCATCCTGGAAGGTGAGCAGCAATGTACAGTTGATGTTATTGCCATCTTTGTTTTTGTACACCACCGGAAACTCCAGTTCTTTCATGGACCTCGTACTTAACTTATTTACCTCATCTTTCTCTACGTACTCCCTGTGCCGTATGATGGTTTGATTTACGCTTCCTGATATTACATCTTTCCCTCTGCGCAGGTAGTTGCCATGCCACTCATTCACGTATTTGACGGCATACAGGATAAAATCTTTGCCGCTCAGGACAGAATCCGCGCCTGATTTACCGGTTATACGTAATGGAATCACATAGGTGTTCTTAATTGCCCTGGGGTCATTAAAAAAGGCGTCGGCCAGCTGCACTTCCACGCCACCGGCCAGGCTGCCCCTGGGAATAACGATCTTGTTGTCTGCCAGTGAATAGTACTTAGCGGGCATGGGCAGGACTTCATCTTTACCGGCGCCAAACAGCAACCCGTTTCCCAGCAGGGAATTATCTACTGCGATACTGATGTTCACGTCGTTTTTACTGTAATAAACACCGCCGGTGGCAGCCATAATTTTACATTTTCGCTGGTTATCCAGCTCTGTGCTGAAGATATCTTCTCCAAACGTGATGGTGCGTACAGGGTATTGATAAGCGAAGTATACCGTTTGATAAGGATAGTCGGGAAACGTTACGTTCTTGTTACATGCTGCAAGCAGCAGTAATACCACGGGCATTAAAAACTTTTTCATCTTTGCTTTTTTCAAAAAAATCAATTAAAAATGAGCTCCTGCCTGTTTTTCTCAGCGCCAGCCTTTGTTTTGTTCCAGCGCGCCAAACTTCAGTATTTCTCCATACGGTATGGGGCCATAAGTCATAAATGACTGGAACTGCCGGGGCTCGACATTTATCACAGCGGGAACATTATTTTTTATGCTCACCCCCCTGGCTGTTTCACTCAGATTAACTTTCCAGCGACGCAGGTCCCAGAAGCGAAACCCTTCAAAGCACAATTCTATTCTCCGCTCATTCCTGATCAGGTCTCTCATTTGGTCTTTACTGCCTTTCGCTTCTTCGAGCCAGGTATCACCATTAGCAGTGCCCACACCGGCCCTTTTACGGATCGCCCGGATCACGTCATAGGCAGAGAATCCATACCTGCCGGCTCCTAATGGTCCCCAGGCTTCATTGGCCGCCTCTGCGTAGTTGAGAAAAATTTCCGTATACCGGATATGTGGTTTGTAATGCCGCTGGTTGTTGGTGGAATTAGGATTCAGGTTCACATCCTGCCGTAACAGTTTGCGGAGGTAATAGCCAGTCCTGGTGGATGTTCCCACTATGTTGAGCCCATCATTTGTGCCACCATCTGCAGCTGTGCTGATGACCGTATTATTGGGGCCGGCGGTACCGCCATTCACTAAAATAAACACACGCAACCGCGGGTCCCTGTTGGCGTAGGGGTCCGTTGCATCATAGCCGCTACCTGTATGGGTAATCGGGATTCCGTTAGCCATAGGAAAAGCGTCTACCAGGTTTTGTGTTGGATTGATGCGTCCGTTACCAAACAATCCCGGCGGATAATTAGCCTGCTCCAGGTCGCGGTTATCGCCGTAATTGTTCCTCCAGAGTATTTCAGCGGGGTTGGCGCCATCGGCGAGGCCGGCAATTTCACTGGCATTGGCATACCAGGTAAGGCCATTGGAAGCCAAAGCGCCTACACCTCCTTTCAGGTAAAGCACTTCCCCTGCGTAGTCGGCCGCATCGGCCCAGGTAGTAGTGTTACCTGCACTAAACGCCGGGCTGGCAGCCAGTAATGCGGCCTTTGACCGGATAGCCTTTACAATCCGTCCCGTGAGAAATCCCCGGAAAGCGGAGCCAAAAGCACGGTCATATTGTTCTTTGGTAATCGTTCCGTACTTAGCAGGAATGAATGCGGCGCTTGCAATATTTCCGTAATCCAGCGGAAGCAAATCATCCGCTATCGACAGGTCGCTGTAAATTTGTTTCATACAAGCTTCAAAGGTGGCCCTGGGGGTATTGAAGTCAGCATTAGGCCCCTGCACGGCGGTAATAATGGGCACCCCCAGCACAGCGCCGCTTTCAGACACGCCGGCATGGGCCTGCAGCAGATAATAATAGAAAAGGGCGCGCAAACCGGCAGCCTCCCCTTTTATCCGCATGGCAAATAATTTACTGACTACAGGATCTGACACCCAACGGACTGTGTCCACGTCCCGTAAAACAATGTTGAGGTACTGGATAGCCGCATATGCATTGGTCCACTGGCTCAACGGGTTGTTATTGGCCGTCCACTGCCCGTTTGCTATTTTCAGGAAACCATTGCCCTGGTCATTGGTCACCGCATCATCAGTGGCTACATCATTAAATGACCAGGAATTAGTGGGTATCCGGTTATAGCCGTTGAGCAATATGCCAAATGGCAGCGCAGCGTCATTTGGAGGATATTTACCCGGATTCAGGTCCCGGATATTTTCAGTTTCCGGCACCAGCAGATCTTTGCAACCAGCCACCAGCAATAGACAGGCCAGTAAAATGACAATATTTATTTTCATAAAACGGGAACTTAATTATGCGAATGGAAAAGATTAAAAGGATCCCTTTATGCCCAGATTATACAGGCGTGTTTGCGGAGCGCTGCCTACGTTCATTTCGAGCACTTTACGTTCTGCCGATATCGTTAACAGATTAAAAGCGCTGACGTATACTCCCATTTCTTTCACCACTTTCTTTTTACCCAGCAAACCGCTCATATCATAGGAAATCTGCACTTTCTCCAGGTCTATGCGATTGGTCTTATACAACCAGAAATCTGAATTGCGGAAATTATTATCGCTGGCGAGCGTAGTCAGACGGGGATATCTGGCTGTTTCCGCTGTTTCCGGTGTCCAGCGGTCTCTTACGATAGCAGAATATTTGCTTTCTCCTGCAACCCAAAACCAGGAATTATTCTTCATATCGTATGCGCCAAAGCGGCCCACCCCCAGCGCCATAAAAGAGAAGTTCCTCCACCTCGCGCCCAGATTTATGCCCAGCGTAAGCGGAGAACCAAACCAGCCGGCACGGCCCAGGTACACTTCATCACGGGCATCAACGACGCCGTCCCCGTTTTGATCTTTATATTTGATATCACCTGGTTTTACCTGGCCAAAAGCCTGGGCAGGAGAATTTTTAATATCATTCTCATCACGGAAAAAGCCAAGGCTTTTTAATCCCCATATGGCATCCAGCGGTTTTCCCTCGCGGCGCTGGTATTCGTCGGCATATAATTCTGCGCGTTTCGTGGCCATCGTTTTGTAATAGCTGCCTACCAGCCCTATAGTATAACTCACCTCCCTCAACTTACTATGGAAACTAAGGTTGAAGTCAAAACCCACCCGCTTGTCATCATTATAATTGATATAGGGAATGAAAGAGGATAACGGGAACCCGGTGGTAAAGTAGGAAGGATAAAGTACGTCAGGCTGTATAATGTTGCCGGTGATTTTATTGACAAAGAAATTACCATTCAGTTTTATCAGCTGATGGAAGAAAGAACCATCCAGGCCGATGCTGATTTCTTCCCTCTTAGGGAAACGCATGTCCGGGTTAGCTCCCCGGCGCGACTCGGTGGCCTGAACGCCGGTACCGTCTTTCCAGCCAAACCAGCTCCCCTGGGTGGTATAGGCCCCCTGGTACAGATAGTAGGATAAAATATCCAGGTCAGTGTGCAGCACTCCAGCGGAAGCAGTCAACCGAAGATCATCGATCGCTGATATTCTCCGCAGGAAGGGTGCATTACTGATTCGCCAGCCGAGCGACACCGTCGGAGAAAAAGCACTCCGGTTTCCTTCCGGCAGTTTTGCACTATGGACCATGGCGCTGCTCAAATCAACATAATAGGTATTTTTGAAATTATAGCCCAGTTGCAAACCCAGGTTGGCATTACTGGTGCGGTGATAAACGGCAGATTCTGACTGCTGAAAACCATTCACCAGCAAAACAGCAGAGAGATGATGGTCACCGCCGACAGTATTCAGATAATTGAACTGACCAGTGGCAGCGACGGTTTGACGGTACCAGCTGTTGCTCGCATTCTGCACGCCGGACGTCGCATCCTGCCCGTACTGGGTAAGGCTGCTGATTACATCCTTACCGGAAAACGTGTTCCACGTCGGCGCATATACGGCATAACTGTTATTGTAGGCAAGATTATAGGAGGTATTATAATCTACAGCAAACGTAGCGTGGAAGGAAAGCCCTTTCAGCAAATTTCTGAGGTCTGCATTCACGCCGGTATTGAACAGGAATTGCCGGCTTATATACCGGTTGTTGCCACCGGCATAGATAGCAGCAAAAGGGTTGGTCTGGTCCAGCTGTGTGCCACCCAGCAAATACTTCCCGTCAATAATATGGTTACTGTTTTTCACCAGCACATTGGCCGCTTCATCATCCGGCCGCAGCATGTCTATGGGAATAAGCGGCGCAAAACGATAGGGGCGCAAGGTGGACGCACTGCTCCAATAATCGGTATTTACCCCTCTTCCGGTATAGAAGACAGCGCTGGCGTCTATATTACAGGAAATATAATCATTCAGGTTAACGTCTACGTTACCACGCAGATTGAGGCGGTCCGATTTCCCATTTTGGCGGGCCTCCCCAAAGTTGAGCAGGGATCCGGAAGTCTGATAGCCGATATTGGTATAATAGCGGGCCTTCTCATTTCCACCGGATATCTCCGCCGTTACATCATAACGGCTAAAAAATTTTTTGAGGTATTCATCTGAATAATAATCTACGTCGGGGTACCTGTATTTATTTTTGCCGGAGGCATAATGGTCAATGGTTTCAGGGGTATACAGGTCTGCAAGGCCGTCATTGCGGCGCGCCTCATTATAGAGCGTCATATACTCAGCAGATCCCAGGTAGGCGGGATATGCTTTAGGGACCCTGATCCCCCGTTTGCTCTTACATCTATCCGCTGGTTGCCGGGTTTTCCTCTTTTGGTGGTAATATATATCACGCCTTTCGCAGCCCGGCTGCCATATAACGCTACTGCATTTACCCCTTTGAGAAAAGAAACCTGGTCTATTTCCGTGGGTAATACATTAGTGGCATCGCGGGGTACTCCGTCGATCACGAGCAGGTAAGTGCCCATTCCCCACATACTATTGCCATTAAAACCATTGGCCCAGCTCTCCATATTCTCGAGGCTGTAGTTCATATAGTTTTGCGTCATTTGTGAGGCTACGTCCACCACTGCAATACCACCTGGCAGCTCATTTCTATGCACTCTGCGGAATGCTGCCTGCGCAGTATTGCTGTCCGGAGCATTGGATATAATGGTGCCTGTAGTATCCTGTGCCTGTGTCATCTGCACAAGGCCTGTCAATACAATAGCGGCTATGAATGCTTTCATCTGGTTCATGAATTTTTGAAATTAGCGGAAACGATACAAGCAGGAACTGCACGTTTTACCATCCGGGGTTTTGTTTAAACTCCACGTACATATTAACATCGGCGTTTTTCAGCGGCAGCCAATAGTGCTTCTCTGAATACTTCCGCTCCAGGATTACGGTTTCACGTAAGTTGAGCACCTTATTATTCCCGGGATCGGCCGTACTGAATGTTGGCGACCGGTCAAACTCCACTGATTTTTTCAGGGTGTACGGCCGTTGTATCAGCAACATCCACCTTCTCAGATCATTAAAACGATGGCCTTCAAAAGAGAGTTCTACTGCCCGCTCGCGCCGGACTTCGCTCATAAATTCGTCCAGCGCGCCGGTAAAGCGGGCAGCCACATGTCCTGCTCCTGCCCTGTCCCGGATGGTATTGATGGCGTCTAATGCCGTTTTATTATAGTTACCGGACTTCCCTGTTGCAGCACCATACCCTTCAGCAGCCGCTTCTGCATACATCAGGTACACGTCTGCCAGGCGCATGTAAGGCAGATGGATATTGAGCGCCTTATCATAGCTCCAGCCGTTATCGAACCTGTTGGCCGTCATAGGTACAAACTTGTGGAGCAAATAACCGGACCGGCTGGCGCTGCTGACATCGCGGTAACTGCCGCCGGTGTAAAGGTTCGCATAGCGGTTGTTTTCATCCGTGGTGGCGCCTTGCACACATTTTACCCCGTCGAACACGATATCGTTATAAAAACGGGGGTCCCTTCCCTTCCAGGGATATGCCGGATCGTAACCCGATTCCGGGTCGGCCTGTGTGATGTCTTTAATGGGCTGCCCGTTAGCCATGCCATAGTAGTCTACATAGTTGGCAGTTGGCACAAAAGTGATGGTTTCTCCTGTCAGCAAAGCGGAGCCATACTGTTTCGCGGTGCCATAGGTAGACCCGTGGGCGCCGTAGTAAGGGCCGCGAAAGATTGCTTCCGTGCCTCCCGGCATTAACCAGTTCTGGCCCGCGCTGTAGAAATTGGTATAATACTTTGAAAAATCCACGAGGCTATAAGGCGCGTCGCCCGACTCGCAGCGTTGCAACAGTTCGCCGAAGGCCTCGGCCGCCTTCTGGCAATAGGTTGTGTTATATGTTTTACTGCCGGTAGATACATAGTTCATCAGGGGACTTCCTGCCCACAGATAATTTTTGCCCAGATAACCCAGCGCCATGATCTTATTAATGCGCAACTGATTTTTTCCCAGCGTCCTTTTACCGGCGGTAGTATTATCCCAGTTCACCGGCAATAGTTTTGCCGCCTCGGCGAAATCGGCGGCTGCTTTATCTGCACACTCGCTGTATTTGAGCCGCGGCAGTGTTAACTTCTGATCGCCGGGAAGCACTTTATCTATATAAGGCAGGCCACCGAAATACTGCATGAACATAAAATGAAACCATCCCCTGAAAAACAACAACTGGCCTTTGATCAGGTCTTTTTCTTCCTGGGTGGCATCGGTGAGATTATTGAGATTTTCCAGGCCCATATTGGCTTTACGAATGCCATACCAGCCCAGCTTCCACAATGATTTTGCAAAGCGGTCGTCATTCGTGCTGGTATTATTCCGGTCCATCCAACCTGCCTGCCAGCCGTCAAACTGCGACTGCCAGCCCCAGAAATCACCGTTATCTATTTTTATGATGAAGTGAAAATCGCGCGAGGTCGATTGAATTTCGTCTTCGCCCCAGTTCCAGGAATTTGTCCAGTAAGCGTTGGTAAAATCCGGTATACAATGATAGAGTTCTTCCGTATACCCCTGGAAACTGATGAAGGTTTTAAAGGCATTATCTGCCGATACCACAGATTGAGGTTCCCTGTCGAGAAACTTTGTACAGGATGCCAGGCCAAGAAGGACGGTTAAACCAAAGGTGGCCCGTAACAGCTTTATATATTTATTCACAACAGTCATGTTTAGAAGGTTAAATTGGCGCCGAGATTATAACGTTTTACAGTGGGGTAAGCTCCCTGCGATGCCCAACCGGTACCGGCAAAGTTTGACTCGCGGTCATCCGGCATTTTACTCCAGGCGGCCAGGTTATTACCGTTGAGATATACTCTCAGCGATTCAAGCCCCGCCCGTTTGATAAACCCTGTATTAAACGTATAGGCAATTTCAGCGTTCTTTAATCGCAGGTAGGAACCATCAAACATATATTGCGTACCCCGGTAATAATCTGCCGGCGTCGACAACCAGCGGGGCATTGGCACGTCTGCACCGGTGTTGTTCTTTGACCAGTAGGCACCTTCATTATAAACGGTGTGCCCCTGTGATGACAGGCTATTGAAAACCACCTGGCGGGTGACATTATTGGCAGCATAGAACTGTACAAAGACACTCAGCCCCTTCCAGTCTATGCCCATTGTGGCGTTATAGGTATTGGCGGGCCAACCGCTATGCCCGTAAGGGATATTATCCCGTGCATCAATCACCCCATCGCCATTGTAATCCACGAGGTAGTAGTTGCCAGGTAACTTCTGATTATCGTTGGTATTATGCATGGTACTCCCGTACAGCTCATCCCAGGTGTTATAAAATCCCTGGCTCACGTATGAATAAGCCTGGCCAATCTGCATGCCTTCTGATTTTTGATAAGCCGGCAGTAATGCGGGATTATCTGCCTCGATGACTTTATTTTTTGTATGGGTCATATTCAGATCGGCCCAAACACGGGTTTGTTTGGATGCCTGGTAGTTGAAATGCAGCTCCAGTTCATACCCCTGGGAATTTACCCTGCCCAGATTGGCCACCGGCGGCGTGGCGCCGTAATAAGAAGGTACAGAAGTGCGGTTAGCCAGTAATATTTTGGAGCGCTTATCCTGGAAGAAATCGGCCTTACCTTTTATAAATCCGTTAAATAATTCAAAGTCGGTGCCCACATTGATTTTTTCCGCCTGTTCCCATTGTACATTGGGATTACCGACAGTAGCCTCCCGGTACCAGTTGTACGGGCTTTGCTCAGCCCCTTCACCGGAAGTACCCAGTCGTGCCTGACCACCATATGCCCAGTCAGTGAGGTAAAGGAAGCGGCCGGCCACGTTATCAAAACCTGTTTGCCCATACGAAGCACGGACCTTCAACAGGTCCAGGAACCTGATGTTCTTCATAAATGGCTCATTGGATACGATCCAGTTCACACCACCGGAAGAAAAAAAGGCAAAACGGTACTTAGGCGCAAATTTTTCGGAGCCATTATAGGCGCCGTTGTACTCAAATGTATATTTGTCGTTGTAGGTATAAGTGGTACGAAACACCCAGTCTTCCCGGTACGAGGGGATCATGCTGCCATAAGCTGTTACATTACGGTTCAGCAGCCCCATGGCAGTTACGTTATGTTTTTTCGCAATTGTCCTGGCATAATTCAGCTGCAACTGGTAGAATAACCGGCGCTGGTTATCGGTCACGGCGCCTGCTGCCGGCGCCCATTTTGCTCCTTCCTGGAAATCGAAATTAGTAACGCCGTCAAAGGCGCTTCTGTAAAACACATTTCCTGTTGCCGGGTCAATCCATTTCCTTTGTACATCATTGTAAAGATCATTTACGCCTCTGTTACTTTCCACAAAAGTGTTATCCATAGAAAGCGTGCCGTTAAACTTCAGTCCATGGAGGAGCATGTCCAGATTTTGTTCTACCGTAAAATCGGTGGTAATGCGGGTAGTCGTCTGATATTGAATACCACCCACTGCCAGGTTTCTCGCCGAATTCTCCGCCCTTCCTTCATTAGGCGCATAATATCCCCAGGAGCCGTCGGCATATACCGGCAGGAACACGTCCGGCGCAGTCGTATAGGCATCAATCCAAGATCCGTATTGATTTCCTGAAAATCCCCACGGGCTTTTCCTTACGCCATACGATCCGGCAAGATTTACTTTAAAGAGCGTGGAAGGCGTTAATTGAAAGTCCAGGTTAGACCGGACATTCAAGCGGTTAAAGCCGAAACCGGGTTTATATCCGCGTCTGTTATCATAAATTTTGAAAAGGTCGCCTTCATGCAGGAAGTCCGCACTGGTGAAGTATTTGACAAAACGTGTTCCTCCGCTGATATTCACGTTGGCATTTTGTGACATCGCGTAATTTCTGAATAACGTTTTCGCCCAATCTACATTGGGAT
The DNA here is from genome assembly GCF_012516375.2 of Chitinophaga oryzae. Taxonomy (NCBI): domain Bacteria; kingdom Pseudomonadati; phylum Bacteroidota; class Chitinophagia; order Chitinophagales; family Chitinophagaceae; genus Chitinophaga; species Chitinophaga oryzae. The sequence goes on from NZ_CP051204.2 coordinate 5,142,264, forward strand.
AACGTTCTGCTTCTTCCAGGTTCGCCGGATGCCGGTACTTATCCAAAATAGCCTGAGGGTAATAATTGTTCCAGCTTTCGGGCTTTAATGCCAGCTCGTACTCGATCGCTTCGTTAACGGTACGCAGGGCATTGTAGGAATCTGCCTTGCCGGGCAATTTGGAAGGAGCTTTCAGCGTTGTGTTGATCGTGGCGCGGATCGCTGCCTTACCTGTTTTTCCCCGCTTAGTAGTGATCAGGATAACGCCGTTGGCGCCCCGTGAACCGAATACGGCGGTTGCCGAAGCATCTTTCAATACCGTTACTGTTTCTACAGAACCAATATCCACGCTGTTCATAGGACGTTCCACCCCATCCACCAGTATCAGCGGGTTGCTGTTATTCCAGGTACTGAGGCCGCGGATAATCAGCTGGGGATCTTCCTCACCGGGCAGACCGGTACTTTGGGCGGTAATCAACCCGGGCACATTTCCGGTGAGGGCAGCCCCGATATTTGATACGCCGCCCGCCCGTTCGAGCACCTTGCCGGAGGTTTGCGAAACGGCAGCTACCACACTGGCCTGCTTTTGACGGCCATACCCCACCACTACCACATCTTCCAACCCAACTACTTTGTCTTTCATGGTAACCGTTATCTCCGCCCGGTTCAGGATGTTTACTTCCTGGGATACTTTTCCTATGTAGCTAAAAACGAGCACTTGTTTGCCGGACGGGACATGAATAAGAAACTTACCATCACCGTCAGTACTGGCACTGACCTTCGTTTCTTTTACCAGTATCGTTGTACCCGGGATGGGCGTGTTTTTTTCATCCAGCACTACTCCCCGGACCACACTTCCATCCTGGGCCTGTAATGGTGAATAGCCGGGCGCTGCCGACAGCATTAGCGCCGTCAATGCCAGCCATTTCCATGACATCTGCGAAAGAATCATTTTAAACATGGAATTCAGAATATTTAATGTTAGGGCAATACGGGTCCTGACAGCCGGTAAAAGGCCGTCACGCCGGGATACCGGCCGGAACAATCACAATGCGATAAAAGGCAGTATCGTTACAGAGATGTGGATACTACCCGGTTAGTAATGAAACTGATATTGGTTGATGCGGGACGTGGTAACCCGGGTGCATTGAAATTTCATAAGTAATCATTTAACGTTTAAGTGGAATTTTTTTTCATAACGTAACAGTCGAAGATCAGTCAGCAGACACTGAAACTAAAAAAACAACAATCGAATCTACAATAGAGACATATATATCGATGCTACGAATCTCCAAAAGGATAGCAATAATGTTTAAATAACCTGCAAACAGCCTGTCTTCCTGTGTTTAGTAACAGGTATTAACATCCTGTGCTCCAATTATTTAAAAAGCTGTTGCGCAAAATTGAACAGGTTATTTCTCCATACCGGCCAGGTATGGCCACCGGGGTATTCGCTATAGGTATGTTTGATATTCAGCGCATCCAGTTTTGCCAGCATCAGCTGGCAGTTCTTATAGGCAATGTCTTCTTTTCCTCCCATGGCAATCCACAGTACTTTCAGGTTGTTATTAATCATGGCTGCGTTAGCGCCCATAAAATCGTACTGGGCTGCTGCAATACCACCCTGCCGGGGTTGTATCCACCCCGAGCTGAATACTCCCAGGCTGGAAAACAGTTCGGTGTTCCGGATACCGGTATAAAGCGTATGGATGCCTCCCATGGACAAACCGGCCAATGCCCTTTTGGCGGCAGCGGTTTCAACACGGAATTTTTTTTCTACCAGGGGAATGATAACATCCTTCAGTTCCGACTCGAATGTTTTCAGCCCGGACTCATCGAAAGCTGCGCCGCCTACGTTGGCATCCGGCATCACGACCAACATCGGTCCGGCTTTTTTGGCAGCAATCAGGTTGTCCATGATCAGGTCCGCCTTGCCCTGCGTGGCCCAGCCGGTTTCATCTTCACCGCCGCCGTGTAGAATATAGAGCACAGGATATTTTTCACTTGTATTGGCATCATAGCCGGGAGGCGTATAGATGTACAACTGCCGCCAGGAGCGGGTGACCTTCGAGAAATATTTGCTGACACGGATATCTCCGTGCGGCACCTCTCTTAACGCATAATAGTTATCGCCGGTAAGGGGTATTTCAATACCGCTTGCCATTCTGCCCATGCCATAAAAAGTTTTACTGGCAGGATCTGCTATTGCCATGCCGTCAATCAGCAGTGAATAATAATGAAACCCTTCGCTGATGGAATCTGTTGTCACCGTCCATAAACCGCCGGTGTCTTTCATCATGTCGTACCTGCGGCCCAGGTCGACCTGCACTTTCTGCGCTTCCGGGGCCTTTACGCGGAAGATCACGCGGTGGTCCGGCAATATCTGCGGATATCCTGCAGTACGCACATTGGTTTCGGCAGGCATGCCCGCCACCGGGTATTTTGAGAATGTGGCGGTATCCACCGGTTTAAAGATCAGTTGGGAAAACATATACAGACCGTTCTTCCACACCTTAAAATCGTGTACGCCCGGCTCTATATAATAGATATGTGGCACATCGTTTTTCTGCAGGTATTCATGGGTGCGTCTGCTGAAGGTAACTAATCCGTCACTGGCGCCACAGGAGATCCACAGCAGCTTTATTTGCTGTTTTGCTGTGGTGGGGTCGGGCACCAGTTCCTCCGGCATTTTTGTGTTGGGGGCAGATGAAAAACCACCTATCCATGCGAACTTATCCAGGTTACCGAGGCCAAAATTCAGGGACTGCCCACCTCCCATCGACAGTCCCGCGATGGCCCGATGGTCCCTGTCGGTGTACACCGGGTAGTTCTTTTGTATATAAGGAATGAGATCGTGTAACAGGTCTTTTTCAAAGGTAGCAAACGCCTGCACTTTGTCGGGCGTCATGATGTTACCGATGGCCCTGTCGTCTTTCATAGCCCTGCCGTTGGGCATCACAACGATCATCGGCTCAACTTTCCCTTCAGCATACAGGTTGTCCAGGATTACCTGGGGCATGCCGCCGTTTAACCATTCCTTTTCGTCACCGCCGATGCCATGCAGCAGGTACAGCACCGGGTATTTTTTCTGCCTTGAAAATCCGGGCGGCGTATATATCAATGCCTTGCGCTGGTTACCTACCGTTGTGGAATTATACCTGACAGTATCAATCCTGCCGTGCGGTATGTCTGCACGGGGGGAGTCAAAACCGGGCATTGCATGCTCAACAACGTTTTGCGTAAAAGCCGGCATGGTAAATAATAGGAAAAGGGAAAAACCAAGTACTGTAGTTTTCATATCGTGGAATTTTTCTGTTGTTAAAATAATAAATGTCATTCAAACAAATAAAATAATCATATACTCCATTAAAGCAAAAAACGGGTGGTGGCCTGTTATTTTTCTGCTCTCAACAAGCGGATGTTTTGAATGATGACATCTCCCGAGGAGCCGGCGGGGAACCGGATAAAAAGATCATGCTGCCCGGACACCTGGCGCAAACTGCCCGTATGCAACCTGTTTCCTCCCGGCTTCACCTGCACCACAGCGATTTGCCGGCCCTTCTCCAGGTCGTCGGTGAACAGCTCCAATTTGCCGCCTTTAGTAGCACTGCCCGCTATTTCAATGGTCTTTGCTTCACCGGCAGCGCCAAAATCCACCCCCGATATCATCAGCCATCCACCATGTACAGAAGAATTGGTAACTGCGGATTCGTCCCCCTGTTTTATTTTGCTGATGCCGTAATAATTGCTGCATCCCACCGCCGGAAGTCGGGAGAATCCATCTTTACAAATAAAAAAACGGAAGTCGACCGGGCCTTTTTCTGCAAATAAACCGATGCTGGTCCCTACCCAGCTGTTAAAATCGGGCTGCGCTTTATCGATGGGCGTTGCGCTCACCGGCAGGCCCACCTGTTGCCAGTCTTTGCCGTTCGTGCTAAAGAAGCCGGTCAGCCGGTGCCCAAACCGTTCCAGTTTCAGCCAAACATCCTTTCCCTTGTGATATGGCATTTCCCGCAGCGCAGTATCCAATTGCAATACAATACGCGGGCTGTTGCCATGGTCATAATAAAGGCGGGCAAACACGCTTTGTTTTCCGTTGGTCAGATAAATACCGCCATGTGCCTCCGGAACAGGGGCATCCACCCTTATGCGGGTAACGGCCGTATAATAATGGTCTGTTTCCTTTTGCAACAGGTGTGCGCGGGCACTATCAGGAGACAGGCGGACCCACCCTTTGCGCTGCGTCAGCGAATAGGCCGCAGCGGCGCGTTGTGTTAAGAAGTGCCACCAGGAGCCCAGGCTGTCGCTGTCAAAACGATCTGTATGCACACTACGCCAGGGTGTGTTATTATTATCCAGTGCGGGTTTTGCCACAGGCCCGCTAACCGGCGCCTCCCCCCAGGGGCGGTCGCCTTCCCAGGCTACACGATAAAGTGAGGTTTGCCGTCCCATACCGGACCAGTCGTCGTCGCCATGCTTTTCATAGCTCTGGCCTATCGTCCACCAGGTGCCATCTGCGAGTTGTACAGGCGCTGAAATATGATTGGGGCGAGGGAAAGCATTATTCGGGTCGGTAATGGGCCTGAAAAAATCGCCCAGTCGTTCCCACTTAGAGGAATCCGCCGTTAGTGTTGTTGTCCGCAAAACATACTGACCACCGGACACGTCACCCGCAGGGAAATAATAATAATATCCGTTACGCTTGCACATCACAGGACCTTCCGCCCAACTGTACTGCAGTCCGGCATTCATCCAGTCCAGATTGATCACGGAACCGGTGAGTTGCCCGTCCTGCCCAAGCGCCTGTATCCTGTTCACTTTCTGGCCATTTTTAATCAACATATAGGGCTTGCCGTCATCATCAACAAAAATGGAGTTATCATAACCAAGCGGACCGGTACGAACATTTTCCCGTACCCGCACCGGAGCGGACCATGGCCCTGCCGGTGATGGCGCCTTAGCAAACCATTGTCCATGGGAAGAAAAGTAGATCCAGTAGGAACCGTAAAAGTACGTGAGGGCGCCCTGCCATACACCGCTCCCCGGACGGTCCGTTACAATATCAGTATTGGAGGGCGGCAAAACGCGGGCAATCACTCTCCAGTGTACCAGGTCTTTGGAATGATAGATAGGGAGATAAGGGTTAAAATGGAAAGAGGAACCGCAGTGATAGAAGTCATTACCCACCTTTAGCAACGTTGGATCAGGGTGATCACCAGGCAAGACCGGATTGACATAGGTATTTACCCCCGAATAAAAACGTGCATCGCCGGCATCCGCCACCGGTTGGGGATCGGCTTGCCATGCCGGGGAACTTTGTTGGGCAAGGCCGTTTATCATCAAACTTAAACATACAAAGACAAAAGCGACAGGTCTTAAAAACATCTGGCAAACGATTTTTTGTGACGACAAGATACCCCTGTGCCCTTCAGCAGACTGCCACAAATGTTGAAATGAAGGGTAAAAATGTTTCGTCCGGGAATATAACGGCCCCCCTGATTGAATACCAGGAGGACCAACCGACGCAAGGATGAGCGGAGGGCCTCCCGGGAAGTGTTTTCCCGTACCGGGGGAATTTCAATGCTTTCTATGGACAATATGACGTTTGGGAGCAGGCCAACGATAAGCGGTGTATGAACATTTGTGTAACAAATTCGGCGATTATTAGCATTGTTCCATTTTTAAATATGTTTCTTTTGTTTCTCTAACAAAATAACCACGATATGAAAAAACAAAACCCACTAACAAGCGTAACCAGGAAGGTTACTTTTAGCGCTGCAGCCATTGTGGCACTTGCCGGCGCTACAATTTTAACAAGCTGTAAAAAAGAGGCAGAGACCCAGCCCGGGGGAGTTGGTACGGAGCGTCCTTTCAAAGCCGCGACCGAATCCTACCAATCGGGTACACATAACGGCTTCTTTTGGTCGCTTTGGAAAAGTGATGGCGCTACCGGTACCGTTAATTACGCAAATGGCGCCGGTGGCAATTACAGCGTTAACTGGAACGGATTTAACGGCAATTTTACGTGCGGCAAAGGCTATTCGGCAGGCTCTCCAACCTACAAAATAGGATATAATCTCGGTACTTATGCCAATTCCGGTGGCGGTACCTTCGGCTGGTACGGATGGAGCCGGAACCCTTATTATGAGTATTATGTGAATGAAACATGGGGGGCAGTGTCACCTCATACCGGTACTTACTTAGGCACATTTGAAAGCGATGGGGCAGGCTATAACGTATGGACCCGCTGGATGACAGGTAAAAATATCGATGGCGGCGACGGCTTCCGGCAGATTTATAGCTCCAGAGTTACAAAAGTTTCTACCGGACAAAATCACGTCATTACTTTTGCCAACCACTATAACAAGTGGAGTAGTTTAGGATACACACTTGGCCAGTTAAATATTCCGGCTATTATGGTTTCAGAGACCTGGGGCTCTAATACCAATGGCAATATCAACTGTACCATCTGGATGCAATAAACACCAGCTTGATGAATGACACACAAATACTGCCTGGCTTTCTGTCAGGCAGTATCTAATGCAGTATTCCCTGCCCGGATTCCTTAATATTATTCAACCACCAGCTATGATGAGATCAGCACCCTATTTTCTTGCATCCTTCATTTTTGTGCTTGCTGCCTGCGATTCCTCCAATCTTCAAAACATGGAAGGAAACAAAAAATATTTAACCGGGAAATGGTATAGATTTTCATTGGAAAATGGGTATAGCGAGTTTGATATTGATTCGCAATACGTCGTTTTCTATAACCAGAAAGTCGGCCGGTTCGGGCTTCCCTACAAAATAGAAAATGATTCCCTGAAATACCTTACAAATTACTACGCAGCTAAGATCACGGACTATGGCGACTCCGTACTTCTTGAAGGCAACGATAATACCACCGCTACTTTATACAGGTTTAAAGAACCGGACCTTCCTTTCAAGGCCATTCCTGAAGTAAAAGATTCTTTGTCATTTGCCGCCTACATCGCAGGCTTCGATAAAAGATTAGTCCGGGAATTTGAAAAAGCCGGCATAAAAATCCAATAAACAGGATTTGCAATTCTTATCAGGAAGCTAATTCGCCATTCATGCCGTCTGCGCCACCTCCATGGCCCAAACTTCTCCATCCGTCCCTCATGCGTTTGACATAATTGCCCGCTTTCACAAAATCAAGCCCCGCAAAAGCCTGTTCGTTGTAATGCTGCCAGGAGACGTCCGGCGGTCAGTTTCCTGTCGGCAATGGCCATGTCGCCGCGGGGCATGAACTTGCCGGCGTCGTTTATGCCCTTTCGCAACAACTATATAAACTATTTGTAAATAGTTAAATGTCAATAAATTAAAACTTTGATCGTACTTTGTCTGCTGTTTGTTCGCAGTTTTTCGGCGTTTCTGTTTGCTCCAACCCACCCGCTGCCAATAGATTTGAATCTGCCTGGTGAGCCAGCTGAAAAACTAACAATTCCACTCAAGCATTCCACATATGAAAAAAACAAAAAAGCACGTACCCTACCTGCTGGGATTTCTTATCCTGCAACCTTTATTGCTAAGTTCCTGTTACAAAGAATGGCCTCCTATCGGCGCCGGATGGCCTCCTGACCATACCGGCCCGGTAGTTACCACTACCCGGTATTATGTAGATACCAACGGGTCTGACACCAGCAACGGTCTGTCCCCCGCCACAGCCTGGAAAACGCTCAGCAAGGTAAACTCGGTCACCTTTAAGCCCGGCGACTCCATCCTGTTTAAAAGAGGGGGCGCCTGGACAGGTACGCTGGTCATTAAAAGTTCCGGCACGGCTGATGCAAAAATTACCTTCAGCGCCTATGGTTCGGGGGATAAACCCCGGATAACCGGTAATAATGCCACCTTGTCGGCCGTATTGATCCAGGATGCCCGGTACCTTACATTTGAAAATTTTGACATCAGCCATCCACGGGCAGTGCGTCCACCGGATATGGCGCTGTGCGGCATTTATGTAGCGCTCGCCACCAACGGCAGCTACCCGGGCGTCACGATCCGGAACAATCACATCCATGATGTAGAAGGCATGCCTATCACCAACCGGCATATGCAGGGAGGCATCTTTATCCGCTCCAATGCAGCACAGGCCTACTTCGATAGCCTGCGGATAGAAGACAATCACCTCGAACGTTGTTCTTCCCGGGGCATCCTGCTCGGCGATGGCAGCAACAAAGACACCACGTTCTACAACAATCATGTCATCATCCGCAAAAATGTGATCGACAACACCGCCCTGGAAGGCATCATCGTGTATACCGCGAAAAATGTGCTGATAGAACGTAACCGCGTATTGAATGCCGGCGCCTATACCCTCGGGGTAAATATGAATATTGTGCTCGCAGGTTTATGGGGCCGCGGTAAAGACATGACCATTCAATATAACGAAGTAGCCTATACGCGGCTCACTAACCCCGTTCCCTATTCCTCGATGGACTCAGAAGCATTCGATATCGATCTGAGTAGTCCCGGCTACACCATTATCCAATATAACTATTCACATGACAATGCAGGCGGCTTCTTCCTGCACATGGGCGATCCCGGGCCCAGTTTCACCCGGGGTATTGTCCGTTACAATATCAGTCAGAATGATGGCAACGGCTTTGGAGGCAGGACCTTCGAATTACACGGGCATCCCAATGGTAAAGTAGTGCCTATCTATATATATAATAATACTTTTTACAACGACTCGCTGGTGGGCGTAATGGACAGGGCCGGCGGAACAGGCGTCCATCCGGGGCTGGAATTCCGGAACAATATCTTCTATGCACCGGCGCTTCAATTCGACGACCAGGCCAATATCGTGTACGACCACAATCTTTATTATCCCGGGGCCAAAGCAGCGAGCGACAGCAACGCCCTGGCGGCCAATCCCCGCCTCACAGCACCTGGCACAGGTGGCAGCGGTATGAACACCGTCAACGGGTATAAACTGTTGCCCGGCTCCCCGGCTGTTAACACCGGCATTCTCATCAATGGCAACGGCGGCAGAGATTTCTTTGGCCTCCCTGTTTCCAGCGCTAAACCGCCCACCATTGGCGCAGCTGAAAAAGATTATTAGTCCCTGCACCTGTTTACCATTTATGCCAATTTTTAAAAACTAAAACGATGCAATTTATATGAGAATGCAGCAGTTACTGAGCATGATATGCCTGCTATTGGCTTTTATTGCCGGTACTAAAGAAGTGCAGGCGCAGAGCATAACAATAAAAGGCGTGGTAATGTCCACGCAAAATACGCCACTGCCGGGTGTTACCATAGCCGAACAGGGAACATCGAACATGACCAGCACCGATACCACCGGGCGATTTACGCTCACCCTGAAAAAGACACCGACCGCACTGGCATTCAGCAGCATCGGGTTTGTCTCCAAAACAGTAGCAGTTACGGGCCAGCAGCGCACCCTGGAGATTGTGCTCGCCGACGATGCCAAACAGCTCAACGACATCGTAGTAATCGGATATGGTACGCAGAAAAAAGCCAACCTGACCGGCGCCGTCTCCTCCATAAAAACAAAAGATGTCTCCAGGATGGCCGTTACCGGCATTGCCACCCTGATCCAGGGCCGCGCCGCCGGCGTACAGGTCACCAACTCCAGTGGAGATCCAAGAGCCAACGGCACCGTGGTTATCCGCGGCGTAGGCAACATCCGGGGCATGTCGCCCCTCTATGTGATCGATGGCGTACCCGCCATCGGTAACACCGGATTTAACATCAACCCGAGAGACATTGAAGACATACAGATCCTTCGGGACGCCTCTTCTTCCGCCATTTATGGCTCCCGGGCTGCTGGCGGTGTTATCCTGATCACTACCAAAAAAGGGTCCCGCAATGAAAAGACAACGGTCGACATCTCGCTGAGCCAGGGCTACAGCAATGGTACTTTTCTGCCTAAGCTATTAGGCACACCGGATTACAAAAGAGCCTGGAGCGCCATCAATCCAGCCGCCGCCGGCTGGGATGAATCGGTAAACACCAACTGGGTAGATTATTTATATGGTACCGGGAAAGAACAGAACTATAACGCCGCCGTCAGCGGGGGTAACCAAAAGCAGAACTATTACCTGTCAGCAGGCTACCGGCGCGCAGATGGTATCGTGAATAACTCCTGGTCCGAACGCTACAGCGTGCGTATCAACAGTGACCTGAACATAGGAAAGAAAGTAAAGATCGGCGAAAGATTAAATCTTTACTCTTACCGCGAGAACCCGCCGGTGATCACCGGCACCCAGGCTAATGCCTATGCGCTGCCATTCCGCTCTACGCCTATGATGCGGCCCAGGAACGACGACGGTTCCTGGGCCGGGCTCCCCTCCTCCGGCAATTACAACGGCGGCAACTGGGCTGCCTATGTGAATACCACCGACAGAAGATACAATTCCCTCGAAGCGGAAGGCAATATGTATATCGACTACGAACCCATCAGGGACCTGCATATCCGCGCTACCGGCGCGGCCGGCTGGAGCACCAGCATGGCCCGGCAATTTGAAGCCAAATGGTATGTATCCGGTCAATCCAACCAGCCACAGGATAACCTGAGAAAACAAAGCGCTTTGACCATCGCCTACCTGGGCAACCTGGTGGCTTCCTATGATAAAAAAATCGGTTCCCATGAATTCAAAATACTGGTGGGGACCGAAGGCCGGCAAACTTCTGCCGATAACCTGGCCGGGTCTATCTATGCAGTAAATTCGGCGTACTCCGTTCCGGTGATTGCCGACGCATTCCCGGTAGGTTTTGCGGAGTCGTCCGATCTGAGCAACGTGCCCGCCAATACCAGCGGCCGCTCTACCGATATCAACTACGGCATTACCCGTATGCTGAGTTATTTCGGAAGGGTGAATTACTCCTATAAAGACAAGTACCTGTTTGAAGCCAACCTGCGCCAGGATATCAGCGACCGGTTTGCCCCCGCCTACCGGGCAGGCACCTTCCCTTCTGCCGCCCTGGGCTGGAGATTAATGGAGGAAAATTTTATCAAAGACAAGATCCCTGCGTTATCCGATCTGAAACTGCGGCTTACCTACGGCAGCCTCGGCAACGACGGCGTAGGCAGCTATGCATACATCCCTTCGCTGGCCAACTACGACAAAACACAGTTCAACGAACTGCCCGGCACCGGCCCGGTAAACGGCTGGGGAATTGGCCGCGTAGCCAATAATAACATCCGCTGGGAAACGGTGGTCACCTCCAACATAGGACTGGACATCGGCTTTTTCCAGAACCGCCTGAACCTCACAGTAGATTATTATATCCGCGATACCAAAAACATGCTGTATCAGCGCAATCTGCCACTCAGCTCCGGTATGGCTGGCGGACACTCATCTGCAGATACCTATGCCCTGGATATGAACCTGGGCAAGATGCGCAACAAAGGACTAGAGGTAACCCTCAACTACCACGAAACATTCGGTAAACTGGGCGTTGATATTGGATTTAACGCCGCCTTCAACCGCAACAGGATCCTGTCGTTCGGAGGTGAAAAACTGCCGATCAGCGCGGGCACCGCCGGGGAATACTGGTCTGGTTCCGTCACCCGCACTGAATTGAACAGTCCTATCTCCCAGTTCTATGGTTTTAAAACCAAAGGATTGATACCCGATCAGAAAACCATCGATGACCTGAACGCAAAAGCACAGGCCGCCGGTAAAGCGTTCTACTATGCAGCTGGAACAGGTCCCGGCGATATCTGGTATGAAGACCTGAACGGCGATAATACCATCGACGACAAGGACCGCACCATCATCGGGAACCCGCTTCCTAAAATGACCTACGGCTTCAACATTGGATTAACCTATCGCAATTTTGATCTTGCCGCATTCTTTAACGGAGCAATGGGCAATGATGTATACAACGGCGTGAATGGCTACTACCAGAGTATTTACAACGACTTCAACACCACTTCCCAGGTATTCAACAGTTCCTTCATGTATGGCAATGGCTTAACCGGCCAGCCCAGGTGGGGATATTTAAATGGTACCGCCTTCCAGTATGATCCTAATGGCAACTATAAAAGGATCTCCGATTTTCATATAGAGAAGGGCTCCTTCCTGCGCCTGCAGAATTTACAGGTAGGTTATAACCTGCCTAAAAGGCTGCTGGACCGCATCCATCTATCGAACCTTAGGATTTATTACAGCGGGCAGAATTTATTTGTGATCACCAAAGTGAAAAACGTAGACCCGGAAGTAGGTTATGCCGGCGCCAATGCCACCGCCCTGGCACAGGGGATCATTTCCGCCGAGGTGTATCCTAAAACAAGGCTGCATGCATTTGGCATTGAACTCAAGTTCTGACGGTCCCTTTAAACAAAAAAATTATCATTCATGAAACGCAACAGTATCACATTGTTATTTATACTCAGCCTTTGGCTGGCCGGATGTACGCGGGATTTTGTAGACGACTCCAGGCCATACAACGTGCTGAACCCGGATATATTCCCGGAAAGCATGGCCCAGGTGGACTATTTCCTGAACTCTCCCTACGCCAATACGCATAGTGTTGAACTATTCGGTTTCTCCGGCTTAGGAAGGTTCTTCTATAACCTCGATCATACCGGCGACCTGGCGTGGCTGGGCACCAGCGAATGGAATGAATTGCAGGTACTCCGCATCAGCGCCGCCAATAGCTATTCGGGCGCTCCCTGGAGAGGCTTGTACCGTGGCGTGCAACAGGCGCGCACCTTTATCGATCAAATCGTTCCCAACTACAAAACCAGGAAAGGCAATAGCTTGTCGCCCGCCGACACCCTGGCCTTGCGATATAAACTCGGCGAAGCCTATTACCTGCGGGCCTGGCATTATTTCTTCCTGATGAACTTATATGCCCAGGAAGTAGTGGTAAAAGGCAATGGCGACAACGCCACGCCCGGCGTAATTCTCTTTACATCCGATGTCAAAATCGGCGACCGCCAGGATGAAATGCGCCCCCGCAGTACGGTGAAGCAATGCTGGGACTATGTGATCGCCGATCTGAGGGCGGCCATGGCACATTTAACAGATCCGAATAACGGCGTCAAAAAAACCTGGGAGGGCGCAGATAAGGGACGTATCGATTACTACGCAGCAGAAGCTTTACTGGGCCGCGCGCTGATGTATGAAGAACGGTGGACAGAAGCCCGGGACGCTTTCCTGGATATCGTTCAAAACGCAGGGAAATCATTAATGCCGTTCGATGATTATTACAATATGTGGAATGGTAACCCTAAGTATTCCGCCACAGAAAATAATAATACCGAAGCCCTGCACCAGATCAGCATCGCAAGGTCCGGTGATAACGCCATGGCAGGCGGTTCTACTGCATCGGCGGTAAGCCTGCTCATTACGCCCTTCTATGACAACGGCATACCTGGCGGCGCTACGCCCGGTTATGGCAACATGTTTATGCACGACCGGAACCTGGGCAGGTTTGGATTCCCGCAACAATATTACCCAGCGATGAAAGACCTGGGCACGCCCGGCCGTAGCGTACAAACGGCTTACATTGACTCGTGCCGCAACATGAAAACGCTCAAGCGTTACGGCACAGATCCCGATCCGCGATTATGGGTATGCGCCTACCAGCCCTGGGTAGATTCCGTGATGAACAATACCGCGAAAGTGGCTATACTGCCTTATGGCGGCGGCCCGGAAACAGAGTACCAGTTGAACCAGGCACAGAACACTAATATTATTAAACACGGCTGGAGCCTTCGCAAGTTCAATTTATACGATGTGCAGGCCAGCCAGAACCCACGTATGCACAGCGCTGATTTTTACTTTACCCGCCTGCCGGAAATATACCTGAACCTGGCAGAATGTTACTGGAAAATCAGTGGCAACAATACCGATGCCAATGCGCTGAACTACATCAACAGGGTACACCGCAGGGCATGGAACCTGCCGGACAACAGCAGCCAGGCAATTGACTATACCGCCATAACATCAGGCGCCCAAATTACCAAAGCCAATCTCCACCCCAACCGGTCGGATGCCGGCTTCCGGGACCAACTGGCGTTAAATGCGCTCTACTATGAAACCTGGGCAGAAACCTTCGGAGAAGCAAAGTGGTGGTTTAACGTAAGAAGATGGGAGCTTGGCCCCAACGAGGCGAAGGTATACGAAAACAGCCGGGCAGGCGCCATCACCTGGAGCTCCGGTAACCAGTACGCCCTGCCGATCATTCAAACAGAGTTGGACAGGAACATCAATTGTGTACAAAACCAGGGATATTAACGGGGCACGTTGCCATAAAAGATTACCATGGGGACGCGAAACGTGTCCCCATGGCATTGAACAGCCGGTATGGAAGATCTGGCAAACAGCAAAAAATTATGGAGATATGAAGATGATCATCAGGAGAGGCACCGCTATAGGCGTATTCGCCCTGCTACTGGCATGGACCGCCGGGGCGCAGCAACCGGTAGATAAAATAAAAAAGATTGGCGATAAACTGATCAGGGAAACGCCCTTCGCTTACCGGCTGATATTGCCGGGGCGTAATCCCCGGCTCAACAACCTGCACTTTGTTGATTTCGGCCGCACATTCGGAAAAGGGAAAGCAGCGGTGGCTTATGCCTACACGCAACTCACGTTTCCCCGGGACACTGTTATCACGTTGGAAACAGCCCACAACGATGCCTGCAGGATCTGGTGCAACGGCAGCCCGGTATATGAGAAAAAAGGCAACCAGGATATCGAAATAAAAAGAGATGAACGCAGCATGACGATGCCGGGATCGTTCACCCTGCACTTGAAAAAAGGCAGCAATGACCTTTTAATTAAATCAGCCACCTCCGGTAAAGAATGGTGCGTATTCCTGCAACCACCCAGTGAAAAAGACGCAGTGGTGGCCGGGCCCAGGGCTTATCCGGAAATCGGGTTAAAGGAGGTAAAGCATGTTGATAAAAGTGTATCGCAACTGGCAGACTGGCTGGTGATTGGCCCCTTCGCGCCGGGTATTGACACAGCAAGACCGCCGGAAAAAGAAATCCGTTTTGGCGCTATGTACCCGGGCCTGACAACTGCCGTTACCTGGACCATCCCCAAAATTGAAGTGCTGGGAGATGTGATCGGCGCGAAGGAATGGGGCACCACCTACCAATGGAACTACCATAACGGCGGCGTAGCCTGGGCCATGCAACAACTGGGCGAACTGACCGGCGAAAAAAAATACAACCAGTGGGCGGCCAACTTCTGCGATTTCCAGATGGAAGGAATGCCCTTTGTCAACCACCAGGTAAATAGGCTCAGGGCCTATAATTCGGCGAATGCCATGGTCATTGGTTCCCGTTTGCTTGACTTTACCCTGGCTCCTTCCCTCCCCCTTATCTACAGGCTTCGCAAAGAGAATGGATTTAAAAATGAAAATCTCTATAAAACATACATCGGTAAAATGATGAACTATGCGCAAACCGGCCAGATCAGGAGTGAAGGCTATACCAACTATACCCGCACTACGCCGGAAGAATATACCGTATGGGTGGATGATATGTTTATGGGTATTCCGTTCCTGGTGCAGGCGGGATTGTATGCCGCTGACCCGGCACAAAAGAAAGCGTTTCTCAACGATGCGGCCAGCCAGGTACTCGACTTCAGTAAACATGTATGGGACAAGGAGGCACAGCTTTATATGCATGCCAACTATTCGCAGCGCCCGCAGGTGAAGTTGCCTTACTGGTCGCGGGCCAATGGCTGGGCCATCTGGGCTATGACAGAAGTGTTGATGGCCTTACCCAAAGATCATCCCAAATACAAAGATATCCTGGCCCTTTATCGAACCTTTTCCAACTCGCTGGTCCGTTACCAGGCCCCGGAAGGATTCTGGCATAACGTCATTAACCGCAGCGACTCTCCCCTGGAAGTTTCGGGCACAGCTATATTTACCATGGCCATGGCGAGAGGCGTCCGCCTGGGGTGGCTGGACAGGAAAAAGTTTACACCCGTAGTTGAAAAAGGATGGAAAGCTGTGGCATCAGAAATTGAAGAAGATGGCACCGTGCATAAAATATGCATCGGCACGATGTGTTCTGCCGATGTGGAGTATTACATGCACCGTCCTTTCTTCGACAACGATACCCATGGCTCCTTTGCTGTTATATTCGCCGGCATGGAAGTACAGAAAATGATGGACGCCCGGTAACCGGCTATGGCAGCGGTTCATTGAAATCCTGCTGGTAAACAGGCTGGCCATCGAGTTTGCTCAGTTTTACGTAGTCTACCGCACCGCATCCTTTGAAGCGCAAAATAATTTCATTGGCTTCGCCTATCGGTTTGTTATAATCTATATTCCAGATCCGCTTTCCGTCCAGGTAGAAAGCGGATTTTTTATTTTCTACCCGGATGCCCATAACGTGCCATTCGGAAGCGTTGAAATTGAGCCCGCTCAGGTTGTATTCATCTCCCATAATGGTTTTTTCGCCACTGATGAATTTGATATAGGCATAGCCGGCTTCGTTGAGGGCAAAACCATGCCGTCCGCTATCCGACAGGATGTAGAGCATTACATCCGAACGGGGGATGGCGTTTTCCAGGGCTGAGTTACGTACCCTGGCTTCCAGCATAAAATTATCGCCGTTTACCAGTTGTTCTTTATAAAATACATAACTCACAAAAAGATGATTCGGACGCGCTTCCGGCACGACGCTGTCGAGTGGCATACTTACATATCCGTCTTTATGGTAAGCCTGGCGTATGGGCGCCGTTCTGAAAATGCCTTTTCGTTCATTCCTCGTAAACACCGACCAACCTGGCTTGCGGATCTCGATCCCGATCGTCCTGAATGTTTTTCCTTTATACTGCAGGTGGCAGAATCCATCACCTTCAAAAATGTAAGTAGCGTTTACCTGGCCAACAGGCCTGGAAAGTTTCTTGCTCAGCGTGTCGCCGTTAGGTTCTTCAAAAATCAACCGGATATCGTCCAATAGCGCCGAAGGAATATCATAGGAGAAGGTGACTGTGAGCGGATTCATGCCCTTGGTATCGGAGGCGGCAAATTCAATTTTGGAGAGCTGGTATTTTGTATAGCTGTCGCTGATCTTTAGGGTATACAGCAAAGCGGCGCCTATGAGCAGCAGCAGGGCTATTAAGAAATAAATGAGCCGCCGGCTTTTGGGTTTCACCGGCGCTACCGGCGGGGCTTGTACCGTTTCCGGAAGCGGGATGGGTTTATCCGCAGTGTCTGTCGGCTCCTCTTTCCGGGTCTTTTTCATCACGAAATCGATATAACCCGTATAGCCCAACAAGCGGCATAGCACATCCCGGGTGGCCAGCTGCGGATTGCCGGTACGTTGCTGAAAGAACCTTTTGAGGGTATTGGCGCTGACCATGGTGTTGGTCAGTTCGAATATCATGTTTTCAAGTGTCTTGAACTGATCCAGGTCCCAGGAATCTGATGGCCCCCAGGAGGCGAAGCGTGTGTTGTACTCCTTTATAATTTCTTTAATATATCTTCTATCCTTTATTTCATCCATGATTTTCCCCGTAGACGTTTGGTTGATTATCGCAGGTCCGGTGCCAGCATGACAGTTTGGTGCGTCAAATATCTATTTTTCGGCGGAAAAAATTGCATTTATTTCCCCTGCCTCCGGGGAAGTATCTCAAAATTGGTGCTTATTACCCCGCCCAACACCAGCCAAGCGAGGATAAAGCGTTTTTACATCTATTGTTTTTCTACGAAAAAAGTCGTTTTCACCAAATGGAAATTATCCAATAGTAAACCAATACCCTACTCGAACCGAAGTAATTTTCGTAGTTGATAAAAGAAACGTTCTATCAACCGTAGGTCCTGCGTAACAATCTCTGCATTGCCTTTCAGTTCTTTATCGAAGGCAAGTGTTTTGTGAAAAGAGGTTTTCAGGCCATCCGGGAGAATCACATTCACGTAGTAGTTACCATCTTTATCGGGGGTGTTGGCGATGCTTTTTACCTTGCCCTGTACGGAGCCAAATTCCTGGTAAGGATAGTTGTCCAGTTTCAGCAGCACCTTCTGTCCTTCCTTCACTTTACCGGAGTTGGTGGCTGGCAGCTGCAGGCGGCCAATCAGCATATTTTTATCTTCCGGCATAACGGCAACGAGTATATCGCCAGACTTTACAAACTGGTTTTTACCCAGGAACTGCTGAAAGCCTACTACTCCATCTATGGAAGAGGTGAACAGGTAATTTTGTTCCCAGGATTTAACAGACCGCCGCAATTGCTCAAACAGCTGGGCGGTCTGTGAGCTCAGGTTGATCTGGTCTTTTTGCGCGCTGATAGCCACACCGCTTCTCGTTTTTTCTATACCCAGTATACTCTCCTGCAACTGAGAAATCGTAACATTAAGATTTTCAATATTCTGTTCTGCCTGCAGGAATTTGATTTTCTCCTGGCCCATCTCCGCCGCAGACACCACTTTTTCCTTAAACAGTTCCTGGTACCTGTCGAACTCCCGTTTGGAGACTTCATACTTTTTTTGCTCCAGCGCTTTTTGCTGCTGCAGGGTACGGATGCGGTTACGCGACTCCGTCAGGCTCCTTTCTGCCGCAGCAAAGTCCGGAGAATAGGGTTGCAAGCGGGCATACAGCTGTTCATCCGTGAGCGCTTTGGCAAAAGCATTATAGTCAGCCTGTACCTCCCCGAGCTTAAACCGGGCTACTTCCGCCAGGGGGAAATGGGGCAATGCCTTACTATCCAGCGAATCCATGATATTGCGCAGGCGGATCACGTCCCGGTAGTCTGCGGTGGACTGCAACACCAGCAAGAGCTGGTCCTTCGTCACCTTTTGGTGGTCTTCCACAAAGATTTCCTCCACCTTGCTATTGGTGCGTGCTTCCAGTTTCTCCGGCGGATTGCTGGAAGAGATGATCACCTTGGAAGGTACAAACTCGGGGTATTTGACCACATAGCTCATCAGTAAAATGAGCAGCAGAATTACCATAATAACGGTGTTACCCCAACGTATCATCCAGTGCGGAGGCAGCGTCAGAATGTCCTGCACCCCTTCAGAATGCAGTTGCACCGTGTCCAGTATATCTTTTTTAGTTTCCAAGTTCCAATTGATTTTTTACCAGCCTGTAATATTCTTTTTTGAGCGACACCAATTCGTCGTGACTACCTTCTTCTACCACCCTTCCTTTATCCAGTACGATGATTTTATCTGCGTTTTTCACAGTTGACAGGCGGTGAGCGATGATCACCGCTGTTTTCCCTTTGAGAAACTGTTCCAGGTTACCCATGATAGCCTTTTCCGTATTGGCATCCAGCGCGCTGGTAGCTTCATCGAAGAAGATGTACTCCGGTGCTTTATAGACAGCACGGGCAATAAAGAGGCGTTGTTTCTGGCCACCGCTGATACCGATACCTTCGTTGCCGATCTTTGAATTGTAATTCAGGGGCAGGCTTTCAATAAAATCCTTGATGCACGCCACCTCTACCGCTTTGCGCAACTGTGTCCGGTCAATATCATCAATGCCCACAGCTATATTTTTAGCGATAGTATCATTGAACACATACCCTTCCTGCATCACCACACCGCATTGATCACGCCAGTAGCGCGGCGAAACATGTTTCAGGGGCGCATGGCCAATCTTTATTTCTCCCTCCACCGGATCATAAAACTTCATAAGCAACTTCAGCAATGTGGTTTTACCACTACCACTGGCGCCGACAATGGCAGTGGTTTTACGATGCGGGATACGCAGGCTCAGGTTTTCAAATACAGGGGAACCAGCGCCCACATAACGGAAAGAAACATTATCCAATACAATATCCTGTTCCGGTATATCCATCACCGTTTGTATATCACTGCGTTCTTCGTCTTCTTTTTCGTGGATCTCGCTCAGCCTTTCCAGGGATATCTTAGCATCCTGTACCTGCTTTACAAAATCCATCAGCTGTACCAGCGGGCCATTCAGCTGACCGATGATATACTGTACTGCCAGCATCATGCCGAGCGTCAGGTTACCGTCGAGTACCAGTTTGGCTGCCAGGAAACTGACAAAGATGTCCTTCATCTGGTTGATGAAATTGGAACCAACGGTTTGCCATTGCTCCAGGGACAAGGCACTGATATGGATCTTAAACAGTTTTACCTGCATAAACTCCCAGCCCCAGCGCATCTGTCTTTCAGCATTGTATATCTTGATTTCCTGCATCCCATTCACCAGTTCCATCACCTTGCTTTGTTCCTCCGATACCTGGGAGAAACGTTTGTAGTCCAGGTCTCTTCTTTTCTTGAGGAAAAAAGCGATCCATGCAACCGACAATACCCCGCCCAGCAGATAGATCAGGAAAAGCCGGTAATCATACAACAGCAATACAATACTGAAGATCACCAGGTTCACCATGGAGAAAAGCGTATTCAGCGACGAATTGGTCATCAGCTGTTCTATGCGCTGGTGGTCATTGATACGCTGCATGATGTCCCCCGTCATGCGGGTATCAAAATAACTGATGGGCAATTTCATCAGCTTAATAAAAAAGTTCGATACAATGGAGATATTGATCCTGCTGGACAGATGCAACAAGATCCAGCTGCGTATCACTTCTATCCCGGTCCTTCCTACAAACAACATCACCTGTGCCAGTAGTACCAGGTAGATAAAATTCAGGTCATGGTTCTGTATGCCGATGTCTACAATACTCTGGGTGAGAAAGGGAAAGATCAGTGACAGCACGCTACCGGCCAGCAGGCCGAGGGTAAGCTGGGTGATGAGTTTTTTGTACCGGAAAAAATAGCTAAAGAGGAAAGAAATATCTTTCCTCCTGGCAGGTGTATCGGTTTCTGATTCATAAAATTCGGGCGTAGTTTCCAGCAGCAGGGCAATTCCTTCTTCATCATTTTCCTTTTTTCCTTTGCCCATCCAACCATCAATGAATTCCTGCCGGGTATAGGTGATCAGCCCATAGGCCGGATCGGACACGTGAACGAGGGTACGTCCACCTGATTTTTTGATGTTATAAACGACAACAAAATGTTGTTGTCCCCAGTGGCAAATACAAGGCAGCGGCGCCTCTTCCACCAGCGTGGGAAAATCTATTTTCACCGCCAGTGACTTAAACCCCAATCCTTCTGCAGCCGCAGACAATCCCGCTAAAGAGCTGCCCTCCCGTGTTGTTTCCGCGAGGGTACGGATAGCCTGTATATCTGTCAGCCTGCCATAGTGCTTGCTGATGATTTTGATACAGGCAGGACCACAATCCTTCCCGTCCGGCTGCTTGTAAAAAGGAAATTTTTTCAGCTTCATATCATTTGATTATCTCTGCCATTCCATACCATTCGATAGCGGCTTGTTTCATCGGATGTTGCGCCCATTCTTCCCAGTTGTTGGTGTATGGGTTGTACCCGCATTTCAGGGGTTTTGAATAGATGTCCTGTGGATTTTCAATATAAGCCCGGCAGTCCGTACATACATACCGGAATTCACAGTCTTTACAAACAGCGATATCGTCTTTACGGATATGATTGTAACGGTTAAACGTTTTATTGTCCAGCACTGCCTGCAGGGAGGTGTCTGCCACATGGCCATAATTCTCCCGCATAGAAGGACAGTTTTTGATAAATCCCTGCTGATCTATACTCAGTTTACGATTCAGGCAGCTATTAAAACGCAGGCTTTCGGTGAATAGTTCCGTGTTCACCGTAAAGTGGTGGGCGCGTATTTCGCCGCAGGCCATGCAGGAGTTGATTTCTCCGGTGAAATAGTATACCGGTACAGAATCCGAGAATATTTTCTCCAGCTTTTCCTCCGGTGAACTATGCAGCAACAGGGATTTTACCCGTTGGTGTTTTTTCACCAGTTCGTCCAGTGTGGCTATATTCAGGCTTTTATCGTAGGGCAGTACCAGTTTGATATGCCGCAACGTGGAATCGCTGAACAATGCCAGTAACTCTTTCAGTTCAGGCAGCGCCACCGGCTGATAAAACCGGATCTCCAGCCCTTCCAGGTGCTGGTCCAGCAGCTCACGGAAAAATGGTCCGGTATAGTCGATGGTTTCCTGGTATTCAATAACAACATTGGTAATATCCGCAAAGCGGTCCCAGGTGAGCTCCATTGCGGTAAGCTCCGGCAGGATGCGGTCATCGATGAATCCCAGCTCACGGCTGACGAAGAAGTCCACATAACCGGTGATAGCTTCCCGGTTATCTTCCCCATAATGCGCGATACATTCGTCGATGGAATATTGTTGCAGGAACAACAACACTTCAGCGGTATCATTCGGCAGGTGATAAAACCGGCGCATTTGCAGATCACAGAGCAGCGACATATTGGCGCCCTTTACCAGTTGACAGTTTGCGTATATATTTAGATATTCCATCACAGAAAATCAGAATTTGGAGATCGGTTTATAGAAATTATACAGTTCGAATCCTTCCGCGTTAACCCCCGAGGCTTTCTCAAACTTCGTGATGGGCAGGGAGGCAACGGATTCACTCTGCTTCAGAAAATACAGTGGCAGGGGCAGTATTTTCTTTATTTTCAGGTTGCTGATGTATTTCTTTTTCATGGAGAACAGATTGATGAAGTAACCGTGCGAATTTTTTTTCCAGGTAATAGTTGCAGGGATGGGACACCATGCCGAACTGACCTTCCGGGTTTATTTCGAGGAAATGATAGTTCCCCTGCATGTCCACCATCAGGTCGATGGACCCCGTGCGGAAGCGCAGTATTTTCATGAGCTGGTCCAGTTTATGTTCCAGGTCAGCGGGTAATTTATAGGGGACGGTCCTGTTGGGCCGATGGTTATCATAATTCCGGAAATCATCCGTTGTTTTCCGGTTGTTTTGGGAGAAGATGGCCATGGAATAACATACACCATCCAGGTAAAAAGTTCTGATCTCAAACTTTTTGACAATCCTTTCCTGTACCAGGGAGGGGAAAAATGTTTCCGGCACTGCGCCCAGGCTCTTTTGATCGATGGTGCTGGTCAGCATTTTGAAAGCCCGGCGCTCGGTATCCTCCAGTAAAATACATTCGCTGAGGGGCTTTACAATCAATGCAGGGTATTGTTCGAGCAAAGCCATAATTTTTGTTTTGGTAGTCACCACTTCTGTAAAAGGCGTGGAGATGTTTAATCGGCGGGCCAAATGCAACACCTGCAGTTTATTCAGGTTTTTCTCGGACAGGGGATCGTTCAGCCATTTTTGGGCATCAATGGAATGAAACAGAAAAGAATGCAGGCCGTTGAATTCGTCTACCAGAAAACGTTTCAGGGTGTACTGGCTGTTAAAGTCCGGTTGCTTCAGGCTAAACTCCGCCGGAAAGTGAGCGATCTTCCTGCGGTACCAAACCACGGCAGTTTCTGTATTATCCGGCAGATCACTAAGCTGTTGAAACCGGAAGAAATCTTCACCATTCAACCGCCGGTAAGGTATTTTCAAATAGTCCATCCATTGGCAAACCTGGTCTGTAGTACTTTCCAGGTAGGACTGACTTAATATGAGTATCTTTTTAGACATGACCGGATATTGATTTTTTGTGGGGAAAGAACTGCCAGCAATAGCTGGCAGTTCTTTGATTTCCCTCATCATGATGCGGAAGGAGAAATGATTAGTTATCTTGTTTGTGATCGCAGAAGTACTGATCACCTCTCTGCGTTGCAGAGTGAGTAGTAACACCGCCGTCCATTTCCATGCTGGCCAGTGCCATCAGGCCACCTTTAATTACTTCAGGGGTTTCAACTTTTTTTGCACTCAGCTTTGACAATTTCTTTTTCATATTGTTTTTAATTTATCAGGTTAACTACTTTTTTTGGGGATGTACTTAGTCCGCTTTGGTATCCGTAACATAATGCCTGCCATTCCAGGAAGCGCTGTTGCTGGTGGTTTTGTCGCCGTCTTCCAGGCATTGCAGCTGCATTAAGCCGCCTTTCAGTGTTTCAGGAGATGTTACCGCTTTAGGGACCAGTTTTTCTAACTTTTTCATGTGTTGTAATATTGAATGAATGAATAAATGAAGGTTGATTAGTTGTCTTGTTTGTGATCGCAGAAATACTGATCACCTCTTTGGGTAGCAGAGTGGGTAGTAACACCACCATCCATTTCCATGCTAGCCAGCGCCATCAGGCCGCCTTTAACTGCTTCGGAGTTCTCTACTTTTTTTGCATTCAGTTTTGACAGTTTCTTGTCCATGGTTTTTGATTTAAAGGTTAAACGTTTTTTTCCGGGTAATTAATTAACAATCTGTTTTGTGATCGCAGGAGAACTGATCCCCTCTTTGGGTGCAAAAGGCGGTGGTGAAGTAGCAGTCGCCACCTGAAGTATCGGAGACCATTTGTAACAGGCCACCTTTAATGACTGCAGGCGCTTCTACCTTCTTTGCATTCAGTTTTGACAATTTCTTTTTCATCGTTTTTCCAATTTAACAGGTTAACATTTTTCCGGGGTACGATTAATTTCCGGGGTCCTGATTTACGTCAGTAACATAGTGTCTGCCATTCCAGCTCGCGGTGTTGTAGGTAGTTTTATCACCACCGTCGGTGAAAGCTTCCATCTGCATTAATCTGCCGCCTTTCAGGGTTTCAGGGGATGTTACCGCTTTGGCAACCAGTTTTTGTAACTTTTTCATGTGATGTAGTTTTTAATGATGATGTAAAAGTAGCCGAAGGAGTTACACTGTTGAGGCGAGATGAATATTTGAGTGAGAGCGATCGATAATTGCGGTGTTCGGGAGAATATTTGCGGCGTCGGCGGAATACTGGGCGCACATTTTTTATTTCTTCAATAACAGTATTTCCCTTTAGAACTCATAAATTTCATTGCCATTCTTCATATCTTAGTAGAAGCTGATTAACCTGTATAAAGTGCGGGGAAAGAAATCGGGGTTATATAAAAGAAACGCGACCAAACGCTCCACTAAAAAACAAAACCCCGCGCCATGCGCGAGGTTTGTAAGTTGTTTGTGATCCCGCTGGGACTCGAACCCAGGGCCCATACATTAAAAGTGTATTGCTCTACCAACTGAGCTACGGAATCATTCCTTTTTTCGAAAGGACTGCAAAGATAGAAAAATAATTCATCTCACAAAATAAATATCTGATTTCCAGTGCATAGAATGTAAGTTTTTTACACCAATCGCCGGGAAAGGCCGTCGTACTTTTGTACCATGCAAACAATTATCACCCTCACGGGAAAACACGATGTTACGCTGAAAGCCATTACCCGCGGCGACTTACAGGACCTCGCCGTACTGGCCAACGACCCGGCTGTTGCGGCTAATCTGCGGGACAGCTTCCCGTCGCCGTACTCACTGAAAGATGCGGAGACGTTCTTCGCGCTGCTGCAGAACGGTCAATCGGAGCCCACCTGGGGCATCTATGAAAAGGATAAAATTGCCGGTGTGATCACGCTGTCACGACAGGCGGACATCTATCGCCATTCGGCGGAGATTGGCTACTGGCTGGGCGCGCCTTATCACGGCAAGGGTATCATGACGGAAGCGGTGGCGCTGCTGACGGACTACGCTTTCCGGGAAATGAACACCTATCGCATCTATGCAGGTATATTTGCCGGTAATGAAGCGTCAAAGAAAGTCTTATTAAAAAACGGGTATCACCTGGAGGCGGTCAAAGAGAAAGCGATTATTAAACAGGGCCGCCTGATGGACGAACATCTCATCGTTAAACTGAACTGCTGATGACGAACCACATAACGCAGAAAATAAGTAACAAAACCGGCGTGCCGGGCATCGTGGAGGCGCTCGGCTCCCTCAGCGGCTCCGATCTCTCGTCGCTGTTGATGGAAGTGTACCGGCTGCGGGCGGAACAGCTATCTGCCGGAACGCTGTTGCAGCAATACCAGCGCAATGCCTTCGCTCAACCGGCAGACACGGACATGGTCCTGATGCTGGAGAAAGAACTGGAGATACTGCGTTACCTGCGGCAGCAGGGCTACCAGCCGCTGGAGCTGTCCCCGGTGGGACAGTTCGGCAGCTGTGCCGTAGTGGGCACCGTGAGCCAGAAGAAGATCATCTCCGCTATCCGGCATACGGAGGTAATGGCCGACGCTACCAACGCCCTGGCGCTGCATATGGCTGGTATCCGGAGCGAGGGCGGGTTCAACAGCGACATACTCCGCTACAGTACCGTTCACCGGCATATCCGGGCGATGCGGCTCCCCGGGAAAAGCTATACGCCGCACTTTAAGGTAGCCTGCATGGTGGCGGCGGGGAAAGACACGGGTAACTACACGTTTGAATGCACGTCAGTAAAGGAACAACTGTTGCATATTTATTGGCTGTTAACCGTTATTTTTGCTGTACAGCAGGTATCCGTGAAAATCATCCCGCGCAGCGGCTATAAAGGCGATACGCTGATCGCCGCGATCGGGGAACTGTCTGCCGGCATGCCCATGAAAGTAACGGTTGAACCGCAGGCGGAAGAGAACAACTACTACAAAGGACTGCAGTTCAAAGTGATGATACAACCGGGGCAGGGCCCTGAAATGGAGATTGCGGACGGCGGTTTCACCGACTGGACCCAGCAACTGACGGGCAATAAAAAGGAACGCTGCCTGATATCCGGTATCGGTTTAAGTCTGCTTATCAAACATGCGCAACACAGCAAGGGTCATATTTGAAAATGAAACAGGGCATCCGCTCAGGATCGCCTATCCTTCTCCTGCGCTGTGTTCCCTTGTTGAATATTACTTTGAGATAGACCTGTCTCATGCCACGGCTATGCAATCCATGAAAGGGCTGCCGGCGGTGACGACGCTGCTGGCTTTTCCCCTGCGCCCCACGGCATGGACTTCCGTCGACGATGCCAATGGCAGGGTGCTCCGGTTGCAACATTCGCAGTTCCTCGGGCATCTCACCCATTCTTACAGCAGCCTGTACGCCCCCGGCACCCTGATATTCTTTATAAAATTAAAACCCGGGGCCGCTGCCAGGCTTTTCCGCTGCCCTCCGGCTGAACTGGAAAACAGTCAGCTGCCCCTGCCCTTCTTATCGAGAGATACGGGCCTCTTTAAAAACACCTGCCTGGAAGAACAACTGACTGCGGCCACTCATTTTGCGGACCGCGTCCGGCACTGTGAACACGCCCTGCAGCTGACGCTGGTGGAGCTTCCCGATACCGATCACCGGTTCGACATGGTGGCGCACTGCCTCCGTAAATTTGAATCGTTGCAGCTAAAGGACGAGAAAGGGCTGCAACATCTCTGTGGCAGCCTGCACGTCACCTACGCGTCTTTGAGAAGATACTTCCTGTCAACACTGGGCGTAACGCCCAAATTTGCACAGAAGACCATCCGCTTTAAAAAAGCCCTGCAGGAATACAGGTCCTGCGGATATAACTTCTATTATGAAGATTTTGGTTACACCGATTTTTCACACTTTGCCAAAGATGCCAGGGCGCTTACCGGGAGTAGTCCCCTGGAGTTGTAAAGGATGTAATACTCCGGCCTGAAAATTGTGCAAAAAACAACCATGGAAATACCAAATATCACCAGGCATCTTCAGGTACCGGTACCTCCGGACCAGGCCTATACGAAATTCGTCTACGAAATCAATGAATGGTGGCCCAAAGCCTATACCTGGTCGGGCGAAAAATTGCTGAATATCCGCATCCATCCGGCGGTCAACGGCCTTTGCACCGAAACAGGCCCGTATGAGTTCCGGTGCGACTGGGGCCGGGTCATTTACATTACCGAAGGGGAAAGCATCGCCTTTTTATGGCAGATTGGGCCTGACAGAACGCCCGAGCCGGACCCGGACAAAGCCAGTGAGGTGTTTTTGCACTTTTTTAAGGAGAGCGATCAGAAGACGAGGATCGATTTCGGACACCGGCATTTTGCGCGGCACGGACAGAAAGGAGGTTTGTATAGGGAAGCCATGAACAACCCGGAAGGCTGGGATTTCATCCTGGATAAATTCGTACAGTATTGTTCAGCATAAAACGCCTTTCCACCGGGGCCCGTACCGGCAGAAAGGCGTTTTAGCATCAGTTCTCGTCAGCACTTGGCCCGTAGCTGCCGGGAATCGGTATGTCCAGAAGGCGCAGGTATACGCCCAGCTGTGCCCTGTGGTGCACAATCTGGCAGTAAGCCATCCGGATCACCTCCGCTTTGGTGCGGGTACTGATAACATGGTCTCCGTCCCGTAACGTCCATAGATCATTCAGCTGCTCCGGATCGGCGGCTTCCAGGTGTTTTTTACCGTCTTCCAGGGTAGCGTCGAAATAATCCAGCAGCTCCTGCGTGTTCTTCACAGGCGCCGGCTTATAATCCATTGTTGAAAAATCCAGTTCAGGCGTGTTCAGCGTCATGGTAACCCAGCCGGGCAGCTCCGCCACATGGGTCGCCAACCGCAGCATGGTCATGCTTTTGGGATGCGGCTGCCAGTTGTATTTGTCCTCCGGGATGCGGGACAGCATCTTACGGGAAGTCACTGCTTCCTCGTTCATCTCTTTCAGTAATGCTTGAATCACAGACATGGTAGTTACGTTTTGTTTTCTGAAAACAAAGTAAAAACCAGGGTGTGACAACCCTATGTCAGCAGCGTCAGAAAATATTTTTAAACGCGGTATTAAACCGCTCTCCAAGGGCGATGACACGCTCCACTGCAGCAGGCTTCACCACCAGCAGGTAATAATCCTCCGGCGAGATGTCCATATGCAGCAGCTGCCAGTCCAGCGGCAGTAACTGCGCCTGTGCCTGCGTAAACAGCGCCGGCCCCTGCAGCGAGGCGGGCAGGTTAAAATCCTCCCCCGTCAGCTCACTCACACATTCTTCCAGCCCGGCCGCAGCCGGAAACAAAGGGCAACGCACTACGGGCGCCGCTTTTATCAATACGGAAAGAAACAGGTCCTCCCCTTCTTCGTCTTCCATAAACTCCGGATGGAAAGCCGCGAAAGACGATGGCGCGCTCCACGCCAGGTACAGCGCATGAGCGATGGTGTCCAGGTCAGCTTCGTCGGCATATACGCCGGGCGTCAGCAACGCAATCAGCTCCCGGAGGTCCGCCAGCTCTTCTTCGGCAGACCGCTGCCGCAGCAGCGCCGGAATCTCAATGGCCCTGGCTATGGCGATATGCAGCTCGCGCAGCAGCGCAATGAGCGCTATCTCCAGGTGTTCGTTAACACCCGTCAGCAGCTGCTCCTGGTAAAACACTACCGGCTCCCGCCCGGTAAACACATGAAACACCTCCACCGGATCGGCAGGATAACGCACCTTCAGGGCCGTGTCAAACTTCAGCTGAACACCTTCGGGCAACGTTGCCAACAACGGGCTACCGTCCACCAGGGAAACCACGATATCTCCCTTCAACCCTCTTACCGACAGATGAATATGCCTCCCCGGCTCGCTCTCCAGCGCCCTTACCAGCTTCTCCACGTATCTTGTTTGCAGAATATGCTCGTTCATCCGGCAAATTTAAAGGCATCTCCATAAAAAAAACATATATCTTTGCGCGCTTATATATTTTGTTAACCTTAAAACTTTATTTACCCCATGGAACGTAAACTGGCGTCTGTCGTGGTGATAGACGACCTTCAGCCCATACCCGGCGCCGACCTGATAGCAGTAGCTACTGTAAAAGGATGGAAACTGGTCGTTAAAAAAGAGGAATTCCGCATCGGCGACCTCGCGGTCTACTGCGAAATCGATGCTTTCCTGCCGGAAAAACCGGAATTTGAATTCCTGCGTAAAAGCTCCTTCCGGAAAATGGGCGAACAAAACGGCTTTCGCCTCAAAACTATGAAGCTGCGGGGACAGATCTCACAAGGGCTGCTCCTGCCGGTAACTGTATTAAACGGATACGCCTACACGCTGGGAGAAGATGTGTCCGCCAGGCTGGGCATCGTAAAATACGAACCGCCCGTTCCCGCCTCCCTGGCGGGTATGGCGAAAGGCAGCTTCCCCTCCTTCATCCCGAAAACAGATGAAGAACGGATCCAGAACCTCAGCGCGGAATACGACGCGTACAAAAAAGAATCCTTCTACGTCACGGAAAAGCTGGACGGCTCCTCTGCCACCTTCTACTACCGCGATGGTGATTTTGGCGTATGCTCCCGTAACCTCGACCTGCTGGAAACAGGGAACAACACCTTCTGGAAAATTGCCCGCCAGCTGGAACTGCCGGCCAAAATGGCCAGCCTTGGTAAAAACATGGCACTGCAGGGAGAGCTGATCGGAGAAGGAATACAAGGCAATCCGTACGGCATCAAAGGTCAAACGGTCCGTTTTTTCAATGCTTTTGATATCGATGCTTACGCTTACCTTACCCTGCCCGCTTTACGGGAGATGACCGGGCAACTGGGACTGGAGCTCGTGCCCGTACTCGACACGGCCTTCACCCTGCCGGACACGGTAGACCAACTTCTGCTGGCCGCCGAAGGCGCCTCTGCGCTCAGTCCGGCCGGCAAGCATGTTGAAAGGGAAGGACTGGTGGTCCGCTCCGCGGATAAACGTATATCCTTTAAAGTGATATCCAATAAATTTCTGCTCAATGAAAAATAGCCTGTGGCGCTGTACGGATTACAGCGCCACATTAATACCGCCAAAGTAAGTACGGCCGGGCGCCGGGTTGTAATACCGCTCTCCTGCGGCGTTCAGGTCATTACCCAGGCTATAGGACTGGTTCAGCAAATTATCTGCCCCCGCCTGTATACTGATTTTACACTTTCCGGGGACGGGCAACTGCCACGCTGCCTTGCACTGCATCAGATGATAACCACGCGCATAGGCGCTGTTGGCGTCGTTCAACGGAATACTACTGGTGTAGTTATGCGCTACATACACGTATACCGACTTCGGTAAATATACAGTCACCCCGGACACCACCACGGTGCGCGGCACGCCGGTCACCCGGTTGCCGGAGAAATCCTTACCGCTGCTGACATACTCCCTGAAATAAAAATCGCTCCACGTATAACTGCCGCGCAGCTCCAGTCCGCGGATAAACCCGCGCGAACGCGGCGCCAGCAGCTGCAGCATTCCTTCCGCCTCTATGCCCGTCTGGTTCACGCCGCCGGCATTGACGAAAAATTCTGCGCCGTTGTCGCGCAGCTTGCGTACAATGGCGTCTTTCATGCGGTAATGAAAACCCGTCAGGTCGAGGGAATAACGGCGCGACAACGGCAGCAGCCGCAGTCCCGCTTCATAGTTCCAGCCCGTTTCCGGACGCAGCGCGGTATTGATAACATTATCGGATGCCCTTACTTCCGCTGTAGCCGGAGGAGAATAACCACGGCTGACGGTCACCCTGCCGGTCAGCTGCCCGCTGATCAGATAAGATAACGACAGGCGCGGCATCAGCTGCGGCGTAAAGGCCACTTTCGTGTGGCCGTCACGGTTATAGGTGTAATGGTAGTGGTTCATACTGGCGGCAGCCTCCAATGTCCAGCGTTGCAGCTGTGCATGAAAACGGCTGAAATAAAAATATTGTCCGGCCGTCAGTTTATCCGCAGCCTGTATGGCGCCGCGGACGCCGAGGTTGTTGCCGTAATTGATGATATCGGACACCGTCCGTTGCCATTCAATACCTGCCTGCCACCGCCACTGAAACAGCGGGGCCGCAGGCTTATTGACCCATGAGAGGTAGGTCCGGAAGCCGGCCGTATTTTCATCGCGCGCTTCGTAGTTGGTGATAAAAGGGTTCTCGAAATGCGTGTTGGCGCCAAACACGGCGATTACGTGCTGCCAGCGGGGACTGAACTGTGCTTCATGCACCAGTCCGCCTTGCACGGTACGGTTATAAATGCCTGCTTTTTGCGCGATGGCTCCGGGCAGGGCGGGCGTGGCCGGGCGTGCGGCGCGCGGGTCTTTGTCCAGCTGCGCGAGCGTCAGTCCGCCGGGCGTACGGTATCCCAGGTCGGAATAGAAGCCAAGCATCTTCAGCACATACCCCGGTTTGTATTCCCAGCGCTGCCCGAGCTGTGTGTACGAGCGCCGCATGGCCGTATTCTGCCGGTAGCCGTCGGCCTGCTGATAGCCCTGAAACAGCTGGAAGCCGTAGTTGCCCAGCTGTTGCCGGTAACCGGCCGTCGCATGAAAGAGACCATAGCTGCCTCCCTGCACAGCGGCTTCCAGGCGGGTACTGTCGCCTGCAGGCGGCAATACATCGAGGCGCACCACGCCGCCGGAGTTAGCGCCAAACAGGCTACCGTCGGGGCCTTTCAGCACTTCGGCGCCGCTCAGCACCAGAGGGTCCGGCAGATTGAGGTAGGTGTTACCTCCCGCGTCGGTGAGGGGTATTTCGTCCATGTATATTTTTACATTGCGGATACCGAAGGGCGAACGCAGCAGGCTGCCGCGGATAGACAGCCGGTAGCTGCCGGGCGACCGCTCTTCCATCCGCACGCCGGCGATGCCGTTGAAGGCAGGCAGCATAGAAGCTCCCTGTTGCAGCGCCAGCTGCTGCGGAGACAGCACGCTAACGGCGGTGGGTATACGCAATAACGGTTCTTTCGACAAATAGGATTTTACCACTACCTCCGGCAGGCGATGCAGGGTGTCCTGCTGAGCCGCCAGCGGCAGCGCAGACAGCAGGGACAGTGTGGTCAGCAAAGGAAATTTCATCTGGTTGATTTATCTGTTAGAGCAACAGGATATCTATTCTGTGGGCCTGTACCATTTGCTTGGTCACCGACCAGGAAAAAATAGTGAAATAGCCGTCCTGCGAGGCCACCAGCGCAATAGCGTCCGGCTGGTCATGCACAAACTGGGCGGCCGACAGGTGCCGGGTGCCGCCAATGGAAGACGGATGCACATAAGAAGGGCTGCCGCCCATTACCGGTTCCATCATCAGCACTTTCTCCACCGGGGAGGAATAAGCGGCCCGGGTGATCTTGGCCCCGAAAGCCAGCAGCTCGTGATGCTGATTGATAATGGTAGCGCCGTCTACAGCGGTGAGGCCGCTGATATTTTCCACTTCGCGGCGCAGGGCGTTCTGCCAGAAGATCTCACTGACAGTAGAACTTTCCTGGCGGATCAGGTCTGCCACGCCTGCAAAAGCCGGCGATATCGGGTATTGCAGGGGCTGCACGATCGACTCCTTCCACGAAGCGTTCTTGTCCGGCACTACCAGCAGAATGCCGCCGCGTTTGTGCGCCCGCATGGACACCGCGATCTGTATGAGTACGTTTTCAGGATTATTCCAGAGAGAGGAAGACTCCACACCGAGGAGAGACTTCAGCAATGCAGGGCTGCAGGTGGTGCTGCCGGAATTTTCGTCCACCACTTTTATCTGGTCGCCTTTAAGCATGGCCACGTTGGTGAACTTGCCCAGCCCCATGATACGGCGGTGCTTCACGACCAGCAGTCCCGGTTCGGACACATCCAGCACAAAACAGAAATTGGGCAGTTTAATGGTAGTGCCCCAGATACACAGTTCATCGCCATTAAACCATACGCCAACATGAATGCCGGCCCTTTCCACGCCCGGCGCCAGCTTGGTGAGCACCTGCGGCGTGAGTGGCAGCGGCTGTTCAAACAGCAGCGGCTTGCCCGCCTGTTCGGGGCTGACGAACGCCAGCGACATGCGGGTGGCGTTGCCCTCTTCCCGGCGCAGGCTGGCCCAGAAAGCCACATCGATGATCTTCTCCACCACCCGCGCCGACGGGGCCGACGCCAGATTGTCTACCCCTTCCGCCTGCGCGGTTTCCAGGTGTTTAATAAAATGCGCTTCTATAATGTCGGCTACTGCTGATGCTGCCTGATATGTTGATTCTGTTGTCAGTGCCATGCCCGTTTCTCTTGTTTTCAGGCATAAATATACGCAAAGCCGCTCTATTCAGAGCGGAGGCTCCTGACCGGGTTGGCCATGGCCGCTTTGATGGCCTGGAAACTGATGGTCAGCAGCGTTACTATCAGCGCCAGTAAGGTGGCATAAAGGAATACGGCAGGGCCTAATGTAATACGGTAATCGTACTGCCCCAACCAGCGCTGGAGTGAATATAAAGCGATGGGAGAAGCTATGAGGCAGCTTAACAGTACGAGCATAATGAAATCTTTGGACAGCAGGAACCAAATCTGCGCAATTGATGCCCCCAACACTTTACGGACCCCAATTTCCTTGGTACGTTGTTCCGCCATGTAAGCGGCCAGTCCCAACAAACCAAGGCAGGATATCAGGATTGCCAGTATGGCGAAAATACCTGATAACCTTCCGGTAAGCATCTCCTGGTGAAATTTATTATTGTAGGCCTCGTCCACAAATTCATATACATACGGAAAGGCCGGGTTATGCCTGTTGAAGATAGCTCCAAGCTGCTCTACAGCCCTGTGAGATGCTACGCCCGGCGCCAGTTGGTATAATAAATACATTTCATTGCCATAAGACTTTAAAAACAAAGTCGGGTCAGCCTGACGGAAAGGATTCACCATCAGGGCATCCTTCACTACCCCTACTATCCGGTACCATTTATCGTTCCATTTAATCTGGCTGTTCAATGGATCTTTCAGACGTAGCCGCTTTACGGCCGCTTCGTTTAGCATGACATTCAGCGTATCTGACAGCCCTGCCCTGAAATCACGGCCTCCCTGCAGTTTCATTCCCATAGTATTAACATAATCATCGCCGGTCAGTACCATTCCCATTTCCACCGTTTCCCCCGGTAATTTACCCGGAAAATCCTGAAGATCGGTGTGCCAGTTGATATCCGCCGGCGGACAGGAGGCCATACTTACATGATTCACCAATCCGCTTTGCAACAGGTCCTGCTTTAAGGCGTCTTTGGTTTTCAGCATGTCTTCCGTAAGCAGGGAAGACATCAAACGGGATGTTTCAAAACCGGCAGGCCGGTTTTTAGCGTATTGCATCTGGCGGTAGATGACCAGCGTACTGATCACTAATACCACCGAACAGGTAAATTGTACAACTACCAATGTTTTGCGGGACCAGGTGGCAGATGTACCAATTTTCACGGTGCCCTTCAACGTTTTAACCGGATTAAAGGACGACAGGTAAAATGCCGGTTTCAGCCCGGCCGTAATACCCGTCAACGCCACGCCAACGATGGTGATTCCCCAGAAGCGGATATCTCCCAAAGGGATATGCACCGCAGCACCGGTCATCCGGTTAAAATATGGTAATGCCAGCGCCACAATCAGGAAGCTGCACAACAACGCAATGAAAGTCAGCGTCAGGGACTCCGCCAAAAACTGAAACACGAGGTTACGGCGACGGGAGCCAACCGCCTTGCGGATACCCACCTCTCTCGCCCGCTTCTCTGAACGCGCCGTAGTAAGGTTTACAAAGTTGATACAGGCGATCAGCAATACCAAAATGCCGACACTGCTGAAGATACGGATGTAGTTGATAAAACCACCGGCCTCTTTTCCATTCCTGTATTCACCAAACAAATGCCAGCGGTCCATGGCTTGCAAAATCACAATCGATTTCTCTGCGTTGACATTGCCTTTCTCCCGTTTTTCAACAAAAGCAATTTTAGCCGCTACCTGAGCAACGTTAGCGTCAGGTCTCAGTTTCGCAAAAATCTGGAACGCATTTCCATCAAACCCGCCGGACTTACGATTATTGATCACAAAATCATTGGTCTTATCCAGAAAACTGAAAGGATACAGGTATTTAAACCGAAAAGTGGACGTCGTTGGTAAATCTTCCAGAATCCCCGTTACAGCCAGGTCGTGCTGATTGTCTAGCCGCACCATTTTACCCAGCGGGTTCTCATTGCCGAACAGTGCCTTTGCAGCCGTCTCCGTGAGTACGATGGAGAAAGGATCTTTAAATACAGAGGCGGCATCTCCCTGTAATAAACGGAACTGGAAAGCTTTCAGAAAATCATCCTGCACACCGCCGCCGTTCATCACCACTTTACGCTCCCCCACTTTCAATGCATGACTGCCTAACCAGTCGGTTTCACATACATACTCCATCTCGGGAATCTCATTACGCAATACATCAGCGAGTTTCAGAGACACCGTTGTAAAAGTGAGCGTATCACCGTTACTGTCAAAGTTGCGCTGTACCCTGTACAAACGGTCATGATCCGGCATAAACCGGTCATACGAATATTCATGTACTACCCACAACGCTATCACCATCGCCACGGCAATACCGGCCGCCAGCCCGAAAATATTAATGGCGCTATAGCCCTTGTTATTGAGGAGGTTGCGCCAGGCAACCAGGAAGTAGTTCTTGATCATGCCGGTGACAATCTAAGAAAAATGCCAAACTGAAGAGGATTTTAAACCAACCTTTTTTACATTTAAATAAATAAAATGTGTCCGGTTTTGATACACTGGCTGTTCGCTTCCGTGGCAGCCCTCCGGTTCGCCAATCGGCGCCCCGGGCTTGCTTTCCCGGGAAACAGGTAAAACATCATACTCGTTTTCCATGAGCTGTAAAAAAGCAAAGAGGCCGGCCTTTCAGGCCAGCCTCCTATTATCGGGGTCTCTCTTCTTTGGGGGATGTATCAATACGTAAAGAAATAATCCTGAAGCGTTTTCTTGTCTTTGGTCTGCGTAAGCCCCAGCATCAGCAGGATGCGGGCTTTCTGCGAACTCAGGTCGTCGGCCACAAAAGTGCCCAGCTTAGCGTCGTCGGTTTCATCAAACAACGTTACGCGACCGGACACCACCCTTGAACCGCGGCAAACGGTCACGCCTTTGGCGATAGCACGCGTCACCGCTTCCACATTGGCTTTATTCAGGTTACCGTTGCCCAGGCCGGAAACAACGATACCATCCACGCCGGAAGCCACATAGGCATCGATAGCGGTGGAAGGCGCATCGGCATACAGTTCGGCCACCGCCACGTTGGGCAGCTTGTCCAGGCCAGTGATATCAAAGGGCGTGTTCTTATTAGCCTTACGGAGATCGTGCATATAATACACCACCTTGCCGTCGTACACTTGTCCTAACGGACCGCTGTTAGGTGATTTAAACGCGTCCACATGGGTGGTGCTGATCTTTTCCACGCCACGGCCGTCGAAGATATTTTCGCTGAACACTACCATCACGCCGCGTCCTTTGGAATTAGGGCTGGCAGCTACGGTGACGGCGTCGTAGAGGTTCTTGGGACCGTCTGCGCTGATGGCCGTCGCCGGGCGCATAGAGCCGGTGAGCACTACCGGCAGGTCGTAACGGCAGGTAAGACTAAGGAAATACGCCGTCTCCTCCTGTGTATCGGTACCATGCGTGATCACGATACCATCGGCCTCATTATTTTTGAAGATCTCGTTGATCCGTTTGTTGAGCTTGATCCAGATATCTACCGTCATGTCCTGGCTGCCCACGTTGGAAATCTGTTCCCCTGAAATTTCCGCAACCTTTTCAATACCCGGTACTGCACTAATCAGGTCCCGGATAGGCAGTGAACCGGCCTTATAGGCAGCGCGGTCTGCGGACGCGCCTTTACCGGCGATGGTACCGCCGGTGGCCAATATCTTCACACGGGGAAGCTGCTGCGCGTATACCGCAAAACAAATCATCAGCGAACAGATAACACATAACAGTTTTTTCATACAACCGCTTTTTAATGTTGGGGGAAAGATTATTTTTTCAAAGTTCCGTTACTTTTCCATACACCGGCGTATTCACGCATAATTTCCGTGATGCGCTTGCCGATAACGGAATAGGCTTCCGTAGGCAGGTTGGCCAGCGATACGCGCACCGACCATTCCGGGCCGTCGAAGCCGCCACCGTTCAGCAACACCACGCCGGTCTTCTCCGCCAGCCGGAACAGGATATCTACCGGTTCAAAATTTTGTTGTAACCACTTAAAGAATTTGTCGCCATATACTTTTTCCGCCCATACCTGTATATCTATCTCTGAATAGTAACCGGCATTGAGCGGATCCTTTACCAGTGGTATTTCCAGCTGGTCCCACAATAGTTTCAGCCGTTTCTGCACCAGCACCTGCGTGAGCTGCTTGTATTTATTTTTCGTGTCCAGCAGGGCAAAAGCGGAAAACAGCATCATCTGTGTCTGCTGCGGCACCGACAGGCCTGCCGTATGATTCAGGGCCACCTGTCGGCTGTCGGCCACCATGCGGTCGATGAATGTCAGCTTCGCCGGTTCCAGCGTAATACTGCCGTAACGTTTGTTCAGCGTCTTAGTGACAGCGGGAGACAGCCGGCGGATGTTATCGTCGAACATATTTTTCTGATGAATAGCGATCACGCCTAAACGCCATCCGGTGCAACCGAAGTATTTGGAGAAGGAATAGACGCCGATGGTATTGTAGGGAATAGCGGCCATCAGGGATTTAAAGCCGGGTACGAAAGTACCGTACACATCGTCCGTTACCACCATCAGCCCGGGATTGTCTTTCTTTACAATTTTAACGATCTTCTTCAGCGACTCCGGATGAATGGCGGCAGAAGGCGGATTGCTGGGGTTCACGGCAAACAATATACGAATAGACGGGTCCTTCAGCTTTTCCAGCTCACTGTCGGGATACTGCCAGGTATGACGTCCCTCTTTGTTCATGGAATTGGACTTGATCTCCACGACTTTAAAACTATAGCGGTCCAGCTCCGGTATTTCGATATAAGGCGTAAACACCGGTACCATCAAAGCGATCTTGTCTCCTTTTT
This sequence comes from Chitinophaga oryzae, assembly GCF_012516375.2. Lineage (NCBI taxonomy): Bacteria > Pseudomonadati > Bacteroidota > Chitinophagia > Chitinophagales > Chitinophagaceae > Chitinophaga > Chitinophaga oryzae. Next base: position 5,180,718 of record NZ_CP051204.2, read on the forward strand.
TGATGAGGAAGTTCTGCATCAGCGAGTCAAAGATATAGCACATGGCGGCCGTACCGCCTTCCACGGCAAAGAGATCGTATTTACCGGCAGGCGGTTCGTTGTTGCACATCTCCTGGATAATATAGTCGTGCACGATAGGCTCCATGTGCGCCAGCATCCTGTCCGGCACCGGGTACTGATCGCCGATCACGCTTTCCGCCAGTTCATGCACCCAGCTGTCGGCGTCGTAACCGTGTTGTTTAAGGCCATATTTATAGGTTTTCTGCAGCAGGTCTATCCCAGGCGCTGTTTTATTGGCAGACAGAAATTTTTCGAATCTTTTAGCAATGCCTTTTTTCTCCGGGATCCCCGCCAGGCCCTCTGCATTGTCCATCACCCTGCGGCATTCTTCGATACCGAACAGTCCGAGGGTAAAGAAGGCTTCCCGGGGCGTAGTCGCCACCCAGTTGGGATTACCTCTTCCTGCGTTCAGCATCACCGTAGCCGCTTTACGGCTTTCTTCCTCCGCGAGGTTGATCAGGTCGTCTTTCAATTGAAAAGGACTCAGGCTTTCGAGCAGGTGTTCTCTTTTTCTGCTGGTTTTAATTTTTGTGAGGGCCATACACTATTTTTTTGGGAGATTCACAGACTACTGTCTAATATGGTTTTCATCGCATCAGCATGACAATCACCACGCCCCAGATGATCAGCAGCGTATTACCCACGGCGTAGGTAACCGTATATCCGAGGGCGGGCGTTTTACTGTCCACCGCATCCTGAATAGCGCCCAGGGCGGCGGTGGTAGTGCGCGCGCCGGCGGTGCAGCCCAGTATCAATGCGGGGTGGAATTTGAAAATATATTTGCCCATCAGCACCCCTGCCAACAGGGGCAAGGTAGTGGCAACAGCGCCTACCAGGAAAAGGCTGATGCCTACCTGTTTGAAGCCATCCACGAAACCAGGGCCGGCAG